>NZ_CP031848.1:0-2400000 GCF_003441595.1 Marinobacter sp. Arc7-DN-1 | reverse complement strand
GCGAACCGGTCATCTGCAGGCCCGCTTCCGGACCGGAATAACGGATTCGATGGCCGCTATCCAGTGCCTGGTAGGCGGCGGTGGCCTGGGTTGCGACCTCGGCCAGGTCAAATGGTTCCTTGTCGGCGTGGTCCAGGCTCTGTTCCAGCCGGGCGGCTTCACTCATGCCATGGAGTATCTGCCGGAGACGTTCGGTGGCCGAGGCTGCCCGCTCAATGTATTGCCTGCGCTCGGCCTCAGAATCGCAATGGCTGAGGTTTTCCAGTGACGAGCGCACCACGGCAACCGGTGTTTTCAGTTCATGGGAGAGGCGCCGGGAAAAACTTTCCAGGTAGCGGTTGTAACCATGGAGGCGATCCACCATCAGGCTGAAATGCCTTTGCAACTGGCCCAGTTCATCCTTCGCACGGGAGTCCGGCACCGTACCCGTTATCCGCCCATCCTCGTCAATACTGGCGCTGACCGCCCGTTGCAGCCGGGTAATGCGCCACGACAGCCAGCTGGCGTAGCCGAGCAGCACCAGTGTCAGGGCCACGATAATGAGGGTGCTGCGGGCAATGACTGAGCCGAGCGTAGAGCCGGACAGCGTCAGGAGCTGATCCAGGGACTGTTCCAGGATCAGTGTGCGGCCACCGAACACCGGCCGGGTGGTCAGTAGCCAGACGCTGTCATCCTCGTGGCGAACCAGGCCTTCGCCGGGGAGTGTGTCGGTGTCTATCCGGTTTCTGCCGGTCTGGATGGCCGTTGGCTCCGGTTGGTAAAAGCGCACCAGCGCCCGGAGTGCGTTGAGACTGATCTGTTCCATCACCTGAAGCGGGCTGAGGGTGTTGAATTTCGGACCTGGCGGGGTAGAAGCGGCACTCTGCCTCGCAATAACCCAGCCTGCCGGTTCCACCAGACGGGCGCGCTGGCCCCGGTTCAGCTGCGGTTCAAGTTGCCGTTCAAGGGCCAGGTTACGGCTGACCAGTACCGGCAGCGGGTCGGTCGGGGTTGAGACCGCCATTTCCCGGTTCCCGCTCCCTCGCTCTCCCCAAAGGGCCGCAAAACCAAGCCGACTGCGGCCCTTGGGCATGGGTAACCTCAGCTCGAGTTGCCAGCCATCGCCCGCACCTTGCCAGAAGCTGGAAACCCGGTAGTCCGGTTTCAGGGTGGCCCCGATCAGGCCATAAACCTGCCCTGGTGCTGGTGTGCGGATCAGCCAGGAAAGTGCTGACTGGTCAGGCGAAACGCTTTGGATGTCGGGCTTCAGCCACAGTCTGAGCCGGTCGTGGGGCTGGTCCGGATTACCGGGGTTGAAGAACACCGGCTGGCGTGGAGTGACACGGACCAGCAGGTACAGGTTTTGCTGGTCGGTGGCGGCCTGCCAATGCAGGGTTGGCAGGCCGGAGCCGGAAGCGTTGCTGCTCTGCCAATTCCGGAGTGGGTTTTCTTCGTCATAGCCCGGCCAGTCGTCGCCATAGCCGTCCAGGTTGATGGTACCGGTGAGAGGTTCAACGTAAATCGCGGGTTCACCAGAGGCCACTGCGGGCATGCCGATCATCAGATCGCCGGCGGTCTCGGCCAGCCGTTCGGCCTGTTCCCGGAGGTGTTGCCGGGCCTGTTGTCGCAGGGCATCGTCCAGCTCCAGGACAAACTGCAGACCTGCCCAGGGAATCAGCAGCATCAGCAGGCTGGCAACGAGCAGCTGGCGCTTCAGGTTCAAGGCTCAGACCTCACGGGCATTCCAGCGATAGCCCATGCCGTAGGCGGTCTGGATGCCATCGAAGGTTTCATCCAGCTGCAGGAACTTGCGCCGGATGCGTTTGATGTGGGAGGTCACGGTATTGTCGTCCAGCACCGTGCTGGCGGCTTCCATCAGCTGTTCCCGGCTGCGGACGTGGCCCGGGTGCTGAACCAGTGAATACAGCATCCAGAATTCGGTCACGGTCAGGTCGATGGGTGCATCGTTCCAGGCGACGGTCATGCGATCCACGTTGAGGGCGAGTTGGCCCCGTTGCAGAACTTCGTCCGGCTTCTGTAGGGCTTCGGCCCAGGCATCGGCCCGGCGCAGCAAGGCGGTAACCCGGGCCAGCAGGTGGTCCAGGCTCATGTCTTTGGTGACGTAATCGTCGGCGCCCAGGCGCAGGCCGTGCACCGAATCGATGTCGCTGTCCCTGGCGGTCAGGAAGATGATGGGCAGGGTTTGCGAAAGTGAGCGCAGGTCCTGGCACAGGGCAAAGCCGCCTTCCGGCTCGTCTCCCAGGCCGACATCAATAATGGCCAGATCCGGCAGCGATTGTCGCAGCACCTGCCAGGCCGATGCCCGGTCGCCATGGGCAGATACCCGGTAGCCGCGGCGCTCGAAAGCGGCGCGGTAGTTGTCGCGGATGGCGGGTTCGTCCTCAATCAGAACAAGGTGTTTCTTCATGGTGTCGGCTGTTTCCCCTGGCCGGTGAGTATCTATTTAACCACGGCAGGTATTGATGACAAGGGCGGAGGGCGTTGTTGCCATAATTCATCATTTTTTGTGGCCGGTTTGTCGCATTCTGCCATGGGAGTTCCTTTCCGGATTGCTGAAATGGGGGTGTTTCGCTCAGTCATGCAGTCAAAAGGATTCCGCCATGATGCTTTCTAACTCCCTTTTACGGTTTTACTCCCCCGTTTTCGGAAAGAGCCGCGCACTTGCCTCAGTTTTTACGCGCTTTCAGAAACTTAACTCCAGGCGTGTTTGGGAGGGGGTAAGCCTCTGGTTCGCTGTCTTGCTGATGCTGTTTGTGCATCCTCTTTATGCCGAGGCGAATGTAACAGACAACGTCGGCCAGCTTCACTTTGTCGATGGCCAGGGTCAGTGGCAGGAACCGGCGCTGGTGCTGGGCAGTGAGTTTGATATCCGGGTCAGCGGGTTGATTGCCGACACCCGGCTGGTGCGCAGTTTCCGGAACACCAGTGACCAGTGGCGGGAGGGGGTGTTTGTGTTTCCGTTGCCGGAGAAGGCCAGTGTGTATGGCCTGACGATGAAGGTGGGGGAGCGGACGATTGAGGGCAAGGTGCAACCGAAGGAGATGGCCCGGCGAACCTATGAGAAAGCGAAACAGGCCGGGCAGCATGCGGCGAATGTTGAGCAGCAGCGCCCGAATCTGTTCACCGCCCGGGTGGCCAATATTCCGCCGGGGGAGACGGTGTCGGTGGAGCTGAATTATCAGCAGCCGGTGGGGTATCAGGCCGGGGTGTTTGAGCTGAGTCTTCCCACCACGCTGACGCCCCGTTATATGCCCGGAACACCCATCCGGGCTTCAACGGATCAGTGGCAGGGTGGCTGGGCTTTGCCTACGACCGAGGTGGCGGATGCCGATGCCATTAGCCCCTTTACCGTCAAGCCGGCCGATGTGGCAGGGGACAGCCACCGGGCGTCGATTGAGTTGTTGATTGATGCCGGACTGCCGCTGGAGGAGGTTTCCAGTCCGTCCCACCAGTTGACAACCAGCCAGGCCAGCCAGGATGGCCTGGCGGTCACGGTGCGGCCCGCTGAGGGCAGTATTCTGATGGATCGGGATTTTGTGGTGCGCTGGCGGCCGCGGGCGGGCCGGGAGCCTTCTGCGGCGGTATTTCATCAGTCATGGCAGGGAGAGGATTATCTGCTGGCTATGCTGGTGCCGGGTCAAATCGGCAAACGCGTTCTGCCCAGGGAGCTGGTGTTCGTGATCGACACGTCCGGGTCCATGGCCGGGGAGTCCATCCGCCAGGCCCGCAGTGCCTTGCAGGCGGGTCTGCAAACCCTGACACCCCGGGACAGGTTCAATGTGATCCGGTTCAACAGCCAGACCCACGCCCTGTTCATGCAGCCGGAGGTCGCCACCGGCAATAACCTTGCCCGTGCCCGTCAGTATGTGGCTCGCCTGAGGGCCGATGGTGGCACCGAAATGGCACCGGCGCTGTCGCTGGCTTTGCAGGATCGCGAGGGCAGGGAAGAGGAGTCACCACGGGTACGCCAGGTGATTTTTATCACCGATGGTGCGGTGGGCGATGAAGCCGGCCTGTTTCGTCAGATCCGTCAGCAGCTGGGTGACCAGCGGTTGTTTACGGTGGGCATCGGTTCGGCCCCGAACCGGCACTTCATGCGGGAAGCCGCTCGCTGGGGCCGGGGTACCTATACCGCGATTCACTCGGCGTCGGATCTGAGCGGGCCTCTGCAAGCGCTGTTCTCGGCCATGGAAGCACCGGTTCTGACGGATATCCAGGTGCAGTGGCCTGGCCAGGAGGCGGGTGTTGAGAGTTTTCCCCGACGCGCCGGCGATCTGTTTCAGGGCGAACCGCTGATTCACGTGGCGCGTGGTGTTTCGGCCATGGGAGAACTCAAGGTGTCGGGTCGTTTGCCGGGTGGCGAGGACTGGCGGAAAACCCTGGATCTGCAGCAGGCAGCACCGGGAACCGGGCTATATCGCCTTTGGGCCAGAGAGAAAATCGATAGTCTGCAGGATGAGGCCAGGGTATCCGGCCAGGAGCCTGACAAAGCGGCTATTACGAAGCTGGCGGTCGCTCATGGATTGATGTCGGCCTACACCAGTTTTGTGGCAGTGGATACAACCCCGGTTCGGGATGCGGGAACGCCATTGGCCCCGGACAACCTGCCCACGTTGTTGCCGGCGGGGAGCGAGGCGGGAATGCTCCGGTATCCGCAAACCGCAACCGCCGCGCCCGTGCTGATCGCCCTTGGACTTGTCGGGCTGATGTTCGCCGTCGCGATTGTGCTGCTGCAGAGGAGGGCGTTTCCGTGACCAGGCTGCTGCTGTTGCTGATGACCAGCTCTGCTACCTTGCTGGTATTCGGGTTGTGGATTCCGCTCAAGGCGGTGCTGGCCCAGGAAATGCTTGAGGTTGCCTGGGCAGAGAGCCAGGCCCGGCAGACGGAATCACGGCCCTGGCCCTGGGCGGACACCTGGCCGGTTGCCCGCCTGGCCATACCGGAGCTGAACGATTCGATGATCGTTCTGGCCGACACTCACGGCGAGAGCCTGGCGTTCGGGCCCGGCCGGCTGGCCGGCGACGACGATGGCAACGGGGCGGTGATTATTGCCGGGCACCGGGACACCCATTTTCGTGGCCTCAATGTGCTGGAGACCGGCAACGAAATCAGGCTTCAGGGCCGCAATGGCCGGTGGCGCAGTTACCGTGTCGAAAACACGCGTGTGGTGGACAGCCGTTCAGAGCTGATTGACACCCAGCGGTTACCGGGTGGCACCCTGTTGCTGGTGACCTGCTATCCGTTCAACAGTGTCGATGCGGGTGGCCCCCTCAGGTACGTGGTGCGGGCGCGAGCCGCCGGGATCACGGCCCCCCGGGAACAAATTGACACTGTCACCAGGATATAAGGTTGGCGTACACTTGTGCGCCATAATTTGGTTGCAGAGTTGTGTTACATGGGCGTTATCAGAAAATTCCTGGCGTGGTTGAGCGTGCCGGTCATCTGTCTGTTTGCGATGGTGCTGTATGTTGCCCGGCCATTCAACCCGGACAACAACCGTTTGCTGGGCTGGGCTGTGGCCCGGGTGGGCAGGGCACTTCTTGGCATGGAAAGGCCCCTCGAAGGGCGCGAGAACATACCGACAGGCCGGCCCACCGTGGTCATCGCCAACCACCAGCACAATGACGATCTGTTCGTGATAGGCGATCTGCTGCCACCGCGCACGGTGACTGTTGGCAAATCCGCACTGGTCTGGGTGCCTTTCTTTGGCCAGGTGTTCTGGCTCGGCGGCAACGTTATCCTCAACCGGGGCCGGTCCCACAAAGCCGTTGCCGTCATGCAGGCCACCGCCAGCGCCATCGCGGGAGACCGGAAAAGCCTCTGGGTGTTCCCGGAAGGAACCCGTAGCCGGGGCCGCGGACTCCAGAAATTCAAGAAAGGTGCCTTTCACGCCGCTGTCGCATCCGGGGCCCCCATCACCATGGTATGCATCCAGCAGTACCGTGATAAGGCCATTGGCTGGCGCGGCCGGCGTGAGTCGGTCGCCGTCCGGGTTCTGCCTCCGGTAGAGACGGAAGGCCTGACCATCGGGGATATTCCCGAGCTGACGGCGCGCTGTCACCGGCAAATGGCGGAAGCCATTGCCACCCTCTGATCCGGCCACCGGAAGTGCTTGAAGCACCAGCGGAAACAGGGCAGTCTTTGCGGGAATAATCGTTTCGTTCAACGACCCTCAGGGAGAGGCAAGAGATGAATCTGATTCTGTTTCTGATTATTGGTGGTGTCGCCGGCTGGCTGGCCGGACTTATCATGAAAGGCCGGGGCTTTGGTGTTCTGGCCAATATCGGTATTGGTATTGTTGGCTCGTTCCTCGGCGGCTTTGTGTTTCGCCTGCTGGGGCTGGCGGCCCAGGGTGCCGTCGGTGAGTTGGTGACGGCAACCGTTGGCGCAATCCTGCTGCTGGCCATCGTTAGCGCAATCAAGAAGGCCTGAGCATGATCGTACCCGTAACCGGAGTGTTTGCCGCAGTTATTGGTATTCTTCTGCTGGTATTGTCGGCCCGGGTTGTCAGGTTCCGCCTGAAATACCGCAAGGGACTTGGCGTTGCTGATGACCGGGATTTCGAGGCCGCGGTGCGGGCTCATGCCAACCTGATTGAGTATGCCCCCCTGGGTTTGATCATGCTGGCTATTGCAGAGCTCAACGGTGTGGCCAGTGGGTTGATCTACTGGACAGGTATGGCGCTGGTCGTCGGCCGCCTTCTCCATGCCTGGGGCATGATCAATGGCCGCGGTGGACTCCATAAGGCCCGGATGATCGGCATTCTGCTGACCTGGTTGGCCATACTGGTTGCTGCGGTATTATTGCTGTGGAATGTCTGGCAGGTTTACGGCTGAAGCTACGGTCACTGGCAGGAACGGCGGAGCGACAGAGGCGGAGTTACAGAGAAGGAGGCGAGGCCCCCTTCTTTTCGTTCGAGAGGCTGCTAGAGAGCCTGCGCCACATCCAGGGTCAGGTATTCCAGTTCAACGCGTCGATTGGCCGCATGGTCTTCCGGGGTTGCCAGTGGGCGACCCGCGCCCCAATGGGCCACCAGAATCCGGTGCTCTGGGACGCCTTCCCGCACCAGGGTTTTTGCCACCGCGTTTGCTCTCAACCGGGACAGGAACCGGTTGTAGTCTTCCGGGCCAAAGTTGTCCGAGTGGCCATGGACCCTGATACTGACTGAAGGATGCTGCCTGAGGTAGGCGGCATGCTGTTTCAGGAACGCCAGGTCTTCACTGTCCAGAGAGTGCTTGTTGAAGCCGTAATGAAACTTCATCCGGTGTGGTCGCCTGCTCCCGGCCTCAAAGGCCGCAGGGGTGAAGCCGGCTGCAATCGCTGCTTTGGCAATCAGCTCCGGGTTGTCCAATACGAGTATGGTCATCTGAAGAATCCTTGTTTCGGGTATCCGGTTTTTCTTGTTATTCCTGTTCACTATTGGCGGGAGCAGGAATAACGGCAATTGGCGAATGGTCGATAAGGGAGTGTGCACATTTCCGGTATTGACCCGGGGCGACCTTTACACCGGATTCCATTTGAACGCGAAAAGAAGGCGTGGCTGTGGTAAAAAACACACTTTCCGGGACAGATTATGATGAATTGTGACCGCCCATGCTGATTATCCCCGCCGAAAACGCGATCAACTGGAAGCGCCCGCCCTGGGTCACCCTGGGTCTGATGATGGCGAGCCTGCTGGTTTTCCTGTTCTACCAGGGCGGCGACAGCCGCAAGCTTGAACTGGCGGTTGAGCAATATCTGGATGCCGAGCTCCACGTTCTGGAAGCACCGGCGTACGAGGATTATCTGCAACGCCAGATCCGGTTCGAAGGTGAGCAGAGCCGGATTTACGAACTCCAGCGGTTCCAGCAACTCCGGGAGGCAAACGAGAACGTCTGGCTGGCGGCCAACCTGTTGCTGGACCGGGAGTTCCACCAATACTTGCTGCGCAACCAGGATGTGATCTGGGCGCAGGCTGAGCGGGCCTACTGGCAGGAGCAGCGCAGTGCCATTGAGCTGAATTACCTCCAGAAGCTGAGTGCCAACCAGCTCGGGCTGGTACCTGCTGATCTGTCACTCCATACCCTGATTACCTACCAGTTCCTGCATGGGGGCTGGGGCCATATCATCGGTAACCTGGTGTTCCTGTTTCTGCTGGGCTTCACGGTTGAGAAGGCTCTGGGGCCGGGTAAGTTTCTGCTTGCCTACCTGATGTGTGGCGCCCTGTCCGGCCTGGTGTTCACTGCGTTCTCCACCGGCAGCTACGTTCCTCTGGTGGGAGCATCCGGCTCAATATCCGGGCTGATGGGCATGTACGTGGCCATTTACGGCTTGCGGAAAATCCGGTTCTTCTACTTCCTGGGTGTTTATTTCAACTATTTCCGGGCGCCGGCCATCGCCATACTGCCGGTCTGGCTGGGCAAGGAAATCTACGATTACTGGTTTGCCGGTGCCACGGGGATCGCCTACATGGCCCACGCCGGCGGCCTGATCGCCGGCGCGAGCCTGGTCTGGCTGCTGGGCAAAAGCTGGCTGCAGGTGCGCGAGGAATTCTTCGAGCCCAAAGAAGAGGAACAGGACGCCCGCTTCACCACCAGCTATGCCCAGGCCATGGCCAGCCTCGGCCGAATGGAGTTTGATCTGGCCCGCCGCCAGTTCGAAGCCTTGCGTGAGCATTATCCGGAGCGGCCCATCCTGCTGGAACATCTCTACCACCTGGCCAAACTCCGGCCAGACCTGCCGCAATACCGCGACCGTGCCAGGGAGCTGATGAATGATGCCCTTGGCCGTCGCCAGCCGGAGCAGACGATTGCCATCTGGCAGGAGTATCTGGCTAAAGGGGAACCTCACCATCCATTAACGGCGGAAGATCATAACCGGGTGCTGTTCAGCAGCCTGAAACAGCATGATCTCAAAGCAGCGGAGAAAGCCTTTGAACGGCTCAGAAGCACCGGTGACGAACTGCTCACTACTGAAGCCTGCCGGCTACTGGCTGAAGAATTTGAGAAACGCCAGATGACGCCCAAGGCCCGCCACTATCAGCAGATTCTGGAAGCCGCGCATTTTTGAGGACTTATCCGCAGATATTAATCATCACGAGCGATTGAGAGGTTAAAACAAGTACCACCATGTGGGTAGGTTGTTATTATTTATAGGTATTTTGGTCTGTTATATGCCGTTTACCGGGTGGTCAGAGCTCTCGGCTGACTTTCATCAAGGTTGGTACGGTTTGAAGCGCCCTAGACTCGCACAGCTTCATCCGCTTCTGTTTGTCAGCAACCCGTTAGCCAGCACACAAGGTACAATACCGATGAAAAAACGATCACTGCTCTTCAGTTCGCGCGCCCGGAAACTGTCGCTGCCGGTTTTGCCGCTCGGCATTTTATTGGTCTCGACAGCGACTCCGGTGGCGTCGCAAAGCATTACCGATGCGCTGACCTCTGGCACAGCGTCGGCTGATATTCGTTATCGCTACGAGTTTGTCGACCAGGACAACCCGCTTGATAATGCCCAAGCCTCCACCATCCGCACACGCCTGGGTTACCGCACTGCTCAGTATCAGGGGTTCGAGTTATTCATGGAGGCTGAGAACGTCACTGCGGTAGGTGATGAGAACTACAACAGCACCGTCAACGGCACCGTTGACCACTCGGTGGTGGCCGACCCTACAGAAACCGAGGTCAACCAGGCCTACCTGCGCTATCGCGGTCTGGCGGATACGACCTTGACCTACGGCCGTCAGCGTCTTGCGCTGGACAACCATCGCTTTATCGGCAACGTTGGCTGGCGTCAGAATGAGCAGACCTTTGACGGGTTCACCGCCATTAACACCTCGCTTCGGGATACACGGATAACCGCAGGCTATTTGTATAATGCCAATCGAATTTTTTCAGATGCGAGTCCGGTGGGTGATTTCCGCATGCGTGCTCCGGTGCTCAATGTTCAGTATGAGGGGCTGGCAGCAGGCACGGTGACGGGTTACGGCTACCTGCTGGACTTTACCGATTTACCCTCTTTGTCTACGCAGACCCTTGGCTTGCGTTTCGATGGAGGAACGGCCATTACCGAGGGGGTTAAGGCCGTTTACACACTTGAGTATGCGCGCCAGAGCGACTACGGGGACAATCCCCAAAGTTTTGATGTGGACTACTGGCTCCTGGACGCAGGACTAGCAGCCTTGGGAGTGACGTTTAAGGCGGGTGTGGAAACCCTCGGCTCCGATGACGGCAATGCGTTCCAGACACCGTTGGCGACGCTTCACGCCATGAACGGCTGGACCGATCAGTTCCTGGTAACCCCGGTGGACGGCCTGCAGGATATCCATGCGTCCGTTGCGACCTCGGTCAACGGGGTCAAGCTGATGGTGGTCTATCGGGACTTCAGTAGTGATAGGAATAGTGTTGATTATGGCAGCGAACTCGGTCTTCGGGCGACGTATGCCATTGATGAGAACCGCAGTGTGGGCGCCAAGTTCGCCAGTTTCTCGGCCGATGACTTTGGTGTCGATACGGACAAGGCCTGGTTGTGGGCTGGAGTGAAGTTCTGATCCGCCATAATTGGTGTTAACTTCAGGCCAGAAAACGATCCCCAGGGGGCGTTTTCTGGTTTTCCGTTCCCACCCGCTCATTATGGAGCTACGCGGGTTTACCTCTCCGTCAGATACTCAGCCAAAGCCTTAATATCCCCCTCTGACAAAGTCGCGGCGATCCCAATCATGGGCGTGCTTTGCTTCTCGGGATCCATGTCCTGAAACCGCTCCAAGGCAATCTCAAGATACTCCGCCGGCTGCCCCGCAAGCCGCGGCATATCACGAAAGCCCTGAGCGTCTTTTTGATGGCACGCCGCACACCGCCCAGCAAATAGCTTTCCGCCTGTTTCTGCCAGGGCCGGGTCGCTACCGGTCCGGGGTTTGGCAGTCTGCTGGCTGTAGTAAACCGCGATGTTAATCCGCTCTTCCAGCGAAAGCGTCTTCGCCAGTTTCGACATCACATAGTCTTCGCGGGTGCCGGCCCGGAACTTTTCAAACTGGTTGAAGAGGTATAGCGGATGCTGTGCCGCGAGATTCGGAATGTAATCCCGCTTGCTATTGCCATCCTCGCCATGGCAATAACCACAGAATCGAATGCGGTCGTGCCCCGCCTCGTAGCTGGCCTGCCGTTTCTCATCATCCGCCATGATGGCGTTAAGCTGGTCCATTGCATCGTCTGTCGAACCCGCAAGTGCGAGGGAGGAGGTTGTCAGGCCAAGCGCCAACACCAGATTCCTCAGGCGAGAACTACGAATCATAAGCCACCTACTGCTACGGGAAGGGCAAAGAATATTCGACCACTCAGATCTCAGCCTTGCCAAATATCAAAAAAACCAGAATAGCTCATCAGGGCGCGGTTTGTGAAGCAGGTCCGGTGTCTCTCTTGAGCTGTCCGTGGTTCCCCCATCCTGGGGTACCGGTTTCCGTTGATTGTCGCTTCCGAATCCACTCACTCCGACACGCTGAAGCGGGCCTTTGGCCCCTTCAGGGGTTCCCGGTTCTCCGCCTGCCTGAGATAAGTCGCAATCTGCTCCTGTAGTGGGTGACTAGCGCATCGCTTCTGGATAAATGTCAGGAAGGCGGTTGCCTTTTCCCACTGGGATAAACCGTTCGCCAGAGTCTGGGCCACCAGCAGGTACGCCGGCGCCAGCTGTTCGCTGTCCGGGAAGCGCTTATGGAAATCCTGCAGCAGCCTCAAAGCCGGTTTGAACTGGCCCCGGTTATACAAAGACCGGGCACAGCGCACGGACAGTTCGGGATCTTCAACCTTGAGACCCGGTTCTGCCTGCTGCAGGGTGTTCAGCAGGGCCGCAATACTTTCACCGTCGTTGCGGTCAGCCAGCCAGCCCAGGATTCTGGGGTGATAGCGGTACAGCTCCGCGGTATCGTTGCGTGCTGTGAGCAGCTGATACAGCTGGCCGATCCGCAGGGCGTTGTCCCGGTCCCGCTTCAGGGCTTCCTTCAGCATGCTCTGAACCCGGTCGTAGTTGCCGTCTTTCAGGTTCATGTCGATGTCTGCGTCGAAACGTGCGGTACGATCCCGCTGATGGGTATCCTGGCCGGCGGCTTCATCCTGAATGTCCGAGGCAAATCCCAGCTCTTCCTGATACTGGAACAGCAGGTAACCGAGCATGTGGAACAGGATCAGGGTGAAGGTACTGTTCAGGAAGCCGGCCAGGGGCCGGGCCGCCCACACCGGGAAATGACTGACGGCAAAGTCCTGGGCGGCGCCGGAGGCGAGGGTCAGCAGGATCAGGTAACCGTAGAGCAGAAAATACGGTGAGCCAATCCTGGAAATCAGCACCGCCAGATTCATCGGATTCACCGCCGCCCCCACCGAGCGCTCCATGGCCAGCACCATGATGCTGGCCGGCAGCGCCAGGATCACAAAAGCCAGGGCCAGCAGCATCAGGATCGGGCCGCCGAGCATGGCCGCAGCAGTCACCAGTCCGCCCATCAGAACGAAAACCAATAGCTGCAGGATGACAATGTCAAAACCGCTGCCGGTGAACGCGACGGACACCGGGGGTGGTTTCAGGTGGCCTTCCGCGGTGTGATTGATGACCGCATAGGTGTACTTGAACAGGGCAAGCGCGAGCACCAGCCAGATCACAATACCAATCAGGTTGGCTGGCGCGATCACCGGCACCAGGGTGAAAATGGAGACAACGATCAGTGGATCGGTATGAAAGGGATAACGGAAAAACGCACCGAGTCGTTGCCAGAAGGGTACCACTTCAGTAGCCGCCCCCAGGTAACGCATGGCCTTGTTGCAGTGGGGGCAGAGTGCGCGGCGCTGCCGGGTGTCGGCATCGGGCATACAGCGGCTGCAGTAGTGAATCTGGCACTCTCCACAGTGCCATTTGGCGGGGTCGCCCGGGTGGTAGTGGCAATCGTGTTTCACAGGTGCGCGTGTCCCGGTCCATCAGAAAATCGGTAGCTCATGATGACAGATGTCGCGGGTGATCGCAGCAAACCAGTTAACAGGCAGGCTATTGTCAGATTCCGGGCGTATTCAACCCGGCAGGTTGTCCGACATTGGTCTGATATTCACCGTACGCATTCCGAACATTCAGCAGCCAGCGGTTGAACTCTCGCAAATTGCTGCAATAGTTAAAGATGGCTATTCCTTCGGGAGTCCTTCCATCAGTCTGTTGTCCGGTTCCGGGGCGGCTTTCCGGCAGGGACGCTGATGAAAGGGCTTCTCAACAAGCCTTCCGGAGTGCGCGGACAACGACGAAAAAGGAGGCACCACATGTCGAATGAAAGTCTCAGCAAAGACAGCCTGAATACCCTTTCCAGCCTCGATGCTGGCGGTAAGACCTTCCACTACTACAGCCTGCCCAAGGCAGCGGACACCCTAGGCGATCTCAACCGTCTGCCTTTTTCCCTGAAAGTGCTGATGGAGAACCTGCTGCGCAACGAAGACGGTACTACGGTCGACCGGAGCCACATCGATGCCATGGTGCAGTGGCTTAAAGACCGCCATTCCGAGACCGAAATCCAGTTCCGGCCGGCCCGTGTCCTGATGCAGGATTTCACCGGCGTGCCCGGGGTTGTCGACCTGGCCGCCATGCGGGAAGCGGTTAAGGCCGCGGGCAAGGACCCGGCCATGATTAACCCGCTGTCGCCGGTGGATCTGGTGATCGACCATTCGGTGATGGTGGACAGGTTTGGTGATGCGTCCTCGTTCAGGGACAACGTGGCCATCGAAATGGAGCGCAACCAGGAACGCTACGAGTTCCTGCGCTGGGGACAGCAGGCCTTTGACAACTTCCGTGTGGTGCCGCCGGGTACGGGTATCTGTCACCAGGTAAACCTGGAATACCTTGGCAAGACCGTGTGGCACAATGAGCAGGGTGGCAAGACCATTGCCTACCCGGATACCCTGGTGGGAACTGACTCGCACACCACCATGATCAACGGCCTCGGCATCCTCGGCTGGGGTGTCGGCGGTATCGAAGCC
The DNA here is from genome assembly GCF_003441595.1 of Marinobacter sp. Arc7-DN-1. Taxonomy (NCBI): domain Bacteria; kingdom Pseudomonadati; phylum Pseudomonadota; class Gammaproteobacteria; order Pseudomonadales; family Marinobacteraceae; genus Marinobacter; species Marinobacter sp. Arc7-DN-1. Next base: position 2,386,027 of record NZ_CP031848.1, on the reverse strand, counting down.
GAAGCGGCCATGCTGGGCCAGCCGGTCTCCATGCTGATTCCGGAAGTGGTGGGCTTCAAGGTCACCGGCAAGCTGCGTGAAGGCATCACCGCCACCGATCTGGTGCTCACCGTGACTGAAATGCTGCGCAAGAAAGGCGTGGTGGGCAAGTTTGTGGAATTCTACGGCGACGGCCTGAAAGACATGCCGGTGGCAGACCGGGCCACCATTGCCAACATGGCTCCGGAATATGGCGCCACCTGCGGTTTTTTCCCGGTGGATGAGCAAACCATCAAGTACATGCGCCTGACCGGCCGTGAGGACGACCAGCTCGAGTTGGTGGAAGCCTACGCCAAGGCCCAGGGGCTGTGGCGCGAGCCGGGCCATGAGCCGGTGTACACCGACAGCCTGGAGCTCGACATGGGCGAGGTGGAGGCCAGCCTTGCCGGGCCCAAGCGGCCCCAGGACCGGGTCGCCCTGAAGAATATGAAATCGTCTTTCGAGCTGCTGATGGAGACTGCCGAAGGGCCTGCCGAGAACCGTGAGGCCAATCTTGAGTCCGAGGGCGGTGGAACAGCCGTTGGCGCCCAGGACGCTTACTTTGAGCACCCGTCCAGTCAGCCGCTTCACATGAACGGGGAAAAGTTCCGGCTGGACCCGGGCGCGGTGGTGATTGCCGCTATTACCTCCTGTACCAACACCTCCAACCCCAGCGTGATGATGGCCGCGGGCCTCATCGCCCAGAAAGCCGTCGAGAAAGGTCTGAGCACCAAGCCCTGGGTGAAGACCTCACTGGCACCCGGTTCCAAGGTGGTCACCGACTACCTTCGGGTAGGGGGGTTCCAAGACGATCTGGACAAACTGGGGTTCAACCTGGTGGGTTACGGCTGCACCACCTGTATCGGTAACTCGGGGCCGCTGCCCGAGGAAGTGGAGCAGGCGATTGACGATGGCAACCTGACCGTGGCCTCGGTGCTTTCCGGCAACCGCAACTTCGAGGGCCGGGTGCATCCGCTGGTGAAGACCAACTGGCTGGCCTCGCCGCCCCTGGTGGTGGCCTATGCGCTGGCCGGCAACGTCCGTCTGGATCTGTCGAAGGATTCCCTGGGCACGGACAAGGACGGCAATCCGGTGTACCTGAAAGACCTCTGGCCCAGCCAGCAGGAGATTGCCGAGGCCGTGGAGAAGGTGAAAACCGACATGTTCCGCAAGGAGTATGCGGAAGTCTTCGACGGCGACGCCACCTGGAAATCGATCAAGGTGCCGGAAAGCAAGGTGTATGAGTGGTCCGACAAGTCCACCTACATCCAGCATCCGCCGTTCTTCGAAGGCCTGGGTGAAGAGCCGGAAGCCATCGAGGATATCAGGAACGCCAACATCCTGGCGCTGCTGGGCGATTCGGTAACCACCGACCACATCTCGCCGGCCGGTTCCTTCAAGCCGGACACCCCTGCCGGTAAATACCTGCAGGAGCATGGCGTCGAGCCGAAAGACTTCAACTCCTACGGTTCCCGCCGGGGCAACCACGAAGTCATGATGCGTGGCACCTTCGCCAACGTACGGATCCGGAATGAGATGCTCGATGGCGTGGAAGGCGGTTTCACCAAATTCGTGCCCACCGGCGATCAAATGCCGATCTACGACGCTGCCATGAAGTACCTGGAGCAGGGTACGCCGCTGGTGGTGATTGCCGGCAAGGAATACGGCACCGGTTCCAGCCGGGACTGGGCCGCCAAGGGCACTCGCCTGTTGGGCGTGAAAGCCGTAGTGGCCGAATCCTATGAGCGCATCCACCGCTCCAACCTGATCGGGATGGGCGTAATGCCGTTGCAGTTCCCCGAAGGCACGGACCGCAAGAGCCTGAAACTGACCGGTGAGGAGACCATCAGCATCGAAGGCTTGTCGGGCGATATCAAGCCGGGCCAGACCCTGAAGATGACCGTGGAATACAAGGATGGTTCAACCGAGACCTGTGAGCTGAAGTCACGGATCGATACCGCCAACGAGGCGGTATATTACCGGCATGGCGGTATCCTGCACTATGTGGTGCGGGAAATGCTCAAGTCTGCCTGAGCGTAAGCCAGCCTGAAGATTGGCTGGCTTACAAAAAACCGGCAGCGTTCGCCTGGGCAAACTTCTGGAATGCCCGGTCCCGGACATTATTCTCCGGCACACCGGGCCCCTGATGCCTCACCTCCACAGCTTTTCGATATCGGGCAGGTCGTCTATCAGGTGTCTGAGCTGATCGCTGTTGCGCCGGACAATGTCCAGCATCTGGATGGTTTTTTCGGTCAGCGGCCCGGTGACACCGCCCAGAATCAGATCCAGTGATCCTGAAATCGAAGTAAGCGGTGTCCGCAGTTCATGACTCACATTGGAGATGAACTGGTTTTTCATTTCATCGATCTTGTGGCGCTCGTTAATGTCGGCAATGTAGCCGTGCCAGAGGACGCTGCCGTCGGGCAGCTTTTCGGGCTTGGCCTGATCTTCAACCCAGTGCCAGCCCCCGGTTTTCCAGCGTATGCGGTATTGATGTTGCCAGTTACCGAGGGTTTCAGCGGAGACCCGAATGGATTCTGAAACGCCGGCAAGGTCCTCCGGGTGAATTCGCCCGAATACTGGAGCTGCATCTGTCGCGGCTTCCTCCGCAGTGACGTCATAAATGTCCTGAATGCCGGGGCTGGTGTAGGGAAAGGTGCTGTGGCCGCCGGGCCAGAGCCGGTATTGGTAAAGCATGCCGGGTGTCTGGGTTACCAGCTTGTTCAGGGTTTCCGAATGCTGCTGCTGATAGATGGTATCGGCAACCCAGCGTGCCAGCAGGGTGACGAACATTTTCTCGGTGGCACTGAACGGCCGGCTTCTGGGGTGCCGGGCGGAGAAGTTGATGGTCCCGAAAATTTCGCCGTCAATCCAGACGGGCGCAGCCAGGTAGCTTTCCAGGCCGAAGACCTGATAGCACGTGTGAGCGTGATAAGGCGACTGGCCCATGTTGTCTATGGCGAGAACCTGTCCGGTTTCCAGCATCAGCGAGCAATAAGTGCGCTCCAGGGGAAGCGTGTTGCCATTGGCAAGGGTTCCTTCCAGGCGCGTGAAATGCCAGTGAACGGTGTTAGCGCGGCCGGTAATCCGGCTGACGATCCCGGTCTCAAGGCCTAGGTAGTCGCAGGCAATTTCCAATGCTCTGGTGGCTCTCTGGCCGGCATCGCCCTCCGTATCCAGGGCGACCTCGGTCAGAATGTTCAGGGCCCGATTGCGCTCTTCGTAGTAGTTGCCCAGTTCCCCGAGCCCGAATTCGCGTTCAACCAGATCGGCCAGATCCCGCAGGGTGGCTTTATCGCCCCCGGTGAAGGTCCTCGGTCTGTTATCGATTACGCACAGGGTACCTACCCGGTGACCGTGCCGGTCGTGCAGCGGGGCACCGGCGTAGAATCGGATGTTCGGATTCCCTGTCACCAATGGGTTATCGGCGAACCGCTCATCGTTCAGGGCGTTTTCGATAACCAGGGGTTCCTCGCGAAGAATGGCATGGCCGCAAAAGGAAATATCCCGGGCGGTTTCCGGGGTTTCCAGTCCATACCGTGACTTGAACCATTGTCGGTTACGGTCGACCAGCGACACCAGGGCGACCGGAACGCCGAAAGTCCGGGCCGCAAGCCGGGTAAGCCGATCAAATCGCTCCTCCGGCGGTGTATCGAGAAGCGCAAGCTCATCAAGGGCTGACAGGCGATGCGCTTCATCGTGCGGCAGATCAGGCGTTTTCATGGTGGCCTCCGCTTTCCGGCGTTTCAGTATCCGTTACGGGCAGCTCCACCCGGAAGTGCGCGCCCTGCTGATAATAGTAGCCCACCTCGCCATCCATCAGCGTGGCCAGCTCCCGGGTAATGGCCAGGCCAAGACCGGTGCCGGCTCCAGTCAGATCCGGGCGGGCACAAACCTGGTTTCATTGGGCGGAGAATAGTGGATTTTGCATGTGTGGCAAAACACCTTCATCAGGAGAATTGATTTGGCTTCGCTTCACAGATAAGCGGCGATGTCTCGGCTCTCTGGTTCGGCGGGCACTTTTGGCTTGCCGGAGCTTGGGGCAGCGGCCAGATCCCAAGCCATTCGACCCCATGACCCTGGCAGAACAGATCGCCGAGATTCTGGCAGATGCGGCAGGGGACAATTTCCGGTAGTCTGGCCGGTCTGAGCCATCGTTTCCATCGTTTGATGAAAGAGGTAATTATGTCATCCTCCCCGTCCCGGGACGAACTGAAAGCGAAACTGAATCTCGAGACCTCCCGCATCCACTGGCATGACCTGCAAACCTATTTTGCCCGGGGCCAGGTGGTGATGGTGGCCCCGGAGCTGGATCTGCTGAAGGTCGCTACCGAACTGGCAGCCGACAACAAGCCCCGTTTTGAACAGTGGATGACTGAGGGCCAGGTTGGCGAGGTTGCGCCTGACATCGCGCAAGCCTGGTACGACCGCAATGCCGAACTATGGGCGGTGGTTGTCGCGCCCTGGGTGCTGGTTCAGGAACGGTCCGGCCATGTTCTGCACTGATCGGCCGGCACCATGAAACTCCACTATTTTCACGGTCGCGGCCCGCTCAGGGAGCTTGTGATGGTCAGGGATGGCCATCGTATAGAGCTGCACATCCGCCCTGTCGGCAACGGTCTCTGGGGGCTGGTGGCTTTGGCAGGGCCAGACCAGGGTCGCCCCGACGGCCAATTCTGCCGTGGCCCCTGGAAAACCCAGGCCCGTGCCGAATCGGTATTGCGCAGTGTCGCGGGCACTATGATGGGCAAGGGTTATGAGCCCCGCCCTGGCGATTATGCCGTCTGGTCCGTTACTGCCCAGCGATTGGCCCGAAGGATCGGGACGGCCGGGGGCGAGCAGGCAGGCAGACCTGACGCCGATTCCGACCAGTTCGATCCCCTGGCCTGATAGCCTCCTTTCCCCCTTTCGAGGACACCATGCTGACCGGAGCATTGCTTATCCTGGCGCCCCTGTTCCTGGGGTTTGCCCTTTCCCTTGAAAATCGCAGGCTCATGACGGTGATTCATTATACGGTCGAGACACTGGTCTGTTTCATCCTGGCGCTGCTCGGCCTTGGCCTCGGCCAGATGGAGGGCCTGGCGGCCCAGCTTGGTGGCATGGCAACACAGGTTTTGGCACTGGTGCTGGTCCTGTTTGTCGCAAACATGGTTGGTCTTTGGCTGTTCCACCGCTGGCAGCCGATGGCGGTTGAGCGTCCGGAGGGCGATGTCAGTCCGGGTTACCGCCGGCTGTTTCTCGCCGGCCTGAAACCCTTGCTGGCGGTGATGGCCGGCCTGCTTGCCGGATATTACCTGTTGCCGGACATGCCGATGGCGGAACAGGTAGCCACCTGGGCTCTGATGCTGCTGCTTTTTCTCATCGGGCTCCAGTTGCGCAACGCCGGCCTGTCACTGCGCAAGCTGCTGATGAACCGCCAGGGTCTGGGTATCGCGCTTACTCTGACGCTAAGCTCACTGGTGGCAGGAGTTGCGCTGATGCCGTGGCTGGGCCTGTCCTGGCACGATACCCTGGCCCTGGTGTCCGGTTTCGGCTGGTATTCGCTGTCCGGTATCGTGATTGGCGATGCCCTGGGTCCGGCCTGGGGCGGTGTTGCTTTCCTGAATGACGTTCTCAGGGAGATTGTCGCACTCGCCATCATTCCCCTGCTGATTGCCGGCCGGCCGGCAATGGCGATTGGCTACGGCGGTGCAACAGCCATGGATTTCACATTACCGGTGATCCGAAGCAGCGGTGGCCTGGCCTGCGTTCCAGTGGCCATTGCCTCCGGCTTTCTGCTCTCGTTTCTGTCGCCAGTGCTGATGGGGGTGTTTCTGGCTCTGGGATAAATTGACACGTTGCAAGGCAAGTTGCGGTTTTGCCGGTAATATGTCACACAGTAAACTACCGTCCATCGACAAAAGTTAACTGTCTCCACTTTGCCCGGAAACCCGATGCTGCGCCGTGACTTTCTTGGTTTATCGATAGCCGCCGGTCTCTTTGCGACCGGACTGTCCGGTTGCCACAGGTCCGATCCCCTGGCCTTCGGGGTCCATCCATGGATTGGGTACGAACCGTTGTATCTGGCCCGGGACTTCGGCTGGATGCCGGGGTCTGTGGTTCTGAGTTCCGGCGCCTCCTCCAAGGATTCCATGGCCGGACTATTGTCAGGCAAGCTCCATGGCGCAGCGCTAACGCTGGATGAAACCATCCGGGTCTGGTCGGAAGGTACCGAGCTGGTTGTTGTTGCCGTAACCGATGTGTCTGCCGGTGCGGATGCCCTGATTACCCGGCCTTCTATTACCGGGCTGGCGGAACTCCGGGGTAAACGGATCGCCGTTGAAGTCAATGGAGTCTCCGGCATCATGTTGCTGAAAATTCTTGAGCTGGCAGGTCTTGGCCGGAGCGATGTCGTCCCGGTCGATTTGCCTGTCAGCGAGCATGCGGAGGCCTGGTCCCGGGGTGATGTCGACGCATCGGTATCTTATGAGCCGACTGCGACCCGACTGGAGCGGGAAGGTGGGATCCGGCTTTTTGACAGCAGTGATATTCCGGAAACCATTTTTGATCTGTTGGTGGTCACCCGGGAAACAGCGGACGGAAACCCGGATGCCGTTCGGGATCTTGTCATGGCCCACTTCAGAGGGTTACGGCATCTGGTTCGTAGCATGCACGATGCGGTGTATCGGGTTGCAGACCATCAGGGTATACGACCGGAGGATGTTCAGAGTGCGCTGGCGACTGTGATGCTGCCGGACCTCGCAGCGAACCAGCGTTATCTTTCCCAGGGAGGGCGGGTGGAAACCATGGCCCGTTCTCTGTCGAAGCTGATGCTCAGAACGGGAATGATCCGGAACGAGCCCGGCTTTGAGCGTTTGAGTGACCCGTCTTTTCTCCCCAGGAGTCTGCCTTGAAGGCTCGCCGCTGTTCGCTGATCCCGATGCTACTGGTTGCCACCGGGTGCCTGACCGCCACCGTTGCCAGTGCCCGGGAAACACTGACATTCGGTATCTTTGCCTATCGGCCCGACAACATTATCCGTGAGCGCTTTGAGCCTCTGGCCCGTTACCTCTCCGGCGAGGTGGGCTCAGAGGTAAGGTTGGAAGTGCTCAGTCAGGGCAATATGAATCGCGCAGTTGCCGCGAACGAGCTGGACTTTTTTCTGACCAATCCGAGTCACTTCCTGTTGATCCGCAGTGAACGCAGCCTGACCGGCGTATTGGCTACTCTCGTCCGACGTTCCGGAAACCGTTCCACTTCCAGCCTTGGCGGCGTCATTTTCACCGGCGCTCGGCACCAGGACATCAACAGCCTTGAGGATCTGCGGAGCAAAAGCATTGCCGCGCCGGGGATGCATTTTCTGGGTGGATACCAGGCTCAGGTTCTGGAATTGCAGGATAACGGCATTGATATCCGCAAGGTGAATCTGGTTCGGTTTCTCGGTACTCACGACAGGGTGGTCCGGGCGGTATTGGCAGGCGATGCGGATGTCGGTTTTGTGCGCACCGGCATTCTGGAGCAAATGGCGAAAGCCAACCCCGATCTTTTTACGCAAATCAAAATCCTGAATCGGCAGGAATTGGCGGGTTTTCCCTACGTTGTCTCCACACGCCTCTACCCGGAGTGGCCGCTGGTGGCTTTGCCCCACGTAGACGAACGAGTTGTCCGCCGGGTTGCATCGGCGCTGTTTGCCATTGAGCCGGAAGACGAAGTTGCGGTGGCGGCCGGCATTACCGGGTTTTCCCCGCCCGCGGATTATCAGTCCGTGGAATACCTGGCCCGAACGCTGCGCGTGGCACCCTACGACCAGATGCCACGGGTCACCTGGCTGGATGTTCTGCACCAGTATCGTCTCTGGGTTTTCACGGTTGCGGTTCTGGTTATTCTGTTGCTTGCCAGCTCCTTATGGCTCGGCAAGAGCAAGCGTCGGCTCGCGTCGGAACAGAAACGTCTGAGACGGCTGATTTCTGGTTGGCCACAGCCGGCGTTGCTTATAAAGGGGGGTGTCTTTGTCGATACCAACCGTGCAGCGGCCGATCTGCTGGGGTACACCACAAGCGTTTCACTGTACGGGAAGGATCTTGCGGTCTTCTCTCCCGAATTTCAGCCTGATGGGCAGATATCCCGGCAGAAAATGGAGCAGATAAATACCCGGGTGGGTGATGGCCATGTAGAGCAGTTTGAGTGGCTGCTCCACCGCTCCGACGGTTCTGAGGTCTGGGTGGATGTCACCATGGCGCCGGTTCACGGTGAGGGTGAGCAGGAAACCTTTATCCTTTGCTCCTGGTACAACATCACAACGAGGAAACAGGCCGAGCAGCGTCAGCGCCTTGCCGCGAGTGTGTTTGAATACGCCCGTGAGGCGATCTTCATTACGGACAGCCACGGTATGGTGATCGATACCAACGATGCCTATCTTGCCATCACAGGTCGCCCACGGAAGCGGACCATTCAGCGTTTACCACCCTTGCCGCTGGATGAGGGCAGTGGCGTTTTTTCCAGTGCCTGTGCACAGGGGTTCTGGTCCGGTGAGTTTGCCGCCAGGCGTCACAGCGGTGAGCCCCTGGTCCTTTCGATGACGATCAGCAGCGTTCGTGACGATCACGGCAAAGTCTCCCATTTTGTCGGAATCTTCAGCGATATTACGCGCCTGAAGGAGCAGGAGCGGAAACTTCGGATCATGGCCCACTACGATGCCCTGACGGGGCTGCCAAACCGGGTGCTGTTTTCCGACCGCCTGCAGCAGGCCATGGCCCTGACTCGCCGGCAGAGTGGCAAACTTGCGGTGATCTATATTGATCTTGACGAGTTCAAGCCGGTCAATGATGCTTTCGGCCACGAGGCAGGCGACCAGTTGCTGGTTGAGATTGCCTCACGAATGCGCGCTGTGCTCAGGGAAGAGGACACCCTGGCCCGATTGGGAGGTGACGAGTTCGCGGCCATCGTCATGAATGTCCAGGATGAGGCAGCGCTACAGGGTTTGCTGGTACGTCTGCTTGGCCGGATAGCGGAGCCCACGTGGGTGATGGATCACAGCGTGGAAGTATCGGGCAGTATTGGCTACACACTATTCTCGCAAGCCGCTGATCTGGAAGGTGACCAGCTTTTGCGCCAGGCGGATCAGGCCATGTACCAGGCCAAACAGAGGGGGCGTAACTGTTACGTCCGGTTTTCCGGTCCCTCTGACTGAAGATCGCCGTTGAGCAGAACGGACGAAGGGCGCCAGGCCTGGGACTTGTACCACTGATCAAAGAGCCGCCGCACCGAGCTCAGATCGTCCAGGGTTCGCTCCCCGGCAATCGCAGGTAATTCCCGTGTCACGATCATGGCAAGCATTCGGGATTTGAGTACGTGGTAGACCTTTTCGGTTTCCCCGAACGTCTCCGCTGATACTGCCTCCGAGGCTACCATATCCCGGAGCAGCCCCATAAAACGTTCCGTTTCTGCCGAGAGCGGGGTTAACTGCGGCAGTTTCCAGGCGCGCCGCAACTGGAGGAGTGCCGGAGCCAGATTCGTGGCCTCGGCGAGATACCGACAGGTGCGAATGGTCTGGGTCAGGGTATCCACGGTTAATGGCAGCATTTTTTCAGCGCGCAGCCGGGAGACGTACTCGGTAATCGCGTTGTTAAGACTCAGAACGGCTTCTGACTTGGCGCGGATCTGATCCGGCATCAGATCTTCCCGGTCCAGGCATACCCGCAACAATCCCCGGCTCATGCCCAGCAGACGCTTCATTTCCTGGTCTACCGCGCCAACAGCCAACTCAGGCGTTGTTATCAGAGTATTGTCCAGGAAGCGAGGTTCGGCGCTATCTTCCTCCCGGCTCCGAAACCGGCGGCCAAGAATCCGCGCAAACCTCGGCAACAGCGGAAGCATGATGGCAGCGCCAAGCAGATTGAAAAGGGTGTGAAAAATGGCAAGGGACATGGCGGCGTTGGTGTCGAGTGCCAGCCAGATTGTAACGGTGGTCACCAGCCAAAGCATCAGCGGTAGAATCAGCACCGCAATAGTGCCGGTTACCAGATTGAAAATAACGTGGCCCAGGGCAAGGCGTCTGGCGTTGGCTGTTGCCTTGAGAACGGCAATGGCCGCGGTGGAAGTGGTGCCGAGATTGGCTCCGATGACGGCAGCGGCAGCGTCCTGTAGTGATAAGAGGTCGCTGGCTGCCGCACTGAGTATGATGGCCAGGGCTGCGCTTGAGGATTGCATCAGAACGGTGGCGAGAAACCCGAAGAGAATGAAAAGTGGCAGGCCGAAACCACTGTCGAGGACCTCTGTGCTGTCAAAGCCGAGGGTTAACTGGCCGAGGGATTCCTTGAGTATCGAGAGCCCCAGGAAAAACAGCGCGAACCCCGCCAGTGCTTCCCCCAGGGACCGGTTTCGCTGTTCTCGGCCCAGTAATTTCATCGCCATCCCGGCGGCCAGAAGAGGCATGGCAAAAGCCTCAATCTTGAAGCCAAACCCCACCAAGCTTACCAGCCAGCCGGTCATGGTGGTGCCGACGTTTGCGCCAAAGACAACGCCAAGTGATTGCGCAAGGCTCAGTAAGCCGGCGTTGACAAACCCGATGGTGGCAACCGTGACGGCGCTGGAAGACTGAACGATCCCGGTGATTAGAACGCCTGCCGCGAACCCTCTTAGTGGCGTCTTGGTCCAGTGGCCGAGCATGTGGCGCAACTGCTGTCCCGCAGCGCTTTTCAGGCCGTTGGTCATCATTTCCATGGCCAGCAGGAACAGGGCGAGGCCGCCCAGAATCTGGAAAAGGGTTGCGGTCATTTCCGGGTATTTGCGTTAAAAGTGACGTTGTGCTGAGCTTAGCAGAGCTTCCGTGGATTTAAACGGTGGTCAGACAAGAAATTTCCGGATATCAATCTTATATTCGTCCGGGTCGACAGACCGCAGTATGCGGTCCTGGATACCGGGTTTGGCGAGGTCAATGGTTTCAACGGGGATCGGCATACGGAACCTGGTGTGGAACATAACCCTGACGGTCGGCAGCCTCTGGTCACTTTCGCTGGTTTCCACCACCACGCCCAGACGGCCACTTTCCAGAAGCACCATAGAGCCCACCGGATAGAGACCGATGCAGCGGATGAACTGCTTTACCAGCTCGGGATCCAGGTGGTCGCCGCTCCACTCCAGAAGCTTCTTCATGCCCTGGGTTGGCGTCATGCCCTTATGGTAGACCCGGTCAGCGGTAATGGCGTCATAGACATCGCTGATGGCGACCATTCGACCATATTCCGAGATTTCACTATCCTTCAGTCCTTCGGGATAGCCAGTGCCGTCAATACGTTCATGATGCTGGGCGGCGGTTATGACAGTCAGTTCGCCAATGCCCTCGGTGGCGGCGAGAATATCCCGGGAATGCCGTGCGTGCAGTTTCATGACCTCGAATTCTTCAGGGGTCAGGCGCCCGGGTTTATGCAGTATCTCATCTGGCGTGAGGATCTTGCCCAGGTCGTGGAGCAGCGCGCCAACAATGGTCTGGTGCAGAACGTCGGCTGGCAGGCCACGGTAATTTCCGAACAGTGACATCAGAACACTCAGATTGACCGAGTGTTCCAGGAGGTAATTGTCCTTCTCCCGAATGCGACCGAGACAGCTCAGGGCGTTGGCATTCCGAAAAACCGAACGCTGGAGTTCATCCGCCAACTGGTGGATCGGGGCAATGTCGATGGCGGCGCTCATCTTGACGTTATTCATGAAATCGCCCACCAGCCCCTGGGCCTGGCTGTGAATTTTCCGGGCAATCACAATTTCTTCAGTAAGCGGAACATGCGGACGCAGACCCGGCGCCTGCTCGCCCGCACGCTGGAGGGCGGATTCGTTTCGGCGATCCACTTCGGAGGCGGTTTCGGAGTCCTGGGTGTCGGCACCTTTAGAGGCGTCGATATAGACAAACTGCACCCCCATCCGGCGGATTTTCTCAATGGTTTCCTCCTTTTTGATCACGCCGCGCTTGCGCTGGGTGTTATGAGGAATCCAGTCATTGTTCAGGTCGCTGATGTACATGCCGACCTTCAATGCCGAGATAGGAATGCGTTTGATCATTGTCCGGGGAAAAACGTCTGCAGGCTGTTTTTGTAGGTCCGGGTAATCACGTCATCCAGCGGCAGGTGTTTCACCTCTGCGATTTTTTCCGCGACAAACGGCAGGTAAAAAGGCGCGTTTTCTTTGCCACGGTAAGGGACCGGGGTGAGAAACGGTGAGTCGGTTTCCAGCAGGATCTGATCCAGGGGCGCCATGCGGACAATGTCTCGCACGTTTTCCGCCTTGTTGAAGGTGGTGATGCCGTTGAAACCGAGGCACCAGCCCTGATCCAGCGCGTATCGTGCCAGGCCTGGCCCGGAGGTAAAGCTGTGAATCACGCCACGGCGTTTGAGGCTGGCCTCGAACTCACTGAGGATGGCGATGGTGTCCTCGTCTGCCTCCCGGCTGTGAATGACCACAGGGCGGTCGGTATCGCAGGCAATCTGAAGCTGGCGCCGGAACACCTGGCGCTGAACTTCCCGGTCGGCGTTGTCATAGAAGTAATCCAGTCCGATTTCACCAATCGCCACGATTTTCTCGTCACCGGCATGGGCGCGGATTTCGGCCTCCACCTCATCAGAATAGCTTTCGGCGTCATGGGGATGAATGCCTTGCGTGCCATAGACCCAGGCGGCAATCTGGCTGAGCTCACGAACACGGGCAAGGTTGTCCGGGGACACGGCAATGGTGATCACTTTCTCGATGTTGACCTGTTGCGTCTGCTCCAGGGTCTCCTCCAGGGGGCGTTCCCTGAGATAATCCAGATGGCAGTGGGTCTCGATGATCGGGTGACCAAATACGGGAATCTCACGACGTTTTTTACTCATTACCGGGCACTACACTCCATCACAACCGGTGCTAAGGCTGCTATTCTGAGAATTGGCTCACGCAAGTTTACCAGCTTGTACGATTGCCGGCCTGCATTAGATTGATAGGGAGTTCCACGGAGCATCTTGATGACGTTATCGGCGTTTGCCCGTTCCTTTCTTTTTGACGCCAACAAACCCAGGTTCCGGGATTACCCGACGCTATTGGATGATGGCGAGAACCTTCCCGCGCTGGAAACCAGCCTGGAGCAGATTGGTGAATACCAGCGCCGGTTGTGGGCCAATCGGGCAAGGGCCTTACTACTGGTTGCACACGGCCCCGACACCAGTGGCAAGGACAGCCTGATCCGTACACTGGCAACCTACGCGGATCCTGCCGGTTTTCACGCCTGGTCGTTCAGCCGGCCCCAGGGCGCGGAAACCCGCCATGATTTTCTCTGGCGGGTAATGCCATTTTTACCGGGCTTCGGCGAGATGGTGGCGTTCAATCGTAGCCATCACGAGGCGGTCATCGCCGAAAGGGTGTGGCCGGTTCACGAGCCGGAAAGCTACAACTGGCAGAACCGGTACCACTCCATCCGGAACTTCGAGGGCCACCTGGTGGAGGAGGGCACCACGCTGATCAAAATCTGGCTCAACCTGTCCGAAGACGAGCATCGCCAACGGCTTCTAAAACGTCTCGACAAACCCCGCAAACGCTGGAAGTTCGATAAGTCGGATATCGATGGCTGGGAGAAGCGGGGCCAATACGAGGCCTTTGCCGAAGAAGCCATGGCCGCGACCCACACCGGGAAAGCGCCTTGGTTCATCGTGCCCGGTGACAGGAAACCCCAGGCCCGGGCCGTCGTTGCAGCCGTGCTGGCGGAACAGTTGCAGCGGCTGGCTCCGGAATACCCGAAAGAAGACGAGGGCGTGCTGGACGAATACCGCCGCCTGTTGGCCAAAAACGGCGTGAAGTAAACAAGACGGAGAGGCACATGCACATTGTTGTTGTCGGTGGCGGCGTAGTGGGAATGACCACCGCCTATGAGCTGAATCGCCGGGGTCACAAGGTTACGGTACTGGAGCGCCACAGCATTGCGGGAAACGAAACCAGCAAGGGCAACGCGGCCCAGCGTTCCTACGGTGTGGTCTACCCCTGGGCAGATCCCGCCATGGTATTCAAGGCGCTGCCCTGGCTATTCAAGCAGGATGGCCCCCTGAAACTGCGGGTGCCACCTTCGGTGGAAACACTCAGATTCCTGTTCGCCACCCTTCGTTACGCCTGGTCTCCGGGGCTGTTCGGGCTGAACCGGCGCGCCATGCTACGCCTCGGTATCCACAGCCGTGAACGTTTTCTGACACTGGAGAGGGAGCTCGGTCTGGCGTTCGACGGCGCCCACCAGGGTCTGCTGCACCTGGCCAGTACGCCGGAGGCACTGGAAGGCTACCGGGCCACCCACGATTTGCTGAACGAGCTGGGCATCCCATCCCGTTTGCTTACTCCCGAGCAGGTCCGTGAAGCGGAACCCGGCATGGCCGGCAACGGCCCCCTCTACGGCGCCCTGAGCTACGACACCGATGGCACCGGCGATTGCCACCTGTTCGCCCGGGAGCTGGCGAAAGCCTGTGAGGAAAAGGGGGTGGTCGTTCGCTACAACGTGGAAGCGGAAAAGCTGATCGCCGATGACCACAAGGTCAGTGCAGTTTCAGTCAGGACAAGCGATGGGGGTATGGAAACCCTGGAAGCGGATGCCGTTGTGATCAGCGCCGGATGCTGGTCCAATCATCTGGTTCAGCCCATGGGCCTGGAACTGCCCATCTATCCGGTGAAAGGTTACAGCCTGACGGTTCCGTTGAAAGACCCGGAACGAGGCCCGGCCTCCACCATTCATGACGACAACTACAAAGTGGTGTCCACCCGTCTGGGGAATCGTTTACGCGCCACCGGCTTTGTCGAGCTGGCCGATTTCAACCGGGATATTCCCGAAGCCCGACTGGCAACTATCAGAAAGTCGGTCGAATCCCGGTTCCCCGGCTGCGCCGACCTCGACGCCGCAGAAACCTGGACCGGCTTTCGCCCCATGACGCCGGACGGCCCGGCGATCATTGGACGAGGTCCCCGAGACAACCTCTACCTCAACACCGGCCACGGCACGTTCGGTTGGACCCTGTCCGCCGGCAGTGCAGATGTCATCGCCCAGGTAATCGAGGGCGAGGAACCAGCCATCTGTCTGGATGCCTTCCGCCCAGGAAGATTCCAGGAGTAGTTTCAATAAATCGGTGCGCGCAAAAGGCCCGGGAGGGCTTATCCGGCTGGCTTCTTCTCAGAAGCTGAGCGCGCCTGAGAGCCAAGCGCGCGCTCGACGTTAGAGCACAGCGTATGAACAAACCCGATATCCCGATCGGACAACAACGGCAGCCGTTCGAAAACCCAGTGGGACAGTTTTCCCTCAGGCGGCGTGTCCAGCTTCGGCAGTAACGACTCAAGCCGGCTCCTGAGCGCACCGAGACGGCTTTCTTCGGCGTGTTCGTGCTGGACACCATAGGCCTCGGAAAGCCCCGACATTTCCCAGGCATAGAGCATCACCGACTGGGCGAGGTTCAGGGAGGGGTAGGCCACCTTCATGGGAATGCCGGTCAGCAGGTCGCAGAGCGCCAGTTCCTCATTGGACAGCCCCCGGTCCTCACGGCCAAACACCAGTGCGGCCCGGGCAACAGAGGTGCCCTTGCTGGCCAGAAGCTCCCGCAGTTGCGCGGGCGCGTGCCAGTCCCGCCGCTGGTGCCTTGGCTTGGCGGAGGTGCCCATCAGCAGGTCCACGGAGTTTCTTACCGCGGCCAGATCGGGGAAAATGCGCGCACTGTCCAGGATATGATCGCTGCCATGGGCCAGCCAGTGGGCCTCCGGCCGGGTGTGCAGGTCGGAGTTGACCAGCCAGAGCTCGCCGAAGCCCATGGTGCAAAGGGCCCGGGCGGCCGCTCCGACATTTTCCGGAACCTTGGGTTCAACAAGTACAAAGGCCAGTTGCATGACGTTACCTCCGGCGGCGAGTTTACACCACGGCGCGGCATCTTTTTACCAGCGATGGCAACAGCTGAACGACTGGCTGTTGCAGCACCGCGAGTTCTGGCAACCGGCCCCGTTCATGAATCCGGAACCGGCCTGGACCCGGCGTTATCCGGAACTGGCCGCCATGGTGGCGGGGCTTTCTGATAGCGACTGCGAACATCTGGATGAGGCCCCGGATGAACTGGCGAGGCAGGCATCCCGGTTTGTGCCGTCGCTGACAGGTTATGCCGAACTGGTCCAGGTGCCGCAGCTCTCGCCCTCCGGGGACAAGGTGGCAGAAGCGACTCTTCCGGAAGTCCGGGCAACCGATATGCCGGGTCGAAAGCGGCTCCAGTCCGGCGCCTTTGCAGCCTCACTGGCGCCTCTGGAATATCCGGCCCTTGACTGGTGCTGCGGCAAGGGGCATCTGTCACGGACACTGGCACCGTTTTGCCCTGGGACACAGGGTTACGAATGGAATCCGGAACTGGTCCGCGACGGCAATCGCCTGGCCCGGCAGTTCGGGGACCCGGTGTCGATCTCATGCCAGGATGTCATGGCTTCGGAACTCACGCTTCCAGGCAATCTCCACGGCGTTGCCCTGCATGCGTGTGGGGATCTGCACCGGCAGTTACTGCGCCGAGGCAGCGAAATGGGGCTGCCCAGGTTGAGCGTGTCACCCTGCTGCTACCATCTGACCGGCGAAGACCTTTATCGACCGCTTTCGGAGCGAGCGACCGGCCATGACACGCTGCTTCAACCGAGCCGGATTGACTTGCGGCTGGCGGTTCAGGAAACCGTCACGGCTCCGGCACGAGTGCGTGAACAGACCCGGCTGGTGAGCCAGTGGCGCCTGGGTTTTGATGGCTTGCAGCGCCACCTGCGAGGGTGCGACGAATATCTCCCGGTGCCTTCCCATCCGGCCCGGCTGATGAACGAAGGGTTTGCGGCCTTCTGCCGCTGGGCGGCGGACAGGAAACAGCTGGCTTTGCCCGGGAATACGGATTTTGATGCCTGGCTGGACCTTGGTGCGCAGCGCCTGGCGCAGGTTCGCCGCCATGATCTGGTGCGGCATCTGTTCCGGCGCCCGCTGGAACTGTGGGTAGTTCTGGATTACGCGATTTTCCTGGAAGAGCAGGGCTATCGGGTACGGCTGGGCCATTTCTGTGAACGGGCACTGACACCCCGCAACCTGCTGATCGATGCCGTCAGGGTTCCCGGTACTCCACCCGTTCAACACAGCCTTCCCTGAAATACACGTAGGCCCGTTCATGCAGGCGCCTTTTCCATCCATTAAGATTTCGACCGGTACTTAACGGCGAATCTGAATACGCGCCTCTACCCGACGGTTAGCGGCACGGCCATCCACAGTGTCGTTGGAAGCGATCGGGGCCTCTTCACCATAACCTACGGCGTTTACCCGGGACGGATCAACACCCAGAGGTCCGGTCAGGCGGCCGGCAACGGCTTCAGCCCGGCGCTGGGAAAGCGCACGGTTGTAGTCGGCAGTACCGCGGCTGTCGGAATGGCCGGCAATTTCCACGATGGTTTCAGGGTTTGCCTTCAGAAAATCGGCCACCCGGCGGATCTCTGAATCGAAGGCATTACCGATAACAGAGCTGTTGGTCGGGAACTGTACTTCGATGGTGAAGGTCTCGATAGTCTCGACGACACCCTCACAACCGGTCTCGTCAACTTCGGCGCCGGCGGCAGTGTTCGGGCACAGGTCCTGGCTGTTGACGATGCCGTCGTTATCACTGTCCAGTTCGCAACCACGGCTGTCCACCTCGGCACCGGGAGGCGTGTTCGGGCAATCATCGCGACTATCGACAACGCCATCGCGATCGGCATCCGGTTCACAGCCGGTGCTGTCAACGGTCGTGCCTGCGGGCGTGCCCGGGCACTGATCCCGGGAATCGGGAACACCGTCACCGTCGGAATCCACGGGTTCAGGAGCTGCCTGGGCAATGGTCCGGGTAAAGGCAAAGCTGATCCCCAGAGAAACCTGGGTATCGAAGGTACTTTCATCAATGCCGTGGAACTCACGGAGGTCTCCGCGCAAAGAAACCGTGTCACTGACGTTGTAGCGGAAACCGGTACCCACGTTGACCCGGGTTTCATCGTGATTGCTGCCGGCCGTTCGTACGCCGCTTGTATCAGTGCCGAAATCTGCATAGCCGGCACCGAGGGACACATACGGGTTCCAGGCTTCGTCCGGACCTGCAAAGTAATAGGTGCCATCCACCCGTACTTCCTCAAACTCCGACTCGCCGGGTACGTACTTGCGGTCAGCATCGGCTCTGGAGTACAGCGCTTCCACGGACCAGTGGGGCTGGAAGCGGTATTCCACGCCGACACCCAAAGTGCCGGTTTCGCTCAGATCACGCTTGTCGTCAAACAGCTGAAAGCCGGCAAACGGGTTGATGTAGACGGTTTCCTGGCGATCGGCCAGGGCCGGGGTTGCCAGAACAGTGGCCAGGGCGGCCACGGTAACCGGACGCATGATGTTCATGCAGAACCTCCTGTTCATTGTCGTTGTGGTACCACACTTTCCCATGAAAAGTGCTTGTATACTCGGAATTTAGGCCAGTAGGCCAAAAAAGACAAAATAATGATACAAGTTGTTACGTCAGCAACTGTACCTGGCTGACGTTTACGTGCCGGAAGTCGGTTCAGACCAGAACAGTGAAATACAGGTGCGCACTTTTCTTGCTGAAATTCAGGGTTTCACCATTGTCGAAATGCACCTCAAACGAGCTTTCATCCTCGGCAACCACGGAGCCGGTGCCAAAAATCGCGTGGCTCAGGCGCCTGTGGTGCCAGAGCGGTTCCGTCGAACTCGCCGATTGTGCGGCCTGACCTTCCAGAGTGACGTTCTCCCGGGTGGCATAGCGCTGGCTGACCGGCGTAAGTGGGGCGGTCAGCCGGATAGTGCCGGTTCCGGCCGGACTGCGCTCATCGAGCCATCGCCCGAATTCCCCGGCCAGCTCGAAACAGCACTCCCCCACAAACCGGCTGGGGCCCTGATCGCCGTCCAGGTGCGGTTGTGCGCTGGCAGGCCGGGTGATCAGGTGAAGGTGCTGGCGGGTACGGGTCATGGCCACGTACAGCAGTCGCCGCTCACTTTCCAGAAACCCTCGGGCATCGTCCTGGGGCCGCGGGCTGTAGGGCAGGTACTTTTCCTGCAGGCCGGGAATGATCACCGTGGGCCATTCCAGCCCCTTGGTGCGGTGAATGGTAGACAACAGAACACCATCTTGCTGTTTCGCGCCGGCCTGTTGCTTCAGGGCCTTCAGGTGCGCCAGGGCGCCCTCGGCGGTTACGTCCAGACTTTTCAGGTACTGCCGGAAACCCTGGATAGTATCGATCCGTTCCTCGGCACCTTCATGGGTCAGCGCCAGGCTCCGGATACCCTCATAGAGGTCCGTATGTTCGGCGTAGACGCTGATCAGCCCCGCCACCGGCCCGCCGTAACTGCGCAGCTGCGCGAGTACTTCGCCCAGTTTCCGCAGTTTGCGCGCCGCCATCGGCGCCAGGGCGTCAAAATCCATCGCCAGCAACCGCTCGTGCCAGCCGCTGGAAAAGCCCGAAAGAAACCGCGCCAGCTGCTCCAGCTCCGGCTCTTTCAGGCCAATATGGGGAAACCGCAACAACTGCCGGGCCTGCTCCAGCCGGTCTTCGTCCGGAAGGTTTTCGAGCTTCCCGGTCACCACCATCAACAGCGCAGTAATGGCCTGCACCTCCCGGCTGAACAGGGCGCCCTTGCCGGCATCAATCCGGTAGGGAATTCGCTGTGCCAGCAGCTTCAGCTCGATCGGCACACTCTGGCTCCACACCCGGAACAGAATGGCGGAGCCTGCCAAAGCCGGCTCGGTCTGGTTTTGCAGAATCTGCAACACCGTATCGGCATCGCTCTCCACCCGGTGCAGGGTAATCTCCGTCTGAGGCGTGGACGGGTGGGAATGGCACAGCACATCCTTGCGACCGGTGTTGTGACAGATCAGATGATTCGCCAGCAGGGCCACCCGGTGACCGTAGCGGAAGGTGTAACTCAGCGTCTGCTCCAGCGGGCTCTCGAATTCATCGCTGAAGCGCTTGAGAATAAACTCCGGCCTGGCGCCCCGGAACTCGTAAATCGTCTGGTCCGGATCCCCCACCACCGTCACCCGGGCCCGGTCCCCGGCCACATAGCGCAGCAACAGATGCTGGACCTCATTGGTGTCCTGGTACTCATCCACCAGAATCAGATCCATCTTGTTGCCCACCAGCCGCTGCAACGGCGGATTCTGATGGATCGCCATCACCGGCTCATACAGCATATCCGCATAACTGATCCGCCCCTGGCCCTTACGCCACTGCTCGAAGCTGTGGAACAGATCAATCAGATACCGGTGCTTGTCCGAATACCCCAACTCCTCAAACACAACCTCCGCCGGCGACAGCGTCGTCTTCACCAGGTCAATAAAGCCCGTCGCCGTCTCCACAAAATCCTTCTTGCTCCGCCGGATCTCGTCCGCCAGATCCTCCGGCGCCAGCCGCCGCGTCAGCTGCCAAGCCTGAAAACTGATCTCCTGATCCGTCAGGATCTTCTCCGAAAACCCCGGCAGGTACCCCTCCCGGACAAACCGCCTGTACAAACGCAGCCCCATGGCGTGATAGGTCCGGATCTCCGGCAACGCCAGCCCGCTCTGACCGCCCACCTCCTGCAACTTCCGCTCGAAATCCACCCGGGCACTGCGATTGAACATCAACACCAGCATCCGGTCCGGGTCATGCCCCTGTTCAAGCAGATACCGTATCCGCCACGCCAGCGTCGACGTCTTGCCGCTCCCGGCCACGGCGGTGATCACCGCATGTTCATAGCCGGCAGTAATAATCGCCCGCTGCTCATCGGTGAGATAATCCGGAAGGTTGGGGGTATCAGGGATTTGGGATTCGGTCGGCATGGCCGGTATTGTAACGGGCTGCTGGTAGAGCGGATACCGCTACCGCATAATT
The DNA here is from genome assembly GCF_003441595.1 of Marinobacter sp. Arc7-DN-1. NCBI lineage: Bacteria > Pseudomonadati > Pseudomonadota > Gammaproteobacteria > Pseudomonadales > Marinobacteraceae > Marinobacter > Marinobacter sp. Arc7-DN-1. Next base: position 2,365,144 of record NZ_CP031848.1, on the reverse strand, counting down.
GACAAAGTTCGAGGTGTGAGGACGTTAACTCCCAGGTATGACAGCCAGTTGGTGAGGGGCCTTCCAAAACTGTGCGGAGCCATGGATGGCGGAGCCCAAGCGCCACAGGGATGTGCCGCAAGGAGCGTGTTTTGGAAGGCCCCTCACCAACTGGCTGCCCCCAATGTCCCGCTAACTCCAAAGTTAGAAGGCCCAGATAAAGATGCAAATGTCAGAATCCATAAACGTACTAGGCGAAAAACTGGAAACCTGCGGCAAAGACCCGATCACCGGCTTCTACCGTGATGGCTGTTGCAACGTAGGCCCAGATGACTTCGGCCTCCACGCCGTCTGCGCCGTAGTAACCGACGAATTCCTCGAATTCTCCAAAGCCCGTGGCAACGACCTCAGCACCCCCAGACCCGAATTCGGCTTCGAAGGCCTCAAAGCCGGAGACAGCTGGTGCCTGTGCGCCGCCCGCTGGCAGGAAGCCTTTGACGCCGGCTGTGCACCAAGAGTGCGCCTGCGGGCCACCCACCAGGCCGCCCTGGAAAAGTGCGCCCTCGACGACCTCAAGACCCAGGGCACTGACCTCAGCTGATGAGCCATACCGGCATCAACACCGCGCCGTGCACAAAAGCCTGGCGCAACCTCCAGCAAAGCCTCGCTGCCCGCGGCGAACGCCGGCTTGTTTTGCTGGAAGGCACCCGTGATGCCGCGATCCGGTGGCTGGCCGGCTTGCTGCCAGGCCTGGACTTCCAGACCGGCGTCTGGACCGGTCCGGCTGCGGACACTCCCGACAATCGCCTGACCCGGCTTGCACCATCAGCGGCCCGGAAATGGCTGGGCCGTGAACTCCCGGTGATTGTCTGGGACGGCTGGCAGGGCAATCCGCCGGATGCCTTCGCCGCGCTTTCCGGAGCACTTACCGCGGGCGGTTTGCTGTTCTGGCTGATGCCGCCCCTTGAGCAGTGGCGCCAATTTGCAGATCCGGACTATTCCAGAACTGGCCTGGACCATGAGGGCGGGCACATCTTTGCTGCCCGCATGGCCAGAATTCTGAGGAATCACGAGGCGGCGATCCGAATCACGCCGGACAGTGCGTCCTCCTCGCTTTTACCCTCTCTAACCATTCCGGAGACTGCCTTTACCATTAAAACCACGCCCGATCAGGAACAACTGATCCAGCGTCTGGTTCGCTTTGGCCTCGGCCGCCGACGCCGACCGGTGGTCGTGACTGCGGACCGGGGCCGGGGTAAATCCGCGGCCCTGGGTATGGCAGCGGCGCAACTGCTGCAACACGGCAGACAGGACATCCTTGTTTCTGCCCCGTCGGAACAGAGCGTGGAAACCCTGTTTCGACATGCCCGCGAAGCACTGGGGGATCAACTGGCCAGCGCCAGATCCGGGGAACTGACGACCCGCGGCGGAGGGCGCCTCAGGTACCTCCCGATCCGGGAACTGCTGGCCTCGCGCCCGGAGGCCGAGGTGGTCATGGTGGATGAGGCCGCCGCCATTCCCGCCCCCCTGCTCAAGGCCGTTCTCCTGGGCTGGCCCCGGGTGGCGTTTTCCACCACGGTTCACGGCTATGAGGGGGCAGGAAGGGGGTTTTCCATACGTTTCCGTCAGGTGCTGGAGCAGTCAGCGCCCCACTGGCAATCCCTCAGCCTGACCGAGCCGGTGCGCTGGGCCCAGGGCGATCCGCTGGAAGCCCTGGTCTCAGAATTGTTCATGCTGGCGGCGGACGGTGGTGGTAAATCCCCAGGTCCTGCTGCCAGTTCGGACGAACTGATCATTCAGCCGTGGCAGCCGGCAGAGGCACATGATCCGGAGCTGTCTGATGCCTTCGGCCTGCTGGTGGATGCCCATTACCGGACTGCCCCGGCCGATCTCCGGCAATGGCTGGACGACCCGGCGGCCCGCAGTTGGCGGGCACGAATTGGCGACCAGACGGTGGGCGTGCTCTGGTGTGCACTGGAAGGCGGGCTTGAGCCGGCACTGGCGGAACAGGTCAGCCTCGGTACCCGTCGTATCCGCGGCCATCTGTTGCCCCAGTCACTGGCCAGTCATAGCGGTTATCCGGAAGCAGCCTCCCTGGGGTGTCTCCGGGTGGTCCGTATCGCGGTATCGGACGAGTCGAGGCGGCTGGGTATCGGGAACCGTCTGGTTGAGGCAGCAAAGGCTTTTGCCAGCGAGCAGGGACGGGATTATCTCGGCACCAGTTTTGGTGGTAGCACCGATCTGCTGGCCTTCTGGCAGAGTTGTGGCTTGCAGGTGGTGCGGGCGGGCCTGCAGCAGGAGGCGTCAAGCGGTGAATACCCCTTGCAGATGATCCGGGGTACCAGCCCGGCAGGCTCGGAATTGGCGGAGCGTATCCGTCAGCGGCTGGGAGGGCACTGGCTGACGCTGGTGCCGGCAAACTGGCCGGAGTTTGAACCGCGGTTGCTCGCCGGCATCAGCGCCGATCTGCCACCGGGGCCGCCGCCCGATAACGACGACCTGCGGGATTTGCACAACTTCGCCAACGGTCATCGGGGATTCCAGATGACCGTCCCGGTGTTGCGGAAACTGAGCCGGACACCGGGGATCATGGCGTGGCTGGCAGATCAGGAGCCACTGGCCTTGTGGTGTCGGGCGGTACTCCAGGGCCGGCCATGGTCCTCACTTCAGGCTGAGAAGCTTTGCCGGGGGCAAAAGGATGGCGAAGACCGTTTGCGGCAACTGGTTCACGATCTTATGGAAAACGGGCCGGAGTTGTGAACCGCTCGATTTAATTCCCGGCGTTGGCTGCCCAGAATAGGCGCACCTATCCTTCCACCGAGATTGTTTGTTATGGCCAAGGGAACCGGCTCTCCCCGCTCTTTGCTGATTTTGCTCACGCTGTTCACTTTTTTATCTGCCTGCGCTTCCCAAAGCCAGCCGGTAAATCTCACCCATCAGGCCCTGGCCGAGGCCGATGTGCTTCTGGTTTCAGCCGCCGGTAATGGCGAAAAAAGGCGTGTACAGTTGTTGCTGTCGGCCGGTGCCAATGTGAACACCAGCGATCGTGAGGGCTATACCCCGGTGATGCGCGCCGCTGAGAACGGGCATCTGTCTGTGGTCAAGGTGTTGCTGTCGGCCGGTGCCAATGTCAATGTCAGCCAGGGTGGAGAATCCCTGCTCATGAAGATTGTCGCCAGGGGTGATTTGCTGACGGCTGAAATGCTGGTGGCCGCCGGCGCCGATGTGAATTACCGGGCTGACAGCGGCAAGACGGCGCTGGACATTGCCCGCGCCACCAACAACCGGGATCTGGAGATGCTGCTGGTACAGGCGGGCGCTACGCTCTAGTCGATGTCCCGCAGGACTATTCCAGCCCCATCGGATCGGTTTCATCGTTCCATTCCGGCATGAAATGGGCCGCAACCACCTCCTCGGGCACATCGGCAATCCGCTCATAGGACCACCGTGGGTTGCGGTCCTTGTCGATGGCCAGGGCCCGGATGCCCTCTTTCAGATCAGGTCTGCGGGTGCACTCCGATGCCATCGCCAGCTCCATCCGGAAAATATCCCTGAGTGACATCTGCTGGGCCTTCTTCAGCTGTGTCCACACCAGCCATGCCGACACCGGGCAGCCAGTCCTGAGGGTTTTCATACAGGTATTCCACCACTCACTGCCGACCTCTGCCGACAACAGCTGATCGACGATCTCCGGCAGTTCGTCGCCGGAACTCAGCCGGGCGATGTATTGCTCATGCTGCTCCAACTGGCTGACCGGCAGCGCCCGGTAATCGGGGGTCTGGACCCGGCTGAGCAGCCGGAACAGGCGGTTGTCATTGGCGGCGGCCTTGCCGGTCCAGCGTTCTTCCTGTAGCCGCGCCATCAGGTTGTCACGGTCCTCCGGCCGGATTGCCAGATCGGCGAGGCCGACGCGGAGGGTGTCCGTGGCATTCAGGCGAGCGCCGGTCAATCCCATGAACAGGCCGAGGCGTCCGGGAAGCCGGTTCAGAAACCAGCTGGCGCCCACGTCCGGGAACAGGCCAATGGCGATTTCCGGCATGGCCAGCGTAATGTCCGGAGTAACCAGACGATAACGGCAGCCGGAAAACAGGCCAAGGCCGCCGCCCATAACCACGCCCTGGGCAATGCCAACCACCGGTTTCGGGAAGCGGTGAAGGCTGTAATCCAGCCGGTATTCGCGGGTAAAGAAGCGGGCCGGCTTTTCGGGATCGGTTGGATCAATGATGGCATCGTAGAGCTGCCGGATATCCCCGCCGGCACAGAACGCCCGGTCACCGGCGCCCTGCAGGACAACAAGGCAGATCCGGTCGTCCCCGGCCCAGCGGTCCAGGGTGCTCTGGGCCTGCTCAATCATGCTGTCGGAAAGCGCATTGAGGGTGCCGGGTGAATTCAGTGTCAGCAGGCCGATGTGGCCTTCGCGACAGGCAAGTTCCTGGGCCTCTACAGACATTGAGGGTATCTCCGGAAAATGAAAATAATCCTTGGCACGGAATCGGTCGTACTGTCACCTAAATAGCCAGGACAGGTAAAGAGGACCAACGTCGGAGGAAGGCCCTTGATCTATCACATTTGAGGTTCCGGGGCTCTGTGCTATAAATGCTAGTCAGTTTACCGTCCGGTTCAAGGTGCCGGTCGAAAATCCGAAAACGATGATGAGAGGGTAATGGCAATGAATCTGAAACACTACGCTATTGTGGGAATCTTTGCGTTCAGCGCTGCAGTTCCTGCTGTAGTTTCTGCGGCAGACGCCGCGGCAGGCAAGGCCAAGGCGGCAGTCTGTGCTGCGTGTCACGGCCAGAACGGCCTGGCACAGATCCCCACCTATCCGAACCTGGCGGGCCAGAACGAGCAGTACCTTGTATCGGCACTGAAGGCCTACAAGAACAAGGAACGCTCCGGTGGCCAGGCGGCCATTATGCAGGGCCAGGCTGCGGCCCTGAGCGATACTGACATCGCAAACCTGGCGGCCTATTATGCCAGCCTGCCGGCAGACGGCGGCAAGTAAGCCATCTGCCGCGTCAGCGGTGCGGCTCAGGCCGCCCCGCTGACAATCCGATAGCTGGGTCGATAGGCCGAAGAGCCCGGCAACTTCATCCGGTTCTGCGCCACGAATTGTTCCAGCATCGCTTCAAGTGGCTTGATCAGGCTCGGGTCGCCGGCAATTTCGAACGGTCCCTTCTCCTGAACCTGACGGATTCCTCCCTCCTTGACGTTCCCGGCAACGATACCGCTGAAGGCCTTGCGCAGATTGGCGGCAATCAGATGTACCGGTTGGTCCCGGTGCAGCTCAAGGGCGCGCATGTTGTCGTGATTCGGCTCGAAGGGTAACTGGAACACCGGATCGATTTTCAGCATCCAGTTGAAGTAATAGGCGTCCTGCATGGCGCGCCGGAAGGTTTCCACCTCCTTCATGCCTGTTTTCATGGTCTGCGCCACACGTACCGGATCGTCAATAATGATTTCATACTTGTTCGCCGCTTCATCGCCCAGGGCGTTGCGGATGAACTTGTCGATCATCTCGAAATATTCGGCATTCTCCTGCTGGCCGGTGAACACCACCGGGAAGGGCAGGTCGGCGTTGTCCGGGTGCAGCAGGATGCCCAGCAGGTAGAGAATTTCCTCGGCGGTGCCGACACCGCCCGGGAACACAATCACTCCGTGGCCACAGCGGACAAACGCCTCCAGACGTTTCTCGATGTCCGGCATGATCACCAGTTCGTTGACGATGGGGTTCGGCGCCTCTGCCCCAATGATCCCGGGCTCGGTGATGCCAATATAGCGGCCGTTTTTTACCCGCTGCTTGGCATGGCCGATGGTGGCACCCTTCATCGGACCCTTCATGGCGCCTGGCCCGCAACCGGTGCAGATGCTCAGGGCTCTCAGGCCCAACTGATGGCCCACTTCCTTGCTGTACTGGTATTCCGCGTGGCTGATGGAGTGGCCGCCCCAGCAAACGACAAGATCCGGCTGCCGCCCCGCCTGCATGACGCGGGCGTTCCGCAGGATGTGGAATACGTAATTGGTGAGGTCTTCAGGATCGTCCCGGCGAAAACCGGCGGCGGACTGGGGGATCGAGTGTGAATAGATAATATCCCTCAGAACGGAAAACAGATGCTCCCGGATTGCCCTGAGCATCTGGCCGTCGACAAAGGCGTGGGCAGGGGCATTGATCAGCTCCAGCTTCAGGCCACGTGGTTGCGGTACCAGCCGGACGTCAAACTCCGCATGGGATTCCATCAGGGCCTTGCAGTCATCGGTTTCTATGCCGGTGTTCAGAACCGCCAGTGCGCACTGGCGGAACAAGCGATACAGGCCGCCTTCGCTGCGGTCCTTGAGCCGGTTGACCTCGTGATTGGAAAGAATTTCAAGGCTGCCCTCGGGGGAGACCAGGGCATTGATGGTCATTTCCTGCATTAACGGTGAAGCTCCTGAATGTTGCGGCAATGCCTGATTTTGAGGCACGGAGTCAAAACGGTACACTAAGCGCTTTCCCTTTCATACGCCACCCGACAAAATTCCGATTTATGAAACTGTTGATTCGTCCCGCCCCGGAAGTAGCCATCAAAAGCAAGCCCGTCCGCCGCCAACAGATGCGTCATCTGAGGCAGAACATACGCAAGCTCCTTGCCCGGGTGGATCCGGAAATCCGGGTGGAAGGCAGCTGGGACCGGGTCGACGTGGAGGTGCCGGATGGTCGCCGTCTGTCCGGCCCGGTAGTTGAAGCGCTTCTGCGCATTCCGGGCATCTCCACCATCCAGGAAATCGGGGCGTTTCCGCTTGTCAGCCTTGAGGATGTTGCCGAAAAGGCCGTTGACGCCTTCTCCGGGCGCCTGAATGGCAAGACCTTCGCAGTCAGGGCCCGTCGCCATGGCGAGCACAGCTTCCGCTCCATTGACCTGGAGCGGATGGTCGGCGCTGCACTCATGCAGGCATCCGGCGCCACCGGGGTTGATCTGAAGTCACCCCAGGTTGAGGTGCGCATCGAAGTTCAGGGCGATCAGTTCCATATTGCCCACCGCAAGCATCGGGGCCTGGGTGGCTACCCGCTGGGCAGTGTCGAGAACGTTCTGACCCTGATCTCGGGTGGTTACGACTCCTCGGTCGCGGCCTACCTGATGATGCGGCGGGGGCTTCGCAATCACTTTCTGTTTTTCAGTCTGGGTGGTACCGCCCACGAAGTTGGCGTGCGCCAGGTGGTGCATTACCTCTGGGACCGCTACGGCGCCTCCCACAGCGCCAAGTTTATCGCCGTGCCGTTTGAGGGTGTGGTGGCCGAGATCATGCGTTCGGTCAGCCAGCGACACTGGGGTGTGGTACTGAAGCGGCAGATGCTGGTGGCCGCAGCCGAGATTGCCCGGAAGAACAATGCCATTGGCCTGGTGACCGGCGATGCCGTGGCCCAGGTGTCCAGTCAGACCCTGAGCAATCTGAATGTAGTGGACCGTGCCACTGACGAAGTGGTCCTGCGCCCGCTGGTGTCCATGGACAAGGAATCCATCATCCGGATTGCCCGGGAAATTGGCACCGAATCCTACGCCCGCACCATGCCGGAATACTGCGGCGTTATCTCCCGGAAGCCTGCAACCCGCGCCAAACTGCACCGGGTGGAAGAAGATGAAGCCCAGATGAACGCGGCCGTTCTGGCGAATGCCATTGACGCCCGGGAGGAAACCCCGGTAAACCGCCTGCTGGAAACGACCGTTACGCCGGAGGAGGTCGAGCTGGTGCAGACGCCGGCAGTGGATGACGTGATTATCGACGTGCGCCATCCCTCAGAGGGGGAGCAGGCACCCCTGGAACTGACCAGCAATGAAATCCTGCAGATTCCGTTCTACGAACTTAACCGGCAGATGGCGGACCTGCCGGGGAATCGACAGTATCTGCTGTACTGCGATCGCGGCACCATGAGCCGCATGCACGCGGGGCACCTGAAAGCCGAAGGGCACGAAAACGTGAAGGTTTACGCGCCCGTCGTCTGAAATTTCAGCCCTCCAGGCCTTTGAAGAACTGCTGGACATTCTCGCTGAGCGTGTCCAGATCATAGCCCCCTTCCTGAACCACCAGCGTCGGCAGCCCCAGCTTTCGCACGTGGGTACTGAGCTTGCAGAAGCCTTCTGACGACACAGATACCTTGGCCTGGGGGTCGTTCTTGTAGATATCAAAGCCAAGGGCGAGGATCAGGGCATCCGGCTGGAACAGTTTGATGGCGGTCAGGGCTTCGTCCAGCTTCGCAAAGAAATCGTCCTCGGATGAACCGTGGGGCATTGGCATATTGATGTTGTAACCGAAGCCTTCGCCTTCGCCCCGCTCGGTCCCGAAGCCGGTGACCACCGGATAGAAATTGGTGGGGTCGCCGTGGATCGAGATATAGAGCACGTCGCTGCGATCGTAGAAGATCTCCTGAATGCCTTGGCCGTGGTGCATGTCGGTATCGAGAATCACGATCTTCGGGAACCGGGTTTTCATGTGCTCGGCGGCAATGGCGGCATTGTTCAGGTAGCAGAAGCCGCCTGCGGCATCCCTCCGCGCGTGATGGCCGGGTGGGCGACACACGGCGTAGGAGGTACGATCACCCGCAATCAGGGCATCGGCCGCTCCGAGGGCACTTTGGGCGGACCAGTAGGCGGCATGCCAGGTATGCTCGCCAATCGGACAGCTGCCATCGGCCTGGTAACGGGCTGCTTCGGCGAGAATGCCGGTCAGGTGATTGGGAGCGCGGACGAATATATTGGAGATGACCTCGTCGCCCCAGTCATCCATCTGTTTCCAGCGACGATGGGCGGATTCCAGAAAGCGGAGGTAACCCAGATCGTGAACCTTCGAGATTGGGCCGGCGCCCTGATCCGCCGGCTGAAGCACTGACACGCCCATCTCCTTCAGGCCATCCAGCATCTGCCCGGTACGATCCGGCACTTCCTGGGGCTGACGCATCTGGCCCCGGGTAAAGTAAGTCTGTGGAATGTGCTGGTCCTGTGCGGGATGGAAAAATGCTTTCATTGTCCGGCCTCCTGAATGTCTGGTTCTCCGAGTATAGGCACAGTCGGAGGATGATCAATAGTCCGCCCTTGACTTTACAGGCTGCGCTACAACACTCACTATGAAAGACCTAAGCTACTGACGCAATGCCGTCCCGTAAGGGACGCCGCCAACTACCGAAAAGGAGCCAAGATGATCGAGTCACCCCTGTTGAAAAAGATGACTGGCTACATTGGCGGTCGCTGGACAGACAACGCCGACGGCAACACCTTTGATGTCTACAATCCCGCCACCGGTAAAGTCATCGCGCAAGTGCCGTCAATGCCGGAGCAGGACATTCTGGCGGCCGTGGCCGCCGGCAAGTCGGCCCTGAAACTGACCAGTCCCTACCCGATCGAAACCCGCCGAAAATGGCTGGAAGACATCCGGGATGCGCTCAAGGCCAATAAGGAAGAGGTTGGTCGGATTCTGTGCATGGAGCACGGCAAACCGCTGCAGGAAGCCCAGGGCGAAGTGGATTACGCCGCAGGCTTCTTCGATTACTGCTCGAAGCACATCCAGGCCCTGGATGCCCACACCATCCCGGAAAAGCCGAAAGACTGCACCTGGACCGTCCACTACCGGCCGATTGGTGTTACCGGCCTGATCACGCCCTGGAACTTTCCCATCGGCATGATCGCCAAGAAACTCTCTGCAGCCCTGGCAGCAGGCTGCCCGTCGGTGATCAAACCGGCCAGCGAAACCCCGCTGACCATGATTGCCCTGTTCACCCTGATGGACAAACACACCGATTTGCCCGATGGCATGGTTAACCTCGTGATGGGCAAGGCCAGCGTGATCGGCAAGGTGCTGTGCGAAAGCCCGGACGTGCCCATGCTCAGCTTCACCGGCTCCACCGAAGTGGGTCGCAAGCTGATCCTCGATACCGCCGATCAGGTCAAGAAGCTGGCTCTGGAACTGGGTGGCAACGCGCCGTTTATTGTCTTTGACGACGCCGATCTGGACGCCGCCGCCGATAACCTGATCGCCAACAAATTTCGTGGCGGCGGCCAGACCTGCGTCTGTGCCAACCGCATCTTCGTGCACGAGAAAGTGGCCGATGCCTTTGGCCAGAAGCTTGCTGAGCGCGTGAACAGGATGACCGTGGGTGATGGCATCAACGGTGATGTCGATCTCGGCCCGCTGATCAACCAGGCCGGCTTCGACAAAGTGAAGCGTCACCTGGAAGATGCTCTCGACAAAGGCGCGAAACTGGTTGCAGGCAAGCAGCCCGGCGAACTCGACGAGAGTCTGTTCTTCCCGCCCACGGTGGTGCATGGCGTGAACCGGGATATGCTTTGCTATCGGGAAGAAACCTTCGGCCCGCTGGTGCCCATGGCCCTGTTCCGCACGGAAGAAGAGGTCATCGAAGCCGGTAACGATACGGAGTTCGGCCTGGCATCCTATGTGTTCACCAGCGATGCCGAGCGCGCCCAGCGTGTTGCCGCCGGCCTCCGTTTCGGCCACTGCGGCTGGAACACCGGCACCGGCCCGACGCCGGAAGCGCCGTTCGGTGGCATGAAGGCGTCCGGCATCGGCCGGGAGGGCGGCCTTGAAGGGCTATTTGAGTTTGTAGAAGCTCAGACGGTCCCCAGAGGTTTCTGATAGAAAAGCTTTCTCCCAAGCAAGATAAGTACGGGGGCGGGCCCCTGTTCAGGACTGTCTGTGGCCATGGATGGCCACAGCCAAGCGCACATGGATGTGCTCGTAGCGTGTCCTGAACAGGGGCCCGCCCTCGTGCTACGCCTCCGAAAGAAGAGGGCTAACCCAAGCCCAACACAAATCCCGCTTTTCTCCTGTTATACTCACAAACCTGTTTATTTAACCAGTAGCGAACCGATTCTTTATGGACGTCTCCCACATCATCGATCCGTTGAACGATGCCCAGCGCGAAGCTGTCACCGCCCAAAACGACCACCTGCTGGTGCTAGCGGGCGCAGGTAGTGGCAAAACCCGGGTCCTGGTCCACAGGATCGCCTGGTTGATGACCGTGGATCGGGTTCCGCCCACCGGCATCCTGGCGGTGACCTTCACCAACAAGGCCGCCAGGGAAATGCGGTATCGCATCGAGCAGATGATGCAGATTCCTGCCCGCGGCCTCTGGTTCGGAACCTTCCATGGTATTGCCCACCGGCTGTTGCGGTCGCACTGGAAAGACGCCGGCCTGCCGGAGAACTTCCAGGTACTGGACAGCGACGACCAGCTGCGGCTGATCAAGCGGGTGATGCGGGAAAACCAGATTGACGAGAGCAAGTGGCCGCCCAAGCAGGCCCAGTGGTTCATCAACAGCCAGAAGGACGAAGGGCTGCGGGCGGATCATATCCAGGAGAATCCGGGTGATCATTTCCTGTCGATCATGCTGAAAATCTACCGCCAGTACGAAAAGCTCTGTCAGCAGGGTGGTCTGGTGGATTTCGGTGAGCTGCTGCTGCGTTCCCACGAGCTCTGGCTGCATCGGCCGGAGCTTCTGGCCCATTACCAGAGCCGATTCCAGCACATCCTGGTGGACGAGTTCCAGGATACCAACACCATTCAATACGCCTGGCTACAGGTGCTCGCCAGCAATCGGGTGCCAATGACGGTGGTGGGGGACGACGATCAGTCCATCTACGGCTGGCGGGGTGCCAAGGTGGAGAACATCCAGCAGTACCAGCGGGACTTTCCCAATGCCCGGCTGGTGCGTCTGGAGCAGAACTACCGGTCCACACAGATGATTCTGAAAGCGGCCAACGCGGTGATCGCCAACAACCAGGGCCGGCTGGGCAAGGAGCTGTGGACCGACGGCCCGGAGGGTGAACCGATCAGCCTGTACGCGGCCTTCAACGAACAGGACGAAGCCAACTACATCGCCGACAGCATCTCCGCCTGGGTACAGGACGGCAACCTGCGCAGTGAATCGGCGATTCTCTATCGCTCCAACGCCCAGTCCCGGGTGCTGGAAGAATCCCTGATGCGCCAGGGCATTCCCTACCGGGTTTACGGCGGCCTGCGGTTCTACGATCGCCAGGAAATCCGCAATGCGCTGGCGTACCTGCGACTGGTGCAGTACCGGCGCGATGACGCGGCCTTCGAGCGGGTGGTCAACGTGCCGCCCCGGGGCATTGGTGCCAAGAGCCTGGCAGAGCTTCGGGAATACGCCACGGAGCAGGGCATTTCCCTGTGGGAGTCCGCCGAACGGTTGCTGGAAGCCGGGCAGGTGAAAGGCCGGGCCAAAACCGGGCTGCAGTCATTCATTGCCATCATCGAAGGGTTGTCTGAGATGGCAGGCGATGCGTCGTTGCATGGCCTGATGAAGCAGACCATTGAAGACAGTGGACTGAAAGACTATCACGCCAGCGAAAAAGGCGAGAAAGGCCAGGCCCGGGTGGAAAACCTGGAGGAACTGGTCAACGCACTGTCTGATTATGAAGTAGAGGATGGCGTTGATCCCCTGGCGGAATTCATCGCCCAGGCGGCGCTGGACGCCGGGGAATCCCAGGCCGAAGACCATGAAGACAGCGTCCAGCTTATGACCCTTCACTCCGCCAAAGGCCTTGAATTTCCGCTGGTGTTCCTGGCCGGTGTGGAGGAAGGCCTGTTCCCCCACGGCATGTCCCTGGAAGAACCCGGCCGCATGGAAGAAGAACGGCGCCTGGCCTATGTGGGTATTACCCGGGCCATGAAAAAACTGGTGCTCACTTACGCTGAATCCCGCCGCCTGTATGGCCAGGAAAAGTTCAACGCCCTGTCCCGGTTCGTACGGGAGATCCCGGGTGGCTGCCTGCAGGAAGTCCGCTTACGCAACACCGTCACCCGCCCGGCCATGGTTGAGCGGCCAAACCAAAGTCTGTTCGCCCAGGACTCGGCGCAGCAGTCCGGCTTCAGCCTGGGGCAGAGGGTGCGCCATCCGAAGTTCGGCGAGGGTATCGTTATGAATTCAGAGGGAACCGGGCACCATACACGGGTGCAGGTGAACTTTGATGACGGCGCCAAATGGCTGGTGCTGGCCTATGCGCCGCTGGAAGTCTGCTGACAGATCGTTACCCGTTACTGCAACTGGAGCTTGAAGAGCATGATTGAAGTGTTGGTGCTGGCCGTGGCACTGAGTATGGATGCGTTCGCCGTGTCGATTGGCTTGGGTTCCAAGCACAAGAAAAAAGCATCATCGCTCGCCGTCATGGCGGGGCTGTATTTTGGGGTGTTTCAGGGGCTGATGCCACTGATCGGCTACCTGGGCGGTCAGGGTGTGCTTGGCTGGGTTGAGGTCTATGCGCCCTGGATTGCGTTCATCCTGCTGGCGCTTGTTGGTGGCAAGATGATTTATGAGGCATTTTCCGAAGGGGTAGAGGAGGACATCGCAATCATCACCCATCGGGTTATGTTGATGCTGGCCATTGCCACCAGCATTGATGCCATGGCGGCCGGATTTGCCCTGACCCTGCTGGATGTTGCGCCTTTACAGGCTTGCCTGGTTATTGGTGTGACCACGTTGCTCTTCAGTGTAGCCGGAGTCTATATCGGTACCCGCAGTGGCACCTTCCTTGAGGGCAAAGCGGAATTTGTCGGCGGCGTGGTGATTGTGCTGATCGGGCTCAAGATTCTGTTCATGTGAGCCCGGGTATCCACCAGCAGTACCTGTCTCTCAACGATCCTGAAAGCCTTGGCATGCGCACACGCCGAACGGTTTTATTGCCTCAGGAGGGCGTTTAGCGCATCAGAACCGCATAGATGACGATGGCCAGAATCACCCGGTAAATCACGTACGGCCACATGCCAACTGTGTTGAGCCACTTCAGGAAGAAATGAATGGCGGTTATGGCCATCAGGAAAGAGGTGATGCCGCCGATCAGGAAACCGCTCCAGTCCACGACAACATCCGAGGTTGCCACTTCCAGCAGCTTCACGGCAGATGCCAGCACGATAATCGGAATGGCCAGCAGGAAGGAGAACCGGGAGGCGGTTTCCCGGGTCATGCCCAGGAACAGGCCGGCGGTGATGGTGACGCCGGAGCGGGAGGTGCCGGGCACCAGGGCCATGGCCTGGGCGATGCCGACCAGAAGTGCGTCTTTCCAGTTGAGCTTGTCGAGGGTGCGCTGGCGTGTGGGTAGCCAGTCGGCAATACCCAGCAAAAGGCCGAAGGACAGGGTGGTGAAGAAGATGACTTCCACGGCCCGCAGCTCGTTGTCGATCATGTCCAGCAAGGCCAGGCCAGCCAGACCCGCGGGGATGGTGCCGATGATAAGGTACCAGGCCAGGGCGCCCTGGCCAACGATCTTGCGCCGGCTAACGGAAATCAGCCCGTCTCGGGCGATGCCGAAGACATCCTGCCGGAAATAGAGCACTACGGCCAGCAGGGTTCCGAAATGGACAGACAGGTCGAAGCCCACGCCCTGATCATCCCAGCCAAAGAAAACCGGCGTCAGGATCAGATGGGCCGAGCTGGATATGGGCAGGAATTCGGTCAGTCCCTGGAGAAGGCCAAGGAAAAGGGCCTGGAAAACGTCCATTCGGTAGGTTCCGTTCGGTTCAGTGCGTCAGAAATGTGGGCGCGATATTAGCAGGGTGGGGGGTGGCTGAACAGATGATGCGTTTGATGCCAGCGCCGACTGAACAAGATTTTCCCGGGTACCCACACACATCCCAACAAGCCGGATGTCGAGACAGAAAGATGCCTTCCAGGCTTGTCTGAGCAGGCAAACCCGAACGCTTACCCCCCCCCTAAAAGCCCCTTGCCTCTGGCCGGTCTGACCAATGTAACCAGGGTGTTGCATTCGTCTTACACTTTGATACCTCTCCCGGAAATGTTCCCGCCTATAGTGAAATTCGCGGTTGGTCCTGGCTGAGAAAGCCGCTGCCATCGTCGGCACACTGCCGCGGATGCTCACTGCAAGCTGCAGTCAAATTACAAAAAAATCTCATAAAAACAAAAGGAGAAGGCATGTTCGAGCAACAACGACTATTTTCACCTGCCTGTGCAATTACTAATGATAATCCCGCACGTCGGCATTGTTTTTCCCCCACGAATCTCGTCACACTGTGTGTCATCCTTGGTCTTGGTTTTGCCGCGCCCGGCCACGCAGAGACATTTCGGGACGCTTTCAAGTCCAGCATTGTCGACGACGCCAGCATATCGGGCAATCTTCGTATCTACGATTTTCGTCGCCGCAACTCCGGTAACGCTCCCTACCCTGTGCCGCAGGGGACAGTGGCGGAGCAAGGTCAGTCTTTTGACCGTCGTGGCACAGCGTATGGCGGCGACATATCCATGTCCACCGGGAGTCTTTATGGCTTCAGTGCCCATACCTCCCTTTTCACGACGCATCCGTTGGTCAGTTACGATGACGGCGTCTATAAAGGGCTCCTCGGGCAGCCTCAGGACCTGAACCAGCTCACCGAAGGTTTTCTGCAGTATCAGGGGCAGGGTCTGCGTGTGCGTGCCGGGAGACAATTGATTAATACTCCCTTTGCCAACACCGATATGTATACCCTCCTGCCAAGATCTTTTTACGGAGTTTCAGGAACTCTCTCGCTGTTCGATTCTTTTCAGAAACACGGTCCGCAGGAGGTCAGAAATTCGCAATATGAAGTGTCGCAATACATGCCGTTTGCTTATGATGCGGGTTCTTCAACTCCCGATATGAAACTGTATTTCGGCCGGTTCACGCGTTCGCTTGGTCGCTTCACGGACGAATGGAGTAATCGCAATACAACTGGCTACCCGGTCGGCGCGCAACCCGGCCTTTTGACAGCCGGGCTGCAGTATCAGCAGCAAACTTCGGCGGGGGGGCTGCTCGGGCAGGCATGGTTCTACAATTTTTTCAATATTGCGAAAATGGGATACGTTGAGGCGGGTTACCAACTTCCACCGCTTGCACGCAATGGACTTCGCCCCTTTGTGCGCTTGCAGGCGCTGCATGAAACGGATTCAGGCTCGGCGGCGCTTGGTCAGATCGACGCTGCTATCTATGGCGGTAAACTCGGTGTGCAGGGGCCGAACTGGAAAGCATCAATACTGGCGCAGTATTCTCCGGTCAATAAGGGCACTTTCCGCAATGGTGGTTTCGTTCACCCCTATTCTGACCTCAGCGGGACCTTATTCGATGATACGATGAACGCGGGCATCGAAAACAGTGGCCCCGGAAGAGCTTATGGTGTCCGATTAAGTGGCTCTGTCACAAACAACCTGTCCATGTTCACCCGTTATGTCTGGCACAAAGCCGCTTATGGATTCAACGGCAATTATTACGATTTCAGTGGCAGCCAGGGTTACCCCGCCAACGCGGTTATCAAGAAGGGACAGATCGGCTACGGTTTCGATGTCGGCTTCACCTACCAGTTGGCGGGAGTGAACCCGAATCTTGAAGGGCTCTCGGTCAGCAACAATCTGGGTGTCGTGGGCTGGAATGGTCAGCCTACCTTTTTCAATAATCGCCTCAGGCTGATTTATCAGTTTTAAGGAGACGGAGGCGTCGCAAGGCAAGGCATTCGCTGTTTTCTATTCCCGGGCGCCCAAACAGGGTTTTTGCTTTACAATTTCAGGGCGTACTCTTGTCGCATGAATAACAAAAAAGTTAAGTCCATGAATGCAAATCCATGAATGATAGTAAGGCATTGATTCTGGTTGTTGACGACGATGTCGCTATCCGGGAGTTGTTGGAGGAGCACCTGACCCGTGTGGGGTACGGAGTGCTGACCGCAGCGGATGGCGAACAGATGCAGTCCCAACTGGATTCCGCCCATGTCGATCTTATTGTGCTTGATGTAATGCTGCCCGGTGACGATGGCTTTACCCTTTGCCGGCGGATACGGGAACAGTCGAGAGTGCCCATCATCATGCTGACAGCAAGTTCCGACGAAACCGACCGGGTGGTAGGTCTTGAGCTGGGCGCTGATGACTATCTCGCCAAACCATTCAGCGCCCGGGAGCTGCAGGCCAGAGTCAAGGCCTTGCTCCGAAGAGCGAGTTTTGCCCGATCTGACAACCCTCGGTTCCTACTCTTTGATTGCTGGCGCCTCGACACACTTGCCCACGAATTGATCTCGGAAGATGGCGAGACGGTCCCCCTTTCCGGAGCCGATTTTGCACTGCTGCAGTTGTTTCTGGCCAACCCCAACGAAGTGCTGGACCGGGACACCATTTCCGATGTAACCCGGGGGCGCGAGTCCATGCCCCTGGATCGGGTTGTGGATGTGGCGGTCAGCCGCTTGCGCCAGCGTCTCGGTGATCATGGGCGAAATCCAAAATTGATAAAAACAGTCCGGGGAGCGGGATATGTTCTGGCCGCTTCGGTAAGACATGCCAGCGAGTAACCGCAGGGGAGAAGGCAAACCACGCCGGTCATGGCGGCTGGTGCCATCGTCCTTGCTGGGGCGGATCCTGCTGCTGACATTGCTGGCCATGGGAGTTGCCCAGGTGGTTTCAAGTCTGGTCTGGGTCGGCACTTTCCGGGCCCATCAGATTGAAGGTCTGGTCAGTACTACCCGTAACCTGGCCTATTCGGCGGCGGCCACCACACAGTTCTTCAAGTCTCTGCCCTTGCAGTACCGACACATTGTTCTCGACCAGTTGCGGGACATGGGAGGCTCCCGGTTTTTCGTTTCGCTCAACGACAGACGCATCGACATGAAAGCCTTGCCCGACAGTGAGCGCAAGCAACTAGTCAGAGAGGAGGTACTTTCGGTTCTCAGGAGTCGGTTGGGTAATAGCGTGAATTTGCATGTTGATTTCGTTCACCCGGATGATCTGCGGATTCTGAATGCCGAGCTGCCACTGGATGCCCTGCCAAGGAGCTGGGCGCACTATGCGCTGACTCTTGAGCCCATCAAACCGCCGGTGTTGGTCACCCAGGTTGAGGTCGCCGACGGGGAGTGGTTATATCTTGCCTCTCTGTTGCCGGCGCCCTATGTCTCGCTGGAGGACGAGAGCATTCCGGGCCAGCAGATTCTGTTCATCCTGGTGATGATTGGCATTCTGTTTCCGGTGCTGGCCTGGCTGGTGCGTCAGCAGACCCGCCCCCTGCGCACGCTTGCCAAAGCAGCGCGAGACTTGCCTCTGGATGAAAAACAGCCGCCGTTGAGTGAGCAGGGTAGTGCTGAAATCGTTGCCGTTACCCGTGGTTTCAACACCATGCGTCGACGCCTGCAGAGCTTCATCGGTGACCGGGACCAGATGTTCCGGGCCATCTCCCACGACCTCCAGACCCCCATCACCCGCCTGCGCCTGCGGGCCGACCTGATCCAGGACGACGCCATGCGGGGCCGGTTGGAGGATGACCTGCTGGAGCTGGAACTGCTGGTGAAGGGCGCGCTGCAGTCCCTCAAGGACACCGACATACACGAGAACGTGGAGCCGGTGGACATTGAACGGTTGGTGGCGCGCATGGCCGAGGCCTACCGGGACGGCGACCAGTCGCTGGTGACGGTGCGGGGCCACAGCCTGCCGTACCGGGGCAAGCCGCTGGCCCTGTCCCGCTGCCTGGGCAACCTGCTGGACAACGCCGTCAAGTACGGCGAGCGGGCGGTGATCACCCTGGAGGACTCCGCCGACCGTCTGTGGATTCGGGTGGACGACCGGGGGCCGGGTATCCCCGAGGCCGCGCTGCCCCGGATCTTTGACCCCTATTACCGGCACGATTGCCAGCACCAGGAGGGCCACGGCCTGGGCCTGGGCATTGCCCGCAACATTGCCCACAATCATGGCGGCGAACTGACCGTGGACAACCGCCCCGGCGGCGGCCTGCGGGTAACCCTGGACCTGCCCCGCCGCTAATCCGCCGTGTCCCGGACCGCCCTACGGGGCCGCGCCCGCTATGTAACAAGCCTGTCACATCGGGTTTTCAGTTTGATACTTAGCCGGCCAGCCCCTTGCCCTATACTCGTTGAGTGATTCTTGACCGATTGGCCCCTGGCTGCCGGTCGTCGCTGACAAAAATAACAAGGAGTCTGTATGAACCGCATGACCCGTACCCTTGGCGCCCTGGCGCTGTCTTCCGCCCTGATGCCCCTGGGTAATGCCCAGGCCGGTGAAGTGGAAGTCCTGCACTGGTGGACCTCCGGTGGCGAAGCGCGCGCGGCCGCCGCCCTCAAGGAAATGATGGTTGCGCAGGGCCACACTTGGAAAGACTTCGCGGTGGCCGGCGGTGGCGGTGAGGCTGCCATGACCGTGCTCAAGACCCGCGCCGTTTCCGGCAACCCGCCCGCCGCCGCCCAGATCAAGGGCCTGGACATCCGGGAGTGGGCAAAGCTGGGCTTCCTGACCAGCCTCGACGACGTTGCCGCTCAGGAAAACTGGAACCAGCTCATTCCCCCACGCATTGCCGACGTGATGAAGTACGAAGGCCATTACGTGGCGGTGCCGGTAAACGTGCACCGGGTCAACTGGCTGTGGGTGAACCCGGAGGTACTGGCCAGGGTGGACGCCAAGGTGCCCACCACCCTCGACGAGTTTTTCACCGTCGCCGACAAGCTCAAGGCCGCCGGCATCATTCCGCTGGCCCACGGTGGCCAGCCCTGGCAGGACGCCACCGTGTTCGAAGCGGTGGCACTGGCGGTACTCGGGCCGAAGGACTACAGCCGGGCGTTCGTGGACAACGACATGGACGTAATCAACAGCGCGAAAATGGAAGAGACCTTCGCCAGGTTCGCTAAGGTGATGAGCTACGTGGACGACAACGCCGCGGGCCGGGACTGGAACACCGCCACCGGCATGGTGATAAAGGGCGAGGCAGCCATGCAGATCATGGGTGACTGGGCCAAGGGTGAATTCACTGCCGCCGGCCTGACGCCAGGCAAGGACTACCTGTGCGCTCCGGCGCCGGCCACCTCGGGTGACTTTACCTTCAACGTGGATTCGTTCGCCATGTTCAAGCTGAATAACGAGGACAACGTGAAGGCCCAGAAGGACCTGGCCCGCACCATCCTGTCGCCGGAGTTCCAGACCGTCTTCACCAAGGCCAAGGGCTCCATCCCGGTGCGCACGGACATGGACATGTCGGATTTCGACGCCTGCGCCCAGGACTCCATGGACGCCTTCAGGGCCACCGCCAAAACCGGCGGGCTGGTGCCCAGCTTCGCCCATGGCCTGGCCAACACCAGCTACGTGCAGGGTCAGATTTTCGATGTGGTGACCAACTTCGCCAACTCGGACAACCCGGACCCGGCCGAGGCCACCGATCAATTGGCGGCTGCCATCCAGGCCGCACTGTGATCTGACCGGGGCCACCGCGTCGGTGGCCCCGTCGCTGCTTCCGGAGAACCCCCATGGAACAGATCCAATATCATCCCGCGCGAGTGGCCAGGGCGCCGTCGCGTCTGCTGGACGGGCTCCAGCGCTGGCTGCCGAAGCTGGTGGTGGCCCCCACCTTTGTTCTGGTAGGCATTGGCGTGTACGCCTTCATGCTGTGGACCGGCGTGCTCTCGTTCACCAGTTCCAGCTTCCTGCCGGTGTACGACTTTGTCGGCTTCGATCAGTACGCCAAGCTGATGGCCAATGACCGCTGGCTGACTGCCTCCGTCAACCTGGGCATCTTCGGCGGCCTGTTCATTCTAAGTTGCTTGGTTATTGGAGTGGTGCTGGCTATTTTTCTGGATCAGCGGATCCGTCAGGAAGGCGCTATCCGCACCATCTACCTCTATCCCATGGCCTTGTCGATGATTGTCACCGGCACCGTGTGGAAGTGGATCCTGAACCCCAGTCTGGGGCTGGAGAAGCTGATGCATGACTGGGGCTGGACGTCATTCAGTTTCGACTGGCTGGTGAGTTCGGATATGGCCATCTACACCATCGTGATGGCTGCTGTCTGGCAGGCCTCCGGGTTCGTTATGGCCCTGTTCCTGGCGGGGCTTCGTGGGGTGGATTCTGCCATTATCCGGGCCGCCCGGGTCGATGGCGCCAGCCTGCCGCTGATCTACTGGAAAATCATCCTGCCCTCCCTGCGGCCGGTGTTCTTCAGTGCGGTGATGGTACTGGCCCACATCGCCATCAAAAGCTTTGATCTGGTCATGGCCATGACCGCCGGTGGTCCGGGCTACTCCACCGATCTGCCGGCGGTGTTCATGTACGCCCATACCTTCACCCGGGGCCAGATGGGCCTGGGGTCGGCCAGTGCCATGCTGATGCTGGGCGCCATACTGGCGCTGATCGTGCCTTACCTGTACTCGGAACTGAGGGAGAAACGCCATGACTGATGTGGTTCGCCCGGGCTTTCGTCCCAGCCGCGTGGCCATCTATGGGCTCCTGCTTCTGGCCGCGCTGGTGTATCTGATCCCGCTCTTCATCATGCTGGTGACCAGCTTCAAGACGCCCATGGACATTCGCACCGGCAACCTGATGGCGCTGCCCACGGACTGGACCACCATCGGCTGGACCAAGGCCTGGTCCGAGGCCTGCACCGGTGTCCAGTGCGAGGGCATACGCGGGTATTTCTGGAACTCGTTCAAGATGACCGTGCCGGCGGTGCTCATTTCCACGCTGCTGGGCGCCTTCAACGGTTATGTGCTGTCCAAGTGGAAGTTCAAGGGCTCCGACCTGTTCTTCGGCATGCTGCTGTTCGGCTGCTTCGTGCCGTTCCAGGTGGTTCTGCTGCCCATGGCCGCAACCCTGGGCAAACTTGGCCTGGCCAATACCACTGCTGGTCTGGTTCTGGTGCATGTGATCTACGGGGTGGCTTTTACCACGCTGTTCTTCAGGAACTACTACGTGGCCATTCCAGATGCCCTGATCAAGGCCGCCCGGCTGGACGGTGCCGGCTTCTTCACCATTTTCTTCCGCATCCTGCTGCCGATGTCCACGCCCATTTTCATGGTGTCGCTGATCTGGCAGTTCACCCAGATCTGGAACGACTTCCTGTTCGGGGTGGTATTTGCCAGTGGCGACAGCCAGCCC
The DNA here is from genome assembly GCF_003441595.1 of Marinobacter sp. Arc7-DN-1. Classification (NCBI taxonomy): domain Bacteria; kingdom Pseudomonadati; phylum Pseudomonadota; class Gammaproteobacteria; order Pseudomonadales; family Marinobacteraceae; genus Marinobacter; species Marinobacter sp. Arc7-DN-1. The sequence continues at coordinate 2,343,288 of NZ_CP031848.1, read as the reverse complement.
ATCACCGTGGCGCTTAACAACCTGGTAAACACCAGTACCGGGGTGAAGGAATACAACGTGGATATGGCTGCGGCGATGATTGCGGCGCTACCGACGCTGGTGGTCTATATCGTCGCCGGCAAATACTTCATCCGGGGGCTGACCGCCGGATCTGTCAAAGGCTGACCTGAGAGGACAACAACAATGTCTCAACTGGAACTGCGGAGCATCCGCAAAACCTACCCGGGAGTTGCCGAGGAAACCCTCAAGGGCATCGATATCGACATCGCTTCCGGGGAATTCCTGATACTTGTCGGCCCGTCCGGCTGTGGCAAATCCACCCTGATGAACACCATCGCGGGCCTGGAAACCATCACCGACGGTGCCATCGTGCTCGACGGCAAGGATATCTCCAGCATGGAGCCGAAAGACCGGGACATCGCCATGGTGTTCCAGTCCTACGCCCTGTACCCGACCATGTCGGTGCGCGAGAACATCGCCTTTGGCCTGAAGATCCGCGGCCTGCCGAAGCACGAGATTGATCAGGAAGTGGAAAGGGTGGCCGACCTGCTGCAGATTTCCCAGTTGCTGAACAAGAAGCCGGCGAACCTCTCCGGCGGTCAGCAGCAGCGGGTGGCCATGGGCCGGGCCCTGGCCCGCCGGCCGCGCATTTACCTGTTCGACGAGCCGCTCTCGAATCTTGACGCCAAGCTGCGGGTGGAAATGCGTACCGAGATCAAGAAACTGCACCAGCGCCTGAAAACCACCATTGTGTACGTAACCCACGATCAGATCGAGGCCATGACCCTGGCGGACCGGATTGCCGTGCTCAAGGACGGTGAGTTGCAACAGCTGGGTACACCGAAAGAGGTTTACGACCGGCCGGAGAACCTGTTTGTGGCCGGCTTCATGGGCTCACCGGCCATGAGTTTTGTGCCGGTGACTGTGGAGCAGGGAGAAAGCGGTCTGCAGGCGGAGGTACGTGGTAACGGCGGACGGGCCATCAAACTGCCGGTACCGGAATTTCTAGCCGACCGCGTGGGCCGGGACGTGATTCTGGGCATCCGCCCGGAGCACATCACCCAGCCCCAGGATCAGAAAAACGACCAGACCCTCGTGGCCAGGGGCGAATTCACCATCGAAGTGACCGAACCCACGGGCCCGGACGTCATCGCGCTGATTCAGCTGAACGACACCAACGTGCACTGCCGGATCGACCCGGAGCACCCGGTGGAGTGGGGTGAAACCGCCGAATTGATGTTCGACATGAAGAAGGTGGTGTTCTTCGACCCGGACAGCGGTCGGCGCATCGCCCCGGCGTGAGCGGTGGCCGGCCAGTCAATTGAGAGTGGCCGCGCGCAGGGCGCTCTCCCCGTCCAGCCTGAGGGCAGTTACCCCGAATACCCGGCCGAATCCGATTTACACGGTCAGTGTCGATGAGAAGCCAGGGGTGCAAGCGATTGGTTTGACGGCTCCCGACTTGCCGCCGGTTCCGGGCAAGGCGCCGACTGTGAGCCGGAATTATGAGTATGTTCACACGCCCAAGCATGGTTCCTGGCTCAACCTGATCGAATGTGCCTTCTGATGTTGATCAATTCACGCAGGAAACCTGTCCCGGGTCTTGTTGGCAATGCGCACCAGCATCAGCATCAGCGGCACTTCCACCAGCACGCCAACCACCGTCGCCAGGGCGGCGCCGGATTGCAGGCCGAACAGTGCGATGGCGGCGGCTACGGCCAGTTCGAAGAAGTTGCTGGCGCCGATCATCGCGCCGGGTGCCGCAATGCAGTGGCGCACTTTCCACAGTCTGGCCCAGCCGTAGGCCAGGAAGAAGATCAGGAAGGTCTGTACGATCAGCGGCACGGCAATCAGCACAATGTGAAGGGGGTTGTTCAGAATCACTTCGCCCTGGAAGGCAAACAGCAATACCAGGGTGACGATCAGCGCTGCTGGCGTGACCGGCCCAAGGCGCTTCATGAACACCTCGTCGTACCAGCGCTGGCCGTGGCGGGCAATCAGCGTGCGGCGGGTCAGGTAGCCGGCGGTCAGCGGTATTACAATGTACAGCACCACCGACAGGAACACGGTATCCCAGGGCACCTGAATATCGGAAATGCCAAGCAGGAACACCACAATGGGTGCAAAGGCGAACAGCATGATGAGGTCGTTCAGTGACACCTGCACCAGGGTGTAGGCGGCATCGCCTTTGGTCAGGTAGCTCCAGACGAACACCATCGCGGTGCAGGGCGCGGCACCCAGAAGAATCGCGCCGGCCAGGTATTCGCTGGCCAGTTGCGGGGCAATAAACGGCTCGAACACCACCGTCAGGAAGAACCAGGCGATGGCAAACATGGTGAACGGTTTGATCAGCCAGTTCACGATGGTGGTAATGGCCAATCCTTTGGGCTCTTTGCGCACGCCGACCACGGCACTGAAATCGATCTGCGCCATCATCGGAAAAATCATCGCCCAGATCAGGATGGCGATGGGGATGGACACCTGGGCGTATTCAAAGCGGGACAAGGTCTCTGGTACCGACGGTGTCAGCTGACCCAGGGCCACGCCGGCGATGATCGCCAGGGCCACCCAGACTGACAGGTACCGCCCGAAAAGGTCCATGCCTTCGGAGGACGGCGTCACCCTAACTTCCCTGGTGTTGTCCATTTTAATGTGAGGTCCCCCTTTACTCGGTGCGCTGGAGATTCTATTATGCATTAAAATATATATGTGGCAACTCAAATATACGGAATTGAAGATATGAAGCGCCGCGTTTTGTTCGTCTGCACCGCCAACAGTGCCCGCTCACTGATGGCGGAAGCGTTGCTCCGGGACGTGGCGGGGGACCGGTTTGAGGTGGCCAGTGCCGGTACCGAGCCAACCAGTCCGCACCCTATGGCATTGCAGGTTCTGGAGGAAGCCGGCATCTCCACGGAGGGTCTGCACAGCAAGCGGTTGGCGGATGTGCAGGGGAGCGACTGGGATTACGTCATTACTCTCTGCGAGAAAGCCGCCCACGAATGCGGCACCCTGTGCCAGCCGGCCCAGCCGATTGCCTGGGATTTTGCCGACCCGGTTCCGGCAAACCGCCACGGGACCTTTGCCCTGACGCTCAAGGAAATCAAAGAGCGTATCGCACTTTTTGCCCTCGTCCATCAGAAAGAAACCGGGTCAAAACCGTTCAGTTATGACCCGGTGGCGGTGTTCAAGGCATTGGCCGATGACTTCCGCCTGGCTGCGCTGCTGCTTATCCGGAACCAGGAACAACTCTGCGTCTGCGAGCTGACCGAAGCCTTTGGCGTCTCCCAGCCCAAAGTCAGCCGGCACCTGGCGACCCTGCGGGAGGTTGGCATGCTGACAACGGAGCGCCGGGGGCAGTGGATTTCCTATTCGCTGAATCCACAGTTGCCTTCGTGGCTGGTTCGGGTGCTGGACGAAACGGCCACCAGCAATACCGCATTGATTAAGAGCCCGCTGGAGCGGCTGCAGGCCATGGCGGAACGGCCGGCTGTCCAGTGCCTGTAGTCATTACGTTGTTTACTGGATTGACCAGACCCTTCAGGAGCACATCATGAGCAAGATCAGAATCGGAATTAACGGATTTGGCCGCATCGGTCGCCTGGCCTTGCGGGCTGCCTGGGGGTGGCCGGAGATGGAATTTGTCGCCATCAACGATCCGGGTGCGGATGCCGGCACCCTGGCCCACCTGCTCAATTTTGACAGCATCCATGGCCGCTGGCGCCATGACGCCTCTGCCGATGGTACGGAGATTGTTATCGAGGGGCAGCGACTCCGCGTGACCCACAACAAGACCATCGGCGAAACCGATTGGTCCGGCTGCGACCTGGTGATTGAGGCCAGTGGCGTCAACAGGAAAGTCAGCGCCCTGCAGGGGTACCTGGACCAGGGGGTGAAGCGGGTGGTGGTTACCGCACCGGTGAAGGAAGCAGGTGCCAGGAATATCGTGGTCGGCGTAAACGACGACATCTTTGATCCTGCCAACGACCGCATCGTCACGGCCGCCTCCTGCACCACCAACTGCCTGGCGCCGGTGGTAAAGGTGATCCACGAGAAACTGGGCATCAGGCACGGTTCGATCACCACCATTCACAGCCTCACCAACACCCAGACCATCATCGATGCGCCCCACAAGGATCTGCGCCGGGCCAGGGCCTGCGGCAGTTCGTTGATCCCGACCAGCACCGGTTCCGCGACGGCGATTATCGAGATCTTCCCGGAACTGAAAGGGCGGCTGGATGGCCACGCGGTGCGAGTGCCTTTAACCAATGCGTCGCTGACCGATTGCGTGTTTGAAGTGGAAACACCCACGGATCGCGACACCGTGAACCAGCTGTTGAAAGCAGCGGCAGAGGGTGAATTGAAAGACGTTCTGGGATATGAGGAACGCCCGCTGGTGTCCATCGACTACAAGACCGACCCGCGTTCCTCCATCGTTGATGCCCTGTCCACCATGGTGGTCAACGGTACCCAGGTGAAAATCTATGCCTGGTACGACAACGAGTGGGGCTACGCCAACCGCACCGCCGAACTGGCGCGCCGGGTGGGCTCGGCGTGATATGACGGCCGCCATCCGACAGTACCTGATTATCACCGGTAACTACTGGGCTTTCACCCTCACCGATGGTGCCCTGCGGATGCTGGTGGTGCTGCATTTCTACCAGTTGGGCTATTCGCCGCTGGAAATCGCCCTGCTGTTCATCTTCTACGAGTTTTTCGGGGTGGTGACCAACCTGGTGGGCGGCTACCTGGGCGCCCGCGTGGGCCTGAACCGTACCATGAATATCGGGCTGGGCCTGCAGATTGTCGCGCTGGCCATGCTGGCGGTGCCGGCGGCCATGCTCACCGTGCCCTGGGTGATGGCCGCACAGGCACTCTCCGGTATCGCCAAGGACCTGAACAAGATGTCCGCCAAGAGCGGCATCAAGTTGCTGGTGCCGGATGAGCAGCAGGGCACCCTGTACAAGTGGGTGGCGATTCTTACCGGCTCCAAGAATACCCTCAAGGGTGTGGGGTTCTTCCTGGGTGGCGTGTTGCTGGTGGCCGCTGGCTTTAAAGGTGCGGTCGTGATCATGGCAGTGGCGCTGGGCCTTGTGTGGCTGGCGAGCCTGTTCCTGCTCAGGCGGGAGCTGGGCAAGAGCAAGGCGAAGCCGAAGTTCCGTGAAATCCTGTCCAAGAGCCGGGCGATCAACGTACTGTCCGCCGCGCGCATGTTCCTGTTCGGGGCCCGGGATGTCTGGTTTGTGGTGGCCCTGCCGGTGTATCTGCACACGGTATTTGGCTGGGATTTCTGGCAAGTGGGCGGTTTCATGGCCATCTGGATTATCGGCTATGGTTTTATCCAGGCCATCGCGCCCCGGATTACCGGGAATAGGGAAGGCAAGCAGCCGGCCGTGCTCTGGGCGGCTGCCCTGGCGTTGATTCCCGCCGCCATTGCCAGTGGCCTGCTGGCTGGCTGGTCGCCTCAGTTTGTCGTCATCGGCGGTCTGCTGCTGTTCGGGGTGCTGTTTGCCATCAATTCCTCCCTGCACAGCTACCTGATAGTCTCCTACGCCAGGGGTGATGGCGTGTCCCTGGATGTGGGCTTTTACTACATGTCCAACGCCGCCGGACGACTGCTGGGAACGATTTTGTCCGGTTGGGTCTATCAGGCTTATGGCCTGGAAGCATGCTTGTGGATATCCTCAGTGTTGGTGGTAATGGCAGCGATGTTGTCGCTCCTGTTGCCAGATCGTCGCGCCGTGGCTGTCTCGCAAACCGGACGACCAGCGTCGTGACCGGCCTGGAGGCTTGTGAATGGTTCGGAGTTGCCCGGGCGAGCCGGTTTTGAAGGCACTATTGCTGGAAGGCGTCCGTGTCGGCAGCCTGGATGAGGTATCGATGGCTGTGCCCGGAGGGCAAGTGGTCTGCTTGTCCGGGCCTTCCGGCAGCGGTAAAAGCCGGTTGCTGCGTGCCGTTGCAGACCTGGAGCCCCATGGCGGCAGCATCTCGCTCAATGGCACCGATCAGCTTTCCCTGCCAGCGCACCAGTGGCGCAGGCGTGTGGTGATGGTGCCGGCGGACAGCCAATGGTGGTTTGATGATGTGGCTGCTCACTTCCCTGGTACGACTGGTGACCTGCTACCACCGGCGCTGGGTTTTCCTCCAGAGGTGATGGGCTGGTCGGTCAGCCGGCTGTCTTCCGGGGAGCGGCAGCGTCTGGCGCTCTGGCGTGCCCTTGCCATGCAACCGGAAGCGCTGTTGCTGGATGAACCTACTGCCAATCTGGATGGCGAGACCACGGAAACCATTGAAATCTGGCTGCTTGAGGAGATTCGACGGCGGCAGATTGCCACCCTCTGGGTTGCCCACGACCCGGCGCAGATCCACCGCGTCGCCAATGCACACTACCGGATTTACGGAGCCAGACTGGAGCCTGTCCATGGACGTGATTGATCTGGTCTGGTGGAAACTCGGGCTGGCAGCTCTGCTGATTCTGGCCCTGGCGGTGACCGGGTATCTGGCCCGACTGGGCATTACCCGCAACCTGCTGGTTGCCGCTTTGCGCACGGTCATCCAGTTAGCCCTGATCGGACTGGTGCTGGAGGTCCTGTTCGCCTCCTCCGGGTTCTACTGGATTGCCCTGATGGCATTGGTCATGCTGCTGGTCGCGGGCAGGGAAGTGGTAGCGCGCCAGAGCCGGCGGCTGCAGGGAGGGTGGGCCTTTGGTATTGGTACCGGGGCTATGTTCGTGTCCTCCTTTACTGTCACGGTGCTGGCGCTGAGCGTGGTGATCGGCCCAACCCCCTGGTATGCCCCTCAATACGCCATTCCGTTGCTGGGTATGATGCTCGGCAACACCATGACCGGTGTCAGCCTGGCACTGGACCGGCTGAACGAGTCGGTCTGGCGGCAACGGGCGGTCATCGAGAACCGGCTGATGCTGGGGCAAACCTGGCAGCAGGCACTGGAGGATATCCGGCGGGAGGCCATGCGCAGTGGCATGATGCCTTCGATCAACGCTATGGCGGTTGCCGGTATTGTCAGTTTGCCGGGCATGATGACCGGTCAGATTCTGGCGGGCAGTCCGCCTGCGGTGGCGGTGAAATACCAGATTCTGGTGATGCTCATCATCACGGCAGGCACCGGTTTTGGTGCAGTGATGGCGGTCTCCTGGGGTGGCCGCAGGCTGTTTGATGATCGAGAACGTTTGCGTCTGGACCGGTTGGTAAAGTCCTGAGCCAGGGAGAAAAGACAACAATAATGATCGACCTGCTAAGACGTTACCCCCTGCCTGTTATCGTGCTGGCCCAGTTGTTCGGTACTTCCCTGTGGTTCAGCGTTAACGGCGTCTGGTTATCGCTCTCCGGCGAGCTGGGCCTCACGGAGACCGATCTGGGCCGGCTGACGCTGGCGGTCCAGGCCGGCTTTATCGTGGGCACTCTGACCATCGCTGTAACCGGGCTGGCGGACCGGTTTGGCGCCAGCCGGATTTTTGCGGTGTCGAGCCTGCTGGGGGCATTGGTGAACGGTGGATTTGTTTTTGCCGCCCATCTGCCACCCCTGGATTTCCTGCTGCGGTTTGCCACAGGCCTGTGCCTGGCCGGTATCTATCCGCTCGGCATGAAAATGGTCATTGCCTGGACACCGAAATACGCCGGCGCGGCCCTGGCGTGGTTGGTGGGCATGCTGACACTTGGCACCGCATTGCCTCATCTTATGCGCGGCGCCACATTCGGCCTGCCCTGGGAGTTGCCGTTACTGGTGGCATCGGTGTTGGCGCTGGCTGGAGGTGCCATGGTGTTCCTGTTGGGTGACGGGCCGCATCTGCCCAAAAGCAGTGGTCCCATACCCCTGAGTCAGGGTCTGGCGGCATTGCGTATACCCAGGTTTCGGGCGGTCGCCGGTGGCTACTTCGGGCACATGTGGGAGCTTTATGCCTTCTGGACGCTGACGCCCTTACTGATTGGCCGGGAGTTGCAGCGTTTGGGTGCGGATGACGGGCTCATCCCCTGGCTGGCTTTTGCCGTAATCGGAATAGGGGCAGCCGGTTGTATCGGTGGCGGCAGACTGAGCCGTACCAAGGGGAGCGAATGGGTTGCCTGGCGGGCCCTGATGCTTTCAGGAACTGTTTGCCTGGTATACCCCTGGTTAAGCGGGCTGTCGCCGGTGCTCCTGATTGCCTTGCTGTTTGTCTGGGGGCTTGCGGTAGTCGCGGATTCGCCGCAGTTCTCCGCCCTGGCGGCGGCCACGGCGCCGCGGGAATCGGTAGGCTCGTCGCTGGCGGTAATGAATGCCGTGGGGTTCGGGCTCACCTTGCCGGCCATCTGGCTGACCAGCGGCTTGTGGGGTGACCTGGGGGTCTGGGTGGCGCTGCTGCTGGTGCCCGGCCCGGTATTCGGGCTCTGGTCGCTGGGCCGGGCCAAGGCGTAGGCCGGTTTACCGGTATTCCGACAGCCCGACAGCCAGAACTCTGCGGATGTGTGAGCGTCTTGCCCTGGCCGGGCTTTTTGACGAATTGCGCAAGCTTGGTTCGGCAAGCTGTCCCACCGCTTGTGGCTGATAGCTGCCCCGCCTAGACTCAAAGCAGTCTGACAGTTTTGACAAGGAGTGGTGTTGATGGCATTCCATACCCTGGATGGCAATGAAGCCGTGGCCTCGGTGGCCTATCGATTGAGTGAAACCATTGCCATCTACCCGATCACCCCGGCTTCGGCGATGGGTGAACACGCGGATGACTGGGCTGCGCTTGGCAAGCCTAACCTTTGGGGCCAGGTGCCGGGCGTGGTGGAAATGCAGTCCGAAGCCGGGGCTGCTGGCGCGATGCACGGAGCGCTGCAGGCGGGTTCGATGGTGACCACGTTCACCGCCTCCCAGGGACTGCTGCTGATGCTGCCCAATCTGTTCAAGATTGCTGGCGAACTGTCGCCTTTTTGCATGCACGTTGCCGCCCGCAGTGTTGCCACCCATGCCCTGTCTATCTTCTGTGACCACTCCGATGTAATGAGCGCCCGAGGAACGGGTTTTGCGCTACTGGCCTCGGGCTCGGTGCAGGAAGCTCAGGATCTGGCCGCCATTGGCCACGCGGTAACCCTGGAAAGCCGGGTACCGGTGATGCATTTCTTTGACGGCTTCCGCACCTCCCATGAAATCGGCAAGATTGTGGCGCTCAGTGACGAGGACTTGCAGGCACTCGTGTCTCATGAAGGGGTGGAAGAACATCGCAACCGCCGGATGACCCCCGACCGGCCAGTAGTAAGGGGCACTTCCCAGAATCCGGATGCGTTTTTCCAGGCCCGGGAAGCCACCAATCCGTTCTATCGGGCATTTCCGGAACGTCTGGAAGCCGTCATGGGGCGATTTGCTGAAATCACCGGTCGCCAATATCAGCTGTTCGATTACCTTGGCCATCCGGAAGCGGAGCGAGTGGTTATCCTGATGGGGTCCGGCGCCGAGTGCGCCCACGAGACTGTGGAATGGTTGATGGCGCAGGGGGAAAAGGTGGGCGTCCTCAAGGTGCGGCTGTTCCGGCCCTTCGCCACGGACCGTTTCCTGCAGGCGCTGCCCGAGACCGTGAAACACCTGGCGGTACTGGACCGGACCAAGGAGCCCGGTGCCCAGGGCGAGCCTCTTGTGCTGGAAGTCAGCGGCGCGCTGATGGAGGCCTATAGCCGGGGCGACCGGGAGATTTTGCCCCGGGTGATCGGCGGGCGTTACGGCTTGTCCTCCCGGGAATTCACCCCGGCCATGGTCTGCGCGGTCTTTGACCAGTTAAAGGAGACGTCACCGAAAACCCGCTTTACCGTGGGCGTCCGCGACGACGTGACGCACCTGTCGCTCGACGTGGACAGCGAACTGGATATCGAGTCACCGAAAACCCGCCGGGCACTGTTTTTCGGCCTTGGGGCCGATGGCACGGTCAGCAGCAACAAGGCCAGCATCAAGATCCTCGGCGAGGGCACGGATCTGTTTGCCCAGGGCCACTTTGTCTACGATTCCAAAAAATCCGGCGCTACCACCGTGTCGCACCTGCGCTTCGGGCCGCTGCCGATCCGCTCCAGCTATCAAATCCGTCAGGCCCAGTTCGTGGCCGTCCACGCGCCGCAGTTTCTGGAGCGGTTCGATGTGTTGGAACATGCGGCTCCGGGCGCCACGGTGCTGCTCAATGTGCCCTGGGCTCCGGACCAGGCCTGGGATCGGTTATCCGTGGAAGCCCAGCGGGTATTGGTCGAGCGCAAGGCCCATCTGTTCGTGATTGATGCCGCTGAGGTGGCGGAAAAGGCCGGTCTGGAGCGACGTATCAACACCGTCATGCAGGTGTGCTTCTTCGCCCTGGCGGATATCCTGCCCCGTGATGAGGCCATTGCCCAGATCAAGGAATCCATTCGCCAGACCTGGGGCCGTCGTGGGCCGGAGGTGGTGCGTCGCAATGTGGAGGCAGTGGATTCTGCCCTGGCGAACCTGCATGAAGTGTCTGTGCCGGAGGCGGTGACGGCAACCCGCCGTCGTCCGCCAAGGGTTCCGGAAGATGCGCCGGACTTCGTCCGGAAAGTCACCCGTCTGCTGATGGATGGGCAGGGTGAAAAGCTGCCAGTCAGCGCCTTTCCGCCGGACGGTACCTGGCCGACCGGCACCAGCCAGTACGAGAAACGCAGCATTGCCCAGGAGATTCCGGTCTGGGAGTCGGACCTGTGTGTGCAGTGCAACTTCTGCGCGATGATCTGCCCGCACACCGCCATCACCTGCAAAGTCTTCGAGCCGGAGGCCGGCCAGGGGGCCCCGGAAACCTTCGAAGCGGTACCCGAGACCCATACCCCGGAACTGGAGGGCCTCGACTATCGGATTCAGGTGGCGCCGGATGACTGTACCGGCTGCGGTTTGTGTGTAGAGGTCTGCCCCGCCAGGGATCGGACCCAGCCAAAGCGTAAGGCCATCAACATGAGGCCGGCGGAAAAACACCGGGAAGCGGAGGCGGAAAACCTGGCGTTCTTGCGCAACCTTCCGGACGTTCCCCGGGATCGTATCCCCCGGGATTTCAAGTCGCTGCCGCTGTTAATTCCCCTGTTTGAGTATTCCGGCGCCTGCGCCGGCTGTGGCGAGACTCCGTACATTCGCCTGCTCACCCAGTTGCTGGGCGATCGCCTGCTGATTGCCAATGCCACCGGCTGCTCGTCTATTTATGGCGGCAACCTGCCCACGACGCCTTACACGGTGGATGCGGATGGCCGGGGGCCGACCTGGAACAACTCGCTGTTCGAGGATGCCGCTGAACTGGGTCTGGGCATGCGAATGGGACTGAACAAGCTGGTGGCCCGGGCCCGACAGTTGCTGGACGGACTGAAAGAGCGGCTGCCCCCCGAACTCTACGGCGCCCTGACGGGCCCCTGTGCCACTGTCGACGAGACCGCCGTGGCGGCACGGCGGGAAGCGGTGGGCTGGCTGCGTGATTGGCTGGCGGATCAGCAAGGCCCGGAGACACAGGAACTGGCCGGCCTGGCGGATGAACTGTGCCCGAAGAGTGTGTGGGTGATTGGCGGAGACGGCTGGGCCTATGATATTGGCTACGGTGGTCTGGACCACGTGCTGGCGTCGGGCCAGAATCTCAAATTGCTGGTGCTGGATACCGAGGTGTACTCCAACACCGGGGGCCAGCAATCCAAGGCTACGCCTATGGGTGCGGTTGCCAAGTTTGCCGCCGCCGGCAAGGAAACCCGCAAGAAAGATCTGGGCCTGCTGGCCATGAGCTATGGCCATGTCTACGTTGCCCAGATTGCCATGCAATCCCATAGCAATCAGACCGCCAAAGCTCTGCAGGAAGCCGAAAGCTTTGATGGCCCGGCACTGATCATTGCCCACAGCCCCTGTATTGCCCACGGCTATGATCTGGTGTACTCCCCAGCCCAGCAGCGCCGGGCGGTGGACAGTTGGGCCTGGCCGATCTATCGCTTCGACCCCCGCCGAATTCACGAGGGCCTGCCACCGTTACAACTGGACTCCGTGCGCCAGAAAGTGCCCATGAAGACCTATATGCAGGAGGAAGCCCGCTTCCGCATGCTGGAACTCAGGGATCCACAGCGGTATGAGCAACTGGTGACCGCGGCCAGCGAAGCGGCGAAGGACCAACGCGAGCTGTACATGCAACTGGCGGGCATTCACTTTGAGCCCCATGAGCCGCCAGCAGACCAGGACAAGGGAGTAGACAATCATGACTGACCTGACAATCCAGTGGCTCGGGCTCGACCTGCGCTCGCCCCTGGTGGTTGGTGCCAGCCCACTGACCGATGATCTGGACGCCCTCAAGGCCTGCGTGGATGCCGGCGCCGGTGCAGTAGTCATGCATTCGCTGTTTGAGGAGCAGTTGGTGGCGGAACAGATGGCCGCCCACCACTTTATCGATTCCCGCATCAACATGGATGCCGAGGCACGCTCGTTCCTCCCCGAATCCGAAGTGTTTGAGATGGGTTCCGGCAGCTACCTGAAACGCCTGGAACTGCTGCAAAGCGCGCTGGATGTTCCAGTGATTGCGTCGCTCAATGGCACTTCCCCCGGGGGCTGGACCCAGCATGCCCGGGAGTTGGAAAACGCCGGCGCCTCCGCCATCGAGCTCAACCTTTATGATCTGGTCACTGACCTGTCCGATACTGCCGCTACCCTGGAACAGCGCCAGACCGATGTGGTGCGCTCGGTGGTGGAGCAGGTCACCATCCCGGTCAGTGTCAAACTGTCGCCCTTCTATTCCGCGCTACCAGCTTTTGTCGCTGGCGTGGAAGCGGCGGGCGCCCGGGGGCTGGTGCTGTTCAACCGCTTCTTTCAGCCGGATATGAATCTGGATGAGCTGGAACTGAGCCGGGAGGTGGTGCTGTCCACCAACGCCGAACTGCCTCTGCGGCTGCACGGCGTTGCCATGCTGTATGGTCGGACAGGCCTTGAGATGGCCGTTTCAGGTGGCGTTCATAGTGGCGACGATGCCGCAAAGGCGATCCTGTCTGGCGCCACTGCTGTACAGGTCGTCTCAGCCTTGCTGGCTGAGGGACCCAAGGCTCTGGCCAGGATCACTGAAGAGATGACGCGCAGACTGTCCGGAATGGGCTACGACTCACTGGCCGAAGCCCGGGGCGTCCTTTCCATGGAAAACGCCCCGAACGCTCAAACCTGGGAGCGATTGAACTACGCCCGCCTGTTACATGGCTGGAGATGAAGTTCAGAGGCTTTGCTCGGGTACTTCCCGGATCCGGCCGTGTTCATCGATCGCTACATAAACGAAAAGGCCTTCGGTTACCTTGCGGGGATTCTTCGCGGTGCGGTCCAGAGTCCAGACCTCGACGTTGATCTTCATGGAGCTGCGACCGATATCGACCAGCTCGCAATAACAGCCCACCTGCGAACCAACCCGTAACGGCGACAGAAACTCCATCCGGTCCATGGCAACGGTGGCGTTGCGGCCCTGGGAAATGCGACCGGCCATGGTGGCAGCGGCGATATCCATCTGTTTGACCAGCCAGCCGGCGAACACATCACCATTGGCGTTGGTATCGACGGGAAGGGGAATTACCTGAAGCGCCAGTTCACCACGAGGTGTGGGTTTGTCATCGTCATACGCGGTCATAGTATTGCCTTTAGCAAGCCTGGAATTGTTGTAACCCGCATGGTAGCGGGCTGAGGCGCCGCTGCAAGCAAATTTGAACATTCCGGACTATATTTCAGATGCTGTAACAAAGTTGTCACAGAGTGCCGTTAGTCTGCATCCATCGGTAAAACACATCCGACACAACGTCCAAACCGAATAATGGAGATTTGATGTGATGAAACTGAACAAAGCACTCGCGACCGTTGCGCTGGCCGGCTCCGTAGCCGCCCTGTCCGCGCCGGCCATGGCCCGTGACACCATCAGCATCGTGGGTTCCTCGACTGTTTATCCGTTCGCTACCGTGGTGGCTGAGCGCTTTGGCACCAAAACCGACTTCAGCACGCCGAAGCTCGAGTCCACTGGCTCCGGTGGCGGTATGAAGCTGTTCTGTCAGGGTATTGGTACCCAGCACCCTGACATCACCAACGCTTCACGCCGAATGAAAACCTCCGAGTTCGAGCTTTGCCAGAAAAATGGCGTCAAGGACATCACCGAGTTCCGCATTGGTTCTGACGGCATCGTTATCGCCAGCTCCAGGAATGCCGAGAACCTCGATATCACCCTTGAGCAGCTGTTCCTGGCTCTGGGTTCCAAGGTTCCCGTTGACGGTAAGTGGGTTGCCAACCCGAACAAAAACTGGAGCGACGTTGACTCCAGCTTGCCGAACAAGCCGATCCGTGTAATGGGCCCCCCTCCGACCTCCGGTACCCGTGACTCCTTCAACGAGTTGGCGCTGGCCGCCGGTTGTGACGCGCTGCCTGAGGCAAAGAGCCTGGGCAAAGACGAGCACAGCTCCATCTGCGAAAGCGTCCGTGAAGACGGTGCTTTCATCGAAGCCGGTGAGAACGACAACCTGATCGTTCAGAAGCTGATTGGCGATACCGCCATGTACGGTGTGTTTGGCTACAGCTTCCTGGAAGAAAACTCGGACCGTCTGCAGGCAGCCACTCTGAACGGCATGGTTCCGACCGCTGAGGCGATTGCTGCCGATGAATACCCGGTTGCGCGTTCACTGTTTTTCTATGTGAAGAAGGCTCACATCGGTGTGGTTCCCGGTATCAAGGAATATGTTGACGAGTTCGTCAGCAACGCAGCCATGGGACAGAACGGCTACCTGAAAGACGTTGGCCTGATCGTACCGCCCCGCGCAGCTCTGATGGACCTGATGGATAAGGCTGAGAACATGCGCAACCTGACCCTGGACGAGCTCAAGTAACCCAGAAGTCTTGTAAAACAGGGGTGCGGGTCTCAACAGGATCCGCACCCTTTTGCACGTTTGGACGACCTGGTGCCAGCGCAGAGCCGAATCTGTAAACTGTGCGCCTATCTGAAGTCGAAGACAGGAATTTTCATGCAACCGGCTAATCTTCTTTTGCTGACCCTGGTGCTGGCAGTCGTCGCCTACGGGCTGGGATATGCGCGGTCCCGGTCATTGGCCATGCCACTGGGGGGTATTCGCCACCTCAAGTCCCTGCCTTTCTATTATGGGGCCCGTGCGGCACTCTGGAGCGGTATTCCTGCGCTGATTGTTCTGGCCCTTTGGGCGGCTTTTCAGGGAAAAGTCATTCAGTTGATTGTGATTGGCGGGTTGCCGGAAGGCATGATGCCGGCAAATGAAGGTGAGGCCAGCCTTCTGCTCAGTAAGATCAGCAACGTGGCGAGCGGCGCCTTGCCGCCGGGGTTTGCGGAAGCGCCCATCGCGGAAGCGGCGGAGCGTCTGAAGGCCTTGCGCTCCCAAAGTCAGTTTCTGATGTCGGCCCTTGTAATCGCGGTCGCTGTTCTCGCGGGTTTCCTGGGGTGGCTGAGAATCCGGCCGCGCCTGAACGCCCGGACCCAGGTCGAATCCATCCTCAAGTGGCTCTTTTTCTCCTGTGCCGCCCTGGCCATTCTGACCACCGTCGGCATCATCTTTTCGGTCGCACTGGAAACCTTCCGCTTCTTTGAAAAGGTGCCGTTTACCGAGTTTTTCTTCGGTAGCCAGTGGAGTCCGCAGACTGCACTTCGGGCGGATCAGGTAGCTGCAGAGGGTGCCTTCGGGATGATTCCCCTGTTTACCGGTACGCTGCTTATTTCTGCCATTGCCATGGTGGTGGCGGTGCCGGTCGGCTTGCTGTCTGCTATTTACCTGTCTGAATACGCGAACAAGACAGTTCGCGGTGCGGTCAAGCCGCTGCTGGAAATGCTGGCAGGCATTCCCACGGTGGTTTATGGATTCTTCGCTGCCTTGACGGTTGCGCCCTTTATCAGCGATCTGGCCGCTTCCATTGGCATCGAAGCGTCGTCGCAAAGCGCGCTGGCTGCCGGTGCTGTCATGGGTATCATGATCATCCCATTCGTATCCTCCCTGTCAGATGACGTGATCAACGCCGTACCCCAGGCGATGCGTGATGGCTCCCTTGCCCTGGGGGCGACCCAATCGGAGACCATGAAGAAGGTTATTTTCCCCGCAGCGTTGCCGGGAATCATGGGTGGCATCCTGCTGGCGGTTTCCAGGGCCATTGGCGAGACAATGATCGTGGTCATGGCCGCTGGCCTGGCTGCGAATCTGACTGCTAACCCACTGGAAACGGTCACAACCGTAACCGTTCAGATCGTCACCCTGCTCACCGGTGACCAGGAATTCGACAGCGCCAAAACGCTGGCCGCGTTTGCACTCGGTGCCATGCTCTTCCTGGCAACCCTGTTGCTCAACGTAATTGCCCTGAAAATTGTCCGTAAATATCGGGAACAGTATGACTGATCAACGTTCACAGGCGGAGATTGTCCGCCAGTCGCTCAAGCGCCGCTACCGCAAGGAACGCAGGTTCCGCGCCTACGGAGTTCTGGCAATCGCCATTGCCCTGGGTGCTCTGTTAATCCTCTTTACCGATATCATCGGGAAGGGGTACACCGGCTTCGTCAAAACCACCATCACGCTTGAGGTGAATCTCGATCGCGAGATGATGTACCTGGATGACCCCACGGATGAGCGCCAGCTGAAGATGGCGGATTTTGTGGAGCCTCTTATTCAGGCGCTGATCAAGGAAATTCCGGGAGCGACTGAGGATGATCGGAAGCAGGTAAAAGACCTGATCAACCCGTACGCGTCTGTCGACCTTCGTGATGCGCTCAATGAGAATCCCGGTTGGCTCGGTACCACTCAGACCATGAGTTTCCTTACTCATACGGATGTTGACGTCTATGTGAAGCACGCCGGAGATGAGGCCTACTCGATCAAGCTGGATGAACAGCAGATGGCCTGGGTGGATGAGCTACTGGAAAGGGATGTCATCGAGACTTCTTTCAACGATGTGTTCTTCAGTGGTGGCGACTCCCGGGATCCGTCCAAAGCGGGTATTCTCGGTGCCATTGTCGGGTCTCTGCTCACGATGTTCGTGACCCTGATACTTTCCTTCCCGATCGGCGTGGCTGCGGCTATCTATCTGGAAGAGTTTGCCCCGCAAAACAAGTTCACCGATTTTATTGAGGTCAACATCAACAACCTGGCGGCTGTCCCGTCAATTATTTTCGGTCTGCTGGGTCTGGCGGTGTTCATCAACCTTTTCGGCATGCCGCGGTCTGTTCCGGCGGTCGGTGGCCTGGTACTGACCCTGATGACATTGCCAACCATCATCATATCGAGCCGCGCCGCCATCAAAAGTGTGCCGCCTTCCATTCGTGAGGCTGCCGAAGGCATTGGCGCCTCCAAGATGCAGGTGGTTCTGCACCATGTATTGCCTCTGGCCATGCCGGGTATGCTCACCGGCTCAATCATCGGTATGGCCCAGGCACTCGGAGAGACCGCGCCGCTGCTGCTGATTGGTATGGTCGCGTTTATCGTCGACGTGCCGGACGGCTTCTTCGACTCCGCAACCGTATTGCCCGTGCAGGTGTTCCTGTGGGCAGGCAGCCCCGAGCTGGCCTTTATTGAACGTGCATCAGCCGCCATTATGGTGCTGCTGACCTTCCTGATCAGTATGAATGCACTGGCGATCTGGATGCGTAAGCGTCTTGAGCGCCGGTGGTGAGGAGATTCCAATGAATAGCATTAACCCGACGATTACCAGTGAGGCGTCTCAGTCGGAAGAGGCAGCTGTCCCGATTCAGGAAGAGAAACCGGCGGAAACCATCATCGAGGAAGGCAAAACCGTCGGCAAACCGTTCTCTGACGATCCGAAGTTCAAACTTCGGGATGTTGACGTATTCTATGGTGACACCCGTGCGATCAAGAAAATCAGTCTGGATATTTCCCGCAATGAGGTCATCGCCTTTATCGGGCCTTCAGGCTGTGGTAAATCCACTTTCCTGCGCTGCCTGAATCGCATGAACGACAGTATTGATATCTGTCGTGTGAAGGGGTCTTTGCAACTGGACGATCATGACATCTACGACCCCAAGCGGGATGTGGTTGAGCTGCGTGCCCGGGTCGGTATGGTGTTTCAGAAACCGAACCCGTTTCCGAAGTCGATCTACGACAACGTGGCCTACGGCCCGCGTATTCACGGCCTTGCCAACCGCAAGTCCGATCTGGACGAGATTGTTGAAAACAGTCTGCGCAAGGCCGGCCTGTGGGATGAAGCAAAGGACCGGCTGGATGCCACCGCAACGGGTATGTCCGGTGGCCAGCAGCAGCGCCTGTGTATCGCCCGGGCCATTGCTGTCAGCCCGGAAGTGATCCTGATGGATGAGCCCTGCTCCGCGCTGGACCCCATCGCGACCGCCAAGGTGGAAGAGCTGATCGCAGAGATGTCGGAGAGCTACACTATTGTTATTGTGACACACTCCATGCAGCAGGCGGCCCGGGTATCCCATCGCACGGCCTACTTCCACCTCGGGCACCTGGTGGAAGTGAACGAGACCAACAAGGTATTTACCTCGCCGGAACATGAACTGACCGAGTCCTACATAACCGGCCGTTTCGGCTGATTCCGGACCTGGGGAATTTTGGAGAACAACAGTATGCCTACGAAGAAGGACGACGTGTACGGAGATCACATCTCCAACAAGTTCAATGACGAACTGATGGCGCTCAAAACCGAGTTTCTGAAAATGGGCGGCATGGTTGAAGTCCAGGTTGAGAATGCCATTCAGGCTCTGGTGGATGGTAATGGTCATATGGCCGATGAAATCCGTGCCAACGACAAGAAAGTCGACCGGATGGAAGTAGAGATCGACGAAGAGGCGACACTGATTATCGCCCGCCGTCAGCCTACCGCCCGGGACCTGCGCCTGGTGATCTCGGTCATCAAGATGGTGGCTGATCTGGAGCGTGTGGGTGATGAGGCCAAGAAGATTGCCAAACTGGCCATCAAGCTGACCGAGGAGGGGCAGGCCCCCCGTGGTTACGTGGAAGTCCGCCATATCGGTGCCCACGTGCTCAGCATGCTCCACGATGCCCTGGATGCCTTCGCACGTCTGGACTCCGAGCAGGCCCTGCGGATCATGAAGGAAGACAAGCGGGTCGATGAGGAGTATCAGGCGGCCGCCCGTACCCTGCTGACCTTCATGATGGAAGATACCCGCAACATCTCACGGTGTATGTCGGTCATGTGGGTGCTTCGTGCCCTGGAGCGGGTCGGTGACCACGCTTGCAACATTGCCGAGAACGTGATCTTCATGGTCAAGGGCGAGGACGTTCGTCATACGCCGGTGGAAGAGGCCGAAAGAGTCGTCGGTCGCTGATCGGTTAAACATCGGAGTTAGGACTTCGTCCAGTCAAAGCTGGGGTCGAAATTGGGGTCAGATGAAAGCTTTCATCTGACCCCGTGTTCATGACCCCGTGTTCATTCAGGCCTGCTTCATCTTGTCGGTATAAGGCGGCCACCCCAGCGGCTTGCCGGCCAGGACGTGAAGGTGGATGTGAAACACCGTCTGCCCGGAATTCTCGCCGCAGTTCATGACCACCCGATAGCCGTCATCCGCAAAACCCTGTTCACTGGCAATCTTCGCTGCCACCAGATACAGGTGCCCGACCAGTTCGCGGTCAGCTTCCGTCAGGTCGTTGATGGTGGCGATGGCCTTTTTCGGGATCACCAGAAAATGCACCGGCGCCTGGGGATTGATGTCATTGAACGCCAGGCTGATGTCGTCCTCGTAAATAATGTCGGCGGGGATTTCCCGGTTGATGATCTTGGTAAAAATCGTCTCAGACATGGTGACTCCTTTCTAGTTGTAATGAGTGTCGGGTTCGGGGTTTAACGCTGGTTCAGGCCCGGAATCCGGGCGGTGACCTGTTTTAGCACGGGCGGCAACTCTTCATCGATACCCATGGCATAGCGGGCAACCCGGTTACGGGCGAAGGGCAGGGCGCGGGCGGCGCCGAGGCCGAGGTTCCGGAGCAGGTGCACCGGCGGAACCTGGTTGCTGAACAGGTGGTAGAACACATCCATGGTCAGCATCATCCGGCGGTTGGCCGGGCGGCGTTGCTGCTCGTACTGATCCAGCCATTTCCGGTCAGCCAGGTCGTCGCCGGCGCGCCTGGCTTCCCTGAGCACGCCTTGCAGTGCCTGGGCGTCCTGGAAACCGAGGTTTACGCCCTGGCCCGCCAATGGATTGATGGTGTGGGCCGAATCACCGGCCAGAACCACCCTGCCTGCGAAATAGTGCCTGGCGTGCTGCCGGGCAATGGGAAAAGAGGCCCGGGCGTCGATGTGGGTCAGCGGTGGCAGGCACGATGGGAAGGCCGACTGGATTTCGGCCATCAGTTCGTCGTCGTCCAGTGCCTTCAGGCGGGCCAGTTCATCGGGCGCATCGTACCAGACCAGCGAGCCCCAGCTCTCACCCGGAAAGTCCAGGCCAGCACTGTGCAGCGGCAGGAACGCCCGGGGACCGGAGGGGTGGAAGCCCTGCCAGGTAATGTCCTCAACCGGGCCCTGGTAGCGCACGGAGATCACCATGGCCTGCTGGCCATACTGGTTCCGGGTGGTGCCGATGCCGGCGAGATCCCGGACCCGGGACCGGGCGCCATCAGCGCCGATCACCAGGGCTGCGGTGAGTTCGCGACCGTCGTCCAGGGTAACGGTGGCCGATTCACTGGACAGGGCCAGCGATGAAATGCCGTGTCCGTGAATCAGGGTCACCCGTGGTTCTGCCTCCGCGGTCTGCCAGAGCGCCTGCTGGGTTACCGGGTTCTCGACGATATGGCCGAGATGGTGGGCGCCCAGTTCCGTTGCGTCGAATTCAACTGCAATCAGTTTCCGGGGCACGAGGTTTTGAAGTGGATACCGGGTTTCATCCCACACCGCAAGCCGCTGGTAGGGCGTTGCCCGCATGTTAAGGATTTTGTTCCAGGCATCGATGCTCCGGAGGTAACGTTCACTACCGGCGCTCAGGGCGGATACCCGGATATCCGGGCTGGCTTGCGGGTCGAAGACGGGTGGGGGAGCACGATCAACCACGGCGACACTGAAGCCACTCTGGCCGAGGCCAGTGGCCAGGGCAGCTCCGACCATGCCGGCGCCAACAACCACAATATCAAAGGCTTGAGTCATATCGGTTTCCTGTCTGATGCCCTCAGTTTACGCGATGACGGCGGTCAGACAAGAGATCGGGATCAAGCCGGCATGAAAAGTGTCAGTATCCTGCCATGCCGAATACCCGCTGTTTCGCGGTGTCGTCAGGCCGGCGGCGGTTTTTGACCAGCCAGGCGGGCTTCTGGGCTCCGGGTTTGGTAAAGCCCTGGTTCAGGACCATTGGCTGAACCAGGGTGAGAAAATCCGGTGTTTTCATGTGAACCGATTCGGTATGGCTGCCAGCAGCGAAAGCGAGTTCGGGCTGTTCGGTCAGGGCCTCGGCGCAGTACACGGTCATGCCGAACAGGTTGCCAAATGGCGGCATGGCGCCCACTTCACAATCCGGAAACCGGTCCTGGAATTCCTGTTCATCGGCAAGATCAAGAAAGTCGGTCTCGAGAATCCGGGACAGCCTGTCCCAGCGGATGCGCCAGGTAGCCGGCATGACCAGCATGGCCATTTTGCCATCCAGCTCGATGATCACGGTTTTGACGACACGGTCGCCGGCAATCTTTACGTGGTGGGCCAGTTCCTGGGCGGTAAACGCAGGGGGGTGAGAGAGGCACATGTATTCCACATTTGCCTCTTCGAGGAATTCCTTCAACTGCTGTACCGGCATAGTGACCACCTCCTACCAGCAATGACAGCGTTCCGGAGCCTGCGATTGTTGGCCTGCCGGGCCCCGATGGCCTGGCGGGGCCGGAAAACCCCGCCATTAATGGTCAGCTTAGTTGAGGCTACGCAGTTTGCGAGTAACCAGATGTATCAATGCGAACCGGTTCACTCGTTCTTGTAGAGATGAACGTCGCGCTGTGGGAACGGGATCGTGAGGCCTTCCTTGTCAAAGGCTTTCTTCACCCGCTCGTGCATGTCCCAGTAAACCGGCCAGAGATCGTCAGTTCTGGTCCAGGGCCGGACGATGATGTTGACCGAGTTGTCGCCCAGGGAACCCACCGATATTCTCGGCTCAGGCTCCGGCAGTACCCGTTTGTCCTCGTCCAGAAGCTGCTTGATCACGGCCCGGGCCTTGTCGATGTCATCGCCGTAGGCAATGCCAAAGGTCATGTCGCAACGGCGCGTGTCGTAGTAGCTGACGTTCACCAGCGTAGCGTTGGACAGGCTGCCGTTGGGAATGACGATGCGGCGGTTATCGAAGGTGTCGACAATCGTGTAGAGGATGGAAATTTCCCGCACGGCGCCGAGATAGCCCTGAGCATCAATGGTGTCTCCAACCTTGAACGGTTTGAAGATCAGGATCAGCACGCCGCCGGCAAAGTTGCCGAGGCTGCCCTGAAGGGCCAGACCCACCGCCAGGCCGGCAGCACCGATGATGGCAATGAACGAGGTCGTGGCGATGCCGACCATGGACGCAACAGAGATGAACAGCAGAATCTTGAGGATCGCGCCGATCAGGCCACAAAGGAATTTATTAAGTGTCGGATCCTTTTTGCCCAGTTTGTTGTCGAGCACACCGACAAACCGGTTGATCAGCCAGAGGCCGATCACCAGGGTGATGATGGCCAGCACCACTTTCGGTGCATAAGTCATAATCAGGGTCATCGCCTGATTGATCAGCTCTGAAGCGCGTCCATCAGCCCCAAGCAGGTCTTCCATAGTGGACTCCTTGTTCATTGGTGTTTTTTCATAAGTGTCTGATTATCGGAAAAATCCGGCGGCAACCTGATTCGTCTGTACCTCACATGGCAGACAAACCGGACGGGCGTGTATCGCAACCGGCCTTTTCTGGTACATGCTTACGCAACGAAACCGGCTCTGGCCCAGTCCAGAATTGCGTCCGGGCCCCCGCGAACAAGAATTCGACCCTCTTTCCGGCTCAGCTGGTAGTCATACATGGGGTCGTAGTAATCCTGCAGCAATGCCTGGATCCACGCGTTGTGGGCTTCTGTCCGGCCATCGGCTTGCTGTTCTGCAAGCGCCTGCTCCATCAGGCTGCGAAGCTGCTGGTGCCGCTCGCCTCCCAGACGTTTACGAATGCGATCAAGGGCGCTGAGCAGATAGTCCCGGAAATTCAGCCAGCCGGCCTCGGCGCCATCCCGGTTGACGTAATCCGCGACCATACCCTCAACATAGTCTTCGCGAATGATGGTAATGCGCTCTTCCAGCGGCTGCTCCAGGACCATCAGGGGGGATTCGGCCATCCTTGCCCTGAGCGATTCGGGCAGGGCGCAGCGACCGACCAGACGGCTCTCGTCTTCCAGGTAAACAGACCCGCCAATGAGTTGATGGGCTTTGAGCATGGCCACGGCGAGCCGGTTCTCAAAGTCGATCTGGGAGGGTTGCGCAGTAACCTGCCGCCCGAAACTGGAGCCTCGGTGGTTGGCCAGGCCTTCAAGGTCCACCGGATTAGGGAGCTGCTTCAGAACCCGGGTCTTGCCTGTCCCTGTGCGACCGCTGAGGATGCGGAATTCGCTGGATTCAATCCGGGCTTCCAGGCTGTCGATCAGGAAGCGGCGCAGGGCCTTGTAGCCGCCTTTTACCAGAGGGTAGTCAATGCCGGCCTCGTGGATCCATTGCTGGGTAAGCCGGGAGCGCAGGCCGCCCCGGAAGCAGAACAGGTAGCCCCCGGGGTGGCGGGCGACAAAGTGTTTCCAGGCTTCAATGCGCTGAGCCTTGATATCACCTGAGACCAGTTGGTGTCCCAGTTCAATGGCCTTGTCCTGGCCCTTTTCCTTGTAACAGATGCCGACCCGATGGCGCTCCTCGTCATTCATCAGGGGCGCATTTTCCGCATTCGGAAAGCTGCCCCGGGCGAACTCCACCGGTGCCCGGACGTCCATCAGGGGCACGTCATTCAGGAACAGGGAAAGGTAGTCGTCGGTGTCGGGTCTGCTTGCCATTTCAGCGTTTAACCGGTTGTCGGATGAAGGCCGAAGTATAGCGGAAATGACTGTTTTCCGCTTGCCGGGCCCTGTTTCCGGCCCAGGCCGCTGTACCGGCGTCCGCTTTTATTCAAGCGGAGCTGCGGAGCAGGTGTCAGTTGAACGGCGGAACAAGCCTCCAGGCAAAACCCTCACCGGGGCAGGGTTGCAAGGTCGCCTGCCCACGAAGATCACAAAAAGAAAGGGCAACCCTGGGGTTGCCCTTTCGCGGAACAGGTCGGCGCATCCTTGCGCTTTGGGCAACCGCCGTGTTGCCAGATCCCTGAGCCACTCCGTGGTGCCGGCATCCGAGCCGGCTGTCCGAATAATTATCCCTTAAGCGAGGCGTCCCTGTATCCCTGCCTCTCCCTGCAGTCCATGCCGGGGTGCATCCAGTGCGTCGTCCTTTTCCCTGTCATCCTTGATGTAAAGACTATACCAATTGAATATTGACAATCGTGTGAACGGCGCGCTCGCCGTTAACGGCTTCGGGAGGGTATCCAGCAATAAATTATGATTATCAGTGGGTTAGGTTTTTCATGAGGGTCGGCTAATGCCCCCGCGTACGCGATGTCACTGCAAGATCGCACGTGCCTGTAGGAGATATCTCACAACGATTCGGGTGAATTTCTCAAATCCGGTTTTCCAGTCTTTCGGATGCCGGGCCAGGGGAGGAGCCCGATGGCGATGCCGGCGGCGTCTGCGGCCAGATCGGCCAGGGAAAAGTCCCGGTATGGCAGGTTCGCCTGAATGGCCTCAATACCCAGGCCAAATGCCAGCAGTGCCGGCACAAACCAGATGGCCCGGAGATCCGGCCACGAGAGGCGGGTCAGGATGGTGAGTTCAAGGAAGGCGACCAGGTGGTTCACCTTGTCGCTGGATGACGAGGGCACGGGATAAGGATTATCCGTTGTCGCCAGGAACCCGATGGCCAGCACGGATATCACAAAGGCTACCCGCCACAGTGCGCGATAGTTCAGCAGGCTGGTCAGTCGATGTTTCAGTGTTGCCATCGGGGAAGTCCCTGAGAGGTGCCGGGCTGTGGGAATGTTGCCAACATGATATGCTTTGCGCCCCGTCATTGTCATGGAAGCGGAGGTCCTGCCAGCGATGCTCAAAGGTAATTTTTTTCGTGGACTGGGCTATCTGGGTGAAGGTTTCCGCCTGATTCGTCAGCCCGGCCTGCGGCTATTTGTCATTATTCCACTTGTTATCAATATCCTGCTCTTCGGGTTGCTGTTCATCTTCCTGGGCGAGCTTTTTGCCGGCCTGGTTGCCGCCGCCATGGGTTGGCTGCCGGACTGGGCCTGGCTCCAGGCAATGGACTGGCTGTTCTGGATTCTTTATGGCGCCGTCATTCTGTTAATGCTGGCGTATGGTTTTGTGATTGTTGCCAACCTCATCGGCTCCCCATTCTACGGATACCTTGCCGAACTGACCGAAAAACATCTGACCGGTCAGGAGGTCAACACCGATGACAGCTGGGCAACGATCATCAAAGACATTCCACGCGCGCTCTGGCGCGAGGTACAGAAAATTCTCTACTACCTGCCCCGAGCCATCGGCCTGCTGATCATCGGTCTGATCCCGGTGGTTAACCTGGTTGCAGCCGTTCTGTGGTTTGTTTTCAACAGCTGGATGATGGCGCTGCAGTATGTCGACTATCCCGCAGACAATCATAAGGTCAGTTTCCCGGCATTGCGCCGCCTACTGGGTGATACGCGGTTGTCGGCATTCGGCTTTGGCCTGCCGGTGGCATTGGCGGCCATGGTGCCGGTTCTGAACCTGTTTGTGGTGCCGGCGGCGGTGTGTGGGGCTACGGCTTACTGGGTGCGCGAGAACGGCGCGACCAGAAATTAATCGGTCTGGAGGTTTCTTGGATACATCGGAATTTGTTATCGGTCAGCGTTGGGTCAGCCACAGTGATACTGGCCTGGGGTTGGGGATTGTCACGGACATCTCTGGCCGAAGGGTTACCCTGGGATTCCCTGCTGCCGATGAGGAGCGCACCTATGCAATTGATAACGCACCGCTTTCCCGCATCATTTATCAGGTCGGGGAGGAAATTGAGACCTTTGAGGGTGAGCGTTATATCGTGCGCGCGGTCGAGGATCTCGGTGGCGTGCTGATGTATCACGCGGATGATGGCACTGACCTGCACGAAATCTCCGAAGTGAAGCTGGCCGGATCAGTGAATTTCTCGGCCCCGCACCAGCGGCTGTTTGCGGGTCAGTTCGACCGAAACGGCGCCTTTCGTCTGAGGTTCGCCACACTCCAGCACATGAATCGCCTGCGTGGGTCCCCGGCCCAGGGGCTGATCGGTGCCCGTACCCAGCATCTGCCGCACCAGATCTACATCGCCCATGAGGTGGCAAGGCGCCATGCGCCGAGGGTTATGCTGGCAGACGAGGTGGGTCTCGGCAAAACCATCGAAGCAGGCCTGATCCTGCACTACCAGCTTCACACCGGGCGGGCAAAGCGCGCACTCATCGTAGTGCCGGATTCCCTGACGCATCAGTGGCTGGTGGAAATGCTCCGGCGCTTCAACCTGCGTTTTTCGATCCTGGACCAGAGCCGCTACGACACCCTGAAAGATGAAGAAAGCGATGTCGATGCGCTGGTAAACCACATCTTCGGCGGCGATGACTCTGTCAATCCCTTCGAAAGCGACCAGTTGGTGCTTTGCAGCCTCGACTTCCTGGTGAACAGCCTGCAGGCCCGTGAGGATGCCCTCCGGGCCGACTGGGACCTGATGATTGTGGACGAGGCCCACCATCTGGCCTGGAGCCCGGGGCAAGTCAGCCCCGAATACCAGGTGGTGGAAGAGCTTTCGGCGATCAGTCGTGGCCTGTTGCTGCTGACAGCGACCCCCGAACAGGTCGGTGTGGCCAGTCACTTTGCCCGGTTGCGGTTACTGGACCCCGCGCGTTTTCACGATCTGGAGGCATTCCGGGAGGAGGAACAGCAGTACGAGGTCATCAACAACGTGGTCCGAAGGCTGCAGGACGAGCGTTCCGACATAAGCGCGGGCGATCGAAAACTGCTGCAGGCCTGGCTGGGTGAGGAGCTGGATCAGTTGCTGGCCGGTGATGCCCCCCGCCAGTCGGTGATTGATGCCTTGCTGGATCGCCATGGCACCGGCCGCGTGCTGTTCCGTAACACCCGGGCGGCGATTCAAGGGTTCCCCGAGCGTCGTCCGGCCCCCGCGCCCTTGCCATGCCCGGATATCTACAAGGGGCAGGTCTCCGGAATGCAGGGACTGGCGCCCGAGCAGTTGGTATCTGAGGAACGATGGTTGGCAGACGATCCCCGGGTGGCCTGGCTGGAGAAAAAACTGGCCAGCCTGCGTCCCGCCAAGGCAGTCGTCATCTGCGCCCGCGCCGAAACCGCTATGGCCCTTGAACACTATCTCCAGCTACGCGCCGGTATCCGCAGTGCCGCATTCCATGAGCACCTTAGCCTTCTTGAGCGCGACCGGGCTGCGGCCTATTTTGCGGATAGTGAACAGGGTGCCCAGGCGCTGATCTGTTCCGAGATCGGCAGTGAGGGCCGGAACTTCCAGTTCGCCCATCACCTGGTGCTGTTTGATCTGCCTGCCAATCCGGATCTGCTCGAGCAGCGCATCGGTCGCCTGGACCGGATCGGCCAGACCGAAGCCATTGATATCCATATTCCTTACCTGCAAGGGACCAGCCAGGAAGTTCAGTTCCGGTGGTTCCACGAAGGTTTGAATGCCTTTGCCGAAAGCTGTGCGGTTGGCGTGGCGGTTCAGGAGGCTGTCCAGAGCCAATGGCAGAAGGCCATCGAGGGTGACACCGATGCTATTGAGCTGGTCAGGGCCACGGCTGAAGAGTCGCAGCGTCTGAAAACGCTGCTCCAGAACGGCCGTGATGCGCTGATTGAACTCAATTCCTGCCGCCGGGATGTGGCTGAAGGTCTGATCGCCGCCATTGAGGAAGAAGAAGGTGAGGTCCGGGTTCGTGACTACATGATGGAGGCCTTCGACATTCTCGGGGTGGATGTGGAAGACCACGCTGATCATTCCGACATTCTCCGCCCCGGTGAGCAATACCAGGCCGGTCACGTGGCCGAGTTGCCGGAAGACGGCATAACGGTGACCTGGGATCGCCGGAATGCCCTGGAACGGGAAGATCTGGCCTTTATGAGCTGGGAGCACCCGATGGTGACCGGGGTGATGGATTCGGTCACCAGTTCCGGCCTGGGCAAGGCGGCCCTGGCCAGTCTGTCTGTGAAAGCGCTGCCGGCGGGTACTTTGCTGATGGAGGCGCTGTTTACTGTGCACTGTCCCGCCCCGGATGCCCTGCAGCTGACCCGCTACCTGCCGGTCTCGCCGTTGCGACTGCTGGTGGATGTGAACGGCAAGGAGTTATCCGGTGCGTTGCCCCATGACCGGTTGAACGACCTGTGCTCAAACATCCGCCGGCGCACGGCCCAGGCCATCGTGCCGCAGATTCGTCCTGAGGTTGAAACCATGGTGGATCATGTGGAGCGTTTGTCCAAGCCTCACCTTGAGCCCCTGAAGGCGCAGGCCCTTGACCAGCTAGCTGCCAGCTTTGAACCGGAGATTCGCAGGCTGGAAGCGCTGCAGAGGGTAAATCCGGCGATTCGTGAAGAGGAAATCGACTATTTCCGGGGCCAGTTCGAGGCGGCCCGGGATGCCATTGGCCATGCCAGTCTCGCCCTGGAAGGCATCCGGGTGATAGTGACTGCGTAAGCCGGGGTGTGACGGCTGTAACTGGCTGACTGTGCGGCATTTGCTGGTCAGCCATCTTCTGATGCGGTACGGTGAACGTAACAAATTGTAGTCTTCAACATTCCTGAACCATGGATGACAGAGAGAACCTATGATGACTTTCATTCTGTTTGTAGTGGCACTGGCCGGCCTGTTGATTGTGATGCGGCGCGAGTCCGGTGCAACGTCCGCCATTGGTGTGATGGCAGGGACCGGTTTGCTGTCCCTGATCTTTGCCTCCGGTTGGCTGGCGCTGGTGCTGTTTATCGGTGCCGCGGCAACAGCGGCCGCAGGCTTGCCAGGTTTCCGCCAGAGCTGGCTGACACCCCGCATTTTTGCGATGTTCAAGAAAGTCGCGCCCAAGGTTTCGGATACCGAGAAAGTCGCTCTGGAAGCGGGCACTGTGGGCTGGGATGGCGAACTGTTTACCGGTCGTCCGGACTGGCACAACCTGCTGGTTAACCGCTATACCGGCCTGAGCGAGGAAGAACAGGCTTTCGTGGACAATCAGTGCACCCAGGCCATCTCCATGTGCAACGCCTGGGACGTGGCGGTTGAGCGTGCGGACCTGCCGAAGGAGCTGTGGGATTTCCTCAAGAAGGAAAAATTCTTCGGCATGATTATCCCGAAGGAATACGGCGGCCTGGAGTTCTCGGCCAAGGCCCAGACAGCGGTTCTGCAGAAACTGGCTGCGAACGAATCACTGATGGTGTCTGTCGGCGTACCCAACTCTCTCGGCCCGGGTGAGTTGCTGGTCAAATACGGAACCGACGACCAGAAGAATCACTACCTGCCACGTCTGGCCGATGGCCGTGAGATCCCCTGTTTCGGCCTGACCGGCCCCCGTGCCGGCTCGGATGCAACCTCACTGCCTGACACCGGCATCGTCTGCAAGCAGACAGTGGATGGCAAGGAAGTGGTGGGAATCCGGCTCAATTTCGAGAAGCGCTGGATTACCCTCGCACCCATCGCCACGGTTGTGGGCCTGGCCTTCCGGATGTTTGATCCGGACGGGGTGCTGGGCGACACCAAGGATTATGGCATTACCTGCGCCCTGATCCCCCGGGACATCAAGGGTATGGAAATCGGCCGCCGCCACTGCCCGATCGGCAGCCCGTTCCTGAACGGACCGATCAAGGGCACGGACGTATTCATTCCGCTGGATTACATCATCGGTGGTGTGGAGATGGCGGGCCAGGGCTGGCGCATGCTGGTTGAATGCCTGTCGGTTGGCCGCTGTATTACCCTGCCTTCCGGTGCCGCCGGTGCGGCTGCCTATTCCGTGGCTACCGCCGGTGGCTTCACCCGGATCCGTCGCCAGTTCAACACGCCGGTTGCGGATATGGAAGGTGTGCAGGAGCCCCTGGCCCGCATTGCCGCCAAGACCTATATCGCTCAGGCGGCGGTTAACCATACCGCCAACATGATCGACAAAGGCGAGAAGCCGGCGGTGCCGTCTGCGATTCTCAAGTATCACCTGACCGAGTTCCAGAGAGGCATCCTCACCGATGCCATGGACGTCCACGGTGGCAAGACGGTGACCCTCGGCCCCCGCAACTATCTGGGTATCAGTTTCAGCGGTGCGGCCGTTTCGATCACCGTTGAGGGTGCCAACATCATGACCCGCAGCCTGATGATCTTCGGGCAGGGAGCGATCCGCTGTCATCCTTACGTGCTCAAGGAACTGGCGGCCAAGGATAACGATGATATCAAGGCGTTCGACGGCGCCATCTTCGGTCATGCCGGTCTGATCTTCGGCAATGCTGCCCGCGCCTTCACCCAGGCACTTGGCCTTGGTCGGGCGGATGTGCCGTTCGACAGTGCCAGCCGGAAATACGCTCAGGCGGTGGTCCGGTTCAGCGCGGCCTTCGGTCTGTGTTCTGATGCCGCCATGACCACCCTGGGCGGCGAGCTGAAAATGCGTGAGCTGATCTCGGCGCGCCTGGGAGATATGCTGTCCAACCTGTACCTCGCATCCATGGTGCTGAAGAACTGGCACGAGACTCAGCCGGTGCAAGGCGAGAAGGAAGTGATGGAGTACAGTCTGGGCCTGCTGATGCATCGCACTGAAAACGCGCTGGATGAGTTCCTGCAGAACCTGCCCAACCGCGCCGTGGCGCTGGTCTTGCGCGCTGTTACCATGCCGTTGGGTCGCCGCTGGGGCAGCCCCGGGGATGATCTGGCCCGTAAACTGGCCCGCGCCACCTCCACCGATACGCCGATTCGCAATAAACTGATCGCCAGCATTTGGACTAGCGATGGCGAAGGCACGGTGGAGAACCCGGTTGCCCGTTACAATGGTCTGCTCAAAGACTATGACAAGGCCGAACAGCTGTACCGGAAGGTCACCAAGGCCTACGCTAGGGGCGAGCTGCCCATGACGGCGCTGCATCCGGAAGAGCGGTTCGAAGCGGCCCTGGAGGCCGGTGTTTACACCAGGGAAGAGACGGACTTCATGCGTCAGTACGAAGCCGTGGTGCTGGAAATGCTGACTGTGGACGACTTCCCGTTTGATGCCTTTGCGCACAACAAGGAGTCTGTGATTGACCACAATCCTGCCTGACCGGAGACATGCTCTGACATGTGGTTGTCTTTTTTTGCAGTAAGTGTTGGCGCCGTGATCGGCGCCAACCTTCGTTGGGCCCTGGGGTTGTGGCTGAATGCCACCTACCATGCAATTCCTTACGGTACGCTGGTCGCCAACCTCAGTGGTGGCTGGCTGATCGGCCTGCTGATCGGTTATTTCAGTCATGGCAGCACCCTGGCGCCGGAGTGGCGGCTGTTTGCCATTACCGGACTGTGCGGCGCGCTGACCACGTTCTCTACCTTTTCTCTGGAGATGTTCGCCGCCATCCAGGAAGGCAAATGGGCCATGGCCATCACCGGTATTCTGGCCCATGTGGTGGGCTCCATCCTGATGACTGCATTGGGAATTTACACCTTCGGCCTGGTGAAGGGCTGATGGGTATCACTACCTATATTTTTTCTTGAAAATACCCTTGGCAAGTCTCGGATTCAGGAGTAGAGTTAAAAATGTAGGAAAGATTCAGTAAAGCATTTCATGAATAAGGCGTACCTCCGCAGTGTGTAGTGACCGTCCTGTTTCTGATTCCGCGAGTTCTGTATTTCCGCAAAACGTCGACCTTGCACCACGAGGGTGTACGGCGGCAGATAATATGATTGATTTCAGGAAGTTTAAGTATGTCTACTACTACCGGTACTGTTAAGTTCTTCAACGAAGCAAAAGGCTTTGGCTTTATCACTCGTGAAGGCGGCCCGGACGTTTTTGTTCACTACAGCGCTATTCAGGGCAGCGGTTTCAAGACTCTGGCAGAAGGCCAGCAGGTTGAGTTCACCGTTACCCAGGGCCAGAAAGGTCCCCAGGCGGAGAACGTTGTTCCGCTGTAATCCCTGAGGGATTCGGGAATAACCGCCAGAAAGGCAGCTTCGGCTGCCTTTTTTTCATCTTGAAATCATCCTTCCGTGGCTATCCGTTTTGTGATTTTCCCCGCGCTGTGTAATCTTTGTTTCCCTGTTGCTCGTTAAAACGGAAGTCGAGACCTACAGGAATCATTTCATGCTCCGAATGCTCAAAGCTGCCTGGATTCTGTTCTGGGCCATATCGCTCACGCTGATCCTGTTTTTGCCGATCGTGATCGCCGCTCTTTCCGGAAAGCGCGGTGATGCGGCGTTTCACGGTACCCGGATCTATGCCTGGGGGATCCTGAAAGTCTGCGGTATCCGGCTGCGGGTCCGTGGCAGGGAAAACATTCAGCCCGGTCAGCGTTATGTGATTCTGAGCAATCACGCCTCCTACTTTGATCCTCCGGCCCTGGTGCTGGCGCTCCGGTTGCAGTACCGCTGGGTAATCAAGAAGGAACTGCGCAAGGTGCCCCTGTTCGGGCTGGCACTGGAGACTTCCCGCAACCTGTTTATCGACAGGTCCAGGGGCAGTGATGCGCTGGAGAGTATCAAGCGGGGTGTTGCCCAACTGCCCAATGGCACTGGCATCCTGATTTTTCCGGAGGGCACACGCTCTCTGGACGGGAAGCTGCTGCCGTTCAAGAAAGGTGGTTTTGTGATCGCCAAGGATGGCCAGCTTCCGATTCTCCCTGTTACCATCCGGGGCTCCCACCAGCGGCTTCCCAAGGGGCATGCTGCCTTCACTCCCGGTGAGATTGAAATCGTGATCCATCCTCCGGTGGCCACCGGGGATTTACCCCTTGATGACTTGATGACGGATGTTCGAAACAGCATCGCTTCGTCACTCTGAGGCATAAAAAACCCGACAACTTTGCCGGGTTTTGAACTCCCGAAGGGATATCGGTGAATTACAGGGCGAAAATCTCCTCGTAAAACGCCATGGTACCTTTCCAGGAGCGGGTAGCGGCCTCTTCGTCATAGCCAATCGGCATGCCGAATTCTTTAGCGAGCTTATCTGCGCCAGGATTGGTGAACGAGTGCAGAACGCCGGGGAAAGTCACCAGCGTGAGGTCGACTTGCGCATCCTGCATTTCCTTGACCAGCCCGGCGACCTGCTCGGAGGGCACCATCCGGTCGGCGCCACCGGTGTATACCTGAACCCGTGCCTTCACCACTCCGGGTTCAGCGCTAATGGGACTGCCAAGAGCGCCGTGAAGGCTGACGACGCCATCCAGATCCACGCCCATCCGGGCCATGTTCAGGACCACAGCGCCGCCAAAGCAATAGCCCTGTGCGGCAATGCGTGAGGCATCAACGCTTTCATGGTTCTGCAAAATCTCCATGGCCTTCATGAAACGGGCTTTGACCTGGTCCATGTCCTTGGTGGCTTCTTGCATGAACTTCTGGGCGGTATCCGGATGGTCCGCCTGTTTGCCGGAGCCATACATGTCCAGGGCAAATGCGGTGTAGCCTGCCGCAGCCAGTTTTTCTGCCTGGTCACGGGCGAACTCGTTGTGGCCCCACCATTCGTGAACCACCAGAACGCCGGGGCGCTTCTGCTCGAACTCATCGTCCCAGGCCATGTAGCCGGTGAAGGTGGTATCACCGACCTTGTATTCGACGGTTTTGGTCTGCATTTCTGCCAGTGCCTGCGTGCTTGCGAGAGTCAGTGACAGGGTTGCGGCTGTGGCCGCTTTTTTCAGAGTAATCATGATGTTTCCTGCTCCTTGTGGGTTGGGGTGGTTTTGTCCGGAATTCTGCGTCCGGAACCGGTAAACCGGTGCAGTCAGTTGCCAAACCAGTATAGGATCTTTTGACTACACTTCATGCAGACACTTGCAAATCGGCGGATGCTTTGGAGGCAGTGCATGAAAATCGGTGTGCCAAAGGAAATCAAGAATCGTGAATACCGGGTAGGCATGACGCCGGCAGCAGTGCATGAGCTATGCGGCCATAACCATGAGGTCTTCGTGGAGACCGGGGCCGGCATTGCAATCGGATTTACCGATGACGATTACCGACAGGTGGGGGCCAGGATTCTGGATACCGGAAAGGAAGTCTTCGATACGGCGGAACTGATCGTCAAGGTCAAGGAACCCCAGGCCGAAGAACGGGCGATGCTACGACCGGATCACACGCTGTTTACCTATCTGCATCTGGCCCCGGACAAGCCTCAGACCGATGATCTGGTGAAATCCGGCGCCACCTGTATTGCCTATGAAACCGTGACCGACCACGCCGGCCGTTTACCCTTGCTGGCCCCCATGTCGGAAGTGGCGGGCCGGATGTCGATTCAGGCCGGGGCTCACTGTCTGGAAAAGGCCATGGGAGGCCGGGGTGTACTGTTGGGTGGCGTACCCGGGGTCAGCCCGGCACGGGTTGCGGTCGTAGGTGGTGGCGTTGTCGGCGAGAATGCAGTGGCCATGGCCGTCGGGCTCGGTGCCCAGGTCACGGTGCTGGATCGCAATATGGAGGTGTTGCGGCTTCTGGATCATCTCTATGGCAACCGGATAACCACCCTGTTTTCCACGGCCCGGACCCTGGACCTGGCGGTGACGGAATCGGATCTGGTTATTGGTAGTGTTCTTATCCCCGGTGCCTCGGCGCCCAAGCTGATTACCCGCGATATGATCCGGCGTATGCCGGAGGGCAGCGTGATCGTGGATGTGGCCATTGATCAGGGTGGCTGTGCCGAAACCTCCAGGGCAACAACCCACGATGACCCCACGTATATCGTTGATGGTGTGGTACATTACTGCGTGGCTAACATGCCCGGCGCCGTGGCGCGTACGTCGACACTGGCCCTGAATAACGTGACCCTGCCGTTCGTGGCGGCGCTGGCCAACAAGGGCCCGGACCGGGCAATGAAGGAAGATCCGCACCTGAGGGCCGGGCTCAACGTGGCTGCAGGCAAGGTGACCTACAGGGAAGTGGCTGAAGCTACCGGGCACCCATACACAAACCCCGAATCCCTGTTGGGATCCTGAGCGGGAAACACTCGGAGAAACCATGAAACTGATCGGCTCCACCACCTCGCCTTACGTCAGGCGCATCCGGATTCTGCTGGATGAAGAGCGCTATGAATTCCTGAATCTCGACATCTATGGTGAAGACCGGGACGAACTCAGACGCCACAACCCGACCCTGAAAATCCCGGTTCTCGAAGACGGTGGCCAGGAAATCTACGATTCCCGGATCATCGCCCGCTACATCAGTGCCAAGCAGGGCAGGGATCCGCTAACCTGGGATCAGCAGAACCAGCTGACCATGATCGACGGTGCCAATGACTCCGCGGTTACCATGCTTCTGTCTGAACGTTCCGGGATTGATACCAGTCAGGACCTGATGTTCTACAACCTTCAGCGCGAGCGGATCATGACCACGCTTCGCACTCTGGCGGCGATGGTGGAAGACGGTCAGTTCGAGACCTGGAACTACCCGGCGATCTGCCTCCACTGCATGGTGGACTGGCTGGATTTCCGTGATCTTGTGGATTTTACGGGCGTTGAAGGCCTCCTGGCGTTCCGCGACAGCCGCAAGGATTACCCCTGGGTTGCCGAGACCGACCCCCGCAATTCCTGATGTCCGGCGGCCGCTGTCTGCCGGTCGCCCTGACTGACCTGATCATCAGGCCGCTTTTTAGTCAATTCTCCTTTGCACTCTTTCATTCTTGACTATAGTTAAGAACAAGGGACGGTCGCTGGTCCGACCGTTTCCGGTTTTCGTATTTCAAAATACCAACAACAGCAAGGAAAGGGGGTTGTCCATGCTCCTGTCACATGCGTTCGGTCTCTTTACCCATCCTGGTGAAGAATGGGCTTCCATACGAAAAGAACATGAAACACCACGCCGGGTCTATGTTGCCTATGTCCTTATCCTGGCAGCCATTGCGCCCATCAGTGCCTATATATCGACAGCCTATTTCGGCTGGACGGTGGGCAATGAGCGTCTGATCAAGCTGACGGAAATCAGCGCATTGCAACTCAGCGTGCTGACCTATCTGGCCATGCTCGTCGGTGTCTTTGCGCTGGGGTACGCTATCAACTGGATGGCGAAAACCTATGGCGCCAAGGAAGAGTACGTGCCGTCCAACGGCATTGCCCTGGCAGCGTATTCCTGCACGCCACTGTTTCTGGCCGGTTTTGCCCTGCTTTATCCGGTACCCTGGTTCAACGCTATCGTGTTCCTGATTGCTGCGTGTTATGGCGCCTGGCTCATGTACGACGGCCTGCCGATTGTCATGGGCATCGAGAAGGAGCGGGCGGTCATGTACGCCGGCGCCTTGCTCACCGTGGCCCTGGTCATCCTGGTTTCCACCCGGGTTGGTTCCGTGATTCTCTGGAACTTTGGCGTAGGGCCGGTCTTCATCAGCGGATAGATCCGGTGTAATCCGGCCATAACAAGGCAAAAAGGGGAGCGCACTGCTCCCCTTTTTGCTGTGTCTGGCTTTCGCCAGCCTCAGGGGCTTGCGGCCCTTTATCATGCAACATATCTTCAAGCTCCGGCATTCAGGCGATGGCAAATATGTTGGATACGAATCGGATCATACTGTTTTGCAGCGCGAGGCCTAAATCCTCCTCATTGAGTGAGTGCGCCCTTCGGCGCTCTTGCGTTATCAGCTCGGCTTAAACATCGAGAGGGTGTCTTCCTCACCTCTGTTGTCCATCCAGTTTTCTATGATGCTGAGATCCTCAAACAGGCGTCCATTTAGGATCGGGTCATCTTCGTAGGCAGTGGCGTAACGTTCCATCAAATACGCGGGGTCGCAAAGGAAGTTCTCCAGCTGGTCAACGATGTTGGCCGGCAAATCGGCTTCCCAGTTACTGGCAATAAATGCAAGGTCGTGAAGGTCACGTGCGGCTGTGCGGTAGCGGCGTGATTCATCTTCCTGGGCAGCCAGGAGTTTTAGGCGCGCGATCTCGCTTACTGAGTAGACGCTAATGCCGTTGATGGATCGGATGCACTCGGGATTTAGGGCAGAACGAGAGGATATTTCGATTTTGATCGAAATGGGTGGAACATCCTTTCCTGCAGAAAAAATCGGACGACAACGGTGTGTTGTTTCGGTTTTCTTCAGGTCTTTGAAGTCAGTGAGAGTTACCCTGATGCCCTGTCCTGTTAGCTTTTTCAGAGCACTTTTACAGATGCTTTTGACATTCAGATGCCCCTCAAGGGGCATCGTAAGGTCGAAATCCAGGTCTTCACTGAACCGCTGCAGGTCGTATCCCAACAACAAAGCCGTACCGCCTTTAAGAACCAATGGTTTGTTCTCATCATGGATGACTTCACAAATTGCCTGCATGATTTTTTGGTGTATGCCCTGCTGTTTGGTCAGCTTCATCAGTAAACGCCTTCGAGCCAGTCACCTATATTCTCTTCACCCTCCCGGGATAGGAATGCCCTGCAGAGGCCAATCCAGTTGATCACTTGCTCTAGGTCAACAACATCGTCGATGTCAGATGCCTGGATGTTTGGGACCGCTTTGCGTTTAATCTCGCAGTGATGGATTAACAAGTCGAATACCGCACGTTCCGGGCTCGCGGCCCACATACACGGCACAGTCACTCCGTAAAGGGAGATTGCTTTCGTCGCGTTCCACAAACCGATGACGCCGATTAGCTCGCCGGTATGGGTTAGGTGTTTTCCGGCGACCCGCCAATTCTTCGGGTTGCTCAAACTGCTGGAGTACCAGAGAGCTGGCGGTCGACCATCTTCGGGGGGCAATGACAGTGCGGAGGCCCCCGACAAATAGTACCTCGGAAGATGAGGAGAGCTTTTGTTGGCGTCTGTGCAAAAGGCATCCAGAAGCCAGTCGAGATTGAGGCATTGAGCTACTGCCCGGTAACTGCCAAAGGCCACGCTCTCGTCGCCTTGCTCGATCTTGATAATCGTCCTTCGCGATAAACCTGTTGCAGACGCCAGCGCCTCGCCTGACATGCCACGCGCATTTCGGGCGCTGCGAAACGCGGCTCCGATAGCCTCAGCGGGTGAGCCAGGTCTCTGATCAGATTCTGTCGTCTCGAGAGCTAACATTGAGGTGTACTCTTTTTTAAGGGGCTATGCTTTTAAGGGGCTAAGGTGCATTATACGTCGCTGTGCAAGTTTCTGCACACTTTGTCTCCGGTTTTACCTATTCCAGTATATACCCGCCACCTCGTGGTACTTGGCGCACATCCCGGGCAGTTGTCGTGATTTGCCATCCCCCTGTCGTAATTTGGCAATGCGTTCTTAACGCAGCCCGACTAGGTTCTTCTGTTGGAGTAGTAACGGCGCGGACCGCAGGAAGCCGATGCTACAAAGGACGAACGCAGGGGATGACATAGCAATGAAACGACTAACGCGACGGGACTTTCTGAAGGCATCGGCCATGGGCATGGGGGCGGTGGTGGTATCCACCGGTCTGGCCGGCTGTGTGCTGGACAGCTCCGATGAACGGGCCATCAGTTTTACTCACGGTGTGGCAAGTGGTGATCCGCTCGCCGACGGCGTCGTGCTCTGGACCCGCGCGGTGCCAGGGACAGGCCAGGATCGCCCGGTTGGGGTGGCCTGGGAGGTGGCCACGGATGAGGCCTTTGAGGGCCTTGTCCGTTCAGGTGCCGCCGAAGCGGTAAAGGCCAATGACTTTACCATCAAGGTGGATGTCCGCGGACTGGCGCCCGGGCAGACCTACTACTATCGTTTTCAGGCCACTGGCAGCCGTTCCACGGTCGGCATGACCCGGACACTTCCGGAAGGCAGCGTTGAATCCGTCCGCCTTGCGGTGGTGTCCTGTGCCAACTACCCGGCCGGTTACTTCAACGTCTATCGTGAGATCGGCAGGCAGAGTGATCTCGATGCCGTGGTGCATCTGGGTGACTACATCTACGAATACAGCTCCGAGAGCAGCAGTTACGGCGCCGGTGATGCCGAAGCACTGGGCCGAACCTTTCCGGAGAACAACAACCTGGAGCTGATTGAGCTGGAGGATTACCGCCGGCGCTATGCCATCTACCGGGCTGACGAGGACCTTCAGTCCCTGCACGCCAGGGTGCCGTTCATCGCGGTCTGGGATGACCACGAAGTGGCCAACGACACCTGGAAGGAAGGCGCGGAGAATCACAATGACGGGGAAGGGGATTTTGCCGAGCGCAAACTCAGTGCCCTGAAGGCCTATTTTGAATGGATGCCGATCCGCCCGGTGATTGAGGGTAGTGACGAAGCCATTTTCCGTACCTTCCGGTTTGGTAACCTGGTGGATCTGCACATGCTGGATACCCGTATCATCGGCCGTGATCAGCAACTGGACTACATGGATTACTTTACCGGTGAAGGACTGGATGCAGCCCGGTTTACTGCCGATGTCGGCAGCCCGAACCGAACCCTGCTTGGCGCCGAGCAGCTGCTCTGGCTGCAGGCTTCCCTGAGTTATTCCAGTGCCACCTGGCAGGTCCTGGGCCAGCAGGTGCTGATGGGTCGGATGAATCTGCCTGCCGAATTGCTGGTGGCGATTGCCACCGAACAGTTGGAAGGCCTGCCGGAAAATCTGGCGGCACTGGCTCAGCTCAAGGTCCGCGCGTTGCAGGGTGACCAGAGCCTGACTGATGGTGAGCTGGCCAGAATCAATACGGTTGCGCCCTACAACCTCGATGCCTGGGATGGTTACCAGTACGAGCGGGAAGTGGTGCTGGGTACCGCCAAGGCCCTCGACAAGAACCTTGTTGTGCTGGCCGGTGATACCCACAACGCCTGGGCTAATAACCTGAAGGACAGGAACGGTGATCAGGTTGGCGTCGAATTCGCCACTTCCTCCGTCACCTCGCCAGGGCTTGAGGAGTATCTGGGCATACCCAACGCCATGATTCCGGGCGCGGAACAGGCCATTGGTCTGCTGGTGGATGATCTGGATTACCTGAACGTGAATCAGCGGGGTTATATGGTGGTGACCTTTACCCCGGAAGAGGCGCGGGCGGACTGGTATTTCGTGGATACCATCAAGTCTCGGGATTATCAGGTTGATGCCCCGCGAACCTCATCCCGCAGGGTGTTGCCGGGGCAGGGCAATCGCACCGTCGAGAACGTAGCCGCGGGGTAAGGAATCGGTCCTTGCTGTTAGCTGTCCTGTCCTTGATGCAGCGCAAGCCGCCCCGGGTTGTTCCCGGGGTTTAATGGCGGTATTGCAGGGGCAGGCAGGTGTAAACGGTATGGCAGAATCCGTGGAACGGAAAAATGGCGCGAAGCTTGAGCAGGAGGCTGAATGGCACGTGCTCGAACCCGGGGGCGCCAGAAACCGGCTACAGTCGGCCGGTCCGCTTTCTGCAGAGGAAGCCGGGAGCCGACTGGCCCGGTACGGGCCCAATGCGCTGCCCGAAGCCCGCGCCAAGGGGCCCTGGGCCAGGCTGGGCCGGCAACTCAGGAATTTCCTGATCTACGTGTTGGCATCGGCTGCAGTGATTACCGCCAGCCTCGGCCACTGGGTGGACGCCGGAGTCATTATGGCGGTTGTCGTTATCCAGACCCTGGTGGGCTTTGTTCAGGAAGGCAGGGCCGAACAGGCTTTGTCGGCCATCCGCCACATGCTCGCGCCCAAGGCCCGGGTGGTGCGGGCCGATGGCCAGCATCAGATTGACGCCGCCGGGCTCGTTCCGGGCGATACCGTACTGCTGGAGCCGGGCGACCGGGTGCCCGCCGATCTCCGTCTGGAAAAATCCCACAACCTGAAAATCGATGAAGCCATCCTCACCGGTGAATCCGAGGCTGTCGATAAATCGACGGAGGCGGTTCCTTCGGATGCGGCACTTGGGGACCAGGCCGGAATGGCCTTCTCCGGCACCATGGTAGCGACCGGCACCGGTCGCGGCATCGTGGTTCGTACCGGCGCCAATACTGAAATTGGCCGGATCTCCGGCCTGCTTGCCCAGACCACCACCCTGAAAACCCCACTGCTGGAACAGATGGACAAGTTCGCCCGGGTACTATCCATTATTGTCATTCTTACCGGCATTGCGATTTTCTTTGGCGGGCTGGTGTTCAGCGGCCTGCCATTCCGGGAGCTGTTCATGGCCGTGGTGGGGCTGACGGTTGCCGCAATTCCTGAGGGTTTGCCGGCCATTCTCACCATCACCCTGGCCATCGGCGTGCGCCAGATGGCCCGCCGTAAGGCGGTCGTTCGCCGCATGCCGGTGATCGAGACCCTGGGCGCGGTCTCGGTGATCTGTTCCGACAAAACCGGAACCCTGACCCGTAACGAAATGATGGTAACCCGGGCGGTGTTGTCTGGTGTTCGGCTGGAGGTGACCGGGGAAGGGTATGACCTTGGTGGTGCGGTAAATAGCGAACAGGGACAGCTGGCGAAGTCACCCCTGCTGGATGAACTGGCCCGGGCAGCGGCGCTGTGTAACGATGCCCATGTACACCACGATTCCGGCCGGGTCCGTATCAACGGCGATCCCATGGAAGCCGCGCTCTCGGTGTTTGCCCGTAAAGCCGGGTTTGATGTCGAGAGCGGCGCCACCGACTGGCCCCGGAAAGACGAAATCCCCTTCGATACCCAGAATCGCTTCATGGCCACGCTGAACCACGATCATCATGGCCACAGTGTTATCTACCTCAAAGGCGCGCCGGAGCGCATTCTCGACATGTGTGCCAGCGAGGTTACGGAGTCCGGTGAGACCACGGCCCTGAACCCGGCGCTCTGGGAGCAGGTTATTGACGAGATGGCATCCGGGGGGCTCAGGGTGTTGGCCCTCGCCCGTAAACCGGCAGAGCGGGGTATCAGCGAACTGACGATTGAGGATCTGGGCCAGGGGGCAGAACTGCTGGGGCTGGTCGGGCTGCTGGATCCGCCCCGGCAGGAGGCGATCCGGGCCATAGCCGACTGCCACGACGCCGGAATCCGGGTCAAGATGATCACCGGAGACCATGGGGTAACGGCCGGCGCCATTGCCAGGAAGCTGGGCCTGAAAAATACCGATCGTGTGCTGACCGGTAGAGAACTGGACCAGCTCGACGACAACCAGTTACGTGAGCTTGTAGGTGAGGTGGATGTCTTTGCCCGCACCAGCCCCGAGCACAAGCTGAGATTGGTGACAGCGCTTCAGGCTCTGCACGGTGTGGTGGCCATGACCGGTGACGGCGTAAACGATGCGCCGGCCCTGAAACGGGCAGACGTGGGAATTGCCATGGGGGTGAAGGGGTCTGAGGCTGCCAGGGAGGCGTCTTCCGTGGTGTTGCTGGATGACAACTTTGCCAGCATTGCCGCAGCCGTGCGCGAGGGCAGGACCGTTTACACCAACCTGAAAAAAGGCATTGCCTTCATGCTGCCGATCAATGGCGGTGAATCCATCAGCCTGATCACTGCCCTGCTTCTGGGGCTGACCCTGCCGATCTCCGCATTGCAGATTCTCTGGGTCAACATGGTCAGCTCGGTGGTCCTCGCCATGACCCTGGCGTTCGAGCCGGCGGAGCCAGATGTCATGAAACATCCGCCCCGGGCCCGGGATGAATCGCTGCTTCGGGGGTTCGTGGTCTGGCGGGTGGTCTTTGTATCGTTGCTATTCCTGGCAGGCATCTTCGCGGCCTGGTACTGGGCCATGCATCATTATGGCAGCGAAACCACGGCCCGTACCCTGGCGGTCAATACGTTGGTGGCGATGGAAATGTTTTACCTGTTTGCGGTCCGGTATCTCGACAGCGCGTCGATTACCCTGCGCGGTGTACTGGGAACACCGGTCGTGTTGCTGGCGGTTGCAGCCGTTGTCCTGTTACAGCTGTTGTTTACTTACCTGCCCTGGTTCAACAGTACCTTTGGCAGCGAAGCGCTGAGCCCCGACATGCTTGGGTTTGCTGTTGGCTCCGGAGTAGCGCTTCTGGTGATTCTGGAAATCGAGACCGCGTTGAGAAAACGTCTGCTCAGGGCAGGCCCCGGGTAATCATGGTCGGGTCACCCCGGCCTTCCACCGCAGCCAGTTCGGCACTGGACAGCCACTCGCCGGGCGGCTTATCCATAACGCTGGCGCAGGCGGCCAGGGTATGGGCCCAGGAGCAGCCATTGGCGAACAGCATGCCTGCCTCATTCAGGGTGCCGCCCCGGTTGATGTAGCCGAGAACCCGTGCCCGTGAAGGCTCCGGGAACAGCGGATACAGATGCCCGCGGAACACTTCCGGGCGCATGTGGGTGAGGGCAACCCGGCGGTGAATGCGATGGGGGAACAGCCGCTCGCGTTCAAATTCAGACAGGCAGCTTTCGGCCTCCATGGTATCCCGTGGCTGCCGGAAGCGGCCGGGCTCCTGGATATAGACCAGCCGGAACGGCGTGCCGGTTTCCCGAAGGCGTTCGCAGGCCCGTATAGCTTCAGACAACTGGTAGGCGCCGTTGGCCATCAAGAGCAACGGCTCGCCGGCAGACGTGTCTTCGTCCACCACCAGGGCACCGTGTCGTGCCAGCAGTTCGGCTTCCCGGGTGTCAAAGACGCAGGGCCGTTCGCGCTTCGGGATCACCATGCAGCTTATCTTGCCGCGTTCGCTGAACACCGATGGCAGCGAGGCGAGTGTGCTGTTGTAATCGGCCGGAAAGAGAACGCGGGATACATCGTTCATTTCGCCGAGCAGGCTCTCGCAGAAGGTGGTGTCCTGATGGGATTGCTCGTTCTTACCGTTTTCCCAGGTATGGGAAGTGGCAATGACCGGCAGGCCAAGCCAGCATGCCGGCCGGCCCACCTCTTTCTGGTGCCGGGCAAAGATCAGCTCCTGGCGGATGGCGCCGAGCATTTTTACGCAGAAGGCCTCGTAGCTGGCTACCAGGTTAAGCCCGGCCTTGTTGGCCAGACAGGCGGAGACCACGGCTTCCTCGTTAAGGGCGGTGATAATTTTACCGTGGACCGATTCCTGGTCGCTCTCAGGATCGTTCACCCGGTGTTTCAGACTGTCCAGAACCCCACCGAGTCGGTTGCTGGCCAATTCATCCGGGTTGCCCACTCGGGGCCTCAGGCCGGGATTCTCTGCCACGAGTGCCTGGAAAAAGTCATCCACTGCCTTCATGGGCGAGGTTCGGTCCGGATTGGCTGGCAGTTTTGGAATCACCGGATCCGGCGGATTCCGGGTTGCCAACGGGTGATCCCGCTCAAGTGGACGGGCCTGCTTCGCATGCTGATTCAGCGCGGCAATGCAGTTATGGAGCACATCCGGCGCCACCCATAAACGGGCGGAATGTTCGTTGAACAGTTCCCGGGCACGGGCATCCATGCGTGGGTTGCCCGGAAGAGGGAGGTTGTGGGCAGCATTATTGCCGGCCCCGAAAAAACCGTAGCCCTTGACCGTCTCCGCAATACCATAGGGCACCCGCACCGGGTAACGGCTTTCGCCTCTCTGGGCCGCCTCGCCATTGGCGGCAAGTGCCTGCTCCATCTCATACAGGGTACAAACGAAGGCAGACGGATCCCGGCCATCAAAACGGAAGGGTACAAAACCGCGATGCTCCAGATGGGCTTCAAAACGCTCCAGGCCCTCGCGGGTGCCCAGTTCGGTGCGCTGCTCAATGCGACGGCCATTGGCAATCATCACCGGCATCACGGCGCCGCAGTCTTCCGCACGCCACCAGCGGGGAATCCAGTCGCTGCCCCGTTGCTCCTCGGCGGCGCCGTCTGACAGGA
Source organism: Marinobacter sp. Arc7-DN-1 (assembly GCF_003441595.1). Taxonomy (NCBI): domain Bacteria; kingdom Pseudomonadati; phylum Pseudomonadota; class Gammaproteobacteria; order Pseudomonadales; family Marinobacteraceae; genus Marinobacter; species Marinobacter sp. Arc7-DN-1. Next base: position 2,298,517 of record NZ_CP031848.1, on the reverse strand, counting down.
AGGCCACTAACGATTCCCCGGGCAATGGCATATGGGCATACTGAAGCTCGGCGAACCCCAGATAGCCGCCTTCCAGTATGCCGCCCGCTGTATGCGGATTGACATGGCTTCCTAGCGGCGCCGCCATGGTTCCGTCCGGCTTCTGGCGGTAACTGTAGAAATCGGACACCAGAGCTGATAGCCCGTCCGGCCTGTTATAACGCTCGGCCTGTTCCGGATGGAGGTTACCCGTGAGGACATTCAGCGCGTCTACCGCCGCCACGCAGTGGCCCTGACCCATCAGCCAGCTTCGGGTCCGTCCGGTGAGATTGTTCAGCGCCAGATAGGCAGCGTAGGCCGGCACCATATTCAGCGCACCGCCGGTATGGCCTTCCGGGCGGGTTTTGAAATCCTGGGGTGCAAGCGGTTGCCCGGAGACATCCACCCGCCGGGCATAGGTCATATGGACCACCAGCCAGAGCCCGGCGCTGGTCAGCCGGTCCAGATCCGCAAGCCTGCGATAGACCGTCGCCGCATCCGGCTGGTGCCCGGCAGCGACCAGATGCTCCGCCAGAACCCTGACCTGGTGTTTCGTGGCTTCGCTGTGCTGGACAACACCATAGCCGTCGCACCAGCGCCGGTAATCCGGGCAGTCCGAAGCGGTGTTATCCACCGGTGCTGGTTGAATTGGCGATGGCATCGTCTGCCTCCATGGCTCGAGTCTATTGGTGGATTGTAAAACCACCTTTGCGCGCAGCCATTGATACAGGTCAGTCGGAAATACATCTTTCTTGTAAAGCTTTTTGCCTCCGGGGGGAGCGCAGGTCGGTGGGAAGCCCTTTCCAAAATACGCTGTGAATACGTCCCTGTACGCTCGGCTCCGCCATCCATGGCTCCGCACGATTTTGGAAAGGGCTTCCCACCGACCTACACCAGACTTGGGAATAGACTTCCCGTTGCCGATTGCCATGGTTTCTGAGAGTCTGGTCGGATAAGGCATCTGAAAAGGAGACTCCCATGACGCAAGACAAGAATCAGGACAAGCGCCGGAAATATTCGGCCCCCGTCGTTGATGGCATTGGCAAATCAGCCAGCCGCGCCATGCTTCGGGCGGTCGGGTTTACCGATGAGGATTTCAGGAAGCCCCAGATTGGTATTGCGTCTACGTGGAGTAACCTCACGCCCTGCAATATGCACATCAATCAGTTGGCCGAAGAGTCGGCAGCCGGTGCCGATGAGGCCGGCGGCAAGTCTCTGATTTTCAATACCATCACGGTATCGGACGGCATTGCCAACGGTACTGAAGGCATGAAGTATTCCCTGGTGTCCCGCGAGGTGATTGCCGATTCCATTGAAACCGTGGCGGGTTGTGAAGGGTTTGATGGTCTGGTTGCTATTGGTGGCTGCGACAAGAACATGCCCGGCTGCATGATGGGACTGGCGCGCCTGAACCGGCCGTCGGTGTTTGTGTATGGCGGTACCATCATGCCCGGGGAGAACCATACCGATATTATCTCGGTGTTCGAGGCTGTTGGTGCCCACGCCCGCGGCGATCTGGATCTGATTGAGGTCAAGCAGATTGAGGAAACGGCCATTCCCGGGCCCGGCTCCTGTGGGGGTATGTACACCGCCAACACCATGGCGTCGGCCATTGAAGCCATGGGTATGAGCCTGCCGGGCAGTTCCGCCCAGAACGCGGTGTCAGACACCAAGGCGGCGGATTGCCGGGGTGCCGGGGCGGCGGTGCTGAACCTGCTGGAGAAAGACATCAAGCCCGGCGACATCATGACCCGGGAAGCCTTTGAGAATGCCATCACCGTAGTGATTGCCCTGGGCGGTTCCACCAATGCGGTGCTGCACCTGCTGGCCATGGCCAGCACGGTGGGTGTGGATCTGGAGCTGGAGGATTTCGTCGAGATTGGCAAACGGGTGCCGGTGCTGGCGGATCTTCGCCCAAGCGGGCATTACATGATGTCGGAACTGGTGGCCATTGGCGGTATTCAGCCGCTGATGAAGATGCTGCTGGACCGTGGGCTGCTGCACGGAGGCTGCCTGACCGTGACCGGCCGGACCCTGGCGGAGAATCTGGCCGACGTTGCGCCCTATCCGAAGGGGCAGGACATCATTCATGCCTTCGACAATCCCATCAAGGCCGACAGCCATCTGAGAATTCTGTTCGGCAATCTGGCGCCGACCGGTTCGGTAGCCAAGATTACCGGCAAGGAAGGCACCCACTTCACCGGCCGGGCCCGGGTATTCCATTCCGAGGAGGAGGCCCAGGAGCGGATTCTGGATGGTACGGTGGTGGCCGGTGATGTACTGGTGATCCGTTATGAAGGTCCAAAAGGAGGGCCGGGCATGCGGGAAATGCTCAGTCCCACTTCCGCCATTATGGGCAAGGGTCTTGGCAGCGACGTAGCCTTGATTACCGATGGCCGGTTTTCCGGTGGCAGCCATGGATTTGTGGTTGGCCATATTACGCCAGAAGCGGCCGAGGGCGGTCCGATTGCGCTGGTTGAGGATGGCGACACCATTACCATTGATGCGGTCAGTAACCGGATTGAACTGGATGTCCCGGATCAAGAACTGGAGCGGCGCCGGCAGGCCTGGCGGGCACCGGTCCCGCGATTCACCCGGGGCGTGCTGGCGAAATATGCCCGCACCGTAAGTTCGGCGTCCAGGGGCGCCATTACCGATCTGCCATGAGCTGATGAAACTGGCACATCGCTGGTACAATGCCGTTCTGGTGCGGCAGTTTCTGCCCGGATGAAAACAAGAGAAGAGGCCTGGATGCATGGGTAACCGGAGCATGGTGATTTGTTGGGTGTTTTTGCTGGCCCTGGTGCCCCTGGCTTTGCAGGCCCATCAGCAGGATTCTTCCCCGAATACATCAACCGCCGAGAATCAGGGGGCGGGTCCCAACCTGGCATCGGTTAATGCGGCAGTTGCGGTTGCCGGCGATAATGTGCTGGTTTTTGGCAAGAACGCGGACCGCTCGGTGCCTATTGCCTCTGTGACTAAGGTGATGACGGCACTGGTGGTTCTCGAGTCCGGAGAGCCTCTGGATGAATGGCTGGCTTTTCACAAGCGCCACACCCCTGCGGCTGCCAACGCCTACAGCCGGATCCGTATTGACTCGCAGATGCGCCGTGCGGATGTGCTGAGAATCGCGCTGATGTCTTCAGAGAATTTTGCGGCCTACACCCTGGCCCGCAGTCACCCGGGCGGTTTTGATGCGTTCATCGAGTCGATGAATGCCAAGGCCCGGGAGCTGGGCATGACTGGAACCCGCTTCGTAGACCCGACGGGGCTGTCATCTGACAACGTCTCCACCGCGTCCGATCTGGTCAGGCTGGTGAACGCGGCAGCCGCCCATCCGGAGATTGGTAAATATTCCACGACCGATTATTTCCGGGGCCAGTTCCGGAATCCCCGGTACAGCCTGTCGTTCGGCAACACCAATGCCCTGGTTCACCGGGACAGCTGGGGCGTTGCACTGAGCAAGACCGGCTATCTCTCTGAAGCCGGGCGGTGTCTGGTGATGATTTCGCAAATGAATGGCAAGAAGGTGGTCACCGTGTTACTGGACTCCCTGGGAACACGGTCGCCCATGGGCGATGCCGGGCGGATCAAACGCTGGCTGGACACCGGGGCCCGAGGGTCGGTGGCGGCAGCCGCCCGGCGCTACGAACGGGAAAAGAACGCGACCTATGCGACCGCCGGTAACAATACGGTCAGTGTGAACTGACCTTCGAGGAACCAGGGTATGATCCAGATCTTCACCACCGGCGGTACCATCGACAAGGTGTACTTTGACGCCAACAGCGAGTTCGAGGTGGGCCACAGCCTGCTGCCGGAGCTGTTGTCCGAGTCCAACATTCATGAGGGTTACCGTCTGCGGGAACTGATGCGCAAGGACAGCCTGGAAATGAACGATGCGGATCGGCAGCGGGTGCTGGAAGCGGCGACGGAATGCGACTGTGACCGCATCATCATAACCCACGGCACCGACACCATGGCCGTTACTGCGGCGGTGTTGTCCGGCCTGGAGGACAAGGCCATTGTGCTGACCGGTGCCATGCAGCCGGCTCGCATGCGCCGGACCGACGCAGTTTTCAATGTCGGTTTTGCCTGGGCGGCGGTGCAATTGTTGCCGCCCGGTGTCTATATCGCCATGAACGGTGAAGTATTCGAAGCCGGTGCGGTGCGGAAAAACCTGAAAGCCCAACGCTTTGAGCGTACCTGAGCTCAGCCCAGGCTGTTTTTCTCCGTGGTGGTCAGCTCCCGATAGCCGCCGGGTTCGAGGGCCGGGTCCAGCACAACCTGGCCGATCTGCAGCCGGTGCAGGGCCTTAACGTGGTTGCCGACCGCCGCCAGCATGCGCTTGACCTGATGGTAGCGCCCCTCTGAAATCGTCAGCTCGATGATTCTCTCTTCCAGAATGGCCACTTGCGCAGGCCTGGTGGGTTTGGGCTCATTGTGAAGGTACACTCCTTGCTCCAGTTTCTGAACCGCCATGGTGGATAGCGGTTCGCTCAGGGTTACCCGGTACGTCTTGGGGCAATCCGTGCGTGGCGAGGTGACCCGGTGAGACCACTGGCCGTCGGTGGTCAGCAACAGTAAGCCGGTGGTGTCTGCATCCAGGCGGCCCGCAATGTGGAGGTTGCGGGTCATGCTCGCGGGTAGCAGGTCCAGTGCGGTCGGGTGGTCGCTGTCGGTGGTGGCGCTCACCACCCCGGCCGGTTTGTTCATCATCAGGTAGCGCTCGCCCGGCAAGGTCAGCGGCGTTCCCGACAGTGCTACCCGTTCATGACCGGCCAGCTGTGTATTGGCACCAGTGCAGGTTTGTTCATTCACCGTCACCTGGCCCCGGCTGATGGCCCGTTTGGCCTCCTTGCGGGAAAGTTCTGTGCTGTTGGCAATAAACTGGTCCAGGCGCATGGTGTTCAGCAGTGTTGTCCCGGTGCCGGTGTGCTAAGGCTGGCCAGGGTAATGGAATCCATATCGGTTCAGTCTCGCCTTAAACAGTAACCTGCAATAGCAGGTTGTTGCTCTGGTGCTAGTGCCCCGTCTGGCTAATTCGCAGTAGGTTAGCGAATTAGCCAGACGGGGCACTAGATCACTGACTGGTCAGGACGCCCAGTTTTGTCAGCACGGTTTCGCCGGGATAACCGTCGGCGATCAGCCCGCTGGATGCCTGGAACTGGCGGATGGCAGAGCGGGTTGCCGGCCCCATAATGCCATCGGGCTTGCCAGGCTCATAACCCCGTTGCTGCAGAGCCTCCTGAAGGCTGATGATGTTGTCACGGGACAGCGCCGGCGCATCCTCCGGCGGCGGGTTCTGGAGCATCCCTGCTCCGGCAATCCGGTCTGCCAGGTAACCAACCGCGATGGCGTAGAATTCCGATCGGTTCCAGCCCATGATCACCCGGAAGTTGTCGTAGGCGAGAAAGGCAGGGCCCCGGTGCCCGGCGGGCACCACCAGGGCCGCATCAATGGGTTCCCGGGCCAGTGCATTGCCGAACGCATCGGTAATGCCCATCTCCCGCCACTGTGCCAGGGGCAGTCGCCGTCCGTCTGCCAGGGAGTAGTCGAAGTTGTCGGGCAGAAGTACTTCCCGGCCCCAACGGTAGTCGCCGTTCCAGTTCATGGATTGCAGGAACCTGCCGGCGGACATCATGGCATCCGGCAGGCTGTTCCAGAGGTCCCGGCGCCCGTCACCATCGGCATCCACTGCGTGCTGCAGAAACACCGTGGGCATGAATTGCACATGGCCCATGGCGCCGGCCCAGGAGCCTTCCATCTGATCTGCCGGTATGGCGCCTTCATCGATGATGCGCAGGGCGGCTATCAGCTGTTCGGTGAAGAAGGTGCTGCGGCGGGGATCGCAGGCCAGGGTGGTCAGGGAGCTTGGCACCGGCATTTTGCCGAAATAGCTGCCAAAGTTGGTTTCCAGTCCCCAGAAGGCAACCAGATAGGGCGCCGGCACGCCGGTTTCCCGGGTCACACGGTCCAGCAGCTCCCGGTGTTCCTCCAGCAATTCACGGCCCTTGCTGACCCGGGCATCGTTAACCCGCCGGTTCAGATAATCGGCAAAGGTGGTAGTGAATTCCGGTTGCCGGCGGTCCAGTTCAATTACCCGGTCCAGGTGTTCAGCCCTGGCCATCACTTCGCTGGCGGTCTTGCTGTTGACTCCGGCGGCAATGGCCTGTTCCTGCAGCCGGGCCTTGCATTCGGAAAAACCGGCCGGTGCTGATGCCGCGCTGTCCTGGGCGATGGTGGGCAGTGACAGAAGTGATAAAAAACCGGAAACCAGTAAGCCGCGGGTAAGGCCGCGAGGGTGCAGAATCCTTGCAGGTGTGGTCAGCACACAGAACCTCTATCAGGGTAATGATGGTGTGAAAATTCCGGACCCCATGGTAGCGCGTTTTCACGCCGGAGAAACATTGTGTGGGGCCAGGAGGGGTGACAATTCTTTAACCTGCCGGTTCCCGGCAAACCGCATTTGTCGTCTTTTTGTTGCAGGCAGGTTTCCGGCGTTGGCCTTTGTTCTATAGTTGGACCATTAACCCGGGCGGTGGAGAGCGGAAGGTCGCAATTATGGTAATGCTGAAAGCGCTGGTGGTGGACGACGCCAGCTTTGTACGTGATTTGGTCAAGCGAACAGTGCGCCAGCGCTTTCCGGTATTCGAGACAATCGATGCCCAGAACGGCCGGCGGGCTCAGTCACTGATGTCCCGGACGGCATTTGATCTGGTGCTATGCGACTGGGAGATGCCGGAAATGTCCGGGCTGGAGCTGTTGCAGTGGATGCGTGAGCAGCCCCAGTACGAGAAAGTGCCGTTTATCATGATCACCAGCCGGGGGGACAAGAATCATGTGATTGAAGCGGTCAAGGGAGGGGTTTCCGAATACCTCGGCAAGCCGTTCAGCCCGGATGGCCTTAGCAGGAAAATTATCAAGGTCATGGGGCGAAAACTGCAGGACGCCATGGATCACAGCGGCAAGTCCATGGCCAGTCCCGCAGACGCATTCAAGGAATCTGCGGCCTTGCTGACCCGCAAGCAGGAGCCGGCCACGGCGCCGGGAACTCCTGAGAAATCGGCCCCGTCGTCGCCCTTGATGCCGGGCAGTCCGGCAACCCCGAGACAGGCCCAGGCCCGGGGTGCGATGAGTCTTGCCTCTATCCGCTTTGCCGGAAGTACCCTGAAATCCGTGGTCAAGGACATCAACCTGACGGAAGTCCGGGTGATCGCCAAACGGGATCAGGTATTTCCCGGTATTCTTGATCAGGCCGTGGTTGATATTGAGACAGGTGAGGGCCAGATGGCCCGGCTGAATGGCTACGTGCATCAGTTACAGGCGGTAGACAAGCGCCAGGACACCGATTTCGTCAGCGTGACCATCCGCTTTGTCGACGAGGACCCGAAAAAGCTGGAAGATCTGTCCCGGTTTGTCGCCCGCTTCCGTGCCGGTAAGCGCTAGTTTCCGGTCTTCTCCGGTACGCGCTCTGCCAGCCTGTCCCTGGGGAAGTGGCAGATGAATTCGCTGCCATCGCCAATGCGGCTGCGTATTTCCAGATTGCCATCGTGATTGAGCAGCACGTGTTTGACGATCGCCAGACCAAGCCCGGTGCCTCCGGTGTCCTTGTGCCGGCTTGGATCAGCCCGGTAAAAGCGTTCCGTCAGACGAGGGATGTGCACCGGATCAATGCCGATTCCGGTGTCTTTGACCGACAGGTGCGCGCCTTCCCGGTTGGTGGACCAGGATACGGTAATTTTTCCCCCGGCTGGCGTGTACTTGACGGCATTGAAGATCAGGTTTGAGAAGGCGCTGCGCAACTGGCTTTCATCACCTTTCAGTAACCGGTGGTCACCGACCTGAACCCTTATCTCGTGCTGCTTGTCGCCACTGAGCGCCCGGGCATCGTGGCTGATCTGGCTGATCAACTGGTCCACGTCCGTGAGGGTGTCATTCACCGTCTGTTCACCGGTTTCAATCTTCGACAGCAGGATCAGATCCGTAATCAGGGCTTCCATCCGGGACGACTGGGCGGCCATGGTGTTAATGGCCCGGCGCCACTTTGGCGGCAGGTCATCGGCGTTGTCGACCAGGGTTTCCAGGTAACCACTGATCACCGTCAGTGGCGTGCGCATCTCATGGGACACGTTTCCGACGAAGTCCCGGCGCATCTGCTCCAGCTGGAACAGACGGGTGACGTCCTTGGCGACGATCAGACGGTCGTCGTCACCGAACAGGCTGATCTGTATCTGCAGGTGAATATGGGGTTTGGCCGGGGAGTGGATCTCCAGCGGCTCCCGGTAGTTCCGGGAATCGAAGTAGGTCTTGAAGGCGGGTGTGCGGATCAGGTTGTGGATGTACTGGCCGCGGTCCGTGTTGCGCCGGAAGCCCAGCAGGTATTCGGCTGATCCGTTCCACCACTCCATGGCACCCCCGGAGTCGGTCATGATCACACCATCGCGCATGGCGTTGGTGGACTCCTGCACCCGGTTTATCTGGGCCCGCAAGCGATCCTGGGTTCTCAGATGAGTCTGGTGCAGTTTGTGGAGATTGTCGAAGATGTCGCCCCACAGCCCGATGCTCTGAGGCGCTTCGTCCGTGGCGCTGGGGTTGGCCAGCCACTGGTACAGGCGCCGGGCCTGAACAAGCGTCCACCAGAGATAGATGACCAGTCCGAAAGTGAGCCCGTAATAAGGCTCGCCGAAGTAGAGGCCGACCAGAGTGGAGCCGAGCAGTCCGCCGAGGATGTAGCGCAGGTACCGAGACCAGTTGTGTTGCATCAAAAACTGCCTTGTGTCCGATCCGGGGCTGACGCTCAGCTGGCCGGAGTTACTTACGCGGCTTTGGTCGAGAAGCGGTAACCGGTTCCCCGAACCGTCTGGATCAGATGGTCGTAGTCGTCGCCAAGGGCCTTGCGCAGCCGGCGGATGTGGACATCAACCGTCCGTTCCTCGACATAGACATTACCGCCCCAGACCTGGTCCAGAAGCTGGGAGCGAGTATATACCCGTTCCTGGTGGGTCATGAAGAACTGCAACAGCCGGTACTCGGTCGGGCCCATGGTGAGGGCGCCCTCGTTGGTGGTGACCCGGTGGCCGATCGGGTCCAGGGTCAGGCCTTCCACTTCAATGGGGTTGTCCACGCCGGGCGGTGTCGCGCGCCGCAGGACCGCTTTCAGGCGGGCAACCAGTTCCCTCGGGCTGAACGGCTTGGTGATGTAGTCATCAGCACCGACTTCCAGACCCTGAATCTTGTTGTCTTCCTCCACCTTGGCGGTGAGCATGATGATGGGAATATCGGCGGTCGCCTCTTCCTTTTTCAGGCGACGGGCCAGCTCCACGCCACTGGTGCCGGGGAGCATCCAGTCCAGGAGCACGAGATCCGGGTGTTTGTCGACAATCAGGGCATGGGCTTCCCGGGCGTCCGCTGCCTCCAGATAGTCATAATCCGCCATTTCGAGGGCCACGGCGATCATCTCGCGGATCGGCGCCTCATCATCGACGATCAGGACAGTTTTTCCAGTCATGAGCTTTAACCTGTGTCAGACCTTGATTTGTTGCTACCCCATTACAACGTCCAAGTGTTACAAGTATATGACAGGATCAGCGCATCAGCAGATCGATGGCCAGGCCAGTAAACACCGCGAACCCGGCCCAGCTGTTATTGAGAAACGCCTTGAAGCAGCCCTCACGCTCCCGTTCCCGGGCCAGGAACTGGTGGTACACGAACAGGCAGGCCATGACCACCACGCCCAGATAATAAAATGTGCCCAGTTCGGCGCGCTGGCCCACGATGACCAGGATCAGCACAACCATACCCTGCAGGGTGGCAATGATCGCTTTATCGGCATCACCGAACAGGATGGCCGTGGACTTGATGCCCACTTTCAGGTCGTCGTCCCGGTCCACCATGGCATAGAGGGTGTCGTAGGCCACCGTCCAGAGTACGTTGGCGGTGAATAGCAGCCAGGTGAGCTGGCTGAGTTCGCCGGCCTCTGCCGCCCAGGCCATGGGAATGGCCCATGAGAAGGCAGCTCCCAGAAAGAGCTGGGGCAGGTGGGTGTACCGCTTCATGAACGGGTAAATGAGCGCCAGCAGCGCACCACCGAAGGACAGGTAAAGGGTCAGGGGGTTGGTGAACAGTACGACCATCAGGAATGAAATCAGGCACAAGCCGGCAAAAAGCGCAACCGCTTCCCAGGGCTTCACCCGGCCGGCCGTGAGCGGGCGGTCCCTGGTCCGTTTTACATGCCGGTCCCAGTCCCGGTCGGCGAAATCGTTGATGGCGCAACCGGCGGCGCGCATGAAGAAAACGCCCAGTGTGAAAATGATGACATTGCCAAATCCGGGGCTGCCTTCTCCGGCCAGCCAGAGAGCCCAGTAGGTAGGCCAGAGCAGGAGCAATGTCCCGATCGGGCGGTCGATTCTGAGCAGGCTGGCGTAGTCGGCCAACCGGCGCTGGATAGGGTCTGGCATGGCATCGGGCAACATGGGGTGCGTCCGTCTGGTGTTCTGCGAATTCAGCAAGTGCAGGGGATTATAGCCAGTGGCAGGCGGTCGGTTAAAGCGTGTTCCGGTGAAGCAGGGCGGGCAGGAAATATTCACCCACCAGCAGGGAGCTGTTATGGCCACTGAACAGGGAGCGCCGGGCCAGCTCTGGCTGGCCGGGAATGACAGGATTGCAGAGGCCGGTTTCCAGCGGGCCCCGTTCCCAATGAGGGCTGGTGAACAAATAGGCCCCCAGTGGCCTGTTGCCCAGGTGCAGCAGGCGGCGCCCTTCACCTTCCAGGCAGTTCAGGGGGATGACGGTCCGTGCCAGCACCCAGGGCTCGCCATCACCGCACAGCCGGACTTCCCGTATCCAGGCGTGTTGCCTGGGGGGAATTGCCAGGCGCCGGGATTCTTCCAGGCTCGGCGAGTCGAAGCCCTCCCGCCGAACCTCGACATGGAATGACCGGGTGCAATGTTTCTGCAGGGCCCGGGTAAACGAGCCTTCCACCTGCAGCCAGTACCGGGCGCGGCCGTGCACCGCGGGATTGCGCAGCCCGGCCGCTGTGAGAGAGCGATACCAGCTCGTCGGGGGGATAGTCAGGTGGCTGTTGATATCGCTCAGTTGGCTTTTGATATCAGAGTCCCTTGACCGCATAGATGCCGGGCGCGTTGCGCCAGTAGCCCTTGTAGTCCATGCCGTAACCGAACAGGAAACGGTCTTCCACGTCCAGGCCGGTAAAATCCGCCTTCAGATCCGGGCGGGCTTTCCGGTCGTGTTTCTTGTCGACCAGTACCGCGGTGAGCACTTCCCTGGCACCGTGGGCCCGGCAGTAATCGGCAATGGCGCACAGGGTTGTGCCTTCATCCAGGATGTCATCCACAATCAGGATGGTGCGGCCGTTGATGTCGGCTTCGGGTTGCAGCTTCCACTCCAGGATGCCGCCGGTGGTTTCCTGGCGGTAACGGGTGGCGTGCAGGTACTCGGCCTGGACCGGGAACCGGAGCCGGGGCAGTAACTGCCCGGTGAGGATCAGCCCGCCATTCATCACGCAGAACAACAGCGGATTGCTGTCTTTCAGGCGGTCGGCAATATCGTCGGCCAGCTTGCCAATTGCAGTCTGTACCTGCTGTTCATCGACCAGGCAGTCGGCTTCGGCCATTACCTGGTTCATCTCGGCGACGGTATCGGTCATATCGGTCGGTCCTGTCGTAAAACGGGCGATTATACCGGAGAGGGGCGCCGGAAGGGAGGGGCGGTCAGTTCTCGCGGGCCGGTATGTGTGGCTACTGGCGGAAAACTCCGGAACCGAGTGTCGGCATTGGCATTGGTCAATTCCGGGGCGATGGGTATGATGGCCTGATTCAACCGTTGTTCGTATCTGTTAACAAGGGTAATACACTTGCGCGAAAGATTGTCGGACAATTATCATTGCGCCCGAAAGACATGGGGAGACGTTCTATGAAGAAGTGGCAGTGCGTGGTTTGCGGTCTGATTTACGATGAGGCGGAAGGCTGGCCCGAGGATGGCATTGAGCCCGGCACCAAGTGGGAAGACGTGCCGGAAGACTGGGTCTGCCCCGACTGCGGTGTCGGCAAGGAAGACTTTGAGATGATCGAGATTGGCTGATACCAGCCGGCGCGGTTGGTTAAACAAGGAACGCGGTTATGACTGAACAGGCCCCCATCGTTATCGTTGGCACCGGGTTGTCCGGCTACTCACTGGCGCGGGAAATCCGCAAGCAGGACAAAGAGACCCCGGTCATCATGGTGACGGCCGATGACGGCGTAAGCTACTCCAAGCCCATGCTTTCCACCGGCTTTACCAAGGGCAAGGATGCCGGGGGGCTGGCTCAGGCTTCAACGGAGGCCATGGCGGAGCAACTGAATGTGCGGGTCAGGACCTTCACCACCGTCACCGGAATTGATACCCAAGGCCACGAACTGGTGCTGGGCGACGAGCGCCTCGTCTACCGCAAGCTGGTTCTGGCCTGGGGCGCCGATGTCATTCGGCTGAGCCTGGAGGGCGATGGTCAGGAGCACGTGTTCTCCATCAATGACCTGATGGACTACCGCGAGTTTCGCAAGGCCCTTGGCGACGGCAAGCGGGTCGCAATTATGGGTGCCGGCCTGATCGGTTGTGAGTTCGCCAATGATCTGCGCAACGGCGGCTACGAGGTGGACGTGATTGCGCCCTCGGAAGTGGTGATGCCTGGCCTGTTGCCGGACGTTGCCGCCAATGCGGTTCAGCAGGAGCTGGAAAACCTGGGCGTCCGCTTCCACCTCGGCACCGTGGTGGACCGGATCGACCGGCAAGGCGGTGGCGTAGCCCTGAGCCTGGCCAATGGCGAGACTCTGGATGCCGATCTGGTGCTGTCTGCCGTGGGCTTGCGGCCCCGGATCGGGCTGGCCGAGGCGGCAGGCATTGCCACCGGTCGTGGCATTACCGTCAACCGTGCTCTGGAAACCTCGGCGCCGGACGTCTATGCCCTCGGGGACTGTGCCGAGGTGGATGGCCACGTTCTGCTCTATGTCCTGCCCCTGATGGCCTGTGCCCGGGCCCTCGCCAAAACGCTGACCGGCGAGCGAACCGAAGTGCGCTATGGCACCATGCCTGTGATGATCAAGACCCCCTGTTGCCCCACTGCCGTCTGCCCGCCGGCTCCGGATGCCCGGGGCAGCTGGGATGTGGAGCAGGACGGCACTGACGTCAAGGCGCTGTTCAAGAGTCCGGATGGTGAGGTCCTCGGGTTTGCAGTAACAGGTCGCTTTGCGTTGGAGAAACAGGCATTGTCCCGGGAAGTGCCGCCGATACACGGGTAACCCTCCGAAATGACTGAACGGCCCCCGGTTTTCTGGGGCCGTTTTTATCTGCCGTTCGCGGCTTTTCATTGCGAAATCTCCCCGCTTGCGGTAGAAAACTCCGTCGTGTGCTAACGAAATCACAGGAGCAGGCATGCTTGAGGTAACCAGGAAGCTGGTGGAATTGCTGGACCTTTCGCCCATTGGCGATGATCACTTTCAGGGCGATAGCGAGGATCTGGGCTTTCCCAACGTGTTCGGCGGACAGGTTATCGGCCAGGCGCTGATGGCTGCCAGCCGCACCGTTGAGGGGCGTCTGTGCCACTCCCTGCATGCCTATTTTCTGCGCCCCGGCAATCACAGCATGCCCATCGATTACGAAGTCCAGCGGGTCCGGGATGGTGGCAGTTTCTCCGTTCGCAGGGTGATTGCTCGCCAGGATGGCAAGGAAATCCTGACCGGCTCCATGTCGTTCCAGGTGGCTGAAGAGGGCTTTGAGCATCAGTTAAAGATGCCTGACGCGCCGGGCCCGGAATCACTTCGTTCGGAACAGGAATGGGGCAAGATCCTGGCACCCCAGGTGCCGGAAAGAGTGCGCGAAACCCTGACCCGTGATCGCCCGATCGAGATCCGGCCCGTTAACCCGGTAAATCCGCTAAAGCCCGAAAAACGTCCGCCCCACAAGCAGAGCTGGTTCCGCGCTCAGGGGCCGTTGCCGGATGATCCGGTGCTGCACCGCTGCCTGCTGACTTACGCGTCCGATTTCCAGTTTCTCGGGACCTCCCTGAACCCCCACGGCCTGACTTTCATGAGCAAAAACCTTCAGGTCGCCAGTCTTGATCACGCCATCTGGTTCCATCGGGATTTCCGGATGGATGAATGGCTGCTGTACGACAAGGACAGCCCCAGCGCCTCGGCGGGTCGTGGTTTTAACCGCGGCAACTTCTTCAGTGAGGAGGGTTTGCTGGTGGCTTCCACCACCCAGGAGGCGCTGATCCGTCAGCGTTGACAGGGTGCTCAGCCGAGTTTTCGCTGGTCCGGTTGGTGGTGGTTTCGGCTCAGCCAGTCCAGCAATTCATCGAAGGGGAGCGGTGGTGTGATCAGGTAACCCTGGATCATGTCACACCCCATCTCCCGCAGCAGATCCGCCGTGCCGTGATCCTCCACGCCTTCTGCAACTACCCGGTAGCCCAGACTGTGGCACATATCGATGGTGGTCTGCACAATGACCCGGTCTTCGGCCTCGGTGGCAAGATCCGTGACCAACGACCGGTCAATCTTGACCTCGCTGGCCGGTAACTGCTTGATGTAGGACAGAGATGAGTAGCCGGACCCGAAGTCGTCGATGGAGATCGGAATGCCGGTGGCGCTCAGGGAGTTGAGGGCTCTCAGGGAATTGCCCGGGTCCTGCATCATGGAGGTCTCGGTGACTTCAAGGATGATGGCGCCCTGGTGGCTGTGAAAACTGCTCATCAGCTTCTGAACGAAGGCCGGAAAATCCGGCTCGCGCAGGTTGTTGGGCGAGATGTTGACGGAGATGGTCAGTGGCCAGCCCTGATCCAGCAGCCGGGAGCGAAGCTTGAGGGATTCCTCGAGAACCCAGCGGGTAAGGGGTTTGATCAGGCCGCTCTGCTCCGCCAGCGTAACCAGTTCGTCGGCCCGGAGAGGCTGGGAGCGTCCCGGCCAGCGAATCAGTGCCTCGAGGCCGACGATCCGGTTGGTCCTCAGCGACTGTTTGGGCTGCATGAAAAGCGCCAGCCCATCATTTTCCAGTGCCTGCCGCAGCTCCGAAACCATGGTAAGCCGGTCAGCGCTGTAGGAATCCCTTGCCGGCTTGTAATAGGCGATGCCCCGTTCCCGGGCCGAGTCCGAGCCCTCGGCGATCACCGCCCGGCGGATCAGCGTGTTCGCATCCAGGCCATGCTCCGGGAAAATCGCCACACCCAGTCGCGGGTCCAGAGGCACCTGCATGCCAAGGTACTCGATAGGGTACCGAATGCCGTCCAGGCCCTTGAGAATCGACCGGGGAACGGAGCCGGTGGCATCGGCATCGACGATAAACGCAAAGGTCTGTGGATCCAGTGAGGCCAGGAAAAAGTTGCGCAGATCGCTCTGTTCCACTGGCATGGCGCCCGGCAGCTCCCGGATAACGGCATTGTAGTGTTTCGACGCCAGCTCCAGGATCCGGTCGCTGTTGCGGTGGCCCAGAGTCTTGGTAACGGACTTCAGGTTGTTCAGGTGAATGATCGCAACGCCATAGCGCTTATCCGGGCCGCGCACCATCAGGTCATTCAGCATCATCTCGAAACTGCTGCGGTTGGGGAGACCGGTCAGCGGGTTATGCAGGGCGTGGTCCATCAGTTTGAGCTCTGCCGAGCGTCGCGCTGCCATGGCTCTGAGTTCGGCCTCTCGGGCTTCCACCTTCTCCTGCCGTTGCTGATACAGCCGCGCCGCCAGAGCCAGTGTGAGCAGGATGGCCTCCAGCGCCGAGCCAATCTGCATCCCGTAGGTGGTCAGGAAGGTAGTGGGTAGCAGCCCGTATTTGTTGGCCGCGGTGACGGCACTGCCGAGCGTCAATGCGCCCCAGGCCAGGGTGTAGTAACTGGCCTGGGGGTTACCCTTGGCCCACTGCAGGGGGCCAAGGGTTGTCAGCAGCAGGAAGCTGGGAATGGCCAGTGCAACGGTCAGACGGCTCCCGGTGCTGTAATCGGCGAAGAACGTGATTGCGGCCGCTACGGCATTCAGGGCGATGGCAATTACGACTAGGCGGTCCAGGGTAGGGCCGGTATCTTGCAGTTTCAGAAACGAGCGGGAGAACAGCAGGGTGAACAGCATGGCGAAGGGCACCGAGAGCAGCATCATCTGGTTCTGTATGGCAGGGTTGTCCGGCCATATAAGCTGAAAGGAGGTGCCATTGAGGCTGCCGATCACCAGCAGATAGCCGAGCGTGGACAGCACATAGAGCAGGTACATCGGTTCCCGCAAGGCGGAAAAAATGAACAGATTAAAGAAGATAACGGTGATCAGGATGCCGTAATAGACTGCGTGCAGCTGATCTTCGATGGATGCGTGCTCGAAGAATGCCTGCGCGTTCCAGAGTCTGAGTGGTATCTGCATGGCTCCCTGAGTGCTCACTTCGAGCAGAATCTGGTACTCACTGGCAATGCTCTGTTCAAAGGGAAACAGGAAATGGCGGTATAATATGGGCCGTTGCGCAAAGGGAGCCCGGTCTCCGGTTTCTACCCGGTTTGCAATGCGACCGTTTTCCAGCAGATAGAAAGTGAGCCTGTCGAGCTGGGAATAGCGGACTTCCAGAAGATTGATCGTTGCCGGGCGGCTAACGGGAAACCGGAGCCAGACCGTGTCCCTGATGTAGCCGAAATTCGGGCTTTCCTCTTTCAGGGTTTGCCAGTCGTCGGACGCCAGCGCTTCAGTGGCGGTGAGGGTGCTGTCCGGGTCAACGCGGAGGTACTCAATCTGCGGGATATACGATGTTTCAGCCCCCTGGGAAGGGGCTGCCAGGCCTGACAACAGAGTCAGTGCTATCAGCAAACGGAGCCATTGTGTCGATGCCACGGTGTACCGCTTTATATCGTTGTCTTTCCGAGTATGGCGTGTCGCCATTAATGGCTCAAGTCGGTGGCAGGACCGGTTACGCAAATTTGTGTAATCCGGTCAGATCTGGCTAAGCCAGTCCCGGGCCCAGGGCAGTGCGTCTGCTTCAGGCTCCATGGTTTCCAGGGAGTCAATGCGCAGGGTATCACCAACCTTGCGGGCCGAAGTCTCGTACAGCGCTTCCTCCATCAGTTCACCGGCGCCGCAGAAGGTGTCGCCGTAGGAGCTGTCGCCCAGAACGATCACGCCGAAGGGTCGGCCCGGTTGCTGTGGCAGCTGATCCCGCAAATCCAGATAGAACGGCAGCAGGTTCGGTGGCAGCTCGCCCTGCCCGGTGGTGGATGTGCAAACCAGAAGCGGGTCATGGTTCGAGGTGATGTCTTCCAGCGCCGCGCTTTCCAGCAAGGTGACCTGATGTCCGTCGGTTTCCAGATCCTTCTTGATTGCCCGGGCTGTCAGTAGCGCGCCGCCGTAGACGCTGCCCACCAGAATACGGATGGCTGTCATTGGTTTACCTGTTCAGTGTACTGGGTTCAGACCATAGGGTCCCGTGGTGGCGCACGATCATAACGGGAGCGTTTGGCGGGCTCAACTCACGGGCTTAACTGGTGGGTCAGTCTCCTGACTGCGCACTCGTGGCGCGATTCGGTTGCGGCCGGATTCCTTGGCACTGTACAGGTTTACATCGGCTTGTTTAAGCAGGTCGTCCAGGGATCCGGCCTTGGCAATAGAACAGACGCCGGCACTGATGGTGACCGGCAGGCTCTGCCCCCTGAACCGAAACGGCTGCCTGGCTACCCTGGAGCGAAGCCTTTCTGCCAGGGTCAGTGCCTGGAGCAGGGAAGTGTCGGGGAGGAGTACCAGAAATTCTTCGCCACCCCACCGGGCCGCCACATCGGTTTGCCGGATTACTGTTCTCATCAGCGCAGAAAATTCACGGAGCACTTCGTCACCGGCATCGTGCCCGAACTGATCGTTGATGGTCTTGAACAGGTCAAGATCAATCAGGGCAATGGAGAAGTGGTGCCCGGAGCGCAGGTAGCGGGAAAACTCCATGGCCAGGCGGTTTTGCATGTCCCGGCGGTTGGACAGCCCGGTGAGCTCGTCGGTTCTCGCCGCATACTCGTGGGTTTCGGCAAGCGCCACCAGCTCATTGCGGGCCTTGAGACGGCTGGCTTCAAGGACAAAACAGAAAATTGATTCGAAGGTGAGGGTGGCAAAGAAGCGGATCTTGAAGTCCATGCTGTATTCCGCAGCCACCAGTGGCAGGCCGGGAAACTGGAACACCACAACGGCAATGAGGTAACAAAACAGCAAAACCGCCGTGCCGGTTTTCAGGTCGGTGAGGTAGAACAGCAGGGGCGGAAATACATAGAACCAGAGGGGGCCGGTATTGCTCTCGCCGCCAGAGGCCATCAGATAGGTAAACAGCAGGCCGACAATGACAATCAGCCCGCCTTTCTGCCTTGTCTGGTCGCCGGTGCGGGCAAAATACAGCATGTTCAGGCCGATCAGCCCGATAAACGACCAGAGCACCCAGGCGTGGGTTGTGTGGCCTGCGAACCAGGCCTTGGCGCCGATTCCGACGAGAAAGGCTATGGCAGTGACCGACAGCCAGGTGAGCAGGCGCGAGACCTGGAAGTCTTCCCGTTCGCCGGCGGCGATCTGGCCGGAGGAGGTTGGTTGGGACATGCAAGCCTTATTCTTGGTGTTTTTGTAATTTAGACGCTTTTAGCCCGGATTATGAGTGAAGTTAGTGAAATTTTGCAGTCCCGTCTGTGATGTGTTTAGCCTGATTGAAATATGACCGTTTTATTTCAATTTCATGTCAAAGATTTTATAGTTGCGGCGCGGCAAAGCTCGCTCCCCTTTTTTCACAGACTAAACGAGACCTGATCTGTTATGGCCCGTTCGAGCGGATTCCTGGATACCCTCCTTACCAGCCCTACCACGGAACGATACAGGGTCGGCATCAGCCTGCTTTTCCTGCTTGGAATATGGCTGACTGTCGGATCATTCAGCCAGGGAATGCCGAACAGCATGTTGCTGATGGCCGCCGCGGTTATTGGCGGGTACATGGCGATCAACATCGGCGCCAATGACGTTGCCAACAACGTTGGTCCGGCGGTGGGGTCCGGGGCCCTTTCACTGGGCGCGGCGGTTGTGATTGCTGCTGTTTTTGAAGCGGGCGGTGCGATCATTGCCGGTGGCGATGTGGTCTCTACCATCAAAGGCGGCATTATTGATCCCTCAACCCTGGAAGATGGCCGGGCCTTTGTCTGGCTGATGACAGCGGCCCTGCTGGCCGGCGCGCTCTGGCTGAATCTGGCCACCTGGATGGGCGCGCCGGTATCGACGACCCACTCCATTGTTGGCGGCGTGCTTGGTGCCGGCATTGCTGCCGGCGGCTGGGACATTGCTGACTGGGCGGTGATGGGCAAGATTGCCGCGAGCTGGGTTATCTCACCGGTGCTGGGTGGTGCCCTGGCGGCGCTGTTCCTGTTCGTGATCAAGAAGACGGTGCTGTATCGCAAGGATGTCATCCCGGCGGCGCGCACTTTCGTGCCCTGGCTGGTGGCTATTATGGCCTGGGCGTTCGGTACCTATCTGATGGTCAAAGGGGTGAAGAAAGTCGTCAAGGTAGACTTTCTTGAGGCTACGCTGATCGGTCTTGCGGCAGCGGCTGTGGTGTTCTTCGTGATGCGTGCACTGGTGGGACGACTGGCATCAACCATGGAGAACAGCTCGACCGGAGTGAACACACTGTTTATCTGGCCGCTGATCTTTGCAGCTGCGCTGCTGAGCTTTGCCCATGGTGCCAATGACGTGGCAAACGCCATCGGTCCGCTGGCAGCCATTAACGATGCCCTGTCGACCGGAACGGTGATCACCTCGGCCAGTATTCCGCTATGGGTCATGATGGTAGGTGCTCTCGGCCTTGCCGTTGGCCTGATGCTGTTTGGCCCGCGCCTGATCAAGACGGTTGGCAGCGAAATTACCGAACTGGACAAGACCCGGGCCTTCTGTATCGCGCTGTCTGCCGCACTCACCGTTATTCTCGCTTCCCAGCTGGGCCTGCCGGTCAGTTCCACCCATATCGCGATTGGTGGTGTATTCGGCGTTGGATTCCTGCGGGAATACCTGAAATCCAACTATGTGACTCAGCTGCACAAGATCATGGAGCACCACGATCCTGCCGAGCAGGAGCGCCTCAAGCCGTTCCTCGACGACTTTCGCAACGCCTCTGTCGAGGAAATGGAAAACCTGCTGAAGCAGGCCAAGAAGAAAAAACAGGTGCCGCTGTCCAAATCCGAACGCAAGCGGCTGAAAAAGATTTACCGGGAAGAAATGGTCAAGCGCTCCCACCTGGTGCGGATTGCGGCGGCCTGGATCATCACCGTGCCCGCCTCGGCCATTATGGCGGCCATCCTGTTCTTCACCCTGCGCGGCCTGCTGGTCTGATGCGTCGGGCTGGTTGTAACAGACCAGTTTGGCCATACTATGCAGAAAGTACGGGGGCTATGCCCCCGAGGATCCATTTGTCCGGGGAGTGAAGTATGAGTACATCGAGTGAGAGCCGTCAGGCGAAGATGATTGATGAGCTTCGGGTATTCATCAAGAAGGTGTTGAGCGATCCGACCATTGCGGTCAAATCCATGGAGATTGCCCGCAAGCATCGGGGTGAGCCGAATGCCGAGGAGATCATTGCCCGGGAAATCAGTGCCAACACCACCATCCGGATTCCCGAGAACTGGAGTGAGGCGGACCGCATGTTCCTGGATATCATCCACGATGTTCTGGATGATGAAGAGGCGCTTTACTGACCCGGCCCCGAACTCAGAGCGATTGGGCCAGAGCCCTGGCCCAATTGCGGTCTAGGACTGAACCCACCTCCATGGCTCCGCACAGCTTTTGAAACGTCCCCCAGCCGGCTCACCTGGCATTTACAGTCGCCTTCATGCTTGCCGGGCGTTGGGAGTTACCTGTTTCAATACTGCATCCGCCATCTGATGCAGTATGTTTATTTCGTCCTGGATTCCCTCATCCGCTGACAGTTCCCGTTGTTCAGCCAATATGTCCGCCAGGATGTCCTTTGTGGTCAACGGGTTTGCCAATACCACCCGGAACACGATGCAGGGGAAGTTGAAATAACGGGCGGGTTCCAGTCGGGTCCGTGAGACGAACGCCTTGCCCCGTTCCCGCTGGGTTTTCTGGATGAACTTGGTGATCCGGTTCAGGCAGGTGTTAAGCTTTTCCGCCTGCAATGGATCGGCACATGCCAGTGCTTCCTGAACGTTCCCCGGGCAATAGCGATAAGTCAGGATGTTCAGTTCCGGTCGGGTGACCAGCTCGAAATCCGGCTCTGCTTCGATCATTTCCGCAAAGGTTTTGGCCTTGTCGATGCCCTGGTCGATCAGGATCTCGTAGCCCTCTCTGGCCAGGATTTTCAGGCCGGAGTGGATGAGCATGGACATGCCGGGCCGGGAGCCTTCGAGGGTGGTGCTGCCGAGGTCCCGGGAGCCTTTCCGGATGATGTACTGGGCGTGGTGTTCGACCGCGCTGGCCAGGCTTGGGTCCCGGAACACGACCAGGCCCACGCCCATGGGTACATAGAGCTGTTTGTGGGCGTCGAAGGTGACGGAGTCCGCTTTTTCGATGCCTCGCAGCAGGTGTTTGTAGGTGCGTGAGAACAGGGTCGGCCCGCCCCAGGCGGCGTCTACATGGAAGTGGGCGCCGAATTCCCGGGCGATGTCAGCCATGGCATCCAGTGGGTCGACGTTGCCGGTTTCGGTGGTGCCGGCGACGCCGCAGATGGCCATGACCTTGATCTTCTGACGCTGCAGTTCCAGGCATTTGTCCCGCAGGGCGTCGGTCTGGATTCGGTTTTCGTCGTCAGTATCCACCGGAATCAGGGATTCCCGGCCCAGACCGAGGACGTCGGCGGCCTTGCGCAGGGAGTAATGGCCGCGACGGGAGGTCACGACGGCAGCGCCCTCGTAACCGTAGTATTTCAGGGCCCGGAACAGGCCTTCCTGGTGCAGGCCACGGAAGCTGCCTTCGGCGGGGAAGGCGCGGTTGCGGGCTACCCAGAGGGCGGTCAGGTTGGCTACGGTGCCGCCGGAGCACATGGCGCCCAGGGCATGGCGGGGATCGTGCATCCACTTGCGATAGAAGGCGCCGTCCTCCTGGTAGACCAGTCGGTGAATCATGCCGAGGACCTGGCGCTCCATGGGGGTGAACGCCTTGGAGGTTTCGGTTTTGACCAGGTTCTGGTTCAGGGCAATCATGATCTTGGACAGCGGCAGCATAAAATAGGGCAGCGCTGAGGTCATGTGCCCGATAAAGGCCGGGGAGGCGGTGTGAACGGAGTTGGCGACCAGTTTGTCCAGGAGGAACTGGGCCTGTTCAGACACGAAGACGGGTTTTTCGGGGATGCTGTAATCGGAAAAGTCTTTCTCCACATCCGACAGGTCCCGTTCAACCGCAACAATGTGCTCCTGCAGGAAGCCTGTAAGGTTGCGGGAGATGTTCTGGTCAATCCGGCTCAGCGTGGATTCCGGCGCCTCGGGCACCGTGAATACGCGATACATGGCCTCAACCGAGGCCTGGGCGGATTTTTTCTTTCCGGTCATAGGCGCCACTCACACTCAGTGGTCATCCGGAGGGCCGGTTCCGGATGCCCTGCGGATACGGCCGGCATTCATGTCCGGCATTGGTTTCTGGTCACCTGCCCCTGGCAGGCGCACTGGCATCCCTGAGGGGCCGTAGTATACGACCTGGCGACAGGTTACGCCACATATGGCCCCTGCCCGGGGTGTTGTGTTCCGGTCAGAGTATTTCCCGGTGTATGTCCAGTATGGCAGCATCCACCCGTTCCTGGATGGCTTTTTCGACTTGGTCGAGGCGTTGGGTGATCTGCCGGGAGGAGGTGCCCAGGGCGGCGATGGTCCAGGTGGCGCGATCCAGGGCATCCTGATCGGCGGTTTCGGCCACGGCCAGGTCGGGTTCTTTGCCCCAGACGGCCTTCAAGGCGGTGAAGACTTTGCGCTTGGCTTTGAGATCTTCGCAGCCGTAGAGTTGGAAATGTAGTGTCAGGACGCCTACGTGGGGCGTGATTACTGGCTGTTGGGGCTTTTGGCCTTCCCTCAGGAGTTTTCTCAGGGCTTCTGACATGGTTGGTTCCGACTTTGGTGCCTGAACCGGCGGGGGTTGGCTTTCCAAAACACGCTCCTTACGGCACATCCCTGTGACGCTTGGGCTCCGCCATCCATGGCTCCGCACAGTTTTGGAAAGCCAACCCCCACCGGTTCGCATAGTTCTCAGTAGGCTTCTGTTGCCTTGGCCGTCGTTCGTTATAGCGCCGACAACAAATACATTAGCCTACTACAGGCGTTGCCCGTTTGATAATGGCTGCCGGGTCGGTGCCGGAGGGCAGGTTGCCGTAGTTCATGCCACCGCCGGACTGCAGGCGGGAGGCGCAGAAGGCGTCGGCTACGGCTCTGTCGGAGTGGCGCAGAAGCAGGGACGCCTGCATGACCAGGGCCATCCGGTCGACCAGGTTGCGGGCGCGGTACTGGAAGTCGCTGATGTCGGCGAAGTCGTGTTGCAGTTGCGCCAGGAACTGGTCGAAGCGTCGGTCGGCGCCTTTGGCTTCGGCGGCTTCTTTGAAAAAGGCGTCGAGGGTTTCGGGTTCTTTTTGCAGGGCGCGGAGGGTGTCCAGGCACTGGACGTTGCCGCTGCCTTCCCAGATGGCGTTGACGGGGGATTCCCGGAACAGGCGGGGCATGATGCAGTCTTCCATCACGCCGCTGCCGCCGATGCATTCCATGGCTTCGTAGGCATGGTTCGGGGTGCGTTTGCAGATCCAGTATTTGCCGACCGGTGTCGCCAGGCGGGCCAGGAGGCGTTCGTGTTCCTTGTCCTGGTTGTCCAGGGCGCGGGCGATTCGCATGGTGTAGGTCAGTGCGGCTTCGCTTTCCAGGGCCAGGTCGGCGAGCACGTTCTGCATCAGCGGTTGTTCGATCAGGCGGTTGCCGAAGGCGCTGCGGTGGCGGCAGTGGTGAGTGGCCTGGGCCACCGCCTGGCGCATACCGGCGGAGCTGCCGATCATGCAGTCGAAGCGGGTCATGGCGACCATTTCGATGATGGTGGCTACGCCACGGCCTTCTTCGCCCACCATCCAGGCGAGGGCGCCGCGCAGTTCGGCTTCGCTGGAGGCGTTGGCGATATTGCCCATCTTGTTTTTCAGGCGCTGGACCTGCCAGGGGTTCTTGGTGCCGTCCGGGCGCCAGCGGGGCATCAGGAAGCAGGATAGTCCACCCGGTGCCTGGGCCAGCACCAGGAAGGCGTCGCACATGGGGGCGGAGACGAACCATTTATGGCCCACCAGTTCATAGGCCTGGCCGGGGCCTTCGGCACCCACCGGGTAGGCTCTGGTGCTGTTGGCCCGGACATCGCTGCCGCCCTGTTTTTCGGTCATGGCCATGCCGATGGTGACGGAGGTTTTCTGGCTGTCCGGCAGGTTGCGTGGGTCATAGCGGTTGGCGAGGATCCGGGCTTCCCAGTCCGCCGCCAGTTCCGGCTGTTTCCGGATGGACGGGATGGCGGCAAAGGTCATGGTCACCGGGCAGCAATGGGCCGCTTCCACCTGGGAGTGCATGTAGTATTTGGCGGCGCGGGCCACGTGAGCGCCCTGGCCGGGCTGGCTCCAGGGGCTGCTGTGCAGGCCGTTTTCGAAGGCAATCCGCATCAGTTCATGGTAGGCCGGGTGGAAGTCCACTTCGTCTATGCGGTGGCCGAAACGGTCGTGGGTATTGAACACCGGCTTGTTGGCGTTGGCGCGAAAGCCCAGGTCAATGGTTTCGGCGGCGCCGGCCAGGGCGCCGAATGCCTTGAGGTCTTCGGTTGCGCTTCCGGCACCCTCTCGGAGAGCGGCTTCCTGCAAAGCAGTGTCCTGCTCAAACAGGTTATAGTTCTCCAGAGCCGGGGGCTGGTTGAAGACCTCGTGGGTGGTGGCCAGGTAGCGATCCTCCTGGTCGGTTGTTGGCATCTGGGGTCTGGGTTGCCGCGCGTTCATTGCTACCTCCTGGTGCCGGTCAATCCCTGTATGCAGAAGCGGATGATGGAATCGACCAGCGGGTCGTTGTTGTCAGTTGTTGCGCAGGCAGTCTGGCTGGTCTGGGTTGGCGACAGCGGGCCAACCAGGCTTTCTGCAATGGCACCGACCAGGCAGGTACTGCTCTGGCGTGCGTCCTGATCCGGTATGCACTTTTCTGCGATGCCTTCCCGGATCGCTTTCTCAAACAGGCTGGCGTAGGCCTTACGGTACGCCAGCCGCTCCTCTTCAACTTTCGGATCCACCGGCTCGGCAATCAGTGACCAAGCCATCATCGGGCCTTTCAGGGCCCGTTCGGCGAACTGTCTCAGGGCCCGCTCAAGCCGTTCGGCTGCGTTTCCTGTGGTGGCCAGTGCTTCGGCAACCTTGTCCACTTCCCGCTGGGTTGCCAGCCGGAATATTTCCGCAAACAGGTCTTCCCTTGACTCGAAGTGCCGGTAGATGGTTCCCGTGGCGACGCCCGCCAGGTCAGCAATACGGGTAACTCTCGCGCTTCGGAAACCACCCTCGGCAACGCACCGGTAGGTGCATTCCACAATCCGCTTTCGCGCCTCGGCCTTACGCTGGCGCATTTTCTCCGTTTCCCGATAGGCCATTCCGGCTCCCTATAAGTAGTGAATCATCATTCATTCTTTGTGTCAATTCTTCAGGCTCTGGATAGATAATAAATTAAACCTTTTAATTCATTGCCTTATTAATGGTTACAAAAAATTACAAAAAAGTCGTTGCCGGTCAATGGCGTGGTCACAAAAAGCAGATTATAAAGACGCCAAGACGAGGCCGCAGGCGGTCGTTCGTCGATACGGAGTGAGGTTCCCTGCGGGGTCGCAGCACTCGACCATCTGTTTTCGTTGATGGAGAAAAGATGATGAGTGAATTCGACGAAAGCAACCTGGAGCAGTCCGGAAGCTGGACCAGCGACAGTGATGACAACCATTCCATTGCCGGCCGTGCACGGATTCGCGCACAGTTGCAGGCAGACATTGATGCTTTCCTGAGCCAGGGCGGCAGGATACAGGAAGTCGATACAACCTTTCGTTCTGATTGCCCGCGCAAGGTGGAAGTCGGGTTCAACAACCGCTCCCTCTGAACGCCGGTCAGGCAAGCCGGGGCACTGCCCCGGCTCTGTTTTTGATCCCTGTCTCGGTACGACCTGCCAGCCTGGTTTATCCTCGCCCGATACCATCCTGTCCTGTTAAACCGGGGCAAGGCGCCAGTCACCCGATGATTCCGGATCCGCCCTTGGCCATGAAACCCCTTATCCGATTCTGCGTTGCATTGTCAGTGATAATAGCAGTTGTTGTCGCATTCTGGCTGTTCACCACCGATTCACAGGAAACCACCCCACCCGCCAATTCTTTCAATCAGGGTGGGCAAACGGTCGTGGTGGCGGAACAAGGGGCTTCCGGCGGGCAGAATGCCCCCTCGAAGCTGGTTGGCGGGTCGTCGGCAGTTACTGTCCCGGAAACCTTGCCGGCTTCCCTGGCAGGTACATCTGTTCCGGGCGGATGGGCCAGAACGGACCGGTTAGGCAATTTGATACCCACCCCGCATTTGCGCCAGATGTTCGAGTATTTTCTTTCCGCCCTGGGAGAGGAGTCACTGCACCAGCTGGTGGCCCGTATCGAGTCCGCCCTGGCGGCGCTTGAGGAACCAGCGAGATCCCAGGCCCTGGCAACCCTCGGCGCTTATCTCGATTACAAGCTGGCCGTTTCGGAACTTGAGCAGGCCTATGGCGATGCGACTGGCCTTGGCCTGGATGAGACGCTGCGACGGATGTCTGAGGTCCATGCCCTGCGCCGAACCTGGCTGGATGCCGCTACCGCAGAGGCCTTTTTCGCCGATGATGAAGCGGTAGACCGTTTTCAGATGGAGAAACGCCAAATTGCCCGGGACGGGAGCTTGACGGCTGAAGAGAAGGCCGAAGCCCTGCGCAAGGCCGAATCATCGTTGCCGGAACCGCTCCGCGAGGCCCGGGAAGAAACCCGTCAGTTCGCCGAGTATGAACAGGTGCGCCAGCAGCTGGCAGGCGATCCCCGGGCACTGCAGGCCTGGCGGCAGGAGGTGTTCGGCGCGGAAGCGGCGGACCGGCTGGCGCAGCTTGAAAAGGAACAACAGG
This sequence comes from Marinobacter sp. Arc7-DN-1, assembly GCF_003441595.1. Taxonomy (NCBI): domain Bacteria; kingdom Pseudomonadati; phylum Pseudomonadota; class Gammaproteobacteria; order Pseudomonadales; family Marinobacteraceae; genus Marinobacter; species Marinobacter sp. Arc7-DN-1. The sequence continues at coordinate 2,271,378 of NZ_CP031848.1, read as the reverse complement.
AGTGGGACCAGCGTTGGCAGGTGTACTCCGTGGAACGGAACCGTCTGATGTCGTCCGGGTTGGCGGCACAGGAGCGGGAAGAGGCGCTGGATCGCCTCAGGGCCCGCCACTTCAATGAAACCGAACGGATCCGTGCCGAGGCGCTGGATTCCATCCGGTAATCGCCCTGTCATCAAATCGGATTAACCTGCTGGGCGAGCCTGCAACCGGCGGCGCTGGCCGTGTATGATGGTGCAGAGGGCGCCGGACCGGCGCCGGGAATATTCATCAGACGTTTTGTTCAGTCATTCAGGAGGTTGTCCGTGCCGATTCCGACTCCCCGTGCTTTCCCCGCTGCCCGCCTGCGCCGCAACCGGGCCAGCGATTTTTCCCGCCGGCTGGTTCGGGAAAACCAGCTGACACCGGGCAACCTCATTTATCCGGTGTTCGTGCTGGAAGGCGAGGGCCAGCGTGAGCCGGTGCCGTCCATGCCGGGGGTTGAGCGCCTGAGTATCGATCTTCTGGTCGATCAGGCAGCGGAGCTGGCAGAGCTGGGAATTCCTGCCGTTGCCCTGTTTCCGGTGGTGCCCGCGGAGAAAAAGAACCTGTCCGGTTCCGGCGCCTGGGATTCTGACGGCCTGGCCCAGCGGGCTGTCAGGGCCCTGAAAAAAGCGCAGCCGGAGTTGGGCGTGATCACCGATGTGGCGCTGGACCCGTTTACCACCCACGGCCAGGACGGCATCATTGATAACGAGGGTTATGTGCTCAACGATGTGACCGTCGAAGCGCTGGTCAATCAGGCGCTTTCCCATGCCGATGCCGGTGCCGATGTGGTCGCCCCCTCGGACATGATGGACGGCCGGGTTGGCGCCATTCGGCAAGCGCTGGAAAATGCCGGCTATGTGAACACCCGAATCCTGGCCTATTCTGCCAAGTATGCATCCAGCTATTACGGCCCTTTCCGTGACGCGGTGGGTTCGGCCGCCAACCTCGGCAAAGGCAACAAGTCCACTTACCAGATGGATCCGGCCAACAGCGACGAGGCATTGCACGAGGTGGCGATGGATCTGTCCGAAGGTGCCGACATGGTGATGATCAAGCCCGGTATGCCGTACCTGGATATTGTGTACCGGGTGAAAACGGAACTGCGGGTGCCCACATTTGTGTACCAGGTCAGCGGTGAATACGCCATGCACATGGCGGCGGCACAGAATGGCTGGCTGGATGAAGAGGCGGTGATGATGGAAAGCCTGATGTCGATGCGTCGGGCTGGCGCCGACGGGATCCTGACCTATTTTGCCGTGCGTGCCGCCCGCCTGATGCGGGACCGGCAACGCTGACAATCGATACAAACCAATCGCCGGCGTGCAACACAGCGGCGGTGAGCAACACTGAAACCGAGGAAACATGACAGCGGAAACGGTCAAGAATCAGACAAAGGGTGGTGAGCTGAGTGTGCCTGCGCCGGTGGAAGTTCCCCCGGTGGGCGAAGAGGTCAACCTGGACGCCAGTGAAAACTACTTCAACCGGGAGCTGAGCCAGCTCCAGTTTAACTACCGGGTGCTCAAACAGGCTCTGGATACTACCCACCCGCTGATCAATCGTCTGATTTTCTGCTGTATTTTCAGCAGCAACATGGATGAATTTTTCGAGATTCGTGTCGCGGGCCTGCGTCAGCAGATGAAGTATGGCCGCGAGACCATTGGCGCCGATGGCATGATGCCGGACCAGGCACTGGCGGAAATCAGCCGCGTTGCCCATGACTATATCCATGAACAGTATGACATTCTCAATAACGTACTCATTCCTGAAATGGAGCAGCAGAACATCCATTTCGTGCGTCGCCGGGAGTGGACCCCGCAGCAGGCCGAATGGGTTCGTAACTATTTTGAGGAGGAAATTCTGCCGGTTGTCAGCCCCATCGGGCTGGACCCCTCGCACCCCTTTCCGCGCCTGGTCAACAAGAGCCTGAACTTTATCGTGGAACTGGACGGCAAGGATGCTTTTGGCCGTGAAACCGGTATGGCGATTGTCCCGGCCCCCCGGTCGCTGCCGCGCCTGGTGCGACTGCCGGATGATGTATGCGACGGCGGAGAAAACCTGGTGTTCCTGTCCTCCATGATCCACGCCCATACCGACGAGCTGTTCCCTGGCATGGAAGTGAAAGGCTGCTACCAGTTCCGGCTCACCCGTAACGCCGACCTTGAGCTTGAGGACGACCTGGAAGACCTGGCTTCGGCCCTGCGAGGGGAGCTGCTCAGCCGGCGTTTTGGTGATGGCGTGCGCCTGGAGGTGGCGGATAACTGCCCGCAGGAACTTGTGCAGTTCCTGCTGACCGAGTTTGGCCTCACCGAACGGGATCTGTACCAGGTCCATGGCCCGGTGAACCTGACTCGGCTGATGGCCGTGGGTGGTCTGGTGGATCGGCCGGACCTGACCTATTCCGGCTTCTCGCCATCGATTCCCAGGCAGATCCGAAGCAAGGACTCGATGTTTGACGCCATCCGCAAGCAGCCGATACTGCTTCTGCATCCCTATGAAAATTTCAGCCCGGTGGTGGATTTGCTGCGCCAGGCGGCCAAGGATCCCCAGGTACTGGCCATTCGCCAGACTCTCTACCGGACCGGGGCGGATTCCGAAATTGTCGAAGCGCTGGCCGATGCCGCCCGGCGCGGCAAGGAAGTGACCGCCGTTATTGAGTTGCGGGCCCGTTTCAGTGAGGCAGAAAATCTGGAACTGGCGAGCCGGCTTCAGGAAGCCGGGGTGATCGTGGTTTATGGCGTTGTCGGCTACAAGACCCACGCCAAGATGATCCTGATCGTACGCCGGGAGGAAGGCCGGCTGCGGCGCTATGTGCACCTGGGCACGGGTAACTATCACGCTGGCAACGCCCGCCTGTACACCGATTACAGTTTCATGACCTGTGACGAATCCATCAGCGATGACGTCAATAAGCTGTTTCAGCAACTGACAGGCATGGGCAAGGCCCTGAAGATCAAGAAACTGTTTCATTCCCCGTTTACCCTGCACTCGCGTTTGCTCAGCCTGATCGAGCGGGAAGCCGGCTATGGCGAGAAGGGCCGGATTATCATCAAGTTCAATGCCCTGACCGAGATCCAGATGATCAAGGCCCTGTACCGGGCGTCCCAGGCGGGCGTGAAAATTGATCTGATCATCCGCGGCATCTGTTGTCTGCGCCCCGAGGTACCGGGCCTTTCCGATAACATTCGGGTAAGATCCATCATTGGTCGCTTCCTCGAACACACCCGGGTCTATTACTTCGGTAACAACGGCCGGCCCGATGTTTACTGCTCAAGCGCGGATGGTATGGAGCGTAACCTGCTGAGCCGCGTGGAAACCGCGTTTCCCCTGGACGACCCGGCCCTGGCGGCCCGTGTTCGCGAAGACCTGGATACCTATCTGGCGGATAACTGCCAGTCCTGGGTGTTGCAATCGGACGGCAGTTACATCCAGAACCAGCCCGCCGAAGGTGAGGAGCGCCTGGCGTCCCAGCTGGTGTTGCTGGAACGGTTGACTGGAAAAAACTGATGTCCCGGACGGAGAGCGCATTTTGAATGCCAAATGGATGATTGCCGGCGCCGGAGTGCTGGTTGTGGCCGGTGGCCTGCCGTGGGTGGTGGGTTATGTCACCGAACAGCAGTGGCAGCGGGCAACGGCAGAGGTCAACAGTACTCAGCCGTTCCTGAAGTTAGAGACAGAAGATTATCGCCGGGGCATTCTCGGTTCAGAGCTGAGCGGCTCAGTCAGCCTGTTGAATCCTGAAACCGGTGAGTCCAATCGGGTGGCTTTCCGGGCGGATGTTACCCATGGGGTGACAGGCAGCCTGATGAACTTTGAGCCGGCCGACGGTTGGTCCGCACCGGGTATGGACTGGTTTCCCGTGGAAGACCCCAGGCTGACCCTGGAGACTCGGCTCTGGGGTACCGCGACCCTTGAGCTCGAAGTGCCGGGTATGTCTGTTACTGACGCCGGGACAGGCGAGTCCCTTGACACCAGCGGCGGGCTGGCGAGGATCGAAATCAGTGACGCGGGCTCCAGTGCAGAGGCACTGGTGGTCTGGCCCGCGCTGAGGTTGTCTGGCCCGGAGATGGATGTCCGTGTCAGCGACTTCCGGATGGAGCAAACCATGAATCACCTTTCCGGTGAGATCTGGACTGGCTCCGGAGAGGTTGTGGTCGAATCGGTGTCTGTCACGCCCGATCAGGAGCAGCCGGTTGCTCTGAACGGCATCTCTGTTCAGAGCAGCAGTGAGTCGGTCAACAATGGTGGGCGACTGGATTCGCGTGTGGCCTTCGAGGTTGCCGATATTGCGCTTTCCGAGGAAGCTTATGGCCCCCAACGGCTGGTATTCGCCTTGGAGGGGCTGGATGTGGCAGCCTGGAGTGCCCTGACAGAAAGTCTGTCGGCGATGCAGGCACTGGCTGTTACTCAGGCTTCGGGCGATCAGGACCGGTTTGACCAGCAGATGGCCGCCATGGAGCAGATGAATGCCGCCGTACGGGATTTGGCCGCGGCCGGCTTTTCCGTGGGTTTTCCGGAGTTGTATATAACAACGCCGGAAGGCGCGGTAACGGGAAGCGCCCGGATTTCCCATCCGGAGCTGACGGCGGATCAGAAAACCGAGATGCTGATGGTGATGCAGCGCCTGACCGGCGACATGAATCTGAGCCTGCCCCTGGCCCTGGCAGAGACGTATCCGGAGCTGCGGCTGCAGCTGGCGCCCCTGATCAAGCAGGGTATACTGGTTCAGGAGGGCGACAGGCTGGTGCTGGATGCGCAGGTTAAGGATCTGATGGTTGATGTGAACGGCGTGGAAATTCCATTACCACCGCTGCTCTGAATCGTGGGTCAGGAACAAAAAAGCCCCGTTGTCGGGGCTTTTTTGTTCCCTCAGGCCCGTTCAAACTTCTGTTTCAGGGCAGCCTCTACCACTGGATCGACGAATTCAGACACATCGCCGCCCAGGGATGCGATTTCCCGGATCAGGGTGGAGGAGATGTAGGACAGGTGGTTCGCGGGTGTCAGGAATACGCTTTCCACCTCCGGGGCAAGCCGGCGGTTCATGTCTGCCAACTGGAATTCATACTCGAAATCGGAGACGGCGCGCAGGCCGCGCAGGATCACGGTGGCGCCCTGCTCACGGACAAAGTCCGCCAGCAGGTTGCTGAAGCCGGTGACGCTGACATTGGGGAGATGCGCGGTTGCCCGGCGGACCAGTTCACAGCGCTCTTCGAGGTTCAGAAGCGGCTGTTTCTTGGGGTTGTAGGCGACGGCAACGACGATTTCGTCAAACATGCGGCCGGCCCGTTCGATCAGGTCGGTGTGGCCGTTGGTGATTGGGTCGAAGGTGCCCGGGTAGACGACTTTAGGCATGCACAGCTCCTTTCTTTGCAAGGGCCTAGGATAGCAGAATTTTTCGCCATCTGTAGGTGGCTTCCAGGGCTTTGGGAGGTGCGTGTTGGTTATGCGGGTATGGCCGGCAGGAAGGGCTTATCCGGGAAACGCTACAAGCACATCCATGTGCGCTTGAGCGAAGCCATCCCTGGCTTCTCACATTCCCGGATAAGCCCTTCCTGCCGACCTGTCGATCTCCGTGCTGGCATCCCCGATGGAAACTAGGCGCTCATTGGCCAGCAATGCCAGCAGCCTGTCGGACTTAAGGCTGATCTACTGTGCCGGTGGGGAAGATCGAGGCGTCGTGGATGCTGAGATTTCTTACGTGGTGGTGTTCGCCAAAGCCGTTGCGGAAGTTGAATTCGTCCGAGTAGACGGATTGGGGCGCGCCGTAGAACGGGTCCACCTGCTGGGGCATCTGGGCGACGGTGGCGTTAACGGGGTGGATGAAGGAACCTTTGCCAATGCGCTGGTGGGGATCCGGGATATAGGACCTCAACAAGAGACCTGGCGAGCCGATGGCACTCGCCGCGACCACGAAGTGCCGGGCCCTGAGGGTCACGTTCACGCCGGTTGGGGTGACCCCATCGGCGGCCAGGGCAGCAGCCTGGAGGTGGCTGATCCGGTCCTGGTTCATCACCAGTTTGTCGGCCCTCAGGCTGTGGAACAGCCGGGCGTTGTTGTCCAGGGTGCCGACCGCACTCAAGCGGCCGGCCGGCCCCGAGGAACGCAGACTAAGGTTTTAGCGGATAAACAACTTATAAACCATCTTGTGTGTCGCCGTGCCATGGGGCGCATAAACAAACTTGCCGCTGTTGAACTTCTGCTTGGTGAAAATGGCCCGGTGATGGGAGAAGGTCAGGAAGCCTTCGCGGCCATGGTAATGGCCCATCCCGGAATCCCCGACGCCACCAAACGGCAGATCATCCTGAGCCACATGCATCAGCGAATCGTTGATGCACATGCCGCCCGAGTGGGTGTTATCCACAACATGCTGCTGCTCGGTCTTGTCATAGCCGAAGAAATACAGCGCCAGCGGCCGCGGCCGGTCATTGATGTAATGGATGGCTTCATCCAGGCTGCCGTAACTGACCACCGGCAGAATCGGGCCGAAAATCTCATCCTGCATTAGTTTCATGTCCGGCGTGGTTTTCAGAGCCAGCGTCAGCGGAATCTTGCGGGTACCGTCCTTCATGTTTTCCCGGGCCGGATTGACCTCCAACAGCTCGGCACCCTTTTCCCGGGCATCATCCAGGTAGCCCTGCAGCCGATCGTACTGGCGTTCATTGATGATGGCCGTGTAATCATCGTTGTCCCGCAGGCTCGGATACATTTCCGAGAAGCGGGCCCGGAATTCATCGACAAAGGCCTGAACCCGGTCTGCCGGGCAGAGCACGTAATCCGGCGCCACGCAGGTCTGCCCTGCGTTGAACGCCTTGCCGAAAGCAATGCGCTGGGCGGCATCTTCCATCGGCACATCCGGTGACACCACAGCCGGCGATTTGCCACCCAGCTCCAGGGTGACCGGGGTCAGATTTTCCGCAGCCGCCCGCATGACCAGCTTGCCCACGGTGGTGGAGCCGGTAAACAGCAGGTGATCAAACGGACGCGACGAGAAGTCCGCCGCCACATCCGCCTCGCCATTGATAACCGAAACCAGGTCCCCGGGGAGGCTGGCCTCAATCAGCTCCCTGAACAGCGCCGAGGTGTGCGGCGTGTATTCCGACATCTTGATCATGGTGCGATTGCCCGCTGCCAGGGAAGCGACCAGAGGCCCCACAGCCAGATACAGTGGATAGTTCCAGGGCACGATCACACCGACAACCCCTTTTGGCTGGTAGTGAACCTTGTTGCTGGCCGGTTGGAACAGCACGGATACGTGTCGTTTGGAGGGTTTCATCCAGCCACTGAGGTGCTTCAGGGTGTAATTGATGCCCTGAATGGAGGGCATGACCTCGGCGATGAGTGATTCGTCCTTTGAGCGGCAGCTGAAGTCGCGGTCGATGGCGTCCAACAAACGGTCCTGGTTGCTCAGCAGTACCCGCTTGAGGCGTTTCAGGTTCTCCTGACGTTCGGTCAGGGAAGGCATGGGATTGTTGCGGAACGCCTTTTTCTGCTCCTCGAACACCCGGTGGGTGTGCTGGATCTGTTTCTTGCTCTCGGTGAGCTGAACGACAGTGGCTCCCATGATGATCTCTCCTCTGTGGTGCCGCCCTGAATCAGTCGGCAGCCGGTTATTCCTGGCATTGCACGATTGGCGAAAAATTGTGCGATTTGCGTCTGGAGCTATTATTAGAGTATATACTCTAGTGAGTCAAGCGAAGGCAGGTGGCGAATCGGGCCATCTGTGAGCTGCACAACAACAAACGCCGACGGGCCTATGAAGACAAGAGACAAGATACTGCTCTCCAGCCTGGAGCTGTTCAACGAGCGAGGTGAGCGCAATATCACCACCAACCATATTGCTGCGCACCTGGCTATTTCGCCGGGCAACCTTTATTACCACTTCCGCAACAAGTCGGACATCATTTACGAGATCTTCCTGGAATACGAAAAGCTGGTGGATTTCTATCTGGATATTCCGGAAGACCGGGCCATGACGCTCGAGGATATGACTTTCTACCTGGAGTCGGTTTTCGACGGCCTCTGGAGTTACCGGTTTTTTCACCGGGACCTGGAGTACTTGCTGGATAGCGATCAGCGCCTGCGAAAGGACTACCGGGAGTTTACCAATCGATGTCTGGTGTCGATCAGTCGGATCTTCGAAAAGCTGGCAGAGGCCGGAATCATTGAGCCTCAGGAAGAAGATCTGCGGTCGGCCATGTCCCTGAACGTGTGGCTGGTGATCACTAACTGGATGGCATTCCTGAAAACGGCCCATGCGGAGGAGGAGTCGGCCAGCCTGACGCTCACTGAACTCAAACAGGGTATCTACCAGGTGCTGACCCTCGAGATTCCTTACCTGACCCCGGCCTACCGGGACCGGGTGATGGCGCTGAGGGAGAAATACCGGCCGGCACTTCACGACAGGGATGATCTGGGTGTGGACGAGGCACTGTGTAAGTGAAACCCGGAGGTCTGGTCAAAAAATGATCTGGCCTGGAACTTTCGTCGAATACCATACTCAAAGAAAAAGACGTTGGGAATTCGGACATTCCTTGCGTCTCCTGAGTGCGATCTCAGGTTTTAGCACGTCGCAAACCCTGACGTTTCACCGGTCTGCTTTCTGGCAGGCCGGTTTTTTTATGTCCTGTTTCAGGCCGTTACATCATCATCGGTGCCATTATCTTCCAGCCAGTCAGTCAGTGCCTCCTGGCATTCGTCGACGCCTCGTTTTGAGGTTGCCGAGAACATGATCAGGTGTTCCACACACTGAAACCCTGAAAGCTTTTTGGCGATGCCCATCATGCTGGTTTTGGCCTGGCCAAACTTCAGTTTGTCGGCCTTGGTGGCCAGAATCATCAGCGGAAGGTTGTTATGCTCGCACCATTCCACCATCATTTGGTCAAAATCGGTCAGCGGGTGGCGGATGTCCATCACCAAAACCAGCCCACGCAGGCAGCGACGGTCGTTCAGGTAGTGCCCCAGATGCTGTTGCCAGTCATCCTTCATGTCTCTGGAGACCTTGGCATAACCATACCCGGGCAGGTCCACCAGGCGGCACTGCTCCCGGTTGAGGGAGAAGAAGTTGATCAGGCGGGTGCGGCCAGGGGTTTTGCTGGTTCTCGCCAGTTTGCCGTTTACTGTAATGGCGTTGAGTGCGCTGGATTTGCCGGCGTTGGAACGGCCGGCGAAGGCGACTTCCGCACCGATATCCGGTGGGCACTCATCCAGACGGGAGGCGCTGACCAGGAAACGGGCGCTGTTAAAAGAGACGGTTTTTTGAGTCAGATCAGGGTCCACAGTGGTTGGCTTTCCTTTGCATTTCAGTTATCAGGGATTAATGTATAATGCTACACCAATTCCGGGCGGCGCGCTGTGCGTGACCGCTGGCAGCCCCGGTTTTGAGCCTGAGTGCTCAGCGCCTGCTGGCTGCATAGCGAAGAATACCCTTAAAAAGATGAGAGAAGCGGAGCGGGCATGAAAAAACTGATCGCAGGAGTTGTTCTTGGCGTTGGCCTCGTAGCGATGGCGCACGGGGCAGGAGATTCTCAGGCAGGCGAACAAAACGCAGCGGTATGTGCTGGCTGTCATGGCCAGGGCGGTGCCAAGCCGGTAATGGGCGTTTACCCTAAGCTGTCTGGTCTGGGCGAAAAGTACCTGTATAACCAGTTGGTGGCTATCAAGGAAGGCGAGAGGGTCATTCCTGAGATGACCGGTCTGCTGGGCAGCATGTCCGATCAGGATCTGCAGGACCTGGCGGCGTACTTTAACGAACAGGACATGGTTGTCAGCCAGGCGGACCCCGAGCTGGCTGACAAGGGGGCGGCACTATACCGCGGCGGTAACATGGCCACGGGTGTGCCGGCCTGTGCCGGTTGTCATAATCCTCGGGGCAACGGCAACGAGCCGGCCGGTTATCCGGCTCTGGGTGGCCAGAACGCTGAGTACGTGACGAAGCAGCTCAAGGCCTACCGTGAAGGTGCCCGCAGCACCGGTGCCAATGCGGCCATTATGATGGATGTAGCGTCAAAGCTGACTGATGCTGAAATCGAAGCGGTCTCCAGCTACATTTCCGGTCTTAACTGATCTGTTGGGTTTGCGACAAAAAACCCCGCCTCGTGCGGGGTTTTTTGTCCCTTTCGATTTCGTAACCGCGAGCGTGTGGAACTTATCAGGTTCGCTGGGTCATAATTCTTTTATTGGCGACATTCAAATAACCGGAGATTCCCCATGTTTCGATCTTTCAGAGCGGTTTTCCTGCTGCTATTGGCTATGTCTGTCCCTGGCCTCGCCAGTGCCGCAGAGTGGAAGGAGGGTACGCATTACGAGCGCCTGGATACGCCTGTGGCTACAAACAGTCAGTCAGGGGTCGAGGTGGCGGAGGTGTTCTGGTACGGCTGTCCGCACTGCTACAACTTCAAGCCGCTGATTGAGAACTGGGAGGCCAATGCACCGGAATACGTCAATTTTGTCAAAATTCCGGCCGCCCTCGGACGGAACTGGGAACCCCACGCCTATGCGTTTTATGCCCTGCAGGCCATGGGGGAGCTGGACAAGGTGCACGATGCCCTGTTTGATGCCCTCGCCGGCGAGCGCCGTCCGCTGAATACCCCGGAAGCCCTGGCTGATTTTGTCGCAGGGTACGGTGTGGATCGGGACGAGTTTCTTGCCAATTACAAAAGCTTTGGCGTGAATGCGCTGATGCAGAAGGCCCAGGCCAAAATCCGTGGTGCGCGGGTTACCGGAACACCGACTATGCTGGTAAATGGCAAGTACAGGGTCACTGCGTCCATGGCTGGCAGCCATGAAGCTGTTCTGGAAGTGCTGGACTACCTTGTTGCCAAAGAGCACGACAACGCCGAATAGGTGTCTCATTATTGAGAGTTGAGACTGAAGCCCGAATACCGGGAACAGCTGGCCGGTTGAGACCGCCATTATGTACAAGCATATCCGAAAGCAGTTGAATGGCATTCTGGGGCGGGCCGGCGGCCCCAGGGGTGCCTGCTCCGGAACCGAACATGTGCCGGAATTCGAACCACACCGACACATTCGCCTGCTGACGTTCAATATTCAGGTGGGTATCAATACCTCCTCTTATCGCCATTACCTCACACGGAGCTGGCAGCACTTCCTGCCTCACCGCAACCGTATCGGGAACCTGGATCACATTGCGTCGCTGTTGTGCAACTACGATGTGGTCGCCTTGCAGGAATGCGACGGTGGCAGTTTGCGCAGTGGCTACATCAATCAGGTGCAGTATCTGGCAGAGGCCGCGGGCATTCCCTACTGGTACCAGCAACTGAACCGCAATCTCGGCCAGATCGCCCAGCACAGTAATGGTCTGCTAAGCCGATACCGGCCGCTGGATGTGACCGAGCACAGGCTGCCGGGGCTGATTCCCGGCCGTGGGGCCATCATTGCCCGCTATGGAACCGAACATGACCCGCTGGTACTGGTGTTAATGCACCTTTCCCTGAGTAAGGCAGCCCAGCAGCGACAACTGGGTTATATCCGGGAGCTGATTGCGGACTACCAGCATGTGGTTCTGATGGGGGACATGAACGCCCACGCTGAACAGTTGCTGACCCAGACGCCTCTGAAAGAGACCAATCTGGTGCCTCTGCCGGATACCGCCCACAGTTTTCCCAGTTGGCGACCCGAGAAGGCCCTGGATCACATTCTGGTGAGCCCGTCCCTGGAAATCCGGCGCTCGGAGGTGGTGAGCTATCCGATGTCGGATCACCTGCCTATCGCCATGGACGTGGCGTTACCCGAGGGTTACCTGAAGAAGTTCTGAGCGGGGTTGGTTCACAAAAAAAGCCCGGCACATTGGCCGGGCTTTTCTGGATGCCGGATCAGGAGTTACTTGATCTTGGCTTCCTTGTACGCAACGTGCTTACGGACAACCGGATCGTACTTTTTGATCTCGATTTTTTCCGGCGTGTTACGCTTGTTCTTCTTGGTCGTGTAGAAGTGACCAGTGCCTGCTGAAGATACCAGCTTGATTTTCTCGCGCATGATGCGGCTCCTTAAAATTTCTCGCCGCGGGCGCGAAGATCGGCCAGCACAGCGTCAATGCCTTTTTTGTCGATGATGCGCATGCCCTTGGTGGATACGCGCAGCTTCACGAAGCGCTTCTCGGACTCAACCCAGAAACGATGGTTCTGCAGATTCGGCAGAAAACGACGACGAGTGTGGTTCATCGCGTGGGAAACGTTGTTACCGGACAGCGGACGCTTACCGGTAACCTGACAAACTCTGGACATACTTGCCTCCGACCTGAGCAATGGTCTCAAAAATACGAATTCGTTTTAAATGCGTCTCTGGTTGCTAAGGAGCCGTTACGCTCCCATTCGCGCCTCTAAACTGAACGCTGCTCGCCAGACGCCGCCAGAAAGGGACGCTTTTATACCAGAACTGACCCCCCAACGCAAAAAATTGTTGGGAATTTGGCCGGTTTTCCGGTATTCGCGCTCACTGTTCTTACATCAGCCCCCGTTCAGCCAGTGATATTACCTCACCGTGGCCAACAACCATATGGTCAAGAACCCTGATATCCACCAGGCCGAGGGCCTCCTTCAGGCGACGGGTCAGAGAAATGTCAGCCTGGCTGGGCTCTGCTACGCCGGATGGATGGTTGTGTGCGAAAATAACCGCCGCTGCGTTGTCCTCCAGGGCCTGTCGCACCACCTCTCTGGGATACACGGCAGCGCCGTCGATAGTGCCCCGGAACAGTTCCCGGTATTGGATGACCCGGTGCCGGTTATCCAGGAACAGACCGGCAAATACCTCGTGCGGGTAGGTGCCCAGGCGACTGGTCAGGAACCGGCGGGTGTCTTCCGGTGAGCGCAGGGGGTCCCCCTGGCGAAGTGGCTCGTCCATGACCCGGCGGGCCATTTCCATGGCAGCCTGAACCTGGGCGTATTTGGCGGTTCCCAGGCCTTTTACCTCACAGAACTGGCGGCGGGATGCGGCCAACAGGCCCCGAAGCCCGGAGAATTCATCAACAAGGTGGCGGGCCAGCGCCATAACCGGCATGCCGGTGGTCCCGGTGCGCAAAAAAATAGCGAGCAGTTCGGCGTCGGAGAGGGTTTGCGCGCCATGGGCGAGCAGACGTTCCCTCGGGCGTTCGTCCGTGGGCCAGGCGGGATCTGTCATAGGGGCTTCCTTGCGTTGGGTTTTGTGATCGAGTGCTTCCTGCACCGAGACGGCGGTCTCAGGGTTACAAAGGTTACTTTAAAAAGTAACAATCGGTAAACGTATGTTCATTGTCTGTGGGCTGTCGGTGCCGCCGGAGCATGCTATCTTAGTAAGCCTTTCTTTTTATGTGGAAACGGAGCCTCTATGGCCGCCAGACGAATCCTTCTGGGAGTGACCGGTGGTATTGCCGCCTACAAGAGTGCCGAACTGGTGCGCCTGTTCAGGAAAGCGGGCCATGAGGTCAGGGTGGTGATGACCCGCGGCGCGGAAGCCTTTGTAACACCGCTAACGTTCCAGGCGCTCAGTGGCGAGCCGGTGCGCACCTCCCTGCTGGATCCAGAGGCAGAAGCGGGCATGGGCCATATTGAGCTGGCCAAATGGGCCGATCAGGTGATCATCGCCCCGGCGTCCGCGGATTTCATTGCCCGGTTTGCCCAGGGTATGGCAGATGACCTGCTCACCACCGTGTGTTGCGCAACCGAGGCCCCCATCGCGGTGGTGCCGGCCATGAATCAGGCCATGTGGAGCAATACGCGTACCCAGAGAAATGTCCGGTTGCTCGAGGAGGATCCGCAGGTTGCATTGTGGGGGCCAGACCAGGGGGAACAAGCCTGTGGCGATACCGGCCCCGGGCGGATGCTGGAGCCGGAGGCTATCCTTGGTTTTTTGGATGCCGGTAACGGCACGGCACTGACCGGCAAGCGGGTGGTAATCACTGCAGGCCCCACTCGCGAACCCATTGATCCGGTCCGGTACATCAGTAACCACAGTTCCGGGAAAATGGGCTATGCCCTGGCCAACGCGGCCCGCGCGGCGGGTGCCCATGTGGTCCTGGTCAGCGGTCCGGTCACCCTTCCGGCACCTGCCGGAGTTGAGGTGCGCCGTGTGTTAACGGCAGAGGATATGTTGCGGGAAGCCTCCGGGGCGGTGGATGAGGGGTGTGACCTGTTCATTGCCACCGCGGCGGTGGCCGACTACCGGCCGGAAAAGTGCGCCGGTGACAAGATCAAGAAATCCAGTGACACCATGTCGCTCTCGCTGGTGCGCAATCCCGATACCCTGGCGACGATTGCCGGGCGTACCGATGCGCCGTTTACCGTGGGCTTTGCCGCGGAAACAACCGATGTGGAACGCTACGCCACCGATAAAATGCAACGCAAAAAGCTCAATATGATCGTGGCCAATGATGTGGCGGCCCCCGGCCTGGGGTTCAACAGTGAGAATAATGCGGTCACCGTGTTCTGGCCCGACGGTCATGAGTCGATCGGGCCGGACAGCAAAACGAACATTGCCCGGCGTCTGGTGGCGATGATTGGCGACCATCTTAACCAACAGGATCCTTCATGAGCAGGAAAAATCTTCAGGTACGCATTCTGGACGATCGCATCGGCAACCAGATTCCCTTTCCAGAGTATGCAACCGCAGGCTCTGCAGGCCTTGATCTGCGTGCCTGTCTTGATAAACCGCTGACTCTGGAGCCCGGGGATACGCAACTGATAGGAACGGGGCTGTCCATTCATATCGCCGATCCGTCCCTGGCGGCAATGATCCTGCCGCGAAGCGGTCTTGGCCACAAGCACGGTATTGTTCTGGGCAACCTGGTAGGGCTGATTGACTCGGATTACCAGGGCGAGTTGATGGTCTCCTGCTGGAATCGTGGGCACAGTTGTTTCACCGTGGACGTGGGCGAGCGTCTGGCGCAACTGGTGCTCGTGCCAGTGGTTCAGGCGGATTTTGAGGTGGTCACCGAATTTGATGAAAGTGTGCGGGGTGAGGGCGGTTTTGGTTCCACCGGTACGCGGTGACAGGGAGGCCGGCCACGCAGAGTCAGGCGCCGGCGTCTATACTTTGCGGATAATGCCCTGTCCAGGACGAAAAAATCATAATTGCAGGATGGACTATGAAGCTGGGTAAGAAGAAGGCTACCGACGCGTCCGTTGATGAAAAGCCGGCAAGAAAAACGGAGAAAAAGGAGAAAGGCAAGGCTGCGGGGCCGAAACTCAAGCGGCTCAGTTCGGTGGCGGTGACGCAATCAGTTATCGTGGTTCTGGCGGGTGTGATCGCGGCGGCATTGGTTCATTTTCTGGTGGTCCAGCCCTCTGCCACGGATCGCTTTACCTCGCTGAAGACGCTGGAAGCCGACGGGGCAGCCCTGCGCCTGAATCAATACTTCGATCAGTTACAAAAGAGCGTTAATGGCCTCGCCACGCAACCGCATGTGATCCAGGCTGTCATTGGCAGAAACGAAATTGCCGAAACCGAAGTGGCGTTGGCGGATTCCCTGCCCGGAATCGAAGCCGTACATCTGTTTCCCTATCGCATGGTTCCCCGTACCGCAAACGGTGACGGGTTGCTGGGCTTTTCGGGCCTGGAACTTGCCCGGCGAGCCGAGACAGGCCAGAGGTTGTATCCGGATGCGTTCCCCCGGGATAACCGGTGGTTTGTTCAGATGGCGACACCGGTTCGTAACCCCAGGAGCAGTGCCATTGTCGGAAGCCTTCTGATGATCTTCGACATCGGCCAGATTCAGCCGTTGCTGACGGTGGTCAACTCAGATCTCGGTGGCAAGTTGGCCCTGATTCAGACAGTGTCCGGGGCATCCCGCACGCTGGTCAGTAACGGCAGTGGGTCCGGCAATAGCGAATCCCGTACGCTTATTAACCCGGACTGGACGGTGGCCTACACTCCGGCGAAAGCGCCGGCGGCTCCGGTCAGCAGCGTGATGATCGTAACGCTCGTGGGTGTCCCCGTGTTGCTTGCGGCCATAATTGTCTGGGTGCTGCTCGGTGGTGCCCAGAAGGGTCTGCGTCAGGATGTGACGGCCCTGATTCAGTGGGCCCACAAGGTGTTTGGCGGTGAGCGGGTCAAGCTCCCGGCATTTCGCTGGGACATGGTGGCGTCCACGGGTGAAGTGCTTTATCGGCTGTCCCAGGTTGTCGACAAACGGGTCGGAAAGGCCGGCGAAGCCGCGAAGCCCAAGCCCGCCAAAGCTGGAAAATCGGGCTCCGGAGCATCGCACAGTGCCGACGAGCCGTTGTTTCAGGACAAAGATATGCCGGATATCGATATGCTGGACGGCGATGAGGATGTTCTGGGCTTTGGCAGCGGCGACGATACCGCCTTTGGCTCTGACGACACCCCCGAAGTTGAGGAGGTGGCTCTGCCGCAGGTGGACATTTCCCGGGATATTTTCCGTGCCTACGACATACGGGGCATTGTCGGTGACACGCTGACGGCGGATATTGTCCAGGTCATTGGCCGTGCCATTGGTTCGCAAGCCCGGGAGCGTGGCGTCGGTAGCTTGTGTATCGGTTACGACGGCCGCCATTCAAGCCCGGATCTTGCCGATGCGCTTGCCCGGGGCGTCATGGCGGCTGGCTGCGACGTGATTCACGTGGGTGCCGTGCCTACTCCGGTGCTCTATTTTGCCACTCATGAGCTTCAGACCGGCTCGGGCGTGATGGTGACAGGAAGCCACAATCCGGCTAACTACAATGGCCTGAAAATCATGCTGGGCGGGGAAGCCCTGTCTGGTGAGGCGATACAAAAACTGTATCAGCGTATTCAGACCGGCGACTTCGCCAGCGGTCAGGGCAGCCAGTCCTCAGAGGATGTGCGTCGTGCCTACCTGGACCGGATTGTCGGTGACATCGCGGTGGCCGCGCCGCTCAAGGTGGTGGTGGATGCCGGTAACGGCATCGCCGGTGAGCTCGGGCCCATTCTGATTGAAGAGCTGGGCTGCGAGGTGGTTCCGCTGTATTGCGATGTGGACGGGGACTTCCCGAATCACCATCCGGATCCCGGTAAGCCGGCGAACCTGGTGGATCTGATCGCCCGGGTGAAATCGGAAGGGGCCGATATCGGGCTGGCCTTCGACGGTGATGGCGACCGTATCGGTGTGGTGACCAATTCCGGCAAGATCATCTGGCCGGACCGCCTGATGATGCTGTTTGCCCGGGATGTGGTGTCCCGGAATCCCGGTGCCGACGTGCTCTATGACGTGAAGTGCAGCCGCAGGCTGGCGGGTGTGATTTCCGAAGCCGGCGGCCGGCCGATCATGTGGAAATCCGGCCATTCGCTGATGAAAGCCAAAATGAAAGAGACCGGTGCCCTGCTGGCCGGTGAAATGAGCGGCCATATCTTCTTCGGGGAACGCTGGTACGGTTTCGATGACGGCCTCTACTCGGCCGCTCGCTTGCTTGAAATTCTGGGTATCGAAGACCGTCACAGTGATGAAGTCTTCGAGGAATTTCCGGAAGATGTCAGTACCCCCGAGCTGAATGTCGAGGTGACGGAGAGCACCAAGTTCGAGATTATTGCGCGTCTCGGTGAAGCGGGAGACTTTGGTGACGGCAACATCAGTACCATTGACGGCATTCGGGTGGATTACGCCGACGGCTGGGGCTTGTGCCGGGCATCGAATACCACGCCGGTTCTGGTCCTGCGCTTTGAGGCAGAGACCGAGGACGCCCTCGAACGCATCAAGGCTGTCTTCCGGGAACAGCTGCGGAAGGCGGCGCCGGATCTGGTGGCAGACTTCTGAACAACTTCCCCGGCGGGTTTTCGCAGGTCATTTTAACTCAGGATTAGCAAGGCATACACATGACGCTGGATCGTGAAACAGCAATGCAGGTGGCTTCGGTACTCAGCCGGGGCTTGCCCTATATTCAAAGATTTACCGGCAAGACCGTTGTTATCAAGTACGGCGGCAACGCCATGGAGAACGAGGACCTGAAGAGCAGCTTCGCCCGTGACGTGGTGCTGATGAAACTGGTGGGCATCAACCCGATAGTGGTTCACGGTGGCGGCCCCCAGATCGGGGAGCTGCTGGAGCGCCTGAATATTCAATCCCGGTTTGTCAACGGCATGCGGGTTACCGATGCTGAAACCATGGATGTGGTGGAAATGGTGCTCGGGGGGCAGGTGAACAAGGAAATTGTCTCGCTGATTAATGCTCAAGGTGGTACCGCATTGGGCCTCACCGGAAAGGATGCCAACCTGATCCGGGCGCGGAAGCTTGAAGTTGTTAACCGTTCTCCGGAACTGGAACGCCCGGAAATCATCGATATCGGTCATGTGGGCGAGGTTGCCAGTGTCAACGTGGATGTTATCGATATGCTCACCCGCAGCAATGTGATTCCGGTGATCGCGCCCATCGGGGTGGGGCCGGACGGTGCTTCCTACAACATTAACGCGGACCTGGTAGCCGGCAAGGTGGCGGAAGCCATGAAGGCCGAGAAGCTGATATTGCTTACCAATGTGTCCGGGCTGAAGAGCAAGGACGATAAGGTGCTGACCGGGCTGACGGCAAAACAGGTCAATGAGCTCATTGAGGATGGCACCATCCACGGGGGAATGCTGCCGAAGATCCGGTGTGCCCTGAGTGCGGTGGAGAATGGCGTGCGCACGGCCCATATTATCGACGGCAGGGTCGCCCATGCCTGCCTGCTGGAAATCTTCACCGATGAGGGTGTCGGCACCCTGATTTCCCGTAACTGACGGCACCCGGCAAGGAGTTCCCGGATGAGGCGCCTGTTAACGACGCTGGTAATACTGGTCCTGGTCGGCTTTGCCGCGTTCAAGGCGGGCGTCTGGTGGCTGGCAGACCAGCGCATGGCGGACGCACGGCAGGCGCTGGAGCAATACGGCGTACTGCACCGGGGCGGTATCAGTTCCGGTATTGAGGGGCGCCTGGTTCTCAATGGCGCCAGCTGGCAGGATTTTGAACTGACCCAGCCCCTGAACATAGCCCGTGCTGAGTTTGATGCCGGCTCTCCGGTCAACCTGCTGACTGGCCTCGCCGACCCCTCCCGAATGCTGCCGCAGTGGTCTGTGAGACTGGATGGTCTGAGTCTGACCCTGGACCCCACCATGTTGCGCAGCTGGGTGACTGCGGAGGGTGTGAACAGCGAAGGCGAGCAGGCCCTGTTTGTTCTCTCCTGTGCTCCGGATCCCCGTCAGCAGCTTGGAAGCGGGGATCTTATCCGGATGGGGATTACCGGCCTGGCTGGCGAAGCCTTTCTGCAACAGGATCCCGACCGTATCCATGCCGAGCTTAATACCATCAGCACTGGTAGCCTGGAACTGGACTGGCCAGCGGCCAGAGTCCGTTTGCAGGACGGAGAAGTCACGGTATCAAGCGGCACGGAGCCTCTGCAGCTGACCCTGCGGGATGCTGGCCTGATGCGCCGCATCGCCGCCTATTGCGCCCGTGAGGCAGGCGTTAAGCCCGATGAATGGGCCAGGCGTTCACTGGACGCCCTTGTAGCGGGGCTGGAAGCCCGGGGGCTGGAGCCAAGTGGTCAGTTGAAGGCACTGTATCGGCAGTGGTTACTGGAAGGTGGTGAGCTTACGGTGAGTCTCCGGCCCGGCGACGCCTTGTTCGGTATCCCGGTCAGAACTGAAGAGGTGGAGCAGACCGGTCGTGGCTGGCCAGTGCGCTATAATGGCGCGGGGGTCCCTGATGTTTATCTCACGGAAACCCAACCAGTGATGGCGGAAACGTCAGACGTCGCCGTAGCACCTGTCGTGCCGCGGGAAAACACCGGCGTCGAAGGCTGGTATGTGGCTGATATGGCGAATGCGGACCAGTGGATTGATCATAAGGTCAGGGTGACGCTCTCCAACGACAAGGTTGTGGACGGCCGTCTGGTAAGTGTCAGCGAAAAGGAACTTGAGGTGGCCCGGCTGGTTGCGGGCGGAGAAGTCGCCTACCCGATGCTGATCCGGGTCATTACCAACTTTGAAGTGTGGCGGCGCGGCCGTGCACAATGAGTCCATTGGGAATCTGAGAGGAAACTATGTCGCAGTCCGATAGCAATACCTCAGCGGTGCCGGGCATTCGTGACATGCTTGCCCGCCTGGTATCCCTGCCGTCCATCAGCAGTGCCTCAGCGGAGTGGGATCATAGCAACGAACCGGTGGTACGAACCCTGGCTGAGTGGCTGGAAGCTCTTGGGTTTTCCGTGGAGATCCTGCCAGTGCCGGGCACGCCCGGCAAGTTCAACCTGATTGCAACTCTGGGCAGTGGCCCGGGTGGTCTGGTGCTGTCCGGGCACACGGATACGGTGCCCTTCGACGACAAGCGTTGGCAGAGTGATCCCTTCACCCTGACCGAGCGGGACAATCGCTGGTACGGCCTGGGGACCTGTGACATGAAAGGCTTCTTTCCGCTGGCAATCGAAGCAGCCCGGGCCTTTGCCGCTGAGGACCTGAAGCAGCCGCTGATCATTCTGGCGACCGCCGACGAGGAAAGCTCCATGAACGGTGCCCGGGCCCTGGCAGAAGCCGGCAAGCCCAGGGCCCGCTACGCGGTCATCGGCGAACCCACCAGCCTGAGGCCTGTGCGCATGCACAAGGGCATCATGATGGAGCGCCTGAAGTTTGAGGGCCAGTCCGGCCACTCCTCGAATCCGGCCCTGGGCCGAAATGCCCTGGAAGGGATGCACGAAGCCATGACCGAGCTGCTGGCTCTCCGGTCAACATGGCAGGCACAGTACCGGAACCCCAACTTCGAGGTTCAGGTGCCGACTCTGAACCTCGGCTGCATCCACGGCGGTGATAACCCCAACCGCATCTGCGCCCAGTGCGAGCTGCATTTTGATCTGCGTCCGCTGCCGGGCATGAATATGGAAACCCTGCGCCAGGCAATCCTCAGCAAGGTCCAGCCGGTGGCCGAACGCCGTGAATTGTCCATGGTGTTCGAACCCCTGTTCGACGGTGTCCCGCCGTTTGAGACCCCTGCCGATGCCGCCCTGGTCAAAGCCTGCGAGCAGTTGACCGGCCACACGGCCCATGCCGTTGCCTTTGCCACCGAAGCCCCCTGGCTGCAGAAACTGGGCCTGGAAACCCTGGTTATGGGGCCTGGTTCCATCGATCAGGCGCACCAGCCAGACGAATATATCGAGCTTTCCCAGCTGGCGCCGACGGTGAGAGTACTACAAGGGCTTATCCGGCAGTTTTGCCTTTAGCTCGGAGTCCGGGTCAAATAGGGGGCTGAACACTGTCGGGGGCCCGCTCCAAAACACGCCCGTGAATACGTCCCTGTAGGGCTCGGTCGCGCCATCCCTGGCGCTCCACGGTTCTGGAGCGGGCCCCCGACAGTGTTCGTCAGACTGATCTGCAGGCCGCCCAAAGAAAACGATTGGAGTACTCGCATTGAAATCAAACGACTGGCTGCATGGATTCCGCCACTCATCCCCCTACATCAATGCTCATCGCGGCCACACGGTGGTGCTGACCATTCCCGGGGATGCCATTGCGCATGAGAATTTCATCAACATTGTTCATGACATCGCTTTGCTGAGCAGCCTCGGCGTTCGGCTGGTCGTTGCCTTCGGCGCCCGTCCGCAGATCCAGGCGCGCCTGGATGGTGCCGGTGTGGAGTCGTCGTTTGCCCGGAGTCTGCGGATTACGCCCGAGAATCATCTGGGCATGGTGATGGAGGCGATCGGTGGCCTGAGGGCCTATCTGGAGAGCCACTTGTCCATGGGGCTGGTGAATTCCCCCATGCATAATGCCCGCATCCGGGTTTCCAGTGGCAATTATGTGGCCGCCAAGCCGGTGGGCGTGCTGGACGGTATTGATTTCGGCCATACCGGCAGGGTTCGCCGGGTCGATGTCGCCGGTATCGAGAAATTGCTGGAGCTGGGGCACATTGTGCTGTTACCGCCGATGGGCTACTCGCCCACCGGGGACACTTTCAACCTCTCCTACGAGGATGTTGGCAGCCAGGTGGCGGCCGCGCTGCAGGCCGAGAAACTGATTGTGTTTATTGATGATCCCGGCTTGCAGGAAGAGGATGGCACCCTGATTCGGGAGCTGTCGGCGCGCCAGGCGTCCGAGCGGCTTGCTGCCGGTGCCGTGACCGGTCACGATGCCGACCTGCTCAGAGCCGCCTGTGATGCCTGTGTGAAGGGCGTGCGACGGGCGCACATTATCAGTTATGTGGACGACGGCGCGCTGCTGGAGGAACTGTTTACCCGGGACGGTTCCGGCACCCTGGTCAGTGGTGATCACTATGAGCAGTTCCGCCAGGCCAGGGTGGAAGACATTGGCGGCATTCTGGAGCTGATCCAGCCGCTGGAAGAACAGGGCATTCTGGTGCGCCGCTCCCGGGAAATGCTGGAAACCGAAATCGACCGGTTTGTGGTGGCCGAGCGCGACGGCACTATCGTGGGCTGTGCTGCCCTCTATAGTTACCCGGATGAGGGCGCCGGTGAGTTGTCCTGCTTTGCGGTAGATCCGACCTACCGCCGGGCCGGGCGGGGCGATGAGATTCTGGCGATGGTTGAGAAACTGGCCAGGGGCCAGGGTATCCGGAAGCTGTTTGTACTCACCACCCAGACCGAGCACTGGTTCCGGGAACGTGGCTTCCAGCCGTCAACCGTGCAGGCGTTGCCCGGGCCCAAGCTGGCTTCCTACAACACCCAGCGGAACTCAAAGGTGTTCTTTAAACCGCTCTGACAAGTCAGTGAGCAGTTCTGACCGTTGAGGCTCGGGTTTCTGTGATAATTCGTCGACTGCGCGGTAGAAACCGGCGAAGTCGTAGCCGGTTTCCCGGAGCAGCTGGCGGAACGCCGGCACATGCTGGTTGTACTGCCGGAACAGAGCGAGGTTGGCATTGTTAAGGGTCACCGGCGCCGGGCCGAATGGACCTGGTTCCGGCCAGTCTTCTGAGATCTGTTGGTAGGCCTGCGCCAGTTGCTCCAGCAAGTCTGCCTTACGGGCCCGTAGCTGGTCATCGGGCACACTTCCCTGCTGTTCGTAGAGCGCTTGCAGTCGGCTACTGAAGGCCTGAACCAGGGCCAGGGTCTGGTTCCGGTGCGAAAGGCGCTCCAGCGCCTGCCGGAATTGGGCGGGTTTGCCCTGTTCGGACAACCAGAGTCTCAGCCCTTCCAGTTCCACGGCAGTGGCGAAGCTTTCGTTAAAGGCCGTGTCACCGGGGATGTACACCACCCGGTGGGCCATTTCATGAAACATCAGGGCGACCATCCGATCCTCCGGTAAATGGGTAAAGCCCGTGTGGAGGGGGTCATCGAACCAGCCCAGGGTGGAATAGGCGGTTACCCCGCCGATGAAGGTGTCGAAACCCCGGGCGTGGAACAGGACCTGCTCCTGTTGCGCATCTTTCAGGCGGAAATACCCCCGGTAGGCCTGGCAGCCGAGGATCGGGTAACACCAGCTATGGGGCTCCAGCGAGAACTCCGGCGCGGCCACGAGGTTGACCACCACCCAGGAGCGTTCAAGGTCCACGTATTCACGGAACGCATCCCCGACAGGCAGGGCAAGCCGCTGGGCAGCAAATTCCCGGGCCTGCCGGGAGACGGCGAGTTTGTCCCGGAGCCCTGCCGGAGTGCTGTCGTCAGCGATAACCGCTTCCACCGGTTCCCCTGAGACCATCAGGGAAATATGACCACTGACCGCCTGGGAATAGTAGCCAATGGCCGTACACCCGTTAAGCAGTGTTACCAGTAGCAAAAGTGGATAGATCTGACTAAGCTGTTTCATGGGTCAGGATGTTATAGTGTGTTGGTTTGCCTGTGGGGGCCAGGTCGCTATAGTACTGTCAGGGTTCCCATAGTAGCAGGTGGCATCCGCCGCCGTTTCAGGGACGTGAGTCGGTGTCGGACCGTGGGTCCGGCGATTACTCCGGCTTAGCGAGATATCAGGTAGTTCATGGATCCAAGAGAACGTCGTAGCAGCCCCCGCCAACCCATCAAGCTTGCTGCCCAGATTGATCTGGGAACCGGTGAGGCCTGGCCGTGTCAGATTTCAGATTTCTGTCCGGAAGGCCTGTTTGTTCGCTATTCCGACGAAACCTCTCGCAAGCTTGACCGGGCCTTTGCGTCCGGTACACCACTGGAGTTGATCGTGCGTTTCCGCGGCCTGGATGGTGCTCGCCGCCATGAGCTGCACGTCGCCATCGTCCGGCGTATTGATGGGGCGATGGGGGTGAACTTTACCCGGCCAAACCCGGAAGCCGTGGATGCCATGCTGCAGCAATGCGGCAGCTCCCGGAATCAGGACCGCTCCTCCCTGCATGCCCCCAGTGACAGGGTCCAGTTTGTTTTGCACCAGTCTGCCAAAGCGGTCATTCAGTTTATTGAGCCGCTGATGGATGCCTGTTTTGTGCAAATGGTCGCGGGGCTCAGGCAGGCTGCCCGGAAAGCCCCGAATGATCAGCAGGCCAATGAATACATGGATGCATCGGGCCAGATCCAGGCCCGTCAGCGCGTCATGTGGCACCAGATGGCGCGTAGCCTGGAATCTCCCCTCAAACCGGCGCCCAGAGGCTTTCCCGGTTCAGAACTGTCAGTGGTAGACAAGGGCGAATTCGAGGACTGGCTGACCATCCGGGTGATGGTCACCAAGGCGGATACCCAGTATCGGGGCGAGCTGCTCCAGCTGAAGCTGCGCCTCGACAACCTGGGTATTGCCAACGCCACCGGGCATCACAACCCCCTCGGGCCGTCACTGGTTTGTGAGGCTTTCCATAGTGGGCTGAACCAGCTCAAGGCCTCCCGTGAGGTAGAAAAAGTCTGCCTGCGGGTTTTTGAACAGGCTGTTCTGCAACAGCTGGGGCCTCTTTACAAGGAACTGAACAATATCCTGATTCGTCACGGAGTCCTGCCGGATCTGGATCTGAGCAAGTACTTGAGCGAACAGGGCGGTGTTAAGTCCGATGAAAAACCGGCGCAGGCCAGGCCGGCACCGCCGCGTGCGGAAGAAAAACCGGCCACTGCCCCGGAGCCGGAACCGGAAAAGGCCGCTGCCTCCGAAAACGCTGCCCGCCGCAAACCCGGTATGCCCGGTGGCGACTTCCGGGGCTACGCCCAGGCGGCGCAAACCGCCTTCGCGACCGTACGGAACCTGCTCAATACGCTGACCGCAAGCCGTGTGGCGCGGGGTGATCCGGAACCTGTGCCATTCCAGCCCAACGCCCGCCCGCTATCGTCCGGAGAACTGCAGCGTGAGCTGCAGCAACTGCAGGCACAGCCGCTGGATTCCGGGGACGAAATGGCGCCGCTCAGGGAGCGGGTTGTCGAGAAGGTCAGGGAAAGTGGTGATAACCGGCTGAACGAGGAGCAGCAGGGCACACTGGATGTGGTTGACCGGTTTTTCCGTTCAGTGGTGGAAAGCCCCAAACTCAGTGACTATGCCCAGCAGCGTATGCGGCAACTGGAAGTGCCGGTGCTCAAGGTGGTCATGCGGGATCCCGCGTTTTTCGACGACCAGGACAGCCCCGTTCGTGGCGTAATGAATCGTCTGGCCCAGTTGGGGGTCAAGGGGGGGCGGATTAATCCCGTGGTCCAGCGTCGGGTGGATGAGCTTGTTCACCGCATTACCACCGATTTCGAGCAGGACACCGGAGTGTTCGAGCAAACCGTTCAGGAGCTGGATACCCTGATTGACCGCCAGAATCTGGTGTATCGCAGAAATGTCGAGCGGGTGACAGCCGCCGCAGAGGGCGCCCAGAAGGTTGCCGAATCAAAGAAGGCCGTGACCGATGTCCTGAATCAGAAGCTGGGTGGGCGCAAGGTGCCGAAGGCTGTGCTGAGTCTGCTGGACGGTGGCTGGCGGGATTTGCTCTCGCTGACCTGGATTCGTCAGGGCCCGGACAGCCAGCTGTGGCAGGATTACCTGGCAGTGATCGATTCCCTGCTTTCGTTTGCCGCCGATCCCAACAGCGCCATCAATCTGCCAGAGCTGTTGCGGGTGATCCAGGACGGTCTCGCCTCCATTTCCAGCAATCACATGCCGTCCTCCCAGATCCGGGACGAGCTCAAGCAGTTTCTGGTTCGCAGCCCGGATAAATCGCCCGAGCTGGTGGAGATCCCGCCGGCAAAGCCGGACCAGAGCGATACCAGGAAATTATCTGACCGCGAACAACGCAGCCTGCAGCGCTGGATCAACCGTGCCCAGCAACTGCGCACAGGGGACTGGCTCCGGGATCAGGAAAAACCGGAGGAACCGCAGTATATCCGGCTGGTCTGGATTGCCCGCGGATTCAGTCGTTTTGTGTTTGTGAATCACCAGGGTATGCGGGTGGTGGAACTGGAGCTTGACGCTTTGGCCCGGCATATGCGCAAAGGCATCATTGTGCCGGACAGCCAGTATGAGCGGCCCCTGGTGGATGAGAGTATCGACCGGATGGTGCGCAAGGTTTATGACCAGCTGTCATGGGCCTCCACCCACGATGAGCTGACGAGGCTTCTGGGCCGCCGTGAATTCGAACGCATGCTGGATCAGCAGCTGGCCAGAAGGGAAGATGAGCGGTCCCTGGTGCGGCTGGATCTTCGCCGTTTCCGTCTGCTTAACGACACGGCGGGCTACCAGGCCGGTGATGAAACCCTGAAACGGGTCGCTGACCTTCTTCGCAGCCATGTGGGCGACGGCATGCCCGTGGCCCGGCTTGCAGGGAACGAGTTTGCCATGCTGGTGCCCTCGGAAAGTGCCAGCGAGGCGGCGGAAAACCTCATTCAGGCTATCGAGGAAGCCGAGTTTACCTTCGGCGGCCGGGTTTACCGGCTTTCCGCCAATATCGGTGTGGTGCCTACGCTGCCGGCGCTGGTGAGTGCCGAACGCTGGTTACGGGCCTCGGAACAGGCGTTGGCCGGGTCCCGGCAGCAGGGCCATGGCAAGGTTTCGGAATATGCCCTGGGCGCCGAAGACCAGGCCCGCCAGGAGCAGATTGCCGCCAAGGTGGCCAGCCTCAGTAATCTGAATGAAGAGCGCATGCTGTTGCGATGCCAGAAAATCATACCCCTGCACGCTAATGCATCCATGGCGGCCCAGTACGAAGTGCTGATCAGCATGTACGATGACGAGGGCAACCTGATTACCGGCCGGGACTTTGTCCGTATGGCCGAGCGTTACGACCGCATGCAGGCGGTGGACCGCTGGGTAGTCGGACACATGCTCGACTGGCTCAGGGAGAAGGCCCCGGACCCGCGGCATTTTGGCGGTGTGTGTATCAACCTTTCCGGCTACTCCCTGAATGATCAGACACTGCTGGAGTTTATCTATGAGAAGCTGAGCGAGAAGGATGCTCCTATCGAGCGGCTCTGGTTTGAGCTCACCGAGGCCTCCGCCATTAACGATGTCCAGTCGGTGGCGGATTTCATCCTGGAAATGAAGGAACTCGGATGCCGGTTCTGCCTCGGTAACTTTGGCAGTGGCCCCAGTTCCTTCGAGTTCATGCGTTCATTGCCGGTGGATTTGATCAAGATTGACAATGCCTTTACCGGCCAGCTGTCGACCAGCGAAACCGACCGCGCGATGGTACGCTCTATGGTGGATATGGCCCATTACATGAAGCGGGAGGTGATCGCTTCCCGGGTCGAATCGCGGGATGTACTGGATATGCTCCGTCAGTTGGGTGTGGATTACGCCCAGGGCTTTGTGGTCGAAAAGCCCCGTTTGCTCGACAGCCTCACCTGATTCCGGCAGGCTGCCCCTATGTCAAAACGCCACCCGATTATCGCTGTTACCGGCTCATCCGGGGCAGGTACCACCACCACCGGCCAGATTTTCAGCCGGATGTTTGCCAGTGAAGGCCTGAATGCGGCCATGGTCAGTGGTGACAGCTTTCACCGCTACAACCGGGAGCAGATGGCCCGGCTGGCGGCCAAGGGGCAGTTTGGCGAGCGGAACCACTTTGCCCTTGCGGCCAATCACATCGACAAGCTGGAAGCGCTGTTCTACGACTACGGTCACACCGGTAATGGTCGTTACCGACAGTATGTGCACGATGAAGACCGCAAACTGGTGGCGGCCGGCCACAAACCCGGAACCTTTACGCCCTGGGGGCCATTACCTGCGGATACGGACCTGTTGTTTTATGAGGGCCTGCATGGCGGCGTGGTCAGCGAAACCTGCAACATTGCCCAGTATGTGGACCTGCTGATCGGGGTGGTGCCCATCGTCAATCTCGAGTGGATCCAGAAGATCCACCGGGACACCCATAAGCGCGGATACAGTCAGGACGCGGTTGTGGAGACCATCATCAACCGCATGGACGATTACGTTCACGACATCGTGCCACAGTTTTCCCACACCCATATCAACTTCCAGCGCATTCCGCTGGTGGATACTTCCAATCCCTTCGTGGTCCGGGACGTACCCACCGAAGATGAGAGCATGTTGGTGATCCGGTTCCGGGATCCCTCGGAAGTCGAGTTTCCGTATCTGCTGCAGGTGATTTCCGGCAGTAGCCTGTCACGCCACGATACTCTGGTGATTCCGGGCACAAAAATGCCGCTGGCCATGGACCTGATTGTCAGGCCTATGGTCCAGCGGCTGATGGCCCGAAAGCCGTTCGCCTGAGCGCCGACGGCTGTTAAGCGGTCAGGCGGCCATCCCGGTAATCACGAAGCGCCTGCTCAATTTCTTCCCGGGTGTTCATCACGAACGGACCATACTGAACCACTGGCTCACCGATGGGCTTGCCGGCAATCAGCAGCAGGCGTGCACCCGCGGTTCCGGCATGGAGATGGATCCCGTCCCCGTCACCGAGGATGTTGGCGGCACTGCGCTGCAGGTCCGCGTCACCGAGACGGGCGTCCCCCTCGTACAGGTACAGCATGCCGTTGTGAGTCTCCGGAACCGGCAGGGTAAGGCTGCCGCCGGAAGCCAGGTGAATGTCAGCGTACACCGGTTGGGTGCTGCGGTCGGGCATCGCCCCGCGATGGGATTGGCCATCGACCACCATTGCCCCGGCGATCAGCTTCACCGTGCCACCTTCAAAGCCGATCTCCGGGATCTCTTCGGGCTGGATGTCACGGTAACCGGCCTCAGTCATCTTTTCCGCGGCGGGCAGGTTCAGCCAGAGCTGGAAGCCGCGCATCACGCCTTGCTCCTGCTGGGGCATCTCCGAATGAATAATGCCACGGCCAGCGGTCATCCACTGCACGCCGCCGTTGTGCAGATTGCCACGGTTACCGAGATGATCCTCGTGGAGCATGTGCCCCTCGATCATGTAGGTCACGGTCTCAAATCCGCGATGGGGATGGGACGGAAAGCCGGCAATGTAGTCTGCCGCCTCGGCTGAGCCGAACTCGTCCAGCATCAGGAAAGGGTCCAGGCGAACATTTTGCCGCTGGCCAATAGAGCGTTTGATACGCACACCGGCACCGTCGGATGTTTCCAGTGCGGGAATAATCTGTTTCAGGGAGCGCAGGGTCATGGTGTCCTCCTCTCGTTTGCCCTGGTGACTATTTAATCGGGAGGAGAGGCGAGTATAAAACGCAGAAATCTGGCGGGTGACATCAAAAAAACTGAAGGACCGGTGGCGCCCTGTTCAGGACGCTACCGGTGAACACTTATTCCACGTTTCGGGAATAGAAAATCTCCAGCATTTCGCGGCGCAGGCGATCCTCAATGGACTGGGCTTCCCGTGGCTCAAGGTCACTGGCATTGACACCGAACACATAGTTATCAAGGTTGAAATTCTTCAGCATCATCTTGGTGTGGAACAGGTTTTCCTGGTACACATTCACATCGATCATCTGATACGCATTCTGGGTATCTTCGGTCAGATAGTTCTGGATCGAGTTGATGTCGTGATCGATGTAGTGTTTGGTGCCGTCCACGTCGCGGGTGAAGCCGCGGACACGGTAATCCACGGTGACCACATCGGAATCAAAGCTGTGGATCAGGTAGTTCAGCACCTTTAGCGGCGAAATCAGGCCGCAGGTGGACACGTCGATGTCTGCCCGGAACGTGCTTACGCCATCGTGGGGATGGCTTTCCGGGTAGGTGTGAACAGTGACATGGCTCTTGTCCAGGTGCGCCACAATGGTATCCGGCAGCGGGCCCGGAGATTCTTCGTTGTCGGGCTCTTCGCCACCGGTGAGTTCATGCTCGGCGATCAGCATGGTAACCGACGCGCCGTGAGGCTCATAATCCTGGCGTGCAATATTGAGGATATTGGCACCGATGATCTTGACCACGTCAGACAGGATCTGGGTAAGGCGCTCGGCGTTATACATTTCATCGATGTAGTCGATGTACGCTTCACGTTGTTCTTCGGTCTGCGCATAACAGATGTCGTAGATGTTAAAGCTCAGGGATTTGGTCAGGTTGTTAAAACCGTGCAGCTGGAGTTTTGATTCCATGCTCAGCCCCTCCGGATCGTGGAGATGAATGACTGCAGAGCTGCTGTTAGATGCTCTGCCGAGGCCGCCACCGACTACTGACCGGGTTGTTCACCTTTTGCGCAGACCGGCGGAGAGGGTGCGTATTATGCACACCGCAAGTGGCGTTGAATAGTATGTGCAATGACATTTTAGCATCCGTAACTTCCCATGCATCCGGCCTGCGGAGAATGGGCCGTAGAGGACCCTGAGCCGGATTTCCGGGGCTCCGGCCTGCCGGGCTATTGGGCCTCGCGGATTTCGTAACTGTGGGTAATTGCAACACCGGCCTTTTCGAGCATGATGGACGCCGAGCAATACTTCTCGGCCGAGAGGCTGACTGCCCGCTTGACCAGGTTTTCCTTCAACTGGCTACCGGTGACCACGAAGTGCAGGTGAATCCGGGTGAAGACCGCGGGAACTGCATCGGCCCGCTCCGCTTCGAGCTCGGCATGGCAGGCCGTCACGTCCTGTCGGCTTTTGTTGAGAATGCTCATGACATCGAAGGACGAGCAGCCACCCAGCCCCATCAGCAGCATCTCCATCGGGCGGGGGCCCAGATTCTGGCCACCATGATCGGGCGGGCCATCGAGCTGAACACTGTGGCCACTGCCACTGGTAACTTTGAAACTGGCGTTGCCGGTCCAGTCGACAGTTGCTTTCATGGGGTGTTTCTCCGTTGTGATTGCAGTTGGCCGGTGTTACACGCAGCGCTGATGTCGATCCTATGAGGCCGGATGCTAGCACAACCCGCGAGAGGGAGCAGCCGGGCCCGGATACATGTTGTATACTCTTTCCGGTTGCCCGCAACAGGCCTTCTTGTTATAAGTTGCGCAGTTTTGCAAGAAAAAAGAACGAACCGGCACGGAAAGCCGGGTGAATAACAAACAATGGGACCCGCCAGTATCTGAGGAGGCACGACTCGCATTATGGCCACTATCGTCAAGCCGGTTGAGCAGAAAACCAAGCATCTGGATTACTTCCTGTCACAGTGCCATCGTCGGCGCTATCCAGCCAAGAGTACGATCATTTACGCCGGGGACAAGAGTGACTCCCTGTTTTACATCGTCAAAGGCTCGGTAACCGTTATCATTGAAGATGACGACGGCCGCGAGATGATCATGGCCTATCTTAACGCCGGTGATTTTTTCGGTGAGATGGGCTTGTTCGACAACATGGATTCCCGCAGTGCCTGGGTGAAGGCCAAGACCGAATGCGAAGTGGCCGAAATCAGCTATACCAAGTTCCGGGAGATTGCCCAGCAGGATCCCCGGGTACTGTACTTCATTGGCGAGCAGATGGCCTCCCGGCTGCGCCAGACCACTCGCAAGGTGGGTGACCTGGCGTTCCTGGATGTCACCGGCCGTGTGGCGAGGACATTGCTCGACCTGTGCAAGGAACCCGATGCCATGACCCATCCGGATGGCATGCAGATCAAGATCACCCGCCAGGAAATTGGTCGCATTGTTGGCTGTTCCCGGGAGATGGTCGGTCGGGTCCTGAAAACCCTCGAAGATCAGGGGCTGGTGCGGGTCAAGGGCAAGACCATGGTGGTTTACGGAACCCGCTAAGGCAAACAGCGTCTCGTGGTGATTCAGTCGACAATCGCCACGGACTTGATCTGCATCCAGACGCTCCTTCCGGCCTCCAGATCTAACTGATGCAGTGACCGGGTTGTCAGGCGTGCCAGAAAAGGCGTCTGCCCCGCCAGAAGACGAACCATCGACGTGCCCGGTGTTACCTCCCGGGCAATTTCGTCAATGACTGCCGGTACCAGATTCTGAATGCTCTGATCCGGGTGCGCCGCCAGTGCGATACTGATGTCCCGCGCCAGAACCTGCACTCGTACCGGGTTTCCTGGCGATAGCCCGTCATGCAGGCGCAGCCACAACTCACCACCATCGAATCCCGCCCGGCATAGATGCCAGTCAGGTTCAACCTGCTCAACGGTTGCGTTGAGAATCACGCCGGCATCCGCTTCAAGGCCGAATGGCTGGTCGGTCCGTGCCAGGGTTTCCTGAAGCGGCCCTTCGGCGATGACCCGGCCGTTGTCCATCATCACGATGTGATCTGCAAGGCGTGCGACTTCCGCGGTTGAATGGGATACATAGATCACCGGAATGGCGAGGCTCCCCCGCAGGTTCTCAAGATAAGGCATGATCTCCTGCTTGCTGGGCTGGTCCAGCGCTGACAGGGGCTCGTCCATCAGCAGCAGCCGGGGGCTGGTCAGCAGGGCCCGGGCAATGGCGACCCGCTGGCGTTCACCGCCG
The DNA here is from genome assembly GCF_003441595.1 of Marinobacter sp. Arc7-DN-1. NCBI lineage: Bacteria > Pseudomonadati > Pseudomonadota > Gammaproteobacteria > Pseudomonadales > Marinobacteraceae > Marinobacter > Marinobacter sp. Arc7-DN-1. Next base: position 2,238,776 of record NZ_CP031848.1, on the reverse strand, counting down.
GAAAGTTTTGCCGGCATCCGGTTCAGCAGAGGCGTGAGCCCGAGCCAGTTTACCGCCTGATCGAAATGGATCCGGCGCTCAGCCGGAGGAATACGCCGGTAGCCATAGTTCAGGTTGCCGCGCACAGACAGGTGAGGAAACAGGCTGGTTTCCTGGAACACATAGGCCAGTGGACGCAGGTGCGTGGGCCGGGAGCCCGAGCTGTCCTGCCAGCAGTCGCCCGCGACATTCAGGTAACCCTCTGAGGTCTGTAGCCCGGCAATGCATCGCAACAGGGTGGTCTTGCCGCAGCCGGAGTGGCCAAACAGGGCGGTGACCCCTCCGGCGGGCAAAGACAGATCCACAGACAGCTGAAAGCTCTCCAAACGGCACTGGAAGCGGGCCTGGATGGGGCTCATCGGACCACCCCGGGGTACCGCCGGTTGTTCAGGGAGTAAAGGCTGACCAGTACCACGAAGGAGAACAACAGCATGCCGGCGGACAGCCAGTGAGCCTGGGTGTACTCCAGGGCTTCCACATGGTCGAAAATGGCAACCGAGAGCACTTTGGTTTCACCGGGAATGTTGCCGCCAATCATAAGGACCACGCCAAATTCGCCAATGGTGTGGGCAAAGGTGAGCACGGCCGCCGTCAGAAAGCCCGGGCGCGCCAGCGGTATGACCACCGAGAAGAAGCGATCCCGGGGCGAGGCCCTGAGCGTGGCCGCGACTTCCAGCAGGTTGTCGTTGATGGTCAGGAAGGCATTCTGCAGTGGCTGCACGGTGAAGGGCAGCGAATAGATGACTGAAGCCACCACCAGGCCTTCGAAGGTAAACGGCAGCAGACCAATGCCCAGGCTCTCCGTCAGCTGACCAATAGCGCCGTCGGGGCCCAGCAGTATCAGCAGATAAAAGCCAAGCACCGTCGGCGGCAAAACCAGTGGCAGGGCCACAAGGGCTGCGATCGGCTGGCGCGACCAGTGACGGCTGCGGGCGAGCCACCAGGCAATGGGCGTGCCGATTATGAGCAACAAGGCGGTGGTGATGCCGGCAAGTTTCAGGGTCAGCCAGACGGCCTGCCATTCCGGGCTCATGGATGCTCCGTTCGGTGAATCGGGTGGCCGACTCAGTCTGTCGGCATGGGTTCCGTATCGTAGCCGTCTTTTTCAATAATTGCCCGGGCCTCTTTGCTCTGGAGGAACGCAAGAAAGGCGGCCGCTCCCGCATTGTCTTTGCCACGCTTGAGTAGCTGAGCCTGTTGGGTAATCGGGCTGTGGAGGGACTGAGGCACCAGCCAAACTGACCCTCCCGGCTTGTTCCATGCACGGACCTGCGCCAGCGCCACAAAGCCGGCGCCGGCGTTGCCGGTTGCCACGAACTGAAAGGTCTGTGCGATGGAGTCGCCACTGACCAGCCTGGGCCGGACGGCTTCTGACAGATTCAGGTGATCGAACACTTCCATTGCGGCTATGCCGTAGGGGGCTGTCCTGGGGTTACCAATAGCGATCCGGGGGCCAGATGCCGAGGCCAGGAACGATTCCGGGTCAGAGAAAAGATTGTCTTCCCGGCTCCAGAGCACCAGCCGCCCTCTGGCGTAGGTGAAGCGCGTGCCCGCAACGCCGTCGCCTTCACGTTCCAGGCGTTCCGGCCGGGCCTGGTCGGCAGCAAGGAAAACATCGAACGGCGCGCCGTGACGAACCTGAGCATAAAGCTTGCCGGTTGAGCCATAGCTCGCACGGACCCTGTGCCCGGTCTGTTGCTCAAACCGGGGGATCAGTTTCTCCATGGTGCCGGTAAAATTGGCCGCGACCGCGGCGGTGACCATCGCTGCCTGGCTGCCTGCGGATGCCATTGTGAGCGAGAGGGCGATCAGGCCGGCACAGAGGCCTCTGAGTAGCGGGTGTTGACCGGAGTGCACTGCAAAATATGCTGCCATACTTCCCCTGAGTTGGTTTCATTGAGCATTTCATGACGGCCACCCTCGAACAGCCGGAGTGTGACCGTTTCAACGCCTGCCTCGCGAATGGCCTGAAAGTGGTGCCGGATGCCCTGGCCCATTTCTCCGACCGGATCTTCCGTGCCCGCAAACAGATGAACCGGCAGGTCTTTGCGCCACAGCGCCGGGTTGATGGACAGCATACCCTCAACGAAATCATGCCACAGCCCCGTCGTGCATTCGAACCCGCAAAGCGGATCGGCCAGGTATTTGTCCACTTGCTCCGGGTCGCGGCTCAGCCAGTCGCAGTCCGTGCGGTTGGGGCGGAACTGTTTATTGAACTTACCGAAGGTCATCCTGGCAATGGTCGCGCTGCGATGGCGTCGGCCGCGAAACAGCCTGATCAGGCCGATCAGGAATCCTGAGGCCAGAAGCCCGGGGCGGTGAATGCGGTTGGTGGCGCTGAGGATCAGGGTGTCCACTGCGTCGCCATGGCGCTGGACGCAACTCTGGGCGATGAACGAGCCCATGCTGTGGCCGAACAGGATCAGGGGCTTGCCCGGATATTGGTCCCGGGCAAAGCGGATTATCTGGTGCAGGTCTTCGACGACTTTGGGCCAGCCATTCTGATCGCTGTAATGACCCAGCTGCTCAGGTGTGCAGGTTGGGCCGTGGCCGCGGTGATCAAAGCTAACAACGGCGATGCCGTGATGGCACAGCCACTCGGCGAAACCGGCATATCGGCCGGCATGCTCCGCCATACCGTGGGAGATAACCAGGACTGCCCGGGGATGGCCAGGGGAAAACACAGTGCCGGAAACAATGTGGCCGTCAGCTGCGTTCAGCTTTAGTGGGAGTTTGTTCATCGTGCCTTCCCGGGTCCTTGTTATTCCTGTACGTTGCCGGGCGTTGCCACTCCGGCGGTTTCCATAAATGCTGGAGGTGAGACAATAATCTGCCTGGCTGTGCCATGTCGCGGAACAGGTCCACGTATTCGTGAGTCCAGAGCACAATCAGGTTAGTGGAATGCACCGGTCGGGTAATGCCGTACTCCGGGGCTCTCCGTTCATCCAGTGCCAGTTTGCCTTAACGGTTACCAGCGTAAATTTTCTCCAGTGTCTGGAGTTGAGGTTGCCACTGGTCCAGCCAGGCTTTGATGTCTTTCGGAATACGCCCCGGTTTGGGCCAGGGCACCGGGTATTCCGGGGGCTGGAACAGGGGTGCAAACAGCGCTGCGGCGGTCAGATCGGCCCGGGAAAAACGGTCGCCGACCAGAAACGCCTGTTGGCTGTATATGCCGGCCAGTTCGTTGAGCAGACCCTCCATGACCTGCCGGGACTTCCCAGCGGTTTTCTCGTTGATCTTCATCCATTGGCGCATGACTTCGTCAACCCGGCTGAAGGTCAGGCTCAGCAGTATCCGGTTATAGAACGGTGTACCGGCGGCCAGCATGGGCACAACGATTTTCGGGCGCTGGAGAAAGTGGTGGTAGGAGTAACAGCGAATGGCGGGCCCGGCCTCTTCATCCAGCCGATGCTCCCAGGCCAGCGCCTGCTTCCGCAATTCCGGATCATCCGGCGTTAGCGACCGTTCAGGAAAGGTCTCATCGAGATAGTCCAGAATCCGGGCCGAGCCCTGAACGATCTGCCCATCGTGGTCGAGCACCGGAACTGACGACGCCTTGCCCGTCAGTGTTCGTACGGTTTTTATATGCTGGCCGGGCAGCAGGTTGACGGTTTCATAGTTGAGCCCTTTAAAATCGAGGGCCCAGCGGATTTTCTCGCAGTAATGGGAAATGGCAAATTGGTAGAGTTTCAGCGCCATGGGTTGTCTCCTGAATCCGGCCCTTTAGCATAATGTCGGCGGCGCCGTATAAGAAGCCCTGCCTCGCGATTCCTTGGCGTTGGCCTTCGCGACCGTTGGGTTTTAAACTGTGCGTCTGTATTCATGTCTTCAAGGGAACTGACCATGTACTCAGGACGAGTTTTGATGCTGTCTGTCGTCACTGCCTCCGGACTTGCCGCCACTGCCTGCTCTTCCTTGCCCGAAGGCAGTAAGCGTGCTTCCGGGGTTTACTCGTGCGGGCAGCTCGAGATCGGGGTATCCGGCACTGAGGATAGCAAGCTGATCAGCGTAGACTATCTCGATCGGCGCATTTTGCTGAAGCCAGCGGAGAGTGCATCCGGTGCTCTGTATGTTGCTCCGGGAGATGAAACGACCCGTTTCTGGAACAAGGGTGAGAGAGCAACCCTGACCATACAGGGGCAGACCTATCCCGAATGTCTGCCTCCGGGTGGCCTGGAGATGCCTTTCGAGGCCAGGGGCAACGAACCTTTCTGGCATGTGACGATTGAGGGTCAGGAGCTTTTGCTGACGAGGCCCTACGAAGAGGAAAGGACCCGACGCATTCCGGTGGCGCTGCAGACCGCCAACCGGCACGGCCGGGAATTTGTTGCAACGCTGGATGATCTGTCAATTACTCTGACCGTTGCCCAGCAGCTCTGTGAGGACAGCATGTCGGGCGCCCAGTATCCGGCGCAGGTGCGCCTCGCCGTCAATGGCGGGGAGTTCAGTGGCTGTGGTGGCGATCCGCAACGCCTGTTCAGAGGTGCTGAATGGGTCGTGGAGAATCTCGCGGGCAGCGGAATCATTGATCGTTCGCAAATCACGATCGAGTTTCTTGAGGATAACCGGATTGCCGGCCGGTCCTCGTGTAACCGCTACACAGGCAGCTACAAGCTTGGCGGTGAAGGGATTGCCTTCGGACCGATGGCGATAACCCGGATGGCGTGTGCGCCCGTTCTGATGCGACAGGAGGATCGTTTTCTCAATCTGCTGGGGAGAGTCGCCTCAGCGAAAATCGGGCGAAAAGGGGAGTTGCGTCTGTCCACGCCGGAAGGCGATACGATTCGGGCTTTTCACTCCGGCCATGTAAGCCCGTAGCGGGCCATAATCTGCTCTATCCGCCCGGATTTCTTCAGGGCTCGTGTCCCTTCTGAAAGAAGGTCACTGAGCTCTTCTGAGTCCTGGTTCCCCGGAGAGAACGCGATGTAGATCGGGGCTTGGTGTATCACATCAGTCATCCGCAGGGCTATAGGGTTCCCCTGCTGCTGCAGTGCCAACTCCATGACCTCGCGGTCTTCCGGGAAAACATCCGAACGGTGTTTGTCCAGTAATTCGATTGCCCGGCTGAGGGGAGCCGGTCCGGACAGTATCCAGACCTTTCCGGGATCATCCTGATGTTCTGCAATGTAGGCATCAAGCTCGGGTGAATAGGAATAGCCGTTGATGGCCAGCAGGGTCAGATCGCTGAGAGAGTCTGTGCCTCTGTAATTCCAGGCGTTATCCGGATGGGTATACAGGGCCGTCGCCGTGTGGCCGGTAGCCTCCTCCGGGAAGACAAAATCCGGTACATCGCCGTGTAAGGCCCCGACAACACCATCAATGTACCCGTCACGGGCCTGCTGAATCGCCCGGGCCCAGCTCATATTGACGTACTCGACATCGACTCCGGCCAGCGCAAAGACTTCCCTGGCGATATCAACCATGTAACCCTCACGGTCTGAGCCGGCTTCACAGTTGTGGGGGCACCACGGATCTGCGCCAATAATGATCTTCTGGCGGGGTTGCGTTGCGCGGGCCGCCGGGGAAGTTTCACTCGCCTTTGCAGCCACTTCCGGAACCAGTGTTGATGGGTCCTCTGACTGTGAGCAGGCGACCAGGATGAGCGTAAAACACAGAACCAGGGCTCTTGACATGGTTGGAAAGCCGGTGTGCCGAAGGGGGTCGGCTTTACCTTGATCATAGACCCTGGCAGCGGTTTTGTAACCCTGCGGCGGCGTTCAGGCTGCGCTTTTACTCCGGTCTTCTGAGGCCGGGGTCGGTACCAGTGCAAGGGCGAGGTCTTTCATGTGCAGGGTGCCTACATGCTCCTGGTCCCGCATTACCCGGTAATTCAGAGACATATCGCCGCCGGATTTCAGGAGCACCGACTCCAGATTATCTTTCTCCGAGATGTCGCCAGCATAGGTGGCTTCACGGGAATCTGGCGGGCCCATCACTGAACGTACCCTGAGAACCCGTGCCCGGTTAATATCACTGATGAAGTCGACAATATACGGATCGCCCGGGTTGATCAGTATCTCCTGTGGATCACCTTGCTGGACGATTTCACCGTCCTTGAGAATTACCAGGTGGTCGGCCAGTTTCAGGGCTTCATCCAGATCGTGGGTGATGAACACGATGGTTTTTTTCAGCTCTTCCTGCAGTGCCAGCAGCAGGTCCTGCATGTCTGAACGGATCAGTGGGTCCAGCGCTGAAAAAGCTTCGTCCATCAGCATGATCGGTGCGTCGGAAACCAGCGCCCGGGCAATGCCCACGCGCTGTTGCATGCCGCCAGACAACTGGTGCGGATACTGGTATTCGTTACCTTCAAGGCCAACCCGGGCCAGCCATTTCCTGGCATCGGCTTCGAAGTCCGATGTGGTGTAGCCGCGGATATCCTTGGCCATCCCCGCGTTCTCCAGAACGGTCTTGTGGGGAAGCAGGGCGAATTTCTGGAATACCATGGACATGCGCTCCCGTCGGAGCTGACGAAGCTGTTCTTCGCTAAAGTTCATGATGTCCTCACCGTCGACCCGGATCTCGCCAGCGGTTGGATCAATCAGGCGGTTCAGGTGCCGGATCAGAGTCGATTTCCCGGAACCCGAGAGCCCCATGATCACGGTGATTTCGCCATCGTGCATATCCACATTGATGTCCCTCAGGCCAAGAACGTGTTTCTGCTGCTCCAGCAGATCGGCCTTGTTCATGCCCTGGCGAACATACTCAAGCGCCACATCCGGAGTGGGGCCGAAGATCTTGAACAGGTTTCTTATCGAAATCTTGATGTCTTTTGCCATGGGTCTTTCCTCACTGCTTCTGCGAAACGTTGATACGTGCCAGTGATGCCTTGGTTACCCGGTCGAGAATGACCGCCAGGATCACGATGCCCAGGCCGGATACCAGACCAACGCCCAGTTCCAGATTACGTATGCCACGCAGAACCAGCACCCCAAGCCCGGGCGCGGACACCAGGGAGGCGATAACAACCATGGCAAGGCTCATCATGATGGTCTGGTTCACACCCGCCATGATGTTGGGCAGGGCCAGCGGAATCTGGACCTTGTAGAGCTTTTGTCGGGGCGTCATGCCGAAGGCGTCGGCAGCTTCAATGACGTCCTTATCAACCAGCCGTATACCGAGATTGGTCAGCCGGATCACGGGAACGATGGCGTAGAGGATGATCGCGATGCCGTAGAGTTTTGATTCGGTGACACTGAACAGGAAAATCAGTGGGATCAGGTACACGAATGGCGGCAGCGTCTGCAGCATGTCCAGCACCGGTATGATCAGTCGCTGGAGTGTATTGCTTCGGGCCATGGCAATGCCGACCGGCACCCCGAGCAGCACACAGAGAAAAGCGCTGACAAGAATAATCGCCAGGGTTTGCATGGCGTAGTCGTAATGATCAATAAACGCCAGAAGCACGATGCTGCCCCCGACAAAAAGCATCAACTTCCAGGATTTGGTCACCACATAAACAACCGCCAGCAACAGTGGAATAATAATCCACCAGGGCGTGCTGAGCATGGCGTAAAGCGCGCCATCGAGGAACCAGCTGAGTGGCTGGGTCAGTGGGTCGAGCACCAGGCTTAGGCTGTCCTTCACCGCCAGAAAACCCTGCTCAAGCCCCTTGGTCAGTTCCCGGGATTGGGGGAAGGCGGAACAGGACTCGTTCAGTGCATCCATGGATGGGAACGGCAGTTCCCAAAGCGATGTTGGTTCGGCGCTTTCTCCCCTGGTTTTGTTCAGCAAATCGGCCATCGACATGGGGCCGTTGTTTGTGCCTTCCGAGCACCATTTTTTTAGGCCTAATGATGAAAACAGGGAATCGTAGGTTGCCATGGGCGGTCAGTCTCTCCTGCGCGCGTCTGAAATCAGATCGGTTCTCGGGAAACTGCCCGGGACATGTCAGGGAAGATGTCCCGGGCGGGGCAGGTTGATCAGTTGTTGAGAATCTTAGCCAGCCGTTGTCTGGCCGAGTCGTTCAGCCAGGTTGACCATTCGTCACTGTTGTTGCTGAGATAATACACAGCAGCCTCCTCACCAGAGGCATTGTTGGCGTCCATCCATGCCAGAACCGAGCTCATGGTGGAGGTTTTGAACGTCAGCTTGCTGAGCATCTCGGCAACGTCCGGTTCACGCTCTTTGAAATCCTTGGTTACCGACGTCAGGACGGTCGCTGCCGGGAATTCGGAAACGCCCGGATTTTTCGCATTGGCGGTCTGGTTTTTCGTGTGCACTTCGGGCTTGTATTCGCCCAGCTCAACCCGGGTCATGTCGTACTTGCCCAGAGGCACGGTCGGCCCCCAATAGTAGCCGAACCAGGGCTCTTTCTTCTGTACGGCCGACGCCATGGAAGACGCCAGAGTTTCACCAGAACCGTGGTTAAAGACTTTGATGCCGGACCCTTTCAGGTCCAGCGCCCGAATCAGGTTATCGCTGACAACCCGGCAGCCCCAGCCGTCCGGACAGTTGTTGAATGTGCCTCCCACCAGTTCCGGATTGGCCATCACGCCTTCGATGGTGGTGAGTTCGGGGTTCTTTTCCGCGAGGTAGGTCGGAATCCACCAGCCTTCAATGCCGCCTGGATCCAGCACCTTGCCGAGCCGCTCTACCTTGCCCTGTTCTTCCAGGCGCAGGTAGGCTTCGCCCGCCGAGTTCAGCCACAGCTCGGTAACAATGTCCGGTTCGCCATTTTCGGCAACCGAGGTCACCGCGGGCACGGTGTCGGATGGAACAATAGTCACGTCGCAGCCGTAACCCTGCTCCATAATGAATTTGGCCACGTTGGTAACGACCGTATTGGAAGCCCAGCTCATCTCGGTGATGGATACCTCGCCGCAATCGGCCTGGGCCATGGCGGGTATTGAAAGCGCGCAAAGTATTGCAGCAGACGTAAGCTTTCGCATAGTCACTTCTCCTTTTTCAGGGTTTGTGATTCTTTGAGGGTGTTGTCGGTGCTATTTCCGATACAGGTTCCGATATAAGGGGGCCGCGATCCGCAAGGATCGGGAAAACAGCAGTTTTATTGTCGTTGTTATGGTCGAACAAATCAGTGAGTCTCGGTTAATACGTAAATATAAGGATAACGAACCTCAGCTCAGTTACAAGGGCGTATTCTGAATCCGTCTTTACCGGAGACATGTTCTGCCTCCCGGCGGACCGTCAACAAGTTGTAGCAATCATTTGTGGGATTACTTCTACAAATAGGTGAACCGTGAAAATGCCGGCGTTTTCCTGCCACGAAAACTGGTTGCCGGCCCGGGAAGAGGAGTCCATGCTGAGAGAGGCCGCCATCATGCACTGGTATCGGGATTCTCAATAGCATGCACTGGATTCTGTTGCGGGGTCTGACACGGGAGCGGGCGCACTGGGGAGGCTTTCCGGCCCGCCTGCAGGAAACGTTTCCGGACCACCACTTTCACACCGTCGATCTGCCTGGTACGGGTGTGCACTATCGGGATCCCAGTCCGGCCTCCGTGGCCGGTATTCGTGAGAAAGTGCGTGAGCAGGTAAGTCATATTCCCAAGCCATTCAGTCTGCTGGCGCTCTCCATGGGAGGGATGGTTGCTCTGGACTGGGCCCAGAACGTCTCCGAAGGTGAAATTCAGAATCTGATCCTGATCAACACCAGTTCCGGCTTCAGCCCGACGTGGCAACGGATGCGTCCAGGGGCCTGGCTCCGGATTCTAAGGTTGTTGGGCCGCAAGGAACTGTTTGACCGGGAGCGGGACATCCTCAGGCTTACCTGCAATCATGAGGTTCCGTTGTCCCTGGCGAAACAGTGGTATAGCATCCAGCGCCAGCGCCCGGTCAGCACCCGCAATGCCGTGAACCAGCTGGCTGCGGCTGCGCGGTACCTGCCGGGGCAGAAGCGCCCCCTGCCGGATGCCCTGTTGCTGGCCAGCCGTGGTGACCGCATTGTTCACTGGCGTTGCAGTGCTGCCCTGGAAGAACGCTGGCAATGGACATTGAAACTGCACCCCGATGCCGGCCATGACCTGCCACTGGATGAGCCGGAGTGGATCATCCGGCAGGTTCGCAACTGGTTGTACCGATAGCATTGGTTGCTTGACGCAACTCTTCTTTCCGGTCAGTCTTTCGTCTTTCCGGTCAGTCTTTCGCTTTTGACCTTTTACACCGCCAGACATCATCAGGAACGGAGCCGATAACAATGAAAATCTTCGAGACCAAGACCGCCCCCAATCCCCGCCGCGTGCGTATGTTCATGGCCGAAAAAGGCCTGCTCGACAAGGCGGAATTCATCGAGATCGACCTGCAGAAGGGTGAAAACCTGACACCCGAATATGTCGCCCGCAATCCCATGAAAAAAGTGCCGGTGATGGAGCTGGACGATGGCACCTGCATTGCCGAAACCATGGCGATCTGCCGCTACTTCGAAGAGAGCTATCCGGATACGCCCAGCCTGCTGGGCGACACCCCGCTGGAAAAGGCGCAGCTTGAGCAGTGGCTGCGCTGGATCGAATATTACTTTTTCATGCCCACCGCCATGTGTTTCCAGCACACCACCGGCTACTTCAAGGACCGGATGAACCCGGTCAAGGAATGGGGCGAGGAATGCGGCAGGAGCGTGGAGAAGTTCATGCATTTTCTGGATAAGCACCTGGCGGACAAGGAATACATCTGCCTTGGCCGGTTCACGGCTGCGGATATCAACGCCTTCACCGCCCTCGCCTTTGCCCGGGTGGTGAACATTCGTATCAAGCCGGAGCAGGCCAACCTCCAGGCCTGGTATGACCGCATCAAGGCGCGTCCTTCTGCCCAGGCCTGAGCCCCCGGCTTCACAGGGCTCACTGTCGGCGTGCCGAAGCGCTGGTGAAGCACGCCCAACATGGTCACCCGATAAACCGTACAAAGTTCAGGAAGGATAATGACAGGCCAGGATTCACGTCTTCAATGCGCGCTTAAAGCCATCGACCAGGCAAACCAGGCGGACCCGAACCGGGAGCAGTTTGGCGATGAGCGTCTGCCCAAGGAATATGCCTACAGCCTGCACATGACGCGCTGGCTGTTCGAGCTGGAGGCCGAACCCTCCGAGCGCATGCAGATCGCCTGCCGGGCCCAGCACATCGAGCGCTGGACGATGCCCCGCAAGGATTATCCGGAGGGCCGCAAGGCCTACTATCAATGGCGCCAGGCCTGCGGCCGGATGCATGGCCGGCGGGCGGCGGAGATTATGGCGGACTGTGGCTACCCTGCGGATGAATGCGAGCGGGTGGAGACGATTCTCACCAAGCGCGAACTCAGGCAGGATGAGGACACCCAGCTGCTGGAGGATGTTGCCTGCATGGTTTTCCTCGAGCGGTACTTCGCGGATTTCTATGAGGAGAAAGCGGAGTACGACCGGGAGAAGTGGTTACGCATCGTGCGCCGGACCTGGGGCAAGATGTCGCCCCGGGGGCATGAGGCGGCGCTGAAGCTGGCTGAGGGAATGCCTGCCCATCTTCTGGAACTCTTGCAGGAGGCATTGGCGAAGCCTGGGTAATAATGCCTTTTGCATATTTTGGTGCACAGGCCAGCGGGTACGACCTGCCAAAATACGCTGTGAATACGTCCCTGTACGCTCGGCTCCGCCATCCATGGCTCCGCACGATTTTGGCAGGTCGTACCCACTGGCCTGTTCAGGCTTGAGAGTTAGCCTTCTGGAAAAAACAGCTCTCGCAACTTCTGACCAGGCTCTTCAGCCCGCATAAACGATTCGCCGACCAAAAAGCCATAAATGCCTCGTGAGGTCATGGCGCCCACGTCATTTCTGGTCATAATGCCGCTTTCGGTGATGGTCAGCCGGTCCTGAGAGATCCGTTCGTGCAGATCGAAGGTGGTGTCCAGAGACACGTCGAAGGTGTGCAGGTTGCGGTTGTTGATGCCGACCAGGGGTGTTTTCAGGGTCAGCGCATCGTCCAGTTCCTCGCCGTCGTGCACTTCCACCAGCACATCCAGGCCGATGTCGTGGGCGATGCCTTCGAGTTCCTGCATCTGGCTTTTGGTCAGGCAGGCAGCGATCAGCAGGATGCAGTCGGCACCGATGGCCCGGCTTTCGTACACCTGATAGGGTGCGACCATGAAGTCCTTTCGGATCACCGGCAGGCTGCAGGCGTTGCGGGCGGCAACCAAGTAGCCCTCGTGGCCCTGGAAGAAGTCTTTGTCGGTGAGCACGGACAGACAGGCGGCGCCGCCTTTTTCGTAGCTTTCGGCAATGACTTCCGGTTCGAACGGGTCACGGAGGATGCCCTTGCTGGGGGAGGCTTTCTTGATTTCGGCGATGACCGCAGGGGTTCTGGATTCAATTCGCGTGCGCAGGGCGTTTGCGAAGCCCCTTGCAGACGGCTGGTCTCCAGCCATGGCCTTCAGGTCATCGATGCTGACCTTAGGCTTGCGCTCATCAATTTCTTCCCATTTGCGATCCACAATATTCAGAAGAATCGTGGGTGTCTTGTCCAAATGTCTGTCAGTCATCTCATGCCTGCGGAATTGGGTGCTGGAGCCGGTGCTGGGGGCCTTTCCAAAACACGCCCGCAAGTACGTCCCTGTAGGGCTTGGCGGTAGCCATCCATGGCTACCGACAGTTTTGGAAAGGCCCCCAGCACCGGCTCGTCAAACTTGGTCAGATCCTTTCGGAATTTCTGGCCCTCAAAAACACTGGGAAAAATCAGCCAGCTCCGACATCTTGCCGGCGGCCAGCCCAGAGCCCATGGCGTCGAGGGCCATATCGACGCCTTCTTTAGTTGTACTTGCCAGGCCTGCGACATAGATGGCCGCACCGGCATTCAGGGCAATGAGGTCCCGTGCTTTTTCGGCCATTTCATCATGACCACGTCCGAAAGCGGCCTTGATTAGCTTCAGGGAATCTTCGGCCGTGTCGACCGTCAAACCTACCAGAGACTGGCTCTTGATGCCCAGGTCCTCCGGGGTGGTGTCGTATTCGGTGATCTCGCCGTTTTTCAGTTCCGCCACGTGGGTGGCGCTCGCCAGACTGATTTCGTCCAGGCCATCCTTTGAGTGAACAACCATGATGTGCTCGGCGCCGAGTCGTTGCAGAACTTCAGCCATGGGACGGCACAACTCTTTGGTGAACACGCCGATCAGCTGGCGTTTAACGCCTGCCGGGTTGGTCATCGGGCCGAGGATGTTGAAGATGGTGCGACAGCCCAGCTCCTTACGGGGACCGATGGCGTATTTCATGGCGCCGTGATGGGCCGGGGCGAACATGAAGCCGACGCCGATCTGCTCCACACAGCGGGCCACTTCCTCGGGGTTCATGCTGAGGTTGATACCCACTTTTTCCAGCAGGTCCGCGCTGCCACTTTTCGAGGATACGGCACGGTTACCGTGCTTGGCCACGAAGCCACCAGCGGCCGCCACCACGAAGGATGCGGCAGAGGAGACATTGAACAGGTTGGCGCCATCGCCGCCGGTGCCGACGATGTCCACCAGCGGCTCGGCGTCCACGGTGACCCTGGTGGCCAGCTCGCGCATCACCTCGGTCGCGCCGGTGATTTCATCGATGGTTTCGCTTTTCAGGCGCAAACCCATGAGAAACGCACCGATCTGGGCGTCCGTCGCTTCGCCGTTCATGACGATGCGCATCACGTCCTTCATTTCCTCCCGGGACAGGTCCAGGTTGGAGGCAATGCGGTTGAGAGCTTCTTTCATGTCCATGTGTCGGCCTCTTAGTGTGTTCTCAGAAAGTTGCGCAGCAGTTCGTGACCCTGTTCCGTCATAATAGACTCCGGGTGGAACTGCACGCCCTCGATCGGCAACGTCTTGTGGCGCACCCCCATGATTTCCTCGATGGAGCCGTCGTCGTTGCGGGTCCAGGCGGTCACTTCCAGGCAGTCGGGCAGGGTGGTCTTGTCGATCACCAGGCTGTGGTAACGGGTCGCCTGCAGTGGGTTGCTCAGGCCACGGAACACGCCGGTATCCTTGTGGAACACCGGGGAGACCTTGCCATGCATCACGCGCCCGGCGCGGATAATGTCGCCGCCATAGACCTGGCCAATGGCCTGGTGGCCCAGGCAGATGCCCAGGATCGGCAGCTTGCCGGCAAAGTGCCGGATGGCGTCCATGGAGAGGCCCGCCTCGTTGGGCGTGCAGGGGCCCGGGGAAATCACCAGGCGCTCCGGGTTCAGGGCCTCGATTTCCTCAACGGTGATTTCATCGTTGCGGTGCACCTGAACGTCCGCGCCCAGTTCCGCCAGATACTGCACTACGTTGTAGGTGAAGGAATCGTAGTTATCGATCATCAGCAACATAATCCGTTCCTCCGCCTCAGTGGTCGAAATCGTTGTAGGTCATGGCCACCGCGCGGAAGATCGCACGGCCCTTGTTCATGGTTTCCTTCCACTCAAGACGGGGCACCGAATCGGCCACCACGCCGGCACCGGCCTGGATGTGCAGGGTGTTGTCCTTGATCACGGCGGTACGGATGGCAATCGCCGTATCCATGTTGCCGTTGAAGGACAGGTAACCCACGGCACCGCCGTAAACGCCCCGTTTGACCGGTTCCAGCTCGTCGATGATCTCCATGGCCCGGATTTTGGGTGCGCCGCTGAGAGTGCCGGCGGGCAGGGTGGCCCGTAGCACGTCCAGGCAACTGGTGTTGTCCTTCAGTCGGCCGGTCACGTTGGAGACAATGTGCATGACGTGGGAATAGCGTTCGACAATCATCTTGTCGGTCAGCCGAACGGTGCCGGTTTCCGAGACCCGGCCGGCGTCATTGCGGCCCAGGTCAATCAGCATCAGGTGCTCGGCGATTTCTTTCGGGTCGGCCAGCAGTTCGGCTTCCAGCGCCTTGTCTTCGGCATCGGTGGCGCCGCGCTTGCGGGTGCCGGCGATGGGGCGCACGGTGACTTCCTCGTCTTCCACCCGGGCCAGGATCTCCGGGGATGAGCCGACTATATGAAAGTCTCCCAGATCCAGGAAGTACATGTACGGTGATGGATTCAGCACCCGCAGGGACCGGTACAGGTTCAGGGGTGGCGCCTCGAACGGGATCGACATGCGCTGGGAGATGACGGTCTGCATGACATCGCCGTCGAGCACGTAGCCCTTGATCTTGTCCACGGCGGCTTCGAATCTCTCCCGGCTGAAGCCGGAGATGAAGTCGCTCTCGTCCACGGTCTTGCCGCGCAGGTGTTCCGGGGTGCGGGGGGCATCGGCGGTCTGCCGGTGCAGGCGGTTTTCCAGTTCATCAATGCGGGCCTGGGCCTGGGTAAAGGCCCCGTCAACAGCCGGATCGGCGTGGACAATCAGGTGCAGCTTGCCGCGCAGGTTGTCGAATACCACGATTTCGTTGGACACCATCAGCAGGATGTCCGGCGTACCGATTTGATCGGGCGGACAGCTCTTGCGCAGGCGCTTTTCGATATAGCGCACGGTGTCATAGCCGAAGTAGCCCACCAGGCCGCCGTTAAACCGGGGCAGCTCGTCCAGATCCGGAGCGTGAAAGCGCCTCTGGTAGGCTTCCACGAAGGCCAGCGGATCGTCCACCTCTTTGGCTTCGACAATCTCGCCGCCGCGGCTGATCTCGACCCGGTGGTCAAACACCTTCAGCACCTCATGGCTGGGCAAGCCGATGATGGAGTAACGGCCCCATTTCTCGCCGCCCTGGACGGACTCGAACAGGTAGGAACAGGGCCCGCTGGCGAGTTTGAGATAAGTGCTCAGAGGCGTGTCGAGGTCGGCCAGAACCTCGCGGTACACGGGGATGCGGTTAAAGCCGGCGTCGGCGAGCTCGGCGAATTGATCGGGTGTCATGGTGCGGTTTCCTGAAATCGGATTTGCATCTTTACAAAAGCTCGGCGAGCGAATCAACAACCGCGTCGGCACCCAGGGTGTCTACGGCGGGCCCGAAGTTGTATCCGTAGCGGACCGCCACGCAGGGTATGCCGGCGGCCAGCGCCGCGTTCACATCGGCGGCGGAGTCACCCACCATCACCGTGGTGCCGCGGGTTCCGCCCAGGGCGTCCATGGCGTGAAGCAGGGGCGCCGGGTCCGGTTTCTTTACCGGCAGGGTGTCACCGCCAATGCTCAGTTCAAACCAGTGATCCAGCCCCATCTGTTCCAGCAAAGGCGCCACAAACTGTTCCGGTTTGTTGGTCACCACACCCAGGCGGCAGCCCTGGTTCCTGAGGTGGGTCAGGCAGGCTTCGACGCCTGCGTAGACCACGGAATACTGACCATTGATGGTGCCGTAGGCGTGATAAAAAATCGCCAGGGCATCTTTGAACAGGGCGTCGTCTTTGGGGCATGCCGGCTGCCAGTCTATCTGCCCGGCCAGCGCCCGGCGTACCAGTACGCTCGCGCCGTTGCCCACCCACTGCCGCACCCGGTCAATACCGGCCGGTGAACGGCCCAGGTGCTCCAGCATCTGATCGACAGCCGCCGCCAGATCCGGCGCGCTGTCCACCAGCGTACCGTCCAGATCAAACAGGGCAACGCCAGGCCAGCGCGGACTGAACAGCCCCGCAAGACTCATTGATTGATCACCTTGCGGGCCTGCTCCAGCTCTTCGCGCATGGCGTCGATGGTCGCCCGATAGTCGCCGGTGTTGAAAATGGCCGATCCGGCCACGAAGGTGTCGGCGCCGGCCTCGGCGATTTCCCGGATATTGTCGGTTTTGACGCCCCCGTCGATTTCCAGCCGGATATTGTAGTTGGTGGCATCGATACGCTTGCGGGCTTCCCGCAGCTTGTCGAGGGTGCCGGGAATGAATTTCTGGCCTCCGAAACCGGGGTTCACCGACATCAGCAGTACCATATCCAGCTTGTCCATCACGTAGTCCATGTAGTGCAGGGGCGTGGCGGGGTTAAACACCAGGCCGGCCTGGCAGCCGCCATCGCGGATCAGCTGCAATGAACGGTCAATGTGATTGGTCGCTTCCGGATGAAAGGTGATGTAACTGGCACCGGCGTCAATGAACATGCGGATCAGATCGTCCACCGGTGACACCATCAGGTGCACGTCAATGGGGGCGGTCACCCCGTGCTTTCGCAGCGCCTCACAGACCGTGGGGCCAATCGTGAGGTTGGGTACGTAGTGATTGTCCATCACATCGAAGTGAACGATATCGGCGCCGGCAGCCAGCACGTTATCGACCTCCTCGCCCAGACGGGCAAAATCGGCGGACAGGATGGATGGGGCAATCAGGTAAGGGTTCATGACGGCTCTCTCAAAACAATTGATAATGGCGTAGTCAGCGGTCCCTGCCGCACATTCAAAGTGAATGCTAGTCTAACAGCTCAGTCGCGTTTTTTCGCAGTCAAAGGATCAGGATCTGTGCTCAGAGTCGAGAATTGCCGGCCCCGGTTGTGGTGGTTTGTTGTGATTGCCGTGATCGTAACCGTTGTGTCACCCGCACTTGCCCAGGGTCAAGACCCGCGGACGAACGCCAAGCCAGAGCAGGCGGGCTCAGGCGCCGGTTCCGCCAGTCGGTCCCTGGTCTGGACGGGCATCGGCGAGCGGGGGCTGAGTCAGGCATTTCCCGAGGCTGCCGTCTGGCTGGAGCTTGAAGAGGGCGTGCGCGCGTTGGGGCTGTTTTACCCCGAGACCAGGCTGCCGGCGCAGGGTGCCCTGGTGGTTCTGGCTGATGAAGGTGAAACTGCCGCATCCGGATTGGCGGGAGCGGTGGCCAGGGCATTGGCTGCGAGAGGGTGGGCGGTGCTGACGCTTGGCCTGGAAGCCCCGTCTCCTGCCTTGCAAAGAATGCTGGCGGGACCAGTTGTGAGTGCCCCGGGACCGGAGGCGAATGATGAAGCGCCCACCGAGTCGGTGATGATTGACGTGATGGCACCGGAAAATGCGGATGATCTGGAGGCCCGCTACCGCAACCGGATCAGCCAGGCCCTGGAGGCAGGACTGGCGGAGCTGGTAGAGCGGGGCTACGAGGCGCCGGCACTTATGGGTATTGGCCGGGCGAGCATTCATGTGACCAACCGAATCCTGGAGGGGGCGAGCGTCTCGGCCCTGGTCTGGGTCGCGCCCCAATTTTATCCCTCTGACCGCGCGGACTTGCCGGAGCGCCTCACTTCGCTCGGCACGGCATTGCTGGACCTTCATCCGGCAGGCTCAGGCGGTGGTGAGCCGGGCTGGAGTACCGGTGAGAAGCTGCTTCGGGCAGGGGCTGACGGCTACCAGCGGCAACCGATTCCCGGGTTCGGCCCGCCGTCGGCGGCATTTGGCGATACTATCGCCAGCCGCGTTGCGGCCTGGCTGGAATCCCGGTGAAATCATGGTCGGCTGGCGGCGTGGTGCCGTTTTATCAGTTCCCAGGCCTGCTGATAATTCAGCAGCCGTTCCTTGGCCAGATTTTTTTCGCTGGTACTGACTTGCTGCTGCGCCAGCTTATCCGGATGGCATTCGGACACTTTTTTGCGGTAGGCCCGTTTGATCACTTCCAGTGAATCCCGCCGGGTAACCCCCAGCAGTTCGCACGCCTGCTGGTAACTGGTTGGTTTGGATTGGCTTTCTGTGTAGCGACTCCAGACCTTGCTGGCGTAGCTGTCAAAGATGTCGTCGCTGACACTCACGGGCAGACCAATCTGGTCAATGGCATCCTCGCAGCGGTAGCGCCGGGGTTTACCGGGGCGACCACCAAGCTGGCTGGCATGACACAGGCAGATCGCAGTTTTCAGGGCCGGTGCCGGCCAGAGTCGTCGGGACAGCCTCAGGGCAAGCCCCCGGATAGAGGGCGGTTGTCCGGCGGCCTTGCCCTGCTGAAACCAGTTGATGGCACGCCGGCGCTGGCGTGCCGACAGCCTCATGGCCTTGATCAGCGATTCGGCATAGCCAATGTCGGCTTCGGTGACCCGCCCTTCCGCCCTGGCAATGTAGCCAAGGAAAAAGAACAGGGGGCGCCGGCACCACCGGGGCAAATGGGCCCGCTCGATCAGGGCAGGTGCCTGATGGCCGCACGCTGAGAGTTCCCGCATCAGGCTGGAAAATTCGGCTTCCATTCGGGCCGGCAGCACGGGTTGTTTGTCACCGCTTGCCATGGTTTCCGGGCTCCCCGCTGTGAAGTTGCCGGTCCAGCGCTCTCAGTCGTTCCGGAGTTCCCACATCCACCCATTGGCCCGGATGGTAGAGGCCCTCCACGCGGCCTTCGCCCATGGCTTTGCGCAGGACCGGCCCCAGCTTGCCGGCCTGATCCGTCAGGCCCTCAAACAGGCGACGGTGCAACAGGCTGATGCCGGTGAAGGTCAGCCTGTCAGGGCCGGATTCGGCCAATACACCCTGTGGCGTCAGGCAAAAGTCACCCCCGGGATGGTGCGGTGGATTATCGGTGACCACCAGCAGTGCGTCTGACTGCTCTGGTGGTTTGAGTTTCGCCAGTTCGAAGTCGCTCCAGATGTCGCCGTTGATTACCAGAAACCAGCCGGATTCGCCCTCTGTGATCAGGGGAAGGGCACGGACGATGCCTCCGGCGGTTTCAAGGGGCTCACCCTCCCGGGAGTAACGCAGGGACAGGCCAAACTGCTCGCCCGTGCCCAGGGTTTCTTCAATCTGGTCACCCAGCCAGGCGTGATTGATGATCACCTCGCTGAATCCCGCCCGGCGCAGGTGCTCAAGGTGGTGAACAATTAGCGGCTTGCCCCCGGCGCAAAGCAGGGGTTTGGGGGTGGCCAGGGTCAGCGGCCGCATGCGTTCACCTTTGCCGGCGGCGAGAATCATGGCTTTCACTGCGGCGAATGCTCCTGCGCCGGGCCGATGCTGGCCTCGATGAGGGGCATTACCCGGTCGCTGAGCCACTCGTGAAAATGGCGCAGGGCCGGCTGACGGCTGCTGGCAACAATCAGGTACTGCACCGTGCGGGGAATGTCCTTGAGGTAGGCGTGCTTGCCATCCCGGATGGACAGCCGTGCGAATATTCCGGCTGCCTTCAGGTGGCGCTGCATGCCCATCAGTTCAAACCACTGGCGGAACGTTTCCCGGTCTGCCCGGTGTAGTCCGGCGTCAAGGCCGTTTTGGCGAAATGCCTCCAGCCAGTCGCAGATGCGATCTTCCGGCCACTGGATATAGCAATCCTTGAGCAGTGAGACCACATCGTAGGTTACCGGCCCGGTCACCGCATCCTGAAAGTCGATGACGCCGGGGCGGGCCTTGCCCTGACGCACCAGCAGGTTGCGGGAGTGAAAGTCCCGGTGCACGGTGACTTCCGGCTGGGCCAGGGCGCTTTCACGGAGTATCGAAAATGTGGTGTCCAGCAAGGCTTTTTCGCTGTTTTCGAGCGTCATGCCCAACTGCCGTTCCAGCAGCCAGTCCGGGAACAGGGCCATTTCCCGCTCAAGCAGCGTGGCATCGTAGGGCGGCAGCGGATAGTTGGCGGGCGAGGTCTGCCGGGCAATCAGGGTCAGCTCATCCAGCGCATTCCGGTAGAGCCGGCCGGCAGAGTTATCGTTCAGCTGTCCGAGCATCAGCTGGTCACCAAAATCCTCCAGCAGCACAAAGCCCTGTTTCAGATCCACCTGTACAAGGTCCGGTACCGCCACGCCTTGCCGGTGCCAGTGTCGGGCAATGGCTACAAAGGGCACGCAATCCTCGTGCTCCGGCGGCGCATCCATCACGATAAAAGGTGTGTGCTCATCCTGGCCCACACGCCGCCAGACCCGGAAATAGCGGCGAAAACTGGCGTCGCCGGAAACCGGTTCGGGTTTGCTCTGTTCAAGTCCCGGAAACTGTCTGACCCAGTCGGTCAGCAACTGCTGGCGGGTGTCCATGGCTCGGGTTGCGATCCTTTTAAATTAAGTTGTCGCTGACTGCGAAAGTTAGCAGACCAGTATAAAGAGGGTAAAACGGTTTTGCAGCGGAGTTTCCGTTAACAACCCCGGAGGGCACGTGTAAACTAGGCCGCTGTTAACGTTGCCCGTCCTCACATTCACCCGGAACAGGATTCAGCCACTGTGCCATGTCCAGAACGCCCACCGCAGAGGCCGATAAGCCGGCAGCAGCACCGGTATGGCCTATTGCTGGTGGCTGGCACGCTGGGGCTCGGATGGGCCACTGGCCATGCAGAAACGGCCCCGTCGGCGGCGGAGATTGACTGGCGGCCCAGGGCAGAGTTGCCGGAAAAGACCCGGTTGGCATTGCCCGCGTTCTGTGACGGCGGCTACCTGCCGTCCGGCAATGGTGAAGGCGCAGGCGGTGCATTTGCCGGAGGCGTTGACGTGGAACAGCCCCTGGAAGCCAGAGGCCTGAATGCCCGCTACGAGATAGATCAGGAGCTCTTTCTTCAGGGCGATGTACGCATTCGACAGGGCCAGTTCCAGGTAACGGGTTCTGAAGCAAGATACAACCAGGCCGAGGGGGCGGTGTCGGTTCAGGGGCCTCTGGTAAGCCGAGGCAACGGCTTCCTGCTGACCGGTGACAGCGCGAATTACAACGTCGAGACCGGACGCCTCGACGTCAATACCGCCACTTTTCTGCTCCATGGGCCGGAAATGCGTGGCCGGGCCGGCAGCCTGTCACGGCTCAGCGAGCAACAGGTCGTGATGGAGGACGGGTTACTGACCACCTGTGGCCCGCGGCAGAACGACTGGGCCATTGTCGCCTCGGATATCAGACTGAATCGGGCGGAGGGTTTTGGCACTGCCAGGCACGTTCGCCTTGAGGTTCTGGATGTGCCGGTTTTCTATTGGCCCTGGGCCAATTTTCCTATTGATGACCGCCGGAAATCCGGTTTTCTGTATCCCCAGTTCGGTTCTTCCACTGCCGGTAGCGGAGGCTTTCTCGCGCTACCTTATTATCTGAACCTTGCCCCCCATTATGACGCCACGCTCACGCCTCAGTACATGAATGGCCGGGGCCTGTTCAACGAGGCCGAGGGCCGCTATCTCAGTTCGCTGGGCGAGACGACGCTGCAATTGGGCTACATCGGCAGCGATTCGGAGTTCGCGGCCGAGAATCCCGGCGAATCGGGCGAGCGCTGGGCTCTGGATGCCACCACGAGGGCGGTGTTCGGCGGTGGCTGGTCCGGCTACGGTGATTTTTCCGTAGTGAGTGACGAGGACTATTTCAGCGACCTGAACCGTAACCTGGAGATTAACCAGGCAACCCACCTGCAAAGAAAGGGTGGGGTCACTTACCGGAGCGACCAGCAGTATTTTGATGCCTACCTTAACGATTACCAGACCATCAGTGAAAGTATTGCCAATGAGGATAAGCCCTATGCCCAGCTGCCTGAAATAATCTACGCGGGACAGGCAGGCGCGGGTATTCTGGAAGCGAATCTGGAGAGTCAGTACACCGTTTTTTACCGTGATAACGAAGGACTGACTGGTCTGGACCAGGCCAACGGTCAGCGGTTCCGGGCCCGGCCGGAACTGGCTCTGCCACTGCGGGCGTTGTGGGGCTTCAGTCGCCCCTCGGTGAGTGTGGATTACACCCGCTACGATCTCGATGATTACGATCTCGGCGATGGCGCGTTTGATCGCACGGTGCCGGTTGCCGAGTGGGATAACGGGCTTTATTTCGACCGTCAGGGCAGTCTGTTTGATGTGCCCTACAACCAGACCCTTGAGCCCCGGCTGTACTATGTATGGGCCAATGCGGACGCGGATCAGAATGACATTCCTGACTTTGACACCGACCTCCAGACGTTCCGGTTTGACCAGCTGTTTCAGCCGGATCGCTTTACCGGCGGTGATCGGGTAGGTGACGCCAACCAGTTGACCGTGGCCCTGACCAGCCGTTTCAATGACCTGCTCACCGGTGCCGAGCGGGCCAGGTTCAGTATCGGCCAGGTGCAGTACTTTGACGACCGTGAGGTAACCCTGTTTGGTGAGGGGGGCGGAACCCGGAGCCGCTCTCCGCTGGCGGGTGAGGTGGTGCTCAACCCGCTTGATACTCTGGAGATCCGGTCGTCTGGCCTGTGGGATCCCGACACCGGTGATACCGAGGAAGGTCGAAGTCAGCTGACTTTCCATTCCAGTGATTACCGCTACCTGGCCAGTCTGGGGCACACCTATAGCCGGGATGAACTGGAACAGTCAGACATTGCGACGGTTTTCCCGGTGACGGACCGTGTTAGTCTGATCGGCCGCTGGGTCTACGACTCAAGCCTTGACCGTACGGTGGGGTCCCTGGCCGGCATTGAATACAACAACTGCTGCTGGAGCATTCAGGTGGTTCACCAGAATTACCTGACTTACGACCGGGAGCTTCAGGGGCGCATACTGTTTCAGATTCAACTGAAAGGACTGGGTGGCAGTGGTGGTGCCTCGGCGCGGATTTCCGAGGCGATTTACGGGTTTGACGAAAGGGAGCGTCGCCGGTACGGAACTCCCTGACCAGGAGTGGGACTAAGCCCCGTACTGGCATGCAGGCTCATATTCTATTTGCAGAGGTGATTATGAAGGCGACTCTTCGCCATGGTGTTCAAGCGTTACTGGTTTTTCTCGCCGTCATGGCACCGCTGACCGTGCAGGCAGAGCGAAAACTGCTGGATCAGGTGGTGGCCATCGTGGATGAGGATGTCATTCTTCAGACCGAGCTGGAGGCCCGGATCAACACCATCGCCAGCCGGCTCAGAGCCCAGGGTACCGGACTGCCGCCGAGACAGGTGCTGGAAGAACGGGTTCTTGACCAACTGATCACCGACTCGATCCAGATGCAGATGGCGGACCGGGCCGGCATGCGTATCAGCGATAACGAACTGAACGAAACCATGGCCAATATTGCTGATCGCAACGGCATGGCTTTGTCCGAGTTTGAAGCGCAACTGGAGGCGGAAGGGGTTACCTATAACCAGGCCCGGGAGCAGATCCGCAAGGAAATGCTGACCAGCCGGGTGCAGCAGCGACAGGTGGGTACCCGGGTCCGGGTAACCGACCGGGAGGTTGAGAACTATCTGGAGAGTCAGGAAGCCCGCGGAAACAACGGTGCGGAATATCGGCTGGCCTATATTTTTGTCAGTGTTGACGATCCCTCCGATGAAGCTGAAATGGAAGCCGCCCGGGAAAAGGCTGAGCGTCTGCGCAGCGAGATCGCCCAAGGGCGTGATTTCCGCGAAGTTGCTGTCGCGGAATCCGATGCCAGCAATGCCCTTGAAGGTGGTGACATGGGCTGGCGGGCCGAGGGGCAACTGCCCTCTCTGGTCGCTCCGGTGGTGCCGGATCTGGCGGTGGGAGAGCCATCGCCGGTGTTGGAAAACAACAGTGGCTTCCACCTGGTGATGGTGATGGACAAGCGCGGTGGAGAGCAAAAGCAGGTCATTCAGCAGCATCGCGTTCGTCATATTCTGGTTCGGCCGTCTGAAGCGACAACCGACAGCCAGGCGGAAGCCAGGATCCGGGATCTCTACCAACAGCTTCAGAATGGCGCCGGTTTCAGCGCCCTGGCTAAGGAGTATTCCGACGACCCGGTATCCGGCTCCGACGGCGGCAACCTTGGCTGGGTGAGCCCGGGCCAGATGGTGCCGGCGTTTGAGCAGGCCATGACGGAGGCTGATGTCGGCGAGTTCCGCGGGCCTTTCCGGTCCCAGTTCGGCTGGCACATCCTGCAGGTTCAGGAGCGCCGTCAGAAGGACATCAGTGGTGAAGTACGGGAGTCTGAGGCGCGCCAGGCAATCTACCGCCGCAAGTTCGAGACCGAATTGCAGAACTGGCTCCGGGAAATCCGCGACGAGGCCTTCGTCGAGTTCAAGGGTGAGTACGCCAACGATGCCCCCGCGGAAGAAGAGCCGGTTTCCTGATGACGGATCCCGTGGTGCTGGCACTGACCGCAGGCGAGCCTGCGGGCATTGGTCCGGAGCTGTGTCTTCAGCTTGCGCTGGAGATCCGGACGGCCGGAATTGTGGTGGTTGCAAGCCAGCCGCTGCTGGAAGCCCGTGCGCGGCAAATGGAGTTACCTGTTGTGCTGCACCCCTGGCGCCCGGGCGAGGCACCCCGAATGGAGGCGGGCCATGTGTCCGTGCTGCACGTCGAGGGGTGTGCCAGTCACCAGCCAGGAAGGCTGGACCCTGCCGGCAGCGGCTATGTGCTCAGAACCCTGGAAATCGCCGGTAACGGCTGTCTGAGCGGAGACTTTGATGGCATGGTCACCGCGCCGGTTCATAAAGGCGTGATTAACGAGGCCGGTATCCCGTTCAGTGGCCACACCGAATTTCTGCAGGAGCTGTGCGGGGTCCGGCGGGTGGTGATGATGCTCGCCACTGAGCAGCTGCGTGTGGCGCTGGTAACCACCCACTTGCCACTCAAGGACGTTTCGGCAGCCATCACCCCGGAGCGTTTGTCCCAGGTTACCCGGATTCTCGATGCCGACCTGAAACGGTTCTTCGGAATCGGACACCCGCGGATTCTGGTGGCCGGACTGAACCCCCATGCCGGTGAGGGTGGTCATCTTGGTCGTGAGGAAATTGAAACTATCGAACCAACCCTGGACAAACTCCGGGGTGAGGGTATTTCACTGACCGGGCCACTCCCGGCCGATACCCTGTTCACGCCACACTGGCTCGACCAGGCCGATGCCGTTCTGGCGATGTATCATGATCAGGGGCTGCCAGTGCTGAAATTCCAGGGCTTCGGGCGTGCCGTGAATATCACCCTGGGCCTGCCCATTGTGCGCACTTCCGTGGACCACGGGACGGCCCTGGATCTGGCCGGCACCGGCCGGGCCGATTCCGGCAGCCTGCATAGGGCCATCAGAGTGGGTGAGCAAATGGCCCGCTGTCAAAAATCTTCCAGTCAAGAGACACGTTCGTGAGTAACAAAGCCGGCCACCAGGCCAGAAAGCGGTTTGGTCAGAACTTCCTGCACGACCCGGGCGTTATCGAGCGCATCATCCGCGCCATTAACCCCGGGCCGGATGACTCGATCGTGGAAATCGGCCCTGGCCTGGGCGCCCTGACCGAGGAAATCCTGGCGGTGAACCCCCGGCTCCAGGTGGTGGAGCTTGACCGAGACCTGATTCCGGTACTGCGCACCAAATTCTTCAACTACCCGGAATTCCGGATCCATGAAGCGGATGCGCTCAAGTTCGATTTCAGCCAGCTGATGGTTGACCGGCCCCTGCGGATTATAGGCAACCTGCCGTATAACATATCTACGCCATTGATTTTCCACCTGCTGGGGCAGGCAGGTGTCGTGCAGGACATGCACTTCATGCTCCAGAAAGAGGTGGTGCAGCGGATGGCGGCGGTACCGGGGGACAACAATTACGGGCGTCTGGGCATTATGACCCAGTATTTCTGCAAGGTGCAGCCGTTATTTGAAGTCGGCCCCGGCGCTTTCCGGCCGGCACCGAAAGTGGAGTCGGCCATTGTCCGCCTGGTGCCTCATGGGACCCTGCCACATCCGGCCAGGGATCTGACCACCCTGCAGGCCGTGGTGCGGACCGCCTTCAACGCCCGCCGAAAAACCCTGCGCAAGGCCCTTGGGGGCATGGTGTCAGTGGCACAGCTGCAGAGCCTGGGAATCAGCGACGGCCTGCGCCCTGAGAACCTGGGCCTGGCCGATTATGTGGCCATTGCAGATCTGTTGGCGGATGAAAAAGGCGCGGCTAAAACGGCAAACGAGGTAAGTAATGACTGACTACGCCATTGGCGATATTCAGGGCTGTTACGACCGCCTGAGGGATGTTCTGGCCAAAGTGGACTTCTCACCCTCACGGGACCGCCTCTGGGTAGCGGGGGACCTGATCAACCGGGGCCCTTCCTCACTGGAAACCCTGAGATACATTGAAAGCCTTGGGAGCTCTGCGGTGGTGGTGCTCGGCAATCACGACCTGCACCTGCTGGCGGTTGCCCTGGGTGGCCATGAAACCCGCCGTAAAGACACCCTGGCCGATATTCTGGAAGCGCCCGACCACGACCGGCTGGTGGACTGGCTCCGGCAACAGTATCTCTGTATTCACGATCCGGCCCGCAACCTGGTCATGGCCCACGCGGGGCTGCCCCATATCTGGTCCGTGGAACAGGCCATGCGCTGTGCCCGCGAGGTGGAAGAGGTGATCCGCGGTAATGCCGCAGAAGACTATTTCACCCACATGTATGGCAACCGGCCGGAGTGCTGGGATGAAGGCCTGGCGGGCATGGACCGCTGGCGGGTTATTACCAATTATTTCACCCGTATGCGGTTTATTGCCGGGGATGGCACGCTGGAGCTGACCACCAAGGACTCCGCGGACAGTGCCCCGGAAGGCTTTGCCCCCTGGTTCCGCTACGCTCGTGGTGACGATACTCGTGTGGTATTCGGGCATTGGGCGGCATTGGAAGGCAACACCGGAGATGATCGGTTCATCGGCCTGGATACCGGCTGTGTCTGGGGCGGCGTACTGACCATGATGAATCTGGACTCCGGAGAAAAGATCCACTGTGACTGCTGACTCCGTAAAACAGGGCACCGGGCGCGTTTTGGGGGCTCCCCTTGTCGCCGGCGGCCTTCTGGCACTTCTGGCGGTGCTGGCCGGTGCCTTTGGCGCCCACGGTCTGCGCAGCCTGGTCAGCGAACGGGGTCTTGAAGTTTTCCAGACCGCCGTCACCTATCAGATGTACCACTCCATTGCGCTGGTTCTGGTGGCGGTGTTATCCGGGCTGGGCCTGTCCAGAAGACTTCTGTGCTGGGCCTCCGGGTTTTATCTGGCTGGAATCCTGCTGTTCAGCGGCAGTCTTTACCTGCTGGTTCTGACCGACATCCGCTGGATTGGTCCGGTTACTCCGCTCGGCGGGGGGTGCTTTATGGTTGGTTGGGCACTGTTGGTAATGTCCGCGATACGCCGGAACAAATGACGAATACAGAGGTGCAGCACACATGCAGGTTCAGGTAAATGGCGATGCGATGGAGTTGCCGGCAGGCGCGACCATTGCCACGCTGATTGATAAAATGGCCCTCGGCGGCAAACGGCTGGCCGTCGAGGTTAATGAGGACATCGTCCCCCGGAGCCGGCACCCGGAATTTACCCTAAGCGATGGCGACCGTGTAGAAGTTGTTCACGCCATTGGTGGCGGCTGACGATAGTGCACTTGCCGCTGATTGAGCCACCGTACCGACGGTTTTCATCGTCCCGAATTCAAGCTACCCAGGAACACTATGACAGAGACATCCGAACTGCAGCTTCCCGAAGACAAACCCCTGGAAATCGCCGGCCGGGTTTATCAGTCCCGATTGCTGGTGGGCACCGGCAAATACCGCGACCTCATGGAAACCGGTCATGCCATTGAGACCAGCGGCGCGGAAATCGTCACCGTTGCCGTTCGCCGGACCAACCTGGGCCAGAACCCGGATGAGCCCAACCTGCTGGATGTGATTTCTCCGGAACGCTACACCATCCTGCCTAACACCGCTGGCTGTTACACCGCCAGGGATGCGGTGCGCACCTGCAAACTGGCCCGGGAACTCCTCGATGGCCACGATCTGGTGAAACTGGAGGTCCTGGGTGAGGAAAAGACCCTCTACCCGAACATGACCGAAACACTGGTGGCGGCCGAGGAGCTGATCCGGGACGGCTTCAAGGTGATGGTCTACTGCTCCGACGACCCATTGCTGGCAAAGCGCCTTGAAGATATGGGGTGTATTGCAATCATGCCCCTGGGCGCGCCCATTGGCTCCGGGCTTGGCATCCAGAACCGGTACAACATCCGCCTGATTGTCGAGAATGCCAGCGTTCCCGTGCTGGTCGACGCCGGCGTTGGCACTGCATCCGACGCCACTATTGCCATGGAGCTGGGTTGCGACGGGGTGCTTATGAATACCGCGATCGCCCAGGCCAAGGACCCGATTAAAATGGCCAACGCCATGCGCTTGGCTATTGAAGCCGGCCGTGAAGCCTACCTGGCCGGCCGGATGCCCAAGAAACTCTATGCCAGCGCATCGTCGCCGATTGATGGCACCTTCTTTTGATAAGGCTGAAATTGGGGTCAGATGAAAGCGTTCATCTGACCCCGGCTGAAAATGGGATCAGATGAAAGCATTCATCCGATCTCAGGTTCAAAGATAACCGAGGGCCGGCACCCAACGACCGGCCCCGACAACGATAAATCAGAGCGCTGCTGTCCTGCCATGACTGACCAGAAACCCAGTCGCCGCGAGGCGATTCTCCATGCCCTTGTGGAACTCCTGGAGACCGACCCGGGAGCCCGCATCACCACTGCCGGCCTTGCCAAATCCGTGGGCGTCACCGAGGCGGCGCTGTACCGTCATTTTCCGAGCAAGCGGAAAATGTTCGAGGCCCTGATCGAGTTTGCCGAAGACGCGGTTTTCTCACGCTGCCAGGTGATCCTCCAGGAGCAGGAGGATGTGCGGGTTCGCCTGCAACAACTGGTGCATCTGGTACTGGTGTTCGCCGAACGCAATCCGGGCCTGTGCTGCGTGCTGACCGGCGATGCCCTGATGGGCGAGAACGACGCCCTGCGCAGACGCGCGTCGCAGTTTTTCGAACGCCTGGAAACCCAGGTGCGCCAGGCCCTCAAAGAAGGCGAAATCCGCCAGGGCCTGAGGCCCCGAACCAGTGCCGCCCGGGGGGCGGATTATGTCCTGGTGTTCGTGGAAGGCCGAATCCAACGGTTTGTCCGGTCCTCGTTTTCGCGGTTGCCTTCGACCGACTTCGACGAGAGTTGGGGGTTGGTTGCTGAAGGTGTTTGGGGCTAAGCTTCGAGTTGGCTTCTGGTTCGTAGCCTGATGCTTGTGGCGCAGGGGATTGGTGGGATTGCCCTGCACAGAACCGCTACGAGCACATCCATGTGCGCTTGTTTCCGGCCATCCTTGGCCTCCAACATTCTGTGCAGGGCAATCCCACCAATCCCTTCTGAATCATCAGATATATCAGCGGTAGGTCGATTGTCAGATTACGGTTTTGTCTAATCGGACCTACGATGTTGCCTTGTTCGGGTTTCGAATATCACCTAAGTAACGTCGGCATGGGATGGGAGCCTTCTTCCCGGAATGTCGGAGGCCATGGATGGCCGGAGTCAAGCGCACATGGATGTGCTTGTAGCGGTTCCGGGAAGAAGGCTCCCATTCCATGCCTGCCTCTAAAGCCGGCAGGCTGCACAACAGAGGCTGGCTCCGAAACCTCACTCATACCCGGAAGCCGCACGAAGAATCCCGCGAACCGGCTCCCAGACCGCCGGTGCCGAAATCAGGATGTCCCGGCCCCAGAGGTCGGCGGGGTAACCGTCCGGCACTTTGCTGAAATGACCCGCTGTGGCGCCGGCTTCCAGGGCGATCAGGCGGGCAGCGGCGAAGTCCCAGGGGCTGACGTTTTCGTAATAGATGTCCAGGCGTCCGCAGGCCACCCAGCAGATGTCCAGCGCCGCTGAACCAATGCGGCGCAGATCCCGGCACTGGTGAATCATCGCGTCCAGGCGTTTGACCAACGGTTCCAGGTTGTCCTTGGTATACGGAAAACCGGTAGCGAACAGGGAGTCCCGGGGAACCGTGGCGCCACTGTGGCGGATAGGACGATCATTGAGGGTGGCGCCTTCTGAACGGGTCGCCCGGAAGGTTTCGCCGGGAAACGGTGCGTGCACAACCCCGGCCTGGACCCGGCCCTTTTCGGCATAGGCAATCGACACCGCAACCTGGGGGTGGCCGTAGGCGTAGTTCACCGTGCCGTCGATGGGATCCACGATCCACAGCGGCGTCTCAAGCTCCTCGGCCTGGCTCAGGTCCGGCATGGTTTCCTCGGAGAGGATGCGATGGCCAGGGAATCGCTTGCGGATGGCGCCGGTGATGAATTCATCGGCCATCACATCGGCGTGGGTCACCAGCTCGGTCTGGTGTTTGTAGTCGGTACGCAGGGCATTGCCGGCACGCTCGCGACGGATCAGTTCGCCTGCCTCGCGAGCCAGGGTTTCAGCAAAGTCGGTAATCTCGAGCAGGGAAGCAGAATCAGACATGGCGCCCTCGTTGATATCCCGTAGCAGAATGAGGGCGCCAGTCTAACACGGCAGAATCAGAGGCTGTTCAGCCATTGGTCCATCTTGTCCATGGCTTTGACCAGTCTCGGGCCGGCCTGTTTGATGAACTCGTCGCCCAGTTCCTGATCCGCGTAGTCGCCACCCGCCAGCCGTAGGGATTCGGCGCCGTCGAAATCCACAAAGGCCAGGCGGGCCGCCAGGTGATCCGGTACGAATCCGAAGTCGCTGGCCGGCAGGATGGCCACGCCGGTGTTTTCCAGCAGGGCCTGGCAGAAGGCCTGGCTGGTCTTGATGTCCTTCTTCGCCAGTTGATCCCGGAAACCCGAGAAGTCCGGGAACAGATAGAACGCGCCCTCAGGCTTCTGGACCACCGCCCCCATCTCGCTGAGGCGGCGATGCATGTACTCGCCCACCACTTTCAGAATCCGACGGGACTGCTTGAGGTATTCTTCAATGTCGTCGCCGCCGTTGAACGCGGCAATGGCCGCATGCTGAATCGGCGCACTGGTGGCGGTGTAGGTTTCGCTGGCGATGATGGCCATCGCGTCCTGCAGCGGTCGAAGTTCCGGCGGGAAGATAAAGGTACCGAGACGCCAGCCACCGGCACCGGCCCACTTGCTCAGGCCGGTACTGATGATGGTGCCTTCCGGGTAATAGCGGGCGATGGATTTGTGTCTGCCTTCGAAGTGTACTTCGCCGTAGATCTCGTCCGACAGCAGGATCAGCCGGTATTTGCGGGCCACGTTGGCAATGGCCAGCAGCTGATCGTCGGTGTAGGTGCAGCCGGTCGGGTTGGACGGGTAGTTCAGGATCAGGATCCGGGGCCGGGACGGGTCGTCGCGGCAGACGATGTCCAGTTCCTCGGCGGTCAGCTGCCAGTTGTTCTCGGCGTGAGTCGGCAGCCAGTGTACCGAGCGACCGATAATCCGTGCCTGCGGGGCATAGGACACCCAGCTCGGGCGCGGAATCAGCAAATCGCCGTAATAGGCCAGTTGCAGCATGAACAGAAGTTCTTTCGATCCCGGGCCGATGAGAACGTCTTCCCATGTACAGCGCATGCGCTCACTTCGGTTAATGTATCCGGCGATGGCTTCGCGGAGGCCTTTCAGGCCCTTGACTGGCAGGTAGTCTTTTTCGTGGGCGTGCTCCCTGAGCGCCTCCACCACACGATCGGGAACCGGGAAGGGCGATTGCCCCAGCCCGAGTTTGATGATGTCCTTGCCTTGGGACTTGAGCTGGTTGCTCAGCTCGTTGATGCGAAGGGTGGCCGAGGGCTGGATGCCCCGCACATTCAGGTTGATCGCGAAACGGTGGTCGTTTTGGATGTCCATTGTCCCTGTCTGTTGCTTGGAAGTGGCTGTTGATTGAGATTGACCCCGTCAGTATAGAAAACCCAAACATATCTGTGATGGGGGAGCGGATAGGTGATTGCCGTAGTTGCCGGTCGAACGTTGGTCGCTCTCACCCGCGTTCCCCGGCGGGCTGATCAGGGCTGACGCGACTTGATCCAGACTTCCACCCGACCGTTACGGGGGCTGCCGCTGCCGCCGACAGGCATGTATTGGCCGTAGCCGGTATAGGCAACGTCCGGCACATCCGCCTCTTGCAGCGCCTTGCGTACCGACAGGGCGCGCAGTTCCGAGATCATCTGCGCCCGCAACTCATGGCTCTGGGTGTCGGCGAATCCGATCAGTAACAGGTCGCCGGAGGATCGATCATTCCGTGCAAGGTATTGTTGCACCCGCTGCAGGTCCCTGCGGGCCTTGTTGTCGAGTTTGGTCCGGCCCTCGGAGAACCGGAAGTTGACCGTCAGGCGCTGATAGTTTCCGGTCAGACGGCGAAAACTGTCGGGCGTGGAGTCGTCAAATTCCGGCCGGACAGCGATGGGGTTCTGGGAAATGAACCCGGATTCCGCCACCAGGGCCTGACCGTCCTGGCCCAGCGCGAACTCAATCAGACCGGCTGCCAGCGATGGTATCTCGCTACCGGCTGTGTACATGAACAGGCGCCGGGACAGCGGGTAGTCCTCGCTCGCGACGGTCAACTGGTTTGGGCGCAGTGCCGGAGCATTTCCTTCGGAAATCGCCAGCAGTTTGCTGTTGTGTACGGAAGCCAGACCGGAAAAACCGATGCCTGATGGGTCCCTGCTGACGTCATCGGACAGCTGATCGTTCGATTCGTAACGCCTGGCCTCCCCGTCAAGTGTGTAGGTTTTCCCCAGAACCAGGGATTTGAAGGTGTCCCAGGTGCCGGAACGGTCGTCCCTTGCGTACAGGTGGATTGGCAGGTCGGGGCCTCCCAGCTCAGACCAGTTCCGGATCTGCCCGGAGAAAATCCGCCCCAGGGTGTCAATGCTCATCTGACTGACCGGGTTGGACGGGTGAACCAGAACCGCCAGGCCATCAATGGCAATGACGTGTTCGCTCTCCAGGGCCGTCAGGTCGGCACGGGTACGAAACTGCTCCGCCTCCGACGGTTTCACCGGGCGGGATGACGCCCAGATGTCTGCCTGACCGGCAGCCAGTGCCTTGAAACCGGTACTCGAACCATGGGCGGCGACCAGCACCTCCATTGGCCGGTTGTTCAGACGAGTAGAGAGTATCTGTTCGTTTTCCTGCCCAGTGCCTTTCGCTGAAACCCTGCCTTCGCTTCTTTCTTTCAGATAGCCGGTAACCAGCATGGGGGCGAGAGTTGCGCCAACGGTGTTGGAGCCGTGGATCTCCAGCTCATAGGCCTGTGCGGGTAGCGCCAGAATGGTCGCGATAAAAAGTCCGGATAACGTGGCAATATTCCGTGTGAGTCGGGGCATTTTAAGAAAAACCTTTACTAGGCAGATGGTTGAGAAACGAAAAGAATGCTCCGGAAATATGACATCTGTGTTTCAGTTGCAGGGTGCGATGTCTGGCTTTCTGGCCAGCGTGTAAAAAATGTTAAGCAGGCCGCGGAGCCATGGGCCAGCCTGTCCTATAGTGGCGTGTCTGCGGCAACAAAAATAAACAGAGTGGGGGAGGCATAACCATGGAGGCCATCACTTCAGAGCCGGGCCGGCACCGGGTTCGTTCCGAACGTCCGTTGCCCCTGGCGAAGGTGCTCCTGGTCGATGACCACGCCCTGTTCGCCCAGGGCCTGGCGGGGTTGATGCAGCAGGAGGCGTTGGCCGCTTCGGTCACCACTGTCCGGAGCGTGGAGTCCGCCGCCGACCTGCTGGCCCATCAGGATGACTTTGAGCTGGTTCTGCTGGACATCGCCCTGCAGGGCGAAACCGGCCTGGCGCTTTTGCCAAGGCTGGCATCTTACCGGGAGGCTCCGCCGGTGGTGATTATTTCCAGCAGTGAAGACGAAAATACCGTGCGGGCCGCACGGGCGGCCGGGGCAAGCGGATTCCTGGCGAAGTCGGCGGGCCGGTCCGCACTGGTGAGTATGGTCCGGGCGGTGATCCGGGGGGATGGCTATTTCCCCGGTGGCCTTGTGCCACTGCCACCGGACCTGCCATTAACCCCCAGACAGATGGACGTTCTGCTGTTGCTGGCCCAGGGCTTCCCCAACAAGCGAATCTGTCAGAGCCTGAGCCTGACCGAGCACACGGTCAAGACCCACCTCAAGGCGATATTCACCCAGCTTGGTGTTCACAACCGGACTGAATGCGTGAGCCTTGCCCGGGCCCGGGGTTGGCTGTAGCCGCGGCAGGCAGACGTACCCAGAACGCCGAGCCCCCGCTTCGCTCCGTGGCCACACCGCAGGTCCCCTGCATCAGCGCAGAGAACTCCCGGACGATGGTCAGGCCGAGCCCGAGGCCCGGGCAATCGCTTCGGCCGGGTCCCCGTACATAGGGCGAAAACAGGTCGTCCTTAAGGTCTGGTGACAGGCCGGCACCATTATCCGAGACGGTCAGAAGCACATGCTGGCCCTGGCGACTGGCACCAAGCCGAACCCTGGTGCCGCCGCTGTGTTCCGCGGCATTGAACACCAGATTCTGAAGCACCCGGAGCAGGAGACCGGGATCAGCCAGAACTTTTAGGTTGCCGGAATCATGGTCGATCAACAGGTCTATCTTTCGGATGCCCATCGAGTCGGTCATCAGATCACCCACGCCGCGAAAAATCGGTGCCAGCGGTGTTGGCTGGATGTCCGGCCGGATCATGCCTTCATTCAGCCGGGCACTGTCGAACACGGTGCCAAGCAGGCGGCGAAGATGCCGGATGGTGTCCTTTAACTGGGTCGTTACCGGATTTTTGCCAGGCTCCCCGGAACCCGGCGAAAGGCTTTCCAGTGTTATGTCGATCACATTCAGGGGTTGGCGCAGGTCATGACTGGCGGCAGTGATGAGTTCGGTTTTACGCCGGCTCTCGTCCCGGGCCGCCTGGTGCATCAGGTCCAGTAACTGTCGGTCGAGAAAATGGGCCCTGTGGCGGTACTCGCTGGTCCAGGCACCCACCATGCCGATGATGTTGGCCGTCATCAGGAAAAACAGGTTGCTCATGATGACGGGGCTTGGCATGCCACTCCATAGTTCAGTCATGAAATAGCTGAAAACCAGAGCCAGTGAGACCATGGAAGCGCTAATGAACGGCAGCCCCATGGCAAAGTAGCCGAACATCAGCATCAGGATCATACCCTCGTAGGGCAGCGGAAACGCCATGTGCCGGGCTACGCCGATAATTGCAATCACGCTGAGGCCGCCCAGGAAATAAGCCAGTGTATAGAGTCGCTCAAAGGTCCTGTCTGAAGGCGCAGGGCGAAAAGCCAGCCAGACCACGATGGCGATAACCGGGCAGGTGATGGCCAGCCGGATGGACACGGTGACCCGGGCCAGCTCGGCGGGCAAGGTCAGCACATCCATGGCGGCGTAGATCAGGAACAGGATCAGGCCCACGATGGAAACGGGCCGTGCCCGCTGTCGGACCAGCGATGCACGGGTTTTCCGGTAACTCTGTTCAAGATCGGGTGCAAAGCGCAGTCGCGGGAAACCGGTTGCCTGCTGGTGTCTGAGCTGCTCGGTATTCATCACCGTATCCAATGGCGGGCCAGTCCCCGGATTGTAGCGGGCTCAGGCCCGCGCTTTCGCGAGCCTGAGCACATTCCGGTCAGCTGCTATCGAGCATTTTAAGGCGTGCCCAGGTTCGGTCCTGCTCGTTTGGGAAGTGCTGGAGCAGGAGTTCTTCGCGACGGGCTTCCAGATCCTGTGCTGCCAGTCCGTTTGCGCCTTTGCGATTCAGTGCCTCCTGAAAACTCTGGAAGCGCTGATCAAACCGCTCCCGATGTTCCAGGTAGCTCACCACGCCCTCGACGCCCTCGGGGTCAAGGCCAAGATCGGTCAGTTGCTGGCCGGCAGCGTCCGCCGAGCTGGCATTGGTGATGGCGGCGATACGTGCCTGTTGCTGGCGGGTGGTGGCGTAAAGGCGCTCCTCGGTCGTTTTCAGGGCCTCCGGCAACTGGTTCCGATGCCATTCAACCAATGCCTGCTTGCCCTGCTGGCTCAGGTCGTCCCGCTGCTGGATGGCCAGCGTGGCCAGGGTGTATTCGCTGTAGGCTTCCTCGAGCCCGAAGAAGGCCTGGTGAACCTCGGCATCGAAGGTGGATTGGCGAAGCCTCTTCAGTTGTGCCATGGCATCGCCCAGCGCTGCCAACTGGTAGCCGGCGTCGCCTTGCCGGCGGGGATCCAGTCGGGTTTGCATCACGGCCAGCGATGCCTGTTTGTAAGCGAGGTACTGGTCAAGCAGTGCCAGTGCCTGCCCGGAAGCGGGCTCTGGCAGATGCGTCCGGGCCATCTGCTCAATCTGGCGGATGGCTGTTTCCGGCGAAACCTCACCGACGGTACTGAGGAAATAGTCGAAGAAGTCGCGGACCCGCAGGTTGATGACCAGTTGGCCGTTGGCGTCCGCTTGCAGGGCGCCGTCGATATCGGTGCCGGCCAGGGACGGCGCAAAAGGCTCTGGGCCTAGTGACCTGGGGGTGGTGTTGGGTGCCGGCGGAACCCCGGCCTCCACTGGCGCGGCTGCGGGAAGGGTCCCGGGCGAGGGCCGCGCGGGCCCGGTTTGCTGCGCACTGGAAAGCGGCGCTTCGGCGGTTGGCAAAGGCGGGTAATCGTTGATGCCGTACCAGAGGCCGCTGCCGGCCAGAATGGCCGACAGGGCAACGGGAAACAGCCATCGACGGTGACCGATGAGGGGCTGTTTCATGATCGCCTCACAACCCGCGGTTTTTCAGGCGGTTGGCCTGGGTACGGTAGAGGGTAACCGGATTGGTCCACAGGGAGCGGGCGCCCAGCAGGTGGTTGATGGCATCCACGTGGTTCATGTCGTATTGGGTACCGATCACGTTACCCATCATGGTCGAACAGACGCCGACCAGCCCGTCGTTCGGCTCGCTGCCGAAGGCCAGGGCGGTAATGCCCAGGAAGGGGTCGGTGATGTCAAAGACGTTGGTCCAGACGCCACGGCCGGTCCAGGAAAAGAATTTGATGCGGTTGCCGTTGATCCACACGTCCTCGCTGGTGCCGGCGCAGGCGTTGCGGTTAACCCCTTTCCAGCCCAGCGCATCGTTCAGGCTGGTGGTTCCGGGCGTTGTCAGGGTCTCCAGCGCGGCCAGTCCGTCTTGTGGGTTATTGGCGCCGGACAGGGCGTTGATCAGATCGCCGAGGGCGTTGGCAATGGCGTCCGCCCCGCCTTCCACATAGCTGCCGGGCGGAAGAATGCCGCGAACCACGTCTGCCACTTTGGAGCCTTTGTTGACGCCGTCGATGGAGGTGATCGAGGCAATCCGCTGGGGAATCAGTGCGGCGGTCACCCGGGAGGTGGGGGCACCCTGGCTGTGGGCCATCAGGTTGACCTTGGCATGGCCCAGGCTGTTGACATAGTTGGCCAGTTGCTGGCCCCGTTGCTCACTGCTGTTGACGAAAGACACGCTGGCGCTATAAACCCGTGCGCCACTGCGCTCCAGGTTCCAGGGAATGGTGTGGAAGTAGTTGACCAGCCCACCGATGGTGTTGAAGCCGGTAACGCCATGGACCAGAACGATGGGGTAGCGGGTCTGGGTGTAACCGGCGTGGCTGAGAAACGAGGCGGACAGCATGGCCAGCCCCAGCATGACTGCTGCGGTAAATCGGATACGCATGGTTGACTCCTGTTGTTTTTGTTGACGGCTGCGTTTTACAGCCGACGGTCGTCGATGCGTTGTCGATTATTCGGGCCAAAGGGGCGGGCGGGAATCGCCCATTTGGGTGAGGGCGTGAAGCCGGGGCATGGCGGAGTGTTCAGGAAAACCGGTGAGGCTCCAGCTCCATGTGCTGGATGCGCTGGCCGAGCATGATGATGCGGCCGGTGTAACGTTCTTCGCCGGTAGACGTGAAATCGAACAGAAATCGGCGCCATACCCGGATCCGGCCCTGATCATCGCGCTTGAACCAGAGGCCCCGAAGGAATACAGCATCGTCCAGAAGCATGACATCCATAGTCTTGCAGTAGCGACGGGCGGCCTGAAGTACAAAATCCTTGATGGCTTTGGCGCGCCACCAGTACCAGACGGCGAATCCGGCCACAAACAGCCAGAACAGGGTTCCAAGAGTCACGGTTTCAGCGATCTTCCATGGTTTTTCAGAGGGTTGATCGCCAGACTACCTTATTGCGTTGGCTCGGGGAATCGTTGCCTTTTCTCCGCCGCCGGCGTCGGCAACAGTCGGTCACACAACATCTGCAGAAAATGGCTGGTCAGCAGCTGCGCCTGGTCGACATTGTTGCCGAGATGCTCCGATTCTTCCCGGGCGTTTTCGCTGCTCCGGACCGACCGGTTGCCGAGTTCCAGAAGCCGCTCTGCCTGCTTCAATGGCGGCGTTCAGTGCCAGCAGGTTGGTCTGTTCGGCGATGTCCGAGATAACGTCCAGAACCATGCCGATGGCATCGCTTTTCTCGGACAGGGTCGTCATGCGTTCATTGGCTGCGGAGAGCTGGTTTTTCAGCCCGGAAAGCGACTGATTCATTGACCGCATCTGGTCACGCCATTGTCCGGCGGACTGGCGTGCATCGTCAGTTGCCTGGTGGCTGCGGGTGGTCAGTTCGCTGACCCGGCGGACACTCTCGGCCAGCTCCTCAAACGCCCGGCTGATATCCTGTATCTCACCCTGTTGACTGCGGATGCTGGCCACCGAGTTGGCAACCCATTCAACCGTCCGCTGCTTGCGGCCGTGGAGTTTGCCAATATTGCCATGCATTCGGGCGGAGACGGCCCTGAGAATGGCGTCCCGCTTTTGCCGGTCGAATTCGATCCAGGCCCCTTCGTCCCGGCGGCCCGTGTAGATCCAGGGCATGGCCGGATGCGCGGCGCAGCAGGCAGAGCGGGCGCCGCGCACCATTGGCAGGGTAAGCCAGAACAGCGCGGCGAATACCAGCAGCAAAAGCCCCTCGATGGCCAGCATGGTGGCCAGGCTGAGCCCGCCCGGAGCCAATCCCGGAATGGCCAGCGCCAGGAGGCCATAAAGGCTGAACAGCTTGACGGCCAGGGGAGGGCTGGCGGCCAGATAGCGCCGGGGCACCTTGCCCGTGTTCCAGGCCTTGTAGAGTTTTTCGGCCCGCTTGATCTGGTCGGGGTGGGGTCGCGTCCGGACCGACTGGAACTCGACAATGTCGCCGTCTTTGCGAATCGGCGTCACAAACGCGTCAACCCAGTAGTGATCACCATTCCGGCATCGGTTCTTGACAATCCCGCGCCAGGATTCACCGGCCCTGATGGTACGCCACAGATCCTCGAAGGCGCCTGGCGGCATATCCGGGTGGCGTATCAGGTTGTGGGGTTGGCCCATCAGCTCGTCCAGAGGGTAACCGGCCACTTCGGCAAACTCCTCATTGGCGGCGGTGATCTTTCCCCGAAGGTCGGTTGTGGTTATCAGGTGATAGTGTTCCGGGTACACCCGCTCTCGCTGGGTCACAGGTTGGTTAACGCGCATGGAAAATCCTTTCCTGGGTCGCTGTTCGTGTTATTGCCAGTCAACTATCGGCCGCATCCGGACGCTCCGATATCCGGTTATTGCAATAATTGAGCGAACCCTCAGTTTTTCTTGTGCTTTGGTCTAAACCCCGCAGTTTTTGCAATATGTGGCTGTTGTGGCGACACATACGGCTTAAGCTGATGCCTGATCCGCCGGGTTCAGGTTCAGGGATCGCTGAAAGGAGTAAGCAGCGGATGCAGGTAGTGCAGCAACAGGATTTCCGGGCCCTGGTGGATAACCACCCCAGGGCAATCATGCTGTCCACGACAGAACCACGAATCGTCTACGCCAATCGGATGTTTTGCGCTGTCACCGGATACCAGTCAGATGAGGTCCTTGGACAGCCACCGTCGATACTGAGTTCCGGCCTGCACTCGCCCGAGTTCTATCAGGCCATGTGGCAAAGCCTTGAGCGACATGGGCGCTGGGAGGGGCTGATCTGGAACCGCCGAAAGAGCGGCGAGACCTATCCCCAGTGGCTGACAATCTATCCCCTGGAGCATGGAAATCGTCGATTCTGGGCCGGTGTGTTCACGGACGTTGGCGATGTGGCGGCGGGCGACGAGCGCCTGGCCTCGCTGGCTTACTACGACCCCCTCACCGAGCTGCCGAACCGTTCCCTGTTCCAGGAGTTCCTCAAGGCCCGTGTGGCCCGGCGCGCCCGTGACAGTCGCCGGTTCGCCGTGCTGTTTGTGGATCTTGATTTCTTCAAGTCGGTTAATGATCTCCACGGCCACGAATGCGGGGATCGCGTGCTGCAGCACGCCGCCTACTGTATCCAGAGCGTTCTGAGAAGGGGTGACGTGGTGGCGAGGCTGTCGGGCGATGAGTTTTCGGCCATTATAGAGTTGCAGTCCGGGGACGATCTGGACGGTGTCTGTCAACGCATGATCCACATTTTCCAGGCCCCGATGGTGGTCGATCACCGTGAGTATTTTCTTTCAGCGTCTGTTGGCGCGGCGGTTTATCCGGAGCACGGCAAAACAGGCAGTGAGTTGCTGCAGAACGCAGACAGGGCCATGTACACGGCAAAGCTCGCTGGCCGGGCCTGTTACCGCCTCTACAGCGAAGTGGCTACGGAGCAGGGCCGGCGTGAACAGCGCCTGTCGGAGGCCCTGATGGCTTCCCTGAAAACCGCTCCGGAAGAATTCAGTGTGGTCTACCAGCCCCAGTATTGGCTTGACAGTGGTCGCATCGCGGGACTGGAGGCGCTGCTGCGCTGGCGGCATCCGGAGTTTGGCGTTGTCTCACCCGCCGAGTTTGTCCCTATTGCCGAACAGCGTGGTCATATTCACGAGCTGACGGGGCATTTGGTGCGCTGTATCCTCGCCGACCTCCCGGATTCCCCGGGATTGCTGCCCCGGGACCTTCGGCTGGCAATCAATATCTCCGCCCGTCAGATCACCGATTCACGTCTGGAGGGGCTGCTTGGTCCGCTCTTTTGCCGCATTCGGCGGATAGGCTGGCGGCCGGAAATCGAGATTACCGAAACCCACCTGATGAACCTTTCCCCGCAATGCCTGAACCGGCTGCGGGAATTCGGTCATCAGGGGGTGGGTGTGGCAATTGATGATTTCGGGACCGGTTACTCGTCACTGGCTTACCTTCATACCCTGCCGGTTCAGGTGCTCAAGATTGACCGGCAGTTCACCTGGCGGCTTGGCGGCAAGTCCGGGGATTCGCGGATTGTCGCGGCGATTCTGGGGATTGCCGAGGCCCTTGGCCTGGAGGTGGTTGCAGAGGGCATCGAGAGCGAGGATCAGCACAGCCGGTTGCGTGAACTGAAGTGCCACCGGGGACAGGGATTTCTAATGGCCAGACCGTTGCCCTGGCAGGCATTGGGCAGTGCACTGGTTGATTAACATCAATAACAGGCAAAAAAAGCGCCGGTTTCAGGGGGTTTTGCAACATCTGGCTACTGGAAACGCCCGGGTTGCCCTGATAGTGGGTAAAAACCACTTTCCTCCCGAAACTTATGCCAAACAAAGCACCCGATCAAGAACTTGATGCCTATCTGCGACTCAACCGGGCGTTTCCCGGAGAGTGGCTTGTCGCCCTGCGAAAGCTCTCTGGTTGGGATGGTGTGGAGTGTCAGCTGCACTCAGGCAGTGGCACGGCTGGTGCCCTGTCGGCACTGACGTCCGGTCTGGGCAGGGTGGTTTGTATCCAGGCCAGTCAGGCCATGGAGATCACTTGCTGGAGTGCGTCAGATCCGGTGTTTCTGCTGCCGCTGGCCGGCGACCCGGAGATCGCTCTGCAGGGCAAGCCGGGGCAGCCCATGCTGCATTTAACGGCTGCCCGATCCTCAGACCGGTTCAGGCTGCGCCTGCCCCGGAATGGCCGGGTCATGATTCTCCGGCCGGCAGCCGGAATTCCGGACAGCCTGATCAAAGACGAAGGCGACAAACGCCTTGCCGCCTGCCAGAATCTGATCACGGAGTATCTGCATAGCTCGTCCTTTTTCAGGGACGATGCTCACGCAAGAGAGCTGACCGATGACCTCTTCCGGCAACTGGCGGCAATGGAGCGGAATGAGGGGGCGCCACCTCGCGGGCACCCCGAGCTTGATCGCCGGATAGTCCGGATGATCGAAAAAATCCGGCAGGAACCTGCCTGGGACTTTAACCTGCGGGAGCTGGCCAGCCATTCCGGTGTCAGCGAGCGA
This sequence comes from Marinobacter sp. Arc7-DN-1, assembly GCF_003441595.1. Taxonomy (NCBI): domain Bacteria; kingdom Pseudomonadati; phylum Pseudomonadota; class Gammaproteobacteria; order Pseudomonadales; family Marinobacteraceae; genus Marinobacter; species Marinobacter sp. Arc7-DN-1. The sequence goes on along the minus strand of NZ_CP031848.1, from coordinate 2,196,245 downwards.
AACCTCTATTTCCTGATGAAGCGGGAAACCGGGATGACGCCCTACCGGTTTTACCAGCGCAACCGGTTAATCAGGGTGCGGCGCAGGCTGGTGGATTGCCAGTGCGAGGTGCCCCACATTTCCTGGTATGCAGCTGATGAGGGCTTCTCCCACCTTGGCCGGTTCGCGGCCCTCTATCGGGAGCATTTCGGAGAACTGCCCAGTGAGACCGTGCAGTGGCGTCGCAACCTGCAGCACCGGAAGCCAGTCTCTGCCCCGGCCCCGGCGCTGGACTGAATTCCGGAACGGCAATAAAGAACCCGGCTCACTGAATGGTGGCCGGGGTTTTTCCAGTTGCCGGATTTAGTGAGCCGTTGCCGGCTTACCGTTATCGTCACCATCGGACGTGTCCGAGTACTCGTCGGCTCCCGAACCATGGTGGTCCCGCCCCAGCAGGATATAGAACGCGGGCAGTACGAAGATGGTAAACAGCGTGCCGATACCCAGGCCGGCACTGATGGTCAGGCCAATGGCAAAGCGGCTTTCCGCGCCCGGGCCGATCGCAATCAACAGGGGCACCATGGCAAAGATCAGCGCCAGGGACGTCATAATGATCGGCCGCAGACGGATCGCGGCGGCTTCCACCACGGCATCAAACTTGTTCAGCCCACGTTCCTTTTGCAGCTGATTGGCAAACTCGACAATCAGGATGCCGTTCTTGGACACCACGCCGATCAGCGTGATCAGCCCGACCTGGGTGTAGATGTTCATGGTGGCGAAGCCGAGCACGATAAACGCCATGGCGCCGGCCACCGACATGGGTACCGAGACCAGAATGATGAACGGATCGCGCCAGCTCTCGAACTGGGCCGCCAGAACCAGGTAGATCACCAGCAGCGACAGGAAGAAGGTCACCATCAGGGCGCTGCCCTGAGTGGCAAGCTGGCGGCTCTGACCGGTGTAGTCATACGTGAAGCCCTGGGGGAAAACCTCTTCCGCCGTACGTTCCATGAAATCCATGGCGCTACCGGCGGCAACGCCGGGCATGACCACACCCTGGAGGGTCAGCGAGTTCTGCTGATTGAACTGGGTCCGGTTTGACGGCTCAACCTGCTGGCTGAAGCTCACGACACTCCCCAGTGGTACCAGTGCACCGTTATCGGCACGGATGTAGTACTCATTGAGCGCCTGGGCGTCCAGACGGAACTGCTGGTCAACCTGCGGAATAACCTGATAGGACCGTCCTTCCATACTGAACCGGTTGATGTAACCGCCTCCCAGCATGCTCGACAGGCTCTGGCCAACGTCCTGCATCGACAGACCCAGATCCGCAACCCGGTCCCGGTCCACATTGATGCGGGTAATCGGGCGGTCGAAGTTGATGGACTTCTGCAGGAACATAAAGTTGCCACTGGCCATGGCCTTACCCAGCATCTCGTCGGCCACCTGGTCCAGTTGCTCGTAACTGCTGCCCGTGGTGATCACGAACTGGAAGGGCAACCCGCCACCGGAGCCAGGCAGGGACGGCCGCGGGAATACGGCGGTCTGCAGACCGGTTACCTTTTTCAGCTCAGCGTCCAGCAGCGGCTGGGCTTCGAACTGGCTGATGTCCCGTTCGCTCCAGGGCGCCATCTTGAAGCCACCGAATACCGCGTTGGGACCGGTGATGCCGATGATCATGAAGTCTTCGTTGTACCCCGGAACGGCAGACATGCGTTCCTGAATTTCATCACCATGCTCCAGCAGGTAGTCGAGGGTTGAGGTCTGGGGCCCGAGGCCCTGATAGAACAGAATGCCCTGATCCTCGGTGGGTGCCAGTTCGTTCTGGCTCATCGTTACCATGAAGTAGATGGACACAAGTACCACGATTGCAAAGAACACCACCACCGACCTGGTCTGCATCAGTGAACTCAGGGCAGACTTGTAACCCGCCGCCAGGCCGTTGAAGCTGCGCTCGACCAGGCTCTCGAATTTCCCGGAGTTACCGTGAGGCTTCAGCACCTTCCCTGACAGCATGGGCGAGAGTGTCAGGGCGACAATGCCTGAAATGACAACGGTGCCGGCCAGGGTGAAGGCAAACTCCGTGAACAGTGAACCGACCAGGCCACCCATAAAGCCAATGGGGGCATAAACCGCCACCAGCGTTGTGGTCATGGCAATGATCGGCACCGCCATCTCCCGCGCGCCATTGATTGCCGCCTCAAAGCGGGATTCGCCCTGCTCGATGTGGCGGTGCACGTTCTCAACCATGATGATGGCGTCATCCACCACCAGGCCGATGGCCAGCACCAGGGACAGCAGGGTGAGCAGGTTCAGCGAGAAACCGAACATCAGCATGATGAAGGCGCCACCGATCAATGACAGTGGCACGGCGACGGAAGGCACGATGGATGCGCGTACCGAGCCGAGACACAGGAATACCACCACCAGAACGATGATCATGGCCTCCAGCAGCGTCTGGATCACCTCATTGATGGAGTCCTCAATGAAGTCCGAGGCGTCATAGGCCAGTCGCACGTTCAGGCCGGAGGGTAACTGGCTCTCAATATCCGGCAGTTCGCCCTTTACCAGGCCTGCGACGGTCAGCGGGTTGGCGCCGGGGGCCAGTTCAATGGCCACGTAGGTGGCTGGCTGCCCTTTGTACAGGGCCAACTGATCATAGGTTTCCGAGCCCAGCTCGACACGGGCAATATCCTGCAGGCGGATCTGGGTGCCATCGGCCTGTTTGATGACCAGATTCCGGAACTGGTCCGGGTCCGCCACATCGGTGTCGCTGGTCATGCTGATTTCGGTGTAGGTGCCCTTGGTGTTGCCTACGGCGGCCTGATAGTTGTTGGCACGCAGCCTCGCCACCACTTCCGGGGGTGTCATATCCACGGCGGCCAGGCGTTCGGGGTCCAGCCAGACCCGAAGGGCGAATTTCCGGCCCAGCAGCTCGGCTTTACCGACACCGGAGAGCGCCTGAAGCCGGGGCTGGACAACCCGGGTCAGGTAATCGGTGATCTGGGGCACTGCCAGCTCGGTACTGTAGAAGGCAATGTACATCAGCGCCGTGGAATCGCCGGTGGTAGAGGTGATCACCGGGTCCTCGGCTTCGGCAGGCAGCACATTGCGCTGGCTGGCCACTTTGGCCTGAATCTCCGCCAGGGCCGCATTGGCGTCATAGTTCAGCACCATCTTGGCTTCGATGGTGGAGATGCCCTGGGAACTGGTGGAGGTCAGGTAGTCGATACCACTGGCTTCCGCTATCGCCTGTTGCAGGGGGGTGGTGATAAAGCCCTTGATCAGATCTGAGCTGGCACCCGGATAGGCGGTTGTCACCGTCACAGTGGTGCTCTCGAGTTCCGGATACTGCCGGATCTCCATTTCCATGGCGGCCCTTGCGCCAAGGAGCAGAATCAGCAGGCTGACCACCGTCGCCAGTACCGGGCGGTGGATAAAAATGTCAGTGAAGCGCATTACTCAGGTGCCTCCTGCGGCTCTTCGTCCTGAATGGCGACCTTTTGCCCGGCGCGCAGCCGCAGCAGTCCCTTGGCGACAATGGTCTCACCCGCTTCCAGGCCGGAAAGCACGGCGACGCGGGTGTTCCGGGTCTCACCGGTGGTGACGGTGCGTCGGCTGACGACCAGATTACCCTCGTCGTTTTCCTCAACAACAAACACGAAGTCGCCGTAGGTGTTATAGGAGATTGCGGTCCGCGGCACGGTTACCACGTCATTGTCTCCCGGTTGTCGGGTCAGGACCGTTGCAAACATGCCCGGGCGCAGCAGGCTCTCGGGATTATCCAGGGTGGCGCGAACGCGAACGGTCCGGGTCTCCGGGTTGACCGACGTGTTGATGGCGCTGACCGCGCCCTCGAAATCCTGTTCGGGCACCGCCGCCACTTTGGCGACCACCGCATAACCCGGCTTCGCGTTTGGCAGGTTTTTCTCAGACAGGGTGTAATCCACATAGATCGGATCAAGCATGTTGATCTCGACAATAGGGGTGCCGGTGGCAATGTATTCGCCCTGGTCGACCATCCGGATGCCGAGGGTGCCATCGAACGGAGCGCGGATGATTTTCTTGCTGAGCTGGGCCTCGGCTTCGTTAACCCGGGCCCGGGCGGCATCGAAGTTGGCCTTGGATTCATCGTACTGGGACTGGGAAACGGCGCGCCTGGGAAGCAGGTCGGAAACCCGCTTGAACTCCTGCTCCGCCAGTTGTGCCTCGGCGCGGCGTGTGCGCAGGGCCGCCTCATCGATGGCGGCATCGATGCGGATCAATATGTCGCCCTGTTTAACCACGTCACCGGACTCGAAATTGATGGTCTCAACAACACCGGGCACCTCGTTGGCAACCTCAATGCCGTTAACCGCCTCAATGCTGCCCACCGCCTTGATGGCGGGTGTCCAGCTTTCGGTCTGTGCCTTGGTTGCGGAGATCTGGGCGGGCGGCTGGGGCTGGGACATCTGCTCCTGCATCTGGCCAAACTGGTAGAACTTGTAGCCGAAGATACCTCCGAACACCACGCCGAGGAAAATGATGACGATCAGAAAGCGGGAAGCAGTGCGCATAGTTCAGGTCCTGGAAATCTGAGTCCGGTCGTTGCGATTCAAATATCGGTGAATATACAGGGAGGCTGGCGATTTGCGTTCCCTTGCCGATCCATTGCCCGACGACGGACTGATTGAATACGTGAATCATTCATGTTTGACAAAGCATAGCATCCTACAAAATTCAGGTCGCCATTGTCACCGGGTTGTAAGTATTTCTAGCTAGATTCCGGGTTTGCCGGTTTTGACGGAAGTCATAGCAGTCTCGGTGCCTGCCGGTTTTCAGCGCAGAGGCGCTGGTAAAGTGACAGGAGACAGTGACAGAATTACGACCGTACTCAAGGTAAGGATCAACCATGCAGTGGATTCTGGGAATCGCGTTGGCAGCCGCCATGTTTGTGATTCTGAAACAGTGGGGCGCGTTGTCCGCCGAGAAGAAAAAGGCCGCTACCTGGAAAGTTGTCCTGGTGGCTGGTGGCGCCCTTCTGGTTTTTATGGTTCTGACGGGACGTATCCATGTGCTGACCGCCGCAGTGGCTGCCGTTATTCCGCTGTTGCGCAAGCTGCCTGCGTTACTGAAATACGCCCCTGCCATAAACCGGATGTTTGCGGACAAGCAGCAGGGTGGGGGCACTGGGCAGACAAACCGGCAGTCGGACCCGGGCAGCGATCTGAGTGGCCAGATGTCGGTGCGCGAAGCCTGTGACGTCCTCGGAGTGAAAGCCGGCTGTTCTGAAGAGGACATCGTGATGGCTCATCGCCGGCTGATGCAAAAGCTTCACCCGGACCGGGGCGGTAACGATTACCTGGCCGCCAAACTCAACGAAGCCAAGCAGGTTTTGCTCAGCAAACGCAAGGCCTGAGGTCAGGGCAGAAGATCGACTCTGACTTCAAAGCTCCGGTTGTCGGAGCGGCTGCTGTTAACCTGATAGGTAATTCCGCTGCGCTCCCGGGCCGAGCTGGTTGCAGTGCTGCCCAGTGACACCCACTGCCCCGGCTCGACCCGTCGAATGGTGACTACGGCTTCGGTTTCATAACCGTCCAGACTCGCCGGATCCTCCTCGAACGAAACAATGCTCAGCTCAACCGCCTGATTGGAAATTACCTGCGGGCTGACCAGAAACCCGCTTCGGGTTTCGACCTGCTCAAGGAAGGCGGCCGGATTTCGGCCACCCCGAACGGCGACCGGAATTGTCCGGATCTGGCCCGAGGTGATGTGGGCGGACTGGCCATCCTGCATAACCAGCGTTCTCTCCCGGGTGCTGCCGGTGCTGGTCACACGCCGCTGTGCCGAAAGTTCCACCCGGCCCCCGGGCGCGGAAAGGCCGGCTCCCGACCGCTTGCCCCCGGTGTCGGTTCTGGAGCGAACGGTAATCCGGAGCTGAACCGGCGCCACGTCCAGGGTGTCAACCAGCCTGCCAATTTCATCCAGCAACTCTGGCTCGCCGCGAACCACCAGTTGTGCCCCCCGGGCGGTGACAGCCACGGAAGAACCCTGGTAAAGCTGGCGAACCTGTGCCGCCACATCCTCCGCGGACCGGTTGTTGAGCTGGTAGTCCCGGGTCTCCGCCTGGGCCATGGCGTGGCTTGAACACAGGCCGAGGAGTGCGGCCAGCAAGAGATATAGCGGGTATCGCCCAGAATGTGCGGTCATTGCTCGCTCCCAACCTTACTGCCGGAACTGAAAAATTCCGGCACACGGGTTGCCAAGTTGAAAACCGGGGGTATATATTGAAAAGCATGAAGACGACACACGCGATCTGTCAATTGAATGTTCTGCAAGCTTTCGGCGCCAGGCCGGCGGCAGTCGTGGCCGTGTTTTTCTGGTGGTTTGGTTATGGCTTTTATTTTAGCCAGAGCCGGGGCCGCCCATAGCATCTTCACCGAACGAATAACGAGGAAGGCAGCCCGGCAGAAAACCCAGGCTGCCACCGGACTCAAAAAGCCCCGACTGGTAGCCCAGCCGGGGCTTTTTGATTCTGACGCAGGGAAACGGGAACACTGACATGAACATGCCCTTGAACACAGAACTGACAGACCAGACAGCGGAGTCTTTGGCCCTGCACCGGCAGGAAGTCATTCTGCCGACGCCGGCGGAGCTGAAACGGGAGATGCCGGCGAGTGACTTGGTCGTTCGGCAGGTAAGTGAACAGAGGCGGGCTATCCGGCGGATTCTGCGGGGTGACGACGCCAGAACCCTGATCGTGATGGGTCCCTGTTCCATCCATGATGAGGTAGCCGCCCTGGAATACGGAGAGAAGCTGAAGGCACTGGCTGATGCCGTCAGCGACCGGTTCCTGATTGTCATGCGGGCGTACCTGGAGAAACCCCGGACTACAGTTGGCTGGAAGGGGCTGCTGTACGACCCCGGGCGCACCGGATCGGGAGATCTGAATGAGGGGCTGCGACGTTCCCGTCGACTGCTGCTGAATCTGTCTGCCATGGGGTTACCTCTTGCGACCGAAGCGTTGAGCCCGTTCGCCATGGATTACCTGGGCGATCTGGTGAGCTGGACCGCCATTGGGGCTCGTACCACCGAGTCCCAGGTGCATCGGGAAATGGTCAGCGGTCTGCCAATGCCGACTGGCTTCAAGAACGGCACCGATGGCGGTATTGTGGTTGCAACAAACGCCATGAGGTCGGCCAGCCATCCACACCACCACCTGGGAGTGTCCGCAACCGGAGTGCCAGTAATGATCACCACCCGGGGCAATCCCGACACGCACCTGGTGCTGCGGGGTGGACGGGGCATTACCAACTACGATGCCGACAGCATTGACCGGGCAGTCCGTACGCTGGCAGAAGCAGGGCTGTCCACCGCAGTGATGGTGGATTGCAGTCATGACAATGCCTGCAAACAGGCTGAGCGCCAGCTGGATATTGCCCGGGAGGTGATGGCCCGGCGCCGGGCCGGCAACCGCCATATTCGCGGCCTGATGCTGGAGAGTTTCCTGGAACCGGGCCGCCAGGACGATGGCGAGGATCTGCGTTACGGCTGCTCGATTACCGATCCGTGCCTGGGATGGGCCCAGACGGAGGCTCTGATCCGCTCACTGTAGACAACAGCAACTGGCCGGCCAGCACAAGCAGTACGCCACCCATTAACCGGTCCAGCCAGTGGCCAAAGCGATTGAAGCTCCTGCGTACCTGCGGCAGGGTGAAGAAAACGGCTACCATAGCGAACCAGAGCCCGGTCGCCAGTGCCATATAAAGGCCATATCCGGCTTGCAGGGCGATGGGTGTGCCGGGACTGATCACAACGGAAAACAGAGAGACAAAGAACAGCGTTGCCTTGGGGTTGAGGACATTGGTCAGAAACCCCAGGCGCAGGGCGGCCAGACCCGATTGATGGGTCGTTGGCCCCTTCTCCACATGGACGCCGCCGGCCCGGGCCCGCAGACACTGAATGGCAATCCAGGTGAGATACAGCGCGCCCAGCACCTTGAGAATACTGAACAGGACGATGGATTGCTGGATCAGCAGGCCAATGCCCAGCAGCGAGTAGCCGACATGCACCAGAATCCCGGCGCCAATACCGATGGCGGTCAGGAGGGCATTCCTCCGGCTCTGACAAAGTGCCTGGCGGAGGGTCACGGCAAAGTCCGGCCCCGGGCTGGCGACAGCCAGCAAGTGAACCAGCGCGACCGTCAGAAATTCCGGCCAGTAATTCTGCATGTTTGCACCCCCGGAGCGTTCGCCGTCGTTTGAAAAGTCTGACAGCATAGGCTGATTCCGCGTTTTTTTCACGGGGCAGGTGAAACTTGCCACGGCTTCTATACTGAGGTCACATCCGACCGAACCTTTCCCGGTTCCCGGGCTCCGGGAATGCCCCTCAGGAGACTGTTTTTATGAACAAACGAGAAGCAGACGTTGCCATTATTGGCGTTGGAACCGCCGGTATGGTGGCGTATCAGCGTGTGCGTAAAGTCACCGACAAGGTGGTTCTGATTGAGGCCGACCGGTATGGAACCACCTGTGCCAGAGTCGGCTGCATGCCCAGCAAGCTTCTGGTTGCCGCCGCGGACAATGCCCGTCAGATACAGCTTGGCGAGTTGTTCGGCGTCTCCTCCGGAGACGTCAAGGTTGATGGCCGGCGGGTGATGGAGCGGGTGCGGGCGGAGCGGGACCGGTTCGTGGGTTCGGTGATTCGCTCTGTTGAGAAATTCCCCGAAGAGCACCGCCTCATGGGCCATGCCCGTTTCGCTGGGCCGAACAGCCTCGTGGTTGGTAACGATACAGAGGTTCACGCCCGGCGGATTATTATCGCCACCGGCTCCCGGCCCAATGTTCCGGGTTTTCTGAAAGACGCCAAGGACCGGCTGGTAGTGAATGACGATATCTTCGAGTGGCACGACCTTCCGGACTCGGTAGCGGTATTCGGCCCCGGGGTAATCGGGCTGGAGCTGGGACAGGCCCTGAGCAGGCTTGGAGTCCGGGTGCGGATGTTCGGGGTGGGTGGTGCTGTCGGTCCGATCCAGGATGACCGAATCCGGGACTATGCTCTGAAAACCTTTAACGAGGAGTTTCCGCTGGATCCGGCCGCGGACGTGAAAAAAGTGGAGCGGGTTGATGACGGTGTTGCCATTACCCTTGCCGATGGCAATGGCGGCGAAAAAACCGAGATTTTCGATTACCTGCTGGCGGCGACCGGACGCCGGCCCAATATTGATGGGCTGGATATACAGAATGCCGACATTGAGCTGGACGAGAAGGGGATGCCGCTGTTTGACCCCCATACCCTGCGCTGTGGCCAGAGCCATATATTCATCGCCGGGGACGCCAACAACAGCCTGCCCTTACTGCATGAGGCGGCTGATGAGGGCCGAATCGCAGGCGACAACGCAGGCACATATCCGGACGTGCGTGCCGGCCTGCGGCGGACGCCGCTGGCCGTGGTCTTCACCGATCCACAGATCGCCACCGTGGGGTTGACCATCAATCAGGTGGATGAACGCTGTCACGGCCGCTTTGCCGTTGGTGAGGTGTCTTTTGAAGACCAGGGCCGGAGCCGCGTTATCGGCAAGAATCGCGGGCTACTCAGGGTATACGGTGAGCACGGCAGTGGTTTGTTCATGGGCGCGGAGATGTTCGGCCCGGCGGCAGAACATATTGCCCATCTGCTGGCCTGGTCAGCCCAACGGCGGCTGACGGTAAGCGAAATGCTGGAGATGCCGTTTTATCACCCGGTGATCGAGGAGGGGCTGAGAACCGCGCTGAAAGACCTGAACCGCAATCTCAGTATCGGCCCGGCACCGGAGGAAGGTTGCACTGATTGCGGGCCGGGAATCTGACCCGGCTCCAGTATGGATAAAGCAGTACTATCTTTCCCAGCAGGAAAAGACTGTCTGAATGTATCGAAGCTACCTCGGCCACTAAGTCGGGGTGTCCGGATCAGACTGCAATTTGAAGCGGCGACACTTGCTGATGCAGGAACCACTTCTCCGTCACCACCTTCCGGGTAAACCAGTGCGACCGCATCAGGGTGCTGGCCAGGGGCATCTTGACCCAGTCCGGCACCTGCCAGCCTTGTTCCGTGTCGGCAGCACGGTTGCCGAAGCGCTCGGCAATGGCATCGCCGTATACCTGCAGCGAGGAGGCGGAAGAGTCAGGGGCATGGCGAATCACATCCGCTGCCATCAGCGCTGATTCGATCGCTGGCCGGATGCCCTCACCGCTCTGGGTATAGGCCAGACCGGCCGAGTCACCGATCAGCAGAATGCCATCATCCACCAATGGCCGTTCCGCGTGGGCGTACAGCAGATAGGCGTGGCCCTTGAAGCGCCCGGGCAGATCCGCCGGGATTCGTCCGGCTGACTTCATCTCCTCCACGAATGCCTGCAGGTGGCCGGTCAGTTTGTGGTTGTCTTCCCGGCCCAGGCCGATATTCAGGTAATTGCCTTTGCGGAAGACCCAGGCGTAGCCCTTGAGGTCCCGGCAGAACCAGAGTTCCGGTGTGTCGCCCCGGGCCTGGCAGACTGATGCCTGCTCCGGTGTCATCTCGAATTCAACTTCCTTGGCCGCAACCACGGTCTCATGGCTGCCGGGCCCCTCGCCAAGCAGCCGCGCCACCGGGCAGAAGTGGCCGCCCGCACCCACCACCAGGGGCGCTTCCCAGGTCTCGTTAATGACCCAGTTCCCCCCCCTTCGGACAATCGATTTGACGGGCGTGGCAAGCTGCTTCGGGCAGGTAACACGGCTGAGCAGGTACTCGTCAAACTCGAACCGGCGGATGCCATAACTGACCACGTCGCCGTGATCGTTTTCCACGGCGGCTTGCCCCATCATGCCAATGCGGAAACGCCGGATTGGCTGCAGGGTTCGGCCGGTGCCATAGTCTTGCAGGTCGATATTCAGGGTTTCCATCACTGCGGGCGTTACCCAGCCCGCGCAGGTTTTGTCTCTGGGAAAACCCTGTTTGTCGATGATCAGTATTCGTTTGCCGCTGTTCCCCAGGGCGCTGGCCAGGGTGGAGCCGGCGGGGCCGGCACCGACGATGATCAGGTCATAGTAGTCCATCAGGCCTCCTCGGGTGCCGCGGGAAAGTTGTAGAGATCCTGCCGGCTTTGTGGCAGCCGGTTATTGTCACCGTGGGTGAAGACAACCTGGAACAGCTGCAGGGAACCGGCCCGGAAGGCGGCCATGGAGCCGGCCAGGTACATGCGCCAGGCCTGGGTGAAGTGCCCGTCGTACATGGCCGTTACCTTATCCTCGTTTTCAGTGAAGCGCTCCATCCAGTGGTTGAGGGTCTGGGCATAGTGCAGGCGCAGGTTTTCCACGTCCAGTACCGAGAAATCGCCGTGTTCACAGATCTGCATGAATTCGCCGATGCTCGGAGGATAGGCGCCGGGGAAAATGCGCTTTTCGATCCAGGCATTCATGAGCATCGGGCGGTTACGGCCGATGCTGTGGAGCAGGGCAATGCCGTCGGGTTTGAGGCTCCGTTTGATCAACTCGGACAGGGCCGCGTAGTTTTCCTTGCCCACATGCTCGAGCATGCCGATGGACACAAAGGCATCGTACTGGCCGCTGATGTTGCGGTAGTCGTCCTCAACGTACTCGACCAGATGATCCAGCCCCTGTTTGTGGGCCTCTTCCCGGGCGTAGTCCAGCTGTTCCCGGGAAATGTTGTAGGAGTGGACTTTTACCCCGTAATTACGGGCCATGTAGCGGGCCAGCCCGCCCCAGCCGCAGCCGGCCTCGACAACGGTCATACCGGGTTTGAGCCGGAGTTTGCGGCAGACGTGCTCCAGCTTGGCCAACTGGGCCTGTTCCAGGCTCAGGTCCGGGGTTTCGTAATAGGCGCAGGTGTACTGCATTTCGGCGTTGTCCAGCCAGAGCCGGTAGAACTCGTTACCGAGATCGTAGTGGTGATGGATGTTCTCCTTGGCTTCGGAGATGCCGGTGGATCGCGGAGTGTGATTGCGCCACAGGGCCTCCAGCCATTTCGGCCATTTCTGGCGGGCCTCATAAACGGCCCGGTAAAGGGTCTCCATCAGGTCTGGCAAATCGCCTTCCACTTCCAGCCGTCCGGCGCTGTACAGATCGCCAAAGGCCAGATTGGGGTTGGTGACCAGAGCATACAGGGCTTTGGGGTCGGTCAGGTGCAGGGTAAATTCTGCCTGCTGTCCCTCAGGTTCGATAACATCCCCGTTCCAGAGCCGGAACCGGACCGGCGGGGCGCCAGCCATCCGCACAAGCTTGGCGATCAGCCAGCGCTCGTAGGTATGGGGCGACCGGTCTGCCTGGGTGTGATCCAGTGGCAGGGTAAGAACGTGGCTTTTCTGTTCCTGCCCGGTGTCACGGGTTTTCTGGGTCGTACTCTGATTCATGGACTCCGCTCTCCCTTGATAACCTCAACATCAATGTCTTTCGGCGACGTTCGCGCGCCGGGGCTTCCCGAATATAAGCCTGAGAATTGCCGATTGTCTACTCAGTATAGAAAACTGTCGGGTTTTGTCAGGCGGGAATAATACCGGGGAAAACTATCGGGTAAATCGGGAAGGGCAGGTGGGAGCGAGGGAGTCGCGTCAGGTAAAAAAATACCGGGCCCGGGGGCCCGGCATTCGTGCAAGGTCAGTAGGAGGGGCTCATGCCAAACCATTCGGGGAATACCACGATCAGCGCCAGCACCAGTATCTGGATCAGGATAAAGGGCACGATACCCCGGTAGATATCGATGGTCCGGACTTCCGGTGGAGCCACGCCTTTCAGGTAGAACAGAGAGAACCCGAACGGCGGGGTCAGGAAGCTCGTCTGAAGGTTCATGGCGATTAGGATCGCAAACCACAGCATGTTGATGCCCATGGCTTCGGCCACCGGCGCCAGGATCGGCACGATGATGAAGGAGATCTCCACGAAGTCAATGAAGAAACCCAGCACCAGGATGACCAGCATGGCCAGGATGATGAAGCCCCACTTCTCACCGGGCAGTTGCAGCAGCCACTCTTCCAGAAGATAGTCGCCGCCGGTGTAGCTGAACACCATGGAGAAGGCGGTGGCACCGATCAGGATTGCGAACACCATGGCGGTGACCTTCACAGTGTCCTTGGAGGCGTCCCAGACCATCCTGAAGGAAAACTGCCGGTAGATAATCGCCAGAACCACGGCACCAACACCGCCCAGCGCCGAGGATTCCGTGGGTGTGGCAATACCGGTGAAAATCGAACCCAGTACCACTACGATCAGTGCCAGCGGCGGGATGATGGCCAGCAGCGCGTTGAGGATTTCCTTCTTGCGGGAAACACCGCTTTCCTCGGGCATGGCCGGCGCGGTTTCAGGCCGAAGCCGGGTCACGATCAGGATATAGACGATGTACAGCCCGATCAGAACCACGCCGGGCCAGACGGCTGCCTTGAACAGGTCGCCCACCGGAAGCCCCAGCACGTCGCCGAGAATGATCAGTATGATCGAGGGTGGCACGATTTGCCCCAGGGTGCCGGAGGCGCAGATGGTGCCGGTGGCCAGTCGCTTGTCGTACTTGTGTGCCAGCATGACCGGCAGGGAAATCAGCCCCATGGCAACCACGCTGGCACCCACGACGCCGGTGGAAGCGGCCAGCAGGGCGCCAACCAGAATAGTGGAAATGGCCAGGCCGCCTGGCAGGCCACCGAACAGTCGTCCCATTGAGGTCAGCAGTTGCTCCGCCAGCCGGGTGCGCTGCAGCACAACTCCCATGAAGATAAACAGGGGAACCGCCATCAGAACGGTATTCTGCATCACACTCATGATCCGGTAGGGCATAAAGGCAAACAGATCCATGCCCTCGGCAAATATTCCGAAGAACAGGGCTACGCCGCCGAAGGTAAAGGCTACCGGGAACCCCAGCATCAGCATCAGCAGGGCGGCGCCGAACATAATCATACCAATCATGCCAGGCCTCCTGCGCTGTGCTCACCTTCGTACTCTTTGTCGCCTGCCATGACACGCAGGGCATAGGTGGCCATGTTCAGCCCTGCAATGCCGATAAAAACCGCGCTGACGGGAATCACAGACTTGATGATCCAACGATAGGGCAAGCCGCCCGGGTCACCGCTGCCTTCGCCCATGTTGTAGGAATCGATCGCAAAGTCGTAGCCATAGATGCCAATCAGGTAGGCAAAGGGAATAACAAAAATGATCGCACCTACCAGGTTTATCCAGGCCTTGGCCTTGTTGCTCCAGCGGGTGTAAAAGACGTCGACGCGAACGTGACCATCCGTGCGTAGTGCGTAGGGAATACCTAGCAGGAACACCACCGAATAGAGGTGCCACTCCATTTCCTGCATGCCGATTGAAACATCGTTAAAGGCGTAACGGGCCACCACGTCGTAAAAGACGTTGGCTGCCATCAGTATCATCGCGACACAGGCGACCCAGCCACAGAACACGGACAAGCGGGCAAGCCCCTCATCCAGTTTGATAATCCACCGCATTGATAATCCTCCGCCAGGCGGACTGGCGATTTTCCGGTTGCTATAAACGACAAAACCGGGATCACTTCGAGAGCGATCCCGGCTCCGTTAAAGCCTCTATCTTACTCGACTTCGGCCATGGTGTTGAGGTATGCGCGCTCGGAAATATCTGTGTAAGCACGGCTCTGTTTCTGGTAGCTGGCCTGGGACTCAATGATCCTGGCTGCCATGTCGCTTTCAGCTGCTGCTTCTTTCAGCAGCTTGTTGTTGGCCGCGTACATGGCCTGGAAGATGTCATCCGGGAACCGCTTGATCTGAACATTCGGGTACTCCTCGCGAATGTTGGCCCAGGCCTCGGCGTTAGCGTGCTGAGACTGTACCAGCATGTCATAGGAAGCTGTGCGCATGGCGACACGCATGATTTCCCGCAGGTCCGCCGGCAGCTTTTCCCAGACCCGCTTGTTGACCAGGAACTGAAGCTCGGTGGCCGGCTCGTGCCAGCCGGTGTAGTAGTAGTCGGCAATCTGCTGGAAGCCAAGGCGCAGATCCAGGGCCGGACCTACCCACTCGACCGCATCGATCGTGTTGCGTTCAAGAGCGGTATAGAGCTCGCCCGGCGCGATGTTGGT
Organism: Marinobacter sp. Arc7-DN-1; assembly: GCF_003441595.1. Classification (NCBI taxonomy): domain Bacteria; kingdom Pseudomonadati; phylum Pseudomonadota; class Gammaproteobacteria; order Pseudomonadales; family Marinobacteraceae; genus Marinobacter; species Marinobacter sp. Arc7-DN-1. Next base: position 2,181,212 of record NZ_CP031848.1, on the reverse strand, counting down.
CGGGTTGACGCCTACTTCGGCAAACACTTCGCCGGCGAAGCCGGGGATGCGCATTTTCAGGCCCTGCAGATCTTCCAGGGATTTGATCTCCTTGCGGAACCAGCCGCCCATCTGCACGCCGGTGTTACCGCCCGGGAACGACAGCATGTTGTGGGGCTCATACACTTCCTGCATCAGCTCCATGCCGCCGCCGTGGTAGAACCAGGCGTACTGTTCCATGGCATTCATGCCAAATGGCATGCTGGTGAAGAACAGCGTCTCGGGAACCTTGCCCTTCCAGTAGTAGGAGGCGGAGTGGCCCATGTCGTACTGGCCGGCCTTGACCATGTCAAACACGCCCAGCGGGGCTTTGTGTTTATTGGCGGAATCGATACGGACCTTCAGGCGTCCGTCGGACATCTTCTCGACCGTTTCGGCGAATCGCTTGGTGGTATCACCGAAAATCGGGAAGTTCGGCCCCCAGGTTTCTGCGAGGCGGAGGGTGAAAGTCTCTTGGGCGAGCGCCTGCGTGGCGGCAAAGGTCGTTGCCACAGCCAGCACAGCCGCGGAAAGAACAGAACGGATCTTCATTGCTCTTCTATCCTCTTATCGTTTTTGTGAGTCGAGCGTTTCGCCCTTTTTGGGGCTAAACAACTCTTGATGCTAGTTCACGGTAGCAATTATCGTTAGCAAACAAAATCAAAAACCGTCGCTCTTACGACCTTGGTCGTACAGCGGATCAGAGGTCTTCCATCCGGCTGATCTGGCTGGCCAGGCGCATGGCTTCGTGCTCCTCCAGGGCGAGCAAGTCCTCCAGCAGCGACTTGGCCTCGGGGATCTCGGCCTTTCCTATCAGGGACTCATAGAGGTCCATCACCTGGTCATGAAACTGAAAGACCTCCCGTGCGATGTCCGTGAAACTCATACCGGCATAGTGGGTATCCGGAACCTCGCTGGCCTTGATCGGTCTATGGTTCAGGTAATCGTAGAGGCGGGTTTTCATCGCCTTCGGATCGGCCTGCTTTTCGAACTCGCTCACGGCTCTTTCCAGCAGGCTTTCATGGCTGGACAGATAATCCAGGAGGGCGCTGGCTCGCTCGTCCTTGTTCAGGCTGGCTGAATCGTGCAGGCATCTGGCCAGGTACGCGTGTAGCTGGCGGGTCCAGTCGATCAGATCCTCGAAGGTTTTTATTTCCATCGCATTGCTCCTGATTGGAATGATCATGTTTTTTATAGTTGGCAATAATGATCAGTCTAGTCAAAATTGTTGTCTGAGGGGTACATGATTTGAGAACCCGGGAACCAGCTGGAATGGGGTGTATAGCCATGACAACGACATTGGGAGTCATCGAGGGATTCTACGGCCCCGTGTGGACCTGGCAGGAGCGCCGACAGCTGGTCCAGACCCTGGCGCCCCACGGATATGGTTTTTATCTGTACGCCCCGAAAGCCGACGCCTTCCTTCGCCGCAAATGGCAGCAGGCGCATCCGCCCGCCATGGCCTCGGAGCTGGCGGAGTTTGCCCGGTTTTGCCGGCGCGAAGGTGTGCGTTTCGGGGTAGGCCTGAGCCCGCTCGAAATCTTCAACCGGTTTGATGACGATGCCCGCGTGGCCCTGGCGGAAAAGCTTTCGTTGCTGGAGAACATGGGTATCGATGAGCTGGCCATCCTGTTTGATGACATGCGGGCGGATACGCCGAATCTTGCCGGTACCCAGGTGGAGATCGTGCACTGGATTCGCGAGCGCACAACCATCAAGCGTTTGAGCGTCTGCCCCAGTTATTATTCCGACGATCCAGTTCTGGACCGGGTGTTCGGCGAACGCCCGGCGGATTACCTGGAAACCCTGGGTCGCAGGCTGGACCATTCAATCAATATATTCTGGACCGGCGAGGAGGTCTGTTCCCGGGAAATTTCCCCCGGGCACCTGAAACGGGTCGGGGATCTGCTCGGGCGCAAGCCGGTACTCTGGGACAATTACCCGGTCAATGACGGCGACCGGATGTCACAACATTTGCACCTGCGCGCCTTTACCGGAAGACCGGCAGCCAACGCTGCCCACCTGGCCGGCCATGGCATCAATCCGGCCCTGCAACCAACCCTGACCGCCATCCCGGCGATCACGCTCGCGGAGTCCTACCGTCTGGGGCCTTCTTACCAGTATGGTCAGGCGTTTCGCCATGTGGCACGGGAAGTGCTCGGGAGGGAGCTGGCGGCACAGATCCACGCCGATTTACTGGTGCTGCAGGATGCCGGCCTGGGCCGGATCAGTGATGAAAAGCGGCAGAGCCTCCAGCATACCTACGACGCCTTTGATCACCCCGCCGCCACTGAGATCCTGCGCTGGCTGGCCGGGGAGTACCAGGTGACGGACGAAATGGTGGCGACCCAGTAAGCCTGCCCGCTATCCTGAACGCCGGTCGTTCGTCAGTCGCAGGTTTTTCTGGCGGAGCGCTGGAAACGGGCCGTCATGGCTTCGCGTTCGCGCTCCGGGTCCTTGAACTCGTCGGGCAGTGGCTGGATAAAGTAGAGGAAGTCACCTTTTGATCGATTCTGTTCCAGGGGAGGCTTACTGTTCGTTGCCGGCCAGAACACCGGGCTGATAACGGCAACAGAAAGCGCCGGCGCCCTCTGTTTCAGCAATGCTACGGTTCCCAGCCCGCCTTCACTGTGGAAAGTGCCGGTCAGGTGCAGCACCTGATATCCCGGAAATGCGGCCCTGGCCTCAAGAATGCGTGCCGCCATGGCGTTGTCCCGGAGCAACTGGGCTTTGTAGGTGTTCTCCATGCGTTCGTTCATGGTGCTGTTGGCCTGGTGGCTCGCGCCAATGGCGCCGGCAAACTTCTCACGGTAAGCGGGGGTGTCCGTGAATGGATCAGAGGGCAGTGCTTGCCGGATACTCCTGGAAACCTGATCGAGATAGGAAGGCCCCTTGCGGCCGACACAGCGAACAACATCCGCCGGCGCATTCGCAGCAATGACCGGCAGATTCTGCTGGCGCGCAAATTCCACCACGGGGCGGTAGGAGGCCCGGTAATTGTCCCAGGCGCCGGCATCCTCAATCATTTCTGTTTCCCCGGTTTCACCCTTTAAATACCGGTCCAGTTCAGGCTGACGGTCCAGGTTGAACTGCTCCATAGACAGGATCTGCCTGGGCTGTTGTCGAAAGAGTGCCATCTGAAGCCGGGATTGCAGCAAATGCGAGCCATGGTGCCCGTGATATTCGCCTACGATCACGACATCCGTTTCAGCGAGGCGCCGGGCCAGTTGCTCCGGAGTGAGGGCGGCGCCGCTTTCCGGCTCAACGACCCGGGCGTCGTACTGGGTTTGCGGTATGGTCAGACCTTTCGGGCTGCTGGAGGAGGGCATGGCGGTGCATCCGTTCAGAACAAACAGGACGGAGAGTAACAGGGCCGGCGCGAGAGGTTTCATGACAATCAATAGGCTCCGGCTTTCATCAGGATCTGTTTTTGCGATCTTCGCGCCAGTCTGGCCCCAGCCTTTCCTCCACGTATTCCCGGATAAACTGGCGGACTTTTTGGGAGGGCGTTACATCCTCCTGCTTGCAGAGTTCTTCAAAGGCGGCCTTTTTTTCCGGGTCGATCAATAATGTCAGACGGGCAGTGCGGTTTTCCATGGGGTACTCATTTCTCTGTGAAATGCTCGTTATATGTTAATCAGATTAACATTGAATGTGGATGTGGTGAGCATATAATCTAACCCGACGTGTTGCAATAAACGAGACTTTCATGCCCCACCGCGCGCACCTGTTTTCCCTCCGGCTGGCCCATGCCCTTCGCGAATCCTGTCTGGATGAACGCTACAGCGGCCGCCGGTTCCTGCGTGATCTTTTGGCCGGTGTCACGGTGGGGATCATTGCCATCCCACTGGCCATGGCTCTGGCAATCGCCAGTGGTGTTGCGCCCCAGTACGGGCTTTACACCGCCATCATTGCCGGTTTTGTGATTGCCCTGACCGGAGGCAGTCGTTTCAGTATATCCGGCCCCACCGCTGCCTTTGTGGTCATTTTATACCCGATTGCCCAGACCTACGGGCTGGGAGGCTTGCTGCTGGCAACCCTGATGTCGGGGGTGTTGCTGATGATTATGGCTTTGATGCGACTGGGCCGGTTTATTGAGTACATTCCCGAATCGGTAACCCTGGGGTTTACTGGTGGCATTGCGGTGGTGATCGCCACCCTTCAGGTCCGGGACTTTTTTGGCCTGCCGGTTGGCGATATGCCTGAGCACTACTGGGACAAGCTGGCGGTGCTGGCCAGCGCACTGCCGGAACTGGATGGGATGAGTACTCTGGTGGCCGGCGTAACCCTTGCGGTGATGCTGCTCTGGCCGAGACTGAAAACCCCCGTGCCGCCGCACCTCCCGGCTGTCATTGTCGGTAGCTTGCTTGCCCTGTGGTTCAATGCCAGCGGCGCATCCATCGAAACCATCGGCTCAAGGTTCAGCTATCTGATGCCCGATGGCAGTATGGGGGCGGGTATTCCGCCGTTTTTGCCCGAGTTCGCCTGGCCGTGGCGGCAGATGGGCGCTTCCGGCGAACCGATCGGACTGTCCTGGACCCTGGTCCGGGAACTGCTGCCGGCGGCCTTCGCCATCGCCATGCTCGGTGCCATCGAGTCCCTGCTGTGCGCGGTGGTACTCGATGGCATGACCGGTAAGCGCCACAGTGCCAACAGTGAGTTGATGGGGCAGGGTCTGGGGAACATTATTGTCCCGTTTTTCGGCGGCATTACCGCCACGGCTGCCATTGCACGCTCCGCGGCCAACTACCGGGCCGGTGCCGAGTCCCCGGTATCGGCAATGATTCACTCTCTGGTGGTTCTGCTGGCGCTGGTCTCGCTGGCTGGCCTGTTGGCTTTTCTGCCCATGCCGGCCATGGCAGCGCTGCTGGTGATGGTGGCCTGGAATATGAGCGAGGCGCCCAAATCCGTGCATCTTCTGAAAACAGTGCCACGTAGCGATATCCTTGTTTTCCTCACCTGCTTTTGGCTTACGGTGTTGCTGGATATGGTGATCGCGATCACCACCGGGGTTTTGCTGGCGGCGGTTCTCTTCATGCGTGAAATGGCCCAGATGACCAAGGTGACGGACATCACGCTGAACAGACGGGTTGCTGACTCTGGCCTGCCTGACGGCTGGCAGGTGTTCAAAATCAACGGGCCACTGTTCTTTGCGGCCGCCGACCGGATTTTCGGGGAGCTGGCAGAACTGTCCCGGGAGGCCCGCGGGTTTATCCTGTATATGGACGGCGTCACTATTCTTGATGCCGGGGGCCTGTCTGCCCTGAACAAGCTGATTGACACCTGCGAGCAGGACGGCACGCAGATTGTCATTGCCGATCTCCAGTTCCAGCCGCTGAGGACCCTGGCTCGCGCTGGTGTGACGCCGGTGTCCGGCGTCAGCCGCTATACTTCCTCCCTGGAAGAAGCCTTGCGTCTGATCAGTAACCCCGCTTCTGAATCTGATCAGCCCTCCGGATAAAACGTTGATTCTTAAAGTCCCCGGATAGTTTACCCTTAGGCATTGAAAACGCTCTGGACAAGAGGAATGCCATGCTGCCTTTCCGGCTGATCGACCGCCTGAAATTTATTGTGGAACGCCAACTGGTCAAGGGGGCGGGGTTTCAGCTCCTGGTCGTTGGTGTGTTTATCGGCCTGATCTCTCTGGTCGGCGGCCTGCTGGTGGTGTCTCAGGGCGGGGAATTGGAGGACCCGGGCTCGGCCATCTGGTGGGCGTTCCTGCGACTGACCGATCCCGGTTATCTGGGTGACGATGTGGGTACCTGGCAGCGGTTTGTCTCAACCCTGCTGACCATCAGTGGCTATGTCGTGTTCATGGGTACGCTGGTGGCGATCCTGACTCGGTGGTTGATTGCCAAAATGGCAGAGCTCGAGCGTGGGCTTACCCCGGTAACCCTGAAAAATCATGTGGTGGTACTGGGGTGGACCAGCCAGACCCTGCCGCTGCTGTCGGAATTGCTGGGCTCCAGCGGCCGAGTACGCCGGTTCCTGGAAAAGCACGCTACCCAGAGGCTGAATCTGGTTGTGCTGTCAGAAGAAGCATCGGCACAGCAGGTTCACGAATTGCGAAACGAGCCCGGCATTGGCCGACGAGCCCGGCAGATCATTCTGCGCTCCGGGTCGGCTATCCAGCCGGATGCACTTCATCGGGTGGCTTGTCTGGACGCCGCGGCGGTGATTGTGCCCAGCGCGACCCACGAGGCGGGCAGTCTGGTGACATCGGACGTGGAAACAGTCAAGGCGCTGCTCTCCATCGCCGCGCAGGCAAGGTATCTGCAGGCTTCGTTGCCGTTCGTGGTGGCAGAGATCCAGGATGTACGGAAGCTGCCGGTGATTGAGCGGGCCTATCCAGGGGCGGTGGAAGTGGTTGCCGGCGATGCCACCATTAGCCGGTTGATGGTTCAGAATATCCTTCACCCGGGGCTGTCGGAAATCTTTAACGAGTTGCTTACCGCCGGTGACGGTAATGAAATCTATATCCGGGGTGGCGAGTCGGTGGCTGGGCTGACGCTTGGAGAGCTGGCTTCGGCACGGCCTGAAGTTATTGTGCTGGGATTGCTGAGGCGCGGGGTGGCTGGCTGGGAGGTGTGCTTGCTGGCGCCGTCCGACACGCGGATCGACACGGAAGACCGGGTGGTGATGATGGCCCGGGATTACGTCGAGACCGAACCCGATCCGAAAAAGCCGGCAATGCCGGCAATTGCCAGGGGCGAGGCGGCCCGCGTGGCACGCCCGCCGGATCAGAACAACCACCGTGTGCTGGTCCTTGGCTGGAATCGGCGGGTTCCGAGCCTGGTGGCTGAGTTTGAAAGTTACGGCCATCGCAGCTTCGAGCTGGACCTTGTTTCCGTGGTGCCAAAAGGCGAGCGGGAACAGGCCATTGCCCGGTATGTTGAAGGCCACGGCCGGGTGGCCTGTGGCCATATCGAGGCGGACTACATGGTGGAGGGGGAGCTCCGCCGGGTTCAGCCGGCGGGCTACGACACAATAATCCTGCTCAGTAGCGACCGGCTGGCATCGGGGGAAGAAGCGGATGCCCGGGCCATGGTGGGGTATCTCCAGCTTGAGGACATCCTGGCCGAGTCCCCAAGGCGGCCCCAGTTGATTATGGAACTGAGCGATCCGGACAACCGGCACCTGTTGTACGGGCACCAGAGTGAAATGCTGATCAGCCCGATGATTCTGAGTCACGTCCTGGCCCAGGTCGCCTTGAGGCGGGAACTCCGGGTGGTTCTGGATGAGCTGTTCACCGTCGGCGGGGCCGAAATCCAGTTCCGGGATCCCGCGGATTACCCGTTGCCAGCCAGCGCCACGTTCCAGGTTCTGGAGAAGACGGTGGCGGCGGAAGGTGAGCTGGCTCTGGGTATCTTCCGGCACAAGGAGAATGAGCGTGGACGCCACCTCCAACTGAATCCGCCCCGCAAGGACTATCTTGAGCTACAGCCTGGTGACCGGCTGGTGGTGCTGTGCCTGACCTGAACGGTTTTCAGTCGATGCTTTCGAGCAGGGCGGCCATAATGTCATCCATCACCACAAAGCCTTTCAGGTCATTGTCCGCCAGCACCAGAAGGCGCTTCACTCGATACATACTCATCAGACTTGCCGCATGCCGGACATTCAGGCTCTCACCGACACTGATGACAGGTTTGGCGCAGGCGTCGTAAACATTCAGAAGGTCAATGTCGCCGTCTTCCGCAATCACGGTTTTCAGCACGTTGGTATAGGTGATCAATCCCCAGGCATCGTGTTCGCTCTGTTTCTCCACCACCAGTGATTTCACCGAGTGCCTCTTCATCAGAGAGAGCGCCTCACGGATGGTGGCAAACGGAGTAATGGTGATAATGTCCCGGACCATCACATCTTTAACCAGTTTCATCGTTGTTCTCCGGATACAGTGAACATTTCAGGTGTTGTTCGAATTTCTCGACCTGTGACAAATCGATCCCACCCAGGTGTTCCACGGGGAGGGTGAACACAAGTCCCTGTGAATCGGTGTGGTCTGGCATGAGAATTTTCTGGATGGATTTCAGAATATCAAGTGAAAGGCCCTTCTCCAGTACCATCAGCAAAACGCTCTGGCTGCCGTCGTAGGTCAGCCCGAAGAACGTCTTCCTGGCGGTGTTACTGATGCCCCGGCCCGACAGCACCGTTATGCCCCCGGCGCCCAGGTCTCTTGCCGCATCAACACAGTTCTGCTCCTGATCCTCGGGAACAATGGCAACCAGTACGGAAAATTTCATGGCTCTGTTTTCCTTTGCTTTGCAAGCATTTCAACAATAATGGCATAGCTCATCACCGTAACAATCGGAAAGATCGACGCGAAGGCAATCAGGCCAAAACCGTCGATCAGTACGTTACGGCCCTCTATGCTGCTCGCCAGGCCGATGCCCAGTGCGGTCACCAGGGGCACGGTGACCTCGGAGGTGGTGACGCCACCGAGATCATAGGCCAGGGGAATGATGTACCTCGGTGCCAGCGCGGTCAGGAAGATGACCAGAATATAGCCGCCGATGATGTAATGGTGAATCGAATCGCCACTGATAATCCGGTGTACTCCGAGGGTTATGCCCACGGCCACCCCGACCGCCACGATGATCCTGATGGCGTTGCCATTGATGGTTCCGGCCGCCGCCTGTTCCGCCTGGTGTCCGATAGCGATCAGCGCAGGTTCGGCCATGGTGGTGGCAAAACCGATCATGAACGCAAAGAGGTAGACGAAGGCGAAACCCTCCATGCTCATCAACTGCTCGGCCATGCTGGTGCCGATGGGAAACAGGCCAAGCTTCAGGCCGACAACGAAGGCATAGAGCCCCAGGACAACCAGTGTAAATCCGGACAGAATCCTGCGGGGATTGGTCAGCCCCCGGCGCAAGACCAGGTACTGGAAGAACAGGATGGTGATAATGATCGGAAGCACATCCCGAACCATTTCAGCCAGGTCCAGCAACATCGCGAGCAGAACCGGAGCGTCCTCCACATTTGTATTGGCAACCAGAGCCGGCAAAACGGACGGATCCGCGGTTTCCCCGGAATACACAACAATCCCGTACAACTGAACGGTGATCATGGGCACCATGGCAGCAAGCGCAACCAGTCCGAACCCGTCCATTAGCGGATTGCGCCCGCGGATGGAGGCGGCAAGACCAATGCCCAGGGCCGCAATCAGGGGAACGGTGACGATATTGGTGGTCACGCCGCCGGAATCGTAAGCGAGGCCGACAATCTCCGGAGGCGCAAACCAGGTGATTATCACAACCACGATATAACCAATGATCATGAACCAGTGCAGCGGATAACCAAAGATGGTTCTGAACACACCGACGGCAACCACCAGCCCGACGGAGACGGCGACCAGGATTCTCAGGGTCAGGGCCCTGACCTTGCCTTCGCTGATTTCCTCGGCCTGCTGGGCTACGGCAATCAGCGCGGGTTCTGCGACCACCGCCGAAAAGCCCATCGCGAAACCGAACGACAGCAGAACAGGAACCGAGCCCTTGCGGGCAAACTGGTTGGACAGACTCTTTCCGACCGGGAAAATGCTTAATTCAAGGCCCTGGAGGAACAGGGCAACCCCCACGGCCACGATCAGCAACCCCAACGCCATCGCGAATGTGTTTTCCGGAACCTGCTGGAGAATCACGAGCTGGAAAAAGAGAACGACGGCCAGGATCGGAAAGAGATTCTTCAGAGCATGCAGAAGGGAATGACTGAAAGCTCGCAGATAGAACACGGTTTGCGCCTGACGGGTTTCCGGTGGGAAGTGCTCATTGGCAACAGTAACAATAGTGACGGTTGTGGTGTTGATTCAACTCAAGGCCTGGTCTTTTTATTCATTCACCAAAAAAATGCCGAAAATAGATCATATAAATTTCAATTATAAATTTGAAACCACTAAAGTAACCCTCAACGTCAGCGCTTCGCTCAAAAAGTGAGCAGGTTGTTGGCTTCGGAAGTTGCTGTACGCTTCTCCGCATCGACTTAGAAAACCAACGTAGAAAGGATTGAGACCATGCCCTACGCACAAGACGTTGACCAGATCGCTTCCCTTTTGAAGCAGCACCCGACCTGGAACGCTATCAACCCGAAGCACGCCGCTCGCATGCGCGCACAGAACAAGTTCAAGACCGGTCTGGATATCGCGAAGTACACCGCCAAGATCATGCGCGAAGACATGGCGAACTACGACAATGACACTTCCCAGTACACCCAGTCCCTGGGCTGCTGGCACGGCTTTATCGGCCAGCAGAAGATGCTGTCCATCAAGAAGCACTTCGGTACCACCAAGCGTCGTTACCTGTACCTCTCGGGCTGGATGGTTGCTGCTCTGCGTTCCGAGTTCGGCCCGCTGCCGGATCAGTCCATGCATGAGAAGACCGCCGTATCCGGCCTGATTGAAGAGCTGTACACCTTCCTGCGCCAAGCCGATGCCTGGGAACTGAACCACCTGTTCCGTGCCCTGGAAGAAGCCGAGAACGCCGGCGACAACGCCAAGGCTGACGAGCTGATCAGGCAGATCGATAACCACGAAACTCATGTTGTGCCGATCATTGCCGACATCGACGCCGGTTTCGGTAACGCCGAAGCGACCTACCTGCTGGCCAAGCAGATGATCGAAGCGGGTGCCTGCTGCATCCAGATCGAGAACCAGGTGTCTGATGAGAAGCAGTGTGGTCACCAGGACGGCAAGGTTACCGTTCCGCACGCCGACTTCCTCTCCAAGATCAACGCCGTGCGTCTGGCGTTCCTCGAGCTCGGTGTTGATGACGGTGTTATCGTTGCCCGTACTGACTCCCTGGGCGCGGGCCTGACCCAGAAAATCGCCGTGACCAACGAGCCGGGCGATCTGGGTGACCAGTACAACAGCTTCATCGACGGTGAGGTTATCGAGAAGGCCGAAGACATCAACAACGGCGACGTTGTGATCAAGCAGAACGGCCAGCTGGTTCGTCCGAAGCGTCTGGCCTCTGGCCTGTTCCAGTTCAAGCCGGGCACCGGCGAAGACCGTGTTGTGCTGGATTGCATCACCAGCCTGCAGAACGGTGCCGACCTGCTGTGGATCGAAACCGAGAAGCCGCACGTTGGCCAGATCGCGGCCATGGTTAACCGCATCAAGGAAGTGGTGCCCGACGCCAAGCTGGTGTACAACAACAGCCCGTCCTTCAACTGGACCCTGAACTTCCGTCAGCAGGTATTCGACGCATGGAAGGAAGAAGGCAAGGATGTATCGGCCTACGAGCGCGCCAAGCTGATGAACGAAGAGTATGACAACACCGAGCTGGGTCAGCTGGCTGACGAATGGTGCCGTAACTTCCAGCGTGACGGATCACGTGAAGCGGGTATCTTCCACCACCTGATCACGCTGCCGACATACCACACCGCGGCCCTGTCTACCGACAACCTGGCCAAGGGCTATTTCGGTGACGAAGGCATGCTGGCCTACGTTGCCGGTGTACAGCGCAAGGAAATCCGTCAGGGCATCGCCACCGTCAAGCACCAGGATATGGCGGGTTCCAACATCGGTGACGACCACAAGGAATTCTTCGCCGGTGAAGCGGCCCTGAAAGCCGGTGGTAAAGACAACACCATGAACCAGTTCGGTTAATCGAAGGCTCAGGTGTTGCTGAAGCGGGCTTGAATGCTCGCTTCAAGCCCGAAACCCCGCCCGTTGCGGGGTTTTGTTTTTTTGACACTGTCGTTTAGGTGTATGTGTCTGAAACCACGGCATAAACCTCGGTTTCGATGTTTTCCACGCGCCCTGCCTGTTTCATCCCTGAAACAGTTCTCCATCCCCGCGAAAGCTTCCCGTTCACGCAATAAAAATAAAAAGCCTTTAGAAATATTGGCTTAGGTATTTTTTTTAATTCTGGCACGAGAATCGCTCCATTTCTCTGGCGGGTCTGGACCTTGGCTTACCTGAAGGCTAGCGGGTTGGGTCGGATCCCTTAAAAGCCAATAATCGAAAAGGAAGCGATATTATGAATACCAAAAAAAGTTTGCTAGCAGCTGCCATCGCAATGAGTCTGGGTGTTTCCGGTTTTGCCTATGCGGACCAGGGGGGTGACGGAGATCCGAACACCAATGCGGATAATACCTCCACGGCCAATAATGACCAATCCGGCAATACCGACTCAGGTAACAACAACTCCACCAATACCGACAATTCGGATAACTCGGATAACTCGGATAACTCGGACAGCTCGGACAACAGCACCGACGTGGCCGACTCGTTCAAGATCGCTGACAGCGGCAATACCGATAATTCGGATGCCTCCGATAACTCTGATAACTCCGATAACTCGGACAATTCGGATAACAGCACCGACGTGGCCGACTCGTTCAAGATCGCTGACAGTGGCAATACCGATAATTCGGATGCCTCCGATAACTCTGATAACTCCGATAACTCGGACAATTCGGATAACAGCACCGACGTGGCCGACTCGTTCAAGATCGCTGACAGCGGCAATGACATGTCGGATAACTCTGACAATTCGGACAACTCTGATAATTCCGACAACAGCGACAATTCGGATAATTCAGATAACTCCGACAACAGCACCAGCGTGAACGATTCGTTCAAGATCGCTGACAGTGGCAACGATAACTCGGATAATTCCGACAATTCGGACAACTCGGATAATTCGGACAACTCGGATAATTCGGACAACTCCGACAACTCCGACAACTCCACCAACGTTGCCGATAGTGGAAATGACAGCTCCGACAATTCCACCAACGTTGCGGACAGCGGAAACACCACTGTGTCTGACAGTGGCAATGATAGTTCCGATAACTCCCTGGCCCTGGATCTGGATGTGTTCCTGAATAGCGCCGATCTGAACGGCACCGTATCGGGTACTGCAACCACATACGGTAGTGCCAACGCTGACGGCTCCTACACCATAGTTCGCAACAGCAACGAAATCTCCGGTGGCTCAGCGAACTTCAACGGCGTCGGGGCATTTGCCCAGAACGCAGGTAATGGCAGCGTTACACAGGCTAATGTCAGTGTAATGTCCAACCTGTCCACCGGTAGCGGTGGCGGCACCCAATAAGGAATCCAGGTCGCACCTGCCTGTAGCGGGTGCGGCCCGGTTATTCCGGGAGAACTGCCATGGGTCGTGTCATCAGATGGAAACTGAAGGCTGCCTTGCTGGCGTTAATGTTCGGGGCAACGGGATTTGTATCGGCCGAGGAGTGGATGGAGGCCACGCCATTGTCGGCAGATCAGTTGGCGGATTCAAGCGGTCGCCAGGGAGTCCCGATGCAGTGGCAGATTAACGATAACCAGCAAAATGCGAATGTGTCCGATAACCTGCTGTCGGGTAATGTTGTCACTGGTAATAACAGTATTTCCGACAACGCGTTCGGTAACATGAGCGGGGTTGCCACGGTTATCCAGAACACCGGTAACCAGGTGGTCATTCAGGACAGTACCCAAATCAACATACTGATTAACCGCTGACGGAGGTGGGCCATGGCCAGAAAGGTTCTTGTTGCGATCTGCGCGAGTGCCGGGCTGCTATGGTCCACTGCCTTCGCCGGCTCGGTCACGGTGCCGGGTATTGGTGGTGATTTCTGGCTAAAGGTAAACAGTTTCGAGAACCGCCGGTTTGACAGCGTCATGCGCCAGCAATACGACTTCAGTTGCGGCTCCGCAGCTGTTGCTTCGTTGTTGTCCTTTCACTACGAAGACCAGGTCACAGAACACGATGTCTTTATCGAAATGCTTGCGTTGGCGGATGAAAAGAAGGTGCGCCGGGAAGGTTTCTCCATGCTCGATATGAAGCACTATCTGGAGTCCAGAGGGTACAAGGCCGATGGTTTCCGTATGCCGTTGACCGGCCTCAGGGAGAAGGTGCGCTTACCCACGATTGTGTTGTTGAACATTGATGGCTTCCGGCATTTTGTTCTGATCAAGGGGATCAGTGACGATGAAGTCCTGGTGGGGGATCCGGCCCGGGGGCTGAAGGTGTATTCCTACGCACAATTCAGCGAATACTGGAACGGCACCGCCTTTGTTATCCGCAGCCATCTCAAAGAAGGGCGAGAGGGCTTTCTCGGCGACGGACATTGGCCTCAAGTGGCGAGGGCGCCGACACAGACAGGTCTGGAAGGTCCTTCTCTCGGGCACACACTGCCCTACTGGCCCTCCTCAAGGGAATGGTGACGATCATGATGGTCCGGATGCCAGTTCTAGCTTTGTTGGTTAGTTCCTTTACCACGTTAACGCCGTCTGTTCATGCAGAGCTGACACTTGGTGTTGAGTCCCTGAGCGATCTGGAACTGTCTGAATACCGGGGTGGCTTCCTGATGGACAGCCTGGAAATCAGTATTGGTCTGGAGCAGATCGTCGGAATAAACGGTGACACCCTGGTGATCAATCGTTTGACCATTCCCAATCTTAATCAGACCGTAAACGGCGGTTTGGTGGACAGTCAAATGGAAACAGTAGTCGAGGTTATCAGCGCGAACCGGAGTGGCGGCGCTCGGGTATCCAGTAATATGGCGGGGCCCAACGGCTGGATGACCGTCGTTCAGAACAGCCTTGATAGCACTGTGATACAGAATATGCATCAACTGAACATCGAGCTGAACAATGTCGGTGCCGGAAATCAGTTCCCGGCACGGCTCAGTGATCAGTTGGTCCAGTTGCTTGGCCGCTGACCGGCTATCCAGCTTGTCCGCCTAGCAGCCTTAAGTCCGACAGGCTGCTGTGTTGTCTGGCTTTACCCCTTCAACATAACCCACGACGTTGAGGCGGGGTAGGTCAATCCATCATGTCTAGAGACTGATGGGAAGCTTCAGGGTAATTTCGCTGTTGGGCGCATTTTCCGTAACTCCTATACTCACCGTCAGGCTCAGACTTGTGGCGCGCGTCAGGCGCTGGGATAAGCCGAACGATAGTGACCCGATCTGTATACGATCAAAGTTGGCGGCAAACAGATCGTTATTCCTCTCGAACGTTGTTTTCCGGATGATCGAGTGGTCATAGCCCAGGCTAAAGGACGTGCGGTCGTTAAAGGCAAACCCCATTCCGAAGCCGAAACGCACAATGTCGCCGGGGTCGACCGTGCCCCCGTTTTCGAAGCCCTGCTCCTCTTTGAGAGTCCAGACATAACTCAGGTTTCCGAATAGCACGGCTGGGTCCGACGGGTAGATGAATGAGAGACCTGGTTCGAACGCCCAGAAACCGGTGCCCGTGGGGCGATCACCGAGCTCGACGCCGATGGGAGTGCCATCATCGCCCTCGATTACCCGTCGCTCGACGTCATAAGGGCCCTCTCCGGTTGGCGCTTTCACCCGCATTGCGCCAATAATGTATGGCCAGCCGCCCAAGCCATCGGTTAGCTGGTAACGAACCGAGAGTTCAACATCACCGAGGCCTTCGCCTGAGGACTCGCGCAGAGTATCCACCGGTGTGCCCTTGAAAATCTCACGTTCTCTCAAGTCCTCACTGATACTGAGGTAGGGTACACGAACCGCCGCTTCAAGCTTACTGGTGAAGCCGTACTTGAGTGACATCGCGCCGACGAAAATATCGCGCTGGATTTCCGAAATATTGATCAGCCCGATGAGCAGGGCAGGTATCACCGTGTAACCTTCCACCGCAACCGCCGTTGAGTTGCTGTACGCATGGGAGAAGGAGGGCTCGATCGTGAAGCGGCCCGGGCGGGTGACAATGCCCCGGTCAGCAGTTATTGATGCAATATCGGTAGCCGAGTTGTCGTTCGGCTCTGTGTGGCCAGCCGTGCCAGTGGATACCGGTGTGCTATCCCTGTCGACCTGTGCGGCCGCGGCAAGCATGGGAGCAGCCAGGGTGAGTACCGGGATGATCCAGCGTGTTTTTTTATGCATGGGGAATCTCCTTCAGTTATTCTTCGGTGGCCGGGTGTGGGCACCGTGGGGGAACTGGTGTTTGTCCATCAGCCGGTATAACGAAACCCTTGAAATGTTCAGCAGCCTTGCGGCTGCCGACACGTTGTTGTGTGCAAGTGCGAGACTTATCGAGATCGCCTGGCGATCCGCCCGGGATCGGAAAGCGTCGAGGGACAGTTCCTGGCTCCGGTGTTGGTTTTCTGAGGGAGGAACGGCAAAGCCCATATCCTCCGCTTCGATTCGGGGGCCGTCACCCAGCAACAGGGCCTGACGCAACCGGTTTTGCAGTTCCCTGAGATTGCCCGGCCAGGGGTGTTCGGCAAGGCAGATAATGGCGGCGTCACTGAGGTGCCGAGGACCCTCGGCCGAGGGTGTGGCCGAGAGTATCCGGTTGGCTAGCATGGGAATATCTTCCTTCCGCTCCCGCAGCGGCGGCAAAAGCACATGCAGACTTCCAAGCCGGTAAAACACATCACTCCGGAAAGCCCCGGTCTTCACCAGCTGTTCGAGCGGTCTCGTGCTGCTGGCGATGAGCCGTGTGTCGACGCTGATGGAATGACTGGAACCCAGGCGCTCTATCAGGCCCTCCTGGAGGAAACGCAAAATCGCCGATTGCTGTTCCGGGTAGAGCTCATCCACGCCAATAAGTAGCAGGGTGCCGCCATTGGCCGCTTCAAATCTGCCTTTCTGGGCACTCATGGCATGGGTAAACGCGCCTTTTTCATGACCGAAGAGTTCGTTCTGGGTGAGGGAGCGGGGTAAAGCGGCGCAGTTCA
The DNA here is from genome assembly GCF_003441595.1 of Marinobacter sp. Arc7-DN-1. Classification (NCBI taxonomy): domain Bacteria; kingdom Pseudomonadati; phylum Pseudomonadota; class Gammaproteobacteria; order Pseudomonadales; family Marinobacteraceae; genus Marinobacter; species Marinobacter sp. Arc7-DN-1. The sequence continues at coordinate 2,164,539 of NZ_CP031848.1, read as the reverse complement.
CGGCGACCAGCGGCTTGTTCCTCCGTAACGAGTGGTCATGAATAAAGCTGGCAGCCGCTTCCTTACCGGTTCCGTTCTCACCATAGATAAGCACCGGTTCTTCGGTGCGGGCGAATTTCTGCAACAACACCCTGACCTGCTGGATCGCCGGGGACTCACCCTCAAGGGCAAATTCTTGATAGCTACCGGATTTCGTCCGTGAGGCCTTCTCCTGCAGTTCCGACATGCCCCACAGGTGGCCGAGGATGGCATTGAGCCGGTCTGGCTGAAGTGGCAGTGTGTGGTAGTCCTTGCAATAGCGATTTATCAGCGCACAGATATCGGGGTTCTGAATCTGGTGAGACTCCAGCGTGGCGACCCAGTGCTGGACGGGGATGGCGTCCAGCCATTCGGGCAGGCGAGCCAGTTGATCCCCTGTCAGTGAACCAAGATCAAACACGCCGACTCTGGCGCCTGAGTCAGGTGTCATTTCCGTGAGCGACCGGCCTGATAGGGAGACATGAATCAGCTGCCAGTCCCTGAACACTGGCTCGCTGGCTGTGAAAACCGGGTACACCGCCGACAACCAAACGAGCGGTCGCTTTTCCTGCATGGCGATTCTCCTGAGAACTTGCCGGGAAAACGAACTGCACAACGTTCAGTAAATGCTGGTAATACCGGAACTGCTCGATCCGGTCACTGCCCTGTGACCGCATACGGCTTGGGGAAACAGGCGAAACTCCTGCTGGCAGACATTCAGGTTGTATGCCAGTTTAAACACTTGCAGTCGTTTCAGCGGGTTAGAAACGGGGGATTTTGTCACAGTACGTTTTCTGTAAAGTCTGCCGACACGGTCTGTAAACCGGGGGAGAGTGCGAGTAAAGGATGTGGGTGCCACAGTGAGTGTCAGGGGCTTGTTAACGGAGGTGTTGTTGACTGGCTGGGATACTGATATGCAGGTACTTGATGAGGTTGAGATGAGTGAGGCGAAACATGACGACGATTGACCGAACGGATCAGGCCAGAGCGGAACTGCTGGATCAGCTTGAGTGGACACGGAAACGTACGGAAAGCCTGGTGTGCTCTCTGCCCGAGAAGCTGCTGGATGTGCCCTGGCATCCGGGGGTGAATCCGCCGCTGTGGGAAATGGGCCATGCCGCTTTTTTCTACGAGGTGTTCGTGTTCAACCTGCTCGATGGCACGCCCAGTTTCGACCCGTCCATGGACGATCTCTGGGATTCCTTCCATGTTGAGCACCGCGACCGCTGGAACCGGGACCTGTTTCCCGGGCGCGAGAAAACCCTTGAATACTTCAACACTGTTTACGATCAGGTGGCTGAGCGAATAAAGGCGCAGCCCCTGACCGACCAGGCGCTGTACCTTTACCGCTACGCGGTCTATCACCAGAACATGCATGTTGAGTCACTGATCTGGTGCCGGCAGACGGTTGGCTATCCGGCACCTTCGGGAACGGATCTGTACCGGCCAGCGCCGGGTGTTCAGCATGATGGCGATGCCTTGATTCCTGCGGGGGAATGGTTAATCGGCATGCCCGGTGATTCGGAGCGCTACGCCCGGGAGGATTTTGCCTTCGATAATGAGAAACCCCGGTTTACTGTAAAACTGGACCCGTTTGCCATTTCAAAGTGTCTGGTCAGTAATCGCCGGTTCCTGGAGTTTGTTGAGGATGGCGGCTACCGGCGGCCCGAACTCTGGTCCTTCGGCGGGCGGAAATGGCTGCAGACCGAATCCGATGTTGCCCTGGTTCATGGCAGTGACGAACCCCTGCTTCGTGTTCCCCGCCACCCGCTGTACTGGCGCTGGCACGATGGCCAGTGGCAGGAGCGGGTGTTTGATCGCTGGCAGCCCCTGAACCCGGATGCACCGGTTACCCATGTGACGTTCTGGGAGGCTGAAGCCTGGTGCCGGTGGGCGGGGCGTCGTTTGCCCACGGAGTTTGAATGGGAGGTGGCCGCCCTTGGTAATCGCCCGGGCAAGCCGTTCCGGCGTTTTCCCTGGGGCAACACGGCGCCGGATGAGCAACGCGCTGATTTGAATGGCCGTGCCATGGCACAGAATCCGGTGTTTGATTTCCCGGCCGGCGACAGCCCCTTTGGCTGCCGCCAGATGACGGGCACGGTCTGGCAGTGGACCAGCAGCCAGTTCTTCCCCTACGACGGCTTCAGGGTGGATATGTACCCGTTCATGTCGACCCTGCAGTTCGGTGATCACAAGGTGACCCGCGGGGGCGGTTGCGCCACCTCCTCCTGCCTGATTCGCGGCACCTATCGCCAGGCTTACCTGCCGGTGCGCAACGACGTCTATACCGGGTTTCGCACCTGCGCGCTTGACGATGAGTCGCCACGTGGCCGCCCTGGGTGTTGAGGCTACACGGATTTGCCGACAATCAGGGAGGGTTTCGCGGGTGTCCTGTCCATCAGGTGGCTGGCCAGGGCGACACCGGTCTCGCTCATGGTCAGGTAGGCCTCGTCGGCGCCGGCTTCCTGAATCTGTCTTGCTTCATCTTGGTACATGGTGTGAGCCACGATAAAGCCCTTGAAACCCATCGTTCTGAGCGTGCGCGCAGCAATCAGTTTGCCCTCGATGTCGCCCATGGCCAGGATCACCGATTCAATGGCGGGCATGTGCAGACCGTTCCAGAAGGAGGCATCCTCGGCGTCCGCGAAGACCACGTTACGCCCTTCCTTCTGGTGCTGGGCGGCCTTTGCCGGATCGGAATCCAGGCCCATCAGTTTCGGCTGCTTCTCCCTCAGCCAATCGTAGGCAGCGGTGCCCGTTCTCCCCATTCCCATGATCAGGACCCGCGTATCGCCCAGCGACAGGGGCTGTTCATCCGGATGGTGTTTGCTGCCCTCATAGCGGCTGAGGCCATGGGCGAAACGCTCGTAAAGCGTGTGGGAGAAGCGGTTGAGAGGCGCGGAAAAGACAAACGAGAGCGATACCGAAATCGCCAGCGGAACCAGCCATTGGGGCAGCGCAACGCTCGCTACAATCAGCCCGAACTCGCTGTAGTTGGTCAGGGCCAGTGAGCTAAGGAAGCCGCTTCGGGCCCGCAACCGGAACGCCAGCAGCAGGAAAAAGAACAGGGTACCTTTGAGCGGCAGCACCAGGCCAGCGATGACCGCGAACAGGAGGGCCTCCCCATCGGGCAGGCCGCCAATGCCAATCTGCAGGAAGAACCCCACCAGAAAAACCTCTTTTACACTCCAGAGCGACTTGGAGAGTTCCTGGGATCGCGGATGATTCGCCAGCATGGCACCGAACACCAGTGCCCCCAGCTCCGAGCTCAGGCCAACGGATTCGAAGCCCAGCCCGCCAATGACAAGTGCCAGCAAGAGCCCGAGCAGGACCAGCAGTTCGTCGTGGCCGCTGGCATCCAGCAGGCGGAACAGCACAGGGCGTAGCAGGGGCAGGCCAAAGATAATCAGTGCCCATTGCGAGGGCGTCTGCCCGGCGGCCACGCTCATCACGACCAGGGCGATAAGATCCTGCATGATCAGGATGCCAATGGCCACTCGGCCGTGAAAGGCTCGCAGCTCCCGCTTGGATTCCAGGACCTTGGCGGCCAGTACGGTAGATGAGAACGAGAGCGCGATGGCCAGCAGAAAGGCGGTCTTCCAGGACAGTTCCATCAGCAGATAGAGGCCCGGCGTAAAGATGGCGCAGGTGATCCCGAAATGCAGCAGGCTTCCACCAATCACCTCCGGGCTGACCACGGACCGGAGTTTCAGCTTGAGCCCCACCGTGAACAGCAGAAGCAATACACCCAGGTGCGCAATTCGCTCAAGGACGTCGGTCTCTTCGATCACGACGCCGGTTGTTTCGGCAATGCCGCTCAGAACAAAACCCGCGGCCAGGTAACCGACGAGAGGGGGGAGCCCCACAAGCTTGACCAGAAGGCCAAGACCAAAGGCAAAAGTTATCCAGATTGCTTCAGGCATGAGTGGTCAGTTCAGAGATCAAGGGTGCAATGCTTGCTAGGCTACCCTGTTTTCCCATGCCCTTGTAGTCGCTGAGGGCGGAATTCCATGACTTTTGCGGAAATCCGGTTTACTCCGCCGGCGGCCCGATAAATTGCCGGAACAGTTGTGCGGACTCCTCGGGGGCTTCCAGCATCGGCGCGTGGCCGATTCCCTCCATCACCTCCAGCCAGGCATCGGGTATCGCCGCCACAAAGATCTCACCGTTACGGTAGTTGATGACCCGGTCTTCCTTGCCCCAGACGACCAGTACCGGCGCCGTGATCCGGGTGATGGCATTGCGGAAATCTGCCCCGGAACCGGCATCGCGAATGGCGGCAAAGATGACCTCGTTGACCTCCCGGTTGGCGATGGCGCGCTCCTCCAGCACGCCCATAATGGGCCAGGGCACAAACGGTTTTTTCTCCAGTGCGAAGTCCATCAGGCGTTCAAAGTCACCGGGCTGTTTCGGAATCAGGGGGTTGTCACCGGCCTTAACCAGATCCACCAGTTCGCTCTCGTATTCCAGGATGCCGGCGGGACTGAACAGTACCGCTGATTGCACCTTGTCCGGATGATTGGCGGCGTAAAGCGCGGTAATCGCCCCGCCCATGGAGTTACCCATGACGTGTGCCTTATCAACCGACAGCGCGTCGAGGATGCGTGCGACATAACCGGCCTGATCTTCCAGGCGGTAGCCGATGTCGAGGGGCTTGCTGCTGTCACCATGCCCCGGCAGATCGATCGCATAGACATTGAAGTCGTCGGTCAGGTGGCCGGCCAGACGGGTCCAGTTGTCCTTGTTGGCCCCGAAGCCATGGATCATGACGATGGTGTCGCCTGCGCTCACTTCCTGGTTCCTGAGATAGGCGATGTCAAGGTTGCCCACTGCCACGCTCGCCGCCTCCAGACCCGCCGATGATCGTTCAAAATCAATCGCGGTCTGGTAGATGTCCTGACGAGAGCAGGCACTGAACAGCAGGGAAGCGGCCAGTATGATCAGCAGGTATACCGGTGACGGGCGGCGCATCGAAGGGACTCCTTTGGGCGATGTGGTCGGAACTTTGTGTCCGCAGTCTACCTTACTCTAGGGCCGGGAAATGGGAATTGCTTCCCCTGCCCGCACTAAAAAAAGACCCGGCCAACGGGCCGGGTCTCATCAGTGGGCCATTCACAGCGGGTTCGCCCGGAAACCAGGCCAACCCGGTCATTCGTCAGAAATTAACGCTTAACCCCAGTGAAGCGGTGCGCGGCAGGTTCGCCATGGCGCCATCGGGCAAACGTGAGACAATTTGCTGTTCATCGAACAGGTTGTCCACTTTCAGGAAGACATCGGCACTGGCGGTCAGTGCGTAGCGGCTGATGAAATCGACCAGGAACAGGGACTCGGTCTCGTCCAGTTTCGTGGCGGTGTTGTTGCATCCCGCGCTGACACACATCTCATCGACGTAGGTGGCCACAAGGTAGTTGTCCCAGCCACTCGGGTGTTCCATGCCTGTCCGGAAGCTCATCTGGTTTTCAGGTACGTCCTTGAGCTGCTCGCCTTTTTTCAGGCCCGAAGCGGCATTGTCCTTGCTGATTTCCGCCTGGGTAAAGGTGTAGGTAAGGCTGACCGGAAGGTAGAACTCGCCCGCCCGGGTGCCGGTCTGGAGCTGGAACTCAACACCGGAAATTTCAGCCTCGCCGGTTACAAAACTGCCAGAGGTTGCGCCATTGCTGCACGGCGAGCCCACGGAACAGTTTTCGGCCTTGTTGGAGAAGTCGCTGTAGAAGCCGATCATTTCCGCGAAGAACGCATTGCCAAAGTACCGGAGGCCGGCCTCCCAGTTCTTGCTGGTTTCCGGCTCTTCGTTTGCCGTGGCACCACCCCCGAGAGGGGAGAAACCCCGGTGCACGCCACCCAGAACCTGCCAGCTTTGGGACAGGTCATAGGTAAAGGAAGCGCCGGGCAGGAGTTCAGCACTGTCATTGGCGCGGGTGCTGTCGACGGTTGTGCGGCCGGGATCCGCGTATTGGGTGCGACCGGTTTTCACATCCTCGTAGCGCAGGGCGAGGTTAACGCTGAGCTTGTCCGTCGCCTGCCAGGTGTCGAGCGCCCAGAAGCTCAGGGCTTCGCCGGTCTCAAAGCGATTATTGCTGCCCGTGGGGGCGACAGTGTTCTGGAACACCAGAGAGCCGTTGACCTGGTCATAAACATCGACCGGCTGGAAACGATCCATTTCATCTTCGTGGTAGCGGGCGCCGAAATCAAACTGGTGGCTGCCCATGTCGACATCAAAGTTTACCTGCACGCCCTCGGACAGGTAGTCCCTGGCGTTGTTTTTGTAATCCAGGCCGCTGGCGTCAACTGTGCCGTCCAGAATACCCTGGGCATTGGCGTCGCCGCCGTTTGCCGAGTCGATGATGCTTCCGCCGCCGCTGAGCTTGAACCAGTTCCGCTTGAAGTCGTTGCGATAGAGGGTGGCCGTGCTGCTTACGGTATTACTCCAGTCGAACTGATGGGTCAGGCTGATACCGGAGTGGGTATTGTTCATCTGATCGATGCTGGACAACCCGTAACGCCGGTTCGGATCCTGGCTGAAGTCCGCATCGGTCAGGCCGAGGTAACTGGAGTTGGAGGTTTCTTCGGAGTATTGCAGCTTGGCGGTCACGCTCTGGCGCTCTCCCTGCCAGCGCAGCTTGCCGACATAGTCTTCGATATCAAAGCCGGTATCGCGGTTACTGCGGTCAATCTCCTTGAAGCCTTTCGCGGAGCGCTGGACGGTCTCAAGCAGGTAGCCCCAGTCGCCGGCCGTGTCACCATAGGTTACATGAACGTCGGTGGAGCCGCGGTCGTTGGTGACTGTCTCAACATAGCCCTGCCGCTGATCGGGAATGGGTGTGGAAATCAGGTTGATGACACCACCGGTGGTTTGCGGGCCATAGCGCAGCAGCGGGGCACCCTTGAGTACTTCCAGCGAGGACATGCGCTTCAGTGTCGGAAAATAATAGGCGGCCGGATTGGAGTAGGGCGCCGGTGCGATCAGAATGCCATCTTCCATCAGGGTAATATTACTGCTGCGCTCGGCCGTGGCGCCGCGGATGCCGATATTGGGGCGCAGGCCCAGGCCTTCTTCTTCCCGCACATAGACGCCCGGGACGGTTTTCAGTACCTGGTTGATGTCGGTCTCAACCTCGGTTTTCAACTGCTCCTCACCAACGACGTAGCCTGACCCTGGCAAGGTCTGGGCTGCGGACGCATCGCCAATGATTTCCATGGGTTCAAGCATCTGGGGCTGATCATCGCCGACTGCCCAACTGGCGCCCGGGGCAAGGCTGACAGCCACGGCCAGTGATAAGCGGGAAGGTTTAAACATGTGGTTAATCTCCATTACCATTTGTTTTTCGAAATGTAAGTGACAATCATTACTATTACGTTCGGGCGAAACTTTACGGTTCCGTAACTATAAAGTCAATAGTCAGTGCTTATGACGCAGGCAGGTGTCAGGTCAGGCGAAGAAATCCCCGGTCGGCCGGGGATTGAGAATAGGATCGGATCGGTCGGCCAGGCTCAGTGGGTCTCGCGGCCGATGGCGCGGTGGCCGATGTCCTTGCGATAAAACACGCCATCCCACCGGATCCGGGAGGCCAGCTCATACGCACGCTTCTGTGCTTCGGTGACGGTATTGCCCAGAGCCGTGGCACAGAGTACCCGCCCCCCGTTGGTGACCACCCGATCTCCATTGAGCCGGGTTCCGGCGTGGAAGACCTTTTCACCGTCGGTGTCGGTGTCGGGCAGGCCGGAGATGACATCACCCTTGTGGTAGCTGCCCGGGTAGCCGCCGGCCGCCAGAACGATACCGACCGAGGCGCGCTCATCCCACTCGGAGGAACACTGATCGAGCCTGCCATCGATGGCGGCATTGCACAGTTCAGCCAGGTCGGACTTCATCCGCAGCATGATCGGCTGGGTCTCCGGGTCGCCAAAGCGGCAGTTGAACTCGATGACTTTCGGGGCACCGCTGGTATCGATCATCAGGCCGGCATAGAGGAAGCCCTTGTAGCGATGACCTTCGGCCGCCATGCCGCGCACGGTCGGATAGATCACTTCGTCCATGATGCGCTGGTGAACATCGGTGGTCACCACCGGCGCCGGTGAATAGGCGCCCATACCCCCGGTATTGGGACCGGTGTCGCCATCGCCGACGCGCTTGTGATCCTGGGAGGTGGCCATAGCCAGCACATGTTCGCCGTCCACCATCACGATAAAGCTGGCTTCCTCGCCTTCGAGGAATTCCTCAATCACCACACGGCTGCCGGCATCACCAAAGGCATTGCCCGCAAGCATGTCCCGGATCGCGTCTTCGGCTTCTTTCAGGGTCATGGCAACAATCACGCCTTTACCGGCGGCCAGGCCATCAGCCTTGACCACAATCGGGGCACCCTGCTGGCGCACATAGGCCAGGGCTTCGTCGACGTCGGTGAAATTGCCGTAGCCCGCGGTCGGGATGTCGTGGCGCGCCAGAAAATCCTTGGTGAAGGCTTTCGAGCCTTCCAATTGGGCAGCACCTGCGCTCGGGCCGAAGACCCTGAGGCCCCGCTGTTCGAATTTATCCACGATACCCGCTACCAGGGGAGCTTCTGGGCCGACAATGGTGAGCCCTACATTGTTGGTCGCCGCGAAGTTGGCCAGGCCGTCCAAATCCATCACGTCGATGTCGACGTTTTCCAGGCCGGCTTCCCGGGCGGTGCCGGCGTTACCGGGTGCCACAAACACGCGATCCGCTTTTGGGGACTGGGCGGCTTTCCAGGCCAGGGCGTGTTCACGTCCGCCGTTGCCGATTACAAGAATATTCATGAGTTTTCTACCTTGAAGCCGGTTAACCCGGGGTCAGAAGAAGGCTTTCTTCTGACCCCACTTTCCTATGTTCACGAGTCGGTTCGGGGTCAGAATTGTGGTTCTGACCCCATGTTCACGTATTAATGCCTGAAATGGCGCATACCGGTGAAGACCATGGCGATGCCGTGCTCGTTTGCCGCGTCGATCACTTCCTGATCGCGCATGGAACCGCCCGGCTGGATAACAGCGGTAACGCCTGCGGCGGCGGCGGCGTCAATGCCGTCCCGGAACGGGAAGAAGGCATCTGAGGCCATCACGGAGCCTTTCACTTCCAGGCCTTCATCGGCCGCCTTGATGCCGGCAATTTTGGCACTGTAAACGCGGCTCATCTGGCCGGCGCCGACACCGATGGTGCGCCCGGCTTTGGCGTAGACAATGGCGTTGGACTTGACGTATTTCGCCACTTCCCAGGCAAACAGCAGGTCATTGAGCTCCTGCTCGGACGGTTGGCGTTCGGTGACCACCTTGACGTCTTCCATAGCCACCATGCCCAGATCCCGGTCCTGCACCAGCAGGCCGCCGGTCACGCGTTTGAAGTCCATGGCGGGCGCGCGGTCGCCGTCAAACTCGCCACAGGCCAGCAGACGCACGTTCTTCTTGGCAGACACCAGCTCCACGGCCTCGGGGGCGATGGTGGGGGCGATGATCACCTCCACAAACTGGCGGTCGATGATGGCTTTCGCGGTCTCCGCGTCCAGCTCCCGGTTGAAGGCAATGATGCCGCCGAAGGCCGAAGTGGGGTCGGTGGCGAAGGCCAGATCGTAGGCCTGGTGAATGTCGGCGCCGATCGCAACGCCGCAGGGGTTAGCGTGCTTGACGATCACACAGGCCGGGTCCGCGAAGGGTTTCACACATTCCAGGGCGGCATCGGTATCGGCCACGTTGTTGTAGCTCAGTTCTTTGCCCTGCAACTGCCTGGCCGTGGCCACGCAGGCTTCCTTCGGGTTGCGCTCGGCATAGAAAGCCGCGCGCTGGTGCGGGTTTTCACCGTAACGCATGTCCTGGACCTTCACGAACTGGGCGTTGAAGGTGCGCGGGAAATCGGCGTTGTCGTTGTCCGGCGTGCGGCCGCCCAGGTAGTTGGCGATGGCGCCATCGTAACCGGCGGTATGTTCGAACGCCTTGACCGCCAGATCGAAACGGGTGCTGTAGCTCAGTTGGCCATCGTTGGCATCCAGCTCTTTCAGAACCCGGCTGTAATCGGACGCATTCACCACAATGGCGACGTCGTTATGGTTTTTGGCGGCAGCGCGAACCATGGTCGGGCCGCCGATATCAATATTCTCTATGGCCGTTGGCAGATCGCAATCCGGATTCGCCACGGTTTCCTCAAAGGGGTAAAGATTCACCACGACCATATCGATGGGGCTGATGCCATGCTCGGACATAACGACATCGTCGGTGCCCCGCCGGCCAAGGATGCCGCCGTGGATCTTCGGGTGCAGGGTTTTTACCCGGCCATCCATCATCTCCGGGAAACCGGTGTAATCGGAGACTTCCGTTACCGGGATACTGTTTTCTTTCAGAAGCCGGTAGGTGCCACCGGTGGAGAGCAGCTCGACGCCGCGTTCGGTCAGGGCACGTCCGAAATCGACGATGCCGGTTTTATCACTCACGCTGATCAGCGCGCGACGGACGGAGGTGTTAGCCTGATGTGCCATGGGTCACTTTCTTCGCTGGAGATGAACGAATAAGGGCCTCGCGAATGGTGTCCGGGAGGCTCCTTAAGAATGTCTGGATTATAGCAGACCGTACTGCTTCAGCTTCTTGCGCAGGGTCCCTCGGTTCAGCCCAAGCATGGTGGAAGCCTTGGTCTGGTTGTTGCGGGTGTACTTCATCACCTGTTCCAGCAGCGGGGCTTCCACCTCGGAAAGGACCAGTTGATAGACCTCGGTGACCGGAGCGCCATCCAGCTGGGCGAAGTAGTTTTTCAGGGCAACCTCAACGCTGTCACGCAGGGTGACACTGTTGCCGCTGTTGTTCACCGTCTGCAACTGATGGGTGTCATCGTTGGCCGGGGTGCTCAGGTTGTCGTTTGCCAAAGTCTCAGCGCTCATGCTGCGAATACCTCTCCATTTCGTAAGCCTGCAAAATACCGTTGAATCGTGTCTCTCTGCTCCAGCGCATCATTGATGGCGTTGAAGCCTTTACGGAACTGTTTACCCGGATCGTGGGACTGCAGATACCAGCCCACATGTTTTCTGGCAATGCGCACACCCATGGTCTCGCCATAGAAGCTGTGCAGGGCCTGCAGATGTTCGCTCAGGATCTCCTCCACTTCGTCCAGTGCCGGGGCGGGCATATGGCGACCGGTTTCCAGGAAATGCTGAATCTCCCGGAAGATCCAGGGGCTGCCCTGGGCCGCACGGCCGATCAGCAAGCCATCGGCGCCGGTGTGTCGGAGCACATCCCGCGCTTTTTCCGGTGAGGTTATGTCACCGTTGGCAAACACCGGAATGCCAATGCGGGATTTTACCTCGGCGATGGTGTCGTACTCCGCGTTTCCCTCGTATTTATCCGCACGGGTCCGGCCATGGATGGCCACGGCCTGTATGCCAGCGCCCTCGGCCATCCGGGCAACAACCAGAGCATTGCGATTGTCCCGGTCCCAGCCGGTACGCATTTTCAGAGTCACAGGAACATCGACTGCGTTGACCACCGCCTCGAGAATATCGCGGACCAGCACTTCATCTTTCATCAGTGCCGAGCCCGCCGCCTTGTTACAGACTTTCTTGGCTGGGCAACCCATGTTGATGTCGATGATCTGGGCTCCGAACCGGGCGTTCTGTTGCGCGGCGTCGGCCAGCATTTGTGGATCACCGCCGGCAATCTGCACCGAGCGTGGCTCCGGTTCGCCTTCGTGGTTCAGGCGTGTCATGGACTTGCGCGTATGCCAGAGCTTGCTGTCCGCTATAACCATTTCCGACACTGCCAGGCCGGCACCGAGTCTCCGGCACAGCAGCCGGAACGGGCGGTCTGTTACGCCAGCCATGGGCGCAACAATCAATGGATTGGGCAAGGTGTACGGCCCGATTTTTGCCATTGGCAGCATGATCTGAGTCCGTGTCACAGCGGGTTTAGCAAGGCCGGACCTGAGCGGTTGTTCAATTAATGACCGATCCAGCATCCGAAGGGCGCTAATGATACCGCCGGGGGCACTTTGATTGAAGGGGCTTGATGGCGAAAAAACTGATTATTTTTCGCTCTTTCTGGTTGACTTTTGTTCTGCGCGATGGCCGCCGGCAATGCCTGCCGAGTAAATACCTGCCTGCTGCGTCAGGGTGAGTCGGGGCGGAACAGAATGTTATAGTTCACGGCATCGCGGCCAGGATCCCGGATGCTGATGGCGATTCGAACGGGCGTGTCAGTCGGCATGGCGTCCAGTTCTTTGCCTTCCCCGGCCAGGTATTCTCCAGGTGTGAACACGCTTTGGGCAACCACATCGCCGTTCAGGTTGGAGAAAGTCAGGGCAATGACCGGAAACGGCTGTTCAAAGTCGGCGCGATTGATAATTACGGCATCAACAACAAGCTGGGAGCGGTTATCCGGGTCGGTCCTTACCACCAGCTTCCGGCTCTGGATGGCATCGACGTTAATCAGCGGTTTGAGCTCGCAGCCTGCCAGTTCGCAGCCCTTCTCGTAAAACGGTCGCAGCTCCGGGATGGCCGACAGGCGATCAAACTGGAACCAGGTCACCTGGGCGACCAGAACCCCCACCAGTCCCAGAACAATCAGACTCCAGACCAGGGTCCGGATGCCGCCACCCCTGCCCGGGTCAACGCCGACGGGATCTCGTCGGAGGTCCCTGAAGGGTGGCTCGGCATGGAACGAGTCCCCCGGGCGATCTGGCTCATCAAAATCAAAGCCGGACTCGCCAACAAAGTCGTCGAAGGGATCACTGGCGCTGGCGGGTTCGGGGCGGGCCGGTGAGGGTGGCTGGGCCTGTTCGAATACCGGTTCTTCTTCAAGGCTCAGTTCGGGCTCTGGTTCCGGTTTGGGCACCGGCTCAGGCTTCGGTTCGGAGCGGGGGGCAGGTGTCTGTTCCCGGCGCGCTGGTTCGTCGTCTTTCAGGATGGCTTCTGCCCAGCTTTCATCCACATCTTCGTTCGAGGTGTCGGTGTCGGCATCCTTGTAGTCCGTCGCTTCGCGTTCGTCGAAGCTCCGGAAGCTGTCGCTGAGTTCGTCGTCGGAAAAGGTCAGTTTGGTGCCGGCATAACGGCCTTCTGCCGCGTCTTCTTCAGGGTTGTCGGCGAAGACGAACTCTTCCTCGCTGACGCCGGCGGAGTCCGATGGTGGTGACTTGGGTGACGGCTTTTCAGGGGCGGTTGAGGTCCCGGCTCTCTGGCCGGTGGCGGGAATGACCTGGTGCTCGATGGCATTGAATACGCTCATGCAGTTCCCGCAGCGCACCTTGCCCTTGGCAATGCCAAGCTGTTCGTCGGTTACCCGGAAACGGGTCTGGCAATTCGGGCACTGTGTCTGCAGGCTGCTTTGGGTCATGCTTCTTCCTGAAAGCGACTGGGCTACGAGTGTCGGAGTTTAGTCGTTAAGACCGTATTCGTCACCTGTCGTTACGCCGCCCTGTGAGGCGTATCCATTCTTCCCTCTGTTCGGGTTCGTCCATAACGAACCAGGGCTGGTAGGCCGCCATCACTTCCCGGGCCTGATGAGACAGGATGCCGGACAGTACCAGATCTCCGCCCTGTCTGGTCCGTGCCGCGAGATGGGGCGCAAGGCCGATCAGTGGCTGGGCCAGGATGTTTGCCAGCATGACGTCCGCCTGGGTGTCGGGCTCGTCCTCCGGCAGATAGAGGTCCAGCTTGCTGTCGTCGACGCCATTCCGGCGAGCGTTTCCCCGGCTGGCCTCCAGGGCCTGGGGGTCGGTATCGACACCAATCACATGGTCTGCGCCCAGTAACAGGGCAGCCAGGCCAAGAATGCCCGAACCGCAGCCATAATCGATGACCTGCTTGCCCTGCACATCCTGTCCGTCCAGCCACTCCAGGCAGAGGGCAGTCGTCGGGTGGGTGCCGGTCCCAAAGGCGAGGCCGGGGTCCAGCATCAGATTGGCGGCGTCCGGGTCCGGAGCCTCGTGCCAGCTGGGAACAATCCAGAGCCGTTCACCGAATTTCAGGGGCTGGAAATCGCCCATCCAGGCCCGTTCCCAGTCCTTGTCTTCAACCAGTGTCACTTCGATTTCCGGGAGCGCCTGCTGGGTTTGCTGGTGCCAGGCATCGCGGATATCGGCGCAAAGCTGCTCGATATCCCGGTCGGATTCGAATAATCCGGCGACGGTGGTCTGGCTCCAGAGCGGGGTAGTGCCGAGGTCCGGCTCGTACAGGGGCTGGTCGGCGGCATCTTCCATGGAGACGGCGTCAGAGCCCATCTCCATGAGCAGATCCTCCAGCTGATCCGCGTTATCCGGATCAGCCGGGATCTGGAGTTGTATCCAGGGCATGATTAATCCCGCATCAGTTTCTCGAGGTAGTGGATGGTGAAGTCTACCTGCTTAAAACCACCGTCGCGTACCAGTTTTCGATGCAGGGACTGGTTGGTCTTGATGCCCTCGACCAGCAGTTCGTCCAGCGCGTTCTTCATGCGCCGCCGTGCGATCTCGCGATCGTCACCCCAGGTGATCAGTTTGGCGATCAGTGAATCGTAGAACGGCGGTACCGTGTAGCCACTGTAAAGGTGCGAATCAACCCGCACACCGTTACCGCCAGGCGCGTGGAAGTGTGTGACCTTGCCCGGGCTCGGTACGAAGGTTTTCGGGTCTTCCGCGTTGATCCGACACTCGATGGCGTGCCCGGAAATGCGGATATCATCCTGGGTGTACTGCAGCGGCAGACCGCTGGCAATACGCAGCTGTTCGCGGACAATGTCCACGCCCGTCACCATTTCGGAGACCGGGTGCTCAACCTGAACCCGGGTGTTCATTTCGATGAAATAAAACTCCCCGTCCTGGTACAGGAACTCAAAGGTACCGGCGCCAACGTAGCCAATTTCCTTGCAGGCATCGGTGCAGGCCTTGAGGGTGCGCTCCCGGGATTCCGGATTGACGTCCGGAGCCGGAGCTTCTTCAATGACTTTCTGGTTCCGGCGCTGCATGGAGCAGTCACGGTCGCCCAGATGAATGCAGTTGCCGTGCATGTCGGCCAGCACCTGAACCTCCACGTGCCGGGGTGTTTCCAGGAATTTCTCCAGGTACACCGTCGGATCGCCAAAGGCATTCTTGGCCTCGCTCTGGGTAATCTGGACACCCTTGAGCAGGGCCGCTTCCGAGTGGACCACCTGCATACCGCGACCACCGCCGCCGGACGCGGCCTTGATCATCACTGGGTATCCGATTTCCCGGGCAATACGGAGTGTCCGTTCTTCGTCTTCGTCGAGCGGGCCGTCTGATCCCGGCACGGTTGGAACGCCCGCCTTGATCATGGCGTTGATGGCAGACACCTTGTTACCCATGAGGCGAATGGTCTCGGCCTTGGGCCCGATAAAACGGAATCCGCTTTTCTCGACCTGTTCGGCGAAATCGGCGTTCTCGGCAAGAAAACCATAGCCGGGGTGAATGCCCACGGAGTCGGTGACTTCTGCCGCACTGATAATTGTCGGGATGTTCAGGTAGCTGTCGGTCGGACTGTTGGGGCCAATACAGACAGACTCGTCTGCCAGGCGTACGTGCATCAGATCACGGTCGACCTGGGAGTGCACTGCCACGGTCTTGATGCCCAGCTCCTTGCAGGCGCGCAGAATCCGGAGGGCAATTTCACCCCGGTTTGCGATCAGTACTTTCTCTAACATGGCCATGAGTAACTATTACCCCGTTCAGGAAATGGCGACCAGGGGCTGGTCAAACTCGACCGGCTGGCCATTCTCGACCAGGATCTCCGTGATGGTTCCGCTCTTGTCAGCCTCGATCTGGTTCATCATCTTCATGGCTTCCACGATGCAGACCACATCACCCACGTTGACGGTCTGGCCGACTTCCACAAATGCCTTGGCAGTGGGAGACGGGGAGCGATAGAACGTGCCCACCATCGGGGATTTCAGGGTGTGGCCGGCCGGAGCTGCCGGCGCTGATGGTTCTTCCGCGGCCGGTGCAGAGGCCGCCGGAGTGGGGGCCGCCTGCGGCGCGGGGGCCGGATAATGGCTCATGTAGTGGGTGCCGGCGGCCGGCTCGCGGCGGCGAGAAATGCGCACCGAATCGTCGGCCTCATGAATCTCCAGCTCCTCGACATCAGATTCCTCGAGCAGCTCGATCAGTTTCTTGATTTTGCGAATATCCATAGTCAGTCCAGTCCCGTTTTGTCAGGTCTATCGGTGAATGCGTTTCAGGGCGGCCTGAAGTGCGAGGTCGTACCCCTGGCTGCCCAGCCCACAGATAACGCCTTTGGCGATATCCGAGAAATAGGAGTGATGCCGGAAGGGTTCCCGCGCATGCACGTTGGAAAGATGCACTTCGATAAAGGGG
Source organism: Marinobacter sp. Arc7-DN-1 (assembly GCF_003441595.1). NCBI lineage: Bacteria > Pseudomonadati > Pseudomonadota > Gammaproteobacteria > Pseudomonadales > Marinobacteraceae > Marinobacter > Marinobacter sp. Arc7-DN-1. Next base: position 2,148,230 of record NZ_CP031848.1, on the reverse strand, counting down.
ATCCCCGAAGCCAGCATGGCATCCCTGAGGGCAACGCTGGTGTGGGTAAAAGCCGCAGGATTGATAATAATGAAATCCACGCCTTCCGCCCGGGCTTCGTGAACCCGCTCAATCAGTTCGTATTCGGCGTTTGACTGCAGGTGCAGCAGGTGGTGGCCTTGCTCTGCCGCCCGCGACCGCAGCCGGTCGTCAATATCGGCCAGTGTCTCGTAACCATAGACCTCTGGCTCTCGGCTGCCGAGCATGTTGAGGTTGGGGCCATGGAGCACGAGAATTGTCGACATGGTTCTGTCTGCCTTGATGTCTTTTAACAGGATCGCCGAAATTAACGGCAAGTTCCCTCAATGGTGCGTGCTTGTTTCCCTCAGATCAACACTTTTTGACAATCTTCCCTGTTGTCCATTGGTCGTAAAAAGACGGCAAATGAAGCGAAACGGGATCTTTCCGTTGATGACAGTCATTGTCGTGAACGTTGGTAAGAACTTCTATACGACGTTGGTTTCATAAATGGCAGGCGCCGGGCAAGGGCTGAAGCTTGCCCGGCGGGGCAGGGGCGGGGCTGGATGGTCAATCCGCCAGGGTAACGCAGTTGCGGCCATGTTCCTTGGAGGTGTAGAGCGCCCGGTCCGCGCGCTCGCACAGGGCCTGGGAGGTATCTTCATTCCAGTCCGCGATGCCACAACTGAAGGTAACATTGAACTCCCTGTCCCCCGCTGGCCGCTGCAGTTCCGAGAAGCGTTCGCGAATTTCGTTGAGCACGTTCCGCGCATCGCTTGGGCGGGTGTTGGGCAGGATGATGGCAAATTCCTCACCGCCATAGCGGCCAATGTGATCGGTTTTGCGCAGGCGCTGCTTGAGGAACATCGACAGGCTCCGCAGCACGCGGTCTCCAATCGGGTGGCCAAAGGTGTCGTTCACCTTCTTGAAATAGTCGATGTCGATCATCGCAAAGCACAGAGGCTGGCCTTTCTGCCGTGCCCTGACAATTTCCTGGTCCAGCAGGTGCAGGGTGTGAGTGTGGTTGAACAGCCCGGTCAGGCTGTCGCGGATCATCAGCGCCAGCAGTGAACGCGCGCGCCGCCCGCGGTTATGAATGGTCGCAATCAGGTGTTTGGGATCGATCGGTTTGGTGAGGAAGTCGTCACCGCCCAGGCTCATTGCGTGGAGCTGCTTGCTGACATCTTCTTCCGCCGACAGGTAAATGATGGGTACGCTGTGAAAGCGGTCCTGCTGGCGGATTACCCGGGCGATTTCCATGCCGGTGCAGCCTGGCATGTACATATCCAGGATGATGATCTCCGGAGAAAATTCCTCCAGGCCATGAATAATCTGCATCGGGTCGGTGATGATGTGGGCGGTCATGCCCGCTTTTTTCAGCACCGTCTCCATGTATTTGGCCTGGGCCCGGGAGTCGTCCAGTACCAGTACCTTATAGGGCTCCACTGTATTGCCATGGGTGTAGGTTTCGATCTTCTCGATCAGTTGGCCGGGATCAACCGCCGGATAGAAGAATTCCTCGCCGCCACAGCGGGAAGCCTGCAGCCGGGTCTCGATGGAACCGTCCTCGTCGCTCACGAAGATGATCGGGATGGGCGTGTCGTGACGTTCCTGCAGATGTTCAATGGTGGCGATGCCCGCATTGGGCGTGCCGCCAAAGTTAACATCCACCAGAATGGTTTCCGGCTTGTGCAGTGCGCAGGCTTCGGTCAGATCTTCGGGACTGGCAAAGGCTGAGGCCCGGAAGCCGAAAAACTCCAGCTGACGGATGAGGCGGGCTGCCATCTCCTGGTGGGTCAGGGCAATGTAAACCGGAGTGCGACGGAACTGGTGAGGCACTTCGGGATTGTTGCGGTCCGTCCGGCGCAGCGTGCTTTGGGAGAGGGCTTCGATGGCATCCTGGAGTTTCCGTTCCAGAGTCTCGTCCAGCGCTGAACCGGCCTCCCAGTGGTTGATCAGCTCAAGGATGGTCTGGCCCGCTTCGGCGTGGCTGACCATTTCGAAACGTTGTGCGTAACGGACCAGTTTGTCCGTGGCGGCGGCGAACTCCCCGCGATGAGCCGCGGCCTTCTCACCGTCTTCGTGAATCTTTTGCCAGGTATCCAGAACAACCCGGGCCTGGGTTGTTACACGGCGTGCGAAATGCTGCCTGAGTTTTTCTTTCTGGCTTTCGTCGTTCATGCTGCTCCGGCCTGTCTCTTTTTCGTTATTGGTCGTCCTTCCCCGGTGCGGACAATTTTTCAACCTTAGTCCTTTTGCAGAGTCTATAGTGTTTAATGTTGTCGGCGTAGGTTGCGCACTGTAAATGTTTGTCAACTCTGCGGTGCAGGTCACAATCACCTGGCCAGCGGGCGGTATCTGTCGATTCATTATCCGAATCACCGGGATGGGCAGATCGCCGGCCGGGCCATGCTCCCACAGGAGTGGAAACTGCGGCGGAATACTCGGTACTCTGTACGCTGGGTATCGACGGAGCCATGGGTTACCATCCTGGCCGGCCGTTTGCCGCTGACAATCAACAGACAGGGGATTAAAAGTCATATGCCAGGCAAAATCAGACAGTACTTCAGGGGCAGGAAAGACGATGTTCAGGATTATGCCGGGGGCAGCGGTGTTATTGGCAAACTCATTCTGGCTTTGCTGGTGGTGTACCTCCTGGTGTCGGTCGTCCTCGGCATGTACTGGAGCAGCGAGCCCGACGCGTTTTCAGTTCGTGAATATACCCGCTCTGTAGCCAATTCCATGGAGCGTGAACCGGTGACGGGTTTCGCGACCACGGTGACCATGATCCGGATCGCAGAAACCCTGCTTGAAAAGCCCGGCGGCTATATCTCCAACGATATATTCCCGCCTGGCGTTTGGCTGGATAACATGCCCAGTTGGGAGTTCGGCGTGCTGGTGCAGCTCCGGGACCTGTCCCGGGCCATGCGCCGCGATATCGCCCGATCCCAGAGCCAGTCCGCAGAGGATCCGGACCTGATCATTGCCGAGCCGCAGTTTCATTTTGACAGCGGAAGCTGGGCCATCCCGTCTACCGAAGCGGAATACCGTCGCGGTATCGCAGCCCTGAAGCGTTACCTCAACCGGCTGTCGAGTCCGGAGCAGGCCAATGCCCAGTTCTACGCTCGGGCGGACAATCTGGCAAACTGGCTGGCGGACCTTGAAACCAGAATCGGCAGCCTCTCAAGAACACTGGGCGAGAGTGTCGGCAAGGCCTCGGTATCTGATGCAGTGGCCAATATGGATATGGATAACCCACTGCAGGAAGAGGCAGTGGGCATTGATGTGAAGACGCCCTGGACCCAGATTGATGATGTTCTCTACGAAGCCCGGGGAAGTTCCTGGGCCCTGTTGCATATCTTCCGTGCCATTGAGGTGGACTTCCGGAAGGTGCTGCAGGACAAAAATGCCATGTCCAGTATGAAACAGGTGATCATTGAGCTGGAGGGTGCCCAGGGGCCAATGTGGAGCCCGGTGGTACTGAACGGCAGCGGTTTTGGCGTACTCGCCAATCACTCACTGACCATGGCCGCCTATCTCTCCCGGGCCAGCGCGGCAATCAGTGATATGCGAGATCTGCTTTCCCGGGGGTGATTGATGACCTGTCCCGGGTGGGCAAGCATAAAAAAACCGGGCATCGCGTCCCGGTTTTTTGTGCCCTGGAATTACCGGATCAGCCCTTGTAGGCGTTCACGGAATCCACGATGGCTTTTTTGGCAGCTTCGGCGTTGTCCCAGCCCTGAACCTTGACCCACTTGCCCGGCTCAAGTGTCTTGTAGTTCTCGAAGAAGTGCTTGATCTGATCGCGCAGCAGCTCGGGCAGATCGGTGATTTCCCGAACGTTATGGTAGGTGGTGGTCAGTTTGTCGTGGGGCACGGCAACCAGCTTGGCATCACCACCGGCTTCGTCTTCCATGTTCAGCACGCCAACCGGGCGGCAACGGATCACGGAGCCTGCCTGAACCGGGTAGGGGGTTACTACCAACACGTCCAGGGGGTCGCCGTCGTCGGCCAGGGTGTGCGGGATGAAACCGTAGTTGGCCGGGTAGAACATCGGGGTAGCCATGAAGCGGTCGACCAGCAGGGCGCCCATGTCTTTGTCCAGTTCGTACTTGACCGGTGAGCTGTTGGCCGGGATTTCGATAGCAACGTAGATGTCTTCAGGCGGGTTCTTACCTGAGGGGATGTTGTCGAATTGCATGTGCGATCCTTCCTGGTACGTTAAGGTACGTTTAACTGCTAACTGCGGTTAAAAAGTGGACGCAATTATACGGGAGTCTCCTGCAGTTCGAAACTAAACCTTGGTCGGGCCGGACTTTGAAGCGGCTCCTGTCTGGGTATCTGGCATTTGTGCATGCGGCTATCTGCCAGGACCTTCCGAAAAACGCCCGTAAATACGTCCCTGTAGGGCTCGGTCGCGCCATCCTTGGCGCTCCACGTTTTCGGAAGGTCCTGGCAGATAGCCGCCCGAACTTTGGTGATAGGCCGGGAATCGACGCATGCGAATTGTGGGATAAGCATGCTCTGAATCCCGTAGGGGTGTGTCAGGGGCCTCTCCCAAAACTGTGCGGAGCCATGGATGGCGGAGCCCAAGCGTCACAGGGATGTGCCGCAAGGAGCGTGTTTTGGGAGAGGCCCCTGACACACCCCTTCCTCGAAAGTCTCGGGCTACAAGGTTCAAATGCGCCTCCACACCACGAAACCTAGAGCCGGAGCTGCTTGGCAATCAGTTCCTTCATGATTTCGGTCGTGCCGCCGCCGATAGAAAGAATTTTGGCGTCCCGGTAAAGGCGCTCGACGACGGTTTCCCGCATGTAGCCCATGCCGCCGAACAGTTGCACGGCTTCCCGGGTGACCTTTTCGCAGACGTCCACGGAGAAGTTCTTGGCCATGGCTACCTGCTTGATGGGGTTCTTGCCGGCCTGCATCAGGGCAGCGCAGCGGTAGGTGTATTCCCGGGCCACGTCAATCTGGGTGGCCATGTCCACAAGTTTGTGGCGGGTTACCTGGAAGCCGGCGATGCTGCGGCCAAAAGCCAGCCTCTGCTGGGCGTATTCCAGGGCTGCCTCATAGGCGAGTTGGGCGGTCATGTAGGCCATGATGGACAGACTCAGGCGCTCGGCCAGGAAGTTGCTCATGATGGCGATGAAACCGGCGTTTTCGGCGCCGATCAGTCGGTCGACGGGGACACGGCAGTCTTCAAAAAAGAGTTCGGCGGTGTCGCTGGCCCACCAGCCCATTTTCCGCAGCTTCCTGCCGGTGGAGAACCCGGGCATGTCCCGGTCAATGAGCAGCAGGCTGATGCCACCGTGGCCCTCGCCCCCGGTGCGGACGGCGACGGTGTAATGGTCGGCGCGCATGCCGCTGGTGATGAAGGTTTTGCTGCCGTTGACCATGTAGTGGTCACCACTGCGAACGGCCCTGGTTTTGAGGCTGGCCACATCCGAACCGCCACCGGGTTCGGTAACGGCGAGGGCAGAGATTTTCTCGCCCCGGAGTACCGGCGGAACAATCTGCTCGCGGACCTCTTTCTTTGCCCACTTGGCGACCGGGGGCAGGCCGATATCCAGGGAGCCGAGGCCGGCAACGAGTCCGCCAGAGGTGGAGCGCATGAGTTCTTCGGACACGGCCACCTTCAGAAAGATGTCCCCTTCGCCGATGCCGCCCAGGGCTTCCGGGAAGCCGATGCCCAGCAGGCCCGCATCGCCGGCTTTTTTGTAGAGCGCTCGCGGGAATTCGCCGGCTTCTTCCCAGTCATCGATATGGGGCAGCACATGGGTATCGATGAACTTGCGGGCAGTCTGGCGCACCTGTTCGTGAGTTTCGTTGAAGTAATCGGACATGGTCGAGTCCCCCCTGATCGGAATCAATGGCAAGCAGTGTCGCGTAATTCCTGAACCCAAGCAAGCGCTTGGTTTGCCTTCCGTGGGGCAATAAAAAAGCTGGCCCGAAAGGCCAGCTCTGTTGCGTAATCCAGGTAGGGGAGGCTCAGGCGCCCTTGCGGGGAATGCTCTTCACCCCGTCTTTGGTGCCAAGCAGCAACAAATCAGCCGGGCGGCGGGCAAACAGGCCGTTGGTGACCACGCCCACGATGTTGTTGAGCTTTTCCTCGATCTGGATCGGGCGGGAAATGTCCATGTTGTGAACATCGATGATGATGTTGCCGTTATCGGTCACTACGCCTTCCCGGTAAACCGGATCGCCCCCGAGTCTGACGATCTCCCGGCCAACATGGCTGCGGGCCATGGGGATGACTTCCACCGGCAGCGGGAATTTGCCCAGAATACCGACCATCTTGGAGTCGTCTGCGATGCAGATGAAGGTTTTGGCGACCGCCGCCACGATCTTCTCCCGGGTCAGGGCGGCACCGCCACCCTTGATCAGCTCCAGGCGCTCGTTGGTTTCGTCAGCACCGTCAACATAAAACTCCAGTTCGCCGGCACTGTTGAGGTCATAGACCGGAATGCCATGGCTTTTCAGGCGCTCGGCGGTGACTTCGGAGCTGGCGACGGCACCGTCAAATTCAGTTTTCAGCTCGGCCAACAGGTCGATAAAGAAGTTGGCGGTGCTCCCGGTGCCAACGCCGATGATGCTGTCGCTATCCAGACGAGGGGCGATGTAATCAAGGGCGGCTTTGGCGACGGCTTTTTTCAGTTCGTCCTGGGTCATGGGAGGCTCCGGCTGCAAATCAGATGGGATTTGCACGCATTATAGCGCTTAAGAGCGCTCTGCTTATAGACGGCTGGCGTGCAAACTTTCTACACTGTGGGTTTTTCCCAGCCGACCATCAACCGCAAACCAACCAAAAGCCGGAATTGCTATGCCGCAACGCTACATCAAGAAGATTCTCGATGCGCGCGTCTATGACGTGGCCATTGAAACACCCCTCACTGAAGCCCGTAGTCTGTCCAAGCGTTTTGGCAATAATATTCTGCTCAAGCGTGAAGATCTTCAGCCGGTGTTCTCCTTCAAGATTCGCGGCGCCTATAACCGGATTGCCCAGCTTTCCGAAGAGCAGAAGGCCAGGGGCGTGATCTGTGCCTCGGCTGGCAATCATGCGCAGGGTGTGGCTCTGGCGGCGAAAAAGCTTGGCATCAAGGCTGTGATTGTGATGCCCCAGACCACGCCTGAGATCAAGGTGCGCTCAGTGCGGGACCACGGTGCCAGGGTGGTACTGAAGGGCGATGCCTTTGATGAAGCCGCTGCCCATGCCCAGGAACTGGTCCAGAAACACGGCTACACCTACATCCCGCCCTATGACGATCCGGATGTGATCGCCGGCCAGGGCACGGTGGCCATGGAAATCATGTGGCAGTTCAGCAAGCCGATCCATGCCATTTTCATCTGTGTTGGCGGTGGCGGACTGATTGCCGGCATGGCGGCGTACATCAAATATCTGCGTCCCGAGGTCAAAGTAATTGGCGTCGAGCCGGAGGATTCCAACTGTTTGCAGGCGGCCATGAAGGCGGGCAAGCGGGTGGTGCTGGACGAAGTCGGTATTTTCGCCGACGGCGTGGCGGTCAAGCAGATCGGCAAGTACCCATGGGAGATCTGCAAGGACCACGTGGACGAGGTGATCACCGTATCCACCGACGAAATCTGTGCCGCCATCAAGGATGTGTTTGAGGATACCCGTTCTATTGCCGAACCGGCCGGTGCGCTGGGCGTGGCCGGGATCAAGAAGTACATCGAGCGGGAGCAGATTGAGGACGAAAACCTGATTGCCACCCTGAGCGGTGCCAACATGAACTTTGATCGCCTGCGCTACATTTCCGAGCGCACGGAAGTCGGTGAGAAGCGCGAGGCCATCCTGGCCGTGACCATTCCGGAAAAGCCGGGGGCGTTCAAGACCTTTATCAATGCCCTGCACAAACGCAGCATCACCGAGTTCAACTATCGGTATGCCGACGCCACCAATGCCACGATTTTCGTGGGCATCCAGATCGCAGCGGGTGGCCACGGCCGTGAAGACCTGGTTCAGGACCTGCGGGAGAATGGCTATTCCGTGGTCGACCTGACCGACAGCGACCTGGCCAAGCAGCACATTCGCCATATGGTGGGCGGCCACGCGCCGACCATTACCAACGAAAAGGTTTTCCAGTTCGAGTTTCCGGAGCGCCCCGGTGCTTTGCTGAAGTTCCTGATGTCACTGGGCACCCGCTGGAACATCTCCATGTTCCACTACCGAAACCATGGCGCAGCCTACAGCCGTGTTCTGTTGGGGGCTCAGGTGGAAGATGACGAAGTGCAGGATTTCGAGAAAATGCTGGACAAGGTCGGCTTCCGCTATGAAAACATGACGGACAATGAGGCTTACCAGCTGTTTCTTGGGCAAGGAAATGCACGATCGAGCTAACGTAGAGTAGGTCAGGGGCTGGTAGGGCTTTCCAAAACTGTGCGGAGCCATGGATGGCGGAGCCAAGCGTACAGGGACGTATTTACAGCGTGTTTTGGAAAGCCCTACCAGACCCTGGCCGGCCGCCGTGCACAAAGCTTACCTAATTTTAATCTGTCAAAAATTGTAAAAGTGCAGATAGGTGTTAGTCTTTCTTCTGATTCTTGAAGTCAAGAATAGCTCACTGATTTCCCGACACTTTCAAAACTGCATTTTGAGGAACTGAAGCCATGGGCGGCAAGCCTGACATCATCAAAGCCATTGTGCTGATTTTTGCCATCGGCCTTGTGATAACCGGTTTCACATCCATCCACACCTCAGAAGACAAAAATGGCAGGGCCAACAGCCTTGTAGGCTCTGTTCAGGTCATTAGTCAGCCGGTGAATCGGTAACGCCGTTTATCGGTAACCACGCTGTGCAGGGGCACGTCCCAGGGTTCTACTGGCAGCTTTTCTACTTTCTGAAAATCATGGGCCAGACCGATCAGTTTTGGGGCCAGTCGTGGTCGTATCCGGCTGAAGGCAAACGTCCTGTCGTAGAATCCCCCGCCCATTCCCAGCCTTCCGCCGTTCTCATCAAAACCCACTAACGGAAACAGCACCGCATCCAGTGCCCATGCCGGGCGCCGAAGGCCTTTGCTGAACGCCGGTTCGGGAATGCCGAAACGGTTGGCGGTCAGCTCCACGCCGTCGTAATAGGGACTGAACACCAGTCTGCCTTCGTGAATCGGGTGCAGTACGGGCAGATAGAAGCGGATGCCCTTGCGCAGGGCAATGTCCAGGTAGACATGCGGGTCAATCTCGCCGTCGTTGGGCAGATAGATGGCAATGTGGCGGGCGCGGTGCAGGTCGGGATTCTTCAGCAGGTTCAGGGCCAGGTACTCGGCGGCTTGTTGCTGCTGCTCGAAACTAAGCGCGCGCCGGTGCTGCCGAAGGCGTTTGCGAAGGTCACTGCGCGAAAGGGTGTCCGGATGGTATTCAAACGGTTGGGGGGCGATAAACTGGCTCAAAATAAAGCTTCCCGGGCTGCCGTTATCGGATGTTGCCCTTGAACCCAGAGTTCAAGGTCGGTGGCCGCTGTGACATATTAGGCTTTCCCCTGACGGGGACGTGCTCACAATGCCCTGAAGTAGCCACCTGGGTAATGCGCATCGGCTCGAGGACGTATCCGACCATAGCGAACAGCCCAGGAAGTTGATCCCATTATACGGGCAGGGTCGGGGCCGATTGCAACACCTGTCATGCATTCTGTGCGGATTTTAATGGCCCGAGCCGTCACCGAGGGCACCGTCGAGTTTGTTGTCCATGGCCCTGAGCAGTGTGCTGGTGGCGTCGGACATGGTGTCGCGTTCAAGCAATTCATGGGTCATGTTCAGGGCAGCCATGACAGCAATGCGCTCGGTGCCGAATACTTTGCCGCCTGCGCGGATTTCCCGCATTTTGCTATCCAGGTGCCTTGCGGCCCTGATCAGTGCGTCCTGTTCTTCCTCAGGACAGGCGACCAGATATTCCTTGTCGAGGATCTTCACCTCAACGGTGGTGGATTGCCGTGCCATCAGTGATGCTCCAGTGCCCGAAGGCGGCCGATCATGGCTTCGATCTTGTGCTTCGCGTGATCGTTCTTCTGCATCAGCTGGACCCGTTCCCGGTTCCAGTCATCCTGCAGCACCCGCAGTGTGGCGTTGTCCCGCTCCAGTTTCTGGCAGTGCTCTATCAGCCTGTCCAGCTTGTCCGCTAATGCCTGTACTTCGGACTGTTCCATGAGGTGCCCAGCAGTGGTTTGAGGTTATTAAAGCCAACTATAAGTGTGGATGGTAAGTCGGTCAATTTACAGGCTTGTCATTGCAGCCCCTGCGTGATGCAGATCACTGATCAGCCGCCTCTGCGAATCCGGGCGCCTGCTGTCGGGTTCAGGCGTGTTCTCCAGTGGGGTATCATCGGGCCATCCGACGGGAAGTGCCTTGGCATCCCCTGAATGCTAGGATAGGCACTTCATTCAACAACACAGGATCCGCCTGTTTCATGTCAGAATCCGACACTTCCGGTGCTGCCCGCGCCGCTGAATTTGAGCGCTGGGCCAATGTCTTTACCGCCCACAAGGCGTTCAGCCATCCCTCCGAATTGCATGGAGCCCTGTGTGGGCGGCTGGCTGCCGGATCCCGTATTGAAGAACTGGACTGGTTGGCGATGGTGTGCGAGCACATGGGGTTGCCCGAGAGCACTGCCGAGGAGTCCGGCGACCTCGCCCCGTTCATGAATAAGGCCTACGATCAGGCTCTGGGGCTCTTGAAATCGGCCGACATGAGTTTCCATCCTCTATTGCCTGACGATGATTACGCCATTGAGCAGCGCCTTGAGGCCCTGGTCGCCTGGGTGCGGGGATTTCTGGAAGGAATGGCGCTGGCTGCCGGGGAGGCTTTGGGGCAGGCTCCGGACGAGATTCGCGAGCTGATTGAGGATATGGTAGCAATCAGCCAGCTTTCCGACGACGAGGAAGCGGACGATGAAAGCGAGCAACAGCTACTGGAGATTACCGAATACATCCGGCTGGGGGCGCTGGCGGTGTTTACCGAGTTCAATGCCCCGGAAAAGCCGGCGTCTGAATCGCCGACCCTGCACTGAGCAGGCCAACGACTGCAGGAGAGTGTATGACCTCCATGATACCTCTGAAGGAGTTTGCCGAGCGCCGTCGCAAGCTGATGGAGCGGATGGCGCCGGACAGCATTGCCATTATTCCGGCGGCGCCGGAGCGTGTTCGCAACCGGGACGTGCTGCACCCGTTTCGCCAGGACAGCGATTTTCATTACCTGTCCGGTTTTGGTGAGCCAGAGGCGGTACTGGCCCTGATCCCGGGGCGGGAACATGGCGAGTCGGTCCTGTTCTGCAAGGAGCGGCATCCGGAAAAAGAGCTTTGGGACGGTTTTCTGGTGGGCCCGGAGGGGGCCATTGAGCGTTATGGCCTGGACGATGCGTTTCCGGTCTCCGACATTGATGACATCCTGCCGGGCATGATCGAAGGTCGCAGCCGGGTCTACTACCCGCTGGGCAGGGACGATCATTTCGACGCCCGGGTGATGGACTGGGTGAAGGTGATTCGCAGCAAGGTCCGCAGTGGTGCCCACCCGCCCGGTGAGTTTGTGGCTCTGGAGCATCTGCTTCACGACCTGCGGCTTTTCAAAAGCGCCAATGAAATCAAGGTCATGGCCAAGGCCGGCGAGATCAGCGCCGAGGCTCATTGCCGGGCCATGAAGCGGGCCCGAAAAGGCGGCTTCGAATACAACCTGGAAGCCGAACTGATCCACACCTTCATGGAACACGGTGCCCGATCAACGGCTTACCCTTCGATTGTCGGCGGCGGAGCCAACGGCTGCATCCTCCACTACATCGAGAACAGCGCGCCGCTGAAAGAAGGCGACCTGGTGTTGATTGATGCCGGCTGCGAGTACCAGTGCTACGCCTCGGACATTACCCGGACCTTCCCGGTCAGCGGCAAATTCAGCACCGAGCAGCGTGCCTTGTATGAGGTGGTCCTGGCGGCGCAGTACCAGGCCATTGAGGCGGTTTCTCCGGAAAACCACTGGAACCGGCCCCATGAGGCGGCGCTGGAGGTGCTGACCCGGGGCCTGATCGATCTGGGCCTGTTGTCGGGCACGGTGGAAGACGCCATCGCCAACGAAGCCTATAAGCCCTTCTTCATGCACCGCACCGGCCACTGGCTGGGAATGGATGTGCATGATGTGGGGGATTACAAGGTGGGCGATGCCTGGCGCCAGCTGGAGCCAGGGATGGTGCTGACGGTTGAGCCAGGGCTCTACATCGCGCCGAACAATACCAATGTGGATGAGAAGTGGCGGGGCATTGGCATCCGTATTGAAGACGACGTGGTGGTGACCAAGGGCGGTTGCCGGGTTCTGACCGATGCGGCTCCCAAAACCATCGCCGACATTGAAGCCCTGATGGCGGACTGACAACCTGTGACCAAGCCCGATACCGATCTGATCATTGCCGGCGGTGGCCTTGCCGGGGCAACGCTCGCTCTGGCGGTGGCCCGGATGGTGCCCTCGCTGCGGGTGACCGTGGTGGAGGCGTTCCCGCTCTCGCCTGATGCCCTGCCCGAGAGTTACCAGCCCAGTTACGACGCCCGTTCCACGGCACTGGCCTGGGGCTCCCGGCTGATCTTCGAGGAGCTTGGGCTCTGGCACCGGCTGGCAGAACATGCGACGCCGATCCACCACATTCATGTGTCTGACCGGGGCCATTTCGGGGCGACCCGGTTGCACGCCTCCGAGCACGGGCAGGAAGCCCTGGGTTACGTCGCCGATAACCGCTGGATGGGCCTTTGCCTGATGCGGGAGCTGCTGGAAACCAATGTTCAGTGGCAGGCGCCGGCGGAAGTCACGGATATGACGCCAATGCCCGAGGGCGTTCGGGTGCAACTGACCTCTGATGACAACGGCACCCGTGAGCTGACTGCCCGCTGCCTGGTGGTGGCGGATGGCGGACGCTCCGGATTGCGGGAGAAACTCGGCTTCCAGCCCAGTCACCACAGTTATGGCCAGAATGCCCTGATCGCCAACATCTCCACCAGTGATAATCATGGCTTTACTGCCTTTGAGCGATTCACCGATGCGGGCCCCATGGCGCTGTTGCCCCACGGTTCCCCATCCTGCGCCGGCCATCAGTCTGCGCTGGTATGGACTCTGAACGACGAGGCCCTGGCCGAGGTTCTGGAGCTGCCGGATACCGACAAATGCCGGCGGCTGCAGGAACGGTTCGGCTGGCGCCTGGGGCGGTTTACCCGAATCGGCAGCTGCCATCATTACCCGCTGACGCTGACCACGGTGGACGAACCCGTCCGCCCCGGGGTTGCTCTGGTGGGCAATGCGGCCCACGCGCTTCATCCGGTGGCGGGGCAAGGCTTCAATCTCGCCCTGCGGGGCTTGATGACGTTGGTAGAGCAGTTCCGGCTGGCGACAGAGCAGGGCAAATCCATTGGCGACCTGGATGTGCTAAGGCGGTATCAGGCGCGGCATCGGCAGGACTGGCAGCAGACGGTCCGGTTCTCGGATTCACTGGTGCGGGTGTTTGGGCAGTCGATGCCACCGATCACCGCCGCCCGGGATGCGGGGCTGGTGGGTCTTGATCTTCTGCCTGGAGCAAAACGCTGGTTTGCCCGCAAGGCCATGGGGCTGGGCGGACGCCGGGCGGTGATAAGCCGTCCGGGCAGGTTAAACAGGGGCGGGACGCGCCATGAGTGACTCAACAACCTTCGATATCCTGGTGGCCGGTGGTGGCATGATCGGTTCGGCCCTGGCCCTGGGCCTGTCCCGCCAGGGCTGGCATGTGGGCCTGGTTGAGGGGGCTGAGCATAAAACACTGGTTCAGGCGCCTGGTCCGGCCGAAACCGTGGCGGATTTTGAGCCCCGGGTCAGTGCCATTTCGGTTGCCAGCCAGCAACTGCTGGAGCAACTCGGGGTGTGGTCCGGCATTACCGCCGGCCGCCATTGCCCATACCAGAGCATGACCGTCTGGGATGGTGATGGAACCGGGCGTATAGAGTTCGAGGCGGCGGAACTCCAGGCTCGGGCCCTGGGAACTATCATCGAGAACCGGAGCATTGTGCGGGCTCTGTTCGAAGCCCTGGAAGAAAGCCCGGTTGAGCTGATTGAAGGCGCGATCATGACCGGCTGCCGGCGTGGGTCCGGCGACTTGACGGTTGAACTGGAGGATGGCCGTGCGCTGGCTGCCCATCTGGTGGTGGGCTGCGACGGCGCCAACTCCCGCTTGCGTCAGTGGCTGGGCCTGCCAACCCGGGAATGGGACTACGATCAGCAGGCTATTGTATGCACGGTGCGCACCAGCCAGAGCCACCGGTTTACTGCCTGGCAGCGGTTTTCACTGACCGGGCCACTGGCGTTCCTGCCCCTGCTGACCGAATCCGGAGATGAGCATTTCTGTTCCATTGTCTGGTCCCAGGACACCGAGGAGGCCCGTCGGCTGATGGCGCTTGGCGACGCTGATTTCACGGCTGAGCTTGAGCGGGCCATTGAGCGGGAGCTGGGGGCGGTTGAAGCGGTTTCCCGCCGGTTTGCCTTTCCGCTTCGCCAGCGCCACGCCAAGAACTACATTGCCCCCGGTTTCGCCCTGGTGGGGGACGCCGCCCACACCATTCACCCGCTGGCCGGGCAGGGTGCCAACCTGGGTTATGGTGATGTCCGCGCCCTGCTGGACGAGCTGTCACGGGCCCGGAAGGCCGGTCTGAACCCGGCCAACGAGCTGGTTCTGGAGCGCTATCAGCGCCGCCGGAAAGGTGAAAATCTCACCATGATGGCCACGATGGAAGTATTCAGGCAGCTGTTTGGTCGCGACGAACTGCCGGTGCGCTGGTTACGGAACACCGGCATGCGCTGGCTCAATCAGTTGGGGCCGGTCAAGAACCGGATTGCCGCCGAGGCTATGGGCCTAAATGCCTGAAACGCATCAACAAAGGAATGTTTAATGGCAGGAAGCAGTTTACTCGTACTGATCGATGACATCGCCTCCGTGCTGGACGATGTTGCCCTGATGACCAAAGCCGCAACGAAAAAAACGGCGGGTGTTCTGGGTGACGATCTGGCACTCAACGCCCAGCAGGTGACTGGGGTAAAACCGGCCCGGGAACTGCCGGTGGTGTGGGCCGTGGCCTGGGGCTCGATGATCAACAAGGCGATACTGGTGCCGGCGGCCCTGGCGATCAGCTTCTTCATGCCCTGGCTGGTCACGCCCCTGCTGATGCTTGGGGGTGCGTTCCTGTGTTTTGAGGGCTTCGAGAAACTGGTGCACAAGTTCCTGCACCGGGAGGAGGATCAGAAGCGCAAGACGGAACTGCATGAGGCCCTGAAGAGCCCTGAGGCGGACCTTCGCGCGGTCGAGAAGGACAAAATCAAGGGCGCCATCCGGACCGATTTCATTCTCTCCGCCGAGATTATTGCCATCACTTTGGGCACCGTAACCACCCAGACTATTGGTATGCAGTTCATGGTTCTGGCGGTGGTCGCCATCATGATCACCGTCGCCGTTTATGGCCTGGTGGCAGGTATCGTCAAGCTGGACGACGGAGGACTGTACCTCAGCCAGACAGGCAACCCGATCTTACAGCGGCTGGGTGAGGGGATACTGTGGCTGGCGCCGTATCTGATGAAAACGCTGTCGGTGCTCGGCACTCTGGCCATGTTCCTGGTCGGCGGCGGTATTCTCATCCATGGCTTTTCGCCGGTTTACGATGCCATTCATCGCTTTGCCGAGGGTTTTGGCGGCATGGCCGGGGCACTGATTCCCACCGCTGCCAACGGCCTGTTCGGTGTTCTGGCCGGGGCGGTTCTGGTGGCGCTGATTACTCCGCTGGCCCGGTGGTGGCAGGCACGGTCAGCCTGACCGGCCTCACCTGCAGGCGTCAAACAGTCGGCTGACCAGAACCGTTACAGCGGTTTCCACGCGCAGAATCCGGGGGCCAAGATGGATGCCCTGGCACCCGGCCTCTTCCAGTCTGCCGACTTCATAAGTGGTAAAGCCACCCTCCGGGCCAACGCACAGGGCAGTTGGCTGGTTCAGGTGAACCGGACAGGGCGTGCTGGTTCCGGGGTGAGCCACCAGAGCCTGCCTGCCTTCCAGCAGAGCCGGCAATTCATCTTCCACGAAGGGCTTGAACAGCTTGCGGATCTGCACCCGGGGCATGCGGGTGTCTTTTGCCTGTTCCAGCCCCAGGGTGAGGTTTTCCCTCACCTGTGCTTCAGACAGCCATGGGGTTTGCCAGAAACTTTTTTCCACTTTATAGCTGTTGATCAGCCAGATGTCCTTTACGCCCAGGGTGGCGCAGGTTTGCAGGATCCGCCGGAACATCTTTGGCCGGGGCATGGCCAGGATCAGCGTGAGAGGAAGGGGAGCGGGCGGCGTATGATCCAGTGTCACCCGGAGTTCTGTTTCGGTATCCGTGAGTCTCAGAACCTCGCCGGTCCCCATGTTGCCATCAGCCCGGCCAACGGGCACCGAGTCACCGGCAGCCACCTTGATAACGGACTGCAAATGGGCGAGGCGGCGTCCTCGCAGGATCACCCGGTCAGGGCCGACGAAGTCTTCGTCGAACAGTAACGCCAGGTTCATTCGCTGGCAGGCTCGTCGGTATCCGGTTCCGCCATTTCCCGTTTTGCCAACCGGCCGAACAGGATCCCGATCTCGAACAGGATCCACATGGGCACGGCCAGCAGAGTCTGGGAGATGATATCCGGCGGGGTCAGCAGCATGCCGATGATGAAGCAGCCGACCACGACATAGGGGCGTTTGGCCGCCAAGTCCGCCGGTGTGGTGGCCCCGGTCAGAATCAGCAGGACGGTGGCGATGGGAATCTCGAAGGCCACACCGAAGGCGAAGAACATTTTCAGGACAAAATTCAGGTAGCTGCTGATGTCGGGCAGTTCAACAATGCCTTCCGGGCCGATGGCGGTGAAGAAACCGAACACCAGGGGGAACACCACGTAATAGGCGAAAGCGGCACCCAGGTAAAACAACAGCACCGAGGTAAACAGCAGCGGAAAGGCCAGCCGCTTCTCATGGGCATAAAGCCCCGGGGCTACAAAGCTCCAGAGCTGGTAGAGAATAATGGGGATGGCGGCAAACACCGACAGTACAAGCGCCAGCTTCAGGGGCGCGAAGAAGGGCGAGGTGACGTCGGTTGCGATCATGGTCTGGCCGACCGGCAGCAGCGAACGGATGGGTTCGGACAACCACAGATACAGTTCGTTGGCGAACGGGTAGATCGCTGCAAAGCAGATAACCACCGCCAGAACCATTTTCAGCAGGCGATTGCGAAGTTCCAGCAAGTGCTCAATCAGAGGCATTTCCTGGTGTTCCGGAGGCATCTGATTGCCGTCTGGCTTTGCATTCATGAACGTTTATCCGGCGGACTTTGCGGGGTTTCTGTTTGCGGGGTTTCTGGTTGATCGGTGGTGTTTTCGGCGGCGGCGCTCCCGGGCGTTTTGGTTTCGTTCCCGGGCAGGATCATGTGCTCGTATTTTTTGGCTTCATCCAGGGCGCCGCGCACGGTTTTCTGAACGTCGTCCAGGCCAACATCCCCCGCCTTGCGAAGTTCTTCACGGAGTTCGTCAGCTTTTAGCTGCCGGTCCAGTTCCGAGGTGAACTGGCTGACCATGCGCCGGGCACCACCCACCCAGCGCCCGGCAGCGCGGGCAGCTGAGGGCAGCCGTTCGGGGCCAAGCACCAACAGCGCAATGACGCCGCTGACCAGTAGCTCAAGAAAGCCGATATCGAACATTCAGCCAGGTCTCAGCTGTGGGATTTGTCCCGGGGCTTATCTTCAGCCGCCGGTTGCGGCTGCTCTTCGGTCTTGCCTTCCAGGGAGTCCGGATTCTCGGTCTTGGAGTCCTCGTCGCTCATGGACTTCTTGAAGCCGCGAATGGCGCCACCCAGGTCGCTGCCGATGTTGCGCAGTTTCTTGGTTCCGAACAACAGAATGACAATGCCGAGTACGATAAGTAATTGCCAGATGCTGATACCCATTACGGGGTCCTCGTTTTAATGTTTCTGTTCCGTGACATTGTACGTTACCAGAACCGGTTCGCGGAAATCCCCGTTAGGGGTACTCCCGGTCACTTGTTCCGTGACGCTTTTTCTTCGAGCCCTGACAGGTCGAACCGGCTGGCCAGCTCGTCCAGAATATCCTTTGGGCCGAGTCCGAAGCCGGACAGCATCACCAGGCTATGGAACCACAGGTCTGCGGTTTCATAGACCACATCCCGGGTTTCACCGGTGTGTTCTGCGTCCTTGGCCGCCAACAGGGTTTCCGTGCACTCCTCTCCCACCTTTTCCAGGATCTTGTTCAGACCCTTGGCATGGAGGCTGGCAACGTAGGAGGTTTCCGGGTCCGCTTCCTTTCGGGCTTCCAGAACCCTGGCCAGGTTTTCCAGTACATCACTCACTGTCCGTGCTCCTCAGTTGCTGCCGTAAATGGCGTCCGGGTCTTTGATCACCGGGTCAACGCTGACCCATTGACCCTCTTTCAGGGACCGGTAAAAGCAGCTTCGCCTTCCGGTATGGCAGGCGATACCACCTTTTTGTTCCACTTTCAGCAGGATGACATCCTCGTCGCAGTCCAGCCGGATGTCCCGGATCACCTGTTCATGGCCGGACGTTTCGCCCTTACGCCAGAGTTGGCCCCGGGAACGGGACCAATAAATCGCATGGCCCTCCTCGGCGGTCAGCCTGAGGGATTCCCGGTTCATCCAGGCCATCATCAGGATGTCGCCGGTTTCAGCGTCCTGGGCAATGGCCGGCACCAGGCCGTCCGGTGTCCAGCGGACGGTGTCCAGCCAGTCAGGGGTCTCGACGTTATCGGAGTAATCTTGCATTTTTGTGAATCCTGAAATCTTTATCGGTTATCGGCCGCCCCGGAGCACCAGCCCGCCGGCAATGGCGAACAGTGCCCAACCCCAGGCGGGCAGCGCTTCAACCCACTGCCGGGACTCGGGTTGGGTGCCGGCCAGTGCTCCGGCAACCAGTAATGCGGCCACAGCGGTTCTGCGCCAGCGCCGCTCGGTACGGACCTGCTGTTCCCGGAGCAGTTCCAGTGTAGCCCGATTCTGCTGCTCTGTGGGGCCGGCATGTCGCAGTTGCAGCAGCGCGTCGTGCACCAGTTGAGGCATTTCCGGCGACTGCTCGAGCCAGGACGGCAAGTGTGATTGCAATGACTTGATCAGTCCGGACGGGCCAATGCGCCTGCGCATCCAGGCTTCCAGGAACGGTTGGGCCGTGCTCCAGAGGTCCAGCTCCGGATAGAGCTGGCGGCCCAGGCCTTCGACGTTCAGCAGGGTTTTCTGCAGCAGTACCAGTTGGGGCTGCACTTCCATGTTGAACCGCCTGGCGGTCTGGAACAGGCGCAGCAGGAAGTGACCGAACGAAATGTCTTTCAGGGGCTTCTCGAAGATGGGCTCGCAAACGGTACGAATGGCAGCCTCGAACTCGTTAACCCGGGTGTCCGGTGGTACCCAGCCGGACTGAATGTGCAGTTGCGCCACCTGGCGGTAGTCCCGGCGGAAAAAGGCCAGCAGGTTGCGGGCCAGGTAGCTCTGGTCATCCGGCGCCAGGGTGCCGACAATGCCGAAATCGATGGCAATATAGCGGGGGTCGGCCGGATTGGAGACATCCACAAAGATGTTGCCGGGGTGCATGTCGGCGTGGAAAAAGCTGTCCCGGAACACCTGGGTAAAAAAGATCTCGACCCCTCTCTCTGCCAGGACTTTCATATCCGCACCGGCCGCCTTGAGGGCGGCGGTATCGGCGATGGGAATGCCGTGAACGCGTTCCATCACCAGCACGGTTTTACGGGTGTAGTCCCAGTCAATGAAAGGGATGTAAATAAGCGGGGAATTTTCGAAATTCCGACGCAACTGGCTGGCATTGGCGGCTTCCCGCTGCAGGTCCAGCTCATCGTGGATGGTGGAGTCGTAGTCTTCCACCACCTCCACCGGGTGCAGGCGTTTGCCTTCGGACCAGTATTTTTCCAGTAGCCCGGCCATCAGGTACATCAGGGCCAGGTCCTGGCGGATGACCTTTTCGATGCCGGGGCGCAATACCTTGACCACGACCTTCTGGCCGTTGCGCAGCGTCGCGGCGTGTACCTGGGCGACCGAGGCCGAGGCCATCGGATCCGGGCTGAATTCGGCAAACAGGTCTGCTACCGGGGCGCCCAGGGAAGTTTCGATGATGCCCCGGGCAACGTCACTGGGAAAGGGCGGAACCCGATCCTGGAGGGTTTTCAGGGACTCGGCCATGTCATCCGGCAGCAGGTCTCGTCGTGTGGAGAGTATCTGGCCAAACTTGACGAATACCGGCCCCAGCTCCTCCAGTGCCAGCCGCAGGCGGTCGCCGCGATCAAGCTTGGGTTGGGGGAACAAGTGCCACGGAGCCAGCAGGAAAAACACCTTCAGAGGCGCCGGCAGTTCGGAAAGGGGCAGGAACGTGTCCAGCCGGTAACGGCAGAATACCCAGGCAATTCGGAACAGGCGTTGCAGGCGGGTCACAGGTTCTCCGGTTCGTCAGTCTTGCCGTGGTTTTCAATCAGGGTCAGCCGGGCCTCCAGCCGCTCCGTGCGCAGGCTGAGTTCATCGATATCCGCAAACGTGGCTTCCAGTTCCCGTCGCCCCGGCAGGCTGCGGCTTTCCTCGTGCACATATTCTTCGATGCTGGCATTGAGGGAATGAAACGCCTGCCGGCTCCAGCGCAGGGCTCCGCGAATGCGCTGGCCGAGAAAATGGGCGGGGACATCGCCGATGTGGCGGGCCATGGCGGCTTCCCAATCCGGCTCAAGCTGGTTCAGGGCGCGCTGTAGCTGGTGGGCCAGCGCGGTGTCGCCGGTCACCTGAAGGCGGCCATCGGCGAAGACGCGGTCGTCGCCGGTTGCCAGGGCGGCAAAGGCGATGGGTTTGCCGGTTATCTCCAGGGCCGGCTGTTCCACCGGCTGGCTGCCAACCCGGACCCGCTTACCGGCCCGGTCCAGGGTATAAGTGAAGGTAATCGGATCGGTGATGTTGAGCTGTACCGGCCCTGCCAATGCCTCCATCAGTGCCTGATGTCCGGCCGGATCCAGCTCCAGTGCCCGGTTCAGGGCACTTTCCAGGATGGCGGTAACGGCAGAAAGGACGGTGGGGCCGGGAAACATCAGGGCTTGATTCCCACATGCAGGGCGACAATGCCGCCGGTCATGTTGTAGTACTTGCAGTTCACCAGGCCGGCATTTTCCATCATGCCTTTCAGCGTTTCCTGATCCGGATGCATGCGGATGGATTCCGCCAGGTATTTGTAGCTTTCGCTGTCACCGGCGATCAGTTGGCCCATCAGCGGCAGTGCGGAGAACGAGTAGGCATCGTAAGCCTTGCTCAATAGCGGATTGGTGGGCTTGGAAAACTCCAGAACCATCAGCTTGCCGCCCGGCTTGAGAGCCCGGGTCATGTCCCGAAGCGCCTGATCCTTGTCGGTGACGTTACGCAGCCCGAAGGCGATGGACACCGCGTTGAAGTTGTTGTCCGGGAACGGCAGGTGCTCGGCATCCGCCTGGACATACTCGATGTTGCCGGCGTATCCCCGGTCCGTCAGCCGGCTACGCCCGACCTGCAGCATGGAGGCGTTGATGTCGGCCAGCACAACCTTCCCGGAGGGGCCCACCAGATCCGAGAATTTCATGGTCAGATCGCCGGTGCCGCCGGCGATGTCCAGTACCTGGTGGCCCGGTCGCACGCCGGAAAGCTCAATGGTGAAGCGTTTCCAGAGACGGTGGATACCCATGGACATCAGATCGTTCATGAGGTCGTACTTGCCCGCCACGCTGTGGAATACTTCTGCCACCTGGCTCGCCTTCTGGCTCTTGGGCACGTTGCGGAAGCCGAAGTGGGTAACGTCGTTCTGGCCGTTGCTGTTTCCGGCCTGGCGGGGTGGCGTTTGCTGCTCGCTCATGGGAGGTGTCCTGTCAGAATCTGAACCCCGTATTCTAACCGTTGACGGGGTTGCTACAAGGGTGGCGGTGAGTTTAATCGCACCCTAAACTGTAAATCCGTCCAAAGTTAAGAGAAAACTGATTCATGTCTGTTATTGACGTACACCGCCCGCACGCCCTGGATAAAGAACACGCAAGGCAGGCTGCCGAAGCCCTGGCGCAGGATCTGTCCAGCCAGTTCGACGTACATTACCAGTGGGAGGGCGACCATCTGAAATTCAAGCGCAGTGGCGTCAAGGGGCACCTGAACATCACCCCAACGGATCTGCATATCCATCTGGAGTTGGGCATGATGCTGCGGCCTTTCAAGTCGCGCATTGAGCAGGAAATTCATTCCCAGCTGGACCAGATCATCAAGGCCTGAGGGGACACTGGCTGAGGCTTTTACAGGTCGCCCGGCAGACTGAAAGGCTCGGGGTGACCAGCTAAGATGTTGCGCATCACCTGCTGCTCCCGGGTGACCAGCCGGTCGATCAGTAAATTTACATCATTCATCTTCCGGAACGCCGAGTAGCCACGGTGCAGAAAGCTGTGCAGATCGGTGAGATCGGCCATTTCCGCCGGGCCGCGGCTCATGGACAGTAGCCAGCCCAGAGTGCGGTTGCGGACATAACGGTCAAGTTGCTGGCCGACGTCCGCCACCAGGGTAATCTGCTTTTTCCTTTGATCCAGCCGTTCGCTGGCCCGGTAGGCGGTGCAATAGTACTCGATGGTTAGCGAATCGGTGGGTATACCTTGTCGATGGAAGAGCTCTGCCAGCTCCAGGTCCAGCTGCTGGGTGATCAGGTTCAGCTCGACCAGGCCGGCAAAGGTGTCCAGAAGGTTATCCGGCAACCACTTCACCATCTTGGGGAACACCCGGTCGATGTTGTCATCCCGGCGGGTCATCCTGGCCGGCGCGTAAAGATCGGTCAGCAGAAACTCCAGGCCGTGGTGGTAACCGGGGTGCTGGTAGAGATCGAGGTGGGTCGCTTTCAGGCGCTCTGCCTGCCAGTCGGCCACCCGGAAGCTATTTTCCAGCAACGGATGTGCCGCTTTCAACTGCCGGAAATCGTGATAGTCCAGCAACAGCTGCTGCAGCTGGCGAGCGCTTTCAGAGCGGGTTTCGGTCGCGACAAGACGCTCACGGTACATGGGGGTTGGCTCCACTAAACCTGATGATAAAGGAGGAAGTGGCGTAGTTTAGCGGAGCTGCTGAGGTCTTGCAGTAAGGTCGGGCAGGGCGCTACCCCTGGGCGGCCGCCGGCAGTGTTTCAAAACCGGGTACCCATTCCTTGCTGTCGAGCGTAATGAAATGGCTCGGAGCTTCGGTTTCCACGATTCTCATGGTGGTCGGGCTCTGGCGGGCACTGGCCAACATGGAGGAGCGATCGAGAATGCGGTCCACCGCCGGAATCAGGAAGGTGCCGTGGCGGACGTGGTTATAGATGCTGGTGTCGGTGCGCGCCATCCAATCCATGATGTTCTCGATATTGCGAACGATGGTCAGATGGTCTTTGGTGGCCGAGAACAGCTTGCTCAGCAGTTGCTTCTTCCGCGGGTTCATCTTGCCGAAGAAGGTCTGGCCGTAGGTCGAGGAAGGCGCGTTGTTGATCAGGCGGATCAGCCAGGGCCACATGCCGTGGCTGACGGGTTCCAGAAGGGTGGTAACCAGAGCATGAAGTTTGCCCTGGGGCAATACCGGCGCTTCCAGTACCACCTCCATATCTTCAAAAAGCTCCGGCCATTGTTTGATGGCCTCCAGAATCACCGCGCCGCCCCGTGAATGGCCGTGCACCCGAATATTCCCGGTGGTGGGCAGGTTGGACAGGGCCTGGTTCAGAATGCAGGCATCGTACTCAATGGTGCCTTCCAGATGCCTGATCGGCACCTCCCAGTCCGGGGCTTCCGGGGTAATGCCGTTGACCGGGATATGGTAGTTGCTGCAGGTCAGCAAAATCAGTTCGGTGGTGGGCGCTTCGTAGGCCTGGGTGAAGTAGCAGTGGTTTTCCAGAAAACCGTGCACGCCGACAACCGTCTGTTCTGCCTTGCCGCTGTGGTTGCGAACGGAAACAGCGCCTTTGCCAACGCGGTAGACCTGCCCCGAAAACATTTCCGAGTAGGCGCTTTCAATCGGTTTTATCAGCTTGCGAACATGGCTCGCTTTCATAACTGCTCTCCCCCCAGCACTGCAACGGCCTGTTATTGGAATTTGAGTGTGCTGGTAACCCTTTTGTACCCTGATTTGTACCCCGATCGGACCCGTGAGTTATTGGCGCTGGGTACCAGTTTTACGGTCTCCCAGAGCCAACCGATGACTGATTCGGGTGTTTAATAACCATTGCATTAAGGCTTATAACCAGTATAGGGCTGAATAGTTACTCACGTGTAATTTTTTGTAACGGCGTGAACCATTGCCTTCTCTGGAGCCTGTGGGGCTTGTCTGGCACAATGCGGGGTTCGGTTTTTATGTAGCCTCTGATTCAGGAGTGAATCAGAGGCTACATACCTTCACCATTCTTCCGGGGACGTTCGGGTTTGAGTCACGAGCAATCGCACCTTCTGCTACCTGCGGATTCGGCTTGGCTGGCCCTGGAGCGCCCGGAAAACCCCATGACCATCACCGTGATGTTGCGGGTTGATGGCCTCACGGCGCCACGCTTCCGGGAATTTCTCAGGGTTTACTGGATGGCCTGGGAGCGTTTCCGGTATCTGCCGGTCAAGCGCTCACCGGCCTGGTGGTGGGAGCCGGACCCGATGTTTGATGTGCGGCATCACCTTGATGTGGTGGTGGACCGCTTTACGCCGGAGACTCTCCGGGAATGGGTATCGGCCCGGCTGAATCAGCCGCTGCCCATGTACCGCCCGCGCTGGAAATTCTGGCTGGCCCCGAATGCCGAGGGCGGCGCCGTGCTGTTGCTGCGCATTCACCATTGCTATGCCGATGGTCTGTCCCTGTTGGGTATCTTTGATCGTCTGTGTCCGCCATCGCCTCAGCAGCATCCTGCTATTTACGGCGCGGCAGAAACCGCCGAATTGGCACGCTGGACATCGGCGGCAAAGGCCTGGTTGGGACAGTTGATGGCAACAGAACCGTCTTCGGAGCAGCCCGGTAGCGGTCCAGGGCCGGATGATGCCAGTGGGAATCAATGGCAGGGCGCAGGCCGATTGCTGGAGCGGGTAGCCCGGAAGAGTCTGAATCTGGTGCACGAATTTTCGGAATTCCTGGTGGAGCCGGAAGATACGGTGACGGATCTCAGGCGGCCGCTGCTGGGGCGTCGGCACTGCCGCTGGTCTGATCCGGTACCGCTGGACCGTTTTCGCGCTATTGCCAGAGCCACCAATGTCACCATTAATGACGTGTTGCTCAGCTGCGTGGCAGCGGCGGTCCGGACCCGTCTGGGTATTGAAGGTGAAGATCTGGACGAGGCGATTCTCCATGCCGCGGTACCGGTCGATATCCGCAGCCGGCTACCGGAACAACTGCAGCCGGCGCCCGGCGCGCTGGGCAATTGTTTCGGCACCGTGTTCGTACCCTTGCCGGTGGATGGCGAAAGCCCATTGGAGCGCCTCTACCGCATCAAACACGAAACCCGCCGGCTAAAAAAGAGCTGGCAACCCGGTATTGCCTGGGGGCTGGCGGCCAGTGCCACGGTTATTCCGGAACCCTGGCGGCAGCCGGTTGCCGATGTGTTCTACCGCAAGGCCAGTGCGGTGGTTTCCAACGTGCCTGGTACTCCGGAGGCCCGCTACATTGCCGGCTGCCGGATAACCGAGCAGATGTTCTGGGTACCCCAGGCCGGAAATATTGGCCTGGGCATCAGCATTGTCAGCTACGCCGGGCAGGTGCAGTTTGGCGTGGTTGCCGACGAGGCCGTGATGGCGGATCCCGAGGATTTCCTGAACGATTGCCTGCAGGAACTGGCACAGTTTCCCGGTGGCCTCTCCGGCGGCTTTTCTGACGGTTTTTCCGACAAGTACTAATCCCAAAGTTTCATTTCAGATGCCTCCCAAATGAGCAGAAAACCTGCTCCCTGGGCGCATTCCCCCCCTCTCCCGCATAACCGACCATGGAATTCAGGCGACAGACCATGCCTGGAGTGTCCGGATAACCTGGAACTCCGATCCCAGATTTCCAAAAACAACCGGGGGAACTATGAAAAACAACAACGTCAGAAAATCAGGGTTAGCCATTGCCATGGCAGCGGCCATGGGTGCCAGTGCCGGCGTCAATGCCGCCGTTGAACTGTACAACCAGGACGGCAACAGCTTTTCCGTTGACGGCTACTTCAATGCTTTCTACGTAAACCGTGACGACAAACTGAACGATGTCCGCGATTCACGCGTCAAGATGGGCTTTCTGCCCAACACCATCGGCTTCAACTTCAGCAAGGACATGGGGGATCTGACCCTCGGCGGACGGTCTTCGTTCTGGACCACCATCAATGACAGCCTGGGCGCAGATGCTGGCACCGCGACAGATACGCAGATTGATGTGCGGCAGTTCTACGCTACCGTAGACGGCGACTTCGGCCAGGTGCTGATCGGCAAGGATTTTGGCCTGTACGCCCGTTCCAATATTTTCCTGGACGAGATCCTGATGGGAGTCGGGTCGCCGGGCCTGGAGGGCGGTGTTTCCTTCGGCAACATTCGCTCCGGCTATCCGTATCCGACACCCTCCGCCCAGATTACCTATCGCTCGCCGGATATGAGTGGCTTCAAGGTGGCAGCCGGTGTCCTGGATCCGGCGGATACGGTGACCGGGGCCAATGACGAGAACTCAGCGCCCCGTTTTGAGTCCGAAGTCACCTACAACGCCAACCTCAAGGACATAGCCCTGGCGGGCTGGGTGAACGGCCGTTACCAGTCGGCTGAAAACGGCGCGACCACCGTTGACAGCACCGGTCTTGGCTACGGCCTGAAGGCATCGGTTGCGGGTCTCACCCTGGCAGCCTCCGGCTTCACTTCCAAAGGTGACAACCCGGTCCTGATCGGTAATGGCGCCGTGACCGAAGACGATGCTGATGGCTTCCTGGTTCAGGGCTCTTACGCATTCGGAGCCAACCGTGTTGTCCTGTCGTATGGCGAGACGGATGCGGAAATCCTGAACCTGGAAACGGAAAGCACAACCCTCGGTTTCTTCCATGACGTCAACAGCAACTTCAAGCTGGTTGCCGAGTACAACAGGTACGAAGACAACAACCGCAGCACGGGTGTAACAACCACTGAGGCGGACACCATCGCCCTCGGCGCCATCGTCATGTTTTAAGGAGCCGCCGGCCCCCGGGGATGGCAGGAGAACCTTCCCAGCAGCGGGTTGCCTAAGACTAAAGTGCCGGTTTGCCCCCGCGGAAACCGGCAGCGCCACCAGGCATTGATTCAGGAGGTAGTTTAATCAATGACTTACGAACATTTTGGCGCACCCATTAAAAGCACTGAAGTCGCATTGGCTGCGTTTGCCGATGCCGTAGAATCGGTGGAAAGTCATCCGTTTCCGGGATCCGCGTTTATGAAGCCAGCGACGACCCTGCCCGCGGTCCGGGTAGCGAGCTCCAGTGTTCGCGATCCGATCCTGGCCGCCACCAACCTTGCCAGTCAGCTCAACCACGAACACCTGGGCTGTGTGCTGTTTTTCTGTTCCGCGGAATACGATCTTAGCCGTCTTGGCACCGCCCTCGAGCATGCCTTTCAGGGCGTGCGCGTGTGTGGGTGTACATCCGCCGGTGAGATCACGCCGGAGGGCTATGGCCGTGGATGTATTACCGCCATTGGCTTTGACAATCGCTACTTTGCCATCGACTGCGCGCTGATCCGGGAGTTGGACCGTTTCACCCTGCAGGACGCTCAAGGCGTAATCGACGGACTGTTGTCCACGTGTCGAGACGCGAAGCTGGCGCCGGTCAAGGGCAATACCTTTGCGATAACCCTTCTCGACGGTCTTTCCAGCCGGGAAGAACTGGTTCTGGCCACTCTCAATGCCGCGCTGGGCACCATTCCCCAGTTCGGCGGTTCTGCCGGCGACGATGAGCGCCTGGCCAACACCCATGTGTTTTATGATGGCCAGTTCCACACCGGTGCCGCCACCGTTTTGCTGGTGAACACACCCCTGGATTTCCGGGTGTTTTCCACTCACCACATGGTTGAACGCAGTGAGAAACTGGTGGTGACCCATGCCTGCGCGGAAAGCCGGACCGTATACGAACTCAATGCCGAGCCTGCCGCCGATGCCTATGCCCGAGCCGTGGGTGTGGCTGTCGATGCCCTGGACCGCAAGGTCTTCGCCCTTCGGCCCATGGGGGTGAAGATCGGCGGGCATTACTTTGTACGCTCGGTCCAGCGGGTGAATCCGGACAAGAGCCTGACCTTCTACTGTGCGGTGGAAACCGGAATCGTGATGACCGCTATGGAGCCGGAATCCCTGCTGGACAGTGTGCGCACCCAGATTGAGGCCTCCGAGCGAGTGGTTGGACCGCCCCTGGTGACCATCGGCTGCGATTGCTTCCTGCGGCGACTTGAAGCGGAGCTGACCGGGGAGGTGGAGGCGGTCTCGGAATTCCTGCGCCACCACAAGGTGATCGGCTTCAACACCTATGGCGAGCAGTTTGACGGCATGCACATCAACCAGACCTTTACGGGGGTGGTCATTGGCCAGCCTGATATCCGTTCCGGGCAAGACTGACAGTCCCGCACGGGATGACCGGGACCGGCGCATTGCGGAGCTTGAGGCGGAAAATAAGCGCCTCGGGCGGATTCGTGACGCCCTGATCGTCCGGGTGGAGTCCGGTTCCGCCCACAAGCCCGAGCCCTACGCCGCCTTCGAGCACTCGGTGGTGCTCGCCGAGCAGGTACGGGAGCGCACCGAAGCGCTTAATCAGGCCATGGAAGAGCTGAAGGGCAGTAACAAGGCCCTGAACCGGGCCCGGGAAGAAGCTGAAACCACCCGCCAGCGCCTGAACGATGCCATCGAAAGCATTGCTGACGGGTTTGTCCTGTTTGACAGGCAGCACCGCCTGATCCAGAGCAACAGCCGGTTCCGCAGCTATTGGCGCCAGGCCGGTGTCGAGGTGCCTGAAGCGGGCACACGTATTAACGAGGTCAAGGAGCAGGCCGTCTCCTCCAGACTGATTGTCGAAGAGCACGGTCATCCGGATTCGGAAGGCGTGGTGTTTTTGCTCTCAAACGGTCGCTGGGTTCAGATGACCGAGAGACCCACCCGGGAAGGTGGGCTGGTGGTGCTGTATTCCGACATTACCGACGTCAAGAACAGTGAAATGGCGCGGCGTATCAAGGCGCTGGAGGAAAGCGAGCGCTGGATCCGTGTGGTCACCGACCATGTGCCGGCACTGATTGCCTATGTCGGTGCCGACATGACCATTCAGTTCTGCAACAAGGTCTATGAAGCCTGGTATGGCCGCAAAGGCGAGTCGCCCCTGGGCAAGCGCCTGGATCATGTGCATACGCCCGAGTTGTATCAGCGCCTGCTGCCCCACATTCTGGAGGTTATGGGCGGCCACAACGTGACCTTTGAATTCGAAGAAGCCGGAGAACAGGGCGAGGTGCGCTACATGCTCCGCTCCTATGTGCCCAATTTCGACGAGCAGGGCGACATCATCGGCTTCTTCGTGCTGATCCGGGATATTACCGACCGCCGCAAGACCGCGCTGGCCCTGGAGCAGGCTTATGACAACCTGGAGCGCCGGGTGAAAGAACGCACCGCCGCGCTGACCGGTCTGAACAGCCAGTTGCGCCAGGAAATCAGCGAGCGGGCGGCGGTGGAGGCCCGGCTTCGCGATGCCAAACTGGAGGCGGAGCGGGCCAACCTCTCCAAAACCAAGTTCCTGGCCGCGGTCAGCC
Source organism: Marinobacter sp. Arc7-DN-1 (assembly GCF_003441595.1). NCBI lineage: Bacteria > Pseudomonadati > Pseudomonadota > Gammaproteobacteria > Pseudomonadales > Marinobacteraceae > Marinobacter > Marinobacter sp. Arc7-DN-1. The sequence goes on along the minus strand of NZ_CP031848.1, from coordinate 2,118,466 downwards.
ACGATTTACTGCAGCCCCTGAACGCCGCCCGACTGTTTACCAGTGCGCTGCTGGAACAGTCATTCGGGCCCAAGGCCGAAGGGTTGGTACGTTCAGTGAGTACATCGCTGGACGACGTTGAAAATCTTCTGGGTACGCTCGTGGACATTTCCAAGCTGGATGCTGGCGTCATCACGCCGGACGTGACGGCCTTTGATCTTCGGGACCTGCTTAACAACCTCGCCCGGGAGTTCCGGCAAATGGCCATGGCCGAGGGCCTGCGGCTGGATTTTGTCGCCAGCTCCGCCACCGTGGAATCCGATTCCCAGCTGCTGGCCCGGATTCTCAGGAATTTTCTGACCAACGCCATTCGCTACACCGGCAATGGCCGAATTCTTCTGGGCTGCCGCCGGCGCAGGGATCATATCCTGCTGCAGGTCTGGGATACCGGCCCGGGTATCCCGGAAGATAGGCTCACCGAGATTTTCCAGGAATTCAAACGCATCCGGCCAGCAGGCTCACAGCCCGACAAGGGGCTTGGTCTTGGGTTGGCCATCGTGGACAAGATCTCCCGGATGCTCGGCCATGAGGTGACGGTAGCGTCCATCGAAGGCAAGGGTTCGGTGTTCAGCGTCAAGGTTCCCCTTGGCCGACTGCAGCCTACGCGACCGGAGCCGGATCAGAACCGCACGGTGTCCTTCGACAGCGGCCTGGGTGGCGCCCGGATCTGGGTGATCGACAATGACCAGTCCATCTGCCAGGGCATGAAAACCCTGCTGGAAGGCTGGGACTGTCAGGTGGTCACGGCGGTATCCCTGGAAGACCTGGAACGCCAGCTCGATCCGGCAAACAGCCCGGTGGACCTGATACTGGCGGACTACCACCTGGACAACGATGAGAACGGCGTGGATGTGGTGGCGGAGATCAACGGCCGCCGCCGCTGCCCGGCGCCGGTGGTGATGATTACCGCCAACTACACCAACGAGCTCAAGCAGCACATCCGTGAGCTGGGTCACCTGCTGATGAACAAGCCGGTGAAGCCGCCGAAGTTGCGCAGTGCGCTAAGCCATCTGCTGGGAAACTGAAAGTGGGGTCAGATGAAAATGGGGTCAGATGAAAGTTCATCTGACCCCATTTTCATCTGACCCCGATTTTACCTGACCCCGATTTTACCGCTTCAGATACTGACTGAAATCGACATCACTGGCGGAAAGAATCGCCTGAACCGGTTATGCACGCCAAGCTCTGCAGAAACACTTCTGATCAAGGGAAATGGGAAAGCACCAATTGCGGGTAAATCAGGTGCTCTCTCCAACTATAAGCTTGAATCCCACATCATGTTGTGGCTGAGAAACGGGTTGATGTTCAAGCCGCTTCAGAATTTGCTCTCCCGCTAGCCGCCCCATCGCTTCTCGAGGTGACTGAATGGTTGTAAGTCTCGGTGTAACATGTCGGCCGATAGGTAACCCATTGAAGCCCGCAATAGCGATATCATTCGGTACGCTCAGGCCAATGCGCTGAGCGTGGAGCAGTGCGCCGGCAGCAAGATCGTCGTTGGCAAAATGGATGGCATCGGTATGTGGGTATTGCTCAAGGACAGTGTCTAGTCCAACAGCACCAGCTTCCAGGCTCCCCATACGGTCGAGTTCAATCAGCGCGGCTTGCATGCCTGCTTCCTCAAGCACTTCTTTGTGGCCCGAAAACCGCATTCCTGCCCGATAATCCATGTCCATACAGGCACCTACATAAACAATTGAACGATAGTGCCGCGCTAAAAGATGGCGTGCCATGGTGCGCCCGGCCTCGTAATGGTCCAGGCCAACGTTGAGATCCAGACCTTCGCCAAGTTCCATGACTTCCATCACGGGCTTATTCCAGCTCTTGAGCAGGTTCACGCAGGCCCCACTGTGACGGAGACCGGCAATGACCAGCGCCGAGCAGGACCAACCCAGGAATGTTCTGACCAGTTGGTGTTCTCGTTGTTGATCGTAATCGGTATTGCCAAGGAGTATCTGGTACCCGTTGGTTTCAAACGTCTCCTGAAGTCCTTTGATCACTTCAATGAACACTGCATTCGCCAGGGAGGGGACAATGACGGCGATAAACCGGGAATTTGCGGATGCCAGACTGCCGGCGACGAGGTTGGGAACATAGCCAAGCTTTTCCACCGAATCCAGAACTCGACTTCTTGTCTCATCGTTGACGCGGTCTGGGGAATTCAGTGCCCGGGATACAGTGATCGGTGATACACCCGCGGCCTCTGCAACCTGTTTCAGTGTTGGCTTATCGGAACCACGCCTTCGGCGTGGACTCGGAAGTGTTGATTCCTTATTAGACATTGGTCGTACTCCTCGTGTCTGAAACTTGCTGTCACTAAAGCTATCAGCTACAAGAATGGTAGCGCTAGCATGATAGCGCTACCATAACCAGAACAACAACCAGGGGATTCGCACGTGACAAACACAGCCAAACATTTACACCGAGTAGGCGTTGTAGGCCTTGGTGCCATGGGGATGGGTACGGCCGTGGCGCTGCTTGACCGTGGGTTTCGTGTCAAGGGGTGTGACGTCAACGCAAGCGCACGGGCGTCCTTCGTCCAATCGGGTGGTGAGAGCGTGGAGAGTCCGGCGGCACTGGCCTCGAAGTGCGATGTTGTGTTGGTGGTGGTTGTTAATGAAACACAGGTCGAGCAGGTTTTGTTTGGCGAATCAGGTCTTGTCGGCTCCCTGATGCAGGACAGCCTGGTGATTCAATGTTCCACGGTTGCCCCGAGTACTGCACGTCGTTTCGGTGATCGGCTTGGCAACGCGGGTATCCAGATGCTTGATGCTCCGATTAGTGGTGGGGCAGTTAAGGCGCGGGCCGGTCAACTATCGGTCATGGCGTCTGGTAGCGAGAGGGCATTCACGCTTGCTGAGCCCGTATTCGATGCGATGGCGGCAACTGTCTATCGGTTGGGGGACGCCCCCGGTGTTGGCTCGAGCATGAAATTGGTGAACCAGTTGCTGGCCGGAGTGCACATTGCCTCGGCTGCCGAGGCAATGGCCTTGGGTATCCGCATGGGACTGGATCCGGAAACCGTCTACGAAGTCATTACCAACTCGGCTGGCAATTCCTGGATGTTTGAAAACCGGGTCCCTCATATCCTCAAAGGAGACTACACCCCGCTTTCAGCCGTCGATATCTTTGTTAAAGATCTCAATATTGTGCACGACACTGGACGTGAACTGGCCATGCCCACGCCCGTTGCCTCTAGCGCGCTCCAGCAATTCACTGCAGCCAAAGGAGCGGGTTTCGGGCGAGAGGACGATGCCGCGGTTATCAAGGTCTATGAACGGCTTTCAGGAATTGCGCTACCTCAGGCCGCCAATGATGCGGGTGGAGCCTGAACATGGGTATAGTGCTGGGCGCCATCGCGGATGATTTTACCGGGGCAACCGATCTTGCCAACAACCTGGTTCGCAATGGAATGCGCTGTGTTCAGGTGATTGGCGTTCCCGGCGAGGATCTTGTTGTTCATGATGCCGATGCTGTCGTGGTCGCGCTCAAATCTCGCTCCTGCCCCGCCCAGCGTGCCATTGGTGATTCTGTGGCTGCCCTGAAGTGGCTCCAGCGGCGGGGCGCCCATCAGATTTTTTTCAAGTACTGCTCGACATTTGATTCTACCGACAGCGGCAACATCGGACCGGTAAGCGATGCCTTGCTTGATCTCCTGGATGCTTCGCAAACAGTTATGGTTCCTGCTTTCCCAATAAATGGCCGCACCGTCTATCAAGGGCATCTTTTCGTTGGCGACAGGCTGTTAAATGAAAGTGGCATGCAGGACCACCCACTCAATCCCATGCACGATGCCGACCTGGTGCGTGTGTTGGCCAAGCAGACGGCTCATCCGGTAGGGCTGGTCGCTCGTCCTGTCGTGTCCGGAGGGCATATTGCCACCCGTCAACATTTGGAGAACCTAAAAGCGCAGGGTGTCCGCCATGTAATCTGCGACACAATTGATGAGTCTGACCTCACAACCCTGGCCCAGGCTGTAGTGGATATGCCGTTGGTAACCGGCGGCTCGGGGTTAGGACAGTCGTTGCCGGGTCAGTATCGCCTGCGCGGATGGTTGGCTGAGGTAAACGAGCCTGGCCGCCTGGCTCCTGGTACGGGTGGCGCACTGGTACTTTCCGGTAGCTGCTCCCGGGCAACTCTGGGGCAGGTTGCCCATTTCCTTGAGCGGTGGCCGGGATTCGCCCTTGACCCTCTAAAACTTGCTGAGGACGAGTCTCACCTTGAGGATGCCCTGGCATTTGCAAGAGCCTGCCTTTTGAAGCATGAGCCCGTGCTGGTCTATGCGTCGGCCGATCCCGGCCAGGTCAGGGAGGCTCAATCTGTCCTGGGAACGCATCGTGCCGGTCAACTCGTAGAGACGGCCCTGGGGCACCTGGCCTCAATATTGGTGCGGGAAGGGGTTGGTCGTCTCGTGGTTGCTGGTGGGGAAAGCTCGGGAGCCGTGGTCTCGGCGCTCGGTATTCGCACCATGCGAATTGGTGGCCAGATCGATCCGGGCGTTCCCTGGACCCAGACCCTGACCACTGAGAGCGGGCCACCACTTTCCCTGGCCCTCAAGTCTGGCAACTTCGGTGGTCAGGATTTCTTTACACGAGCTTTCGAGGTGTTGCCATGAGAGCCGGTAACGTGAACTTGTTGCGCGAACAGATTGCAACCCTGGGTCAGTCTCTGTTTGATCGCGGCCTTACGATGGGATCCAGTGGTAATATCAGTGCTCGTCTGGAAGACGGTGGCTGGCTCATGACGCCAACCAACGCCTGTCTGGGGCGACTTGACCCTGCACGTATTTCTCGCCTTGATCAAGCCGGGCAATTGGTTGACGGTGACGCGCCGACCAAGGAACAGTTTCTGCACACTGCTATGTATACGCAAAGGCCTCAGTCTGGTGCTATCGTGCACCTCCATTCGACCCACTCTGTTGCGGTGTCCTGCCTGCCGGATATCGATCCCTGCGACTGTATTCCTCCATTAACCGCCTATTATGTGATGCGGGTCGGCAGACTGCCGCTGGTCCCTTACCACATTCCGGGTGATCCGAAGCTGGGCGATGCCGTCCGCGGCTTGGCAGGCAAGCACAGTGCAGTGCTCCTTGCCAATCACGGACCCGTGGTGGCAGGGAAGTCGCTGGAGGCGGCTGTTTATGCCACCGAGGAGCTGGAGGAAACCGCCAGGTTGTTCTTGCTGTTGCACGGGCATAATCCTCGCGGCCTGACGCCCGAGCAAGTCGCCACCATCGAGGCGCGCTTCCCGCGCGACTGAGCAGAAAACGAGGATTGATCATGATCAGACTGGCCGCGAACCTCAGCATGCTTTTCCAGGAGCATGATTTCCCTGACCGCTTCAGGGCGGCAGCCGAAGCTGGCTTTAAGGGGGTTGAATATCTGTTCCCGTACGCCTACGCCCCGGAAGAGCTTGCCCGCCTGCTGAAAGACGCGCAGCTCGAACAAGTGTTGTTCAATCTACCGCCGGGAGACTGGGGTGCTGGAGAGCGGGGGCTTGCGAGCTTGCCTGGTCGGGAGGCTGACTTCCGCCAATCAGTGTTTGAGGCATTACGTTACGCTGAGGCCCTGAACTGCCCACGTATCCACGCCATGGCCGGTCTGGTCCCCGAGGGAGCGGACCGGGAGGCCCTGGCGGCGCATCAAGCTACGTACCTGGAAAACCTCCGCTTTGCCGCCCGGGAGGCGGCAAAGGCAGGGCTGGACCTGCTAATCGAGCCGATCAACCATCGTGACATGCCGCGCTATTTCCTGTCGCGGCAGGATGAGGCTATGGCAGTGATTAAGGCCGTCGGTGCCGATAATTTGCGTCTCCAGTTCGATATCTATCACTGCCAGATCATGGAGGGCGACCTTATTCGCCACCTGGAACGGCAGTTTCATCATATTGGTCACGTGCAAATCGCGGGTGTTCCCGAGCGCCATGAACCGGATATCGGAGAAGTTTGTTACCCCAGCGTTCTTTCGCGATTGGAGGCTCTTGGCTACCGGGGCTGGGTTGGCTGTGAGTACCGGCCGGCTGGCGATACCCGGGAGGGGCTGGCTTGGGGCAGGATGCACGGGCTTACAACCTGAACAGAAGGCGGCTTACAGCGTTACGCCGACTGCGAAAACACGACATAACAACAAGAGGACAACCCAAATCATGCATATCGTCATCACCGGAGCAGCGGGCTTTCTCGGACAGCGACTCGTCGACCGTCTGGCCATGGCCGGGGAGTTGGCCGGCCAGACGCTGAGTCGGCTGACGCTGATTGACCAAGTGGAGCCGAATCGTCCGATTGCCAGGGGTGTGACAGTTCGTTCGCAGGCGCTGGATATCAGCCAGCCGGGTGCACTGGACGAGGTGCTGGCGGAGCAACCCGATGTGATCTATCACCTGGCGGCCGTAGTCAGCAGTGCCGCGGAGGCGGACCTGGACCTGGGCATGCGCGTCAATTTCGACGTTACCCGCGCTCTGCTTGAAGGCTGTCGATTGCATGGGCTCTCCGGCACACGCCTGATCATGGCTAGCTCTGTTGCAGCGTACGGCGGGGATTTGCCCGATACCCTCGATGACATGACGGCACTTCACCCACAGAATTCCTATGGCGCCCAGAAGGCCATGAGTGAACTGCTGATTAACGATTACAGTCGTCGCGGAATCGTTGATGGCCTGGTATTGCGTCTGCCCACCATTGTGATCCGCCCGGGGCGCCCTAACGCGGCCGCTTCAAGTTTCGCATCGAGCATTCTGCGAGAGCCCCTCAATGGCGAAGAGGCAGTCTGCCCGGTGGACACCAGCCTGAACCTCTTCGTGATGTCGCCTGCCACGGTCGTCGATGCCCTCGTCCACGGTGCCAGCGTGTCGGGCGAGGCGGTAGGCCCTTTTCGCGCCTTCATGCTGCCGGGAATCACCGTCAGCGTCGCCCAGATGCTCGAAACCTTGCGAGAGGTGGGCGGCGAATCAGCGCTGGCCCATGTCCGGTATGAACCGGACAGGAACATCGAAGCCATTGTTGGTAGTTGGCCCGCCAGATTCACCAATCTGCGGGCAAGCAGGCTCGGCTTCAGGAGTGACCAGAATTTTCGCGATATCGTTAAGGCTTTTTTGGACGAAAGTGTCTGATTCCGGGCCTACGCACCCCGGGATTCATCCCTAGCGTGACAATGCAAAATGAGGTAACAAAAATGAAAGTAACGTTTGCACGCCGCAGTCTGACTACCGCAATTGCCGGTGCCACTTCCACTGTACTTGCCCTCGGCGCAATCAACGCCCAGGCAGCAAGAACCGTCACCCTCGGGCATACCCTGTCCGACAGCTCCCACTACTCTGTGGGAGCGGATGCTTTTGAAGAAACCCTGGAGCGCCTCAGCGGAGGAGAGTTTGAGGTTGTCGAGCATCCCTCCGGCTCGCTGGGAGGAGAGCGGGCAATGATCGAGGGGCTACAGATCGGTACCGTTGATGTCGTCATTACCTCGACCGGTCCCCTGGGGAACTTCGTGCCTGAAAGCTATGTCTTGGACCTGCCGTTTCTGTTCAAGGATTATGAGCAGGCCCGCTGTGTGCTTGATGGTGAAATCGGTCAGGATCTGCTCAAAAAGATGTCCAACCACAATCTGGTGGGGCTGGCCTGGTCCGAGAATGGCTTCCGCCATATGACCAATAGCGTGCGCCCCGTAACGAGCCCGTCGGATGCCAAGGGGCTTAAGGTTCGTACCATGGAGAACAAAGTTCACATGGAGGCCTTCGAGCAGATGGGCGTCCATCCAACTCCCATGGCATTTCCTGAAGTCTTTACGGCCTTGCAGCAAGGTACCGTCGATGGGCAGGAAAACCCCATAACCGTGATCGTCGCCACAAAATTCTGGGAAGTCCAGGATCATCTGTCCCTTACCGGCCACGTCTATTCACCCGCAGTGGTTCTGGGGTCGCCCGTGCTTCTCGACGGACTCAGTGAAGAAGAGCGCGGCTGGTTTGAGCAGGCGGCCGTGGCATCCGCCCAGGCCACCCGGGAAGAGGTGTCCCGCCTTGAACGAGAGGGTGTGAAGCTCCTGCGCGACAAGGGAATGACAGTGAAAACGGATATCAACAAGGCACCATTCCAAGAAGCGGTCAAGCCCGCATACGGGATCTACACGGATCAGTATGGCAGCGAGATGCTTGATCGTATCCGTGCCAGCGACTGCTGAACCTCTGTAACCACGCCCGGCATCAATTCATGGTGCCGGGGGACCGCTTTGTAAACGGTGGCCACGATGCTGCAAGTTTTTCTCAGCATTGAGCGTCAGACGACTCGTCTGGCTTTGCTTGGTGCGGTTCTGATGCTGACGGTGTCAGTTGCTCTGGGGTTCTACCAGGTATTGACCCGGTTCGTCTTTGATGCTCCATCGACCTGGTCGGAGGTTATCTCCCGATCAACCATGATCTGGTGTGTTTTTCTCGGTGCAGCTCCCGGATTCCGGGGTGGTTTCATGATGTCGGTGGAAGTCATCTATAAGCTGGTGCCAGGCAGAAGACTCGTCTGGCTGGAGGTGCTGATTGCAGGTTGCTGCGCGACGGTACTGCTTGTTCTGATTTATTTCGGTACCGCGATGACCTTCCGGGTCCAGTCGCAGATGCTGTCTGGCCTGGGGATATCTATTGCCTGGGCTTATGCTGCAATGCCGGTCGGAGCAGGTTTCGCACTGATTGCGGTGGTGGCTCGCCTGATGGGTCAGGCCATGGGTCAGGAGACCATCGGGCCGGATCGTGAAGAGGTGAAGTCCAGCAATGGTGACATGGCGGTCGAATCTACAGAGTACCCTGCTGTCGAAGGACAATCCGTTGCGGTTGCCCCAAACAAGGCGGGTTCAAGGGGAAAGCAAACATGAACGCAGCCATTGGACTTTCACTGATCATTCTGTTCAGCCTGGGTGTTCCTATTGCGATATCAATCGTTCTGGCATCCATCATCGGAATTGAATTCTTTTCGCGCCTGCCGTTGCTGCTGGTCCCCCAGCAAATGTTCGTCGGCATCGACAGCTTTCCATTAATGGCGATCCCTTTCTTTATCCTGGCGGGAAATCTCATGTCCGCTGGAGGCATCTCCCGCAGACTGGTGGATCTTGCCAAGTCCATGGTGGGTGGTCTGCAGGGTGGGCTGGCCATGACCTGCGTCCTGACCTGCATGATGTTTGCGGCCGTCTCGGGGTCCAGTGTTGCCACAACCTTCGCAATCGGTTCGATTTTGATACCGGCCATGGTGAAGCATGACTACCCGCGTCCCCTGGCGGCTTCGATCCAGGCGTCGTCTGCGGAACTGGGTGTTCTGATTCCGCCTTCCATTCCCCTGATTCTCTACGGGGTGAGCACGGACACATCCATCGGCAAGCTCTTCATTGCTGGTATTGGTCCGGGGCTCCTGATTGGTGGTGCGTTGTTGCTGTTTCTTTTCCTGTTCTGCAAGAAACGCGGGTACGGATTGCGGGACAGGGAGGATCGTCACGATTTCCCGACTGCGTTCAAGCGGGCGTGGGCGGCCTTGCTGATGCCAGTGGTTGTCATCGGCGGTATCTATGGTGGTGTGTTCACTCCAACCGAAGCTTCGGCCGTGGCGGTGGTCTACGCGTTGATTGTCGGAGGCCTGGTCTATCGTGAGCTGCCCCGCTCGGAGTTGTACCCGATTTTCCGTGAGAGCGTGATTTCAACGGCGGCGGTGATGCTGATCATTGCCGCTGCGGCGCTGTTCAGCTTTCTGATCAGTCGCTCGGGGCTGCCCGGTGAAGTCGCGGCCTGGGTGACAAACATCTTCGACAGTCCCATTGCTTTTCTGCTGGCGGTCAACGTGATGTTGTTGATTGTCGGAATGTTTATCGAAACCTCGGCGGCGATTCTGGTATTGGCCCCGATTTTTACCCCTATCGCGATCCAGTACGGTATCGATCCGGTTCATTTTGGTCTGATTGTCGTGGTCAATCTGGCGCTGGGCATGTTCACGCCACCGCTCGGGGTGAACCTCTTCGCCGCCTGCGCGGTGGCGAAGCTGTCTATTGACCAGCTCTTGCCCTGGCTGATGCGTTTTGTGCTGGTGGTTCTGGCTTGTCTGATTGCCATCACCTATGTGCCCTGGATTTCGCTTGGGTTGGTTGATCTGCTTTATTGAACGCTATCGAAAGGAAATATCGCATGCACTCGCTACCAGTAATGCCGCCAGACAAAGCCTTCATAGGCGGAGAGTGGGTTGCCAGTGCAACGACCCTGAAGGTAGAGGGGCCGTCGCACGGGGAAACGATCAGCCAGATTGCCCGATGTGGGCATCGTGAAGTCGAGAATGCCGCGTTGGCTGCCGACAAGGCATTTTCGGGTCAGCTTGGTAGCTGGTCGAGCTGGAGTGCCCGTCGGCGTGGTGAGTGGCTACTGGTCCTCGCTGATGCTATCAAAAATGACCACGACAGACTTGCTGCGCTGGAGTGTGCGGACACTGGCAAGCCCATGGCTCAGGCAGATGCCGATATAACCGCCTGCGAACGTTACTTTCGTTTCTACGGTGGGGCCGCCGATAAGCTGCACGGTGAGACCATTCCATTCGATAACGGGTTTGCCGTGATGACCCTGCGTGAGCCTTACGGTGTCTGCGCGCAAATAATTCCCTGGAATTACCCCGCACAGATTTTCGGGCGTTGTGTGGCGGCTGCGCTGGCCGCTGGGAACACGGTAGTACTAAAGCCGGCGGAAGACGCCTGCCTCAGTGTGCTGCGCCTGGCTGAACTGGCCAGTGAATGTGGTCTGCCGGCGGGAGCGCTTAATGTCGTTCCTGGCCTGGGCCGCGAGGCAGGTGTTGCGCTGGCAGCCCACTCAGGCATTCAACATCTGTCATTCACCGGTTCGCCGGAGACTGGCACGCTTGTTGCCCAGGCTGCGGCCAGACATCACGTTCCGGTCACCATGGAGCTTGGGGGGAAATCTCCCCAGATTATTTTTGCAGATGCCGACCTTGATGCGGCGCTCGATGCGGTTGTTAAAGGTATCGTTCAGAACGCTGGCCAGACCTGTTCCGCCGGCAGTCGCTTGCTGATTCAGGAGGAGGTAGCCGAGGCGTTCCTCAGCCGTCTGGCTGATCGTTTTTCTTCCCTGCGGTGTGATGCCGGTGAGGCCGATGCCGATTGTGGACCACTGATCAACGCCCGGCAGAAGTCGGTGCTTGAATCGAGACTTGCATCGGCCTTGGCCGATGGTGTGAAGGTACTGGCCGAAGGTCGTTTGGCAGAGGCCGCACCGGCAGGTGGGCACTTTGTCGTGCCTCAGGTTCTTGTCGGTATCCCCGATGGCCATGAGTTACTGCGCGAGGAGTTGTTCGGGCCCGTTCTTGTGGTTCAATGCTTCAAGGGCGAATCCGATGCGCTGGCACAGGCTAATGCGACGGATTTCGGTTTGTGCGCGGGCGTGTGGACGGCGGACGGAGGGCGACAATTGCGTCTGGCGAAACAGATCCGAAGCGGCCAGGTGTTTGTCAATAACTACGGTGCCGCTGGTGGTATTGAGTTGCCGTTCGGTGGCGTGGGGCGCTCTGGACACGGTCGCGAAAAGGGCTTCGAGGGCTTACGCAGCTTTACCCGTATCAAGACCGTCGCCATTCGGCATGGTTAGCGACCAACAAACATACCTGGAGGAGTGAGATGCCACAGACGTATCATGTTGGCCTGATCGGCGTTGGCCTGATGGGGCATGGCATAGCTTGGAACCTGCTGAGTGCGGGGCATCGCCTGGCTTTTTTGCAGCATCCTGGTAACCAGCCCGTTGATGACCTCGTGGCCTTGAGTGCCATGCCGTTGGAGAGTAGCTGCGACGTGGCCCGAGACGCAGACGTAGTTATTCTCTGTGTGACGGGGTCTCCTCAGGTAAACGCTGTGCTTTTCGATGCCACTGGCGTATTGGAGGGACTGAAGCCCGGCACTGTTGTGATCGATTGTTCCACGGCTCTGCCCAGTTCTACGTCAGACGTTGCAAGACGTGTGAGCGAAGCCGGTGGGCGTTTCATGGATGCGGCCATGACGCGCACGCCTAAAGAGGCGGCGGAAGGGCGACTGAATTTGATCGTTGGAGCGCCCGAAGCGCTATTTACCGAGATGTCACCGTTGCTCGAGTGCTTCGCGGAAACGATCTGTTATGCCGGGGACGTGGGGGCGGGCCATACACTGAAACTGCTGCACAATTATGTGTCGCTCGGATTCACCGCCATACTGGCAGAGGCCGTTATTGCATCTCGCCGAGCCGGAATTGATGACGGTTCCCTATTGGAAGTTCTCGGCAATGGCGGTGGCGATGGGGTGATACTGGAGCGGCTCCGCCCTTATATTGAACGTGGTGATCCGTCAGGCTTCCGGTTCAGCGTTGCCAACGCCAACAAGGACATCGGCTATTACCGGGCCATGGTTCAGAAACTCGGAAGCGCAAAGGGAATCTCTGATGCAGTTGGCGAGCTCTATGCGTCAATTGATGATCAGAGAGTCTCCGTTCCGGAACTGATCCGCCTGCTCAATGTGTAGCGCAGATTCTGTTATTCACCGCTAATTGGTCAGCGCTTCAGATACTGACTGAAATCGACATCACTGGCGGAAAGAATCGCCTGAACCCGGTTATGCACGCCAAGCTTGCGCAGAATGGCCGAGACATGGGCCTTCACCGTGGTTTCGGCGATGTTCAGGTTGTAGGCGATCTGCTTGTTGGACTCTCCCTTGGACATACGTTCCAACACCAGCAACTGCCGGCGGGTGAGGGAGTTCAGCAGTTCCGGCGATATCGGGTTGTCTTCATGCCGGCTGCGGCGGTTACTGCTTTCCTTGCCGGTGCGGATGATGTCGGAGGGCAGATACACATTGCCGTTCAGGATCTGCTGGATGGCTTCGGTCATCTGGGCCCGGGGAGAGGACTTGGTAATGAATCCGCAGGCGCCGTAGGTTATGGCCTGCAACACCACCTGTTTGTCTTCTTCCGCGGAGACAATCACCACCGGAATGGTGGGCGCTTCATTACGTAGCGTGATCAGGCCGGTCAACCCGTGCATGCCGGGCATGTTCAGGTCCAGCAGGATCAGGTCCAGGTCGTCATTTTCACGGGTGATTTCCAGGGCACTGTCCAGATCAGCGGTTTCGATGATCTCGCTGCCCGCAAAGCCGGAAGCAATCACGCTGCTGATGGCTTCGCGGAAGAGCGGGTGGTCGTCGGCAATCAGGATCTTGTAAGCCGGCTCCATGGATGTCTCTACCTGTTTGTTGTCATTGCCGGGGTTGGCTTCCGCATCATGATAGCGGTTTTCGGAAGAGAGTGTGGCATCGAGCTCGTCCAACATGGCGGCCTCCTGTGCAGGGGATCGACGGAGTCGGTGCCGATCCTCTGGTTATTATTGTGATGATTTCATTACACGCGATCTTCGTCCCGGGTTGAATGCGACCATCGCACCAAAAAACAGGCACCAAAGTACTATTCTTGCCCGGCTGCGGGGTTCGTATCGTGGAGGGATGAATCAACAGCCAACAATAAAGTCAGTTCTTCAATCCTTTCCGACTGCGGCCCGTTTTGTCCGGGTGGTCATCGCCGCGCTATTGCTTCTGTCCTTACTGATGAGTCCCGCCCATGGCAGTGACGGTGACCCTGAAGAGCTGCCGGTGCTGTCTGTCAGTGTCCTGCAGTTTGGCACCGCGCACTGGGAACTGGACCATATCCTTCACCGGGGGCTGGACCGCGAGAACGGCTACCAGCTCAAGCTGAAGCTCGTTGCCAATCTACCGGCTTCCCACCTGGCGGTCACCAGCCAGTCGGTGAACGGCGCGGTGGCCGACCTGCTGTGGGCGCAGTCCCGGTTCCAGGCCGGCACGCCCTATCTCTATGTGCCGTTCTCTTCCCGGATTGGCGACATTGTGGTTGCCGGCGACTCTGCTATCGGTTCGGTGGCCGACCTGGCCGGCAAACGCATCGGCGTGGCTGGCGGGCCGGACAGCAAAGGCTGGATACTGTTGCAGAACGTGGCCGCGCTCCAAGGGATCAACCTGGCACAATCCACCGAGGTCCAGTTCGCCGCCCCACCCCTGCTGAGCCAGGCCCTGAAGCGCGGCCAGGTGGATGCGATCGTCACCTACTGGCATTTTTCGGCCCGCCTGAAGGGAGAGGGCGGCTGGCGCTCCGCGTTCGGTATGGCCGACCTGCTCACCGCCATGAATCTGGACCGGAACCTCCCGGTTCTGGGCTATGTGTTCCCGGCGGGCTGGGCTGAAAACCAGGGGCCGTTGCTGGATCGCTTCGCCGGGTCCCTGCAGCAGGCAAAAGCCGAACTGGCGGCGGACAAATCCCACTGGCAGCGGTTGCGGCCCCTGATGGGCAGCCCGCAAGAGGGCGTTTTCACGGCACTGCGCAAAGGTTTTGTCGCCGGCACGCCCGCGCCTCTCACGGACCAGCGAATTACTGACCTATATCGGTTGCTGGCGCTCACCGGTGCGGACCCAGGCAACCTGATGCCGTCGGAGCTGTTCTACCGGAGACAACCGTGAACACCCGCTCCGGCCGCCCGCCGGCCTGGAGTTACTGGGTGGTTCTGCCTTCGTTTGTCCTGCTCTGGGCATGGATTGCCTGGTTTATCCAGTCTCCACTCCTGCCCACGCCCCTGGATGTGCTCGACACCCTGATAAGGGAGTCCGCCTCCGGCGAACTCTGGCACCATCTGGGTGCGACCCTTGGGCGTGTCCTGGTGGCCTTTGTTCTCGCCATGCTTCTTGGCACCGCCATCGGCATCGTGATGGGCCGGTCACGAACCACCAACGCCCTGTTCGATCCCCTGCTGGTGTTGATGCTGAACCTGCCAGCGCTGGTCACCATCATCCTGATGTACGTCTGGTTCGGCCTGGTGGAAGTGGCCGCCGTGATGGCCGTAGTCATCAACAAGGTCCCCAACGTCGCCGTCACCGTCCGGGAAGGGGCTCGCAGTCTGGATTATCGCCTTGAAGAAATGGCCACCGTCTACAACTTCACCCGCTGGCAGCGATTTCGCGAAGTCTGGGTGCCGCAACTGTTTCCCTACCTGATGGCCGCCACCCGCGGTGGCCTGGCCCTGATCTGGAAAATCGTCCTGGTGGTCGAACTGCTCGGCCGTTCCAGCGGCGTTGGCTTCCAGCTGTACATGGCCTTCCAGGTCTTCGACGTTGCCGCCATCCTCGCCTACAGCCTTGCGTTTATTGCCGTAGTGCAGCTCATCGAACTGGCCATCCTCCAGCCCCTGGAACGCCGTTCAAGCCGTTGGCGCCAGCCGGAGGCTGCCCATGCTTGAACTCAGAATCGCCGGCCGGGATTTTGGCCAGCCTGTGCTTGGGGAAGTGTTCACCACCATAGCCCCCGGCGACCGTATCTGCCTGCTCGGCCCTTCCGGTATTGGCAAGACCACGTTGCTGAATGTCATTGCGGGCCTCGACAGATCGATACCGGACGATGCGGTCATCGGACGCGACAGGCTCAGGGTGGGTTATCTGTTCCAGGAACACCGCCTGCTGCCGTGGCGAACCCTGAATGCCAACCTCCGTCTGGTCGGTGCAACCGAGCAGGAAGCCGAAAATTTGCTAAGTCAGGTTGGTCTCTCCGGTTACGGTCACTACTTGCCGGATCAGCTTTCTCTTGGCATGGCCAGAAGGGCTGCCTTGGCACGTTGTCTGGCGGTGAAGCCGGACTTGCTGTTACTGGACGAACCCTTTGCGTCACTGGATCCGGTAATGGCGGGCGGGCTGAAAAAACTGATCGCCGGCATTCTGGATGCTCACCCCGAAATGGCGATGATCTGTGTTACCCACGATGGTGGTGACGCCGAGATATTGGCAAACCGACTTTGGTACCTGGATGGCAAACCGGCGCGCTTGCAGTGGGATGATGCAGTGGGTGAGGCTGGTTTGATTGATGGACTTCTTGGGAGGCTTCGTAACCTTGATTTAGCCTGTCCCCCATAGCCCACTACCGCTCGATCAAGCAGTCTTGGAGGTTCCGAGGATCTTGGTCCGCTGAGGCCGGAACCCGGCCGTGGCAAGCATTACCAGAACCACGGTTACCCCCGCAGTAATGCCATAAGCTACAGGGTTCCACTCCAGATACAGCGAGAAGCGGATCGCCTCCACCGCATGGGTGAACGGATTGAACTGGCTGATCCAGTACAGCCAGGGACTGGCCTCATTCATCCGCCAGAGCGGATACAGGGCCGATGACAGGAAAAACATCGGGAAAATGACAAAATTCATCACCCCGGCAAAGTTTTCCAACTGCTTGATCCAGGTGGCAATCAGTAACCCCATGGCCCCCAGCATAAGACTGGCCAGCACCAGCGCCGGCAACACCGCAAGATACCCCCACAACGGCGGCTCCACGTCCACCAGCAGTGCCAGCAGCAGGAACACATAAACCTGCCCGACCGACACCACCCCCATCGCCAGCAGCTTGGTCACCAGCAAAAATGGCCGGGGCAGCGGGCTCATCAGCAACACCCGCATGCTGCCCAGCTCCCGGTCATACACCATGGATAACGCCCCCTGCATGCTGTTGAACAGGATGATCATGCCGCACAGGCCGGGGGCGATGTAGGTCTGGTAGGTGATGTAGGTCTGGTAGGGCGGGATGATGGAAATCCCCAGTACCGCCCGGAAGCCCGCGGCAAACACCACCAGCCACAGCAGCGGGCGCACCAGGGCACTGGCAAACCGGGTGCGCTGCTGCCAGAACCGCAGCCACTCGCGAGTCTGTATGCCGACAAAACAGTGCCAGTAATGGGCAGCTTTCATGGTTATCCGGCTCCGGTCAGGGAATGGAAGGTTTCCGCCAGATCCCGGGTGCCTTGGGCCCGGCAGATGGCGTGTCCGGTACCGTCGGCCAGCAACCGGCCCTGGTGCAGGATCAGCACCCGGTCGTCCTCGCGAACCTCCTCAATCAGGTGCGTGGCCCAGAGCACGGTCAGGCCGTCCTCGTCACAAAGGGTGCGCACGTGCTCATTCAGTGCCTTGCGGCTGGCCACGTCCAGACCCACGGTCGGTTCATCCAGCAACAGAAGAGAGGGTTCATGGAGTAGCGCCCGGGCAATCTCCACCCGCCGGCGGTGACCGCCATTGAGCTGGCGGACGGCATCGTTGGCCCGGTCCAGCAACCCGAAGCGCGCCAGTTCCCGGTCGCCCCGCGCCCGGGCTTCCTTGCGGGACAGTCCGTGCAAGGCGGCGTGGTACTGCAGGTTCTGGCGCACGGTCAGGTCCAGGTCCAGGGCGTTCTGCTGGAACACCACCCCGATCTTGCGCATGGCCTCGGCCGGCTGCTTTTTCAGGGACTGGCCGGCCAGCAGAATATCCCCCTGCTGCAACGCCAGTAGTCGGGTCAAAAGGCCGAACAGGGTGGACTTGCCAGCGCCGTTGGGCCCGAGCAGGGCATGGAAACGGCCCGAGGTCAGCGCGAAGCTGACCTCTTTGAGCACCGGCTTGTCGCCGTAGCGAAAGCTGAGGTTGCGGGCTTCTATAGTCATGAAGTGGGATCGATCACCACGCCCCAGGGGTAGCGGCCCACCTTGATGGATTTGATCACCTTCAGGTCCTCCACATCGATCACAGACACGTCACCTGAGACACCGTTGGTGGTGTAAAGATGCTTCTCGTCCTTGTCCAGATCCAGCTGCCACACCCGGCTGCCCACCAGCAGGTAGTCCAGTACGTCATAGGTCCTGGCATCCACCACCGCCACATGGTTGGCAGGGCCGAGGGCGACGAAGGCGTATTTGCCATCGGAGGTCAGTTCGATGCCCACCGGCTGCACCCGGTCCTGGTTGACCCCAGGCACCCTGAAGGATAGCTCATGGATCTGCTTCAGGGTGTCGACATCGATAATGTGCACGGTGCCGCCGATTTCCGCCGAGGCCCAGGCAATCTTGCTGTCCCTGCTGAACTCCACATGGCGGGGGCGCTGGCCCACCACGATGTTCTTTTCGATCTCGAAAGTCTCGGTGTTGATCCAGTGCAGCATGCTGGTGGTTTCGGAAGTATTGACCGCCCACTTGCCGTCCGGGCTTACCGCCATACCTTCCGGTTCCACGCCTACCTCAATCTGGGCCAGGATCTCTTTGGAGTGGACGTCCAGGACAGTGACGATAGCGTCGTCCTCGTTGGCAATGTAAAGGTGCCTGTTGTTTGGATGCAGGGCGATCTGCTCGGGATCCTCACCGGAGGGCAGGGTATCGATGATCTTGCGGGTGGCCAGGTCCAGCACCTGCACGGTGTCGTCGTCGCTGGCGCAGATGTACAGCCTGGTGTAGTCCCTGGAAAGCAGAATACCCCGGGGTCGGGCGCCCACCCCGATGGTGTCGACGACTTCCATGGACTCGGTATCAATGATCGTGAGGGTGTTGTCCTTTTCGTTGGATACGTAGGCCAGGCTGGCCAGTGCGGCCGGTGTCGAGAGGGCGATCATGGCGGCCAGGGCGGTTTGCTTGAACAGAGATTTCATGGTGGAGCTCCTTGTTGTTTTAAGATGCGGCCGCGGAAGCGATCAGTTGTTAATCCGACACTCGCTCTCTGGCTTGTCAAAACCGAGGGTATCCATCTGGCTGTAGGGATGGAGGAAGCCTTCGAAGGGCGCGCGGGCAACAAGGCCCCGGGGGTGAACCAGTGGGATTGGCTGGCGTAGCTGGCCGTTCCAGTCACGATAGGTGAGCTTTCGGCCCTTGAAGGCGGCCAACTGGAAATTGTCGCTGAACAGGAAATTGCGGATCTCGGTGGGGTTCGCACTGTCGAGATCCGTTACGGCTGTGCCAATGGAGCGAACGGCGGCCCAGGCGGCGTAATCCTCGCTGTTCATGTCACGGCCGGCCAGTTCCCTGAACCGGTTCTGCAACTGCGCGGCTCCCCAGCTTTCCACCACCCGGTGCCAGGCCACCGGCATCATGCCCTGGGTGCCCGCCACCGGCCTTGGCAACCAGGTGTTAAACGGCACGTATTCACCGAAATCACCCCGCACATCCGCCACCACCACGGCATCGTAGTCATCGGCCCGGGTAAACAGCGGCAATTCCCGGGAGACGGTGCGGCGAAGATCGGCGTCAAAGGTCCAGGGTTTATCCTCGACAATCTCCAGGCCGAAGCGTTTGGCCGAACGGCGAAAGGCATCCGCCCAGCCTTTGTCGGCCCCGGTGGGCCCGGTAATCAGGAACACTTCCTTCCAGCGCCGCTGGCTCAGCCACTGGCCGAGGGCGTCGGTCAGCATGGAATAGCTGGGCATGGTGTGCAGCAGGTTGGTGTGGCATTGCCGTGTGCGCAGGGCGTCATCCCGGGCCCCGGCGTTAAAGATCAGGGTGTTCTGACCGGCCTTGTCGGTGATGGCTTTCAGGGTGTCCACCGGCGCATTCACGACAAACAGCTCAATCCCGGTCTTGCGCATGGTGTCGAAGGCGGCCATCGCCGCGTCTGCGGAGTTGGCCACCGTGCTCTGGAGCGTGTAGGTCTGGCCCAGAAATCTGCCAGTGGTGCTGTTGTCGTCCATGGCCAGCTCGGCGCCCCGCAGGCCCGCATCTTCTGGCTCGGGAATCACGTTCGAGAGCACCGGGCCCTGATCCGGCACCCACTGGATGTAGCCAATTCTTGTGTCGAGAGGTTCCGCCGGCACGCCCGAGGACATAAGGCTGGCGGCCAGCAACCCCGTCAGAACTGCCAGGTGGCGAAACGGCATGAAGGTACCCCATGTTTTTGTTGTCTTTCGTGTGAGTTTAGAGAAAGCACGTACTGGCGGGAATATTCTGAAAGTAGGAATCAGACAGTACCTAAGGAGGAGTTTTCCGGGCAGACACCTGCCGCCTACTACCAAGGAACTAGGTCAAAAACTCCAAAGTGGCATTCGGATCGGGCGTGGGGGTTCCTAGACTGAAAGTCAGCAAGTTGGCATCCGACAAGTCCAATCGCCAACCATAGGGATCCAATAACAGAGGTAGCAGCAATGGCAACGCCCTTTTCACTGAAAGCATTGATGGCTTCGGCCATGCTTGGTCTGGCCGGTCTGGTCTTTGCACACGGCAACGTCACACCGCAGGAAGTGGATACGGGCAACCTGCCGGAGCTCGGTGACGAAGTGCGGACCGAGAATCCGTTCCGTGAGGGCAATGAATACGGCGAGTTCAATGCCCAGGCCGTTGAAATCGGCGAGAGTGCCTACGCGGGCAACTGCGCCGGCTGTCACGGTATCCGCGCTATGTCGGGTGGCCTGACGCCGGATCTTCGCGAGCTCACCGAATGGGATGACGAGTACTTCATTGGCCGTGTTCGTAATGGAACTGCCCGGGGTATGCCCTCCTGGAAGAAAACCCTCGACCAGAACGCCATGTGGGCCATTCGCAGCTATGTGGAATCACTGCCGAAGCCGGAGTAATGGCAACGCTTTCGTCTTATCCATGCCTGAACCCAGGCCGGCCCTGCGCCGGCCTGTTGTCGTTGGGAGATAACAATGAAACTACTGTCTGGAATTCTGGCTTTGCTGCTTCTCACACAGATTGCTCTGGCCCAGGAGGTTGACGACGGCGACAAGCTCCTGAACCGGCCGGCGCAGAGAACCTACGACATCATCCTCGCGTCCGGCTACCTGAAAGTGGGTGTCTACGAAAACTTCCCCCCCTACTCCTATGACGTTGATGGCGAGCCCAGAGGGATTGATGTCGAGCTCGGGCGACGGATTGCCGGAGCAATGGGTGTCGAATTCAAAGTGCACTGGATCACTCCGGATGAAAATCTGGGGGACGACCTGCGTAACAACGTCTGGAAGGGCCATTACCTGGCCAAACAACGGCTGGCCGATGTCATGCTGCGGGTTCCTTACGATAAGGAGTATGCCTACATGCAGGATTCCACGGGTGAATACATCAACGAGCAGGTGGTTCTGTTCGGTCCCTACCAGCAGGAAACCTGGCAGATCGCCTTTAACCCGGAAAAGCTGGACTCAGTGGAAACCGTAGCTGTTTTCCAGTATCACCCGATCGGCGTGGAGATCGATACCCTTCCGGACTTCTACCTTTCCTCCGGACTGCGCGGGCGAATGCGTGAGCAGGTCCGGCATTACCCCAACGTGCGTGATGCGTTCAGCGCCATGCGGGAGGGCGAGGTCAGCGCCGTGATGGGCATGCGGGCAGAAATCGATCATGAGCTGGCCAGACCCGAAAACGCTGGTTTCAAAGCCGCGGGTAATGGTTTTCCCGGCATAGGCAAACAGGTGTGGGATGTGGGTATGGCCATCAAACACACCCATCGGCAGTTGGGATATGCCCTGGAAGCCATTGTCGACAAGCTGGTCAAGAGTGGCGAGCTGAACGAACTGTTTGCCAGCCAGGAACTGCGCTACAGCGTGCCCGACTACTACCGGGAGTTTCTGGATCAGCAGGCCATCGCCCGGGCCGAGGGCGAACTCTGATCCCGCAGCCCGCCAACCCCGGCGAGCGATTTCTTTCAGGTAGTACGACCAAGTGATGAGAAAACCTGTTCCGGGGGGCAATTGCTGGCTTTCCCGCCAAGGCGAAGAATCGTACCAGAGGCGGGAAACGTTCCCGGTTCGCCCTGAAACGAACACAAAAGAACCGAAAACAAGAGAATTGGAGAGCGCAACCATGAGATCGAACGAGTTCGGGATTCGCATTGCCGCCAGCACCCTGGCGCTGGCGGTGTCGTACGGGGCCTATGCGGTCACCGACGAAGACATCATCAATGATCATAAAACGCCGGGCGACATTGTCAGTTACGGTATGGGCACCCAGGGCCAGCGCTTCAGCACCCTGGACGATCTGAATACCAGCAACATCCAGTATTTGCAGCCGGTATGGGGTTTCTCGTTCGGCAGCGAGAAAATGCGTGGCCAGGAATCGCAGCCGATGGTCAAGGACGGCGTGATGTACGTAACCGCCTCCTATTCCCGTGTCTACGCCATCGACGCCAGGACCGGGGAGGAAATCTGGCAGTACGACGCCCGCCTGCCGGATGGCATCATGCCCTGTTGTGATGTGGTTAACCGGGGTGTCGCCCTGTATGGCGACAAGGTTATCTTCGGCACTCTGGATGCCAAACTCGTTGCCCTGAACAAGGACACCGGCAAGCCGATGTGGATCAAGAAGGTGGCAGATTACCAGGCCGGCTACGCCATTACCGCCGCCCCCATCGTGGTGAAAGGCAAACTGATCACCGGTGTTTCCGGCGGTGAGTTCGGTATTGTCGGCAAGGTGGAAGCCTACGACCCGAATACCGGTGATTTACTGTGGACTCGTCCGACCGTTGAAGGTCACATGGGCTATGTCTACAAGGATGGCAAGGCCATCGAGAACGGCATTTCCGGCGGTAAGGCCGGCATAACCTGGCCCGGCGATATGTGGAAACACGGCGGCGCGGCCACCTGGCTGGGCGGCACCTACGATCCGGACACCGACTCCCTGTTCTTCGGCACCGGCAACCCGGCGCCCTGGAACTCGCACCTGCGCCCGGGTGACAACCTGTTCTCGTCTTCCCGTCTGGCGATCGATCCGGATGACGGCAGCATCAAGTGGCACTTCCAGACCACGCCCCACGACGGCTGGGACTATGACGGTGTCAACGAGCTGATCTCCTTCGACTACCAGGAAAACGGCAAGACCGTGAAAGCGGCGGCAACCGCGGATCGTAACGGGTTCTTCTATGTATTGAACCGTGAGAACGGCGATTTCATCCGTGGCTTTCCGTTCGTCGACAAGATCACCTGGGCGGAAGGCCTTGATCCGAAGACCGGCCGCCCGATCTATAAAGAGGGAGGACGGCCTGGCGACCCTTCTGCCATGGAAGGAACCAAGGGTGAAGTCGTGGTTGCACAGCCCGCGTTTCTGGGCGGCAAGAACTGGATGCCCATGGCCTACAGCCAGGAGACCGGCCTGTTCTATGTGCCTTCCAACGAGTGGTCCATGGACATCTGGAATGAGCCAGTCTCCTACAAGAGGGGTGCGGCGTTCCTGGGTGCCGGCTTCACCATCAAACCGGCGAATGATGATTACATCGGCGTACTCCGCGCCATGGATCCGAAAACCGGCAGGGAAGTGTGGCGTTATCAGAACACCGCACCTCTGTGGGGTGGTGTCATGACGACCGCTGGTAACCTGGTCTTCACCGGCACCCCGGAGGGTTACCTGAAGGCCTTTGATGCCAGGACTGGCGAGGAGCTGTATAAATTCAATACCGGTTCCGGTGTGGTCGGTACCCCGGTGACCTGGACCATGGACGGCGAGCAGTATGTCTCCGTGGCCTCCGGCTGGGGTGGTGCGGTTCCGCTCTGGGGTGGTGAAGTCGCCAGGGTGGTGAAGCACTTCAACCAGGGCGGTATGGTCTGGACGTTCAAGCTGCCAAAGGATCGCGTTGCCAGCAACTGATCTTGGAAAGCGCCGGTGTTCTGCCGGTCTGAAAGGGGCTGCCCGCGGGCGGCCCCTTTTGTGTTCACACGTTCAGGCCGCCTGATGCCGTGCGGTTTGGATAACGGATTCGTTGATGTCGTCAAACAGTTTGCGGTCGGTCTGACCGATCGGAAGATCATAGGTAATCGTGGCGCCAAACGCCTGGGGATCGTGGGGGTCGTTGCGGATCTTGTCGAACACCAGCAGCCGGGTACCCAGATAGAAGCCTTCCTGAAGATCGTGGGTGACCATGAAAATGGTAGTGCCGGTCTCCCGCCACAACTTCAACAGCAGGTCGTGCATGTCCCCGCGAATACCGGGGTCCAGTGCACCGAAGGGCTCATCCAGCAACAGCACGCGAGGGCGCATAATCAGGGACTGGGCAATGGCCAGTCGCTGTTGCATGCCGCCAGAGAGTTCGTGAGGCCATTTGTCCGCCGAGGGCGTCAGGCCTACGGATTCCAGCATGGCATCCACTCTTTCAAGAGCCTCACGCCGGGCGCTGCCGAACAGCTTGCCCAGCCAGGGCTTCTGCTCCAGCTCCAGACCCAACAGTACGTTCTGGCGAACGGTCAGGTGCGGGAACACCGAGTAGCGCTGGAACACGATACCCCGGTTGCGGTCCGGCTCTCCCGGGAAGGCCTCACCCTCCAGCAATAGCTCACCCCGGGTCTGGGTTTCCTGGCCCAACAACATTTTCAGGAAGGTGGACTTGCCACAACCGGAGGCGCCTACGAGAGTGCAGAATTCGCCCTGTTTCACGGTCAGGTTCAGGTTTTCCAGGACCACCTGGTCACCATACTCTTTCCAGAGATTGTTGACGGTAATAAAGCTCATCAGTGGCCTCCTGCGTTGTACCAAGGGAACAGCCTGCGGTTGGTTAAACGCAGACACTGATCAATAACAATGGCGAGAATCGTGATCCAGATGACATAGGGCAGGATCACATCCATGGCCAGATAGCGCCGCACCAGGAAGATCCGGTAACCGAGGCCTTCGGTAGACGCAATCGCCTCCGCCGCGATCAGGAACAGCCAGGCCGGGCCAAGGCTAAGGCGCACGGCGTCGATCAGGCGGGGCAATACCTGAGGCAGGGCCATCCGGGTGATCACCTGCCAGGAATTGGCGCCCAGGGTCTGGATCTTGATCCGCTGTTCGCCCGGCAGCTCCCGAACCCGCTGCGCCACATCCCGCATCATGATCGGCGCGGTGCCGATGACAATCAGCATGACTTTCGAGAGTTCTCCGAGGCCGAACACGATAAACAGTATGGGCAGTATGGCCAGAGGCGGCACCATCGAAAGCGCCGAAACCAGAGGGGCGAGGTTGGCCCTTACCAGAGGCAGAACGCCATTGAGAATGCCCACCACCAGGGCCAGCAACGCGGCAATGCCAACGCCGAGCGCCAGCCGTCCGAGGCTGGCGGTGGTGTCCTGCCACATCAGGTAGTCGCCACTGCGGCGATCCTCCTGAAAGGCCATCCGATCCACGGCAGCGGTCATCTGTTCCAGGCCGGGCAGCAGTTTGTCGTTGGGGTTTTCCGCCAGGCGCTCCTGGGAGGCCAGGCTATAGATCAGCATGATCAGCAGGAAGGGCAGCAGGCCCAGCAGGGTGGCCGAGGCCCGTCCGGGATGGCGGTTGATCAGTCGCATAGGTTGTCTCCTCTGGTCACACAACACGGCAAGGTTATCGCGGGCAACAGCATCCCTTGCGATTCGGTCTCCCGGGCTTTTGTCCCGCCGTGTAACCTCCCAGAGGTCGGTAACTCTCGGACCAGCCATCCGGGTAGCTGTTGCGTGCCTGCCCGGACCGGAACCCTAGTCACCCATTTGTCTTTCGTGTTCGCCGCTCTGTCTGCGATGTTGTGCACAGTGCTGTGAACGGATCGGGGTTTTGAAAACCGTCTGTTCTTAACAGTGCAGATGGCGTGCCAGATACATCAAGCGGGCAATAACGGGGGAGTCGGGGCGAATTTGGCAGCAAGTATGCGCCAATATGGTGCGGGGCGGTTCGGGGTGCACTGTCATGAGCCTGCTCGCTCCAGCAGGGACCGGGCCGGCCTCGAAGTCGGCTTTAATCCACTGTAAATCCATAACTTTGTCCTCAGATTCCGTCTTTTCTGGCTCTGTTTGAGCGGCGCATAATCCAACTTACATACATACTGGCATGTAAGTTGAATGGTTAGATCAAAGGAAAAAACGTGCCAGAAGACAAACCGACTGTCCGCGTCGCCGGGCTGAAGAGAGGAAAACGATGACAGAACTGACCAACACCAAGACCCTGAAAGAAAAACTCACCGAGGCGGGCGTGAAGTACGCTATCGCCAGCTACGTTGATATTCATGGTGTCACCAAAGGCAAGTTCGTTCCCGTTGCCCACCTGGGGCAGATGATGGAGGGCTCCGAGCTGTACACCGGTGCGGCTCTGGACGGCGTGCCCCAGGACATCTCCGACGATGAAGTCGCTTCCATGCCGGATCCGAACGGGCTGGCCATCTGCCCATGGAATCGCCGGCTGGCCTGGTTTCCGGGCAATCTGTACCTCAATGGTGAGCCGTTCGAAGCCTGTTCACGCAACATCTTCCGGCGCCAGCTCAGCGCAGCCGCCGATATGGGTTACCGCTTCAACCTTGGGATTGAAACCGAGTTCTTCCTGTTTCGTGACACCGAAGACGGCGGCTTTGCCCCTTTGAGTGACCGGGACAACCTGGGTAAGCCCTGCTACGACCCCCGCGCCCTGATGGACAATCTGCCCATCATCGACGAGTTGGTGGACGCCATGAACGAACTGGGCTGGGACGTGTACTCCTTCGACCATGAGGACGCCAACGGTCAGTTTGAAACTGACTTCAAATACGCCGATGGCCTGACCATGGCGGACCGTCTGGTGTTCTTCCGCATGATGGCCAACGAAATCGCCCGCAAACACGGCGCTTTCGCGAGCTTTATGCCGAAGCCGTTTGCTGACCGCACCGGCAGTGGTGCCCACTACAATATGTCCCTGGCCGACATCAAAACCGGTGAGAACCTGTTCGAGCCCAGGGATGATGACCTGCACAACTGTGGCATCAGTAAGATTGCTTACCATTTCATTGCCGGCGTGTTGAAACACGGCGCGGCTATCAGCGCGGTGATCGCCCCTACGGTGAACAGCTACAAGCGTCTGGTTCGCCAGGGCAGCATGTCCGGCTCCACCTGGGCGCCGGTGTTCATGTGTTATGGCTCCAACAACCGTACCAACATGATTCGCATTCCCAGCATGGGCGGTCGCATTGAATGTCGCGCTGCAGACATTGCCTGCAACCCTTACCTCGGCAGCGCCCTGATCCTGGCGGCCGGGCTGGAAGGACTTCGCGAGGGCCTGGATGCCGGCGAGCCACACCATGAAAACATGTACAACTACAGCGATGCCGACATTGCTGCCCAGGGTATTGAGTACCTGCCTCGTCACCTCGGTGAAGCCGTCGAGGCGTTCGAGGCCGATCCGCTGGCGAAGGACGTCTTCGGCGAAGCCATGTTCAGGAGTTTCGTCGATTACAAGAAAGGCGAATGGGAGAGCTACCAGAACCACGTGTCGTCCTGGGAGGTCGACCGTTACCTGAAGATGTTCTGACCCCCCAGGGCAGCAAGAAACGGATGGCAGCGACCGATGGATAACGGCATAGTGTGGGCGAGTGGAGAGACGGATAAACAGGACCTGAACCATGCCCAGATCACAGCACCATCCGCTGCCCCCTGCTTCTGGAGAACCCGAAGCCGCAACCCCGGTTGCAGACCGGATGGTGGCCCTGGCCAGATACATCGAAAGCCGTCCCGATGAGCCGCTCAGGCTGGCCGATCTCGCTGAGATTGCCGGGCTGTCAGCTTCCCATCTTCAACGGTCGTTCAAGGAGACCTTCGGGTTATCGCCAAAGGCCTATCAGGATGCCCTCCGGATGCGCGCGTTCAAACAGGCGCTGCGAACTGGCCAGGCCGTCACCGATGCCATCTACGATGCCGGCTTTGGCTCGGTCAGCCGGGTGTATGGCGCACCGGACCGGCAGGTGGGCATGCCGCCGTCGCGTTATGGAAAAGGCGGCGAAGGTGAAATGATCGCCTATGCCAGCAGGCAAACTGCACTTGGCCTGCTGATGATGGCCGCCACCGACAAGGGTGTGTGCTTTGCCGAATTTGGCGACGATGAAGAGACCTTGCACGAGCAACTGCAGAAGGAATTCCCGAAAGCCCGGCTCGCCCCGTCAGGGGCCAGTGAGTCTCCGGAACTGGATGCCTGGATGGTCGCGCTTGATGAACACCTCTGCCAAAACAAACCCCGCCCTGACGTGCCTCTCGATATTCGTGGCACTGCCTTCCAGACAAGAGTCTGGAAGCTGTTGTTAAGCGTTCGGGAAGGCGAGGTGGTGAGCTACACAGAACTGGCAAGGCGCCTTGGGGAACCCAAAGCGGTTCGGGCAGTGGCCTCCGCCTGCGGCAGGAATCGCATCGCGATATTGATACCCTGCCACCGGGTGTTGAGAAGCGACGGCTCGCTCGGAGGCTATCGCTGGGGCCTCGACCGCAAACAGCAGTTGCTTGAGAAGGAGCGTTCAGTCACGGCCGAGTAACACCCAGAATTGCCGTCGGAAAAATGCCGCCTCCTGTTTCAATGAAAACAGCTTCGGCGCGAACAGCCAGGTCTGGGTGATACCCATCAGGTAGGTATAACTCAACAGCCCCAGATCTTCCGGATCTTCCTCCGTTTTGATCAGACCAAGCTGAACGGCCTGGCCAACCAGATCCCGAAACATGGCAATAATCGACGCGGTCAATGCCCGCTCCCGTTTCAGAGTGCGGCTCATGGCATCGGTGAGTTCGGTCTTGTTCAGCAGGATTTCAAACGACTGCCGGTACTTTCTGTCGTTAGCCAACAACCCCAGCCAGCGCTCGATAAAATGGTCCATCGCCGCAATGGGGGTATCGCGCATGGCTGAACATTCTGCGACGAGTGCTTCCAGCGGTTCCTGAGAATAGGCCAGCACCGCTTCGTACAGATCGTCCTTGTTCTCAAAATGCCAGTAAATCGGCCCACGACTGCAGCCCCCTTCCTTTGCAATCCGGCTTAATGTGGTCAGTGAGTAGCCATCCCGACTGAACAGTTTTAATGCCGCTTCAAGAACGGTCTGGCGGGTTTTTTCGGCATCTTCCTTGGTACGACGCATAGGTGGTTTTTTCTCCGGTTTACTCGGGTGCTCGGGGTTGGGGGCGGATGGCCTCTCCAAAACTGTGCGGAGCCATGGATGGCGGAGCCCAAGCGCCCCAGGGATGGGCCGAAGGAGCGTGTTTTGGAGAGGCCATCCGCCCCCAACCGTGCTCCCAAGCTCACAAAAAAGGGCACGAGTAATCGTGCCCTCAGCTGTCCATCAAGGCAAGCAATGACCGGACTTAGATCTCGCCGTCGGCTGCCATCTGCATGTAGCTGTCGTTAAACCGCAGTTTCACGTTGGCTTCGTCGCCCATGATTGAACCATCCGGAAATTCGATGCCAACGAAATCCGGGCTCATGGCGCCCTGGCCAAGCAGGCCCTTGTCGAAAGAGAACTGGCGAACGCTGTCCATGGCTTCTCGGGCTTCCTCGCTGTTGATGAAGTCCACCGACATCTGCGGTTCCCAGAACATCTTCATGCCGGCCAGTTGGGCTTCATAGCCGGCTTGGTCGGTACCGGACAATTCACCCAGAAAGGCTCTTGCCTCCTGCCCTTTCTCGGAGTCTGAGGCCAGAATGCTCATGGTTTCATACCAGGCGCCGACAAGGGCCTTACCCAGGTTCGGGTTGTCTTCCAGGGTCTCGGAGTTCACCAGAGTCAGATCCTTGATGTGACCCGGAATCTGGCTGGAATCGAACTGTTTGGTGGCGCCCGGGTAGGCTGCCACCTCTGCCAGCAGCGGGTTCCAGGTGGCGACATGACGAACGTCGTCGGTCTGGAAGGCGGACACCAGGTCGGCATCAGAGATGTTCACCACGCTGATATCGCGCTCCTCCAGCCCAACCGTGTTCAACGCACGGACCAGGAGATAGTGGGAAACGGACAGCTCCACCAGATGCACGGTTTCGCCTTCAAGGTCCTCAATCGACTTGGCGTCCTTCGACACCAGGCCATCGTTGCCGTTGGAATAGTCACCCACGATCAGGGCGGTGGTGTCCACGCCTGAGGCCGCCGGAATCGAGAGGCCGTCCATGCTGGTGGCCACCACGCCGTCAAACTGGCCGGCGGTGTACTGGTTGATGGATTCGATGTAGTCGTTCACCTGCACGATATCCACTTCGATATCGTACTTGTCCGCCCACTTCTTCATGATTCCGTAGTCTTCGGCGTACTGCCAGGGTACCCAGCCGGCGTAGATGGTCCAGGCAATGCTGAAGGAGTCCTTTTCCTCAGCGAGAGCCCCCATGGCCAGGGAAGCGGTCAACACGCCGGCGGCCAGGCGTTTGCTCAGGTCAGTTGTTTTCATGGTGTCTCTCCTCGGGTCTTGCCCGTGTGTGCAGGTTTGGTCTTTTTCAGTTTGTGATGGTTGCTGGCATTACTCGTTTGTCTCTTCCACGATCACCACCGGCGTTCCGGGTGATACTGCCTGGCCGGCTTCCCGGCGCACGTCTACCACGCGACCGCTCACCGGGCTCAGTAGCTCGATTTCCATTTTCATGGATTCGATGACGGCCACCGGTCGCTGGGCCTCGATGGTGTCGCCGGGCTGGACCAGGCATTCCCACAGGTTGCCGGCCACGTGGCTTTCCACGGCGTGTTGGCCGGCTGGCAGGTTGGCGATATCGCCCTCGCCGGTGTCCTCGATGGGCGCCTCGGAGCTGAAATTGATCTGGCCGGATTCGATCCAGCGTTGCAGTTCCTCGTCGAAGGCCTGCTTGCGCTTGCCGGTGAAGGTCTGGATCTCGTCGTTGTTGTCGGCCAGAAACTGCTCGTAGTCCTTCAGGTTGAAGCGGGTTTCTTCGACCCGGATCGGGTAGTCGCCGTTGGGGAAGTCCCGGCGGATCTGTTGAAGCTCCTCGGCGCTGACTTCATAGAAGCGCACCTGATCGAAGAACCGGAGCAGCCAGGGTTTGCCGGGCTCGAACAAGTCCGTCGTGCGGTAGCGGTTCCACATCTGCAGGGTGCGACCGACAAACTGGTAGCCACCGGGCCCCTCCATGCCATAGATGCACAGGTAGGCGCCGCCGATGCCCACGGAGTTTTCCGCGGTCCAGGTCCGGGCCGGGTTGTACTTGGTGGTCACCAGCCGGTGCCGTGGGTCCAGCGGCGTAGCCACAGGAGCGCCCAGGTAGACATCACCCAGGCCCATCACCAGGTAGCTCGCATCGAACACGGTCTTTTTCACCTCGTCGATGCTGCCCAGCCCGTTGATACGGCGGATGAACTCCAGGTTGCTCGGGCACCAGGGTGCGTCCTTGCGCACTGACTGCATGTATTTGGCAATGGCGGTCTGGCAGGCCTCGTCATCCCAGGACAGGGGCAGGTGCACGACGCGCGCCGGCACATCCCATTCCGGCTGCTTCTCCAGTTCCTTTTCGGCGCTGATCAGCAGATCCAGCAGAGTACGCTGGTTCAGTTTCTGGCTGTCGTAGTGCACCTGCAGGGAGCGGATGCCCGGTGTCAGCTCCAGGATGGCGTCGTGATTCTGCTCACGCAGCCACAGCATCAGGGCGTGGGCGCGAAATCGCAGGCGGATATCCAGCTCCATGGGGCCGTATTCCACCAACACGTAATTGTCGCCGGCAGCCCGGTACTCCACGCCGGTTTCGTGTTCCTCGGGCGTCAACGCATCGAGGATCGGCGTCTCTGGTTTCATGGGGGTGATATGGGCGGTGGCCGACGTCAGTGTGGCCACGGATTCATCCAGCGCTGCCCGCAGGGCAACCGCCTGATCCTGGCTCACCGGCACAAACTGCACCTTGTCGCCGGCCTTGAGCTGGCCCAGCTTCCAGAGGTCGGCACTGATCACCGTCACCGGGCAGACGAAGCCGCCCAGGCTGGGGCCATCGGGGCCCAGGATTACCGGCATGTCGCCAGTGAAATCCACCGTCCCCACGGCGTAGGCATTGTCGTGGATGTTGGAGGGGTGCATACCCGCCTCACCGCCGTCGCTGCGGGCCCATTCCGGTTTCGGCCCGATCAGGCGGACGCCGGTGCGGCTGGAGTTGTAGTGGATCTCCCATTCGCTGGCGAAGAAGGTGTCGATGTCCGCGCCGGTAAAATAGTCCGGCGCACCATGGGGGCCGTAGGTGACGTGCAGCTTCCAGGTTTTACCGATGGTCGGTTTCAGGTCGGCGGGCAGGGTGGTTCTGGTCGTCGGTTCCGCATCCGGCAGGGCCAGCACATCGCCGGCCCGGAGCGCCCGGCCGCAATGGCCGCCAAACTGCCCGAGCGTAAAGGTGCTGCAGGAGGTCAGGTATTCCGGGCAGTCCAGGCCGCCACGGAACAGCACATAGGCCCGGGCGCCGTCGGCCGTCGTGGCGCCCAGTTTCAGGGTGGCGCCAGCGGGCACGTCAATCACCTGCCAGAAATCCACCGGCTCGTCGTTCAGGGTGGCCTCCAGCGTCGCCCCGGTCAGGGCAATCTGGGTGGCGCGGTTGAACGTGAGTATCGGGCCCTTGAGGGTGATTTCCAGTCCGGGTGCTCCCTCGGGGTTACCCAGCAGCCTGTTGCCCAGACGGAAGGAGTAGCTGTCGAACGGACCGGACGGCGGCACGCCGATTTCCCAGTAGCCGATGCGGCCCGGGTAATCCTGAATGGTGGTCAGGGTGCCGCCGCTGAGGACATCCACCGTGGCTGGCCGGTAATCGAATTCGTTGAGGGTACGGGTGAATAGCCGGCCTTCGGCAAAGCGCGGGTCGTCCAGCACCTGGCGCACGTACTTGAGGTTGGTTTCGATGCCATACAGCTGGCTGGCATCCAGAGCCTGCATCAGCCGCTGGCGGGCCGACTCGCGATCCTGTTCGTGCACGATGACCTTGGCCAGCATGGGATCGAACAGCGCCGAGACTTCTGTACCCGGCTGAATCCAGGTATCGATCCGAAGACCGTCCCCTTCAGGCCAGGTCACGTTGGTGAGCAACCCGGCACCGGGCTGGAAGTCCTTGTTGGGATCTTCCGCATAGATCCGGGCCTGGATGGCGTGGCCGGAGGCGGTGAGGTTACCGCCCAGTTCTGCCAGGTCCGGCAAGGTGCCGGCACCCAGTTCGACCATCCAGCGCACCAGGTCAACACCGTACACCTGCTCGGTGACGCCGTGCTCTACCTGCAGGCGAGTATTCACTTCCAGGAAGTAGAACTCGGTGGTGTCCGGATCGTAGATGAACTCCACGGTGCCGGCACTGCGGTAGGCGATGCTTTCGCCCAACTGGCGGGCGGTAGCGTGCATGCGGTTACGAACGTCGTCGGTCAGTCCCGGGGCCGGGGCCTCCTCAATCACCTTCTGGTTGCGGCGCTGGGCGGAGCAGTCACGCTCACCCAGAGCCAGCACCTGGCCTTCACCGTCGCCAAACAACTGCACTTCGATATGACGGGCGTGTTCCACAAATTTTTCCAGGAACACACCGCTGTTGCTGAAGTTGTTCTGGCTCAGGCGCTGAACCGATTCAAAGCTCTTGCTCAGATCTTCGGCGCTGTAACAGCGGGACATACCAATGCCACCACCGCCGGCGGTGCTCTTGAGCATCACCGGGTAGCCGATGTTGTCGGCAGATTCCAGGGCCGCGTCCAGATCGGTCAGCAATCCGGTGCCCGGAAGCAGGGGTACGCCGGCGTTCTCTGCGAGGGCCCGGGCGGTATGTTTGAGACCGAACTGTTCCATCTGTTCCGGTGTCGGTCCGAGGAATACCACACCTTCGGCGTCACAGCGCCGGGCGAAACCGGCGTTTTCGCTCAGAAACCCGTAGCCCGGATGAATGGCCCCGGCACCGCTCTTGCGGACAACCTCAAACAGCTTGTCCTGGTCCAGATACGTCGCGGCCGCCGAGCCTTCGCCCAGTGAGTAGGCCTCATCCGCCTGGCGCACGTGCAGGGAATCTGCATCCGCTTCGGCGTAGACGGCTACCGAGGTGAGCCCCATGGCACGCAGGGTACGTATCACCCGGCACGCGATGGCGCCACGGTTGGCGATCAGGACCTTGTTGGGGTTGTTGAGGGTGCCGGTCAGCTCCATACCAGCACCTCGATCGGTGTCGGGTTCCAGCCGTTGCAGGGGTTGTTCAGCTGCGGACAGTTGGAAATCATCACCAGCACATCCATCTTGGCTTCCAGTTCCACGTACTTGCCGGCGTCGGAAATGCCGTCGGCAAAGGTCAGGCCGCCGTCTGCGGTCACCGGCACGTTCATAAAGAAATTGATGTTGTGGGTGATGTCCCGCTTGGTCATGCCCAGCTCTTCGTGCTCGGCGACGGCGACCAGCCAGCTGTCGCGGCAGGCGTGCATGCACTTTTTCGCCAGCGCATAACGAGTGGTATTGCTCTCTGCTGCGCAGGCGCCACCGACGGTATCGTGGCGACCGCAGGTGTCGGCGGTGATCTCCAGCATCACGTTGTTTTCCGAGGACACCAGTTTCGAGCCGGCAGTGAGGTAAACGTTGCCCTGCTCACGGATGGTGTCCACGGCGCTGTACCGCTCAGTGGGGTTGTGGGCGTTGTAGAACAGGGTGTCGGCGGCCTGGTTGCCTTCCAGGTCCAGGATGCGGATGGTCTCGCCGGCCTTCACGACTTTCAGGAAATACTCGCCCGCCGGTACGGTTTCGCGGAAGGCGGCATTTTCGGGGTTCAGTGCGCTTTGTTTGATCATCTCCGGCCTCCGTTACTGGAACTGGTGGTACAGGGCGTTATTGGCGAAGGCCCGGGTGGCCTCCGGTGACGACATCTTGCAGGGATCGGCATCGGTCACCGGTGCCGCCGTGAAGAGCTGGTAACGCACGGGGTGGCTGGGATACTCGCTGGCCGGATTCATCGGATGCGGACAGGTATTCAGCACCACGATGGTGTCCATCTCGAATCGCAGGTCGACGGTGGCGCCGGCGTGGGAATGCCCCTCGTCGAAGGCCATGTTGCCTTCGTCATCAGTTTTCACCTTGCTGAACCAGTTCAGGTTGGCGGTCAAGTCCTTCTTGCCCAGGCCGTATTTGGCCAGTTCGTTCAGGAAGCTGGTGAGGCCATTGCGGTGGTAGTGGTTATGGGCTTCCTGATAGGTCTTTTTGCCCCAGCGCCGTTCCACCAGGTCGGCGTTGCAGGTGCCGCTCACGGTGTCGTGCCAGCCCAGGTCGTCGCGGATGATGGAGGCGAACACCCGACCCATATCCGAAAGCAGGACATGGCCCTTGGTGAGCAAGAAGGTGTGCTGGTTTTTCAGGGTGTCCGGCATGTTGTACCGCTCGAGCGGGTTCTCGGGGTTGTACATCAACATGCCGACGTTGGCACCGCCGGTTTCGTCAATCAGGCGCAGCACGTGGCCGCGGCGCATGATGAAAGACCAGTGGGATCCGCCGGGAATCAGATCGTCGTAGAGGGGGGTTGCGGTTTGCAACATGGCCTTTTCCTCCTGGTTAGGGCATTTAAAAAGCGAGAGGCGTCAGTAACTGAGCGATCCTCCCGGGCTTTTGTCCCGCCGTGTAACCTTGGAAAAGGTCGTCAACTCTCGGACCAGCCGTCTGCACGGATTGATGGCAGACCGGAACCCTAGTTGACCATTGGTCAGATTGTGGCGCGTTGATTGTGGTTTCAGTAACCGACTTCTCGCTGCGTAATGGATCATCTGCAGAGTCTGTGCCAATCAGTAACGTTCTGTTTTTAATAGGGTTTTATTTTTGAGCTCAACGTAGCCTGCTTCCTGCCTGGGCGTTCGCACTGTTTTTGTGCATCGGTTGGCGCGTCTGCAGTGCGGATTTCGGGCGGGTGTATTGCGCTTCAGGTCGCTGTTGGCATGGCGTTCCGGTCATCTACTACCAAGGGAGGAGTTTTTCGCCTCCATCGCACCATTCAACTTTCCGGGTTTGGCGTCTACATTGAATAGGTAAACGCGAAAGGCCGCGTTGCCCTGCGACAAACACAACAAGAGGTCGAAACCATGATCTACGCACAACCAGGAAAGGATGGCTCCGTCGTTTCCTTCCAGTCCCGTTACGAGAACTACATCGGTGGCGAGTGGGTGGCCCCGCTGAAGGGTCAGTATTTCGAGAACATCACACCGATCACCGGCGACGTTATCTGTGAGATTCCCCGTTCCGGCGCCGAAGACATTGATCTGGCCCTGGACGCGGCCCACAAGGCTGCACCGGCCTGGGGCAAGACCTCGACCACCGAGCGTTCCAACATTCTGCTGAAAATTGCCGACCGCATTGAGCAGAACATCGAGATGCTGGCGGTTGCTGAAACCTGGGACAACGGCAAGGCAGTGCGTGAAACCATCAACGCCGACCTGCCCCTGGCAGTGGACCACTTCCGTTATTTTGCCGGTTGTATCCGCGCCCAGGAAGATACCTCCAGTGCTATCGACAACAACACCGTGGCCTATCACTACCACGAGCCGCTGGGTGTTGTGGGCCAGATTATTCCATGGAACTTCCCGCTGCTGATGGCGGTGTGGAAGCTGGCGCCTTGCCTGGCGGCGGGTAACTGTACCGTGATGAAGCCGGCTGAGCAGACCCCGGCCAGCATCCTGGTGCTGATGGAACTGATTGGCGACCTGCTGCCACCGGGCGTGGTTAATATCGTCAACGGTTACGGCATTGAAGCCGGCGAGGCCCTGGCCACCAGCAAGCGCATCGCCAAAATTGCCTTCACTGGCTCCACGCCGGTGGGCTCGCACATCCTCAAGTGTGCCGCCGAGAACATCATCCCCTCTACCGTCGAGCTGGGTGGCAAGTCCCCCAACATCTACTTCTCCGACGTGATGCAGGCTGAGCCGGAATTTATCGACAAGTGTGTGGAAGGCCTGGTGCTGGCATTCTTCAACCAGGGTGAAGTTTGCACCTGTCCCTCCCGCGCCCTGATTCAGGAAGACATGTACGACGAATTCATGGCCAAAGTCATCGAGCGCACCAAGGCCATAAAGCGTGGCAACCCGCTGGATACCGATGTTCAGGTGGGTGCCCAGGCCAGCAAGGAGCAGTTCGACAAGATCATGTCATACCTGGAAATCGGCAAGCAGGAAGGTGCGGAAGTGCTGACTGGTGGTGGCCGTGAGGAAATGGAAGGTCAGTACAACAACGGCTTCTATGTCCAGCCCACGCTGCTGAAAGGCAAGAATGACATGCGTGTGTTCCAGGAAGAAATCTTCGGCCCGGTGGTGGGTGTAACCACCTTCAAGGACGAGGAAGAAGCTCTGGCCATCGCCAACGACACCGAGTTTGGTCTGGGTGCCGGCCTGTGGACCCGCGACATCAACCGTGCCTACCGCATGGGCCGCGCCATCCAGGCCGGCCGTGTTTGGACCAACTGCTACCACCAATACCCGGCCCACGCCGCCTTCGGTGGTTACAAGAAGTCCGGTGTTGGTCGTGAAAACCACAAGATGGCGCTGGACCACTACCAGCAGACCAAGAACCTGCTGGTCAGCTACGACATCAACCCACTGGGTTTCTTCTGATTCTCTGAGCGGCAGGCGGGCTTCTCCACACGGGCCCGCCTGTGAGCCTGCACATCGGATGTGCACCTTGACCTCTTTTGGCCCTTCCCAGGGCCTTTTTTTCGTTCCAGCAGCCTGTCGGACTTATTACAACTTGGGGAGGCCCCAAAACAGTGCCAAAGTACCATATTGATCTCCTATCCCCGTCAACTAGGATGAGAAGTGGGTTATCGGCAATATCGTTGATTCACCCGCAATGCGCTAACAATTACGACAACAGAGGTAAGCATTATGTGGACCAAACCAGCCTATGAGGATCTGCGCATCGGTTTCGAAGTCACCATGTACTTCGCCAACCGCTGAGTGCTGAGGCGGCCAGCCTGAGTGGCTGGCCGTTTTACTTCCGGAGTTTCCAATCATGCTCATTCACGTTCTGGGCTCCGCCGCTGGCGGTGGCTTTCCCCAGTGGAACTGCAACTGCGCCAACTGCGACGGCTTCCGTCAGGGCACCCTGAACGCCCGTGCCCGCACCCAGTCTTCCGTTGCCGTCAGTGAAGACGGCGAGCACTGGATCCTGTTCAACGCAGCTCCCGATATTCGCGCCCAGTTGGCTTCTTTTGAAGCCATGCAGCCGGCCAGGGCGCTTCGGGACACCGGCATCGATGCTATCCTGTTGATGGACAGCCAGGTGGATCACACCACCGGTCTGCTATCGCTTCGCGAGGGGCTGCCCATGGACGTCTGGTGTACCGAACAGGTACACGAGGATCTCAGCGGCGGTTTCCCCCTGTTTACCATGCTCAGGCACTGGAACGGCGGCCTGAACTGGCGCCGGGTGGCGGCCTCTGAACAGTCGCCGTTTACGATTCCCTGCGCACCGTCCATCGAACTGACTGCCATTCCGCTGCTGAGCAACGCGCCGCCGTATTCACCGCGCCGGGATAACCCGCACCCGGGGGATAACATCGGTATTTTTCTTGAGGACACCCGCACCGGGCAGACAGTGCTTTATGCGCCGGGCCTCGGCGAACCGGACCCGCGCATCCTGGACTGGATGAAAAAAGCCGATGTGCTGCTGGTGGACGGTACCGTCTGGCACGACGACGAGATGATCCGCCAGGAAGTGGGCACCAAGACCGGGCAGGCCATGGGGCATCTGGCCCAAAGTGGCCCCGGAGGCATGATCGAGGTGCTCGACACCCTGCCGGCCAGCCGCAAGATCCTGATTCACATCAACAACACCAACCCGATCCTGAACGAGGACTCGCCGGAGCGCGCGGAGCTGACGCGCCACGGGATTGAGGTGTCCTGGGACGGAATGCATATCGACCTGTCGGGGCCGCCATGAACGCCAAAGCCAACACCGCCATGAACCGCACGGATTTTGAACAGGCCCTCCGGGACAAGGGGCAGTATTACCACATCCACCACCCGTACCATAAGGCCATGTATGGCGGACAATGCACGCCGGAACAGATTCGTGGCTGGGTGGCCAACCGGTATTACTACCAGATCAGGATTCCCCAGAAGGACGCCGCGATCATGGCCAACTGCCCGGACGCCGGCGTGCGCCGGCTCTGGCTGCAGCGGATTCTGGACCACGACGGCCACGACGGCGATGCGGGTGGTATCGAGGCCTGGCTGTCCCTGGCCGAAGCGGTGGGTCTGACCCGGGAAGAAGTGATCGACCAGCGCCATGTGCTGCCCGGTGTCCGGTTTGCGGTGGATGCCTACCTGAACTTTGCCCGCCGGGCCACCTGGCAGGAGGCGGCCTGTTCCTCGCTGACCGAACTGTTCGCGCCGGAGATCCACCAGTCTCGCCTCGATAGCTGGCCGGGCCACTATCCGTGGATTGACGAGGGCGGCTACCGCTATTTCCGCAAACGCCTGTCGGAGGCCCGCCGGGACGTGGAACACGGCCTGACCATCACCCTGGATTACTTCACCACCGGCGCCGGGCAGACCCGGGCCCTGGAAATTCTGCAGTTCAAGCTGGATATCCTGTGGACCATGCTGGATGCCATGACCATGGCTTACGGCCACCGTACGCCGCCCTACCATACGGTGACCGACCAGCAGGTCTGGCACCGGGGGCTGTAATGGGGGTTGCCATGCACCAGGTTCCGCGTTTTCGCCGTGGCTTCCGCTTCCAGTGGGAACCCGCCCAGGAAAGTTACGTTCTGCTGTATCCGGAAGGTATGGTGAAGCTGAACGGCAGCGCCGGTGCTATTCTCAACGAGGTGGACGGCCAGCGCAGTGTGGCCGACATCGTTGCCACCCTGGAGCAGCAATTCCCGGATGCCGGACCGCTCGGCAAGGACGTGAGTGATTTTCTGCAGGATGCGCAGCAACACCACTGGATCGACCTGTCATGAACACCTCGCACGCACCCACACCGGTCAACCCCCATAAGGCGGGGCCGCCCCTCTGGCTGCTGGCGGAACTGACCTATCGCTGCCCGCTGCAGTGCCCCTACTGTTCCAACCCGCTGGACTTTGCCCAGACCGAACGGGAGCTAAGC
Source organism: Marinobacter sp. Arc7-DN-1 (assembly GCF_003441595.1). Taxonomy (NCBI): domain Bacteria; kingdom Pseudomonadati; phylum Pseudomonadota; class Gammaproteobacteria; order Pseudomonadales; family Marinobacteraceae; genus Marinobacter; species Marinobacter sp. Arc7-DN-1. Next base: position 2,078,914 of record NZ_CP031848.1, on the reverse strand, counting down.
ACCGACGAGTGGGTGAGTGTGCTACGCCAGGGCCGGGCCATGGGCGCCGTCCAACTGGGCTTTTCCGGCGGCGAGCCCCTGGTGCGCCAGGACCTGCCGGAGCTGATCGCCGAGGCGCGACAGCTGGGGTATTACACCAACCTGATTACCTCAGGCCTGGGGCTGACCGACGCCAAGGTGGCTGCCTTTGCCGAGGCCGGACTGGATCATATCCAGGTCAGTTTCCAGGCCTCGGACCCCGAGCTGAACAACGCCGTGGCCGGCTCCCGCAAGGCCTTTGACCAGAAACTGGCCATGGCCCGGGCGGTCAAGGCGGCGGGCTACCCGATGGTGCTCAACTTCGTGATCCACCGCCACAACATCCACCAGATGAACGACATCATGGCCCTGTGTGAGCACCTGGGGGCGGACTATGTGGAACTGGCGACCTGCCAGTATTACGGCTGGGCCTTTGAGAACCGGGAAGGGCTGATGCCCTCGAAAACGCAGCTGGTGCAGGCGGAGCAGGAAGTGAACCTGTACCGTAAACGCCTGGACGCCACCGGCTCGGCCATGAAGCTGATTTTCGTCACTCCGGACTACTACGAGGAACGCCCAAAAGCCTGCATGAACGGCTGGGGCAACCTGTTCCTGACCATAGCCCCGGACGGCACTGCGCTGCCGTGCCACAGCGCCCGCCTGCTGCCCATCGACTTCCCCAATGTCCGGGACCAGGATCTTCAAAGCATCTGGTACGACAGCCCGGGCTTCAACCACTACCGGGGTGACAGCTGGATGCCAGAGCCCTGCCGCTCCTGTGATGAGAAGCAACAAGACTTCGGAGGTTGCCGCTGCCAGGCCTATCTCTTGACCGGCAATGCCGATAACGCCGACCCAGTCTGCAGCAAGTCCCCTCACCATGATCGAATCCTGGCCGCGAGGAACGCTGCCGATCACGCCACGGCCGGCCTTACTGGACTCATCTATCGAAATGCGGACAACTCCCGACTGTTCTTCCGGGGCTGAGCATTGCCTTGAAGCCCGGGGATGTTGCCGATCAATAAGATGAGAGGGAAGTGCTGATGATGTACCACGCTCATGAAAATGCCCGTGCCGCGGTTGGTGATAGTCGTGCCCATGTCTGGCCATTTCCCAATATTACTGTGAGGCACGGTGCAGGAGTCTCACTCTCCATAACCTCGTACAGGTGACCAATGTTTCGAGCAAAGAACAATCCAGGCGCGTGTCGTCATCCAGTCCGACCGAAACAGGTCGTCTTGTGTTTGTTTTGGCCCTTTGCCGCCGAGGCGGAGCTTGCGGTGGATGAAATATACTCCCCCCGGATCACGGCAGGCGATCTCGAAATCGGTGTGGTTGGCGCGTTTCTGGACAGTCAGGGAAGCGAAGACGACAATCTCCGGTTTGATCAGTGGGAAATTGGTTACGGGATAACTGATCGCTTCAGTGCCGAGCTCAACTTCAACGCAATTAAGAGTCCCGGACGCGCTTATTCACTGGACGAATATGAAATTGAATTGATTGGAAATTTTTTTCAGGATCATGAGAGTGCTGCGGGATTGTTTCTTGAACTATCAAAAGAACACCGGGGAACAGCCAGTGAGATAACCATTGGGCCGCTCTATGAAAGGCAGTTAGCCGATCACTACCAGGTTCTGACCAATGTTCTGGTCGGCCGTTCATTTGGTGAAGACGACGAGCAGCTTGAGCTGACCGGCTCGATACAGGCTGCCTATACGAAGTCTGAAACTTTTCAGCCGGCACTGGAGTATTACGGGGCCCGAAACAACCATTTGCTGGGGCCCGCAATCCTGGCTGAGGTCAGGGTGGGCTCCAGCCTCCTGGAACTCCAGGCGGGCGTTGCGTTTGGCTTGAACGCGGAGTCCGACGATGTGATCTATCGCTGGGAACTGGGAATGGAGCTGTAATGACCTGCCCGGGTTCCCTCCCTAACCATTATTGCGGCGACAGCTGGATGCCGGAGCCCTGCCGCTCCTGTATCGAAATGCGGACAACTCCCGACTGTTCTCCCGGGGCTGAGGGCCCCTTCTGTGCATCCACACCCGCAAGGTCAGCGCCTGACAATACCCCTATGAGCGCCTATGAGGCCTGCGCAGCCCATACTCAAAGAGGCGAGCTCGCGGTTTCTTCGGCCGGTGTTTTCTGGGTACAGACCGATCCGGCCGAAGGCAACGCTAATCTCTGGTATCTGTCCGAACAGGGGCCCGCTCGCCTGGGCCCGGACGGGTTGGGCATCCGTAGCCGGGTGAACGGTTACGGCGGCGGCGCGCTGGCGGCTTCCGATACCGGTGTGTTCGTGGTCGGTGAGGATCAGCAGATCCGGTTTATCGATCTGGCCGACGGCACCTGCTCCTTGCTTACCGATGATCCCGGGGCCACCTATGGCGGACTGATCGCCGATGCGCCCCGGCAGAGGGTGCTGGCCGTTCGCGAGGCCGGTGGCGAGCAGCAGCTGGTGGCGGTCTCTGTGGACGGTGAGCTTCGGACTCTCCATTCCGGTCAGGACTTCTACAGTGCGCCCGCGCTGTCTGCCGACGGCAGGAAGTTGGCCTGGACAAGCTGGCAACTGCCGGACATGCCCTGGGTTCGCAGCCGGCTCTGGACAGCGGGCGTAGTGCAAGATGGTGGCCTCTGCGAGTGCCGCCACTGGCCGACGCCTTCAGAAGCCTCCGTTCAGCAACCGGTCTTCGATCGCGCCCGGTTGTGGGTGCTATCTGATCACGCCGGCTGGTGGCAGCCTTGGTACCTCGACACCCTGATCGGTGACGGACTCTGGCACTCGGGCCAGTCTGCCGAGCTGGACCATGCTAACGCGCCCTGGCAACTGGGGGAGTGCCATCATTGTCCGCTTGCCAATGGCGGCTGGGCTCGGGTGCAGTATCGCAACGGATCGGGAGAGCTGTGGTTGCTGTCACCGGAAGGCGGTGACGCTTTCCGGGTGGCCCGGGACTACAGCGATTTTCGTTACCTCCGGGCCTCCGGCGGTAGCCTGTATTGCGTTGCCCGATCAGCGACCCATCTGGATGCTGTCCTGCAGATCGAACTGCAAACCGGGCAGGCCAGGATTCTGGCGGGTGGCGAGAACCCCTTGCCGGGTTCAAGGCCTGCGCTGCCGCTGGATATTGAAGTGCCGGCACTTGAGCACGGCGAACAGCCGGTCCATGGTTTCTTCTACACACCGAAACTGGCCTCGCCGGAGTTGCCTCCGCTGATTCTCATGGCCCACGGTGGTCCCACCTCCGCTGCCTACCCGGTGTTCAGTCCCCAGGTGCAGTACTGGTGCCAGCGAGGCTTTGCGGTTGCCGAAGTGAACTATCGCGGCAGCAGTGGTTTTGGCCGTAAATTCAGGCTTGCCCTTGAGGGGCGCTGGGGTGAGGCAGATGTTGAGGATATGGAGCGGACCGCGGATCACCTGGTGTCTGTCGGCCTGGTGGACGGCCGCCGGGTGTTTATCCAGGGGCGGAGCTCCGGTGGTTACACGGCCCTGATGGCCATGATCCAGAGCCGGAAATTCACCGCCGGCGCCAGCATGTTCGGGGTGACAGACCCGCTGCGGCTGAGGGCCATGACCCACCGCTTCGAATCCGGATATCTGGATTGGTTGTTGGGGCCACCAGGAGCTAACCCCGAGCGCTGGCGCGAACGAACGCCGCTTTACCACGCCGACTGTATTGCCGCGCCCATGATCTTTTTTCAGGGTGGGCAGGACAAAGTCGTGGTGCCTGAACAGACCCGCGCCATGGTTGATGCCATGAAGGCAGCAGGACGCACATCGGAATTGCACTGGTTTGAGCAGGAGGGCCACGGTTTCCGGCATCAGGCGAACCAGGCGGACATGCTGGAAAGGATGTTCAGCTTTTATCGGAGGCATGGCCGCAAGGCCAATGAACGGGCGGAGAACATGAGTTAAACTCTCGGCTACGCCTATAACAACAAACGGTCGAGTAGAGTCTGATGAGCCACGACATCTCCGCCCTGCGAAAGTTCGTATCACCGGAAATTGTCTTCGGCGCCGGCTCCCGGAAGTCGGTGGCCAACTTCGCCAGTAACTTCGGTGCCCGGCATGTGTTTCTGGTGTCTGATCCGGGCGTGGCCGCGGCAGGCTGGGTCAACGAGATCGTAACCCTGCTGACCGACGCGGGAATTCGCTCTACCGTATTTACCGGCGTATCACCCAATCCCAGGGTCGACGAGGTGATGACCGGAGCCGAGCTGTACAAATCCAGTGAATGTGATGTCATCGTTGCCATCGGTGGCGGCAGCCCGATGGATTGCGCCAAGGGCATCGGTATTGTTGCCACCCACGGCCGCAATATTCTGGAATTCGAGGGCGTGGACACCATCACCAACCCCTCACCGCCCCTGATCCTGATCCCGACCACCGCGGGCACATCGGCGGATGTTTCCCAGTTTGCGATCATTTCCGACCCGAACCGCCGGTTCAAGTTTTCCATCATCAGCAAAGCCGTGGTGCCAGATGTGTCCCTGATTGATCCCGAAGTCACGGAAACCATGGACGCCTACCTGACCGCCTGTACCGGCGTGGATGCCCTGGTTCACGCCATTGAGGCGTTCGTGTCTACCGGCAGCGGGCCATTGACCGACACCCATGCCCTGGAAGCCATCAGGCTGATCAACCGGAATCTGGAACCCCTGGTGGAAAATATCGCCAATCCTTACCTCAGGGAACAGATCATGCTGGCCTCCATGCAAGCCGGGCTGGCGTTTTCCAACGCAATTCTGGGGGCGGTGCATGCCATGTCCCACAGCCTCGGCGGGTTTCTGGATTTGCCCCACGGGCTGTGCAACGCGCTGTTGCTGGAGCACGTGGTGGCCTACAACTTCCAGTCTGCGGAGGACCGTTTCCGCCGGGTGGCCGAGGCCATGAATATCGATACCCGGGGTATGAGCAAGCCGGAGATCAAGAAACGGCTGATGCAGCGAATCGTTGAGCTGAAACGCAAAGTGGGACTGGAAGCACGCCTGGCCCAGTTGGGAGTCAGCGTTTCGGATATTCCCCACCTGTCCGGCTTTGCCCTTCAGGACCCCTGCATTCTCACCAATCCCCGCAAGTCGTCGCTCAGGGACGTTCAGGTTGTCTATGAAGAAGCGCTCTGACGTTCAGGACGACGAACACGACAGTGGCTACGAAGTTGGCGATCTTCTTGGCCTCGGCAGCCAGTCGGTCCGCAAGAACTATTACCCGGCATTGCAGGAGCGGATTGAGGAGCTGGAGCAGGAGCGCAACCGCTACAAGTGGCTGTTCGAGAACGCCCTGCATGGCATCTTCCAGGCCAACCTGCGGGGTGGCTTCCTGGCCTGCAACCCCGCCATGGCGCGAATTTGCGGTTATGAAAGTGCCGAGGCCCTGACGCAGCGGGTTATCCGGCTGCGGGAACAGCTGTTCTGCAGTGCCAGTGAGTTCGATGCCATTCGCCAGGAACTTCTGAATGAAGGCCGTTTGAGCGCCCGGGAGACACGCTTCCAACGGGCGGACCGCAAGCCGGTCCATGTGGCCGTCACCCTGTTGCGGCGGCCGGATCTCGGGCCAGAAGTGGTGGAAGCCTTTGTGGCCGACATCACCGAGCGGGTGCTGGCCCGGCAAAAACTGGAACAGCTGAATGCGACTCTTGAGCGTCGGGTGGAAGAACGCACCGAGGCGCTTCAGAACGCCAACGTCGGCCTGCGCTACCAGATTGAGGAGCGGGAGAAGGTCGAGCGGGAACTGGTGGTGGCCATGGAGGCAGCCAGGGAAGCCAACCTTGGCAAGGATAAATACCTGGCAGCGGCCAGCCATGACCTGCTGCAACCACTGAACGCCGCCCGGTTGATGGTTTCCGCGCTTCAGGAGAGCAGCTTGCCGGAGCAGGAAACCCGGATGGTGCATCAGGTACACCGGGCGCTCGAGGGCGCTGAAGACCTGCTGGCGGATTTGCTGGACATCTCGAAACTCGACCAGCAGGCCATGAAACCGGATCTGGTGTATACCGATGTGGCCGCCCTCGCCAGGTCGCTGGCTGAGGAGTTTGAGGCGGTCGCCGCCAATAAAGGACTGGCCTTCCGGGTTCGGACCATCCCGGTCGTGGTCAAAACCGACCAGCGCATGCTGACGCGCATTCTCCGCAACCTGCTCAGCAATGCCTTGCGTTACACCCGAAAGGGGGGCGTTGTATTGGCCCTGAGAGCACGGGGTGACCAGTTGCGGATCGAGGTCTGGGATACTGGGGTGGGCATAGCGGAAGACAAACTCCGGGATATCTTCACGGAATTTCACCAGTTACTGCCCCATGACACCGGTGGCCGCCAGGGCGTGGGCCTGGGGCTTGCCATTGTTGAGCGTATGGTCCGGATTCTGGGTTATGACATTGACGTGTCTTCCAGGCCCGGGCGCGGCTCCCGGTTTGTGCTGACTCTGCCGCTGGAGCCGGCGCGAGCCCTGCCGGAAATGCCCCGTGCGGGTGCGCTTCAGGGTTTTTCCGATGGCTTCGGCGGACTCTCCATTCTGGTCATCGACAATGAGCCGGCGGTCCTTGAGAGCATGCAGGTACTGCTGGAACGCTGGGGCTGTGAGGTGCTCACCGCCGGCAGCAAGGTTCAGGCACTGGAAGTGCTGGAGCACGCCGACCGGATTCCGGCCATCATCCTCGCCGATTACCATCTGGACAACGAGCTGACCGGCTACGACGCCGTTCACGGGGTTCGTCGTTACCTTGGCCGGGACATCCCAGCCGCCATCATCACCGCAGACCGCAGTGACGATACCCGTAAACTTTTGCGGGCCCAGTACCTGCCGATCCTGAACAAACCGGTCAAGCCCAACCGGCTCAGGGCCCTGATGACCAGCCTTCTTGCCTCTGCCTGAGAATCTCCCTCCCGTGCCTGACCAGGGAATTGCCGCACAAAGCAGTGCATTACCGCACAAAGCAGGGCATTACCGCACAAAGAAAGATCCGCCGGACTACACTTACCAAAGGCAGACCTGAAGGGAGATTAGCCATGAGTATTCCGGAAAACAGCCTTACCAACCATGAAGTCACTGTATGCCTGGCCGGCGGTGCCGTTCTGGGCCCGTTCAACGCCACCTGGAACCAGGATTCCGGGGGCGACGTGCGGGAGCTGGTACGTGAATACGATGGTTTCCTGCAGGGTGAAAAGCAGCACCGGTACAAGTTTCACCTGCACGATACCTACACCAATACCGTTCATACCCTGATCCTGAATTTTGAGCAGGTAACCGGCATTTGCGACCATGTCCGGTTGAGATCCCAGGGCGGCGGCTGAGACACAGCCGGCAGCGTTACGTAAACGCCGGAGGGGCCAAAGTGCAAACGGACGGACAGGAGGGAGCATGAGCGAATACAGAACGGAAACCGACAGTCTCGGAGACATCCAGGTTCCCACGGACGCGCTCTGGGGCGCGCAGACCCAGCGTGCGGTCGAGAATTTCCAGGTCAGTGGCCAGCCGATGCCCCAGGCGTTCATTGCCGCAGTGGCGCAGATCAAGCGTGCGGCAGCGGAGGCGAATACCAGTCTCGGACTTCTGGACAACGATCTTCGGGACGCGATTGCAGAGGCTTGCCAGAATCTGGTGGACGGCGCGTACGCGGACCAGTTTCCGGTCGACCGGTATCAGACCGGTTCGGGGACCAGCACCAACATGAATGTGAATGAGGTGATTGCCAGCATCGCCCGCAACGCCGGTTACGAGGTGCATCCGAATGATCATGTCAACATGAGCCAGAGCTCCAATGATGTGATCCCAACGGCCATTCACGTCAGCACAGTCGCCGCCGTGAAGGAAAAACTTCTGCCGGCACTCTCGCACCTGCGCGGCGTGATCTATGAGCAGGAGGCGGCTTTCTCAAGCCAGGTAAAAACCGGACGAACCCACCTGATGGACGCCATGCCGGTTACCCTGGGTCAGGAACTGAGAACCTGGCGGGAGCAGCTTCTGGCCGCGGAGAAACGGGTGGAAGCGGCAGCGGACGAACTGTTGGCCGTGCCCCAGGGTGGTACCGCGGTAGGCACCGGTATCAACGCATTACCGGAATTTTCCGGCCAGTTCATCAAGTTCCTGCGTGCCAATACCGGCTACTCTTTTACCTCACTGGAACACAAGTTTACCGGCCAGAGTGCGGTGGATGGTCCGGTGGCGCTTTCTGCCCAGCTGCGCGGTGTGGCGATTGTGCTCACCAAGATCGCCAACGACCTGCGCTGGATGAACAGCGGGCCGATTCATGGCCTGGCCGAAATCAGCCTGCCGGCGCTGCAACCGGGCAGCAGCATTATGCCAGGTAAGGTGAACCCGGTGATTCCGGAATCGGTGGCCATGGTCGCAGCCCAGGTCACGGGCCTGGACAGCGCGGTGGCCATGGCCGGACAGTCCGGAAACTTCCAGCTCAATGTGATGCTGCCCCTGGTGGCCGGTAACCTGCTGGACATGACGGACCTGCTTACCAATGCGTCGATTATGCTGGCGAACAAGGCGATCCGGGATTTCACAGTCAACGCTGACAACCTGAATGCCGGAGTGGGACGGAACCCGGTGCTGGTAACCGCGCTGAATCCCGAAATCGGTTACAGCCTGGCGGCGGATATTGCGAAGGAGGCCTACCGCACCGGGCGACCGGTGATCGATGTTGCCGAGGAGCGCAGCGGTCTGAGCCGCGACAGGCTTGAAGAACTCATGGATCCGCTGAAGCTGACCCGGGGCGGCATCGCCTGACCGGTTATATGACCGACTGTACCAGAGGGAGCCCACGCGCTTGCTGATATCCCTGGAGCTGTTTGTCATGCTGGTGCTTGCCAATGGGGCACCGGTAGTTGCTGCCGGCCTGCTCAAGGGCATTTGGTCGGCGCCGGTTGATGGTGGCCGCCTGTGGAAAGACGGCCGCCCCATCCTGGGTAAAAGCAAGACCTGGCGGGGTGTAGTGTCTGGGGCCCTCGCCTGCGGGCTGTTTTCACTGATCACCGGGTTGGGATTCATTTTCGGGTTTATGTTCGGCGTTTTCGGGCTCATTGGTGACATGCTGAGCAGCTTCGTCAAGCGGCGGTGGGGCCTGGCTTCCAGCGCCAGGGCCCTGGGTCTGGATCAGATCCCCGAATCGCTACTGCCCATGTTGCTGGCAATGTGGTGGTTGCCTGTCAGTGGCTGGGTGGTCATTGGTGTGGTGGTGCTCTTTACCCTGTCGAACATCTTCGCTTCACCGTTGCTCTATCGCATCGGCATCCGCCGGCAGCCCCATTAATCCGGCCCTCGCGTCAGGGTATGGATGGTGACCTCCGGAGGGCAGTTCAACCGGGCGTTCACCACCGAAGTGCCGGAGCCGGGTGAGGTGTAACCCTGCATGCCATTCATCCGCCAGTAACCGCGCCCAAGGCTGCGCGGGCAATTAGAATCCAGGGTGACGGGAATGCCACCGGGCAGGCAGATCTGGCCGCCGTGGGTGTGGCCGCACAGAAATACGTCATAACCGGCGTGGGCGGCTTCGCGCCATATCTCCGGGGTGTGACTGAGCAGAATGCTGGTTCCCCCGGCCGGGATGTTGTCGCCGGCCCGATGCAGGTTGTGCACCTTGAAGAAGTGGGCATCGTCCACGCCCGCCAGGTACAGGGTCTGGCCCTTACGTCCAAGGGGGGCCATTTCGTTCATTAATAGCTGGTAGCCCATGTCTTCCAGTGCCGGCACCATGCGGACACTGTCGTGGTTGCCGAGCACGGCGTAGGCTTTGCCCCGGATGCCATCACGCAGTCGGGACATGCCGTCGAGGGCATCTTCGATGGGCCCGCACGTGAGCTTGCGGTAGTCACCGGTCAGTACACACAGATCGTAGTCCAGGGGCTCGATCTCGCGCAGAACTGCCTGCAGGTTGGCCTCGTCCATGTCCACATGCAGATCCGTCAGGTGCAGAATGCGGTAACCTTCAAAGGCGGCTGGCAGGTTTGGCAGGTGGAATCGATTGTGCACCGTGTTCAGGCGCCGGCTGTTGTTCTGGCCACGACCCCACATCCCCACCATTATCAGGCAGGTACGGATAAAACCGGGAGCCGTGGCCCAGTTTTCCAGATGGAAGGAGCTGTGATCCTGCCCGAAAACCTTCGCTTCGGCTTCCCGTTCAATGCCGAGTCTCTGGCGGGCATGAACGGGGCCAAGTCTCAGGCTCAGGCGGTATTCCAGGAGTTCGTCCTGGTTTTCCGGTGTGCGGGCCCTTGCCGTCATTTTTCTTCCTTTGTATGCCGAGCCGGGCATGGCCGATGTGCAAAGTGGCAAACCCTGTCTGTCATTATGGTTGGCCCTCAATGGTATGCAACCAAAACGACACAATGTTCATGTTTGATGCCAGAGCCGTGTTCAATACCCGATAACGAATATAAACAAGGTACTAGTGATAGAGAGCGCAGGTAGTGAAAGGCTGTCTTCCCGGCAGTTGGCAAATCTGCCAATTTCCAGCCACAATCCATTCCTTACAGGCAGACAAACCCGAACGCAGAGGTCACCATGACGACATCGTGCAGTATTACAGGTCTGAGCGTACCCCGAAGCCGTTTTCCGGATCCCGGGCAGGATCTGCCAGCAGCCGGGGGTGAGCAGCGAGTCGTTCTGGCTGGCGGTTGTTTCTGGTGCGTCGAGGCGGTGTTCCTGGCCATTGATGGCGTAACCCGCGTGCAGTCCGGTTATGCCGGTGGGCATTCCAGCTCAGCCAATTACGAGGCAGTGTGCACCGGTACCACCGGGCACGCCGAGGTGGTGGATGTTCACTATGATCCGGCAAAGGTCGGTTTTGGCGAGCTGCTCAAAGTGTTTTTCTCCGTGGCTCATGACCCTACCCAGCTCAACCGTCAGGGCAATGACCGTGGCAGCCAGTACCGTTCTGCCATTTTCTACCAAACACCGGAGCAGAGACGGGTAGCAGAGGCCTATATCCACCAGCTCAATCAGGCCGGCGTCTATCCGGATCCGATTGTGACCACGCTGGAACCGCTGGAAGCGTTTTACCCGGCGGAGGAGTGCCACCAGAACTTTGCCGCCCGGAACCCGCACCAGCCCTACATTATGGCCGTCGCCGCGCCGAAAATGGAAAAACTGGTGGACAGTTATGGTGACCGCCTGAAACCTGAGTACACGGGCAACGGCACAGACAGCATGGCCTGAGGAGGCACATATGGGAGTTTCCGCTGCAGGTTATGACCTGACACCACTGACCAAGGCACAGGTTGAGGAGAAAGCCGCAGACCTGTCGGCTGATGAAAAACGTGTGCTGCTGGACCACGGTACCGAGCACCCGTTCTGCGGCACATTGCTGGACAACAAAAAAGCCGGCGTCTACCACTGTCGGCTCTGTGACCTGCCACTGTTCAGTTCCAGCTCCAAGTTTGATTCAGGGACCGGCTGGCCGAGTTTCTTTCAGCCCCTTGATTCAGACCATATCCGCTATATCGAAGACACCAGCCTGGGCATGAGCCGTACCGAAATCCGGTGTCCACGGTGCGATAGTCATCTGGGGCACGTCTTTCCGGACGGTCCGCCACCGACCGGGCAGCGCTACTGCCTGAACTCGGTCGCGATGGTGTTCAGGGAAAACGGATAAACCTTGCAAACGGGGGCGGTTCCGCCCCCGGAATCTTACTTATCCCCACCTGTGGCCCTGGCGACGTAATGCGCCACGGCCCTGATTTGTTCCGAGGACAGGAATTCACTGAACGCCGGCATGATGCCAACGCCACCGGTGACAGCGTTGATAACCTGTTCTCTGGACGGCTTCAGTTCGTCCAGATTCGGGCCGATAGCGCCAGCAGAGCCTGCGTCTGCAAGGGTGTGACACACAGTGCAGGATGGCTGCGCCTCCTGGGTGAAAACCTGTTTTCCCTTCTCGATATCACCGGCCTGCGCCAGAGGCGAGAGTCCGGTCAGGGGGGCCGCCAACAGTACTGCAAGTACTGCAGTCTTTCTCATGTTCTTGCATTCCGGGAGAGTCGGGGCGGCCGTTTTCCCTGGCCAGCCCCGTGGGTTATTAACTGACGGTGACCGTGACTCCGTGGTCGCCCCAGCCATTGTGGCCGTAGCCACGTTCGTTATCGATCCGGCCCTCCGGTTGACTGTTGCCATGAGTATCTGTTGCCCGACTGACAATACGATGTTCGCCGGCAGGCAGCTCTGCAGCCATCACAAAGGGTCGCCAGGCATGGGGCCCCAGGTCCGGGCCCAGGAAGCGGGCCTGTTTCCAGGTTTTGCCGCCATCCAGGGACACGTCCACTTTTTCCAGGGCTACGGTGCCGCCAAAGGCCACGCCGTAGATCATGTTCCGGCCACTCCGCGCAGTTTCCAGTGGCGCCGTGACCCAGGATTTGACATTCATCTCCCACATGGACGGCTGGTCCGGTGCGCCTTTCACACCAACGGCGCGTATCCGGTAGCCGGAGGCCTGGATCTTGGCGTCGGTCTGGTTCTCGGTAAAGGCAATGTTTTTCACATACTTGACGTTGTTCACGCCGTAGTAGCCGGGCACTACCATGCGCAGCGGGCCGCCATGGGTGTGGGTCAGTGGTTTGTCGTTCATCTCCCAGGCCAGCAACGCACTTTGCATTGCCCGGGTGGGCACTGAACGCTCCACGATAATCGTCTTGGGATCAAGGCCATCAGGCAGTGTTTCACCGCCGGTGCTGGTGATGTAGCGGGCACCCTCTGCCGGGCCGCCCAGCGCTTCCACCACATCTTTCAGGGGTACGCCGGTCCACATGATGCAGCCCGCGGCACCAACAGACCACTGGGTGCCGCTGGCCCCGTGCGGGAAGAAGGCCCGGCCGTTACCGGAGCATTGCAGTACAGAGGCAACGGTGGTGACGCCCATCTTCTTGAGATCCCCGACCGTCAGGGTGCGAGGATTTTTGACGCCTTCGATACGAACTTCCCAGATGTCAGGATCTTCGGTTACCGAGGCCGGAGGGGCCGGCAGGTTATTGCGAATGAACAGGCGATCGCTGGGCGTGATGACGCCGTTTCCGATAGCGCCCCGCCGGGTTTCCATGGTGTTGGCGCTGTGCACAATCAGGGCGTTGCGTTCTTTCCATGCGGCGTAATCGGGCAGCGATTTCGGCTCCTCGGCCCTGGCCAGCGGCGTGAAGCCAAGCAGGCTCACTGCGGCCATGGCGCCGGCACTGCCGACCAGAAGGCTTCGGCGGGCCGGGTTCTCAGGGTCCGGATTATTCGGGCCTCGTTGTAGGGCTGTTTCGGGTTTCATGATCCGTCTCTCCTTGTTGGGCTTGTCGTTGGACGGCGATGGGCTGCCCGGTTGGCGCGAGCAGGTAATATCCTTATTACTTATAGGGCCTGGCTAATAATTGAGCAATTATTTTGTGCGTTATCCGGGGAGGTTCAGGTGGCTCCGGCGGTGACCACAGTGGAGAGCAGGTAGCCGGTGTACGCCACGTAAACCAGCACCAGGATGGTGCCGTCAACCCGGCTGACCTGTTTGTGCCGGCCGGCCAGGCCAAAGCCCATCAGGAACAGGCCCACCGTTAACGCCAGCATTAATGTCCAGTCCCGGTACAGGACTTCCGGATCAACAGACAGCGGCTGGATCGCGGCAGCCAGACCCACGACGGCCAGGGTGTTGAAAATGCCCGAGCCCAGGATATTGCCAATGATCAGATCGTGCTCGTTCTTTTTTACGGCAGCGAGGGCCGAGGCGAGTTCCGGAAGGGATGTGCCAATGGCAACGATGGTCAGACCGATCACCAGATCGCTGACTCCCAGGCTCTGGGCAATGGTGACGGCGCCCCACACCAGCAGGCGGGAGCTGACGATCAGCAGAATCAGGCCGATAACCAGCCAGATGATGGCGGTTTTCAGGGGCATGGGGTGGGCGATGATTTCGGCACCTGTCTCTCCGGCCAGCGGGTCGGCCTTGCCTTTCATGCCCTGATAGATGGACCAGCCCATTACCGCGGCAAAAACCGCCAGTAATACCCAGCCGTCCAGCCGTGACAGTTCGCCGTCGAGCAATTGGGCGCCGGCAATCAGCGTCAGCACGATCAGCAAGGGCAACTCTTTGCGAATGACCTGAGAGTGCACCGCAATCGGTGCGATGATCGCCGTCAGGCCGACGATCAGGGCGATGTTGGTAATGTTGGAGCCGTAACCATTCCCCAGGGCCAGACCGGGATTGCCGTCCGCGGCGGCCATGGCGGAAACCGCCAGTTCCGGGGCTGAAGTTCCAAAACCGATGATCACCATGCCGATCAGCAGGGTTGGCATACCCAGGTGCTTGGCGGTCGCCGCAGCGCCCTCCACGAACTTGTCAGCACTCCAGACCAGCAGAATCAGGCCGGCGATGATTGCGCCAACTGCCATCAGCATAGAAAACCTCGGTAAAAAAATGTTTGAGTGTCAGCGCTCGCGTTCAGGCTTGGGCGCTGGCTTCCGGGAGGTGTGTAAGGTAACGCATGTAAGACCTGGGATCACCATCAGACTAAAGTGGCGGTGTTATTGTAAACCAAAGCCGGGAAAATGCGCGTAAAAGTCCCCCGCATAAGCACCGATTGACAATCGCAATTTATTATTTCGGCGAAAATCGGGATAATCGCGCCCACATTCAGACCGGAAGCAGACGGCGGCGCTCTTATACCTTGCGCCGGGCCGGCTTCCGACAGGCCTTCTTGCTGATCGTGAGGGGGCAAAAAAGCTCAACACTAGCTAGGGTGAAAACCAATGGCCGTTAGACAGGCAGACGTAGTGCTGGTCGGCGGTGGCGTCATGAGCGCCACTCTCGGCATGATGCTCAGGCAACTGGATCCGTCCCTGGACATCGTCATGGTGGAGCGTCTCGACCACGTTGCCCATGAAAGCACGGACGGATGGAACAACGCAGGCACCGGCCACGCCGGCTACTGCGAGCTCAACTACACGCCCGAAACCGACGATGGCGATGTGGCCATCGAACGCGCCCTGCAGATCAATGCCCAGTTCGAGGTGTCGCTGCAGCTCTGGTCGTATCTGGTTGAGCAGGGCATTCTGCCAGAGCCCACCAGCTTTATTAATCGTACGCCGCACCAGAGTTTTGTCTGGGGTGAGAAAGACGTTGCCTTCCTGAAACGCCGGTTCGAGCGTCTGAGTGCTCACCACCTGTTCCGTGAAATGGAATACACCGAGTCCCCGAAGGATCTGGAAGAGTGGATGCCCCTGGTGGTCAAGAGCCGGGATCCGATGCAGCGCGTGGCTGCCACCCGGATCAGGCACGGCTCGGACGTGGATTTTGGTTCACTCACCCGCAGTATGGTCAAGTGGCTGGAAACCCAGCCGAACTTCGAGCTGATGACCAACTGCCCCGTGCATTACATCGACCAGCGTGATAACGGCCGCTGGAAAGTGCGTGTCAAAAACCAGAAAACCGGAGAGCTGATCAAGCTGGAGACCGGCTTTGTGTTTCTGGGCGCCGGTGGTGGTGCCCTGCCGCTGCTGCAGAAATCCGGCATTGATGAAGCCCTTGGCTACGGCGGTTTCCCGGTCAGTGGTCAGTGGCTGGTATGTCGCAAGCCGGACATCGTTGAGCAGCATCACTCCAAGGTTTACGGCAAGGCACCAATCGGGGCGCCCCCGATGTCCGTGCCGCACCTGGATACCCGTATCATCAACGGTGAGCCGGCATTGCTGTTCGGACCGTTTGCGGGCTTTACCACCCGGTTCCTCAAGCAGGGCTCCATCTTTGACCTGTTCGGTTCGGTGAAACCCACCAATCTGAGGCCAATGCTCTCGGTCAGCAAGAGCAATATGGACCTGACCCGCTACCTTATTGGTGAGGTGTTCCAGTCGCACCCGGACCGGGTTGAATCGCTGCGCAATTTCTTCCCGGAAGCGAAAGAGGAAGACTGGCAGCTTCGGATGGCCGGCCAGCGGGTACAGATTATCAAGCAGATTGATGGTGGTGGCGGCAAGCTGGAATTCGGCACCGAAATAGTGGCGGCCAAAGACGGCACCCTGGCAGCGTTGCTGGGAGCCTCGCCCGGAGCGTCCACGGCGGCCAATGCGATGATCAACGTTATCGAGCGTTGCTTCCCGGATAAGATCAGGACTCCGCAGTGGCAGGGGCGCATGAAGGAACTGGTGCCGTCCTATGGCCAGTCCCTGGTGAATGATGAAGCGCTGCTGACCAAAGTACGGGAGCGGACCCTGTCTACCCTGAAACTGGGCTGATATTCCCAAACGATCTAAGAAACCGGAAAGCACTGTGGTTGCTGGATTCGCTCCAGGCAGTCACAGTGCTTTTTTGGGTTAAGTAGGGCACAAAATTTGCGATTTTGTGCTGTCCGCGTAGGGTTATAAGGCAAACCCTGAGTAAAGGAGTGAGCCTATGACCGAGCAAAACTACAATCCTGAGAAAGGGTATATCGCGCTGTTGGGCTGGAGCCTGAATGCCATTGAAGCGGCTGACAAGTTCGACCGCCGCTATGTGGTCGTCGCGCCCGACTGGGCCGAGGCCTACTGCACAGAGCACGATATTCCTTACGTGCCCTGGAACTTCGAACGCCTGAATGACCGTTCCGTCGAGATTGCCCATATCCTCCAGGACAAGGGAGTGGACGTTGCCATCCCCCTGTTTGAAGAGACCGTAGAGTGGGCCGGAGCCATCAACTCGGTGCTGATGGGCAATCCAAGGCTCTTTGGCCAGGCCATGTTGCTGCGCGACAAGGCACTGATGAAACGCCGCGCCCAGCTGGGCGGTATCCGGGTGGGTATTTTTGAAGAAGCCCATGACCATGATGACGTCATCCGCTTCCTGAAGCGGGTGAACCAGACCCTGCTGAAACTGGACGGGGATCCGAACGACCCCATTCACCTCAAGGCCTTCGACAAGGCCGGCTGCCTGGGGCATCGGGTGATTCGTACCCCGGATGAGGTGGATACCATTCCTGATGAGGAATTTCCGGTACTGATGGAGTCCCACCTGGATGGCTGGGAGTTCGCTGTCGAGGCCTGGATCCACAACGGAAAGATCCGCTTCCTGAACATTTCCGAGTACGTCACTCTTGGTTATTCGGTATTCGTGCCAGCCACGCCGGACCTGGAAAAATACCGTGCCCAGATTACCGCTGAGATCGAAAAGCTGATCAAGACTTTTGATATTGAATTCGGCTTTGTCCATCCGGAGTATTTCGTGACCAGCGATGGCACCATGTACTTTGGTGAGGTGGCGTACCGGCCGCCTGGCTTCAAGGTCTTCGAGCTGCTGGAACGGGCCTACGGTTTCAACGCCTACCAGGGCATGATCCTGGCGTTCGATCCGAAAACCACCGAAGAGGAAATCGCCGCGTTCTTCCCGAAAGAAGTGGTGGATGCCAAAGGTTACGCCGGCTGTTTCGGTGTTTACCCGCGTCGCCGCGTGGTCAGCCGCCTCGAGATTCCGGAAGAAACCGAGAATCACGAGTACTTTGAATCCCATGAACTGACACCGCCGATGGAAGAGACGGTCACCAAGCGCACCGCATTCGGTACCCACTGGGGGCTGGTTTACTTCTTCGGTGAAGATCCCTACGTCATGCGGGATCTGCTCAAACATCAGGAAGAACTCGATTTCTATGTATAATCGAGGCATGCATTAATGAAATGGGTTTGATGCAGGCCCTGAGGAATCTCGTTTGAGTGAAAATCAACCGGTCAGTCATGCACCAGTGGTCAACTTTGACAAGCTGGTGCAAAAACTGGACGACTCCATTGTGGCGATGGAAGAGAGCCGGCCTTTTGCAAAGGCCGGCAAACTTCCCAAACTGTTTGATATTGCCCGGCGTGTGCTTTTGCAGCCGGACGGATGTCAGGCCATCGAGGCGCGAGCACAGCGGCTTGAAGAGGCCGGTGTGTTTGACGGCACCGACTGGGCCGATCCCGCCACCCTTCTGCCTTCACTCACCACCTTCTCGCTGCAGAGCCAGAATGCCGACACCGTGGTGATTGAAGCCTTCAGTGAGCTCCGTCTGTTATTGGTAGCCCGGGGCAGCTACCTGCATCCGAGCGTTTCGGCGGAGCAGGCCCATCATTACCTGACCCAGGTGCTGGCTATTAATCTGGGGCTGCTGTTCGGGATGACCGGCGAAGCGGAGCGGGAGCAGGGTAAGCTGGCGCTGATCAGTCAGTCCCTGGTTCAGTATGTGGCCAGTCATATCGGCTATGAACACGTCATCGATAGCCTGATCGAGGAGATCTGGCGCATTCTCGAGCAACGGCCGATCCGTGTGAGTGACGTGCGCCGGATGATCACCCAGATCGCAATCTGCCGGGCAGATCCGGATGCTGACCTGGGCAGTGCCGGCCGTGGTGCCGACCGGCTGATTTCCAGCCTGTACGGGCCTACGCGGGCCTGCAGCGAAGACCCGGGCACGGCGGTATACCAGCAACGGCTGGAATCCATGGACAGCGCTGCGTTACAGAACGAAGCTACCGGTTTTGCCCGGTCCATGCACGACACCGGCCTGGTGTCGCCTTACCACGCCTGTTTTGTTCGCTTTATCCTCGAGGATCGGAATTCGCTGCTCAGTGATGCTCTGGGGCTTTCAGGCACCGGGCGGGACTGCCTGCTTTGCTACAGCGAACTGGTGCGCACCCTGATTGAGGAATCCATTTTTCCCGAGACAGCCCAGGGCCTTTACGGCCTGGCCCTGCTTCTGGAGCGGGGTATTCTGTACCAGCCTCCGGTGGCGCCGGCGATCTGGCGCCAGGTGCGGCTGTCGGTTTGCCCCGAGGCCCGGGAGCGTCTGCAGTTTGCCTATGGCTATCAGCCCCAGCCTGCTGCCTGGCTGATACAGGGCGTGCTGAACATGCTGGGGCAGCCACTGGGCGTGGGGCAGGGTAATAACCCCACCTGCCAGTCTGCCCGTGCCCTGTCAATGTGGGCCTACAACGACCCGGATTACCTGTTGCAGATGGTCGCCTGGGCGGCCCGGGACAATGAAATCGTCATGCATTTTGAGGGGCAGCCGGTTTCCTCTGCCCGAAGCGCGGGCGGCGTGGCTTCGGAAGTAACTCTGGACCTCGATCCGGTCTCTCTTGTGGTGGTACCACACCTGGACCGGATCTACGCTGAGATGGGCCGGTTATGCATCGGCCGTGAAGGCGACCCCCATAAATGGGTGAACCCTGAATTCCACGGCTGGTCCGCCGGGCGTGGCTTTGCCATCAATGTGGATGTGGCAACCGGCAAGCTCACTGACCTGGAAGGGTTTATCCGGCATTTTTACGCCAGTTACCATCCCTACTACAACGGCAATCAGCCGCTGATACACCCCCAACCGGCCGGCATCGCGGTTACCGACAGTGCCGCCCGGTTCATTGGCTGGCACGCCATTACCGTTCTTCGGGTGACGCTGGACCCGGAAGGCGAGATGCGGGTGTATTTCTTCAACCCGAACAACGACAGCGGCCAGAACTGGGGTGACGGAGTACAGGTGAGTACCTCCGGTTGCGGCGAGCGCTTCGGGGAATCGTCACTGCCCTTTGAAATGTTCACTTCACGGCTTTACATTTTTCACTATGATCCACTGGAACGGGGTGAGCCGGCAGGAGTGAGCGATGATGAACTTCGCCGCGTAACAGAGGGTGTGTATCGCAGTTGGGGTGCAGACCGGGTGCCCGCGGATGCCCATGCTCTCCAGGCGGAGCCACCCAGAACCGAGTGATTCCGAAATCTGCTGATCACCTGGAGCTCATGATCGAGAGGAAGCGCATGGCCAACGAGCAACATCCGGCCCGTAACGGAGCCGAGCTGTTTATCCGGGCGCTGGAAAATGAAGGCGTCAAATACATTTTCGCGGTGCCTGGTGAAGAAAACCTCGCGTTTCTCGAAGCGCTGAGGACCTCCAGTATCCAACTGGTGCTCAATCGCCATGAACAGGCGGCCGGCTTTATGGCGGCCACCTACGGGCGGCTGACGGGCCGGGTCGGTGTCTGCCTATCTACGCTCGGGCCCGGTGCCACCAATCTCGTTACCGCTGCGGCCTACGCCCAGTTGGGCGGCATGCCCATGATGATGATTTCCGGCCAGAAGCCGATCAAATCCTCCAAACAGGGCCTTTTCCAGATTCTGGATGTGGTGGACCTGATGCGGCCGCTGACCAAGTACACTCGGCAGATCAGTAACGCCAACACCATACCCGCCAAGGTGCGGGAGGCCTTCCGGCTGGCCTCGGAAGAGCGCCCGGGAGCCGTGCATCTTGAGTTGCCAGAAGATATCGCAGCCGAGAAGCCGGAATCTGATACCCACATCTTCAAACCCAGCGATGCCCGCCGGCCCACGGCCAGCCAGAAGAGCCTGGAAATGGCCTGCGACATGTTGCGTGAAGCCCGGCACCCGGTGATCATGATTGGCGCCGGTGCCAACCGGAAGCGAGTGTCCGAGGCACTGCTTCACCTGGTGAATGTAACCAGCATCCCGTTCTTTACGACGCAAATGGGCAAAGGTGTTATCGATGAACGGCATCCCCATTATCTCGGCAATGCCGCGCTCTCTGCCGGCGATTTTGTGCATTGTGCCATCGACCGCGCCGATCTGGTGATCAATGTGGGCCATGATGTGGTGGAAAAACCGCCATTTTTCATGACTCCCGGTGGCAAGAAAGTGATTCATGTGAATTTCAGCGCGGCCGATGTGGACCCTGTCTATTTCCCCCAGCACGAAGTGGTGGGGGATATCGCTAACAGCGTGGAATACATGGCGGAGAATTGTGGCCAGTGTTCCAATCATGATTTCACCCGGTTGATGGAGGTGAAGCAGGCGGTGGACTCTCACCTGCAGGAACGGGCCGAAGACCCCCGCTTCCCGGTGATTCCCCAGAGGATTGTCCATGACGTCCGCCAGGTGATGCCGGAGGACGGCATCATTGCGCTGGACAACGGCATGTACAAACTCTGGTTTGCCCGAAACTATCCAGCCTACGACAACAACACCGTCTTGCTCGATAACGCCCTGGCCTCCATGGGCGCCGGCCTGCCCAGCGGCATGATGGCCTCGATGCTGTACCCGGATCTCAAGGTGATGGCCATCTGTGGCGATGGCGGTTTCATGATGAACAGCCAGGAGCTGGAAACCGCCGTGCGCCTTGAGCTCAACCTGGTGGTGCTGATCATCAGTGATGGCGCCTACGGTATGATCAAGTGGAAGCAGGGGCAGGAAGGCTACACCGATTTTGGCCTGGACTACCGCAACCCTGACTTTGTCACCTACGCTCAATCCTACGGCGCCCACGGGCACCGCATTAACCGCACGGAAGAGCTGCGGCCGACTCTGGAAAGCGCCCTTGCCGGGGGCGGGGTGCATCTGGTCGAAGTGCCGGTGGATTACAGCGAAAACCGCCGGGTCTTTGACGAGGAATTGGCGGAGATGACCTGCAGGCTGTAAGTGGTTAAGTTTTATTGCGGAGTTCGGGGCTCACCGGGCCTGCTCTGCCCCTCTCAGCATCGCCTTAAGCAATTCTTCTGCATCGAACTTGGTGAGCGCCTCATTGGCGCCCACCTGGTTGGCATAGCTCAGGCTCATCTCGCTGTTCAATGACGTGTGCAGAATAATGTAGGGCTGTTTCAGCGCCGAGTTATCCCGCACGTTGAACGTCAGCTCGTAACCATCAAGCCCCGGCATTTCAATGTCGCTGACCAGAATGTCCGTGGGTCGGCCCAGCTCGTCATCCCTCAGCAGGATCTGCAGGGCGTCATCGCCGTTGGAGGTTACCTGATAGGGAATGTCCTTGCTGTCCAGCACGTCTGACAACTGCTTACGGGCCACCTGGGAGTCATCCACCATCAGGATGTTCAGGGATTTGAGAGTCTCGCTCTGAACATCCGTCAGCATCACATCCTGCGTGTTCAGTGATTCCGGGTACACCTTGGCCAACAGCAATTCCACGTCCAGCAACTGGATGATATCGCCATCCAGGTCCAGCAGACCGGTAATAAAGGCCTTGCTGCCCAAAGCCTTGGGCGGCGCCATCACCGCTTTCCAGTTGGTTTCGATAATCTGCTGAACGCTGCGTACCAGAAAGCCGATCTCCTGGCGCTGGATGTCGGTGACAATAATCGAGGCCTTTTCCTGCTCTTCCCGGCTCAGCGGCGGATAGCCCACTGCAGCCGCCATATCAATCACCGGAACCGCGGAACCCCGGAAGGTCGCCGTACCGATCACCGCATGATGGCTGTGAGGCAGTTTGGTCAACCGCATGAAAGGCAGGATTTCGCGGATCTTCAGGGTGCCAATGCCGAACAGACGTTCGCCGGAAAGCCGGAACAGCAGAAGTTTCTGGGTCTGCTTCGCTTTGCTGGACATAAAGCCGGATCCTTTCAAATGCAAAAGCCCCCGGCGGCAGGAGCTTTTTCAAGGGGGTTGGTTCAGTGTGGCGCTTGCCGGAGGCTGCATAGCCCAGGGACTAAAGTTCTGTAGCAATAGTAGCAGCTTTATGGTGAAACGGAATTCAGGAGGTTTGTTTCAAATGGTGACAGAATCCTTCTGATACTCAGAATGCACAGTCAGACCCGTCCCAGGATTTAAAGCACCCGGTCCCGGATATCGTGAGCTTGTCAATCTGATTGCGAAGGCCCGGCACGGCTTCTTCCAACGTCAGATCTGCTGAATCGCCTCCCATGTCTGTCGCAACCCAGCCCGGATGGTAGATACCGACCGCTATACCTTCCCTCTCAAGGCTCACCGCCAGATTGCGCCCGAGATTTATGGCCGCGGCCTTGGAAGACCTGTAAATAAACCGGTTACCCGCCGGGGTACTCTGTGAACCCATCTGGCTGGCAATGATCGCAATTTTTGGAGCTTCGCCGGCGTCCCTGCTGGCTCGCAGGTTGGGGAGCAAAGCCTGAACCACCAGAAAGACACCGGTTACATTGACGGCAAACGACTGGGCCCAGAGTTGCGGAGCATATCCCGTTTCCAGATCATCGAATTTATCCAGAGAAACACCGGCATTGCAGATCAAGGTGGAGATTGGACGGCCCTCAAGCCGTTGGGCCAGCGCCTTGATGCTGGTCGGGTCGGCGACATCCAGCGGCTCCATGCCAGGGGAGTTCCGGGCCGTCGGAATAACTTCGGCTCCTGCACTTTGCCACTCCGTGGCCAGTGCGCTGCCAATGCCACGGTTGGCACCCGTAATCAGTATCGACATTCGCGAGTCTCCCTTAAGTTGGTGTTTACTTACCTTTTAGTGTTGAACTGACTACTCTAATTATTGGTAAGGATCCTACGATGCCCGGGCGCAGGGCCCATGCTTGCAAGCGTCGCACAAACGGGCCTGGAGTGCTCTATGAAGCTAAGCCAGCGGCGCAATCGTGCCACGTCTGCCCCGGTTTTCGAAAACCTTCAGGGTGTCTGGCGCTCGCAAGGTTATGGTAAGGTACTGCGGATCGAGAGTGACCGGTATACCTTGTTTGAGGAAACCGCCATCAGTTGCCGGAAGCTTTATGCGGGCAGCCTTGAGGAACTCAGTCATTATTACGAAGACCTTGAGGTCTCCCCTGGCGGACAGGCATTCAGTGCTCACCGTGTCAGTGGCGTGGCACGTATTGGCTTTCGGCGCCTGAAAGCATTACCAACGAGTGCCTCCGAAACCCTCAAGCATGACCCCAAGGACCCGGAGTACAACTTCGAGATCTTTTGGCGAACCTTCGCCGAGCAGTATGCCCTGTTTGAACTCAAAGGCGTGGCCTGGGATGAGGTGTACCGCACCTATCGCCCGCAAATTCACGCGGGCAGCTCACGAGAAACCCTGTTTGCCACCATGGCGGCCATGCTGCGGCCACTGAAGGACGGCCATATACGCCTGCACACACCTTCGGGCCACTACAGCGCCGGTGCCCACCCCGCGCTATACCAGCGGCTGACCCGGGAGCTGGAAGACGCCCGTGATGACCGGGAACTCACCAGTTATCTGGGCGACCTGAAAGAATGGCTGCACGATGTCATCCATGAGGAATATCTGGCGAATGGCGTAAGCCATGGCGGCAACCGGCTGGTGGAGTGGGGGCGGCTCAACGAGGCCATCGGCTACCTCAATATCCGCGCCATGGCTGGCCAGAGTGGCAAGACCGGCCAGCCAGCGGCAGACCTGAACGCCGTGGACGGTATAATGCAAAAGGTGCTCACCGATATTGGCGAGCTTCCCAATCTGGTGGTGGACCTCCGCGGCAACGGCGGCGGCTATGATGGTGTCGCGCTGCGGTTTGCCGCCTACCTGATGGATCGCAAGCGGCTGGCTTTCACCAAGGCAGCCCGCCATGGCAACGGCTTCACCGGTGTCAATGGCCATTTATTTTGACCCACCTTTGGCCAATAAAATTGACCCACCTTTCATAGTCTAGCCTGTCGTTTTCTGCTTCAGCCGATAGCTTTCTCCTCCCAGCATAAAGATGTGTGAATGGTGGATGACCCGATCAATGATCGGCACCGCCACGTTGTCGTCGTGGAAGAACTCGCCCCAACTGGTGAAGTCCTTGTTGGTGGTGAGGATGATGGACCGGTATTCGTACAGGCTGTTGATCAGCTGGAACAGGTTGTACCGGGCCTGCCGCGTCATGGGCAGGTAACCCAGTTCATCGATGACCAGCAGGTCGTACTTGGCCAGTTGGCTGACCCGCTTTTTCAGCTCACCCTTCATCTCGGCCAGCTCTAGTTCTTCCACCAGATCGAGAGCGTTGCGGAACAGCACCCGGTAGCCGGCCTCCACAGCTTTGTGGCCAATGCCGATGGCCAGGTGGGTCTTGCCTACACCGGGCGGACCGATGAACACCAGGTTGTTTCGCTCGTCGATGAACTGGAAGTCCAGCAAGGCATTGACCTGGCGTTTGGTAATGGTGGTCTGGTGCCGGTAGTCGAAGCCCTCCAGGCGCTTCTCCGCTGGGAACGCAGCCATTTTCCGGTTCCGGCGGATGCGTTTGTCCTGGCGCTGGGTCAGTTCGTGCTCGGCAAGCCGGTCCGCGAAGCTGAGATAGGACATCTCGTTGGCTTCAGCCTCGGCCAGCAGGTTGGTCAGTTCGTCGGCGGCCGCGCTCAGGCGCAGGCTGCGGTAACGGGCCACGGTCTGTTCAAGCTGGCTCATGGGTCACCCCCTGGCCACTGGAGCGGCCAATATGGCGGTAAGCGCTCAGATCCAGTGTTTCTTTTGGTTCCGATAGCGGTTCCGGCTGTCGCTCCCGGAGAACGGCGGCCTGGGCTGCTTCCAGATAACTTTGCAGCCGTGTCGCGGTCATGCCGGGACGCTCTGCCAGCGTCGTAATTAATGCCGGATCCACGGGCGCATGGCGCTTGAGCAGGTCACGGGCAGCCACCAGCTGGTCCTTGTAGATCTTGGGCTCGGAACGCTTGAGCTGTTGGCACAACCGTGGCCCGATGTCACTGCCGATCAGGTCGTTGATCTTACCCTCAAGGGTGGCCACCCGCTGGGCATGATCCCGGTAGTGGTGGGTGTTCTTGATTACCTTGCCTTTATCGGCACACAGAGCATGGCTGGCAATGACTTCCCCTGTGTTCAGGTCGCTGATGTGGAGTTGGCCGCCGGACTCCAGAACGCCCACCCGGGCCTGCTGCCAGGCCATGGGCACAGAGTACTTGTTGGCCTTCCAGGCGATCAGGCCGGTCTTGTCGGCTCGACGTGTCTCGTGGGCCACAGATTGCACGCAAGCTGGTGACAGGTAAGCCTCCAGGTGTTCTCGCTCATCCCGTTCGAAGCGTTCCCGGGGTGGTTCTCCGGTGGTGCCGTGGATGCGGACATTGGCTACGCTCTCAAGCCAGTCCTGCACGTGCTGGCGCACGTGCTCCTGGTCCCGGAAGACTTCACCGTAGAGGCAATCCTGCTTGACGTACTTCACGCCAGCTTCCACCTTGCCCTTGCTCTCCGGGTCATAGCCTTCGCAGGCATGGATCCGGAACCCGGCCGTGGTGGCATACTCATGGAACCGTTGGTTTAGCGTCAGTTCCCGGTACTGCTCGTTGATCACCACCAGCTTGGTCTGATCGTAGACGCACTCCTCTGGCAGGCCACCGAAGTAACGCAGGGCTTCGTCATGGAGCTGGATAAACGTCTGGGTATCCAGCGGGCGGAAGGCCAGACCCACGTACATCAGCCGTGAGAAGGACAGCACGAACACCACGAAGTGGAGAATCCGCTCTTCGCCACCGATCAGCACGCCGCGCAACTCACCCGGATCCACCTGACACTGAACACCCGGCACATCGTCCAGAATGGGTTCGTAGTAGCGCATCTGGGCCGAGGCCACTTCCTCCTTAAGCACCCGCACATAGCGTCGGATGGTGCGATCCGAGGCCGACAACTCGCCAACCCTCTCTTGCAGCTTGCGGGCAATCTTGACGGCGCTGAGCTTGGGAAACTGCTGGAGCAAATGCACCAGATAATCCCGGTGATCATCGAGTCGCTTGCTCCGCGAGGGGTCTGCAAACCGTTCTGAAATCGCATCCACCTCCATCCGCAGGTACTTGCGAACGGTATTGCGGGACAACCCCAGTTCCTGACTGATGGCGCGGATCGACAGCCCTTTGCCGTTATCGTGCAGTGCCTTGATCTTGTGTATCACAACCCACTCCTTCACTGACATGCCCCCGGCCATGGATAAAAGCGGGGGACAGTAGCTGGTTCTGTGGCCTGACGGCCACCCGGGGGTGGGTCAAAATTAATGGCCAGTAGTGGGTCATTTTAATTGGCCACTAACAACCGGTAAACAGAGCATCCATGTCGCGCCTGCCAGCAGGACGTTCCGTGGCAACCTGTTTGTGCTGACCAGCGAGTTGACGGCCAGTGCTGCAGAAATCTTTGTGCTCTCGTTGCTGCAACATCCCCGCCTCACCCTGATTGGCGAGCCCACCCATGGCATCCTCTCCGATACCCTTGAGCGCCACCTGCCTAATGGCTGGCACCTGACCTTATCCAACGAGATCTACCGGGCCTACGACGGCGAGTTGTATGAAGATGTCGGTATCCCGCCCCATATCCGCCTGTATTACCTTGGCCGGAAGGGGCGAGAGGAGGGCAAGGACCCGATGTTGGAGCGGGTGCTTAAGCTGGCCGGGGCGTGACGGGGGTGCTTTGGTGGTGGATATTCCGGACGGTGTAGAACGAAAAAAGCCCCTAAAATCAGGGGCTTTTCGGTTGGTTGGTGGAGACGGCGTCCCTATAAAAACATCTTTAAAAAATTGATTTAGTTATAGTTATTAAATAATTTTTTTGCCGTTACCCGCAATGTTACCCACAATTTTGCTGCATGAGGAGCTTTTTACCGAACCAGCCTGTATCGGAATCCGTTAATATTAGTTAGCTACTAATTAGTGATGTGCTCTATATGAGATCGATCTCCGGTACCCCAGCAGAGGTCAGCAGTTGGAAAAGCTCATCTACCTTTACCCGACCACCACGCTCTGAGCAAAAGGTAAAGATTGCTCTTTGTTTGGCTCGAGAGAGTGCTACAAAGAAAGTTGCAAGCCCTTCAGCGTTTCCTGGTGTATGTGACCACCATGTTTGATCATCAAGCCCGAGAAAGACAATTGTGTCGTACTCAAGTCCCTTGCTCTTATGTACTGTCATCAGAGGAATCTGGTCAACCCCTTCGAATGAATCTACGCACGCCTCCCAAGATATTGCGCTTTTGGCAGATTCGGCAAGGTACTCGCAGAAGGCTTCTACCATGATTTCCAGAAGATCCCCTGTAGAGTACTGAACGTAAGAGCGTGCAAATTCCTTCAGGCCCAAGAAGTCAACGATCTTATTCGATATCAGATGGGCGTTGGTCTCAGTCGGTGCTAGGCCCTCCATTGTTTCGCGAAGGTCTTTTAAAAAAGATTCGAATTCAGATTCAATGCGTCTTTCTGCAACGTCGTCAGATGGAGGAACAGCTCGGAGCTCCCTAACCGCGTTAACGCATAGCTCCCATGCCCTTGGTGCCTGGCGTGAAGCCCCTAGTCGCATCATGGCGATTGCAGTACAGGAAAAATGGTCGGATAAAAGATCTTGGAGCGTCGTTTTGCCTATTGCTTTGCTTTCGTTCCTTACCTGTAGACCTTGTTTCATAAGTGGGGTAACAAGGTTCTTCTCGAAAATGTCGGCCCTTTGTTTTACCAGGATGGCGTAATTTCGAGGAGTATTTCCTCTATCCCTCATATCGGTGACTAGCCAGCTGGCCAAGTACTCCACCTCATCGCTGATTCGAGTAGAGCACCATACCTGAGCGACGTCCCCATCTATTCTATTGACTGATTGAGACTTGGATTCGGTAACACCTTGATCGAGAGCTTTGGCAACAACATGTTGAATCTGCACAAGTTCTGGAGAAGAGCGAAAATTGAATAATAAAGGAATGCTGGTCGCATTGAAGTCGTGGCTGAACTGTTCAAAGGCGTCAATTCTGGCGCCTGCCCAAGTCATTATTCTCTGTTTGTTGTCTCCCACTGCGGTGACGCTGATTTCTCCACCATTGAATGCTGAAAGAAGAAAATCGTACTGTGCATATGTCGTATCTTGGAATTCATCAACAAAGACGAAAGGGTACGTTAGCTGCAAAGCACGCCTTACATGAGGTACCGCGCGCAACAAGAGCTCTGCTAGACGGTTCAGCGCAACAAAAGTCAGCTTGGAAGAGTGGTAGGACCGCAAAAGTTCGTCCCACCAACACTGAATAATAAATTCGGTGGCCGTTTTAGGTGTATGACGAGCAATGGGAAGTCTATGAGCTCCGACCCAACGCGACTCGAAGGTATTTGGGCTGAAATCCGGTACCTCACCTGGCCATTGAGCCGCGGAGCCCGCAAGGAACTGTTCGATCTTCCGGCGTGGTGGAAATTCAATGTCATATCGTTCTGTCGGACGCCAATCGGCCGGTATGGCCGCAAGAAAGCGATCAACTAGGCTTTTTGTGAAGGCATCAAAGGTCACCGAGGAGAATCGGTTCGATAATTCCTCCGGACACCGCTTATTTACACGCTCTCCTAAATTCGAGGCTGCGTCACTTTTAAATGAAATTGCGAGTATTCGATATGGTGCAGGGCATATTCCTGTCTCAAGTAGGTAGGCAGCCCTTTGAGCCAGAAATTCCGTCTTGCCTGCACCGGGCCCGGCAATAACGCACGTTGAGCTATCGTTTTTTAGCGCCTGCCACGCAGCTGGTTCCAAGTCTGCTATGCCTCGCGGGTGCCATTGATGCGGTTGGGTGAGCAACATTCGAGCCGACCTTCGATTACTGGGGTGTTAGGTTGTTAGCCACTGTTGCGATGAGAGCCTTCAACTCCTCAGGCGCTTGCGCTGACAGTTGCTCGGTGGGAATGCTGCTCAATACACGAACATGTGTGCTGGGCTTTCCCCTCCCCAGGAAGAGGTAGCGGTACCAACGCAAGGACTGATCGTGGTCTGCGCTATAAAGGTTCCCGTTTCCCCCTTCTCCTAGGACAGCTGTCCGTGGGTCCCCTTGGGAAGACGGGCCGTTTCGGCCATCCTCAACAACCTGATAATGCATGGGGAGTGAGCGGAGCATCGAATAGTCAAGGTCAAGAGGGTCACAAAAGAACACGCTGTGCCTTCTTAAAAAGCCTAACCATTGATTCAGTCCTGCTAAATCGTCATCCGATCGCGCATCGAACGTTGCGAGATCATGAGAGGGCCCATTAGGTGATGGAGATTGAAAAATCTGTTGTGGAGTGACCCCGATTTCCATCAGCTGAGAGCATGCGGTTTTGATTCGACCCCAACCCCCGCCTTCTCTCCCCCGGTCAAGATCAAGGAGAGTGGCATGGGGGATTTCCAGGCCGGCAAGAAGGCGCCAGAGGTGGTTTACGTGCCTCCCGCCCAATGGAACCACTGACACTACTGAGCGGTCAATGTCGCACCCCATGGCTTGGCTGACCTTCGGGATGACGATTTCTTCAGAGGCTCCCTCTCCAAGAACGACGAAGCGGGCAAAATATAATTCGGGGTAACTGCGAACGGCCTCACGTACGAATTTCGAGGCGTCCTCCTGGTTTTCCGGCAATGTTATTGCTTTAACTTGCGCTGTTCTGTCAGGTGATTTTAGCCGGAAATGTCTTACTTGGGAGGGATCGACTCGCGCAAGAATGCTTGCTGAGTGGCTTGATAGGACTGCTTGTGCATGATTACCGCCAGTTAAATTTACGATCTGCCCGACTATCCGTGATAGATAGAACGGTGCGAGATTGTTTTCCGGCTCTTCGACGGCTATCAAAGTGAGTGCAGGAAGGGGTATGCCTCCAGGCTGGAATCCCGCGTTAGTGGAATCGTTTGAAATGCTGGTCTCAACATCAAGGGTTGATGCCGTCATTGCTAGATGAAAAAGCGAGCGCTGGCCATCGCTTAGATCATCAAGGGCTCGCTCTCGACCCGCTTCATCCGGATGGAAGACGACCTCTACTTTACGTATGAATTCTTGGAATCGCAGATCGATAGGCCGAAATATCGGAGTAGTGTCGGTGCCGGCAGTATGGACCTCTTGCCATCGCCGTTTCACGGCATTTGCCACAGTATCTACAGCCGTCTCTCCCGTGAATGCGGCATTGAGAGTCGAGCCTGCTTCAACAAATGTACTTCTTACACCATCTGACCAGTTAATTGCCCGCCAAAGCCGACCTCGCAAAAATGCGGTCACTTGGGATGCCCCGTCTCTTGAAGCCGGTACATAGATCAGTTGGATTCGGCTTCGGTCTGTAGCTTTTACGTCCATGCAGTCCGCGTCTTCGAATTCTCCAAACTTTTTGACAGCAAAATACCTTTGCTCGATGGCTCCGTCGAGAGAGCCATCATCTATCCATGTTGCTTCTAAGCGGATTCTGCATTTCAGGTTTCCGTGTTCATCAGCAGCCATCTGATGGAAGAATTCAGGAACAGAACGTGCGCTAGCTTCGTCAGACGACAGCTCTGGAAATGCTATAACGGCTTCAATGGCAAGGTTTCGTTCGCTTGGAGATATGCTTTCGTCGCTCGGAATATGAAAATCTTGACGGCGAAGTCTTCTTTGATCTCCGGTGATGCCGAATAGCCGTTGGAGCGCCTGCATTAGTGCTGTTTTTCCCGAACCATTGAATCCCACTAGCGCGGTCAGGCCTGGGTCCAAATCAATACGTTGTGAAATCGGGCCGAAGCACCGAAAGCTGGTAAGACTGATGCTCTCTATAAACATAAAACTCCCTAGGTGGCTCGCATCATTGAGCTGCAGCGCGCAATTAACTCCGGAAATGCCTGTTCATATTGGCTGAAATCTTTCTGTATGTCAGGGCAGAACTTATTCAAATAAAACTGACACATATATCACCTCTGTGAACCAGGGCACTGACAGTGCCTTCTCTCCCAATTCACAGAGGTAATTTCCAATGTCCGAACAATGCCCCAACTGCCTGTCCCGGCGGATTGGTAAGAACAACTACGGCAAGAAAACCGCTGGCGTAGTCGGTGCGTCTGCAGGTACCTATGGCGGCTATGCCGCTGCAACCGCTGGCGCCCAAGCAGGTGCTGCCCTCGGTATCGTTGCCGGTCCTATCGGTGCGACAGTTGGCGGTATCGGTGGTGCTGTCATCGGCGCGCTACTGGGTGGTGCTACCGGTGCGTCCGCTGGCGTTATTCTGGGCGACGTCCTGGATGACCGTGTGCTGGATAACCTCCGTTGCCTTGATTGCGGCTATTCCTTCAGTACCGATCCCGACTCCCGCGACGATATCCACTGATCCCCCTCGCAAACTCCACAGGAGAACAACCATGGCTCATCTCATCGAGCAAATGGCCTACGTTGGCCAAACCCCCTGGCATGGTCTGGGGAATGAACTGACTTCCAATCAGCCCCTGGAGGTCTGGGCAAAACAAGCGGGCCTGGACTGGCAGATCCAGGAAAGTCCTGTCCGCTATGTCACCAATGCCAGTAGCAGCCTGGGTGAAATCCTGTCCTACCCAGATAGCAAGGTGCTTTACCGCTCGGATACCAAGGCCCCCTTGTCGGTAGTCGGTAATCGCTTCAAAGTGGTCCAGCCTGAAGAGATTCTGGAGTTTTATCGGGATCTGACCGAGATATCGGGTTTTGAGCTTGAAACTGCAGGTGTTCTGAAAGGTGGCCGTAAAATGTGGGCACTCGCCCGTACCGGACAATCTGGCATGCTCAAGGGCAACGATCAGACTAATGCCTATGTGCTACTGGCCACCGCGTGTGACGGCACTATGGCAACCATCGCTCAGTTCACCAGTATCCGCGTGGTGTGCAACAACACTCTCGCGGTTGCTTTGAAAGGCTCTACTGCAAATGCCGTCAAGGTGAAGCACAACATGGCCTTCGATGCTGACCTGGTGAAGAGGCAACTGGGTATCTCTGTCTCGTCCTGGGATGACTTCATGTACCGCTTGAAGGCCCTGAGCGAACGAAAGGTTAAGGCCACCGAGGCCAGAAACTATTTTCTCAAGGTGTTCACCGATGATTCCGGTACTGGCGTCGGCAAAACCAACGAGCGATCCATGGCGAGGGCTCTGGGTCTGTATGAAGGCGAGGGCATGGGTGCCAACCTGGCATCTTCAGAAGGTACGGCTTACGGCCTGCTGAATGCCGTTACTGAGTTCATCGATCACCAACACCGGGCGAAAACCGTGGACCACCGACTGGATTCCGCCTGGTTCGGAACCGGTGCCGCTGTAAAGAACCGTGCTTTAGAGCAGGCCATGTCACTGGTGGCCTGAGCCAATCCCACAAATCTCAAAACCGCCATAAAGCCCGCCGGAGCCTGATGCTCTGGCGGGCTTTTTTATGTCTGGAGGAAAACACTATGGGCATGAATGCAAACACAATTCAGAAACAACAGCCAGCATTACGCCTGGTCTCCACCAAGGGCCTTAGTCGCGACGAATGGCTGAAGGTCCGCAAGCAGGGCATTGGTAGTAGCGATGCCGCTGCGGCCGTTGGCATGAACCCTTATCAATCCCAGCTTGAGCTCTGGATGGTTAAAACCGGCAGAGACGCTGGCTTACCAAAACCGGATTCGGACGATCCATCGTCACCAGTTTATTGGGGCCATATCTTGGAACCGATCGTTGCTGAGCAATACAGCCAGAAGACTGGCCGAAAGGTACGCCGGGTCAATGCAGTGTTGCAGCACTCCGATCCCGAAAAGCACTGGATGTTGGCCAACCTGGATTATTCCGTGGTGGCCGATCAGGACGTGCAGATCCTTGAGTGCAAAACGGCAGGGGAGTTCGGGTCACGTCTTTGGAAAGAGGGTGTGCCGGATTACATCCAGTGCCAGGTGCAGCACCAGCTGGCAGTCACCGGCAAACAGGCGGCGGACGTGTGCGTTCTGCTGTGTGGCCAGGAGTTGAAGATCTACCGGATTGAACGGAATGAAGAGCTCATCGAAGCGCTGTACGTGCTGGAGCGCCAGTTCTGGGATTTCGTGGAAACGGATACCCCGCCACCGGTCGATGGAACCGATTCAGCTGAACGTGCCTTGCGCCATCTGTACCCAGTGGACAGAGGAGAGACCCTGGACTTCAGCCAAAGCAAAGAGCTGTCTGATGCGTTCGACGAATTGCTGGCAATCCGCAAGGAAATGGAAGCCCTCAGCTCTACCGAATCCCACCTGAAACAGCGAATCGAGAGTCAGATGGGAGAAGCCTCAAAGGCAACCTTCCCGAGTGGCAGCGTGAGCTGGAAGCGGAGCAAGGATTCCGTTGGGCTTAACGTGAAACAGCTGCTGAAGGATCAGCCAGAGATTCTGGAACAGTACCCACTGACGAAGCCAGGAAGCCGTCGATTCCTCATCCAAGCATGAATACCCCATTGGCCACGCGGGCATGACGAGTGCCCCGTGGTCCTTTTTACAGGAGAGTCATCATGATTAAAGGTTTAGCCATCACGCCTCCCGTGTTGGGGCGTATTAGCATCGGTAGGGTCGTTGAAAAGAACGGCATCCGGCTACCGCAGAAAGACGATCAATTTACCATCACCTCCCAGATCCAGGAAAAGGATGGCTGGGTGCCTCACCCCATGGACGAGGAACTGAGAAAAAATGCCCCAAATAGGAAACTGCGGACAATCCCGGTACGAATGCTGTTCAACGACGCTGATCTGAATCTGCGGGCCGAGTACACCATGTTCGACCGGAAAAGCGGGCGGCCTATGTGTGTAGGTAATGGCGACACATGTAAGCGCCTGACGCAGTCAGGAGTGCAGTCTTTGCCATGCCCGGGGCCAACACTCTGCGAGTTCGGCAAAGGTGGCCTGTGCAAGCCCTATGGCCGCTTGAACGTCAAGGTCGGTGACGACGATGATCTCGGGACTTTTATCTTCCGGACGACCGGCTACAACAGCATTCGAACCCTCGCTGCCAGGCTGAGCTACTACCAGGCAGTCTCTGGTGGTCTATTGGCGTACATGCCGCTGGAATTGAAGCTGCGGGGCAAAAGTACGACACAAAGTCATCGCACGCCGATCTATTATGTGGATCTGGTGATCAAGGAGGGGGTGTCATTGCTGGAAGCGGTGGCTGAGGCAAGGGAAAAGGCCATGCTGGTAAAAGAGGAGGGTGTTGACCAGGCTGGGCTGGATTCCGCAGCTGTGAAGGGATTTGGTAATGCGTTGTTTGAATACGATGAGGATGAAATGAGTCAGGTGGTTGAGGAGTTCTATCCTTTTAAATTGGACGAGTGCTCCTCGGGACCGTCATCAATCAAGGCAAGTCTGAGGAAGGTTCAGAATTTGACTGAGACTTCGCATAAGTAGGTCGCAGAGGGTAGCCCGGTTAGCGGGCCACCCATCCTGGTTACCTTTTATTTTTTCATGGGGAATATTGGCTGTGTGTCGGACTCCGAGTGTGTTTTCCAGCTTGCCTTTACTTGTCTGGATTGTCGAGTTTGATCCCGGCATGTTTTTGGGCGCCAAAGTCCGGGATGGCTCTTAGGTCATCATGTTTTTTCGGGTCGCGAAAAACTCGAAAATGTCCGTCAAGCCATCATTTCCTTTTCAAGCTGCTCCAGTTTGACCTGCCATCCTTCCGGCAGTGGCACCGCTTTCAGCTTTTTGATTGCCGTGCGGACCTCGGCTTCGGAAAGTTTCAGCCTAGAAAGAGCATTCTTCAATTCGCTAAGTTTGACGGAATTGGCTGGGGTGACAGTGAAGCTTCGCAACAACTCACCTTCCGGGCGTGATTTCCATCGCAGCTTGGACTCCGCAACATGCCGAACCGCAACAACTTCATTGTCAACTGAAAACGTTCTGTTGGCACCGTTACTCCAGAACACTGTTCTGACGGGAGCCTGTCTCTGGAGCCCAAGTCGATAGGCGGACTCAACACCCTGCCTTACCAGAGTGTAGCCATACTGCTGTGCCCATTTTTTAACGATCTGTTCAGCACTTGCCGTGATCTTGATCGATGGCATGCTGGCCAGGGACCTGGGTCGAACATAGAGTCCCTTGGCCACGCGCTCGACCACGCCTTCTTGAGCAAGCCTGCTCAGCGTTTTTTGTATAGACGCAGAGGAGCCAAGTTCATGGAACTGGCTAATGGAAAACGGGACGCCCCGCCTCATGTACCGCAATCGACGGGTTATTTTTCCTGACGTGGACATGGTTTAATCTGACATAGCGAAACCGCAGTGGATTCATGATAGTCCTTTAATGCTTGGGACTCCAAGAGGATTGATGTCAGGACCGTAGGGTTTATCGGGAGTTTTTTCGTGGAGGAAGCAAAGGTCAAAGGTCTTCTCAACGTAATCCTCCGGAGGGGCGGGTAACACAACACTCGCAATCCGGTATACGGTTGGAGGTATTAATTATTGAAGCGAACGCAGATGTTGCATTTTTCGATCGTTCGTTCATAATACTGTTTATTTATACAGGTGCAAGTCCAGTGAATGAAATTCAGATCAAGATCAGCCTTGTCGCTTCCCTTTATAGTGAATTTCCTCATGCTGTTCTTGCCGCTGAAGTCCCATTTTCTTATGGGACTCGGAGGGCTGACATAGTTATGTTATCTGGTAACGAAGCTACAGGTTTCGAAATTAAATCCGAGGGGGACAAAGTATCTCGATTGGACTATCAGTTAGAAAGTTATAAGGATTTTTTTGATTTCTGCTACGTCGTATGTGTGGCCAAGAATATTTCTTCAGTTAGAAAGACCGTGCCGTCATCATTTGGAATTGTAATGGTTCAGAATGGAGAAGTTAGCTTTGTTCGCCGTTCCAAACATTATAAACGGTTGAACAAGGAGGCGTTGGCAAGTGTGTTGAGTTCGGACACTCTGCGGAAACTGACTGGCAGGAGCGACTTACGCTCGAAGCATGAATTGTGTAAACAAGCTTCAGAGGTTTGTACCTTGAGAAATCTTTATGAGCATTCAAGGACGCAGCTGTTTGAGCGATATGCACCCTCAATGGAGTTGCTCAAAGGGGACGTGAATTCTGTTTTTAGTCCCGATGACATCCAGACAATTACGAGAAGCGCGCCTACTGAGCTCGTACTACGTTCTTAATTTCAATCTGGAGTTAATATAGTATTCCATGCGAACGGAAATCCAATAGGCGGGGCTGATTCCCGTAGGTTTCCCGGATGCTGCAAGAGCAATTTCCTCATCCGCCCATCCTTTATTATTCACGTAGCGTTCGTCTTCAATCATTTTATTGGCACATCTTTGATAGCTGCCATCATCTCGACGATAGCGCTTGTAGATGAACGTCTTTCCATCGGGTAAAGCGATATCAATACGAGGGACAAATGTTCCTCCTCGTATCTCTATTTGTTCGTTATTTATTGACGCATAGTCGCCATATTTGATGTGAACCCCTTCCATAAGAATTTCTTGATAAATAATTTCCTCATATATGGTAAATTCTCCCTCAGAGTCTGCTTCGGCACGGTTACTTGCATTTTTAGCTCCCTCTTGTGCTGGGCTTGAGGGAAAAGAGGAGCAAAGCATGACTGCATCCTCAAGGCGGTTACTGAGACATTTGGAAACTGCTTGGAAGGTTTCAATAAACATGTTAGATATTTTGCTCGTATCAGCATCTGCTTCGTGTCTTATGAAGCCAGCATCCAACAATACGATCAGTTTACTATTATTTTTGAGGTTGTCACGAATCGGGCTCAGATAGAAATCTACTTCATTTGGAGTAAGATCAAAAGGAAGACGTATAGCTAGAAGGTTCTTTTTAGAGGATGCATAACTGACAAACTTCTTTACTTCTTCAAGTATGCCATTGTCGTCTTCATATACGTGAATCATTGGAATAATATTAAGCTCTGAGTATAATTCAAAGATGAAGATCTGCCACTCATAAAAGCTACCGCGCTCAGATAAAAGTTGCTCTATCTGAGGGTTCGAATATGCTTCATCAGTGCTAAGGTCCAAGATAAATGGACGCCCATGCTGTAAGTCTTTTATTTTAGACATGCGTCTATGAATATCGCCATCAGGCGTTTTAGTAGTCTTTCTTGATTTGGTAAGTTCATAAATAGGAAGCATCTGGTTCAAATTAGAATCAGATATATGTTCAAAACATCTAAGTTCTGCGTCTCGAGTCTTAATAATAGGGAAGTACTTATAATTGCTCATAAGCCGTGCCCATCAAAACCTAGGGCTTTTGCGCGAATTCTGACCGCCATTGATGAAACTTGAAAATGAGCAGCAATTTCTTCTATTTTGGTTTTTCCTGAATCTACAGCTTTAGTAAAATCTTCCTTTGGCATCAAAATTGTCGCAGCAAAATTATTGGCCTCTGTTTCCATCCAGTTTGAGTCGCCATTGCGGAAGAATGCTTTATCATTGAATTCATCTTGATTAGCTGCATGACGAATCCTGTGAGCAATTTCGTGCGCAATTGTAAATCGCTGTCGATGGGGGTGATGTAAGGAATTAACTATCATTACCCATTGGCCAGTCTTTTTTTCTTTAAAAAGAGTGCCAGAATCATCGTCGGGCATTGGCTCGAAACGTACGATAATGCCGAGCTCCATTGAAAGCTCTGAAACATTTAGAGGTGAGGTCGAAATACCTTTTTTCTTTGCAAGTTTGACAACATCTTCAGGAGTAGAAAGGTCCTCAAACTCTGGGGGTACTCGATTTTCTTTTACTGCCTTTCTAACAAATGCCATAGATCATTCCTGACTTTTTATTTGAAAAGCACTTCCTTCGTTATCAGACGTGTCGGAAGATGCTATGCGCTCAGCGATCACGCGAATCTGCTGCTTTAATTCTTTGTTTTCAGATTGAAGTCTTTCGTAATTTGTTCTCAACCTTTCAATGGTTTCGGGGTAGAGCTCAAGATCTTTAATTATATTATTGATATCTGCTTGGGCGCTGTGTAATTGTTCTTTCCACTGGGAAGATACTGAATCATTTAATATATATTTAAAAAGAGGGCCTTCTAGATATTCATTTGCAGCGCTTTCAGCTTTCTCATGGGAGCTTCCTCTTATATAAAGAACAGCTGCGGCGGCTATTAAGCCGTTAATCGCTATGAGAATTGTGATTACGGTTTCGTAAAAGCTGCTTTGAAATCCCCAATATTCTTTAAGGCTAATGACTGTTCTTTTTTCCGATAACTCACCGGTTACTTTCCGCACTTGGCTATCATTAGCATCGGCTGAATCAGTGATACCTACGGGACGCTCATACCCAAAAAATTCAAGCAGAACTGGCTCTGGGACCCAAACAATACTAGCTAAAAATAGAAATAACAGGAGCGAAGTTGTGACTATTGATGCCAAAATAGCTGCTAAAACTGGCTTTCTTTTAGATCTAGAAATATCGTTGTCAGTATTAGGCGGCATAGATCACACGACTGCTCAACTGTTGATAATATTAGTCTAAGTGAATTGGGAAACGTTTTGAAGCATCGTAGAGGATATTAAGGACAAAAATGGACGCCTCCCCGGGGTCAAGCACGCTATTGCCGTTGGAATTCAGGATTTATTCAACCCCCTCCACCCCGATCCCGTTCTTAGCCAACCAGTCCTTTCTCCGCTCGAAATCCGGCATTACCCGCTCAACCCGCTTCCAGAACTGGGGTGTATGGTGTGGCTCATGCAGATGCGTTAGCTCATGCACCACCACATACTCCACGATCTCGCGCGGTAACAGGATCGTCTTCCAGTTAAAGTACAGGCGGTTACCCCTGCCACAAGAACCCCAGCGATAGCCTAGATCCTGGATTTTGACGCCAGCTGGTTCAACGCCCATCCGTGAGGCCAGGGCCTGAACTTTCTCGTTCAGGTAAATCTGTGCCTTGTTGCTGTACCAGTGAATGAAGTGCCGCTTCGCCTCAGGCTGCAGATCTTTTCGCAGGCAGAATCGGCCTGCTATGAGTTTGAGGGGAGTTTGCTGGTCATCAACGAGCTTCAGCCGGTGGCTCCGGCCCAGGTACAGGAAGCCCTCGCCAGTCACATACTCTTTGCGAGGCTGGGGCTTAAGCAGCTCTGCTTTCTCGGCCAGTTTCTGATAGATCCAGAATTTTTTTTCCTGAACAAAATCTTTGAGCAGTTGTTCTTCGGTGCCCTTTGGCGCTGCGAGCACCAGGTCGCCCTCACGATCGACGATGATCTCCAATGTTTTGCGCCTGTTGCTGTGGCGCACCTCGAAGGTCAGGTCGTCTACCTGCAATTCCATCACGGGTTCACCAGCTTGCTGTGATTTGCTTTGGCCAGGTCGATCAATTTGTCGAGAAGGGCATCCAGTTGGCCGACTGGAAAAAGGTCCAGCTCAAACAACTCTTCAAACAGTCTGCCTCTCAGGCGCTCCTGGTCTGGCAGGTGAGAAGGCTTCCAGAAGTCCGGGATGCGCAAGTCTTCTGTGATTATCTGAATAGCGGATACGGTGGCCTGTTCCAGGTTCTCCTGCTCGTCTGCGGAAGGCGTAGTGTCTTCACCTAATCGTGCCTTGACCATCTCTCGCAAGAAAGGAAGGTGATTTGCTGGAAGAGCCGAAACTGCCTCGCCCTCCAAAGTCTCATCATCTCGGAGCTGCCGAATAACGTCCGAAAACGCATCCATCTGCTCCTGCCAGAGCCCGTCCATTTGCTCCAGGATTTCCTTCAGGCGTTCACTGAGTTTGGTGTATTTCACAGGATCTTCGTCCAGGTGCTTTCTAACATGGGAGCGAACGGCGTGCTCCATTTCAGACGCC
This sequence comes from Marinobacter sp. Arc7-DN-1, assembly GCF_003441595.1. Lineage (NCBI taxonomy): Bacteria > Pseudomonadati > Pseudomonadota > Gammaproteobacteria > Pseudomonadales > Marinobacteraceae > Marinobacter > Marinobacter sp. Arc7-DN-1. The sequence continues at coordinate 2,038,766 of NZ_CP031848.1, read as the reverse complement.
TTGGCCCGATCACTGACTTGCCGATTAACGTGTTGATCGAAGTCGGCGTCGGTCAATTGAACTGGCGGAATCCTGGGGTTGATGCCCAGCGAGATCATGTAGTCGTCGATCAGCTTGCGGACTTTACTGCCAACGTCTTTGCCCAATTCAGGGCTGTCTTTGTATCGGTTTCGGGCCAGTGCGTGAATATGGGCCAGTTGTTTGGCATCGTTCACGAATTCCAATGCTTCAGGGCGTGGCAGGACATCATCCAGTGTCCGGCTGAACTCTTTCAATTTCACGATGAATTCTGCTCGAAGCCGCTCGTCGCCCAACGCAGTAACGGCTTCCTCTGTATCCGTCAGGCTATCGACACCCTGTTTCCTCAGTACATCCACAACCCTAAGGTGACGATCCCGCAGCAGCGGGATTTCGTCTTTCAGGCTCTGGAGAGCGCCCTCAATATCTTCATCGCTATAGGCAGCCAGAGCTTCTTTGAGGTGGTTTGCAACGCCATAGTAATCCACCACGATCCCGCAGCGCTTTCCGAAACCTGTGCGGTTGACCCGGGCAACGGATTGCAGCAATTCCGCTTCCCGAATGGGGCGGTCGAGATACATCACGCCTGCGATGGGCGCATCGAAGCCGGTCAGCAGCATAGACTTTACGATCAGGAAGCTGAGCGGGTCGGCCTTCTCCGGGTCTTTGTGAAACAGAGGTTTTTTGAACTGTTTGATGTTCTGCTCGATTTCTGCACGGTCACTCCACTGGGCCCAACTGCTGTCATCGTTGTTGCTGCTGCTGAATATCACCGCAAACTCAAGCTCCTGCAGTAATTCGCGATACTGCCAGGCTTTGATGGCCGCCTTGATTCTGGGTGGCCGGTTAATCAGTTCGGTCTCGCTGATGTTCTTGTCTTCAGGAGGTAGTGCCATGGCCTCCTCAAGAAGCTTCGTCCTGGCCTGTTTAAGCGCTCCCAGGTAGCGTATGGCGGCTCTTCGGCTATAGGCTACCAGTTGGGCTTTGAAACCATTGGGCAGGATGTTGGTGACGTAATGGCGCAGGATGTCCGCTGCCTTTTCCTCAATCAGGCGAGGTGCCTCAAAGATCTGGCCCTTGGTGGCGTATTTCTTTTTGATCAGTTCCAGTTCGTCCTTGGTGCGTTCTTTGAACAGGTCCTCGAACAAGTCATCTAGGTTGGTACCCTCTTTAACCGCACCCTCTGCCGTTCGGCCCTCGTAAAGGATCGGTACAGTGGCGCCATCGTTCTCCGCTTCCTTGATGGTGTAGCGGTCGATGTAGTCGCCGAAGATCTCGCTGGTCTGCTTTTTCTTGCCCATGATGATGGGCGTGCCGGTAAAACCAATCCGGGCCGCGTTGGGTACCGCCTGCAAAAGGTTGGCGTGGAGATCACCGGCCTGGGTGCGGTGAGCTTCGTCGATCATCACCAGGATGTCCGGGTTTTCATTGATCAGACCAATGGGGCGAGAGGGGATGGGTTTCGCCGGCTTGCCTTCCGGGTTGTCTGCGGCATCCCGTCGATCGATTTCCAGACCGCGTGGGGGCTTGGGCGGAGGGTAGGCCGGAGAAGCCGATTCATGTTCTCGATATTTCTGGATGGTCGCAAACACAAGCCCGGGTCCTGGCTGCCCCAGTATGGATTTCAGCTTGCCGGTATTGCCAGCCACTTTGACGGTCTCCCCGGTCAGCTCTGCCGTATCTGATAGCTGATCCTGCAGATCCTTCCTGTCCGTAATCACGACGACTTTGAAGCGGCGCAGTTCCGGATCGGTTCTAAGCTTGAGGACCAGAAACACCATCGTCAGGCTTTTGCCGCTGCCCTGGGTGTGCCAGACGATCCCGCCACGGCGGTCGTGTTCGCCGTCCTCGGATCGGGTTTTACCGGTTTTCAGACGCTGAACGGCTCGTGTGACGGCCCGATACTGCTGATACCGACACACCAGTTTGATGGTCTGCCCTCCCATAGGCATGAATAACGTGAAGTGGCGGACAATATCCAGCAGGTTGGCCGGAGGCAGCATGCCCGCAATCAATCGTTGCTGGGAGGAAAGCGATGTGACGCCCAGTGTTTCGGCAACTTCCGCTTCGGCGCGTGGCGACACGGTTTTCCAGTTGAGGTAATGGCTGAACCCGGCACCAATGGTTCCCACCCGGGCATCATCGAAATTGGAGGCCACCATAAACTGGTTGGTGAAGAACAGAGCAGGGGCACCTTCGTGTTCCTCTACTTCGAGATCCTGATGACGCTGATCGTAATATCGGCGTAGCTGATCCACGGCGTCCAGAAGGCCCTCAGGAACAGTGCGGCTTTTGCACTCGATGACCACCAGGGGAATGCCGTTCACGAACAGAACAAGATCCGGAATGACGTGACCTTTCCAGCCATCATGGCCTGGTGGGCATTTGACCTTGAATTGATTCACCACCGTGAAGGTGTTGTTCTCAGGGGTAGCCCAATCGATAAACTGGATGGTCTGGCCCCTGCCACTATCCCAATCTGACAAACCTTCTACTGTGATGCCGCCATGGAGCAGTCCGGTTGCCAGTTGGTTGGCTTCCATTACTTTGTTGGCGGGAAGGCGGGTAATGGCGGAGACGGCCTGATCAAGACGCCGTTCATCGAGCCAGGGGTCGCCGTTTCGGGTGTTGATCGCCAGTAGCCGATCACGAAGCAGAGGCTCCATGATGACTTGGGCAAAGGTTTCGCGATGGGTGACGGATGGGGAATCCAGGGAGCCCTCGATGTAATCCCAGCCCTCTTGCTCCAGTTGTTGAATAAAGGGGAGCTCAACTTCGGTATACTCCGGGCCGGGCATTACTGCTCCTTTTGATACACCAGGTTTGACGTTTTGGGGGCGCAGTTCAGAGTTTGCGCTTAATCAGATCATAGCAGTGAATGCATATCCACCCATTAACAGTTGCAGTTCAACCTATTATGCTTGGCGACCGGAGGTCAACGAGTAGTCGTTCATCCTCTAGTTGACGTAAATAGAACCGAAAGGAAACTACGTGTCTTCCCAAAGCTTGCAGAAAAGCGAGGCCTGGAAGCGTTATCTGCTTATCAGGCAAAAGGCCTACAAACTCTGCATGGACGAGTTTCAGGATGTGTTTGGGGGCCACCTGATGCTGGATGCCCTGAGTGAGGAAAACGTTCGAAGTGAGGTTGCTCACTGGAATTCAGGGCTGGATTGGCTGGAGTTGCTTTCCCGGACCAATAACGTCAAAAGGCCACGGAACTTTGATGTCGGGATTTTCTATGTGCCGGAAGCGCGAGAATCAGCGAGGCTTGTCGGCGCAGCGCAGGGTCGTGTTTCCAAAGGTCACAAAGCTACAAGCCATGTTCGAATTGATTTTCTCTCAGGAAACCCGATAGACAACCCGTTCCAAGGCTATATCACGGGTATAGCGGTTCAGTGCGCCGCTTACTATGCCTCACTGATCGATAAAAGGCGTGTGTTGTTGACCCGCCCAAATAAAAATGCACAGGTTTTTCAATATTTTATGGAAGTTTTTGAGGGCCGGTATCGCGAGAGTGACAGAAACTTTCCGTATGACTACTTTTACTTGAATCTTGATGGGTGATAAGTGCGTCGTGGCATGCTCGTATTTGTGTCTAGTCACGGCATTGTGCATACTAATGAACAATCGAATAGGAGGTGGTCTTATGAGCGCCGCAAAACAGATGCACCACGATGAGCTGCATAAGCCGTCTGGATGCAAAGTTTCTGTACCGGAAAATCCGACAGATCAACAGCTTGAACAGGCCAGGCAAGATTTGGGGATGCCAAAGAAGCCAAAGTACAAGGTTTCAGCTGTCAAACTGCGCAAATTCAAGCAGCGCTGGGTCAACGAGCCAGTTAGTATGGCTGGCCAAAAGGCCTGAAAGCTGACAACATGATTCGATTGCTTTAGGAGAGGCCCGCTGTATAGCGGGCCTCTCTGTTTTCAGGCCAGTGATTTTTTGCCCATGGCTTTCTCGATTAAGCTCATCAATAGCCACTTTTGTTCCCCCTGTTTCAGCGCACTGATTTTGATCGCAATTGCGTTTAACTGATCGCTGATATCTAACGGGTCTCCTACTATGATTCGCGCTATGGAAAAGATCAAGGGTGTGAACCCGTCTCGAATTCTTTGGTGCTGTGACGACCTGGGTGTTTCTGTTGAGGAACTTGCCCACGAGACAGGTATTGCCCTCGCTACCCTTGAGAAGGCACTTGAGGGAAAGGAAGCTCTTTCCGTCAAACAGTTGCAGAAGCTAGCCTTACACTTCAACCGAGGCTTGCTGTTTTTTCTCGAAGAGGGCCCCGTCAGTGAGGGACGCGTTCATTCTGTCCAGTTCCGGACACTGAATAATCAGAAACCTCAACTGAGCCCCCGTTTCCGTGCTTTGGTTGAACGAACCGAGCGTCAGCGCCTCACTTACCTTAGTCTCCGTGAAGACTTGGGTGAGCCGGCTGAGACAGATTGGTATCCAGAAAAATTTGCGGTGAATGCTCCGCGACCAGAGCAGGCAGCGAAGTTAGCTCGCGCTTGGCTTGGGCTTCAGCCGGGGCAGAGTTTTGCCGATATGCGGGCAGCTGTGGAGGCCAAGAACATTCTGGTCTTCCTGAGTAATGGCTATGCAGGGCAGTGGCAGATTCCCAAGGAAAGTCCCATTCGGGGTTTTTCCCTGTATTTCGACAGCTTTCCGGTCATCTTCATCAAGAAGCAGCAATCCGAAGGTGCCCAAGCCTTTACCATGATGCACGAACTGGGTCATTTGCTGCTTCACCGCGAGAGTTTTGTCGATGACGAAGACGATTTCTATAGCCACAGCGTTAACGAGGTCGCAGCGAATCGATTTGCGGGTAACCTGCTTGTACCAGAAAAGTTCTTGGAGAAGCTGGACTAAAGCGCTTCCCGGAAGATGACGTAACGGCCTATGACCTGTTCCTGGAAGACGATGCCCGGCGCTGGTGTGTCAGTCCCGAAGTCATTCTGCGCAGGATGATGGATTCTGGGTTGCTTCCACAGGAAGACTACCAGGCCTACCGCAGGTGGAAACAATCCCTGCCTGTGATTGAACGACAGAGCAGCGGCGGTTCCCGCTATCGCTTCAAGGAGCCGGTGAGAGTCTTTGGAAAAAGCTATGTAGGCACTGTGCTAGATGCCCTTCATGTGAAGTGGACCCCGAAATTTGGACAGGTGCCTAAGCTCTGATTCATCATCTCCACAAGGAGGAGAATCATGAGCAAGAAACGCAAGCAATACAGCGCATCGTTCAAGTCCAAAGTCGCCCTGGCCGCCCTCAAGGGTGACCAGACCACATCCGAAATCGCTGCCCGTTTCCAGATCCACCCCACCATGGTCAGCACTTGGAAGCGTGAGCTGCTGGAGAATGCTCCGGACCTCTTCGAAGGCAAGAAAAAGTCTGGCAAGCAGTCCAACGAGCCCAGTTCTGACGAGCTTTATCGCGAGATCGGCCGACTGACGGTAGAACGCGATTTTTTGTCGCGCAAGCTCGATCAGTAAGCCGTCAACAGCGGTTGACGATGATCGAGCGTGGTCATCCCCAGGTCAGCATTTCGCGCCAGTGTGAGCTGCTCAAGCTGAGCCGTTCCTCGATCTATTATGTCCCTCGTGAACAGCCACAGGAGGACCTGAATTTGATGCATCTGATCGACCGGCAGCATCTGGAAACACCGTATTATGGTTCTCGCAAGATGCGTGTTTACTTGCAGCGTAAGGGCCATCAGATCAATCGCAAGCGAGTGCAACGGCTGATGCGCATCATGGGCATTCAGGCCGTGTATCCGCGGCCCAGAACCAGCATTCCGGGTGACGGGCACAAGATCTATCCGTACCTGCTCAAAGGGCTGATGATCGACCGCCCCAATCAGGTGTGGGCGGCTGATATCAGTTATAGTGTGCCCGGAGTTCAGGGCGAGCACGGAAGCTCAAATGAACCACGAGTCTATCTGGAATATTGAACCATTACCTCATGAAGAGGTAACGAAACAATCCCACCTACTGTGAGGGTGGTGAGCCTGAGCGGCAGTGACCTGCGGTATGCCCGCAGGGTGATGTAACCCGCTGACAACGGGGATTGAGGCGAGGTCACTAAGCCAAGATGATCCTCAAGGCTGAGTGTTGAAAGGCTGAAGAACATGAACCCATTCATCCGCCTCTGTGGGTTGAAATGTCACCACGGCTTACGTGACCTGATAAGCCGTACAGGAAGGTGAGGCAGTCTGAAATGTAAGCGCTGCCGAACGAAGAAGCCTGAATTAGTAGCTAGGGCTTTGGTACAGCAGTATCCATCACAGAACGGACTGCTGCTTCCTGTCAACTTGCGGCAAGCAAGGGTAAAGAGTGCGATGGGCAGCCTCCTCAGCATGCTGGAGTCCAGATAGGTGAACCGGGGAAGGTCAATATTGGATGCCAAAGGGGCATGACCCCGATGCCAAATTGACTGGCGGAGCTCCCGTAGTAGTCCGCGATGGGGAAAGCCCATTACATGGCGAAGGGGAGCAGTTTAAACGTGTTTGCCAAGCAAACTACCTGACCAAACAAGGTGAAGACCTTTGATAATCAGCGAAATGCAACGCAAGCTAGCGACTTGGACAACAGCCGACCCCGCTCGCCGGGTGGACCGGCTGTTGCGCCTGATAGCACAGCCTGACTGGCTTACAGAAGCAGCTCGGATCACCCTATCTTCCAAAGGGGCAAACACGCCCGGGATAGACGGGGAGACCAAGCTGACTGTTCAGGCCAGACTGCCGACCATTCTGAAGCAAATCAGGCACGATTTACTCTCTGATGCTTATCAGCCGTTACCGGCTCGAAGGGTGTATATCCCGAAGGCCAACGGCAAGCAACGGCCACTGGGCATCCCCACCTTGCGCGACCGCATCGTTCAACGGGCTATGTTAATGGCGATGGAGCCCATGTGGGAAAGCGACTTCCATACGCTCTCCTACGGGTTCCGACCGGAGCGAAGCGTTCACCATGCAATCCGCACAGTAAAACTACAACTGACGGACAATGGTGAAACGCGTGGACGCTGGGTCATTGAAGGGGATCTGTCCAGCTACTTTGACACCGTGCATCACCGGCTGCTGATGAAAGCTGTACGCCGCAGAATCAGGGACCGACGCTTCCTGAACCTTCTTTGGCGATTGATCAAAGCCGGTCACATTGATGCAGGCCTATTCCGGGCGGCAAGCGAAGGCGTGCCCCAAGGTGGCGTTATCTCACCACTGCTATCGAATATCATGTTGCATGAATTCGATCAGCACCTGAACCAGCGCTACCTTGGCAAGAAAGCCCGGAAAGATCGATGGTACTGGAACCACAGTATCCAGATCGGTCGAAGCTCAGCCATCCGAGAGAACCGACAATGGAAGCCAGCTGTCGCATACTGCCGCTACGCCGATGACTTTGTGGTTATCGTCAAGGGCACCAAAGCCCAGGCAGAGGCGATTAGAGAAGAATGCCGGGAGATGCTGGAAGGAACTCTTAAGCTGAAACTTAACATGGATAAAACCAAGATTACCCATGTGAACGACGGCTTCGTGTTCCTGGGGCATCGCATCATCCGCAAGCGAAGCCGTTATGGCGATATGCGGGTGGTGGCGACGATCCCCCGGGATAAGGCACGTAACTTTGCAGCATCTTTAACCGCTAAGCTGTCAGGCAATTATAGTGAAAGCAAAATCGACATGGTCGAATCCATCAACCGAAAGCTGAAAGGCTGGGCGGCGTTCTATCAGTTCGTCGATTACAAAGCGAAAGTCTTCAGCTACATCGATGGTGTCGTGTTCTGGAAACTGGCCCATTGGCTGGGCCGCAAATATCGCTCCCGGCTCAAACCGCTGATGCGTCACTGGTTCAAAGTCCCGGCTTCAGGTCAAAGTAAGACTTGGGTGCTGTATGGCAAAACCAATCAGGGGCTATTCAGTGGAGCTATCCTATACCGACTCGTCGGTCACGGGAAAAAGCGATTCCGTTGGCGTCTTCCAGATGGTAATCCCTACCTGAGGACAGAGTCCAGAAACACGTGGACCTCTCGCTTTCCCGAAGTTGCTATGGCCTTCGCCAGCGTTTAGGCGGAGAGCCGGATGCGCTGAAAGGTGCACGTCCGGTTCGGAGAGGAGAGGCAGGGAAATAGTCCGACTACGCCCTGCCTCTTACTCTACTTCCGCTGGCTCGGGGCTTCATGTACCTGGTCGCCATCATCGACTGGTACAGCCGCAAGGTGCTGGCCTGGCGGGTTTCCAATACCATGGACACAGACTTCTGCATTGATGCCCTGGAGGAGGCCCTACAGCGCCATGGAGCGCCGGAAATCTTCAATACTGATCAGGGTGCCCAGTTCACCAGCGAGGCCTTCACAAGTGTTCTCAAAGAGCATGGCATCCGGATTAGCATGGACGGCAAAGGCTGCTACCATGACAACATTTTCGTGGAACGGCTCTGGCGCAGCGTCAAACACGAGTGCGTCTACCTCACTGCATTCGAGGATGGACAGCACCTGAAACAGGCGCTCCACCGGTACTTCCGGCATTACAACCAGACCCGGTACCATCAAAACCTTGATTATCAAACACCAGATGAGGTGTACTATGGGCAAACCATAGCCTTGGCAGCCTGAGCCAGGGAAACAACAGGATCATAGCTTAGGAACACCATCAGGTTGTCCAACTGATTGGGTCCACCTCAATGAGCAACGCATCACCCTGGCCAGGGCCAGCTCTTAACTGGATAACCTGAAACTAGCGGACCTGCGTCAGCTGGAAGATACGCATGCTGCTATTTGATGCGTCGTCGATTATTCATGCTTGGGCTATAAGGGCTCAAAGATCAGTATCCGGGTGCCAGCAAGGTCAGCAAGCGCATCTTCAATTCGTGGTTTGACCAGTTCCCAGTCCAGCCCGCCAAGGCCGCATCCAAGTGGCGGTATGGCAACGGATAAGATCTGTTTCTCGGCCAGCACTGCTCTGAGATCTGCCAACCCCTGGTCTATCCACTCCAGCTTCGATGGATCGCGCCAGTGCTGCTTGGTTGGAAAGTTGATGATCCAGCGAGGTTCAAGCAGTGTTTGCTGCTCGGTTGTAAACATTTTGCCGGTCCTGACCTGACCGTATTGGCAAGCTTGCGTATAGGCACGGAAATTTTCCGGGAATGCGTTTTTGAATGCCAAGGCAAGACCTTTTCCCATAGCGCCCTGAGTGTTAACGGGATTCACCAGTGCCTCTGCGTCGGCCTCCAGTAAATTTCCTCGACAATACTCAATCATGAATTAAACCTCAGTGTTAGTGCCGTCGAGGATAGTCATACTGCATCCTTGAGCAGGGGAGTGACGCGGACGTGGCCGGTGAGGAGATCATCCATTAAGCCGGTTTTCTGAGCCTTCAGTTTCCCCATGTTGCGGCCCTCTAATTCGAGACGCTTTTTATATGACCGAAGATAATCGACTATCGCTGATTGCTCTGCAAAAGGCGGCACTGGAACTTCAAAAGCCTTTAGCTGCATTGAGTTGATTGATGCGAGGTTCGTGCTTTGTTTCGACGATTTGACGAAGTAGGCCTTGCCCCTTGAGGAGCCGGAAAAGTACGCCAAAAAGTACGGGTCTAACAATTCGGGAAATGTTCGGACACGGAAAACGTGATTCTGGTGGATGCAGGGCTCTATTTCACCCTCCCAGACAGTGCCTCTACCCAGTTTGTCGAAATCACCGCCCTCGTTCATCAATACATCACCAGGAATCAAGCGGAACTTTTCGACATCTGCAGGTTTGACCCTAAGGAACTTGACCTGCTCAAGGTAGAGGTACCCATCCTGCACATTTGCGACTCTGAGGTATGCGACCAGAGGCCATGAACTGCTGGGCTGCGGTCCTCCCAGGGTTACACCGCTAACAATTTCAGACATGGTTCCGAGTTGGCGAACTTCCCACTCCTTAGGAATCAATCCTGAAGCTGACTTCTTATAAAGCTCCGGCACCTGATCAGGCGCGGGGCGGAGCTGGCCGTTCTGGTCGACGCCTCGGGTTAGCAGGTCGTGGAGCAGGCCTTCCTTGATTTTTTCTAGCTTGGCGATCAGGGCTGCGTTTTTCTGGATTTGGGTGTCCAGGATGTCGAGGATCTGGGCGATCTTTTGCTGCTCTGCTGAGGGCGGAGCAGGGAGTTTAATTTGCTTGAAGTCTGATCCGGATATCTCCAGGAAGGTCGTCCCGGACGCTCTGCGTTTCAGCTCTGAGCTTATCTTTCTCGACCAGTGGTAATAAAAATCAGGATTTGAGCTTTGACGAAAGACAATGTTCTTGAAACCCTGATTGGTCGTTACCGGGACCGAGTTGATAGCACAGTATCCAAGAGATGCACGAGTAGTGACTAGCAGGCTGCCAGCAGGGAGAAGATTGGCGCCGCTTTGGCGGAGCCCTTCATCGGTGATCGATTCATTAGTCAGGTGGAGCGTCTTTGTATTTAATGAAGTCAACTCGCCGGGGGTAACCCACGGAATGGTGCCCCCCCAGAAATTAGCTATTTCCCGACTGGGCGTTCCGCCACTAACTACTGATCCCAAATCTTCAACTGTTGCTATCGCCCAGTCATCTGGTAGATCAGCTAAAGTACGTTCGTAATCAGTCATAGCCCAGCCCTGTAAGGAATCCCTTCAGTATACTTGCGGCTTCATCCCGCTCCGCTTCAATATCCGCCAACGTCACCGAGTACTTGTCCCACCAGATTTCAAATGCAGTGATGACTTCCTGCTTCTGCTTCCGAATGTAATTGTCCAGTATCCCCAGCATGTCGTTATGCAGAATCGTCAGCATCAGTTCAGCGGCGCCGGCTTCATCCAGTGAATCCACCGCTTCGTTAAGTCGCGCCTCAAAGCTGGCTTGTTTGGCTTTCAGGGTCTTGGTGGCCTTGGTGCGCTCAGCCTTCCAGACTTTGATATCCGCCTCGGTAGGCGCGTCTTCGTCCGGTTCGGGGTCGTCGTCTTCCTCCGATTGGGCGGTTGCTGCTTTGATTCGGGCGTCCAATTCTGCTTTGCGAGCTTGCAGGTCTTCCAGTTCGGCCACGTAGTCTGCCAACAGGAACATCACAAGTTTGTGGTCCAGTGGATTGGTTTTGTTCTGGTCGTCTTCCAGCAGAGTGATGATGCTGGTGCGCCAGGCGTCCACCACGCCCAGCACGCCACGAGCCTGCAGGGTGCGGAATTCGTTTTTGTTCTGGTCCCAGAAGCCGGCGATGATGCCGCGCACGGCAAACCGGTCCAGCATGCCGATGGGGTCCAGGGCGTGGGTAAAGGTGCCAATCAGTTCTTCCCGCAGGGCGCTCAGTTGCTGGCCGTTGCCGGAGAGCTGGCCGATGTGGGTGCCCCGCTGCTGCCACCAGCTTTCGAAAGTATCCTTGAGCCGGGCTTCTTTGTGCTGGACGCCTTCGTTTTGTTCGATAACCGGTTTAATGCTGGCCTTGTCGGTGAGGCTTTCCCGGAAATCCACGTAATCCTCTTCGCCCTGCTTGGCTACGAGCAAATCCATGGGGTCCAGACCCTGGGCATCAAACAGAGATTGTTTGGCCTGAACCTCTTTCAGGGGAATGCCCCCCACCAGGTGTGCCCGTACATCCTGGGGTTCCGGTGGTGGGGCGTTGTCTGCATAGCGGCGGATATTCAGGTTGTAATCGTTTTCCCGCAATTCATCCAGGCTGACAACGCGCGAAAAGCTGTCAGCCTCGGCAAAGGCCTCGTATGTGCTGACGATTTTCTCGATATGTTCCGGCAGCAGGTGATTCTGGGCACGGCCTTCGTGGTATTCCCGGTCGGCATTGATGAACAGCACCTTGCCTTTGCGTTCCGGCGCTTTGGCGCCTTTGTTGCGTAGGATCAATATGCAGGCGGGAATGCCGGTACCATAGAACAGGCTGGACGCCAGACCGATTACGGCCTCCACCAGGTCGTTCTCCAGCAGGCCAGCACGGATGCGCTTCTCATCACCACCCCGGAACAACACGCCGTGAGGCATGACGGTGGCCAGCATGCCGTCGGATTTCAGGCTGGCGACCATGTGCTGGAGAAACATTAGGTCGGCTTTCTTGGCGCCTTCCGGTACCTGACCGTACTGGAACCGTTCAGGGAACTGTGTGCTCGGCGAGAAACCGATGGAGAAGGGCGGATTGGTGAGGATACGGTCAAAGCGCATCAGTTCACCGCCATCCACATGCTGGGGGTCTGTCAGAGTGTCTTCATTTCGCAGATCGGCGCTGGTGATGCCGTGAAGTAGCATGTTCATCTTGGCGATTGCCCAGACGGAGCCGGACGCCTCTTGCCCGAACAGTGACAGGTGTTTCGGATCGCCGCCCTGCTCCTCCAGGTATTCTTTCGACAGAATCAGCATACCGCCGGACCCACAACAGGGATCGTAAACGCTCTGGCCTTCCTGGGGATTTGCCAGTCGCACCATCATGCGTACCACGGAGCGGGGAGTGTAGAACTCGCCGCCTTTCTTGCCGGCTGAATCAGCAAAATCGCCAATCAGGTATTCGTAGGCCGCGCCCAGCAGATCCGGGAACTCGAAGTCCTCGTTGCGTAGGCGGTACTGGCTGAAGTGGACGATCAGATCCCGCAGCTTTTTGTCGGGCAGGGTGGTAGAGCCCACCTTGCGGGTGAAGTCGATATGTTCGAGCACGCCCGCCAGGCTGACGTTGTGCTCCTCCAGCCCCGCCAGGGCCTTGTTCAGGTAGTTGCCCACGCCGTGGTGGGCGTCGTTCATCAGGAAATCCCAGCGGGACTGCTTGGGGACGTAGAAGGTGGACTTGTACCAGTTCTCCATGTCCGCGATGGCTTCCGCCTCAACCTGGCCCTTGTCTTTGGCCACCTGGTTTGCGACCACCTCCTGATAACGCTGCTCAAAAACGTCGGAGCAGCGTTTGAGAAACAACATGCCGAAGATGTATTCCTTGAACTCCGAGGCGTCCATCTTACCCCGCAGAATGTCGGCGGCCTTGAATAGGTGGCGTTCGAGTTGTTCGAGCGTTAATGCCATTAGTACTTCCGTTTGGTGTTTCTGGGAACGCGGAGCGATAGGTGCGACATGTTGGTTTGGAGGGCGTCGCGACTGCTGCGTTTGGTTGAGGTGATATTGCCCGCTCGGGGAGGGATGATCAACTGGTCAGGTGGGAAATGGATTTGGAGTAGCCAGGGCTACCTGGATCTATTTGACGAGATGCCAAGGCAGAAGCTCTTTGGTGCGATTGCCGCTCAGAGATACCTGTAGATCCTCGCCGATACGGGAAACGGTGTATTCCTGCTCATATCGCAGATCCCCTACTTGTTCGTATTTGAGAGGCAGGAATGGCTTCCGTTGAGATCTACACATAACCACTGCGTTCACGCCTTTTAGGTGCTTGGCGAACTCGAGGAAAGCCTGTTTCTCGGGGTAGACGTATGCACTCTCGATTAATTTTGACACTCTTTTGGACCAGAAAGGCATAAAAAAGCCCCGTTTCCGGGGCTTTAGGGCGTTTCAGTGGATCTCGCTGGACATCCTGAAACTCTTGGTTGGTGGAGACGGCGTCCAATGCCGTAACGCATGTAAGACAATGATATTAAACATTTAATATGAATTGTAGTTTTCTTTATACCCCCATAAATACCCCCATCATCGAAGCCATACCCCTTGATTTGGTCGTACCTTAACCGCTCTGAAAACTGCCAAAATCCTTAGGTGCAACCGTAGAAATTATTTTTTCTGCATCATTGGTTATAGGTGGTGCGGATCTCACCAGGAACAGAAGCGTTCAGCCGGGAGCTGCCTTCAGGTAAGTCGGTGGCCCGGTGGTCTGATCCTATGGCCGGAGGCCAACAAGGACAGCCGGAGAGCGGTTCCCGGTATCAGGGCAACGGCATGGCCGCCAGCAGGGTCACGGTCTGGGGGTATCTGCCAGGGCGGCAGGTGTACGCCAGGAACAGCAGCACAGGAAAAGTGTCTTCGCTTGTTTATAGATCAAAATATTCTTAGCCCGGTTTTTGCATAAATCTTATTCTTGCCGTAATTGTGCAGTTTTTATTTTTAATAAACATTATGTTATAGATATAAGCAAAATCCGTTCACTAGAATTTCAGCATATATCTAAAAGGAATATAAAGAGTCGGGGGGGTACTTGCTGGCCGCCGGCTAGACTGGGCAAGCGCCCTGCACCTGCAACACCGGCCCGGCTTGAGATACCCCCAACGGCTGGCGGGATCATCACCAGGTACAGGGCGGTTTAGAATATGGGGCACCTGATCCCGTTATGAATAATTGCTCTGATTGCCTCCGGGCTGAAAGACTGTTATTCGGCTTTCAATGTATTCGTCTAGTGTCTTTGCTTCGGATTCCGTTAATTCCGTTTGATATTTCAGTAAGAGAACCATGGTCTTTGCTGATATATAAACTCTATGCAGCATGTTTATATCAGTTGCTTTATCAAGCTCCTGAAGCGCCGTCCCCAAGGGATGGTTTGCATATCTTTTCTTCAGCTGTTCGATTGCCATACTGTTTCCAGTCAAAGTTCAGATGTTCACCTTAGGCCAAGTAACATCTCTTCACCCTCGGCGTTAACTCGCGCCTGAATGCGTTCCAGAATCTCAAACATGAAGGCTTCCAAGTGGGGGGCGAGGCCATCACCATCGACCTTTATGATTGCATCACCTTTCGAGAGCTGTCGCGTTTTTTCCTTTATGTAATCAATTTCCGCTTTCGTCATTTTTTCCTGAAGTTCGAAGGCTTTTTCTCTAAGCTCATTCTCTTTACGAATCTGCTTTGATAGGTCAATCTGAGTCGATCTACTCGCGTCATCGTATCCACCAAACAGCTTTTCAATTAGCCCCGTTGAGTCTGTGAAAGCCTTACCAATGGACTGGGCCAGCGCAACCACTTTATCTGCATTAGCCTCGACTTCTGCAATATCCAGAGAAACAACGGCTTCAATTCTTTTGATTCGTTCGTTGCTGTCTATTTTTTCAAGCTCTAAGCGATAGTCCGCTGTCTCATTAATGACCTTTCGTGTTTTCTCCGCTGCATCATCGAGGCTTTTATTGGAGCGAATCACACCACCAGTCCAGCTATTTACTTTTCCGGTTGCTTCATCGTATCCGAGAACCAGGCTCTTATTGTCTTCTGCCAGTTTCCTTGTAGTGTCTCCTACTTCACCCAGGGCACCCCCGCTGCGTTCAACACGGTTGTTTAGATCGTCTACCGCGTTCGTTGCTTTGCGCTGGCTCCCTGTAAATTCCTCCAAGGAATTATTGAACTTGTCTTGCTGGTTCGCATTCCTCACCAGCTCAGCGGCCCGTTTATTCAGGGCTTCTGTATCCAGTTCAGCGGCCTGTTTCGTATTATCTAGGGCATCCGCCAATCGGTCATTCAGCTGCTTCAGTTCGCCTGTTTCTTTCGCAAGTTTCTTTTCTGATTCAGTGAGGGGCGCAAGCTCCTTTTTAATCTTCTCTATTTCTTCCGCGTTGAATTGCTCATACAGCCAAGAGCCAATAGAAGTCCCAAATGCCTTCTCCATCGGTTCAATAACGTATGCGTTAATCAGTTTTCCTACCCCATACCCGCCAGCTAGGGCCAAGCCAATCAACCCGCCTTTACCAGCTGAAGATGCTATTCCCTGAATGCTCCCGAGGTTGCCGAGTATCGCCTTGAACCCTTGCACCCCTGCCAGCGCTACCATGCCATTACCGACTGACTCCAGACCACCACCAAGGGCGCTCAGGGCGGGCAATACGGTATCAATTGCTTTCGCAATGCCCAGCAACTCCCCGACGCTTTGTTGTGTGGCCGCATCAAGGTCTTGGAATTCCTGAATGCCGGTACCAATTGCCGAGAAGAGTGGTTCAAGACCACTAACAATTCCGGACGATATGTTCACCAGGGCGGTGAAGGCGTCAACGACTTTCTGAAGTGCACTTTCTAGCCCCTCAACCGTTGAGAGATCAACCGTGCCGAAGACCGCCTCAAAGGCGTCTCCCAGTTCATCGCTAAGCCCGTCGAAGGCAGTTAGCAGCTGCGAGAAGTCGAGACCTTCAAAGGCTTCCGGCAGATTTTCCGCAATAATGTTTACTTGTTCCGCGAAAGACTCAAGACCGCCCCTCAGAGCATCAAATAGCACATCAGCATTTTCCCCTTGCGCGGCTTGCCGGAATGAATCCACCAGGTTCGTAGTTGCTTCAGTAACTGCTTTGGTCTGGTCGATATATTCAAGGCCGGCAGTAGCAGCGGCAGTGGTAAAGGCCGCTCTCAGTTGCTTAAGTGCGAACTGAGCGGATTCTGTTTTGGTCTGGAATTCCGCCAGGGCTGAACCGCCAGCATTCAGCGCTACCTTTAGTATTTCTTCTGAGCGCTCCGCCCCGTTGAGTACTGCAAGAAATCGGCTCATCTGCTCAGCACCGGCAATCACCGTTGCAACCCGCTGTTTTTCGGTGTTGTCGAGGCCTTGAGTTGCATCAATCAGATCATAGAGAACGTCTTTTGTGTCCCGGCGTTGGCCGTTCACTTCAAGTTGAATGCCAAGTTCCTGCTCTAATAGTTCCTTGCGTTCCTTGGTAGGCTTAATCAGATTGCTGATTGCCGTTTTCAGAGCGTTCGCGGATTCAG
Organism: Marinobacter sp. Arc7-DN-1; assembly: GCF_003441595.1. Taxonomy (NCBI): domain Bacteria; kingdom Pseudomonadati; phylum Pseudomonadota; class Gammaproteobacteria; order Pseudomonadales; family Marinobacteraceae; genus Marinobacter; species Marinobacter sp. Arc7-DN-1. The sequence continues at coordinate 2,022,142 of NZ_CP031848.1, read as the reverse complement.
AGCCCGAGCGGGTTACTTCAACAACCGGTGTCAGCAGGGCCGCTGTTTCTTCAAAAGATAGCCCCAGCGTTTTAGCAATTGGGCTCAGAATCTTAAAGCCTTCTCCGAGTTGCTCTACTGAGGCCCCGGCCTGATTCGACACCCCATTTAATACATCTAACAGGTTTGCCGCTTCTGAAGCCGGAGCCTGAAAGCCCGCCAAGGTACCAATCAGCAGTTCGCTGGATTGTTTCGTAGTGAGATCAGCGGCGTTTACCGCTAGCAGTGACTGTTCAACCAGAGATAGCGATTCTTCAATATCATAGCCCGCCTGCCTGAAATCGGCGGTACTTTGGATTATCGCTCCAGCATCGACACCGAACCGGCTGGATAGTTGGCTGAACTGGTCCGCATAATCCTTCGCGTTTCCCTCGCCTTCACCCATGACCTTTTGCAGGTCAATCAATGCAGCTTCAAAGGTAATCGCTTCTTTGGTGGCAAACGCCAGAGCGGCCACTCCTAAAGCTGCCAAAGCTGCATCTAGCTTAAGAATACTATCTGTAACCCCTGCCAGCGGCCCGGTTATATTTCCGACACGGTTTGATAAAGCATCAAGGTTCCGCCCTACTGAAGTAATCGCTCCGGCGGTTTTGTCAGTCCCGCCAAAGATGATTTCTACTGTCTTGCTTAGGTCCGCCATTTTCCGCCCCTTCCGAATAGTCTAAAAGCTGCCCCGGTTTAACACTAAAAGGCCCCCTGCTTTCTGTATTCCCGCGTTCTTTGTGTTTATCCCGGAAGCGGCTGGCGGGCAGGACAGCAGCGACAATGGGAGACCGGCTCCCGGCACTGGAGCAACGTCAGGAGAAGAAGCGCCCGCCAGAGGCCGGCCCGGCCTGAGATACTCCCAACGGCTGGCGGGATCATCACCAGGTACAGGGGCGGTTCAGCAGCTGGCGGGCAGCAGGGAACCGGGAGCGGCCCTCCGGCTGGCGGGCAGGGCGGTGGCCTGATCCCGTGCCGGGAGGCCAGCAGCGACAGCAAGAGGCCGGCTCCCAGTGTCAGGGCAACAGCAGGGCAGTGAACCGCCAGCACTAGCCCGGACTGGGGTAGGTACCCCCAGCCGCTGGAGTACTTGCGGGCCGGTCGTATATCGCAAACCTACAGAACCTACTAAAGCCCCTTCCGTGGGTTTTGTAGGTAGCATATCCGGGGGTCACGCCAAAAGCAGGGGCGCACCAGCGGCAGCGGATCATCACCAGGTACAGGGCGGTTTCAGCAGCTGGCGGACAGCAGGTAACCGGTAGCGGCCCTCAGGCTGGCGGGCAGGCCGGTGGCTTGATCCCGTGCCGGAAGGTCAGCAGGGGCAGCAGGAGGCCGATTCCCCGTACCAGGGCAACGGCAGGCGGTGGAACCGCCAGCAACGGTCCGGCTTGAAATACCCCCAGCCGCTGGCGGGCTTCCGCAGGTGGCAGGCAGGGCGGACAGCCGGCCCGTCCCAGGTACCCCCAGCGGTGGCAGATCATCACCAGGAACAGGGTAGCTCAGCAGCTGGCGGGCGGGCAGGTGGCCTGCTCCCGTGCCTGAAGGTCAGCAGCAGCGGGAGGCCGGCTCCCGGTGTCAGGGCAATGGCAGGGCAGTGAACAGCCAGCACAGGGCCAGACTGGGGCAGGTACCTTGAGCCGCTGGCGGACTTTGGCAAATGGCACCCGGCCCGGCCTGAGATACCCCAGCAGCTGGCGGGATCATCACCAGGTACAGGGGCGGTTCAGCAGCTGGCGGGCAGCAGGGAACCGGGAGCGGCCCTCCGGCTGGCGGGCAGGGCGGTGGCCTGATCCCGTGCCGGGAGGCCAGCAGCGACAGCAAGAGGCCGGCTCCCAGTGTCAGGGCAACAGCAGGGCAGTGAACCGCCAGCACTAGCCCGGACTGGGGTAGGTACCCCCAGCCGTTGGAGTACTTGCGGGCCGGTCGTATATCGCAAACCTACAGAACCTACTAAAGCCCCTTCCGTGGGTTTTGTAGGTAGCATATCCGGGGGTCACGCCAAAAGCAGGGGCGCACCAGCGGCAGCGGATCATCACCAGGTACAGGGCGGTTTCAGCAGCTGGCGGACAGCAGGTAACCGGTAGCGGCCCTCAGGCTGGCGGGCAGGCCGGTGGCTTGATCCCGTGCCGGAAGGTCAGCAGGGGCAGCAGGAGGCCGATTCCCCGTACCAGGGCAACGGCAGGCGGTGGAACCGCCAGCAACGGTCCGGCTTGAAATACCCCCAGCCGCTGGCGGGCTTCCGCAGGTGGCAGGCAGGGCGGACAGCCGGCCCGTCCCAGGTACCCCCAGCGGTGGCAGATCATCACCAGGAACAGGGTAGCTCAGCAGCTGGCGGGCGGGCAGGTGGCCTGCTCCCGTGCCTGAAGGTCAGCAGCAGCGGGAGGCCGGCTCCCGGTGTCAGGGCAATGGCAGGGCAGTGAACAGCCAGCACAGGGCCAGACTGGGGCAGGTACCTTGAGCCGCTGGCGGACTTTGGCAAATGGCACCCGGCCCGGCCTGAGATACCCCAGCAGCTGGCGGGATCATCACCAGGTACAGGGGCGGTTCAGCAGCTGGCGGGCAGCAGGGAACCGGGAGCGGCCCTCCGGCTGGCGGGCAGGGCGGTGGCCTGAAAAAGTGGATTGTTGATTAGTAATATATAAATACATACAAAACCTACAAAACCCTTTTTATTGTTATAAATTAAGTGGTTCCTAGTCTATGGCGCTAAGGGGAATTCGCTGTGACTGGAGCCCAGCGGCTGGCGGGCAGGCCGGTGGCTTGATCCCGTGCCGGAAGGTCAGCAGGGGCAGCAGGAGGCCGATTCCCCGTACCAGGGCAACGGCAGGCGGTGGAACCGCCAGCAGCTGGCGGGCGGGCAGGTGGCCTGCTCCCGTGCCTGAAGGTCAGCAGCAGCGGGAGGCCGGCTCCCGGTGTCAGGGCAATGGCAGACGGTGGAACCGCCAGCACCGGCCCGGACTGGGGCAGGTACCCCCAGCCGCTGGCGGGATCATCACCAGATGCAGGGGCGGTTCAGCGTCGTTGATCATCGTTCAATTTTTCTGGTCTTCCTTACTTTGTTTATCCGTTTCTGTCCGTTGATCTTCCCAAGGCTTCCGAGCTTGTCCGTGTTGTTACTTTAAATAACGCACAAAAAAATCATAGGAAGGAAGGCTAAGTTATTGTTATGTGTAGAAAAAAATCGCGTCTGCGCAACCCGTGTAGCGTTGTACCTCGTAGAAGGACCCGCAATATATCTGTCAGATAAACTGATTCACCTATCTGCGTTTGGCCAGAGCGCCTGCTGTCAGGCTATGAAGAGCATGGTCCGGGCGTCAGGTCTGGGATGTATTCGATACGACTGACAACGGCAACAGGATAAAGCGAGGTGCCCATAGAGACGGGGGTATTTGGGTAAAGGAAGTGGATGGACTGGGGGAGGGATTAGATTCGCCAGGCGGAGGGGGAGGTAGGCTCAGGACCTACCTCAGAGAGTAGAAGAACTCCCGCCACTTGCTGCCGATCTCACAGTATCTGTCCCGAGGGCCGTAGCAGTAGTCACAATCCATAACGTGATCAATGAACTGATCCCGAGCATGTTGCTTCCGTGGTGGCCATGCGTTGAAGGTCGAAGGCTTCTCCACCTTTACTGGTGACATTGTTTGGTGTTTGGTTTCTTTACCCCATGGTGCTGGCTGGCTGGTGTCTCGCTTCCAGAAATAGCCAGGGTCCTTGAACAGCCTTCCATAGTCCGCCAGCACTTCAGCAGTCACGATCCCTTGTCGAATATCTACCAGGTCATCATCAGATAGGCCGGCTTCCAGGTCTCGCAGGGAGAGCCCGGCCAAGTTACAGGCTCTGACTATCTCACGGTGCACGGATATTGTTTTTGGTGTACCCCCGGATACGCTACCTACAAAACCCACGGAAGGGGCTTTAGTAGGTTCTGTAGGTTCGATGGTGCCCCCTGATTGTATTGTCTCACTGGTGGCCCCACCGGGGGTGGTTTGCTTTAATCGTTCAAGCCAGCGTCCCATTACATAGCCCCCGTGTTCCAATGAAAACGGATAGAGGGCCGCCCACCAGTATTAGGAACAGCTTCCCGCTTAATCTGGTGATGATCTAGCAGCACTGTCAGGGCATCGTAAACTTCATCCTTGTCGGACAGCCCAGACCATCCTTTCTGTTGTATCTGGCGAGGCGTGAAGGGTGACGGCAGTTTGTCTTGCCGCTTCAGCAGGAGCTTTGCCGCTTTGATAGCGGAATTGCTCACGATTGAGTACAACCGCTCTGAATGGCTTCTCAGGTAGTCCGCCAGCTCCAGGGCCATAGCCAGTGATTTACCAGAAATTGAGGTTTCCCCAGTTTCGATAAGCTCAAAAATCAAACTGAGGGCTGATACGGTTTTCGGCATTTTCACCAGGTGGGCAGCTATCACGGGGTGAAGGTCTCCGCTTCGGGCCTCGGCCTGCAACTCTTCCATCCATTCGATAAAGAGCGATTGCGCTTCATCGTTGAACCGTGCCCGCTTCCCCTCTCTCGGCAGGGCCGCTAGGCGGTGGAAGCAGTCAGCGTATGCCCTGAAAATATCCTTGTCTGGCGGCGCATCGTGCCACTTGAACCGGGAGGGAATGTCCGGCCATACCGCCAGCTGCACACGTTGAATCAAACCGTCATCGTCAGTACCACGGGTGGCCCCGCGAATTAGTGGAGCAATCCGGGCCGGCTGAATTCCGCCAATAATTGCAAGAGTGGTTGATTCAATATCGACGGTTCCACGGCCTATCCGGTCGAAGGTGTAACGCCCATCCCCGTCATAACACTCAAGGTAAAAAGCCCGGTCCCCCTGGCCTTCCTCTCCGCTAAGCTTCGACAGCCAGCCTGCCAGCTCATCACGCACCAACAGAAGGCCGTTTGGGTTTTCGTTCAGTAGCTCCCCCAGCTTCTCAATAGTTGCATCGTTTACGATCAGCCGTTGCCGCGTTGGCTCTTCTGGTTTTTCTACTGACTTAAGGGCCTCTAAGGCTCCCTCCTTGTCCCCCTTTTTGTTCAGCCGTTTGGCGTTGTCATTGGCCTGTTTTTCTTCAATGGTCGCCAACTTCAGAGCAGCTTCATAGTCTGCCTTTTCCTGTTCATATACCCGCCAGGCGGCCCGCTCCATATCCTTCAGCGGTGCCATTGCGGCACCCATGGCCGGCGATTTACTGGAAGCAGGGCCGCCAACGACAGCCCCCCACAGGTTCGGGACAATTGCCCAGTTATCATGCTGCTTTGGGCAAACCCGAATCTTGTTGCCCACAACGGCGGAGAGCGCACACAGGGCGGTCACTGCCACGTAATCAGGCGGGCATTGCTGGCGTTTTGCCACATCTGCAACAAATGCGCTTAGAGGCTCCGGTAATGCCTCCAGCGGTAGGGGCACAACTGGGGGCTGATCTGGTGGCAGCGGTAGCGGTATGTTGATCTCGCGGGGATTCACCAGGGGAGGAGGGTTATTCTTTCCGGTGTCGGTCACTGCTTCACCTCATTCAGCCAGGTTGCCAAGTCGTTGAAGTCGGAGAGGTGCGCCGGGCACCCTTCAGGCCATTCGGGGAGAGCAAGGCGGGCAGCCGATAGCTCCGCGGCCTTTCGTGCGGCAGCAGCGCCGGGGTTGCCTTCCGTTTTTCTGTCGTCATCTCCGCACACGATTAGGTCACATGAGGGCCAGCGCTGACGGGTTGCCACTGCCACAGCGGGAAGGTTCCCGGCGTCAATGGCCGCCAACACGAAGGCATCAGGCATGGAAGCGGCCAAGGTTGCCCCCGTTGCCCAGCCCTCACAGATCAGAACTGTTTCAGGTTCTCCGGCAGCTGCACCGGTTACAGGTATAAACCGCTCTTGTTTGGCTCCCCCTGATAGCAGTTTTTTGGAGCCGTCCGGCTGAATAAACTGAAGGCTTGAAAGCTCCCCGCGTATGCCCCTTATATCGAGTACCAGAGCCGGGCCGATCTGGCGGGCTCTGAAAGGCTGGACTTGTTTGTTCACCAGGTAAGGGTGATCCGGTGCAGCAGGTTTGGCGCTCTTCCACAGTTTCCGGGCACGGTGTGCAGCGGTGGCGTGTCGTTGCTTCAGTTGTGACTGGCGGGCCGTTTTGGCCTTTTCCATGCGCTCCCTAAGCTGGCGGCGCTCTGCTTCCGTCAGTTGGTCCTGTCCTTTGCTGCACCAGTTTTCTGCTATGCCGGCCCGCCAGCTTCCAAAAGCTCCAGCTGGCACCCCGTCCAGGTGCAGGACATACCAACCGTTACGGCTGCCTTTCTTGTCGCTCTCAACGCGGAACCGGTGCAACTCTCCATCACAAATGAAGTTCGTTTCAGGGGCAGCAGGTAAGCCGGCATCTGCCAGCACTTGGCGAAATCGGGCGACAATGTCCCCAACGCTGAATTGGTTATTCATCACTGCCCCTTGCCGGTAATAACCTGAAACGGTATGTCTAAGTAGCGCTCCGCTCCTGACAGCTGGCTATGGGTGTAGAACAACAAGTTCAGGTCTTTCATAGTAAAAAATTGATAGGCTTTTTTTTCTGGCAATCCCCCTTGAAACAGCCCGCCTATCAAGGTCCGAACAGCTTTAACGGCTCGCCTTTTCGTGGTCTCAGCAACCTGTATCGGCATCGAGTTGAGGTCATAGGGTGATATTGTTGCTATCTCAATCAATCCTTGAATAAGGCTGTCTGTTATCAACTCACGTGGAAGTTGTGCATCGTTTCCCGGCTGGCGGGCTTCTATCAAACGAACGGCTAGCCTCAAAAGGCTGTCACGAAAGGAAGTGAGAGGGCTGTTGTATTCAAGCATTCGAACTAGTCTCCCGCTTTTCCGCCTGCTCCTTGATCCATGCCTGAATTTCCGACTCAAGCCAGCCAACGGAGCGAACAGAAAGCTTTATAGGTTTTGGAAACCGGCCCTCTGAAATCAGTTCATATATTTTGGTTGTCCCGAGCCCAACCATTGAAGTTACTTCTTTTCTACGTAATACACGGTCAGTCATAATTTCCACCTTCGGTCGTTAAAGGATGTTTCAGGGCCTTAGCGGAATGAGGTTATTAAACCCAGTCATGGGAGTATTCCCGTGACATTACTGTTTATCGCGGTAGTGACTGGCGGCCCGGCCTGAGATACCCCCAACGGCTGGCGGGATCATCACCAGGTACAGGGGCGGTTCAGCAGCTGGCGGACAGCAGGGAACCGGGAGCCGCCCTCCGGCTGGCGGGCAGGCCGGTGGCCTGATCCCGTGCCGGGAGGGCAGCAGCGACAGCAAGAGGCCGGCTCCCGGCGGCAGGGCAGTGAACCGCCAGCACAGAGCCACACGGGGGAGGTACCCCCCAGCCTCTGGCGGGCTTCGGCAAACGGCAGGCGGGACGGGCAGCCGGCCCGGCCTGAGATACCCCCAACGGCTGGCGGGATCATCACCAGGTACAGGAAGGTTCAGCAGCTGGCAGACAGCAGGGAACCGGGCCTTGGTCCGCCATTGAGGTTGTTAGGTGAGGGGCGGTCTTAATCGGGTTGATGTGCCTTCAATAATTCTTTAATTGCGTAATAATATTTTTGTGCTGTGGTTTTACCTATTTGAACACCCAGGCGATCACTTGCAATGCCTGCCGCTTCATCGAACATATCCGGACTAACCGTCCGGCCTTCTCTCTTCAAATCTTCGCAGACTAGGAAGACAGGCCATTGCAACTGGGCTTGTTTGTTCCGATCTGTCAGCCGGCCCCGCTTTTTGGGATCGAATCCGAAGGCTTCGTTCAGGTCTCTAACCTCATACATCGAGAGCTTCAAAGCGGCTTCATGGAAGGCAGCCCAACACCAGAGCGGCAAAGGCTCCTGAAGGTATCCATATTTCTGAACAGCCTCCATTAGGGCCTGTGCATCCCCAGCCTGCCACTTTTGCTTAAGCGACTCCTGAACCGGGCCGATAAGCAGGGCCTTTGCTTCATCAGCGATACCTGCCAACTGCCTTATTCGACAGTGCGCGGGTAGCTTGTTCTTTTTTCGCCAGGCAGCGGCCTCCACCTCAGACAAGAAGCGAGGGGATACAGGTTGCTCCCATGGCTCCCCGTCCGGGCCGGTGGTCTCAAGGACAACAACAAACTCAGGCATTGGACCCGCCAGCAATCAAGCTGATTGTTTGGCTTCTATCAGGTCGAACAGTTGCCCATTCAGTAGCTCTGACGCGGTGGCTAACCCGCCAATGTACAAATCCTTATCGAGAAATTCAGGGCGGCCCGTGCAGCCCCTGGCTGCTAAGATTTCCTGTTGCAGTCTGGCCACTACTTCCGTGGCTTCCCTCAGCTTTTCCAGTTGTTCAGCTTGCATCGTTTCCATTGCGTTCATGGTTATGTTCCTTTCTCAGTGGTGGTCAGGTTTAGGCTGTCTTGCCACGGTTGAGGGCTACTACATTCCCCTTGCCGGTTCTCAGTTCATCCAGAAAATCTGCCCACGTTTGCAGCATGGCGCGGCGGGCTTCAAGGTGTGTGGTTCGGTTGTAGGCTCTGCCGTTGGTATCGCGGACAGAATGGCCTAGCTGTTGCTCTATGTACTCGGAACGAAACCCCAGGTGTTCCGCCAGCACAGTGCGGGCCATGGCGCGGAAGCCATGAGCGGACATTTTGTCTTTCAGGTCTAACCGTCCGAGAGCTGCCCCGATAGTGGCATTGCTCATGGGCCGCTTTCTGTCCCGGACACTGGGGAACACATACCGGCCCCGGCCTGTCACTGCTTGAACCTCTTTCAGGATTTCCACGGCCTGCCGTGGCAACGGTGTAACAAGCTGAAACCCGGTTTTGCTGGCGGTGAAGTTCCATTCAGCGGCTTTAAGGTCAATATCCGCCCATTCCGCCTGCCGTAGTTCACCAGGGCGAACAAAGAGTAGCGGGGCCAGCTTGAGGGCTGCACAGGTGGCGAAGTGTCCGGGATAGCCATAAAGCGCTTTCATCAAAGGCCCGATTTCTTCCGGCTTGGTAATGGCAGGGTGGTGTTTAGTTGGGGGTACTTTGAGAGCGTCCCGCAGGTCTGGGGTAATGTCCCTCTCAACTCTTCCGGTGGCGATCCCGTAGCGGAACACCTGCCCGCACAGGGTCTTAACTCGTCTGGCGGTCTCGATGTGCCCCTTGTCTTCTACTTTTCGAAGTACCCCCAGTAATTCACCGGGGGTGATTTCTCCAATGGGGCGGCGGCCTATGTGCGGAAAGGCGTGAACCTGAAGGCGGCGAAGGTTGCGGCCGGCATGTTCTTCAACCACGGCGCTTTGGTGTACCTCTCTGTACCACTCCAGAGCAATCGCTTCAAAGGTGTTGGCGGCGGCAGCATACCGGCTGTGCTTTATCTGCTTCCGGTGGTTGCTGGGGTCTATGCCTTTATCGAGCAGGGCGCGGGCTTCATCCCGTGCGGCCCTGGCATCTTTCAAGCTGACTTCAGGATATACCCCCAGGGCTAAGAGCCTTTCCTTTTTGGCATGGCGGTACTTCAGCCGCCAATACTTCCCGGATTTCTGAACGTGAAGGAAGAGCCCGGCCCCGTCGAACAGCTTGAAGGCGCGGTCTTTGAACTCGGCATTCTTTACGCTGGTGGCAGCCAGCTTGTTAACGGCCTGTTTCATTGCTGGGGGTGTCCGTTTGGGGGTATAAAAATCTAACCTTGAGCCATGTACCCCTAAATGTACCCCCACTTTTCCCGGCTTTCAACGTATTCCGGCGAACCACTGCGCAACACTCAGGCATTAAAAAACCCGCAGTTACGCGGGTTTTAGAGGTGTTCGGATTGCTCCGTTTTAGAATTTGGTGGAGACGGCGGGAATTGAACCCGCGTCCGCCAGTACTCAGCCTTGAGGTCTACATGTTTAGCGTCTCTCTATTGATTTAAGTTCGAGCGACCCGAGAGCCAGGGTGCAGGAACCGAGTTCTTTAAATCTTAGCCGCTAGCCAGTGAACTCTGGATAACGGAGCATCCCGTAAGCGATGACGTCCTGAGATGTTGCTTCCGGGCTACGGGCGACCCGGTCAGGACGACTAGCAGCTTACGCTGCTAGTGCGTAGTTTTCGTCGTTTGCGACTATTGCGTTGCAGCTTTGGATTAACGAGATTCGCTGCCATCTCGACATGCACTCAAGGGATCGCCACCAGCGTCGAAGCCATGTCGTCCCCTTACACCCAGTATATGTGTCCGGTTCGCCGGACTTCAAGGTTTGTTTGTTGCAGTTTTGTGCCGCCGGGCCGGTAAATGTACCTACCGGCCTAGCTGGCCTTGCGTTCATGACTGCCATGCCTGCCGGCCAGGGCCGCGTGGCTCAGGGCCTGGAAGCTTTCCCGGAAGTAGTCCATCACGGCATTTGGATCGGCGTGGATGGCCTTGTCGACGGTAATGCCAAACTGAACGGTGCCGGCGTAACTGAGAATGCTCATGCCGATGCCGATGTTGCCGCTCTGGGGTACCCAGAACATAGGCTGGGTCAGCTTACTGCCCGCCAGGTACAGAGCCTCTTTCGGCCCTGGCACGTTGGTCAGTACGGCGGAGGCTTTGTTGCTGAGCAGGTCCAGAGCTCTCCGTTCGATGACATCGGGGCCTCGACCGAATAAATCAAGAAGGCTGTAGGTGACCTGGGCCTGATAGGATCGCTTGAGCCGATTCATGTTCTCCTGAACCTGTCGGAAGCACATGAGCGGGTCCATCACTTCCACCGGCAGGGTAACCAGCACCAGGCCGAACTTGTTGCCGAGGGTTTCTATGGGTTGATCAAGAGGTCGCAGGTTGAACGGAACGGCCACGCGGATTCCGCACTCGGGGACGGTTTCCTTATGAGCTGCAAAATGCCGCTGTAAAGCCCCGGTGACCGTACAGAGCAATGCATCGTTTATGGTGCCACCCAGAGCCTTGGCGCACGCTTTCACTTCGGCCAGATCCAGAGGGTCTGCCCAGGCTACCTGTTTGCGCCCGGAAAGTGGCTCCTTCAATCCGGTTTTGGGCTCGACGGGGGCCAGGCCGAGTTTGATGAGGTCCAGGGCCACGGCACTGGCGGTGGACGCCAGTTTGAGAGGGTAATTAGGCTCTTCCCGGACGGACTGAATGAACAGCCTGGCCTGATTTGTGGCAGTTTGCGCGTTGTTCACCGCGCGGTGGAGCAATTGCTGGACTGTGGACCTTTGGCGGGGTTTTGAATGACGCGTTGACGCTACTTTACCCAGCTTGGGTTCTGGCGTTTTATCCGTTAGTGACAGCATGACCCGAACCAGGGAGATGCCATCGGCAATACAATGGTGGATGCGGATCAGCAGTGCACCGCCGCTCCCATAATTGTCGATGTAATGCATTTGCCAGAGCGGTTGCCGGAAATCCAGCGAGGTACTGTTCATGTCGCTGACGAGTTTCTGGAGCTCGGCTTTATCGGCCTTTCCCGGCAGGGCGATCTGGTGGAGGTGGTTGTCCAGGTCAAACAGGGGGTCATCCTGCCAGTAGGCACGGTCTCCGGTGTCCACAACCCGTTGCCGGAATCGGTTGAAGCACAGGAATCGCTCCTCAAGCGTGTGCCTGAGGCGATTCATGGAAACAGGACGTTCCAGCGTCCACACCCCGCAGATCATCATGGGGTTCTGGGGGGTGTCCATGCGCAGCCACGCCCGATCAACGGCGGACATGGGTATCCGTTTAGGTGACATAAGCTCTCCCTTTGCCATGCACCGGGACTCCCGAGTATAGGCCTGTTGGAAATCTGAACAAAGAGACTGAGTATGCGACACACCGGCCGGTGCTGGCCATGACCGGTGTCAGGTATTTGGTAATCGGTGCGGGGCCGTAATCAGAGGTTGGTATCGCGCAGGATGCGCTGCTTCTGGCGGTTCCAGTCCCGCTCTTTCTCGGTGGCGCGCTTGTCGAACTGTTTCTTGCCTTTTACCAGGGCAATCTCGCACTTTACCCTGTTGTTTTTCCAGTAGAGTGCCAGCGGAATACAGGTGTAACCGGCTTGGTTTACCTTGCCGACGATCTTGGCGATTTCCTTGGCGTGCAGCAGGAGTTTGCGGGTGCGGGTCGGGTCTGCAATGACATGGGTAGACGCGGCGATCAGTGGCGTAATGTGAGAGCCGAGCAGCCAGGCTTCGCCGTCCTTGAGCAGTACATAGGCGTCCACCAGCTGGGCCTTGCCGGCGCGCAGGGATTTCACTTCCCAGCCCAGCAGGGCGAGACCTGCCTCGAAGCGGTCCTCGATGTGATACTCGTGCTTCGCCTTCTTGTTCAGTGCAATAGTACTGCTCGGCGTTCCGGGTTTTTTCTTGCTCATGAATCAATGAATCCGGGGTCGGACGAATGAACGGGCCGGCGTTTGTGCAGCCGGAAAAAGGCGCATTGTAGCCCAGGAGTGCCGGACCGGTCACGAAATCAGCGACACGGCGTTTACCAGTTCGTGCGCGGCCGGATCCTTCGGCTACAATACTGACCCAGACTTATTCAGGGGTCTCAGGGGCGCGAATGCCTACGCCGTATCAGACACATGTCGGGTCCTTCACCCGAAAATCAACTTTCTTCTGGGCTGCGGTGGGTGCGACCGTTGGTCTCGCCAATCTGTGGCAGTTTCCCTATCTGGCCAGCCTGCACGGTGGCGGCCTGTTCATCCTGCTCTACCTGGCGTGCCTGCTGTTGGTCACCCTGCCGCTGATGGTCACGGAGGCCGCCCTTGGTCGTTATGCCCGCCACGGTATTGTGCTGGCGATGGACGGCCTGATTCGTAGTGCCAAACGTTCCCGCGCCTGGATGGCGGTGGGCCGGCTCAGCATTCTTGCGGCCTTCCTGGTGCTGTCGTTTACGGTGGTATTCGGTTCCATCGCTCTGGCTTATGTCTTCTTTGGCGCGTTGGGGCGGTTCTCCGGGGCGGGAGACGCTGAGGCAACGGCGATCCTGGCCGGGTTGGTTTCAGACCCTCGCGAGTACCGGATGTTCATGGGCTGGCATATCTTTTTCCTGCTGCTGGTGATCTGGGTATCGGCGCAGGGGGTTGTCAAAGGCCTTGAACGGACGCTGCGTGTGGTGGTGCCGGGAACTCTGGTGCTGATGCTGATGTTATTCGCTCTGGCGGTCTGGTACGGGCGGATAGATGGTGCCGTCGGCCAGATTCTGGCCATGCACCCGGAAGACCTCAGTTGGGGAAGTCTGAAAGCGGCTTTGTTCCACGCGTTCTATACTCTGGGGCTGGGTATGGGTGTATGGGCGATTCTTGGTTCCTACACCACGCCTCATACCCGCCTCAAGCGTTCGATTCTTGCCGCTGTTCTGATGGATACCCTGGTGGCGATCCTTGCCGGCCTGATGATCTTTGCCATGGCCACGGACGGCAATAGCTTTGATGGCGAACGTGGGTTCAGCCTGTTGTTCGTTTCCATGCCCGTAACGCTGGCCCAGCTGCCGGCAAGTCAGTTCGTGATTGCCACCGTATTTCTTATGGTGGTGCTGATCGTCTGGACCACATCGCTGAACCTGCTTGAACCCATCGTTGGCTGGTTCCGTGAATGGACCGGGGCGCCGCGGGGGATGTCTGTGGTGCTGATCGGCCTGGCGGTATGGCTGGCTGGGCTGGCATCGCTACTGTCGTTCAATCTGTGGGCACAGGAGCGTGTTGGCGGCGCCACCATTTTCCGGTGGCTGGAGCTGGTGACCGGTGGCTTGTTGATTCCTCTGGTCGCCATTTTGATTGCGTTGTTTGCCGGCTGGGGCCTGACCCGGCACCTTTCCCGCACGATGCTGGGTGCGGCACCGGGGTTGTTCGCCGGTATCTGGTTCTGGGTGATGCGGTTGGTGTTGCCACTTGTGGTTGCCTGGATTGGCGTTCAATACACGGCGTTTTCACTGTCGAACCTCTGTGACAGCGACAGCACGGCGGTGTGGTGTGGGCAGCCTGCGACGTTACTGTCCCGTGACAGGGCGGCACCTTTGGAGGAGCCTGTCGATGCCCGGGCATCGGCGGAGCCGTCCGGGGCTGAATCCGCGGGCAATGAAACCGTGCCCGCCGCTGGGCAGTCGCCGCCGGCGGAAAATGACAAGAACGGAAAGTCGGGGGAAAAAGCCCCAAAAGAGGACGATATCCTTTATCATAGCGTGTGATTGAGACTGTCTTCCTTTTCAGAAGTCCGCCACCCTTTGACAGCGTGTTTGCAAGCAGGACAACCGGTTCCAATGCCCCATCAGATCGACAAAACAGCTTTGGTAATGCACTCGGCCGAGCGCATGTTCCACCTGGTAAACGACATTGCCCGTTACCCCGAATTCCTTCCCTGGTGTGCGGGCGCCGAGATTCATGAGCGGAATCCGGAGCAGATTACCGCTTCCCTGGAAGTTGCCAAGGGTGGCATACGGCATACCCTGACCACCCGGAATCAGCTGTTAATGCCTGATGCGATAGAGATGAACCTGGTGGAGGGTCCGTTTCGGAATTTGACCGGTCGCTGGCTCTTCAAATCGCTGGACGACAACGCCTGCAAGGTGATTCTCTCTCTTGAGTTTGAATTTTCCGGTTCCCTGTCCCGAATCACCTTCGGACCGGTGTTCAGCCAGGCCGCCAATACCATGGTGGATGCGTTCTGCCGCCGTGCGGATGATCTTTATCGGACGGAGGGTGCATGATTCAGGTGGAAGTGGCCTATGCCCGCCCGGACAAACAGGAAATTGTTCCGGTGAAGGCTCCTGAGGGGGTGACCGCGCTGGAGGCAGCGAAACTCTCAGGTATTGCTGATATTTTCCCGGAAATTGATGTGGATGCCACTGACATGGGCGTGTTCGGGAAGGTCATCAAGGATCCTGCGACCCATGAACTCCGCGAGGGAGACCGGGTGGAGCTCTACCGACCGCTCAGGATCGACCCGAAACAGGCGCGCCTGAATCGGGCGAAGAAGAAAGCCTGAGCTCAGTAAGCCGGGGTTTCTTCGAGCAGCTGTGCTTCGTAATGGGCGTATTGATCGCCTTCGTAATAAACGATGATTCGCTGCTCCGTGATATCGCCACCTTCCCGCTGAAACGTATACACATAGTATTCCCGGGAGAGATCGACCGGGTTCAGCATGAGTGGTGTTCCCATCACTGCATGCACCTGGCTGCGGGACATGCCCTCGGACAGTTGCGACAGCTCATCATCGGTTACGATGTTTCCCTGTTGGACGTTGATCTTGTAAACGCCCGGGAAACCACAACCGGATAGAACGAGAGTGAGAATGAGAGCTGTGAGCTTTTGCATCGCCGGGGGAAATCCTCTATCTTGAAATCGCCTGCCCGAGGCAGGTGTGACACGGGTTAACCGTTTACGTTTAATGGCGGCTTCATCATACCGGAAGCCGTGAGGCACACCAAAGAGTGAATAGTAACATGTCATCTGAAAACGCCGAATTACGAAAAGTCGGTCTGAAAGTGACTCTGCCGAGAGTGAAAATCTTCAACATACTGGAGACGGCCGAAGAGCATCATCTCAGCGCCGAGGATGTTTACAAGAAGCTTCTGGATCAGGGGGATGACGTGGGGCTGGCGACGGTCTACCGGGTGCTGACGCAGTTTGAGGCGGCAGGGCTGGTGCTGCGCCACAACTTTGAAGGCGGCCATGCCGTTTTTGAAATGGCCGGTGATGATCACCACGATCATATGGTTTGTACTCAGACCGGTGAGGTTATCGAGTTCTTCGATGAAATGATTGAAGAGCGTCAGAAGAAGATCGCCAAAGAGCGCGGTTACGAAATCGTGGACCACAGTCTGATTCTTTACGTCAAGCCGATCAAATCCTGATTCCGGCCCGCGGAAGCGCCAGGTAGAAGGAAGCGCCAGGCAGAAAAAGGGGGCGGGTGTTCAGGCCCGCCCCAACAGCTCTCAGGATCGAGAGGGGTAGAGGTTTGGTTCTTTCGGGTCAGTGGTGAGTTGCCTGACCCTTTGAAAACATTTCCCTGGCATGAGCGATCGTATGGTCTGTCATGTCCACACCGCCCAGCATTCGTGCCACTTCGCTGATTCTGCCCTGGTCGTCCAGTGTTTCGATTTTTGAGAAGGTGGCATCCTTATCAGTGAACTTGCTGACGAACAGGTGCTGATGGCACTGGGCCGCGACCTGCGGCAGGTGGGTGACACAAAGCACCTGACCATTGCTCCCCAGTGTGCGCAGCAGCCGGCCAACCACTTCGGCAGTGCCGCCGCCGATACCGACATCCACTTCGTCAAAGACCAGGGTCGGTGTGGTTGAGGTCTGGGCGACCACCACCTGAATCGCGAGACTGATACGTGACAGCTCGCCGCCGGAGGCAACCTTGGCCAGTGGTCGTGCCGGTTGCCCGGGGTTGGCGCTGACCAGAAATTCAATCTCCTCCAGACCGTGGGCCGCAGGTTCTTCGCCGGTGTTGCGGTTCAGATGGGTGATGAACTGCATGTTGGGCATGCTCAGCTGGCCGAGCTCTGCGGCTACGCGCTGGTCAAGCTCGGCGCCAGCCTTGGCGCGTGCCTCCGACAGTTGGCCAGCCAGCGCATCGAACCGGCTGCGCTGGCTGGCCAGTTCCGCTTCCAGCTGTTCCAGGCTGCCTTCTCCCCCTTCCAGTTCGGCCAGTTCGGCGCTCAGGCGCTGGTGCAGTTCCGGCAACTCTTCCGGGGTAATCCGGTGCTTCCGCGCCATCTGGTAGATGGCGCTCAGCCGTTCTTCCACTTCTGCCAGCCTGGCAGGATCCGCCTCGTAATCCTCGACAAAGTGGCGCAGGTTGTCGCCGGCTTCGCTGATCTGGATCTGGGCCTCGTTCAGCATCTGGATGGTGTCGGCCAGTGCCGGCACGTCTACCGGAAGCTGTTCCAGCTGCTGCAGGGCCTGGCGGACCAGATCGGCGGCGCTGGTCTCGTCTTCCGTGCACAGCAGGGCAGCCTGATGGCTGTTGTGCAGAACCGTGTCCGCCTGGCTCAGCTGTGCCTGTTCCTGTTCCAGCTGCTCCTGCTCGCCACTTTCCAGTGCCAGGCGGTCCAGTTCTTCCACCTGGTAACGCAGCAACTGAAGCTTGGCTTCCGCTTCATCGGCGTTTTGCTGCCGTTCGATCAGGCGCTGGCGGATCTGGTTCCAGGTTTTCCACGCCTCCCGGGTATCGGCGGCCAGGGCCTCGGCGCCGGCAAACTCATCCACCAGTTTGCGGTGTGTTTCCTTGCGCAGCAGGGACTGGTGCTGGTGCTGGCTGTGGATGTCCATCAGCACGCCGCCAAGTTCCTTGAGGTGATTCAGCGGGCAGGGCTGGCCATTGATATAGGCGCGGGAACGGCCGTCTTTGCTGATAACGCGGCGAAGTATACAGTCATTTTCATCATCCAGCTCATGCTCTGCGAGCCACTCGGTTGCCTCGGGGATGGTGGATACATCAAATGTGGCCGTGATGTCCGCGCGCTTGGCTCCGTGGCGAACTGCGCCGGCATCCGCACGGCCGCCCATGGCCAGGCCCAGGGCATCCAGCACGATGGATTTGCCGGCGCCGGTCTCGCCGGTAAGTGCAGTCATGCCTTTGCTGAACTGGAGTTCCACCCGTTCGGCGATGGCGTAGTTGGAAACCGTGAGCTGGGTAAGCATGCAGATAACCTCCGCGACTTTCTGAAAACCGGTTGAGCAGTCTTATATTACTGTTCGATGCTGTGAATACATACAGTAACTGTGAATATATACAGGGTTTTTCCTGTTTGCAAACCTGTGATGTGATTTTCTTCAGGAATGCAGGCGCCGGTGGTTGAAACCTGAAAGCGGGGCCCCATATCCGTTCGCAACGACATTTTTCCGGCGCGCTGCGGCCGGAGCCCATGTTCAACCGGCCACAGAAAAGAAGGCCGCTGAAGACCAAGCAGGAGTAGCCATGAGCACTGATGAGAACCGCAACGAGCACGAGGAGCTGAACGAAGCCCTTGAGGCTGCCAAAGAGGAAGCCCGGACGGCTGAAGAGGATTCCACCGAAGGCGAAACGTCTGAGGTGGATGCGCTGAAGGCTCAGGTTCAGGAGTTCCAGGAGCAGATGCTGCGCTCCCAGGCCGAGATGCAGAACGTGCGCCGTCGTGCCGAGATCGATGTGGAGAAAGCCCACAAGTTTGCCCTGGAGAAGTTCGTCAAGGAGCTGTTGCCGGTTGCAGACAGCCTGGAAAAGGCGGTTGAGAGCACCGAAGGCCAGGAAGAGTCCGGCGAGCTGGTGGCTTCCATTCGGGAAGGCGTGGAAATGACGCTGAGCCTGTTCATGTCCAGCCTGAAAAAATTCAATGTTGAGCCGGTTAACCCGGTGGGCGAACCGTTCGACCCCCGGCAACACGAGGCCATGTCCATGGTGCCGGCCCCGGACGCCGAACCCAACAGCGTGGTGGCCGTAGTGCAGAAAGGGTATCTGTTGAATGGCCGTGTGGTACGTCCGGCCATGGTGGTCGTCGCCAAAGCAGAAGATGCACCAAAAATTGATGAGCAGGCTTGAAAAGCCGATTAAAGCGCCAATATAGCCATTAAATAGCGACAGCGGAGGCCGGGCCTCCGGGAAAGCATTCAGAAGAATTGGAGTGACTCAATGAGCAAGATTATCGGTATAGATCTGGGAACGACCAACTCCTGTGTAGCCATCATGGATGGCGACAAGGTCAAGGTTATTGAAAACGCCGAGGGTGATCGCACCACCCCGTCCATCATCGCCTACACCGACGATGGTGAAACCCTGGTTGGCCAGTCAGCCAAGCGCCAGGCGGTCACCAACCCGAACAACACCCTGTACGCCATCAAGCGTCTGATCGGTCGTCGTTTTGAAGACGACGTGGTTCAGAAAGACATCAAAATGGTGCCGTACAAGATTGCCAAGGCGGACAATGGTGACGCCTGGGTAGAAGTTAAGGGCGAGAAAATGGCGCCGCCGCAGGTGTCTGCAGAAGTTCTGAAGAAGATGAAGAAGACTGCGGAAGACTACCTGGGCGAGAAGGTAACGGAAGCGGTTATTACCGTTCCGGCGTACTTTAACGACAGCCAGCGCCAGGCCACCAAAGATGCGGGCAAGATTGCCGGTCTGGATGTGAAGCGTATCATTAACGAGCCGACCGCGGCTGCCCTGGCCTATGGCATGGACAAGAAGAGCGGCGATCGCACCATCGCAGTTTACGACCTGGGTGGTGGTACCTTCGATCTGTCCATCATCGAGATCGCGGACGTGGACGGTGAGCACCAGTTTGAGGTTCTTGCCACCAACGGTGACACCTTCCTGGGTGGTGAAGACTTCGACCTGAAAATCATTGAATTCCTGGCAGACCAGTTCAAGAAAGACAGTGGCATCGATCTGCGTGGTGATTCCCTGGCGATGCAGCGTCTGAAGGAGGCTGGCGAGAAGGCCAAGATTGAGCTGTCCAGCAGCCAGCAGACTGACGTTAACCTGCCGTACATCACCGCGGATGCGTCTGGTCCCAAGCACATGAACGTGAAACTGACCCGCGCCAAGCTGGAATCCCTGGTGGAAGACCTGGTTCAGCGCAGCCTTGAGCCCTGTAAAGTGGCTCTGCAGGATGCCGGCATGAAGGCCGCCGAGATCGACGAGGTTATCCTGGTTGGTGGTCAGACCCGTATGCCGCTGGTGCAGGAGAAGGTAAAAGAGTTCTTCGGCAAAGAGGCTCGCAAGGACGTCAATCCGGACGAGGCCGTGGCCATGGGTGCTGCTATTCAGGCAGCCGTGCTGTCCGGTGATGTGAAAGACGTTCTGCTGCTGGACGTAACCCCGCTGACCCTGGGTATCGAAACCATGGGTGGCGTGGCGACTCCGCTGATCGAGAAGAACACGACTATTCCGACCAAGAAGTCGCAGACTTTCTCTACAGCGGAAGACAACCAGACCGCCGTAACCATTCACGTGGTTCAGGGTGAGCGCAAGCAGGCTGCCCAGAACAAGTCCCTGGGCCGTTTCGACCTGGCCGACATTCCGCCGGCCCAGCGCGGTGTGCCGCAGATCGAAGTCACCTTTGACATCGATGCCAACGGTATCCTGAACGTGTCCGCGAAGGACAAGGCCACCGGCAAGGAACAGTCCATCGTGATCAAGGCTTCTTCCGGCCTGAACGATGATGAAATCGAGAAGATGGTTCGTGACGCCGAAGCCAACGCTGACGAGGACCGCAAGTTCGAAGAGCTGGTCCAGGCCCGCAACCAGGGCGACGCGATGGTGCACGCCGTTCGCAAGACTCTGAAAGAGGCAGGCGACAAGGTCAGCGACAGCGAGAAAGAGTCTATCGAAGCTTCCATCAAAGAGCTGGAAGAAGCTCTGGAGGGTTCCAACAAGGAAGACATCGAGGCCAAGACCCAGAAGCTGACCGAAGTCTCTTCCGAGCTGGCCCAGAAGATGTACGCAGATCAGGCCGAGCAGGCACAGCAGGCTGGTGGGCAGGAAGATGCCCAGGCAAAGCAGGCTGACGACGCCGTGGACGCCGAGTTTGAAGAAGTGAAAGACGACGACAAGCGATAAATCTGAAGTACATCAGGCAGTTGGAAAACGCGGGGGCATCTCCGCGTTTTCCGCGTTTAAAAACAGGGTTTTAACAGCATGGCCAAGCGCGATTATTACGAAATTCTCGGGATTTCCCGGGATGCGGACGAGAAGGAAGTCAAGCGAGCCTATCGAAAGCTCGCGATGAAGTACCACCCCGACCGTAACCCGGACGACAGGGAAGCCGAGAACAAGTTCAAAGAGGCCAGCGAAGCCTACGAAATACTGGCGGACCAGTCCAGGCGGGCGGCGTACGACCAGTTCGGTCACGCCGGCGTAGATGGTCAGGCCGGTGGTGGGTTCGGAGGCGGCGGAGCCAGCTTCTCCGACATCTTTGGTGACGTATTCGGCGATATCTTCGGTGGTGGCGGCGGCCGTGGCCGCAGCACCCGTGGCGCCGACCTGCGTTACACCCTGGAGCTGGACCTGGAAGAAGCCGTCAAAGGCAAAACCGTCCAGATCAAGATTCCCGGACATCGCGAATGTGAAGTGTGTGGCGGCAGTGGCGCCGAAAAAGGCTCCCGCCCGGAAACCTGCGGTACCTGTAAGGGTATGGGGCAGGTACGTATGCAGCAGGGCTTCTTTACCGTGCAGCAGGCGTGTCCCACCTGCCGCGGTTCTGGCCAGATCATCAAGAACCCCTGCCAGGCCTGTCATGGCCAGGGTCGGGTTCAGGAAGAAAAGACGCTCTCTGTTAAAGTGCCGCCCGGCGTGGATACCGGCGACCGTATCCGCCTGTCCGGTGAAGGCGAAATGGGGGTCGATGGCGGACCTCCCGGTGACCTGTACGTACAGATCGCCGTGCGCGAGCACTCCCTGTTCACCCGTGATGGCCGCAACCTCTACTGTGAAGTGCCCATCAGCATCGTGGATGCGACCCTCGGCGGTGAGCTGGAAGTGCCGACCCTGGATGGCCGCGTGAAGCTCAAGATTCCGCCCGAAACCCAGACCGGCAAGCTTTTCCGCCTGCGCAACAAAGGCGTTAACCCGGTTCGTGGCGGCCCCGCAGGCGACTTGCTGTGCCGGGTGATTGTGGAAACACCGGTAAACCTGACCAAGCGCCAGAAAGAGCTGCTGAATGAGTTCCAGAAGACCCTCGATGCCAGCAACGGAAGCGATCACGGCCCCAAGAAAACCTCCTGGTTTGAGGGTGTGAAGAGCTTTTTCGACGAAATGAAATTCTGACGGGCCAAGCTCTTAGGGTTCAACAAGGGTTAAAAAGGGAAAGCGAGCATGAGGGTAGCAATCATCGGCGCCGCCGGGCGCATGGGAAAAGTGCTGATCGAGGCCGTTGACGGTACCGAAGGCCTTGAACTCGGTGCCGCCGTCGTAGAGCCGGGCAGCAGTCTGATCGGTGCCGACGCCGGCGAAATGACCGGCCTTGGCAAAACCGGCGTGAAAATGGCCGGCAGCCTGGCCGACGTGAAGGATGATTTCGATGTCCTCATCGATTTCACCTTCCCGGACCTGACCCTGGAAAACGCCGAGTTCTGCAAAGCCAGTGGCAAGATGCTCATCATTGGCACCACTGGCATGTCCGACGCCGAAAAACAGCAACTGGCTCTGACTGCAGAATCCACACCCGTGGTGTTTGCGCCTAATATGAGCGTCGGCGTTAACGTCGTCCTCAATCTGCTGCGCACTGCCGCTGCGACCCTGGGTGACGACTACGACGTCGAAATCATCGAGGCCCATCACCGCCACAAGAAGGACGCTCCTTCTGGCACCGCGCTTCGGATGGGTGAGGTTGTCGCTGATGCCCTTGGTCGCGATCTGAAAGAATGTGCCGTCTATGGCCGCGAAGGTTTTACGGGTGAGCGTACTCGCAGGGAAATCGGTTTTGAAACCATCCGTGCCGGTGATGTGGTGGGCGATCACACTGTGCTGTTCGCTACCGAAGGTGAGCGCATCGAAGTGACCCACAAGGCCAGCAGCCGGATGACCTTTGCGAAGGGCGCCATGAGGGCGGCGCTCTGGCTGAAGGGTAAGCCGGCCGGACTTTATGATATGCAGGATGTTCTGGATTTGAAGTGAGGGCTTTTCCCGTGGACAAAAACCGCCATATTTTTTACAATGAGGCGGTTTAACTGCACCAAGCGTAGCTTTGAAAAACGCCCAGGGAACAAAAACCGTTCCCGGCCTACAAAAAAGCGGGACGGAGTTCTGACTCCCTCTCGCTTTTTTGCGACCTGAATTTGCGCTTGCGTTCCTGTTCGTGACGAACCGATACGCCACTCGATGAGGATACAAGCCTTGAGCACACCAGCAATCCTTGCACTCGCAGACGGAAGCCTGTTCTACGGCAGCGCCATTGGCGCTGACGGAGAAACCAGTGGTGAAGTGGTGTTCAACACCGCCATGACCGGTTACCAGGAAATCCTGACCGACCCGTCCTATTCCCGCCAGATCGTCACCCTGACATACCCGCATATCGGCAACACCGGTGTGAACGAAGAAGACGTCGAGTCAGATCGCATCCAGGCCGCCGGCCTGATCATCCGGGATCTGCCGCTGCTGGCCAGCAACTGGCGCAACAAGGGAAATCTGGACGACTACCTGCGAAGCAACAACATTGTTGGGATCGCCGGCATTGATACCCGCCGCCTGACCCGGATCCTGCGGGACAGGGGCTCCCAGAACGGCGCCATCGTGGCTGGCGAAAACGCGACTGCCGAGCGCGCACTGGAGCTGGCCAAAGCCTTCCCCGGCCTCAAGGGCATGGATCTGGCGAAAGAAGTCACCTCCGACAGGATCCGGTCCTGGAGTGAGACCGAGTGGACCCTGGGCGAGGGCTACGGTGAGCGGAAAGAAGCAAGGTTCAAGGTGGTTGCCTGGGATTACGGTGTAAAGCTGAACATCCTGCGCATGCTCGCGTCCCGTGACTGCGACATCACCGTAGTGCCGGCCCAGACCCCGGCCTCGGAAGTGCTGGCGATGAATCCGGACGGTGTGTTCCTGTCCAATGGCCCGGGGGATCCCGAGCCCTGCGATTACGCCATCACTGCCATTAAAGAAGTGCTGGAAACCGACATCCCGGTCTTTGGTATCTGCCTGGGCCACCAGCTCCTGGCCCTCGCCAGCGGCGCCAAAACCATGAAGATGGGCCACGGCCACCACGGTGCCAACCATCCGGTACAGGACCTGGTCCAAGGCACAGTGATGATCACCAGCCAGAACCACGGCTTTGCCGTGGATGAGGCAACACTGCCTGCCAATCTGGAGGCGACTCACAAGTCCCTGTTCGATGGCACATTGCAGGGCATCCGCCGGACCGATAAGCCGGCCTACAGCTTCCAGGGACACCCGGAAGCCAGCCCCGGTCCTCATGACGTGGCGCCCCTGTTCGACGAGTTTATCCGCCTGATGGAGACGCGATCTGCCTGAGGCTGATCGCCACGGAAAACTCACGGGCGCCGCGTGTTGCGCTGCCAGAATTCAACAGTTGCTGACAGGTATACCAAGACATGCCAAAACGTACCGACATCCAAAGCATCCTGATCCTGGGCGCCGGCCCCATCGTGATCGGGCAGGCGTGCGAGTTTGATTACTCCGGAGCCCAGGCCTGCAAGGCGCTGCGCGAAGAGGGTTACCGGGTGATCCTGGTTAACTCCAACCCGGCGACCATCATGACCGACCCGGTGATGGCCGATGCCACCTACATTGAGCCGATCACCTGGAAAACCGTTGAAAAGATCATCGAGAAAGAGCAGCCGGATGCACTGCTGCCCACCATGGGTGGCCAGACTGCGCTGAACTGCGCGCTGGATCTGGAAAGGCAGGGCATCCTGGAAAAGCACGGCGTGGAAATGATCGGTGCCAACGCCGATACCATCGACAAGGCTGAGGACCGCGATCGCTTTGACAAGGCCATGAAAAAAATCGGCCTGGAGTGTCCGCGCGCGACCATCGCCCACACCATGGCGGAAGCCTGGGAAGTGGCAGACGACATCGGTTTCCCCTGCATTATCCGCCCATCCTTCACCATGGGCGGCTCCGGCGGCGGTATTGCCTACAACCGCGACGAATTCGAGGAAATCTGTACCCGTGGTCTGGACCTGTCCCCGACCAACGAGCTGCTGATCGACGAATCCCTGATCGGCTGGAAAGAGTACGAGATGGAAGTTGTCCGCGACAAGAACGACAACTGCATCATCGTCTGTGCCATCGAGAACTTCGATGCCATGGGCGTGCACACCGGTGATTCCATTACCGTGGCCCCGGCCCAGACCCTGACCGACAAGGAATACCAGATCATGCGGAACGCCTCCCTGGCGGTGCTGCGTGAGATCGGTGTGGAAACCGGTGGCTCCAACGTCCAGTTCGGCATCAACCCGGACACCGGCCGCATGGTGGTGATCGAGATGAACCCGCGGGTGTCCCGTTCTTCCGCCCTGGCCTCCAAGGCCACCGGCTTCCCGATCGCCAAGGTCGCCGCCAAGCTGGCGGTGGGCTACACCCTGGACGAGCTGCGCAACGAAATCACCGGTGGCGTCACCCCGGCCTCGTTCGAGCCCAGCATCGACTACGTGGTCACCAAGATTCCCCGGTTTACCTTCGAGAAATTCCCCCAGGCCGACGCCCGCCTGACCACCCAGATGAAATCCGTGGGTGAGGTCATGGCCATTGGCCGGACCTTCCAGGAATCTCTGCAGAAAGCCCTGCGCGGGCTGGAAGTGGGCTCTGAAGGCTTTGATGAGAAACTTGAGGACCTGGATTCCGAAAACTCCCGGGAAACCCTGACCCGTGAACTGAACGTGCCCGGTGCCGACCGGATCTGGTACATTGGGGATGCCTTCCGCGCCGGCCTGAGCGTAGATGATGTCTTCCAGCACACCCACGTGGACCCCTGGTACCTGGTGCAGATCGAGGACCTGATCAAGGAAGAGCAGGCGCTCAAGAGTGCCGGCAAGGCCGACATCGACCAGGCCACCCTGTTCCGCCTCAAGCGCAAGGGCTTCTCCGACGCTCGCCTGGCCAGGCTGCTGGGCATCTCCGAAGTGAGCCTGCGCAAGCTGCGTCACGAGCTGGACATCCGTCCGGTGTACAAGCGGGTGGACACCTGCGCCGCGGAATTCGCCTCCGACACCGCCTACATGTACTCCACCTATGAGGAAGAGTGCGAGGCGGATGCCAGTGATCGCGAAAAGATCGTGGTGATCGGTGGCGGCCCGAACCGGATCGGTCAGGGTATCGAGTTCGATTACTGCTGTGTTCACGCGGCCCTGGCCATGCGTGAGGACGGCTATGAAACCATCATGATCAACTGCAACCCGGAGACCGTGTCCACCGACTACGACACCTCCGATCGGTTGTACTTCGAGCCGATCACCCTGGAAGACGTGCTGGAAATCATCCACGTTGAAAAACCCAAGGGTGTGATTGTCCAGTACGGCGGCCAGACTCCGCTGAAGCTGGCCCGTGGCCTGGAGGCGGCCGGCGTGCCCATTATTGGCACCAGCCCGGACGCCATCGACCGCGCCGAGGACCGGGAGCGGTTCCAGCAGATGATCACCCGCCTGGGCCTGAAGCAGCCGGAAAACGCCACCGTGCGCAGCCACGAGGAAGGCATTCTGGCGGCCCGTGAAATCGGCTACCCGCTGGTGGTGCGTCCGTCCTACGTGCTGGGCGGCCGGGCCATGGAGATCGTCTACGACGAGGAAGAACTGGTGCGCTACATGCGCAACGCGGTTCTGGTCTCCAACGATAGCCCGGTGCTGCTGGATCACTTCCTGAATGCCGCCATCGAGGTGGACATTGACGCCATCTGCGACGGCAAGGACGTGGTCATCGGTGGCATCATGCAGCACATCGAACAGGCCGGCGTACACTCCGGCGACTCCGCCTGTTCGCTGCCGCCGTACACCCTGTCCCAGCAGGTTCAGGACGAGATGCGCGACGCGGTCAGGAAGATGGCCATCGAGCTGGATGTGGTGGGCCTGATGAATGTCCAGCTGGCCTGGCAGGACGGCGAGATCTACGTGATCGAGGTCAACCCGCGCGCGTCCCGGACTGTGCCCTTTGTGTCCAAGGCCATTGGTGTGTCCCTGGCCAAGGTGGCGGCCCGGGTGATGGCGGGCAGGACCCTGAAGGAACTGGAGTTCACCCAGGAAATCATCCCGCGCTACTACGCGGTGAAGGAATCGGTATTCCCGTTCAACAAGTTCCCGGCGGTGGATCCGATCCTCGGGCCGGAAATGAAGTCGACCGGTGAGGTCATGGGCCTGGGTGACAGCTTTGATGAGGCCTTTGCCAAGGCCGCCCTCGCGATCGGCGATCGCTTGCCGACCAAGGGAACTGCGTTCATGTCGGTGCGCGACGTGGATAAGCCGGGCGCCGCGAAAGTTGCCCGTGATCTGGTTGAGGCCGGTTTCAAGGTGATTGCTACTACCGGTACCGCCAAGGCCCTGAAAGAGGCCGGAATTGAGGTTGACCGGGTGAACAAGGTCCGTGAAGGTCGTCCGCACATCGTGGATGCCATCAAGAACGGTCAGGTTCAGCTGATCATCAATACCACCGAAGGTCGCAAGGCGATTTCCGACTCGGCCCAGATCCGCCAGTCGGCATTGCAGACCAAGGTAACCTACACAACGACACTGGCGGGCGGCGAAGCCTTCTGCCGGGCCATCAAGTTCGGCCCGGAGCGCACTGTACGCCGCCTTCAGGATCTTCACGCAGGAAAGTGAGACTATGGCTGACAGAGTACCGATGACAAAGGAGGGGGAGAGCCGCCTCCGCCAGGAACTTCAGAAGCTGAAGTCCGAAGATCGTCCCCGGGTGATTGCGGCCATTGCCGACGCCCGTGAGCACGGCGACCTGAAAGAAAACGCGGAATACCATGCCGCCCGGGAGCAGCAAAGCTTTATCGAGGGCCGTATCCAGGAAATCGAGGGCAAGCTGTCGGGCGCCCAGGTGATTGATGTCACCGCCATGGAGAACACCGGAAAGGTGATTTTTGGCACCACTGTCCATCTGCTCAACATGGACACGGATGAGCAAGTCATCTACAAAATCGTTGGTGAGGACGAAGCCGACATCAAGGCAGGGAAGTTGTCGATTTCCTCACCCATCGCCCGGGCCCTTGTTGGCAAGAGTGAAGGTGACGTGGTCGCGATTCGCGTGCCCTCTGGTACCGTGGAATACGAGATCGAGGAAGTCGAATACGTCTGATCACCCGGTGCGGTGAACATGGGGTCAGATGAAAGCTTTCATCTGACCCCATGTTCACGTTTCCTGCTTCCCGGGCGTCGGATCAGTGCTTGTGGCGCAGTAGGTTGGACAGCTTGGGGTTGGGTTTCTTCGCGCGGCGCAGGATCACGGCGATTTTGCCGATGGTCTGGACCAGCTCGGCGCCGGAACTCTCGCAAAGTGCCGCGATGGCTTCCTGCCTTGCTTCGCGATCCTGGTTTGCCACCTTGATCTTGATCAGCTCGTGATCATTCAGGGCGCGCTCCAGTTCTTCCTGCAGCCCCTCCGACAGACCTTTGTCGCCAACGATGATGACCGGCTTCAGATTGTGGGCAATGGCCCGGTATTCCCGGCGCTGTTCCGGTGAAAGACTCATGATGTAATCTCTTTATCGATGCAATTAACAAAAGGTCAGCGGCGTATGCGCAGACTTGAACGTATAATCGAAGGATTGTAACAGATCGTCTTGCCGTAAAAATGGCCGTTAACATGTATTGAAGTTATTGAAGTGGTCGCTGGCAGGCCGAAGGAACAAATTGATCGACTCTGGGTCAAAAAGTACCAGGAAGTTGGGGGGTGGTCTGGTGTCGCTGTTGTAATTTCAGATATGGCGCCCACTATGAATGGTATGGCCGCTTTTCATCGGAAAATCTGTATGTCCCGTGTGGCCGATACGGATGGGCCGTTTCTGGTGGACGGGCGTACAATTGGTGTAAGGTGTCTGAAAAGGGTGCTTTCGAAAAGCTAACCCTTCAATTCACAGGTGATGATCCTTGAACGATATGGCAAAAAATCTGGTTCTCTGGCTAATTATAGCCGCCGTGCTGCTGATGGTGTTTCAGAATTTCTCTCCCACCACCACCGGCCAACAAGTCAATTATTCCCAGTTTGTGGAGATGGTCCAGCAAGGGCAGGTCCGTCAGGTCACAATCGATGGGCTGGAGGTTCAGGGTACCCGTGGTGACGGCTCCCAGTTCCAGACAATCCGTCCGCAGGTGTCTGACAACAAGCTGATGGACGATCTTCTCGCGAACAACGTTGAGGTTATCGGTAAGCAGCCTGAGCGCCAGAGCCTGTGGACACAGTTGCTGGTGGCTGCGTTCCCGATACTGATCATCATCGCGCTGTTTGTCTTCTTCATGCGCCAGATGCAGGGAGGTGGCGGCGGCAAAGGCCCCATGTCCTTCGGCAAGAGCAAGGCCCGTCTGATGAGTGAAGATCAGATCAAGACAACCTTCGGTGACGTGGCCGGCGTTGATGAGGCCAAGGAAGACGTCAAAGAACTGGTGGACTTCCTGCGGGATCCCAGCAAATTCCAGCGTCTTGGCGGCAGCATTCCCAAAGGCGTTCTGATGGTGGGTCAGCCGGGCACTGGTAAAACCCTGCTCGCCAAAGCCATTGCCGGTGAAGCCAAGGTGCCGTTCTTTTCCATCTCCGGTTCCGACTTCGTGGAAATGTTCGTGGGCGTGGGTGCATCCCGTGTTCGCGACATGTTCGAGCAGGCCAAAAAGCAGAGCCCGTGCATCATCTTTATCGACGAGATTGATGCGGTCGGTCGTCATCGTGGCGCCGGTATGGGTGGTGGTCATGATGAGCGCGAGCAGACCCTGAACCAGTTGCTGGTTGAGATGGACGGCTTTGAAGGCAACGAAGGCGTTATCGTCATCGCCGCCACCAACCGTCCGGACGTTCTGGACCCCGCGCTGTTGCGCCCGGGCCGTTTCGACCGCCAGGTGGTCGTTGGCCTGCCGGATATCATCGGCCGCGAGCAGATCCTCAAGGTGCACATGAAGAAGGTGCCCCTGGCGGATGGCGTAGAACCGGCTCTGATTGCCCGTGGTACACCCGGATTCTCCGGTGCTGACCTGGCCAACCTGGTGAATGAAGCTGCCCTGTTTGCGGCGCGTCGTGACCAGCGCCTGGTTTCCATGGAAGAGTTCGAGCTGGCCAAAGACAAGATCATGATGGGCGCCGAGCGTAAGTCCATGGTCATGAGTGAGAAGGAAAAGCGGAACACGGCTTACCATGAATCTGGCCATGCCATTGTCGGCCGGCTGATGCCGGAGCATGACCCGGTTTACAAGGTCAGCATTATTCCTCGCGGCCGTGCGCTGGGTGTGACCATGTTCCTCCCTGAAGAGGATAAGTACAGCCACAGCAAGCGTTTCCTGATCAGCTCCATCTGCAGTCTTTTCGGTGGCCGTGTTGCCGAAGAGCTGACCCTTGGGTTTGATGGCGTTACCACCG
Organism: Marinobacter sp. Arc7-DN-1; assembly: GCF_003441595.1. Lineage (NCBI taxonomy): Bacteria > Pseudomonadati > Pseudomonadota > Gammaproteobacteria > Pseudomonadales > Marinobacteraceae > Marinobacter > Marinobacter sp. Arc7-DN-1. The sequence continues at coordinate 1,992,213 of NZ_CP031848.1, read as the reverse complement.
GTGCATCCAATGATATCGAGCGGGCGACCAGCCTGGCCCGCAACATGGTGACCCGCTGGGGGCTGTCCGAAAAGCTTGGGCCGCTTCAGTACGACACTGACAGCGAAGAGCCGTTCCTCGGCATGTCCGCCGGCCAGTCCCAGACGGTGTACTCGCCGGAAACGGCCCAGCGGATTGACGAAGAAGTCCGCAACATCATTGACACCTGCTACGAAAAGGCCAGGCAGATTCTGATCGATAACCGCGACAAGCTCGACATGATGGCCGATGCGCTGATCAAGTACGAAACCATCGATCGTCACCAGATCGACGACATCATGGAGGGCCGAACACCTCGTCCGCCGAAAGGTTGGGGAGACAGTGGTCCCGCAGGTGGTGTGAAAGTCGATGAGCCTGAAGTGGCGCCGGAGCCCAAGGCTTCCGATGACGGTCGTCATCCGGGTGTCGGCCGACCTGCCGGAGAGCATTGACTCTGCCGGCCAGGAAACCCCTGTAGCTCCCAGCGCCGCCCGGATCCCGGGCGGCGTTTGTTTTGGTGCGCCAGGCATGGCGCGTAGCGCCTTGACGGGCGCTGTTCCGGTACAGGTGGTGCTGGCCGGATGACTTGGGGGTGCAAGTCCCCTGTGGGCCCGGTAAGGGGAACCACTAGCCGGACGGCAAGGGTGTCCATCGCGAGGTGGAATCTGAAGGAAGCCGCAGGCAAAACACTGACCTGACGAACAGAAATCGCATACGAGGCGGTCACACCGGGTAAGGCGGCCAATATCGTCAAAGCCCGATACTTGCACAGAAGGTGTGAACGTAGATGCGGCGGGTATAAGTGTGAAGGTCACGCGTCTTACCCTGGGAAGTCTGGTTTTCTGCCACCGTGCTACTCACCTCGTGAGGGGTGGGGATGGGAAGCCAGAACTCAGCAGAGGCCATAGTAGGTGTGTCACCGCACACTGAAGGGCTGAACATGGTTGACCGCAAGTAGGCGATGAGTGCTCGTGGTGTGCTTATGAAGACAGAAGCGGCCCGGATGGGTCAGGGCAATCAGGGAGGCGCCGGACGGAATCCGGCAGAGACTGGTGCCCGTGTCGAGGCAGACGCGGAGGCTCATTCGTGGACGAACGCGGAGCCCGAACGCGCGGATGGAACAGGTGCTTGAGCGCCCGAACCTGATGCGTGCGTATCAGCGGGTGGTGTCCAACAAGGGCGCAGCTGGCGTCGATCAGATGCCCACAACGGCCCTGAAAGGCCACCTGCAACAGCATTGGCCAACGGTGCGTGAGCGCTTATTGGCCGGACGCTACCATCCTCAGCCCATACGCCGGGTCAGTATCCTCAAGCCGCAAGGCGGCGAACGGGTACTGGGTATTCCGACGGTACAAGATCGCCTGATTCAACAAGCCCTTCACCAAGTGCTGAGCCCGATGCTGGAACCGACCTTCTCGGATCACAGTTACGGCTTCCGGCCTGGGAGAAGTGCCCATCAGGCGGTCAAGGCGATGCAGCAGCACATCAATGAGGGCCACCGTTGGGTGGTCGATCTGGATCTGGCCCAGTTCTTTGACCGGGTCAACCACGATGTGCTGATGAGCCTGCTGGCTCGTCGCATCACCGACCGCCGGATACTGACCCTGATCCGACGTTATCTGGAAGCCGGCATGCTGGACGGTGGGGTGGTCAGCCCGAGACGGGAAGGGACGCCACAAGGCGGCCCCGCTCTCGCCTCTGCTCTCCAATGTTCTTTTTGACCGAACTGGACCAGGGAGCTGGGAGCGCCGGGGCCATCGGTTCTGCCGCTACGCGGACGACTGCAATATCTACGTTCGTAGCAAGCGAGCCGGGCACCGGATCATGGCCAGCCTCACCCACTATCTGGAAACGCACTTGCGCCTGAAGATCAACACGGAGAAAAGCGCCGTGGGATCGGCCTTGGCGCCGGAGCTATCTGGGTTACAGCGTAAGCTGGCACAAACAGGTTCGGCTGAGGATGCCCAAGAGCCTGAAAGCTCATCAGGCCAACCGCGTCAGTTTGCTCCGACGATCACGGGGGCGATCGCCTGCTGACCACCATCCAACACCTGAATCCAGTGCTGCGAGGGTGGGGCGAACTACTACGCCTGACCGACTCAAAGCGCTCGGTAGAGGCGATGGACGGGTGGGTACGGCGACGACTCCGCCTGATCCTGTGGCGACAATGGAAGCGAGTTCACACTCGAGCTCGCAACCTGATGCGGCTTGGACTGGTGGAGGAACGGGCTTGGAAAAGCGCGACAAACGGGCGCGGGCCTTGGTGGAATAGCGGGGCATCGCATATGAATGCCGCACTCCCCAAGAAGGTCTTTAACCGCCTGTCTCTGGTAAGCTTGTTGGATACGATGACTCGGCTTCAGAGCCAGCCATGAACCGCCGTATACGGAACCGTACGTACGGTGGTGTGAGAGGACGGGGGAGGTAACTCCCCCTCCTACTCGATCCAGTCTGAAAAAGGTTTGCCATGAAAATGAATTTTGCCGGGCGGGAGCTGGATATGTCCCGCTGCCACGTAATGGGGATTTTAAACGTAACGCCGGATTCCTTTTCCGATGGAGGGAAGTTCAACCGGCCTGGCGTGGCTCTCCAGCGGGCCAGGCAAATGGTGGCCGATGGTGCGACATTTATCGATATCGGTGGTGAGTCGACCCGTCCGGGTGCGACGCCGGTGTCGGTTCAGGAAGAGCTGGATCGGGTCTGCCCGGTGGTTGAAGCGGTTGCCCGAGAGCTGGATGCCGTGGTCTCGGTGGACACCAGTGCGCCGGAAGTGATGGCGGAAACGGCGAAACTCGGGGCAGGCCTGATTAACGATGTGCGTGCGCTTCAGCGGGAAGGCGCGCCGGAGGTGGTCGCCCGGGCTGCCATACCGGTGTGTATCATGCATATTCAGGGCGAGCCGGACACCATGCAGGATTGCCCGGAGTACCGGAATGTCCGCCGGGAGGTGAGTTCGTTTCTCTCGGAGCGAATGCGTGTAGCCGAAATGGCCGGCGTTCGTCCGGAGAATATTCTGCTCGACCCGGGCTTCGGTTTTGGCAAGAGTCTCGAGCACAACCTGCAGCTGCTCGCTTCCCTTGAGCAGATGCATATCCTCGGGCACCCGCTGCTGATTGGGGTTTCCCGGAAGTCCATGCTCGGCCATATCACCGGACGCGATGTGAATGAAAGGTTGCCCGCAAGTCTCGCGGCCGCGACAATATCCGCCATGAAAGGTGCCAGCATAATTCGCGTGCACGATGTCAGGGAAACTGTGGACGCCGTCCGTGTGGTGACGGCAGTGAAGGAGGCAGGCTAATGTCCGAAAGAAAATATTTTGGCACCGACGGCATCCGCGGCCGTGTCGGTGAGTTTCCGATTACCCCCGAATTCATGCTCAAGTTGGGCTGGGCCGCCGGTCAGGCGTTCAAGCGCGATGGCCATCGCAACAGTGTATTGATTGGCAAGGACACCCGCCTCTCCGGTTACATGTTTGAATCCGCCCTCGAGGCCGGGCTTTCAGCCGCCGGTGTTGATGTAAAACTGCTTGGCCCGATGCCGACACCAGCCATCGCCTATCTCACCCGTACATTCCGGGCCTCGGCCGGTATCGTGATCAGTGCGTCCCATAACCCTCATCACGACAATGGCATCAAGTTTTTCTCGGCTGACGGCACCAAGCTCGATGACGCCCTGGAAGCGGAAATCGAGCGTTGGCTGGACATGCCGATTCAGGTGTGTGAGCCGGCGGAGCTTGGCAAGGCCTCTCGGGTGGACGATGCCCCGGGCCGGTATGTGGAATTCTGCAAAAGTACCGTGCCGAACGAATTCACCCTGGATGGCATGAAAATCGTGCTGGATTGCGCTCACGGTGCCACTTATCACGTTGCCCCTAAGGTATTCAGTGAGCTTGGCGCCAGGGTGTCGGTGATTGGCGCCGATCCCGATGGTCTGAATATCAACCTGAACGTTGGCTCTACCCATCTGGAAGCGCTGAAGGCAGCTGTTGTTGGAAAGGGGGCGGATCTTGGCATCGCTTTTGACGGCGACGGTGACCGGGTGCTGATGGTGGACCGCGACGGCTCCGAAGTGGATGGCGATGAACTTCTCTACGTGATTGCCTCCCAGCGCTTTGCGGAGGGCAGCCTGAAAGGCGGGGTTGTCGGTACCCTGATGACCAACCTTGGTGTCGAGCTGGCACTGAATGAGATTGGCATCGAATTCGAGCGCGCCAATGTCGGCGATCGCTACGTAATGGAGCGCCTGGTGGCCAACAACTGGGTACTCGGCGGTGAAGGCTCGGGTCATATGGTTATTCGTGACTGCACGAGTACCGGAGATGGGATTGTCTCGGCGTTGCAGACCCTGCTGGCGGTCAGAAAATCGGGGAAGACGCTTTCCGACATCCGTCTGGGCATGAGCAAGCTGCCTCAGAAGATGATTAACGTGCGTGTAAGCCAGCGTTTCGATCCGTTCAGCCGAGACGACATTGTTGCTGCGGTGCAAAAGGCCGAATCTGATCTGGGCAGCTCCGGGCGAATCCTGCTCAGAGCCTCTGGAACCGAACCGTTGATCCGGGTTATGGCCGAAGGACAGGACGCAGAGGATATCCTGCGGGTTGTCGAGGAACTGGCGAAAGTGGTGGAGAATTCTGCCGCTTAATTTTGTGTTTTCAGGCGGTTGTCTGCCGGGAGGGAGTGCTGTATAGTTCGCCCTCCCTCACGTTCGGGAACTGTTATGCGTCGTAAGATCGTAGCCGGAAACTGGAAGATGAACGGGTCAAGAGACCTGGCCCAAACGCTGGTAGGCTATGTGCGATCCCAGGTCGAGTCTCTTGATAATGGCGTTGAGGTTGTTATCATTCCTCCCGCAATTTATATCGGAGATGCGGTCGCCCAGGCCGGTGATGCGCTGGCATTGGGTGTTCAGAACGTCGGGCAGTGGGAATCCGGAGCCTATACCGGTGAGATTTCCGCTGGGATGGCAAGAGATCAGGGTTGCCGTTACGGTCTGGTGGGTCACTCTGAACGTCGTCAGATCTTTGCTGAAAGCGACGACATGGTGGCTGCAAAAGTTGAGCGCCTCGTTGGCAATGATCTGGACGCCATCGTCTGTGTCGGTGAAACGCTTGAACAGCGGGAGGCTGGCGAGGCGGAGTCGGTTGTTGCAGGTCAGGTCCGGAAAGGGCTGGCAGCAGTGACGCCGGATCAGTGGTCGCGTGTTGTCGTTGCTTACGAGCCTGTATGGGCTATTGGCACCGGCAAAACAGCCACCGCGCAAGATGCCCAGGCCATGCACGCGTCGATCAGAAAAGTGCTGGCAGGGATGGGTGCCCCGGCGGAAGAGATATCGCTGCTTTACGGGGGCAGTGTAAAAGCGGATAATGCACCGGCGCTTTTTGCCGAGCCGGATGTTGATGGCGGCTTGATCGGCGGAGCGTCGCTGATAGCAGAAGAATTTGTAAGTATTTGCCGGGCGGTTCCGGCAGATGCCTAAAGTTAAAGGTTCGCGAGAGTCGTTATGGATTGGTTAGAGACACTGGTTGTCGTTGTGCACGTCGTGATCGCGGTGGCGCTGGTGGGTCTTGTGCTGATCCAGCAGGGCAAGGGTGCTGACGCAGGAGCTGCCTTTGGTGGTGGTGCCTCTCAGACAGTATTCGGTAGTCAGGGTAGTGGCAGTTTTCTGACCCGCTTTACGACTCTGCTCGCCATTGTATTTTTTGTGACAAGTTTCTCGCTGGCGGTCTTTGCCAAGCAGCGCGCCGAACTGGCCGGGGAAGCAGGTATTCCTGTAGTCGAGGAATCCGCTGCCACCGCACCGGCTGACAGTGCCGCTGGAAATGGTAAGGCTTCCTCCAGCGAAACCGGGGGCGGGGAGTCTGGTCTCCCTGAACTCGAGTAAGAATGTTGCCCGGGTGGTGAAACTGGTAGACACGCTATCTTGAGGGGGTAGTGGCGAAAGCTGTGCCGGTTCGAGTCCGGCCCCGGGCACCATATAGAAGAAAAGCGGCTTGGACTCTCCAGGCCGTTTTTTTTGGTCAGTCCTTGACCACTCTGCCCGGCGTCTCTATACTCCGGCGGAGATTGGGACCTGCCGCGTGGTGCTGGCGGGTTTCTGGCAGGCCAGGTGTCTGTCAGCAGGAAGCGGTACATCGGTTTGCTTCCTGCGAGTTCTTGCAACAAAAGGCCCCATTGTTCGGGGCTTTTTGATTAAGGGGCCTGGCGCAAAGGGCCCTGGTGCATAAAAAGGGCTGATAAAACAGCCCTTTTTTTGTTTTTGGGGCCGGTAAATCTGATAACGGAGAAGGCGTAACTTGTCAGCCAAGCTTAAACAACTGGAAGACATTCTTCGGCCTGTAATTGAGGGTCTGGGGTATGAGTTCTGGGGCATTGAATTCCGCTCACAGGGCCATCATTCCCTGCTGCGGGTATTTATTGACGATGCCGAGAACGGTATCGGAATCGAGGACTGCGAAAAAGTCAGTCGCCAGATCAGCGGTGTGATGGATGTGGAAGATCCCATCCAGACCGAATACACACTGGAGGTTTCATCCCCGGGGATGGATCGCCCGCTGTTTCGTCTGGAGCAATACGAAGCCTTTGTCGGCCACCAGGTTCAGATTCGTCTCCGGATGGCATTTGAAGGGCGCCGGAAGTTCCAGGGGCTCATCAAGGGTGTCGAAGGTGATGATGTGGTGGTGGTGGTTGATGACCACGAATATCTGTTGCCTTTTGACAGCATCGAAAAGGCCCACATCGTACCGGTATTCGAATGAACGATATGAAAAAGTCAGTGGACGCACAGTTTATGTTGAGGGCAGGGCAATCCAATGAGTAAAGAGATCTTGCTGGTGGTTGAATCCGTCTCGAACGAGAAAGGTGTCGAGAAGGATGTGATTTTCGAAGCGATCGAGCTGGCACTGGCCACCGCGGCCAAAAAACGCTTTGATGACGAAGAGGCGGATATCCGGGTTTCGATCGACCGGAAAACCGGGGAATATGAAACCTTCCGCCGTTGGCTGGTTGTGGACAACGATGCGGTTCCTGCGCTGGGTACAGAGCTCACTCTGCAGGAAGCCGAGGAAATCGACACGGCGCTGAAGCCGGGCGATATTCATGAAGAGAAAATTGAATCCGAGGCCTTCGGTCGGATCGGAGCCCAGGCTGCCAAGCAGATTATCTTCCAGAAGGTCCGTGAAGCTGAGCGCATGAAAATTGTCGACAGCTACCGTGACCGTGTTGGTGAGCTGGTGTCTGGTACGGTCAAAAAAGTGACTCGCGACAATGTCATTGTTGATCTGGGCAGTAACGCCGAGGCGCTGTTGCCCCGGGAGCACCTGATTCCCCGGGAAACCTTCCGTATGGGCGACAGGGTGCGCTCCCTGCTTCTGGAGATCCGTACCGACCATCGCGGCCCCCAACTGATCCTGAGCCGCACCGCAGCGCAGATGCTGATCGAGCTGTTCCGCATTGAGGTGCCGGAAATCGCGGAAGAGCTGATCGAGATCCGTGGTGCCGCAAGGGATCCTGGCTCCCGGGCCAAGATCGCAGTAAAAACCAATGATCGCCGCATTGATCCGGTTGGCGCCTGTGTTGGTATGCGCGGGTCCCGCGTTCAGGCCGTTTCCAACGAGCTCGGTGGTGAGCGTGTCGACATCGTACTCTGGGACGATAACCCGGCCCAGTTGGTGATTAATGCCATGGCCCCGGCGGAGGTTGCCTCCATCGTAATGGATGAAGACCGGCACACCATGGAAGTGGCTGTGGCGGAAGACAATCTGGCCCAGGCGATTGGCCGGAACGGCCAGAATGTTCGCCTGGCTACCGAACTGACAGGCTGGACCCTGAACGTGATGACCGAAGAAGAAGCCGGTGAGCGTCAGGAGCAGGAGTACAATCGACTTGTCGAGCATTTCACTGGCAACCTGGATATTGATGAAGAGTTCGCCGGTGTGCTGATTGAGGAAGGGTTTACTTCGATCGAGGAGGTAGCCTATGTGCCAATGGAAGAGATGCTGGCGATCGAAGGTTTTGACGAAGAGACCGTCACTGAACTGCGTCGTCGTGCCAAGGATGTCCTGCTGAACCAGGCCCTGGCAAGCGAGGAGGCACTTGAGGGTGCCGAGCCGGCAGAGGATCTTCTTGGTATGGACGGCATGGACCGTAGCCTGGCCTTCAAGCTGGCTGGCATGGGTGTGCGCACCATGGAAGATCTGGCAGAGCAGTCCGTTGGCGACCTGCTCGATATTGATGGTATGGATGAAGAGCGTGCCGGTCAGCTTATCATGACCGCACGTGCCCCCTGGTTTGAAGACCAGGCCTAATTCGGGAGGAGGACCAGTATGGCTGAAGTAACGGTAAAACAACTGGCCGAAGATGTAGGCGCTCCCGTGGATCGTTTGCTGAAGCAGATTGTGGAGGCTGGCCTGAAGGCCCGCTCCGAGAGTGATTCTGTCTCCAGCGATGAGAAGCAGCAGTTGCTGGCCTATTTGAGAAAGACCCACGGTGAGGCCGGTGCCGAGCCGCGCAAGATTACCCTGAAGCGCAAGACCACCACGACCCTCAAGGCGGGCAAGGCAAAAACCGTCAATGTTGAGGTTCGCAAGCGCCGTACGTACATCAAGCGGGCTGAACTGCAGCCTGAAGCTGAAGCGTCGAAACAGGAAGAGCTGGTCGTAGAGCAGGCGCAAGAGCAGCCGCCGGTGGAAGAAGCGCCAAAGGCGGCAGCCGAGCAGGCTCCACAGGCGGAGGCTGAGAAGCCGTCCCCGGCTGAGGCAGCGACCCCGGAAGAGGCTGCACAGCAGGAACAGGCCGGGAAGGCAGAGCCGAAGAAAGCAGCAGAGCCAGCTCCCGCTCCGGAAGACATTCCCATGCCACCGCCTGAGGGCGAGGGCAAGGATCGCAAGCCGAAGAAGAAGAAAGAAAAGGTTCGCGAACGCAGCGACGAGGTCGAAGAAGGCAAGCCCAAGAAAAAGCAGGCTGGCCATCGCGGTCCTCGCGCTCGTCCGGTGGAAGAGCCGCTGGTGATCTCCGAAGACGAGGAAGATACCACGCTGCGTAAGCCGCTACGTGCGAAAAAGAAACCCAAAGAGAAGCGTCATGGCTTCGAGAGGCCGACCAAACCAATGGTCAGAGAAGTAGAGATTCCGGAAACGATTACTGTAGGAGACCTTGCCCAGCGCATGGCGGTCAAGTCGGCTGACGTAATCAAGACCCTGATGGGTATGGGCGTTATGGCCACCATCAACCAGGCACTGGATCAGGAAACTGCCGTTCTGGTGACCGAAGAACTGGGTCACACGCCCAAGACAGTCAGCGATGACGCGTTCGAAGAGGAGGTTCTGAGCGAATTCTCCTTTGAAGGCGGCGAAAAGACCCAGCGCGCTCCGGTTGTGAGTGTGATGGGTCACGTTGACCATGGCAAAACGTCACTGCTGGACTACATCCGCCGTACCAAGGTGGCCTCCGGTGAATCCGGTGGCATTACCCAGCACATTGGTGCCTACCACGTTGAAACGGATCACGGCATGGTGTCCTTCCTGGATACGCCGGGCCACGCTGCATTTACTGCGATGCGTGCCCGTGGTGCCCAGTGCACCGATATCGTGGTCCTGGTGGTTGCAGCCGATGACGGTGTGATGCCCCAGACCAAGGAAGCTGTCCAGCATGCCCGTTCAGCCGGTGTGCCCATCGTGGTTGCGATGAACAAGATGGATAAGGAAGAAGCCGATCCGGATCGCATCAAGACGGAGCTGGCCGGTATGGAAGTGATTCCGGAAGACTGGGGCGGTGATGTCCAGTTTGTGCCGGTCTCTGCTCACACCGGTGCGGGCATCGACGATCTGTTGGAAGCTCTGCTGCTGCAGGCCGAAGTTCTGGAGCTGCAGGCGGTAACGGACGCCCCGGCCAAAGGGGTTGTGGTCGAGTCCAGTCTTGAGCGTGGACGCGGCTCCGTTGCAACCGTACTGGTTCAGAATGGTACCCTGCGCCAGGGTGACATGGTTGTGGCCGGTGCCTACTTTGGTAAGGTCCGGGCCATGACCGATGAAGCCGGCAAACAGGTCAGGGAAGCTGGCCCCTCCATTCCGGTCGAAATCCTCGGTCTGAACGGAACACCGGATGCCGGTGACGAATTCTTCGCAGTTGCCGACGAGAAGAAGGCCAAAGAGCTGGCCGAGTTCCGCCAGACCCGCGAGCGGGAGCAGCGTCTCCAGCGCCAGCAGGCGGCAAAGCTCGAGAACCTGTTCGAGAATATGGGCAAGGACGAGGTCAAAACCCTCAATGTGGTGCTCAAGACCGACGTTCGTGGTTCTCTGGAAGCCATTACCAAAGCCCTGCAGGACCTTGGTAATGACGAGGTTCAGGTGAAGATTGTATCGTCCGGTGTCGGTGGTATTGCCGAGACCGACGTCAGCCTGGCCATGGCAACCAACGCCGTTATCTTCGGCTTCAACGTTCGTGCCGATACAGCGTCCAAACGCCTGGTTGAGCAGGAAGGTCTGGATCTGCGCTACTACAGCATCATCTACAACCTGATTGATGATGTGAAGGCAGCCCTGACCGGCATGCTGGCACCGGAATTCCGTGAAGACATTGTCGGCATTGCCGATGTTCGCGACGTCTTCCGTTCGCCGAAGTTTGGTCAGGTGGCTGGCTGCATGGTGACCGAAGGTACCGTTTACCGGAATAAACCGATCCGGGTTCTTCGGGACAACGTGGTTATCTTTGAAGGTGAGCTGGAATCCCTGCGCCGCTTCAAGGACGACGTTCCTGAAGTCCGTAATGGCATGGAGTGCGGCATCGGCGTTAAGGGTTACGACGTGAAAGTCGGCGACCAGATCGAAGTATTCGATCGCGTCCGGGTCGAGCGCAAGCTTGAGTCCACCGGCGCATGATGCGCCTGAGGTTAAGGGAAGCCTGATGCCAAGAGAGTTCAGCCGGATTGATCGCATCGGCGATCAGATGCAACGGGAGCTGGCCCAGCTCATCCAGCGGGAAGTCAAAGACCCGCGGGTGGGCATGGTTACGGTAAATGCAGTCAAGGTCAGTCGTGACCTTGGCTACGCCGATATCTACGTGTCCCTGCTTTCCACCGAAGAGCTGACGGAGGAGTCTCCGGAAGTCAAAGAGTCTATCGCTGTTCTCAACAAGGCGTCGGGCTTTCTTCGCGGGCAGGTGGGGCGTGCCATGAAGCTGCGGGTTGTGCCGCAGCTCCGGTTCCATTTTGATGCTTTGCAGGGCTATAGCCGCAAGATGGACAGCCTCATTCGCGAAGCTGTTGGTGACAAGCCCGCCGTGGACCGTGATGAAGGTGAAGGCCAGGACGATCCGGAGCGTAACGCTTGAGCCGCAGACGCAAGGGCCGTGACGTCAACGGCATTCTGGTGATCGACAAGCCGCTGGGTGTCACCTCCAATGGCATTCTGCAACAGGTTAAGCGTCTGTTCGGTGCGGCCAAGGCGGGTCACACCGGTGCGCTGGACCCGCTGGCCTCCGGTGTGTTGCCGCTGTGTTTCGGTGAGGCCACCAAGTTCTCCCAGATGATGCTGGACAGCGACAAAGCCTACATTGCCACCGCACGGCTCGGGATCAGCACCGAAACTGGCGACAGTGAAGGGGCCATCGTTGCCGAGAAGCCGGTACCGGCAGGTCTTTCCTCTGAGGTGCTGGAGCCGGTTCTGGACCGGTTCCGGGGCGATATCCTGCAGGTCCCCTCCATGTATTCGGCGCTTAAGCACAAGGGGCGCCCGCTCTACGAATACGCCCGGGAAGGCATTGAAGTGGAGCGACCGGCCCGGCCAGTCACCATCTACGAACTGACACTTCTGGACATTCGTGAGAATGAGCTGGATATCGCCGTCAGTTGCACCAAGGGTACGTACATTCGCTCACTGGTTGAGGATATTGGCGAAGCCCTCGGTTGTGGCGCCCATGTATCGGCCCTGCGCCGTACCATGGCTTCGGGGTTCACCCTGGCCAATGCCCATGTGGTCAAAGACCTGGAAGACATGCGAGAGCGTGGCGAAAGCCTGGACGGCCTTCTGGTCGCCCCGGATGCCGCGCTGTCCATGTTCCCGGAGCACCATCTGGCGGGGCCGGCGCTGGTATCGATATTGAACGGACAACCGGTTAGAATACCGGGTCAAGCCCATGAAGGCTTCGTGCGTGTCTATGCAAAAGAGAACCGCAGTGAAGGTTTTGTCGGGCTGGCAGAAGCATTCCCGGAAGGTGAGGAGACCAGTCTGGTCCCCCGCCGGCTGGTGAAGAGCAGCGGCAAGCCATAGGCGCAACGCTGTTTAGCCGGGCTGTAGAGATGCGCGGTTCGGCCGGATCTGAAAGCATCGCAACAATGAGGTGAGTTATGGCACTTTCTGCCAATGAGAAAGCACAGATCGTTAATGATTTTCAGCAAGGTGATGGCGATACCGGTTCTCCTGAAGTTCAGGTTGCACTGCTGAGCGCCAACATCAACAAGCTGCAGGATCACTTCAAGGTCAACAAGCAGGATCACCATTCCCGCCGTGGCCTGATCCGGATGGTAAACCAGCGCCGTAAGCTGCTGGACTACCTCAAGCGCAAGAACGCTGACCGTTACCTGGAGCTTATCCAGCGTCTGGGTCTGCGTCGCTGATCCGGGTCTTTACGACCTGAGGGCTGGGCCGGTGACGCCGGTGGCAGTCTTCAACCAGCAGGTCCTTTTGCGGGGCTTGCTGGTTGTGCTTGTCTCGCACTGCAGTTGTATTGTCCGTGGCACCGAAGGATTCCTTGTCGTAATGGAAAGCCGAAATTGATAGCAGGTTGTTGAAAAAACCCGGGCCCGGCGGCCTATGGAATTGCCGCCCGACAGACCGGGGTTTTGCAACAGCCTGTTAGCTTTCAGACGGGTTGCCCTTCGGATCACATCACATCATCTGCAGAACAGCGTGAATTCGGGGTATGAACCCGGGGTCAGATGAAAGCTTTCATCTGACCCCTTATTCGAAGCTTTCGACCCCGTCTTCGCGATCTATCCAATCTATATGAAGAATTAATGCAGGAGTTTTTTGTGGATCTGAAACCTTTCAAGAAATCGTTTGAGCTTGGCGGCAAGACCGTCACTCTGGAAACCGGCCGTATTGCCCGCCAGGCCACCGGTTCGGTGCTGGTAACCGTTGATGATATTTCGGTGCTCGGTACCGTTGTTGGCGCCAAGGAAGCCAAGCCTGGCCAGCCGTTTTTCCCGCTGACCGTGAACTACTTCGAGAAGACCTACGCCGTGGGCAAAATCCCCGGTGGTTTCTTCAAGCGTGAAGGTCGTCCTTCCGAGAAGGAAACCCTGACGTCCCGCCTGATCGACCGTCCGATTCGTCCGCTGTTCCCGAACGGCTTCATGAACGAAGTTCAGGTCATTACCACGGTCATGTCCTCCAGCAAGAATCAGGATCCGGATATTGCCGCGATGCTGGCCGCCTCGGCGGCGCTGTCTATCTCCGGCATCCCGTTCGATGGCCCGATCGGCGCCTCCCGCGTTGGTTACACCAACGAGCGCGGCTACTTCCTGAACCCGACGTTTGAAGAGCTGCAAACCTCCCTGCTGGACATGGTGGTGGCCGGTACCGAAGACGCGGTTCTGATGGTTGAGTCCGAAGCCAAGGGCCTGACGGAAGACCAGATGCTGGGTGGTGTTCTGTACGCCCATCAGGAAATGCAGGTGGCCGTAGCCGCGATCAAGGAATTTGCCGCTGAAATCGGCAAGCCGCGCTGGGACTGGCAGCCAGCGGCAGAGAACACTGAGCTGCTGAATGCCGTCAAGGCCGAGGCCTCCGCAGCCATCGAGGAAGCCTACGGCATTCGCGACAAGATGGAGCGCTACGCGCGTCTGGGCGAAATCAAGACGGCACTGGTTGAAAAACTGGCCGGCGAAGAGGAAGGTCAGCCTTCCGCGGATGAAGTCAAAAAGTATTTTGGCAAGGTGGAGAAAGCCATCGTTCGTCATCAGGTTATTGAGGGCAAGCCCCGCATCGATGGCCGTGACAACAAAACCGTTCGCCCGATCGAAATCGAAGTGGGTGTTCTGCCCAGTGTTCACGGTTCCGCCCTCTTTACCCGTGGCGAGACCCAGGCCATCGTGACCACTACGCTGGGTACCTCCCGCGATGTGCAGATCATTGATGCCCTGGAAGGCGAGCGTAAGGACCCGTTCCTGTTCCACTACAACTTCCCTCCGTATTCGGTTGGTGAAGCAGGCCGTGTTGGCACCCCGGGCCGTCGTGAGGTTGGTCATGGTCGTCTGGCCAAGCGGGGCGTTCTGGCGGTTATGCCGACTCTGGAAGAGTTCCCGTATGCAATCCGTGCGGTTTCCGAGATCACTGAATCCAACGGTTCCAGCTCCATGGCTTCGGTCTGTGGTTCCAGCCTGGCGCTGATGGATGCGGGTGTGCCGATCAAGGCACCGGTTGCCGGTATTGCCATGGGTCTGGTCAAGGAAGACGACAAGTTTGCGATTCTGACCGACATCCTGGGTGACGAAGATCACCTGGGCGACATGGACTTCAAGGTTGCCGGTACCCAAGAGGGCGTGACTGCCCTGCAGATGGATATCAAGATCAACGGCATCACCGACGAGATCATGGAGCTTGCTCTTGAGCAGGCGCACGCAGCCCGTCTGCACATTCTGGGCGAGATGAACAAGGTTATCTCCGCTCCCCGCGCCGAGCTGTCTTCCCGTGCGCCGAGCATCACCACCATCAAGATCAATCCGGAGAAGATCCGTGACGTTATCGGTAAGGGCGGTTCCATGATTCGCTCCATCTGTGACGAAACCGGTGCTTCCATTGATCTGGATGACGACGGTAACGTGAAGATCTACGCGGATAACCAGGAAGCAGCCCAGGCGGCGGTGAACCGGGTGAAGGAAATCACTGCGGAGATCGAGGTTGGCGCTATCTACAAGGGCCGCGTTGAGCGCATTGTGGACTTCGGTGCCTTCGTCAATATCCTGCCTGGCAAGGATGGTCTGGTGCACATTTCCCAGATTTCTGATCGCCGCATCGAGAATGTGACTGACGAGCTGAGCGAAGGTCAGGAAGTTCTGGTTAAGGTTCTGGATGTCGACAACCGTGGCCGCGTCAAGCTGTCCATGAAGGAAATCAAGGAAGGCGACCAGCCGACCGATTTCTCTGCCTGATAGCAAACCCTGAAAACGGGGTCAGATGAACGCGTTCATCTGACCCCAGCTTTACCCGCTGCCAAATTCGGGGTCAGAAGAACGCTTTCTTCTGACCCCATCTTCACCTGTCCCCGCGTTCTGCAATAAACTCCAGCACGGCCTCCTTATACCCCGGAATCACAAACGTCGCCCCATGAGGCGTATCCGTCTGCAAAAACTCTTTCGGTTCCTCTGCGGCCTCATAAAGCGACTCTCCATGATGAAACGGAATGATCCCATCCCGAACACTGTGAATGATCATTACCGGAACCGGGCTGATGCTCGCGATCCGGTCGATGCCTTCGAAATCCGCGGGGATGGTCCAGCTCAGGGGAATCTGGAGCGGCCAGGTGAGCCAGAATGTGTCGAGTTTTTCCCGGGCGATTGCGCGGAACCCTGAAAACGTGCCGTCGAGGATCACACCGTTCAGCCGGGGTTGCTCCTCGCGCCGGGTCCATTCGCCGGCGAGGGCTATGCCCAGTGCGCCGCCGAGGCTTTGGCCGAGGATGTAAACTGGTCGGTCGCCCACCAAGTCGGGTCTTTTGGCCAGCCAGCGCAGGCCGGTTTCGACGTCGTGGAGGGCGCCTTCGATGTCGGGATCGCCGGTGGATTTGCCATAGCCCCGGTAGTCGATGGTGAAGACGTTGTAGCCTTCCTGGGGCAGCCAGGCAACGTTGAGGATGTGGCTGCTGATGTTCTGGGCGTTGCCATGGAGGAAGTAGACGGTGCCCTTGGCATCGTTCTCGGGCGCTTCCGCGGGCAGCCACCAGCCGTGGAGGGTTTCGCCGTCTGCGGTGTCGATGTAGATGTCGTCATAATCGAGGTTCAGGCGGTCCGGGGTGATGTAGGTGACCCGGTCCGGATAAAAGAAGAGGCTGCTGCAACCCGGAAGCAGCAGGAGGGTGAGCGCAAGCCCGGCGAGGCGGGCTGCGCCGGGTATCAGAAATAGGCGTGGAGTCCGGCTTGCCATGCGCTTTGGTACCTGTCGAAGTGGTCTTCACGGGTGAACTCGGCAAACAGGCTGAATTCACGGCCGAAGTGCCAGTTGGCTTTGGCGTACAGCTGGTCCTGGCGATGCTGGCTGCTGACAATCCAGGCCTTGGTTTTGGCACCGGCGAGCACGCTGAAGCGGTTGTTCTGGTGCAGCAGCCCGACATCGGCGCCCGGGGCGGCATCGTAACCACGGCGCAGGTCGTCGTCGATTTCCAAGTCGGCGGTGGCGATGGCAAAGGCCTGGGTCTGGTGGCCAAGACGCCAGCTTCCGCCAGCGCCGCCTTCCAGGTAGGGGGTCAGTACTCTGTCGTTGCCTGTGTCGGTTCGGCGGCCACCAAAGCCGACCTGCCAGGAAAGCGGCGAGAAGAAGGCGTTGCGGGGGCTCAGTGAGCGGATTTCCACGCCGGTGAGCTGTTCCAGCTGGAGCTCATTGTTGTCGGTATAAAGTCGGGCGTCCAGTCTCAGGAATTGCAGTTGGGCTCCGGTGCGGTAGCCGGCTGGCGGGTCCAGCAGGTCATGATAGGCGGGCCTGAACGTGAGCTGGGTGAACTCCCGGTGTGCCTGCTGGCCGGTGCCAACACTCAGGCGGAAGGTGTCGTGGCCCTGATCGTCCCTTACCAGGGGCTCAACAGGCTCCGGTGGCGGTGGCGCATCGTTGATACGGCTACGCTCTCGCAACAAGTCGTGGGACAGGGGCGCGGCGATTTCCCGGGGCCAGCCGTCCGCTTCACTTTTGTAACGGACGTAGTCGTAGGTGGCATCCAGAACCTGGGCCCGTTGCTCCGGTGGCAAGCTGGCCACTTCACGGGCATCCGGGTCGACATAACCATTGGCGATCGCGGCCGCGAGAGTCTGCTGGTCTTCGGCAAGGGTGGCGAGGCTGTAAGCCACCGACGTGGCCGCTGAGGGCCGGTAATACACGTCG
Source organism: Marinobacter sp. Arc7-DN-1 (assembly GCF_003441595.1). NCBI lineage: Bacteria > Pseudomonadati > Pseudomonadota > Gammaproteobacteria > Pseudomonadales > Marinobacteraceae > Marinobacter > Marinobacter sp. Arc7-DN-1. The sequence goes on along the minus strand of NZ_CP031848.1, from coordinate 1,975,112 downwards.
CTGACCAGGTTTTTGTCCACCACCCAGCGCACGGTGTCCGAGGGGATTGCGTGAGTGTTCACTTCGCCCAGAAGGTCTGTGCCCGGTCGGGCGATATCAATCAGAGCCAGCAGACGATAAGCGCAATTTTCATCAAAGAAGTAGTAATCGAAATTCCGGTCCCGAATCTCCCAGGCGTGGGCGACCATCATGTCCACTTCGTCCTGGGTGAGGTTCAGTTTGTATTCCCATAGGTCCCGATGTTCGATGTCGGAATACAAGCGGATTTTTTCGTAGTAGGGCTGAACCGTAGTGATGCCGGGGTAGCCGCCGAAGATGCCCTTGTAGGCAAACATTAGTTCGTTGTCGTGGGCGGCAGCGTCGGCGGCATAGGAAATGGTGTTGGCCAGCAGCAGGTTGGTTTCGTCGTCGTCCTGGGGAGGATCCAGTCGCAGGAAGGTGTGGCCGAACATGGAAGACGGGCTGTTCAGGTAAGAGGCGGCGAACACCAGCGTCACAGTTTCCGTGTTCAGGGCCTCGGACCATTCCTGGTAGCCCGGGCAGTCAATATCCGGTAACGACAGGTCAACCTGTTGCCGGAGCCAGGCCTCCCGCGCAGGGAACCGGCAGCGGGCGTGCTTATCGCCTTCCCCGGGTCGCTGGATCGCCTCAAGGGTTGCCTTCAGCTCCGCCTTCGGTGAGTGCTTGCCGTCGTCGCTCAGAAAGAATGCCGGATCGTCTGCCTGGCTGGTGTAGCCGTCGCCAAAAGAGTCCGGCTGATAGTGAACCAGCGCCAGCCAGGCCGGGTCAAAGTGGAGGTCGGGTTTGCTCTCAGGCGTCTCTGCCTGGGTCGGCAGGCTGACTGCGAGCCAGATCAGAACTGGCCCAATACGAAGCATGTTGCCCATGGGTGTGTGCTGTATCCGGGGTTGAACGGTGTTGAGGGTGGAGCGATGCGCCCTCCCTGGCGCACGAACATCCTTTAAATAGATCTGGGTCAGGCCGCCACGTACTTGCTGAGCGACTCATTCTTTTCCAACAGGGCGACGATGGCATCGACGGCTTCGCCGGAGGTGGTGTCAGAACTCGGGAAAATGGTGGCGAAGTTGTCCTGCAGCACCTTTCGGAAGCTGTCACGGTCAGCCTCGTCGACGCCCAGCAGGACTGCCAGGGTATCCAGGTTTTCGCCACCACCGCGAGACATGTCCCGGGCGACCTTGTCGATGTTGCTGTCCATGTACATGGCCATGGACTGGACAGACTGGTTGGTCTGGCAGCCGAGTGTGCCTGTGGTCATGCCAAAGGTCTGGTTACCAAAGGTTGCGTTCGTGGTTGCAGCCAGTACATGGGGGGCAATGCCGGACTGTCCTTTCCAGATCATGGCACCGACACCACAGCCCGGTTGGGCAAAGGCCATGGAGGAGGCACCCAGAAGAATTGCACCTGCGATCAGTTTTTTCATTATCCACTCCTTTGTGTGGTTTAAAGCTGTCGTCGCAATACACAATGCCGCCCCTGACGCAGGGCAGCATTGCGAAAACGGCCCTAACTGGTCTTATGGAGACAGGATGACCGTTGGCTTGAGTATAGTTCAAATCCTGCCAACGCAAGCTTACCGATGGGTGAGTGACTGATTTGGCCTGAAAAAACGGAGAAAACTGATCACGTGGTTATATTCTCCGTGGGTCTTATATGGTCTATCAAAAGTCCATAATGTTAGATGTGGAGTAATTCAGTATCGTGTGTGCGGCCGTGAAGGCCGAAATATAGCTGCATTCAACGCGATTGCCGCGTCAGGAGCTGATGTGATCGGTGCGCAGTGGTACACCGTGAGAAAGAACATTGCGTCGTTTATGGCACCATTAATGTAACCGTTGCGGTCTATAAAGTCGCAATCGAAAGTGTTACGTAGATTTAGATTATTTTTTGAAACCAGAGCTACCGTTCAGGCAGCTCTGGTTTCATTTGAGAGTGCTGGGAATCACGGCTACTGGAGTGACCAGCAGGTGTTAATCCCAGTCAGTATGCAGAGTATTTGTTGTCAATCTCACGCTTTGCGGAAACATATTCTCTATTGTCGATCGTTTCCATCATTAGCTGATCTTCCAGCTGAGTGATTTCTTTGTCTTTCAATTGGTCAATTTTCTGCTTCGTCGCATAATAGTTGATTGACTGTGCGCCTTGGTATCCGCTCATTGGATCCCACAGGATTGAGGCCGGCCATAGCAGGAGATTTACAACGCCAGCGCCGTATTCACGCACATAGAAAGAACCAAAACCGGGCAGGATTCCAAGAGCTGCGGCAGCACCCGGGTTTTTCTCTTCGACGGCCAGACCTTTGGCCTGATAGCCGCGGTACTCCTGTTTTTGCCCTGAGGAGAGCGGTGTTGCGCAGCCAGATATCATCAGGACGCTCAGAACAACACTCAGTACCACGCCTTTTGATCGAGATAGAATCATTTTTATTCCTTAATTAGTTATAACTCCAGGATGACGGAAGCGTACCTATTCCGACCGGCGGAATATTACAGATTGGTTAAACTTGTGTCGCGGCGGTAATTGTTGGATTTCTTAAAAAAATGTAAAAACTGAAGGGGCCACCTCAATCAGCCGCCCAGATAGGCGTTCTGAACATCCGGGTTGGCCAGCAGATTCTTGCCGGTATCGTGCAGGCGAATCTTGCCGGTTTCGAGCACGTAACCACGGTCGGCCAGGTTGAGAGCCTGATGAGCGTTCTGCTCAACCAGGAAAACCGTAATGCCTTCGTCGCGCAGGTGGCCGATGATCTCGAAGATCTGCTTGATGATCAGCGGAGCCAGACCAAGGGAAGGCTCATCCAGGATAATCATGTTCGGCCTGCTCATCAGCGCCCGGCCAATGGCAAGCATCTGCTGCTCGCCACCAGACATGGTGCCGGCGCGCTGGTGCTCACGCTCCCTGAGGCGGGGAAAGAGCTCGTAGACATGGTCCTGGCTCTTGCGGATCTCGGCCCTGGTGTTGAAGAACCCGCCCATATGGAGGTTTTCTTCGACAGTCAGGCCCGAGAAGACCCGCCGCCCCTCGGGGACAATAGCAATGCCGGAGCGCATGATCCGCGCCGTCGGCTCGCGAGTGATGTCCTGTCCTTGCAGAAAAACGCGGCCAGAGGTGGCCTGGGGGTGGCCGCACACAGTCATCAGTAGCGTTGTCTTGCCTGCGCCGTTGGCGCCGATGAGAGAAACTATTTCCCCCTTTTTGACCTCGACAGAAACCCCGTGCAGTGCCTCGATTTTGCCATAGTGGGTATGGACATCTTCTAGTACCAGCATGGTTTCCCCTCAGGCCTCGCCCAGATAGGCTTTGATCACGTCGTCGTTCTGGCGGATTTCATCCGGCGTACCACATGCCAGGGGCCTGCCCTGGTTGATGACATTGATACGGTCGGAAATGTCCATAACCAGGCTCATGTCGTGCTCAATCAGCACTACGGAAACGTTGTAGTCCTCTTTCAGGCTGACGATCAGCTGATTGAGATCCTTGGTCTCTGCCGGGTTGAGGCCGGCTGCCGGCTCGTCGAGCATCAGCAGCTTGGGCTCAGTCACCATGCATCGGGCGATTTCCAGCCGGCGCTGTTGGCCATAGGCCAGGTTGCCTGCTTCCCGGTTGGCCAGGTCCATCAGGCCCACGCGATCCAGCCAATAAGCGGCCCGATCCAGTGACTTCTGTTCCCGGTCCCGGTAATTCGGGGTTTTCATCAAGCCGGCAATCAGGTTCGTGTTCAGATGCCGGTGCTGGGCAACCAGGAGGTTTTCCACCACGGTCATCTGGTTGAACAACCTGACATGCTGGAAGGTTCTTACCATCCCCAGGCGGGAGATCTTGTGATCCGGTCTGCCCTGGACTTCCTGCCCCTCGAACAGGATCTTTCCGCCAGTCGGCTTGTAGAAGCCGCTCATACAGTTGAATACGGTAGTTTTACCGGCGCCGTTAGGGCCGATGATGGACACGATTTCGTGTTCCTGAACGTCCAGAGACACCTGGTCTACTGCCAGCAGGCCGCCAAAGCGCATGGACAGATTCTGTACATCAAGCATCGTCTGTCACTCCTGCTTTTTCAGTTCAATGTGGATTCGGCGCATGGGCATCAGGCCCTGCGGACGCCAGACCATCATCAGCACCATGGCGGCACCGAAGATCAGCATGCGATATTCGGAAAATTCACGGGCCAGCTCCGGCAGGATGGTGACGGCAATGGCCGCCAGAATCACACCGAGTTGGGAGCCCATGCCCCCGAGTACAACGATTGCCAGGATGATGGCCGATTCCAGGAAGACGAACGATTCCGGGCTGATAAAACCCTGTTTGGAAGCGAACACGGTACCGGCAAAGCCGGCGAAGAAGGCACCGATGGTAAAAGCGGTCAGCTTGACGGCGGTGCGGCTGAGGCCGAGGGACCGGGCCGCAATTTCATCCTCCCGCAGGGCTTCCCAGGCGCGGCCCACCGGCATGCGCATGAACCGTCGAATCACCAGGGCAGTGAAAATGGCCAGTATCAGGGATATCAGGTAGAGGAAAATGACCTTGTCTTCACCGCTGTAGGCGATGCCGAAGGTTTCGTGGAAAGAGGTATTGCCCTCTTCCTTGACGCGCCGGCCGAACTCCATGCCAAAGAGCGTTGGTTCCGGAATGCCGCCGATACCGTTGGGGCCACCGGTCAGGCTGGTCCAGTTGTTGAGCAGAATGCGGATGATCTCGCCGAAACCGAGGGTTACGATAGCCAGATAATCCCCCCGGAGCCGCAACACCGGGAAACCCAGTACCAGCCCGAACAGGGCCGCGAGAAGCGCCCCGAGCGGCAGCGACATCCAGAAGGAAATGCCGAAATACTCCGAAAGCAGAGCAAAGGTGTATGCACCTACGGCATAAAAGGCCACATAGCCCAGGTCCAGCAGGCCGGCCAGGCCGACTACCACGTTCAGGCCAAGAGCCAGCATGATGTAAATGAGCACCAGAGTTGCCAGATCCACAGAGCCACGGGATACAAAGAAGGGCCAGAACAGGGCCAGCACAATAATAACGGTGAGTACCCGGGATTCGATTCTTGCCCGCTTGTTTTCAGCCATCGGCTCTTTCTGGGTTTGTGGCAGCGGTCTTGGAATGCTTTTCAGTGTCGCCATCACGCTTTCACGGAACAGCTGGAACAGGAAGACGACCACTGCAGCCAGGAAAACCATCACAATGGTCGAGGTCTCGGCCCCGGTAAGGGTGACATTGATGCCCTGTGCTTCCAGATTAAACCCGAGAATCGGGTAGGAAATAACCAGGGTGATAACGGCGCAGAAAAGCGCGTGTTTCAGATTTTGAGCGGCCATCAGATCTTCTCAACCTCCGGTTTGCCAAGCAGGCCGGTGGGTTTGAACAGCAGAATGAGGATCAGCAGGCCAAAAGAGACCACGTCCTTGTATTCACCGCTGAGGTAGCCGGAGGTCATGCTTTCGGAAACGCCCAGGATAAGCCCCCCCAGCATGGCGCCGGGAATGCTGCCGATACCGCCAAGGACGGCGGCGGTGAACGCCTTGAGCCCAGCGATAAATCCGAATAGCGGATCAATGGAGCCGTAGTACATGCCCAGGAGAAGGCCCGCGACCGCAGCCAGGGCAGCACCGATCACGAAGGTCGCCGAGATGATCCGGTTGGTGTCGATGCCAAGCAGGTTGGCCATGCCCAGATCCTGTGAAACTGCCCGGCATGCGCGACCGGTACGGGACCGCGAAATAAACAGGGACAGCGCGGCCATACAGATCAGAGTGGTAACGAAGATGGTGATCTGCATGTAGGAGAGCGACATCTTGAACGCATCATCCGGGCCGAACTGGAAGCCACCGTCAATCAGGGCGGGAAATCCGATGTTGCGGGAGCCCTGGGCGAGATGGACATAGTTCTGGAGGAAGATCGACATGCCGATGGCGGAGATGAGTGGAATCAGGCGGTGACGTCCGCGGACCGGCCGATAGGCAACCCGCTCCACCGCCCAGCCCATGGCGCAGGAGACGATCATGGCGCAAACCAGTGCAACTATCAGGATCACTGGAAGCCACGCGATACCCAGGGTGGCAAGGCCGGTGATGGCGATCAGGGCTGTATAGGCACCGATCATGTAGATTTCACCATGAGCGAAGTTGATCATGCCAATGATGCCGTAAACCATCGTGTAGCCGATGGCGATCAGGGCGTAGGCGCTCCCGATCGTCAGTCCATTGATGAGCTGCTGGGAAAAATAGAGGAGATCTTGCATTGTTTTGGAGCTCCGAAAGCCTGCTCCCTCCGCTGCCACACCACTGGCGCGGGATGTCCGAACCGCGGGCGGGGGAGGTTCAACAGGAGCCTGGAAAAACACCTTCTCCCGGATCCCGGTGAGAAGGTGTTCTCCGCATTACCGTTTTTTAACGATTTGGCTTAGTTTACCGGAGTTTTACTGCCATCTGAATGCCATTCGTAAACAACGAACTCGAATGACTTCATATCACCGGCCTTATCATACTCAACCTTGCCGATGGGTGTTTCGAAAGAGCCGTTACGCAGGGCTTCCGCCACTTGGAACGGATCCGTGGATTCCGCTTTCTCAATACCTTCGGCTATGAGTTGAACGGCGGTGTAGGACGTGAGCACAAACGGACCGGAGGGGTCTTCACCCTTGGCTTCGAAAGCCTGAACCAGTTCCTGGTTTGCCGCTTTCTGGTCAAACGCCGGCGGCAGGGTAACCAGCAGGCCTTCGGCAGCTTCGCCGGCTATGGTGTTGATGTCCTTGTTGCCCACGCCTTCCGGGCCCATGAAGGTGGTGTCCAGGTCAGCCTGGCGTGCCTGACGCAGGATCAGGCCCAGCTCCGGATGGTAGCCACCGAAGTAGACGTAGTCGACATCGGCCTGCTTCAGCTTGGTCACCAGGGAAGAGAAATCTTTGCTGCCAGCGGTGATACCTTCAAACATGGCGATTTTCACACCCTTGTCTTTGAGGGTGTCACGTACGGCGGTGGCAATGCCCTCACCATACTGCTGTTTGTCGTGAATGATGGCGACGCGCTCGGGGTTGAGGCTGGCCAGATAGTTGCCAGCGACGGGACCCTGCATGCTGTCCAGGCCGATGGTGCGGAACACCAGCTCATAACCACGCTCGGTAATTTCCGGGCTGGTAGAGGCCGGTGTAACCATCAGGATGCCTTCGTCCTCATATATGTCCGAGGCGGGCTGGGTGGAGCTTGAGCACAGATGGCCGACGACAAAGCGGACGCCATCGTTGACCAGGTTGTTGGCAACGCTAACGGCCTGCTTCGGGTCGCAGACATCGTCGTATTCCACGGCGACCAGTTCCTCGCCCATCACGCCACCGTTGGCGTTGATCTGTTCAATCGCCATACGGGCACCGGAAAACTGCATGTCACCGTATTGGGCGACGGGGCCAGTCATGGGGCCGGCGATACCGATCTGGATTTCGGCGGCGGCGTGGCCGGCGCCCATCAGGGCGATGGAAGTGCTGACAGCGGTTACGAGTTTCTTTGCTGAAGTTCTCATTGAGTCTGTCCTGTTTTGTTCAGGGTTATTCTTATGTTCTCAGCGAGCTAAAAAACACCACAGCTGGTTGGTTGTCAAGCATCCGTGCCGTCGTCCTGATCCGGGTAGACCAGTGTGCGGAAGCTTTCATGATCGCGCAACTGCTCGAAACTGACATCCACGGAGGCATCGTCCCGGTATGCCTCGGAAATATCAATTGCTTTTTGCAGGGTACTGATAGCGTCCTCCCAGCGGCCGATCTCGGCATAGGCACATGCCAGCTGATAGTGCGCGTGGCCATTATCCGGTGCAAGTTTCAGGGCCCGCTGGCACAGGCTGATGGCCCACAGCGGCTCCTGCATCTCCAGAACGGCGTCGGCTTTATAGCTGAGGGCTTCGACGTCGTCCGGGCGAAGATCCAGAATGGTGTCGTAGGCGGCAATCTTGTTCTGCTGTGAGGTTTCCTGGCTGGCTTTCAGCCACAGGGAGTGCACTTCATTGGTGCGTTCAATCTCCGCCTGGTTCTGCTGGATGATGTCGGATTTCTGCCGGAGCTGGTCCTCAATAAATTCCAGGCGCTTCTCGTACTCAACCACCAGTTCGTTCACCCTTTTTTCCGCCAGGCTGGTGAGCTGGTTGCGCATATCGCGGATGGAGTTCCATCCGATAACCACCAGAATTGAAGTCGCACCGGCGATCAGGTAGAAGAAATAAGTCACCGTGTCGGTCGCGTAGGACATGGTCTTGTCGGCGACCGACAGCTCTTTATCCACCACCTTTTCGATCAGCTCTGCGCGGGTGTTCATCATCTCTTTGCGCAGCGCCTTGCTTTCCTCCAGCAGGTAAAGCTCTATGAATGGCGTGTACATGGGCTTTTCCAGGGTCTTTATGCTTTCTTCCAGGTTTTCCGAGGTTAGCTCTTCTTCCGGGCCGAGCCTGTCCTGGCCATACAGGGTGCCGGTAAATGCCATGGTGAGGAGGAAAAGCAGAAAATACTTGATCATCGGGTTCTGTCCGTCGGTCTGTCGGAAATGGAACAAGTTCGTGACCTTAGCATAGTGGCTGGCGGAAAAAATGCCGGGGACCTCCGTGGCTTGCATTTCCCGGTGCAAAGACCTCTAATAGTTAGTGGTATAAATAAATTATCAATTCCGAATCGGAGTAATGCCGTGAACAGTTACGAAGATGTACTGGTGGCACTGAGGCGTGTGATCCGGGCAACGGATCTGCATTCCAAGCGCCTCAGCAAGCACGCCGGGCTTACGGGCCCGCAGCTGTTGATCATGAGAACGATTCGGGATCTGGGGGAGGTCACCATCGGAACCATTGCCGACAAGGTGAGCCTCAGCCAGGCGACGGTGACGACGATTCTGGATCGCCTGGAGCATCGCAAGCTGGTTTACCGGGTGCGCAGTACCCAGGACAAACGCAAGGTACACGCCCACCTGACGGACGAAGGCGCCGAGCTCCTTGCCCGGGCACCCAATCCGCTGCAGGAGGATTTTATCCAGAAATTCCAGAGCCTGGCGGAGTGGGAACAGACCATGATTCTGGCCTCACTCCAGCGGGTGGCCAACATGATGGATGCCGACGATATTGACGCGTCGCCGGTGCTGACGGTTGGGTCTGTTCTGTGAAAAAGGGGTCAGGCTCAGGAGCCGGAACCGGTATAGGCGATCCGATAGACAGCACCGGCCAGATCATCAGAGACCAGCAGTGAGCCATCTTTCAGCTGGGCCACGTCTACGGGGCGCCCCAGATACTCGCCGTTTTCATCCAGCCAGCCTTCCGCAAAGGGCACGGTTTCCCCGGCAATATTGCCTTCCGAATCCACGGGCGTGAACATCACCCTTGCACCGATGGGCGTGGTCCGGTTCCAGGAGCCGTGCTGCGCGGAGAAAATGCCGCCCTGATACTTTTTCGGGAACATATTGCCGGTGTAGAACACCATCCCCAGGTCTGCGGCGTGGGCTACCGTTTCGGAAACCGGGAAGATCACGTCGACCGGAACTTCGTCACCTTTGTATTCGTTGGTGCGGACATCACCACCGCCATACCAGGGATGGCCAAAATGCTGGCCCATGGCGGTTTGCCGGTTGATCTCACCCGGGGGAATGTCGTCTCCCATTCCGTCCACCTGATTGTCGGTGAACCAGAGCTCTCCCGTGGTGGGGTGGAAATCATGTCCGACGGAGTTCCGGATGCCGCGGGTATAAACTTCGCGCCCGGTGCCATCCTGATTCACCCGGATCATGCCGCCGATACCCCATTCGCTGAATGTGTCCAGGTACTCGCGCGGCGCCACATTGTAGGGCTGGCCCAGCGAGATATAGAGCTTGCCGTCCGGACCAACATCGCAGACCCGCGCGGTGTGGTTGTAACTTACAAACTCCTCGGGAATCAGCTCGCCCTGGGGGATGACTTCGGATGCGACCACATCGCCGCCTTCAAAGAAGAACTCGGCGGCGGGGTACGCCAACACCCGGTTCTGCTCGGCGATGTAGAGCACACCGTCTGGTGAGAAGCAGGGACCATTGGGAACCGCCTTGGCCAGGGAAGGCGCGAAGTTCTTGACCTCGTCGGCCACCCGGTCCTTGTCCCGGTCAGTGACCGCCCAGACTTCTGTTTTCCGGGTGCCTACAAAGGTGACCACACCCTGTGGGCCTACCGCCATGTGGCGGGCATCCGGGACCAGGGCGTAGAGGCTGATTTCAAAGCCCTCGGGAAGCTGGATTTTTTCCAGTGTTTTCCGGATGGCGTCAGCGCTGTCACTTTTCTGGTCGATGACCGTGAACCCGGCCTTTCCCGTGGTCTGGAAATTGCCCAGCTTTTTCAGGGTGTCGTCGGATTGGCTATGAGCGTAAGGAATGACAGCGAGGCCCGCGGCCACGCAGAGAATTGAGGCTTTCCTGTTCATTGTTTTACCACTCTCTTTGCCAACGAGTAGGATGTCGGTAGCCTTGGGACTACCGATCGTTCACTTTTTGATCAAGGTCAAATCGAGTAAAGACAAAGGTCCGGAAAGCGTCAATGTAATTGCTCACTGGTTAGACCAGTTATTTCAATGGACACTGGATTCTCTGCGGGGTTTGTTGCCGAAGCACACCTGAAATACATCATTGTAGTGCCGGGCAAAATTCACCGTCAGGCCTTCTTTCAGATACTCCGGCAGCTCCTCATAATCCCCACGGTTTGCCTCTGGCAGAATCAGGTTATTGATTTTCTGCCGTCGCGCGGCAATAACCTTTTCGCGGATACCGCCCACTGGCAGTACTTGCCCGGTCAGGGTCAGCTCTCCGGTCATGGCCAGATTCTGCTGCGGTGCCTCTTTGCGGGCGATGGACAGCAGCGCGGTCGCCATGGTGACGCCAGCGCTGGGGCCATCCTTCGGTGTTGCGCCTTCCGGTACGTGCAGGTGCACGAAGGATTTGTCGAAGAAGGTGAGGTCGCCCCTGAAGCGTTTAAGGTTTGATGAGACGTAGCTGTAGGCGATTTCGGCCGACTCCTTCATCACGTCCCCGAGCTGGCCGGTCAGTTTGAAGCCGCGTTGGGAACTGTGAATCCGGGATGCCTCAATACTCAGAGTGGCGCCACCCATGGCAGTCCAGGCGAGGCCGGTGACAACGCCGGTGCCCTTGAGCGATTTCTCTTTTCTGAACGACGGCTGGCCGAGGTAGGTTTGCAGATCAGAGACGCCTACTTTTACCGGCTGGTCCGGATTGTCCAGCAATTTCACAATGCCTTTGCGCAGGATCTTGTGCAGCAGCTTTTCGAGATTCCGCACACCGGACTCGCGGGCATAGCCCTCAATTACCTGCCGGATGGCGGCGTCCGTGATATTGAATTGCTTTTTCAGCAGACCGGCCCGCTTGAGCAGTCTTGGCAGCAAGTGATGCTTGGCGATGGCCAGTTTCTCTTCACCAATGTAACCGGACAGGCGAATGACATCCATGCGGTCCAGCAGTGGCCGGGGGATGGTGTCCAGCTGGTTGGCGGTGCAGATGAACAGCACCTTGGAAAGGTCCATGCGGACATCCAGGTAGTGGTCCAGAAACTCACGGTTCTGTTCCGGATCCAGGGTTTCCAGCAGAGCCGAGGCCGGATCGCCCTGGTAGGAGGCGCCGATCTTGTCGATTTCATCCAGCATGATCACCGGGTTTGCCACTTTTGAATCCTTCAGCGCCTGCACGAATTTGCCGGGCATGGCGCCGATGTAGGTGCGGCGGTGGCCCTTGATTTCAGCTTCGTCGCGCATGCCGCCCACGCTGAAACGGTAGAACTTCCGCCCCAGCGCGTCTGCCACGGAATGGCCGATGGAGGTTTTGCCCACGCCAGGCGGGCCCACCAGCAACAGGATGGAGCCGCTGACCTCTCCCTTGAAAGTGCCTTCGGCCAGAAACTCGACGATGCGGTCTTTCACGTCGTCCAGACCATCGTGGTCCCGGTCCAGAATCCGGCGCGCTTCGGTCAGATCGAAATGATCCTCGGAATGAACGCCCCAGGGCACTTGGGTCAGCCAGTCGAGATAATTGCGGGTAACACCGTATTCCGGCGAACCCTGTTCCAGCACCTGCAGCTTCTGAACTTCATCATTGAATCGCTCGTGGACGGCCTCCGGCGGATTCAGTTGGGCCATCCGTTCCTCGAACCGCTCCACATCTGCGGTCTTGTCGTCCTTGGCCATGCCCAGCTCGCGCTGGATGACCTTCAGCTGTTCTTTCAGGAAGAACTCCCGCTGGTGCTTCTGAACCTTGGCGTTGACCTCTTCGCTGATTTCTGACTGCAGGCGGGCCACTTCCTGTTCCTTGCGCATCAGCAGCAATACCTTCTCCATGCGGCGGAGCAGGGGGACGGTGTCGAGCACATCCTGCAGCTCCCGGCCCGGAGCACTGGTCATGGAAGCGCCGAAGTCGGCCAGGGGCGAGCTGTCGTCCGGCCCGAAGCGGGACAGGTATTGTTTAACATCTTCGCCGTACAGCGGGTTGGTGCGCAGCAATTCCTTGATCGAGCTGATGATGGCCAGGGTGTAGGCCTTGAGTTCATCGGCTTCTTCTTCCGGCTCGGCAGGGTACTCCACTTCCACCAGGTACGGTGGCTTGCGGCGTAACCACTGGGCAATCCGGAACCTCTGCAGACCCTGGGCAATGAACTGGACCTTGCCGCCTTCGTTCTGGGCATGATGAACGCGAACGGCACAGCCGGTGGTTTCCAACTGGTCACTGGCGGGTATGCCGTCTTCAGCTTCCTGCTCGTCCACAAAGCAGATGCCCAGCACCTTGTGGTCGGTCTCACCTACCCGCTTCAGGGTTTCCTGCCACGGGTTCTGGTTAACCACCACAGGCTGCACCTGGGCCGGAAAGAACGGGCGATTTGAAACCGGCAGCACATACATTCGCCGGGGCATCATCTGCTGGGGCAGGGCAAGGCTCTTGCTGTGTTCGTCCTTGCCGATGTATTCCGTCACGTCCTCTTCGAAGTCCTCAAGTGAATCTTTGCGCGCGTCTTCATTCATGCCGTGAAGTATCCATCCGGGAAGGTTGTGAGTCGCCCGGGTGCGTTTTCAAAGTCATTTCCCAAGCGTTGCTTAATAGCCTATGTAACGGCAGATACGGTTATTTCAAGGCGCTGGCTTTTACCGGGTTACGCTTGATTTTCCGGCATCTGGCCCCATGTCCACTGGCAGTTCCCAACGATTCATTCGACTTTTTCAGGTGCCCTGCATGAGCAACTCTCCCTACATCTTTGAAGCCACCATGGAAAACTTCCAGCAGAAGGTCATGGAGGCCTCGGCCAGCACGCCCATTCTGGTGGATGTCTGGGCCGAATGGTGCGCCCCGTGCAAGCAGCTGATGCCGCTGCTGGAGAAGCTGGCCAATGAATACGAGGGCGCCTTCATGCTGGCGAAGGTCAACGCCGACGAACAGGAGCAGCTCACCTCCAGCCTGGGCGTGCGTAGCCTGCCGACGGTAATACTCGTGAAGGATGGCCAGGCCGTGGATGGTTTTAACGGCGCCCTGCCGGAGAGCGAGATCCGCAAGGTCCTCGACAAGCACGTTGAGGCTCCGAAGGAAGACCCTTACGACAAGGCTCACCGCATCTGGGAAGAGGGGGATGTGGAAGGTGCGCTGGCCATCCTCTCGGAGATGAACCAGAAAGACCCCGAAAACCTGAAGGTGCTGATTGATCTGGCTCAGCTGAAGGCGGAAATGGGCGACCTTGAAACGGCTGAGAAAGTGCTCGAGAGCCTGCCGCCGGAAGAGAAAATGCAGCACCAGGCCAAACAGCTGGCGGCCCGGGTGAAGTTCCTGAAGCAGTCAGCGGAGCTGCCGCCGATCAAGGATCTGGAGATGGCACTGGAGCAGGACCCGAAAGACCCGAACGCACTGCACCAGTTGGCCCTTCATCACGTATTACAGGAAAACAACGCTGAGGCCATGGATCTGCTGATTCGCCTGATGCAGGTGGACAGCCAGTATAAAGACGAAGTGGCGAAAACCACCCTGATCGAGCTGTTTGACAAGCTGGGGAACAATAACGCGGATGTTCGAACTTACCGGCGGAAGTTGTACACCCTAATGCACTGATCCGTTCGAGTAGCCAGGAGCGGGTAGAGCCCCAGGCGAAACCCGACTGGTAAACTGTCTGCCAAGGAAACCCTGTCGTTCCAGCGATCACAACAGATGGTTGGAACCAGAGAACTTGCTGCCTGTCCGAATTGCAGGAAGTCGACAGACTGGAGGCAACAGCGATGCGACGGTGGGCAGCGTTCCCGGCTTTTCTGATAGTGGTGGTTGTCGGCATCGGCGGGTGTGCCTCACAGAATTATTCTTCCGCGCCTATCGAAGCTGTCACCTTCGAGTGTGACAAACTGTTCCGTCAGTGGCAGCAGGAGGTGGTTGGTGGCAACCACTTTGATGCTCAGGCCTGGTCTCCGCCTGGCTTTCCCTATTTGCGGGTTGACCGCTTCCTTGCCAGTTTCGAGTTCTCCGGTTTGTCGGCTGCACAGCGCCAGGAATGGCTGCAGCGAGCGCACCTGAAAGCCGTGAATGCCCGGGCTCATGAGGCGGACAGTCTGGGTGGCGTAAGCCCCGGCCGGTTGGCAGCGCTTCGGGAATGTGGGCAAGCGGCGACTGCCCGGCTTCAGCGCGGTGGCAAGGATTGGCATAGGCTGGACGTTGCCAGGTCGGTGCCTGACAGCTATCGCGGCCTGGCACAGGTGGTTGGCCTGTATCCCCTGATGGCGCCCTTGGTTCAGTGGCGTGCCAGGAAGGTGATGGGGGAGTTGATTGAGGATTACCAATTGCCCTATCAACCTGCCTATCCCTGGACGGTTTACGCACCGCCGGAACCCGTCGGCCAGGAGGATTTCGCCGGATTGCTGGAACGGGCCTCGCGTCGCAGCACACTGCGGATTCCGATGTTCAGCGAGGCGGAGTCCCAGGCCCTGTTTGCCCGCTATGCGCCCACCTGGGTGCTGGAGACGCGGGACGGCAATGACGTGCCAGGCCGCCCTGCCCGCCGGAGCGATGGCAAGTTGTTATTCGAGCCCACCCCTGTTGTCTATACTCGACTGTCCTATACCCGGTTCGATGGCCAGGTGCTGCCGCAACTGAACTATCTGATCTGGTTCGCTTCCCGGCCACCGGCGGCGGCCGTGGATATCTATGCTGGTGCGCTGGATGGCTTCTTCTGGAGGGTCACACTCGGCGAGGACGGTTTACCGCTGGTCTACGATTTCGTCCATTCATGCGGCTGCTACCATCAGTGGCTGCTTGTCGAGTCCGGGCTGTTGCCTGTGGATGGGGTTCCCGCTGGTGAGGAGCCCCTTTGGATAGCCGGTGCTGTGCCGCAGACGGATACCGGCATGACGCTTTACCTGTCTGCGGGCGAGCATCAGTTGGTGGCGTCCCGAACGGCGCCGGATCAGGTGGCGGATCATGTCTACCATTTCCTGCCATACGATCACCTGCGCGGGCGTTCACCCGAGGGCGGGCGGCTGTTTGCTTCCGACGGCCTTGTATCCGGGTCCGAGCGGTTGGAGCGGTTCCTGCTCTGGCCCACGGGGGTGGTGTCGGCCGGTGCCATGCGCCAATGGGGCCAGCATGCGGTTGCGTTCACTGGCCGTCGCCATTTTGATGACCCGGACCTATTGCAGCGCTACTTCCTCGACCCGACTGGTCGAGGAAGTAGCGATTAGCCGTTACCCTTCTTCATCTCTTCGTACTCGTCCTCAAAGAAGAACTTTTCCTCCCCAAGGGCTGGCTCCAGCTCATGCAGCCAGGTGGCCGTTTCGCTGTACCTGGCAAAGAACGGGCGCTGCACCCAGTCCGGGTTGCGGGCCTGGATAAAGCGAAGCACAAATACCTTCTCACCGTTGATCTCAGTGATGCCCTGCACCTCAACCTTACCCGGGCCGGCGCTCATTGACGGGCCGCGGGCGGTACGGGCCAGGCCAGACACCTGCTTCATGGCTTCCCGGTAGATATGGAAAGCCTCGGCAAGTGGCACTTCGAAGTAATTCTTGGCGCCGGTGTCCCGCTCGACAAACATGTAGTAGGGGATGATGCCCAGTTGCACTTCCTTGTTCCACAGCTTGGCCCAGTCGTCGGCATTGTCATTCACGTGCTTGATCAGCGGGCCCTGGGCGCGTATTTCGGCACCGGTGGCGCGAAGGCGGCGGATAGCTTCTTCGGCGATGTCGGTGGTGATTTCCTGCCAGTGGTTGTAGTGGGCCATGATGGCCACGTGCTTGCCGGCATCCACCAGACTTGCGAACAGGTCAATCAGCTCATCCGCATCCTTGTCCGTCACAAAACGGTACGGCCAGAAGGTGAGGGCCTTGGTGCCGATCCGGATGGTCTGGATATGATCGAACTCCGGCTGTAGCAGTGGTTCCAGGTACTGCACCAGGTTCTTGGTCTTCATCACCATGGGGTCGCCGCCGGTCACCAGCAGGTCGGTTACCTCGGTGTGCTCCTGCAGGTAGCCGTGCAATTCCCCGGCTTCGGTACTGGCCATCTTCAGGTCCTTGTCACCGACAAACTGCGCCCAGCGGAAGCAAAAGGTGCAGTAGGAGTGGCAGGTCTGGCCCTGGGCAGGGAAGAACAGAACCGTTTCCCGGTACTTGTGCTGAACGCCGTCCAGCACCTCGCCGTCCAGCTCCGGCATGTTCATTTCCATCTGGCCAGCCGGGTGCGGGTTCAGTTCATCCCGAATCTCCCTGGCAACGGCCTGGATCTCTTTCTTGCCGGCACCTTCCCGGTGCATTGTTGCCATGCGCTCGTAATGCTCGTCTTTCAACATGCCTTTTTGAGGGAAGACAAGTTGATAGATCGGGTCGTTCGGTACCCTGTCCCAGTTGATCAGTTCGTTGATCACATATTCGTTAACCCGGAACGGCAGCACGCTGGCTACCACCTTCATTTCAAACAGAGTCTCTTCAGGGAGATTCTGAATGACTTCAATTTTGTCGAGCTGGCGGTCTGTGTAGACCTTGAAACGCCGTTCCTCGAATTCTGTAGTGGGAATCCGGTTCGGAAGGGTGACGATGGAGTTCATAGATCGCCCTCTGATTAGTGCCATGTCATAAAGTGGTTGGACCACTTTTTGGGTGGTTAAAAATCGGTCAGGCAGTATACATAAACCGGAATTTATTTTCAGGTCTAACCAAAAAGTATCGATAAATCAGGCGTGCGTATAAGAAGATCTGATTGAAAATTCAGCAATAAACGTTAAATGCGCCGAAAATACAGGTAAATCCAGAATTGAGATCTTTTAGCGTGTAATGAAAATGCCGTTTGATAAGAATGCTACGACATTGGTCGCAGTCTGGTTGTCTGCTGGTCCGAAAACGGTCATTCTTCCGTAAGTAACCGCAAGGTGCCTGCCATGAATGGATTTAAAAGCGGCCTGAATTGAATTTGGCAGGCAAAATGTAGTAAAAATACTACGAATCGGGTAGGCGGATCCGCGCACTTCACCAGAATGCCGGTCAACCTGAGGCCAAAAGCCCGTGAATCAGGGGCGATCAGGCAGGAAAAGTGTGAAAGCTGTTCTATGCTTTATACAGGTTCTGTGTGCTGCAAGCCGGTACGCCTGTCAGGCTGGAAATACCCACAACAACACACTGCAATTCATCGCAGCTTATCGACACCGCTGCGCGCCAGGCTGCTGATCGTGGCCGCGCCGCACTTTTTGATGCCAAGGGGAGGGTTTGATGTACCAGGACGATGATCCCATTGAAACCAGTGAATGGCTGGACGCGCTGGAATCTCTGATCGAGAACGAAGGCGTAGACCGGGCCAAATACATACTTGAAAGGCTCTCCGAGCGGGCGAGCCGCGATGGCACCGAGCTGCCTTATTCCATCACCACGCCATTCCGGAACAGTATTCCTGTTTCCCAGCAGGCGCCGATGCCCGGTGATCTGTTTATGGAGCGCCGGATTCGCTCCCTGATCCGCTGGAATGCCATGGCCATGGTCATGCGCGCTAACCAGAGGCCCGGAGATCTGGGTGGGCATGTTTCATCGTTCTCGTCGGCAGCAACGCTGTATGACGTGGGCTTCAACTACTTTTTCCATGGCGGCGACGAAAAACGCGAATCCGATCTGATTTATTTCCAGGGGCATTCTTCGCCGGGCATCTATGCCCGCTCCTACCTGGAAGGCCGTTTCGACGAAACGGATCTGGACAAATACCGGGAGGAAGTGGATGGCACGGGGCTGTCCTCTTACCCGCACCCCTGGCTGATGCCTGAATACTGGCAGTTCCCGACGGTTTCTATGGGTCTGGGTCCCATCCAGGCCATTTACCAGGCACACGTCATGAAGTACCTGGACAGCCGGGAGCTCGTCGAAATGGGTGATCGCAAAGTCTGGTGCTTTGTTGGTGACGGTGAATGTGACGAGCCGGAAACCCTGGGTTCCATTTCCATGGCCGGCCGGGAAAACCTGAGCAATCTCATTTTTGTGGTTAACTGCAACCTTCAGCGTCTGGACGGGCCTGTGCGGGGCAACGGCAAGATTATACAGGAGCTTGAGGGTGTCTTCCGGGGTGCCGGCTGGAATGTGCTGAAAGTGGTCTGGGGTCGTCACTGGGACCCCCTGTTCGAGAGCGACAAGGACGGCAAGATGCAGCGGGTCATGGACGAAGTCTGTGATGGCGAGTTGCAGAACTATAAAAGCAACGGACCTGCTTATACCCGCAAACACTTCTTTGGCAAGTACCCCGAAACAGCGAAGCTGGTTGAAAACCTCTCTGATGAGGAGATCAACAAGCTCAACCGCGGTGGCCATGACCCCTATAAGATCTATGCCGCTTACCATCACGCCATCCACAACAACGGTGGCCGCCCGACCGTCATCCTGGCCCATACCATCAAGGGCTACGGATTTGGCGAGGCCGGTGAGGCACAGAATACCGCGCATTCCCTGAAGAAACTGGACATCGAGCAACTGAAGTCGTTCCGGGACAGGTTTGCGTTGCCGCTGAAGGACGACGAGCTCAAGGACGTTCCCTATTACCGCCCGGCACCGGATAGCCCGGAAATCGTCTACATGAAAAAACGCCGGCAGGAATTAGGCGGTTTCTATCCCAAGCGGCGCAAGGACTGCCAGCCATTGCAGATTCCGGAGCTCGACATCTTCAAGGCGGTGCTGGAAGGTTCTGGAGAGCGGAAAATTTCCACCACCATGGCCTTTGTCCGGATACTGACGGCTCTGACCAAAGACAAACGTATCGGAAAGCGGGTGGTGCCGATCGTGCCGGACGAAGCCCGTACCTTCGGTATGGAGGGCATGTTCCGTCAACTGGGCATTTACACGGCCGAGGGGCAGAAGTACGTTCCGGAAGACCGTGACCAGATCATGTACTACCGGGAAGACAAAAAGGGCCAGATCCTTGAGGAAGGGATTAACGAAGATGGCTCCATGGCGGCCTGGATGGCAGCAGCAACTTCCTACAGCACCAATAACTTCCCGCTGATTCCGTTCTATATCTTCTATTCCATGTTCGGTTTCCAGCGGGTGGGCGATCTGGCGTGGGCATCCGGTGATATTCAGGCCCGTGGTTTCCTGATCGGCGGTACCGCCGGCCGGACCACCCTGAACGGCGAAGGCCTGCAGCACCAGGATGGTCACAGCCACGTTCTGGCCAACACCATTCCGAACTGTAAGGCCTACGATCCGGCATACGGGTACGAAATGGCCGTGGTGCTCCGTCATGGTATGAAAGAGATGTTCGAGGACAACAAGAATGTCTATTACTACCTGACTGTCGAGAACGAAAACTACGAACAGCCTGCGATGCCCAAGGATTGCGAGGACGGCATCATCAAGGGCATGTACCTGTTCGAATCTGTTGAAACCAAGGGCCGCAAGAAAACGCCCCGGGTTCAGCTGCTTGGCGCCGGCGCCATCCTGAACGAGGTGCGCGCTGCGGCCCAGATGCTGAAAGACGACTGGGGCGTGGCTTCCGATGTATGGAGCGTCACCAGCTTTAACGAGCTGGCCCGTGAAGGCCAGCACGTAGAGCGCTGGAATCGTCTGCACCCGGATGACAAACCCAAGAAGGCCTATGTCACCCAGTGCCTGGAGAAGCAGGCTGGGCCGGTGGTGTCTTCCACCGATTACATCAAGCTGCACTCCGAGCAGCTCCGGGCGTTTATTCCCAAAACCTACCTGACCCTCGGTACTGATGGCTTCGGCCGCAGTGACACCCGGGAAAAGCTGCGCAGCTTCTTTGAAGTGGATCGTTACTACGTGACGGTAAGCGCGCTGTCTGCCCTGGCCCAGGATGGTGAGGTGAAGAACGATGTGGTTCTCGAAGCCATGCGCAAATACGGAATCGATCGCAACAAAACGAACCCGGTGCTGAGCTAAGGAGACCGCCATGAGTGAACAGGAAATCAAGATTCCGGATCTCGGCGGTGCGGATGAGGTCGAGGTTATCGAAATCACCGTCAGCGTGGGGGATTCGGTTGAGGAAGAAGATCCGATTCTGACCGTTGAGTCAGACAAAGCCTCGGTTGAGTTGCCGTCACCCGGTGCCGGCAAGATCACCAAGATCACCGTCAAGGTGGGTGACAAGGTCAAGGAAGGCGATGTTGTCGGGATGATGGAAGCCAGCAGCGATGCCGGTGGCTCTGATACCGGCAGTGACGAGCCCGAGGAAAAGTCCGAAGGAAAAGCCGAGGAAAAGGACGACAGCAAACAGGAAGAAAAGTCAGAAGAAAGCAAGCCGGCGCCGAAGAAGGCTTCCGGCGGCTCCCGCAAGGAAACTGTGAAGGTTCCTGCGTTGGATGGCTTCGACAACGTTCCGGTTATCGAAATCAATGTCGCTGAGGGCGATACCATCGAGGCTGACGATCCGCTGGTAACGGTGGAATCCGACAAGGCCACCATGGAGATTCCCTCGCCCTATGCGGGCAAGGTGAGCAAGATCCTGGTGTCCGAGGGCGACAAACTTTCGGAAGGTGACGAACTGCTGGAAATGACCGTTCAGGAAGACGGTGGCGGTGAGGAGGAGGCCTCTGAGGAGTCCGGCAAGGAAGAGTCCGGCAGGGAAGAAAAGCCCGGGCCGGAACCTGAAGAAAAGTCCAGGCAGGCCGCTGAGTCCGCGCCCGAACCCGAACCCCAAGGGGCTACCTATGAGCCGCCCACACCAGGCGCTAAGGTCCACGCTGGCCCCGCCGTGCGCAAACTGGCCCGGGAGCTGGGCGCGGATCTGGCCCGGATCAAGGGCTCTGGCCCGAAGAACCGGGTTGTCAAAGACGACGTTCAGGCTTATGTGAAAAGCAAGCTGAAGCAGGCCCAGCAGGGTGGTGGCGTTGCCACCGGCTCTGGTATCCCCGGCGTCAAGCTGCCGGACTTCAGCCAGTTTGGTGAGGTCAAGCGCGAGGCCATGTCGCGGATAATGTTCGCCACTGCCAACAACATGCAGCGCAGCTGGCTGAACGTGCCCCATGTGACCCAGTTCGAGGATGCGGATATCACCGATATGGAGGAGTTCCGCAAGGCCCAGAAGGCAGCCGGCGAGAAGAAGGGCGTGAAGATGACGCCGCTGCCGTTCCTGCTGAAGGCCTGTGCCACGGCACTGGCGGAGTTGCCTCAGTTCAACGTGTCGCTGGACATGGAGCGCAAGGAGGTGGTTCGCAAGAAGTACATTCACATCGGGATTGCAGTGGATACGCCCAATGGGCTGATGGTGCCGGTGATCCGGGATGTGGATCAGAAGGGCTTATGGGAGCTGGCGGCGGAAAGCGCCGAGCTGGCCCAGAAGGCCCGGGACAAGCAGTTGAAGCCGGCCGAGATGCAGGGTGCCTGCTTTACCATCACCAGTCTGGGTGGTATTGGCGGCACGGCGTTCACGCCGATTGTGAATACGCCGGAGGTGGCGATTCTGGGGGTTTCCAAGGCGGCGATGAAGCCGGTTTGGGATGGCAAGGAGTTCCAGCCCCGGTTGATGCTGCCGTTGTCTCTGTCTTACGATCACCGGGCGGTGAACGGGGCGGATGCGGCGCGGTTTACGTCGCTGCTTAGTCAGCTTCTTGGGGATATTCGGTCCCTGTTGCTTTGATTTGAAGTCTGGCGTCCACCCTGCCCACGGGTTGGGTGGCACGACGAAGGCTTACCGGCCTTCGTCGTTCGGGCTCCCCGGTATTCGCACTTCTCTTTAGCGCGCTAGTTGCGTCAGGTCGATCAATGATTTGATGCTTTACGCTGTGCACCATCCAGGTAGTTGCTGTTGTAGCGGCACAGGTAGTCATTGGCCCCGTCCGTACAATCACGCCCTGCAGCCAGGGAACCGGATGTTCTTATGCCCTGAGTGGCGTATTATGGTGCAAGAGTCCGCACACCTACGTACTTGTCCGGTTCGGTCACTCTACTATTTTTATACGTTTAGCCGCTTTCCCGAGAGAGATCTATGAATAAAGAACCCGTCAGCCGCGAACTGTTCGATGAAGTCATGGTGCCCAATTACGCCCCCGGTTCCGTCATTCCGGTACGAGGCGAGGGCTCCCGGATCTGGGATCAGGAAGGCCGCGAGTTTATTGATCTCCAGGGTGGTATCGCGGTGACCTGCCTCGGGCATTGCCATCCGGGACTCGTAGGCGCGTTGCACGATCAGGCCGAGAAAATCTGGCACCTGTCCAACGTGATGACCAATGAGCCGGCTTTGCGTCTGGCCAAAACCCTGTGTGATCTCACCTTTGCCGAGCGGGTGTTCTTTGCCAACTCCGGCGGTGAGGCGAACGAGGCCGCCTTCAAGCTGGCCCGCCGTTACGCCTGGGAGCACTTCGGCCCGGAAAAAAACCAAATCATCTCGTTCAGGAACTCCTTCCACGGCCGCACCCTGTTTACCGTCAGTGTCGGTGGCCAGCCCAAATATCTGGAAGGTTTTGAGCCGGCTCCGGGTGGTATCCACCACGCTGAGTTCAATGATCTGGAATCGGTTAATAAGCTGATCTCAAAGGAAAAAACCTGCGCCGTGGTGGTAGAGCCCATTCAGGGTGAAGGCGGTGTTATGCCGGGCGACCAGGCTTTCCTTGAAGGTCTGCGCCAGCTGTGTGATGCCAACGATGCCCTGCTGGTGTTCGACGAGGTGCAGTCCGGCGTCGGAAGAACCGGCCACCTGTATGCCTACCAGATGTACAACGTGGTGCCGGATATTCTCTCCAGTGCCAAGGGCCTGGGCGGTGGTTTCCCGATAGCAGCCATGCTGACAACCGCAAAGGTAGCTGCCAGTCTCGGCGTCGGAACCCACGGCAGCACCTATGGCGGTAACGCCCTGGCCTGCGCCGTTGGCCAAAAGGTTGTGGATACTGTCAGCCAGCCGGAGATTCTCAAGGGTGTAAAATCGCGCTCCGAAAGGCTCCGCAAGGGCATGATGGATATTGGTGAGCGTTATGGCGTGTTCAGTGAAGTTCGCGGGGCCGGATTGTTACTCGGTTGTGTGCTCACCGAGCAGTGGCAGGGCAAGGCCAGGGATTTTCTTAATGCAGGTCTGGACGAGGGCGTGATGGTTCTGATGGCTGGTGCTAACGTGATTCGTCTGGCGCCGTCACTGATCATTCCCGAGCAGGATATCGGCGAAGCCCTCGATCGTTTCGAAGCGGCGGTTAAAAAACTGACGGCCTAAGGAGTTCCTATGTGGCTGGTACGTCCGGCGCAGCCGGATGATCTGGACCAGATTCTCGCCATCGCGGGCACCCAGAGTGCCCGCCTTTCCTCCACCCTGCCCAAACAAAACGATGCCCTTGCATACAAGATTGAGCATTCACTGGCGTCTTTTGCCGGCAAGATCAGCACAGAGGATGACCCACCGAGGTTCCTGTTCGTGCTGGAAAACACTGAAACCGGAGAGATCGCGGGCACGGCTGGTATCGATGCCAGGGCCGGCAATGGTCAGCCCTTCTACAGTTACCGGCGCGATGCGCTGATTCACGCATCCCATGAGCTGGGTGTATCAAGGCGGGTAGAAGTCTTGTATCCCTCCCACTTTCTGACCGATGTCACCCTGCTGTGTTCGTTCTCGATCCGGCCGGAACTCCGTGACAGTGAGGCGTTCGAGCTGCTATCCCGTGCACGGATTCTGTTCATCGCCGATCATCGGGAATGGTTTACCCAACGGGTGGCAGTGGAAATCCAGGGTGTGCAACTGGATGACGGCAGCGTGCCGTTCTGGGACAGCCTTGGCCGACATTTCTTTGATATGGATTTTGAAACGGCAGATCAGTATTCCGGGCAGCTGAGTAAAACCTTTATCGCTGAACTGATGCCGCCCAATCCGATCTATGTCACCCTGCTGAGCAAGGCGGCCCAGAAGGCGCTGGGGCAACCGCATGAGATAACTGTACCGAACTTCAAATTGCTCCAGCGGGAGGGATTCCAGCCCGGCTGCTACCTGGACATTTTTGACGCCGGGCCAGTACTGGAGGCGCGCACCGACAGCCTGAGAACCCTGGTGACCAGCCACCCGAAACCCCTGCATGCCGCCAATCATGACCTTGGCGAAACCTGTCTGATTGCGGCAGGGGAGCGGGACCAGTTCCGCTGCACCCTGACACCGGTTGCGGAAACTCTGGAAGACACACTCAAGGTGCCGGTCAACACCTGGAAGGTGCTGAACAAGACCGCGGGTGACCGGGTAAGGATCGCGCCGCTATGACAGCGATTCGGACAGGCATTCCAACGGTTATTCAGTTAAATCGCGGAAACAGAGAGGCGACACCATGCTGGTAATTCGCCCGCTTCAGGAAAACGATCTGGACGATCTTTACACTATGGCGCAGAGCGCCGGCAAGGGGCTCACAACGCTGCCCGCGGACCGGGAGCTTTTGGAGAGGAAGATCAGCCACGCCCGGGAAACCTTCAATCAGCGCTGTGCGCCGGAGGCCGGGCTTTACCTGTTTGCGCTTGAGGATATCCAGCGAAAGAAGACTGTCGGAATCAGTGGAATCCAGGCTCGGGTTGGTCTGGACGAGGTGTTTTACAACTACCGGCTGAGTGTTGCAGTGAACGCCTCGAAGGAGCTCGGCGTGCACGTGCGCACCCCGACGCTGCATCTGTCTAACGACATGACTGATACCAGCGAGATCTGCTCGCTGCTGCTTTCTGATGAGTACAAGGGCGGTGGCAATGGTCTGCTGCTCTCCCGTTGCCGGTTCATGTATCTGGACGAGTTCCGGAAGCACTTTTCGGACAAGGTTTTCGCGGAGATGCGGGGCGTTTCTGACGCGCAGGGGCGCAGCCCGTTATGGGATGCCCTGGGCAGCAAGTTCTTCGACATGGAATTCAGTGAGGCGGACGTGCTTTCGGGGCTTGGCAACAAGTCGTTTATCGCCGAGCTGATGCCGAAATATCCGATTTATCTGCCCATGTTGCCGGATTCGGCCCGGGCAGTGATCAGCCGGGTGCATGGCAACACGGCTCCGGCGCTCAGGATGCTTCAGGAGGAGGGGTTCAATTTCAACGGACTGGTGGACATCTTTGATGGCGGTCCGGTGCTAGAGGCCTTTGTTCACAACATCCGCACCGTAAGAGAAAGCGTCAACCGGCATGCCATGGTCATCCGTAAACCGGTGAACCTGGATGTTCCGGCCGATGAGCGTGTAATGGTGTCAAACCGGTCCTTCCGGGATTTTCGGGTAACGACCCTGCCAATGGATTGCATCGGCCCGGATACGGTCAGTTTGCCACCGGAAGTTGCAGACGCCTTGCAGGTTGAGTCCGGTGATCCGGTTCGTTTGGCACCCTTGAAAGATTCGGGGATGTTGGCCAAAAATATATTTAGAAGTTCAGTACCGGGAGGTGCATCGAAATGGCAAAGCTGACAGGCGAACTGTTTATCGACGGGCTATGGCTTCAGGGCCATGGTGCTCCCTTCGAATCTGTCCAGCCAGTGACCGGCGAGACAGTCTGGGATGGTGAAAGTGCCAACCTTGAAGACGTTGACGCGGCCGTGCGTGAGGCGCGCACCGCCTTTCTGAAGTGGCGGCGAAGAAGTTTTGTGGAGCGCCAGGCAGTGGTCGAAGCCTTTGGCGAGTTGCTTGAAGCCCACAAGGAGGAACTGGCCTACCAGATCGGACTGGAAACCGGTAAACCCCTGTGGGAGTCCCGGACCGAAGTGGCAGCGATGATTGGCAAGATCGGCATCTCCGTGAAAGCCTATAACGAGCGTACCGGCCACTCTGAATCGGACGTTGCCGGCGGCCATGCGGTGCTCCGGCACCGCCCCCATGGTGTGGTGGCCGTATTCGGCCCCTACAATTTCCCGGGGCATTTGCCGAACGGGCATATTGTGCCTGCACTTTTGGCGGGTAATACCGTGGTGTTCAAACCCAGTGAACTGACCCCCGGGGTCGCGGAAGTGATCGTGAAGCTCTGGGAGAAGGCAGGCATACCAGACGGCGTGATTAACCTGGTGCAGGGCGCTGCCGATACCGGGAAGTCGCTGGCTAGCCACCCGATGATCGATGGCCTGTTCTTTACCGGCAGTTCAACGGTTGGTCACCTTCTGCACAAACAGTTCGGCGGCCAGCCGGAGAAAATCCTGGCCCTGGAAATGGGCGGCAACAACCCGCTGATTGTTCAGGATGTTCATGACGTGGACGGTGCTGTTCACCATGCCCTGCAGTCGGCGTTTCTCTCGGCCGGTCAGCGCTGCACCTGCGCCCGTCGGCTGCTGGTTCCCAGGGGCAAAAAGGGTGCTGCCTTCCTGGACCGGTTGGTGGAGGTCGCCTCCCGGATCAAGGTGGGTGAGTTCGATGCCGATCCTCAGCCGTTCATGGGGGCGGTAATTTCAGCCGAAGCTGCGGATAAGCTCCTGGTGGCCCAGACCGGTATGCTGGAGAAGGGCGGTAAATCCCTGCTGGAGATGACGTCCCTCAAACCCGATACCGGACTGCTGTCGCCGGGTATTATCGACGCGACCGGGCTCGATCTGACCGATGAGGAATTCTTTGGGCCATTGCTCACGGTCCACCGCTACAAGAGCTTTGATGATGCCCTGGAGCTGGCCAACGATACCCGTTACGGGCTCTCGGCCGGTATTCTGACCGATGATCGGAAACTCTATGATCGGCTGGTGGAGGAGGTTCGGGCCGGTATCGTAAACTGGAACCGGCCGCTCACGGGCGCAAGCAGTGCGGCACCCTTCGGCGGTGTTGGCGCCAGCGGCAACCACCGCCCCAGCGCCTATTACGCTGCCGATTACTGCGCCTGGCCCATGGCGTCACTGGAAGGCGGCAAGAGTGAGCTGCCAGACACGCTTGCCCCCGGCCTGAACTTCGATTAACGGAACCGACTGCCATGGCAAAACACGCGGTAGAAGCAAACTTCGACGGCCTGGTTGGCCCCACCCACAATTACGCCGGGCTGTCCTGGGGTAACGTGGCGTCGAAAACCAACGTGCGATCGGCGTCCAACCCGAAGGAGGCGGCGCTCCAGGGGCTGGCCAAGATGAAACGGCTGGCGGACAGGGGCTATGTGCAGGGTATTCTCCCGCCCCATGAGCGGCCGCACATTCCGACGCTGCGGGCTCTTGGCTTTGAGGGTACGGAAGCCCGGGTGCTGGAGCAGGCGGCGAAAGCCAGCCCGTCGATTCTTGCGGCGGTATCCTCAGCCTCGTCCATGTGGACGGCCAATGCCGCCACGGTTTCGCCCAGTGCCGATACCACGGATCACCGGGTGCATTTCACCCCGGCCAACCTGAGCGCCAAGTTCCACCGCTCCATCGAACACAAGGTAACCGGACGTTCCCTGAAAGCGATCTTTGCCGATGAGAGCTATTTTGCCCATCATCCGGCGCTGCCCTCGGTCAGTCATTTTGGTGACGAGGGCGCCGCCAACCATACCCGGTTGTGTGCCGGCTATGGGGAGCCCGGCGTAGAGTTGTTTGTTTACGGCCAGGTCGCCTTTAACGAACAGGCGTCGGCCCCGGAAAAATATCCGGCCCGACAGACTCTGGAGGCCTCCCAGGCGATTGCACGACTGCATGGCCTGAAGGGTCAGCATGCGGTGTTTGCCCAACAAAACCCGGAAGCCATTGATGCCGGCGTTTTCCATAACGATGTTATCGCGGTAGGCAACGGAAACACCCTGTTCTATCACGAGACGGCGTTCCTGAATGAAGACCAGGTGCTGGCGAATATCCGGGAACGTCTTACCGGTGCCGAACTTGAAGCGATTCGGGTCAGCCGTGCTGAGGTGCCGGTTGAAGACGCGGTGGCCTCTTACCTGTTCAACAGCCAGTTACTGAACACGCCCGACGGCATGCTGCTGGCCGTGCCTGGCGAGTGCCGGGAAGTGGCTTCGGTTAGCCGGTATCTGGATGATCTGGTGAAATCCGCTGGGCCGGTCACCTCGGTGGAAGTGTTCGACGTCAAGCAGTCAATGCGCAATGGCGGTGGCCCGGCCTGTCTGCGGTTGCGTGTGGTTCTGGACGATGACGAACTCAAAGCCACGCACCGGGGGGTCATTGTCACTGACGAACTCTATGAGCGCCTGACCACCTGGGTGGAAGCCCATTACCGGGATGAGCTGAGCCAGGATGACCTGGCAGACCCCATGCTGCTGGAAGAGGTCCGGAAAGCCCTGGACGAACTCACCGGTATTCTCGGGCTCGGCTCAATCTACGATTTCCAGCGTTAGCGTCCGTGTCCCACCGGTACAGTAGATCAGCCTTAAGTCCGACAGGCTGCAATCGACGAGGTCAGCATGTCCATGGTGTGCCGGATCAGCTGTTCGGCCGGGAAGCCGTCGTTGCCCTCGCCCGTTTCTGACTGGCACAGCAGGATCGCACCATGCAGCGCGCCCCGCAGGTACAGGGCGGTCTGTGCCGGATCGCTGATCCGCCGCCGGTTCATGGTGCCGTCCTGAAGCCCCAGTTTGATTGCTGCCACCATCAGTTCCATCAGGTCTGACTTGGAACACAGCATCTCCTCCGCCTGACTTTCGTCGGCCTCGATCATGGCCGTGGAGGCCTTGGTGAGTGCTGAGAAGTAGTCCGGCTCCTCCAGATAAAAACGGTAATAGGATTCGCCCATCGCCCGGATCTGGGCCAGGCCGGTGTCGGCGGTTTGCCGCGCTTCTTCAAAGCGACGGAACAGGCTGTGCCCGGCCCTGAGCATAATGCCCCGCTGTATCGCCGCCTTATCCTTGAAATACACATACAGCAGCGCCCGGCTTAGGCTGGCCGTGCGGGCAATGTCATCCATTGAGGTTCGCTCGTAGCCCTTCTCTGAAAACACCAGTTCGGCGGCGTCCAGAATGGTGTCGTAACGGGCCTGTTTTTCCCGCTCCCGGCGGGTTTTCAGCGGTTCGCTCATTCAATCATCCGGTTAGGTGGCAACAGCTGGCACATGATACCTGAAACTGGATCAAACCCGATTATTGACAAAATGTCAAAGAATGACATGATGTCTTAAACAATCATCGGGGCTGCCACGGACCGGGCCCCGCCAACAACATGAGCATGGACGAAAGGATGAATCATGACGCCACTTCGTATTTCCGTTGCCATAGTTTCCCTCGCGTTCTTTTCACTACTCTTGTCCGGCTGCAAAGCCAGTGACGTGTCATCGGAGCCTGAGCAGCAAAGGGTTTCGGTGCGCGTTTCAGAGGTGGGCGGTGGTGAAAACCGGGATATGCCCCTCAGGTTTTCCGGAATTGTCCGCGCCAGCCAGCGGGCAACCCTGACCTTTCAGGTCAGCGGCACCCTGAAACAGAGGGCGGTTGAGTTGGGCCAGAAGGTGCAGGCTGGTGAGGTTCTGGCCCGGGTTTACAACCCCGCCCTGGAGCCGGTGCGGGATTCCGCCAGAGCCCGGCTGGACGAGCTCACAACCGGGTACCAGCAGGCTAAACGTGAGTGGGAACGTTCCAGCCGGCTGCATCAACGTGGTGTGGTTTCCGAACAGGACCTGGAGCAGATTGCCGCCCGGCGCGATTCCCTGAAAGCCAGTGTTGCCACGGCTCGTGCCTCGCTGGCGGAGGCCACGCAAATGCTGGAAGAAAGTGCCCTGCGGGCACCATTCTCCGGACGTGTGGAAGCCCTGCTGGTGCAGCAGGATGAATTCGTCGCCGCCGGCCAGCCGGTGATGCGCCTGTCTTCGCCGGAAGGCCGGGAAGTGGAAGTGCGAGTGCCCGCCCATCTGCTGAACCACGTGCAACTGCGGCAGGCCCTGCCGGTCTGGTCGGTGCAGGACCGCAGCCAGCCTTCGCAAACCGGTTCTGTCGTGGAGATCGCCCAGGCTGGCGCCATTCGTGGTGAATTGCACCCGGTGCTGGTCAGTCTGCCGGTCAATACCCTGGAGCCAGGCGAACCTGTGGAGGTGGGGATAACCCTGGTACGCGAATCGGCACTCACGGTTCCTTTGCTCTCTGTGGTCCGGAATGCCGAGGGTACCAGTGTTTTCCGGGTCCGTGAGAAGGTCGCCAAACGGGTTCCCGTGGTCGTGGATCGGGTTGTCGGCGAAAGGGTAGTCGTCAAGTCCGGTGATCTGGCTCCCGGTGATCAGGTGGTGTACGCGGGCATGACCCGGCTGGCCGACGGTGATGCCGTGGAGGTGCGCTGATGACTCGCCGGCTCCTGAACTGCCAGCGACTTCTCGGGATGGTTGTTGCCATGCTCTGCCTTCTTGGCATTGCGGCGTACAGCACCATGCCACGTCAGGAAGATCCGTCGTTTCCTTACCGGGCGGGGCTGATCAGTATTAACTACCCGGGCGCCAGCGCCGATGCTGTGGAGCGGCTTGTATTGCAGCCGCTGGTGGACGAGCTTCGCCAAGTGGAAGAGGTCGATTTCTCCCAGGCGACTGCCCGCACCGGGGTGGCCATTGTCCGGCTGCGCCTGAATGACACCATCTATGACACCGACCCAGCCTGGGATCGGGTGCGCCAGGCCATGGAGCGGGCGCGGCAGGACTTTCCGGATGATGTGGGGCAAATGGTGCTTGATGACCGCCTGATCGACAATCCTGCAATCGTCATGGCCGTAGGTGGCTCGCCGTCGGTCACGGAACTAACGGAGGTTGCCGAGCGGCTGAAGCAGAACCTGTCGGATATTCCGGGTGTTTCCCGGATTGCACTGGAAGGGGATGCCGATGAACAGGTCACCCTGGCCCTGGATGATGCCGCGCTCTACCGCCTGGGCATTTCCCCGGCCCGGGTGCTGGACACGCTGGCGCGGCGCAACCAGACCATCCCCGGCGGCTTCGTGGTGGTCAATGGCCGCCGCCTGTCGGTGCTTCCCAACAGCGAATTTGCCGATATTGACGCCATCCGCGCCACGCCTGTAGAACTGCCTGACGGCTCCCAGGTGCCCCTCGCGGCAACGGCGGATGTCTGGCGCGGACCAGCGGAACCCCGGCAGCCGGAAACCTGGTACGACGGCGAGCGGGTTGTGCTGGTTTCCATCATCATGGAAGAGGGCACCACCGATGCAATCCGGTTTGGCCAGCGGGTACGGGAACGGGTGGCCCGGATTCGCGCAGAGTTTGAGCCCTACGAGATCCGGGAAATGTTCTTCCAGCCCGACAAGGTGGAGGAACGGCTGGACAACCTGGCCTGGAGCCTGGTGCTCTCTGTGCTGATCATCGTTGCAGTGGTGTTCACCGGCATGGGTATTCGCATGGGTCTGCTGGTCGCATCCATCCTGCCCATGGTGGCGTTGATCAGTGTCGGGCTCTATGATCTGGGCGGCGGCGTTCTGCATCAGATTGCCGTGATTGGTATGGTAATTTCCCTCGGTATCCTGATTGATAACGCCATCGTGATTGTTGAAAGCATCCAGGGACACCTGGACGAGGGGATGCGTCGCCTCGATGCTTTGCGTAAGGCGGTGACTGAACTGGCCGGACCTCTGGGTGCCTCAACCGGCACCACTCTGGCGGCGTTTACGCCTTTGTTGCTGTCCAAGGGCGGCACCGCCGATTTCACCCGGGGGGTGCCGGTGATGATCATGCTGACCCTGTCGGTCAGCTATCTGCTGGCCATTTCCGCTGTACCCCTGTTGGCTGCGAAGTTCCTGAAGCCAACGCGGAAAAGCAGAGAGGACCGGTTTACGGGTCTGGCCCGTTTTCTGGGCAGCCTGGTTGCCCGGCACCCCGGACGCCTGATTGCCGCCGGCACCATTCTGGTCGCCATCAGTCTGGCCATGACGCCTTTTATGGCACGGCAGTTCTTTCCGAATGCTGATCGCCCCAGAGTCATCGTTGAAGTTCACATGCCCGAGGGTACTGACCAGTCCCGCACCTCGGACGCAACGGCAGTCCTTGAGAGGGCTATCCGGGCCCGGCCCGATGCCCTGGCGGTGCACCGGTTTGTGGGCTACACCGGGCCGTCATTCTATTACAATCTCCAGGAGGCACCTCAGGCTCCGAACCGCGCCAGACTCGTTGTCACCACACCAACCCTTGAAGACACCGCCGATATGACCCGCTGGATACGCGCTCATGTAAACGAGCAGATGCCGGAGCTGGACGTGACCGTGGGTGTGCTCGGGCAGGGGCCACCAAGGGCCGCACCGGTGGAAATTCGGATCTATCACGCCAGCGACAACACCCGGGCCAGGGCAGTGGAACAGGTCTTCAGTATTCTGCGGGGCGTTGAGGGCACGGTTGATGTGCGCCATGATCTGGATATCGGCGTGCCCAGCATCGCGATTAACGTCGACGACGCCACTGCGGCCCGGTACCGCCTGACCCGCGCCGATGTGGCCCAAAGCCTTTATGGCCAGAGTTTTGGTGTGGTGGCCGAGCGCTATCGCCAGGAGGAGGACCCCATTCCCCTGGTGTTGCGGTCCCGGGAAGGCACTGCGCTGTCGCTCTCACGCCTGCTGTCCGTCAACATCTACAATGATCGCGGGGATGCCGTGCCCCTGTCGGCGGTAGCCAGTGTGTCTACCACCTGGGAACCCGCCGCCCGGTACCTGCGCGATGGCGTCAGAATGAACACGGTAACGGCGAACCTGGAAACCGGCTACAGCTTCAGTCAGGCCCTGGAGGGCCTGTACGCAGCCCTTGACAAGACGCCCCTGCCGCCGGGCACGCGCATGGAACTGGGCGGTGATGCCGAAGGTTCGGGTGAGGCCAATACGGCTTTGCTGACAGCGGCACCTATCGGCATGCTGTTGCTGCTGTTTTTCCTGCTGCTGCAGTTCAATTCCTTCCGCCGGGTCGGGATTATCCTGTTGACGGTACCGCTGGCTGCCGTCGGTATCTTCCCGGGTTTGGTGCTTTCCGGTTCCCCCTTCGGTTTCCAGTCCCTGCTGGGGGTTATTGCCCTGGTGGGTATCGTGGTAAACAACGCCATTGTGCTTCTGGATGTCATGGACCGGGAACTGGAGAAAGGAAAGGACATCAGGGGTGCCATGCGCAGCGCAGCAGAACAGCGCACCCGCCCGATTCTGCTGACGACGGCAACCACCGTGGCCGGTCTGCTGCCCCTGGCGTTCTCCAGCTCCACCTTGTGGCCACCGATGGCCTGGGCCATTATCTCAGGTTTGCTGGCTTCCACGGTGCTGACCCTGCTGGTGATCCCGGCGGTATGTACCCAACTGATCAGAGCCAGCGTACCGGAACCTGAAAACGCCCCGGCCTGACCCGCTGAAGTCAGGGTCAAGTCAAAGTTGGGGTCAGATGAAAAAGGGGTCAGATGAAATTTTCATCTGACCCCTTTTTCATCTGACCCCAACTTCGAACCCGTTTTCGGTCTGATCATCAAACCGACACGTTGGCCCACAGGAACCTCAGGGTTGGGAAATACAATGGCCTCCGGCGAATGCCCGACCCGGTAGCTGGTTTCATCGTCCTCCCAGATCACCGTGCCGGGTTGGTACTCGGTGAAGTTGGCAACATCATCCGGGATGTGAAACCGGAAATTCTTTCCGGTGTTCAGGATTTCATGCACCACCTCAAACACCGTCAACTGGTCAAACGGTGGCTGCGGTGAAGGCGCAGGTTGCCCCCGGAGCCGCCGCCGCAAGGCATCCCGGATGCCCGAGAAACGCCCCGGATCATTCTGGCCGAAAGGCCGAACCTTACCCAGTTCCACGGTAAAACTCTCAGCCTTCAACAGCGACGCCGAAAACGACGAAAACGTCGTGCCCGCCTTGTGTTGCAGCAGCAACGTCTCCACCTCCGCCTCCAGTAGAAAATCACACTGCCTGACCGGAACCTGTCGCCCGGCCACAAAAGGATACAAGGCAAACCGCTCCCGGTGGGAGGGACGAATGGCGGTGTGCAGATCGTAGTGATAAAGCGCCTGGGGATTTGCCATGGCAAACTGCCGGCAAGCCTCCTCAAGCAACTGCGCCCGCGCCGCCTCCGCCAGACCGTCGTACTCGCTCCGTCCGTGTGCACCATTGAATAACCGGTTCAGGTTCACCTCCGTGAACCGCTCTCCGGCCACCATCGCCGGCGGATTACCCAGAATCAACAAGATCGGGCAGGCAAGTTCCCACTCGCCATTGATCAGCTCAGAAACCAGTTCGTTCAGAACCTCGACAGGTGCGGTTTCATTGCCATGCACACCCGCGGAAACGATGATCGCCTCGGAATTCGGATTGCCCCGGCCAGCGGGCGGAACAATGTCCAGAACCCCAACGGCCTTGCGGCTGATGCGGGTTCCGTCGGGAAGGAAGGTTTTGGTTTCAGGAAGTGAGGCTTTCGAATTGTCGAGGGTGTGGAAAAGCCAGTCAGAGTGAGTTCCGAAAAGGTCGTGTTTTGCCGACATAGAATCCCCGAACCAAGTCTGGGGGCGGGCAGGGTGTTGCCTCCCGGGAGTGTCTGAAGCCATGGATGGCTTCAGACAAGCGCACATGGATGTGCTCGTAGCGTCTCCCGGGAGGCAACACCCTGCCTGCCCGGGCACTTAAGCCGAAATCAGCAGGCTCAGCCGCTTACCGGCCGCTGATGTCGAAGCAGATGATTCTCAAGTTTGCGAAACGCAAACACCAGAATAAAGGTCAGCGCCATGTAGCAAAACGCTACAAAGATAAACGCATCAAACGGCGCATAAAACCGCGAGTAAATGTTACGCGCCGCCCCGGTAAGATCGACAATAGTGACCACACTGGCAATGGCACTGGCGTGCAGCATGAAAATCACCTCATTGGAATATGCCTGAACCGCACGCCGCGCGGCACTCGGCAGCACGATACGCCGCATACGCATGAGCCAGTTCATGCCATAGGCCTTGGCCGCCTCGATTTCACCATTGGGTGTTGACACAATTGCACCCCGGATAATCTCCGTGGTGTAGGCTGCGGTGTTCAGTGTGAATGCCAGCAGGGCCGGGTAGAACGGCTCCCGGAAGATCTCCCACCAGAAAGTCTCCTGTATCCCCTCAATCTGGGCCAGGCCGTAATAGATAATGTACAGCTGGATCAGCAGCGGTGTACCGCGGAACAGGTAGGTGTACAGCCACACTGGCCCGGACACGAACGGGTTGCGAACCGTTCTGAGAATGGCCAGTGGTACCGCCATCAGTAAGCCGATAACCAATGACAGGAACACCAGATGGACGGTGGTCACCAGACCATCCCAGTATTCCATGATGGTCATGGCGGTAAAAATGTCGTTCTGGTTGAGCCACTCGGCAATGAAATCAGGCATCCGTTAACTCCCCTGAATCACGCCGACGTTAGCGCGCTTGTCGAGCCATTTGATAAACAGCTCGGACCCCGCCGTCAGGGCCAGATAGACGAACGCCACCGGAATGAAAAAGTGGAAAGGCATCCGCTCTGCCTTGGCGGCTTCCTCGGCAACCCGGACCATGTCCGTGAGCCCGATGATCGACACCAGTGCCGTGGTTTTCAGCAGAACCTGCCAGTTATTGCCCAGCCCGGGCAGTGCATGACGAAGCATCTGAGGCAGCATGATTCTGCGGAAGGTATGCAGGCGGGTAAAGCCGTAGGCGCGGGCGGCCTCAATCTGGCCGGTTTCAACCGCCAGAAAGGCACCCCGGAAAGTTTCGGTCATGTAGGCGCCGAAGATCAGCCCGATCGTTACCACGCCAGAGATGAACGGATCGAACTGAAAGAAAAAGTCGATTTCGTAGGCTTCCCAGATGTAGTCTGAGAGCATGTTCACTGCAACCTGGCCGCCGTAATAAAACAGCAGCATCATGACCAGATCCGGCACGCCACGGATCAGCGTGGTGTAGGTGGTGGCGATGCCCCTGGCAACCCGGCTTTGCGACAGTTTGGCAGGCGCGCCAATCAGTCCCAGGACAACCGAGAGGGCCAGAGAGAGGAAGGCCAGTTCAAGGGTAACGATTGCCCCGTCTATCAGGGCCGGGCCATAACCTTTCAGATCGAGCATGGGAACGTCCGGTAAGCAGAGGCAGCCTTAACGGCCGCCCCAGTAAGATTACATCTTGATGTCGTAAGCGAAGTACTTCTGCATGATGGTGTCGTAGGTACCATCTTCCTTCAGGGTGCGAAGGGCTGCATTCACTTTCTCTGCGATATCCGCGTCTCGCTTGCGCATGGCAACGCCAACACCCTCACCCAGCTTTACGGGCTCACCAACTTCCTTGAAGCCTTCCTTGGGCAGTATAGTCTGCTCGCCTACCGGATAGTCTACGAAGACGACATCCAGACGCTGGCCTTCAAGGTCCAGAACCATGTCATCGGCGGTTGTGTAACGCTTGATGGTCACAATGCCGCCCATGTTTTCGGTTACGTGGGTGTCCATGGTGGTGCCACGCTGAACGCCCACGGTCTTGCCCTTCATGGCGTCCATGTCGGTGACGTCGGTGTTGAAGCTCTCAGGGCCGAACCAGCCACCCGGGGTGTTGTAGTACGGCTCGGAGAACAGAACCCGCTCGGCCCGCTCCGGAGTGATGGACATGGAAGACATGATCAGATCAAACTTACGCGCCAGCAGACCCGGGATCATGCCGTCCCATGACTGAATAACGAATTCGCAGTCAGCGTTCATTTCTTCACACATGGCTTCGGCCAGTTCCACTTCGAAACCGGTCAGCTCGCCGTTCTCGTCTTTGTACTCAAACGGCTCGTAGGGCACGTCGAATGCAATGCGGAGGCTACGTTCCTGGGCCTGTGCACCGCCTGCAATCAGGGCGAGGGCGCAGCTTGCTGCAACAATCAGTTTTTTCATGTGTCACTTCTCCAGTGGTTTGCCTTTTGGGCTTTATTTTTAATGGAATTTTTGATTCCAGCTTTTATTTCTTCACCGGCTCAAGATAGCACCGCGTGTCAGAACTTGGGCGCCAGGAACTGTTTCATGCGTTCCGAGTCCGGGTTATCAAACACTTTCCGCGGTGTACCCTGTTCCTCAATCACGCCCTGATGCAAGAACAGGACCTGACTCGACACATCCCTTGCAAACGCCATCTCGTGGGTGACCACGATCATGGTGCGGCCTTCCTCGGCGAGGCTTTGCATAACTTTGAGCACTTCACCCACCAGCTCAGGATCGAGAGCCGACGTGGGCTCATCAAACAGCATGACTTCCGGCTCCATGGCGAGGGCCCGGGCAATGGCGGCCCGCTGCTGCTGACCGCCCGACATCTGGGCCGGATAGTAATCCTTGCGTTCGTAGATGCCCACCTTGTTCAGGTAGGCCTCGGCACGCTCAATCGCTTCCTTCTTGGGCACCTTGAGCACGTGGATGGGCGCTTCAATGATGTTTTCGAGCACGGTCATGTGGGACCAGAGGTTGAAGCTCTGGAACACCATGGAAAGTTTTGCCCGGATCAGTTCAACCTGCTTGTTATCCGCAGGAATGCGTTCGCCTTTCCGGTTGGTGGTGAACCGTATCGGGTCGCCGTGCACGATAATGTCGCCGGATGTGGGCGTTTCCAGCAGGTTAATGCAACGCAGGAAGGTACTCTTTCCGGAGCCGGAGCTGCCGATCAGGGAAACCACGTCGCCTTTGCGGGTCTCCAGTGAAATACCCTTGAGTACTTCAAGCTGATCAAAGGTCTTGTGAATGTCCCTGCAGATCAAAGGCGCTTGGTCCGCCATGGGTGACTCCTGAGGCTGTAATTCAAAGGCGCATGTTTTACGGACTGTGGATGCAGAAATCAATACCTTCAACAGGGCGTTTCACCGTATTTCACCGCCGTTCGCTGCATTTCATTGTGGGCGAATGGGTGATCAATGCAAGCGTTTGCCATCCTCAGGTCGTGGCCTGTGAGTAATGCGCCCCGGCCTCTGCGCCGACCGGCAGGCGGATCAGCGTACTGCCTTCCTTTTCCATCTCCCGCATGGCTTCGCTGACGAACCGCACATGGGCTGTGGCGGCTTTCTGGGCGCTGGCGGCTTTGCCGGAAATTACCGCCTCATAAAGTTGCCTGTGCTGGCGGACAATTTTCTTGCGCATCTCTTCCCTCGGGTTGAGGTTGGCAACGGATGCCTGAACGGTCAACAGCATCATGTTTTTCAGGCTATTGAGCACGTGCACCAGAATCGGATTGTGGGAGGCCTCCACAATGGCCAGGTGAAAGCCGTGGTCGGGTCGGGCGTTGCTGAGCGGATCGGTGTCTTCCAGAGCACGGAACGCCTTGGTGATCCGGTGCCGGTCCAGCCGGGTTGCCCGTTGTGCTGCCAGGTAGGCCGCCTGACCCTCAAGTTGCTCCCGCACTTCCAGCAAATCATAGAGGGTTCGGGGGTGGCCTTCGAAAAGATGCATCAGCGGGCTCTGTTCACCCAGATCGTTGGAGCCGGGAACCATGCTGGCCACAAATGAGCCCTTGCCATGCCGGGTTTCGATAACCCCTCGACCCTGAAGCTCGTGCAGGGCTTCGCGAATGACTGCGCGGGAAACACCCAGCCGCGCCGCCAATTGCCGTTCGGAGGGTATTTTCTGCTCCGGGGCGAGCCCGCCATCAAGGATGAGCCGTTCCAGCCGGTAAGAAATTTCCTGGGAGATTGCCATTTGGGTGCCTGTTTGTGCTCTGTGGTCTGACCAGTCAATGGTTCTGATTGTTGTTGCTTAATCTGCCAACCGATACGCGTCCGAGCCCGTTAAATATGGCTGATTCAGAGTATTTCGTCCATTTTTAATACTTCAAAAACTGGTCTGACCAGTAGTTACGGAACTGGACTAAAGCGGGAATGGCTACGAATATCATGGTAATGCCGGCCTGTGCCGGCGTTGCTATGACGCTCATAACAACAAAGCCAACGGAGACGTTTCGATGAATTCGAAGAATAACATCCGGAATAAATGTGATACGGGCGAGACCCCACCTCGCAGAAGTTTCCTTAAAACTGCCGCTGTAGGCGCCGCCTTCGCCGGCGCGATGCTGATGGGTGCCGGCCAGGCCCAGGCTGCAACAACCTGGAAAATCCAGTCTGTCTGGGATGCGGGCACGGTCGGCTATGACCTGTTTGAGGACTGGTGTAATGGCATGGAAGAGAAGTCCGGCGGGGAACTGATCTTCAAATGTTTCCCTGCCAAGGCTGTCGCCGCCGATAGCAATTCACTGTTCGATTCGGTTCGCAGTGGCGTTCTTCAGGGCATGAACCCGTTCACTCTGTACTGGTCCGGCAAGATTCCCGCTTCGGTTTTCCTGTCATCCTATCCCGGCGGCCCGGATCAGCCTCACCAGTGGGACACCATGTTCTACTCACTGGGCATGCTGGAGAAGACCCGGGAAATCTACAAGAAGTTCGGGCTGTTCTATGTGGGGCCGATCCAGCACGATGCAAATATCATTCACTCCAAGACCCCGGTAAACAGTCTCGAAGACTTTAAAGGCATGAAGCTCCGGGTTCCCGGTGGTATGGTCGCTGAGGTGTTTCAGGCGTTCGGTGCTTCTACCGTGAGTCTGCCGGGCTCTGACATCTTCCCGGCCCTGGAAAAGGGCACCATCGACGCAGCCGATTACGTGGGCCCGGCGGTGAACTGGGAACTGGGCTTTTCCCAGGTGACAGATTACATTCTGTTCGGACCTCCGGGCGTAATGTCGATCTACCAGCCGGTGGACCTGATGGATCTGACCGTCAACCTGCGTGCCTGGAACGCTCTGGATCCGAAACTCCAGCAACTGGTTGAGGATGAAGTGCGCATCTATTCCCAGAAGCACTACCTGACCATTCAGAAGCGCAACGTTGAGGCCATGAAGAAGTTCAAGGATGCGGGTGACACCGTGAGCCGTCTGAGCCAGGAGGATGTGGATGAATGGCGCCGCAGAGCCATCCCGATCTGGTATAAGTGGGCGAACAAAGACGAAGATGCCCGTGCCATCTTCGACATGCAGATCGAGTATATGATGAACGATACCGTCGGCTATATCGATGAGTCTGATCTTGAAGGTGTGCCGGGCCGGTAACGCCTTGTCAAATCAATAAAAAAAGAAACAAGGGGAAGGGCAGGGACAGCTTCGGAAGGGGGGGTCCCACCTTCCCCGTTTTGTGGCTGAGGAAGCAACAACATGTCTGATCTTGAAGGTTTCGGATTCGTAATGCCGCACTGGTTCTACTGGGGCTGGCTTGCGGTCATGCCGCTGATCATGATGGCCTGGGACAGGTGGAGTAGTGGTCACGGAGGCGGGAGTGCCGAGCCGGAATTGACACCGGGGGAATTACAGGCGGAAGAGGATGATCCTCTTATCTATCTCCAGTTCGAAGGGAACTGGTTTACCAAGGTAGTGGACTGGATGTGCGACAAATCCGGTCTGTTTGTGTCGTTTTGGACAATCAATGCCGTTGTGTTCTATTTCTTTGGGGTGGTCATGCGCTATATCTTTAACATGCCCACCATCTGGGTCCATGAAGCCAGCTTCCTGCTGCTGGGTATGCAGTATATGCTGGCGGGCGCATTTGCCATGCTTCATGGCGCCCACGTGCGTGTGGATGTGATGTACAACATGCTGCCGCCGAGGGGAAGAATTGGCCTGGACATCTTTACTTCCATGTTCTTCTTCATTTTTGCCCTGATTCTGCTGGTTACCTCCTGGACCTTCTTCCAGGATTCCTACGCCATGAATGAGACCACGGTTGAGACCTGGGGCATCCAGCATTGGCCGGCCAAAGGCATGATGGTTCTGGGTTCAATACTTCTTTTACTCGCAGGCACATCCAAGCTGATCAAGGATATTGTCCTGTTTGTCCGTCTTGGCCGGGAGCGCACCGCATGACTACAAATACAACAACTGCGCCGGGCAGTAACCTTGTCGGGAAGCTGAGTACCTGGCTGATGATTATCGCCACAGTGGCACTGGCGTTTGTCATCTGTGTCGAAATGATCAACATTCTTTTCTACGATCCGTGGAGCGATGAGCAATTCCTGTTCAAGCTCTCCGGTAGCCTTTCTGACGTCAAGATCGGGCCTTTGACCTATCTGATGTTCGGTTCCCTTGCCGTGGCCCTGATGATGGGGCTGCCGCTGGCTTTCGTGACCGGTGGTCTAGGGGTGATGTTCATCTACCTGGTGGGCGACGCACTGATGCTGAACCTCGTGCCGGGGCGCATCTTCCCGATGATGACCAACTCTGATCTGGCGGCGATACCGCTGTTTATCTTCATGGCTTCGATGCTTGAACGCGCCGGCCTGATTGAGGAAATGTTCAGTGTGGTCTACAAGTGGATGGGTGGCCTGAGCGGCGGTCTGGCGACAGCAACCATCCTGGCCTCCACCCTCCTTGCAGCCATGGTGGGTGTCATTGGAGCCGCAGTTGTCACGATGGGTATCATCGCTCTGCCGGCGATGCTCAAGCGCGGTTACGATCAGAAGATCGCTCTGGGCTCGATCATGGCTGGCGGTACTCTGGGCATACTGATTCCTCCTTCAATCCTGGCAATTCTGTACGCGGTTGTCGCACAGCAATCGGTCGGTGAGTTGTATCTCGGCTCCGTGATCCCGGGCCTGATGCTGTCTTCCATGTATATTGCCTATGTGCTGATCCGCAGCTGGATTAATCCGAAGCTGGGGCCGCCTGTACCGGTGGAAGAGCGGATTTCCCTGAAGGAAAAGCTGCTGCTCACGAAAAACCTGATTGCTCCACTGATTCTGGTATTTCTGGTGCTGGGCCTGCTGTTCGGCGGCATCGCAACGCCCGTGGAAGCGGCCGGTATCGGCTCCTTTGGCGCCATCGTGGTGGCCATGATGCACGGCAGGTTCTCCATTGCCGGACTGCGGGAAGCATCCGTAACCACTACCAAGGCATCCGCAATGGTGCTGTGGATCATGTTCGGTGCCTCGGTCTTTGTTGGCTTCTACATCCTTCAGGGTGGGCAGCAATTTGTCACGGACGCCATCCTGGGTACTGGCATGTCGCCATACGGCATTCTGTTCCTGCTGATGTTCCTGCTGGTGGTTCTGGGTATGTTCCTGGATTGGGTGGGTATTCTGCTGCTGGCAGTTCCTATCTTCATTCCTATTGTTAAAGCGCTGGAGTTCCCGGGGTTGCTGGGCTTCCCGCCTGTGGCAGGTGATGACGTTGTGCTCTGGTTTGGCGTGCTCTATCTGGTCAATATGCAGATGTCGTTCCTCAGTCCGCCATTCGGTTACGCATTGTTCTACCTCCGCGGCGTATGCCCGCCGGAAATATCCATGGCCACGATTTTCCAGTCGTCCCTGGTGTTCCTGGCGATTCAGGCGCTCGGGCTGTTCATGTGTATCCTGATTCCCGGCCTCGTAACCTGGCTGCCAGGGCTGGTCTACGGTTAATTAATTCAAGGAGTAATACGTTATGTTGACAATCAATCGGCTGGATCTGGCTGAAGCACGAATTCTCATTGAAGGCGCCGCGAACAAGGCCCAGGAAATCGGCGTGCCCATGTGCATTGCCATCGTGGATGAATCCGGCAACCTGGTGGCCTTCGAGCGCATGGACGGCGGCAAGATCACCAGTGTGACCATTGCCCAGGACAAGGCGTTCACGGCGGCGGCGGCGAAGAAAGCCACCCACGACTACAACAAGGTGAACGTGCCCGGCAGCCTGGCCTTTGGTATTCACACCGAAGTGGGCGGGCGCATCAGCTCAGTTGGCGGTGGCTTGCCGGTGATCGTTGACGGCGACGTGGTGGGGGGTATCGGAATCAGTTCCGGTACGCCCCAGCAGGACATGGATTGTGCCCAGGCCGGTCTTGACCACTTTGCAACAAAACGCGGTTGATGACTGTCACACTTGATGTAATCCAAACCCAGAGAGTGCTATGACTACCAAGCCGAAAGTTAGCAAAGCCGAGCTGGTGGAGCAGTTCCGGTCGTTTATCGACCCGGACTACGTCATCACCGATGACGAAACCATGAAGCCCTACGAATGCGACGGCATGTCCATGTATTGCGAGATGCCGTTGCTGGTGGTTCTGCCGGAGACCGTTGAACAGGTGCAGCGCGTGATGCGCATCTGCAACGAGAACGCAGTGCCGGTGGTGGCCCGTGGTGCCGGAACCGGGCTCAGTGCCGGTGCCATGCCCAATAAAGAGGGCGTGGTGCTGTCGCTGGCCAAGTTCAACCGCATCATCGGGATTGATCCACTGGGGCGAACGGCACGGCTTCAGCCTGGTGTTCGTAATCTGGCCATCAGTGAAGAGGCGGCCCAGTATGGTCTCTACTACGGCCCGGATCCCTCGTCCCAGATCGCCTGCACCATCGGCGGTAATGTGGCGGAGAATTCCGGTGGCGTGCACTGCCTCAAGTACGGGCTGACCGTTCACAATATTCTTAGCGTGGAGATGGTGACC
This sequence comes from Marinobacter sp. Arc7-DN-1, assembly GCF_003441595.1. Lineage (NCBI taxonomy): Bacteria > Pseudomonadati > Pseudomonadota > Gammaproteobacteria > Pseudomonadales > Marinobacteraceae > Marinobacter > Marinobacter sp. Arc7-DN-1. The sequence goes on along the minus strand of NZ_CP031848.1, from coordinate 1,931,445 downwards.
GCCGAGGGTGATGTGGTCACCGTGGGCAGCGATGGCCTGGACAGCTGTGGCATGGATCTGCTGGCGCTGATGACCGGCTCTGAAGGTCTGCTGGGTGTGGTGACGGAAGTAAAAGTAAAACTGCTGCCGGAGCCGGAAGTGGCCCAGGTGGTTATGGCCGGTTTTGATGATGTGCAGAAGGGCGGCGATGCCGTGGGCGGCATTATTTCCCACGGGATCATTCCCGGCGGCCTGGAAATGATGGATAGCCACGCGATCGTCGCGGCCGACGACTTCGCCCAGGCGGGTTACCCGAGGGATGCCAAAGCCTTGCTGCTGTGCGAAGTAGACGGTACCGAAGAAGAGGTGCATGAGCACATCGCCCAGGCCGAGGACGTGTTCCGCAAGCTGGGGGCTACCTCCGTCCGTACTTCCCAGAGCGAGGAAGAGCGTGCGCTGTTGTGGAAAGGCCGTAAATCCGCGTTCCCGGCAGTCGGCCGGATTTCGCCGGATTACTACTGCATGGACGGTACCATTCCCCGCCGTGAGATCGCCTACGTTCTGACGGAAATGGAGAAGATGTCCGAGGAGTTCGGTCTGCGCGTGGCCAACGTGTTCCACGCCGGCGACGGCAACCTGCACCCGTTGATCCTGTTTGACGCCAACGTGCCCGGCGAGTTTGAGCGCACCGAGGCGTTTGGCTCCCGCATCCTGGAAATGTGTGTGGAAGTGGGTGGCTGCATCACCGGTGAGCATGGCGTTGGCGTGGAAAAAATCCGCCAGATGGCCGTGCAGTTCAACGATGAGGAGCTGCAGCAGTTCCACGATGTGAAAGCGGCCTTCGACCCCGCCGGTATTCTCAACCCGGGCAAGGGCGTGCCGGCACTGCGATTCTGCCAGGAATACCGCTCCCTTGAGCATAAACAACACACGCACGACCATACGGAAGCCGCCCATGGCTGATATTTCCCAACAACTGAAGGAGCAGGTGCTCCAGGCCCGGGACAGCGGGCACAAACTCAATATTGTCGGCGGTGGAACCAAGGCCTTTATGGGCCGGGAAGCCGACCCGGATGCCGGAACCCTCAACGTGGGCGAACATTCCGGCATCGTGGATTACCATCCGGTCGAACTGGTATTGACCGTTCGTGCCGGTACGCCTTTGAGCGAGATCGAGGCCACCCTGGCCGAACAGGGCCAGTGCCTGCATTTCGAACCGCCCAGATTCGGTGCTGCCTCCAGCATCGGCGGCACCCTGGCCTGCAATCTTTCCGGCCCGGGCCGTCCGTGGGCGGGTTCGGTACGGGACCAGGTCCTGGGTATCCGGCTGCTGAACGGCAAGGGTGAGCACCTTCGCTTTGGTGGTCAGGTCATGAAGAACGTGGCCGGCTATGACGTATCACGGCTTCAGGCCGGCGCCCTCGGCACGCTTGGCGTGATTACCGAAATTAGCATGAAAGTGATGCCCAGACCTGCTGCGTCCCTGACCCTGATTCAGGAAATGGGCATGGACGAGGTGATTCACTACATGAACAGCCGCGCCGCCGAGCCCAAGCCGATCACGGCTGCCTGCTGGGTGGACGGCAAGGTCTATCTGCGCCTGTCCGGCGCAAAATCCGGTGTTGAGGCCACGGCCGAAAAATGGTCCGGCGAGGTGATGGAGCAGGGCGATCAGTTCTGGCAGCAGGTGCAGGACATGCAGCACGAGTTCTTCGCCGGTAATGACGTGCCGCTGTGGCGTTTCTCCGTTGGCTCAACCGCAGCCACGCCGGAGCTGGAAGGCAACTGGTTCATCGACTGGGCCGGTTCCCAACGCTGGTTCCGGGGTACCGGTGAACTGAAAGAGCTGGAACCGGTGGCGCGCGCTGCGGGCGGCCAGGTCAGCCTGTTTCGGGGTGGCGACCGCTCCGGTGAAGTGATGCACCATCAGCCGGAGGCCCTGAAAGGCATTCAGCGCCGAATCAAGAATGCGTTTGATCCGGATAACATCTTCAATCCCGGACGCTTATACAGCTGGTTGTAACTATGCAAACTAATCTGGTTCAACAATTTGCCAACACCGCGGAAGGCCAGGAAGCCGAGTCGATACTGCGGGCCTGTGTGCACTGTGGCTTCTGTACCGCAACCTGCCCGACCTACCAGGAACTGAACGACGAACGTGATGGTCCCCGGGGCCGGATCTACCTGATGAAAATGTTCCTGGAAGGTGCGGAAGTTACGGACAAAACCCGGGAACACCTGGACCGCTGCCTCACCTGTCGCAGCTGCGAGACCACCTGCCCCTCTGGCGTAAAGTATGGCCGCCTGGTGGATATCAGCCGTGGCCTGATGGAGAAGGAGCTGCCCCGCGATCCGAAAGACAAATGGCTGCGCTGGGCCATGGCCCGGGTCATTCCCAACCGCCAGTTGTTCGGCATTCTGCTGCGTCTCGGGCAGGTGTTCCGCCCGGTGCTGCCGGAGAAGCTGCGCACCAAGGTACCGCCCAGAAAGCAGGCGAATCCGTGGCCGGCGGCCAGCCACAGCCGGATCGTGCTGGCACTGGCCGGCTGCGTGCAGCCCTCCGCTACACCCAACACCAACGCCGCTGCTGCGCGGGTATTGGACCGGCTTGGTATCACCATGGTTGAGGCACCGGAAGCCGGCTGTTGTGGCGCCGTGAACTATCATCTTTCCGAGCACGAGAAGGGCCTGGAAAGAATGCGCCAGAACATTGATGCCTGGTGGCCCGCCATCGAAGCAGGCGCAGAAGCGATCATCATGACCGCCTCCGGCTGTGGCGCCATGGTTCAGGATTACGGCCATCTTCTGAAAGATGACCCGGTGTATGCCGCCAGGGCGCAGAAGGTCAGTGAACTGTGCATCGATCTCGGCGCCTTCCTGCTGAAACAGGATCTGGAGAAGCTCAAGGTGCGCCAGAATCCCGGAAAGGTGGCGTTCCACTGCCCCTGCACCCTGCAGCACGCCATGAAACAGAGTGGAGTGGTCGAACAGGTGCTGACCCGGGCCGGCGTAAATCTCGCTGCCACCAAAGACAAGCACCTGTGCTGCGGCTCTGCCGGAACCTACTCGGTTACGCAACCGGAGATGAGCCAGAAACTGCTGGGCAACAAGCTCAAGGCGCTGACCATCGATAACCCCGACCGCATCGTTACCGCCAACATCGGTTGCCAGATGCACCTGGAGACCAGGTCGCCGGTTCCCGTGCAACACTGGATTGAGCTTCTGGATCAGTAAAACCTGAAATCGGGGTCAGATGAAAAAGGGGTCAGATGAAATTTTCATCTGACCCCTTTTTCATCTGACCCCATGTTCACGGTTTTTTTCGTTATACTGCCGCGGCAATTTACCGAACCACAGGGAGTGGAACCGTATGCCAAGGATAATGGCGAGTCTTGTTGTGTCTGTTGTATTCGCCGCTGTTGCCCACGCCGAAGTCTATACCTGGATAGACAGCCAGGGCGTGGCGCATTTCTCGGATTACCCGCCAGGGGAAATTCCCCACAAACGGATTCAGGTGCGGGCGCCTGCTACTGTGCCGATGTCTGAAAATCTCAGGCAAGAGGAGCGTATTTCCGGGATTCGAGAAGAGGTGAGCGGTCTGCTGTCCCCCTCTGGTCGCCCCGGTAAACCCGATACCAATGCCCGGGAAAGAGCCAGCGCCAGGCTGGAAAAAACCTGTGGCAAGTACCGGCGTAAGCTGGACCAGATTCAGTCCAGGTTACGGGCCGGCTACAGCAACGACAGGGGGAACAGCCTAAGGCGTCAGCGCCGGACATTAAGTCAGAAACTCAGCCGGGAATGCATCCTGCGTTAATTCACTCGCCTGCTAAGCTCGCTTGAAGCTGGCCAGCGCCACGGCGGCGGTGACGAACAGGCCGCCAAACACCCGGTTCATCTGCTGCTGGCGCCGTGCCGAGGTCATGAAGCGGAACAGCTGGCTGGCCAGCAGGGCATAGCCGAGCATGACCAGGCAATCCACCAGTATCAGAGTGGTTCCCATGGTGATCAGTTGGGGTCCGTGGGGCGCACCGGCCACCAGGAACTGGGGAAACAGGGCAACCAGAAAGACCGTTGCCTTGGGGTTGGTAAGGTTTACAAATGTCGCGTTCCAGAACCTCTTGTGTCCGCTCACCGGCTGGCGGTCATCGTCCATGGATTCCATCACTGGCTCGCGCCATTTGGAAATGCCCAGCCAGACCAGGTAAGCAACACCCAGCCACTTGATCACGGATAGAGCAATGTTCGAGGAGGCAATAATGGCACCCAGCCCGGCACCCACCAACAGAATCTGGATACCGAACCCCAACTGCAGTCCCATGATTGCGGGCAGTGAGCGGCGAACACCGTAGCGCATGCCATTGCTCATGGTATTGATGGCCCCGGCGCCCGGGGAAACGCTGATCAGTACGGCTGCAATCAGGAAAGTGAGCCAGGCTGTGAGTGACATAACTTAAGCTCCTGAAAACGCTAAGAGATACACTGTATAACCCACGAAGGCAAGCAGCAGACCAGAACCCTCGAACCGGTTGATACGACCCGGCCCACGGAAACCATACCCCATGGCAAACAGGGCGAGGGTGAGTGTGGCCATTACCGGGAAATCCCGGGAAAGAACTTCCGGCGCTACCGACATCGGCGCAATCAGTCCGGCAATACCCACAACCGCGAGTGTGTTGAACAGATTGGAACCCAGAATGTTACCCAAGGCGAGATCATGCTCACCCTTGCGAGCGGCAATTATGGATGAGGCCAGTTCAGGCAGTGATGTGCCAACGGCCACAATGGTCAGACCGATAACCAGCCACAGTATTGCCCTCCGCAAGGGAATGGCGTGGGCTTTGAGCTCATCTGTCATCTCATTGGCCATGGTGTCTCCGGGTTGTTTGATTCCCTGGTAGATACTCCAGCCAAGCAGCGCCACGAACACCACGATCAGGCCAACGGCGTCCTGGCGGGAGAGCTCGCCGTCCCAAAGCTGCCAGCCGGCAAAGGCTGTCACCAGAATCAGAATAGGCAGCTCTTTCCGCAGAACCTGCGAATGCACCGCAATCGGCGCCAGCAATGCCGTGATACCGAGAATCAATGCAATGTTCGTGATGTTCGAGCCATAGGCATTGCCCAGCGCCAGCCCCGGATTGCCCTGGGAAGCCGCCAGAGCGGACACCGCCATCTCTGGTGCGGAAGTGCCAAAGCCGACCACAACCATACCAATCAGCAGGGGCGGCATCCCGAAATGGCGGGCCGTGGTGGCTGAGCCCTCCACGAATTTGTCCGCACTCCACACCAGCAGAACCAGGCCCGCAAGGATTGCCCCAATGGCCATCAGCATTTCAAGAACTCCTTTTAGTCAATTACCGTCTCGGCGGCACAAGAATCTATGGTGCCACAGGTTCCGGCAATAGGTATAAATGCCCTGGTGGCGTGCGTGATATTCCGGATGTCGCCCGCGCGGAAGTAGTACCGGAATCTGCTAAACTGGGTATGGAAAAACAAATCCATGAAAACGCCAAAGGAGGCACAACTGTCATGGCCAAGAAACGGGCAAAGCCCACACAGGAAAGCGCTATCAGGCGCGACCTGAAAACCCCGAAATACCAGATGCGAGTGGTTGAAGGCAAAACGAAATACAAGCGCCGGCGGGGCAAGGCCGTTCGAGCCGAGGATTTCCGCAAGGCCGCCTGATGGGTGGTTTTACGGAAATCCTTGGTGAGAATTTCCCGGGCGGTGCCCTGGAGTGAGCCAACAAGCTTGGAAGAAGTACATTGAAGGATCTTGAACAGCACAAGAAGATCGCCGTTTTAATCGACGCCGACAACGCCCAGTTGTCAAAGCTGCCCCTGATCATCGAAGAGCTGTCCTCCCACGGGCATGTGGTTGTTAAGCGCGCTTACGGTGACTGGTCTGTGGACAGTCTCAAAAACTGGAAGACGGTCCTCAATGAACTGGCTATCCAGCCGATCCAGCAGTTCGCCTACACCAAGGGCAAGAACGCGACCGATGCATCCATGATTATCGACGCTATGGACCTGCTTTACTCTTCCAAGTTCGATGCCTTTGCCCTTGTCTCCAGCGACAGTGATTTCACCAAACTGGCTTCCCGTCTGAGGGAGTCTGAGATCTACGTATTTGGATTCGGCGAGAAAAAGACTCCGGTTTCATTCCGCAGTGCCTGCGACGATTTCCTGTTCACGGAAAACCTTGAGTACCCCGATGAGGCGGCTCCGGGCGAACCGGCAAAAACCGAAACCGAACCCCGGAAAAAGAAACACGAAAAGCTTCCCGAGGAAGTCGCACTGCTCAAACGCGCGTGGGAACAGACCCAGGACGACCAGGGATGGGCGACTTTCTCTGCGGCCGGCTCCTTCCTCAAGCGCACCCGCCCGGACTTCGACCCAAGGACCTACGGTGTAAAGAAGTTCTCTGATTTGCTGGTAGCCAGATCGGAATATTTCACGGTCAAGAAGGGCGCCAACGGGCAGGGGTATCGGGCGTACAAGCCGATAGAACAGAAGTAAGCAGATATCAGAGGCGCCAGAGCCTGCGCCAGGCGGGCTTTGCGCATGGACTTTCGGGCATAGTAATCTAAACTCATGCCGGGGATTCAAAGGAGTGAATGGTGTCCCTCAGAGCCTGCGGCTCTTAAGGATTCATCCGGGGGTATGACCTGAGTCAACCATCCGGCTTTCGCATCAATGTTATGTTGATTGCACATCCAACATAAAAGGAGAGGGGACCATGGCCAAAGGGACTCCGAGCATTGTGGTTGCTTGTGACGGTTCGGATCATTCGTTACGCGCAGCAAAAATGGCAGCCGAACTGGCTAAATCTACCGGCCAACCGCTCAAATTGTTAGCTGTGTTTCCGGGCACAAAGGTGGAGAGACTGGTTGTCAGCGGCGTATGGCCGAGTGATATTGAGGAAGAGGCAAAAAGTTACGGGCGCAAAATATTTGATGCCGCGAGACAGGCCGTGAGCGGGACGGCCGATCCCGCTGAAGAGGTCCTTCTCAAAGGTGATCCTGCCAAGGAAATTATTGAATACCTGGAAAACAATCCGGGCGCTCACCTGTTTATGGGCAGGCGCGGCCATTCACTGGTGCGCAGTCTTACTCTGGGTAGTATCAGCGAAAAGGTTGTCAGGCATGCCACCGGGCCGGTGACGGTTGTAAGCGAATAACGTCGGCCCTGTTGCCAGAAAAACCGCGATCAGGGTTCGGTTTTTCTGGCAACCAGGCCCATCAGTTAAAAAAGCGAAGAAGAGAAAACAAGTCGGCGACCCATGTCCGGCGTTGCATGCGGCGGGTGGTTTTGCAGGGTTGTGTCTTTATTGTCGATCACCAACACGTCCGATGTTGCCAGCTTGCCCTTCGCAGTGCAGCTTTCCCAGCGGGACCTGAAGATCTTGATGCCCACCTCGCCAAGTATGATGCTGGCCAGAGGGGAAAATGTTCATTTTTTCGAGACTTCATCCTGAAGCAATGAGTACTGCCGGGAAACGTCGACCTGAAGGCGGTGCAGGTCTGTCGTTATGGCGGTAGATTGACAGCTTGGAAGAAAAATTCGGATTTCAGCCCTTGCGCCACTTCGTAAGGCGTTTGTCGCATTCTTCGTCTGGCAAGCGTGCGCCGGAGTAGAGCATCGAAGCTAGAGCACTCGCGAGCTTAGCTGGCGACAGTCCCCGGTGAAACTCCAATTCATCCAGAATCCAGAGTACACCTCGGACATCCAACTCCGCTTGGTGGCCAGATTTTCGCAGGTCACCATCATTCGTTAGCAGGGTCCACCCTCTCTCCCTGGCCACGAAATAGCAGGACACATCCGCCAGCGATGAATTGTTCAGAGACTGCTTGAGGTCGAATAGCTGCAGCGTCTCGCTACGACTGAGCGCCTCAATGGTCAGCCCAAGATCCGTTAATTGCTGTCCCGGAGGCTTGCGCAGCTCCCGCCAGACAAACTCTGTGGTGACAAACTGATGGGGTAGCTCGAATACCGTCTCCAAAAGGTTGCAGCGGTGAAGATCTATCCAGATATTCGTGTCAGAGACGAGAATTTTCGTGGGCATCGGCGCCCTCACCTGCTTGTCCGTTTGCCATCACATCCTCGATCTCTCCCAGACCGACGCCAAGTAACTCAGCCGCTCTGGACGGGGTTACTAGCCCCTCCGCCAATGCCCTGTATACGATCTGACGCAAGCGATAGGAGTTCTCCGGGTCCAGAGGTTCCGGTTCATCCTTCCGGTAGCCCTTGGACGACCAGAAACGAAAAGTACTTTGGTAGAAGCCCTGCTGAACAATGTCCAGATCATAGAGTCGCCGCAGAAGCGCCTGGATAGAGATTCCCCATTCCTCTTTGGCCAGCAAAAACTCCTTGAACAGCACCCGTCGGCGGCTGGTGCCGAAAGTTGCTCTCACCTGGCTGGCGGGAAAAAGGAATGCGCCTGCAAAGCGGTGGCACCAGTTTTCTTCATCACGAGTGCCATGAACCGCTTCTGGTATGTCCATCACAAGGTGGCCCAGTTCGTGGGCCAGATTGAATCGCTGCCGTTCTCCGGGGCGTTCGATATTGCTTACGATCACAGCATCAGCACCATCGTTAACCACAGCACAAAGCCCATCAAATTTTTCATGAGCTTTCAGGCCAACCACCTTGATGCCATTCTCTTCCAGGGTTTCAGTTAGGTTTGCAATGGGGTTGGTGCCAAGATGCCATCCTTTCCGAAGGTCTTCTGCGGCCTTTTCAATATCGTCGACATTAGACACCGAAAAGCACTCCCGCCATTGGGCGAACCCATCGGCAGCGTGCTCGGTTTCAAACAGATCCTCCGCAGCCAGATACCGTTCCAGGTGTTCCCGAACTTGCTCTTTCACCGCTTCCTGCTGCTTTTTGCCGAATGCAGAGTGCTTCCGAAAGTCTACCTCGCCAAGCTTGACGGAATCGGAACGAAAGAAATACTCAGGGTTTACCTCCAGCACGTCCGCGAGCTGTATTAAACGGGTGGAATTGGGCGCATCTTTGCCCTGTTCATATTTCGACAGAGCCTGCTTGGAAATATCTCCCAACTGGTCCGCAACCTGCTGTAGTGACATGTTTTTCAGGACTCGTGCACAACGCAACCGATCATGCAACATGGCTCTATTCCTTTAGGGTGACAACTGCTGGTTGACAATTTTAGGTTAAAGTTAATGGATGTCAACCTTATATGTGGATTTATCACAGCACGACACAAGATGTAGTGTTTTTTGCACAGAACGGGATTTCTTCTCAAAGCTGGAAGTCTGGAAGGGCTTTATTGAGGAAGGGTTCCCGGCTTGGGTGGCTCATACCGGGAGAACGTCATTCAATCCGTAATATCGAATTTGAGTAATCCAAGCTCAGCTATATCCTTATCGCCTTTTGACGGTGAGTAGTAGGCCTGAAAAAAACGAAATTCTGCGCGCCCTTCGGCATGGCACTTTCTTTCAGGCAGTTGTGTTCGGATTAAAGAAGGTGTGAGGATTCCAGGCTGTCCATGGTTAAGGTTCGCCCCACTGGCAGTACGGAAGCCTATTGGACGGGGCTGGAACTGCCGGTTGAGCGATAAAGCCACCGGCACAGTAGATCAGCTTTAAGTCCGACAGGCTGCTGGAAACAACAAAGCCCGCACAAGGCGGGCTTTGTCTGAATTCTTAATGGTGCCCGGAGGCGGAATCGAACCACCGACACGGGGATTTTCGATCTGAAGAATGCTGTTGATGGCAGCAGTAGACAAAAAACGACGGCAATAAAATCAGTCAGGTACGGTTTTTTGGTGTCGCTGAGTGCCGCCCAGATGTAGCGCCCAGGCCGTTCCAGCCAATGGCCACGCAGTTGTTGTCTTTGAAGTTGTCGAAGTAGCGTCCCGTTCTCTTTGAGGGCAAGGCCAGTCTTGAATAATCTAGCACTCGAGCTCGGTGCCTACTTTCTCTCTGAAGGCGCTTCCAAACAGCCTGTGATTTCCCGTTTCGTGTCGAACTCTGCCGGCAATAATCGCTGGCGCAATATTCAGCTCATTTGCGAGCTTTCGGACCGAGGCCGCTAGGGTAATTGATCGGTAGTTAACGCTATCTGGCAGTAATGCGCTTTGCGCAAGAGCGTCGGCTTGCTGCTCCTGGTCGTCTTCGGTTTCGGCATCCAGGTTGTCGATGAACCAGGCTTCATTACCGTCCAGATGCAACGCAACGTGGGCAAGTTCGTGCATGAGAGTGAACCAGAAGTTATCGAGCCGGTTATACCGAAGTGTCAGCGCTATGACCGGGTTGCCATTGGCAGCTACGCAGGCTGCGCCGTCAAGGTAGGTCTTGGGTAAATGCGGTTCAATAACGAGATGGATGCCGGACCTTTCAAGATACTCCCGCGCCAGTTCAGGCCCCTTCCCGGACCAGGATAGCCGAGTGAGATTACGCATCCATTCCAGGGTAACTGTGCCTTTTTTGTATGAGCCAGGTAGTTGTTGCTCTGCGGCTTTCTGTAAAACTCTTGCCTGCCAGGCCCATAAGGCGTAGCGGTCGCTTACCTTGTCGTTGGTGCGAAGGTGAGCGGCCGTGCGCAGCATTGCCGGTTCCAGCTCAAAACCGCCTCGCACACCGCTGAAAAGTCGCGTCAACCACTCTGCTGCGTATTCTTTCAGTTCTTGAAGGGAACCCTCGAAGCCTTCGAAATACCCACGCTTCAGCATGACCGCCAAGGGGAACGCTTGCCAGTCGACGTTTTTTTCGCTGGCAGTCTCCTGAACGGGCTCCTGAATCAGGATGTCTGCCGGTATGCCAAGACCGTGATTCAGCCGGCGAATCATATTCAGGCTGAGCGGGCGGTTTCCATTCAGTACCTCACTGACTTTGGATGCTGAACCGATAAAGGGAATGAGGTCTTTATTCTTCAGGCCCTGCTGGTCCATGCGAAAGCGAATGGCTGTTACAGGGTCAGGAAGGTCGATAGGGAACTGGCGTTGCTCGTATTGCTCAATCAGCATAGCCAACACTTCCAGCTCGTCAGCTTCCGGGGAACCCTCCAGCGGGCCAGCGTCCATCAGTACCATAAGGCGCTCCAGAGCAGCCTCATGCTCTTCCGGAGTTTTAATGATTTTCAGATGGTCCATGATGCTGTTTCCTTAGAGTTTTTGCTTGCTGTAGTCCGCGTGTGTTCCAACCCACTCCACCACGACAATGCCACCCTGGTACCGAACCTTGACCACGAGCCGAAAGTGATTGCCCTTGATGTTGAATATGACCCGGTTATCGGCGAGAAAGTCGGCGCTGGCGAATCGATTCTTGATGTCTTGTGGTGTCTGCCAGTTGCTTCTTTCTGCCTCTGCATACCACGCTTCAAGAGCCTTCTTGGAGGAAGCGTGCTTGCGCATGAAGTCGGTCAGCTTGTTCCGGGCTAAGACCTTCATAGGATGGCGAAGTTCCTTTTTCGGGAATTTTATCAAATGTTCCCTAAATGGGAAAATAACGTCTGGTTATAAGGAGTGAGAAGGTTGGCTGTCAAGGCCACCCTGATTGAGCTAAAGGTGAACTCGGTTTTTCCGCTAGCGGCCGCAGAGGGTTTGCCTTTGCGCGAGTTGCCTCAACTGAGCTCGCTGACCGGAAAGCTAAACGGCGTTAGAGAAGGGGCCCGTAAAAGCCTTACACTGGCTAAAGAGATTGGCTGTTAGTTTTCCGTGGACACTTGGTGGACACCAGAAACAACAAAGCCCGCAAGAAGCGGGCTAAGTCATTGAATTCGTGGTGCCCGGAGGCGGAATCGAACCACCGACACGGGGATTTTCAATCCCCTGCTCTACCAACTGAGCTATCCGGGCATGTTGCGCTACTGCAGTGCAACGGGGCGCTATTAAACCGGTTTCGATGTTTTGAGTCAAGGCTGAGCCGGAAAAATTTCTGAATCTTTTCAGGGTCGCTCAGGCTTTGATCAATCCGGCTTTACTGCTCCGGCGGTACGTAGCCTTCGGCCTTGTCAAAAGGCTCGTTGTTGAAAAAGTGCTGCATCTGCGCCTGCAGGTATTTGCGGGTGTTCTGGTCCATCAGGCTCAGGTGTTTTTCGTTGATCAGCATGGTCTGCTGGGCCTGCCATTCTTCCCAGGCCTGCTTCGATACGTTTTCGAAAATGTCCTGGCCCCTGGCGCCGGGCATCGGGGGGAAATCCAGGCCTTCCAGTTCTTTCTGGTATTTGCGGCAGAACACGGTACGGCTCATGGTGGCTCCTGTTGGTAAGTGTCACTGGCGGTGATGATAACAGATCGTTGCGGGTGAAAGCGCAAGCGGGCCGGCTCAAAGCAGGGCGGTTTGCTCCGGTTTGGTGAGCAGCAAACGAATCGGCGCCGGTAACCCGAGATTCAGGGCTTCATGGCGGTGCAGCCATTTCAGGTGGCCCTGGTCTGCAATGCTTTTAGAGCCGCTGGCCACGTTCAGGCGGGCGGGTTGAATGTGCAGGTGGTAATGGGAGAAGGTGTGGCGGAAGCCGCTGATCAGTTCCGGTTCTCCGCAATCCAGCCCGAGGTTCTGTTCACAGGCTTCCTGGAGTTCGTCTGCCCCGTAGGCCGGGTCCAGTTCCGGCAGGCTCCAGAGGCCACCCCAGACGCCGCTGGGTGGGCGACGCTCCAGCAGGATGCGGCCCTCGCTGTCTTGAAGGATCATCATCCAGGTAGTCTTTTCCGGTTTGGCTTTCCTGGGCTTTGAGCCCGGATAGAGTGATGTTTCGCGCCGGGCATAGGCCTGGCAGCCGTGTTGCAATGGGCAGCTGTCACAGGCCGGGCGGCTACGGGTACACACCATGGCGCCCAGATCCATAATGCCCTGGGTATAATTCCGCACCCGTTGTTCTGGCGTGTGTTCCTCGGCCCGTTGCCAGAGCTGGTTGAGCACGGCGGTCTGGCCGGGCCAGCCGGGGATGGCGTGGTAGCGGGCCAGTACCCGTTTCACGTTGCCGTCCAGTATGGCGGCGCGAATGCCGAAGGCCTGGGCCAGTATGGCCGCTGCGGTCGAGCGGCCGATTCCGGTGAGGGACTCGAGCTCTTCCTGGGTTTGTGGAAACTCACCACCGAAGTCGCGAACGACCGTTTGCGCGGCTTTCTGCAGGTTGCGGGCCCGGGCGTAATAGCCAAGGCCGGACCAGTGGCTGAGCACGTCATCTACGGGTGCTTCGGCCAACGCCTGGACATCCGGGAAGCGTTCCATGAACGCTTCAAAGTAGGGGATAACGGTGGTTACCTGGGTTTGCTGCAGCATGATTTCCGAGACCCACACCCGGTAGGCGTTCCGGTTATGGTGCCACGGCAGGTCATGCCGGCCGTGGCTGTCGTACCATTGCAGCAGTTTTTGGGCGAATCGGTCGGGCATCAGTTGAACAGGCCCTTGAGTTTGTCGCCAAGTTTATCCTGCAGCTTCTCTTTCACCTTTTCCTCGGCTTTTGTCCTGGTCTCGTCAACTTTCTCCTTAACTTTGGCCCTGGCGGCATTTTCAGCGATGGTTTTCAGGGTATCCCGGAAACGTGATCCGTCAAAGGAGCAGAGGCCGGCGGGATCTTCGGCAAAGTTGCCCCGGCATTCCACCGGAATAACCACGTTCTCCACATACTCGGTAACCCGGCAGGCGTTATCCCGATGAATCTCACCCACGATTCGAAGCCCCGCCTCGTAATCCAGCTGGCTCTGTTCCATGTCTATGGTTCCTTTGCCCTCAAGGCGCATGCCGGCCAGTGAGGCCACCAGATCGGTGTTGTTCAGGGTGTTGCCGTTGATGTTCAGGGTCCCGCGCATGTCGTTAAACGGGGTGCTGGTGCCCCAGTCGGTGGTGGTCAGCTGATCCTGGTTAACCAGAGCAATTCCCTGGCAGGCCATGCGGGTCAGGTTCATTCGGCGGAACTGGCCCTCCGCCAGGTTGAAGCTGACCTGGCCATCGGCGTTGCTGCGTAGTGCCGAGATGCGGTTACCGGTGGTGGTGACGTTCACTTTGAGGTTGGCGCCACCGCCGAGCATGTCCACGTCGGCAAGGTCGGTGAGCAGGGGCAGGGTCTGCACATTGGTAACGTCTGAGCCAATGGTCCATTTCGGGTTGTCGCTCCGGGCGTCGATGGTTACGTTGGCGCTAAAGCGGCCCTCATAGAGCTTGCCGCTGAACTCATCCACTTTTAACAGGCCATTTTTCGCTGTGGTACTGGCTTTGATTTCTTTGATGGTCAGGTTGCTGACAATCAGTTGGCCGAGTCCCAGATCAATGTCCAGCAGCAGGCCGCGGATGGTTTCCAGTGGCAACAGATCGCCTTCCGGGCCGGTTGTCGCCTTTTCGGGGGTGGCGGCCTGCTTTGTATCGCCTTCTGCTTGAGGGGGGAGGTAGCGGTCTGCATTCAGCTGGTCGCCCTGAAGGTTGAAGACGATGCCAGTGTCAGCGAGGTTGTAGCTGCCGGAGCCATTGAAGGTGGTGTCATCCAGTTTGATGGTCAGGTCGGACAGCTCCACCTTGCCGGCCGGGCCGCCGATGCTGGTGGAGAAGGCGAGGGCTTCAAGAACGCCTTTGTCACGGGTTTCAACGGCTGGCTGGCCGAGGTTGCTTAGCAGCTTCCTGAGGGAGAAATCTGCGATGGATACCTTGCCGCTCAGGGTCGGTTTGTCACCGAACCCGTTCACGGTGAGTTCCGTGCTGAGGGACAGGTTGGCAAGGCTGGCGGTAAAGTCGCTCAGGGTTGCGGTTTCGTTTTCCAGGTTTGCCTTGGCAGAGCCACCAAGTTCAGCGGTGACCTCTTTGCTGCCGAACGGTTCGCCGGCCATATCGAACACGGCTTTCAGGCCGGATACGGCGAACTCGTTGAGTGCTTCGTTGGCGGCAAGACGGGCACTGATGTTGCCATCCACCTCAAGGGTCGGCTGGGTGGTGGCAACCCGGAATCCGATCTCCAGCGGGAACTCGGAACCCAGGGTGATGTTGCTGGCGTTAACGGTAAAGTTTTCCAGGGTGACCGACTGGCCGGTGCTCTTGTCGGTGTAGTGCACCTGGGCATTGCTGATCTGAACATTCTCCACGTTGAAGTTCAGGGGCTCGCCGCCGGCACCCTGATCTTCCTGTGCCTGCTCCTCCTGGGTCCCGGCTGTTTCCGCGGCTGCCTCTCCGGCGGACTTCCCGGGCATGATGCGGGTCCAGTTGCCGTTGCCCTGTTCGTCTACTTCGAGGCGCGCGTCCAGCCCGTCCAGCACAAAGGTATTCACCCGGGGCGACATGGCAATGAGTGACCAGAAGTCGATTTGGGCAACCAGCTTTTCCAGAGCAACGAAACGATCACCTTCCAGGGTGGCCTCTACGGAATTCAGTTCAAACCCCAGCGGGATGAAAGACCAGCCAATGTCGCCTTTGAGAATCAGGTCGAGGTTGGTCTGCTTCTCAACGGCCTGTTCAATCTGCGGTTTGTAGTCGTTGGGGTCGATCACGGCCATGGCGATGGCAACGGCAGCCACGGCGAGAATGACCAGCGCAACGAGGGTGATCAGCACATAACGGACGGCTTTCATGATTCAGGCTTCCTTCCTAATGTTGGGAGCTTGCAGTATTCGCGGAGAATACCGACGCCAATGACCCAAAGGATAACGCAGGGTTAACAAATTAACAGCGCAGGAGTATGACAATGCCGTAGTGTTGGGCCAAAATACACGTCCTTGATTTTCCGACTACATTGATACCTATAAACACAAGAAGGAGTTGGTTGTGGCTATTACTGTTTCGATTGAGCTGAACCGGGAGCTTGAAATACCGGGTAGTTATGATGAAGTGTTTGACCTGCTGGCGGATGTGCCACGTTCCGCCAGCCATTTTCCCAAGGTCCACAAGCTGACCGACCTTGGCGACAACGCCTACCGGTGGGAAATGGAAAAGGTGGGCGTGGACAAGCACGCGATCCAATCCGTGTATGCCTGCAAATATTACTCAGACAAAGACGCCGGCAAGATTACCTGGGACCCCGTTAAAGGTGAGGGCAACGGGGTGGTGAGCGGCTCCTGGACCATTAAGTCCAGGGGTGACAAGGCCACGGCAGTGAAATTCCAGACCAGCGCTGAGCTTACTTTGCCACTGCCCAGCCTGCTGAAACTGGCGATCAGCCCGGTGATCAAGCACGAGTTCAACAGCCTCGTGGATACCTACATGAATAACCTCAAGAAGGCGTTTTAACCGCGCTTTTCTTTCGGATTAACCGCGCTTTGCTATCGGAGCGATTAAACCGGTTGTGGGACTCAGGCGGACATAAAAGGTATAATCGCCGGATAGATTTTTTCCGGCGCTATGCCGCTCAATTGTCACGGAGTCCCCATGGCCGAACGTAAGGCTCGGGTAGAACGAAATACCCTTGAAACCCAGATCACCGTTGAGATCGATCTCGACGGCACCGGCAAATCCAGTTTCGACACCGGCGTGCCCTTCCTGGAGCACATGATGGACCAGATTGCCCGTCACGGCCTGGTGGATCTGAACATCGTTTCGAAGGGCGACCTGCACATTGATGACCATCACACGGTGGAGGACATCGGTATCACCCTGGGCCAGGCCTTTAAGCAGGCGGTGGGTGACAAAAAAGGCATTCGCCGTTATGGCCACGCCTATGTGCCGCTGGACGAAGCCCTTTCCCGTGTTGTGATTGACCTGTCCGGCCGTCCCGGCCTGATGATGGACGTGCCCTATACCCGGGGTGCCGTTGGTGGCTTCGATGTGGACCTGTTCGAGGAGTTCTTTCACGGTTTCGTGAACCATTCCATGGTGACCCTGCACATTGACAATCTGAAGGGCAAGAACACCCATCACCAGATTGAAACCGTGTTCAAGGCCTTTGGCCGCGCCCTGCGCATGGCTATTGAAATGGACGAGCGCATGGCGGGTATTACTCCGTCCACCAAAGGCTCGCTGTAAAAGGCTCGTCGCAAGAAGACTCGCTGTAACCGGTCACTTTTCACCGGTCAATCAAGGACACCGCAACAACCATGAAAACCGTTGCCATAATCGACTACGGCATGGGCAACCTTCACTCTGCCAAAAAAGCGGTAGAGCACGTCGCCCCGGACACCACCGTACTGGTCACCGACAACGCTGGCAAAATCCGCGAAGCCGACCATGTGATCCTTCCCGGCGTCGGCGCCATCCGCGACTGCATGGCCGAAATCCGCCGCCTGGGCGTCGACACCCTGGTTCGTGAAGTGTCCCAGGACCGACCATTCCTGGGCATCTGCGTTGGCATGCAGGCCCTGATGTCCCGCAGTGAAGAAAACGGCGGCGTCGACTGCATCGGCCTGTTCCCTTCGGAGGTGCGTTATTTTGGTGACCACCTCACGGAAAACGGTGAACGCCTGAAGGTGCCCCACATGGGCTGGAACCAGGTGCACCAGACCATCGATCACCCCCTGTGGCACAACATTCCGGAGGGCGACCGTTTCTACTTCGTGCACAGCTTCTACGCGGAAGCCGAGGGCAATGCCGATATGGCCGGCCGCACGCATTACGGCGTAGACCTTGCAGCAGCGGTGGCCAGAGACAACATTTTTGCAGTGCAGTTCCACCCGGAGAAAAGTGCACGGGCGGGTTTGCAGTTGCTAGAGAATTTCACAAACTGGACTGGAAAGAGCTGACGGACCGGAATGTTTCAGCCCTTCGATGCGGGGAGCTACTGCCGGGACTGCCTGCAGCATGGATGCTGCAGGCAAGCTCACAGGGACGTATTCACAGCGTGTTCCGGCAGTAGCTCCCCGTAGCGGAGGGTGGGCGACTATCTCCGGTATCTGATCGGCCATCTCCGAGGAAGCTAGAAAATATGCTCATTATCCCCGCCATTGATCTGAAAGACGGCAAATGCGTGCGCCTGCGCCAGGGCCGGATGGACGACTCCACCGTATTCGGTGACGACCCGGTAGATATGGCCACCCGCTGGGTGGAAGCCGGCGCCCGCCGCCTGCACCTGGTGGACCTGAACGGTGCCTTCGCCGGCGAGCCGGTAAACGGCGAAATCGTTCAGACCATTGCCCGAAAATACCCGGATCTGCCGATCCAGATCGGCGGCGGCATCCGCTCCGCGGAAACCATCGAAGCCTACCTGAAGGCCGGCGTGCAGTGGGTCATCATCGGCACCAAGGCGGTGAAAGAGCCGGAATTCGTTACCGATATGTGCAAGCGCTTCCCTGGCCACATCATTGTTGGCCTGGACGCCAAAGACGGCCGCGTTGCGACCGACGGCTGGGCGGAAGTCTCCGAAGTGATGGCTACCGACCTGGCGAAGCGGTTCGCCAACGACGGCGTGGACGCCATTGTCTACACCGACATCAGCCGCGACGGCATGATGCAGGGCGTTAACGTGGAAGCCACTGCGGCACTGGCGGAAGAGGGCGGCATTCCCGTGATTGCTTCCGGCGGCGTCACCAACATGGACGACCTCAGGCGCCTGGCTACCGTGGCCGATAAGGGTATCCTCGGTGCCATTACCGGCCGTGCCATCTACGAAGGCACGCTGGATGTGGCTGAAGCCCAGGCCTTCTGTGACAGCCTGAAGGGGTAAGACGACATATGGCTCTGGCGAAACGTATTATTCCCTGTCTGGACGTCGACAAAGGCCGCGTTGTAAAAGGTGTTAACTTCGTGGATATCCGCGACGCCGGCGATCCGGTGGAAGTGGCCCGCCGCTACAACGAGCAGGGTGCCGACGAAATTACCTTTCTCGATATAACGGCCAGCCATGAAAGCCGTGATACCACCTACGAAACTGTCGAACGGATGGCGGCGGAAGTGTTTATTCCGCTCACCGTGGGTGGCGGTGTGCGTACTGTGGACGATATTCGCAAGTTGCTGAATGCCGGCGCCGACAAGGTCTCGATCAACACCGCGGCGGTCTTCAACCCGGAATTTGTGCGTGAAGCAGCGGAGCGTTTTGGCAGCCAGTGCATCGTAGTGGCCATTGATGCCAAGCGGGTCAGTGAGGAAGGCGGGGAGCCTCGCTGGGAAATCTTCACCCACGGTGGCCGCAAGCCAACCGGCCTGGACGCCATAGAGTGGGCCCGCCAGATGGTCGAAATGGGCGCCGGGGAATTGCTGCTGACCAGTATGGACCGGGACGGCACCAAGATCGGTTTCGATCTGGGCCTGACCAAGGCAATTTCAGATGCTGTCATTGTGCCGGTGATCGCCTCCGGCGGTGTCGGGGAGCTGCGGCACCTGGCCGATGGCGTGACCCAGGGTGGTGCCGATGCGGTTCTGGCGGCTTCCATTTTTCACTTTGGCCAGCACACCATTCCCGAGGCCAAAGCTTTTATGAAGGCTCTGGGGATAGAAGTCCGCGATTGAACATGAAAGCCGGCGAATAAGGGGTCAGATGAAAGCTTTCATCTGACCCCTTTTTTACGTGCAAAAGCAGGTCGAATGGCCTGCTTCTCACCCTCTGCAAACATCTTCTGGTTGCTGTTGCGCATGGCCCAGAGGCCACTCACGGTAGCGATGGCAATGCCCTGGGCGTCCAGTTCCGGAAGGTGCTTTTCCAGATAGTCCACGGTGACTTTGTGTGGATGGCCGATGCCGATGGCGCTGCCGTTCTCCCGCGCACGCTGGATCAGCAGCTTGAACTGGCGGTCGACAAACTCCTCGGTTTGTTCGTGGTCGAGAAAGACATCCCGGTTCAGGGTGGGAATCCTGTAAGCGGCAGCCACATCACCGGCGACTGATGCAGCAATGGTGCGGCTGTCTACAAAATAGACCGGGTAGCGAAAGAGCTCCTTCATTACCCAGTCCATGGGCTGGAGCTGCTGGGTTAGCAGGCTACCCATGTGATTATTCACACCCTGTACGTGAGGAATGGAGCGGAGCGCGCGCCGGAGCGTCATTGCCATGCTCAGCTCGTCCATATCGGGCGTCAGCCCGCCGGGGCCAAGCCCGAAGCTTCGTGTGTTGGCCATCGGGGCGTGCAGCATGATTTCCTTGTTTTTCCGATAGGCAAGCCGGGCAAGGGTATCGGTATGCCTGCGGTAGGGCAGGAAGGCGAGGGTCAGCGGCTGATCCAGGTTGGCCAGGCGCTTGCCCTCGTGAAGGCTGTGTCCCATGTCATCAATAATGATGGCAATGGTCGGAGGCAGCGCCTGTTTTGCAGGCTCGGCTGCTACCAGGGTGGGCACAACCGAGAGGGCAAATGCCAGCAGGGAGCCTACCAATTTCACTGACTGCTTCCTTCTGCCTTGCCTTTGCCTTGCGGACTCAGAATCCGGATGCCCTTGAGCAGATTAAGAGCCGAGCGCAGTTGGTAGTCCCTGTCTGCCAGGGAGGCGGTTTCGTCCTCCGCCAGGGTTTTATTGTCCTGTTGCTTCTTGTTCTCGTCCTGGCCTTCCAGGTGTCCGCTCAGGTCTGCCTCGGTGAAGAAGGGTTTGCTGTCCAGTTCCTTCAGCTCTGCCGGGCGCACTTCGATATCCGGTTTGATGCCGGTTGCCTGGATGGAGCGGCCATTCGGTGTGTAGTAGCGTGCAGTGGTCATCTTGATCGCGTGGGTTTCATCCAGGGGAATGACCGTCTGAACGCTGCCCTTGCCGAAGGACTGGGTGCCCATGATCACAGCGCGTTCATGGTCCTGCAGGGCTCCGGCCAGGATTTCGGAGGCAGAAGCAGAGCCTCCGTTAATCAGTACCACAATCGGAGTGCCTTCCATGACGTCGCCGGCTCCGGCGCTGAAGCGAAGGCGCGAACTCTGGATGCGGCCCTCGGTATAAACAATCAGCCCCTCATCAAGGAGCACGTCCGCGGATTCCACGGCCGCCTGAAGAACACCACCCGGATTGTTACGCAGATCAATGATCAGACCATCGAGATCGCGGCCCAGTTCGCCCTCGAGGTTGCCGAGGGCGTCTCTGAACTGCGAGCCGGTATCCGCCTGGAACTGGGTAATCCGGACATAGCCGTAGCCGTTTTCCAGCATCCGGGATTTCACACTGGTGACCTTGATGATGTCGCGCTCGACTTTGATCTCAATGGGCCCCGTCTCGCCCTCACGCATGATGGTCAGAGTGAGGATGGTGCCGGGTTTGCCGCGCATCATTTGGACTGCTTCTTCGAGGCCCATGCCTTTCACCGGCTTCTCATCGAGCTTGATAATCAGGTCTCCGGCCTGAACCCCGGCCTTTTGTGCGGGAGTGTCATCAATCGGTGCGATTACCTTTACGAAGCCATTCTCCATGCCCACTTCAATGCCGAGCCCGCCAAATTCTCCGGAGGTGCTTTCTTCCAGATCCTCATAATCCTTGGGGGCAAGATAGGTGGAGTGGGGGTCCAGGTCTGACAGCATGCCCTTGATGGCGCTTTCAAGCAGCTGTCGATCATCCACTTCCTCTACATAGGCGTCTTTTATCCGACTGAACACCTCGGTAAATTTTCGGAGATCTTCCAGAGGCAGCTGCTTTTCCGGGTCAGGGAGGCGGATTTCAACCCGTTCGCCGTCCCGGATGCCTTCGAGCAGTTGTTCGGTAGCGGAGTTTTTCTCCTGGGCCCAGGCCAGACCGGATGCGGTGGCGAAACAGGTAGCGAGTGCAATGCTGCGTAATGGAAAGGCATGGAGTGTACTTCTGACCCGTTTCATTCACATATCCCGTTTTTATTCCGATAGTTGGACTGGTTTCCCTGACACCCGACAGTATGGCGTTACCCGGGACGTTTGTCAGCCCTCCCGCAGCCTGTCAGTTTGCCAGCCACCGGCCCGGATTGTCAGGTTTGCCATTGTGCCGAACCTCAAAATACAGGGCTGGAGAATCCGTGCCGCCGGTACGCCCGGCCAGGGCGATGGGTTCGCCGGCTGCCACCCAGTCTCCGGGGCTGGTAAACAGGCTGCTGCTGTGGCCATAGAGTGTCATGTAGCCGTCGCCGTGATCAATAATGGTGATCAGGCCAAAGCCCCGAAGCCAGTTGGCAAAAACCACCCGGCCATAATGAATTGCCCGTATCTCCGCTTCTTCTTCGGTGCCGATGAGAAGGCCATTGCGTCGCAATCTGCCATCGGCGTACCTGTCTCCGTAGCCGCTGAGAACCTTCCCCTGTGCAGGCCAGGGCAGCTTGTCCCGTAGTGAAGCGAAGGGCCGGGATTCGTTGGGCGAAGGAATGTTATTGATCGCCTGCTGAACTTCCTCAAGCAGTTTTTCCAGTCGTTTGCGGTCGGATGTCAGTTCTTCCCGTTCGCCGAGCCGGTTCTTGATGTCGGCGTTGAGCGATGCGAGGGTCTGCTGCCGTTGCTTTCTGGATGCCGCCAATTCCTGCTGGCGCCTGGCCACATCATCTTCCGTTCGGGCCAGTTCCACCCGTGTCGCCTGCGCTGCGGCGCGGGTGTTTTTGAGTTCCTGCAGGCTTTTCCTGAACACCTCAAGGCGGGTGACCGTATCCTTGCTCAGATACTCGTAGTAAGTCATGGTCCGGGCGATCCTGTCCGGATCGATCTCATTCAGCAGAACCTTTACCGCCGGCGCGTCGCCCTCCATCCAGGCAGCCCGGATCTGTTTCTTCAGGCTCTCCCGTTGCCGGTCCAGCGTGCGGGTGAGTTCCTGCTCTTCTTTCTGCAGTTCCTTGAGTCGCTGTTGCTGCTGTTCCACCTGCTGGCGCAGGGAGCGGCGTTCCCGGGTCAGGCGGCTGATGGTGCGTTCAGTCGAAGCGAGCTGCTGCTCCAGGGAGGATCGGTCTTCTTCGGCATCCGCCAGCCAGTCATCAATCTCCTCAATACGTTCCTTGAGTTTCTCGATCTGGGCCGGTGTGACCTCTTGCTGGGAGATCGCCGGCGCCGCACCCAGAACAAGGGTGAGCGCCAGCATTGCAGGCAGTCGCAAGGGGTGGGTCCGCGCCGGGATCAACCGATCTGAACCAGGCTGTGCCCGGTCATTTCTTTCGGCTGGTCCAGTCCCATCAGGGTCAGCAGCGAGGGCGCCACGTCGCTCAGGCTGCCGTCGTTTTTCAGCGTCACCTCGCGGTGGCCGGTGTAGACCAGCGGAACCGGGCCAATGGTGTGCGCGGTATGAACCTGCCCTGAATTGGGGTCAGTCATTTGCTCGCAGTTACCATGGTCCGCCGTAATCAGGGCTTCGCCGCCCACTTCATTCAGCGCTTCAACCACTCGCTTTACACACTCGTCGAGACACTCGGCGGCCTTGATGGCGGCAGCCAGCTTGCCGGTGTGGCCAACCATGTCGCCGTTGGCGTAGTTGCAGACAATGAGGTCGTATTTGCCGCTCTTGATGGCTTCTACGAGTTTGTCCGTTACTTCCGGCGCGCTCATTTCCGGTTGCAGGTCGTAGGTGGCGACTTTCGGGGAGGGGACCAGAATCCGGTCTTCGCCCTCGAACGGTGTTTCCAGGCCGCCGTTAAAAAAGAACGTGACATGGGCGTATTTCTCCGTTTCAGCAATCCGGAGCTGGGTCTTGCCCTGATTTGCCACATATTCGCCGAGACCGTTGGTTAACTGCTCCGGGGGGTAGGCGCAGGATGCCTTGATGTCCGCCGCGTACTCGGTCAGCGTCACGAAATCCGCCAGTTCGGGGAGTTTGCGGCGCTTAAAACCGTTGAAGTCCGTCTCCACAAAAGTGCGGGTCATTTCCCGGGCACGGTCGGCCCGGAAGTTCATGAACAGAACCGTGTCGCCGTCGTTAATGGTGCCTTCTGGCTCCCCCGGTGCGTGAATACGAGTGGGCATCACGAATTCGTCATTCTCGCCGCGCTCGTAGGCCTGCTCAAGGCCTGATACCGGATCGGTTGCTGTGAATTCGGATGTGCCCTGGGTCATCAGGTTGTACGCGGCTTCAACACGATCCCAGCGGTTGTCGCGGTCCATGGCGTAATAACGGCCAACGATGGAGGCGACACGGCCTACACCCAGGCTCTTCAATCTGGCTGCTGCTTTCTCCAGAGAGGGCTTGGCACTGCGAGGCGGCATGTCCCGGCCGTCCAGGAAGGCATGTATGTAAACTTCCTTTGCACCACGAGCGGCAGCCAGTTCGGCAGCGGCCAGAATATGGTCTTCATGGCTATGCACGCCACCCGGAGACATCAGCCCCATCAGGTGAACAGCGCGACCACCCTGAACGGCTTTATCGATGGCCGAGCAAAGCACTTCGTTGCTCTGGAAGGTGCCTTCTTCCAGATCCTTGTCGATCCGGGTCAGGCTCTGATAGACCACGCGCCCTGCGCCGAGGTTCATGTGGCCGACTTCCGAATTACCCATTTGCCCCTGAGGCAAACCAACAAACATGCCCGACGTGTTGAGCAGGGTCTTTGGCTGATTCTGCCAGAGCTTGTCCCAGAACGGGGTATTGGCGGTGCTGATGGCATTGTCTTCAGCCGGGTCGCGGTGGCCCCAGCCGTCCAGGATAATCAGGGCAGTCGGCTTGCGCATTGCAGTCATCATTCAGTCCGGAAGTAAAATGTTAGTAAATTTACTAAACCAAAAATTCAGTTTGTCTATTCTCGCATTTACAGGCCAGTTTCGTCACCTTCTGTCCGGGGAGCAGGCTGTGTATAATCCCGCCAAACTCATCATCGGGGTAAATTCATGGGCCGGTTGTTTGAATTTGTCGTTAATCACTACATTCTTGTGTCGCTGTTTGTGGCATTTCTGGTCGCGATTCTTATTCTGGAGTCCCGTCGTGGCGGTGCCAAGATCTCGGCCCAGGGCGCAGTTAACCTCATCAACAAGGATGAGGCCATCGTGGTGGACATCCGGGACCGGAAGGAATTCGGTGAAGGGCGCATTACCGGTTCCATCAATATTCCGCTGAACAGCCTCAAGAGCCGGGTTGCCGAGCTGAACAAGTTCAAAGACAAGCAGATTATTGTTGCTGACAAGATGGGCCAGCATTCAGCGATGGCGGTCAAGCAGCTGAACGCCGAAGGCTTCAGCAATGTTGTGCGTCTCAACGGTGGCGTTTCTGACTGGAAGGCCAGCAATCTTCCGCTGGTGAAGAAATAAGGCCACTCTTGATCTGAAGATCAATCTGCCGCACTGTTTCACATAAGCCGGCGTAGCCTCGACGTAAACTGTTCCGGCAGCAAACTCCACAACACTCCATAACAACGGGCCCCGGGCCCATGACCGAGAACGAAAGGACTGAACATGGCTGAGAATCAGCAAGCCGCAGCAGGCAGTGACAACCAGAACCAACCCCAGTTTGCCCTTCAGCGTATTTACGTGAAGGACCTGTCTTTTGAATCACCCAATTCTCCGGTGGTGTTTCAGGAGCAGTGGAAGCCACAGGTTAACCTGGACCTCAATACGTCCCACAACAAGGTGAGCGACAACCAGTACGAAGTTGTGCTTTCGCTGACCGTGACGGCCAAAGTGGGTGAGAAGGTTGCCTACATCGTCGAGATCCAGCAGGGTGGCGTGTTCCTGGTTCAGGGTATTGAAGGCCAGCAACTGGGTCAGATGCTCGGTGCCTACTGCCCGACTATCTTGTTCCCCTATGCCCGCGAAGCCATTGACGGCATCGTGAATAAGGGCAGCTTCCCGGCCCTGATGCTGGCGCCGGTGAATTTTGATGCCATCTACGCCCAGGCTCTGAAACGCAAGCAGGAAGAAGCGGCGGGTGAGGCGAAGGAAGAGCAGCAGACTCACTGAGGCTGGCACTTTCCGAATACGGGGTCAGATGAAAAAGGGGTCAGATGAAAAGTTCATCTGACCCCTTTTTCATCTGACCCCAACTTCACACTGCTCCGTTGAATCCCAGTTGCCGCCAGGCTTCGTAAACCACCAGCGCGGCGGTGTTGGAGAGGTTCAGGCTGCGGCTCTCAGGGCGCATGGGAACCCTGAGGCGATGTTCTGGCGGCAGGCCTTCACGGATACCGGCCGGCAGGCCCCGGGTTTCCGGGCCGAACATCAGATAGTCGCCGCCCTGATAACTCACTTCATGGTAGGGGTGGCTGCCTTTGGTGGTCAGCCCGAACAGGCGTTCCGGCTGCTCGCTGTCCAGAAAGCTCGGGTAGTCCTTGTGGACCTTAACCCGGGCGTACTCACTGTAATCCAGCCCCGCCCGCCGCATCTGTTTGTCTTCCAGGCTAAAGCCCAGGGGTTCGATCAGATGAAGCTGGCAGCCGGTGTTGGCGCACAGCCGGATGATATTGCCGGTATTCGGCGGTATCTCCGGTTCGTACAGCACCACGTGGAGCATGAAGCTTAGCGCTCGACAGCCAGGGCAACGCCCATGCCGCCGCCGATGCACAGGGTGGCCAGTCCCTTGTGGGCATCCCGGCGCACCATCTCATGAAGCAGCGAGACCAGGATGCGGCAACCGGAGGCGCCGATCGGGTGGCCCAGGGCGATGGCGCCGCCGTTGACGTTCACCTTGCTGGTATCCCAGCCCAGATCCCGGTTCACGGAGATGGCCTGGGCCGCGAAGGCTTCGTTGGCTTCCACCAGGTCCAGATCGTCAACGCTCCAGCCGGCCAGCTTCAGGCAGCGCTGGCTGGCCGGAATCGGGCCGGTTCCCATGATGGTGGGATCTACCCCTGCGTTGGCGTGAGCCTTTATGGTGGCCAGCGGCGTCAGCCCCAGTTCTTTGGCTTTTTCCGCGCTGCACACCATCACCGCAGCCGCTCCGTCGTTCAGTGACGAGGCGTTTCCAGCGGTGACAGTGCCGTCTTTTTTGAAAGCCGCACGAAGTTTGCCCAGTCCCTCGGCAGTCACGCCGTCACGGGGGCCTTCGTCCCGGTCAACCACGATCGGATCGCCTTTGCGCTGGGGAATGGAGACCGGAACAATCTGGCCATCGAAGTAGCCGGCTTCGCGAGCGGCAGCGGCTTTCTGCTGGGAAGCGGCGGCAAATTCGTCCTGCTCTTCACGGCTGATACCGTATTTCTCTGCGACGTTCTCGGCGGTAATGCCCATGTGGTAGTCGTTGAACGCGTCCCAGAGGCCATCGTTGATCATGGTATCCACCATGGACCAGTTGCCCATGCGCTGCCCATTGCGGCTGTTGGGCAAGACGTGGGGCGCCTGGCTCATGCTTTCCTGACCGCCGGCGATCATCATCTCGGCATCGCCACAGCGAATGGCCTGTGCCGCCATATGGACCGCTTTGAGGCCAGAGCCGCACACCTTGTTGATGGTCATGGCGGGCACCGATGCCGGAATGCCGGCGTTGATGGCGGACTGGCGGGCCGGGTTCTGGCCGCAGCCGGCAGTAAGGACCTGGCCAAGAACCACTTCGTTGATCTGGTCGCCGGCGACACCGGTTTCCTCCAGGAGCGCCTTGATGACGGCGGTCCCCAGCTGGTCTGCGCGCAGGCTGGAGAGACCTCCGCCAAAGGCTCCGATAGCAGTACGGCGGGCAGCAACAATAACGACATCACGCATGGGAATTCTCCGGGTCAATGGCGCGCGTGGGCCTGAGCCCCAGCGCGTGCAGGATTGAAAACTGCAAGTATTGTATCCGGAAAGCGGCGGTTGGCCAAAGTTAGCGGGCGGGGAACGCCGGGTGGCACTCTACATATTCAGGCTGCGGCCGCCATCGACGGCTAAAATTTGCCCGGTAATGAACGGCGCGTCGCAGATCAGGAAAGCGATGGTCCCGGCGATATCATCCGGGTTGCCGGTGCGCGCCAGCGGCGTTTTCTCGAGAATGGCCTGCTGGTGCTTTTCATCCATCGCGGCTCCCCCCTCCGGCCAGAGAATGGCTCCCGGCGAAACGCCGTTCACCCGCACATCGGGTGCCAGGTCTTTGGCCCATGAACGGGTCAGTGCAGCGAGGCCTGCCTTGCTGGCACAGTAAAGCGGGTGATCGGCAAGAGGCCTTTCGCTGTATATGTCGATCATGTTGACCACACTGCCTCCGTTTTCCCGCAGCGCCGGAAGGCAGGCCTGAAGCAGAAAGAATGGAGCCCGGAGATTGGTGTGCAGGACGGTGTTCCAGTCGTCCTCGGTGGCTACTTCTGTCGGGTTGGGGTAGAACGCCGAGGCATTGTTTACCAGTGCGTCGAGTCGGTCCCACGGGGTAATGGCCTCGCTCGCCAACCGGTTCACATCGCCAGTCAGGCCGAGATCAGCCTGAACCGCATAAGCGGAATCCGGGCGCTCCCGGTTCAGGTCTTCAACCAGCTCCCGGGCCTGCTGTTCCCTGCTCCGGTAGTGAACCACCAGATTCCAGCCCCTTTGATGAAGTGTCTTCGCCGTTTGCGCGCCAAGGCGATGGGCAGCGCCGGTGATCAGTGCAACGGGAGCAGTGGCGGGCATTTCAACTCCTCAGTGACTGGGCGGGGTGACGGCATCGGCAATGCGTTTCAGGCGTTCGGTACGGATCGCCTCCCCGAGTGCCTTGCCTTTATAACCATGGGTCAGAAGAGTCTTGGGGTCAACGCCGGTTGCGGCGTCGGAGGCGGTCCGAAGCAGTTTCAGGCTGTTCCGGCTATCCGGGAGGGCGCATTCCAGTACGTTAAGCAGTTGTGCGAAACGCCCCGGTCGGCGCCAGAAGTCCGCATGGTCGAGCCGATCCAGCAATGATTCACCCTCGGGATTCCGAGAGTTCATTTCCTGTACCTTTGGTATAAACGCCGTCGCCAGGCGTGCCAGATTCTGACAATCATTGGGAGCTTTCAGGACCTTGGCCCGGGCAATGGCTGCTTGCTCATCCAGAGGCGACAGCAGGGCGGCGAAGCGCTCTTCGGAACTGGTATCAGGTTGAGTATGGATGCAGCGAAGTGTCTCCATTGCCAGAGAGAAAACCTCTGACGGATTGAGTTCCGGAATCAGCACGCCAAGAGCCCCGCAGTCACGGAGAACCTCAAAGAACGCCTCTGGCGCCTGTTCGTGCAGAGCCCGCTGTATCTCCTGCCAGACCCGCTCCGGCACAAGGTGGTTTACTTCACCGGCATCCACCATGTTCTGCATCAGGGCCATGGTCTGGTCGCACACAGTAAATCCCAGGGGCCGGAAGCGGGCTGCGAAGCGGGCGGTGCGCAGGATTCGTAACGGGTCTTCGGCGAACGCCTCCGACACATGGCGCAGCTTCCGGTCTGCTAAATCGGCTTGGCCCTGGAAGGGGTCCACCAGATCGCCACCTTCGGTTTTCGCTATGGCGTTGATGGTCAGATCACGTCGCTTCAGGTCCTGTTCCAGGGTGACATCCGGTGCGCTGTATACGGTAAAACCATGGTAGCCACGCCCCTGCTTCCGCTCGGTACGGGCCAGCGCGTATTCCTCCCGGGTTCCCGGGTGCAGGAATACCGGAAAGTCCGCACCAACCTGTTTGAAGCCCTTGGCAAGCATTTCGTCAGGCGTTGCGCCAACCACGACCCAGTCCCGGTCCTTGACCTCAAGGCCGAGTAATTCATCACGAACAGCACCGCCAACCAGATAGGCTTGCATGGAATGCCTGATTCCTTTCGGAAAGTGTGCGTGGATTATCCGGTCTGGGAGGCAGGTTCGCAAATCCGGGAACGGTGAAATTGGGGTCAGATGAAATTTTCATCTGACCCCAATTTCAGTTTCCGATCAGAACGCGGTACCAAGCTCCAGCGCAGCACCTACATCCGCATCGCTGTACAGGGCGCCGATATCAAGGCGGGCGCCCAGGATGTTCAGGCCGAGACCGGCGGTGAACTGGGTTTTTTCCTCGATGCCGTCGTTGTCTTCGTTGCTGGCCAGGTTATGGCGAACCCCGGCACGCAGCTGGGCATAGCGGAAGGCATCGAATTCAGCGCCCAGCGCCACCCACTGGGTATCGTCCTCAAAACCAAAGGCTTCCTTCCTGGTCAGATCAATTTCCGCGGTAACGACATGGTACTCGCCTTTATGGGCAATGCCGGTGGTGACCATCGGGTTAAGTTCGAGGGTCCGGACTTCCTCGCCCAGTGCCGGACGGCTGGCTGCGGAATCCAGCTCCATGGGGATGAGGTTTTTCACCACGATGCCGGCGTTCCATTGTTGTTCTTCACCGAAGGCATAGGCGGCGCCGATATCCATATTGAAGCCGCTTTTGTCGGTCTGGTATTGATCACCGTCGAAGTCGTTGTCCTCGAAAGCAGAGACACTCTCGGTGTACTGGAATGTTCTCAGTTCCACGTATTTCGGGGACAGTCCCAGTTGAAACTTATTGCCACTGGGGAGTTCAAACTGGCGTGCGAAGGAGATTCCGACTTCCCCGACTGCGGAGGCCAGGATTCTGCCTCTTGAGGTCAGGTCCAGGGTGCCATCCGGGTTGATAAGCTGGTCAATCGCGGTGTCGACATCCTGTGCATTCGCGGCATTGGCAATATCATCGAGCAAGCTTGTGTCCTGGCCAGAAACGTCGCCGCGAACAGTCGCCGTCAGGTTGGCATTGGTAAACACACCCACGGCGAATGACTTGCCGGGGACCGCGAAACCCAGCCCCAGCCCTGCGTTTACTCGCATGGTGTCGCTGTCGAAGGCGGTCAGTCTGTCTCGGAGGTCGGCTGCACCATCCTGAATGATTTGCGGATCGTCCGTGTTCGGATCGAATCCAGAGACCAGGGATTCAAGGTCATCAATCACATCCTGAATATCATCAACCTGGTCAACCGTTTCTTCCTCGTCGGCGGCTCGGGCGTTAACTGATGGAAGCATCAATCCGAAGTCATCATTCCAGCTGTGGTGATCCGCAGCCATCATCGCGGGGTTGTCAGTCGGGGCCGTTGAAGGCGTTGCAACAGCAACACCGGTGCCGCCCATGGCAAAGGAGCGGGCAGACATAAAAGACTGGGGGCTGGCCAGTGCCGAGGTGGTGGCAACGGAGAGGCCAATGGCAGCAGAAAGCTTGGTTAGACGGTGTCCGGTCATGAAGAATCCTGTCGGGTAAAAAGGCAAAATAAATATTACGTAACTGAAAGGTTAATGCAGAACGTTTTCCAGCACATGACACATGGGGTAACGGTTTGTTTTTGATGTGTAAACAGAGGCAGGTTTTTGCCGCATCGGGTTGACGGGTCGGTGCGCTTTGCGTCTGTTAACCGAAATATCAGGGGCTTAGAAAAACTGGCGTAATTCTTTCATGGCAAACCGGAAATGACGTTTTCTGGAGACAAGCAATGACCCTTCGCTGGATACTGATCCCTCTGCTGGCAACGAGTCTTGCTGCCTGTGCGCCGGTTGGCAGTTATCAGGGTGATGGCGGCAAACAGTCCCGGGAGGATACCAGGCTGGAGCCCATTACTGTTCGGGTGAGTGGTCTGGGGACCTATAAAGATGCCGGATCGGAGCGCTCGGACACCCGCAAGCGTCTGATGGCCCGGCGGGCTTCGCAACTGGATGCCTACCGGAACCTGGTTGAGCGGGTATACGGCACCGTGGTTTACGGCAGCTCCACCGTCAATGACTTCGTTTTGCGCAATGACACGTTCCGAACCTATGTCGACAGCTATCTCCGCGGCGCGAAGTTGGTCGCAGTCAACGAGCACAGCGACGGGGTTTTTGAAACGGTTATGGAGCTGAAGCTGGAACCCCGGTTCCGGGCCTGTGTTGCCAAGGTTGCAGAGGATCAGGTTCGGGACCTGTGCCCGATCCCCGTGCCGCGGGACAATGACAGTATTGGCGATGTGCAGAGCAAGGGCGTCGATTCCCTGTATTACCTTGAGTGATCGAAAATTATGAAGTGTTTGTCATCACTGCGTTTGTCGTCACTGATAGTGCTGTGCGCCCTGGCCCTGCCGCTGGTGTTTGCCACCGGGGCGCAGGCCGTGGTTCTGGAAGGTGTGGGCCACGCCAGTATCTATAACGGGGATCTTGAGACCGCCCGTGCCGAGGCCCGCAAGGCCGCGATCAGGGATCTCTCGTTGCAGTATGAAGCCCGGGTGAGCACCCACGACACCATGGAAAACGGTGTTATCACCGAATCGCGGATACGCCTGGCTTCCAGTGCGCGGGCACGAAATGTACGGATTATTGACGAGTACCAGAGCGGCAATTTGCTGCGGGTGGTTGTACGGGGTGATATCAGTGAGAGTCGGGTAGGACAATGCAGTGCCGGTGAGTCGAGCCGGCTGAAGAAGCGAGTGGCGGTTACGGGGTTTCCGGTCCTGTATCCGGACCAGGCCAGGGTAGGGCGTATTGATGACGCCGGCGAAATCTTGCCGCACCAGCTGCAACAGCGGTTGATGGAGCAGGGTGGCTTTCAGGTCTTTGGCGCCACCACATCACGGGTGTTTACCGACCTTCTGAACGCACCCACTGTTTGGCAGGGCAACAACCAGCTGACCAATGTGTTACAGGTGGCTCGTGAAATGGAGGTTCAGTTTGTGGTAACGGGCGTTATCCGGGATCTGGGTGTGGCTGATCCCTCCGCCTGGGGCACATCGGTTCTGGACAGAATGCAGCGTGGCATTGGTGCGGTGGATCAGCAACGTCGGTTTGCTGCGGATCTTGTCGTTTATGACGGATTCAGCGGTTCCCCTGTCTATCAGCAGAGGTTCGCGACATCAGCAGATTGGGATGCAGGCCCCGGCAGCTCAGTCGGCTTTGGTTCGGAGGGGTTCCGGAAAACCGCCTATGGCCGGTCTGTAAATGGCGTCATTGAAGAAATGGCGACAGCGGTTACCGAGGCCCTGGCTTGTCAGCCGTTTATTACCCGGATTGCCCGGGTGGATGGGCATTTGGTGACGCTGGGATCCGGCGCAACTGCAGGGCTCAGGCCTGGCGACGAATTGAAGCTGTACCGGAGCACCGCTTACCTGGATTCACCCGGTGCCACGCCGGAACTGAACGATAGCCGGCTTTCTGTAACCCTGGACAGGGTTCAGCCTCAGTCCAGCCGCGGAACCATGCCGCAGCTGGGTGGCATGGTGAATATACAGAGGGATGATATTGCCATCCTGTGGTAGGCGTTGAGCTCATTCAGTCTGCGGCGTCAGCCACCTCGGCGGCGGCAATATCCCGGATCTTGCCGACCATGGCCCGCAGGCCATTGCCTCGGGTGGGGGAGATGTGGCGGAACAGATCCAGCTGCTCGAACAGCTCATCAATGTCGGTTGCCAGCAGGTCCCGTGGGGGTTTCCCGTTCAGTGCTACCAGAATGATGGCGGCCAGGCCACGAACAATCATGGCATCTGAATCAATCAGCAGGTAGAGACGGCCGCTGGCGTCGTCGTAATGGTGAATCAGCCAGACCTGGCTCTGGCAGCCGTGCACATAGTTCTCTTCAATCCGGGCTTCGTCCGGAAAGGCCGGCAGCTGTTTGCCCAGGTCGATAATGTAGGCGTAGCGCTCTTCCCAGTCGTCCAGCAACTCGAAGCCATCCAGAACGTCTTCGAGGGTGGTGTCTCTACCGAGCGGGTTGTTCAGGAAATCGTCTTTAGTGGCGGTCATGTGGTTGCTACTGTTATGAAAACGCGGTCAGATGAAAGCGTTCATCTGACCCCATGTTAGCGGTTTGAAGCCTGCGGGGAAAACGGGGTCAGAAGAAGGCTTTCTTCTGACCCCACCTTCAACCTTCACAGCATCCCCAGTTCAAGCTTGGCTTCATCGGTGAGCATGTCGTTGCTCCAGGGCGGATCGAAGGTCAGTTCCACGGTCACCTTGTCGACGTTCGGCACATGTTCGAGCTTGCGCTTGACGTCTTCGGTGATCACCGGCCCCATGCCACAACCGGCAGCGGTTAGCGTCATTCTGACGTACACGTGGTTGCCGTCTTCGGTGCCGTTCTCGATCTTGCATTCGTAGATCAGGCCGAGGTCCACTACGTTAACCGGAATTTCCGGGTCGTAGCAGTTGCGCATCGCTTCCCACACCTGATTTTCGTTGACGGTGCCGTCTTCCGGTGTGTCGAAGCTGCTTTCCAGTGGCTGCTTGCCAAGGGCGTCGGCGTCATGGCCCTCGATGCGGGCAAGGTTGCCGTTGACTGCAACGGTGAAGGTACCACCCAGTGACTGTGTGATGGTCACGAAGGTGTCCGAAGGAATCATGATCTCGGTCCCGGAAGGAACGAGTCTGGCTTCCACCTCGCGTTTGGTCAGGACCACTTCCCGTTCTTGCATGCCCAGACTTGCCTCGCTGTATCCTGTGTTTATTAGTGTGGGGTCAGATGAACTTTTCATCTGACCCCAATTTCATCTGACCCCAATTTCATCTGACCCCAATTTCACGCTACGGTAAAACTCTCGCCGCACCCGCACTCGGCGGTCGCATTCGGATTGCGGAACTGGAACATGGAGTTCACGCCTTCGGTGACAAAATCGATCTCGATGCCGTTCACCAGTGGCAGGTGTTCCTCTTTAACGAAGACGTCAACGCCATCAATATGAAACACCCTGTCGTCGGCTGCGGCTTCTTCCACCCACTGGGTTTCGTACTTGAAGCCGGAGCAACCACTTTTCCTGATGGCCAGCCGGATGCCTTTGGCCTCCGGTTTCTTCTCCAGTTGTTTGCGCACGTGTGTGACCGCGCTGGGCGTCATGGTGACGGCGACGGTCGGGGTGAAGATTTCAGCTGTCATGATTCCATCTCCATCAGGCAAACAGGCGCTGGACTTTCCGCAGGGCGGTAAACAATGCTTCCACCTCGTCCAGGGTATTGTAGAACGCAAAGGAGGCCCGGGCTGTACCGGGAACTCCGTAGAAATCCATCAGCGGCATGGCGCAGTGGTGGCCGGTGCGGATGGCGATACCCTGCTGATCCAGCAGGGTGCCTATATCACTGGGGTGCAGGCCGGCAATTTTAAAGGACATCACCGGCACTTTCCGTTTTGCGGTGCCAATGATTTCCATGCCCGGAACGGTTTCCACCAGTTGGTTGGCCCGCTCGAGCAGCGCCGATTCCGCGGTTTCCATAGCCTGGCGATCCAGACCCTGGAGATAGTCGATGGCCGCCCCCAGGCCCACGGCTTCGGCAATGGCCGGCGTGCCGGCTTCAAACTTGTAGGGCAGGGTGTTCCAGGTGGTGCGCTCGAACGATACCCGCTCAATCATTTCGCCACCGCCCTGGTAGGGAGGCATCTCCTCCAGCAACTGGGCCTTGCCGTAGAGCACACCAATGCCGGTGGGGCCAAACAGTT
Source organism: Marinobacter sp. Arc7-DN-1 (assembly GCF_003441595.1). NCBI lineage: Bacteria > Pseudomonadati > Pseudomonadota > Gammaproteobacteria > Pseudomonadales > Marinobacteraceae > Marinobacter > Marinobacter sp. Arc7-DN-1. The sequence continues at coordinate 1,896,492 of NZ_CP031848.1, read as the reverse complement.
TGTGGGATGAGAACACGTAAAAGTCGCAACCCAGCGCCCGGACATCCGGCTGGTAATGGGGTACCGCCTGTGCGCCATCCACCAGGGTGATGATGCCGAGGGCCTTGGCCTGCTCGATCAGCGCCGCCACCGGATTGACCGTGCCCAGCACGTTGGAAACATGGGTGATTGCCAGTACCCGGGTCTTCCCGTTCAGCAGGCTGGTGAAGGATTCCAGGTCCAGCTCACCTTCCGGCGTTACCTGGATGGGAACCACTTTCGCGCCGGTACGCTCGGCAATCATCTGCCAGGGCACAATGTTGGCGTGATGCTCCATGTGGCTGACCAGGATCTCGTCGCCGGCCTTCAGTCGCGGGGCCAGGCCGTTGGCGACCAGGTTAATGGCCTCGGTGGTGCCACGGGTCCAGATGATTTCCCGGGTGCTGTCGGCGTTCAGGAACCCGCGAACCGTCTCTCTGGAACCTTCGAAGGCGACCGTGGCCCGATCCCCGAGAGTGTGGGCACCCCGGTGAACGTTGGAGTGCATTTCCCGGTAATAGCGGTCCATGGCGTCCAGCACTGCCTCTGGCTTCTGGGCCGAAGCGGCATTGTCCAGATACACCAGCGGCTTTCCGTTCACCTGCTGTGACAGGATCGGGAAGTCCTGGCGAATGGCCTCCACATCGAAGGTCGGGCGCCTGGTTGTGTTTGCCACGGACAGATCGGTCATAGCCGGTTACGCCTCCTGGAATGTCTGTTCAAAGAACTGGTTCAGCCGGCCCTGGGCCGTTTCCCGAACGGTTTCTACCGGGATCTGCTCCACCAGCTCGTTGATGAAGGCCATGGTGAGCAGGACATTGGCTTCGCGCCGGCCGATACCTCGTGAAACCAGGTAAAACAGCGAGATTTTGTCGAGTTGGCCGATGGTGGCGCCATGGGCACACTTGACGTCGTCTGCGTAAATTTCCAGTTCCGGCTTGGTGTCGATTTCTGCGCCATTGGACAGCAGCAGGTTCTTGTTGTTCATATCCGCGCTGGACTTCTGGGCGTCCTGATGGATATGAATCCGGCCGTTGAAAATCGCGTGGGACTGATCCGCGGCAATGTTGCGATAGGTTTCTTCGCTGTTGCAGCGGGCCGCCACGTGCTCAATGGTGGTGTGGTTGTCGTAGTGCTGTTTGCCCTGGGTTACCACCACGCCGTTGAGCTTGCACTCCGCCCCTTCACCTTCCAGGCGAACCTGCAGGTCGTGCCGGCGCAGGAGGCCGCCGAAGCCGACGCAGTGGCTTTCAAAGCGGGAGCTGCGTTGCTGCAGGACGCCGGTTGCGCCAATATGCTGAACATTCTCGCCTTCCATGTTCAGGCGGATGCTGGTGACGTCGGCACCTTCACCAAGGTTCAGCTCGGTTACCGTATTCACCATGACCGATTCGCTGCCGCCGGAGATGTACTCTTCCACCAGGGTGATCTGGCTGTTAGCGCCGGCGTCCACGTAAATGCGCGGGTAGGCAGAGCCGCTGGCATCAGCACTGGTTTCATGAACAATGAACAGTGGCTGGTCCAGAACCGCGCCGGGCTTCAGACGAATCAGCAGGCCATCTTCAAACCGCGCGGTATTGAGGCGGGAGATCTGCACTGACTGGCTATCCAGGGCGTGATCCAGGCGCCCGGCCAGCCAGGTGGCGGTGTCGCTGTCCAGGTCCTCGAAGCGCTCAATGGTTATGCCATCCAGGTCCGGGTAGTCGCTGGCTTCCGGCATCATGATGCCGTTCAGCAATACTACCTTGTAGCCGGGCACCGCCAGACTGCTGCCGGACTTGCCTTCCGCGGGCAGCGAGATGGCCATATCGTCGGTCAGCTTCAGGTACTTGCTCGAGTACTTCCAGTTCTCTGTTTTCCGGGTGGGCAGCGGCAGATCCACAAGGCTGGAGCCCTGCTGCTTGCGCAGCGCAGCCAGAGGCTCCGGCAATGAGTGCCCGGCCGGATGCAGGAACGCGGTAGAAAGGGTTGGTGCTGGCTTCATTCCGCGACCTCCTTTTTAGTTGCCGGAAACGTTGGCTGTGCTGTCGGCGGTTTCTTCATCCTTGATGCCGAGCCAGCCGTAGCCACGTTCTTCCAGCTCCAGGGCCAGCTCACGGCCGCCGGATTTAACGATCTTGCCCCCGGCCAGCACGTGCACGTAATCCGGCACAATGTGGTTCAGCAGGCGCTGGTAGTGGGTCACCATCAAAATGGCGCGGTCTTTTGCGCGCAGGGCGTTAACGCCGTTGGAGACCACCTGCAGGGCGTCGATGTCCAGCCCGGAATCGGTTTCATCCAGAATGGCCAGCTTCGGCTGCAGCAGGAGCGCCTGCATGATTTCGTTTCGTTTTTTCTCACCGCCGGAGAAGCCTTCATTGACGCCGCGTTTCAGGAAGGCCGGATCCAGATCTACCTGTTTGGAGACCTCCTTGGCCAGCTTCATGAACTCCGCCGCGTTCATCTCGCCTTCGCCCTTGTGGTGACGCATGGCGTTCACGGCGGTGCGAAGGAACTGAAGGTTGCTCACGCCGGGAATCTCCACCGGGTACTGGAATGCCAGGAAAATGCCTTCGCGGGCGCGTTCCTCGGTTTCAAGCTCCAGCAGGTTTTCGCCATTCAGGGTAATTTCCCCCTCGGTGACTTCAAATGCTTCGTTGCCTGCCAGCACCTGCGACAGGGTGCTCTTACCAGAGCCGTTGGGGCCCATGATGGCGTGAACTTCCCCGGCCTTGATCTCCAGGTTGATACCCTTGAGGATTTCTTTGTCCTCAACGGATGCGTGCAGGTTCTTGATGCTCAGCATTTGTCGGCTTCTCTCTGTATTCTGAAATTCTGTATGTAAATTAAACCGTTTCGGTGCCCGCAAAACGTTCGGCGCAGCGAGGCAAAATAGTTAACCAACGGACCCTTCGAGGCTCACTTCGAGCAGCTTGCCGGCCTCGACAGCGAACTCCATCGGCAGTTCCCTGAACACCTCCTTGCAGAAGCCGTTCACGATCATGGACACGGCCTGCTCCGGATCGATACCACGCTGGCGGCAGAGGAACATCTGCTCATCGCTGACCTTGGACGTGGTGGCCTCGTGCTCGACAATGGCGGACTTGTTCTTGCTCTCTATGTACGGGAAGGTGTGCGCGCCGCAGCGGTCGCCAATGAGCAGCGAATCACACTGGGTGAAGTTGCGCGCGCCTTCCGCGCCGGGGCCGAATTTCACCAGCCCGCGATAGGCGTTGGAGCTCTTGCCGGCGGAGATACCCTTGGAGATGATGGTGCTGGAGGTATTCTTGCCCAGGTGGATCATCTTGGTGCCGGTGTCGGCCTGCTGGTAATTATTGGTCAGCGCCACGGAATAGAATTCGCCCACGCTGTTGTCGCCGCGCAGTACGCAGCTCGGGTACTTCCAGGTTACCGCTGAACCGGTCTCGACCTGGGTCCAGGAGATTTTGGAGTTCTTGCCGATGCAGGCGCCGCGCTTGGTCACGAAGTTAAAGATGCCGCCCTTGCCTTCTTCGTCGCCCGGGTACCAGTTCTGCACGGTGGAGTATTTGATCTGGGCATCGTCCAGGGCCACCAGCTCAACCACGGCCGCGTGCAGCTGGTTTTCGTCCCGCATGGGCGCGGTGCAGCCCTCGAGGTAGCTCACGTAGCTGCTGTCTTCGGCGATGATCAGGGTGCGCTCGAACTGGCCGGTGTTGGCTGCGTTGATGCGGAAGTAGGTGGACAGCTCCATGGGGCAGCGCACGCCCTTGGGCACATACACGAAGGTGCCGTCGGAGAAGACCGCCGAATTCAGTGCGGCAAAGAAGTTGTCGCCGTGGGGTACCACGGTGCCCAGATACTTCTGTACCAGCTCCGGATAATCGCGGACGGCCTCGGAGATGGAGCAGAAAATCACGCCGGCTTTGGCGAGGGGCTCCTTGAAAGTGGTCGCGACGGAAACGGAATCGAATACGGCATCGACGGCTACGCCAGCCAGCTTTTCGCGCTCGTGGAGGGGGATGCCCAGCTTTTCGTAGGTTTTCAGCAGTTCCGGATCCACCTCGTCCAGGCTCTGGGGCATGTCTTCGGGGCGCTTGGGCGCGGAATAGTACGAAATCGAGTTGTAATCGATTTTCGGGTAGCCCACGTGGGCCCAGTCCGGCTCGTCCATCTCGAGCCAGCGACGGTAGGCTTTCAGGCGCCACTCCAGCATCCATTCCGGTTCTTTCTTGAGGCCGGAAAGGCGGGCGATAACGTCTTCATTAAGGCCGGGTTCGAACGTGTCGGATTCAATGTCTGTTACGAATCCGTACTCGTATTCCCGTTTGATCAGCTCGTTCACCTCGGTGTCGGTGGTCGCCATGATCGTCGCTCCGTATTCTCTCATCGCGGGCTTGCGCCCTTGGTGTCGCCGGCAGCCTCATAGGCGGGCTGTCGATCGGATGTCATCAGTTTGGGTGTTGCAGTGGTCGCTCATCCGGTGAGTGCGCCCTGCAATCGCTTTTTGGATGACGGATTTCTGGTGGCCTGATGCTGAAAAGTAAGCAGAAAAACAGGCTGAATCCGTTGCTTCTGGCTGGCGATTATACAATACCAGAGTAAATTAGTCAGGTATTAATTTGTGCGTGAGGTGATTATACCTTAATCGGCCTTTGGGGCACTAAGGGGGCTGCCAATAGCCTTGATAGTCTGGCCTCGGGCAGGACGGCGTATTATGGAGGGGGCGTCAGGCGGGTCTGCCTCCCAAAACACGCCGTGAACCCGTCCATGGGGGCTCGGCATTGCCATCCATGGCAATGCACGGTTTTGGGAGGCAGACCCGCCTGACGCCTCAAACTAATTGCTATTCGCTGGCGGGAAGGATTCTGGTCAGGTAGGTGAAATCCAGAGATTTTGGCAAATGTTCTGGTTTCGGAATTCTCACGATATGGCCACTGCCCGGGGCATACTCCATGGTTTCGCCGTTCCGGTTTTCCATGATATCAGCGGAGAAACGAATATTACCGGCCGGGTTGATCAGTTCCAGTTGGTCGCCTGGGGCGAATTTGTTTTTCACGTCGATGGTCAGCCATCGGTCATCCGCATCCGTTATGGTGCCTACAACCTGCTGGGTGCCGAGGAACGATGAGCCCTGTTCGTAGGTCTGGTATTCCCGGGGTACGTGCCGGCGGAGGAAGCCTTCGGTGTAGCCGCGGTTGGAGAGGGCTTCGAGTTCGTCCATCAGGTTCATGTCAAAGGGCTTGCCGTGTACGGCCTCGTCGATGGCCCGGCGGTACACCTGGGTGGTGCGGGCTACGTAGTAGGTGCTTTTGGTGCGGCCTTCGATTTTCAGGGAGTGGACTCCCATTTTGGTCAGTTCCGCTACGTGCTGGACGGCCCTCAGGTCTTTCGAGTTCATGATGTAGGTGCCGTGTTCGTCCTCGTAGGCGGGGATGAAGCCTCCGGGGCGATTGGGCTCTTCCAGCAGGAGCTCTTTTGGCTCCACGTCTTGCACACCGCCGCTGCAGGTGGCGATCAGGTCGCCGGTCTGGTCATGGCTGTGCTGGACTTCCTTGTAGTTCCAGCGGCAGGCGTTGGTGCAGGCGCCCTGGTTGGCGTCCCGGTGGTTCATGTAGCCGGAGAGCAGGCAGCGGCCGGAGTAGGCCATGCACAGGGCGCCGTGCACGAAGACTTCCAGTTCCATGTCCGGGACCCGGTCGCGGATCTCGCGAATTTCGTCAAGAGCCAGTTCTCTGGAAAGGATTACCCGGCTGATGCCCTGTCTGCGCCAGAACTCCACAGTTGCCCAGTTAACGGCGTTGGCCTGCACCGAGAGGTGTATGGGCTGGTCCGGCCATTTTTCCCGCACCAGCATGATCAGTCCGGGGTCAGACATGATCAGGGCATCGGGTTTTTGTTCCAGTACCGGCTCCAGGTCTTTCAGATAGCTGCGTACCTTGTTGTTGTGAGGTGCTATGTTGGAGACAAGGTAGAACTGTTTGCCAAGTTCATGGGCTCTTGCGATTCCGGAGCCGAGGGCTGCAACATCCTTGAAACTGTTGTTCCTTACTCTCAGGGAGTAGCGGGGCTGGCCGGCGTAGACGGCATCCGCACCGTAGGCGAAGGCGGTTTCGAGGTGTTCAGGGGTGCCTGCGGGGGCAAGCAGTTCCGGGGTGTTCATGTTGGCTCCGGGTGGTCCGTTCAGGTCAGTCTGGTTGGCGGGCCCTGGCAGGGGATGCCGCCATTCTGAAAAGCGGGGTATTTTGCCGTACGTTGGCGGAGGTTCCCTTGACCCTGCTCAAAGGTAGTATTGATTGTTTTCGGCTAACAAGTGTACGCTCACAGCGTCGGCCAATATGGCCACAGAATCGGAAAAGAGGAGTTCCAGATGGGATCAAAGCCTCTGACGCCAGAGGTGGCGCGGGCTTCGCTGAGTCTTAGGGTGAGTTCCCTGATCAGTGTACAGCTTGCCCGTGGCAAGGTTGGTGTGGAAGTCGTGGCGTCGCAGCTGCATATGAGCCGCTACACGCTGCACAAGAAGCTGAAGCGGGAAGGGCTGACGTTTGCCCGCCTGCTTGAGGAGGTTCGCCGTAAACAGGCGCTGACCTACATGCAGGATAAAACCAAGCCACTCGTGGAAATTGCAGAGCAGCTCGGGTTCTCGGAATTGAGCGCATTCAGCCGGGCTTTCAAGCGCTGGATGGGAACATCCCCGGCTGAATATCGTTCTGTCAGGCTGTCCTGATCCGGCTCAGACCTTTTTGAACACCAGCGAGGCGTTGGTGCCGCCAAAGCCGAAGCTGTTGCTCATCACCAGGTCCAGATTCTGGTTGTCCATGCGCTCCCGAACGATCGGGTAGCCTTCGGCCCCTTCATCGAGGGTCTGGATGTTGGCCGACGGAGCAATGAAACCCTCGCGCAGCATGATCAGGCTGTAAATGGCCTCATGCACGCCTGCCGCACCCAGGGCATGGCCGCACAGGGGTTTGGTGGAGCTCAGCGGCGGGATTTTGTCGCCGAAGGTTTCCTTCAGTGCTTTCAGCTCGGTGATATCGCCTGCCGGGGTGCTGGTGCCGTGAGTGTTGACGTAGCTGATCTCGCCGTCCAGATGCTTCATGGCCTGCTTCATGCAGCGCACCGCGCCCTCGCCGCTCGGGGCAACCATATCGGCACCGTCGGAAGTCGCACCGAAGCCGACGATCTCCGCCAGAATGTTTGCGCCGCGTGCTTCTGCGTGTTCCAGCGCTTCAAGGGCCAGAACACCGCCGCCACCGGAAATAACGAAACCGTCCCGGTTTGCGTCATAGGTGCGGGACGCCAGTTCCGGCGTGTCGTTGTACTTGGTGGACAGGGCGCCCATGGCGTCGAACAACAGACTCAGGGTCCAGTGGATGTCCTCGCCGCCGCCGGCAAACATTACATCCTGGCGCCCCAGCGCAATCAGGTCTGCAGCGTGGCCAATGGCGTGTGCACTGGTGGCACAGGCGGAGGTAATGCCGTAGTTGATGCCGCGGATGCCAAAGCCGGTTGAGAGGGAGGCGTTAATGGCGCTGCCCATTGTGCGGGGCACGCGATAGGGGCCCACCCGGCGGATGCCGCGGTCACGGTGCGTGTCGATGGAATCGAGCAGCTCAACGGTGGAGGCGCCCCCCTGGCCGAAAATAATGCCTGTGGTGTCGGCCTTGATGTGCTTGTCGGTCAGGCCGGCCTGTTCGATGGCTTCAAGCATGGCCAGGTAGGTATAGCCTGAGGCCGGGCACATGAAGCGCCAGAGTTTGCGGTCGATCAGTTCCGGAAGGTTCAGGTTTATCTGGCCACAGACGTGGCTGCGGAGGCCCTTGTCCCGTGCTTCTTCGCTGAAGCCGATGCCGGGACGGGAATCCTTGAGGGACTGGGCAACGTCCTTCTGGTTGGTGCCAAGGCTGGAAACAATGCCCATACCAGTAATTACAACACGACGCATCTTGTTAACTCCTAAAAATCATCGGTCGAGGTGAACATGCCAACCCGGAGGTCCTTGGCGGTGTAGATTTCCCGGCCGTCCACTTCCATCCGGCCATCGGCAATTGCCATGGTCAGTTTGCGCCTGATCACGCGCTTGAGATCCAGGCGGTAGGTCACCTTTTTGGCAGTAGGCAGCACCTGGCCGGTAAACTTTACTTCACCGGAACCCAGGGCACGGCCCTTGCCTTCTCCGCCACCCCAGGCCAGAAAGAAGCCGACCAGCTGCCACATGGCGTCCAGCCCCAGGCATCCGGGCATAACGGGATCATCAACAAAGTGCACCTTGAAGAACCAGAGGTCCGGGTTGATGTCGAGTTCCGCCAGGATACTGCCCTTGCCATACAGGCCATCGTTGTCTGCTATATGCGTGACGCGGTCGAACATCAGCATCTCATCAATGGGCAGACGCATGGAGCCAGGGAAGAGTGTGCCGTGGCCACATCTGATCAGGTCTTCTTTATCAAAATGATCCGGGTTCATAGTGCCAGTATCTCAGTTACAAAATGATTTCCTCATACTTTAGCGCGAATTGGGCGTTTCGGTATTGACCTTTAGTGGATGATTGCCTTTTTTGCCGGGGTGAGGGGTTGATGGTCATCAAAGATCTGCCAGCGGCATGGTGGTAACGTGTGAACCGGCCCTTGAACAGAGCCGTTGATACACCGGATACCGTGGGATTCCTTGGGGAATATGCAACTCATGATTCGGTATGTATGGGTTTGCGGCTATGAAAAGTAAGAAATATAAATGTTCAGGGTCTTTTATTTGTCTGCTGGCCCGCAGGTATGGGGCAAGGTGGAATGGTATAAAAGGAGGGCGCATTGATGGCACTGGATGCTGATGACATTCAGGGAAACATCTGGCGTGAGGGAGAGTGGGTTGTCGCCCGGCTGCAACGAAAAATCGGATATGCGCCCGAGGTCGTCTGGAAAATGCTGACGGATTCCGTGTGCCTCAGCCAGTGGCTGGCACCGGGCACTCTGGAACAGGAGCGGGGTGGCAGGGTCAAGCTGGATTTTGGCAACAGTGGCACACCCATCGATTGCCGGATCAGCGCTTGCGAACCCCACTGTCTGCTGGCGTATTCCTGGAGTGCCGGCGATGATCCGGAACGGCCACTGGTCTGGGAGTTGTCCCCGGACGGTGGCGGGACGATCCTTACCCTCACGCTTTTTCTCCCTGACGACGAGTTGATCGCCATTGCCTGTGCGGGCTGGGATGCGCACCTGGAAATGCTGATGGCGGCGATGGAAGGCATCAGAATTTCATTTCCGGCCGCCCGTTTTCACGAGTCGCGGTCCGCATTTGCCGAGTTGGCGCGGAAAAACTGGCAGCCTGAGTGGGCTGAACGGTAAAGGCAGGCTCCCGGGCCTGCCTTTTTTCGTCTGCCTTTATTCGAGTGTTCCGGGCGTTTATCCGTCGCGGCCGTCCGGGCGTGGACTGGCCAGTACCCGGGTGTAGCGGAACAGGAACATGCCAAACGCGAACAACCAGAGCAGCGCGCTGGCGCTGATTCCCGGATGCCAGCTGATAACCTCGAAGGCTGTCAGCACCCGGATAAGTGCGGCCAGGTGAATGGCGATGAATGCGGTCACCATGCCTGTGGGCAGAACCAGCGGCCGGCCGGTGTGACCGAGGGAGACGCGGGCGATGACGCCGAAAATCAGGCAGGCCACTGCGCCCGTGCCGGCGGCGTGGCTCCAGGCGTTGGATGGCCAGCCGGCAAGCAGTGTGCCGGCCAGCAGGAACAGGGCCACGGGCACCCAGAGGATGGACAGGTGCAGAATCCAGAGCAGTGGTTCCTTACGAACCAGCCAGCCTTTCCAGCCTGCCAGTCGCACCAGCATCAGGGTGCCTGCAACAATGGCCAATACGCCGGTGACGGTTTGCCAGCCAGTGACCAGGGAGACCATCAGCAGAATCAGGCTGAACAATGTGGTCATATCCAGGGCTGGGACAGTTTTCACGGCAGCGCTGTCCAGCCCTCGTTGACGAAGCCAGCCGGTGGTGAAGGCCGGAGTGATGCGCCCACCAATGATGCTGATCAGCGCCATGGCCATGATCAGGGCACCGTAGCTGAAGGTCATATCCAGTTGGGTCACGAATCCTATCTGCATCAGCCAGAGTAGCCCCAGAACCAGCAGGATCAACAGCTGGCGCTTCTGGCGGGCGCGCCAGATCCGCCAGCCGGCATCCAGCATGACCAGGGGCAGAAATGCCAGGTTCACGGTATGCACAAGCCAGTCCGGCAGGCCCGCACCGAAAGCAAGCAGCAGGCGGCCGGCCAGCCAGACGCCCCAGAGCAATACCAGTCTGGTTCCGTAGGTGCGCTCCGTCTGGGTCCACACGCAGACTGCGGTCAGCAGGAAGCCGGCGATGCCTGCCGACAGGAAACCGAACAACATCTCATGCTGATGCCAGAACAGGCCCGGCAGGGCCAGGGGCAGGCTGATCACACCATTGACCTGCATGATCCAGAGGGGGATCGCAAGCAGCGCCAGTACCGTCATGGACAGGAAGAAAATCCGGAACGGATAGCTGAAAAGCTGGCTGACGCTGGCGGCTTCGGTTTGGCTGGTGGTGGGGATCGCCGGCATGGTTGTCTCCGCTTATACATATAATTACAGTACATGTTATACGCGAGCCGATAGAAAGAACATACCCGGTTCGGGGTATCTTTGCGTACAATGCCGCCATCGTTTTGATTCACAACGGGATGATTTATGAGTGCCTATCTAATTCTCAAGCACCTACACATGACCACGGCCTATCTGACCGTTGTGCTGTTTGCTCTGCGTCTGCTGCTGGATGCGGTTGGCAGGCCCGACTGGCGGAAAACACCGTTGCGCTGGATTCCGCATGCGAATGACACGGTCTTGCTGATAGCGGCCATCAGCCTGTTGTTTGTGACGCCCTGGATGCCATTCGTGAATGGCTGGCTGACGGCCAAAATCTTGCTGTTGATCGGCTACATCATTGCCGGTCTGTTTGCTTTGCGGACAACGCAGGCAACGCCGGTGCGGGTGGCTGCAGCCGTGATTGCGCTGGTGCAGGTCACTGTCATTTTCCACCTGGCAGTGACGAAGCCGGTTTTTTAGAAGGCACTGCGCCCGGTATTTATTCCCGGTCCCTCCCGGCAACCCGCTTTGTCAACCCCGCCAGCGGTGGCTGCAAAGCCTGGAACTGGCGGGGAATATTGTCCCCCCCATCCATTTTCTGCAAGGATGGCACGAGCCGGCGCATCCCATTGTCTTGCCAAAAACAATCAACCCGACTTATTCAGAAATCATCAGTACACGCTCTTACACCACCATTCGACGCGGGTCAGACAACATTGATGAGTAGCGTGCACAGAAACGCGCTGCATCAGCGCCATTGATCACTCGGTGATCATAGCTAAGGTCCAGCGAGACTCGTGGCACCGGATGGAAAGACTCACCATCCCAGACCGGAACGGTTTCTGGACGAGTGAGGCCCAGGATAGCCACTTCAGGTGGATTAACGATGGGTGTGAAACCAACGCCGCCAATGCTACCTAAATTTGTGATGGTCATTGAGGCGCCGCCCATCTCGCTCGCGCCAACCTGTCGGTTCTGTGCTCTTTCGGCTAGATCGGCGATTTCAGCCGCAATTTGCCACAGACCCTTTGTGTCAGCGTCGCGAATCACCGGTACCATAAGGCCGTATGGGGTATCTACAGCGATGCCTATGTGCACGTACTCTTTAAACACTAGTGTCTGACCATCGGCTGAAAGCGATGCGTTAAAACGGGGGAATTCCTCCAGGCAACGGGCAAGGGCTATAACGTTGAAAGCGAGCACCGTGAGCTTCAACCCACGAGACTGCGCCTCTGGTTTGAGTTCTTTGCGCCAGGCTTCGACAGCGCTGATATTGGCACGTTCGTGATACGTGACTGCTGGAATCAGTGCCTGGGCCGCCGACAGGTTAGCGGAGGCTACTTTCGCGAAACGGCTGAGGGGCTCTTCGCTCACCGGGCCGTAGAGGGAGTGGTCGACGTCCCAGTGGGACGTGTCCCCGGCCGGGACTTTTGAGGCGGCTGGCTTTTCGTCATTAAGATCTTCTCGCACAATATTCCTGCGGCCCAGATCGTTGGCGAGTTTCTTGAGATCGATGCCCTTTTCCCGGGCCAAGGCCCGAACCGAGGGCGGTGCAATAATATCAGTCATGATTGGCTTCCACTCTATAGCTCAGAGCAGGTGACGGAGCGGTTGCTCCATGCGACCTGCAAAATCCGAAAGAAGGTTAATCGCCGTGGATGCATTCATCTGCTCTGCGGTGCATTCCAGCGTCAGCTTCAACCCGGTACCCGTAGTTAAAATGCTGATCACCGGGGTGTCTTCAGGGCCCACCTGAATGGAACTCAGGTGGCCAAATCGCAAATCACGCAGCCTTACGTCAGGCGTGGTGTCAGAGTCGGCTTCGGTCAGATTGCCAAGGCGGCGTCCACGAACTTTATAAAGGCGAGTCTCTCCGAAGGCTTCTAGTGCCACGATAGTGTTTTCCCGGCCAAGACTGGTTCCTGCGAATGCGGCTAGCAGGGCACTGGCATCGGCCAGGCCAGTTTCTTTGGCGGCCCATGCGGCAAAGGCTTCAAAGCCATCCGAGCTCACCTCGGCGGAGATACAACGGCTGGCTGTCATGGCAGAACCTTGGGGAGCGATGGCCTTTGGAAGGTTTTCCAGAACCTCCAGGTCCTTGACATGGTAAGGCTGAGGGTGCCCTTGTTCGGCGAGCAGCGAAAGGTCCAGGCCGCGCTCGAGTGCCAGTCGCCGTGCCTTGGGCGATGCCAGGATCCGCGAATCCGATGACGGAGCAGGCTTGGCGGGACGCAAACTGCCTTTGGGCGCCGGAGCCGGCCTCTTTGTCGTCGAGGGAGCGGGAGGTGCTGTGGTCGGCGCTTTACGTTCCCTCTGACTTCGACTGACAGGCGCCTCCGGCTTTTCGCGGGAGATAATGGCGATCACATCCCCGACCGGGGCCTCTTCGCCTTCCTCTGCCAGCAGAGCCGCGACAAAGCCGTCGTGGCCTGCCTGGACTTCCACAACAGATTTATCGGTTTCGACTTCAAACAGAATATCAGCCGCGGACACAGCGTCGCCGGGCGATTTGCGCCAAGCGACAATCAGCCCGACATCCTGTGTCATGCCGAGGGCGGGCATAATGACCTCTTCGCCTTCGGGAATGGCAGAGTCTGTCTGATCCTCACTTCCCACACTTTTCTTGGGTTGATCATCGGAGGTGTCAGGCGTGGTTCCCCCTCCCTCGGGCGTTTCTGAAATGCGCGCGAGCACCTTTCCCACTGGGACTTCGTCGCCCGCTGCGGCGGTTACATCTGTCAGGTAGCCGGAGCCCTGCGCCTCGACTTCCATGGCTGCTTTATCGGTTTCTACCTCGAACAAGGCATCTCCCTCAGAAACCGGGTCCCCGGGTGATTTGTGCCAGGTCAGAATGACGCCAGTGTCCTGCGCCATCCCGAGTGCTGGCATGATGACATCAAGCGGCATGAATCATCTCCCCCGCGCAGAGTCTACGAGCGTTCGCGGCCACGCCTTCGGGCGTTGGCACAGTTAGATCTTCAAGCACTGGACTGAACGGCACAGGAACATCCATTGCCCCCATTCGCAGTACAGGTGCATCCAGATAGTAGAAGGCCTTTTCGTTAAGGCGACTGGCGATCTCGCCGGTGACACCGTAGTTCTGGTGGCCCTCATCAATTACGATAGCGCGGCTGGTTTTCCGGACGCTTTCCAGCAGTGTTTTCTCATCCAGCGGCACAATAGTGCGCGGATCGATCACTTCGGCACTTATGCCTTCAGCTTCCAGAATTCTCGCAGCGGCTTCGGCCACCTGCACCATGGAAGACGTGCCGATCAGTGTGATGTCAGTCCCCTCTCGCTTGATCTTGGCCTCACCAAAAGGAATCAGGTATTCCTCTTCGGGTACCGGGGCCTTGTCCTGGTACATCAGCTTATCTTCGAAGATGACCACTGGATTGTTATCGCGGATTGCCGTCTTCATCAGCCCTTTTGCTTCGTAAGCTGAGGAGGGCATTGCCACCTTGAGCCCCGGGATGTGCGCAACCAGTGCGTGCAGGGATTGGCTGTGCTGTGCTCCGGAGCGGCGGGTAGCGCCAAGATTGGTCCGCACTACCATGGGCACGCTCAGTTTGCCGCCAGACATATACTGCTGTTTGGCCGCCTGGTTACACAGTTGGTCCATCACCAGATAAATGAAATCTCCGAACATCAGGTCGACGATGGGCCGCGCGCCTGTCATGGCAGCGCCTACGGCGATACCGAGGAATCCCGGCTCGGAGATGGGGGTGTCGATCACGCGTTCGGTGCCGAATTCTTCGACCAGGCCGGAAAGTACTTTAAAAGGTGTGCCGGCTTCGGCCACGTCCTCACCGAGGATGAAAGTGGTGGGGTCACGGCGCATCTCTTCGACAAGCGCCTCGTTTACAGCCTGGGACAGGGTGATTTCTCTCATATCTTGGTCTCCTTCATCCACCGACGCGCAGGGTGGCTGGGTCGGTTTCGGCGTAGACATGCATGTCTACTTCTGAGGTATCCGGATAGGGCGCGGCTTCGGCGTAAGCGACGGCTTTTTTCGCGTCCTCTTTGATCTGATCATTCAGTGCCTCGATCTCATCTTCAGTGGCAAGGCCCTGTTCGACCAGCCAACCGCGGAAGCGGATGATCGGGTCGCGGTTGTCTTTCCAGTCGGCTTCTTCCTGTTTCGAGCGATAATATTCACGGTTAATGTCACCCACATGGTGCCCGTGGTAGCGATAGGTCTTCAGCTCAATAAAGAAAGGCCCTTCGTTATTCCGGCACCTTTCGACGAGTTTTCTACTTAGCTCGTTGACGGCAAGCACGTCCTGGCCATCCACTTTGAACGCCTCAATGCCAAAAGCCTCGGCGCGGGCGGTAATCGAACCGGCGGCGATCTCCTCGGTTTTGGTGTATTCCGAATAACCGTTGTTCTCGCAGGCGTAGATAACTGGCAGGTGCCACAGCGCAGCCATGTTCATGACTTCGTAAAGAAGGCCCTGTGCCGTGGCGCCGTCGCCGAAGAAGCAGACGGTCACGTCATCCTTGCCCAGCAACTTCGCACGCAGGGCCGAGCCGGTTGCCATCCCCATGGAGCCGCCAACGATGGCATTGGCCCCGAGGTTGCCGTGACTCTGATCGGCAATATGCATTGAGCCGCCCTTTCCGCGGCAATAGCCTTCTTTCTTGCCCAGCAATTCGCAGAACATTTCATTGAAGTTTGCACCTTTGGCCACGCAGTGCCCGTGACCCCGGTGGGTCGAGGTAATGCGGTCGGTGTCTTTCAGTGCTTCACAGATGCCGACTGCAACGGCCTCCTCTCCGGAATACATGTGCGTCAGCCCCGGCATCTTGGCGGAAAGATAAAGCTGATTTGCGTTGTCTTCGAAGTTCCGGATGCGCACCATCTGGGTATACATCCGCAGGTACTCGTCCTTGCTCAGGCTTGGTTCGGTCTTCGCTTTGGTCTTGGTCTTGGTTTTGGGAGTCATGTCAGTTATCCAGTCTTCAGCGGTTAACGATAGAGCAGTTCCGGCAACCACAGTGATACAGCCGGAACATAAGTGATAAGCAGGAGCACGATGACCAGGGGGATGAGGAAGGGTGCGGTGGCGCGCACCGCACTCTCAAACCTGATACCGGCAACCCGGGCGAGCACATAGAGCACCATGCCCACAGGTGGAGTTAGCAGCCCCAGCATCAGGTTCAGAATCATCATGATGCCGAAATGCACAGGATCCACGCCCATTGAGGTCACCACGGGCAACAGGACGGGCGTGAGGATGGTGATAGCGGCCACCGGCTCCATGAAAAAGCCGACAACCAGAAGCACGAGATTGACGAGCAACAGCACCAGGAAAAGGTTCTGCGTGTGGCCCAGAATCGCATCCGCAACCATCGCGGTGACTTGATTGGAAGTGAGGATCCAGGAGAAGATCGAGGCGGCGGCGACGATCATTAGCACAATGGCGGTCGTTTCGATCGTATCCATGGAAATCGCTTTGATCCTGGAGAAATCCAGGGCTTTGTAGACGACGCCACCCAGGAATAGTGCGTAAGCGCAGGCTGCAATGGCCGCCTCGGTCGGGGTGAACAGCCCAGCCAGGATACCGCCCACTATGATGATGGGAGTTAGTAAGGACAGAAAAGCGCGGTTGAACGTATGCCAAAGCACCACCCAGGCAAATCCCGCATCACGGCCATAACCGCGGACTTTCGCATACCAGGCAACCATGACCATCAGCGCCACCGCCATCAGCAGTCCCGGCAGCAGGCCGGCTGCAAAAAGTTGCCCGATTGAGGTTGAAGAAACCACACCGTAAATGACCAGAGGCAGGGATGGCGGAATCAGTGGGCCAATCGTTGAGGATGCAGCGGTGATGCCTACGGCAAAATCCGGGTCATAACCTCCTTCCTTCATGGCCTTGATCTCAACGGTTCCCAGACCACCGGCATCTGCAACCGCTGCACCGGACATTCCCGCGAACAAAACCGAGGCACCGACGTTCACGTGCCCCAGTCCTCCACGCATCCAGCCAACCAGGGCTTTGGCGAAGGCAAAAATGCGGTCGGTAATGCCGCTGTGATTCATCAGGCTGCCCGCCAGGATGAAGAAGGGCACAGCTAGCAGAGGGAAGCTGTCGACGCCGTTGATCATGCGATGTACAACCACCACCGGAGGCAAAGAGCTTTCGATTAGCAGGAACGTCAGCGAAGCGCCTGCCAGCGACAGCGCGACTGGCATCCCGATGATTAAAAGCAGCGCGAGGGTTCCGAACAGGATCAGCATAAACTACCCCTCACTGTCCATGACCGGTCTTTACATCAGGCGACACGTCCGACTTTCCGCTGACCAGATGGCGCCATGTAACCATGACTGAATAGATCGTCATCAGCGCAAAGCAGCCGGCAACCAAGCCGTATAGCACTGACTTCGGCATATCGATCGCCGTCATCATCTGACGGGTATTACCTGCAAGCTGAAAGGTGAGCCCTGTAAGTGCTGCAAACAACAGTGTCCGAAGAAGATCAACGATCATCGATAATCCACGCGCTGCGCCCGGTGGCAAATAGCGGTAGAAGAACTCAACCGATATGTGGGTATTCCGTCTAACCGCGACGCAGGCGCCGGCAAAGGTAACAACGATCAGCAGGTACCGCGCGAGCTCTTCGGTCCAGCCGATGGAATCGTTCAGCACGTAGCGCGTAAAAAACTGAACAAAGACCACAAACGCCAGAGTCCAGAACAGAATGATCAGAAGTCCTGCATCAAAGGCTGGAACGTGAGCCTTTTGTTTAGGGTTGTCGGGTATTCGGGCCTGATTAGGCATGTCACGGTCCTCGATAGTTTGCGCCTTGCAGGGCGCTAAACCCGAAAAGTGGCCGGCTGCTACAGAACTACATGCGGCCGGCTGTGTTTGATCACTTGAGAGCTTGCAGCCTGTCGAAAGTCTCGCGGTCCCAGCCCACCTGCGGGCCGTTCAGGTCGTCAGCTACCGCGGCTCGGAAGGGCGCACGATCAACTTCATTGACAGCCGTTCCTTGCTCGCGGAACCAGCTCACCAGCTCAAGTTCAGCGGTGCGGATGTCGCCCGAGGCACCCTCGGCTGCCTCCTTCAACACGGACATCAGAATTTCATGATCTTGTTCAGGCAAGCGGTCCTCCAGGCGACCAGCGACAATCGTGAGCAGCGCGTCGGTGATGTGGCCAGTCAGCGTGATGAAATCCTGAACCTCGTAGAATTTCTTGAGCTGAATGGTCGGGAGTGGGTTCTCCTGGGCATCCACTACGCCTTGCTGTAACGCCAGATACACCTCGGCAAATGCCATAGGGGTGGGGTTGGCGCCAACAGCTTCAGGAAACATCTTGTAGAGAGATGCGTTGGGAACGCGGATCTTCATGCCTTCCATGTCGGCAGGCGTCTGGATCCTCTTATTCGACGTTACATGGCGCTGACCGTAGTACACCAGCCCGGCAATATGGTCGCCGGTGGCACTGGCATATCCGGCGGCCAGATCAAGGAAGAGGTCGGAGTCGCGATAGGCTTCCCAATGCGCGAAGTCCTGAAACATGAACGGAGCACTGCCGATTGCTATTGGTCCGTAGCGGCGGCTCGCAAAGAACTGGCCATCATAGATGATATCCACCGTACCGAGTTCCAGGCCTTCGGCGAGGTCAACTTGTTTGCCCAGCGAGGATGCGGGGTAAACCTCAATCGTATACCTGCCATCGGTTCGGTCTTCAAAGGTTTTGGCGGCCCACTCCGCCCACTCATGGTAGGGCGACTGCGACTCGTAGACATGGGCCCATCTCAACTCTGTCTGCGCAAGGACGTTTCCTGGTCCGGTCAAGGCAAGAGTGCCGGCTACAAGTACACCCGGAATACTGAAGATGTTTGTCATTTCTCCTCCAAGAAAGTTGGTAGGTTCGAGAACGGACGGAGTCCGTTTGTTCGAGGCTCTACTCGTTCTCGATAATGTTTTGAGCAAAACCCGCCTACAGAAGTGCGGGCGGGCTCGTTCTGATATTCTGAGTAATGCACGGGCAATCCTTGGCCTGAGCCGCTCTTACGCGACTTGATCAGAAATAAAGAGCGCCCACGATGTTGAACTGTGAGTTCCACTCATCATCGTTCCTGGCCGGCCCACCATTCGCAAAGTTCGCGTTTTTTGACGTCAGCATGCTTATCCACGTATTAAACGCACCCCTCGAGAGATGAACACCAACGATGCTGAACTGTGTGTCAAGTGAGGTAAACATGTCCTCGCTACCACTCGCGAGATAGTCGTAATCGTGATAGAACTTAACGTCTTCAAAGATGCCGACAGACAGAGGCATGGAGTAGGAGATACGGGTTGAATAGACCTTTCCATCGGCCGGTATCAAGGCACCTGTTGAAAGCGCAATTGAATCTTCGGTCTGATTCACGCCAGGCGCGTTTTTGACATTCCGGTCATAAGCCAGGCCCTGAACGGTGAGTGCAAAGCCACCGTTTCTATAGTTTGCAAAAGCAGTAGCTGCCCAATGGTCGCCACCATCACCGTTGGTACGAGTGTTAAAGTAATCTCCAAACTGTCCGTTTGACCCCAACTGCAACGTCGAACCCCCATCCAGGTAAAACGTGTAAGCACCACCACCGTGGAAAGTGTTCGTGGGCTCAACGTCTGCGAAAAAGGTTTCGTCAGCAAATCCGCGCGGGTTTATCTCTCCCTGGGCAACGACGTCGGGCCGATAACGGGCATTGGCATTACCGCCGCTTCGCTCGGTATTTTTAGTGAAGCTGAACACCCAGTGCCAATTGTCCTGCTTGTAGTGGGTTTTGATGCCAAGCTCGGGGTTGTTTGCCAAGCCTATCCACAGAGGCACATCACTGAGAAAGCTGTTGTCGTAATAAGAACCGTCTACACCTGCTCCAAGAGGCTGGATAATAACGCCTACGGAGGTTGACCACGCTTCGTTATGTTTCAGACCCACGTAGGTCCAGGCTGGGAAAAAACCCTGTTGGGTCACCTGATAATCCCATCTCGACTCGTAATAGAGCCCGTTGTCCCACTCCCCGCTGACAATGAGTTCGAGCTTGTCGAGAAAGAAATCACCGACCTTTTCGCGACTGGATTCGGAATGGTCCGCGTAAATGTAGAGGGTCTCGACGCCAACACCAAATCTGAGGGGTATGGTGTTCTCGATGTCTGCGAGACGTTTCTCAATATCGTCTATCTGGTAACCAGGTGATGTGTTAGCAATAGCTGTGGAAGTGCAAAGCATTGCGAGCACGCCAGTGAAAACAGATAATCTCCGAAAATTAGTCTGAACCTTTAGCATCGCGCTAATCATAGTTATCTCCGCTTTGTTCTTGTTTGTGTGGAATATGCAAGTCCGCAGTTACTTTCTAGCAGAACAATCGAAGCAATGCAAACGATTGCACGAAAATCAAAAATTTTTTGCTCTCTTATCAGTGAAGATCACTGGCGGCGGGGCCGGAAAAGTAGTTTTTCTACGCTTGCATGGATCGGGAATGGTCAGAAAAAGGCGCCAGCAAAAAGCTGGCGCAAACTCCCATGAATTGGGAGGGGGTATGTTGAGCACAATATTGGGGCGCCTGTTCAACATCAGGCCATTATTGACGAGTTACCACTACTCAGAGGCCCCTATGAGTGGAGGTGGGTCATTGCATCACTATGCCGCCATCGATCATGAGCAGCTGGCCAGTCATGTAATCAGATTCACTGCTTGCCAGGAATGACGCGGTTCCCACGATGTCCTCGGGATAGGAGTAACGCTTCATGAGAATCATGTTTTCGGCCAACTCATCCATAGACTGTCCGGGTTTTTCAAATTTCCCAATGGCCACCAAGTCTTTGTCTAGCTGCTCCCACAATTCTGTTCTCACGACACCTGGGCCATAGCCGTTAACCGTGATGTTGTGGTCTACCAGTGCCTTGGCCCCACCATTAATCATTGCCATAACAGCGTGCTTGCTGCATGAGTAGGGAATGACATCGTCAAAAGCCTGCCTGCTCAGGATTGAGCCTACGTTAATGATCTTGTAGGGGCCATTTTCCTTCCCCTGTTCGATCATCTGCCTGGCTGCTTCCTGCATACCAACCAGGCAGCCCCAGGCGTTCACGTCCATGATCTGTCGCCAGTTTTCTTCGGTAATATCCATGAACATCAGAGGCTTGTTGATGCCAGCGTTATTAACCATCACGTTTAAACTGCCGAACGCATCAACTGTGGCCTTAACAGCCGCTTTCATTTGTTCTCGGCTGGTTACATCCAGAGCAACCGCTATCGCCTCCCCGCCTTTCTCGCGAATCCGGGAAGCAACCTGTTCGCACCCTTCGATATTGATGTCTGCAATACAAACCTTTGCGCCCTGTTCCGCATAATACTCGGCAACAGCCGCACCAATACCTCTGGCTGATCCAGTAATCAGGCAGTTTTTACTTTGTAAACGTGTCTTATCCATAGTTTCCCCGCATCTTATCGTTGTTTGGGTATCGAGTGGAAAAATAAGTCTAGCGAACGAATTTTACAAATGCAAACGATTGCGCTAAGTTTGATGGTGTGCGCTACGCAAACAAGAAAGTGTCAGTAAGCAGAAAGCATTTACCAATTGGAGAAATTGATTATGACGTTGCATCCCGCTCCGGATCGACTGGTTTTGGAATTCATTGAGCAACGGCACGAGTCAGCCCAAGGTATCGTGATGTCGAACAGAAGCTCGGGAGAATCCCCGAAAGGGCGTTTTGTTGAGGGGGGCTATGAAGCGCTGTCCCGTCTTGAAGGCATAAAACGGGGCGATATCGTCTTTTTTTCAACCGGTCAGGGCGAACTTGTAACAGCCGCTGGTCGTGAAAGATTAATCATTCATACCAGCGCCGTGCTCGCCTGGGTCAGCGAACAATAAAAAGAACATCCAATCGTTATTAATCAGGAGCTTATTGCTTATGTCGGCGAAACATATTCAGTTTAATCAGGAAGCACGGAATTCGTTGCTGCGGGGAATCAACGCACTCGGTGATGCGGTTAAGGCGACGCTAGGCCCTTGTGGTCGACATGTGGTGATCAGTAAGAAAGATCGCCTTCCATACGTAACAAAGGATGGTGTGTCGGTTGCAAAAGAGACGGAACTGTCTGACGAGATAGAGGATACCGGGGCGCGTCTGGCCCGGAACGTTGCGTCCAGGGTAAATGAAGAGGTCGGGGACGGAACGACAACCGCGACGGTTCTGGCTCAGGCGCTTATGGTTGAAGGTATGAGGGCGGTCGCGGCAAATATGAGCCCGGTGGCTGTCAAGCGTGGGATAGAGCGGGCAACCAGAGATGCGGTTACTGCGCTCAATGAAATGTCACAGGCGTGCAATGATCCTGAGTCCATTCGCCGTATAGCCACTATCTCCGCAAATGGAGATATTGAAGTCGGCAAAATGATTGCCGACGCCATGAGCGTAATTGGCACAGAAGGTGTGATAACGGTTGAGGACGGAACAGGATTTGACCTTGAGCTGAACCTGGTCAAAGGCATGCAGTTTGACCGTGGATATGCATCGCCTCATTTTATTAACGACCACAAGACCATGTCGGTGGATTTTGAATACCCGCTGATTCTGGCCATCGACGGAAAATTCGATGCCTTTAATGACCTGGTCCCGCTTCTGGAAGAGGTGGGGAAGAGTCGGCGTCCACTTCTGATTATTGCCGAAGAATTTGAGCATGACACCCTGCCAACGCTTATCGTTAATCATATGAAAGGCCGGGTAAAAGTGGCGGCTGTAAAGTCTCCGGGATTCGGTGACCGGCGTAAAAACATGATTGCAGATATCGCGATATTGACGGGTGCCCGCCTGGTATCGGATGAACTTGGAGTGGCTGTTTCTCATCTTCAGGAAGCTGATCTTGGCAGCGCTAAAAGAGTGGTTATCACTCAGGATACCTGCACGATCGTGGACGGTCTGGGCGATCCCGATGCGATTACTGACAGAATTGACCAGATTAAGCAGCAGCTACCGGATGCATTTTCAGACTATGACCGGGAAAAGCTTATGCAGCGCAAGGCACGACTTTCCGGCGGTATTGGGGTAATCAAGGTAGGGGCCGCTACCGAAATAGAGATGGAAGAGCGAAAAGATCGTATTGGCGATGCTATTCAGGCCACGCGTGCTGCTGTCGAAGAAGGGTATGTGCCAGGCGGTGGCGTAGCATTGGTCCGGGCAATTGAAGTAATGGAGCCTGCGGACGAGCTGTCCCCGGATGAAGCGGCCGGATATGCCCTCACTATCAGAGCATTGGAAGCTCCGTTGTCTACGATTGCAGAGAATGCAGGCCTGGTCCCCGGGGTGGTTATCGAAAATATTCGGGGTCAGAGGCTGGATTACGGCTTGAACGCAGCAACGGGGGAAATGGAGTCTCTGTTCGAAACAGGCATTATTGATCCGACAAAAGTTACACGGCTGGCTGTGCAGACGGCGTCCTCACTCGCAACTCTGCTCATTACGACCGAGGTTTTGCTTGTTGAAAAGGGTGAAGTAGAGGAGGGGCATCAACACTAAGAAGGAAAACGGAAGCTTTCATGCAAACGTTTGCATTGTGTGACTGGCTTTGCCATAGTGAGTAATGGGCTGTAGAAAACCCTCACGATCCGTCTAAAAACAATCAACGGAGCTTTAACAATGAAAACCCAGATCAATTCAGTTCGCACTATCGGAAATGTCGGCAAAGTCTTATCGATCGCCGGAGCAGTCAGCCTCGGGTTGTCAGCAATGGCGCAGGCAGAAACCTTTAGAATTGGCATCACCCAGAATAACGTCGGCGTAGATAGCTATCAGACCACCTATGAGCAGGCCTTTGAGGAGGCAGCTGCTGAGGCAGATAACGTAGAGGCCGTGGTGCTTGATGCAGGCGGGGATGTTGCCCGCCAGATTTCCCAGGTAAGGGATCTGATTCAACAGCAGGTTGATGTGATAATCATCTGGCCAACCGATGGTCAGGCGGTTGTCCCGGCTATTAAAGGCGCTGTGGATAAGGGAATTCCTGTAGTCGTTACAAACTCCAATATTGCGGAAGCGGGACAGCCACTGATTGCGTCGTTCTCCGGTCCTAACAACATCCAACAGGGCGCGTATGCTGCTGAAATGATGTGTGACCAGCTCGGCGGCAAAGGTCAGATCGTTCAGATCACTGGGAAGCCAGGATATACAACCGCCGTTGAGCGGCAAAAAGGCTTTGAGGATCGTCTCCCTGAGGTTTGCCCCAATGTGACTATTCTGGATACGCAACCCGGCGACTGGAATCGCGAGAAATCACAGCGGACGATGGAAGGCTTCCTGACTCGTTATGACAGCATCGATGGTGTGTATGCAGCCGACGATAACATGGGTGTTGGAGCGCTCAACGCCGCAAAAGCTGCGGGCCGAGCTGACGATATTGTTTTCATTGGTGCAACCAACTTTGCGGTTGGATACGAGGCCATGGCCCGCGGCGAATACCACGGATCAGTGTATCAGTCACCCGCCGAGGATGCCCGCAACGCGTTGAAGACTGCAATTGCTGTTGCACAGGGCCAAAAGGTTGAGAAACTGAGTTATTTTGACACGCCAAAGATTACACCGGAGAACATGGACGAATTCGAAAAGCCCGTTTTCTGATCAGGGTAATCTGAAGGTAATAAGGGGCCCCGGAAAACAGGGGCCCCTCCATTGGTTGGAGTCAAATGATGAAAGCATGGGTGGAGTCGTTAAAGTCAGGTTTGCCTGGAAAGGACGTATCGCCGCTTCAGTTTTTTGGAAAGCACGGCATTTCAGTGGCTTTTGTTGTCTGCGTGGTGGTCTTTTCACTGGCTAGCAGCAAGTTTCTCAGTGCTGACAACTTTTTTACCGTCGTGATGCAGGCCTCAATTATCGGCACCATTGCATTGGGCGTCACCTTTGTGGTCATCGGCGGTAATCTCGACCTTTCGGTTGGATCTCTGCTGTCCTTTTCAACTGTTCTGGTGGTGGATCTGCATGACAAGGTGGACCCTGGCATGGCCATCGTGCTGATGTTTTTGTTCACCCTTCTGATAGGTGCGGTAAACGGTTACCTGATTGGTTATCTGAGGTTGAATTCGCTGATCGTGACCCTGGGGATGCTGTCTGCCATTCAAGGGATCACGCTCGTTTATACCGGCGGCAAGAACGTCGATATTGCTGACCAGGAAAACACCTGGTTTGCCTTTTTTGGCCGAGAGGAGCTTTTTGGCATACCTGTACCGGCACTGCTTTTCATCACGCTTGGAATCATTCTGCAAATCGTGCTGGTCAAAACCGGTTTCGGGCGAAAGATATTCGCCATCGGCGGCAATGGCACGGCGGCTCTGTTCTCGGGGCTGCGGAGGAATCGCCTGGTATTCAGCACCTACCTGTTATCTGCGTTCACAACCGGTTGCGCGGCCCTGATTCTGGGCTCCCGGGTTATGGGTTCCCAGAACAATGTGGGTGAGGGCTATGAGTTGCTTGTGCTCGCTGGTGTCATTCTCGGGGGAACGAGCCTGTTGGGCGGCTCTGGCAGCATTGTACGGACCATCATTGGCGTGCTCATTCTTGCATTGATCCAGAACGGTTTGCTGCTGTTGGGCTACCCATATTACACCCAGTGGCTCGTTACATGGGGCGTTATTATCGTCGCCGTATGGCTGGATATCGCCGCCAAGCGTGGAAAGCTGCTCAGCACTTATTAAAACCCGACAGATAACGGGGACAAAAACAATGAAACGTATATTCGCCATCGCAACAAAACAGCCCATCTGGCTGTTCGTTCTTGCCATTACTATTTTCTTCAGCTTTTCGTCGCCCTATTTTTTCGATCTGAATAATTTCAGCAATATCCTGGTGCAGGCGTCGACGATCGGGCTGATTGCTCTCGGGATGACCTACGTCATGATCAACGGCAACATTGATCTGTCTGTGGGCGCTACGGTGGCTCTGGCTGCCAGCCTTGCGGTAGGGCTGCAGCCGGCCCTCGGCATCCCCGGGGCGGTTTGCGTCGGGCTGCTGTCCGGTATTGCCATCGGTGCGCTGAACGGCATCATCGCCTGGAAAACCGGTGTTGATGCGTTCATTGTCACACTGGGGGCGATGATTGGTGTGCGGGGGCTCGTTTTTATCTACACCGAAGAGCAATCCTTTTACGCATTCGACTTTGCCTATTCCGACTTTGGTTCAAGTACGCTGTTTTCTGTTCCGACGCTGGCGCTCATTTTCATTGCACTGACCATCCTTGCCCATTTGATGCTCAAATACAGCGTTCACGGTCGCAATGTGTTTGCGGTGGGTGGTAACCGGGTTGCGGCCAAAGAGGCTGGTATTCGCGTTGGGCCGCACATGTTGATCAATTTTATTCTGGTGGGTTTCCTGGCGGCGCTGTCCGGCATTCTTCTGTCCACCCAGATGGGTGCGTCCACACCTAACCTTGGTCGTAATTACGAACTCTGGGCAATTACTGCGGTGGTTCTCGGCGGCACGCGCCTGACGGGCGGCTTTGGCAGCATCATTGGAACCTTTGGTGGCGTTTTGGCTATTGCGATACTCAGAAACGGGATGAACCTGCTTCAGGTGCCGTCATTCTACGTTCTGATTATTCTGGGCTCGATCTTAATCATCGTTCTGATTATTGATAAACGCTTTGCGGAACAGCAAGGTCAAGGGGTAGGCGCATGAGCACACAAGTTGACGTGAAAGAGTCGATAGGCCCGGTCTCAGGCCAGAAACCGTTGCTTGAGTTGAAAAACGTCAGTAAATCCTTCCCGGGTGTGAAGGCTCTGGATGGTGTGGATCTGGATGTTCGAGCCGGAGAGGTTCATGCGCTTCTGGGAGAGAATGGCGCGGGCAAATCCACTTTGATGAAAATACTGGCGGGCATCTATCAGCCGGACACCGGTGAGGTTGTTCTTGAAGATCAGCGGGTCCAGATGCGAACACCGCTGGAAGCGAGAGATCACGGCGTGCTGCTGATCCATCAGGAATTGTCCCTCGTGCCGGATATGACCGTAGGTGAGAATGTTTTCCTGGGGAATATGCCCCGAATGGCGAAGTGGTTCGTTAACAATGGCCTACTGAACAGGCGTTGCGAGGGAATCCTGGAGCGCCTTAACTGCAAGTTCAAGCCCACGGAGCGCCTGGGCAGCCTGTCGATCGCCAATCAACAGATGGTTGAAATTGCCCGTGCGCTGGTTTTCCAGCCGAAAGTCGTGGTCTTCGATGAGCCGACGGCGTCGCTGACAGACTATGAGAAAGTGGTTCTTTTCGGTGTCATCAGGGAGCTGAGAGAGAGTGGCACTGCGATTGTCTATATCTCCCACCGCATGGATGAGATTTTCGAGCTGTCTGACCGGATATCTGTATTGCGCGACGGTGTCTACCAGGAGACCTTCGATACGGCGCAAACCAACGAAGACGAAGTGACCCAGCGCATGATCGGCCGCGATCTTGATTCCGACATTACCCACGAACCCCCTGAACTTGGCGAGAAAGCCCTTCAGGTCAGTGATCTGAGCGTGGAAGGTCTGTACTCGGGCGTTTCTTTTGACGTACACATCGGTGAGGTGGTTGGTTTCTATGGCCTGGTAGGGGCTGGCCGCACCGAAGTGATGGAAACCATCTTCGGCCTGCGCAAGCCGGACTCGGGCGAAATCAGGATCAATGGCAAACAGCTGGGCATAAATTCGCCCTCTGACGCTATAGATCAAGGGCTTGGGCTGGTACCGGAAAGCCGGAAAGAGCAGGGCCTTGTGCTGGGGATGAGTTGTAAAGATAACACCACATTGGCCAATATCAGCACCTTTACCAAGCTTGGCTGGATCAATGCAGCTGCTGAGAAAGAGACCTTTGAAGAGTATAGGAAAAAACTCCGGATCAAGACTCCGGGCTGGGATTATTCCACGCAGAACTTAAGTGGCGGCAACCAGCAGAAAGTGGTGATTGGCAAATGGTTGAGCACCTCGCCGAAGATTCTGATTCTGGATGAGCCAACACGGGGGATTGACGTCGGTTCAAAATCAGAGATCCATCACCTGATCAGGGAGCTGGCAAAATCCGGCCTTGCGGTGATTGTTGTCAGTTCTGAAATGCCCGAAGTTCTCACTGTGAGTGACCGCATTATCGGCATGTACGATGGCCGGATAACACGATGCTTTGATCGTAGCGAAGTGACTGAGGACCTGCTAATCCGGGCCATTACCGGGCAGGTTGCCGAGGCGTCTTAAGAGGCCTCGATTTTCTTTCTGGTTTTGGCCGGCGCGGCCGTTGATTTACGGACGACAAGCCTGGGCTTCAGTAACACTTCCTCGTGAAAGTCAGCGTTACCGGACTTGATCCGTTTCAGCAGCAGATCGGCGGATCGTTCCCCCATCTGGAAATGGGGAATGGACACCGTCGTGAGAGGCGTCGCGAACCAGTCCAGGTAAGGCATATTGTTGAAGCCAACGATGGACATTCTCTTTGGACAGGTATAACCAAATTGTGTCATAGCAGTAATACAGCCCAGCGCAATGAGGTCGTTTGACGCAATCACCGCTGTTGCGTCGGGATTTTTTTGGAGAAATAGCGACATTGCTTCCTCCCCGGCGGTTTCTGAAAGCGCGTGGGCCTCGACAATGCGGTGCGGGTCCACGGCCAAATCACGGTCGGACATGGTTTGCGTAAAGGCGCGTAGCCGGATGTGTGAAACAGATATGTCTTTGGGGCCTGCAATAAACCCGATTTTCTGATGGCCAAGATCTAACAGGTGGTCGACCGCCATTCTGATACCAAGCGTGTCATCGACTTTCACGGTGTCTACATCGCCCTGATCTACCACTCGATTAACCAGAACCAGCGGTACGCCCTGCTTTTTGCATAAATCCACAACACTGTCCTTGCGGAAAGCTGCGGCGTAAATGATGCCATCCACCCCGCGGCTTATAAGCCTCTCTACTTCAGTACGGGCGACTCCCTCATTGTTCTGGCTATAAGCCAGAAATGCAGTGTACCCGTACTGGTCGAGCACGCTCTGTATGCCTCTGATAATCGGAGGAAACACCGGATTCATCAGGTCCGGAATAATCATACCAATGGTTTTGGTACTCCCAACCTTGAGCGCGTAGGCAGCCGCATTTTGCTTATAGCCCATTTCCTCAGCGGCCTTTCTTACGCGTTTCACTACTTCAGGAGAGATCATCCCATTCGATTTCTCGCTAAGAGCGCGGGAAACCGTGGAGGTATTAATGTTCAGGTGCTCCGCCAAATCGCGAAGCGTGACTCGTTTTTTCTGTATCAAAGCAAAAAACCCGAAAGGAGACTGAAAAGCTGATTGCGGACTGTGTGCCGGAACTATGAATCCGATATCAACAGTATACATAAGCACTGAACTTATGGCTTCTTTGCAGATTTAAAATTGATTTACGCAAACGTTTGCACTAAAGTGTTTTGTGTTAGCAATCGTACGCGAATCAGGCTTTTCTTTGCCGTTGCACCAGGAGGAATCATGGCTAAAACAGTGAAACCCAGCGAGCCAACCATTGTTCGCTCCGAAGATGTAGATCCACACTGGGTTTGGGGACGTCCCATACCGGCGCCGGGCAGAATGCATGTGGATTTCGAGGAGCGCGTGAACTATGACCGTTTGCATCGCTACAGGACGGGGAGGGCCCGAAACGCTCTGGCAGATTCCGATCTCGGCGCCATTCTGTGTTTTGACAACAACAACATTCGCTACCTTACCAGCTCGGTTATTGGCGAGTGGACGCGGGATAAGTTTTGTCGTTACGCCCTGTTTACCGGCAATTCTGATCCCTATTTGTGGGATTTCGGATCAGCTGCCGCTCACCATCGGATCTACGCACCCTGGCTGAAGCAGGATCGTTGTCGGGCTGGCATGCTTGGCTTGAGAGGGTCTATTGGCCAGGAAGCTGGTCTTTTCAAGCGTGCGGCGGAAGAGATTCGGGATATCCTCAAAGCTGAGGGAGTTGCCGATATGCCGGTGGGCGTAGATGTCGCCGAGCCGCCAATGTTATTTGCACTCCAGGAAGCCGGTCTGGAAATACGAGATGTGCAACAGATCATGCTGGATGCGCGACAGATCAAGAGCCAGGATGAAATCACTCTCCTGAATATGGCCGCCACGATGGTGGATGGCGCCTACGATCACCTGGCGGAGAAGCTTCGCCCGGGTACCCGGGAAAACGAGATGGTGGCCCTGGTCAATAAGTTTCTCTACGACAACGGCTCTGATGACGTGGAGGCAATCAATGCCGTATCCGGTGAACGCTGTTGCCCGCACCCTCATAATTTTACTGACCGCATGTACCGGCCGGGTGATCAAGCATTTTTCGATATTATTCAGGCGTTCATGGGGTATCGCACCTGTTACTACCGCACTCTGAATATCGGCAGCTCTACCAGGTCGCAGGAAGACGCCTACAAGCAGGCGCGGGAGTGGATAGACTCTGCAATCGAGTTGGTTCGTCCCGGGATGACTACCGATAAAATTGCCGCCGTGTGGCCTAAGGCGACTGACTTTGGCTTCCCCAATGAGATGGAGGCGTTTGGTCTGCAGTTTGGCCATGGTTTGGGAATGGCGCTGCACGAGCGACCTATCATAAGCCGGCTTGTATCGTTTGACAGTCCGTTTGAATTACAGGAGGGGATGGTTTTTGCACTCGAAACATACTGCCCCGCCGCTGACGGAAACGGTGCTGCTCGCATCGAAGAAGAGGTTGTTGTGACTCCGGACGGATGTCAGGTGATCACATTATTCCCGTCCAAGGATCTTTTCATCGCTAACAAGTACTGATCGTAATGTGACATGAAGACGGTGACTGCGATCTTGTGTTCAGCACCGTCTTCAGGGCCAGGCCGGTCGTTCCGTAGATGTTTTTAAATCCCGAACATGGGAGTCTTTTTTGTGAAATTTTATATTGAAGAAGTTGGGAAAAGCGTGCCTAACGGGCTGTTTTTAAATGGCGAGTGGATTACAGAAACCGCAACAAAGTTCGATGTGATCAATCCCGCAACGGAGGAGGTCATTACGGCTGTCCCTAACTGCACATCCGAGCATGCAGAAATGGCTATGAATGCATGCGATAGGGCGGTGACCGAGTGGCTGGCCCGAACGCCACGAGAGCGTTCCGAGGTTTTGAGGACCATTTTCGACACGATGCAGGAAGAAAAGAACACCATTGCCAGATTGATTACGCTTGAGGAAGGTAAAACCCTGAAGGAGTCAACTGGCGAGGTTGATTACGCCTCGGAATTTTTCCGTTGGTATGGGGAGGAATCTCTGCGTTTGGGCGGGGAAATGCGACAGTCCCCCAGTGGCAAACATACGATTGTTGTGACACACCAACCGGTGGGAACGGCTTTGCTGATTACGCCATGGAATTTCCCGGCAGCGATGATTACCCGAAAAATTGCGCCAGCGATCGCCGCTGGTTGCGGTGTCGTTGTAAAGCCACCAAAAGAGACCCCGCTTACCTCCATGTACCTTGCAGATTTGATGCAACGCTGCGGCGTTCCCGATGGTCTTGTAAACGTTTTAACGACTGATGATGCGGGTATGCTAACCGAGGCGCTGGTGAGTGATCATCGGTTGCGAAAAATTTCCTTCACAGGTAGCACGGGTGTCGGACGACTTCTGCTTGGTACGGCGGCCAAAAGGGTTCTCAATACATCGATGGAGCTCGGTGGAAATGCCCCGCTTATTGTCTGTGAGGACGCGGATATTGATACGGCTATTGAGGGGGCCTTTGTTGCCAAATTGCGCAATGCCGGCGAGTCTTGTATTGCTGCAAACAGACTTTTTGTTCACGACGCGATATACGATGAGTTCTGCGACAGACTTGTAGAGCGGTTTGAGGAACTGAAAGTTGGCAACGGGTTAGACGCGGACAGCGATGTGGGCTCGATCATTTCCCGTAAGGAACTGGAAAAACTAAAGGCCATCGTTGCTGAGGCAGTGGAGGACGGAGCCACTGTTGCAACCGGTGGTACGGCGCTTCACGAGAAAGGTTTTTTCTTCGCACCAACGGTGCTTAAAAATGTCGAGCCAGACGCGCGTATTCTTGATCAGGAGGTGTTTGGTCCCGTTGCGCCCCTGGTCCGCTTTCGGGATGTGGGTTCTGTTATCCAGCAGGCCAACGACACGCCTTACGGCCTCGCTGCCTATGTTTTCAGCGAGGATGTCGGTAATGCGATGAGAATCGCACAGAGGCTGAACGCAGGCATTGTTGGCGTAAACCGCGGCTTTGTATCTGACCCCGCCGCTCCGTTCGGTGGTATGAAGGAAAGTGGTATAGGCCGGGAAGGTGCTCAGGATGGTATAAAAGAGTTCCTCGAAACCCAATATATAGCGACATCATGGTAGGCCTTTTCAGGTATTTATAAAGAATAGCCCGACAACAAGCTAGGAGTTTTAAATGAGCTGGACTGTGTACCTTTCTGGTGAAATTCATACTGACTGGCGTGAACAGCTTCAGGCCGGTGTGGCAGCGCTGGGGTTGCCCGTCGAGTTTACAGCACCCGTCACCGATCACGGAGCCAGTGATGCCGCCGGTGATATATTGGGCGTGCCGGAGGTTCCGTTTTGGCGGGATCATCAGTCGTCCAAAGTAAATGGCATTCGCACCAAGACGATGCTGGAACAGTGCGATCTGGCCGTGATCCGATTCGGCGATAAATACAAGCAGTGGAACGCCGCTTTCGATGCCGGTTACTGTGCGGCTTTAGGTAGGCCCTATATCACGCTTCACGGCGAGGACATCGTACATCCCTTGAAGGAGGTAGATGCTGCAGCCATGGCGTGGGCTCAGACACCGGAACAGGTGGTTGAGGTGTTGCAATATGTAACCACTGTGCGGTGACGGATGCAGCAATTTTGATCTTACATTGGTAACCTCTTCGCTGGCATCTGGCCCTCTCCGGATGAAAAGGGGCAGAGTACCGTTAAGTTATCCCGTGCCGAACGATTTTGATAGTTTGATGGAGTGAGTCAGGCAGCCTGCCAAGGTGACAGCCTTGCCGTGGAATCAGTGGCAGCTTTCGCGTGGAATGGGTGGCAGGCTTCGTCTGGAATACGCATCGGCGGTTCGCTCACTGCAGTCGGCTCTTTCGCCGGGGTGGCTCGATCAGAGGCTCCTGCTGTTTTTTCCGGTTCAGTGGGTAGAAAAGTTGGGGAGAGGCCAGCTCTGGCAAATCGGTTCGTTCCTCGTTGGCAGCCCACTCAACCCGCTCTGCGGATCGGATCGCATAGTGCATCCACACCAGGGCGGCTGCGACGATCACAAACATCAACATAAAATTGCTCTGCCAGATTCCGGTGAGGTCGTTCAGCACGCCGAAGGCCAGTGGCAGAATGAATCCCCCGAGTCCGCCAATCATCCCGACAACGCCACCCACAGCGCCCACGTGCATCGGATAGTAGACAGGAATGTGCTTGTAGACCGCCGCCTTACCCAGGGACATGAAGAAACCCAGAATAAAGATCAGCGCCACGAACACCGGCAGGCTCATCTCAAGGGTAAAGCGGATATCGCCATCGATGCCCTGCACCACATACTCGGTGGGCGGATAGCTCAGCAGGAAGGTACAGACAACGGAGGCACCGAAGGTCCAGTACATCACCCGGCGGGCACCGAAGTGGTCCGACATCCAACCCCCGAGGACACGGAACAGTGACGCCGGAATGGTGTAGAGCGCGGCGATGATGCCCGCCGTTTTGATGTCCAGGCCGTAAACGCCAATAAGGAAGTGAGGCAACCAGAGCGCCAGGGCGACAAAAGCGCCGAATACGAAGAAATAGTACAAAGCAAACCGCCAGACCCTCAGCTCACGCAGCGGCTCCATCTGCTCCATGAATGATTTGGCCCTGGTGCCGGCCCGCTCTGCGGCCAGAGGGTCCTCCCTGGCCAGCAGGATGAAGACCACACCCATGATTGCCAGCACGGTGGCGTAGATCTGAGCCGTGCTCTGCCAGCCGAACGCGACCAACAGGAACGGGGCCCCGAAGTTGGTTACCGCAGCACCCACATTGCCCGCGCCAAAAATCCCCAGCGCCGTACCCTGGCGTTCCGGTTCAAACCATGCCGCCGTGTAGGCCACGCCGACGATGAAGGCGCCACCGGCCAGGCCGACACCCAGGGCGCCCACCAGCAGCATCAGGTAAGTGGTTGCGAAGGTCAGCAGGTACACGCAGGCGGCGGTGGTGAGCATCAGGATGCCAAATACCCAGCGGCCACCATAGCGGTCCGTCCAGATACCGAGGAACAGCCGGCTGATGGAGCCGGTGAGAATCGGGGTGGCCATCAGCAGGCCAAGCTGGGTATCCGACAGCCCCAGATCTTCGCTGATGCGGATTCCGATGATGGAGAAAATCGTCCACACCGCAAAGCACAGGGTGAAGGCAAATGTGGATAAACCGAGCGCACGATATTGCTCTGGTTTTGACGGGCTATTGGCCATGCTCCGCTCCCTCCGGACATTCATTAAACGATGTCTGAAAACATCGCCTAAACCTTACCAAAAACAGGGTTTTCCGATGCGGGGCATTGGAGGTACCTCCTGCTGGGGGCGGTGGTGGTAGGTGATCGGAGCTTTTCGAGGCCGGAGGGATAGACCCTTGATTTCTCTCGTGGGGTACATGCTGCGAACGTTGATTTCCGTCAATTATGGGGGGCGCCGGAGTGTGGGCTAATGCTGGCAGATACCAATGCCTGCCCCTTACACGGGCGATGAAAAACGCCTTCGGGAGAACCCATAAAATGAACATTATGATTGCCTACGACGGTTCGAGGAACGCCAGGTTGGCTCTGGCTCAGACCATCACCATGTTCCGCGATCTCAAACCCGTGATCACCCTGGTTGCGGTTGCTGAAAACCCACGGGATATCACCTCCGGAAACGAAGACCTGTTCCAGCAGGAAGTGGCCGAACTGAAAGAGCACCTTGCTGAGGCCCTGGGAGTGTGCGAGCAGGAGCAGATTTCCGCCGAAAGCATGCTGCTTGAGGGGGATGCGCGGAAAATGCTGCTGTACGCCGCGGAGAAAAAGATCCATCCCGATATGCTCGTTATTGCGCGCCACAGCAATGAACCGGACGGCGGATTTATCGCCCGCTCGCTGACCTATTTCGTGGACGAATTGGATTACATGACCTTCGGCAGCGTGAGTTCCTTCCTCGCCCGCCGGATCCAGTGTCCGCTCCTTATTTTGCCCAGCCGTTGAGACTGGCGCCTAACCGTTTCTGTATCTGATAGCCCAGGGAGGCTGACATGAAAGTCGCAGACGTTTTCCACGTCAAAAATCCGGAAGTCAGGGCCCTGCACCTGACCTGGATCGCATTCTTTATAACCTTCTACGTGTGGTTCAACATGGCGCCGCTGGCATCCAGTATGCTCAAAAGCGTCAACTGGCTCACCGCGGATGATCTTCGCCTGTTTGCCATCGCCAACGTAGCGCTGACCATACCTGCCCGGATTATCGTGGGCATGGCCCTGGACCGCTTCGGCCCCCGCCGGGTGTTTTCGGTACTGATGGTATTGATGGCCATCCCTGCCCTGGTATTTGCGTTCGGCAACACCATGACCCAGCTCCTGGTCAGCCGCCTGGTGCTCAGCTCCATTGGTGCCAGCTTTGTGGTGGGTATCCACATGACCGCCATGTGGTTCAAACCGAAAGACATCGGCTTTGCCGAAGGCTTCTATGCTGGCTGGGGCAATTTCGGTTCCGCTGCCGCGGCAATCACCTTGCCGACCATCGCCCTGCAAATGTATGGCGGTGAAGATGGCTGGCGCTGGGCCATCGCCCAAAGCGCGATCGTGATGGCGGCTTACGGCGTTTACTACTGGTTCGCGATTACCGACGGCCCTGTTGGCACGGTTCATCGCAAGCCGCGCAAGGCGGTGGCGCTGGAAGTCAGCAACTGGGGCGACATGATCAAGCTGATCCTGTGGACCATTCCGCTGGTGGGTGTGCTTGGTATTCTGGTCTGGCGTATCGAAAACATGGGGTACCTGAGTGCCACCGGAGCGGCCATCTGTTACGCTGTGATTGTCGCCATTGTGGGCTACCAGATTGTCCAGATCCTGAGGGTGAACGTGCCGATCCTTAAAAAAGGCGTGCCCGAGGATGACAAATACCCGTTCAACAGCGTTGCTGCGCTGAACAGCACCTACTTCGCGAACTTTGGTGCCGAGCTGGCGGTGGTTTCCATGCTGCCGATGTTCTTCGAGGAAACCTGGAGCCTGAGCGCCACCGCTGCCGGCCTGATCGCTGCTTCCTTCGCCTTCGTGAACCTGGTGGCACGCCCGATGGGTGGCCTGGTTTCAGACCGTATGGGCAATCGCCGGTTTGTGATGCTCAGCTACATGTTCGGGATCTCGGTGGGCTTCGCGCTGATGGGCCTGATGAACTCCAACTGGCCCCTGATCATCGCCGTGGGGATCACCGTGTTCACATCCTTCTTTGTGCAGGGTGCGGAAGGTGCGACATTCGGAATCATTCCCTCTATCAAGCGTCGCCTCACCGGCCAGATTTCCGGGATGGCGGGTGCCTATGGCAATGTGGGCGCGGTGGTGTACCTCACTATTTTCACCTTTGTAACGCCCTCTCAGTTCTTCTACATCATTGCCGGTGGCGCATTTGTCAGCTGGCTGCTGTGCATGATGTGGCTGAAAGAGCCTGAGAGCGGGTTCTCGGAGGAATACCACGTGTCTTCCGTGGATCTGCAGATTGAAGAGGAAGAGCGTCGCCGGCAGGCTGTTGTTGTCGGATAACCTGATAGCCAGCAGCCGTAAAGCCGCCGGGTCACCCCCCGGCGGCTTTTTTGTTTTTGTCGAATGCCTGTTTCGATACTCAGAAATGGTAATAGCCAAACTTCATGTAGGTGATCCCGGGGCTGAGGATGAGCCTCCAGGCCAGCTCAACATCGTCGCTGAACTCCGGATCGTAAGCCCTTACGGTGTCGATCAGGCACTCCAGCCATAGGTCGTAGAGGTGCGGTTTGATGTTGAGTTGACGGGCACTGTGCAGGTAGGCCGTCCGACGGAGAACGTCGTCAATAATGCCGCTTGCGTAAAACGAAACCAGGCTGAAAAACGATTTCTTCAGCATATGTCGTTGTTCTGCCATATCCGTATTGCGAAAGAGCATGCGGACTTCCGACGACGACATCAGAAAGCGGCGGTAAAAGGCTTCAAAAAAGTCCGGACTGCCGGGACGGGGTATTACGACACGTTCATAGCTGGCGTCAAAGATATCATCGAAGGACATGACTGGCTCCGGCCGGCGAGAGGGTTGCGCTTCGCCCCTGTTTAAAACCTAGCACTGGTCAGTCTTACTGCCAAATGCAAACCTTAAGACGGAGCTACTGCCTCCGTACCGCAAACAAAAAAACCGACCCCATCGCTGGCGCCGGTTCTGTTACGGGCAGTGTCAGCTCTACGGATTCTTGATGTAGGCATTCTTGCGCAGGTAGAACCACCAGTTAACTACCAGGCAGAGGGCGTAGAACACCGCAAACCCATACATGGCCACTTCCGGTGTGCCGGCCTGGATTTCCTGGCCCATCACCCGTGGCGCGATGAATGCACCGTAGGCAGCAACCGCTGATGTCCAGCCCAGAACCGGGCCTTTCTGCTGCTGGTTAAAGATGAAACCGATGCTGCGGAAGGTTGAGCCGTTGCCGATACCGCTGGCGGCGAACATGATAATGAACAGAATCAGGAAGGGCGCAAAGTAGACGTTCGGATCAGTGGAGTTGTACGCCAGCATCATCACGTAGCCGGTGGCCACAGAGGCGGCAACCATCACAACCGAGATGATCTGGGTAACGATGGAGCCGCCGACCTTATCGGAAATCCAGCCGCCGACCGGGCGAATGAGGGCGCCCACAAACGGCCCCATCCAGGCCCAGGTCAGTGCGCTCGGCGCATCAGGGTTCACCACCCGGGTTACCGTGCCGTCGGCAGCAACGTCCATCATGTTCCCGAAGATAACGCTGATGGACAGCGGCAGGGCGGCGGAGAAGCCGATAAACGAGCCGAAGGTCAGGATGTAGAGCACGGTCATGGACCAGGTGTGCTTGTTGCTGAAGATGGCAAACTGGTTCTGGATGTTGGGCTTGATGTCGCCCGGGATCAGCCGCAGAAGAATCAGCGTGAGCACGATGGTCAGGGGCAGGGCCAGCCACATGTTCAGCACGCCCAGGGCCCAGACGCCTGCAATGGACGTCAGAATGCCGACGCCATAGAGGCCAAGAATCTTGCCAAACGCCGAAAGCGGATTACCGGGATTCGGGGTAACCACTTTCAGGTTGTTCATGCCGAACCAGCCGGCAAACGCCAGCGGAATCAAAAACACCAGCCAGATAAATCCGGCGTTCTGGATCCAGGTGTCGGTACCTGCCTCAATACGGCCGATAAGGGTGCCGCTGGGGCTTTGCAGTTGCATCGGGTCACCGGCCAGGGCGCCGAAGATGCCAACGGTCATCACCAGTGGAATGACGACCTGCATGGTGGTCACGCCGAAATTACCCAGCCCGGCGTTCATGCCCAGGCCGTAGCCCTGTTTGCTTTTCGGGTAGAAGGTGCTGATGTTGCTCATGGAGCAGGCAAAGTTGCCACCACCGATACCGGAGAGCAGCGCCAGGGCCTGGAACACGATAAAGGGTGTATCCGGGTTCATCAGGGCGATGCCGGTACCGGCCGCCGGGATCATCAGCAGGGCGGTGGTCAGGAACACCGTGTTCCGCCCGCCGGCAATCTTGATCATGAATGAGGCCGGGATCCGCAGGGTTGCGCCGGACAGGCCTGCAATCGCAGAGAGGGTAAACAGCTGTTCAATGCTGAAGGGAAAACCCAGGTTTTTCATCTGGGCGGTGATCATTCCCCACATCAGCCAGACGGCAAAGCCCATCAGCAGGCTGGGGATGGAAATCCACAGGTTGCGGGAAGCAATGCGCTTGCCCTCCCGCTCCCAGAATTCTTCATTCTCGACATCCCAGTTTTCGATGTCTGCGTTGGTTTTGGCCATGATTTTGACTCCCTCGGTTAACGTGCCCCTGACCGCAAACCTGGCGGCATCCGGGTTTCTCGACACCATTGTGCAAAGCAGGGCAGGGAGTCATGCTTGATATTTCTCAAGGACAAAACGGCGTGTCAGTTGACCGGTTTCCCGGCGAAAATACCGATGCGTTTTTGTTTCTTAAAATCTAATAAAATCAATTGAGTACGATGGTGATATCTCGAAATGAGTAGGCATTCAGACTGCTGGCGCAGTAGAGGTAGCCAATCATTTCCGGCGGTTCTGGCTATGCCGGAACAGTACAACAAGCTGCAGGGCGACGAGAGCGTAGGTGCCGGACCAGCTCACAGCCGACAACCAGAGTACGTGGGGTTTCGCGAAAGGCGTTACGCCCGCATCAAGCCGAGCGAGCACCGCAATAGCCATACCGACAGCAATACCGATAACCTGCCAGGAGGGTGGCGTGGTCCGTCTGGCGCGCTGCCAGGCCAGCCGGAGCATGACACTGGTGGACAGCGTGCCAAGGGCGCCAATGGTGATCAGATGCATGGCGGGGATTGGGTCAGTTCCCTGCAAAAGACTGAACCCGGTGGCGCCGGCGCCTGCCGCCAGCCACAGATAACCAAGGGCCAGAACCAGCAGGTCCGGCCGGTTTCCGCAATGCCAGAGCTCCCAGCGGATAGCGCGAATCACAATCAGAACTGCCGAGATCAGCAATAAGAGTCCTGCCCCCGCAGCCGCGAATGGCAGAAAGGTCAGAACCAGTGCCAGCGGCAGAATGATCAACAGCATCCCTTCAATCCGTGGTTGCACCCTTGCCTTGAGGGGAATGCCTCTTTTCTCCAGGGTTCCCGCCACTGCCGGCGCGATGATTCTGCCCCCGATAAACGTCATCAGCAGCAGCAGGCCGACAATGGCGGCCATCATTACCGGCCGGGTTCCGGGCATTGGCTGAATACTTCCGGCCAGTATGCTATTGGCAAACCAGAAAACGACCGACAACAGGCAAAGAATCAGAATCAGCGGGCCTGTAATCCGGTTACGCCATTTTTTTGCAGCCTGGAATCTTGGCACGGCGTGGCGGGCGAGCAACAGGGCAAAAGCCGGGCTGAGCAGTTGAGCGGCCAGGTTCTCCGGAGCCAGAAGCCAACTGATCCGGGCGAGGATCCACAGCAGAAATAACAACGCAAGTACGCGCCGTGGTTGGGGGCCAAGGGTGTAGCCTGCAACAAGGGCCAGGGCGAAGCCGAAAATCAGTTCATGGCCATGCCCTGAGCCCAAAAGCCCCGGAGGCCAGCCTGTGCCAGACAGGGCGCTGTATACGGACAGAGGCACCGCCAATGCAGCCAGAAGCGAGGCCGCAGGAAAGAACAGCCAGAACGCATGCATGTTTTTACGGGGCATCCCCGAGTTGTCCGAAGTCATCTCGTGTCCTTGACCCGTTCACGTCCCGGGGCTATCAGTAAAAATAACATGGGGTACATTGTAAAGGTGCATCATGAATATTACACAACTTGCTCGCTTACCGTTTTCCGGCAATGGTGCCTGGTCTGAGCTTCGGCGCCTTAATCTTTCCATTCCATTCCTGGCGTGGGTTGTTGTCGTCCCTATGTCGTTCCTGCCACCGGTGCTGCTTTACTACGCAGGCACGCACTATGGGGATGGTTTTATTCAGGGGTTCGGTGACAAGCAATGGCGGTTTATCACCACCATTCTGTTTCTGGCCGAACTGCTCACGTTTTTTGTCATGGGGTGGCTGATTCACGCCGTGATGAACAGCCATCAATTGAAGATGAGTTACGGGGATGCCTATCTGCTGGCTGCAATTGCTCCGCTGCCGCTTTGGCTGTCGTCACTGGCGTTGCTGGTGCCGGCTCTGGCGGTGAGCGTGGTTGCGGTGTTTGCAGGGTTGTTCCTGTCCTGTGCGCTGGTATATCAGGGCGTTCGTTCCCTGTGTGAGCGAACGGATAATGACGTGGTAGCCATGTCTGCCACCTACATTGTTATGGCGGCGTCCTTGCTTGCCTGGGGCGTACTGATGGCGATGGTGTGGGGGTTCTGATCAGGCTGTGTAGGGCAGGACGCCGAAATAAATGGCGCTGAAATGGCAAGCGCTGCCGCCGATCACGAACAGATGCCAGACGGCGTGCATGTAGGGAATGCGGTCTGCCAGATAAAAGGCGACGCCGGCGGTGTACAAAATGCCGCCGGCGATGGTGAGGTTCAGGGCCGTCTCGCTCAGGCTGGCAACCAGATCCGAGGAAGCAACGGTGATCAGCCAGCCCATGGCCACGTAGATACCGACACGCGCCAGCTTGAAGCGGTTCCTGAAAATAACCTTAAGCACCACGCCTGTTATGGCCAGCGACCAGATTACCGCAAATAGCGTCCAGCCCACAGTTCCCCGCATGTTCACCAGGAGAAAAGGCGTGTAGGTGCCCGCAATCAGCAGGAAGATGGCGCAATGGTCAAGGGTTTTGAAGGCTCTTTTCAATTCCGGATGCCGGGCGCCGTGATAAAGGGCAGAAGCCATGTAGAGCAGGATGAGAGAAGCGCCAAAAATACCGAAGCTGACAATTTTCCAGACGTCACCGAGCTGACTGGCACCCACGACCAGAGTGATGGTCCCGACAACGCTGAGCAAGGCACCCAGACCATGGGTGGCGCTGTTAAGCCATTCCTCGATGCGATGGTGGATGTTTTGCGCAGGGGATGGAGTTGTTGTCATTGAAAGGTCTTCCGTATTAGTCATGCTCCTAAACTACTTGAGCGTACAGGTGTACGCAACAGGCCGGATGAACATCCTGTGACCCTGTTCAGAAAAACTGAACGACCTGTCGGAAAACTTCCGGTTTCTCTGTAACCCGTCGCTGGTTATTCTTGGCTTATCAAATGACAGGCAGAGGAGGTTTTTCCAATGGCAAAAGTACTTGTGCTTTATTATTCCATGTACGGCCACATTGAAACGATGGCCAACACCGTTGCAGACGGCGCCCGGGATGTGGACGGCGCTGAAGTCACCATCAAGCGAGTGCCGGAAACCATGGCTGATCAGGCGTTTCTGAGCGCTGGCGGCAAGGCGGAACAGGAGGCCCCCGTGGCAGATCCGAAAGAGCTGGCGGATTACGACGCCATCATCTTCGGCACTCCGACCCGGTTCGGCAACATGGCCGGCCAGATGCGCACCTTCCTGGACCAGACCGGTGGCCTGTGGGCTGGAGGCAAACTCCACAGCAAGTTGGCC
The DNA here is from genome assembly GCF_003441595.1 of Marinobacter sp. Arc7-DN-1. NCBI lineage: Bacteria > Pseudomonadati > Pseudomonadota > Gammaproteobacteria > Pseudomonadales > Marinobacteraceae > Marinobacter > Marinobacter sp. Arc7-DN-1. The sequence continues at coordinate 1,854,685 of NZ_CP031848.1, read as the reverse complement.
AGTGTATTCGCCTCTACCGGAACCGGTGGCGGTCAGGAGCATACGATCAGCTCGTTCTGGACCACGCTGGCCCACCACGGCATGGTGATCGTGCCCTTGGGCTATGGCATTCCGGAGTTGTTCGACATTTCCGAAGCCAACGGCGGAACGCCCTACGGTGCGTCCACCATCGCCGGTGGTGACGGCTCCCGGCAGCCCAGCGAGAAAGAACTGACGATTGCCCGTTATCAGGGCAGGCATGTGGCTGAGCTGGCGGTAAAGCTGCACGGCTAACAGCAAAGTATTGGTCAGGCGTTGAGCGTTTTTCAGGGCAGCAGGTGAGAGCTTGCTGCCCATTTTTTTATGTTGTAGCCGGCCCTGTTCCGGAACTTACGACCGGTTGCCTGCAGCACCGGTTTTCAGTCGGGAGAAGGTGGCAGGAACCACTCCCAGCCAGGACGCCAGCTGATTGTCTGGTACACGCCTGACCAGTTCCGGATATTCTTCAAGCAGCAGCTTATACCGTTCCCGGGCGGGCATCGTGTGCTTCCGGAACTCCCTCATGCTGGTCAGCTCCGCTATCTCCTCGGTCAGGGCAAGGGCGAACCTCGGCCAGAGCCCCTCACCGTGAGACTGGATCGCGGAGCGGAAAGCGGAAAAATCAGCCATCCAGGCGGTTACCGGCGTTACCGTGGTCAGGCAGAGCGTGTTTCGTACGGTGCGGCTGCGGCCAAAGACCGGCCAGACCATATCGCCCTCGGAAAAGAAATGGTGTACGGAGACCTTGCCGCTGGGTGCTTCCCGGAAAAGCCGCAGGATGCCGTACTGAACCAGGTAAACGTTCGCCCAGGGGGTGTCGTGCTTCTCCATGGCGGTTTCGGCGTCAACCCTGCACGGATGAAACAGGCGGGCCAGGTCTGCCAGAAACCGTGCGTCCGGATCGTTTTCATGGCCTGCCAGGCGGATACCAAATACCCGGCTCAGGCCATTCAGCAGCGCCGTTGACTCTGGTGCGGTATCTTGCCGGATGATATCCGTATTGTCTTCTCCGAGCATGCAGGGGGGCGAGGATACGTCTGGCCTGAAAATTGAATTCATGGCTTTGACCCTGTTTGGACTGTGGGTCAATTATCGTATCAAAAAAGCATGTTTTGAAATGACTTAAATCATTAAGGCTTTTTCACTGAATCGATTAGAGCAGCGAAGTAGCGGGAGGGCCAGGGATGGCTCGGTGAAGACGGGGTTGAAGACGGGGTCAGATGAACGCTTTCATCTGACCCCAGGTTCACAGGTTCACAGGTTCACATCTGACCCCGGGTTCATTCCTGCTGGCCATCAGAGTAAGCCCTCAGTGACTGGTCCCTTCCTCATAATTGATCTTGTTCCAGACATTGTATTTGCCGGAGGGTTTGTTCATCGGAATGCGCTTTTCTTCCTCCAGCGTGTCTGCGTTGTAGACGATGACGGCACCGTCCTTGTCCCAAATGCTCAGCAGCAGTTTTTTGCCGTATCGGTCAAACTCCACATGGGCAGCAACTTTGCCGGGAGCGGGTTGTAACGTTTTGACGATTTCAAGCGTCTGCTTGTCGATAACGTGGACCTTGTCCTTGTTGGGGCCGAAGAATACGTCCACCCAGGCGTAGCGGGAGTTCTCGTGGCTGCGCATGAAGAATCCGGGACCTTGCGTTTCCAGAGTTTTGATCACCTCCCAGTTGTCCATGTCGATTATGGAAACGGCGCCTGTCCGGAAGTGCGGAGTGGCCATGACCCGTTTGCCCTGGTACTCCCAGGTAATGCCGGAGCCCAGGTGCGGCATGCCGGGGAGAGGGAGTTCGGCGATGGTGTTACCGGTGTCGAGGTTGATCACGTAGCCGTGCTTGCCGTCGCGGGCGGCGCCGATGAGGTGTTCGTAGCCAGGGTCGAAGAAGAAGTCGTCCAGCCAGGTGTCGGTTTGCATCCGGCGGATTTTGGCCTCGCCATCTTCCACATTGATTTCCCAGGCTTCGGGAATGTCCTTCAGGGCGGCGATGAAGCTGTCCCTTGGTGGGGCCGCGTACACGGCGCTGACCCGGGAGCTTTCACCGGCATCGTTTTCCACCGGGACGATGTCCATGAGTTCAAGGTTGTCGGCATCGAACAGCACCAGGGTGTGGGGCAGGTAGTTGGCGGCCATTACGTAGTTGCCATCAGCGGAGACGGCGATGTTGCGCATGTTGATGCCGGCACGCACTTCCGCCACCACTTTCAGGTTGTACAGGTCGTATTTGGTGATCCAGCCGTCCCGGGAGCCAAAGTAGACGTAACGGCCGTCCGGGCTGTATTTCGGACCGCCATGCAGGGCGTAGCGGCTTGGGAAACGATGGATGGGCTCCATCCTGTCGCCGTCGAGCAGGGTAACCTGGTGGTCACCGATTTCCACCACCAGGAACAGGTTCATCATATCGGCTTGGTAAACCGGCTGATCGGGTAACGTGCCTTGTGGGTGGGGCAGCAAATGACTGTCGAGGATGTCTGCCCGGCCCCAGGTGGGTGTGCTGGCGGGCGGGCGATAAATGTAGTCCGCCAGCGCCGTGATGGATTCGCTGCCAAGGATATCGTTAAAGGCCGGCATCTGGGTTGCGGGCCTGCCGTTGCGGATGGTGTTCTCGGCTTCGGGCTTTTTCAGCCGGGAAAGGTTTTCTGGCAGCAGGGCAGGGCCCATGCCGCCCAGGCGATCGGAGCCGTGGCAGCTGGCGCAGTGTTGCTGGTAAAGCGCCCCGGTTTCCGGGGCTGGGCTGGCTTGCAGCGATGCGGGGATCAGCAGGCTGGCGGCCAGAATCAGCAGGGCGTTTTTTCGGTTCATCATGTCAGCCGGCCCCCGCACTGGCTGCAGCGGCCTCACTCTGGCAGCAATGCCAGCCTGCTGTGGAGGGTTGCGCCAGTTTGTCGGCAAGACGGACAACCTCACCGACAATGATCAGTGTCGGGGGCTGGAAACCTTCACGGAGAATGGTCGCTTCCAGGTCTGCCAGGGTGGTGACCGCCATGTGTTGTTGTGGCGTGGTTCCCCGCTCCACCAGGGCCACAGGGCAGTCTCCCGGCAGGCCATGGGCAGTGAGTTCCCGGACAATGGTCGGGGCATTGTGGAGCCCCATGTAGAACACCCGGGTCTGGCCCGGCGCTGCCAACACACGCCAGTTCAGTTCCAGGGACTGGTCGGCCTTGCGGTGGCCGGTTACGAAGGTCACGCTCTGGGAGTAATCCCGGTGCGTCAGTGGGATGCCACAGTATGAGGCGCAGCCGGCGGCGGAGGTGATGCCTGGTACCACCTGAAAATCGATGTGGTTGTCCACCAGGAACTCCGCTTCCTCGCCACCACGGCCAAAAATATATGGGTCACCGCCCTTGAGGCGCACAACCCGGCGCTGTTTTACGGCCAGTTGCACCAGCAGTTCATTGGTGTCTTCCTGGGGTACATAGTGGCAACCGCTGGCTTTGCCCACGTGGATGCGTTCGGCAGCCGGGTTCACCAGTTCCATGATCTGGGGCGACACCAGGCGGTCATACACGATGGCATCGGCCTGCTGTATCAGCATCAGCGCCCGCAGGGTCAGCAGGCCGGGGTCTCCCGGGCCGGCTCCCACGATGGCTACCTCTCCGGCCCGTAAGGGTTGTTCCGCCAGTTGGAACTCCACCAGGCACTTCTTCCTTTGACTGGTTGTCATGATGCTTGTCCTTAGAGGTTGTGAACCGGAATCTCGGTAACCGGGGCGGCGACGCGCCGGGGCATATCAAGGACACCGATTTCGTCATTGGTGAGGTAACAGCCGGGATCCTCTTCCCAGAAATCACCGGAAATATTATAGGCCCGTACCCGGGTGTTGCCGTTGCAGATGGCCAGGTAACGGCAGTCGGCGCAGCGGCCTTTCACCGGCCTTGGTGTCTGGCGGAAACCCGTCATCAGCGGGTCGCTGGCTTCGGACCAGATCCGGGAGAAAGGTTGGTTCCGGACATTGCCCAGGTTGTAGTCCCACCAGAAGGTATCCGGATGAACCTCGCCGAGGTTGTCGATATTGGAAATATTCACGCCAGAGGCATTGCCACCCCAGTACGTCAATCGTTGTTCCAGGGCCGGAACCTGATCGGGGTAGTGTTCCGCGGCCCACTGCAGCAGGAAGGGGCCGTCGGCATCGTTGTTGCCGGTGACGTATTCCCGTTCGATGCCGCGCCGGAGCTCGTCGTGGCAGTGATCGAACAGCAGGGTCATGGCTTCCCGGGTCATCTCGTACCAGGCATCCCGCTTACGGTTGCGGCCGCCCCGGCCGGAGTAGTTCAGGTGCGACAGGTAGAACTTGTCGATGTCGTGGTCGTCCAGCAGCCTGAGCATGTCCGGTAGCTGGGGGAAATTGTCCTGGGTGAGGGTGAAGCGAAGGCCGACCTTGATACCCGCCTGCTTGCACAGTTCAACCGCTTTCATGGAGGCCGCGAAGGCGCCTTTTTTCTGGCGGAACTCGTCGTGGGTCTGTTCCAGTCCGTCGATGCTGATACCCACGTAGTCGTAGCCGGCCTCGGCGATTTGCCGGATATTCTCTTCGGTGATCAGCGTGCCATTGGTGGAAAGACCGACATAGAAACCCATAGCTTTGGCCCGGTGGGAGATGTCGAAGATATCCGGGCGCATCAGCGGCTCGCCGCCGGACAGGATCAGCACGGGCACGCCGAAGGCCTTGAGGTCGTCCATCACGGTGTAGACCTCATCAGTGCTCAGTTCGCCCTTGAAATCCACATCGGCGGAGATGGAATAGCAGTGTTTGCAGGTCAGGTTGCAGCGTCGAATCAGGTTCCAGATTACCACCGGCCCGGCCGGTTTCGGGACCGGGCGCACGGGAGCCGGGTTCATCAGGCTCTTGATGTAGCGGGTCATTCTGAACATGGTGCTTCCTCTCTCATGATTTCCGCAGCCGCAGACCGGTTTTTTTCAGGATGGCCGAGCTGTAAAGAATGGTGTGCCCCCGGCAGGTGTCTCCGAGCACTGACTGAATCTGCGAAGCCTTGGCCTCGACTTCGTCACGGCTGGTGCCGTGAACCATGGCGAACAGGTTGTAGTGCCAGTAGGGCAAGTGGCGCGGGCGCCGGTAACAGTGGCTGACGAAGGGCAACTCGCCCACCTGCCGGCCCATGTCGGTGATGGCGTCGTCGCGGACATCCCAGACCGTCATGCCGTTGAAGCAATAGCCCAGGCGGTAGTGATCGGGGACGGCGGCGACCCGGCGGATAACGCCGGCGTCCTGCATGCGCTGAAAACGGGCCAGAACCTCGTCGGCCGGCAGCCCCAGTTCCTTGCCCAGGGTGCCCCAGGGATCCGGCACCAGGGGCAAACCGCCCTGGGTGGCCAGGATCAGTTTCCGGTCCAGCTCGCAGAGCACGTATTCCTGGTCAGACCGGGAAGTGGAGATGGACATGGAACTCTTCCTCTTTGGGCATGTTGTAGACGGCATAGCCGGTTGCGGATTCGATCCCGGCAATCGCCCGGGCGATGTCTTCCGGGGCTTCCGTGGCCAGAACAAACCACATGTTCAGTTCATGTTCCCGACGGTAATTGTGGGCCACCTCGTCGAAGGCGTTAACCTTTCGGGTGGCATCTTCAAAGTCCTGCTCCGGGACCCGCATGGCGGCCAACGTGAGGCCGCCGCCCATTTCTCCGGCGTGAAACATGGGACCGAAACGGGTAAGAATTCGACGGTCCAGAAGGTCCTCAAGGGTGTGCAGAAGCGCCTGCTCGGTTATGCCCAGTTCGCCGGCGACCGCGGCATAGGGTCGGTGCACCAGTGGTAGCCCCGTTTGCAAACGGTTAATGACCGCCCGTTCCATCTCTGTGAATTCGGCAGTTGCCTGAGTTTGCTCAGTTGCTGCTGACATAACGGCCTCCCCGTTGCAGATAGGCCCTGGTGCTGAACAGTACGGCATGGGGTGTCTGTTCCAGGCCATGCTCTGCGATCAACATGTTCAGTTGGTCAATGACCCGCTGCCGGTCAACGCCGTGAATCATGCAGAACAGGTTGTAGGGCCAATCCGGGAGTCGGCGAGGGCGCTGATAGCAGAGGGTGATGAAGGATTTGCGGGCCAGTGTGCGGCCCAGATCCTGAACCTGACTGTCCGGGACATCCCAGACCACCATGGCATTGGCGGCGTAACCCAGCGTTCGGTGCCGGACCACCAGCCCGAGTCGTTTGATGAGCCCCTGGGCCTGCCACTGTCTGATGGCTGTCATCACTTCCTGTTCGGAGAGCCCGGTCATCTCAGCCAGTTTCTCATAGGGCCGTGGTGTTAGCGGAAGACCAAGCTCCAGCTGGCGCCGAAGCCGAAGCAATCCCCAGGCACTGACCGGCCCGGCCCCGGCGATTTCCGGCACCACCGCCAGATATTCCGGGGCGTGGCGAAGGTTCACGGCAGGGCCTCCCAGTCAATCTCAAAGCCCAGGTCAATGTGGTAGGCCTCCACCATCGGCAGTCGAAGCATGGGGAGCCTGAGCTGGTGTTCCAGTTCATCAAGCCGCTCTTCCAGGGTGTCCTCATCGGGCGCGGTCATGACAAACCAGAGGTTGTAGGTGTGCTCCCGGGCGTAGTTGTGATTCACCCCGGGAGCGAGATTCACCCGGGCGGCCACCAGATCGATCTGTTCGTCCGGCACCGCCAGGGCAGCCAGCAGGCTCGCGCCTGCCCGGCTGTGCTCAAAAACCGGTCCGACCCGGCTGAGAACCTGGCTGTCCTGGAGTGACTGAAGTCGTTCAATGACCTCCTCTTCGGCGATGCCCAGCTGTCGGGACATGGCCTGGTAGGGCCTGTCACAGACGGGCAGGTCCCGCTGGTAAAGGTTGATCAGTTGTTTGTCAGTGGTATCCAGTCTCATCAGTGCTCTCCCCCGGGCCGGAACCGGTCAGTACACGTCGTACTGGGTGTTGTAGACGTTGAACTTGCCGGTAGGTGTTACCAGTCGTTCGTCCTTGATCACTTTCTTCAGCTTCCGGGTCTTGTCGTCGACAACCACCAGGGCGGATTTCTTGTCCTGGCTGTTCCAGACCGAGAACCACACTTCGTCGCCTTCAACGTTGTACTCCGGCTGCACGACCCGCTTCGGGCCCTCTCCCAGATCGGCCCATTCGGCGATCGGGAGCACGTCATATCCCGCTTCCAGGTTGTTGATGTCGAATACCGCAATGCTCTGGCTCACTGTTTCAGCAGGGTTCAGGGCGGTATCAACCCAGAGGTTGGTGGATTTCGGGTGGGTTTTGATGAACAGTGAGCCGCCGCCCTGGCCATTCAGGGTTCTGACCACTTTCCAGGCCTTGTCCGGGTGACCTTCAGGGTCGGTGCCAATCAGCTGGATGGTTGGGTCGCCCAGATGGCTGGTTGCCCAGACCGGCCCATGCTCCGGATCCACGAAGTTAGCGCCGCGACCGGGGTGGGGAATCTTGCCCACGTCCACCATGGCTTCGAGGTTGCGGTCCTTGGAGTCAACCACGGCGATCTTGTCGGACTGGTTGGCGGCCGTCAGGAAGTAGCGCATGCTGCTGTCCCAGCCACCGTCGTGCAGGAAGCGGGCTGCATCAATATTGGTGATAGAGAGGTTGTCCAGATCCTCATAGTTCACCAGCATGATCTTGCCGGTTTCCTTCACGTTGACAATGAATTCCGGGTGCTTGTGGGAAGCTACGATGGCGGCCACCCGGGGTTCCGGATGATATTCCTGGGTATCCACGGTCATGCCCCGGGTACCGACGATTTTCTTTGGCTCCAGAGTCTGGCCATCCATGATTACGAACTGGGGTGGCCAATAGGTACCGGCGATGGCGTACTTGTCCTCGTAGCCCTTGTACTTGGAGGTTTCCACGGAGCGGGCTTCCATGCCGACCTTGATCTTGGCAACGGTGCTGGGTTCTTCCATCCACAGGTCGATCATGTTGACCAGGGCGTCCCGGCCGATCACGAAGACATAACGGCCGGAAGCGGATATGCGGGAAATGTGAACCGCATAGCCGGTGTCGATGATGTGCGCAATTTCATGGGTGTCGCCGTCAATCAGTGCCACCTGGCCGGCATCCCGCAGGGTCACGCTGAACAGGTTCTTCAGGTTCAGGTCGTTCATCTGCTTCGTCGGACGTTCTTCAGGCGGGACGACAACCTCCCAGGTCGCCTTCATTTCTTCCAGCCCGTATTCCGGAGGCTGGGGCGGCTCATGCATCACATACTTGGCCATCAGCTCCACTTCTTCCTCGGTCAGGTCGCCGGAGGTCAGCCAGTTCGGCATGCCCGCGGGTGAGCCATAGCTGATAAAGGCCTTGAGGTAGTCGATACCCCGCTCCTGGGTGATGTCGGTGGTCAGTGGCTTGCCCGTTGCGCCCTTGCGCAGAACGCCGTGGCAACCGGCGCAACGCTCGAAATAAATCTGTTTGGCCTTTTCGAACTCGGCGTCGGTCAGGTCCGGGGCGCCCGGCGTGCGCACCACTTTCGCGGATCCGGGGTCGACAGAGCTGGCTGTGCCCTCATAGGCGGTCGCCGAGGGGTCGGGGTCCTTGGGAGCGGCATGAGCCGTCAGTGCGCCGAAGGACGCAACAGCGACGGCCAGTGCCAGTGGTTGGAAAAACAGGTTGGTGACTCTCATCAGGTTCTCTCCTTGGATTTAAGAGTCCCTCTAGGTTTCGCTTCTTTACCCTGATGAACCTTGATTTATGTCAGATATCTGTTGTTTGACCGCCATCTACCCTAACAGGGGTATGCCATAATAGTGCTGGTGTTAGTGATCTCTTTTAACCAATATCAACGATGGGTTTTATGGGTGTCGTCAGGATGCGGACAACACTCGGGAGGATGCAGCGTGTGAAGGGTTTCTGGCGGGAAGACCAAAGGCGGATTCTGGTTTCGGCTGTCCTGTTGTCCGGTCTGGCCACGGCGCCAGTCGTGACCATGGGTGACGACGCCCGGGGCCGGAATGCGGACGAGGCCCGGCTTGCCAATTTGGTGGTTCAGGATTGCGGCTCCTGCCATGGCCTCACCCTGCGTGGTGGCCTGGGCCCGCCGCTGCGGCCAGAGGATCTCGGAGAGCTTCCGGTGGAGGCCATCGCAGCCATTATCCGCGAAGGTGTTCCGGATACCGCCATGCCACCCTGGAAGCCACTGTTGTCCCCGGAAGAAATTCACTGGATCAGCCAGCAGCTGAAATCCGGTGCACTGGTTTCGCCCTGAGGGCCAATCTGGAGGAATGATCAATCATGGATCCTGCATTCAAGCGGCCCGCACATCTGTTACTGGCACTACTTCTGGCTATTGGCCTGAGTGGTTGCCAGGCGTTCCCCGGATCGGAGGGCTCAGGATCAGAGTCCCGACCGGAACTCATGGGCACCGGCGATCTTGGCCTGATCATTGAGCGGGCCACCGGCTCGGTGCTGGTTATCAACACCTCCCGCCATGAGGTGCTGGGGCGAATTGCGGGTTTGGGGGATCTGTCCCACGCGTCAGTGGTCTACTCCCGGGACGCCCGATACGGCTACGTATTCGGGCGGGATGGCGGCCTCACCAAAGTCGATCTGTTGACCCGAACCATTGTCGACCGTGTTATCCAGTCTGGTAACAGCATTGGCGGCGCTATCTCTCAGGATGGCCGCTATGTGGCTGTCTCCAACTACCAGCCCGGTGGTGTGAAGGTGTTCGACAGCCAGACCCTGGAACTGGTGGCGGATGTCCCGGCCACCTACACCAGCGGGCACGATGAGCCTGGCCAGTCAAAAACAGTCGGGCTGGTGGACGCGCCGGGGAACCTGTTTGTGTTCAGCCTGTTCGACGCGGGAGAGATCTGGACCCTCGACATGAGTAATACGTCGGCCGAAATCACCCGGTTCGAAGCGGGCAAATCACCCTACGACGCACTGATCACCCCGGACGGCCGTTACTACATTGCCGGCCTGTTTGGCGAAGACGGCTTGTCGATGCTGGATCTGTGGAGACCGGGGCAGGGAGTGACTGAAATTCTGCCGGATTATGGCAAGGGCGAGCAGAAGCTGCCGGTGTACAAGATGCCCCACCTGGAGGGCTGGGCCATCGCCGATGGCCAGGCCTTTGTGCCGGCCGTTGGTCACCACCAGGTGCTGGTGGCTGACCTGAGCGACTGGTCCCTGACCGATCGTATCCCGGTGCAGGGCCAGCCCGTGTTCGTGATGGCCAGCCCGGACAATCGCCGGATCTGGGTGAGCTTCGCCCACCCGGACAACGATGTGGTTCAGGTGATCGATTCACAGACCCGGGAAATTATCCGCACCCTGGAGCCCGGCGATGCGGTTCTGCACATGGAATTCACGCCCCGGGGCGAAGAAGTGTGGGTGTCAGCCAGGGACAGTAACCGGGTGACCGTATACAACACCCGTACGCTGGAGCCGGTTGCAACGCTCAGTGCCGAAAAGCCCAGCGGCATCTTCTTCACCAGCCGGGCCCATGCGCTCGGTCTTTGAATTACGGCGGGCGTTGCCTGGCGTCCTACTGGCTGGCTTGTCGTTTACAGCACCTGCCAGTGCCGGGGACGCGCGGATTCTGATTGGGGTTGAGTCCGCGACCAGTGTCACCGAGGTCGCCCGCTATCGGCTGACAGACTATCTGCGAACTCAGGGCTGTGAGGCCGATATCCGGTTTAATACCGAGGCCCCGGGCCTTGCCCTGGCGTTCCTGCCAGCCGTTCCGGAGGGTTCGGTGCCAATTCTGGAAGCGGTTAACCGGGATGGCCGGCTACCGGTTCCTGTCTGGGTAACCCGCAGGACGGCCGGTGTGAGGCATATCCGGGAACTGCGGGGTCGTGACCTGGCAACGGTTGCCGGCAAGGAGCCACTGGGGGCCAGCCTGCCGCTGGCCGCGCTCAGGCAACAAGGCATCATCCCTGAGCCGGGGCGCCTTTACGAAGCCGGTGATTACAGTTCTGCCCTGGGGTTGCTGCTTCACAACAACACCCATGCGGCGGTTTCCGAGCTGGGATTTGTGAAGCCGTTCCTGACCGGGAATAACCTGGTGGTGAGCTGGCGGGGCGAACCGGTGAAGGCCGCAGGCTGGTTCCGGCAGGCCGGCTGGAACCAGGCCGCAGAGGCCTGTGAACAGGCATTGGGCCGGAGGCAGCGGTCAGACGACCCGCAGATGTTTGTGGTCTTCCCCGAATGGGTATACGGCTTTGCCTTGCCCGACAGTCAGTATTCAGAGGATTCAACACAATGACGTTTTACCAACCGGCAGGCAACGAGATCGAACTCTTTCAGGCCGCGGCAAATAACGGCCTGCCTGTGCTTATCAAGGGTCCCACCGGCTGCGGCAAGACCCGTTTTGTCCGGCACATGGCCGAGAAACTGGGGCGGCCGGTGTATACCGTTGCCTGCCACGATGACCTGACCGCCGCTGACCTGGTGGGCCGACACCTGATCGGGCCGGAAGGCACCTACTGGCAAGACGGGCCATTGACCCGGGCAGTGCGTGAAGGCGGCATCTGCTACCTTGATGAGGTGGTGGAGGCGCGCAAGGACACGACCGTGGTCCTGCACCCGCTGGCGGATGACCGGCGGGAACTGCCGATTGAGCGTACCGGCGAGGTGCTGACAGCGGCGCCCGGGTTCATGCTGGTGGTTTCCTACAACCCCGGGTACCAGAGCCTGCTGAAAGGAATGAAGCCGAGCACCCGGCAGCGCTTTGTCTCAATGAGTTTCGATTACCCGGGCGCGGCGGAGGAGCAGACAATCGTGATCGAGGAGTCCGGTTGCGACAGGGAGTTGGCGGAACGATTGGTCAACCTGGCCCGATCAATTCGTAACCTGAAGGATCACGATCTGGAAGAGGCGGCATCGACCCGGCTGCTGATTCACACCGCCCACCTGGTTCGGGCCGGCGTGCCGGTCGGCGAGGCTTGCCGTGCCGGGATGATAGAGCCACTATCAGACGACGAAGCAACGGTCAGCGCACTCATGGAGGTGGTGTATGCGGTATTCGGGAGGTCAGGCGAAGGACAGTAGTGGTGCGGTAGTGCCAGTGATCTGGTATCTGTTGAACCTGCTGGCCCTGCCGGTTATCGGGTTTTCGGTGCTGGTTTGGTTGTTCATCCGTTCCGGGGAGGCACCGGCGTTGCGACAGGCTCATACGCGCGCAGCGTTTTATATGTCGATCATCGGGGCGGTGGTGATTTTCTCCGGTGTGGGGGTACTCTGGCTGCTGTTTGGCAACACCGGTAACTTCTGGACCGGTGCCATTGTCTGGTCGATCACTCTGCACACGTCGTTTGTGCTGTGGGGGATGATCGCACTGGCTCAGGCGATTGGTGACAAGCCGCCTTATTTTCCTCAGAAACATCGGTAACCGCAGAGCTCTGGGCGGCGATCAGGGGAGGCTTTCCAAAACCGTGCGGAGCCATGTGAAGACGGGGTCAGATGAACGCTTTCATCTGACCCCATGTTCAGCTCACGGCATGAAATCCTGCAATTACTGCCACCACTACCGGCGCCCATGCTTGCGCGGCAAAGCGCCAACCAATGGGTGCATGCCGCATTTCCATGAAGTGATCGACCAGAAGAACGGCTTTCACGATCACCAGTGCAAATACCAGCCACACCAGAACGGAAGCATCAGCGCCTGCCTGCATGGCAATCACTGGCGTCATGGTGCAAACCATCAGGGCGATGTAAACCGCTAACATGGGCTCTCCTCCTTACGCCAGAACGTACAGCATCGGAAATAACACCAGCCACACCAGATCCACCATGTGCCAGTAAGACGCGCCGGACTCCATGCCATTCATGTCGTCCCCGTTGTAGTCGCCTCGCTTAACCTTCACCGCCAGTACCACCAGGATAATCTGGCCCAGTACCACGTGCATGAAGTGGAAGAAGGTCAGGAAGAAATAGAACATGAAGAAGGTGTCGGTACCCAGGTTATAGCCGTTACCGTAGAGGTCTGCGTACTCCCAGAGTTTGCCGAAGGTGTAGATGGAGGAGGCGGCGATGGCGCCCCAGAGCAACGGGGTAACGCATGGCTGGCGGTGACGGAGGCGGTGGACGGCGACGGCTACCAGGTAGCTGGCGGTGATCAGGCCGATGGTGTTGATCAGGCCGGTCCAGGGGTGTAATACCTCTCGGCCGGCGGTGAAGGTTGCCGGGTCCAGGCTGCGGGCAACGCCGAAGCCGATGAACAGGATGCCGAAAACGGCCAGTTCCGCAAATATGAAGAACCAGACGGCCAGATCGCCGGGGAGGTGATGGCGTGTCGGGGCAGATGCGTGCATGGGTGTCAGCGGGTCAGGTTCATATAGAGTTTGGGGAGCTGAAGCGGCAACTGCGCTGGGTCTTTGATCACCACGAAATGGTTGCTGCCAAAGATATAGGGCAGGTATTCGCTGGCGTCGTCGTCGATGGTGACGCAGAAGGGGGTCAGGCCAGCCTTGTGGGCTTCCTGAACCGCCATTCGGGTGTCTTCCACGCCGTATCGGCCTTCGTACAGGTCCAGGTCATTGGGTTTGCCATCGGTGAGCAGGAGCAGGATTTTCTGGTGTTCGTGGCGCCCCTGCAGCATGCGGGTGGCCTGACGGATGGCCGCGCCCATGCGGGTGTAATAGCCCGGCTCCAGTGCCTGGATTCGACCCCGGCTGATGTCGTTGTAGGGCTCGTCGAACGATTTGATGTGATGGAAGCGCACATGGTCCCGGCGGCGTGAGGAGAAGGCAAAAATCGCAAAGGGGTCCCGGCTTGCCTGCAGGGCTTCGCTGAGCAGTTGTAAGCCGTCCCGGGCAATTTCGATCACCCGCTGGCTGTTGTTGATAAAGGTATCCGTGGACATGGAGATGTCCGCCAGAATCAGGCACGCCAGGTCCCGCTGATTCTGTTTGCAGCGGCGAAACAGCTTCTGGTCGATGACGCCGGTGCCCCGGCGGTGCTGGACTTCCCGTTCCATGCAGGCGTCCAGGTCCAGTTCCTCGCCTTCGGTCTGTCGGCGTTGCCATTGCCGGAGTGGCTTCAGGGCACTGAACTGTCGGCGCAGTCTCATGGCCGATCTGGACAGGTGGTCCGGCAGCCTGGTCGGAATAGAATCCTTGCTCAGCATTGGCTGCAGGCAGCAGAAACGTTCCCGGTAACTCTGGCTGCGCCAGTCCCATTCCGGCAGATGGATGCCGGGCCCCAGGTGCAGGTCATCGTTTTCTTCCGAGGGCAGGTCCAGATCAAACTTGATGGCGGAGGAGGCTTCCCGGCGGTCTTCAGAGACAGAAATCATGTCCATGTCGTCAGCCACCGCGTCGGCATCCTCTTCCTCCGTGTCATCACCGGCCCGGTCCACAGGGATAAATTCGCTCCATGAAAACAGGCTTTCCAGCCGGAACAGCATCAGGCCCTGATCTTTATCGAAGGCGTCCACCCGTTCGGCCCGCCGGCGTTTGCGCTTTTTCGCCAGTCCACCCGGTGTCGGGGTCGCTTCATCATCTCCGGTGGTCGGGCCGGTCGCCTTGCCGGGTGTGGTTGTGGGGTAAAGCCAGATGACAACCGGCCAGGGGTCGGACTCCGCACGCGGCAGGCATTCCACGCTGCCAGGATCAATCAGCGCCTGGCGAATGGCCTTTTCACGGCGACCTTCGGCTGGCGGCAGGGTGGTCGGATCCGGGCGCCATTGCAGGGTATGGCGTACCAGGCGCTGGTAAACCGGCTCAAGCCCCGGCCATTTGGCCAGCAGGGTCTGGACCATGGCCTGGTTGCCGGTCAGCCAGTCGGAGTCCGTCAGTTCACCAAGGGAGGCCAGGGCTGCCAGCCAGAGATAGAGATCCCGGTTAACGGCTTTGGAGGGAAACAGGGCCAGGCGTTCCGGCAGCCGAAGGCTTTGCTCATCCCGCCAGGCCAGTTCGAACTTTCTGTGGGTGCCTGCCAGCTTCTGCAGGAAACGGCGCCGGGTACGGAAATGCCGGGGTTCCGCGGTAACCAGGCTGAGGGCCGGGTCGCCGCCCAGGGCCCGGAACAGCACACCCAGGGTTCGCGCCTCGTCTTTCAGATGCACCGCGTGCTCGGGGAACTCTCCCATGGCCTGCCGGGTGATGTACTCGTGCCATTTGAAGCCTACCCACTCTTCCATTTCAACTCCTCAGGCTCCGGCGTGTTGCTTGCGTGGTGACGGATCAACCTGGCGAACCGGAATCAGCACGGTCTGTTTGCCGGGTTCTCCGGGTTCCCAGCTCAACAGGGAGCCTTCCGGGTTGTTCTTCTGCACCTCACGGCAGGCGCTGACACACTGCAGGCACTGGGTACAGGTGAATTTTGCCCGCTTGTGGCTGCGGGTCGGCAACCGCATGGGGCAGGCTTCGTCACAGGCCCTGGTGCAGTCGCGGCAGGCTGCGGCCCGTTCGGTATCAAAGGTGACAACCCTGCCTTTGCCGTTGGTCATCCAGGCAATGCTCTGCACCACCCCGAAGGCGCAGCCGTATTTGCAGAACAGGTGCCGGGCAAACAGGAAATCCAGTGTAAACAGAGTGGTGGCTACCGCCAGGAAAATGCCTGGGTAGACCGCCAGGTTGCCGGTAACCAGATCGGTATACAGCGGGATCGGCGGCAACAGATAAGACAGCATCGCCAGTGCCCAGGAAAAACCGATCAGCGCGCATACCAGAACCAGTCCGGCCCAGTGCAGGACCTTGCCGCGCCGGCCTTTCCGGAGCGCCTCGTAAAGGGTGGGGCGGCCGGTAACCCGGGTCATCAGATGGTTGATGGTTTCTACCACCGAAAAGTGCGGGCACAGCCAGCCACAGTAGATTCGCCCCCACTTCCAGGCGATCCAGAGCACCAGGGGTACCAGGAGGGTAATGGGAAGTACGAACCAGACGAGGATCTGCCCGGCCACTTCCGCCGGTGAGCTCTGGCTGACCCAGGCCAGTTCGAGATTGAATGACAGGGGAAACCCGAAAATGACAAAGTGGGTTTCCGTAAGGTCGTATCGAAAAATATTAAGTACCGGCGCAAGCAGAAACAGCCCGAAGAACGCGGTGCGGGTCAGCAACCGTTTGTTCTGGAGAGTGTCCTTGTTCGGGAAATTCTGCTCATGCACGGCAAGTATCCGTTGAGGGTTGGGCAGGCCGGAGCGATTGGCCCCGGCCTGCGGTTGTTATGCGTCCTGAGTGGCAGGGCCACGGACTTCCTCAGCCGGGGACGCCTGCCCCTTGATGAAGAAGCTGCCGAAGTACACCACCAGGCCTGCCATGAAGAAGCTGCCGGCGACCAGGCGCATCCAGTAGAACAGGGCTATGTTGTCCTGGGTTGCCATGAACGACAGTGCCTCACCGCTCTCCGGAATCCGCTGCAGCCAGATCTGCAGGATACCGGCGCCGGTCAGGAACAGGGTGATGAACACCATGGAGATGGTCATCAGCCAGAAGCCCCACATCTCGACAATCTGCGCGGTATTGCTGTTGCCGTAAGGCCTGCCACGCATGATGGGAACCGCATAGGAGATGATGGTCAGTACAATCATCACGTAGGCGCCGTAGAAGGCCATGTGGCCATGGGCCGCGGTAACCTGGCTGCCGTGGGTGTAGTAGTTGACCGGGGCCAGGGTATGCAGGAAGCCCCACACGCCAGCGCCCAGGAACGCCATCACGGCAGTCCCCATGGCCCACAGCATGGCGGCCTTATTGGGGTGGTTGCGGCGGCGCCGGTTGATCATGTTGAAGGCGAAGATCACCATCATGAAGAACGGCAGCGGCTCAAGGGCGGAGAATACAGACCCCAGCCACAACCAGTATTCGGGCGGCCCGATCCAGAAGAAGTGGTGCCCGGTACCAATAATGCCGGTAATCAGCGCCATAGCGATGATCACGTACAGCCATTTTTCGATGACTTCACGGTCAACACCGGTGAGCTTGATCAGCACATAGGCCAGGATGGCACCCATGATAAGCTCCCAGACGCCCTCCACCCACAGGTGCACCACGAACCACCAGAAGTACTTGTCCTGGGTCAGGTTGCCCGGGTTGTAGAAAGAAAACAGCCACAGAACCGCCAGGCCGATCAGGCCGGTAATCAAGACAATATTGACCACGGTTTTGCGACCCTTCAGGGCGGTCATCAGGATGTTGTAGAGGAAACCGACAACTACCAGTGCGATGCCTATCTTGGTGATCGTGGGTTGTTCAAGGAACTCCCGCCCCATGGTTGGCAACAGCTTGTTCATAGTGACATCGGCCAGGGTGGCGTAGTCCACGAACAGGTAGCCAAGGATGGTCAGGGTGCCGGCAACGGCGAAAACCCAGAACAGGATCCAGGCGAGCAGCGGGCTGTGCAACTCGGTTTGTGCCTCTTCCGGAACCAGGTAATAGGTTGCCCCCATAAAGCCGAAGAGCAGCCAGACAATCAGCAGGTTGGTATGAACCATCCGCGCTACGTTGAAGGGGATTTCCGGGAACAGGAAGTCACCCACCACGTACTGGAGTCCCAGGATCAGGCCGAACAGAATCTGGCCGGCAAACAGAACCAGGGCAAAGATGAAGTAGGGCATTGCCACTTTTTGAGATTCGTATTTCATGTCTGCTCCCTCAGCCTTCGATGTTGGGTGGCCAGTTGTTGTCATCAATCTTTGATGTCCATTCCAGGAAGGCGGCGAGATCCTCGATTTCCTGATCGGTCAGATTGAACTGGGGCATCTGGCGGCGGCCGGGCACGTTGGTGGGCATGGCGTTCATCCAGGCATTCATGTATGCCTTGAAGACGTCGCTGTCACTACCACCGCGGCGGTCGAATACATTGGCAAGTTCCGGCGCGAAGTACGCACCTTCACCCATCAGGGAATGACAACCGACACAGTTGTTGTTCTCCCAGACATGTTTGCCACGAACCACCTGGTCGGTGAGTTGGTCTCGGTTGTCCCGCTCGGGCATTGCCCGCAACTGGGTATCAAAAGTCAGCGCCAGAAACAACAGGACGAAGAATGCACTTCCTCCCAGGTATATGTTCCTGGCCATGCTTTTGGTAAAGCGCTCGGCCATGGGTCTCTCTCCTCGGTCTTTGTGAAATACCTGACTGCCCTGCTAGGATATAAAGATGCATCCACAATGCTGTTGATGATTATCAAGCATGGCTGGCTATTTCACCATTGCGCCGGGGAGTTACCTCCGGAGGGGTAGGTGGTAGACTTCGCGCCCTATCTGTCCGGAAATGTTGCCTTTCCCATGGAGAGCCGATGGCTGCCGCTCTTGCCCTTTTCTTCAAGCTGATTCCGCTCTATGTAACCGTCGTCCTCGGCTGGATTGCCGGCCGCTATCTTGAGGCCAGCGGCCGGCATATAGCCGGCATCATGCTGTACATCGTGACCCCGTCGGTGGTGTTTTCCGGCGTTATGGTGGCGCCGCTCTCTCCAGAGGTCATCCTGCTGCCCTTCCTCGTTTTCGGAATCTCATCCGTACTGGGGATCGTTCAGTTGAAGCTGGCGCAAAAGGTTCTTACCGATGGCAGTGCCAACCTCATTCCCCTCTGTGTGGGCTCCGGCAACACCGGCTACTTCGGGGTGCCGGTGGCGCTGTTACTGTTCGGGGAAGAGGGGCTGGGGCTCTACATTGTGTGTATGCTGGGTACCACGCTGTTCGAGAATTCAGTGGGCTTTTACCTCGCCGCGAGAGGCCGGTATGGTTTAAGGGATGCCCTCTGGCGGGTGCTGAGGCTGCCCTCGGTGTACGCCTTTCTGGTCGCGGTGGCCCTGAACCTGGCGGGTGTGAGCATTCCGGAGATTTTTGTGCCGTTGTTCGATAACCTGCGCGGCGCCTACAGCATCCTGGGCATGATGATCATCGGTATGAGTATCACCAGTTTCCGGGGACTGGCGGGCAACGTCCGCTTCACCGCGCTGGCCTTTTTCGGGAAGTTTGTGGTCTGGCCCCTGGTGGCCATCGTGTTCTGGTGGGTCGATGCAACGCTTCTGGGGATCTATGGGCCGGCGGTGCACCAGGCCTTGTTCCTGATTTCGATCACACCGATTGCCGCCAACACGGTGGTCATTGCCACCCTGCTCGATACCTCGCCAAGGCAGGCAGCAGGCACGGTGCTGCTGACCACGCTGTTTGCCCTGGCGTTTATTCCGGTGATGATTTCCCTGGCATTTTAATGGCTGTGTGAGGACAACGCCGTTGCCGGCGGCGCCGGGGATTTGGGTTCGGGGGCGGAGCAGTTGCACGCCATAAAGACCTCCTGCGTTCAGATGGCCTTATTGAAAACCCTGTAGTAACTACAGGATCAAGCGTTTTGGTGGGGTTCTGGGTCAGGTCTGGCCGGGGCCGTGGGTGCCTGGCACATGGTTGTGCCGGCCCTCAGGTTCCGGAGTCTCGAGTTCAGACTTGAGCCCGCCAAGAATGCCGCATTCCCTGACCGTGCGACGATCCGAACAGGCCTCCTGGAGTTGCACCAGGGTTTCTTCAAGGCTCGCCAGTTCCCTCAGGCGCTCCCGAACGTGGATCAGATGGCGTGCCAGCAGGGCATCCACTTCGCTGCAATCCGCCTCCGGCAGCTCGGCCAGCCGGATCAGCTCACGGATTTCGTCCTGGGCCATATCAAGATTGCGGCAACGCCTGATAAACAGCAGGCGGTCCAGATGGGCGGGGCGGTAGCAGCGGTAGCCGCTGCTGTCCCGGTCCGGTTCCGGCAGCAAACCGATTTTTTCGTAATAACGGATGGTTTCCGAGGGCACAGCCGTTGCGTTTGCAAGTTCGCCGATCTTCAATGTGTATCCTCTCAGTAACTCCGGTAGCCGGGCTCAGTCATCATTCTGACCGGTCATTACGTGTCAGCTTTGGCGAGGGCGATCAGGTCCTGGCGAATCTCGTTCACGCCAAGATCTGGCCTGATCAGAAGTCGCGCTTTTCCCTCGCGGTCAAAAACGTAAACCGCACTGCTGTGAGAAACAGCATAGTTGCCGTTTTCGTCGGGCTGCTCATAACCGAAGGTCGTTCGGTACCGTTTGGCAAGCTCGCGAAGCTGCGGCTCTTTTCCGGTTAACCCGATGATCCCCTCGCCAAAGAAATTGACGTAGGCCGCCAGGCGTTCCGGCGAATCCCGCTCTGGATCAACGCTGACAAAGAGTGTCAGGACATCGTCCTGCAGCCCCGGTGGCAGGCCTTCAGTGGCCTGGTTGAGTTTTTGCAAGGCAGTAGGGCAGACGTCCGGGCACGAGGTAAAGCCAAAAAACAGCAACCTTACCTTGCCGTCAAACTGCTCGGCCGTTACGGATCTGCCCTGGCTGTCTGTTAATTCAAACTCCAGACCGGGCATCAGGCCGCTGATGTCTTTGCCGTTCCAGTTTTCCTCTTCCCCTGAACAGCCGCTGACAACAAGCGTCATCAGAATAAGGGCGAGAAGCGACAGTGTGCCGGTGTGTCGCCGAAAAGGGCTGGTATTCATGACGTTGTCTCCCCCACTTGGCTGGAACGGCTGGTGAAACTCCCGTCTTCCCGCATGGCGCGTCTCAGGATAATCAGAATGCCGAGGATGCTCATCATCGCGGGTGGTATCCAGGTCAGCATGCCGCCAAGAAGCTGGTCGGTCTCCGGCGCCATGGGCCAGGCCCGGCCACAGACCTCGTAAACGTCGTACACCATACCTCTTGAAAACACGATCATAGCCCCGAGCACCATCTGCGGTATCGCCACCAGGGCCAGGAGCAGTATGCGCTTGCCATAGCCCAGAGAAGGGGTGGTGGCAGGTGGGCGAGGATCAAAAATCAACCACCAGAAGAGTATTCCATCAATCAACATACTCCAGTTCATAACCCAGTAAAGGTTTCGGCTGAGCATGGCATCAAAATGAATTGGCGGCCATAACCAGAAATAGATGAGCCCCACAAACAGGACGGAGGCGATCAGGGGGTGTTGAAGAAATCGATACAGCCATCCCAGGGGGCGAAGCCGGCTCTTCAATCCAGGGCTTATTTGCCGGGACCAGAACCGCATTACCGGCAATGGGTTGGACAGGGCAATCAGTATGGGGCCCAGATGATGAAGAACGAGGTGCTGGCCGCGGTGGACGAAGAACATGTATTGGGAGTAGTAATCGAATCGGGTTTGCATGACCCCATAAGCAATCAGAACGCCCAGAACGAAGACCATAATCCTTACCGACCCGGGCCTGTCTTCTTCCGGCATCCGTAAAAGACCGACGCCATAAAAACCCAGTACCAGCATAAAGCTCAGTACGGTCAGCGGCGAGAAATCGTATGGTGCCAGGTACTCAATCAGAGACATAGGGTTGCCGGGTCAGTTGTTGTCTTTTGTTGTTGGCCTGAGCGCACGTTGCCTGGATATTCAGTGAGAATCTGTTTTACGTAAGGATACATCGCCCGGCGGCGGTGAGGTAGGCCCAGACGCTGATAGCGTTCAGTCGTGTCGCGCACGAGCTCCCCCGTAACCATCTGCATACAGCGTTAACAGTGGGTGGTGTTCGGGCATTCGCTATCACATCGTTCCCACTGAATCGTCGTATGCTGGATGTTGAACTCCTCTGCCAGTATCGCTGAGGCATCATTGATGATCCGGTCATCGCCCAGTGGATCAGGCTTCACCAGGTGGACTGTCAGCGCGTTCTCGGTCGTACTCAGGGCCCAGATATGAAGATGATGGGCAGAGTGCACGCCTGGCAGACTCTCCAGACACTCGCGAACAGCTGCGGGATCGATCCCTTTGGGTACGGCATCTACAGCCAGATTTACGGAGTCTTTTAGCAACTGCCAGGTGCCCAGGAAGATAACAGCGGCAATGACAAGGCTGACTACCGGATCGATCCAGGTCAGGCTGGTGTACATCAGTACTATGCCTGAGATCACGACACCCACCGATACCGCAGTGTCGGCGGCCATGTGCAGGAAGGCACCCCGTATGTTGATATCGCCTTTCTGACCTTTGACAAACAACATCATTGTTGCGCCGTTGATCAGCACCCCGATTCCGGCAACCACGACCACGGTCAAACCGGCAACCCCAGCGGGGTTTGTCAGGCGCTGGATTGCCTCCCAGGTAATCCCGCCAACCGCGGCGATAAGAATGAGTGCGTTGAATAGAGCCGCGAGAATGGTGGTCTTTTTCAGGCCATAGGTTTTGCTATGGGTCGCCGCCCGGCTGGCCAGCCAACTGGCCACCCAGGCCATTATCAGTCCCATGACATCGCTGAGATTATGGCCGGCATCTGCGATGAGTGCGAGAGACCCTGATAAAACGCCATAAACCGCTTCGATAACCACAAACAGGGTATTGAGAATCACCGCGATGGCAAAGGAGCGGTTATGAGTGTCGAAGTGATGGCCGTGGTCGTGGCTGTTAGGTTCGTGGCTGTGCATTCCTGCCTCTATTGAACGGAGCTTGAGTGCATGTTTTAAACCTTATAGTAACTACAGAGTCAATCCCGGACGGCGGCCGGTGTTTGCTCGTCGAGTCCTGATCTCGGTTGACCCGGGTTCGCCATTGCTTTGCTCTGACGGGCCGGGGTATTCCCCCGGCCCGTTTCCGTCTACACTTTGATATAGATCACGTTCACCCGGAACTGCCTCCTGTATTCAGTTGCAGTTCAGGTTGGGATGGTGTGATACAGGAAAGGGGGTAACTCAGGCGACGAGGCGCACTCCCATGGCCAAGGCACACAACAGGCAACCATGAGCCATTTTGCTGTTCGAAAATCCCACCCATGAAAAAACAGGAGGTTGAATGAGCAGGGGGCAAGACAGAACCACCCGCTACAAGGAAGGCAGTCTCACCCTCACGGGAACCGTTATGCTGGGTACCGGCGTCATGATCGGCGCCGGTATCTTTGCCCTTACGGGGCAAATGGCGCAGATGACGGGGGTTCTTTTCCCGTTGGCGTTTCTGGCGGCCGCGGTGATCGTCAGCTTCAGTTCTTATTCCTACGTCAAGATTTCCAATGCCTGGCCGTCAGCCGGGGGCATTGGCATGTACCTTTACAAAGCCTATGGCAATCGGCTGCCGACCGCGTTCAACGCCTTGCTGATGTATTTCTCGATGGTGATCGCCCAGAGCTTCCTCGCGCGTACTTTCGGTTCCTACACCATGCAACTGTTCGGTGGTGATGAAAGTGGTCGCATGGTGTCCATTCTGGGTGTGTCGCTGATCCTGGCGGCGTTTCTGATCAATCTGCTCGGTAACCGGATGATTCAGGGCGTGGCTTCCTTTATCGGGTTTCTGAAAATCGGCGGTATACTGGTTTTCGGGCTGGTGGGCGTCTGGATTGCCGACAGCCTGGCGGTGGATTTCTCAAGCCCGGGCGAGGCCGGAACCGCAGGCAATTTCCTGGGTGCGACGGCGCTCGGAATACTGGCCTTCAAGGGCTTCACCACCATCACCAACAGCGGCTCCGAGGTGCAAAACCCTAACCGGAACGTGAGTCGCGCCATCATTATTTCCATTGCCGCCTGCGTGGTGATCTACACCCTGGTCGGTTTTGCCGTGGCCAGCAACCTGTCCCTGGCGGAAATCATCAAGACCCAGGATTACTCCCTTGCGGCTGCCGCGCGTCCGGCGCTGGGGGATTATGGCCTCTGGTTCACGGTCGCCATTGCCATGACGGCCACCGCGGGTGGCATTCTGGCCAGCATTTTTGCGGTCTCGCGCATGCTTGCCATGCTGACTGAAATGAAACTGGTCCCTCACCGTCATTTTGGTATGCCGGGCAGCATCCAGAAGCACACGCTGGTCTACACTGTGGTCCTGGGGCTGGCTCTGACAGCCTTCTTTGACCTTTCCCGGATTGCCGCCCTGGGTATCGTGTTCTACCTGGTTATGGACATTGCCATCCATTGGGGCGTGCTTCGCTACCTGCGCGACGATGTGAAGGCCAGGGCGTGGGTGCCGGCAACGGCCATCGGTCTGGATTTGCTCGTGCTGGGCGGCTTTGTCTGGGTCAAACTGAATACCGACCCGTTTGTCATTGGCGTGGCGGTTGCCACAATGATCGTGATCGCGGTATCCGGGCAGCTTTTCCTGAAAAGAGCTGCCGCCGCCGAAGAAACCGGCCACGAGGAATCCCATGCTCACGGTCACCAGTAATCGGAATTCAACATGGAGGGCAGTATCATGATGGGGGAAAACATGTTTGGCAACACCATGTGGGCCGGGCACTGGCTGTGGATGCTGGTGATTGCCATCGTAGTCGTCATCCCGGCCTGGCGTATTTGCCAGCGCACGGGCTATCCGGGTTGGATGGGCATTCTGATACTGATACCCATCGTCAACCTTGTTCTGCTCTATTTTATCGCATTCGCGGATTGGCCGGCAGGCAAAGCGGGAAACCATGATGGTAGCTGAGCAACGGATTCCCGTCGCTCGCAATTCATTTCTTCGAGAGGTGCTTAAAAGGGGCGGCTTGATATCGAAAAAAATGACAGGAAGGGATATATTCCAGGTTGAATTCAGTGTTCGTTGATGGAAGTGACAGGAACGGATGAACAATTGTCGAGTTTATTGATGGGAGATCAGATAGTGCGAACGAAAATCTTACAACTGGTGTTGGTTTTCATGGTATTTAAAGCGCCACTGCTACAGGCGAGCGAAGTCCTTTCAGGTCAGGATGTTGCAGATATTTTAGTGGGTAACACGGTTCAAATGGTCTTTCGGGATGCGCAGGATAATTTCCGCACCCGCACGTTTCACGAATACTACGACCCCGACGGGTCGATCTATGGCATGACAAAGTTCAGGGAACAACAAGGAAATCTCACCCACTATCTCGGTAGCTGGCAGGTTGAAGACGGGAAATTCTGTACCACTGTCTACGGGCGGTACTATTCCTGCAATAAAATCAAATCCCTCGGTGATGGTGGTTATGAGCTTATAAATGACGGGGGCACCATCAGAAACGTCAAGTTATTTGAAGGCAAGCATCACGGGCTGGAGTAGGGGCCGCTGTGCGTCGTTAACCCCGACGCTTCCTTGCAGTGGTTTTGCTCAGGGTTAAGGCAGGCCCGGTCGATGGGCCTGCCTCCTGAAATCCTCCTGCAAAATGCCGTCTTGTTACTGGTTATTGCCGGTGCTGGCAGGGGCCTCGCGGGCGCCTTAGTACCACCACCGGATACCCGCCACAAAACTGGAGGACTCGACATCCTCGCCTTCGCGTTCACGGAGATCCTTTGTGTTGCCCAGGTAGCGTGTATAGGAAACACCAACGTAAGGAGCGAACTCCCGGGAAAGCTGGTATCTCAACCGGAGTCCCAGGCCAATATTGTTGATCCCGCTGCCGACGCCCCATTCCTCGACATCACTGAAGGCCACCAGGGTTTCCCCCCGGCCTTGCAGAATGAGCCTTTGGGTCAGTAACCAGTCGTATTCGGCCTCGAAATCATACGACAGGTCGCCGTCTTCCGTCACCCTGAGGTTGGTATCCACCTCAAACCAGTAGGGAGCAAGGCCCTGCAGGCCGATAAGTGCCGAATAACGCTCTTTGTTCTGGCCCGGGCCGAAGGTTGCCTGAGCGCCCAGCCCTGTCTGTATATCCCAGAAGGGGGCCAGGCGATAGCTGTACTGAGCATCAAAGTTTTCGACGTCGCCACCCTCGGTGGCCAGATTAGTCTCACCCTCTGTTTCAATCCAGAGCCGCTTGCGGTCTGTGCCGACCCAGGCCTGGGCATCCCAGAGCGCGATCTCGTTGTTGCCATCACGCTGATATTCCATCCGGTCAAACAGTAACTGGCCAAATATCTCATTGTCATGAACAGGCAGTGTCCAGTCCGGCTCGGCCTGCACTCCGGTACCCGCGGCACCGGCCCCGGAGGCAATGGTGAAGACCGACGCGCCCACAACCAGCTTTATGCGATTTATCATAGTGATCATCCCCTATCCCGTTAAACGACCGACACGACACGAAACATACCTGCGTCCATGTGGTAGAGCAGGTGGCAGTGGAACGCCCAGTCGCCGGGTGCGTCCGCCGTTATCAGTGCAGACACCCGCTCACCGGGTTTGACAGAGATCGTGTGCTTGCGCGGTCGATGCTCACCCGCCCCGGTTTCCAGCTCCATCCACATGCCGTGCAAATGAATGGGGTGGTCCATCATTGAATCGTTGACCAGGATCAGGCGAAGGCGTTCACCATGGTAGAATTTGACCGGGCCATCCACCTCGGAAAATTTCCTGCCATCAAACGACCACATGTAACGCTCCATATTGCCGGTAAGGTGGAGCTCCACTTCCCGTTCCGCCGGGCGCTTGTCGGGCCAGCCATCAATACTCCGTAACTGGGAGTAGGTCAGCACCCTGTGATCCACGGTTTCGAAGCCAACGCCGGGCTCATCCAGCCGTGACTGGGGGCTGGAAGCCACCATTGCTGCTCCGGGGCCGTGATTGTCCGGGCCATGGGATACCGGGCGCCCCGCGGTCGGAACGGGGCTCAGGCTGGATTTGTCAGGCGAGGTGTCCATGTTCATCCGGCCATGGTCCATATTCATGCCACCTGAATCTCCGGCCATGTCGCCGTGGGCCATGTCCATGCCGCCGTGCATTGCCTGGCCGCCACTCTTGCCCATGGCGCCCATTCCCATGGCCGCCATGCCCCGTTCAGTGCGCGGGTACATGGGGGGAACCTGGGCCTCCAGACCCTTTCGGGTAGCCAGTGTGCCGCGCACGAACCCGGACCGGTCCTGGGCCTGTGCAAACACGGTATGAGCCATGTCCGTTGGCTCCACGATAACGTCGTAGGTTTCGGCCACGCCAATGCGGAATTCATCGGTCTCGACCGGCTGCACTGGCTGACCGTCGGCGGAAATAACCGTCATCGGAAGTCCCGGGATACGGACATCAAAGAAGGTCATCGCCGAGGCGTTGATGAATCTCAGGCGAATTTTCTCGCCGGGACGGAACAGCCCGGTCCAGTTGCTGGCGGAAGGCGATCCATTCATCAGGTAGGTGTATTCAGAACCGGTTACATCCAGGATATCCCGGGGGCTCATTCGCATTCTGCCCCACATGCCGGCTTTGCTCCACGCGGCATCCCAACCCATAGTTTCGACATCCTTGAAGAAGTCGCCAACGGTGCGCTGGTTGTAGTTGTAATAGCCTTCAAACACTTTGAGGTTGCGGAAGACATCGGCGGGAGAATCGAAGGTCCAGTCGGAGAGAACCACAATGTATTCGCGGTCATAGCTGACTGGCTCGGGCTCAGCCGGATCTATAATGATCGGTCCATAGTGGCCAAGCTGCTCCTGAAACCCGGAGTGGCTGTGATACCAGTAGGTGCCGTGCTGCTCGACCGGAAAACGGTACTCGAAGGTTTCGCCCGGCATGATGCCCGGAAAACTGACCCCCGGAACACCATCCATCCGAAACGGCAGTATCAGACCGTGCCAGTGAATGGACGTTGCCTCGGACAGGGTGTTGGTCACGCGCATGATCGCTTCGCGGCCCTGCTTGAGCCGAATCAGGGGTGCAGGCAGAGTGCCGTTGATGGTAATAGGCTGTTTCGAGAGTTTGGACCCGATCGTGAGAGGCGTTCGTGCGATGGTCAGATCATAGATATCGGCACCGTCACGCACGGTATGATAAACATTCGAGTTGTCCAGGTTGCCCCTGGCAAACGCCGGCATCAGGCTGTCAAAACCGGCGATAAGGCCCATTGCGGCAGCCCCCTGGATCAGGCGCCGCCTGGATAATCCGGTGTCAGGATGTTGCTCGTTCATACGCTGCTCCTGCCTTTCATGGCACTTTTATTAATGACTGCGTGTATTAATGACTGCGTGAATCTACTGATGACTGCTTGAATCGCTGCGGGCGTGCTCACACGCTCGCTTTCGCATTACCGTTTTTATCCTACACACTGTAGCTGAAACGAGACTGAACCGCCTGGCGCGGCCGTGGGCACGGGGTCCGGCCCCTGGCAGTGTTCCGGCGAGCCGGCCGATCCCTCCTGGTATTGGCTGGCTTCACCTTGACCGAAGCTTGTACTATCTTATAGGCAGACGGTCAGAATCTGGCCCGGTCAGCGGGGGACACCTGCTGACGCAATCGCAGTTCCCAATTACTCGACGGACGGAGAACACCATGAAACGACTGACACTTGTTGCTACTGTCATTGCCGGTCTGCTTTCCATGCCGGCCCTGGCGGCGGATCACGATCAGCATCGCAATGCAAAGCATCATGAGCAGGACCAGAAGAGCGCAGCGGCGATGCAGCAGAATATGGAAGAAATGCAGGCGCTGATGAGCCGGATCAAACAGGAGGAGGACCCTGCCAAGCGCCAGGAACTGATGCAGGACCATATGAAAGCCATGCAGGAAAACATGCAGATGATGCATGGAGACATGAAGGGCTGCATGGGAATGATGAAGGAAATGGAGGGGTCGATGAAGGATCAGCCGATGAAATCGAAAGGGGCGGAGAAATCCGGCCATTGAGGTCATCAAGCCCTTATCCTTCGCGCTGATATTCGATCTGTTGTAAAGGTGACCGTCCAGGCGGTCACCAAAAACGGCCTTAACTCCTTTGTTTCCGACATGTTACCAGTCCTGCCTAAGACATAAGTCGTAAGCCCTCTGGATTTTCAGCTTCGTTTCAGGTTTCATTGGTTGCGGCCTGCCTGCAATCAGGAGGTTGGTTGCCCTGCTGTATGCGACACGGCGGAATGACCGACCATCAGGTCCGTTTGCTGAGCTCTTCTGACGACTAATAAGACGACTAATAATAGGGATCACAATGAAGCAACTGAAACTTAAGCGCAGCCCGCTTTACCTGGCGATTCTCGGAGCAGCCGCAGTGTATGCTCCAAACCCTGTCATGGCGGCCGAATTTGATTTTCATGGCGACATGAACAACCGGTTTCAGGCCTACACCAATCAGAGGGATTGGTTCAGAACAGGAAACTCGGGTGGCGGTACGCTGAAAGACAGCGATCCCACCGAGACTTATGGTGAAATGAAATACCGGTTCTGGTTCACCGCCGCCTCTGACGATGGAATGGTCAAGGGCGTGTACGCAACCGAAATCGGCGGCATTCGCTTCGGCGAGGGTTCAGGTGGCGACTTTTCCGGTGACGGTGTAAATGTCGAGACTCGCTGGGCTTACGTCGACTTCGCTTTGCCCGATACCGTTGATCAGCGTCTGAAAATCGGGTTGCAGCCGGTTTCGGTCAACGCCAATGTCTGGAATGAGACCGCAACCGCTGTGGTGCTGACCGGGAAGCTTCAGTCTGGTATTGACTATCAGCTTCTGTGGGGGCGTGGTGACTCCACCAACGAGGGCGCCAACGACTCCCCGGAAGACGAGGGCTGGGATGGCGCTGATAACTTTGCGCTGAACCTGGATAAGCACTTTTCGCCCAACCTGAACGCCGGAATTTTTTATCTGTATCAGATGAACAATCAGGTTGCAGAGGGGGTCGGCGAAATCAATAGCAGGAACTACGAGCTGAAGCTGATTGCTGATAACTCGGAATACTCGGTGTCAAACCTGGGTGCGACCTTCGACTACAACAGGGAGACGTCGGCAGGCCGGCTTTTCCTCAAGGGTACCGCCATCGCCCAGACGGGAACGATAGAAGGTGTTAACTTCAACCCTATAAACGGGGCTGTGAATCCGAACACCAGCTATGACCTGTCCACCTTTCTGGGCCGTGGCGAGCTTGGCCTGCAGTTCGGTCCCAATACCGTCACCTACACAATGGTGTATGCATCAGGGGACAGCAATGAGCAGGATTCCAATTTCGATGCGTTCATCTCCACGGACGTCGATCTGACGGACAGCATGATTTTCCAGGAAAATTTCACGGACGATGATTATTTCGCCGAGACGCCTTATATCCTGGATAAGGGCTATTTCCTGAATAAGATCCAGCTCGATCACAAGGTCCGGCCTAACCTGAAGCTCAGTGGAATGCTGGTGTACAACCGGCTGGCGGAAGCCATTACGCTGGCTGACGGGAGTTCATCAAAAGATCTGGGCCTGGAGTTCGGTGGACGGGTGAGCTATCTTCCGTATCCGTCCCTGGAAATTGCGGCGGAAGCGGCTTATCTGCTTGCGGGAGATGCAGTGGATGCACTTGAGGAAGGCGCGCTTCAAAACGGCCAGAGTGATAAGGACATTGTGCATGTTGCCGGCCGCGTCCGGTATAAGTTTTAACTGACCAGAAGGTGCGAAGCCGACGCTTCGCACCTTATTCCTTTCGAAGAGCCTCTGTATGACGAATGTAATCAGCTGTGCCACCGTCCGGATCTTTCGTTTTGTCGTTTTAATTGTTTTTACAATAACCGGACAGCTCTGTTTCGCAGCTGAGCGCTTCGATCCTTTTGTTTCCGCGATCAGCCGGATCGACAAGGACGAAGGTCTGGTTTACATAGACCGGCACAATAGTGTCGCGGGGGTGGGGGATGTTTTCGTTACGGCAAAACCCGTTCAGAACGGCGATGCCAGTTTGGTCGGTGACCGCCGGTCCGTAATCGGTATTTTACGGATTAATCCGGAAGAATTCGTTGGCAAGCTGCTGTCCGGGCCCATGCCTGGTGTAAATGCCGTTGTGGAGAGGTTTGGCCCTTTGCCGGCCGTAATTAAAAGTACAACCGAAAAAAGCGGGCCCGTGGCAGAAGAACTGAAATCCATGTTTCCACGCCTGGTCTGGGAAAATGAGGAAAGCAAGGCAGAGCCCTCTCTGACGTTCGAGTTAATAAGCAAGGGCAGGGTAGTTGTCACCTATGACCAAACCTGGCTGGTCGGGATGATTGATATCGGCGCAGCTTCATACTCAAAGGAAGAGAGTTTTCGTGTTGCGGGAGAGGCGGAGGCCGAGCTTGCTCTTGAGTTGCCGGGCCGGGCAGGTTCGATTGCGGTCCATGAAATCCCGGGGCGTTATGTCGTGGCACTGGAAGGCAAGCAGACAATCAGGTTTTTTTCGGGGCGCTCCGATGGCTCTGTAAGCGAAATCGCCGAGGTTGATATTCCGCGTGGCGAGAGAATCATTTACATGGACTGGTATAGCCGTGCCGGTGAGCTTTATCTGCTGGTCAACCAATGGGATGATTACCGGGTGTCAGGTTCTGTTGTCAGGCTTGACGGGGACCGAGCCATGTTGGTCGGGTTTTCGCCATTGATGATGGGCGTGCATGATACCGACCTGGATGGGCGGAGTGACACCATTCTGGGGCAGTCCTATACGGCAGAGCACGGCTTCGGGTCAAAGATTTACACGGTTATGCCGGGGCAAGAGAAGATGGCGGAAAGCGCCAATGACACATTCAGCGCCCTGACGCCGGGTTTCAGGGTGTTGGGCTCCCGGGTTCTGGGCAAGACAGACAGCGGCGATCTGGCTTTTGTAAGTGCGTTTGACGGTAAAGCCTCTGTGTATTCCGGTAATGGCCCGGAATTGCAGTTCAGCTACGATATGGACCCTCTTGTCAGCTCGGAAATCCGGTTTGAGGTAAACCCGGAACTGATTTTCAGTCCGACAAGAACCCTGTCCCTGGGTAACCCGTTTGTCGGCGGCACCGGAGGGGCGGATAGGATT
Organism: Marinobacter sp. Arc7-DN-1; assembly: GCF_003441595.1. Lineage (NCBI taxonomy): Bacteria > Pseudomonadati > Pseudomonadota > Gammaproteobacteria > Pseudomonadales > Marinobacteraceae > Marinobacter > Marinobacter sp. Arc7-DN-1. The sequence continues at coordinate 1,823,222 of NZ_CP031848.1, read as the reverse complement.
TCGCGCCCCATGGTGGGTATCGCGCAGCGCCCGAGCCCTGCGGAGGCCGCAGGTCCCAGGGATGTCGTCGCTATCGACTGGCTGGACGCAAACCCGGGCTCGCCATCGGTTCTGGGAAGATCCCGGGTATCCATACCCCGCTCGGCGAAGCCGGCCTATGGGAGCGGTGGGCTGTTCTTTTTCTCGGTAGGAAGCCGAGGTGGAGATAGTAAGGCCGGGGAAGGCGCAACAAGGCTCTACCGGCTTCCAGCCGACCTGGGACACTAGCCAAGCCTTCCCAACACGGGAAAGGTCGACAGCATCCAGGTGGCGAACCAGGTCATCTGGCCGGTCAGCACCATTATGCCCATGATGATCAGCACCAGGCCCGCCAGTGCCCTTAGCGGCCTGCTCCAGCGGCTGAATCCGCGCACTCGCTTGCGAAAATGCTCGATGAACAGCGCGGTTCCGAGAAACGGGAGTGCCAGGCCGAGCGAATACACCGCTAGGTACAACATGCCCGTTTCTGCGTTGGCGTGGGTGGAACTGAGCGCCAGTATGGCTCCGAGTATCGGGCCGATGCAGGGCGTCCAGCCGACGGCAAAGGCGATGCCCAGCAAAAAGGCCGCTGTGGGGCGTCCTCCCTCGAGCGTTTGCCCCAGGCGCCAGTCCCGTTGCATTGCCGGCATGCTCCACCAGCCCAGCATGAACAGGCCCATCAGCACGATCAGCAGGCCCGCCACCAGATTGGCTTCCTGCCGGTAGGCCATCAGCCATTGCCCCAGAAGACTGGCGCTTGCGCCCAGCGCCACGAAAACCACGCTGAACCCGAGGACAAAACAGCAGCTCAGCCACAAGGCTTTCAGGCGGTTTGATGCCTCACTAACGGCGCCGCCGGTAACAACGGACAGGTAGCCGGGCACAAGGGGTAATGTACATGGCGAGAAGAAAGACACCAGTCCGCCCAGGAACGCGGCCAGGATTCCCCAGCTTGCCAGGTCGGGCATAGTCAGACCTCGTATCGTTTTATGGAAGCGATGGCACGCGAGAGCAAGCCTGCGACAAGTGATTTTCTCATGCTGATCTCCTGACAGCCAGCCCCGGGGGTGGCCAGGCGCCGCCGGCACTGCCGGTGAATATGAATGGATATCCGGTCTGCCCGGCCCTGTGGCCCGGCGATGAAGCCGCATCGGATCATAAAACCTCTGAGCCACTCACATGTCAAGCAGTAAGGTATTGAGTGTCCATGAAATGATCCAGACTTGACTCCTGTCAGATCCGGATCAGTTAGTGGCGATTGTTCAGTTTCGGTTCAGCGCAGTATGAGTTGCCGCCCCCGGTGTGGTATGGGATTGATGCAAATCATATTAACCAGTGCCAGGGCCGGAATTTTACTTTCTTTTGCTGGTTTTCAGGGTGAGTTCAGATTGCAGGGTTTTACTTCGAACAGGGAACCTTATACCGGGCTGGCAATCATCAACCCAAACAAAGCCATCAACCCAAACAAAGCGGGGACAACGAAATGCATATCAGAACCTTTGGTGAATTGATTGACTGGACGCGGGATCTGCACTCACACCTGGCGAGTTGTCTGTCCCACTGTGCGACAAAAAATGAAGAGGAGCGGGCCCGGGCACTGCTGGACTATCTGGCGGCCCATGAGTCCGAAATGGAGCGGATCGTGAGCGAGTTTGAACGTCAGGGGGATTCCAGGGCGCTAGAAACAAGAGTCTTTGATTACCTTTCGCATAATCCCGTCAAAACTCACCGTACCTGTGATGAGCCGTACGCAAAGCTTGATTTCCAGGGTATTTGCCGGGAGGTATTCGACTTTCATGATCAGATCGCCGACCTCTATAAAGCCATGGCGGACCGGGCGGAGATTCCCGAGGCAAGGGAACTGTTCCAGGCTTTGTTAACCATGGAACAGAACGAATCGATGCGACTGGCCCGTCAGGTCGGACGAATGGACGACCTCTGATCATCCACTGAAGCAGCGCTCTGATTTCCGGGCACCGATCCGGCATTTTCTCAATCAGGCGGAGGATGAGCGCAGATGAACATCACATTCCCGGGTGGAACGGAGACCGCGACCGGCTCCAGGTTGAAACCGGCCAGACACGTGTATTGGTCGATTGCGGTCTGGAAGCAGGGCCTGGGGTTCGGATAGTGCAGCGTGACAATTATCAAGTCTTTGTCGCCGCGGAGGCAGGGGCCCGGGGCCCGGGGCTTTTGCCGCCAGGCGGGAATAAAAACTGACGTGAATCAAGGTCGGGGCGGCCAGGCCGAAAAATTCAGTTTCGTTTCAGTTTCAAGGTGTCTAATTGTTCATGTTTTGGATCAGTAGCTTTTCGAAAGCCTTTTTCCGGAACAGCTATATACGTCTCTTCATCTAACCCAGAAGGGTGCACCTATGAAAAAACTCCATTTTATTAAGCTGTCGCTGGCAGCCTCCGTATTCGCAAGCGGGGCCGCGATCGCAAACGAAGACACCGAATCAAAAATTGCTAACCTTGAGTCGCAGATGGCGGCCCTGCGGGAGGATGTAAAGAGCAACAACCTCGATACGCTGTCCAAGCTGCATATGTCCGGGTACAGCAACATTGATTTCGTGGGTGGCTCCGACAGGCAAGAGGACGGTTTTACAGCAGCGCGATTTGCGCCGATCTTTCATTTTCAGTTTTCCGACAGGGTGCTGTTTGAAGGCGAGCTTGAAATCGAGACGAATGCCGATGGTGAAACCGAAATCGCAGCGGAATACGCGACCATTGATCTCATCCTGAACGATTACATGGCGCTGGTCGCGGGTAAGTTTCTGAGCCCCATTGGCCAGTTCCGCCAGAATGTTCACCCAGCCTGGATCAACAAGCTGCCGACCGCACCCGTGGGCTTTGGCCACGGAGGCGCGGCGCCGCTTGCCGACCTGGGCGTTCAGTTGCGAGGCGGTTTTCCCCTGAGCGGGTCGATGCGCGCCAACTATGCCCTGTTCACCTCGAACGGTCCGACACTTCTAGTTGATCAGGATGATCCCAACGAAGAAGCGGAAGTTGAATTGGAAACCGAGGCTGCCGCATCCAACGCCGATGGCAATTTTGTGTACGGTGGCCGGGTGGGCTTCCTGCCGGTGCCGGCGCTGGAGCTGGGGCTGTCCGGCGCGTTTGGCAAGATCGGAGTGGGCCAGGGGCACGAGGTGTCTGAGCTGGCCGTGGGAGAGCCGGACCGTGATTACACCGTTCTGGGTGCGGACGCCGTTTACAACATTGCCACCCTGCAACTGCGTGGTGAATTCATACAGCAGACCGTGGGAAGCGAAGCCAACAGCACGATCTTCGATGGTGTGGCGGCTGAAGAGCTCGAATACACAGCCTGGTATGCGCAGGCGGCGTACCGGGTGCCGGATACCAAGTGGGAAGGCGTTGTCCGCTTGGGTGACCTGGACACCCCGGATGCCGATACAAACCGCTCCCAGTGGTCCGCGGGGGTGAATTACCTGTTCGCAAACAATGTTATCATCAAGGCGGCGTACACCGTGGATGACTACGATGACAACGCTATTGACGATGACGAGCGCTTCAACGTTCAGTTGGCTTACGGATTTTAAGAGGGTATTAGCATGAAATTATTGAACCGGAACCTCATCAGTAACGCTGTATTAGTCGCCGCGCTTGTTGTCGGTGGCGCAGGCTCGGCAGCGGCTCAGGACGCAGACGATCCCATGGCATTCATCCGGGGCGCCCAGTCATGGGCCGACAACTGCGCACGGTGCCATAACATGCGCGACCCGGCCGAGTTCCGCGACGATGTCTGGGAGCCAACCATGATTCACATGCGCATCAGGGCGGGCTTGACCGGGCAGGAGGTGCGGGACATACTAGCCTTTCTCCAGAAGAGCAATGATCCCGCAGATAGCAAGGGGGGGGAATAAATGAAAAGGTCATCTTTTCTGATCGCCAGCCTGGCCGCCGGGATACTTGCGTACCCAGCCGGAGCCGCGGCTTCGTCTGACCAGGTGGAAGCCGGCGAAAAACTGTATAACACCACGTGCGTCGCCTGCCATGGCGCAGACGGGAAAGGCAAGCTGCCCGGCGTTCCGGACTTCACCAAGAGCGATGGCCGGCTGTCCAAGGGTGATGACGTACTGGCTACTCACATCATGGAGGGGTTCAAGAGCCCCGGCTCGTCCATGGCGATGCCCGCCAAGGGCGGCATCAGTTCACTGACCATGGAGCAGGCCGAGGCCATCGTCCAATACATGCGCCAGGCCTTCTCAGGCAAATAGCAGTTGAAGTCGGGGCAACACGGGGCTGGTACATGCCCGTGTTGCCCTGATTGTTCGTGAGTCGGGGAAGCGGGCCCCTGCCCGCCTACCCGCCCATACCCTCCTGAGAATCCCCGGGTGCGCAGTTCAGTCGCGCTGCGTTCTTGCGATCCTGGTTACTACTATCCCCGTAGCCCCCGCAGATAACCCTAGATAGGCTTTGAGGCGCGATACCCTGGCGGTCAAATTGACCGATGGATCCTGTGGTGCCATGTCCGGGAGTAGACTACGAGTATCAAGTGCCAGACAGGCTTTCCTATCGTTGAGCCAGAGCGAGTTGAGCAGGTTGACAACTTGCTTCGCAAAGCAGCCGCGAAGCTCATGAAGGGTGGCGCAGCGAGGGTATTGTCCAAAAGATCGGGCGCGACCGTGTGGTCCGGGTCGATTCGAGTAGGTGAACACCACTTCGCCGGCATCATCAGTTTCTCTTGCGGCCATGGTAAAGGCTTGCTTTTTATAGTGCGTCGGTATCGCAGAACAGCTCATACAGAACTTCTATGATCCGGCGCGCCTCCTCTCCCGCCAGGGAGTAGTGTATGGTCCGCGCCTCGCGGCGCGCAGATACCAGGCCGTCCTTGCGCAGCAGGGCGAGTTGCTGGGAGACGGCCGCCTGGCGCATCTCCAGTGCATCCGCAAGTTCGCTCACCGCCTGCTCTCCGTCGACCAGTTGGCAGAGGATCATCAGCCGGCTCCGCCCGGAGAGGGCCTTTAGCAGATTGGTGGCCTGATCCGCCGCTTCCGACATCTGATTTTTATTCATACATTCATAGCTCTGCAATCGTGAATATGTTAGGCTTGGTTCAGATGATCGGCTGCTCTTGGCCAGGTAGTCAAGTGTTGCCCGTCGTCGTCTGGCAGGCTCCGGTCCTCCATGGCCCGGCACGTGGCCATGCCAGGTATTATGTACGGGTACTTTCAGCGCAGCCAGCGCAGTGCGCAATCTGCTGAAAGTGCCGGAACGCGCTACTATAACAGGAGGGGCATATGTCTATCGACCGCCTTGTACTCGCCTTCGCAGGATCTTTCATTCTTGTAAGTCTGGCTCTCTCCCAGCTCCACTCACCTTACTGGTTGTGGTTCACCGCGTTTGTGGGCGCCAACATGCTGCAGGCTGCCTTCAGCGGATTCTGCCCTCTGGCGAAGATCCTCAAGGCCCTGGGCAAGAAGCCCGGCGCCGCCTTCGACTGACTTGCGGAGGCGCTGTCAATGGCTGAAAAGACCGAGGGTTCCTGGCTAGAGTTCGCCACTGACCGTCCTCGACTGACCGTTTGGGCCATGGTGGTTGCCACGCTGGCGCTGGTGGCGCTGGCGGCGCTGCCAAGCGTCTGGCCCGAGCGGTTTGGTCTGCTTAATCCGCTGACCATCGATACCGACCCCGAGAACATGCTCTCTTCCGACGAACCCGTGCGCGTTTTCCACGACGACATGAAGGAGCAATTCTCGCTTTATGACATGGTCGTGGTGGGTGTGGTCAACGAAAGCAACCCTGACGGGGTATTCAATGTCGGCTCGCTGCGGCGCATCTATGAGCTGACGGAGTATGCCAGTACGCTCAGGTGGCCCGATCCGGACAACCCGGGCCGGCAGGAGGGCGTGGTCGAGGAGGATATGCTCGCGCTCTCGCGGGTCGACAACATTGAGCAAGAGGGGGTCGGCTCGGTTCGTTTCAGCTGGCTCATGCCAGAGCCGCCGGATACCCGCAACCAGGCGCTCGCTATTCTTGAGCGTGCGCAACGCATTCCGCTGTTCGACAATACCCTGGTCAGCGCCGATGGTAAGGCAGTCGCCCTTTACCTGCCGCTGACCAGCAAGGACATGAGTTACCGGGTCCGCGAAGCCCTGCTTGACAAAGTCGCTGGCTGGAAGGATACCGGCGATCAGGTCTACATCACCGGGCTGCCCGTGGCGGAGGACACCTTTGGTGTGCAGATGTTCTATCAGATGGCGATCTCGGCGCCACTGGCAATGCTGGTCATCTTCCTGGTGATGTGGTGGTTCTTCCGCCACGTCCGGCTCATTACCTCGGCGATGATCGTGGCCATGGTGGCGGCCGCGAGCACCATGGCGCTGCTGGTGATCAGCGGCAGCACCGTCCACATCATGAGCTCGATGATCCCCGTATTCATCATGCCCATTGCGGTGCTGGACGCGGTGCATATCCTCTCGGAATTCTTCGACCGCTATCCCCTGCATCGTGACCGCCACCGGGCCATCCGGGAGGTTATGGGGATACTGTTCAAACCGATGCTGTTCACCACCCTGACGACGATGGCGGGGTTTGCCTCACTGGCACTCACCCCGATCCCGCCCGTTCAGGTGTTCGGCATCTTTATCGCGATTGGTGTGTTCCTGGCCTGGTTGTGCACGGTGACCTTCATTCCGGCTTACATCATGCTGATGCCGGAGCGGCGGCTCACCGGCTTCGGTCACGCCGCCGGGGACCCGGACCAGGATACGGTCATGGGGCGCTGGCTGCGTCGCCTCGGCGAGGGCGTGGTCAGCCACGCCAGGGCGGTGCTGGTGGTTACCATGGTCGTGGTGGTGGCCGCCGGTTATGGCATCAGCCTGATCCGCATCAACGATAACCCGGTCAAGTGGTTCGAGCCCGAGCACCCCATCCGGGTGGCAGACCGGGTGCTCAACGAACATTTCGGCGGCACCTACATGGCCTATCTGGCGCTGGTTCCGGAGGGGGATAACGCGGCCCAGGACAACCAGATCTTCAAACGCCCCGAAGTCCTGCGCTACATCGCCAGGTTGCAGCAGCGGCTGGGCGAGACCGGCGTGGTCGGCAAGTCCAACTCCGTCGCCGATCTGGTCAAAACCGTTCACCGCGAACTGCTGGGCGGCGATGCCGGAGCCTTTCGCATTCCGGACAGTCCGGCGGCGGTTGCGCAGACCCTGCTCACCTACCAGAATGGCCACCGCCCCCAGGATCTCTGGCACTTCGTTACCCCCGACTACCGCCGTGCCAGCATCTGGGTTCAGCTTACCAGTGGCGACAACCGGGATATGAGCCGGGTGGTTCAGGCGCTCGACGACTTCATCGCGGCCAACCCTCCGCCTGCGTCGATCCAGGCACGCTGGTTTGGTCTTAACTACATCAATGTGGTCTGGCAGGACAAAATGGTCAGCGGCATGGCCATGGCCCTGTTCGGCAGTTTCGTGGTCGTGCTCCTGCTGATGGCCTTATTGTTCCGCTCTTTGCTCTGGGGACTGTTGTGCATGATTCCCCTGACTGTGACCATCGGGGCCATCTACGGTCTGATCGGTATCATCGGCAAGAACTACGATATGCCGGTCGCCGTGCTTAGCGCCCTGAGTCTGGGGCTCGCCGTGGACTACGCCATCCACTTCCTGGCCCGCGCCCGCGCCATCCAGGCCGAGACAGGCTCCTGGCGTCGCTCGGTGGCACCGATGTTCGGCGAGCCGGCACGGGCAATAACCCGCAACGCCATCGTGCTTGGCGTTGGTTTCCTGCCGCTGCTGGCGGCACCGCTTGTGCCCTACCAGACGGTGGGGGTGTTTATCGCGGCCATTCTGTTGACCGCCGGCCTGAGCACACTGCTGATCCTGCCGGCATTGGTAACCCTGCTGCAACGGTGGCTGTTTCCCGGCGCCCACAGGGCCGTCCCGAATCCGCAAAACCAAGAGGAAGGCGTGCAATGAGTAGATACTGGCTTGTTACCCTGTTCCGAAAGCTGGCCCTGATGGTGATGGCGCTGGGCATCGCGCCCATTGCCCTGGCCCAGGATGCCGGCGCTGCGCCCTCGGTGGAGCGCATTGTCAACCGTGCCAATATGGTCTCCTACTTCCAGGGGCGTGATGGCCGCGCCAGGGTCGCCATGACCATCACTGACCGCCAGGGGCGTACCCGCAGTCGCGAGCTTACCATTTTGCGGCGGGACGGCCCGGAGACAGATGCCATTGAGGGGAGCGCCTACCGTGGCGAGCAGAAGTACTATGTCTATTTCCGGCGACCGGCGGATGTGAGCCAGATGACGTTGCTGGTGTGGAAACACCAGGACCGGGACGACGACCGCTGGCTGTACCTGCCGGCGCTGGATCTGGTTAAGCGAATTGCCGCTTCCGACAAACGCACCAGCTTCGTCGGCTCGGATTTCTTCTACGAGGATATCTCGGGGCGCAGTATTGATGACGACAGCCACGAGCTGATCGAGACCACGGACAACTACTACGTAGTGCGCAACACACCCAGGCGGCCCGGGGAGGTTGAATTCGCCTACTACGATGTCTATATCCACAAGCAGTCCTTCCTGCCGGTTCGCACCGAGTATGTCGACGACAGTGGCAACCTCTACCGGCGTTACACCGCGCTGGCGGTGGAGAAGGTGCAGGGTTACCCCACGGTCACGAAGGCGAGGATGGAGAACCTGCGCAACGGTGGCACCACGGAGCTGGCCTACAGCGGCATTGACTATGACCTGGGTCTGCCGGAAGACGTCTTCTCGGAGCGTTACCTGCGCCGGGCACCGATGGAGTACCTGCGGTGACCTCGGCTGCACTGAGGGCAGGAGGGCGTGGATGAACACCAGAAGCCTGCTCTGGGGCATGTTGCTGGCGGGTATCGGTCTCGGTGTGGCGCCCGGGGCGCTATGGGCGGCTGCGCCCGAGCTGCCGGAGGGGCTGGGCGCGCCAGCCAGCGATACCGAGGAACCGGCCCTGCCGGCAGGCCTCGGGGGTGAGGCCGGGGCAGAACAAACCACCGACCGACCGGCTGCGGCGGCGCTGCCATTTCGCCTGCGTGGCTTCTGGGAAGCCCGGGGCGGAACCCGGCTGGGCGATGATCCTTACGAGCGCGATCTCTCCATCGCCGAGACCCGGTTGCAGCTTGAGGCGGAGAAGTATTTCCAGGGAGCAACGCTGCGCCTTACCGGCGATTTTCTCTATGACGACCTGGACGATGATCGGTCGGTGGACCTGGAATCGGGTGAGGGCGCCTTCGACCTGCGCGAGGCCAGCCTGGTGTTTTCGCCGAGCGCGGACACCGATGTCAAGCTGGGGCGCCAGATACTAACCTGGGGAACCGGCGACCTGGTGTTCATCAACGATCTGTTTCCCAAGGACTGGGTCTCGTTTTTTATCGGCCGCGATGTGGAGTACCTCAAGGCGCCCTCGGACGCGCTGAAGGTCTCGGCTTTTTCCAGCTGGGCCAATCTTGACCTTGTCTACACCCCCCGGTTTGACGCTGATCGCTTCATCGACGGCCGCCGTCTCTCTTTCTTCAACACAGGGCAAGGGCGGCTGACCGGGCGCAATGCGGTTGTACTGGCGGACCGCCCGGCGGACGCGTTCGAAGACGACGAGTGGGCCGCCCGGCTGTACCGTAACCTTGGCGCCTACGAGGTCGCGCTCTACGGCTACGACGGCTTCTGGAAGAGCCCGGCCGGGGCTGATCCGGCCAGCGGTCGGGCCAGGTTTCCTCCGCTGTCGGTGCTCGGCGCCAGCCTGCGCGGGCCGGTGGGGCCGGGCATCGGCAACGTCGAACTGGGCTATTACGATTCCCGCGCCGACCGCGATGGCGACGATCCCACGGTGCGCAACAGCGAGCTGCGCCTGCTGCTCGGCTATGAGCAGGAAATTGCCCGTAACCTGACCCTGGGCCTGCAATACTACCTTGAGCGCATGGGCGAGTTTGAGGCCTACCGGCGGGCCTTGCCCCCTGGTGCCCCGGTGCGGGACGAGAATCGCCACGTCCTCACCCAGCGGCTGACATGGCTGACACACAGCCAGAATCTGGAGTGGTCGTTGTTCCTGTTCTACTCGCCCTCGGACCGGGACGCGTACCTGCGCCCCCGGGTGGGCTATCAGGTTGATGATCATCTCTCTGTTGAAGCCGGCGGGAACCTGTTTTTCGGCGCCCGGGAGGAAACCTTCTTCGGTCAGTTTCAGGACAACAATAACCTGTATCTGGGGGTGCGCTATGGGTTCTGAAAAGGTTAGGTGTTGATGCCGAAGTGCCGGTTGAGCTCTTGCCGGGCGGGGCCAGTCCATCTTTTTCCGGACAGTCCACCAGTGACATCACATGACGAATAACATTGAGTCGGGCCTGTTTTTTATTGACTCCTCCGGCCGAATGAAAACCATCACTTGGCGTTCCATACCTCGCGATCAGTGATCTTCTCTCCGTCCCTGGTGGCCGGTTCGCCCAGTCTGTCCCGGCTGGCCAGGTAATCCCGCGTGAGCGGCACCGCGTCCTGTTTTTTGGCAAGCTGGATCTGAAAGACGACAAGACCGTCGTGCCGGAATGCCACTTCGCTGGCAACCAGGTAGAACCGCCACATGCGGCAGAACCGCTCGTCATAGATCGACCGTACCCGGTCCAGGCTGGCCTCGAACCGATTGCGCCATTCCTTCAGAGTCTCGGCGTAATGAAGCCGCCACACCTCGACATCGGTGACATAGAGACCGGATTGCTCGACGACGGCAAGGATTTCCGACAGGGCCGGGCTGTAGCCACCGGGAAATATGTATTTGGTGATCCAGGGGTTGGTTGATCCTGGTCCGTCGGCCCGGCCAATTGTGTGCAGCAGTGCCACACCATCGTCTTTGAGCCGGTCTCGCAGGGTGGCGAAGAACTCCTTGTAGTGTGGCACTCCGACATGCTCAAACATGCCCACCGACACGATCCGGTCAAAAGTGCCGTCGATGTCGCGGTAGTCTTGCAGCCGGAACCGGGCCTGGTCGCCAAGACCCTCGGCGCGAGCACGTTCTTCGGCGATCCTGTGTTGCTCCTGCGACAGGGTTACCCCGGTGACCCGGGCACCATAGTCACGGGCAAGGTGAAGCCCAAGCCCGCCCCATCCGCAGCCGATGTCGAGAACCCGTTGTTCCGGCGCCAGGAGGAGTTTGCTGGCGATCAGGGATTTCTTGTTTCTTTGGGCGGTTTCCAGGGTGTCGCCCGGTTCGCGAAAATAGGCGCAGGAGTATTGGCGGTCGGGGTCCAGAAACAGGTCATACAGCGTGCCGGACAGGTCGTAATGGTGTGCCACGTTGCGCTGAGCCCGCCCGGCCGGGTTGAACTGCGCCAGTCTGCGATGAAGCTGACGGAGGTTTGCCTGCCAGCGAAGGTGCCATGCATCGGACTGGCGCTTCAGGTTGATGACCAGCAACTCAATCAGACCATAGAGGTCATCCTGGTCGACCGTGAGTGTACCGTCCATATAGGCCTCGCCCAGTGTGAGCTCGGGATTGATCAGGAGTTTGCGTGGCAGGGAGTGCGCGTGAAAACGCATGGTGGCGGAGGGTGTCGACCCGTCACCGTATTGTATTGATCGTCCGTCAGGATAGACGACAACCAGGCTCCCCTGCCTGATCAGACGCTTCAGAAAAATCGAAAGCAGTTTTATCCACATCGTGTTTTCTCGTTGCTGCGACCTTTGTGTCGTTGAAATGATCACTTCTCCGGATCATTTGATTCCGGGTTGTGCTAGCGAAGCCGGCGTACCGGCACTTCGCTGTTCGAGTAATCACATCAGTAAACTATATACTATGACGGCAAGTCGGCCTGTTCGTTACACGCCCGCGGCTTGCCCCGGATCACCCGGCCCCAAAACAGCTGTAACGGATATCTTTTTTTTGCGTCTGGTTTTCTGGTTTATGGTCTATGTTGTCTCATATCAAAATCAAAAGGATTGATTTATGACAGTCAAGGTTATCGAGGTAGCTGGCCTGATCTCCACATTGAGCGCGAGGGGCGTTGAAAAACAGCTCTCCCGGCTGCCGGGTGTGAGCAAGGTTGAAGTGAATTACGTCGCGGGCAGTGCCACCGTGGTCTATGACGAAACGCGTACCGACCTTGAGGCGATCAAGGCGAAAGTCGTCGAGTGCGGCTATCACTGCGGCGGCGAGCTGGTGCCGAAGCGCGTCTGTGCGCCGGAGGCTTCGCAAGGTAAGTCTGGTGCCGCCGCAAAACCGGCCGGTCATCATCACCCGGGCGCGGACAATACCCGCGCCGAAGCCGAGGCAGCGCCGCCCGTGGATCACGCGGCCCATGAGATGGGCCATGGCGGCGGCATGAGCATGGAAGCCATGGCGCGCGATATGCGCAATCGCTTCTGGATTGCGTTGATTTTCAGCATCCCCATCTTTGCCTATTCGCCCATGGGCGAGGTGTTCATACCCCCGGCGCCGCCATTTGGCCTCCGCCTGGATCTGTGGCTGTTTTTCCTGGCGAGCGCCGCCGTACTCTACCCGAGCTGGCCGTTTTTCGTCGCCGCCTGGCGAGCGCTTCGCAACGGAGTGCTCAACATGGCCGTGCTCGTGGTCCTGTCCGTGGGCACGGGGTATCTGTTCAGCGTCGGCGCGACCTTCTTCTTTCCCAGTGTTCAGTTCTATGAAGCGGTGGCAGTGCTTCTGGTCTTTATCCTGCTCGGTCACTGGCTGGAGATGCGTGCCCGCGCCGGGGCCTCAAATGCCATTCGCTCGCTGATGGATCTTGCTCCGCCCATGGCGAATGTACTGCGCGACGGGCGCGAAACTGAGGTCCCCACCTCGGATGTCCTCAAGGATGATGTCATCATCATCCGGCCCGGCAACAAGATCCCCGTTGACGGTGAAGTCCTGGAAGGTGAGTCGCAGGTTGATGAATCCATGCTGACCGGCGAATCCATGCCAGTGCCTAAGAAGCCCGGCGATGCGGTGATCGGGGCGACCATCAACAAAAGCGGAAGTTTCAAATACCGCGCAACCAAGGTTGGTGCCGACACGGCGCTCGCACAGATCGTCAAGCTTGTGCAGGAAGCCCAGAACTCCAAGGCCCCGGCGCAGCTGCTTGCCGACAAGGCGTCCCAATGGCTGGTGCTGATCGCGGTCGTCATTGGTCTTGCGACCTTCGCGGCCTGGTTCTGGTGGATAGGTCAGCCGCTGCTTTTCGCCCTGACGCTGACCATCACGGTCTTCGTTATTGCCTGTCCTGACGCGCTCGGGCTTGCCACGCCGATGGCGGTCATGGTGGGTACCGGCCTGGGCGCCATGAACGGGATTCTGTTCAAGAACGCCGGCGCGCTGGAGGAGGCGACCAAACTCGACATGGTGGTCTTTGACAAGACCGGGACACTGACGATGGGCGAGCCCGAGGTGGTCGAGGTGGTTGCCGCTTCCGATGTGACGGTTGATGAGGTTCTCGCGCTGGCGGCCACTGTGGAACAGGGCTCCGATCATCCGCTGGCGCAGGCGATTTCGAAGCGTGCGGCAGATCTGGAGGTGCAGACATTGTCCGGCTTCCAGAACATCGAAGGCAAAGGTGCGCAGGCCGAAATCGGGGGCCGGGAGGTTCTTCTGGGCAACCGTCGTCTGATGGACGAACGCCAGGTTGCGATGAATGGTCTGGATTCCGAGGCTCAGCGGCTCCAGGGGGCCGGGCAGACGGTCGTGCACATCGCGCACGGGGGCCAGTTGGTTGGCCTGATCGCCATTGCGGATGCCCCGCGACCGACGGCTGCGGCAATGGTAGCCAAGTTGCGTGAACGAGGCGTCGAGGTTGCCATGCTGACCGGGGACAATAAGGCGACCGCCGACCGGATCGCGGCGAGCCTTGGCATCACCACCGTTCTCGCCGATGTCCTGCCGGGGCAAAAAGCAGACAAGGTAAAAGAGCTGCAAGGCCAGGGCAAGCGAGTGGGCATGGTCGGCGACGGCGTCAATGACGCCCCGGCGCTGACACAGGCCGACGTAGGCTTCGCGATTGGCGCCGGCACGGACGTTGCCATCGAAAGTGCCGACGTGGTGCTGATGAAAAGCGACCCTTACGACGTTGTGGGGGCGATTGAGCTGTCACGGGCGACGCTGCGGAAGATGTACCAGAATCTGTTTTGGGCAGTTGCCTACAATGTGATTGCCTTTCCGGTGGCCGCTGGCCTGTTCTACCCCTTTGTCATCAGCCCGGAAGTGGCGGCGCTGGCCATGTCGGGGAGTTCGGTCCTGGTCGCGGTGAATGCCATGCTGCTCAAACGGACGCGGCTGGAGGGTATCCATGCGGCGGCAAGCTGAGCCCCGATCTGCGTGGGCCCGCGTCAAAGCCACTTGCGTAGCAACAGTCCAAGCGTGTCATACACACCTTTTATGAAGCCGCGGTGTTTCCAGGTGATGCCAGTGATTTCACTGGCATCCTGCAAGTCAGTTATGAACTCGTTTCTTAACTGGTCATTCAGGGCTTCGTTTGTGGAGATCAGCGTCAGTTCATAGTTAATAAACAAACTTCTGTAGTCGAAGTTCGCGGTCCCTATGCTGCCCCAGGCATCGTCAACGAGCAGTACTTTGGAATGCAATAGCCGGGGTGTGTACTCGAATATGCGAACGCCGTGTTCCAACAGTTCTCCGTAAATGGCGCGGGCAGCCCATTGTGCGGGGGTCGAGTCGGTCTTTTCGGTGGTCAGAATCCGCACATCGACCCCCCGGCGGGCCGCGAGAACAAGTAGTTTGCGTAATCCACGATCCGGAACGAAATAGGGCGTCGCCAGCCAGATTTTGTCTGATGCTCCGGCCAGTTGCTCTTTGATGGCACACCGCAACTGGACACGACAGGTGCGTGTTGTATTGGGAATGATCCGGCTGTCGCCGACTGTGTGACTGCCTGGGTTCCATTGCGTGTCACCGCACCAGAAGGCGTTGAACAGAGCGTCAGCCTCTGTGGCCAGGGGCCCGTTGATGCAGACATGCATGTCGCGCCACCGCTGGGGGCCGTAAAAGCGCCTTGAACCCTCGCGATGAATGTTGAACCCGCCGATATACGCCGTTTCACCATCAATGACCAGCAGTTTACGATGATCGCGACGGTTATAGCGCATCGGTTGCCGCCAGCTCCAGCGGTGAAAGCGCTGCAGGCGGACGCCGGCGGCCCTGAGCTGGCGCCAGTGCTGCCGCGTAAGGACGCCGCTTGAGCCCAGCGCGTCAACGTGAATTCGCACGTCGAGGCCGTGGCGGGACTGCTTCATCAGTTCATCGAGCAGCTCAGCCCCCACCTCGTCCGCCGCCAGGATATACGAAGCGAGAAAGATACGCTGGCTGGCGGTACGGATCGAGCGGGCCATCTCCGCATAGAGTTGGTCTCCCTCACCGAACAGCCTGAACACATCCTTCACGGCCCCGCTCGCGGGTTCACAGGCGGCGTCGCCGGGGTTGCCGTTCATATCTATAAGCCAACAGAGCCGATACCCAGGCTGTCATTGGTGTTTCTGATCGACGCTTCCGCATCGTGTTCGGCCCCGGTAAGTGCGCGTATGGCATCGATGGTTTCCGGAACAACAATCGCCTGGTTGTCGACCATATAGGCATAGAACAGCTCATTACCCTGCACCTTGAGCATGTCTTCCCAAAGCGCGACTTCATACAGGCTGTCGTGAGGCCGGCCAAGGTCGGCCATCAACTCCTTGACGCTGTTGATCGCGCTGAGCCCGTCACTGATCCGGATAAGGGCGATGCGGGAGGAAGTGCGAAACGCGTCGAGCACTTCGTCCCTGCTCGCATCACGTGTCAGTTGTACCGACCAGTAGTGCAGGTGGGCCAGTGTCTCCGGAACCTTGACCGCCATGGTTACCACATCCAGGTCCGGGTCGACACTTTGGGCGTCCGGGCCCTGGTGACTGGGAATCTCCGGCTCTGGCACGAGGGTATTCATGATCCCGCCCTGATGGCTCTCCCAGGGATCGGTGGCCCGGCGCAGAAGGGTTCCCCGTGCCCGGTCCAGCAGCCCGTGGCGTTTGAGCGCTGACAGGGTACGAATGATCGACGTCGTGTTGCACGATACAACGCGCGTGCAGTCACGGCCGACAGCGCTGGCGTAGTTGGCCTCGGCAACGAATGAATGGCCCGTGCTTTGATGTTTCTCGCCGCCATGAACGATGAACCTGATACCGAGCCGCCGGTAGGTTTCGATGTTCTTGCTGGCCAGGTGTTTCGGTGTACAGTCCACCACGATGTCCGCGGCCTCAAGCAGGTCGTCAAGCGTGCCGGAGACATCAAGCCCTGCGGCCCTCATGCTGGCGGCATGCTCCGAAGTGGCGCCGTAAAGCGAGTATCCCTTGTGCAGGGCGGCCCGTGGCCGCCAGTCCGTGGCAATGTCAGCCACGCCGGCCAGGGCCATGTCTTTCTGTACGGCAACGGCGTCAGCTACCCGTTTGCCAATAACGCCATAGCCATTGATGGCGACCCGAATAATTCCCTGAACGGCCATATTTGCCCCCCGGTTTCCTGAAAAAGAGTGAACGATCCTGCCAAATCCCCAGTGTAACCACAGTATAGGCAAAGGCTGAATTTCAACTGAACATCCCTGTGAATATGTATCTTGGTGCACTGGCAGTTGCGAAAAGTTGATGCCAGTCAAAAAAGAAATGGCGCTAAAGTCCTTTTCAGATTCAGTTCAGTCTGGTGTAGTGGGATGATAAACCATCATGCGGCAATTCCATTACCGGGAGCCAGGTCGAACACTGTGTGGCTGGCCTGGAACAAACGAAAGGATGAACGGACGATGTCTGCAAAACATAATAGCGCTCGTGACGAGAATGACGAGAATACTGTAGCCGGAGAAGCAGGGGGGAAGTATACCTGCCCGATGCATCCGGAGGTGGTATCCGACGAGCCGGGAGACTGCCCCAAATGCGGAATGCACCTTGTGCCTATGGAGCAGGCCGGAACGAGCTCCCATTCCGGTCATTCGCACCATCATTCCGGTCATTCGCACCATCATTCCGGTCATTCGCACCAGTGTTCCGGAGAGCATGAAAAACCGTCAGGCGATGACCGGAAATATGATCGCGTGCCGCCTGGATATTCGGGTGTGGTCTACACCTGTCCCATGCACCCTCAGGTGCGCCAGACCAAGCCCGGCGCCTGTCCTATCTGTGGCATGGGGCTGGAAACGGAGTCCGCCGCCGTTGACGATGAGGGCCCCAACCCGGAGCTGGTGGACTTCTCCCGCCGTTTCTGGGTTGCCCTGGTCTTTACGGTCCCCCTGCTGATTCTGACCATGACCCCCTATGTTGGCATCATGGCCGTTCGCGAATTCTTTGGTGAGCGGGTCTCGCTCTGGATTGAGCTCGTGATCGCCACGCCCGTGATTCTCTGGTCCGGCTGGCCCTTTTTTGTCCGGGGCTACAACTCGTTTCGCACAATGAACCTGAACATGTTCAGCCTGATTGGCATGGGGGTCGGGGCGGCCTACATCTTCAGCATCGTGGCGGTGCTCCTGCCAGGGATCTTCCCGGAAGGCTTCCGGGACTCCGAGGGTAACGTTGGCGTTTATTTTGAGGCGGCAGCCGTTATTGTCACGCTGGTCCTGCTGGGCCAGGTGATGGAGCTGAAGGCTCGTGAGGGCACCGGCAAAGCCATTCGGGCGCTGCTGGATATGGCCGCGAAAACGGCGCGCGTGATCCGGCCCGATGGCACCGAGGAAGAGGTCGCTCTGGAGGATGTGAAGGTCGGTGATCATTTGCGGGTGCGCCCCGGTGACAAGGTGCCGGTGGATGGCGTGGTTGTTGAAGGTCGCTCATCCATCGATGAATCAATGATTTCCGGCGAACCGGTTCCGGTGGAGAAGGTCGACGGTGACAAGGTAACCGGGGCCACCATCAACGGTACCGGGAGTCTGGTTATGGAGGCGACCCGGGTGGGGGCGGATACCATGCTCAGCCAGATCGTCGAAATGGTCGCCAATGCCCAGCGCAGTCGGGCGCCTATCCAGAAGTTTGCCGATATGGTGGCCGGCAAGTTCGTGCCGGCCGTGATTGCCGTGGCGGCCCTGTCCTTCGTGGCGTGGGCCATCTGGGGGCCGGCGCCGGCTCTGTCTTACGCGCTCGTGTCCGCCGTGGCGGTTCTCATCATTGCCTGTCCCTGCGCACTGGGGCTGGCCACACCCATGTCGATCATGACAGCGACGGGGCGAGGCGCCCAGGTGGGTGTGCTGATCAAGAACGCCGAAGCCCTGGAGCGTTTTGCCAAGGTGGACACCCTGATTGTCGATAAAACCGGCACCCTGACAGAAGGCAAGCCAAAGCTGGTGGCCGTGCTGCCGGAATCGAATCATGACGAGACCGAAGTCCTGAGGCTGGCGGCCACGCTGGAGAAGGGGTCGGAGCACCCGCTTGCCGAAGCCATTGTTGCCGGTGCTGAGGCACGCAACGTGACACTCGGCAAGGCCGACGACTTTGAAGCGGTCACGGGCAAAGGGGTTAAAGGGGTTGTTGATGGCAAGCCGGTGGCACTGGGCAATGCCAGGCTGCTGGAGGAACTGGGGCTGGACGGCGGCCATCTGATGGAGGTTGCCAATGCCAGGCGCGACGAGGGTGAAACGGTTATGTTTGTGGTGCTTGAGGGCGCCGTTGCGGGCCTTGTAAGCGTTGCCGACCCCGTCAAGGAAACAACGCCGGCCGCGCTGAGGGCGCTACATGCCGCGGGATTCCGCGTCATCATGGCAACGGGTGACAATGAGCGCACAGCTAAGGCAGTGGCGGGCAAACTCGGTATTGATGAGATTCGCGCCGACGTGCTGCCAGAAGATAAGGCCAGTATCATTCGCGAGCTTCAGAGCCAGGGACGCAAGGTGGCGATGGCAGGGGATGGGGTCAATGACGCGCCTGCCCTGGCCCAGGCCGATGTCGGTATTGCGATGGGAACCGGCGCGGATGTCGCCATTGAGAGCGCAGGCTTTACCCTGGTCAAGGGCAACCTCGACGGTATTGTCCGCGCCAGACGGCTGTCCCGGGCGACGATGCGCAATATCAAACAGAACCTGTTTTTCGCGTTGATCTATAATGGTGCGGGCGTGCCGATAGCGGCGGGCGTGCTCTATCCATTCTTTGGCATTCTGATAGGACCTATCTTTGCGGCGTTCGCAATGAGTGCGTCTTCTTTGTCAGTGGTGATGAACTCCCTGCGTCTGCGTCGCGAGAAAATCTAGGGGGGCTGAAAAGCCCCCCAACCTTATTCTCACTGGGTGAAGACTGACTGAGAGGTAATCTTCACACCTGAAAGACCGGCGCGAACCCACCTCCGGGCGTGCGGAAGTTGGTTGTCTGACCCTGATATATACGTGCAGCGGCAAGCAGACTTTTGCCAGCGTATGTGTACAGGCGAATGTCGACTTTTCTGGTGGCCACGGCATCGTCAATTCTCAGGGTTCGTTCTCCTGCGGGAACCAGGTCCTGTGCGATATAACCGCCATTCAGAATGTTTTCGAAAACGCGCCGGGTCACTTTGTCGCCCCGGTAGACGCCCTTGCTGCCATGGCCCGCAACCGGCTTGAAGAACAGTTGGCGCCTGGCACTCCACAACTCAGCCGCGTCATTCCTCGAAACCTGCCTGGTTCTCGGCACGGCCCTCTCCAGATAGTCTGCATCCGCCTCATTTAGCCCCCAGTCCCGTAGCGACTGGGGAGCGGATAGCAGGGTCAGGTTTCGCTTGTCAGCCAGCACGGCGTGCACATGGGGGTTGGGCGTTACCACCGCCGCGCCGTCCAGATACGCATGCCTGAGCGTCGCATGGGACGGGGCGTCCAGTGCGAAATCCACCAGCCGGTTGTACACCATGTCAATGGGCCTGCCACAGGCTGTCAACGTGCCGCTGGCATACTCAAGCTCCGAGGGATCGAGTATCAACGTCTCAATTCCTTTCGCCTGGAGAAGCTGTTGGGCCAACCGGAACTCGGGGAACATAAACTGGGTCTTCGGGGCATCATCTACAATGGCCAGGCGGCTGGGTACGGAATTGGCATGCTGTCTTTGCCACTCCCGGCTGAACATTGTGAACACCGCGTCCTCGAACCCATCGAGCGCCCGATGGGTTACGGCGGTCGGTTGAGATGGGTCACAGCATCGGTGCTGGGCCCTCGCCAGCACAACGTTCAGAAACGCGCCGCCGGCATTGGTGTTGATCTCGATCAGCCGGGGGCCGTCGGGGCCCAGATGAAAGTCATAGCCCATGAACGCCCCTATGGGGCCGGGATCGAAGCGTGCGATTTCCGGTGCCCAGGACAGTACACGCTCAAGGTACGACGGAAGTTCGGTGGCTGATTCGATCGCCTGAACGATCCGTTCCATCGTCGCTATGTCGGCCCGGGGGACGAAAACCGGTGTGTTTGAAAAAAGATGGTGGAGTTCGGAGACCGTGGATGGTTCGTTTCCAGCGTCCGCCAACTGAGTCAGCAGGCTTTTGTCGAGGGCTTTGCGGTCGAGAGTGACGCAGTAGCACTGTTGGTTAAGTCGATCCGCGTGGGTATTGGCCGTCCGTTGGTAACCGTGGGTCGAGTCTTGCATCTGGAGCCCGTAGCTGAGGTGGGTTGTTCGGCGTGTGGAAGCGGGTGTCAGTTATCATAAACGGTCTGGACTATAGTGTCGGCATTAATCCTCGTCAAACAGATGCCAGACAACGGTTTTCAGGTCTGTTTCAGTTTACAGTTTGAGCTTTCTTTGCTATACCTCTGACAGGCTGGAGAATTCGGCCGTTACCAGATAACAAAAATCTCATATAGAGACGTCGGAGGAACAATGAAAATAACAGGAAAACGCATCGGTCAGGGGTGCTTGGGCGCGTTGCTTGCCGTAAATGGGGTTCCCGCTGCCATGGCTTTGGAGGTGCCCACAGCATCGGGCGTGAAACTGGACATAATCACCCAGGGCAAGTTTCAGCCAACTTACTTTTCCAACTTTGATTTGGACAGCAGTCTTGATGATGGTGCCACGGGAACGTCTGCCGGTGCAGTTCAGGTGGGCGATGAGCACGTCAGGGCGGAAGTGAGGCTTGGTGTTGTCGCCACCGGTAAGAACTGGACCGGGAAGATACTCCTTGAAAACGACTTTGCCCTGGACGCCAACTCCGTTGACCGTGCATTCCGTGGTGAGCGGTTTGGCCTGGAGCAGGCTTACTTTACCTATACCTTTGATCCGGCCTTCACCGTTCAGGGCGGCTGGACCTTCAAAAATATCGATCTGGCCTCCGGGGGGCTGCTGTACGGCGACGACCATCCCTTGTTCGGCGCCATGGGAAAGACCTCGTGGGGCGGTTACGACATTTACTGGATGCCAATCAACGATGGGTTGATCTCGCGGTCGGGTTCGCCCACCATAGCTCAGGTCAACGGGCAGGAGGACTGGGATGTCTATGCCTCGAAGTTTGATATCGATCTGGGGGGCGGCAGTCGAATCTCTCCAATCCTGACGTTTAGTGATAATCAGCAGCAGAACGCCGTGGCGACCTATTTCGGTGTGGAGTACATTGGCAATATCGGAGCCCTGAAAATCCGCGCCGAAGTGCTTGGGGTAACGGGAAGTTTCAATGGCGGGTCATCCACGCTTGAGAATGGCACAGTGGTTGATAATTCCGACAATGACATCAGCGCCTATGCGGGCTACGCGAGCGTCGAATACCCGGTGAGTGAGGCGTTCAACCCCTTTATCGCACTCCGGGTGGCGAGCGGTGATGACGATCCAACCGACAACGACGTAGAAGGCTGGCTGGGGATAACCGATATTGGCCGGTATTCGCCGCTGATCGGTATCGATGGCCAGTTCATGGGCTGGCAGCCTAACTCCAACCGGGCTATTGCTTCGGGTCTCTTTGGTGTGGCCCTTGATCAGGCCGGTCCTGGAGGAGCGGGTTACGGTGGTATATCCAACGCGGGTACCGGTAACAACCCGGGACAGATCATGCTGTCGTTCGGAAGCTCCGGTAACCTTGCGGCAATCTCGCCGAAGCTGTCCTACCAGGCACAGATCTTCCCGATGTGGTTCCAACAGACCGGGGGGCTTGAATCGCTTAGCACGGCCAGTGGGTCGGTGGACAGTTTCGCGGGTACCGAGCTGGATTTAGCCGTGAAATACCAGGCCAATGAGTACTTTGCTCCAAGACTGGTGCTTTCCAGCTTCCTGCCGGGTAAGGGCGTTGAAGATGCGACCGGTGCAGACGATGCGGGGTATGTTGCAATGCTCGAGCTTAACTGGAATTACTAAAAGCTAGAGAGGTTTTTCAATTTATCGCAAAACGATTGAGGCCCGCCGTAACCGGCGGCCTCAATTTCTTTTTAAGGGGCATATTGTGAAACGAGTTCTGGCCTTTCTTGTCTTTTTATTCGTGTTGCCGAATGCCCTGGCCGAGGGCTACGACCTTCCTCTGGATTCACTGTCGGAATGGACTGGAAAAAAAGCCATTAGTGTTGTTTCGAATGTGCCGGATCTGGATAAAGATACAGAATTCCTGGCGCTGTTGGGGCGCCTTAGTGTTAGGGGGTTTGATGTTAATTTCGGTCGTTCCGGATTTTCCGATGAAGGGCTTGTTCTGGAAGTTCTTGAAGTAAATGATAAAATTGCGATCTCCATTAAATCCGCTGACTCACAGAAATACTTGCTTTCAACGTTTGTTGATCAGGCGGAACAGGCAACTTCAGTCACTGATTTCAGTACTTCTCCACAGAGAATTCTACCGTTGCCGGCAGGTTTTAATCCAGAGAGGGTTGAAGCGCTGCCTGGGTCAGCCCGTGCGGATAGCCGACTGATTTTTCTTTCCAATGCAACGCTGGCGTTGGGGTCACTCAAGGACGGTAACATACAGGTAATTGATAAACTCCAATCAGACATCAAAAACTCGAAAGCGATTTACCTTTCCATTGGCCAGTCAGACTCAGATCCGAATCCTGAGATTGCAGTGGTATGGGGGCAGGATCGGGACATCTCAGGCAAGGGGCAATACACGAAGATCTACTCTCAACTTTTCGAGGTCTCTGGAGAGGAGCTGCGGGAAGAAACTGAAAAAACAGAGAATGTTGCCATAAGGTTTATTAATAACCAGTTGCATGTCCAGCGATATGAATTGCTCGCCGGAGACATCGGGAAACTGATGGTTGCCTCTGTGAAGGGTTCAGGGATCGGAGCTGGCGAAGAGAGTTCGTCGCTTTCTGACAGAGAAATCTTTTCAGTTTTCCCCATCGACGACGCTACGAGGGTCAGTGTCGCGGAAAGCTATCTTGAGCTGCAGTCTCCCGGTGGGAAGCCTTTCCCCAGGCTTGAGTTGGGTAGAGTTTCTTTGCCAAGGGTCGCTATGCCATTAAAGGAGAGGAAAATCGTTACTACTCCCGATTACGCTTATTCCGTCAACGAACAATACCTTTCTATTCCCCGGAAGGTTATGGCTGAGGAGGGGGAGGTTATAACCTTTCTGAGAAAGCGCAGGGGGGCTTTTGCAGGGTTAACGTCCGCTTCAGGATCGGATGTAATGGTTAGCGCAAGTTGGGATAGAAGTTCGCCGGGCGCTGGGTTCTCGATTACTCCAATTCGTGAGATTAATTCCTTTGTGATCGATTTTTCATACGTGATAACTGGAGACGAATCGATATTGGTCGTTCTGGCTAATGAGGAGAGTGACAGTCAGGGAGCTAGCCACATATACATATACAGTGTCCCGTCTGGCTAATTCGTCGACCCTTTAAAAGCGTCAGATAGAGGGTCAATTAGGAATCTCGACAGTCACTTGCAAGCCACCACCAGAAGCTGTTGAGAAGGTAACGTGCCCACCGTAACGCTCAACGATTTCTCTCGCTATGGCGAGCCCAAGGCCGTGCCCCGGTGTTTGTTCGTCCAGACGTAGCCCGCGCTGACCCAGGCTGGTCATTTCGTTTTCGTTGACTCCTGGGCCATCATCGGTCACGACCATGCGAGTTAACCCGTTGTCTTGTGATAAGGAAAGTTCAACGTAACCGTTCGACCATTTTCCCGCGTTATCCAGCAAATTTCCCAGGATCTCGTTCAAATCATGCTCTTCAACCGGCCAGCGGCTTTCCTCGGGAAGGGCGCTGGACAGCTCAAAGGATTTTTCCGGGTACAAACGGCCTAGCATCCAAAGAAGATCCCGGGCCTGCTTCAAGGGGTACGCACTTTTTCCAACCTGCGGGCCGGCGAAACGACTGCGCCGCATTTCCGCTTCAAGCTGTTTGTCGATGTCATTCAGCCGGGCTGCCATCTGGTGCCTCAGATCGTTGTTTAGAGGGTGGCTTTTGTCGTCCAGAATCTGCCGGACAGCTGCGATGGGTGTTTTAACGCTGTGGGACAAGTTTGCCAGGGCGTCTCGTGAGCGCTCCAGTCGCTGATCCAAAGAGTCGAGCAACTGGTTGAGCTGCTCCACAAGGGGCTGAAACTCCTCGGGAGACTGGACGTCAATACGCGAAATTTTGCCATCCTGGAGCCTTTTTAGTGCAGCCTTGAGTGTTACAACAGGGCGCATGGATAGGGTAATGCCGAACCAGATCACGGCGACCAGAAGCAGTATCAGCAAAACGGAGACGATGGCAGTCCAGGCATGCAGTTCTGCCTGACTGCGTTTCAATGCGCCGAGATCTTCGGAGACAATCACAGTGATAGGCGTTTCGCCTACCTGAAAGGATTTTCGATAGGCAAGGATATCCGAGGGTGCGTCAGCTATTTCTGTGTCGTGCACCCGAAGGGTTCCGTCATTGCCGGACTCAATCAAGGGCGTTAAAAGAGGCGCCCAGGCCTCGGGCGAAATGATTGTCCCGGAGGGCGACCGTATGGCAAAGGCGTGATGGAAGACATCCTGGAAGTAATCACCGGTCTGGAGCGTATCCACGCGACCATTCGACGTGCGAATCTGGTGTACAAGGAACGCGACTTCGTCCTTGAGCCTGCTTTCAACGAATTCCCTGGACATCCGTTCCAGCAACAAGCCGTGCACCAGCCACGCAAGAACCATCAGGCCAATGCTGGCCGGCAATAGCAGGGCAAGCAGAGTTCCCTTGACTGACGCTGGTTTCCTATGAAACATCGTTGAACAGATACCCCTGGCCGCGCCGTGTTGAGATGGTTTTGGGGCCTACCAGCTTCCTTAGCCTCCGGATATAGGCCTCGATAACGTTTTCACTCGGGTTGTCATTAAGGTTGTAAAGCTGTTCCATCAGTTGCTCTTTCGAGAAAACCTGGCCAGGCCGGCTCATGAGGCAGCGCAACAGGCGGAACTCGGTGCCTGTCAGGGGGTGTTCCGTGCCTCCCTCCAGTTTCAGGCTCTGGCGATTCTCGTCCAGCTCGAAGCGGCCGGCCTTTACCAGGGAATGGACTCTTCCTTCGCTTCGACGCACTATGGCGTTAAGGCGGGCGATCAGTTCTTCCGTTTGGAAAGGTTTCGCCAGGTAGTCGTCCGCCCCGGCTTTCAGCCCATTGACTCTATCGTGCCAATCGTCCCTTGCAGTCAAAATCAATACAGGAAAGCTGACGCGGTTCGCTCGCCATTTTTTCAGCACATCCAGACCGTTACCATCGGGCAAGCCCAGGTCTAATATGCTTATCCGGTAATCCTCCTGCTCGCCAAGAACGATAGCCTCTTTCGCCGTGTAGGCGGCATCCACACTGAACCCTGATTTCTCTAATTGGCGTGTGAGGCCTTGTGAAAGCAAACGATCATCTTCGACCAATAGTAATCGCATAGTTGTTCCTTTCCAGTGGCAATATGACCGGCGCAGTCTCGCTGAAACGCCTGAATTCAGCCTGAATAATAATTATTTTGGTATTTTCAGCAAGAATTCAGGTTGGTGAGTGATGGTATCAACCGATTCTGGACATTGCTCAATTTTCGGGGCAAGACGCCTCAGGCGTTTACTATAAATCACTACAGGAGAAGATGGGATGAAAGCATCAAAGTTCTTGGTTGCGGCAGCCGCGATCTCGATGTCCGCAACGGCGTTTGCAGCGGGTGCTCACGGTGACGGGCATGGCGACAGTCATGGTGGCGGGCACGGCGGTGGGCACGGTGCCGGCAACGGCGAACCGGGAAAGGCCTCGGAAGCCTCCCGGACAATCACCGTCGAAATGCATGACAACTACTACGAGCCGGACTCGATTGACGTGAAGCCCGGGGAAACCGTGCGCTTCGTGGTGCAGAACAAGGGTAACCTGGTTCACGAATTCAATATTGGCACGCCCGCCATGCACGAAGCCCATCAGAAGGAAATGATGATGATGGTTGAGCACGGGATTATCCAGGGCGGCACGCTCAACCACGAGATGATGGAAATGGATATGGGGAATGGCAAGGCCATGAAACACAACGATCCGAACAGCGTATTGCTGGAGCCGGGACAGAGCAGGGAAGTGGTCTGGAAGTTTTCCGATAAAGGCGATATCGAGTTTGCCTGCAACGTGCCCGGGCACTATCAGGCCGGCATGTATGGCGAAGTGGATTTCGACTGATCCCTTTCTGATCAATCGTACCCGCCGCGCCGGCGAAATCGTCGGCGTGGCGGGCATTCCTCATAGACTGTTTTGTAGTCGGGAGAAATCAAAACCATGAACACAACCCTTTTGGCAGGCCTTGCGGCTCTGCTGTTGCCGGTGATCGGCCTGGCAGGGGAATACAGCCTGACAGTAGATCGGGTAAAAATCGATACCGGCGACTTTGTCAAAACGGGTATCGGATACAATGGCAAATCCCCCGGGCCGGTTCTGCGCTTCAGGGAAGGCGAAGAGGTTTCCATCAATGTGACCAATAACCTCGATGAGATGACCTCCATTCACTGGCACGGGCTGATCCTTCCCTTCGATCAGGACGGCGTGCCCGGTATCAGTTTCCCCGGAATCAGGCCGGGAGAAACCTTTACCTACCAGTTTCCCATCCAGCAGACGGGTACCTACTGGTTTCACAGCCACTCCGGCTTCCAGGAGCCTGACGGTGCTTACGGTGCCATTGTCATCGAACCCGAGGGGCGTGAGCCGTTCCGTTACGACCGTGAGTACGTGGTTCAGCTGACCGACAAACACCCGCACTCCGGTGACCGCATCATGCGGAACCTGAAAATGATACCCGATTACTACAACCGCAAGCAGCAAACGGTGGGTGAGTTTTTTTCGGACGTTTCTGAAAACGGACTGATGAGCACAGTCCGGGACCGGATGGCCTGGGGTAACATGCGCATGATGAAAGCGGATGTCGAGGACTTGCAGGGCTTTACCGGTCTGATCAACGGCAAGGGGCCGGAGCAGAACTGGACCGGCCTCTTCGAACCGGGGGAGCGCGTCCGGCTGCGTTTCATCAACTCCTCGGCGATGACGTATTTTGACGTTCGGATTCCCGGCCTGGATATGACGGTTGTGCAGGCAGACGGCAATAACGTACAGCCGGTCAATGTCGCCGAATTCCGGATCGGCGTGGCAGAAACCTACGATGTCATTGTCCGGCCCAGGGAGGCGCAGGCCTACACCATCTTCGCTGAGTCCATGGGCCGTTCGGGCTATGCAAGAGCAACGCTGGCTCCGGAAGAAGGAATGGAAGCCGCCGTTCCCCAACTGCGTGAGCCTGCGCGCCTGACCATGGCCGATATGGGCGGCATGCCCGGTATGGACCACGGTAGCATGGCTGGCATGGACCACGGCAGTATGGATATGAGCGGTACCGACGGCATGTCCGGCATGGGCGACCCGTCCATGAAGGGGATGGATCACTCCGGTATGGCCGGTATGGATCATTCGAACATGCAGGAGATGGATCATTCGGGCATGGCGGGCATGGACCACGGTTCCATGGAGATGCCCAAAGGTGGCGCGAGCGATCCGTTCTACGCGAAGGGCAGTGGCCTTGTGCCCGTGGCGGCGAATGGCGGCAAATTCCTGTCCTATGCAGACCTGAAAGCTCAAAACCCGCTGTATGAAGACCGGGAACCGACCCGGGAAATCGAGCTTCGACTGACCGGCAACATGGAGCGCTATATCTGGAGCATCAACGGCGTTAAGTACGAGGATGCGGATCCGATTCGTCTCCAGTACGGTGAGCGAGTCCGCTTCAAGTTTGTGAACGAAACCATGATGACCCACCCTATGCACCTTCACGGTATGTGGTCCATTCTCGAGGTCGGTGCAGGCCAGTGGAATCCCATCAAGCACACTGTCAGCGTACAGCCCGGAACCACAGTTTATATGGAAACCGAGGTTGATGAACCCGGGCAGTGGGCCTTCCATTGTCACCTGTCCTATCACGCGGCAGCCGGTATGTTCCGCAAGGTGATTGTTGAGGGTGGCCCGGAGTCGGCTCAGGCAAAGGCAGACGCCACGACCGAAGAAGGAGGTGATGCATGAGCCGTATCCGATTCCTGGGTGCCGTGAGCCTGCTTGTTTCGATCGGCTTCCCAACCGCGTTAGCGGCTCAGGAGATGATTTCCGACACCACCGCGCGTAAGCAGCCGCTCACGACCTGGGGTGTGCAGTTGGAGGAGTTTGAATACCGCTACAGTGACGATGATGAGGAGCTGGGAGTCTGGGATGCGGATTCCTTCTACGGCACCGACGATCTGAAACTCCGGTGGATTTCAAAAGGTGAGTACAGCCTGGAGGAGCGGGCCTACGAATCACTGGAAAATCAGCTGGTGGGGCAGGTGCCGATTTCCAGGTTCTTTGATGCCAAAGCCGGCGTCCGGTTCGACACGCCCGAGGGTCCGGACCGGACGTACGCGGTGCTCGGTGTTGTCGGGCTGGCGCCCCAGTGGTTTGAGATCGATGCGAACCTGTACATGAGTGACGAGGGCGACACATCCGCCGACCTGGATGCCGAATACGAGTGGCTGTTGACCAACTACTGGATCCTGTATGCGACTCTGGATGCGACGGTAGCGTTCAGCGAGGACCGGGAAATTGGCGTCGGCAAGGGGTTGGTGTCCACCGAAACCGGCCTCAGGTTGAGTTATGACCTGATTGACCGCACGTTCTCGCCCTATGTGGGTGTGGTGCACGAGCGCAAGTACGGCGATACCGCGGATTTCGCCAAAGCCGGGGGCGGTGGTACGGAAGACTGGTTTGCCGTGATCGGCGCCCGCATCGCGTTCTGATCGTGGGGCTGACGGGCCCGGGATACTCCCCGGGCCCGTTTCTGTCTACACTTTGATCTGGGTCAAGTCCACCTGGAATTTCCACCTGTATTCAGTCGCAGTTCAGGTTGGCATGGTGTGATAGAGGGTAGGTAGCGAGGCAACGAGGTGCACTCCCATGACCAAAGCACACAAAGCAAGTAATCAGGCGCAGTTTCTGTTGCGCCGAAAACTGACCGTCGAAGACCTTGGCGAGAGTGAGTGGGACGATTTTATCCACGAACTCAACCACCATCCCTGCGTCGATTTTGCCGAGCGCAAACCGGGCAACCAGCTGCATGTCACCTTCGATGGGACCCATTGGTCCACCGATGAGCTGCTGGAGCTGATCGAGCTCCATGGAGGCCGGTTGAAAGCGGGCTGGTGGACCCGGCGGAAACTGGCGTGGTATCGCTATACGGACGACAACGTCCGGGCCAATGCCAAGCATGAGCCGTTTTGCTGTTCTAAAATTCCACCCATGAAAAAATAACAGGAGGTTGTATGTCATACACTATCAATCGACTTGTCAGCAATGTGGGTTTCGAGGAGGTGGACAAACGAACGCGTCAGGCGCTTACCGATCACGGCTTCGGGGTGCTGACGGAAATTGACGTCAAGGCCACGATGAAGAAAAAGCTGGACAAGGATATGTCTGCGTACCGGATTCTCGGGGCCTGTAATCCAGGTATGGCCTGGGAAGCCATTGGCGTGGAGCCTCGTGTCGGCGCGATGCTGCCGTGTAACGTCATTCTTCGCGAAGTTGTGGAGGGTATCGAGGTCAGCGCGATAGACCCCGTGGCTTCCATGACCGCTATTGATAACGACGAGCTCAAGCAGGTTGCTGGAAAAGTCAGGGAAATGCTTTTAAAGGTTGTTGAATCGATTTGAGTGACCGAGAGAGATCTGATTCCCGTTGTATCCTGACCTGAGGAGGTGGTTTTATGAAACTCCAGGCGCGTAACCGGTGGCGCTCCTCGCTGGTAGCCACTGTCCTGATGAGCCTATCCCTGACGGCGATGGGAGACAGTGCCCGGGCATTCGTACCCATGGGGACGGCGGATTCCGTGGGCGTTATTGATCTGGAAAGTTACCAGATAACGTCGACGATCAGCGGGACCATCAATACCCATGGCTCGGCACTGACACCCGATGGCCGCTATCTGGTTGCCGGCAGCCTGACCGCTCACGACAGCCAGGAACCGGTCAGTCGCCCGGAGGGCGTGACGGAAGACGAACATGCCGCCCATCATGGGGGTGGTGCGCCCGCTGCAACTCCGGAAGACGCCAATACCGGTCGGATCTATGTTGTCGATACCTCCACGAACGCGATTGCCCGCACGCTGGAGGTGCCTGGGCCGGTGCACCATGTCCTGGTGACCCCTGACGGTCGCTACGCTGTTTCCACGCATCCCATGGGCGGCGGTATCAGTGTGGTTGACCTGGAGTCCGGACAGCTGGTTGAAACCGTGGCGACGGGCCCGGCGCCCAACTACTTGGCAGCGACCGACAACGGTCAGTCCCTGCTGGTCAGCAATACCGGCAACGGCACGGTCAGCGAAGTGGATACCCGGCATTGGTTCGTCAAACGCAATCTTCGGGTTGGCGGTAGTCCGGAGCATATGGTGCTCGCCCCCGGCAACGAACGGCTTTATGTCAATGATGTCGACGCGGGCCAGGTTGTTGCCCTGGAGCTTTCCAAAGGCGCCGTGGCGGCAAGGTATGATGTCGGGGCGGAATCTCATGGCGTTGGCCTGAGCGCCGACGGCGGGATACTGTACGCAACCAGTAAGGGCGGCGACCGGGTCGTCCGGATCGATCTTGCCAGCGGGACCCGCCACAGCGTGTCACTGGCGCCGGCCCCCTACCATCTGGCGGTATCTCCCGGCAATGGCCGCCTGCTGGTTACCAGTCGTGCCGAAGGCAGGCTTTGGGTGCTCGATCCGGCATCCCTTGAAATTATTGACGAGATTGCGCTGAATGGCACCGGCCATCAGATTTCGATCCAGTCTCATTGACCGGGCCGGCGCAGGGCCTGAACCGGCGACCCATAACCCGACCATGGCGGGCGGATACCCGGGTATACCCCGCGTGGATTGATGGCAAACAGGCCTGCCGCCACCGGAACGGCAGCAGCAGGCTCAAAGGTTTATTCCCTGTCCTTTAACCTGCCTTTTGAAAACCAGGCAAACAACACCGGCAAGACAAACAGTGTCAAAAACGTGGCTGTCACCAACCCGCCCACGATGACACTGGCCAAAGGCTTTTGTATTTCCGCACCAACGCCATTGGAGAGCAGCATGGGGATTAGCCCCAGCGCCGAGGTGATGGCGGTCATCAACACCGGCCGAAGTCTTGAAACGGCCCCGTCAAACACGGCATCGGCAATGGTCAGACCGTCCG
Organism: Marinobacter sp. Arc7-DN-1; assembly: GCF_003441595.1. NCBI lineage: Bacteria > Pseudomonadati > Pseudomonadota > Gammaproteobacteria > Pseudomonadales > Marinobacteraceae > Marinobacter > Marinobacter sp. Arc7-DN-1. The sequence goes on along the minus strand of NZ_CP031848.1, from coordinate 1,791,681 downwards.
CAATCCGTTGGTTGATGCTTTCCACCATGACGACCCCGTTCAGCACGGCGACACCGAACAGGGTAATGAAGCCCACGGAACTGGGCACTGACAGGTACTGGCCGGAAACCCAGAGTGAAAATACGCCGCCAATCACGGCCAGCGGAACATTCACCAGGATCAGCATGGCCTGGCCAACCGAGCCAAAGGCAAAATAGAGCAGCAAGGCGATCAGTCCCAGCGAAACCGGCACCACCAGTGATAAGCGTTTTTGGGCCCGCTGCTGGTTCTCGAACTGGCCTCCGATATCCACGGAATAGCCGGTTGGCAGATCCACCTGCCCGGCAATCGCCTGACGAATATCTGCGACCACACTGCCCATGTCGCGCCCCTGGACATTGGCTTGTATCACCACCCGGCGCTGTACGTCATCACGACGCACCTGTGGCGGTCCCGATGCGATACCGACCGCGGCCACATCTCCGAGGCGCACCCAGGCACCCGACGGGGCCTGTAAGCGCAGGTCGGCAATGGCTTCGCGGTTCTCGCGAAAACGTTCGGCGAGGCGGACATAGATATCGTAGCGTTCGTTACCATTGATGATCTGGCCGGCACTGGCGCCACCCAGCCCTTCGCGCACCAGCTCCATCACGTCGCCCACAGCCAGGCCGTAACGGGACAAGGCACGGCGATCCGGTTTCACCACCAGTTGCGACTCACCGGCGATTTGTTCCATGGCCACATCGCGGGCACCTGCTATTTCCTTAACCACCGCTTCAATGGCCTGGCCCTTCTCGGCCAGCACGGTGAGATCAGGCCCAAACAGTTTGATGGCAAGCTGTGCTTTGACACCCGACAGCAACTCATCCACGCGGGTTGCGATAGGTTGCGAGAAGTTGAACAGCAAGCCCGGGTGTTGCTCCAGTTTCTGCTCCATCAACGACTGGAGTTCATAGCGGTTGTCGGCGCTGGTCCATTCCGGCACCGGTTTGAGGCCGATATATATCTCAATATTGTTGACGGGTTCAGGATCGCCACCGATTTCAGCCCGGCCAATACGCGACAGGGCATAGGTGACCTCCGGGAACTCCATCAGCATGGCCTCCAGCCTGGGGGCCACTTCCAGCGCGGTGTCCAGGCTGGAGGAGGGGGCGAGTGTCACGCGCAGGTTGATGGTGCCTTCCTCCAGTTCCGGCACGAACTCGGTGCCCAGGCGGGGCAGGACCAGCGCGGCGGACACCACCATGACAACGGCAATACCCACCACCAGTTTGCCGTGCCCCATCGCCCAGGTTAAACCCTTGCGATAGAGCAAATCGAGCGGCCTCAATACGAAGCTCTCGCGTTGCCGGACCCCGCTGCGAAAGAGGTAGGTCGCTAATGCTGGCACGATGATCAGGGCCACCAAAACCGCGGAGAGCATGGCCAGCATGATACTGATGGCCATGGGTTGAAACAGCTTGGCTTCGACACCCTCGAAACTGAACAGCGGCATGAAAACCACCAGAATGATGGCGGTCGCGAAAAAGATGGGGCGGGCCACCTCCTTGCCGGCCTCCTGCAGGCGCAAGGCAATGCCGTGGCGGTCATGGGCTGCATCAGCCGGGTCTTCGTCATCGGAACTCACCAGCGCTTTTCTATGGGTTTCATGCTCTGCATCCGGGTGGGTCAGATGTTTAAACATGTTCTCCACCATCACCACAGAGCCGTCCACCAACATCCCGATGGCCACCGCGATCCCTCCCAGGGACATCAGATTCGCTGACAGGCCAAACCACGACATAACCATCAAGGCGATACCAATTGAGATCGGGATTGAGATCAACACCAGAAAAGTGGCGCGCAGGTTCATCAGGAACAGCGCGAGGATCACCACGATGAAAACGAAAGCCAGCAACAGGGCATTGACGACGGTCCGCACCGCCTGGGTGATTAAATCGGCCTGGTCGTAAAATGCCTCGAAGCGGACACCTTCGGGCAATGCCTGGTTGATACGCCCGATGCGGTCATTGATTCCGTCGATGGTCGCCTTGGTATTGGCCCCCATGCGCTTGAGCACGATTCCGGACACCACCTCGCCGAGATTCTCCACCTCGCCGACGGCATTTTTGCGAGTCATGGTCACCGCGCCCTGGCGGATCTCGCTGCCCAGCGCCACCTGAGCCACGTCGGCTACGGTGATGGTGGTGCCGTCCACGGTTTTCAGCGGCACCTGGCGAATCTGCTCCAGCCCCTGCCCGCCATGATCCAGCCAGCCGGTACCCCGGATCACCAGTTGCTCCTGGCCCCGGTTCATATACCAGCCGCCGACATTGGTGTTGTTGCGCTCCAGCGCCGCCATAATGTCGTCCTGGCTGAGGCCGTAAGCCAATAGCCGGGATGGGTTCAGGTTGACCTGGTACTGGCGCACCTCACCGCCGAAAGAGAGTACATCGGTCACGCCCTCGGCCGGGATCAGCAGCAGCTTTACCACCCAGTCATTGAGGCTGCGCAGGGCCATGGCATCAAAACCCGCGCCCGGTTCGGCCACCAGCAGATACTGATAGACCTGACCGAGGCCGGAGGTATTCGGTCCCATTTCCGGCGTGCCAACCCCATCGGGAATCAGCTCCCTGGCGGCCTGAAGCCGCTCAAACACCAGTTGCCGGGCAAAATAGATGTCCGTGCCGCCCCTGAATACCACGGTGACGCCAGACAAGCCGGTCTTGGAAATGGAGCGCACTTCCTCGACGTCAGGCAGGGCATACATCACTGCTTCGATGGGGTAAGTTATGAGCTGCTCCACCTCTTCGGCGGCGAGCCCTGGCGCCTCGGTATTCACCGACACCTGCACGTTGGTCACATCCGGAAAGGCATCCAGGTTCAGTTTGGGAATAATAAAAACGGCACTGACCGTCAGTGTGATAAGCGCTATTACCACGAGCAACCGGTTGGTGACCGCCCAATCAATGATTCGGTTAAACATGGGGTCTCCTGCTGCTCAGTGGTTATGGGGGTCAAAGCCGCCCTTGGCGATCTGCGAGGCAACAAAGAACGCGCCCCTGGTTACGATACGGGTCCCCGGCCGGACGCCGGTGATTTCACGTAACTGCCCGAGTGCACGGCCCAACTCGACCTCCACCGGCTGGAACTCGCCGGGATGGTCTTCCACGAATACCGTCCAGTCCCCGTCCGCTGAGCGCATCAGCGCGGTTTCCGGTACCGCCAGCACGGGTTTTTGCGTGCGGAACCGGAAATACACCTCGGCAAACTGGCCCGGGTGCAGGCGGTGTTCCGGATTGTCCACCAGCAGGCGCACGGTGCGGGTGCGGGTGATGGGATCGATGGTGTGGGCCTCCTGCGTGACCGCGGCCGTTGCGCGTACATCGCCGGTTACGACGTCGGCCTGTGTTCCGGCACCCAGGGTCAGGGAGAGGTTAGCGGGCAGGTGGGCTTCCACCCAGAGCTGCTCTTCATCCGCCAGCGCAATCAACGGTGCGCCCGCCTCGATACGTTGGCCCTGCTCGAAATCGTCGGAAAGCACTGCGCCATCGATTTCGGCGCGCAGGGTATATTCTCCCAATGCCACGGATTGCGGTGACGCCAGCGATTGCAGATCCGAGTTGGACAGGCCGTAGGCCAGCAGCGTTGCCCGGGCCGCCTCAAGGCTGGCCTTGGCGCTGACATAACGCTGTTCCCCCACGGTTGTACGCCCCAGTTCCCGCACCCTTTGCCACTCGGACCAGGCCGTGCGGTAGCCGGCTTGTGCCTGTGCCACGCTCTCGCTGAACAGGGTGACCAGAGACTGACCTTGCTTGACGTGATCACCGAGTGCGACGTGTCGGCGCAGCACGACTGATGCTACCCGGGGTGATACCCGGTAGCTGGTGTAGCCGTTGGAGAGGACTTCCCCCGGCGCGTAAAGCCGATAATCGACCGGGCTGGCGGCAAGGGCCTCCACTTGGATATCCGCCCGCGTCATCTGCGCGGGATTCAAGGACGTGGAAGCGGCTTCCCCGTGACTTTCCCCGTGACTTTCCTCGCGGTGATCGTCACCTTCACCCTGATCGCCATGGGCTGCGGCAGGCGTGGTTTTCTCGTACTCGTGGGCATGCCCCGACTCAGATTCCCTGGCAAGGCTTGCGGTTGCTGTCGCAAGACCAGCGACCAGAAGAGCTGTCAGTGTTTTGTTCATATTTGTCATCCTGTTATTCATTCGTTGGCGCTGTTGCGGGCATAGTCGCGCGCATCAGGCGGCCCGATTGCTGGAGCACCTCGGTGAGCGCAAGCCGTGTCTGTGTTGCCAATTCGATGCCTGAACGCAGGCTCTCGGCGCGCTGATTCAAGGCCAGCAGATAATCGGTGGTGGACAGGTCACCGCTGCGCCACTGGCGTTCCAGCAGTTCGGCGCTGTTCTCCACCCGCCCCCGGACGACGTCTTGCCAACGGCGGTATTGCTGTTCATAGCGCTGCCAGGCGGCGTAGGCGGCTTGCCAGTCAAAACGCTGCTTGCGGTAAACGGCCTGGAAGCGGGCTTCCGCCTCCAGCGCGGCGCGTTCGGCGGTGCGGGTCTCAAAGCGAAAGTTGTTGCGCACATTCAGCGGGATGGAGAAGGTCAGCCCGACAACGCTCTCGCCTTCATCACGACCGGCATTGAGCCCAACGGTCGGTTCCGCCCGGGCGCTACGCCGTGTCACCTCGGCTTCCTCCTTCAGCGACTGCCAGCGGGCGTGCGCGCTGGCCACCGCCGGATGCCCCAGCAGCTCCCGATCCGGGACAGGGCCTGGCGTGGACGGCCAGAAATCATCGGGAATGCCGCCCCGCTCCGGGGTCCACCGCGGCAGCAGCTCGCGTACCCTGGTTTCAGCCCTCTGCAAGGTGGCTTCCACCTCGGCGACCTGGGCCAACTGTTGCGACAGGGAAAGGAAGGTGAGTTCGGCATCGATGCTGCCCAGATCACCCGCCTGCTGGCGCTTCTCCACCAGTTCGAGCAGGGTGTTGAGTTGCTCCTGTTGCGCCTGGCTAATGGCCGCGGCGCGACTGGCCGACTGCCACTCAACCAGCGCGGCCACCGCCTCAGCGGTCTTGTCCAGTACTCGTTGCCGGTACAGCGCTTCGGCAGCGCTTCGCAGATAGCCCGCTTGCTGCCGTCTTGCGCCCCGTCTGTCCCACCAGTCGATGGTCTGCTGAACGCCGACGCGGTAGTTGTCGTCGTCGCCATTACGCTCCAGATCGGTGGACAGCTCCGGGTTGTAGATAGGCTGCTCCACCGCATCGGCACTGGCGTTGGAACCCAGCCATTGCTCGCGAGCGGCGAGCACGTCAGGGTGTTGTTGTACCTGGGATGCCAGCCAGGCGTCCCAGCCGGAAGTTTGTGCGTGGGCAAGCAGGGGCAGGACAAGCACGCACGCGCTCAGCAAGGCCTGCCAGGGCCAGTCAAATCGTCTCATAATGATAGTCCTGCGGTTCCATGATGTATCACCCTGGAATAAATGCCATTGTGGTGCTGTAGCCCTGGGCTACAGCGGCTGGTGACGCGCTTTTGCGATGTAATCAGGCGATGGGAGGGCGGAACAGGGAAGGGAAAATGCCGGAGGTGAGGTTGGCCTGATAGTCGGCTTGGCCGTTTCCTGAGAGCAAGACAGCCAGGTGTGAAGCCGCTCCGGTCAGGACCACTGCGCCCTGGACCTGGCCATGGCAATGGCAGCAATGGCGACAATCGTATAAAGACAGGTCGGGTTGGTTGGCGGTCTGCTTGGCGAGCTGGCTGTTGTTCGGGGTATCAGTGGGCGGGTGCGTATGGTCGAATTCCAGGTGTTCCGTCCCCGATTGATGAAACCTATGGGTGTCCGCCATGGCAACCGCCGATTGCAGGGCAATCAGTAAAGCCAGTAAACAGGTCAAATAATGGCGGATCATGAGAACGGAGAAATCCTTAAGCGGGCAGGCTCACTACACGAGTGTCGAAAGACCATCGGATTATAGACGAGATCCCGCTGCCGCTCCAAACAAGATTAAAACATCAACAATGCCAACGGGTTGGCCTGATTTTGGCTATAATTTCCAGCATCGGGTCCGGCCGTTTCGCCTAAAACTGTTAAATTTGTCGGTTCTTCCGCAGCAACCGGACTATTTGCTTGACCTTTGAGCACTCATACCTGCTAGAAAGCAACAATAAGCAGAAAATAACGATAACCAGACAATCCGAGAACGCGTATGAGCCACAAATCGTTTACCCTTACTGCACTCATTTTGACCCTGGCGGTCTATTCCTTCCGGGCATTGGCCCAGGCTCCGGATGCTGAACAACTGGTGGCCGGCATGGAGGACACCCTCTGGTCCGACAGCAATCACGGCCGTTTCGCCATGCGGATCGAATCGGAGTACTGGACCCGCACTCTGGAACTGGAAGCCTGGATGGACCGCCCGGAGTACACGCTGATCCGCATTCACGCGCCCAAAAAAGAGGCTGGCATTGGCTCGCTGCGAATCGGCGATGCCATGTGGAATTACCTGCCCAAGGTTGATCGCACCATCAAGATCCCGCCATCGATGATGCTGCAGCCCTGGATGGGTTCAAACTTCAGCAACGACGATCTGGTCAAGGAAAGCTCGTTCGTTGAAGACTACACCCATGAGCTGGTCGAGACCGACGATTCGGGCGAGGTGCCTGTGTACCGGATCGTCTCGACGCCCCGGCCCGACGCGCCGGTGGTGTGGAGCCGTTTGGAATTCAGGATCCGCGCCGATGCTATCCCGGTGTCGGCTGCTTACTATGGCGAGCGCGACCAGGTCGTCAAGCGCATGACCTATGACCAGATCGAAACCATGGGCGGGCGCCGCATTCCCACCCGCTGGACGATGGTGGACGCCGATAACCCCGAGTCCCGCACGGTGATCACGATTGAGTCCATCGAATTCGACCTGCCGCTCGATGAGGCGCTGTTTTCATTGCGCCGCCTGCGCAACCCACAGTGAGGGCCCGGTATGAGCATCGTCAATGTGGAGAAAGCGTCGCGGATCTACCGTCAGGATTCGATTGCCGTCAAGGCGTTGGATGAAGTGTCGGTCGCCATCGACGCCGGTGAGTTCACAACGCTGGTGGGCCCGTCAGGGTCGGGCAAGACCACCCTGCTGAACCAGATTGGAGCCCTGGACGAGCCGGATAGCGGGCGTATCCAGGTGGCGGGTGAGGAAATCACCGGGCTCAGCCGCAAGAAGCGGACCCTTCTGCGGTTGTGGAAGATCGGCTTTGTGTTTCAGGAGTACAACCTGATCGGTGTGCTGTCGGCGCAGGAGAATGTCGAATATGTGCTGATGCTTCGCGGAGTGCCGTTTCGGGAGCGCCGCGCCGAGGCCGGGCGCATTCTGGTGGAGGTCGGTCTGCAGGGACTGGAGCGGCGCCTGCCCCATGAATTGTCCGGCGGCCAGCAACAGCGTGTCGCGGTGGCCCGGGCGATTGTCAGCAAGCCGGCCATTGTCCTGGCAGACGAGCCTACGGCCAATCTCGACTCCACCACCGGCGCGGCCCTTCTGGACCTGATGCGAGGGCTCAATGCCGAGCACGGCATTACCTTTGTGTTCTCCACCCACGACCCGATGGTGATGGAACGCGCACGGCGGATAATCCATCTCCGGGATGGCCGTGTCGAGCGTGAGGAGCGACGGCCATGATGGCGTGGTTACGGCTGGCTTTTGGCAATCTCCGGGTCAATCGCCGGCGCACGGCCATCACACTGTTGTCGGTGGCCGTGGGTGTCGGCGGGCTGGTGTTTATCTGGGCATTCATCGATGGCATCAACGCCCAGATGATCAATAACATGACCGGTTATGTAACCGGCGACCTGAAGGTGCATCAGCGCGGCTTTCATGATGATCGGGAAATGAACATCGCCCTGGCCGAGCGTCGGAATCTTGCCGGGGAGGTGTCGGCTGTAACCGGTGTGGCGGCAACCACGCCCAGGGTGATGGGGCATGCCCTGGCCAGCGGAGCGGACCAGTCACGGGCATTGCAGGTGATGGGCGTCGACAGCGCGACGGAGCCAAGGGTCACCCGGCTCGACCGGTCGATTGTCCGCGGCCGCTATCTGGCCGCCGGCAATGAGATCCTTGTCGGCGTGGACGCCGCCAGTGCCCTCGATGTCTCCCCCGGCGACGAGCTCGTGCTGGTGGTGCAGGCGGCGGACGGCTCCATCGGCGCCGACCGGTTCGAGGTGGTGGGCGTGTTCGAGACCGGCATCAAGCGCATTGATGGCTTCCTGGCCCAGATGCCCCTGGCCTCGGCCCAGGCGCTGTATGCCTTTCAGGGGCGGTTTACCGAGATCGCGGCCCGGGTACAGGATGCCGACCAGCTCGACCAGGTGGTCGGCGCCGTGCGGGATCGGCTGCAGGGCCACGACGTGGAGGTCCTGGGCTGGCCGGCCCTGATGCCATCGCTGGTGCAGATGGTGGCCTTTCACGACGCCGTCGCCTATATCGTGATCTTCGTGGTGTTCGTGGTAGTGGCCGCCGGTATCGTCAACACCATCCTGATGTCGGTACTGGAGCGTAGCCGGGAGTTTGGCGTGATGCTGGCGCTGGGTACACCCGGCAGCCGTGTGGTCTGGCTGGTGCTTCTGGAAACCACGATTCTGGCCGGCCTCGGCTACCTGCTGGGGCTGGTGCTGGGATTGTCGCTGACCGGCTATTTCGGCAGGTATGGGCTGGATTTCAGCGCCTATATCAAGGCCATGGATACCATGCCGGGGCTCAGCGGCATCGTTTATCCCACCATTGAATTCCAGCGTCTGGTGGTGATTGGCGTTGTGGTGGTCTCGGTAGCCTTGCTGGCGGCCGCCCTCCCGGCCTGGAAGGCGAGTCGCAACAGTCCGCTGGAGGCGATGGGAGCCAGGCGCAAGGTGATTAACCGCATCCGCCGGATTCACTGGCAGGTGACGTCCGATCACCGGCTGCTGATTTTCGCGCAAATGGCACTCCGTTCGGTGTTCCGCAACCCGAGACGGTCAGTGATTACCGGCTCCGCCACCGCGTTCGGGCTGGCGGCCTATCTGTTCCTGTACGCTTTTGCCGATGGCTTCTTCGAGCAGATGATCCAGAACTCGACCCAGCAGCTCAGCGGGCACGTGCAGGTGATGGAAGCGGGGCACGCCGTCGATCTGTCGCCAGCCCTGCGCATCGCCGACAGCCCGACGCTGCTGAGGCAGTTGCGGGCGCGCCCTGAAGTGGAGGCCGCCGCGCCGCGGGTGGTGCTTCGTGCCATGGTGGCGAATCCGGGGAAAAGTCTGCCGGTGGAACTGGTGGGTATTGCGCCGGAACAGGAGAGGGCCGTCACCGAACTTGCCGGTTATATTGAGCAGGGAGCCTACGTTCAGTCAGGCGACCAGGGGATCGTGATTGGCCGAAAGCTGGCTGAGGAGCTGGATGCCCGGCTGGGCGACAAACTGGTCATCACGGTACAACAGGCCGGCGGCGACCTGGCCTCCGGGGCTCAGGCGATTCGCGGTATCTACCGTACCGGAAGTGACCTGTTCGACAGTGAGTATGCGTTTATCGATATCGAGGCCGCCCGTCGCCTGGGCAGCCTGCAGGGGGACGAAGCCTCGCGGATCGCGCTGCGGCTGTCGGACCGCGCCGGGAGCGCCGCGCTGGCGCGCACCCTGAACAAGTCGCTGAGCGGGGACGGACTGGTGGCCCAGGACTGGGAAACCCTGCTGCCGGTGGTGGTCCAGATGGTGGAAATGAGCCAGGTGGATTTTTATCTCATCCTGTCGGTGGTCTTTGTCGTGGTGGCCATCGGGGTCATGAATACCATGGTGATGTCGGTGATGGAGCGGACCCGGGAACTGGGCGTCATGCTGGCACTGGGAACCCGAGGTGTCCAGTTGCTGCTGACGATTGTGTTCGAGGCGTTCTTTCTGGCGGTACTGGGCATGGTGGCCGGAACCCTGGCGGGCGGTGCGCTGGTCTACTGGCTGAACCAGGCCGGCATTGACCTGTCCTCGATCAGCGGGGCGCTGGAAACCATTCCGGGCATTACCGACCGGGTCTATCCGGTGCTGATGTTTGATCATGTCTGGCTGCCCAGCCTGCTGCTGTTTCTCTGTTCGGTGACGGTGGCGCTGTATCCGGCATGGCGGGCGGCGCGGCTGGACCCGGTCGAGGCCATTCATCATGGCTAGGCACTGGCAAGTGGCGTCAGGGCTGGTCTGCCTGATGCTGGCTTCAGGTGTTGAGGCCGGGTTCAGCCAGTCCGGATCGCTGAAGAATCTCAGCGTCGGCTCGCGCTCGTTGATCGACGGTGATCGCTACGTTTCGAACCTTACCCGCCTGCGTCTGAACCCCCGATATCGATATCAGGACTGGATTGTGGACGCGGCCTACGACCTGGAACTGGTTTCGGGCAGTTTTCTGGACAGCCCGGAGTTCGCCTTGCTCCGGGATGCCCCGGAACCTCGCTACTGGGATCTGCAGGGGGATATTCACGAGTCGGGGACATTGCTGGCGCGCCACCAGTTCTATCGTGGCACGGTGCAGTGGCGGTCGCCGGCCGGTGATTTCCGCTTCGGGCGCCAGCAGGTGAACTGGTCCACGGCCCTGATCTGGAACCCGATGGACATCCTCAATCCTGTCAGCCCCTTGCAACTGGAGCCGGATGAACGGGTGGGTGTGGACGCCATTCTCTGGGACAAACCCTGGGGAGCCTTAGGACGCATCAGCGCTGTCCATGCCCCGCAACACAATGACGGCGAGGCCAGTACGGCAGCCCGGGTCAAGCGCTATATTGGTGGTGTAGATGCCGGGCTGATGGCAGGTGAGTTTGCCGATGTCACCAGGATAGGCTTTGACGGCAGTGGCTCGGTGATCGGCACCGGTTGGCGCACGGAATTCGTCTGGAGCGACCCGGACGCCAGCGACAGCTACTGGCAGGGAGTGGCGGATCTGAATTGGTCGTTTCGCAATGGGTTCAACCTGGCACTGGAATATTTCTACAACGGCCGGCCCGTACCGCCGGGAAACTCTGGCCTTGGAAACCTGCTGTCCACAGATCCGCTCTATGCCGGGCGCCATTATACCGGGTTGCTCGCATGGCAGGATATCAACCCGTTTTGGCAGTATCGGGTAGTGGCCATTCGCAATGTTGATGATGCAAGCTGGGTACTCTATCCCCGGTCCACCTGGACGCTTCCCTTCAGCCAGGAAATCTATCTCACAGCCGGAGCCCAATGGTTTGGTGGTAACGACACCAGCGAGTACGGAATGCTTGAGCCTCTGGGATTGGTGGAGATGCAATGGTACTTCTGAATATTCTGTCTGGTCGTATTTTGGCGCCCACAATCAAAGAAGTATCACTCTACCCAGGCGTTCCTTTATATGTACATTTCAGCAAATGAATCGTGTGGCGGTTTAATGGGCAGTTATTTAGTGTATAGGCCACTCGACGGTCATCTTTTTTTTAAGAGGTGTCAGAAATTCAGGTTTGTTTCAGGGTATTGTGTTTTACTTTGCAGTACATGGGGCAGTCATCGTACCTGACACGATTGTCCTTTGTGTTATCTCAGGTTTGTCCTTGCCGCAGAAGCCTCTGCGGCTTTTTTATGCGCTGAAATGTGCTTGCTCGTCTTTATGTGCTATACCACTGAGACCCTCAGGTATTTCACATTGTTGGGCTGGTGGTAAAGGCTTTATATTCAGAAAATAATTGCCGATCCTGTCTGATGAGTTTTTTAAAGCATCAGTTTTCGGAGTGATTCTGGATAGTTAATGAAAAACCAAAGATTCTCTCGGTTTTTATCACATGAAACACAAATTGAGCCAGATCAAAATATCCTGAAAACCCAGGTAAGTTCAGTTAGAGTTCAGGTTTGAGATTTAGCATCGCGTACCTGAACAGATTAACAGACTTCTGTGGAGACCTACCCTTGGCTATTCCTGCTCGCTATTTCAGATCCGCCATCTTCGGGGCGTTGGTTTTGACCAGCCTGCCCGGTTGGGCGGAGCCCAGACTTCAACTGGCGAATGTGATTGATGCCGCCATTGAATACGATCCATGGCTTCGCCAGAGTGCCCAGATACAGCAAGCATTACTGGAGGAGTCCATTGCCGAGGGGGCCCTGCCCGACCCTCGGCTGTCACTTGGCGCCGCGAATCTGCCCGTGGACACGTTCGACACCGGGCAGGAAGCGATGACCCAGGCCACGGTCGGAATCTCGCAGCGGATTCCGCGCGGCGACAGCCTGCAGTTGTCGCAGGACAGGAAAGAAGAGCTGGCGCAGGAGCAACCTTTTCAGAGGGAGAACCGGCGCGCCAGGGTGGTGGAAACGGTGACCCGCCTCTGGCTTGATGTGTGGGAGGCACAACAGAGCATCGGTCTGATTGAGGATAACAGGGATCTTTTCGAGCAGCTGTCCGACGTAGCCGAGGCGGGTTACATAACCGCCACCATGATCTCACGGCAGCAGGACGTTGTCCGGGGCACCCTGGAGCTTACGCGCCTGGATGACCGGCTGACCGACCTGAGGCTGAAGCTGCAATCAAGTCAGGAAGCTCTGGGTGAGTGGATCGGGTCGAAAAATGCCTCGCTGGAGGTAACCGAAACGGTGCCCCCCGAACTGCTGACAGCGCTTCGGGACGGCTGGTCGGAAACCAGTGCGGGCACCCTTATCCGTCACCCCCTGATCCGTTCCACGGACCAGCAGATCAAGGCCCGGGCCATTGATGTGGATCTTGCCCGCGAGGCTTACAAGCCCGAATGGACGGTTTCTGCGCAATATGGCTACCGGGATCGCGTGCCCGGCGGGCAGGACCGGGCGGATCTCTTCTCCGTGGGGATTGGTTTTGATCTCCCGCTGTTTACCGGCAATCTCCAGGACCGGAAGCTGAACGCCTCAGCGGCCCGGCTCGAAGCAGAAAAGACAGAGCGAGTTTTGCAGCTTCGCGTGATTCAGGCAAGGGCCCGTTCAGCCCTTGCCCGGGTTAAACGACTTGATGACCGCATCGGGATATACCAGCAGTTCTTGCTGCCGCAAATGGAAGAGCAGGCCGAGGCCGCACTGACCGCCTATAACAACGACGACGGCGATTTCGCCGAAGCCGTACGTGCGCGGATCGACGATCTCAACGCCAAGATTGAGCTGATCGGGATGACCGCGGAGCGGGCCCGGAACTTCGCCAGTTTCCGTTACCTGACCTCAGGCTCTTCCGAAGTACCTTCACTTTCACAGACTCGCTATCAGGACTGACCATCATGGCTAATTTTGTTCGCCCGCTGGGCTTTATACTGCTTGGTGGCATTGCCGGGGCCGGGGCGGCCTATTGGCTGGCCTCCGAAACCGCAACGGCACCAGCGTCCGCGGAAAAGAAACCCTTGTACTGGGTGTCACCCATGGACGCCAGCTTCAGAAGTGACAAACCGGGCAAGTCGCCCATGGGCATGGATCTGGTTCCGGTTTACGAGGACAGCGGGAGCGCTGACGACTCGCCAGGCACCGTCCGGGTTGCGCCGAACATTGTCAATAACCTGGGCGTTCGCACGGACGAGGCCATCAGGGGGCAGTTGCCCAGCAATATTATTACCGTGGGCTACGTGCAGTATAACGAAGACGAGTTGTACCACATGCACCCCCGTGTTGAAGGGTGGATCGAGAAACTTTATGTAAAGTCCGAGGGCGACCCGGTTGAGAAGGGCAAGCCTGTTTACACCCTCTACTCACCCACCCTGGTGAATGCCCAGGAGGAATTGCTCCTGGCACTGGACCGGAAAAACCCGCGCCTGATCAGGGCGGCTGAGGAGCGCTTGTCGTCGCTGAATGTCTCGGACCGTTTGATCCGGACACTCAGGAAGACCCGTAACGTACAGCGGACCATAACCTTCTATGCCCCGGCCTCCGGGGTTATTGATGTCCTGAGGGTCCGTGAGGGTACCTTCGTCAGGCCCGGAGATCCGGTCATGTCCATCGGCTCACTCGACGAGGTCTGGGTGATCGGAGAGGTGTTTGAGAGCCAGCTCTGGGCCATCAGGACCGGCGATCCGGTAGAGATGACCCTGGACTACATGCCCGGGCGCCGGTGGATGGGGCGCGTGGATTATGTGTATCCGGAAATCAATCTCGAGACCCGGACCGCACAGGTCAGGATGCGCTTTGACAATACCGATGGCATGTTGCAGCCGGGCATGTTCGCCAGCGTTAACATGCAGGGCGATCCGAGCGAAAGGCGCACCCTGGTGCCCAGGGAATCCGTTATCCGCACCGGACAGAGCGACCGCGTTGTTCTGGCGCTGGAAGAAGGTGCCTTCAAATCGGTTAACGTTACCACCGGACGGGTAGGGGATAAGTATGCCGAGATTCTGGAAGGCGTCGTTCCCGGCGACAGAGTGGTGGTCTCGGCGCAGTTCCTGATTGACTCTGAATCCAGCAAGACATCGGATTTCCGCCGGATGTCGCCGCCGTCCGCAGGGGCGATGGACCCGGATATGAACCATTCAGGGCACACCATGGAGGCGGGCAAGGCTGATGCCAAGGACAGCCCTGAAGCCATGAATCATGAGGGGATGGACCCGAGCGCAATGGACCAAAGCGAAATGGACCAGAGCGAAATGGACCAGAGCGAAATGGACCAGAGCGAAATGGACCAGAGCGAAATGGACCATGGCAAGATGGACCATGACGGAGGCGCCTCATGATTGCGTCGGTCATTAACTGGTCTGTCCAAAACCGCTTTCTGGTACTGCTTGCCGCCGTATTGCTGACCGGGTTCGGGCTGTACTCGGTGTCGAAGACGCCGGTGGATGCACTGCCGGATCTCTCGGATGTCCAGGTCATCGTTAAAACCAGCTACCCCGGCCAGGCCCCGCAGGTAGTGGAAGATCAGGTGACCTATCCGCTGACCACGGCCATGCTCTCGGTGCCCGGTGCGGTGACGGTCCGGGGCTACTCGTTCTTCGGCGACTCCTACGTCTATATCATCTTTGATGAAGATACGGACATGTACTGGGCCCGCTCCCGGGTGCTGGAATACCTTTCCCAGGTAATACCCAGCCTGCCTGAATCGGCCCGGCCTCAGTTGGGTCCGGACGCGACCGGGGTAGGCTGGGTCTACCTGTATGCCCTGGTTGACCGGACAGGGAACAACGACCTGAGCCAACTGACCACTCTGCAGAACTGGTTTCTGAAGTACGAGCTGCAGACAGTGCCCGGTGTCTCGGAAGTGTCCACGGTCGGCGGCATGGTCAAGCAGTACCAGGTCAAGGTGAATCCCGAAAAACTCCGGGCATTCGGTATCCCCCTGTCCCACATCCAGAACAGCATCAAGCGGGGCAACAAGGAAATCGGTGCATCGGTGATCGAGATGGCCGAGGCGGAATACATTGTCCGCTCGACTGGCTATATCCAGTCCCGTGAAGACCTCTTGTCGATTCCACTGGGTCTTGACGTAAATGGCACGCCGGTCCTGATGAAGGATGTGGCAAGCGTTGAGATCGGGCCGCAGGCGAGACGTGGCGTTGTGGAACTCAACGGCAACGGGGAGACCATTGGCGGCATTGTGGTAATGCGGTTTGGTGAAAATGCCCAGAAAACCATTAATGGTGTGAAGGCCAAGCTGGAAGAGCTGCAGTCGAGCCTGCCTGAAGGTGTTGAGGTGGTGACGGTTTACGACCGTTCCGGCCTGATCGAGCGCGCGGTCAATAACCTCGGGTTCAAGCTGCTCGAGGAATTTGTGGTGGTGGCCCTGGTGTGTATGGTTTTCCTGTTCCACGTCCGCTCGTCGCTGGTGGCAATTATCAGCCTGCCGGTGGGCATCCTGACCGCCTTTATCGTCATGTACTTTCAGGGTATCAATGCCAATATCATGTCGCTCGGGGGGATCGCTATTGCCATCGGTGCCATGATCGACGGCGCCATCGTGTTAATCGAGAACATGCACAAGCATATGGAGAGGACGCCGCTGACGCCCGAGAACCGATGGGAAATAGTAGCCAGATCGGCCTCGGAGGTCGGGCCGGCGCTGTTTTTCTCGCTGTTGATCATCACTGTCAGTTTTGTGCCGGTGTTTGCCCTGGAAGCCCAGGAAGGGCGGATGTTTGCGCCCCTGGCGTTCACCAAGACCTACGCCATGGCGGCCAGTGCCGCTCTCGCAGTGACGCTGGTCCCGGTGCTCATGGGTTACTTCATTCGTGGCAAGGTGCTGCCGGAGCACAAGAATCCGCTGAACCGGCTGCTGGTCGCCGCCTATATGCCGGCCCTGAAGCTGGTGCTCCGGTTTCCGCTGTCAACGGTTCTGGCATCGGTACTGGTTCTGGTTGTCGGCCTGTGGCCGGCAACCAAGATCGGGAGTGAATTCATTCCCAACCTGGATGAGGGCGACCTGATGTACATGCCTACCACCTACCCGGCTATCTCGATTGCCGAGGCCAGGAGGTTGCTGCAGCAGACGGACAAGCTGATTGCCACGGTGCCCGAAGTGAAAACCGTGTTTGGCAAGGTGGGCCGGGCGGATACCGCTACCGACCCGGCACCGCTGACAATGATTGAGACCTTTATCCAGCTCAAGCCCAAGGATCAGTGGCGGGACGGGATGACCACCGATAAGCTCAAGCAGGAGCTCAATTCGCTGATTCGCTTCCCGGGGGTGACCAATGCCTGGGTCATGCCGATCAAAACCCGCATCGACATGCTGGCAACGGGCATAAAGACCCCCGTGGGCATCAAGGTGGCCGGCCCGGATCTCTCGGTTATCCAGGGCATTGGCAAACGCCTTGAGGAGATCCTGGAGAAGGTTCCCGGCACGAGTTCTGTCTATTCCGAGCGGGTCGCCGGCGGGCGCTACATCAAGGTGGATATTGATCGGGAGCGTGCCGCCCGCTATGGCCTGAATATCGATGATGTTCAGCAGGTTGTGGCCTCGGCCATTGGCGGAATCAACGTGGCGCAGACCATAGAGGGGCTTGAGCGCTTCCCGATTAACCTCCGCTATCCGGAGGATTACCGGGACTCACCCGAAAAACTGAAGCAGCTTCCCGTGGTGACTGAATCCGGTCAGCGGATCGCGCTGGCCGACGTGGCCGATATCCGGGTGGAGGACGGGCCGCCCTCCATCAAGAGTGAAAACGCCCGCCTGAATGGCTGGAGCTATGTGGATATCGAAGGTGTGGATATCGGCACCTATGTCCAGCAGGCGCAGGCCGCCGTGAAGGAGGAGCTGGATCTGCCCGCCGGTTACTCCGTCAACTGGTCTGGCCAGTATGAGTACATGCTCCGTGCCAAGCAGAAACTGAGCCTGGTGGTTCCAGTGACACTGGTCGTTATTGTCCTCCTGCTGTTCCTGAACTTCGGGCGCTTTGCGGAAGTGGGTATCATCATGGCTACCCTGCCTTTCGCGTTGGTTGGCGCCATCTGGCTGATGTATCTGCTGGGTTACAATTTCTCGGTTGCCGTCGGCGTCGGCTTCATCGCCCTGGCCGGTGTTGCCGTGGAGATTGGTGTGATCATGCTGGTCTATCTCAATCAGTCCTACGAGTCGATGCTGGAAACCTGTGAAAAGAGCGGGCTGAAGCCAAGGCGGGAAACCCTTCGCCATGCAGTGCTTCACGGTGCCGGAATGAGGGTGCGGCCGATAATGATGACCGCGGCCGCCATCATCGGCGGTCTCATACCGGTCATGATGGGCGGTGGAACCGGATCGGAAGTCATGGGCCGGATTGCCGCGCCCATGGTCGGAGGCATGATCAGTGCCGTGATTCTGGCACTGCTGGTGATACCGGTTGGTTACTACCTCTGGAAGCGCGCGGGCGTTGCAGAGTGAGCCGTCGCCGGTTTACTTTTCAGGCTCTTGCCTGGCCCTGTCCCGGAGTCTTTCCGGACAGGTTCCCCGGGGGAGGCTGAAGCGGAATTGATCCCTGTCCCGCAATCGGTTCGCGGGTGTGGTAGCGTAAGGCCTTTGGCGGATCCTTTCCCGAAGAAACGGAGGCTTTATGCTGGAACGGCTGCAACGCCGGTTGGGACTGCAGACCATACCAGGGGTGTTTTTCACCTCCGCCGGGGTAGCGGCCTTCTTTGTTGCCCTGGCTGTCCCGTTTGATGAAGCCGTTGCCGAAAGTTTCGGGCTGCTCACCGGCTGGGTGGCCCGTAACCTGGGTTGGTTCTATATTCTCTCTGTCAGCGCCCTGCTGATCTTCCTGCTGGGCCTGGCGGTCAGCCGTTACGGCAATATCCGTCTGGGAGCAGACGACAGCCGCCCGGATTATTCCAACCTGACCTGGTTTACCATGCTGTTTGCCGCTGGCATCGGCACCATACTTATGTTCTGGGGCGTCGCGGAGCCGGTGTCCCACTTTGCCAGTCCCCCGTTTGACGGCGTGCAACCGGGCTCGGAGCGGGCCGCCAGCGATGCCATGACCATCGCGCTGTATCACTTTGGCCTGCATACCTGGACCATTTTTGCGATGCCGGGACTGGCGATCGGCTACTTCGCCTACCGCCACAATCTGCCCATGCGCATCAGCAGCCTGTTCTATCCCATCCTCGGGGAGCGGGCGTTCGGTCCATGGGGCTGGGCGGTGGATGTGATTGCTGTGCTCGGTACCCTGTTTGGTGTGGCAACCTCTCTGGGGCTGGGGACCCTGCAGCTGAACAGTGGTCTGAACTATCTGTTTGGTACACCCTCCACCGGCTTGGTCCAGGTTATTCTGATCGCCACCATTACCAGCATTGCGGCGACTTCTGTGGCCCTGGGACTGGACAAGGGCGTGCGTCGGCTGTCCCAGCTTAACATCGTGCTGGCCATGGTCTTGCTTGCGTTCGTGCTTGCTGTTGGGCCCACCGTGTTTATTGCCGAAGGTATGGTCCAGAGCGTGGGTAATTATTTCGACGCCTTGCCCTGGCTGGCTTTCTGGACCGAGACGTTCAGGGAAACCGACTGGCAGAGGCAGTGGACCCTGTTCTACTGGGCCTGGACCATTTCCTGGGCGCCCTACGTCGGTATCTTCATTGCCCGGATCTCCCGGGGCCGGACCATCCGTGAGTTCGTCGCCGGTGTTTTGTTTGCCCCCACGGCCTTCACGCTGGTGTGGTTCGGAGTCTTCGGGTTATCTGCTATCCAGTTGGAGATGAATGGCCAGAGCGCGCTGGCCGAGCAGGTGCAGCAGGACCCTTCCGTGGCTATTTTCGCCTTTCTCGATGCTTTTCCTCTTGCAGACGTGGCATCGGCCCTGAGTGTGGTCATCATCGTCATTTTCTTCACCACGTCATCCGATTCCGCCTCCCTGGTGATCGACATGCTGACCCGTCGGGAAGACCAGCCCTCCCTGGTGCGCCAGCGCATCTTCTGGGCGGCGGCCCAGGGCGTTATTGCCGCCACCCTGTTGCTGGCGGGTGGGCTGGATGCCCTGCAGAATGTGATCACCTCCCTGGGTTTGCCCTTCTGTGTTTTGCTGATCTTCATGGCGGTGGCCCTGCTCAGGGCGCTGCGTGCGGATTACCGGGGCTACAGCATGAACGAACTGGTAAAGGGGCGGGCCTTCCCGGAAGTGGAAGCCACCCCCGAAACCAAACAGGAGAACGACTATGTACCGGAAACTGTTGATCGCCATTGACCCGGAAGACGACGGTGAGGGCAAGCGTGCCCTGGAAGCCGCCATGGACCTGCTGGCGGAGGATGGTGAGCTGCACCTGGCCAGCGTCTATAATCCCGGTGGTGGCGGGTTCTTTCCTCACGTCACCGGAGAAGCGCCCGAGCAGAAAGAGGCGCAGGTCCGGGAGGTGCTGGATCTGCTTGCACGCAAATACCTGCCTCTGGACCGTGACGCGCATCTGCATGTGGTGGCGGGAAATGCCGGCGAAAAACTGGTGGGCCTGGCGGGCCAGCTCTGTGCCGACCTGATGTTACTGGTATCCCGTGGCGGCTGTGGTCACTGGTCCCTGCGTCGGGCGACCGTGGAGTATGTCTCGGTGAATGCCCCCTGTCCGGTACTGGTTCTGCCGTCGCTGGAGAAGGCCGAGCCCGGGAAGAGTGAAGAAGGCTGCAACTGACTGGTCGAACAGCGACAACGGATCGGAGCGGCTCACGGATTGCACTTTGGGCCGCTTCTGAAGCTTCAAAGGATTGCTTATGGCCCGGTTCAGTGATCATCTGTCTGCTCCGTCAGTGCTGATCTTCGACTGGCATGGCACGCTTGTCGACACCCACGATGCCATGTTCAGTGCCATGGAAGACATGTTGCCGCAGCTGGAGGATCTGGGGCTGGTGGAGCGGCTGCTGCCGGAGGGTCAGTGCCGCACTGCCGATGATGCCAGGCTGGTTCGTTATATCCGGATTTTTCGCCGCTTGCATCCACGCATACTGGCGGAGCGCAGGGTATCAAGGACTGACATATTCAACGCCATTTTTGGCGAGGATAAAACCGCGAAGCTGATTGCCCACAAGGCCTATAACGAGGCGTACCGTTGGTATTTCGGGCAGGTCAGACCTTTCCAGCCTGGTGCCTATGAGTACCTGTCGGCCCTGAAGGCGATGGGCATCCGGCTGGCGGTATCGACCAACCGGAACCGGGAGTTCCTCGACAAAGAGCTGCGCACGGTGGACGAGGGGCGCTGGCGGGATCTGTTCGATGCCACGGTGTGCGCGGATGATGTGACCGAGTACAAGCCGGATCCCGAAGTCATCCTCAAGGCCCTTGAGAAACTGGGGCTGCCGGCCGATGAGAGGGCGTGGTACATCGGTGACAGTTACGTCGACATGCTGACCGCCAACAAGGCCGGTGTGTCCGGCATTTTCTATAACGGTGCCTGCTGGGAACCGGGCCGGATAGACAGCTGGTTCTCACACCGGGACGCCCCCGCCGCCATTCTTGACAGCTTCGAGGACCTGATGGATCTGCTGGCGCTGCTCGAAAGGAATGAGCCTGAGGCGTTCCGTCAGGCGCCCGCGGAGGTAAGACCGAGACCCTACCCACCCCCTCAGCGCCCCGAACCCCGGATAGAACCGGACTGGCACCCGGCGGCCGTCAAACTGGTCCGGCCGGCGGTCATCCTGTTCGACTGGCACGCGACTCTGGTGGATACCCTGGACGCCATGTACCACGCGGTGGATGACATGTTGCCGGACTTTCACCGGCTCAGGCTGATGGACCGGATGCTGGCCCCTGAGGACAGCAAGACACCGGAGGACGTCAGGCTGGTTGCCTACGTGCGCGAGTTCGCCAGGCTACACCCCAAGGTGAAGGCCGATCGGAAAATCTCCCGGACCGACATTTTTGAAGTGCTGTTCGGGGAGGATCAGGAAGCCAAACAGATTGCCCACAAAGCCTTCAATCACCACTACCGGAAGCACTATGGCACGGTGAAAGCTTTTGAACCCAAGGTGTGTGAAGTGCTGGAGGGATTGCGGCGTCTGGGGATTCAGATCGGGGTGATCACAAACCGGGACCGGGAGTTTTTTGAGCATGAGCTGGCTGCGGTGGAAGACACCGGCTGGACCCATCTTTTCGATGTGGATGTGTGCGGCGACGATACACCAATGCGCAAGCCGCATCCGGATCAGTTGGTATTGGCAGTTCAGAAACTGGATTATCCGCCGGACCCGAGCGTCTGGTATGTGGGTGACAGCACCACCGATGTGATTGCCGCCAAGAGGGCGGGCATGACCTCGGTGTTCTTTAACGGCGCGCAATGGGACCTGCCGTGGCTGAACAAGATATTTCCGGGCACCCACAAACATCCCGACAAGCCGGATGTCGTAGTCAACGATTTCTCGGAATTCTGGGCGCTGGTGCTGGCCTGCGAAATCGGGCCGCCGTGAGCACCATCGTTATATGTGTTCCAATCGTGCCAGCAAGTTATCGGCGTGCATCACCATGCCCAGCACATTGGGCAGCTCTATCCAGTCATAGGCATCGGCATGGACCGCCAGCCATTCGCCTCCGAACACCAAAACTCCCCAAAAGAGGTAGTAGAAGTACGCCAACAGCCCAAGGGTGGTTCATACAACAAACTGGTAAACTGAAACTCAGCTGACCCGCATCAAAATGCGAGCCGAAGGATTACCGTAAAATCCCTCCAGCTCCCCTGAACATGGGGTCAGATGAACTTTCATCTGACCCCAATTTCATCTGACCCCGAGTTTACTATGACCTCCGACCCTGCACTCAAAACCCAAGACTCCGCATTGCCGGAATTCATCTGGGACGACGCCCTGATCCGCCGCTACGACCTCAGTGGCCCGAGGTACACCTCCTACCCAACGGCCGTTGAGTTCAACCAGAACTACCCGATTGAGGACATGGTCAAGGCCGCCGCCCGCAGCAAGGCCAGCGACCGGCCATTATCACTCTACACCCACCTGCCGTTCTGCGCGCACCTGTGCTACTACTGCGCCTGCAATAAGGTGATCACCAAGAAACGTGACAAGGCCATGCCCTACGTGGAGCGGCTGCTGAAAGAAGCCGCCATCCAGTCAAGGCTGTTCGGTGCGAACCGACCGGTTACCCAGCTGCACTGGGGCGGCGGCACCCCCACGTTTTTGCCGAAGGAGGTGATGGAACATCTGATGGCGGGGTATGGGGAGCTGTTCAATCTGCAAACCGGTGATGACCGGGACTACAGCGTTGAGATCGACCCTCGGGAAGTGGACCAGGACACCCTGCCCACACTCTGGGATCTTGGGTTCAACCGGATCAGCCTGGGTGTCCAGGACGTGAACCCCGAGGTGCAGAAGGCGGTGAACCGCATCCAGCCCCGGGACATGACCGAGGCCGTGCTGAGTGAGGCACGGCGGATTGGCTTCCGCTCCATTAACCTGGATCTGATCTACGGCCTGCCCTACCAGACCCCGGAAAGCTTCGCGGAAACCCTGGAGGCGGTCATCGAAATGTCGCCGGACCGGCTCTCCGTATTCAGCTATGCGCACCTGCCGGACCGCTTTTATCCGCAGACCCGGATCCAGTCCGATACGCTGCCGAGCCCGCAGCAGAAACTGACCATTCTCCACAACACCATCAACCGCCTGCTGGAAGCCGGCTACGAATACATCGGCATGGACCACTTCGCCAAGCCGGATGACAGCCTGGCTGTGGCCCAGCGGGAAGGCCGGCTGCACCGGAACTTCCAGGGTTACACCACCCATTCGGAGTGCGATCTGGTGTCCCTGGGTGTGTCGGCCATTGGTCAGACCGACGATGCCTATTTCCAGAACAACCACGACCTGCCGTCCTGGGAAGCGTCCATTGATGCCGGCCAACTGGCGATCACCAAAGGCGTGAACCTGACCCGTGACGACCGCATTCGCCGTTGGGTGATCGGCCAGCTCATCTGCCAGTTCCGGCTGGATCGCCAGCAGTTCGCGGCGGTGTGGCAGGAAGACCTGGACCGCTACTTCGCGGATGAACTCAGCCGCCTGAAGCCCATGGTGCAGGATGAACTGATTGCCGATGACGGCAGCGTTCTTCAGGTCCAGCCCGCAGGCCGGTTGCTGATCCGGGCCATCTGCCAGATCTTTGATCTCTACCGCAAGGAAGGCGCCAGCCAGCGGTTCTCCCGGATTATCTGACAGGCCTGTCGAAGACGGGGGGCCGAACTCGGGGTCAGAAGAAAGCGTTCTTCTGACCCCATATTCAAAGTCGAGTGAAGTCGGGGTCAGATGAAGGCTTTCATCTGACCCCTTTTTACTTCTGTTGGTTTCAGCTGTACGCCGGCACCTTGAACTCATTGGCAAGGTCCTGAAGTACCCTCGCCAGCCGTGCCTGCTCGCCGGTCACCTGGGTGATTTCCTGGGACCCGGTCAGCGTCAGGATCGCGGCCTCACTGACCGATTCCATGCTGCCTGCCAGTTCCCGGGTTACTGCAACCTGTTCCTCGGAAGCGGTGGCAATCTGGCTGGCCATATCGGAAATGCTGTTTACGTCGGTCAGGATGTCCGCAAAGGTCTGCTCCAGCTCTGAAGCCTGTTCGCTGGTGGCGTTAGCCAGGTTGTGACTTTCAATAATGGAACGGCTGGCATTGCCGGTAATATTCCGGAAGCCGTTGATGATGTCCTCAATCTGGGTGGTGGATTCATGGGTCTGCTGCGCCAGGGTGCGTACTTCATCGGCAACCACCGCGAATCCCCGACCATGCTCGCCCGCCCGGGCCGCTTCTATAGCCGCATTCAGGGCCAACAGGTTGGTCTGGTCCGCCACCTTGCGAATCACATCCACCACATCGCTGATGGTTGAGCTGCGGTTCTCCAGCTCTTCAATAACCTCATTAACTTTCTGAACCGAGTTGGCCAGCGAGCGGATGCTCTTCACGCTGCCGTGCAACACCTGCTCGCCAGTGTGACTTTTTTCCATGGCGCTTCTTGCGGCATCAGCAACCTGCTGGGTATTCCGGGAGATTTCCTCGGAAGTGGCCGACATCTCCTCAGTAGCTGCCGCCACCTGTTCGATCTGTTGCTGCTGGTTTTTCACCTGGCTTGAATTCTGGCCAGCCGTGGAGCTGGTTTCCTCGGTAGCCGTCGCCAGTTGAACGCTGGATTTGTCGATCTGCAACAGGGCGTTGCCGAAGCGCCCGAACAACTCGTTGATCGCTTTGCCAATAGTGCCCACTTCATCCGTGCTGGCGATTTCAATGTCACGGGTCAGGTCCTTGTTGTCCATGGCGAACTGCACGCCTTCAAGCAGGCGCCCGACTTGCAGGTTGATGGCACGGATGATGACCAGCATAAGCACCAGCATCGCCAGAACCGCGCCTGCCGCAATGGCGGATGCAGTGATTAGGTCATTGCGGGCGTCGGCGACCCCGGCGGTGGCCAGAGCCATTACATCAGCCAGCATGTCCTTACGAAACCCGTTGAGCTCGCCAATCCGTTCGGTGGTGTTGTTGAACCAGTCTGCCGCATCCAGGGCATACATGCCGGAAGGACTGCTGAACAGGGTTTCGCGCTTCTCCTCCAGGGACTGACTTGCAGCAGTGCCCGACTGTTTTTCAAGAGTTGCGCGAAGTGCGGTGTCCGAGGCCTGCATCGCCAGTGCTTCGTTGAAGTAGGCTTGCTGCTGCCCGCCGAGTCCGGCGATACGGCGCAGGGTAGGAAGATCAAAGTTTCCGCTGCGAATCAGGAATGCACCAACCGCGCGTTCCCGGCCTGCTCGCTCTGCCAACTCCGCCAGGGCGTAGTAAGCATTAACGTCACGGGTCAGCTCCGGATCGGTGGTCTGTCGGATAATCAGAGCAATCCGGTCAATCAGTTCCATGATCATTGCGGTGTAGCGCGACGCGGAATCGCCCGCGGCAATGCTTCGGTTATCGATTGAACTGCGCAGGGAATTCAGGTTGGCCAGGCCCTGGCTCACTGCCTGTAGGCTGGTTTCAACGCTGCGATCAAAGGAGGCGCCTGCCAGCAGGGCGTCAATTCCGCGGCGATAGTCCGAAATGCGGGTATCGGTTTGCCGCCGTTGCTCCGCCAGCTCACGCTCGGCCTGGCGGGCGGCGTCGGTACGGGGTTGGCTGGCGAAGAGGACTGCGGACCTGCCGCGTTCCTTCTGCAGACTCTCGGTCAGAGGGTCGCCGATTTCAGCGAGTTCCACCATGGAACGCAACTGGCGCATATTGCTCAGCTCGTTGTAGCTCAGAGCAATGCTCTCAGCGGCGAAATAGAGAATAACAAGCAGGGCAGGCACCATCAGAGTGGTCAGCTTGCCCCGCATGGAGAGATTATTGATGAAGTTCATAGCCTTGCCTTGTTTGATCAGGGAATGCGCTCATTATCCCGGTGCCGGTAGGCCGGCTGCTATCGGCGAGACGGGGTAGCTGTGGAGGTAGTTTCAGGCCTGTAAGCTACTGTAAGTGATTGTTAAATAACTGGCATATATAAAGAAAAATATGCATAGGTATAAGTGCGTAGAGCACCACTTTGGAGGTATTCCTCTGTGTGTGCCAGCGAACAGACCCGGGTATGGCGACGAGCTAGCTTGAAACCGAAGTTATAGCCAGAGGAGGGTGTGATCATGAGCATGTTTAGTGCAGACGAAATGAAAGGAAAGTGGAAACAACAGGTTGGAAAAGCAAAGCTGGTCTGGGGCAATCTGACAGAGGACGAACTTCTTGCGGCGGAAGGGCGAAAGGACAAGCTTGCAGGCCTGATTCAGGAGCGGTATGCCATAACCCGCGAAGAGGCTGAAAAGCAGGTTAAGGAATTCTTCGGTAAGAATTAAGATCGGTCCGTCCGAACCATGAGTCAAAATGCTCATGGTTTGGTGCTGGGCTCAACAGGGGTGCATAGCCATGCTGGAAACAATTGCCATTGTTCTACTGATTCTTTGGGCTTTGGGTTTGGTGACCTCCTATTCCATGGGCGGCTTTATCCATATTCTGCTGGTGGTCGCGATTGTGGTAATACTGCTTCGGGTAATCCGGGGCCGTAGTCTCTGAACCTTCGAACCTTGCGCTGACAAAGGTCAAGGCAGTTCCTGCGCGAGTAGCGGTAAGGTACCGGCATTCTTGAAGTGGAGAATGCCATGGAACTCGTCTGCCCGGCCGGTAGCCTGCCAGCCCTGAAAACCGCGGTGGATAACGGTGCCAATGCCGTGTATTTGGGTTTTCGGGACAGCACCAACGCCCGCCAGTTTGCCGGCCTGAACTTCAACGACAAACGTGCCGCCGAGGGTATTGACTATGCCCACCTGCGAGGCGCACGGGTGTTCTGTGCCATCAATACCTACCCGCAACCGGATGGCTGGGAGCAGTGGAAGGGCGCGGTAGACCGCGCCGCAAGCCTGGGTGTGGATGCCATTATCCTGGCCGATATGGGCCTTCTGGATTATGCCGCCAACAAGTACCCGGATATTCCCCGGCATCTGTCGGTGCAGGGCTCTGCCACCAGCCACGAGGCGCTCTCGTTCTACAAGGATAACTTCGATATCCGCCGGGCGGTGCTGCCCCGGGTTCTCTCGCTGGACCAGGTTCGTGGTGTGGCTAAACACAGCCCGGTCGAGCTGGAAGTGTTTGCCTTCGGGAGTCTGTGCATCATGGCCGAGGGTCGATGTTATCTCTCTTCCTACCTGACCGATGAGTCCCCCAATACCCGTGGCGCCTGCTCTCCGGCCAAGGCTGTGCGCTGGCAGGAGACACCGCGGGGGCTTGAATCCCGGCTGAACGATGTGCTGATTGACCGATATGGCCAGGGTGAATCCGCCGGCTATCCGACCTTGTGCAAAGGCCGTTTCGAAGTGGAGGGCAGTGTCTACCACGCCATTGAGGAACCGGTCAGCCTGAATACGCTGGACCTTCTCCCGGATCTCCGGGAGCTGGGCATAAGTGCCGTAAAAATCGAGGGTCGTCAGCGCAGCCCCGCCTATATCGCCGATGTTGCCCGCACCTGGCGCCACGCGCTTGATCATCTCGAGTCCGGCTCCGGCATGTTTACGGTTGACCCGCAGTGGCGCAGCACCCTGGCGGGACTTTCCGAAGGCGGCCTGACAACGCTGGGCGCATACCATCGCAAGTGGAAATAAGGTTCTACCGATTATGATGAAGTTATCGCTGGGCCCGATTCTGTGGTTCTGGTCCAGGCAAACCGTTTTCGATTTCTATGCCAACGCCGCCGAGTGGCCGGTGGATACCATCTATCTGGGCGAAGCCGTGTGCAGTCGTCGCCGTGAGCTGAAACCGGATGACTGGTTTGATCTGGCCCGTGATCTGAAAGCCTGCGGGAAGGACGTAGTGCTTTCCACCCAGACGCTGATCGAATCCGACGCGGATCTGCGCCGTCTGCGCCGGATCTGTGACCAGAACGAGTTTGTGGTGGAAGCGAATGACCAGAGCGCTTTGCAGGTGGCTATTCGTAATGACATTCCCTTCATAACCGGCCCGTCCATGAACGTCTACAACGTGGCCACGCTCAAGGTGCTGGCAAAACAGGGCCTCAGGGGCTGGAACCTGCCGGTGGAACTGGGCAAGGGAACCCTGGATCAGCTGATCAAGGGTTTGAAAGAGGAAGGCCTGGACTTGCCGGCAGAGGTATTCGCCTGGGGCTTCCTGCCCCTGGCCTGGTCATCCCGTTGCTTCACCGCACGGCATTACAATCTTCCGAAAGATAACTGCGAGTTCCGCTGCATCGAGCATCCCGATGGTATGGAATTGCGCTCCCGGGAATCTCAGGAGCTGTTCCGGATCAACGGTATTTCCACCTTGTCTGGCTCGCGCTATGACCTGATGCGGGAGCTGCCGGAGATGGAGCGGATGGGGGTGTCAACGATCCGACTGAGCCCGGAACATCAGGGTATGGATGAAGTGGTGCACCGCTTTGATCAGGTGCGCCGGGGTGTAACACCGGCAACCGATCCGCTGCAACTGGTGGAAGCGCCACCCTGCAACGGATACTGGTACGGCAAACCGGGAATGGAACTGGTCGGCTAAGGCCGGTCAGTCATTTAAGGATTGAACGCCAGGGAAACGGTCAGACACATACTTGCTGTGGCATTGGATGCAGTTGCCGGTCATTTCGCTGAATAGCTTGTGCTGCTCTTTCGTGCCTTTACCCCTGCCTGCCTCTGCCAGCGATGCAGCAAGCTGGTGGAATTCCTTGTCCAGCTTGATAAAACCGTTGGGTACTGCCGACATCAGGTCTTTGCGATCCTGTTCGGTCAGTGACTGTTGCAGGATGAAGCTGTCGTGAATCTTCTGGGCATTCTCTGCAACACTGTCATGCTGGCCCATGACGATGGCCGAATGAATCTGCCCCATGGTCGACTGAATGGATCGCATCTCTTCGCGCAGCAGACGGTCCAGCTTGTCGGTCAGCTTGGGGGTGACTGGTTCATCCGCCGTGACAGTGAACGGCAGAGCGATGCTCAGTGCCAGGGTGGCCAGAAGTGCGCAGGTTGTTTTTGTCATGGTATAGCCCTCTATTAATGAATGGCGAGCGCCGTTCAGGTTATCACTATCAGATAGTATGCCTGTTGAGATATGCTAATTTCTGACAGCTGTCCCCACTTTCCGGGCTATCCGGAGTTAGCGGAGGCGGCCCATCCCAGATCCTCCAGAATTACGTAAAGCGCCGGCAATGCCAGCAGTATCAGAATGGTAGACACCAGCAGTCCGAAGACGACCGAAATCACCAGCGGGATCACCGCCATGGCCTGAGTGCTGGTTTCGGCCAGCAGGGGCAGAAGGCCGGCGATGGTGGTGCTTGTGGTAATCAGAATGGCGCGGAAGCGGGCGCGGCTGGCGGCACCGGCGGCTTCGGTGGCGGTCATGCCCCGTTCCCGGTAGGTTTTGACAAACTGAACCAGCAAAATGGCATTGTTCACCACAATACCCGCCAGTGAGGCCGCGCCGATCAGCGAGGGCATGGACAGGTTGTAGCCCATCAGCAGGTGACCCCAGACCGCGCCCATAAAGGCCACCGGGATCGACAGCATGACAATGATCGGCTCCAGGTAACTGCGGAACTGGAACGACAGGATCAGGAAGATCCCCAGCAGGCCGATCAGCAGCCCCCGGGCGATGGACTGGCCGGTTTCCTGGGAGCGGGCGGTTTGGCCTTCCACCTGCAGGCTGATCTCTGGCCATTGCTCACGGAGCTTCGGAAACGCCTGGTTCTGCAGGTCCGCCACGATGGCATCGGCGTTGGTTTTTCGGCCGTTCACATCGGCCGATACGGTTACTGTGCGCAGACCGTTAATGCGGGTGACCTGTGACCATTGCCGTTCCTCGGCGATGGTCGCCACTTCGCGCAACGGAACCATCTGGCCCTTTGCCGTGGTGATCACGGTATCTTCCAGGAATTGGCGGGTGTTGCGTTCGGCGCTGGCCTGGCGCACCAGGATTTCGATGTGTTGGTCACCGATCTGCACCGTATCCACAATATCGCCCAGAAGGCCGGTGCGGATCTGGCTGGCTACTTCAGCAGTGTTCAGGCCGAGGGGTAGGGCGCTGTCGTTCAGTGTCAGTATCCGCTGGGGCTTGCCGGGGCGAAGATCATCCAGCACGTTGAAGGTACCGTTATAGCTGGCGACTTCTTCGCTCAGATAGCGGGCCGCGGCTTTCAGTTCGTCCAGATCGGTGCCTTGCAGGCGGACTTCGATGGGAACGCCCGCGGGGCCGAAGCCGGGCTCCTGGATGTTCAGGGCAATCAGGCCGGGGATTTCGCCGATCTCCTGGTACCAGCGGTCGGTTAGGGTGACCAGATCCACGGTACGGATTTCGGCGGTCAGCAGGTCTGCCATAACCGTTGCCACATGGGCGCCTTGCTCGCCGGCCCCGGCGTGCTGGTTGAAGCGGGTCTGGATGTTTCTCACCAGAGCTTGCCGGCCGGGCTGCTCCGGAGCGTATTCCTCGTTGAGTCTTTGCATGGCTTCGGTTATGCGGTTGGTAATGGCCTGTGTCTGATGTAGGGGTGTGCCCTGGGGCATCAGCACCCGGGCTTCCAGTACGTCACCATCAATCTCCGGCATGGCTTCCATCCGTACATGACCGCCGGCCATCAGCCCCACCGAGCCAAGGATAGTCAGCAGCATGGCCGCCAATACGCCGTAACGGAAACGGATGGCGCTGTCGGCCAGTTGTCCCACTTTTTCGCGAACCTTTTCAAAGCCACTGTCGAAAGCAGAGCGGAAGCGGGAAGGCGCTTTCTCGCGCTTCTTGCCCAGGCCGTTTCTGAGGTGGTGGGGCAGTATCCAGAATGCTTCGATCAGTGAGGCGGCCAGGGCGGCAATAAGAACGACCGGCAAGACCTCCAGCACTGACCCCAACTCTCCTGCCAGAAATGCCAGAGGAACGAACACGGCAACCGTGGTCAGGAATGACGACAGCACCCCGGGCAGGATTTCCTGTGTGCCTGTGACCGCCGCTTCCAGCGGGCTGCAACCCTCGGCTGCACGCTGGGCGATGTTGTCGGTGATCACCACCGAGTCATCCATAACAATACCGATAGCCATAAGCAGGGCCACCAGGGTGATCATGTTCAGGGACAGCCCTGTCAGGACCATCATCACAAAGGCTCCGGCAAAGGCGGCAGGGAGGCCGAACAGTGCCCAGAAGGCGAGCCGGGGGCGGAAGAACAGTGCCATTACCAGACCCACCAGCAGTAAGCCGGTGATACCGTTGGCCACCAACATTTGCAGGCGGTCCTTGACGATCGACGTCATATCCTGGGTGATTTCCAGTTCTACAGTGCCAGCCCGGCGGGCTTTTTCCTCATCAACGAACGTTTGCAGCGAGTCCATGACCCTCAGGGCATCGTCATGGCGGTTCTTGTGAACCTCCAGAACGATGGCGCGCTGGCCGTTGAATTCCACCCGTTCCTCTTCCCGTTCATGGGCTTCGGTAATGGTGGCAAGGTCGCCGAGGGTCAGCACGGCACCGGCTTCGCCACCGACGACCGGAAGTTTGGCCAGGGCCTGTAGTGAGCGCCGTTCATCGACAAACCGCAGCTGTATATCCTGGCTGTCGGTTTCAATGTTGCCCAGGGGCATGTTCAGGTTCTGGCTGCTGATGGCGCGGGCAATGTCTCGCACACCGAGGCTATACTGGCGCAGCAGGTCGCGGGAGACTTCGATGTGCCACTGGCGCTGGGACAGACCAACGGGAATGACATCGGCCACGCCTTCCATGGCGAAAAGCCGGTCTTGCAGCTGGTTGGTGTAAGTCTCCAGATGGGCGAAGCTCATGGGTCCGTAAACCGCGATGGCGGCCACCAGGTTGGTGCGGTAGAGCTCGCGGATAATCGGGTCTTCGGCTTCTTCGGGCAGGTCGGTCAGGGCCTCGGTTTCGGTGCGAATATCATCCAGAAACCGGCCCATATCGCCCTCTGGTGACATGCTGGCAATGGTCTGGGCCTGGTTGTCCCGGGCAGTGCAGGAGATTTCCTTCATGTAGTCCACCCGCTGCAGCGCCTCACCCAGGCGCTGGCAGATGGCTTCTTCCACATCCGCCGCAGTGGCCCCCCGGTATTCTATGGTGATGCTGACTTCCGGCGGCAGGTAGTCCGGAAAGGTTTCCCGGGTTAGGTTCGGTGCGGCAAACAAGCCCATCGCCAGCATCAGAATCAGCAGCAGATTGCCGGCGGTGGGGTGGCCGGCGAACCAGCGGATCACCGTTGCTCTCCCATAACTTGGTGCTGCAGAGCTTTAAGGGCCTGATCATCGGTTTGCGGGGCTAACGGTGTGCCTTCAATGGCCGGCACCAGATCATCGAGAATCAGGCGGTCACCCGGCTTCAGACCGTTTGTAACGATAGCAAGGTCACCCTGCTGCCAGGCAACGGTGACTGGCTGGCGTTTCAGGCGGTCATCTCTGTCCGCCAGGTATACCTCGCCCTGGTGAATGGTGCTGGCCGGCACCACCAGCACTGGATTGGGTGTAGGCGCTGTGATAGACGACTGCACAAACATGTTTCGTACCAGCGGTGGCCGGGCTGGCGGGTTGGCATTGCGATAAGGCTCCTCCACCGCTATCACCGCCTGAATGGTGCGGGTGGCCGGATCAAGACTGCTGGTGACCCGGGTCAGCTTGCCGGGCCAGCGACTGTCGGGAGCGCCGGTGGGGTACACCCACACCGTCAGTGAGTCCAGCGGCAGTTGTTGGTGGAAATCGGGAAAACCCTCGGGTGCTTCCCCAGGGGCTGTCGGGGCGGGAGCACCCGGGATCTGGGACAGCACGTTCCGAAGCTCGGACATTTCCAGCTGCACCGTGACTTCTGCGGCAGAAATGTCGTCTGCCACAAACAGGGTCTGGCCGGGGCTCATCTGTTGCCCGGTTTCGATTTCGGACTGGTGAACCCGCATATCCCAGGGGGCTTCAAACCGGGTATCTTTAAGGTCTTCCCGGGCACTGGCCAGGGCCGAATCACTCCGGGCCAGGCGGGCGTTCAGGGTCTCCCGTTTTACCGGAATCAGGTTGAGCTGGTTTTTCAGTGACTGCACAGCCTGTTGTTGCTGCAGGGTGGCCCGCTGTTGTTCATCCAGCCGGGTTTCAGACAGGGCACCACGATCCGTCAGGGTTTTTGCCCGCTCCAGCTCCCGCTGGGCCAGGGCCAGCCGGCGGTTTTCCAGTTTCAGCAGTTCCCGGGCGTTCTGCTCTTCCTGATCCAGTTGCCGAAGCTCTGCCTCAAGGCCGGCGATATCGGCCTTGGCGGAGGCTTCCGCGAGTTCGTAGCGGGTCGGGTCTATCTGTAGCAAGCGGGTGCCTTCGGGGATCAGGTTGCCGCTTTCCAGCTCCGGGCTCCTCCAGATAATGCGACCGCCCACATTGGCCACGGCCTTCCAGCTCCGGGCCGGTAACACCTGACCATAACCACGGGCTTCGGTGCGAACGGTGAGGGGAGTAACTTCAAGGAGTCTGGCTGGTGTCGCTGCCAGCTGTTCAGCTGTGCGCTCCGGTGGTTGCTTCAGTTTCACCATGATCACCACGAAGGCGATGCCGGCAATCAGCGTCAGGGCGAGGATGAGCTTATTTTTTCGGGTCATCGGGAATCTCCTGGAAGCTTGCGCTGAACAACCGGAATATGCGAGGGGCTACCTGTTCCAGGTCGCGGACATCGCCACCCACCATGCCCTGAACTACCAGCCCCTGAATGGCACCCAGATAGAGCACGGCAGCAGCTTCCGTGTCGATGGTCGGGGTTATGCATTGCTGTTCAATACCAAGATTCAGCAGAGAGACTACTTTCTGCCGGTAGGTGGCCAGGGTCTGACGGATAATGCGTTTCGCCCGGTGGTTGCCCGGTTTCTGGAGCTGTCCCAGCATCAACCGAGGAATGCCGGGATGGCTGGCAATGAATCCGATATGGGCCAGAAACATGGCTTCCAGGGCCTGATCGGCCCGTTCATGCTGGTCTGCAACACTGAATACCCGTTGGGTAAGCTGCTCGGCAACCCAGCCCGCCACCGATTCCCACAGGCTGTTCTTGTTGGGGAAGTGCTTGAACAGGGCGCCCTGGGATAGCCCGACTTCATCGGCAATACGGGCAGTCGTCAGAGTAGAGGGGTCTTGCTCGCCGCACAGGTGCACCACCGCTTCAATAGTGGAGGACTGGCGTTGCTCGGTACTCTGATAATCGCGCTTGGGGGGCGGCTGCTTGTCTGGCATGGTTTGGCCCAAAGAAAGTAATCAATTACTTTATTCTCGACGGCAGGCTGCCAACATGCAAGCCCAAAATTGGCCCCGATGCTGAGCTGCCGCTGAAGTAACCTCGCCGGTTGGTTGAAAACGAGGTGCCCGTCAATTTTCCACCCGGCTCATGGAGATGAGACCAAAGACTGGGGTTTGATAAGAATCATTATCATTAGGTTTTTTCTGTTGTAAAGTTGGTGTGGTTCATCAGGGGTAACGCTATGAATGCCATTCCCATAAAAGACATCAGTGAAACCTCAGCGCCAACGCGTTTTGTTGGGGGTTCTGATCGTGCTTCAAAGCATCCCGGTGTAGAACGCATTCTCTCCCGTCTGGGTCCTTGGTTGCCCTGGGTGCATGTGGTCATGTTCCTGGTATTCCTGGCTGTGCTGGTCGTCCCTGTGTATCTGCCGGAGTCAGCAGAACAGGCAACCTTTCTGGATGATGGCCGGGTGCTGGCAAACTATCTGCTGTGGGGTGTGTGGTTCCCTCTGGTGTTTTTCTCGGTGGTGATTACCGGAAGAAGCTGGTGCGGTTTTCTGTGCCCGATGGGGGCCGCGTCGGAACTGGCCAACCGCCATGGACTGAAAATGCAGACACCGGCATGGGTTCGCTGGCCGGGCACGCCCATCCTCAGCTTTATCATTATCACCCTGTTGGGCCAGACCACCGGTGTACGTGACCACCCGGAGGCGACTCTGGAAATCTTCGGCGGCACCTTCGTAATGGCCGTCATCGTCGGTTGGCTCTGGGGGCGCAACAAGCGGGTATGGTGCCGGCACCTGTGCCCCATAGGGTTATTACTGGGGGTATTTGCCCGCCTGGGTGCGGTGCAGCTTTGCCCGCGAAAGTGGAAGTCCGGACCGGACGAACTCACTGACAAAACCATTTGCCCTACCTATATCGACTTGCCCCGTAAACGGGCTACTCGCCATTGCATCGAATGCCTGCGCTGTATTCTGCCCGGCCATACAGCGGGCCTGGCGGTGTCTTTCCGCAGGCCGGGTCAGGAACTGGAATCCATTCGTCATCATGCCCCGGATGGTTGGGAAATCCTGTTTATCTTTCTGGGTGCCGGTGTGGCTCTGGGTGGCTTCTTATGGCTGGTGCTGCCATTTTACAGCGACTGGCGGCAAGTGGCAGGTACCTGGTTTATCGAACAGGGCCAGTACTGGATTGGTAAGCCTGGGCCGGCCTGGCTGATGAGTGTGCATCCGGAGCGCCGGGAAGTCTTTCGCTGGCTCGATTTCTTCATGATCGCCGGCACCATGGTCGCGGTCATGGCATTGTCTGCTCTGGTGCTGAGTGTGGCATGTCTGGCGAGTGCCGGGCTGGCCAGGTTGCAGGGCGGTACCGCAAGCCTGTTTCAGGCCTTCGTCCAGATTGGTTACAGCCAGGCCCCCGTGGCGCTGATGGCTCTGATGATCGGCCTCGCCACCGAGCTGTTCACCCCCTTTCTGCGCCTGGGTATGACCGCCGTGCAGGTCAGTAATGCGAAAGCCGCAATGATTTTTCTCGGCTGGGTCTGGAGTGTTTGGCTGGCCTGGCGAATTCTGCAGGGCCTGGGTGTTGGCCGTGGCCGCTGGCTGGCGCTGTTACCGAGTGCGGCGGGCAGCAGTGCCATGGCTGCCGCCTGGTGGATGGCGGTGCTCTGAGATCTACCGCATTCCGGCAAGTTCCCGATCAAAAAAGAAGATGTGAAACCACCCTAAAAGAGGAGTAAGGCTATGAAAACAAGCACTCGCGCATTCACTGCTGCTGCCATGTTGACCGGCAGCCTGGTGCTTGCCGGCCACGCTATTGCTGGCGAAGTGGTGGTCGGTGAGCCCGTAGAGAAGCATGGCATGGAAATCGGCGCGGTGTACCTGCAGCCGGTGATGATGACACCGGAACTGCCGGGCATGGGTGAAAAGGATATCCATCTGGAAGCGGATATCGCCGCACTGCCTGGTAACAATAACGGTGCCGGTGCCTGGGTTCCTTATCTGGGAATTACCTTCACGCTGACCAAAGATGGTTCGGATTGGTCCAGAACCGGCGCTTTCATGCCGATGGTGGCCTCTGATGGACCGCACTACGGTGCCAACATCAAGCTGGACGGCCCGGGCAAATACCATGTGGTTTATCACATTGATCCGCCCCCCTATCAGGGATTTTATCGCCATAAGGACAAAGAAACCGGTGTCGGCAAATGGTGGGTTCCGTTCGATGTGGAGTGGGATTTTGCCTACGTGGGTACCGGCAAGAAAGGTGGTTACTGATTAATTGAAGGCCTCCAGCCAGCTTGTCCGTTACCGGGCTGGCTGGTGTTGCCGCCGCCTTTCCTCTGTTTCCCAATCCCTCGCTCATTCTCTCCCTTTGTTCGATTTTTAAGAAGTAAACGAGATAAATTTTCTTGGTTGAATTTTTCTGCATTAATATATATAGTAATTGTGTCCTGGTAAGCCACAATATGTTGTGTTTGTGGCAAGGAATCCGGTGAGACTCCGGAACTGACGCGCAGCGGTATTGGGGAACAACCGTGGCATGATGACACTGGCGCAAGCCGGGAAGTCGCCACGCAAGGCCGAACCGGAAGGTTCACGCCCCTGAGTCCGAAGACCTGCCAGGGCAACATGCACTGCACCTTCGCGACTCAGGGTGAACAGTTGGTCAAGCCCCGGGTCTGGTTGCCCGTGTGTGATCTCCTGTATACGCGAAGGTTCTACAGACCTGATGCGATTCCAGGAGGAGCACATGCCCGCCACGACCACCTCAGAAGCTGCCGATCCATCCTTGCTGGATATCTCGGCCACCGTTAGTGAATACCTTCATCGCAGCGACTGGCGGGTAAACGCCAACGCCAATCAGGGCTACTCCCTCGGCGGTCTGATTCTGAATACCGCCGGCAAGGTGATTGCCAACTACTGGCTGAACGAGGTTTACACCCCGGAAATCGGCCAGGCCCACCGTGATGCCGATCTGCACATTCATGACCTCGATATGCTCAGTGGTTACTGTGCCGGCTGGTCCTTGCGAACTCTGCTGCATGAGGGGCTCAACGGTGTGCCGGGCAAAGTGGAAGCCGGGCCTCCCAGGCACTTGTCCAGCGCCATCGGCCAGATGGTGAACTTTCTCGGCACCCTGCAAAACGAATGGGCAGGGGCCCAAGCCTTCAGCTCCTTCGACACCTACCTTGCGCCGTATATCCGTAAGGACAACCTGAGCTATGAAGCGGTTCGCCAGTGTGTCCAGGAGTTTGTCTACAACCTGAACGTACCCTCCCGCTGGGGCACCCAGACTCCCTTCACCAACATCACCCTGGACTGGGTGTGCCCGGAAGACCTGCGTGGACAGATCCCGGTGATTGCCGGTGTGGAAATGCCCTTCAGTTATGGCGACCTGCAGGCCGAAATGGACATTATCAACCAGGCCTATATTGAAGTGATGACCGCTGGTGACAGCATGGGCCGGGTATTCACCTTTCCCATTCCCACTTACAACATCACCCGGGATTTTGACTGGGAGTCGGACAATGCCCTGCGACTGTTTGAAATGACCGCCCGCTACGGCCTGCCGTATTTTCAGAACTTCCTGAATTCAGACCTGGAGCCCAACATGGTCCGTTCCATGTGCTGTCGCCTGCAGCTGGACCTGCGCGAGCTGCTCAAACGCGGTAATGGCCTGTTCGGTTCCGCCGAGCAAACCGGCTCTCTGGGTGTCGTTACCGTAAACTGCGCTCGCCTTGGATATCTCTACAAGGGGCAAAAGAGCGCGCTGCTTGCCCGGTTGGATAAGCTGATGGGCCTGGCCCGGGATAGCCTGGAAACCAAGCGCAGGGTGATTGACCAGTTGATGGCAGAGGGTCTGTTCCCTTACACCAAACGCTACCTGGGGACCCTGAGAAACCACTTCTCCACCATTGGGGTGAATGGATTGAACGAGATGGTCCGCAATTACACGGATGACCGGGAAGACATCACCAGCGAGTCAGGCCGGGCGCTTGCTCTGGACGTTCTTGACCACGTTCGCGAACGCATGAAGGCCTACCAGAAAGAAACCGGCAACCTCTACAACCTGGAGGCCACGCCAGCCGAAGGCACCACCTACCGGTTTGCCAGGGAGGACCAGAAACGTTTTACCGGTATCCTGCAGGCAGGCATACCCGATGCTTCCTACTACACCAATTCCAGTCAGCTCCCAGTGGGTTATACGGATGACCCCTTCGAGGCTCTGGACCTTCAGGATGAGCTGCAAACCCGCTACACCGGTGGCACCGTACTACATCTGTATATGCGCGAGCGCGTCATCGATGCTGCCACCTGCGGTCGGTTTGTACAACGGGTGCTGGAGAATTACCGATTGCCGTATATCACAGTAACGCCCACCTTCTCGGTTTGCCCAGTGCACGGTTACCTCAATGGCGAGCACAAATTCTGTCCGAAATGCGATGAACTGCTGATGGCAGAGCAAGCGTTACCCCAGAAGCCAGAGGCTGTGGCCTGATTTCCGGGGCAGGGCTCCGGTAAAACCGGGGGTGGCTGCTGCAACAGCCACCCCCGGAACTTTCCCAAGACGAGTAAAAGGAGATTAGCATGGAAAACCAGAAGCTTGCCGATGACAGCCAACGCCAGCGTTGTGAAGTATGGACACGGGTAATGGGTTATCACCGCCCGGTGTCTGCCTTCAACAAGGGCAAGCAGTCCGAACACCGTGAACGCACTCACTTCCGGGAGCGTTGAAATGACCGCGGATAACCTGGTGATCGGGGGCATGGCTGCCTTCTCCACCGTCGATTATCCACAACACCTGGCGGCAACCCTGTTTCTTCAGGGTTGCCCCTGGCGTTGCCATTATTGCCATAACCCTCACCTCATACCACTGAAGACCGATGATGAGAAAGTTACCTGGCAGCAGGTAAAGCATCATCTTGAGGGCCGGCAAGGCTTGCTGGATGCGGTGGTGTTCAGCGGTGGCGAACCGACCATCCAGAAAGCCCTGCTGCCCGCCCTTAAGCAGACCCGCGAGATGAGTTTTCGCAACGGCCTGCATACCGGAGCCCCCCACCTTGACCTGCTAAAACCACTCCTGCCCTGGCTGGACTGGGTAGGGCTGGATATCAAAGCCATGCCTTCTGACTACGAAGCAGTAACCACGAGTCGCTACTCCGGCCCGGAAAGCTGGGCCGCTATTGAGGCGTTGCAAAAAGCCAATGTGGATTTTGAGTGCCGGATGACCTGGCATGGCGGGTTGCATGGTCCGGAGCAGATTATGGGGGTGGGTCAGTGCCTGGCTGACCGCGGTGTTGATAGATTTGCCGTACAGGTCGCTCGCAGCGATCAGATGCTGAATGAGCAGATCGGCACTGGGTGCATATCCCGAAATGATAGAGACACGGTCAGGCTGGCCCTCACCCCGATTTTTGCAAGCATGGAACTCCGGGAGTAGGCTCGGGGATATTACGTTCACATAACGAGGGAACAATGGACATCCGGCTGAAACGTGCCTACGAGGCCCCCGCACGCTCAGACGGTCCGCGAGTGCTTGTGGATCGTATTTGGCCTCGAGGGGTTGCCAAAGAAGATGCCGACATTGCCCACTGGTTGAAAGGGCTGGCACCGTCCACCGGGCTACGGAAGTGGTTCGGCCACGATTCGGATAAATGGCCAGAATTCCGGGAACGATACCTCAGGGAGTTGGCCACGGATGAGGCCGGGGAGGAGCTTGAGAAACTCAAAAACCTGCTTGAAGAGCACAACCGCATTACTCTGGTGTTTGCGGCGAAAGATACCGGGCATAACAATGCGGTAGCGCTGCGGGACTTCATTCTGAATAATCAACTTTGAAGCAGGCGCCGCGCCACTGGTCTTGCTGGTGGTTGTTACAAATCCGTACAGTTGCCTCCAAAAAGATGGATATAATATGCATTAAATATGTATTAAATTAAGAAGCTGGAGTTTTTATGACTTTTTGGCCGTCCACAAAGCGCGCAGAGTTGCTTGAAGGGGAGTTGTCGGCATTGAAGGAGGCCTACGGACAGATCAGTGAGCAGAAGAGGGTGCTTGAGAGCCGTCTGGAGGCAGAAACCGATGCTCTGGAGCAAACCCAGGCTGAGCTCAAGCTCAGTCACCGACTGATGTCTGGCCTCGGTCAGTTTGGCTCATCCCTTTCCGAGCTCAAGGGGTCTTTCAGTGAGTTATCGGATCTGCTGGGCTCTCGTAGAAGTGAAGCTTTGAAAACCCGGGATGAATCCAGTCGGGTGCGAGATGGTATGGCGCTATTGATACAGCAACTGGGCGGCGCCCGGGAGCGAGTGCTCAATTCCGCTGGCCAGATTGAGGCGCTGGAATCGGAAACCGGCAGTATTAATACACTAGTGGATGTGATTGATGGAGTCTCTGATCAGACCTCTCTGCTGGCTTTAAACGCCAGTATCGAAGCCGCCCGTGCCGGCGAGCATGGCCGGGGGTTCAGTGTAGTGGCTACCGAAGTGCGTAATCTTGCGTTCCGGGCCGGAGAAGCCACCCGGGAAATTGACGATGCCATCAGCCGGATTCGTGCCAAGACCACCTCGGTTTCAGCCGCCAGTAAGGCCAGCAGTGAAGAAATGGAAAAACTGGCGGCAGAGGCGGAATCGGCACGGGATCGCCTGCTGTCTCTGATCGACCTGGCTGACACGTCGTCAACTGCTTTAGGTAATGCTGCTCTGTTGTCAGAAATTGAACTGGCGAATCTTGAAGAGCTGGAAATCAAACTGACAGTCTACCAGGTTCTGGCCGGGCTTTCGGACAGGCGGGCCGACAGCCTGCCATCCGAAAGCGAATGCCGCCTGGGGCAGTGGTACTATCAGGGGGATGGCAATGAGCAATACGCCGGCCGGATGGATTTCCGGGCTATTGAAGAGCCTCACCGGCTGGTGCATGTTTATGCTATTGAAGCCGTGAAAGCACACCATGAAAACCGGCCCGAAGATGCACTGCAGGCGCTGGAGGCCATGGAGACCAACAATCTTGATGTTATGACGCGGCTGCGCCGGTTGGTGTCGGGTGCAGCCCTTATCGCTTTTCAATGAGCATCGGTAGGTAACTGAAGCCTCCGGTCGGGAAAACGGCCCGCTCAGGCTGCTT
The DNA here is from genome assembly GCF_003441595.1 of Marinobacter sp. Arc7-DN-1. Taxonomy (NCBI): domain Bacteria; kingdom Pseudomonadati; phylum Pseudomonadota; class Gammaproteobacteria; order Pseudomonadales; family Marinobacteraceae; genus Marinobacter; species Marinobacter sp. Arc7-DN-1. The sequence continues at coordinate 1,750,539 of NZ_CP031848.1, read as the reverse complement.
GCCGGGGGCAGGTTTCAGGGTGTCGACACTGGAAAGAAATTCCTCCACCAGAACCCTGAGCTCCATCCTTGCCAGAGGTGCCCCCGGGCAAACGTGAACGCCGGCGCCGTAAAGCAGATTCTGGTCGCGGTTCTTCTGTGGGCAAAATGCATCCGGGTCGCCGAAGACCTTTTCGTCACGGTTGGCGGACGCCCACAGGATGGTGATTTTCTCGCCTGCCGGAATCCTTCTTCCGCCAATCTCCACGTCCCGGGTTGTGACCCGGCGGTTAGACATCAGTGGCGCATCCGTACGAAGTATTTCATCAATAGCGTCCGACAACGCGCCGGTATCGTTGGCGAGGCTCTGTCTCAGATCCGGATGTTCAGCCAGGTAACTCAGGAGAATCGATACGCTGGAGCTGATTGTGCCCAGTTCACCGACAGTCCAGTTCCGCAGCAGGCTGGTGAGCTCTCCATCGGTCATGGGGCGACCATTGACGGCTTCTTCCATAAGCGAGGTTGTGACGTCTCTTGGGGCATTGGCTCCGGCCTGGCGCCGGGTTTCCAGCAAGTCGTGAATATAGCCGTCAAACTCATGGGCAACTTCAGCCATTGCCTGCCGGTCACGGGCCAGGGTGGCCCGGTGGTTTTTTAGTACCCATTCGCGGAGTGGTTCATGGAGAGAATCAGGCCAGCCCATAAAAGCGCACTGTATCTGCAGGGCAAAGGCTCTGCTGAACTTTTCCACGACATCGAACGGCTGGCCGTCGGGCAAACTATTGATGAGGTTGCGGGCAATGTTGCGACAGGTTGGCTCGAATTCGCTCATTGCCTGTTGCGAGAAGTAGGGCTCGATTACCTGTCGATAGGGCGTGTGTTCAGGCGGGTCCATGCCATTGGGGACCGAAAGATGGTTAGATGCGGCACTGCTGAAGGTTTGGTGATCTTCCAGCACTCGCATTACATCGCCATGCCTGAATAGCGTCCAGTGCTGGTAATCACTCCAGGCGACCGGGCACTGGGCGCGCATGGCATCGTAGGCCCGTATCTGGTCCCTTAGAACCTCATCCGTTCGGGGGTTCCAGTCAGGCTTGCGGGGATCGTCTGCCATTGCTCATCCTCGGGAAGAAACATGTCCCGTCAGACTATCAGAGGGCCGGGTTTTCTTCTTGAAGATAGATCAATTGGTGTCTGGTTAAATTTCCCGAATCAACCCGTTGTCATGGGTGATCAGACCTGTTCGCGAAGCAGCATGGTCTTGATATGACCGATGGCCTTCATGGGATTGAGCCCCTTGGGACAGTAAGCCGTGCAGTTGCCAATGCCTCGGCAGCGAAACACGCTGAACGGATCTTCGAGCTTTTTCAGTCGCTCACTCGTAGCTGTATCCCGTGAATCCACCAAAAACCGGTACGCCTGCAGTAATCCGGATGGCCCGATGTACTTTTCCGGGTTCCACCACCAGGAGGGGCAGGCGGAGGTGCAGCAGGCACAGAGAATGCACTCGTATAGCCCATCCAGCTTTGCGCGGTCCTCCGGGCTCTGCAGCCTTTCGATTGCAGGATCAGGAGTATCGTTGATCAGCCAGGGCTGAACACGTTCGTACTGTTTGAAGAACAGTGACTGGTCTACCACCAGATCCCGGATAACCGGCATACCCGGTAACGGCCGGACCTCCAGAATATCCTTCTTCCCGAGGGCATCCTCTACCCGGGTTATGCAGCCCAGGCCATTGCGACCATTGATGTTGAGCCCGTCCGAACCGCAAACACCTTCCCGGCAGGAACGACGAAAAGACAGTGTTGGATCACGGGTTTTGAGGTGTTCCAGGACATCGAGAACCATGCGGTTGCGAAATTCACCGTCAACGTCGATGTCCTGATTGTAGGGGGCGTTGTCCTGTTCCGGGTTGTAACGATACAGGCGAACGGTAAAGACCGACATTCTGCTACCCTCCTGGAATTTCATACATTCTCTGTATGGGTTTAAGGTTAGGTTAGCAATGGCCAACCCGCCAACACCTTACTTCAGGGGGTTATGGGCAATATCCCGTTCTTTGCCTGGGGGCAGATTTCTCCGGACAGCGGATGAACCGGCTGTACCGTGAGAACATTGATGTCGACACGGTTCTGGCCGAGCTGCGGCCCCTGTTCCGGGCGTACCGGGAGCAGCGTGAAGCCGGGGAACACTTCGGTGATTTTCTGGTGCGCAGCGGGATGGTTGAAGCGGAGCGTACACCGACTATGCTACATGAAGCCCTGAAATAACAATGGGAGGCGGGCCATGGATACGCCGGAAAGCCGGGAGTGGGAGCGACTGGCGTTTGTCGAGGGCCGGGACGGTGTGGCAACCGCCGCGGCTTTTGCAAAGCAGGGTATCGGTCAGTACGAGTCTGCCGTCCGGGAGGCGGACTCCGGTGGCAACCAGTACGGTGCGGCCTACCGGGAAAGTCTGCTGGCATCGATCCGGGTGTATCGGGAGTACCTGCTGCAACATGGGCCCTGATCTGACCGGGGTTCATGTTGCGGGTAGATGTTGATGATGCACGACTAATACATCTCCAGCCGGCCAATATCCCTGGACTGCAGCCGGGCTTCGGCCTGCTGGTTGGCCGCCAACTCCCGGAACAGCTCTTCTGCCTCCCGGGCGTTCTGCGCCAGCTTGGACCGTAACTCGTAGATGTCTGTCAGGGTCTTGTGAGCCTGCAGGGTATTCTTCAGCACCTCGTGAATAGCTGGCCGGGAGATTGTTTACTCATGCGCATTTGCTCCTAACGTATAAATCTACCCTCAGAACTGAAACCTCGGGAATAACACTTCTCTTTCCAGATACATCTGCTCGGACAACCGGAAATCCAGCGCTTTCAACTCCCGGTAAAACCGCTGCCAGGACCGGCAGGCGGACTCCGGAGCCCGGTAGTTCCGGGTCATCTGACGCAGCTTGTCCAGTTGCCGTTTGATGAGGGAGTGCTCTTCGTTCATTTGAGCGATTGGCGTGTCCGGGTTCGGTGGCTGGTCATGCTCCATCCGCTTCAGAACGTAGGCATTCTCCCGCTCAATGTGGTCGGTGAGCGTGTGCTCCAGCTTTTTGATGGCCAGTGTGATGCCCTTTGGGACGTCAGGGTTCGCCCTGTGCACTGCCTCGATCTTGCGGGCGAGCCGGTGAATTTCTGGCAGTTTCGCCATATGCCCGGCATCGTAGCCCCGTAATATGAGCTCCAGCAGCACATCTGTGTCCAGCTCCTCAATCGGTGACTTTTCCATCACCGTATCAAACAGTTCCTGACACAACCGCTTCGGCTCGACATCGGCAATGGATGCGACGATGTCGACGGTTGTCAGGCGGTGGGCCTCAATTTCCGGCACGTACTTTCGGAATACGTCCAGGGTCTGGGGGCACCGGCTGACCAACTGGCCGACGGTGGTTTCACTGCAGCTGCCTAGAATATCCTGATAGTTCATTGCTGATCCTCCTCTCTTACTTTAAGATATATATAGAATACATTTTAATTAGTGTCAAGAATTGTTCTCATTTTCTCGGCGCATCAACAGGGGCATAAGTTTGGAGGGTGAAAATGATTGATGCATTACTGGATATCGCAGTCGATCTGACAAAAGACCTGTCTGCGCAGGATCGTTACCAGCGGCTGCTGGGCGCCGTGCGCAGGGTTCTGCCATGTGATGCATCCGTGCTGCTCAAGTATGAAAATGACCTCTTGGTGCCGGTCGCGATAGACGGCCTGTCGACCGACACACTGGGGCGGCGGTTTGATCCTCGCCAGCACCCCCGCTTCCAGCAGATCATCGCATCGGAGCAACCGGTGCGCTTTCCCGCCGATTCCGAGTTGCCTGACCCCTATGACGGTCTGGTGTTGGGGCACGAAGGCAACCTGGAAGTTCACGCTTGCATGGGTTGTGCCCTTTATGTTGATCAACAGCTGCTTGGAATTCTGACGCTGGATGGCTTGACGCCGGGCATGTTCGATGGCGTCGATGATCAGACCATGTCAGCATTTTCTGCCCTGGCGGCGGCTGCCATGCGCTCGGCTCTGCTGATCGAATGGCTGGAGCAGCAGGCCAGACATAAAAACCTGCTGGCGCAGGAACTGGTTAGTGAGGCGCTGAAACGGGATGGCGGAGAACTCATTGGTAAAAGCGCTGAAATGCAGCACCTCAACAAAGAGCTCGAATTGGTAGCGGCCTCGGATTTGTCTGTCCTGATTGGTGGTGAGACCGGCGTTGGCAAAGAGCTGGTAGCCCGGACCATTCACCTGTTGTCATCGCGGTTGGACCAGCCGCTGGTTCATATCAACTGCGCGGCGCTGCCGGAGTCTCTTGCTGAAAGCGAACTCTTCGGGCATTCCAAAGGCTCCTTCACCGGCGCCACCTCGGATCGGGACGGTAAGTTTGAGCTGGCGGACGGCGGCACCCTGTTCCTTGATGAGATTGGTGAGCTGTCTCCGCTCCTACAAGCCAAAATGTTAAGGGTCTTGCAAAATGGTGAGGTTCAGAGGGTGGGATCGGATAAGACCAGGCATGTGGATGTTCGCATTCTGGCGGCTACCAACCGGGACCTGAAAGAGGATGTCGAAAACGGTCATTTCCGTCGCGACCTCTACCATCGACTCAGTGTTTTTCCGGTGGAGGTGCCCCCGCTGCGGTACCGTCATGGAGATATTCCGCTACTGGCCGGTTACTTTGCCGAAAAAATGAGACTCAAGCTCGGTCTGAAGAGCCTCCGTATTGCTCCGGAAGCGCTAAGTCAGATGGGCGCCTATTCCTGGCCGGGTAATGTCCGTGAGCTGGAGCATGTCATCAGCCGGGCATCACTCAGGGCGAGGTCAGAGCAGCGGCGGGGCATAGCCACTATTGAATCGCGGCATTGTGACCTTATCGATGGAGGCCAGGTTCAACCGATAATTTCCCGGTCTACCCGGGATATCGAGCCAGATGCCTCTCCGGAACCCGAAACCCCCGCGGATACCGCCATGAACGATGCGCTGGCGGACTTCCAGAGAAATCTCATTTCCGAGCGATTGGCGGCAAACAACCAGAACTGGTCACAGGCCGCAAAATCCCTGGGCATGGATCGGGGCAACCTGCACCGAATGGCCAAGCGGCTTGGTCTCAAAAGCGTGACCAGCAGGCCCTGAAGCAACCCCTTGTGGATCAGATAACCTTGGAAAACTGGTGCTTGCTTTCGGTTGGGTGGAGGTAGGCATCGAATACCATGGCAATGTTCCGTAGCAATAATTGCCCGGTCGGTGTAACCGCTACCCGGTGAGCGTTGATAATAACGAGGTTATCCATGGCCATCCCGGCAAGCTGTCGCATCTCCCTGTAAAAATAATCGAAGAAATCGATGCCATAACGTGCGCTGACTGTCTCGTAAACCACCTCGTTCTGACACATCAGCGACTGAATCACATCACGCCGGATCCGGTCGTCAAAAGACAGCTGATAACCTCGGGCGATAGCCAGAGAGCCACTGTCGATGGCCGCAAAATAATCGTCCTCCTGTCGCTTGTTCTGACTGAAACTGTGATTTGTTCTACCGATTGAGGTCATGCCAATTCCGATCAGGTCCGTGTCGGCGTATGTGGAATAGCCCTGAAAATTCCTTTGCAGCTGGCCACTGTTTTTGGCCAGGGCCAGCTCATCGTCAGGCAGTGCAAAGTGGTCCATTCCAAGATAGACATAGCCGGCCCCCTGCAGCCGCTCAACGGTCATCTCCAGGATGGCCAGCTTGGTTTCCGGTGATGGCAGATCGTCAATATTGATAAGTTTCTGGGCTTTTACCTTGTCAGGCATATGCGCGTAGTTATAGATGGCCAGACGCTCCGGTCTTTTCGAAAGCATGGTATCCAGGGTGGTACTGAAGCTCTCAACCGTCTGGTGCGGCAAGCCGTAGATCAAATCCACATTGGTTGACCGGTAGCCCGCGGCGCGCGCTGCGTCAATCACCGCGAACGTTTGTTCGACCGACTGAATCCGGTTCACCGCACTCTGAACTTTGGGGTCAAAATCCTGCACACCCAGACTGATGCGATTGAAACCAAGCTCATACAGCAATGGGATCGTGGTCTTGCGTACCGCCCGTGGGTCGATCTCAATGGAGAACTCCCGGGACTCGGGGGGCGCCAGGGTGAAATTCCGGCTGATCTCCCCCAGCAGCGTCGAGAGTTGGTCATCATGCAGAAAAGTGGGTGTACCGCCTCCGAAATGAAGTTGACTGACCTCCCGATTCGGATCGACAAGCTCCGCCTGCCGGGCAATCTCGGTATGAATGCGCTCAAGATAGGGAATACTGCGTTCTTGCTTGTGGGTAATAATCTTGGCGCAGGCGCAGTAGAAACAGAGGGATTTGCAGAAGGGAATGTGAAAATAGAGGGATAGGGGCGTCTGCAACTGGTTACTTTGCTCAAGCTCACGCCGGTACTCCGCTTCCCCAAAACTGCCAGAAAACTCCACGGCAGTTGGATACGAGGTATAGCGCGGGCCGTAGGTGTCATATTTCACCAGAAGATCCGCATTGAAATCGACCGTCATGGGGCACTCCTCATTTTCCCGGGTGTCTGGACTGCTGCCTGTTTTGCCTGCTGCAATACAACAGCAATTCCGGGGCCAGCTCTTCAACCAACTGTTTTCTAATGAAAAGATTTCTGCTTGCGGGAATTGCCCGAATACCCGGTGTCACTCTGACACAACCCAATCTGCAGTTTGACAACACCCCTGTGTCATGACGATGCATTGTCAAAGTGACACTCGCTATCGAAACGACCTGAATTCAGCGTTGTCGTTCGTACCACACACTCCCCGTATGCATCGGAAAAAACCAGTTAAAGCAACAAGATAAAACTTTGGCGTGCCAATTGCCTAATCGGTTTGCAGTTTGAACCACCAATGCATAACAGGAGTCAGCTATGGCTGAGAAATTTACCAAAAGTATGGCCAGGAACATTTACTACGGCGGTAGTTTTTTCTTTCTGTTGCTCCTCCTGGGTTTGACCGTTGATACCGTACGGCAACTCCCGGAGCGAAGCCGCAGTGAGAACATTACCCCTGAAGTAGCCCATGGCAAGGAGCTGTGGGAAACCAACAATTGTATCGGGTGCCACAGCCTGATGGGCGAAGGCGCTTACTATGCGCCGGAGTTGGCTAACGTCTTTGATCGCAGAGGCATGGGGAATGAAGAAGTCTTCAAGGGCTATATGCAGTCATGGATTGCGGCGCAACCCATGGATAACCCCCGGCGGCGCAAAATGCCCCAGTTCAATCTTACTCAGGAAGAAGTCGATGCCCTGGCGGAGTTCCTGATCTGGACGTCCAGAGTCGATGACAACAACTGGCCACCCAATATTGAAGGTTGAGGCAGGAAAACAATGATGAAGTACACTTCTCAACAGGTTGCAAAACCTTATTTTATTTTTGCGCTGATACTGCTTGCTGGGCAGATTGCCTTTGGTCTTCTGATGGGCATCCAGTATATCAATGGCGATATCGGATTCCCCGCCATCCCGTTCAATGTCGCGCGGATGGTCCACGTAAACCTCCTCATCATCTGGATATTGTTCGGGTTCATGGGGGCCAGTTACTACCTGGTTCCGGAAGAGTCCGAAACCGAGCTGTTCAGCCCCCGGCTGGCCAGAATTACCTTCTGGATTTTTGCCGTGGCGAGTGTTGCAACCGTTCTCGGGTATCTTCTTGTTCCCTATGCGGAACTGGCGAGAATCACCAAAAATTACCTGTGGCCAACCATGGGCCGGGAGTTCCTGGAACAGCCCACTATCACCAAGATTGGTATTGTTATTGTCTGCCTGTCTTTTGTTTTCAACATCGGAATGACCATTCTGAAAGGGCGGAAGACCGTTATAAACATGGTGCTGATCACCGGCCTGGTCGGGCTGGCGGTTTTCTACCTGTTCTCCTTTTACAACCCGGCCAACCTGACGCTCGACAAGTATTTCTGGTGGTTTGTCGTACACCTTTGGGTTGAAGGTGTGTGGGAGCTGATTCTTGGGGCGATTCTGGCCTTTGTACTGATCAAGGTCACCGGCGTAGATCGTGAATACATTGAAAAATGGCTGTACCTGATCATCGCCATGGCCTTGATCTCCGGATTGATCGGAATGGGCCATCATTACTTCTGGATTGGTCCTCCCAAATACTGGCTGTGGATGGGTTCGGTATTCTCCGCGCTGGAGCCGGTGCCTTTCTTTATGATGGTGCTGTTTGCTTTCAAGGTGGTCAAAGAGCGTCGCCGCACGCACCAAAACCAGGTTGCCGTAACCTGGGCTCTGGGCTGCTCGGTGATGGCCTTCCTTGGCGCTGGAGTCTGGGGCTTCCTTCATACTCTGGCTCCGGTCAACTACTACACCCACGGTACGCAGTTAACCGCAGCCCATGGCCACCTGGCGTTCTTTGGTGCCTATGCGATGATCGTGATGTGTATTATTTCCTATGCCATGCCAATCCTCCGGGGCCGCCCTCAGGGAAATCCGCTGGCTGCCCAGAAAGTGGAGAAGTTCGGCTTCTGGGCCATGTCTATCAGCATGGTTGGTATTACCCTGGCGCTGACAGTCGCCGGCGCCTGGCAGGTCGCTCTGCAACGGATACCAGAGTCAGGCGATGCACTCAGCTTCATGGCCACACAAGGCGAACTGATGGGATTTTATTGGGTTCGTCTTGGCTTCGGTGTCATGTTCGCCTTGGGATTGGCCGCCTACTTCGCCAGCTTTTTCGTTGGCCGCGAAGTCGCTCGCGCTGAGGCCGGGGCGGCCCTGCCGCAAACTTCATAGTGACATAATCAGGTAAACGGTTGGCTGCCTCTGCCTGCGACCCGGTTTTTTGGGCGGGTTCGGGCGAGGGGTGGCCCACATACCCGGGGAGCAACTATGGAAGAATTTATCGGCAAGGTCTGGGATCGCTGGGTTACCCGGCAGGTGACCTCTGATTTTACCAGCGCATCGGTCAATCTCGCGGATCTGCAGGCAGAGCTTACGCTCTACTATCGGGCGCTGGGCGGCGCACCGGGCAAAACCCTGGAGCCTGCCGATACCCGAAAGGTCCGGCTCAGGCGAACAGGCATGCAGCGTGTCGCCGGCAGCCATCAGCGTTTTGCACTGCCTTGGCAGGATGACCGCAGTGTGCGTTTGCCGTCGTCACTGGCGGTATTTTCGTCCGCCCGGCTCAATACATCGCTCTATTACTGGCTGGTGGCGGTGGCCGCCCACTTGCCACAGGTACGCGACTGGTTTCGGGACAATCAGCAGGCCGTCCTGGCATTGACATCGTCTTATCCCGGCCTCAACAGGCAGTATAAGGAGCTTGTGGCCGAACTGATGGCATTGAGACCGTCAATTGAGAATCTTCCCGAGGATCTCCGGCGCCAGGAACTGGCGGTTGCCCAAGCATTGCGAAATCCGGGGCTTCGGGCTGATCTGCCATCATCGGCATTTGACTGCTTTCCAGTCTGGCTATGGTTGTACCCCACACCGCCGACCCTGTTCAGCGTACCGGTCAGCACGGCCGGATCCGGGCCGGAATCTGAAGCGGGAGAACGCTCGTCCGAACAACAAACCCTGCAGCAACGCAAACAGGCGCAGCGAATCGATGATGAGCATGAAACGGATGGCTTGCTGGTGTTTCTGCCCGACAGCCTCATGAGCTGGACCGAACAGATCAATCTTGATCGCTGTCAGGATGATGACAGCGATGATGATTTCGAGCAGATCGCCAATGACATCGACCTGATTACGGTTTCACGCCAGCGCAAAGCCAATGCGGCAAAGGTGAAGTTTGATCTGGATCTGCCAGCAGCGGAAAACGACGAACTGTGCCTGGGACCGGGAATCCGCTTACCGGAGTGGCACTACAAACAAGGGCGTTTACGGCCCGATGCCTGCCTCTTGCAACCGCTTCTGGCGGATGAAGCAGAGCCGGTCATGTTACCGGCACATCTCCGGCAGACCAGTGAGGAGGTCAAGCAGAAGTTTTCCCTGCTGGGACTACGGCGCACCCGGCTTCGGGGCCAGCCGGACGGCCAGGACCTCGACCTTGATGCCTGGCTTGATGACTTCAGCAGACCGCTCAGGGATACCGCCAGACAGAATTTTTTTCTCGATCAGCGCCAGACCCATCGTGATTTCTGCTGCCTGATCCTGGCGGACCTGTCCCTGTCGACCGAAGGTTACGTCAATGACGACTGCCAGGTGATTGATGTAATCCGCGACAGTCTGATGGTGCTGGCCGAAGGCCTGAACCAGACACGGGATGAGTTCGCTATCTATGGCTTCTCCTCCGTGCGCAACAGTCATGTCCGCTATCAGCTAATGAAGAACTTTGGTGAGCCGTACAGTGATCGGGTCCGTGGCCGTATTGCCCGAATCAAACCAGGTTTCTATACCCGTATGGGGGCCGCAATCCGGCAGTCCACCCGGATCCTGGAGATGCAGCCCCAGGCTCACCGTGTCCTGTTGTTGGTCAGTGACGGCAAGCCCAACGACCTGGATCAATACGAAGGGCGTTACGGGATTGAAGACACCCGACAGGCGATTATTGAAGCCCAACAACTGGGGATAACACCCTACTGCGTTACGGTGGATGAGCAGGGCCATGATTACCTGCCCTACCTATTTGGCCGCGATGGTTTTGCCGTAGTCAATGATCCCACCCAGCTCCCGAAAGTATTGCCCCGGATTTACCTGAACGTATCAACGCACTGATTTTGAGGTGGTCATGAATAGCCATAGTTATTACCAGGTTCAGAATGATGAATGTGAAATATTTCAATATGCGGTTCAGCATCGTTTGCCAGTGCTGATCAAAGGCCCGACAGGTTGCGGCAAGACACGCTTTGTTGAACATATGGCAGAACAGCTGGAACGCCCTCTTTATACCGTCTCCTGTCACGATGATCTGACCGCTGCGGATCTGTTGGGGCGACACCTCATTGGCCCCGAGGGAACCTATTGGCAGGACGGCCCGCTAACCCGGGCTGCTCGTGAGGGCGGGATCTGTTATCTCGATGAAATTATCGAGGCTCGCAAGGATACAACGGTTGCTTTGCATTCGCTGTCGGACCACCGGCGAACCGTTCACCTTGAGCGCACCGGCGAAACCCTGACCGCTCATGACGACTTTATGCTAGTGGTCTCCTACAACCCTTCTTACCAGAATATGGTCAAGGGCCTGAAACCCAGCACCCGGCAACGGTTTGTTGCCATGAGTTTTGATTATCCGGAGCCCTCGGTTGAAGCTTCGATCATTGCCCATGAAGCAGGTATTGATGAGGCCACTGCCGGGCAACTCGTAAAACTGGCGACGGATATTCGCCGGCTGACTGATATCGATCTCACGGCAGCTGTCTCAACCCGCTTACTGATCTACGCCGGAAAGATGCTCAAAAGTGGCTGTCCCGCCCGAAAGGCCTGCCTGTATTGCTTGATCGAGCCACTGACGGATGAACCGACAACTCAGCAACCGCTGCTGAGGTTGGTCGACGCACACTTTTGACGGTTGGCAGAATGACGACATTTGAGCTTTTCAGATCAACCGGCCCTGATGTTGCCCGGACAAAGAGCCACACGCCGGGAAGTATCGCCGTATGGATTTTCATTTATGCGGAGCTGACGGAATTCGCTTTTTTCTTTCTCGCATTTCTGGTTGCCAAGTTTTACTTTCCAGAGGAATTCCGTGAAGGCCCCATACAGCTGAACACCCTGGCTGGCTTTCTTAATACCCTTGTGTTGCTCACGAGCAGCTTTTGTGTTGCCCGGGCGGTTCAGGCAATCAAACGGGGCGCACAACGCCAGACCGTGATTTGGTTACTTTGCACGGTCGGTGCCGGCGTGACCTATTGTCTGGTCAAGGCATGGGAATACCAGTGGAATGAAGCAAGAGGCATCACAGCCCGTACCAACTATTTTTTCGCTACTTATTACTATCTGATGTTCAATCACTTCCTTCATGTTGTCATCGGCACCTGTACCATCCTCGGCACCGCTGTATTGGCCGCCCTGGGTCATTATACCGTCGACTCTCACGACGGCCTGGAAGGGGCCGCCAGCTACTGGCACATGATTGATCTGGTCTGGATTCTCATTTTTCCCTTAATCTACGTCCTGAGATAAGTTCATGCTGCAAACACCACAGAACTACGACGCAGGAAGGAAGAAGTTGGACAGGACAAATCTGGTATGGCTGGGACTGGTCGGACTGACGCTACTTAGTGTTTTGGTTGGCGAGTCCGGCCCCCCTTCTGTCATGGCAACCTTTTTCATCTGCCTGATTGTTCTTCTTAAGGGACGTTGGATCATACGGGACTTTATGGGCCTGCGGCACGCTGCGCCGCTCACTCGCTGGATTATAACGGGTTATTTCTTTGTCATGACATCACTGGTCGGAATTTTCGTGGGCTACCTGCAATTCACAGCCACACAATAACTGCACCGATGATTGCGGGAACCACTATGACATAGCTGAGCAGGAGCCGGCGCCAGACAACTGGTGCGGTATTCAGACCCATAAAAATGTCGACAATACTCCGACCCTTGATGATCACGGCCAAAACGACGAACAGGATCATCATGGCCGGGTTCTCTACCCATTCGGAGACGGCCAGCGATAGAAGTGTCAGGGAGATGAGGATCAGCCAGGAATTGGTTGCCTTGATAGTCAGTGCACTCATTCAGCCACTCCGATGAATTCAACTCTAGTGGATTACGTAAATGATGGGGAAAAGTATGATCCAGACCAGGTCAACCATGTGCCAATATGAGGCTCCGGATTCGAAACCTGAATGTTCCCCCGTTGCATAAGCGCCCTGACGGGTGCGGTGGAGCATGTAACCCAGAATTACCATACCCAGGACAACGTGCATCAGGTGGAAAAACGTTATGAAAAAATAGAGTGTGTAGAACGTATTGGTCGACAGATCGTATCCGGCCTGGATCAGTTGCGAGTACTCCGAGAATTTTGTGATCAGATAGAACGTTGCTGCCATTAGCGCCGCCGCCAGAAACAGGCTACAGCGGGATTCATTTCCCTGCCGCAACCGGATTCCCGCCAGAGCGACAAAATAGCTGCTGGTAATCAGTGCCAGTGTACATATCAGGCCAGCCACTGGATGAAGCGAGGATTTCCCAGTCCCGAACATGGCGGGATAAAGGTTTTGCATGGTCGCGAAACTGATGAAGAAGATAGCAAATACGGTTAATTCCATGAGGATAAATAACCACATCGCAAAATCGCCCGGCAGTTCTTCGCTGACCGGCTCTCTGGTGACATTCGTCAGTAAGTGCTCGTGTACCATTTTGACAACCCGGCTAAGGACCTCAAATATTTCAGTGTTACAAACCAAAAGGGCTTTTCTCGCGGATGTATAAGCATTTTGTGTGCCACTGATTAAGTTGTTGTTAATTAGCCAAAAAAACAAGAGTTTTCGTTTCTCATGCCGGTGCCGTTGTTCTTTGGACACGGTTTTCCTGGTAACTGATGTCATCGCGACACTGTTCGCCAGGACGGAGCGGTTTTTGTGTCCTTATTGCCTCGGTTTTAAAAGCCGAAGGTTGTAATCCCAGTAGTTTTCCGATCTGGCTTAATATTTGCCTTAATGTTTGCTGGAGATCTCACAACGAACATTTCCAGGCAAAGCAACGGTCCATTCGGGTGAGGAAATAACGATGGTTTGCAAAAAACCGGAGCATATTAAAGACGAGGTCTGGGATCAGCACCTGAGGTGGCTGGGTCTTGTAAGTAATGAGTGTAAATCCAACCAACTAAAGCGGGGGCGTGAAAAACGCAGAGAAGAGTCGAGAAGTCGAAATCCAGGTGACAAGAGTTGTTCTCAGTGGGTGAACGAGGCGGGAAGCTCGCCTGGAGTTGGGGCTGATCTGAACCGTTATGGTGGCCAGCGTCCGTCGGCCCGGTAACTGTTGCGCTTCTGATATACAGCAAAGCCCGGGGCATGGTTTTGAACTAAACTGTCAGTTGTTGCCCTACTTTTGCAATCGGGAGCGCGTTAAAAGTGACAATGCCCTGGCAGAGCGAGACGGATGTCTTCGAGATCTTTCCCTGGAACCGTAACTTCGAGACGGGCCTGGAGGACATTGATGAGCAGCACCGGGTGCTGGTGACTATTCTGAATCGTCTGGCGTGGCATTTTGCCTCAGACAGTTCGGATCTGGATAGTTTACACCTGCTTGATGAGCTTCTTGCCTATGCCTCCTACCATTTCAAATATGAGGAGGGTGTCTGGGCGGAAAGTCTTGGCACGTCGGAGATGGCCCGGAATCACCACGACTCACACCAGATGTTTTTTGTCCGGATCCAGATGCTTCGCCAAAGCAAAGCGCCACAAGCAGATGTCCTGGCCGAGCTGTTTGATTATCTGACTCGCTGGCTTGCCTTTCACATCCTTGAATCAGACCGGCGCATGGCCCTGACTGTAAAAGCCATGAAAGCAGGCAAACCTTTGGAGGAGGCCAGAGAGCGGGTTGATTCTGAGCTCAATGGTTCCGTATCCGTTCTTGTAACCGCATTGCTGGAGATTTACGGGAAACTCTCTGCCAGCACCATTCAACTGATGCGGGAAAAAATGATCAGGCACAAAGCTGAGGATGAGTTGCAGCGACTGCAGAGTGAGCGGTTGAACCGGGCTCTGGAGGACCAGGCAAGTGATCATCAGAGGCAGGTGGAATTCCTGGCCTACGCAGACCCCCTTACCGGTTTGTGGAACCGGAATGGTATTACCCGGTTCATACGGGAGCTGCTTGACCGTGGCGATCTGAAAAATGATTCCGCAGCGCTGGTTTCCATGGATCTTGACAACTTTCAAGAGATTAACGCGCGTTTCGGGGAAGAAACGGCCGACCGCATGCTGGGATTGCTTGCCCGGCGCTGGCTGGATGCACTACCTCCCGATGCCGCTCTCGCCCGGATCGGTGGCGATGAGTTCGCCCTGCTTCTTCCGGATGCCAGTCAGGTGGAAATCCGGCTCAGTGCTCTGCAACTGACTGCCCGCCAGCCCTTCGATCTGGGAGGCGGCTCGGCGTTGGTGTCATTTACAGCAGGGATTGTATTGTTTCCCGATAGTGAGCTTGGGCATGTCGACGAAGATGCCGACCTACTTCTACGCCAGGCAGACCACACGCTTTTCCGCGCCAAGCAGGAGCTCAAAGGAAGCTGGCTGTTCCTGGACGTTGGGGAAAAGAAAGCAGGCCGGTGCCGCCAGCGGCTTTTATCGGACATCAGGAAGGGGCTTGAATGCGGCCAGTTCAGGCTTTTATACCAGCCAAAAGTAAGTCTGAGGACCGGAGAGGTGAAAGGGGTTGAGGCGCTTATTCGCTGGCAGCATCCAGATAGCGGTTTTTTATCCCCTGGCGGTTTTTTGCCCGCGATAGAACACCATCCTTTGATGGTGGAGGTAGGTGAGTGGGTTTTATGTGAAGCATTGACGCAGATGAGTCAGTGGGACGCTCGGGGAATTCACATGAATATCAGTGTGAATGTGGCAGCAATCCAGTTGCAGGCGCCGGGGTTCGCTGACGGGCTCCGGGATATTCTGGGAAGGTTTCCCGACCTGGACCCAGCTCGCCTTGACCTGGAAATACTGGAGTCGGCGACTCTGGGTGAGCTTGATAACGTTGTGAGTATTATTGACGATTGCAGGCAACTGGGTGTCACTTTTTCACTGGATGACTTTGGGACCGGATATTCATCGCTTTCCTATCTCAAGCGGTTGCCCGTCCATGCCCTCAAGATAGACCGCGAATTCGTCAGCGGTGTGAACGATACTGAGGAGAATTATTCGATTTTGAGAGGGATCATCGGATTATCCCGGGTTTTTGGCAGAGAGTTGATTGCGGAGGGCGTGGAAACCATTGAGCAGGGTGAAATACTGCTAAGCCTGGGCTGCGAGTTTGCCCAGGGCTACGCGATATCACCACCACTGGCCCGGGAAAAACTGGCGGGCTGGCTTGCCGGCTGGAAGCCTTTTCCGCAATGGGCCGAAAGCCTGACGCTATCTCAATAGAAAACATCCACAAAAGGACCCCGCTTTGTCAACACGACTTACCGAATTCAGTCACGGAGCCGGTTGCGGCTGTAAAATTGCTCCGGATGTCCTGGACCGCATTCTTCACACCACGACCCCCGATTATCACGACCCGCGACTTCTGGTCGGCAATGCCAGCCGGGATGATGCTGCCGTCTTGGATGTCGGCAATGGCCTGGGGATTATCAGTACCACGGATTTCTTTATGCCCGTGGTGGACGATGCCTATGATTTTGGCCGGATTGCGGCTGCAAACGCCATCAGTGATGTCTATGCCATGGGCGGAAAGCCATTGATGGCAATCGCGATACTGGGCTGGCCGGTAAACCAGTTGGCGCCGGAGATCGCCGCCCGGGTGATTGAGGGCGGGCGGGCGGTATGTGCGGAGGCTGGAATTGCACTGGCCGGGGGGCACAGCATTGATTCGCCGGAACCGATCTTCGGGCTGGCCGTTACCGGTCAGGTGCCGGTGCATCGTATTGTGCGTAACGATGGCGCCCGGCCTGGCGACCTGCTGTACCTGACCAAGCCGATTGGCGTGGGAATTCTAACCAGTGCGCTGAAAAAGCATAGGATCAACGAGGCTGATCTGGCGGTCGCCGTTGAAACCATGTGCACCCTCAATAAAGTAGGTGAAGTCTTCGCTTCACTGGACGGCGTACATGCCATGACGGATGTTACCGGCTTTGGTCTTGCCGGCCATTTGCTGGAGATCTGCCGGGGTAGCGGTGTTGGCGCCACCATTAACCGAAATTCAGTGCCGCAGATGCCGAACCTTGCACGCTATATTGATTCGGACTGCATTCCTGGAGGTACCCATCGGAATGCCGCATCGTTGGGCGATGCCTTTGAGGGCCTGACAGACCTGGACAAGACGTTACTTTTCGACCCCCAGACCAGTGGTGGCCTGCTGGTCTGCGTCGCCGAACAGGACCGGGCCGACTTTGAGAAAAAGGCCAGGGAACACGGGCTGGAACTCTATCCCTTCGGCCAGTTGCATGAGCGCGCTTCAGGTGAGCCTTTGGTTCGGGTTATTGACTGAGTTTCCAGCCAATGTCAGGCCCTTCGAACACAAGCGCGTTGTGCAGTTGTACCAGATCGGCACCGGCATTGAGCCGGTCCAGATAGTTCTGGCGCGAACACACGCCGCCATTGGTCAGCAGAGCTGTATTTCCTTTGAGATGATGCTGGCAGGCCTCAATGGCCCGGCAGGTGCTCGCCTGAAGTTCAGGGTCCCGCCATTGGCGGTAATGGGCATCGGCGACGGGTTTGCCGAAGTCGAAGCTGATCAGGATGCCATCGACTTCCTGGCAGGCGAGGTAGGGAATGAGGTTGCAGGCCTCTTCATTCCCCGGCTTTACCCGGAGCTTGTAAACAACGGGGCAGGACTTTCGGGTTTGACTTTCCAGTGTCTGCTGAGCCTCCCGCAATCGGAGCAGATTGCGGTAAAGCTGGCGGAAGGGAACTGCCTGCTGAAGCCAGCCAGGAGCTATGGTCAGGTAGTCCGCCGTAAACCAGGCTCTCTCGATCAGTTGAAGGAGTTGCGCGGTTTCCTGCTCCGGTGATACAGGGGCGGTTGCCGCCAGCCGAATTCCCAGCCGGGTATTGAGTATTGCTTCGGGGTGCTGGGCGGGTAGGCTTCGGGGCCAGTTTTCCTGGGTCCAGTTGCCCAGTTCAATAGCGCCAAATCCCAGGTTGCCGGCACTTCGGCCCAGCTTTCCACATTGATCAAAACCCGCGGCAATCCCCAGGCGATTGGTAAATGACAACCCCATGCAGTTTATGGCAGTGGCGCCCTCGCTCAGGCGCTCCCGTGCAGGCGGGAGATTGCTGGCCTGGTTGCAGGCGCTCATGAAGGCCCGCTCCCGGTCACTGGCTGGTCTGGTGAGCAGATTAGCCATAACGCTGACGGAAATGGCTCATGAAAGAGGCCAGAGCTGCGACAGCGGCGTCCGGCTGGGCATTGTAGAGGCTGGCTCGAAGTCCTCCGCCGTGGCTGTGCCCCGCCAGATTCGCCAGCCCCATTGCCTCAGCCTCGCCAAGAAACCGCTGCTGTTGGCTTTCATCACGTGTGCCAAAACACACGTTCATAATGGAACGGTGCTCTGGTATTACCGGGCAGTAAAAGAAGTCGTCTTCGTCAATGATGCGATAAATTGCCTGGCTCTGGGCAATGTTGTGGGAATGAAGAGCCTCGACCCCGCCTTGCTCCTCAATCCAGTCGAGCATCAGGTGAACCAGGTAAATGGCGAACATCAGGGGCGTATTGATGCGATTCTGACGTTCAATCAGTAACTGATAATTGAACACAGTCGGGGTTTCCGGTCGTGCCTGTCCCAGCAGATCCTCGCGGATGATGGCAATAACCAGGCCGGTGGGACCCAGGTTTTTCTGGGTTCCCGCGTAAATCATGCCGTAACGTTCGATATCGACAGGGCGTGACAGGAACTCGGAGGTCATATCCGCGATCAGGGGAATATCACCACAATCCGGGTCTCCGGGGAACTGGACACCATTTGCGGTCTCGTTGGGGGTTATGTGGCAATAGTGGATACTTTCATTCAGCGCCCATTCAGAAACCGCAGGAACACGATCAAAACCAGTGCCTCGGGTGCTGGCAACCAGGTGGCTTCGGCCATACCGGCGTCCCTCCTCAAGTGCCCTTGCCGACCAGTGGCCCGTTTCCACATAGCCGGCGGTGGCCGTGGGCGGTAACAGGTTCAGCGGAACCAGTGAGAACTGCGCCGATGCGCCGCCTTGCAGAAAAGCCACCTGATAGCGGTCTGGCACTGCCAGGGCCGTCCTCACCTGGAGCCGGGTGGTGTCCATCAGGGCCTTGAATTCATCGCTGGTAAATGGCGCTTCCAGTAATGAGTAGCCCAGCCCCTGCCAATCGGCCAGGCTTGCCCGGGCCCGCGCCAGCACTTCTGGCGGCAAGGCGGCCGGCCCTGCAGCGAAGTTATATACGCGGTCCATCAGAACAGCGCCAGCCCGTGACTTCCGGCAGTCATAAAGAAAATCAGCGGGAAAGAGAGGATGGTGTTGGTTCGGGAGGATAAAAAGGTGATTCGTGAACAGCGGATCCGCTCTGTGGCCGGTGCCGGTACAAAACCCAGTACTTTCTTCTGATGGGGCCAGAGTACGAACCAGAGGTTCAGCACCATGATGACACCGATCCAGGCGCCGACTCCAATAACCGCATGGTGACCCTGGAGCATCAGTACGTCCGCAAGAATGTCGCGATTCCAGAGCATTAGGGCGCCTGACGCCAGAACCACCAGGGACGCGTACCGGAAGGTGCCATGTTCCTGGTGCATGCGTCGGGTCAGATCGGAGGATCTGGCACTCCTTTCGTCAGGATCAATACGCAAGGGAATGAACCTTGGGGTCTTGACCACATTGGCGTAGTTATGGCCAACCCAGATCAACGCAAACACGATGTGGAGCCAGCGCAGGGCGATATCCATCAACATCCAGCTCATGACAGGCCCGACCGAATCCAGGCACCCGTTACCAGATAGAGTACAACGGTCAGGGCAATGGCCGTGGCCAGAGTTCCCGCGAGCGAATCGTGAGGTAATTTCATATCACACCTCCGTTGGTACCCAGCTCACATCGCGGGCGATAAGCTTTTTGTGGTCCTGCTCTGTGCCAAGTGCCCGGATTACGGCTTCCTGGACAATGTGATGTTGGGGCGATTTGCTGCAGGCTGGGTCTGCGTTGGCAGCATCGCCGGTCAGCAGCATGGCCTGGCAGCGACAACCACCGAAATCCCGCTCTTTTTCCGGGCAGCTGCGACAGGGCTCTTTCATCCAGCTGTCCCCCCGGTAGAGGTTGAAGCTCTCGGACTCGTGCCAGATCCAACTGAGGTCATGATCGCGAACACCGGGAAAGTTGAGATCGGGCAGGGAGCGGGCTTGTTGACAGGGCAGTACCACACCGTCCGGTGCGATGGTCAGGTGAATACTGCCCCAGCCATTCATGCAGGCCTTGGGGCGGCCTTCGTAGTAGTCCGGTATAACAAAGAAAATGGTCATTTTGTCGCCGAGCTGCTTGCGGGCTTCGGCAACCTGGGCCTCTGCTGTCTCCAGCGCTTCTCGGGTGGGCATCAGTTGGTCCCGGTTCACCAGGGCCCAGTTGTAATACTGCACGTTAGCCAGTTCCAGATATTCAACGCCGATGTCGGCGGCCAGATCGATGATGTCCGGTACCTGGTGGATGTTAAGGCTGGATATCGGCATGTTAAGAACCATCGGAAAACCAAGGGCTTTGATCTCCCGGGCCATGTTGACTTTCTTTTCGTAGCAGTCGACACCCGCAAGCCAATGGGCCGTTTGTGGATCGCTCGACTGGAAACCGAGCTGGATATGGCGCAGACCGGCTTTTTTCAGGTTTTCCAGCCGCTTGCGGGTAAGGCCGATGCCGGATGTAATCAGATTGGTGTAATACCCCAGTTCGTTGGCTTCCGCCACCAGCTCTTCCAGATCCTTGCGGAGAGTGGGTTCGCCACCGGAGAAACCAATCTGCATGGCTCCCATCTTGCGGGCATCCTGAATCACGGTTTTCCATTCGGCGGTGGTCAGCTCATCCTGATGGTCATCGAGATCGGTCGGGTTGCTGCAAAATGCGCATTTGAGAGGGCACTTGTAGGTCAGTTCCAGAAGCAGCCACACGGGGTTGCCCTGGCCATCAAGATTGAGGTTGGATCCAGCCTTTGCCATGGCACACCTCCAGAAACTGGTGAACGCGGGGTTCGATGAATTCAGGTTGTTCGGAGAACAGTTTGGACAGTTGATGAACAATGTCGTCGACTGTGTTCGTTCCGTTACAGCGGGTCAGGATTTCGCCGGCCGTGGTGTTCAGCTTGACGATGCCTTCGGGGTACATCAGAACGTAGGCTTGCTGGGACTCTTCCCACCGGAACATGAATACCGGGGCGATGCGGAATCTGGACCGGCTGTTGTGATTGTTTGAATCAGCCACGGGTGCCTCACTGATGAAATGGTGCACATTCGGAAGCTGTTCCCGCAGCAGAGATTACTTACGGGAACAGAGTGGGACAGTTAGCGAACGTAAACGTAGGCTGTTACTTCAAAGCCCAATCTCAGGTCTTTGAAATCCGGGTCGGTCCACTTCATGGCAATCTCCAGTATATGTAATGAATGTTTATGGCCAGTGGTTTTTCTGGCTGCATTCACTTTAGGCTCCACGAAACAGATGGATAAATGGTACCTTTGGCCTAATTACCTGGCGCTTTGGTATTAATTATCCGGCTTCCTGGCGAAACAGCCAGGCGAGCCCGGAAAGCGTTAGTTCGGCCAGTTGTTATAGGTGTATTATTATTGATTGTTATCAAGAGAGGGCGGTGGCATTGCAGGGCTATTGTTGACTGAACAGAAACCGACGGATGGTGAAATTCCACTCCAGACTATCCAGCAGGTTTTTTAGCGCCAGCCCAAGCTCGGTGTCTCCTTCGATTATCAGGCGTCGCTGGAAAAACAGCTGGTCAGGATCTTGCCGACGCTCCGCCAGGGTTTTGAAGGCGGCTAATGAGCCCCGGATCGTCGCCTCGCCCGGACCATCGATCACTCGCAGACGGCCGGCCCAGAAGCCAATGGTGATGCCCGGTTGCCCGCCGCTCACTTCCAGCCGGATACGATGGCCTTCGAAGTCTTCAAATTCTCCGTCATTGATCGCTTGAGCAAACAGCCGATTGAGGGGCGCCTCGGCCGCCAACTGTTTGAGGGGCACCGGGATTCCGCGATCAATAGCGCCAAGCACCGGCGCGGGGGAGGGCAGGTATTCCCGGAGTACTGTCAGGGTCTGGTCAAGCAGTGGCAAGTGTGAGGGGAATGATGGCAACCTGGGCAGCAGCATGATCAGCTCCATGTTTGGTGACTGGAGCAGGGTAGATGAAAACCGGAGCCGGGACTTTGATATAACTCAGAAGTGCCTGGGATCAGATGAAAATGGGGTCAGATGAACTTTCATCTGACCCCATTTTCATCTGACCCCGGTGGAATGCCCCTCAGCGGTGCAGGCCTTCCTCTACCGCCCACACGGCAACTTCCACCCGTGAGCGCAGGTTCAGTTTTTTCAGCAGGTGCTTCACATGGACCTTGACGGTACCATCACTGATGTCCAGCTTGCGACCGATCATCTTGTTGGACAGGCCTTCGGCGATCAGGCGGAGAATGTCCTTTTCCCGGGGGGTCAGGCTGTCGAAATCCGGGCGCGATGCCTGTTGGGGTTTGTTGGAGCGCAAGGCCTCGGCTAACAGCGTAGTCAGGCGGTCACTGATAACCATCTTGCCGACGGCCGCCTGGTGAAGCTGGGCGATCATGTCTTCAGGCTCCATGTCCTTGAGAAGGTAGCCGTCCGCGCCGGCCCGCAGTGCCGCCACCACGTCGTCTTCCTGGTCCGAGACGGTAAACATCACAATACGGGAACTGATGTTCTGCTCACGCAGTTTTTTCAGGGCTTCAATGCCGTCCATTTCCGGCATGTTCAGGTCCATCAGAATCAGGTCCGGCTCCAGTTCAGTGGCCAGTCGAATGCCGTCGGCGGCATTGCTGGCCTCTCCGGCAACGACCATGTCGTCTTCCATTTCGATGAGCTGTTTGATGCCCTGGCGAAGAAGGGGGTGGTCGTCGATCAGCAGAATACTAGCGGGTGATTCAGACATCGGGTTCTCTCTTGTAATCAGGCGTTTGAAGCTTCTGTGGGAATCAGGTTCCGGCTTTTGGGCACAAATAATAGCGTGACTTCCACGCCGCCTTCATCCCGGTTTTGTACCTTGACCTGGCCACCCAGGGTTCTGGCGCGGTCCTGCATGATGATCAGTCCATAGTGATTGACCGGCTGGTCGCCGCCGGGCAAGCCCTTGCCATTGTCCCGGATTTGTACCCGGACCTGGGGGGATTCGAACAGCACATCGACGCTGATGTCGGTGGCATCTGCGTGTTTGACCGCATTGGCCAGGCTTTCCCGGACAATCTGCAGGGTGTGGATTTCCTCGTTCGGTGACAGGGTCTGGGGTGGCAGGTTGTATTGCAACTCCACCGGCTTGCCCAGCCGCACCGAAAATTCCTCGACGGTCTTTCGCAGTGCCGTGGCCAGGTCCGGCGTGTCCAGCTTCAGTCGGAAGGTGGCCAGCAACTCCCGCAGCTGGCGGTAGGCGCTGTTCAGGCCGGTGCTGAGTTCATCCAGAATGGCTTCGTGAACCGATTGCTGCTCGCCGTCGATGTTGAGGCGCCTCAGCCGGGCAACCTGCATTTTCAGGTAGGAGAGTGACTGGGCCAGGGAATCGTGCAGTTCCCGGGCGATCACGGTGCGCTCCTCAGCCAGGGTCTGTTGCTGTTCCTCGGTAATCTGCCGCTCCAGGATAATGGCGGTGGCCAGTTGGTCGCTGAGGGTTTCCAGAAGCCGGCGGGCGGTTTTCGAGAGGCCTTCGTCGGCGGGGTACCAGACTTCCAGGGTGCCAAGCAGCTGGCCGGGGGTGCGTATCGGCAGCAGCAGCCGGCGCCCGTCGTTGTTTTCCAGGGGAAGTTCGTCATACACCTCAGGCGTGACCAGGCAGGCGTTGCAATGGTGGTCGTTGCAATAGAAGGGCCGCTCCTGGCTGGCCGTGGTGACAGCCTCCACCGGCTCCGAGGATTCCCTGTCATGGAGGTACAGGCGGATGGGCCCGATGCCGAGAAGCTGTTCCAGCTCCTGTAGCATGGGGATGGAGCCATGGCATAAATCGTGGTTGGCAAACAGGTCCCGGCTTGCTGAGTGGAGCAACTGCAGTGCCGCGTGGCTTTTTTCCAGTTCCTCGGTTTTCAGGCGGGCTCTTTCTTCCAGTTCGTAGTAGGTCAGCGCCAGCTCGCTGGTCATCTGGTCAAATGCCTGCCCGAGCTGGGCGAGTTCATCGGAGCCCCTCATATTGGTCTTCCTGGAGAAATCCTGGTCGCCCACGGCGATGGCTACACTGACCAGTTTGCGAAGTGGCCGGAGAATGCGGTTCTTGAGATCGATAAACAGCGCGACAATAATCAGGACGGAAAAGGCCAGGCTGATGATCTGGATCAGATGCAACAGATCGATCCGGGCTTCGGTGCGCTGTTCCAGCATGCTCACCAGCCGATCCACATCGTCAACGTACTTTTCGGTTGCAGTCAGCATGACACCCGTTACCGGGGTGCCCTGGGGGTGATCGTTCAGCGCGGGCCGCAGCACCTCTTCCCACGAATCCAGAATAGCCTGGTACTGGCTGGCCAGAGGGTGGTCCCGGGCCCCCGGAATGGTCCTGGTGATACCTGTGTCGGCCAGTTTTTCCCGGTAACGGTCAAGCATCTGCCCCATTGAGCCCGGTCCGGATTCCGCCGTTACCGGGCCGGCGCTTCGGGCGAGCAACTGGAAAGCCCCCATGCGAAGGGCGCCGGCCAGGTTAATGGCAGTGGCATTGCCCTCAATGCTCTTGGACACGGCAAGTGTGGTGGCCATGCTCACCAGCGCGGTCAGCACCACGGCGCCGACGACAAGGGCAATTCGGTTAACAAGTGGGCTTCTGGATTTCATGAGATCTCGCGCATCGGTGCGTCTGGCACGCCGGGGCGGATTATGCCCGGGCTTTGTGGTCCCTCATACCTCCTTGAGGATAGTCAATTACCCCAATAGTTGGTAACCCATCATAATCTTTGACCCTCCAGGGATCAAAGGATGAAACTGAAAGTCAGGTTTGTTTCACAGAGTGACATTAATGGAGTCAGAGGCGGATCGAGCAGATGACCGGCTGGCGTCACTGGCCGTCGTGCTGCCCTTGGCGGTGGCAGGCTTTGTCATTGCTGCCGGAAGCTGGACCCTGTTTGCGGTAGCTGGCGTGCACCTGCGCTCAGAGCTGAACCTCGGCAATCTCCAGTTCGGCTTCTTGCTGGCAATGCCTATGGCGGTCAGTGCCGCGTTGGCCATTCCTGCCGGGCTGGCAGCGCAGAAATTCGGCGCCCGCCGGATCATGTTGATCTGCCTGTCCGGGCTGGCCGCCTGCATGGCGATACTTCTGATCACCGATACCTTCCCGGGTTACCTCATCGCCGCTGGTGGGCTTGGGCTGGCCGGGGGCTATTACAGTGCCGGGTTGCAGTTCGTGACGCGCCATTGCGAGTCCTCGCGCCTCGGCCTGGTGCTGGGTGTGTTCGGCGCAGGCGTTATCGGTGCCGGCTTCAATTACTATCTGGTGCCGCTGGTCCATGAGGCTTTTTCCTGGCACGCGGTTCCACTGGCTTATCTTGTCGTGCTTGTCCTGGTTCTTGCGCTGCTGATCATGCTGACCGATCCGGAAGATGCGGCGGCGGACTCCGCCGCTGAAACATCTGTCAGGGTATTGTTGCAAAGAATGAGGCGAAAGCGGGCCGGACAACTGTGTGGCTACTTTGGCATTGTGGCTGGCAGCTTCTTTGCGCTGGCTCTCTGGTTGCCGGACTACCTGTCTGGCCAGTTTGAGCTGCCGGTGGACTCTGGCGCACGGCTGGCACAGTGGTTCGTTATTCCGGGTGCCCTGGCCCAGATTGCCGGGGGCGGGTTATCAGACCGGTTCGGCAGCGCCAGGGTTGTCAGCCGGGCGCTGGTGGTCTGTCTCATCGCATTGTTTGTGCTGTCGTACCCACCCATGACGCTGTTTATCCAGGGCGTCGACGCCACAATCCTGGTGAAATTCGCTCTGCCCATGCGGGTCGAGGGCGTGTTTGTGGTAACCCTGGGGCTGGCCATGGGTTGCACCATGGGCAGCCTGCAGAGGCTGGTTATTGTTGAAAATCGCACGGTGGCGGCATTTGTTGCCGGTTTGTTGCTGGTGAGCGCCTACTCCGTGGCCTTTGGCCTGCTGGTGATATTCAGTGGTGTTAACCACTGGCTGGGCATTCGCAGCGCCGTTTTCATGATTCTCTTCCTCCTGCTTGCCGGCTGCCTGTTCCTGTTTGCCCGTGAGAGCCGCCGGCACGAGCGTGAGAGCTTTCTCCACCGGGGGATATAAACCACCTACCACCAGGGTGGTAGAGGCGGGTTATGTGGTAGTAACCACGCAGATTTTGCGGTTTTTCTCACACACAATGGTCTCAAATCGGAGCTGAATCAGAGCAGCGATCCGGCAGACGGGCAGATGGAGAGAGAGACCATGAGTCATTTGATCGACAAACTGAACTACTTCAGGAAGAAGCGCGAGCCGTTCGCGAACGGCCACGGCGAAACCCACGACGTCAGCCGCGAGTGGGAAGACAGCTACCGCCAGCGCTGGCAGCATGACAAGATCGTGCGTTCCACCCACGGCGTTAACTGTACCGGCTCCTGCAGCTGGAAAATCTACGTCAAGAATGGCCTGGTCACCTGGGAGACCCAGCAGACCGACTACCCCCGCACCCGCCCGGATCTGCCCAATCACGAGCCCCGCGGCTGCCCCCGGGGCGCCAGCTACTCCTGGTACATGTACAGCGCCAACCGCCTGAAGTACCCGTTAATGCGCAAGCACCTGATGAAGCTCTGGCGTGCGGCGAAAATGCAACATAACGACCCTGTCGAAGCCTGGGCTTCCATTGTCGAAGACTCGAAAAAAACCGCTGAGTACAAGCCCCGCCGAGGCATGGGCGGCTTTGTGCGTTCGAGCTGGGATGAGGTCAACGAGCTGATTGGCGCCTCCAACGTCTACACCGCCAAAAAGCATGGCCCGGACCGCATCATCGGTTTCTCTCCGATTCCGGCCATGTCCATGGTGTCCTACGCCGCTGGCAGCCGCTACCTGTCCATGATTGGCGGCGTCTGCATGAGCTTCTATGACTGGTACTGCGACCTGCCGCCGGCCTCGCCGCAAACCTGGGGTGAGCAGACCGACGTGCCGGAATCCGCCGACTGGTACAACTCCGGCTACATCATCGCCTGGGGCTCCAACGTGCCCCAGACCCGGACGCCGGATGCCCACTTCTTCACCGAGGTGCGTTACAAGGGCACCAAGACCGTGGCCATCACCCCGGACTACGCCGAGGTCTCCAAGCTGTCCGACGAGTGGATGAACCCCAAGCAGGGCACCGACGCCGCGCTCGGTATGGCCATGGGCCACGTGATCCTGAAGGAATTTCACGTCGACAAGCCAAGCGAATACTTCACCGACTACGTGCGCCGCTACACCGACATGCCTTACCTGGTCATGCTGGACGAGAAGGACGATGGCAGCTTCGTGCCGGGCCGGTTTCTGCGCGCCAGCGATCTGGTGGATGGCCTGGGTGAAGCGAACAACCCCGAGTGGAAAACCATCGCCATTGATGAGGCGTCCGGTGAGCTGACCGCGCCGAATGGCTCGATCGGCTACCGCTGGGGTGAGAAGGGCAAATGGAACCTCAAGCAGACCGCCAACAGCGCCGACGTAAACCTGCAGCTGTCCATGGTGGAGAAACACGACGACGTCGTCGATGTGGCCTTCCCCTACTTCGGCGGCATCGAGCATGACCATTTCCAGCATGTTGAAATCAAGGACATCCTCAAGCACAAGCTGGGTACCCGCAAGGTGCAGCTGGCTGATGGAACCGAGGGTCGCGTGGTCACCGTCTACGACCTGATGGTGGCCAACTACGGCATCAGCCGTGGCCTGGGCGAGGATGACGGCGCCACCTCCTATGACGAAGTGAAGCCCTACACCCCGGCCTGGCAGGAAAAGATCACCGGCGTGCCTGCCGAAAAAGTGATTCGCATTGCCCGTGAGTTCGCCGACAACGCCGACAAGACCAAGGGCCGTTCCATGGTCATCGTCGGTGCCGGTATGAACCACTGGTACCACATGGACATGAACTACCGTGGCCTGATCAACATGCTGATCATGTGTGGCTGTATCGGCCAGAGCGGTGGCGGCTGGGCGCACTATGTTGGCCAGGAGAAACTGCGGCCGCAGACCGGCTGGCAGCCGCTGGCCTTTGGTCTGGACTGGCAGCGCCCGCCCCGGCACATGAACTCCACTTCCTTCTTCTACGCCCACTCCGGTCAGTGGCGTTACGAGAAGCTGGGTGTTGACGAAATCCTGTCGCCGCTGGCCGACAAGTCCAGATTCGGTGGCAGCCTGATCGACTACAACGTGCGCGCCGAGCGCATGGGCTGGCTGCCGTCTGCACCGCAGCTGAACCGCAACCCGCTGGGCATTGCCGCCGAAGCGGAAAAAGCCGGCATGGAAGTGTCGGATTACGTGGCCCAGTCCATGAAGGATGGCTCCCTGGCCTTTGCCAGTGAGGATCCGGAAGCACCCCAGAACCACCCGCGCAACATGTTCATCTGGCGCTCCAACCTGCTGGGCTCCTCCGGCAAGGGCCACGAGTACATGCTGAAGTACCTGCTGGGCACCAAGAGTGGCCTGCAGGGCAAGGATCTCGGCCACGAAGGCGGCGCCAAGCCGAAAGAGGTCAAATGGCATGACGAGGCGCCCGAGGGCAAGCTCGACCTGCTGGTGACCCTGGATTTCAGGATGTCCACCACCTGTCTGTATTCCGACATCGTGCTGCCGACGGCCACCTGGTACGAGAAGAACGACCTGAATACCTCAGACATGCACCCGTTCATTCACCCGCTCACCGCAGCCACTGATCCGGCCTGGGAAGCTCGCAGTGACTGGGAAATCTACAAGGGCATTGCCAAGGCCTTCTCCAAAGCGACCGAAGGTCATCTGGGCGTCGAGAAAGACGTGGTTACCCTGCCGCTGCTGCACGACGCGCCTGCGGAACTGGGCCAGCCCTTTGACGTGAAGGACTGGAAGCGGGGTGAGTGCGATCTGATCCCGGGCAAGACTGCACCCAACTTCATCACCGTTGAGCGGGATTACCCGAACACCTACGCACGCTTTACCTCCCTTGGGCCGTTGATGGACAAGCTGGGTAACGGTGGCAAGGGCATCAACTGGAACACCGAGAAAGAAGTGAAGTTCCTGGGTGACCTGAACTACAAGCATGTGGAAGGTGCCAACGCTGGCCGTCCGAAGATCGAAAGCGCCATTGATGCCGCGGAAGTGATCCTGACCCTGGCGCCGGAAACCAACGGCCAGGTGGCGGTGAAAGCCTGGGCTGCGCTGTCTGAGATGACCGGCCTGGACCACACCCATCTGGCGAAGAACAAGGAAGAGGAAAAAATCCGCTTCCGGGACATCGTGGCGCAGCCGCGCAAGATCATCTCCAGCCCCACCTGGTCTGGCCTGGAAGATGAACACGTGTCCTACAACGCCGGCTACACCAACGTCCACGAGCTGATCCCCTGGCGCACCCTGACCGGCCGTCAGCAGTTCTACCAGGACCACGAGTGGATGCGGGCCTTCGGCGAGAGCCTGTTGGTCTACCGTCCGCCCATTAACACCAAGACGGTCAGCAGTATGTTGAACCAGCGCAGTAACGGCAACGCCGAGAAAGCGCTGAACTGGATCACGCCGCACCAGAAGTGGGGTATCCACAGCACCTACAGCGACAACCTGCTGATGCTGACCCTCTCCCGCGGTGGCCCGATCGTGTGGCTGAGCGAGGACGATGCGAAGGAACTGAACATCGAGGATAACGACTGGATCGAGCTGTTCAACGCCAACGGCGCCATTGCGGCCCGGGCTGTGGTCAGCCAGCGGGTGATGCCGGGCATGGTGATGATGTATCACGCCCAGGAGCGGATTGTGAACATTCCGGGCTCGGAGATCACCGGTACCCGGGGCGGCATCCACAACTCGGTCACCCGGGTGTGTCCGAAGCCGACCCATATGATCGGCGGTTACGCCCAGTACTCCTACGGCTTCAACTACTACGGCACCGTAGGCTCGAACCGCGACGAATTCGTGGTGGTGCGCAAGATGCACAACGTCGACTGGCTCGACGGTGAAGGCAATGACACTGTTCAGGAGGCTGTAAAATGAAAATCCGTTCCCAAGTCGGCATGGTGCTGAACCTGGACAAGTGCATTGGTTGCCACACCTGTTCAGTCACCTGCAAAAACGTATGGACCAGCCGGGAAGGCATGGAGTACGCCTGGTTTAACAACGTCGAAACCAAGCCCGGTATCGGCTACCCGAAAGAGTGGGAGAACCAGGACAAGTGGAAAGGCGGCTGGATGCGCGACAGCTCCGGCAAGATCCGCCCGAAGATCGGTGGCCGCTTCCGGGTGCTGGCAAACATCTTCGCCAATCCGGACCTGCCGGAAATTGACGACTACTACGAGCCGTTCGATTTCGATTACCAGCACCTGCACACCGCGGGCGACAGCAAACACCAGCCGATAGCCCGGCCCCGATCGCTGATCTCCGGTCAGCGCATGCAGAAAATCGAGTGGGGCCCGAACTGGGAAGAAATCCTGGGTACCGAGTTCGCCAAGCGCCGCAAGGACAAGAACTTTGACCAGGTCCAGGCAGACATCTACGGCCAGTTCGAAAACACCTTCATGATGTACCTGCCGCGCCTGTGCGAGCACTGCCTGAACCCGGCCTGTGTTGCCAGCTGCCCAAGTGGTGCCATCTACAAGCGGGAAGAGGACGGCATCGTCCTGATCGACCAGGACAAGTGCCGCGGCTGGCGGATGTGTGTCTCCGGTTGCCCGTACAAGAAGATCTACTTCAACTGGAAAACCGGCAAGTCCGAGAAGTGCATCTTCTGCTACCCGCGTATCGAAGCCGGTATGCCGACCGTGTGTTCCGAGACCTGCGTAGGCCGTATCCGTTACCTGGGCGTGCTGCTGTACGATGCCGACCGCATCGAGGAAGTGGCCAGCGCCCCGGGCGAGCACGAGTTGTACGAAAAGCAGCTGGAAATCTTCCTGGACCCGTTCGATCCGGAAGTGATCAAGCAGGCGAAGAAAGACGGCATCCCCATGAACGTGATCGAAGCGGCCCAGCAGAGCCCGGTCTACAAGATGGCGGTGGACTGGAAGCTGGCCCTGCCGCTGCACCCGGAATACCGCACCCTGCCCATGGTCTGGTACGTGCCGCCCCTGAGCCCGATCCAGTCAGCCGCGGAAGCCGGCAAGGTCGAGTTTGACGGCGTATTACCGAAGATCGAAAGCCTGCGGATTCCGGTTAAGTACCTGGCTAACCTGCTCACCGCCGGTGACGAGAAGCCGATCGTCCGGGCCCTCAAGCGGATCATGGCCATGCGCCTGTACAAGCGGGCAGAAACCGTGGACGGCAAGGAAGACCTGCGCGCCCTGGAGGAAGCGGGACTGACCAAGGCCCAGGCCGATGAAATGTACCGCTACCTGGCGATTGCCAACTACGAGGACCGCTTCGTGATCCCCACCAGCCACCGCGAGCTGGCCAAAGAGGCCTTCCCGGATGCCACCGCCTACGGCGAGCGCAATGGCTGCGGCTTCAGCTTCGGCGACGGCTGCAACGGTGACAGCGAATTCAACATGTTCGGTGGCCGCAAGCAGACCACCAGCATGGTCCAGAAGCTGACAACCGTGAAACAGATCGATCCGAAGCAGCTGCAGGAATAAGGAGGCCGAGATGCAACTTTTAAAAGTAATGGCACGGGTTCTTGAGTACCCCACCGAAGAGCTCCAGGCCTCCAGAGACGCCCTGGTGGCCGCTGTCCTTGAGGACAGCCGGCTGCCCCGGCAGAACAAGGAGCAACTGCTCCGTTGCGTGGAAATGCTGTGCGACGGCGACCTGCTGGATCTGCAGGAGGCCTACGTGGGCACCTTCGACAAGGGGCGGGCAACGTCCCTGCTGCTGTTCGAACACGTGCACGGCGAATCCCGCGACCGTGGCCAGGCCATGGTGGACCTGATGGAGCAATACCGCACCAATGGTCTGGAGATCGACGCCAGGGAACTGCCGGACTACCTGCCGTTGTTCCTGGAGTACCTCTCCACCCGCCCTTGGGATGAAATCCGCAACTGGCTGGAGGACATCCACCACATCCTGGGCTTGCTGGGTGAGCGCCTGTATCAACGTGAGAGCTTCTATCACGTGGTGATGGATTCCCTGCTGATGCTGTCTGGCCGCAAGGCCAACCGCCAGGAGCTGGCCCGGATCGTGGCCTCGGAAGAGCGTGACGACACCCCGGAAGCCCTGGATAAAGTCTGGGAAGAGGAAATGGTGAAGTTCGTCGATGACCAGGGCGGTTCCTGCAGCACTGGCGGCGTTGTAGGCCAGCGCCGCCGCGAACTGGAACAGACCCAGACCATTCACCTGAGTGATCAGCTGATGACGGATGCCATACCCCGTCAGGCAGGGCGCGCCTGAGGGCGCAGGAGGAAACGAAAATGATGTCCTATCTGAATACACTGATTTTCGGGATTTACCCGTACATCGCCCTGGCTGTGCTTGTTATCGGTACCTGGGCGCGTTATGACCAGGGCCAGTTTACCTGGAGAGCCCAGTCCAGCCAGATGCTGCGCAAGAAAAATATGGTAATCGCCAGCGTGCTGTTCCATGTTGGCGTACTGGTGATCTTCTTCGGCCACCTTGTGGGCCTGCTCACCCCGCACTGGGCCTACGAGTGGATCATCACCCCGGGCCAGAAGCAGGTTATGGCCATTGTGGTCGGCGGCATCGCTGGCGTCATGGCCATCATCGGTGGTGGCATGCTGGCCTGGCGCCGGCTGACCGACCCCCGTGTGAAGGCCAGCAGCTCATTCGCGGACAACATGATCATCGTAATCCTGATCATCCAGCTGGCGCTCGGCCTGCTGACCATCCTGCCCACCCTGGGCCACCTGGATGGCAGCACCATGCTCAAGTTCTCCGCCTGGGCCCAGGGCATCTTCACGCTGCAGGGCGGCGTGGCGGACTACATTGCCGACGTGCACTGGATCTACAAGACCCACATCTTCCTGGGCCTGACCATCTTCGTGCTGTTCCCGTTCACCCGCCTGGTGCACATGCTGAGCGTGCCGGTGGAGTATTTCGGACGCAAGTACCAGGTGGTGCGCAAGCGGGCCTGAAGTACTGAAAACGGGGTCAGATGAAGGCGTTCCAAACCTGGGGTCAGATGAACGCCTTCATCTGACCCCAACTTCACTAGCGGAACGCCTTCATCTGACCCCAACTTCACTGAGGTTAACACCATGCAACTGATCCCCGTCGGCGAAGCCGAAAAACCCAGAAACCAGTTCCCGCCGGTGACCGTGGGTGAAACCCTCATCGGCGAAGACGACATTGCCCGGGAAATGCAGCACCATCCGGCCGAAGACGTCGCCGAAGCCTGGCATGCAGCCGCCAGGAGCCTCGTCATCCGCGAACTCCTGCTGCAACAGGCCGGCCGGCTCAAGCTCGGCGACATCGCCGACGAGGAAGACCGCATCGCCCGCGTGCTGGAACTGGAACTCAACGTCCCGGACCCCACTGAACAGGACTGCGAACGCTTTTACGCCGCCAACCCGGCCCGCTTCTGCAGCCCGACCCTGATGGCCGTCAGCCACATCCTCCTCGCCGCCGCCCCGGACGATGTTCAGGAACGCATCCGCCAGGAAGAAGCCGGCCACCAACTGCTGTCATCACTCATCGACGGCCGTTCCCAGTTCGCCGATCTGGCCAAACAATACTCCGCCTGCGAATCCCGCCACCAGGGCGGCAGCCTCGGCCAGATCAGCAAAGGCCAGACGGTGGAAGAATTCGAACGCCCCGTCCTGTCCCTCCAGGAAGGCCTCAACCCCGAACTGATCGAAACCCGCTACGGCTGGCACATCGTCCGCGTCGACCAACGCATCGACGGCGAGCAACTGCCCTATGAGCACGTGAAGCCCCAGATCCGGCAGTACCTGAGCGAAAGCGTGACCAGAAGAGCGTTCCGCCAGTACCTGCAGGTTCTGGCTGCTGAAACTGGTGTAGAAGGTGTCGATCTGGAACTTCCAGACTCTCCCCTGATGCAGTAGAAGGCGCGCGCCCAAACGCCAAGCTGGCTAAAAATGAAAATCTTTGAGTTAGATCAATTACTCCCGAATAATCCCCCTATTACCCCCATGGGGGGAGCGATTTTTAACCAGTATCCCTCTACTATTAAAAATATAATTTTGGATGCATTAACATGCAGAGGGGATACATCAATGGCACTTTCACAAACTGCCGAAACCCGCCACACTAAACCCGTCCTGGTCGCCGTGAACAAACCCTTTGACGACGAGGGTGGCCTGAAGGTCTTACGCAGTCATCCAATGTTCTCGGAACTCAGTGGCAAGGATCTGCAGCAGCTGATCCAGCAGTCCCGAAGACTACGCCTGGGGCATCATCAGTTACTGTATCGCCAGGACATGCCGGCCCATCACTTTTTCTTCGTCATCTCCGGCCGCCTGCGCCTGTACCGCCTGGACTCCTCGGGGATCGACCGCACCCTCGACAGCATCGCCCCTGGCGACAGCATCGCCGAAGTCATGATCTACGCCGACCCGCCCCGGTACGCCTGTTACGCCGAAGCCCTTAAATCCAGCGAAGTGCTGATGATTCCCATACATGCCTACCAGGACCTGCTTGAGAGCAACCTCCAGTATGCCCGGGCAGCCCTCCGCCATTATGCCAAGCGGGCTGTCTCCCGGTTCCACGACCTGGAAATCATGACGGTCCAGAGCGCCCGTGACCGGCTGATCCGTTACCTGATTGATCTGTTGCCAAACGGCCCGGAAGAGGGCGGTGAGGTAGAGTTGCCATTGCCCAAATGCCTGGTTGCTTCCAGGCTGGCCATGCAGCCGGAGACCTTCTCCCGGA
Organism: Marinobacter sp. Arc7-DN-1; assembly: GCF_003441595.1. Lineage (NCBI taxonomy): Bacteria > Pseudomonadati > Pseudomonadota > Gammaproteobacteria > Pseudomonadales > Marinobacteraceae > Marinobacter > Marinobacter sp. Arc7-DN-1. The sequence goes on along the minus strand of NZ_CP031848.1, from coordinate 1,715,829 downwards.
TTCTGGCCGATCTGAAATCCAACGGACTGGTGCGGGTTAACCGCAGCCGACTGTTCATTTCAGATCCTCAACGACTGATCGAAATCAGCCAGTAACCGACCCTGTTCAAGCCTCCCGGCTCTTTGAAAAGGAGGACAAGTGACTGCAAGAAAGCAACGCCCGCTGATTTACTCCTGCTCTGGCTGCTCCGATGTGGCGCAGCTGGCCAACAATGCGGCAGTGCGGCTCGACCACGCCGGCGAATTTGAAATGTCGTGTATTTCCGGAGTGGGCGGCAAGGTGCCCTCGCTGGTGAAAACCGCCAGATCCGGTCGCCCGATCACCGTGATCGACGGTTGCCCGCTGCACTGTGCCCGCGCCTGTCTCGAAAACATCGGCGTTGAACCTGATGAGCATATGCGGCTCTACGAGTTTGGCTTCAAAAAGCACTACGGCCAGAGTTACGGCGACGACGCCGTGGAAGAAGTGTGTGAAGAAGTTCGCAGGCTCGCCTCGTCCGACCAGCTAATTGCCCGCCAGGCGTAAATCGCCGTGGCTCGATACCAGCAAGGATTTTCCAAATGATCAGCAGTTACAGTGATCTGATTCAGGCGTCCCGCAACCAACAGGAGGCCCAGCGCCTGTTATTCGTGTTTTGCCGGGCCGAACTGCCCGACGATGCCTGTGCTGAAGAAAAGGCCGCGTTTGAACGCGGTGAGGGCGGTGCCCTGACACCGGTCATCTGTGTTGACAAGACGCCGGAGGAAGCGCCCGATTTTGGGGCCCTTGCCGAAGAGTCCAGGGCCACTGGCCAGGCCTGGGATGTGGTGTTCATCGCTGCCATGTCTGGCCGTGGCGGCATGGCGCCGTCTACCGACGAAGCACAGCAGCCGCTGACCATGATGGTGGAGTCGATTCGCCTGGGCCATATTGGGAATTACCTTCCCCTTGATCCACGGGGAAACGCTGTCAGCCTGGGCTGACAGCGTGTAACCGCCTATTCCATTGTTTGGCGTATCCAAAAAGAGGTATGTGATTTTCCTCTAATTTGTCTAGGCTTATGTAGTACAGACGTTCTGTGTCATGGAGCCTTCAGTGACCGTTTTTTCCCGCTTTGTTTTTCCTGTGTTCATGTCGATCATGGCTATGGCCCTGAATGCAGCGCCTGTGACTGAGTACGACCCCGTTGCCGGTCGCCAGGTCATCCAGAAGGCGTTTCCGACGGTCACTACCGTGGTCCCGCGGGAGGACAACCGTGCCATCCAGGAACTCTATGCCGGAGACGAGCTGAAAGGCTACGCTTACCAGAGTCTCGACTTCATCCAGACACCGGCCTATTCCGGCAAGCCGCTGAATATTGTGGTGGTCCTGGATACGGACGGGAAAATCGTGAGCTCACGTGTTATCGAGCATCATGAACCGATTCTGCTTGTCGGTATTCCCGAGAGCAAACTCCATGACTTTACCGACCAGTACGTGGGGCTGGCGGCGGACCAGAGGGTGACGGTCGGCGGTACAACTTCAGAGCATAAGGTGGCCGTGGACGGTTTGTCCGGTGCCACGGTAACCGTCATGGTGGTGAATGAGGTCATCATGAAATCGGCCCACCGTGTTGGCGCCGAACTGGGGCTTGTCCAGAGCCTGAGCGATGACCGCCCGCCAGCCGCGAGTGTTCAGACCGACAGCTTTCAGGAAAAAGGCTGGCAGGCACTCACCGACGAAGGTTCCGTGCGCCGGCTGAAGCTGACCCGTGGCCAGGCGGATGACGCCTTCAAGGGCACGGATGCGGAGGGGATCGACACAACACCGCCGAAACAGCGCGGCAAGCCCCTGATTGATCTGTACATCGCCTATCTGGATGTGCCAACCATCGGCCGTAACCTGTTGGGCGAGAGCCAGTTCCAGTGGCTGACTTCGGAGCTTAAGGAGGGCGAACATGCCATCGCCGTGATGGCCAATGGCGAATACTCGTTCAAGGGTTCCGGTTATGTTCGTGGCGGTATCTTCGACCGCATCCAGATCCGCCAGTTCGGTGATACTTTCAACTTCCGTGACCTGGATTTTTACCGGTTGAGCGACGTTTACGCTGAGGGCATGCCGGACTTCAAAGAGATGGCGATCTTCATTATCCGGCAGCAATATAAATTTGATCCGGGCTCTGAATGGACCCTGGAGCTTACCGTCAAACGCCAGACCGGTCCGCTGGACAGCGAGTTCCAGGTATTTCCGCTTACTTACCAGCTGCCGGATCAGTACTACACCCGCCCGGAACCGGTAATGACCGAAGAGGACATGCTGGCGGACCAGCCCATGTGGGTGCAGATGTGGCACCAGCGGGAGTTCCAGATTGTGGTGCTCGGTATTGGCATCGGTGTGCTGCTGTTCATTCTGTTTTTCCAGGACTGGCTGGTGCAGAAGCCGAGGATGCTGCGCTGGATCCGCCATGCCTTCCTGACCTACACCCTGTTCTTCATCGGCTGGTACGCCCTGGGGCAGCTCTCCATCGTGAATGTGCTGACCTTTGTGAACAGCCTGATCAGCGGCTTCAGTTGGGAAACCTTCCTGATCGATCCGATGCTGTTTGTACTCTGGGCGGTGGTGGCCGGCATCATCCTGCTCTGGGGTCGGGCGGTTTACTGTGGCTGGCTGTGCCCGTTCGGGGCCCTGCAGGAGTTACTGAACGAGATTGCCCGCAAGCTCAGGGTGCCCCAGTACAGCGTGCCCTTTGCCTGGCATGAACGGCTGTGGGCCATCAAATACATCATTCTGCTGGTGCTGTTCGGGGTGTCGCTGGACTCCATGGCCACCGCCGAGCGCCTGGCCGAGGTGGAACCCTTCAAAACTGCGATCACCCTCAAGTTCGACCGCAGTTGGCCCTTTGTCACCTACGCCGTCCTGTTGCTGGTGGTCAATCTGTTCACCCGCAAGGCCTTTTGCCGGTATCTGTGCCCCCTGGGCGCGGCGCTGGCATTGCCCACCAAGCTGCGGGTGTTTGACTGGCTAAAGCGGCGCAAGGAATGCGGCAACCCCTGCCGGCTGTGTGATCACGAGTGTGAAGTTCAGGCCATTCACCCGGACGGGCACATTAACTACATGGAATGTCACTACTGCCTGGATTGCCAGATGACCTATTTCGATGACCACAAGTGCCCGCCGCTGATCGTCAAGCGTCGCGGCAAACGCCGGGGTCATAACGCGCCCGGCCATCCGGAGGAAATCCCGGTGGTTCAGGTGACCTGAGCAGTCGAAAAAAAAGAAAGCATGAGAAGTAAAAACCGCCATTATCAATAACGGAGTTGGATGTTATGAAAAAGAAAGATGATCTGACCAAGGCTACACCGGAGCTACCGGAAAGCGGCCAGAGCCGTCGCCGGTTTATGGGCGCAGCGGCACTGGCCGGCGTGGCCGGGGCAACCGGTCTTGGTACTGCAGTGATGAGCCGGGAATCGTTCGCGGCCGCCGCCGAAGAAGCGCGCAATAATTTCATTGTGCACCCGGGCGAACTGGACGAGTACTACGGTTTCTGGAGTGGTGGCCACTCCGGTGAGGTGCGCGTACTGGGCGTTCCCTCCATGCGGGAACTCATGCGCATCCCTGTCTTCAACGTGGATTCTGCGACAGGCTGGGGCATCAGCAACGAGAGCAAGGACGTACTGGGCCATGACAATACCCACCTGAACGGTGGCGCCCACCACCCGCATATTTCCATGACCGATGGCCGTTACGATGGCAAGTATCTGTTCATCAATGACAAGGCCAATACCCGGGTGGCCCGGATCCGCCTGGACATCATGAAGTGTGACAAGATCACCACCATTCCCAACGTCCAGGCCATTCATGGTCTGCGGTTGCAGAAGGTGCCCAAAACCAGGTACGTGTTCTGCAACGCGGAGTACGTGATCCCGCACCCGAACGACGGCAGCGATACCAGCCTTGAAAACAGCTTTACCATGTTCAATGCGGTGGACGCGGAGACCATGGAAGTGGCCTTCCAGGTGATTGTGGACGGCAACCTGGACAACACCGATGCGGACTACACCGGCAAATACGCCTGCGCTACCTGTTACAACTCCGAGAAAGCCCTGGATCTTGCCGGCACCATGCGTAATGACCGCGACTGGGCAGTAGTATTCAATATTGAGCGTATTGAAAAAGCCGTCAAAAATGGCGACTTCAAGACGCTGGGTGATTCTAAAGTGCCGGTGGTGGATGGTCGCCATGGCTCCGAGCTGACCCGTTACATCCCGGTTCCCAAGAACCCGCATGGCCTGAATACCTCCCCGGACGGCAAGTACTTTATTGCCAATGGCAAGCTGTCGCCAACGGTCACCATTATTTCGATCGAAAAGCTGGATGATCTGTTCGACGGAGCGATTGAGCCCCGTGATACCGTGGTGGCTGAGCCAGAGCTGGGTCTTGGGCCTCTGCACACCACCTACGACGGCCGGGGTAACGCCTACACCACGCTGTTTATCGACAGCCAGGTGTGCAAGTGGAATATTGCCGATGCGATCAAGCATTACAACGGCGAGGATGTGAACTACATCCGTCAGAAGCTGGATGTTCAATATCAGCCGGGCCATAACCACGCCTCACTGACCGAGTCCCGGGATGCGGATGGCAAGTGGCTGGTGGTGTTGTCGAAGTTCTCGAAGGACCGCTTCCTGCCGGTAGGGCCGCTGCACCCTGAAAATGACCAGCTGATTGATATTTCCGGTGAGGAAATGAAGCTGGTGCACGATGGCCCGACTTTTGCTGAGCCCCATGACTGCATCCTGGTGCGCCGTGACCAGATCAAGACGAAGAAGATCTATACCCGTGATGATCCGTTCTTCGCCTCGGCCCGTGAACAGGCAAAGAAGGATGGCATTACCCTGGAAGCCGACAACAAGGTTGTCCGTGACGGCAATAAAGTGCGTGTTTACATGACCTCTATTGCGCCGCAGTACGGGATGACGGAGTTCAAGGTGAAGCAGGGCGATGAGGTGACGGTGTACGTGACCAACCTGGACACCATTGAGGATGTGACGCACGGTTTCTGTATGGTGAACCATGGTGTGAGCATGGAGATCAGTCCGCAGCAGACGTCTTCGGTGACCTTTGTGGCGGATCGGCCGGGGGTTCACTGGTACTATTGCAACTGGTTCTGTCATGCGCTGCATATGGAGATGCGGGGTCGCATGCTTGTTGAGAAGGCCTGATCTTCTCTCCGCCGGGACTCCTTTATGAGGTTCCGGCTTTCCCTTCCACTTGGGAGAAGCAATCCAAGAGGAGGCTGCTTTCCAAAACACGCTCCTTCGGCACGTCCCTGTGACGCTTGGGCTCCGCCATCCATGGCTCCGCACAGTTTTGGAAAGCAGCCTCCTCTCGGATTGCCAGAGTTCTGGCAAGGCCCAAAGAAATTTCATCTCTCAGAGAGACATTGATGTACCAAATTTTGCGTTATGGAGTGGCCCTGACAGTCGCTCTTTTATCGCTGACCGCGAGCGCGGGCCTGCAAGAACAGCTTGATGCCCTGGAACCGGGCGCAACCTTTGAGCTTCCTCCTGAGCATGTTTCCTCTCTGGCTATTCGGGTGCCCGGGGTGACGGTGTCTTGCCATTCCGACACGGTGATTGACGGGGGCGGGCAGGGCAATGCTGTGGATATTGTCGCCGGGGAGGTGACGTTGTCCGGTTGTTCGGTGCGCAACTGGGGCCGGGATCTGAACGAGCTGGATGCGGGGATTTTTGTGGCTCGGGAGGCCCGGGGGGCGGTGGTTGAGAATAACCGTCTGCAGGGGCCGGCGTTTGGGGTGTGGCTGGATGCCACGCCGGATGTGACGGTTCGCAACAATACAATTCGTGGCGATGCCAGCATGCGTCCGAATGACCGGGGCAACGGGGTTCACTTGTTCAATACCACCGGGGCGCTGATTGAGGGGAACGACATCCGTCAGACCCGGGATGCGATCTATATTGAGACGGCGAATAACAATACGATCCGGGGCAATGAGATGTCGGATCTGCGTTATGGCATTCACTACATGTATTCGATGAATAACCTGCTGGAGAACAATGTCACCCGTGGCACGCGGACCGGTTACGCGCTGATGCAGAGCAAACGGCTGAGGGTGATCAATAACCGGTCGGTGAATGATGAGAACTACGGGATTCTGATGAACTTCATTACCCAGTCGGAGCTGCGGGGGAATGTGGTGACCGGGGTTTCCGAGGGCCGGACCGGTGGTGTGGTGATTGATGGCGCCGAGGGCAAGGCGGTGTTTATCTATAACTCCTTGTACAACACCTTTGCGGGCAATCTGTTTGCGGACAGCAACATCGGGATTCATCTGACCGCCGGTTCCGAGGATAACGAGGTGTTCGGGAATGCTTTTGTGAATAACCAGCGGCAGGTGAAGTATGTGGCCACTCGCACTCAGGAGTGGTCGAGGGACGGTAAGGGCAATTACTGGAGTGACTACCTGGGCTGGGATCGCAATCAGGATGGGATCGGGGATGTGGCCTATGAGCCCAATGACAATGTCGACCGGCTGCTGTGGAAGTATCCGGAGGCAAAGATCCTGATGTTCAGCCCGGCGGTGGATACCCTGCGCTGGGTGCAGGATGCCTTCCCGGTGGTGAAAGATGCCGGGGTTGCCGACTCTTTTCCGCTGATGCGACCTCCTGCCGATCTGAAACCGGAGATCCGATGAGCTGTTTTCGTCTTGAGAATGTGAGTTACCGGTACGACAAGAGTCCGGTGCTGAAGGGCATAGACCTGACACTGGAGCCGGGTGAAATCCTGGGGCTGTTTGGCCATAACGGGGCCGGTAAGACCACGTCCATCAAGCTCATTCTTGGGCTGATGCAGCCAACTCAGGGCAGGTTGTCGGTGCTCGGCGGTCACGCCGGTGATCCTCAGGTCACCCAGCACATCGGTTACCTGCCAGAGAATGTGATGTTCTACCCGCAGTTGACCGGTCGGGAGATTCTGAGCCATTTCGCGCGGCTGAAGGGAGCCTCACAGCGGCAGGTGCCTGAGCTGCTCAAACAGGTGGGTCTCGGCGATGCCATGGATGCCCGGACCAAGACCTACTCCAAGGGCATGCGCCAGCGTTTAGGGTTGGCCCAGGCGTTGTTGGGCAAGCCGAAGCTGCTGATGCTGGACGAGCCTACCGTGGGTCTGGATCCGGTGGCCACGGCAGACCTGTACCGGCTGCTCCGGGTGCTGCGGGATGAGGGTACGGGTATTGTGCTGTGTTCCCATGTTCTGCCCGGGGTCGAGCCTTACATCGACCGCGCTGCCATTCTCACGGAAGGTTCCTTGCAAGCGGCCGGAAATCTGGCGGCGCTGAGGCGGCAGGCAAATATGCCTGTGACCCTGTCGCTGGATCCCGCCAACAGTATTTCTGCGCTGGAGCAGGTCATCGACAGCGCTTCCAGCAACAGTGGCCTGATGATCAAGACCGATAACGGACGCCTGCAGGTGGATGTTCAACCGAGGGAGAAGATGGCCTTGCTGAAAGCGGTCATGGCCTCGGGCGAGGTGGCGGATATCAGCATCCATCAACCCAGCCTGGAAGATATTTACGTGCATTTCATCGGCTCTGGTGGCCTGGCCCACCGTGGAGGCAACCAATGAACAGCGTCTGGACCATTGCCCGTAAGGAACTCAGCGACAGCCTGCGAAACCGCTGGCTGATGGCCATTTCCCTGGTCTTTGCCACCCTGGCCCTGGGCATCGCCTGGTTCGGCGCCGCCGCTTCCGGCCACGTGGGCTATGCCTCCACGCCAGCCACCATTGCCAGTCTTGCCAGCCTCGGGATCTTCCTGATTCCCCTGATTGCGCTGCTACTGGCTTACGACGCCATCGTTGGGGAAGAAGAGGGCGGCACCCTGCTGTTACTGATGACCTACCCCCTCAGCCGCAGCCAGCTGTTGCTGGGCAAGTTCCTGGGCCACGGCCTGACCCTGGCCCTGGCCACCCTGATCGGCTTTGGCGTTGCCGGTGTGGCTATCGCCCTGCTGGTGGAGGACGTGGCCATTGCCAGTCTGGCCATCGCAATGGCCCGTTTTATCGCCTCCACCGTCCTGCTGGGCTGGGGCTTCATTGCACTTGCCTACGTGATCAGCGTCCGGGTCAGTGAAAAGTCCATCGCCGCTGGCCTGGCCCTGGCCATCTGGTTCTTCTTCGTGCTGATTTTCGATCTGATGTTGCTCGGCACCCTGGTGGCGAGCGAGGGCAAGTTCAGCGCCGAGCTGCTGCCCTGGCTGCTGATGCTGAACCCCACGGACATCTACCGTCTTCTCAACATTGTGGCCTTCGATGGCGCAGCGCAGCTCAGTGGTGTCCTCAGCCTGGGCGCCGACCTGCCCATCGGTGCTTCCGGCCTCTGGATCGGCCTGGTGCTGTGGTTTGCCATCCCGCTGGCGGGCGCCCTGTTGCTGTTCCGGAATCGTCGTATCTGAACGGAGGTGCCCCTGATGAACCGAATCAAACTGAACTGGCTTCTCGCCGCCCTGGCGGTTTTTACACTGGCTGCCTGCTCAGGCAGCGAAGAACAGACCACTGCCAAGCCTGCCCCGGTGCAGTTTGAAAGCGGCGACGAATGCCATGTCTGTGGCATGATCATCGAGGGCTTCCCCGGCCCCAAAGGCCAGGCTATCACCGAAAAAGACCAGCACGTCCGCAAGTTCTGCTCCACCAGGGACATGTTCGCCTGGATGCTACAGCCGGAAAACATCAACCGCGACCACACCCTCTACGTCCACGATATGGCCCAGACTGGCTGGCAAAGCCCGGACGACACCGCCCTGATCGACGCCAGGGCCGCATTCTACGTAGCCGGCTCCGATCGAACCGGTGCCATGGGCCCAACACTGGCCTCATTCGCTACCGAAAGCTCTGCCCATGAGTTCATGAGGGAATATGGCGGCCAGGTTCTGAAATACAGCGAAATCACCCTGGATCACCTTATAGATGGCGCTTCGACAGGGAAGATGAGTGACATGAAGGATATGTGAACCCGGGGTCAGATGAAAGCCTTCATCTGACCCCTTCTTTATGCTGGCTGCTCAACCCCCGGTCATATTCATGAACCGAAGAATCTGAACATCCCCATTGGTGGAGAAGTGATGCCGCTCCGGCTTCAGGTCCATGGCGTTAATAATGGTCTGGCGGAGCTTGTCGTCGGTCACCGGGTTGCCACGCAGAACGCGGCGAAGGTCCACGGAGTGCTCATTGCCGAGGCAGAGCAGGAGCCGGCCCTCGACGGTGACCCGTACCCGGTTGCAGGTCGAGCAGAAATTATGAGAGTGAGGCGAGATAAAACCCACCTTCGTGGGGCTGCCCGGCATTCGGTAGTAACGGGCGGGGCCGCCGGAATCCTCAGTGGCGGGCACCAGTTCGTAGTGCTGACGGATGATGTCCCGCACTTCCTTGCTGGTACACAGGGCCAAGCCCCGGTCATGCTCGGAAATCTCGCCCAGGGGCATTTCCTCAATGAAACTGATATCCACCTGCTTCTTTCGGGCGAATTCAATCAGCTCGGGGACTTCCTCATCATTGCGCCCCTTCATGACCACGGTATTGAGTTTGATGCCCCGGAAGCCGGCCTCGCGGGCGGCATCGATGCCATCCAGCACCTGGCCGAGATTGCCGGTGCGGGTGATGTTGCGGAATTTTTCGGCGTCCAGGGAATCGAGGCTGATGTTCAGCCGGTGCATTCCGGCTTTGCGCAGGGGCAGGGCCATGGTGGGCAGCTGGCTGCCGTTGGTGGTCATGGCAAAGTCACGCAGCCCATAGGTGCCGATTTCCCTGACCAGCTCCAGGATGTCCTTGCGTACCAGAGGCTCGCCACCGGTCAGGCGGATTTTCTCGGTGCCCAGATCGACGAAATTGCGGGCAACCCGGGCAATCTCCTCCAGAGTCAGAACCTGCTGGCGGGGAAGGAAAGTCATATCCTCGGCCATGCAGTAGACACAGCGGAAGTCACAGCGATCAGTAACGGAGAGCCGCACGTAGTTGACAGTGCGGCCGAAACGGTCTGTGAGCTTGCTCTGGGGCATCGGGTTGATCCTGTTACCGCCTGTTTTTTGATCTGAGTATAGACCAAGTATTGCAGATTGGATCAACGAATCCGATACCCCACGGGAGGTAATTGAACTGCCCAGGCGGGATGCTAAGCCGTCCGGCCGTCTATCCGGGCAAACAGCACGCTGTTTTCCAGGGCGATATGTGCATTCAGGTCTTCCCGGAAAGTGGCGATCTGTTCATAGAGCTTCCGCCAGGTATTGCAGGCATCCTCTGGCAGATCCAAATGGTTGGTGAGTGCGTCAAGCCGGGCAAGCGCGGTACTGTGGTCCTCATGCTCAGCGCGCATCACCGAGATAGGGCCCCGGGCCATGCCGGATATTCCGCGCGCAATCATCGGAAACAGAATCTGCTCCTCCTTGGCCATATGGGTTTCGAGTTCTGCCCGCATCGTCTCAAGGTGGGCACTGAGGCCAGAAGGGCATTCAGGATGACTACCGTGCACCCGCTCGACTCTCTGGGCCAACCGAATCATTTCGGGCAACTGATCCCGGTGGGTGTCGTGATAGCGGTTGAGGATGTGTTCGATCAGTTCTTCCTCTGAGGCTTTTTCAAGCCAGGTTTGTGGGGACATTGATTTTCTCCTTTAGATGCAAAATAAATAAATGTTTTTTGGTTCGGTCATGCTTTTCCGTCTGAATTTTTGGTTAGTGCCTATAAAATAAGGTTGACCCGGGTTGAAATTTCCATAAAAGGAGTTTATAAAATACATGTTAAAGGTGTGTTCAGGAGATTTCAAATGGAAAATCTGCTATTCAGGGCGAACAGTGCGATGGCCTGGTCATTGCTGGGACTGGTGCTGACAATAGTGGTGGCCTATCCGATGGCGCACTACTTTCCCATGGCCATCCAGATTCTTGCGCACGTTGGAACCCTGCTTTTTGCGGTGGGTATCAAGGTCGCTTACGTTGCCAGGCTGGTATTTCTCAGCCGTTTGGGCAGACCTGTTCACTGAATACCGGTAGAATAGATGCAGTTATGAGCCTTGGTGAGAACCCTGTGATGGGCGGTCGTTTTGGGAAAACCGGATTTCGTATTCTTGCGTATATATCGGTAACGCTGGCTGCGGCGGGTGTGATTTTGCCGTTGTTACCGACGACGCCGTTTGTCTTGTTGGCGGCCTTTTTTGCCAGCAAGGGGTCGCCGGCTTTTGCGCAATGGCTTGAAGACCATCCCAGGTTTGGTCCTGCTATTGATCAGTGGCGCACACGACGGGCTGTCCCCGGGCGGGCAAAGGTGCTGGCCTGCGGCATGATGGCGCTGAGCTGGGGGATGCTGGCTCTTTTCGGGGCATCGGCAATGACTTTGGCGATTTCAGGCGTGTTTCTTAGTGGCACCGCCTGTTACCTGGTGACCCGGCCGTCTTATTGACCCTATTAACGACTGGAGTATTGAATGCACATCACCCGTTACACGGATTACTCACTTCGCGTACTGATTTATCTCGCAGTGCAGGGTGATCAACTGGCAACCATCCAGGAGATTGCCGACAGCTATGATATCTCCAAGAACCATCTTATGAAGGTGGTTCATCAGCTCAACAAGAAAGGCTACATCGAAACCGTTCGCGGCAAGAAGGGTGGTATGCGTCTGCACATGGCGCCGTCCGACATCAATGTCGGTATCCTGGTACGCGAAACCGAGCAGGATCTGAGTATTGTGGAGTGTTTTTCGTCGAAAAATGCTTGCAGGATCACCCCGGTGTGTGGCTTGAAATCGATGTTCGGAGAAGCGTTGAACGCCTTCCTGGAGGTGCTCGATAAATACACCCTGGCCGATATTATCCAGGAGCAGCACAGGCCTCAGTTACTGAGACTGCTCCAGATCGCCTGACGGGGCGATACAGAAACTTACGAATCAAATCCATTTTAAACCGCTGGTGAGCCCGCGGGTCCGATAACATGGAACCGGATTCATAAATAACAACAATCGTTGTCGGGGCCGGTTTGATTCATATTGCCTTGCTGGTGTTGCTGGCGCTGTGTTCGGCAGGCGCGTCCGCAACCGGAACACCGGACAGTTTTCCCGTTGTGCTGGATGAGGACAGCGGAAGGCTCGATATATCCCGCCATTTAACCTACTATGAAGATCCTTCTTCCAGCCTGAATATCTCCCAGATCGTCCGGCGCTGGCCGCAAATTGCATCCGTTGGCATTCCGGATGAAGCTTATAACTTCGGCTTTACCGATTCGACCTACTGGTTCCACACCCGGGTTATCAACAGTTCCAGCCCAAATGATCGCTGGGTGATTGAAGGCCTGTATCCGATCATTGATGAAATGGAAGTTTTCTTTGTCAGGGCGGACGGGAGCGTTGGTCGTCAGATAGCGGGAGACGCGATCCCCTTTCGGCAGCGCCCCAAGGACCACCACAATATCAATTTTTTCCTGAAGCTGCCGACGGGGCAGAGTGTTGACCTGTTTTTCCGTGTCAGGACCTCCGGGGCTGTGCAGATGCGTACCCTGCTGTGGAACTCGGATGACTTCAGTTCGGCGGATCACCAGGAGCGGTTCCTGCTGGGACTCTATTACGGGCTTCTCGTTTCCATGGCGATCTTCAATTTTCTGATCTTCGTGTCGTTCAGGGATACCAACTACCTGTGGTACGTGTCCTATATCCTGTCCTATGGCTTGCTCCAGTTCACCCTGAATGGGCTCGCCTTTGAGCATCTCTGGCCGGAATCGCCCTGGTGGAACAATCGTGCGGTGGCGTTCCTGATTGCTACCGGCATGTTCTGTGTTCTCGGATTCTCCCGTTCGTTCCTGGCTCTCAGGGAGAACGCACCCCGGCTTGAAAAAGTGTTCCTTTCGCTGATGGTGTTCTTTGTTCTCGCCGGGGCGGGGGCACTGTTCTGGCCGGACTATGGCCCGGTAATCCGGGTAAACACCTTTATGGCAGCCGTGTCGGTTGGATTCGTTATCCTGGCAGGTGGGCTTTGCCTGTATCGCAGGTTCCGGCCGGCCCGCTATTTCATGGTGGCCTGGACCGCCTTGTTGTCCGGGATGCTTCTGTACACTCTGAAGACGTTTGCCCTGGTGCCAGCCAACTTTCTCACCGAGTTCGGCATCCAGATCGGCTCGGCTTTCGAAGTCATTCTGCTGTCCATTGCCCTGGCTGACCGCCTGAGGCATATGTCGCTCAAGACCCAGCAAATCCAGCAGGAAATGAACGAAAAGCTGGAATCCCGGGTTGCCGAGCGAACCTCGGAGCTGGAGTCCGCCAACAGGCAACTGGAAGCCCTGAGCTCAACGGATGGATTAACAGGCGTATTCAATCGTCGCTATTTTGATGCCCGCTTGGCGGAAGAAGCTGCCCGTTGCCGGCGTCAGGGTCCTATGGCCCTGATCATGGTCGATGTGGATCATTTCAAATCCTTTAACGATAGTCTGGGGCATCAGGCCGGGGATGCGTGCCTGCAGCGGCTCGCTGACACCTTGACGATGGTTGTCCGGCGTGGGACGGATATAGTCGCGCGCTATGGCGGAGAAGAGTTTGCCATTATCCTGCCTTACACTGATGCCACCGGAGCCAGGGCGCTCGCGGAGAAGGTTCGCGCAACGGTTGAGCGTAATCTTCAATTTGAATGGGAAGGGCGCCCGGTTGCGGTGACTGTCAGTCTTGGCGTGGCGATGGCGCCCGGTGGCACTTCCGTGGACCCGTGCGAGCTGATTGCGGCGGCGGACGAGGCTCTCTATGCCTCCAAGCAGGCTGGCCGGAACCGGGTGACGGTCCATTCGCCCGGCAACCTGCATTCCGGAACCTGCGAGCCCGTTATGCCGTAGTGGCGGCCCCTCCTCCAAGACGTTCGGGCAGGGAGTGCCGGAGGATCCGCTTCAATACGGTACCGTACTGCCGGGCGAAACTCCCGGTGTTGTAGTGAATGCCATGCTTCTGGCAGACCGCCTGTACTTTCCCGGAAATCTCCGGGTAACGGTGTGCCGGCAGGTTGGGAAACACATGGTGTTCCACCTGGTAACTCAGATGCCCGCTCAAAATATGCAGCCAGCGGCCCCCGGTAAAGTTTGAGGAGCCGGTTAGCTGGCGAAGGTACCAGTGACCCTTGCTCTCGCCTTCGCATTCCTCCTCGCTGAAGGTCTCGGCGTCCCGGGTAAAGTGGCCGCAGAAAATGACCGTTGATGACCAGAGATTGCGTATCAGGTTGGCGCCAACGTTTCCGGCCAGAACAATGGGGGCCACCGGGAAGGTGACCAACGGAAAGAACACATAGTCCTTGAACGCCTGCCGGCCACCTTTGCGGGCGAATTCTTTCAGGAACGGCAGCTTCTCGCGCCAGCTGATCTCCCTGCGCCGAAGCTTCTCGGTTTCGAGTTCGTGCAGGCCCACACCCCACTGGAAAAACACGCTGAGCAGAACGTAGTTGATGAACTGCAGGGCATGCCAGGGCTTCCAGGGCTCATCATTGCTCAGGCGCAGAACCGCGTACCCGTAGTCCCGGTCCTTGCCGATGATGTTGGTGTAGGTGTGGTGCTCATAGTTGTGGGTGCGGCGCCAGGAATCACCGGTACAGACGGTGTCCCATTCGTAAGTCTGGGAGTGCAGGCTCGGGTCGTTCATCCAGTCGTACTGGCCATGCATCACATTGTGGCCAATCTCCATATTTTCCAGAATCTTGGCAGCCCCAAGAGTTGCGGTTGCTGCAACGAAGACCGGTGGGATGAAGCCGAGGGGCATCATCACCCGGCCTCCGACTTCCAGCATCCGGTGGAGGCGCACCATACGACGGATGTGTTGGGCGTCCCGCTCGCCGAGATCGGCAATCACCTCCTCCCGGATGACGTTGAGATCCTGTTCGAGTTCCGAGAGCTGTGCTTCGGTCATGTGTTTCATGGTGTTACTCCTTGCGGAGCTTCAAGGCTCCGCGATGAAATCGGGTGTTGGTCATTAAATGTCGATGGAAACCGGACCCTTGGGCACCGAAATGCAAAGCTGGACGTTTTCTTCGCCGTGACCGGAGGCCTGACCGGTCAGACGATTGATTACGGTGCCGGCGGTTTTGCGGCAGCTGCATTGGTGGCAAATGCCCATCCGGCAGCCGTAGCGGGGTGACAGGCCGGCCGCCTCGGCTATTTCCAGCAGGGTGGCATCGCCCTCGGAGCCAACCCCCAGTTTGCTTTCGGAAAACCGGACCTGCCCTCCCAGTGGCTCGTTACCCGGATCGGCCTGTGGCACCGAAAAGAACGTGCTGTGGATGTCTGTGTCGGCAATGCCACGCTGGTGGAGTAGCTCCCGGGCCAGGTCCATCAGCCCTTTCGGGCCGCAAAGGTAAACCTGCCGTGCATTGATCCCGGGTATTGAGCCAAGATCCGCGTCGCACAGGTAGCGGGGTGTGTCTGTCTCGTGGGTTGTGATGATGTGCAGGGTCAGCGCGCCGTAGCGTGCTGCCAGGGCCTGAAGTTTTTCCCGGGCGATTACGTCGTCCTCTATGCGCACAAAATACAGCAGCGTCACCGGCGCCCGGTAATTGGTGGCGGCCATGGTTTCAAGCTGGCTCAGCACCGGCGTGATCCCGCTGCCTCCCGCGATGAACAGCACCGGTCGAGCCGGTTCGGGAATCTGAAAGTCACCAAAGGCCTCGCCCATTCCGATCACCGTGCCGGTCTGGAGGTCATCGTGTATCCAGTTGGTCACCCGTCCGCCCGGCAGGCGCTTGATGGTCAGGGTTGCCCGCCCCTGTTCCTGCCAGAGAATCGGGGAGCTGGAGAGACTGAAGCTGCGATTACGGCGAATGCCACCCACATCAACACAGATGTTCACATGCTGACCGGCCCTGAATCCGGACCATCTTCGGGACGGCTGCAGTACCAGGGTTTTGGTGTCCGGGGTTTCCTGGATGATCTGTTCCACCCGTGCCGGTGTGTACTCTTGTATCCACATCGGATTGATGGACTCAAGCAGCGGGTCGAAAAATGCAGCCGGGTCATCCCGGTTAAATAGCTGCCTGCCAAGCCAGTGCAGCGTTCGGCTCTGGGTCTGTTTGGCTAACATGGTGCTTGTCTCCCGTAAATATTCTGTTCCGATGTGCACACTTGTACACTAATGTGTACGAATGTACACAGGGTTGTGGAGGGAGGCAATGGGTGCCTGGGCATTGGCGCAAAATGACACGCTTTCTGTACTTTTATTTTTCGGGATGTGTACACTTGTCAGCCATTGATCAACGGCAGTCATTACGGGCAGGCGATGGCGGAAAAACAACGAAGAAAGCCCGGTGAAACCCGCGAGAAACTGATGAATGCGGCGTTAACACTGGTGGGGAAGGGGCGGCATTTCGCCAGTCTGGGTATCCGGGAGGTAACGCGGCAGGCCGGGGTGGTTCCAACCTCGTTCTATCGCCACTTCCGCAATATGGATGACCTGGGCTTGCAGCTGGTGGATGAGCTGGGGCTGGTATTGCGCCGGATGATGCGTGAGGCCCGGGCTAATGTGTTGCAGGCGGACAAGCTGATTGAAGAATCCGTGGCTATCTTCATCAGCCATGCCCAGGCCAACCGGAGCTTTTTTATGTTCATGGCCCAAGGGCTTGCCGGCGAGAGCCGGGCAGTGCAGGAGGGCATTCGCAGCGAAATGCGGTTCTTCGCCAGCGAGCTGGCCAACGACCTGCGCAGGTTGAGGCTGGTGGATCACCTTACCGACCAGGATCTGGATATGACCGCTGATCTGGTGGTGCGAAGCGTCGCCTTCAGCCTGACCGACCTGTTGGGTGTTTCACCGGATGATGATTACCAGATTGAGCAGATCCGGAAGCGGACTACCCGCTTCCTTCAGCTGATCTTCGTGGGCGCTGCTAACTGGAAAAGCCCGGGCTGAGTCAGGGCCCGGCCGGGGACACCTTCACTCTTTCGGTGCGGCCTTCTTTCGCGATGCCCGGGGTTTTGCTGCAGTTCCCGTTTTTTTTGTTGCGGCTTCAGGCTTCGACGGCGGCGGCAAAATCAGACTTTCCAGCTCATCCAGTGCCTCTCCGGTATACACCGCCAGTTTTTGCATGCTTGGCAGGGTATCCCGGCAACCGGTATAGCCGAAGTTCAGGGACCCCGCATAACTCAGGCAGGTAATGTTCAGTGCGCCGCCGTGGGTAATCAATGACACCGGGTACATGGCCTCCAGCCTGGCGCCCTCATAGTAGAGCGTTCTCTGGGGGCCGGGTACATTGGAGATGGTGACGTTGAACACCGGGCGCATTCGCCCGCCCAGCCCGGACATCAATTGGAGAATGTAGGGCGACATCAGCAACATGGTGTACTGGGTCAGTGCGCTCTTGGGCAGCTTCTGCAGGTGTTCTTTCGCGCGCCGGCTTGATGTCTTGATATTTTGCAGTCGCGTTAGCGGGTCCGGTTCGTCGGTCGCCAGGGAGGCGATTATAAAGCTGATCTGGGTGCCTGTGCCCTGGTCACCGGCTGGCCGGATATTAACCGGTATACCGGCCGTGAGGGGGGTGTCGGGTAACTCATCCTGCTCAAGCAGAAAGCGCCGGAGGGCGGTCCCGCAGAGGTACAGCACGATATCGTTCAGGGAGCCGCCCGATACCTGGGAGAGCGCTTTGATGCGTTCCAGCTGGTAATGCTGGGTGGCGAACCGGCGCTGGCCGGTTACCCGGTGATTGATCTTCGACACCGGCCCGGTGAAAGGCGCGGTGAGGCCATCCTCCGGGTGGCGGACCGAATGGACCAGCCGGTTCCCCGCCTGCCACAGCCGTGGTGCCATATCGGCCTGCAACTTCAGGGCATCCATGGCCTGTGAAAATGCAGCCGGTACGCTGGCTTCGGAATCGGTTTTGCTGCCCCGGCGGCGCTCTGGCCGAACCGACCAGGGGGGAGGCATGTCCTTTTTGTCCGGGTCTGTGGTCAGCACCCGTTGCATCAGGCGAACACCACTGATGCCATCAATCATTGAATGATGCATCTTGGTGTACAGGGCAAAGCGGTTGTTCTCCAGCCCTTCGATGACATGGCACTCCCAGAGCGGGCGGGCGAAATCGAGGGGGTTGGAGTGCAGCCGCGAAACCAGAATGCCCAGTTCACGTTCACCGCCAGGTCGGGGCAGGGCAGAGTGGCGGACATGGTAATCCAGGTCGATGTCCTTATCGGTTTTCCAGGCCGGTGCCAGTACCCGGCCCAGAAAGCCGGACCAGGCAAGCTTGTAGCACCACGGAGGCGCTACGTCGCCGGTTTCTTTCATGCGGGTGATCATGTCCCGAAGAAAGGTTTCAGGGGCGCCTTCGGGTAGCGAAAAGATCTGCAGATTGCCCACGTGCATCGGGGTGTCTTCGGATTCTACTGCCAGCCAAGAGGCATCCAGGGTTCCCAGGCGTTTCATTCCTTGAGTGTCTCCACGAGTGTCCAGGTATTTTAGTTATCTGTTGCAAGTATACTGATAACTGCTTCAGGACACGATCCTCCCGGCCAGAAAGTTCTCTGGTTTTCGTGGTTTCCCGGTTACAAGCGGTTGCTGTTGAATGCTCCCGCAAGTGAACAGTCTGTGCTACTTTTCACCGGTTGGCTGCGGTAAAAACAAAAACATCCGGAGGCACTGTGGAATCCAGTGCCATGTCCATACCGGCGGCGGTTTATGGGCGTGCCCTACCTGTAAAAGACGGTTACGCATCTTTGCAAGATTTGACTGGTCAGCCTCTCAATAAGCATTACTCTTTATGAATCAATTTTGGGCAAGGCTTAATGAAAGCCTTGTTCCCTGGATTGTAATAAAAAATAAAAACACATCCACCATGCGGCAATACCGGGCAAGCCACCCTGACAGATTCCGTTCGCTAGCCCGGGGTCTGGGGTTACGGTGCGCCTCCGCGGCTGGTGCGACCCGAGAGGCCACAACATGAAAGTCTTATTGCGACCCGGTACGGCACTGTTGAATAACCTGCGGTACCCCCAGAAGTTTCTCCTCATCTCACTCGTTTTCCTGATCCCCCTGTTCGGTCT
Source organism: Marinobacter sp. Arc7-DN-1 (assembly GCF_003441595.1). Classification (NCBI taxonomy): domain Bacteria; kingdom Pseudomonadati; phylum Pseudomonadota; class Gammaproteobacteria; order Pseudomonadales; family Marinobacteraceae; genus Marinobacter; species Marinobacter sp. Arc7-DN-1. The sequence continues at coordinate 1,696,825 of NZ_CP031848.1, read as the reverse complement.
TGGCTACCTTCTGCAAGCGGAGATGGCCTCTCAGATCCATTTTGTTGACAAAGAGCGGCAGGGGCTGTCGGATATTGACCTGGTCCGCAGGCCTCTGGCCCTCATTCAGCAACACCGTGGGCTTTCCGCTGGCTTTCATGGTGGAAACCGTGACTTTCTTAACGATATCAGAAGCAAAGCTGCAGAAGTGGATCAGACCCTGGAAAATCTGGATCGGCTGGCAAGCGCAGATGCCAGCTCAAAGGAAATTGCCGGGAAAGTGAAGATGATTCAGCGGGACTGGCAACGACTTTCAGGATCGGTCACCGGGATGACTGCTGCGCAGAGCTTTGAATCGCATACTGCCCTGATTGATAAACTGTTTGAGCTCACGGGGTTGCTGGCGGAGGCCTCAAATCTGATCCTGGATCCGGAGGTGGATACCTTCTATCTGATTGATCTTGTAGTCAATAAGTTTCCCTCTTTGACCGAGTCGATGGGGCAGGCCCGTGGGATCGGAGCAGGTGTGGCTGCAGCTGGCACACATCAGGGCCGTTCATGGGCGGATCTTGCAGTTCGTCAGGACAGGATTGTCCAGCAACTCAATGCATTTGAATACAATCTGGAGCGTGTATTTTCCTACAAGCCGGAGTTGGGTGCCAAACTTAAGGAGTTGGGGGATCAGACTAAAAGAAGTATTCGTAACCTCTCTGATTTGGTTCAGACCCAACTGCTTGATCCGGAGACACTGTCCGTGTCCGCAGGAGATGTTGTACGCGTAGGCACTCAGGCCATCAATCAGGTGTTCGATGTCTTTGATCAGACCCTGCCTGTGCTGGATGGGTTGATGGCGGCCAGGAAGGGCCGATTTGCACAGGTCAGAACCATCACTCTGGCGGTCATGGCCCTGGCTCTGCTGGTCGTGCTTTACCTGTTCCTGTCGTTCTATCGCGGTGTGATCGACAGCATTGAAGAGTTTCAGGAAACAACAGGCAAGCTTGGTGAAGGTGATCTGACTGCACGGTTTAACATCCGTGGAAAAGATGAACTGGCGGGTGTGGCCCAATCTCTGAATGTCATGGTCTCAGGTTTTGAGAAAGTGGTTAAGCACGTGATCCAATCGACGGAGCAAGTGGCCCAGGCTGCGGAAGAGCTGTCCGCCGTCACTGAGCAAACGGCCGCAGGCGTTTCTCAGCAGCGGGCTGAAACCCAACAGGTAGCCTCTGCCATGAGTGAACTCAGCGCTACCGTTCGTGAGGTGGCCTGCAATACGGTAGCGGCGGCAGAAGCTGCCAATCAGGCCAATAGCGAAGCCGGTGAAGGCCGGGGGGTGCTTCAGGAAATGGTCGCCAAAGTTAATGTGCTTGCGGAGGCTATGGAAGATGCCGGGCAAGTGATGACTCAGCTGCAGTCACAGAGCAGTGAAATCGGTACGGTACTTGAGGTGATTAACGGAATCGCGGAACAAACCAACCTGCTTGCCCTGAACGCCGCCATTGAAGCGGCCCGGGCGGGAGAAGGTGGCCGTGGATTTGCAGTTGTTGCGGATGAGGTTCGATCGCTAGCGGCCCGAACTCAGAGTTCCACCGAAGAGATCGACGCCACGATCGAAAAGTTGAGATGCGGTGCCGCTGACGCCGTCAAGGTAATCGAGTTAAGCAGGAAAAATACCGGAGAAAGCGTCGAGCTGGCCAAAGTAACCGGTCGCTCACTGGAGTCGATACTTGAACGGGTCGCGGTGATCAACGACATGAACACGCAGATCGCCAGTGCTGCCGATCAGCAAACAACGGTTGCAGATGAAATGAATCTGAATGTCGAAAATATTGCGGGCGTGGCCGAGCAGGCTGCAACAGCATCCGGGCAAACGGCGGAGTCAAGCCAGAATCTTTCGCTCCTCTCTCAGGAACTGCTGCAGTCTGTGGTTCATTTCAAGGTTGCCTGATTAAGCTGGCGTGCATACCGGAGAAGTGGGGGAGGAGCGCTTCCCCTGCCGATTTGGGGCTTTCCTGGCAGGTCCTTCCTGCGTATGCTCAGATCATTGACGCCTTCAGTACTTAACGCGGCGCCAGTGCGGGTTGACGATGACCTGAGCGGAGTAAGAAATGACTTTTCTGAATGGTATTACCCTCCTTCTGGTGTATCAGTTAGTGGGCGAAATCACGGTTCGTCTGCTAGGCCTGCCCATTCCCGGGCCGGTGCTTGGCATGGTGATGCTATTCATAACCCTGATGATCCGGGGAAAGGCGCCAGAGTCAGTTGATCAGGCGTCTACCGCGTTGCTCAGCCACCTCTCGCTGCTGTTCGTGCCTGCTGGTGTGGGCATGATGGCGCATTTTGGCCGCATCGCCGACGAGTGGGTGCCGATCACTCTGGCTCTGCTTTTGAGTACCGTGATCACCATGGTGGCCACAGCCCTGATCATGCAGGTGACCACTCGCTGGTTTACCCGGCCCCTCGCCGGGAAAGGTGAGCATGATGAATGAGCCGGGTCTGAAAGATATCTGGGTTTACCTGTCGGCCTCTCCGCTGCTGGGGCTTACCATTACCCTGGTGGCGTATGGCCTGGCCTACCGGCTATACCTGAAAACCAACTCCAATCCGCTGGCTAATCCGGTCGTCACGTCGGTTGCGATGCTTATCATTCTGTTGCTGGCTACCGGCACTTCCTACAATGACTACTTTGAAGGTGGCCAGTTTGTTCATTTCCTGCTGGGGCCGGCCACAGTTGCCCTGGCTGTTCCCCTGTACCAACAATTTTCCAGACTGCGCCAACTCTGGTTGCCGGTAACGATCTCACTGTTCTGTGGCGTGGTGATTGCTGCCGGCAGCTCCATTGGTTTGGCCCGGCTGCTTGGCGGCTCCATGGAAATCCAGATGTCCCTGGCACCAAAATCGGCGACTGCGCCTGTGGCTATGGGCATCTCCGAGAAGATAGGCGGGCTTCCCTCGCTGACCGCCGTGCTGGTGGTGATCACCGGGATCACCGGCGCCGTGCTAGGCACCAAGCTGTTTGAGTGGATCCGGGTACGGGATGACACCGCCAAGGGCATTGCCATGGGCGTCGCGGCGCACGGCATCGGAACCGCCCGGGCCTTTCAGGTGAGCTCCCAGATGGGGGCCTTTTCCGGGCTGGCGATGGCGCTCTCGGCTTTTGCCACCGCCTTGCTGGTGCCGTGGCTGGTGGATATGCTTGCGTCCTGGCTGCCGGTCTAGTCAGAGACTTTGAGCCCGCAACCAACGTTCAATAATGAGCAAATCGAACATCAGGGAATTCAGAATCATGCAAACCAAGTTTCTTCTCCAAGAGAGCCAGATGCCGAAGTACTGGTACAACCTGCAGGCGGACTTTCCGGAACCGCTGCCGGCGGTGCTGCACCCGGGGACTCAGCAGCCAGTAGGACCGTCGGACCTTGAACCGCTGTTCCCGATGGCGCTGATCGAACAGGAAGTGACCACAGAGCGGGAAATCGAGATTCCCGAGCCGGTGCGTGACGTCTACAAACTCTGGCGCCCGGCCCCGTTATACCGGGCTCATCGGCTCGAGAAAGCGCTTGGTACACCGGCGAAGATTTTCTACAAATACGAAGGCGTGAGCCCGGCGGGCAGCCACAAGCCCAATACCGCCATTCCCCAGGCCTTTTACAACCGTGAAGCGGGCATTCGTACCCTCACCACGGAAACCGGCGCGGGTCAGTGGGGCACATCCCTGTCCTTCGCGGGTTCGCTGTTTGATATTGACGTTACCGTGTTTCAGGTGCGGGTCTCCTACAACCAGAAACCCTATCGCCGGGCGGTGATGGAAACCTACGGTGCCAGGTGTGTGGCCTCGCCCTCGGAGCTGACCGAATTCGGGCGCAAGGTGCTGGCGGACAACCCGGACCACACCGGCAGTCTGGGGATTGCCATTTCAGAGGCGGTGGAACTGGCGGTGCAGGATCCGAACACCAAGTACGCCCTGGGCTCGGTACTGAACCATGTGTTATTGCACCAGAGCATCATTGGTCTGGAAGCCATGCAGCAGATGGAAATGGCGGACTGCTGGCCGGATGTCATCGTGGGCTGCACCGGTGGTGGTTCCAACTTTGCCGGCATTGCCTTCCCGTTTATGGGCCATGCGCTACGGGGTGGTGAAAAATCCCGGATCGTTGCGGTGGAGCCCTCGGCCTGTCCGACCCTCACCCGCGGCAGGTACGCCTATGATTACGGCGATACTGCCCAGATGACGCCGCTGACCAAGATGCACACGCTGGGTTCTGGGTTTACGCCGCCGGGCTTCCATGCCGGTGGCCTGCGTTATCATGGCATGGCGCCGATGGTGTCCCACGCCAAGGAACTGGGCCTGTTTGATGCGGTGGCCTACACGCAACGTGAATGCTTCGAGGCTGGCGTGCTGTTTGCCCGTAACGAGGGCATCGTGCCCGCCCCGGAAGCCAACCACGCAGTCAAGGGCGCCATCGACGAAGCCCTGCGCTGCAAGCGAGAAGGCAAGGAAGAGGTGATTCTGTTCAACCTCTGTGGCCACGGTCACTTCGATATGGCGGCCTATACCTCCTATTTCGCCGGCGACCTGAGTGACCACGAATACGACGAGCAGGAACTGGCCATGGCCCTGTCCGGGCTCCCGTCCGTCAATGCCTGATCAGTCGTCTTTACGCTGCTGAAAGATGGTACCCCCGCCGCCAGCGTTCGGTTGCCGGATGGCGGTGGGTGCCAGATCAATCCTCCTCGAATTCCTGGGGTGGGCAATGGTATTGCTGGACGGTGGCGCCGTCGTCCACGCTCTCCAGGTGTACATCAAAGCCCCATAACCGGTGCGCGTGGCGCAGCACTTCTTCGGTCTCGTTGCCCAGGGGCACGCGATCTACCGGTACGTGCCGCAGGGTTAGCGAGCGGTCACCTCGCACATCCACGTTCCACACCTGAATGTTCGGCTCACGGTAACTGAGGTTGTACTGGCGGGCCAGTTTTTCTCGCAGTTCCCGGTAGCCGGGGTCGTCGTGAATGGCGGTTACCCGGTACACATCTTCCTGGTCGTCGTTCTGGATTGCGAACAGCTTCAGATCCCGCATCACCTTGGGCGAGAGGAACTGCTGGATAAAGCTCTCGTCCTTGAAGTTTTTCATCGCGAAATGCAGGGTTTCCAGCCAGTCACTGCCGGCGATGTCCGGGAACCAGTGGCGGTCTTCATCCGTCGGCTTCTCACAGATCCGGCGAAGGTCCGTGAAAATGGAAAAACCCAGAGTGTAGGGGTTGATGCCCGAGTACCAGGGGCTGTTAAACGGCGGCTGATAAACCACGGCCGAATGGCTCTGGAGGAATTCGAGCATGAAGCCGTCGTTCACCAGGCCCTTGTCGTACATGCGGTGCAACAGGGTATAGTGCCAGAAGGTGGCCCAGCCCTCGTTCATCACCTGGGTCTGGCGCTGCGGGTAGAAATACTGGGCCAGCTTGCGCACGATGCGGATGATTTCCCGCTGCCAGGTTTCCAGCAGCGGGGCGTTTTTCTCGATGAAATAGAGAATGTTCTCCTGCGGTTCCTCGGGGTAGCGCTGGCGCCGCTTCACCGGGTCGTCGTCCTCGTCCATCTTCGGGATGGTGCGCCACAGGTCGTTGATGCGCCGTTGCTGGTATTCCTCCCGCTCCTTCTGCCGCCGCATTTCCTCCGAGGCCGAGATGGGGGCCGGCCGCTTGTATCGGTCTACGCCATAGTTCATCATGGCATGGCAGGAATCCAGAATCTCCTCTACCGCGTCCACGCCGTAACGCTCCTCGCATTCCGCCACGTAATTCCGGGCGAACACCAGGTAGTCAATAATCGCGCTGGCGTCGGTCCAGGTGCGGAACAGGTAATTGCCCTTGAAGAAGGAATTGTGGCCATAGGAGGCGTGGGCAATCACCAGCGCCTGCATTGGCAGGGTATTCTCCTCCATCAGGTAAGCGATGCAGGGATTGGAGTTTATGACGATCTCGTAGGCCAGCCCCATCTGGCCGCGCTGGTATCCCTTTGAGGTACTGAGGAACTGTTTGCCGAAGGACCAGTGATGGTAGCCAACGGGCATGCCCACGGAGCTGTAGGCGTCCATCATCTGTTCAGCACTGATCACCTCAATCTGGTTGGGGTAGGTGTCCAGACCGAACTCAGCGGCGCATTTGGCGATCTCGTCGTCGTATTTCTGGACCAGCTCGAAGGTCCATTCAGAACCCGTGGAGATTGGCTCCCGGGCTCTGGGCTGGTTACTTCCCGGCGGGTTCGGGCGGCCCATGAGGTTGGTCATGCGGCTTTCCTCTCAAACAACTGGCGGAACACCGGATAGATCTCGCCGGGGTCGGCGATCTGCTGTAACGCAAAGCTCTGGGGGAAGCGTTCGTGGATCTTCTCGTATTCATACCAGAGCATCTGGTGATCCTGCGGCGTGATTTCCACATAGGCGAAGTACTGGACCAGCGGCAAAATACTGTCGGCCAGAATCTTGCTGCACACCGGGGAATCGTCATTCCAGTTATCGCCATCTGATGCCTGTGCCGCGTAGATATTCCACTCAGACGGAGAATAGCGGGATTCAACGATCTTGCGCATCAGTTTCAGGGCGCTGGAGACGATGGTGCCGCCGGTTTCCCGGGAATAGAAGAACTCCTCCTCGTCCACTTCCTTGGCGCTGGTGTGGTGGCGAATGAAGACCACTTCGATCTTCTTGTAGTTTTTCTTCAGGAACAGGTACAGCAGGATGAAAAAGCGCTTGGCGATGTCCTTGTGCATCTGGGTCATGGACCCGGACACATCCATCAGGCAGAACATCACAGCGCTGGTGGCCGGTTGCGGCTGCTTCAGGTGCTGGCGGTAGCGCAGGTCGATTTCATCAATGAACGGGATTCGCTTTACATTCGCTTTCAGCCGGGCAATTTCTTCCTCCAGAACCTGAATCTGGTCTTCATGGCTGAACGCCGGGTCCAGGTCGTCCGGCGCGGATTTCAGGGCTTCCAGTTGTTTTTCCAGATCCCGGATCTTTTTCTTGCGGGCACCGCCAAGGCCCAGGCGTCGGGCGTGGGCACCGCGCAGGGAGCGCACGACATCCAGCTTGGCCGGCACCCCCTGGGTGCTGAAACCGGAGCGGACGTATTTGAAGGCTTCGGTGTCTTTCAGTTTCTTGCGGGCCAGGTTGGGCAGTTCCAGATCGTCGAACAGGAAATCCAGGAACTCTTCCTGGGTGATCTGGAAGGCGAATTCGTCCATACCCTCTCCATCCGGGCTGGCCTGCCCCTGTCCGGAACCCTGGCCACCCCCGCCTTCGGGCTTCGGGATGGTGTCCCCGGCCACAAACTCCTGGTTACCGGGGTGAACCACCTCCCGCCGGCCGCCCTGGCCGTGGTGGAAGATGGGTTCTTCAATGTCGCGGGACGGAATGCTGACTTTCTCGCCCCGCTCTATGTCCGTAATCGAGCGCTTCTGCACCGCATCCGCCACTGCACGTTTGATGTGGTGGCGGTAGCGGCGCAGGAACCGTTCCCGGTTCACCGCGCTCTTGTTCTTGCCGTTCAGTCGCCGGTCGACTATGTGGGTCATTCCCATGGCGTAACTCCAGTTCAGTGAGTGGTCACTGACTTAGTGAGACTTGCGAACCCGCAGGTACCATTCGGCCAGGAGCCGTACCTGCTTCTCCGTGTAGCCTCGATCGACCATACGCTCGACGAACTGCTTGTGCTTGTTCTGATCTTCCTGACTGGCTTTCGGGTTGAAGGAGATTACCGGCAACAGGTCTTCTGTGTTCGAGAACATCTTCTTCTCGATCACACTGCGCAGCTTTTCATAGCTGAGCCAGGACGGGTTGCGGCCCTGATTGTTGGCCCGTGCCCGCAGCACAAAATTGACCACCTCGTTCCGGAAATCCTTCGGGTTGCTGATGCCAGCCGGCTTCTCGATCTTCTCCAGCTCATCGTTGATGGCCGAGCGGTCGAGGATCTCGCCGGTCTCCGGATCCCGGTATTCCTGGTCCTGAATCCAGAAATCGGCATAGGTGACATAGCGGTCGAACAGGTTCTGGCCATACTCGCTGTAGCTTTCCAGATACGCGGTCTGGATTTCCTTGCCGATGAACCGGACATAGTGCGGTGCCAGGAATTCCTTGATAAACCTGAGGTATTTCTCATGGGTTTCAGACTGGAACTGCTCCTGTTCAATCTGCTTTTCCAGAACATAGAGCAGGTGCACCGGGTTGGCGGCCACTTCGGTGGTGTCGAAGTTGAACACCTTGGACAGGATCTTGAAGGCGAACCGGGTCGAGAGGCCGTCCATGCCTTCCATCACGCCGGCGGCATCCCGGTACTCCTGGATGGATTTGGCTTTCGGGTCGGTATCCTTGATGTTCTGGCCGTCGTATACCCGCATCTTCGAGAAAATGCTGGAGTTTTCAGGCTCTTTAATTCGTGAGAGCACGGAGAACTGCGCGAGCATGTCCAGAGTGTCAGGTGCGCAGGGCGCGCCTTCCAGAGAGCTGTTGCTCAGCAGCTTCTTGTAGATTTCGATTTCTTCGGTCACCCGCACACAGTAAGGCACCTTGACGATGTAGACCCGGTCAAGGAAGGCTTCGTTGTGTTTGTTGTTGCGGAAGGTCTGCCATTCGGATTCGTTGGAGTGGGCCAGGATCACGCCGTCAAAGGGCACGGAACCCATACCTTCGGTGGTGTTGTAGTTGCCTTCCTGGGTGGCGGTCAGCAGTGGATGCAGCACCTTGATCGGTGCCTTGAACATCTCCACAAACTCCATCAGGCCCTGGTTGGCCTTACACAGGCCGCCGCTGAAGCTGTAGGCATCCGGATCATCCTGGGAAAAATCTTCCAGCATGCGGATGTTGACCTTGCCTACGAGGGCGGAAATGTCCTGGTTGTTGTCATCGCCGGGCTCGGTCTTGGACACGCCGATCTGGTCGAGTACTGAAGGGTATTTCTTGACCACCCGGAACTGGCTGATGTCGCCGCCATATTCGTGCAGGCGTTTGACGGCCCAGGGGGACATGATGGTTTTCAGGTAGCGGGCCGGGATGCCGTATTCCTCTTCCAGAATCTGGGCATCCTCGGCCGGGTCGAACAGGCCAAGCGGCGATTCGTTCACCGGCGAACCCTTTATGGCGTAGAAAGGCACCTTCTGCATCAGTGACTTGAGTTTTTCCGCCAGGGAGGATTTACCGCCGCCGACCGGGCCGAGCAGGTAAAGAATCTGTTTCTTCTCTTCCAGGCCCTGGGCCGCGTGGCGGAAGAAAGACACGATGTTTTCGACGGCATCTTCCATGCCGTAAAACTCGGAAAATTCCGGGTAACGCTTGATGACCTTGTTGGAAAAGATGCGTGACAGCCTCTGATCACGGGAGGTATCGACGAGTTCTGGTTCGCCGATGGCAATTAACATTCGCTCAGCGGCCGCGGCATAGGCCGTTGGGTCCTTTTTGCAGATCTCCAGGTATTCCTCCAGGCTGTATTCTTCTTCCTGGGTACTCTCATACCGGTCTTTGAAGTGCTGCAGTATGCTCATAGATCGCCCCTCGCTCGCTGTTCTTCAGCTTTCAGTTCACGCAATTTCCCCGTTGCAGTTGGCTCCGCCCGTCCGGGCGGCCTGTCTAGTTATGGGTGGAAGGAATGGATACTTACAAGCCGGTAAACGATCAGGTCGTGGTCGGCTTGCTTACTTTGAGCTTAGTTCACGCTCGCGAACTTGGACAGTGGGCGAGTGGTTAAGGTTCATTAAATTGTGTTGGGCGGGTGTGGTGTTTTTGTAGCTTTGGTTGGGCTTTTGGGCTTGTTCTGGGGGCTGGAGTGCACCGGGGGTCGTTTTTAAAAAGACCCCCGATACACTCCGATCAGGCCTCGTGGAGTCGCCCTGGCGCGCTACAGCTTGGTCAGGCGAAACACGCTTTCCGTCGCGCCTTCCAGGCCTTTTCGTTTGGTGAACGGGTGATCCCTGGCCAGGGTGTTGGTCAGGATGTGCTCTACCTTGTAGTCATCGGCGTACAGCGCTTTTACTTCGTCGTCGCTGACGTTGAACGGCGGGCCTTTTATTTCGGTGGCGTAGTCGAGGGTGATCAACAGGATTCGGGTGCCGTCCGGGATGATGGTGGTCAGGTGGTCCACATAGCCTTTACGCATGTTCGGGGGCAGGGCGATGAGGGCGGCGCGGTCGTAGACGAGGCGGACGTGCCTGAGATCATCAGGTGCCAGCTGGAAGAAGTCGCCGCACCAGAGTTGAAGATTATCGTGTCGGAAGGTGGTGAAGGGCTCTCCAGGGTGAACTTTGGCTTTTTCTCCGGCCTCTTCGAAGAAGTCCTTGCAGGCGATGTCGCTCAGTTCCACGCCGATGACGGGGTGGCCGCGGTCATGGAGCCACCACATGTCGTGGGCTTTGCCGCAGAGGGGGACGAAGACGGCGCCGGTGCCCCTGCCGGCGAGTTCGGGCCAGTGATCATAAAGATACTGATTGACGGTGCCTTCGTGAAAGCCGATTTCCTTCTTGGTCCAGCGTTCGTGCCAGAATTCGTGTTCCATGGTTTCCACCCTGTTCTTGGACATTTGGACGTTTGCTTCAGTCTAGCTTAATCTGTGGCTATCTGGATTCAGGAGAAAAGTATGAAAGCGGTGTTCCTTGACGCCAAGACGCTCGGCGATGATGTGGATCTGTCGCCTATCGAATCGGTGACCGGCAAGCTTGAAAAGTATGACCGGACTGCCCCGGAGCAGGTACTGGAGCGGATCCGGGGCTTTGATACGGTTCTGGTCAACAAGGTGGTGCTCAGCCGGGAGCATTTCGAGGCCTGCCCTGAGCTGAAGACCATTGCGGTGGTGGCCACGGGCCTGAACAACATTGACCGGGCGGCGGCGAAGGATCACGGCATCAAGGTGATGAACGTGACCAATTACGGCCGTGCCACAGTGGCGCAGCACACTATGGCGCTGATGCTGGCACTGGCCACACGGTTGCTGGATTACAGCCGGGATGTGCAGGCCGGGCGCTGGGGCCGGAGCGACATGTTCTGCCTGATGGATCATCCGATCATGGAGCTGGAGGGTCGCACCCTCGGGATCGTCGGCTACGGTGACCTGGGCCAGGGGGTGGCAGAGCGTGCGGCTGCATTCGGGATGAAAGTTGTGTTGGGCGCACGGCCGGGCCAGGAAGCGGGAGTCGTGGATGATTACCCCCGGATCCCTCTGGAAGAACTGCTGCCGCAAGTGGATGTGCTGTCACTCCATTGCCTGCTCACGGATGAAACCCGTGATCTGATCGGTGCCCGTGAACTGAAACTGATGAAGCCCGATTCATTGCTGATCAACACCAGCCGGGGTGGTCTGGTGAACGAGCAGGCGTTGGCGGACGCCCTGAAGGCCGGCGAAATCGGCGGTGCCGGTTTTGACGTGCTGACCGAGGAGCCGCCCCGGCATGGCAACCCCCTGCTGGCGGACGATATTCCGAACCTGATCATTACCCCGCACTCTGCCTGGGCCAGCCGGGAAGCGCGGCAGCGCATTGTCGGTATTACTGCCACCAACTTGGCGTCGGGGGGTTGAGTAAACCACTTCGGCGGCAGTGCACTCTCACTCTTGAATATATTGTGATCCAGACTCTCGCAAAAGGCCGTGAATCAGCCATACTAGGTCCCGACTGGATATCTGTCTGATAAACTGAATAAAACACGGAACGACAGGACCTATAGTGGCTTCATTCCAATTGAAAGAACGGCTCCAGGCTGCGGAGAGCTGGATTCTGGCCAACCCCAATCCGCCCCAGAGCTGGCCCTGGACCTGGTTGTACAAGGTCGGGCGCACGGTGTATGCAATGGCCCGGGATGTTCTCAGCGGGCAGCTGACGCTCCATGCCATGAGTCTGGTTTACACCACGTTGCTGAGTATTGTGCCGTTACTTGCCCTGAGCTTCTCGGTGCTGAAGGCGCTGGGTGTGCACCAGCGAATGGAGCCGTTCCTGTTCCAGTTTTTTCAGCCCCTTGGGCCACAGGGCATCGAACTTGCGGAACGGATTCTGGGATTTGTCGACAACATGAAAGTCGGGGTGCTGGGGTCCGTCGGACTTGCGTTGCTGGTTTACACGGTTGTTTCACTACTTCAGAAGATAGAACGTTCCTTCAACATGATCTGGCGGGTGCCGGACATGCGCTCCGTGGCCCAGCGCTTCAGTAATTATCTCAGCGTCATCATGGTTGGCCCGCTTCTGATGGTGTCGGCCATTGGTGTCAGTGCCACCATTTTTTCCTCGACGATTGTCCAGAAACTGATCGAGATTGAGCCCTTTGGCTCTGTGATTCTTGTCGTCAGTCGTTTTACCCCGTTCTTCCTTGTGGTTGGTGCCTTTACCTTTGTTTATGTGTTCATGCCCAACACCCGGGTCCGGTTGCGCTATGCTGCGATTGGCGGCCTGATTGCCGGGGTTTCCTGGCAGGCGGCGGGGATGCTGTTCGCCTCGTTTGTCGCGGGATCGGCCAAATACGCGGCAATATACTCCAGTTTCGCCATTGGCATTATCCTGTTGATCTGGATCTACCTGAACTGGATGATTCTGCTGCTCGGTGCCAGCCTGGCGTTTTATCTGCAAAATCCGGGTACCGTGGCCAAGCGGCGTCAGGTGCAACTGGCGCCCGAGTTGCAGGAGAAGGTTGCACTGGCAACCATGTGGCTGGTGGCCAAACCCTTCAGTGAAGGCAGGCCGGCGCCGCAACAGGAAGCACTGGAGCAGGAACTGAAGGTGCCCGGCGAAGTGACCCGTGCCCTGAGCGACAAGCTTATCCGGGCAGGGCTTTTGACGCTGGCGGGGCGCCAGGGCGATCAGCTTGCGCCCGGGCGGGCACTGGATCTGATTACCGTGGGTGAAGTACTGAGGGTTGTCCGCAACGATGAAGACCGGGTCGTTGATCGGCTCCCGAATGTGATTCCCGCGGAGCTGGTGGGAACGCAAAGAGCCGATGAAACCCGGACATTTGCCGAGTTGTTGCGCGGCGAAGGAGACTCGCAAAAGACCAGCTCAAGGGCCGAGTCGGAGCCAGTCTCAGCCTCTGACGGTTGAGCGCCCGCCTTCCCGGAGCATGGTCTGAAGTGCCCTGCGGACGTTGCTGATCTGGTCGTCTGTCAGCCGGACGACCTTGGGCAGGTCCTCTTCGGCGAGGTTGCGTTGATGGGCGTGCCTGAGGACTTCCCGGGTACCGATCACCATGCCGTCGGTCAGGGGGGTATGTCTCTGCCTCGGGGCAGGGCGTTCCGCGGCCAGAAGGTAGGCGTGGTACTTGGGCGGCAGATTCCACTCATTGGCCAGCAACTGGCAGGTGGCCCATTGGTAGCGAGCCAGCGCATGGCGAATCAGTGCCGGCTCCGGCTCCGCGGTGGTTGTCCGGGACCGGCAGATCCGCTGGAGTTCCCGCCGAATGGTAATGTAGGCCAGCGAAGGCAGTAACCCCACCATGAAATGGGCGCTGATGTCCTCGCCATGTATTCTCGCAATAAGTTCCGATGCTCGCGCACAGGTCAGGCCCCAGCGCCACGCCCGCTGACCGAAAAGCGCTTCACGGCTGTTCCTGGCGGCCATCATCGGGCGCATCACCGCAGCGGCGATGACATTCCGGATGCCATCGACTCCCAGCACAAAGACTGCCTGATCCACCGACTCGATGGAATGGTCCCCAGGACGGAAATAGGGGCTGTTGGCAATCTGCAGGAGCTGATCGGTCAGTGAAGGATCCCCGAGAATGATGTCGGTGAGCTGCTGACGATCCGTGGATTCGTCGGATAGCGCCCGCATCAGCATTGGCAGGCTCATGGGCTGCCTGGGAAGTTCGTCCACCCGGTTATTGGAGAGGCGCTGGTGCAGTTCCTCCAGAACAGCTCCAGAGGACGAGAGATCGGCCTTCAGAGCAAGAGGCTCGGCGTCCAGCAGCCAGCAAAACAGGTGATCTTCCAGTTGCTGGGCGAGCTCGGGGCCAGTGTCCGGGGTGTCATTCGCCGGATCTTCCGGTGCCGGATTGAAAAGTCGCGCCTCCAGGGCCGGCGGTGCGGGTTGTGAGGTAGAGAATAATCCTGAAATCCAGGAGAGAAAACCTGGCATCCGTTGCCTCCGGGTCGAACCTGCTCGAAGTAGTGAACCTCCGTTTCTGTGAGTATAGAGGTACGACGCATCCTTGCACAGGTTAAGCCCGTGAATTGAAGCCGGAATTTACAGGAACGATTCCCCGAACACGAAGACCAGCTGGCAGATACCGGCGCCGAAGCCCAGGAAGGCGCCCACCAGGATCAGTTTGATTTCATCTTCCTGGAAGCAGGGCCGGAGCAGGTCCTGAAATTCCACGGAGGATAGGGCAATCATTCGCTCTACCATAATGGATTCGACGGCCCTTGCCCGATCTTTCTCGAATACGGGGTTGTTGAAGGACGTCTGGGATATTTCGATCGCCTTTTCGCCAACCTTGTTTTTCAGGGAGGCAAACCCGGTGGGGCCAAAGGCGACCTGGGTCAGCGCCTTACCCATGCCGGCGGTTTCATCCACCAGTGGCTTGATGTGTTTCTTAACCATATTGCGGGCGCGGTCGCCTTTAGGGCCGTCGAGAATCGCGTTAATGATGTTGCCAACGGTGAGGATTTCATGGGTAACGATGTGGCAGAAGGACTCCGCCACTGCCGGCTGTCGTTTGAGAAACAGGCCCTGCACCCGGAACGGCCCGATTTTTTTTGCATGTAACGGGCGGAAGATGACGTTGAGTGCAATCCAGTTGGTGGCCCAGCCAACCAGCAAGCCGAAGAATGGCAGCACCCACCAGCTCGGGTACACGTACCAGACAGCCATCTGAATCAGGCCGAACAGGAAGCCGAAGTAGAGACCGGAGTTGATGATAAAGCGGAACTCGACTTCGCCGCATTCAAGAAAGATCCGGTTCAGCAGTTCCTTGTCGCTCGCCAGTCGCTCGATCACCATGCCCTTGATGTCCAGCAGGTCTTCGATGTTACCGGAGACGTCTTCAACGAGGTTGTCGACCAGTTGAGGGGTGGATTTTCGAACCCGGTCGTAAACCATTTTCCGGGCGGAAGCCGGGAGGTTTTCCCAGAAGGTGGGGTGCTCCTTCAGCATCAATTCGTCCACGTACTCTTCAATGCGTGGCTCGACCGAGTGAACAATGTGGGCGGCCAGTACCTTGGGGTCGATCTGTTGGAAGATTTCCTGAACGGTGCCGATCTTGGAGATGGTGGCGTCTACGCTGATGGCGGCCATTTTCCGGGCTTTTGAGGGGATGATGCCTTGCCAGCCCAACAGGGGTGGTTTGCCGATGAATTCCAGGGGGTAGAAGGTCATTTTGATGGCGAGCCAGTTGGTGCTCCAGCCGATCAGGGCGGCAATCACCGGGATACTGAGGTATTGCCAGAATTCTTGGGTGTTTAGCAGGCTTGTCATCCTGGTACTCGCAGTCTCTTTAGTATTTTTGCTCGGAGTCTGAGCGGGCGGGCAGGCACTTCTGAAACACGCTGTGAATACGTCCCTGTACGCTCGGCTCCGCCATCCATGGCTCCGCACGGTTTCAGAAGTGCCTGCCCGCCCGCTCGATCGATCAAGCTACGGTGTTCTGTCGGCTCCGTACAGTTTTGGATATGCATTCCCGTAACGCAGCCCCGAATGAGGGGGTGTCTTCAACTGCGTTTCTAATCGAAAAGGATAATGTTGTTGAGGCCGCCCGCTGTCAATGACCTGGGCGCCAGCTTGCGACGGCGGCACGGTCGGGGACTAATCAGTTGCCAATGTCACCCCATAACCATTGGCAAAGAGCCATGGCCGCTACCGGAGCGGTTTCGGTTCTGAGAACTCGTGGACCGAGGGCTACCGGCAGGAAGCCGGCGGTTTCGGCGGCGGTGATTTCTTCCGGGCTGAGGCCGCCTTCGGGGCCGATCATCAGGGCAACCCGGGAGGGCTTGGCCATGGAGCCAAGGGATTGTTCGGTACGGTGGTGGAGGACCAGTCGCAGGGTGCAGTCTTCGGTGTGCCCGAACCATTCAGGCAGGGTCATGACCGGCAGTATGTCGGGCACCCGGGCGCGGCCACATTGTTCGGCGGCGCTGATGGCGACGGATTGCCAGTGGCGCAGGCGTTTGTCCTCACGGTCACCCTTGAGTTTCACGTCGCAGCGTTCGGTGGTTAACGGCACGATGCGGGTGGCGCCCATTTCCACGGCTTTTTGCACGGCGTAGTCCATGCGGTCGCCTTTGGAAAGGGTCTGGCCAAGGACGATTTCCAGGGGGGACTCGGTGGCGTTGGCTTCCGGCGTGCCCACCTGTACTTCAACGTTTCTTTTGCTGGCACTGATAATCGTGGCGGGGTAGTCGTTGCCGTTACCGTTGAACAGCAGCAGTTCCTGCCCCGGCTGCATGCGCAATACCCGGCCCACGTGCTGGGCGGCATTGTCATCAAGATCAGCGGTTGCGCCCTCGCTGAGGGCGGAATCGGTGTAGATGCGGGGTATGCGCATGGATGGTTCTCTCAGGTTACGGGACGGTTCTCAGTCCCGAACCGCGATTTCTATGCCTTCCGTTGCGACCTGGGCGAGGTGCCGGATCTGTTCTTCGGTGATTACGTAAGGCGGCATGAAGTAAACCACATTACCCAGGGGGCGAAGCAAGGCCTGGCGGGTCAATGAATGCTGATACACCCGGATTCCCCGCCGTTCCTGCCAGGGGAACGGGGTTTTCGATGCCTTGTCTTTCACCATCTCTACGGCGAGGGTCATGCCGTGCTGGCGGATATCTCCCACGTTGGGGTGGTCCGCCAGGTGGGCAACAGATTCGGTCATGCAGGTGGAGAGCCTGCGATTGCTCTCGATAACGTTGTCGTCCCGGAAGATGTCCAGGGTGGCCAGTGCCACAGCGCAGCCAATTGGGTTGCCAGTGTAGCTGTGGCTGTGTAGGAAGGCCTTGAGGGTTTCATAGTCGTCGTAAAATGCGTTGTAGACATCATCGGTGGTCAGCACTACGGACAGCGGCAGGTAGCCAGCGGTCAGCCCCTTGGACAGACACATGAAATCCGGGGTGATGCCCGACTGCTCGCAGGCGAACAGGGTGCCGGTTCGGCCAAAGCCCACTGCAATCTCATCGGCAATCAGGTGCACGCCATAGCGGTCGCAGGCTTCTCTCAGCCTGGTGTGGTAAATCGGGTGGTGCATGCGCATGCCGCCGGCACACTGGATTAAAGGTTCCACCACCACGGCGCAGATTTCGTCGTGCTTTTCGGCCAGCAGTGTTTCCATGGCCTCAAACTGGCGCAGTGCGTAATCCTCATCGGTCTCACCCGGTTCTTTGTTAAACGCATCTGGGGAGGGCGCCGTCAGGACTTCCATCAACAAAGGCTGGTAGGTGTCCTTGTACAGAGATACATCGCCGAGGGCCAGTGCGCCCAGAGTTTCCCCATGGTAGCTGTTGCTCAGGTTCACGAAGTTTTTCTTGCCCGGTTTACCGTGGTTTTTCCAGTAGTGGAAGCTCATCTTGAGGGCGGCTTCGATCGCAGACGAGCCGTTGTCGGCGTAAAAGCATTTGTTGAGTCCTTCCGGAGTTGCCTCAATCAGGCGCTCGGACAGGTTGACCACGGGCTCATGGGTAAAGCCGGCCAGGATGACATGCTCAAGCTGGCCAATTTGTTCCTGGATCGCGGCGTTGATTCTCGGATTGGCATGGCCGAACAGGTTGACCCACCAGGAGCTCACGGCGTCGATGAACCGGTTGCCCTCGAAGTCTTCCAGCCAGACACCTTCGCCCCGCTTGATCGGGACCAGTGGCAGGGTTCCTTCATGGTCTTTCATCTGGGTGCAGGGATGCCACACGGATTTGAGGCCACGGGCGACGAGGTCAGCATTGCGCATGAGAATTCTCCATCAGACGGTCGTGTTCTGGATTGTCGGCGGTTAACCTGTGCGGATATTACCGTTAACAGCGGCGACTGGCCAATGCCGACAAACTTCCAGAGCCTCGGAATTCCTTAAGAAAGACTAAGGGGACGCTGATGGGACGGGGATTAAAAAATCCCAATAATTTACTGTAGCAGGATTTCAGGACGCAGGCCCATTGACCGGGCCTGCTTTCACTTGACCAAAATCACTGGAAAAGCGTCCGTAATCAGAAGCTTTTACTCCAGCCAAGCCAGAATTTCGGATCATCCGAGTTGACGGAGCCAAGGGCGCTGTCCGGGTCGATATCCGAATATTCCAGATTGATACTGACGGAGCCGAGCGTTCCCGCATCCTTGGTCACGTTGACGGCGGCGTGTCCATAGCTCGCCTCGCCCACGGACGGTTTTTTGTCGTCGGTAAAGTCGTAGTAGCCTAATGTAACACCTGCACTGAAATCATTTTCCAATGGCATGTGGGCGCTCAGGTAATAGAAGACATCACCTTCCACGAACAGCCCTGGTGTGCTGTTGTCACTGTTTACTGTATAGGCTAGCCCCGCGGATAAATACCCGTAACTCAGCTCCCCGTATATCTCCCCGAAATCAATAGAGGCGGGAGCGTCCGGGTAAGCATAATATATATACCCGACGTCATATCCGATATCGTTGATAGCGCCCGAGTAACCCGCATAGAGGTCAAACTCATAGCTGGTCCCGTCGCCAAAATCCACATTGGAACCCCATACACCGGCATACAAGCCGGACGCATGCTCGTAGTCGAGCCCACCCTGGACAGCAGCTGAATTGTCTGTTTGTGTCACGCCACGGAAGAGGTAATTGCTGGAGACGCCTACATTGGCGCTTACGTCAGCGCTGACCATTGAAGGAGTTGCCTGAAGAACTGCAAACAGACCAACACCGAGCAATCCGGATTTTCTGAGAACTTGCTTATCCATTATGTACACCTTTTTAAGTTGCGCTTTTCGCATTCCTCAGGAGCAAACAAGGTGCCAATCATTATAACTTGTTGTTTATTATAACTTTAATTCTAAAAAGCAGTAGCGAAGTCCGATTCATAAATCCGCAGCGCCCCAAAATGGAGCGATATCCATCGTTCGATCAGTGTGGCGCTCGATTTTAGTGCCAGCCTGGTCGCCCTTGACCTTTTTGCGCCCAAAGTCATCCGGCCAGCCCCGGCGCTGTACCGGAACAACGCCGGTCAACGCGCTGCGCGCCATGTCGGGCGCACCATAAAAAAGGGGCAGAAAAATCTGCCCCTGAAACCTGATTAACTCTTTATCTCGCCAGTATCAGCGCCAACGCGGACAGAACCCAAACCCAATAACCATCTTGCTGTTTATACAGCAATTTTACCATTTGGCTTGAGCCTTACATAAGCGGAACCGGGGATCATGCATGATCAAAACGCATACTGGAACCGCGCACGGACCTCATCTCCGCTTTCGCCGCTGGCTTGCTCGCCGTCCATGTAGCTCAAGCCGAGTCGGACATTCTTATTGGCGTAGTAGTTAACACCCAGCGTCGTTTGCTCGCCGTCGGTTGTGGCCAGCCCCACGTCACTGTATTTTCCATCACCCTCTTCAAAACGGGCGATTACTTCCCAGGCACCTCTGGGCGATGACGGCTTTACCCGCTTAAACACGCCCGCTTTGTAGGGGCGACTCTCTCCGGTAATGACCCAGCCGAGCTGCACGTAGTAGCCATCGACATCCAACTGCCCTTCCTCGGAATCGAAGTATTCGGCCTGAGCGTGGAAAGGCCCCATACGGCCAGCCAGTTCCAGATTGTAGGTATCGATTTCATCAGCCTGAACATCGGCCTCACGCGTGGTATAACCCGCGCCAAGATGAACAACGGCATCATTCGTTTGAATCGGCGCAAACGTACCCCGTGCCGTTATCGCCGTATTATTGAAGTCGTTGCTGCCGTCACCATCCGCTTCAAAATAACCGATACCGTAGGTCCAGTTACTTCCCTTCCCGCTCAGCTGAATACCGCCACTGCGTCCGGGAGCATAACGCTCGGTCATGGCGGAGCGCTCTAGCGCGGAAATGTCTTTCGAGCTTGTCAGTTCTTCCAGGCCGAAAGGCTCTTTCTGCTTACCGATGGTGACGCTTGCAACTGAGCCAAACCCCAGGTACCGAATGTAAAGGTCTTCGACGTCACCGCCGTCGGCACCCTCACTTTCCGCGACGTTAAACTGAGTCTTGTAGGCCCAGTCGCCATAATGGCCCTTGACGTATAAGCGTGCACGCCGCACATCAAAATCCTTGGTATCAACGCCGTTGTCATCCGACTGCGTTGCGTCGTAATCCCACTGGATACGGCCACCAAGCTGAAAGGATGCCAAATCATCAGACGTTTTGACCTCAATACCACTCTCGGTATTGATCACCAGGTCCTCACCGTCAGTCGTAACAGTACCGGCCTGTGCGGAAACAGCGGAAACCGCCAGCATCAAGCTCAAATATTTCTTAGCCATGGTTTTCTCTTACCTTGTCGGTTTGCTTGTGTATTTTGGAACACCGGGGTAAGTGTATTTGGCTAACATTGCGAAAAAGTTACAGAAAACCAATTAGTCGACCCTGAAAAAAGAAAAACCTGAAGAAAAGCCCCCGGAAGCAGGGGCTTTGTCTGGGCGGCTTAGCTCAGTGCGCGAGTACCCGTGACAGGAATGACTGGGTGCGCTCGTTCTGGGGGTTGTCGAAGACGTCTTCGGGTTTGCCTTGCTCGACAATCTGGCCCTCGTGGATGTAGATCACCCGGTCGGCCACTTCGCGGGCAAAGCCCATTTCGTGGGTGACGACCATCATGGTCATCCCTTCTTTGGCCAGCTCGCGCATGACGTCCAGCACTTCACCGATCATTTCCGGATCCAGGGCTGACGTTGGCTCGTCGAACAGCATCAGGCGCGGTTCCATGGCCAGGGCCCGGGCAATGGCAACGCGTTGTTGTTGGCCGCCCGACAGATGGCTTGGATACTTGTCTGCCTGATTTCCGATGCCAACCCGGCTCAGCAGTCGTTCAGCAGTGGCATTGGCAACTGTCGGTGATTCGCTCTTGACCTTCCGGGGTGCCAGCATGATGTTCTTCTTCACCGTGAGGTGCGGGAACAGGTTGAACTGCTGGAATACCATACCGACTTCCTTGCGGATCTCGGCCAGGGCTTTCGGATTACCGCTCTTTGGCGCAAGCTCGTGGCCATCCACCTTCAGATGACCGGATTCAAACTCTTCCAGGCCATTGACGCAACGGATCAGGGTGGACTTACCGGAGCCACTGGCGCCGATAATGACCACCACTTCGCCTTGTTCGACGGTTAAATCTATATCTTTCAGGACATGCAGGTTGCCGAAGTACTTGTTCATGCCCTTCATTTCTACAATATGAGTCATGGGTACCTTTCCTTCAGACAGAGACCAGTCCGCGCCGCTCGACGTAGCGGAGAATCAGGGACAGAGAGAGGGTAATGGCGAGATACAGGATCGCGACCACGAAATACACCTCAAACGCGGTGAAGGTGTTGGCAATGTAGATCTGGCCCTGGCGGACCAGCTCGCCCACACCAATGACCGAGAAAAGAGACGTGTCCTTGATGCTGACGATGGCCTGGTTGCCCAGCGGCGGAATCATCCGGCGGAATGCCTGGGGCCAGATGATGGACCAGAATGTCTGGGTTCTGGACAGGCCCAGGGAAAGGCCCGCTTCGCTCTGGCCTTTGGCAATGGACTGAACACCACCGCGAACCACTTCCGAAATATAGGCGCCGGAGTTCAGCGCAATGGCTGCGATACCGGCGGTCAGGGGATCGATCGGGCCGCCGATCAGGTCGGGCAGGCCGTAAAAGATAAACAGGACCTGGACCAGGATCGGAGTACCGCGAAAAATTTCGATGTAGGCGGTCGCCGGCCATTTCAGGAACCATCGCTTGTTGATGCTCAGCAGGCCGAAGAAAATGCCCAGGGCAAAACCAATGACCAGGCCACCGAAGGAAATCAGGAGGGTGTAGGGAATCCCTTCAAGCAGAAAAGGGATGGAGTCGATGGCAGCCTGCCAGTCGAACTGAAACTGGAATTCCACAGTGAGGATCTCCGCAGCGTTTTGGAGTCAGGAACGGCCGGAGTGAACACACCCCGGCGCAGGGAATCAGACCTTGCGGGTCCGGTCCTTACATGCCTTCTGGCATCGGGCCAAACCATTTTTCATAGATGGTTTTGTAGGTGCCATCTCCTTTCATGGCCGCGAGAGCCGCGTTGACATCATCGACCCACTCACTGCCATTCTTGAGGGCGATGCCGTATTGCTGGCCTTCGTAAAGCGGTCCAACCGTCTTGACCTTGCCTTCACCCTTGGTGCGGGCAAAGTAACCAACGTTCGGCGCATCGTAGAAGACCGCATCAATGGCACGGGACATCAGCGCCATGTACATGTCTGAGCTGCCGGGATACGGAGTGACACCATCGTCTTCTTCGAGGGTCTTTACCAGGTAGTCGTAACTGGTGCTGCCGATCTTGGTGCCAATTTTCTTGCCTTCCAGATCGTCTAACTCCGTTACGCCATCTTCGCCCTGGCGGACCAGAATACGCAGACCGGAATCGTAGTATGGATCAGAGAAATCAACGATCTCTTCGCGCTGGTCAGTAATGGTGATGCCCGCGATGGCGATGTCCACGTTCCCGGTTTGCAGTGCCGGGATGATGCCGTTGAAATCCATGGTGTTGAGATCAATCTCGAAACCGGCGCGGTCAGCAACCTCACGGATGATTTCCATATCGAAACCGATCATTTCACCGGTTTGCTGATCCATCATTTCAAACGGAACAAAACTCGGGTCAGTGACGACACGCAGGGTTTCTGCGCTGACGGTTCCTGCGGCAACGGTGAGTGCCAGGCTGGTGCTGACTGTCTTCAGCCATTTCGTGCTCATACCTTCTCCTTTTCTTTTTTATGAGGCCCCATTCGCCCGGTAAGGCAAGCCGGACCAACCACTGCTGTTGACGGCGATCTCCGGGGAGCGTTGATGGAACTGCATCACAACCACTTTAGACTATTACGCAGATGTGCACAGGAAATCAAATGCTTGGGGAGGGGAGAGTTAACGGTGTCGGGTCGAAAATGGGGTCAGATGAAAGCGTTCATCTGACCCCGAGTTCACTTCGTTGTGAAAGCGTTCATCTGACCCCGGATTCATGACCCCGGGATTCACTCAGAAGGCGATCTTTTCCCGATCACTGATGCCCAGGTTCTTCCAGATGCTGATGCTGGGTTCTGCCTGGTTGAGGGTATAAAAGTGCAGGCCTGGTGCGCCGGCCTTGAGAAGCTTTTCACACATCCCGGTAACCACTTCTTCGCCGAACTTGCGGATGGAGTCGCTGTCGTCGCCGTAGGCTTCGAGCTGCTTGCGAATCCAGCGCGGGACTTCCGCGCCGCACATGTCGGAGAAGCGGACCAGGCTGGAGAAATTGACGATGGGCATGATGCCCGGCACCACCGGAATGGTGACGCCCATTTGCTCCAGACGGTCAATGAAATAGAAGTAGCTGTCTGCATTGAAGAAGTACTGGGTAATGGCGCTGTTGGCGCCAGCCTTCACCTTACGGGCGAAGTTCTGCAGGTCTTCTTCGGCATTGCGGGCCTGAGGGTGAAACTCAGGGTACGCCGCGACTTCCAGATTGAAGGTGTCACCGCTGTGCTCGCGGATAAACGCCACCAGCTCGTTGGCATGGCGCAGCTCACCGGCAGCCCCCATCCCGGAGGGCAGGTCGCCCCGAAGGGCGACAATCCGGTTGATCCCGTGCTCTTTATACAGATCCAGCAGCTCGCCGATTTCCTGGCGGGTGCCCCCGACACAGGAGAGGTGTGGTGCCGTGGAAATGCCCTGCCGGTGCAGGTTGAGCACGGTTTCAATGGTGCGGTCCCGGGTGGAACCGCCGGCGCCGAAGGTGACCGAGAAAAAGTCCGGATTTACCCCGGCCAGCTGGTTGCGCACGTTCTGCAGTTTCTCCTTGCCCTGGTCGGTCTTGGGCGGGAAAAACTCAAAGCTGAAACGGCGTCTGAACTGTTTCTGGGATTGCATCTTGATACCCGATCAGTACTTGTAGCTTTCCGGCTTGTACGGGCCTTCGACCGGTACACCGATGTATTTGGCCTGCTCCGGGGTCATCCTGGTGATCACGCCACCAAAACCTTCCACCATGGCCCGGGCCACTTCCTCGTCCAGGTGCTTCGGCAGGACCTGAACGTAAACGCCTTTTTCCCGGGCATCTTCCGGCAGGTCGGCGAACTTGCGCTCGAACAGGTGCATCTGGGCCAGAACCTGGTTGGCGAAGGAGCCGTCCATGATCCGTGACGGGTGGCCGGTCGCGTTACCCAGGTTCACCAGGCGGCCTTCGGAGAGCAGAATCAGGTGGTCGTTGGTGGCCTTGTCGCGGTACACAATGTGAACCTGCGGCTTCACCTCGTCCCATTCCCAGTTCTTGCGCATGTAGGCGGTATCGATTTCGTTGTCGAAGTGGCCGATGTTGCACACCACAGCCCCGGGCTTCAGGGCCTTGAGCATGTGCGCGTCACACACGTTCGTGTTGCCGGTAGTGGTTACCAGCAGGTCGGTGTTCTGCAGCAGGGCGCGGTTAACGCCAGCCTCAGTGCCGGTGTTCACGCCATCGATGTACGGAGACACCACTTCAAAACCGTCCATGCAGGCCTGCATGGCGCAGATGGGGTCGGCTTCGGTGATTTTCACAATCATGCCCTCCTGGCGCAGCGAAGCAGCAGAGCCTTTACCCACATCGCCATAACCGATAACCAGTGCTTTTTTGCCCGCCATCAAGTGGTCAGTGGCGCGTTTGATGGCGTCGTTCAGGCTGTGGCGACAACCGTACTTGTTGTCGTTCTTGGACTTGGTCACGGCATCGTTCACGTTGATGGCGGGAACCTTGAGGGTGCCTTCGCGCAGCATTTCCTGCAGGCGATGCACGCCGGTGGTGGTTTCTTCGGTCACACCGTGGCAGTTGGCCAGAACTTCCGGATACTTCTCGTGAAGCAGGGCCGTCAGGTCGCCGCCGTCGTCCAGGATCATGTTCGGTTCCCAGCCGTCGACATCGGCACCGACAGTGCGCTCAAGGCACCAGTCGTATTCTTCATCGGTCTCGCCTTTCCAGGCGAACACTGGAATGCCTTGTGCCGCGATGGCGGCTGCGGCCTGGTCCTGGGTGGAGAAGATGTTGCAGGAGGACCAGCGTACGTTGGCGCCCAGCTCCACCAGGGTTTCGATCAGCACGGCGGTCTGGATGGTCATGTGGATACAGCCCATGATGTTGGCGCCTTTCAGCGGCTGCTCGGCTTTGTATTTCTCGCGGAGCTTCATCAGGGCGGGCATTTCGCCTTCGGCGATGTTGATTTCCTTCCGGCCCCAGTCGGCCAGGGAGATATCGCGGACTTTGTAGTCGTCAAAGCTGTTCAGTTTTTCTGCGGGAGTGCTCATGGTGTTCTCCTGTCAGTCTGATTTGGCCGGGGTGTACGTAATTCCCTTGGCCTCTGATTTTGGGAGTTTCGGGGGTGGGGATAACCTGCCGTGGAACCGCTACGAGCACGTCCATGTGCGCTTGTTTCCGGCCATCCTTGGCCTCCAACATTCCACGGCAGGTTATCCCCACCCCCTCTGTTTAAACTCTTGGCGTATGCGGTCATGAATACGCTCGAAAACCTGATTGGGCCTTTCCTGTGTCGTATAGAAAGGCACTAGGCTTTTTGAACTGCCCTCACCACAATTCTGCGGCGGGGATGAGTGATCTCCTTCGGGGACTGTAGAGGGCCATGGACGGCCCGAAACAAGCGCACATGGGTCCAGCCGAGCGTTTATGAAGCGAAGCTTCATGCGACAGCTGGACGACCGCAATCTGCGATTGCGGGCTGGACCCGCTTGCGGGTGCTTGTAGCGTGTCCCCGAAGGAGATCACTCATCCCCGCCACCCCCGAAAGGTGACGGGTTGAACCAAAGCGGGCCTAACTCCAATGTTCAGACCCGGAATCCTGGCCTCACAGACCCGCAGCATCCTTAAGAGCGGCCGCACGGTCGGTCTTCTCCCATGGGAACGCGGTGAAGGTCTTGCCACCGACGGTCATCTCATAGGGATCGCGGCCAAAGTGACCGTAGGCTGCGGTTGCCCGGTACATCGGGTGCAGCAGGTCGAGCATGTTGGTGATCGCGTAAGGGCGCAGGTCAAAGTTCTGGCGGATCAGGTCGATGATCTTGTCGTCGCTGATCCTGCCGGTGCCGAAGGTGTTCAGGGAGATCGAGGTTGGCTGTGCCACGCCGATGGCATAGGACACCTGGATCTCGCACTTGTCGGCCAGCCCGGCGGCGACGATGTTCTTGGCGACGTAACGGCTGGCGTAGGCGGCGGAACGGTCAACCTTGGATGGATCCTTGCCGGAGAAGGCGCCGCCACCGTGGCGGGCCATGCCGCCGTAGGTGTCCACGATGATCTTGCGGCCGGTCAGGCCACAGTCGCCCACCGGGCCGCCAATGACGAACTTGCCGGTCGGGTTGATGTGGAACTGGGTATCCTTGTGCAGAAGCTCTGCCGGCAGGGCATGCTTGACGATCAGTTCCATCACCGCTTCTTTCAGATCTTCCTGGGTAACGTCTTCATCGTGCTGGGTGGAAAGGACCACCGCGTCGATGCCGGCAACCCGGCCATTTTCATAGCGGCAGGTCACCTGGCTTTTCGCATCCGGGCGCAGCCACGGCAGCAGGCCGCTCTTGCGGGCCTCGGCCTGACGTTGGACCAGACGGTGCGAGAAGGTAATCGGCGCGGGCATCAGCACGTCGGTTTCGTTGCTGGCGTAGCCAAACATCAGGCCCTGGTCGCCGGCACCCTGGTCTTCCGGCTTCTGGCGGTTAACGCCCTGGGCGATGTCTACAGACTGCTTGCCGATGATGTTGATGATGCCGCAGGTGTCGCCGTCGTATCCGACTTTGGAGGAGGTGTAGCCGATGTCTTTGATCACGCCGCGCACCAGGTCTTCCAGGTCGACCCAGGCGCTGGTGGTGATCTCACCGCCGACAATGGCTACGCCGGTTTTTACCATGGTTTCACAGGCAACACGGGCGTGGGGGTCGTCGGTCAGGATCGCGTCCAGGATCGCGTCGGAGATCTGGTCGGCCAGTTTGTCCGGGTGGCCTTCAGAGACCGATTCGGAAGTGAAGATGTTGTAGTCAGACATAAAGCGTGCTCCTCTGTGAGCGTTTCAAATTCAGACCGGTAAGAGTCTTTCTTCAGCCTTTCTTGGGCCAATCTTAAAAGTGTCTTCCGGTTACCGGGTTGTTGGTCTGTGTAAGGATACGTAAAACTACGTATCTGTATATCAAAATTTATTGATATTGAGATGTCAGTCGTCAGATCTGTCCGCCGTTTTTCCAGAATTCCCGAACCTGTATCTGAAAGCCGTTGCGAAGGCCGATAAACAATTGTTCTCCGGCACTTAAACCCGCATCCGTGGCCCAGGCGGTCAGCTCTTCCGGTTCAAAACCCAGCCAGAGGTCACCGCAGTTCTCTTTGGCCCAGTCCTGGTCGTGGCTGCACAAATCACTGATGACCAGGCAGCCGCCGTTGTTCATCAGGGCCGATGCGTCCAGAAAAATGTCGGCCGGGCTGGGCACGTGGTGCAGCACCATGTTGGCGACCACCAGGTCAAACCCGTCACCCCGGGCGAGCAGTGTGTCGGTTACGCCCTCAATCAGATCAATATTGTTCAGCCGCTGCTCAATACAGGTGCGGGTGGCCTTGGCCAGCATGTCCCGGCTGTTGTCGAGGGCAACCACATGCCCGCAAAGCTCCGCCAGTACCGGCAGGAACGCGCCTTCGCCGGGCCCGATCTCCAGGGCAGTCTGCCACTGGTGTTTCCCGGACCGCTTGCGAATCAGCGCTGCCACAGGCTCGGCATACAGATCAAAGGCTGCAATCAGTTCCTGCTGTTCCCGGAACTGTTCGGCGTACCGTGCGAAAAACGCCTGGGACTGATCCGCCCGCTGGTTGCGGATCGCTTCAATTTTTTCCTGAAGGTTCGGCGGCAGAGGCACCCTGTCCACCGCTTCAAAAATCTGGCGGATGGTCTGGTCCGTTGGCTTGTCAGTGTCCAGGTGCAGGGGGCGGCGGTAGAAAATCGCGTTGCCTTCCCGCTGGGGCTCGAGCAAGCCGGCCTTGTTCATCACCTTCAGGTGATGGCTCATGCCGGACTGGCGCATATCGAACAGCTGGCTGAGTTCCAGCACTCCAAAGGTATCCCGTCTCAGCACACGCAGGATCTCCAGGCGCAAAGGGTCCCCGCTTGCCTTGAAGATCGGAGCCAGTGCGTCAACGGAGGACATTTCGTTTGCGTGTGCGTTCAGGGATGTCATGGCTGAGAAGTTTAGGGGGGTTTGGGTGGTCAATCAACAGGAATATCAAAAAATTTTGATATAGGTTTGTGATTCTTTGGAATCAGCCCGTTTCGGTAATCCACAGGCAAACAATCGTGAAAGAGGTCTATGCCGATTTGCCCCGGCACACAGTAATCGGCGAAAATACGCGCCTCTTTTTTAAGCAGTCCGAATTCTTTCCCGATAAACACTGGAGAAACGTCAATGCCGTCTCGTAAAGATCTCGCCAACGCCATTCGCGCGCTGAGCATGGATGCGGTTCAGAAAGCCAAGTCCGGCCACCCGGGTGCGCCCATGGGTATGGCGGATATCGCCGAGGTACTGTGGAACGATTATCTGAGCCACAACCCGGCTAACCCTCAGTGGGCCAACCGGGACCGCTTCGTGCTGTCCAACGGTCACGGCTCCATGCTGCAGTACTCCCTGCTGCACCTGAGCGGTTACGACGTTTCCATTGACGACCTGAAGAATTTTCGTCAGTTGCACTCGAAAACACCGGGCCACCCGGAATACGGTTATACCCCGGGCGTTGAAACCACCACCGGTCCTCTCGGGCAGGGTTTTGCCAATTCCGTGGGTTTCGCCCTGGCGGAAAAGGCGCTGGCAGCGCAGTTCAACCGTCCCGGCCACGACATTGTGGATCACTACACCTACACCTTCCTCGGTGACGGCTGCCTGATGGAGGGAATCTCCCACGAAGTGGCCTCCCTGGCCGGCACCCTGGGCCTGGGCAAGCTGATCTGCTTCTACGACGACAACGGCATTTCCATTGATGGTGAAGTGGAAGGCTGGTTCACCGACGACACCCCGAAGCGTTTCGAAGCCTACGGCTGGCAGGTGATTCCGGCGGTGGACGGCCACGATGCCGACGCCGTGCGCGCTGCCATTGAGGCTGCCCGCGCCAACACCGATCAGCCCACCATGATCTGTTGCAAGACCATCATCGGATTCGGCTCTCCCAACAAGCAGGGCAAGGAAGACAGCCACGGTGCGCCGCTCGGTGACGACGAAATCACGCTGACCCGCGAGCAACTGGGCTGGCAATACGGCCCGTTTGAAGTTCCGTCCGAAATCGCAGCCGCCTGGAACGCACGTGAAAAAGGCGCAGCGGCTCAGTCAGAGTGGGAGCAGGCGTTCGCCGCATACGAAAAGGCCGAGCCGGAGCTGGCCGCGGAATTCAAGCGCCGCATGGCCGGTGATCTGCCTTCAGATTTTGCCGGCAAGGCCCACGCCTACATTCAGGAATGCCAGGACAAGGGCGAAACGGTTGCCTCCCGCAAGGCCTCCCAGAACACCCTGAACGCCTACGGTCCCCTGTTGCCGGAACTGATGGGTGGTTCGGCCGACCTGGCCGGTTCCAACCTGACCATCTGGGGCGGCAGCAAGGGACTGGCCAGGGAAGACGCCAGCGGCAACTACATCCACTACGGCGTGCGCGAGTTCGGCATGGTCGCGATCATGAACGGCATCGCCCTGCACGGCGGCTTCGTGCCCTACGGCGCCACCTTCCTGATCTTCATGGAATACTGCCGCAACGCGGTTCGGATGGCCGCGCTGATGAAGCAGCGTTCAATCTTTGTGTTCACCCATGACTCCATCGGCCTGGGCGAGGATGGTCCCACTCACCAGCCAGTTGAGCAGATGGCCAGCCTGCGCACCACGCCGAATATGAGCATGTGGCGCCCGGCCGACACGGTGGAAACCGCCGTGGCCTGGAAAGCGGCCCTCGAGCGCACCGACGGCCCGACTGCCCTGGTCTTCTCCCGTCAGGGACTACCGCACCAGGACCGCGATGCCCGGCAGCTCGCGGATGTGGCCAAGGGTGCTTACATCCTGTCTGACAGCGAAGGCGCACCGGAACTGATCCTGATCGCTACCGGCTCCGAAGTGGGCCTGGCCCAGGACGCCGCTACCAAATTGCGTGCGCAGGGTAGCAAGGTGCGTGTGGTTTCCATGCCGTCAACCGATACCTTCGATGCCCAGAGCGCCGAGTACAAGCAGCAGATTCTGCCGCTGGACGTGACCAACCGCATTGCTATCGAAGCCGGCATTGCCGACTACTGGTACAAGTACGTGGGCCTGGACGGCCGTATTATCGGCATGACCACCTTTGGTGAGTCCGCGCCTGCCGGTGAGCTGTTCAAGGAATTCGGCTTTACCGTCGACAATGTTCTGGAAGTGGCCGCTGAACTGCTGGACGCCTGATGACAGACTCCGCGCCTTTTCGCATTGCCATCAACGGGTACGGCCGAATCGGCCAGTGCGTGTTGCGTGCGCTTTATGAAAACGGCTTCCGCGACCACCTGCAGGTGGTCGCCATTAATGAGCTGTCGGATATCGACACCATTGCCCACCTGACCCGCTACGATTCCACCCATGGCCGGTTCCAGGGTGAGATTTCCGTAGCGGGCCAGGACCTGATGGTCAATGGTGACGCCATCAGGGTCCTGCGCCATTCCGAACCGGCGGAGCTGCCCTGGGATCTCCTGAAAGTTGACCTGGTGCTTGAGTGTTCCGGCGCCTATTCCGATCGCGCCACCGCAGAACGCCATATCCAGGCCGGTGCCAAACGTCTGCTGTTTTCCCAGCCGGCGGAATCGGATGTGGACCGCACCGTGGTCTACGGCATCAACGACCGCGATCTCTGCCCGGAGGACGTCATCGTCGCCGCCGCCTCCTGCACCACCAATTGCCTGGTGCCTGTAATCAAGGTACTGGACGAAGCCTTCGGTGTGGAGCAGGGCAGTACCACCACCATTCACGCGGCGATGAACGACCAGCCGGTGATCGATGCCTATCATCACCAGGACCTGCGCCGCACCCGCAGCGCTTTGCACAACATCGTCCCGGTGGAAACCGGGCTCGCCAAAGGCATCGAGCGCCTGCTGCCTCACATGGTGGGTAAGTTCAGTTCGGTGGCCATGCGGGTGCCCACCATGAACGTGTCTGCCATCGACATGGTCGTTAATGTGGGCAAGTCCACGGATGTGGCAACGGTGAACAAACTGTTAGAAGAGGCCGCCAACGGCCCGTTGATGCGCATTCTCGGTTACACCGACGAACTGCTGGCCAGCTCCGATTTTAACCACGACGCCCATTCCGGCATCGTGGACGGCGGTCAGACCCGGGTAACCGGGGGCACCATGGTGAAAGTGCTGTGCTGGTTCGACAATGAGTGGGGGTTCGCGAACCGGATGCTCGATGTCAGCCGCTGTTGGCTGGAAAAGACTGAAAAAGGGGTCTGACCCCGTATGGGGGCAGACCCATGTTCACGTGTTCACACAGACTTAGGGAAGAACGTTATGGCCATCAAGAAAATGACCGACCTCAACCTCGCCGGCAAGCGGGTGCTGATCCGCGAAGACCTGAACGTGCCGGTCAAGGATGGCAAGGTCTCCAGCGACGCCCGCATCCGCGCGTCACTACCGACCATCAAGGCCGCCAAAGACGCCGGCGCCAGGGTCATGCTGATGTCACACCTGGGGCGCCCGGAAGAAGGCGTGTACGACGAAGCCTCCTCCATGAAGCCCGTCGCTGACCATCTCTCCAGGGTGCTGGGCCAGGAAGTGCGCCTGATCAAGGACTACCTGGACGGCGTTGAAGTCGCCGATGGCGAAGTGGTCCTGTTTGAAAACGTCCGCTTCAACAAAGGCGAAAAGAAAGACAACGAAGACCTCGCAAAGAAGTACGCCGCCCTGTGCGACGTCTACGTAATGGATGCCTTCGGCACCGCCCACCGCGCCCAGGCCTCCACCCACGGTGTGGCAAGATTCGCCCCCGAAGCCTGCGCCGGCCCGCTGTTGGCCGCTGAACTGGATGCCCTCGGCAAAGCCCTGGACAACCCGGCCAAGCCCGTCGTTGCCATCGTTGGCGGCTCCAAGGTCTCCACCAAGCTGGATGTACTCAACGCCCTGGAAAAAGTCTGCGACCAGATCATCGTTGGCGGCGGCATCGCCAATACCTTCCTGGCCGCAGCGGGTCACCCGGTCGGTAAATCCTTGTGCGAGCACGACCTGATCGACACCGCCAAGGACATTGCCTCCCGCGTTGAAATCCCTCTGCCGGTCGACGTAGTGGTAGCCAGCGAATTCGCCGAAACCGCCACCGCCACCACCAAGAACATCTCCGACGTCAGCGACGACGACATGATCCTCGACGTCGGCCCGGAAACCGCTGGCAAGTTCGCCGACGTACTGAAAAACGCCAAAACCATCCTCTGGAACGGCCCGGTCGGCGTTTTCGAATTTGACCAGTTCGGCAATGGCACCAAAGCACTCGCTCTGGCCATCGCCGAAAGCAACGCCTTCTCCCTGGCCGGCGGTGGTGACACCGTCGCCGCCGTTGACAAGTACGGCGTTGCTGACAGAATCTCCTACATCTCCACCGGCGGTGGCGCCTTCCTTGAGTTCGTCGAAGGCAAAACACTGCCGGCGGTAGCGGTACTGGAAGAGCGCGGAGAGTGAACAAATAGATGCGGTTCTGACTGAGGCTAGCAATAAGGTCAGAATCGCAAGGCAGGTGGGGGACCGCTTTCCGGGACTGTCTGCAGCATGGATGCTGCAGTCAAGCGTACACGGACGTATTCACAGCGTGTCCCGAAAAGCGGTCCCCACCTGCCGCAGCAGACTCCAACGTCTGACGACCAAAGTCTGCACCAAAACAGAATTCAAACATCCAAAGTCCAAATGAAGGAGACGACCCATGGCCCTGATTTCGATGCGGCAAATGCTGGATCACGCCGCCGAGCATGGTTACGGTGTGCCAGCCTTTAACGTCAACAACCTGGAACAGATGCGCGCCATCATGGAAGCCGCCGACAAAACCGACTCCCCGGTGATTGTCCAGGCCTCTGCCGGTGCCCGCAAATACGCCGGCGCCCCCTTCCTGCGCCACCTGATCCTCGCGGCCATCGAAGAATTCCCGCACATCCCGGTGGTCATGCACCAGGACCACGGCACCAGCCCCTCCGTGTGCCAGCGCTCCATCCAACTGGGCTTCAGCTCCGTGATGATGGACGGCTCCCTCGGTGAAGACGGCAAAACCCCGACCGACTACGACTACAACGTTGACGTCACCCGCCGCACCGTTGAAATGGCCCACGCCTGTGGCGTCTCCGTAGAAGGCGAACTGGGCTGCCTCGGCTCCCTGGAAACCGGCCAGGCCGGTGAAGAAGACGGCATCGGCGCCGAAGGCACCCTGGACCACAGCCAGATGCTGACCGACCCGGAAGAAGCCGCGGATTTCGTCAAGAAGACCCACGTGGACGCCCTGGCCATCGCCATCGGTACCAGCCACGGCGCCTACAAGTTTACCCGTCCGCCCACAGGCGACATCCTGGCTATCGACCAGATCAAAGCCATCCACGCCCGTATCCCGGACACCCATCTGGTCATGCACGGCTCCAGCTCCGTACCCCAGGAGTGGCTGAAGATCATCAACGAATACGGCGGCGAGATCCCGGAAACCTACGGTGTCCCGGTTGAAGAAATCGTGGAAGGTATCAAGCACGGCGTGCGCAAGGTCAACATCGACACCGACCTGCGCCTGGCAAGCACCGGTGCCGTCCGTCGCTTCCTGAGCGAAAACCCGGCGGAGTTTGACCCGCGCAAATTCCTCAAGGAAACCATGAAGGCCATGACCGACGTGTGCATCGCACGCTACGAAGCCTTCGGTTGTGCCGGCAACGCCAGCAAGATCAAACCGGTCAACCTGGAGCGCATGTTTGAGCGGTATGCCTCCGGTGAGCTGGATCCGAAGGTCAAGTAAGCCCTTGGAGTGCGCCGTCTTGTAGCCTGATGGCTTCAGGGTGGCGCCCAGGTGGTCTGGCTCTGCCAACCTCCAGTGTCCACCCCAAACCCTGATCCACCTCAAGTAAGAACAACCCCACCCTTGTAATTTCCCGAACCTCATCAAATATAGTGGTTAGTATACGAGCAATTCGCTCAGCAGATTAACCAGCGGTGAGGACCAGAATGGACTTCAAAGACTATTACGCCGTGCTCGGTGTGAGCGAGTCTGCCTCCTCCGAGGAGATCAAAAAGGCTTACCGGAAGCTGGCCCGGAAGTATCATCCGGATGTCAGCAAGGAAAAGGACGCCGACACCAGGTTCAAGGATCTTGGTGAGGCCTACGAAGTATTGAAAGACCCAGAGAAGCGGGCGGAATACGATCAGCTGCGCAAGTACGGCGCCAAGGCTGATGGTTCTTTCGAGCCGCCACCCGGATGGCAGAGCGCATCCGGTTTTGGCGGCGGTGGCTATACTGAGGCCGATGCCCGCCAGTTCAGCGATTTCTTCGAGGAGATCTTCGGAGGCCGTCGCCGGGGTGGGTTCTCCGGTGGTTCTGATAGTGGAGGTTTCCGCCAGAACATGAAAATGCGCGGTGAAGATGTCCATGCCAGGATCGCCCTGTTCCTGGAAGAAGCCTTCCATGGCTGCGACAAGCAGGTGTCGTTTACCGTGCACGAAGCCGACCCGCATGGC
The DNA here is from genome assembly GCF_003441595.1 of Marinobacter sp. Arc7-DN-1. Taxonomy (NCBI): domain Bacteria; kingdom Pseudomonadati; phylum Pseudomonadota; class Gammaproteobacteria; order Pseudomonadales; family Marinobacteraceae; genus Marinobacter; species Marinobacter sp. Arc7-DN-1. Next base: position 1,662,018 of record NZ_CP031848.1, on the reverse strand, counting down.
CGGGTTATTCCGAGGCAGAAAACCCTGAAAGTGAAGATCCCCGCCGGCATGCGCGAGGGGCAGCATATCCGCCTGAAAGGTCAGGGTGCTCCGGGTATTGGCGGCGGTGAGCCTGGCGATCTGTTCATCGAGGTGGAGTTCGCGCCGCATCCGCATTTCACCATTGAAGGCCGCGATGTCATGGTTACCGTGCCCGTGGCGCCCTGGGAGGCGGCTCTGGGTGCAACGGTGACTGTGCCAACGGTTGGCTCCAAGGTGAATGTCAAAGTCCCGAAGGGCTCCACCAGCGGCCGTAAGCTCAGGCTCAAGGGCAAAGGCTTCCCGGGCAAACATCCGGGCGACCAGATCGTCGTTCTTCAGGTGGCCATGCCTGAGAAACACAGCCCGGAGGCTGAAAAGCTCTATGCCCAGTTGGCCGAGGCAGAGAAAAACTTCAATCCACGCAGCAGGCTTCACGTGTGAGCGGGAGTAAGGGATGAACAAGCAAGACCATATTCTGACGGTAGAGGTGTTCGACCAGGATGGCAGCACCTTCACCCTGCGTGAAATCTGCGAACGCGGCGAATGCCATGCCGAGTTTGTTATCAAACTGGTTGACTACGGCATCATTGCGCCACTGGAGGACTCCCCGGAGGCCCGGCAATGGCAGTTCGATGTCGCGGCCCTAAACCGGTTGCGCAAAGCCCAAAGACTGCAACGGGATCTGAAAATGAATCTGCCCGGCCTCGCGATGTCTCTGGAGTTGCTCGATGAGGTTGAGGAAATGCGCCGGGAAGTGGCGCGGCTCAACCATCGGATCAGGCAGTTGATGGGGGAGTAAAGGCTCCCCCGGCTATTTCTTCTCCTCCAGCGCCTGAATCTCGGCGTAGATTTCCTCTGCTCGATTCAAATGCCGTAACTATGCCGTAACTATGGCGCAAAAACGCAATACGTGATTGACGGCGGACACTAGATGCCCTAAAGTTAGGCTATCTGAGTACCAATGAGGGCCTCTGTATGAAGCCATCTACCGCATATCAACAGCACCGTGATGCCATACGGCAGATCGTGGAGCGGCATCATGCCAAAAACCCGCGTATCTTCGGTTCCGTCCTCCACGGACAGGATACGGATGCAAGCGATCTGGACATCCTCATCGACACCACGGAGGAAACCTCCCTCTTCGATGTTGGTGCTATTCGCACAGAGCTGACTGAACTCCTCGGAGTAGAGGTTGATGTACTGACTCCCGCTGCGCTGCCTGACAGGTGGAAAATGGAAGTGCTCAATGAGGCTCGGGCTGTATGAGTCGTCGGGATGAACTCGCCCTGAGAGACTACCTTGGGCACATCCAGCAGGCTATCGGTCGTATTCAGCGCTATCTCCAGGACATTGATCAAGTCGGGTTCCTTGTTAATGAAGAGAAACAGGATGCAGTGATCCGCAACCTGGAGATCATCGGTGAGGCGGCAGGTAGTATCCAACGTCATTTCCCTGACTTTGCGATAAAGCATCCAGATTTTCCCCTCAAAGCGGCTTACGGCACGCGAAATGCCTTGGCGCATGGGTACTTCAAAGTCGATCTGGATGTGGTCTGGAGGACTGTCGAGAGAGATTTGCCGGAATTGGAAGTGCAGGTTGGGGAGGTAATTCAATTCCTCAATTATCCGGGGGCATCTCCATCCCCATGAGTATCGCCGACAAACAAAGCCAAGCCGTTTCTCCGCCTCGCCAAAAATGGCATCCAAGTAAGAGCCAGAGCGTCACCTGCTATCGCTCAACCTGCAAACGCTACCGCACACGTTCACGCATTGACGGCACCTGCCCGTTTTGTGGTTTCAACTTCAACAGGGTTGCACAGCGGTAAACAGCATGGAAACCGTCGATCTGGAGTTGTTCACTGGGTTCGAGGATACCAACGGGAACGACCTCTATGAGCACGATACCATCATGATTGATCAAGAACCGCATTCAATTGTTTGGTCAACGGCGAAAGGTATGTGGGTTGCAGAAACGGACAATAGTGAAGTGCCGTTCTTTGAAGTTGCCACCAAAAGCACGAATGCCATAGAGATACACGCAGCAGATTGCCGGTGTTTTGAATGCGTGGAGAGTCTGCTGTGACCCACGAATAACATGCCTCGCAATATTCTGAATCTTCCCTCCTACACTATCGCCAGCATCGAGGAAGACGACCACGACTACCACATCTGGGCCGGGGCAACGAAGCACCCATCCGCCTGCCAGCATTGCGGCCACAGAGAGATTGTCGGGTTCGGACGCCGTGAGCAGTTGATCCGCGACCTGCCCATGCACGGAAAACGTGTCGGTATCTATGTCGATACCAGGCGCTATCGCTGCCGCCAGTGCGGAAAGACCTTCTACGAGCGTCTACCGGATGTCGATGAGAAGCGACTGATGACCGCACGCCTGGTCGATTGGGTGGGCAAGCAGGCCATCAAACGCCCCTTCGCGCACCTGGCCGATGAGGTGGGATTGGCTGAGAACACCGTCAAAAACGTCTTCCGCGACTACATCAACGAGCTGGAGCGCACGGTTTGCTTCGAGGTGCCGAAGTGGATGGGCATTGACGAAATCCACATCATCAAGAAACCCCGCTGCATTATCTCCAACATTGAGCACAACACGGCGGTCGAGGTTCTGCGCGACCGCACCAAGAAGACGGTCATGGGCCACTTCCAGACCATGCAGGGGCGCGAGAAGGTGCAATATGTGGCGATGGATATGTGGAACCCTTACCGAGAGGCGGTGGAGGCTCTGATGCCACAGGCGACCATCGTGATCGACAAGTTTCATGTGGTCAGGATGGCGAATGAGGCCCTGGATACGATCCGCAAGGCCCAGCGTGCCGAACTCACCACCAAAGAACGCCGGGGACTGATGCACGACCGCTTCGTGCTGCTCAAGCGCCGTAACGAACTCACCGACAAGGAATACCTCAAGCTCTCGGGCTGGACGGCCAACTACCCGATGCTGGAGGCTGCCTACGATGCCAAAGAGGCGTTCTACGGTATCTGGGACATGGATACCCGTGCCGATGCAGAGCGAGCCTATGCCATCTGGAGGGACAACCTGGTGCCGGAGGTGCGCGAGGCGTTTTACCCACTGGTCAGGGCGATGGATAACTGGCATCCGCACATTTTCGCCTACTTCGATCACGCCATTACCAATGCCTACACTGAGAGCCTGAACAACCTCATTCGGGTGATGAATCGCCTGGGTCGTGGCTATAGCTTTGAGGCCTTGAGAGTCAAAATCCTTTTCTCGGAGGGGGCTCACAAGGTCAAGCGCCCGAACTTCAAGCGCAAGCGTCAGCCGCCACAGGATACCGGATTTGGTGGGGTGATGATGAGGAAGAGTATCAGCTTCACAAGGCCGGAACCGGAGGAGAAGGGGGTCAACTACGGGGCCGATCTATCAACACTGGTGAAGCTGATCGAGGATGGGGCCATCTGACCCCGGATCAATCACGAAATGCAGATACCCTGAATTTGAAGGCGAACTCATAGCTCCCAACAGTATTCATGCCCTGACAATAAATCGTGATGATTTCCGTCGCCATCAGAGGGCCGGGGGAGATGACACTAGCCAGGCCCGGGCGTTTTGGTATTCCTCGCTCAGTCGTTTCACCAGATCCGCGACACTCAGCACGTCGTGGATCTGGCTGACGCCCTGGCCAGCAGACCAGACGGTTTTCCAGGCCATGGCTTCATCGTCAATGGGTTTGAGCTTTTCTCCGTAATTGATGTCGCCCGCCTGGTTCAGCTTGTCCATGGGGAATCCGGCGGCCTCCAGGCTCTGCCGCATAAAGCTGGCGGGCACACCGGACACCGCCGGTGTGTGGATAATGTCGCCGGAAACAGCCTCGATGATCATGCTCCGGTAAGCCTCTTCCGCCTGGGATTCGGTGGTATTGATAAACCGGGTACCCATGTAGGCCAGGTCTGCACCCAGGGCCTGTACAGCCAGCAGGTCTTCGCCATGAGACAGCCCGCCGGCCAGCAGGATGGTGCCATCAAACACCTCACGGATTTCGTGTACCAGTACAAACGGGTTAATGGTGCCGGCATGGCCGCCGGCGCCGGCCGCTACCGCAATGATGCCATCGACGCCGGTTTGCGCCGCTTTCCGTGCGTGTTTCTGGTTGGTCACATCGTGGAATACCACGCCGCCGTAGCCGTGCACCGCTTCGACCACCTGGCTGGCCGCGCCCAGTGACGTGATAATGATCGGCACCTGGTGTTTCACGCACAGCTCAAGGTCTGCCTGCCAGCGCGGATTGGTCCGGTGCACAATCAGGTTCACCGCATACGGCGCTGTCTTGTGACCCGGATGCAATGTCCGGAAGGCGTCCAGCTCTTCATTCATCTGGACCAGCCAGCCCTCAAAACCCTCACTGGTGCGCTGGTTCAGGGCCGGAAAACTTCCCACAATGCCCTGTTTGCAACAGGCCAGCGCCAGTTCCGGGCCGGAAATCAGAAACATGGGTGCGGCAACCAGCGGCAGAGTGAGCGTGTCTTGCAGGGATGCGGGTAATGGCATGAGGATTCCTTAGTTTTTGTTGGAACTTTTGTAGGATATAAAGGATCTTAGCGTGCCACGCTGGCTCTGAAAACGGTCGCCAGCTAATTAATTCCGGAAAATCAGAAACACAAAAAGGAGCTCCATCATGGGTGAAGCAAAACGTCGCAAGCAAACCGGTGCACCGCCTCCCCGAAAAGGAAAATCCAACAAGCCGCTTTATATTGGCATCGGTGTGCTCGTGGTCGCCGCAGTGGCTTTCGGGTTGGTGTTCCTGACCGCCGCACCGGAGCCAACCTCCGACGAACTGCCTGTGGCTTCTGCCAATGCCGAGGCGTTTCCGGCGCAGTTGGACCAGTTCGGAGTTTCAGTGGGCCCGGAGGATGCTCCTGTCGTGGTGCGGGAGTTTGCAGACTATCAGTGTCCGGCCTGCGGCAACTTCTCCTCGGCGAGCAAGCGGCTGAAGCAGGAGTACGTGGATGAGGGCAAGGTCCGGTTCGTCTATTTCGATCTGCCGCTGCAGCAGCACCAGAACGCCATGCCCGCGGCCCAGGCTGCTCGCTGTGCAGGTGATCAGGGCGCCTACTGGACCATGCACGATCGCCTCTACGATTCCCAGACCGAGTGGAGTGGCTCTAACGACCCGGTGGCAACCTTCACCCGGTACGCCGGCGACCTCGGCCTTGAAGAACGGCGCTTCCGCCGCTGTATGACCACCGAATTGCATCGCGAGGCCGTAGAACAAAGCCGCCGCGTTGCCATGCAGCTTCGGGTAACCAGCACACCCACCGTTCTGGTGGATAATATCCGCCTGACGCGGCCGGGCTGGGGGCAGCTTTCCGCTGTTGTGGAGCGCGAGCTTGCCAGCAAGGCCGAGTAGTGCTGCAAAACCCGCACTTGATCGTGAGCCTGAGTTGGTTAAAATCTGCGCCCTCTCAGGCTTCGGCCTTTGAATAACCCCGAACCCATGCTCCGGATTTACGATCCGGCCCGCAGGAGAAAATGATGAGCAACAACGTTGTTGTCTGCGCACTGTACAAGTTCGCAGTCCTGAACGATTACAAGTCCCTCCGCCAGCCGCTGCTGGACCTGATGCTGGAGCAAGACGTCCATGGCACCCTGCTGCTGGCAAGGGAAGGTATCAACGGCACCATCGCCGGCAGCCGAGAAGGCATTGATGCCGTGAAAGCCTGGATTACCGGCGATGAGCGTTTTGACGGTATTGACTACAAGGAATCCTTTGTTGATATCCAGCCCTTCAAACGCACCAAGGTGAAGCTCAAGAAGGAAATTGTCACCATGGGCGTGGAAGGGATTGATCCGAAGCGCATTGTCGGTACGTATGTGGATCCGAAAGCGTGGAACAATCTGATCTCCGATCCGGACGTGGTTCTTGTCGATACCCGTAATCAATACGAAGTCGAGATTGGCACTTTTAAAAATGCCGTCAATCCGGCCACCGAGACCTTCCGCGAATTCCCGGAATACGTGAAGCAGAATCTCGATCCATCGAAGCACAGGAAGGTGGCCATGTTCTGCACCGGCGGTATCCGTTGTGAGAAATCCACCGCATACCTTAAGGAACAGGGCTTTGAAGAGGTGTATCACCTCAAGGGTGGCATCCTGAAATACCTGGAAGAGGTACCCGAAGAGCAGAGCCTGTGGCGCGGAGAATGCTTCGTGTTTGATGACCGGGTAACCGTCAACCACAGGCTGGAGCGTGGCGAGTACGATCAGTGCCACGCCTGCCGCAGGCCGATTACCGAGGAAGACAAAGAGCGTCCGGAGTATGAGCCGGGAGTCAGCTGTCACCAGTGCGTCGACTCGCTGACCGAAGTGCAGAAGGCCCGGTTCGCCGAGCGTGAACGTCAGATGCGCCTGGCAGGGCAGCGTGGCGAGGCCCACGTGGGCGGTGAAGCGGCCCGCATCATTGCCGAGCGCAAGGCCCGGAAAAAGGCTGAAAGAGAGCATCAGGCCCGGAAAAGCCTGGCCGGTGAAAAGGCCAGCAAAACCGAGGGAGCCTGACCAACACCAACAGGAGACTTCATGGAGTTACGACAGGCAGTAGCCATCACCGCAGTTGCTATCGCGCCGTTTGCCAATGGGCAGGAGGCGGATAACTGGAAGGGCGAAACCGAACTTGGTGTGCTGGTTACCACCGGCAACACCGAGGAGACCAACATCAAGGGCCGTCTCGGTCTGATTCGTGAAGTGGAAACCTGGCGCCATACCGGGGACTTCAGCACCAATTACTCCGAAGCGGAGGACGAAACCACGGCCGAGGAGTACCTGGCCGCTCTGGAAACCGACTACAAGTTCGACAAAAAACAGTATTGGTTTCTTCGCGGCTCCTGGGAGAACGACCGCTTCTCTGGCTACGATTTCGAATCCACAGTGACAACTGGTTACGGGAACCGGCTCTGGCGGTCGGGCGATCGGTCTTTTCTTGATCTCTCAGCGGGTGCGGGTTACCGCTATAACAAGCTGGATACGGTCAACGCGCAGGGAGAAGATACTGAAAAAGAGGCCATCGCCCGCCTTGCGGGGCAGTTTGACTACGCCCTGTCCGCCAATTCGCTGTTCCGCCAGAAGCTCAGCACCGAAATCGGGCTGGATGAGAACAACACGATAAGCCAGTCAGAGACGTCCCTGCAGGCCAATGTGGTGGGAAACCTTTCGATGAAGGCCGCGGTCCGGGTGAAGCACGTATCCGACGCACCGGCCAGCTCTGAAAACACCGACACCGAGACGTCACTCTCTCTCCTCTATGGCTTCTGATTAACGGCGTGAAAATGGGGTCAGATGAAAAAGGGGTCAGATGAAAAGTTCATCTGACCCCTTTTTCATCTGACCCCGCTTTCAAGCTTCAAATGTTGTTTCTCAGACCAAGCTCGTCCGGATAGGGCGTAAGGTATTGCTGGGCGTGCAGGTAATCCACCGGCTCCCGGCGCTGGGCCATGCGCAGCAGGGTCATGGGCACCACCAACGGCACCTCACCCCGGCGGTAGGCCTCCATCTGCTCCATCAACACCTTACGGTCTTCGTCGCCCATGGAGTCTCTCAGGTAGCCCATCAGGTGCTGCATGGCATTCAGGTGGGAGCCCCGGCTGACTTTCTGGCTCATGGCCTCCATGAACTGGTTGATGTAACGGCCGGAGATAGTTTCCAGTGGCTCGGATTTCAGGTCCCCCAACATGGGGCCAAGCTGGCGGTAGATCTTCTCGGAGTGGGCCAGAAGCTGGAACTTGTGGCGGGTGTGGAATTCGATCAGCGCCCTGGCCGAAAGGTTGTCGCCCGCGACATTCTGCATCCAGTCGTCGTAGGCAAAGACCCGCTCGATAAAGTTTTCCCGAAGCATGTCGTCGTTGAGGCGGCCTTCCTCCTCCACCGGCATCAGCGGATAGGCTTTCAACAGAGCTTCGGCGAACATGCCCCGGCCGTCCCTGCGGGTCACCTGGCCATTCTCGTTGTGCACCTTGATGCGCTCCATGCCACAGCTGGGCGATTTGGCCATCAGGATGTAACCCCGAAGGTCCGCCAGGGTGGGCATGATCTGGTCGATAAAGCCGTGCATGGCGCCGGTGTGATCTGCCGTGCCCCTGGTTTCGATCAGCCGAAGGCCATCGCTGTATTCACGCAGGTGAATGGCCGGGCGGGGCACGCCCAGGCCTGCTTCCAGCTCCGGGCAGATGGAACGAAATTCAAAGTGCTTTGACAGCACCTGGGTGCAGTAACGGGAATGTTTGTGGCCGCCATCATGGCGAACTTCCCTGCCCAGCAGGCAGGTGCTGATTCCGACGGGGATGCCGCTCACTTAGACTCTCCGATGGTTAAAACGACTTTTATAATACGTGAACTCAGTCTGGACCGATCAGGGTGCAGGGGAAACCATAACCCTGACTATTCCTGATTGCTTGCTGAGCGTTTCCGTTTCTTGGCGAACATGGCCAGGGTGGTGGCGTAAATTGTGCGAACGTCAGTGGCAAACTGCTCGACGGAATAGTCCTTCGCAAAATCCAGAGCCTGTGAGGCAAGTTTGCTGCGCAGTTCGTCGTCTTCCAGCAGTTTCCTGACCTGCGCCCGCCACTGGTCCTGCTTCTCCGGCGTCTTGAAGCCATTGAAACCGTGCCGCACCACATCCTCGATGCCGCTGGAGCGCACGGCCACCACCGGCAGCCCCGCCGCCATGGCCTCCAGGATCACCATGCCCTGGGTTTCGGATTTCGAGGCAAACAGGAAGGCGTCACCCAGCCGGTACCAGGTGGCCATGTCTTCCGGGGGGATGGCACCCACCAGAGTGACATGTTGCCGGAGGTCAAGGTCTTCTATCTTCTTCTGCAACCGGTCTTTCTGGTGGCCATCGCCAATCATAAGGAACCGGAACGGCACATCGGTTTCCCGCCTCAGGGCATCAATCGCTTCAATCATGAAGTCAATATTTTTCTCATTGGATAACCGTGAAACGCTGACGAAAACCTTCTCGTCTCCAAGATTCAGCTGATTACGCAACTGGTCAATATCTTCCCGGCGAACGTCCCGGAAACGCTGGTATTCAATGCCCGTGGGCTGCACAAAGGTCGGCGTTTTTACCCCGATCATCCGAAGGTATTCCTCGGTGGAGTAGGTTGGCACAATCACGCCGTCACACTTGTTGGAAAAGCGCTTGATCAGGGCATGGGAAATCAGGTTGCGGAACAGCATCCCCGGCAGGGGCACAAAGTGGGCGTAGTGTTCCAGGCGGGTATGGTAAGTGTAAATCGCTGGCACCTTCAGTCGCCGCGCTACGAACAGCCCCAACGAGCCCAGCCAGAACGGGTGGTGCAGATGGATGATGTCCGGCGCGAAGGCACGAACCCGCTTGCGGATCCGGCCGAGGAAAATATTGGCCAGCCGGAATTCCCGTTTCTCCCCCATGGCGAGCAGTGAGGGCACCCGCAGCACGTGGGCTTCCGTCTCCGGCTGGCCCTTGTACCGGGGCGCCACGATCAGCAGCTTGTCTCCCAGCTTTTCCAGCCCCCGTCGCAGCCGCTCGATCGAAATGGGAACACCGCCGATGAACGGCAGGTAGTTGTTGGTAAACATGGCCACTCGCAACGGGCGTTCAAGCCAGGGGGCCGGGTCCAGATCGTAATCCGGGTAGTAATCCTTGCCGATGAAAATCGCGCCGTACAATTTGATCGCAATGGCCGCGAACACCGCGACAATCAACAGGAAATTGATGTAGCCCGTGTAGAACAGGGAGTAGATAAAAAACCAGAGGCTTTCCAGGCGCTTCAGAACCGGGTGCTGGCCCACCTCCAGGCGCTGCAGGGTGTGGCTGACCTGCCCCTGTGCGTTCACATCCACTCGTACATAGTGATAGAAACTGATGTCGTTGTTCACCACCAGACCACCGGCGCCACCGGTGGTTATGAACGTGGTATCCCCCATTTGCTTTTCCGAGTAAAGAGACAGGTTGGCGGAGAACACCCGGTCAATGTCGTGCTCATCCACCGCCCGGAGTAACGCGTCCCTGAATTCGGGCGGTGCGAGGTAGTCATCCTGTCTGTCGAACGGGGCATTTTCTTCCGGGTGCAGCGGTGGGTGGCCAATAAACAGGATCCGCGCCTTTGATTCGTCCTTGGCAAGCAGTTCGTGCAGCCAGCGGATCTGCCAGCGCCAGGGTGTTTTGCCGGTGCTGTCCAGGAAAATCAGCCGGCTGTTGCCTGCCTGGATGCTGAAGAAGTGTGGTCCGAAATGGTCATAAAATCGGAAACTGCCAAAGTCTTCGTATTCGTGGGCGCCGAAGGTGAGCAGATATGGGATCTCCAGGTGGCTCAGGGAGCCGTAGAGGGCGCGGTACTTGTCTTCACCGCCACCACTGACGGCATTACCCGCCGATACCATGAAATCGAGGTTGGATCGGTTCAGCTCCGGGATGATCCTGTCCTCGAAGATCCCCACGGAATTGTTGATATTACCCACCACCGCAAAACTGAAGGATTCACCCGGCTGGACCGTGCCCTGGATTCGTTCAACCTGCTCGGTGTGTACCCCTTCAAAATCCTCGGTGAACAGGTTCAGGTAGGCCTTATAGCCAACCAGCAGAAGTACCACCAGCAGGCACAGGTAGAACAGAAGCTTGAGTGGGTTTCGGAAAATCATCCGGTTCTCCCGCGGTTGGCAACAAGTTCCTTCTGCAAGACGATCAAGCCGATAATCATTCCCAGGTAGATGGTCAGCAGGCGCCAGAAGACAATCACCAGAATCAGGTGATTGCCAGAGAGGATGTCCCGGAAGAAGCTGCCAAAAACACCCTCGGAAATACCAGAGGCGCCGGGGGTGGGTGAAAAATACATGATGAAGGTGGTTACCACCAGCAGCCCCAGCGACACCAGGTAATCCACATCATAGTCCAGGCTGGCCATCAGCAGCGCCGGAAAACTGAACAGGCTGAGCAGGAAAACCGCGGTAAACAGAATCGACAAAACGACGAACAGGGGGCGGCCACGCAGATAGTCACTGAAGCTGCGGGAGAACCGCAGCATCTCCCGGCGGGCCTTGAACTGCCACCTCTGGTGCCGACGCTCGCTTATCAGATGAATCCGGCGGGCCGCTCTGAGGAGCTTGCTGAGGGGGCCGATCAGCCAGTGCGTGCGGAACAACAGAACGGCGAAGAAGCCCAGGTAAATCAGGATAAAAATCGCCAGGGCCGTACCAATGTCGCCGGCAATGGTACGGCCATCCAGCGCCTTGAGCGTCAACAGGAAAACCGGCGTCAGGGAAAAGATAAATACCACCGCCAGCACCGTCCGGATGGTGGTGGCGGCCGTGGCCCTGCCAACCGGAACGCCGTGGTTATGCAGATACCAGATCTGCGCGAAGCCGCCACCGGTGGCCATAGGCGTGATATTGGAGAAAAACAGGTTAATGAACACCAGCCGGAACATGGCCGGCAGAGGTAACCGATGGCCAAGCGCCCTGAGCGTGTAGTAGAGCCGAAGGCCGTCAGAAATGAAATAGACCAGTAACAAACCAGCCACCGACAACAGGGTTTCCGGAGTGATCAGTCTGGAATCAAAGGTAATGCTGCGCCCGGCAAACTGATCGTAAACGGCATACAGCCCGGCGGCGGTAAGCCCGACAAACAGCAGGCTGAAAATCGCCAGCCGCCGCCCGGAGGCACGCTTTGAATAATTGATGTCAGTGGAGTCAGTCATGGGCTGCCCGTCAAGAGTTAGACGGGCAGTTTACAGGGTAGGGAGTGGTTGGTGTCCAGGCTAGCGACCATAAACCATCATGGTGGAGTTGGTGATGGCGAAGTCCGTGAACTGAACGCTGCCGATGCTTGTGCCACCCACCTTGAACACGGGCATGTCGATATCCGCCCGGAACTCAACCTCATGGATGGACAGGCCTTCCTTGCCAGAGGCGGCACTGGTTCCCCGGGAGAGTTTTGCCGTCGCACTGGCCATGCCGAAATGCCCCAGCGTATCGTCGCCCCGGCGGTTATGAATCTGCAGCCCCTCGATACCCACGGCGGCAAAGTTGAACAGCAGAATCACATCTGCGGCATCCCAGTTCAGGCTGCCGTTGGTAATCTCGAAATGAGTATCCAGCTGCAGCTCAGAGCCGGACACCTCATTGCCATTGGCCAGAGTGCGGGTGGAACTGCCTCCGTTACGAATCACCAGATCCGTCGGCCCAATATACCCTTGCAGCAGGATGTTCGAGAACAGAGTGGCCGTCCCCCCGGTACCGGTGCTGGTCACACTGTCCGCCGCCAGTTCAAAGTCGACCGCCCGCAGGTAGTCGTCCAGACTGGACGGGTCGCCATAGCCCGTCGCACCCAGGTGCATCACCAGATCACCGCTATTGAACTGCTTGCCAAAAGAGCCCGCGACAGAATACTTCGCCAGAGCATCGGCCACATCCGGATTGCCCGGGGCCAGCAACCCGGCATTGGCGCGACGGGCAATCTCCGAAAATCCGTGCTCCAGCACCTCCCCATCGCCGGCAATATCGATGGTCAGCTTCATGTTGTCCAGCACCGTATCGTTCTGCCCGGACAAGCGCAGACCGTTCACATTCAGCGAACCCTCATCAATCCAGCTGAACCGGTCAATGCTGAGCTTGGTTTCCAGCTCAATCGTCACCCCCGCCTGGCCGGTAACGCCAGACAGCGCACCATCCCCCATCGGCCTGAACTCCGCCAACGCAGGCAGCGGAAGAGCCAGGGCGAGCACCCAGAGCGAGAGTGTGGAAGACGTGGTACTTCGACAACAGGCAAGTGACAGAGTCATGGTGGCCCCAAAAGACTGGTTTATTGTTTTTGGCGGAGAGCGTTAAAGCACTCCCCGGGCCGCAGGGGGACAGCACAACCAATGCAGCAAAAGTTTTGGTTTGTTACAGACTGTTACGATAGGCGTGGAAAGCTGAAAGGTCTGTGAGACTGTTCACAACAAAGAGCGGAAAATATCTGAAGAGTTGCGGGCGATGCGGGTAGGAGCACCTTCCAGAACACGCTGTGAATACATCCCTGTACGCTCGGCTCCGCCCTTTGGCGCTTATTGCTCCTGCGTCGCGCCAAAGGTCCGGGGCAAGCCCTCCATGGCTTGCCCGTGAAGTGCTTCGCACTCCACCCATGGCTCCGCACGGTTCTGGAAGGTGCTCCTACCCGCATCGTCTCCACCCAAGTCAGGAAGCCAAGGCCTGCTGAATCAAAGACTTCTGATGCTCCGCAAACTCCCGGATTAAAGCCTGCGCCTTAACCGAATCCCGCGTCAGAACCGCCTGCGGAAGATTGGCAAAAAACTCACTGGTCTGGGCAAGACCTCTGCGGTAGCGATCAGCACTGAGGTAATAAGCACGGCTAACCGCCGGTTTGAAGTTTGACAGAGCCTCCGTGAGATAGGGATTATCGACCACCTCGCAGCAGACCTCCATTACATTAAAGCTCGCCTCCACCACCGCCGTAATATCGGTAGACGGGCGCTTCATCTGCGCTATAACCTTGCTCACCGCCTCCAGCATCCCGGGCTTATCGCCCTCCTGCCAGCGCTCACACAGCCGGGTGGCCAGCATCATCAGCAAATGCATATATACATCGTACAGCTCGGAGGCGTGGGTGGCGTCCAGCCGGGTTGCCGAGGCGCCTTTGCGGGGCGTGATCTCCACCAGATGCCAGCGTTCAAGGGCATACAGGGCTTCCTTCACCGAGGCCCGGCTCACCTTCAGCTCGCCGGCGAGGGTGACCTCCTGAATCCGCTCACCCGGGCGAATCTGCCCGGTCATGATCCGCTCTGCCAGGTAATTGGCAATCTGCTCGGCCAGGGTGTTGGGCGCCTGAAAATCCATAAAGGTTCTCTGAACAGGTCGTAAAAACCGGTTGGTCCCTGAGGTTGTCGGGCCGGCGTGGGAGTCTGTGTGCATGAGTTTATCACAGCCTCTGAATCCGGTAGCGACAACACTTTGATCCGGCAGGGAGCATCAGTTGGTTTCGTAAGTCCCGGTTCTTTTTTCCGAACTTGAAATCCCCCTGAAACGCAATCAGGTATAATGGTTAAATCCTGCGAAAAAAGGGAAAACCAAAATGCCCAAGCATTTCGAACAGGCCCCCGGCCTATACGACGCCCCCGTTCCCGAAACCGAAGGTTATATATTCAACCAGACCATGATGCGCATCAAGGAACCCGAGCGCTCCATGGACTTCTACACCCGGGTGATGGGCATGCGCCTGGTGCGCAAGCTGGACTTCCCGGAAATGAAGTTCACCCTGTATTTCCTCGGTTACCTGGACGACCGCCATGCCGCCCTGGTGCCACACGACGACGCCTACCGCACCACCTATACCTTCGGCCGTGAAGCCATGCTCGAGCTGACCCACAACTGGGGCACCGAAGACGACAACGGTTTTGGCTACCACAATGGCAACGACGAGCCCCAGGCGGCCATATCGGCGTTGCCGTTCCGGATGTGTACGCCGCCTGTGATCGCTTCGAAAAGCTCGGTGTCGAATTCGTGAAAAAGCCGGACGACGGCAAGATGAAAGGCCTGGCCTTTATCAAGGACCCGGACGGCTACTGGATCGAAATCCTGCAGCCGGACATGCTCGAAAAGCAGCGCAAGGAAGATTGATGCGCCTCAGTCCGCGCCGGCCTTCTGGCCGGCGGCGGGCTTGCTGCCATACCGGGATGCGACAATCACCGCCGCGGTCAGGATCAGCGCGCCGGTAACGCCGATAGGCCCCAGTATCTCCTCCAGGAACACCCAGGCCAGCAGGGCCACGAACAGGGGTTCCAGGGTCACAATGATACTGGAAAGCGTCGCCGGTGTGGTTTTCATGCCGCTGAAGAAACTTACATAGCCAATGCATGTCGGCACCACGCCGATGTAGCCCACCATCAGCCAGTGCCGGAGTTCCAGGCTTGCCAGTCCCTCGAATCCGCCACTGATTGCCACCACCGGCAACAGGATCAACGCTGCGGTAAAGAAACAGATAAACGCAGTGGTAAATACCGGGGTGCCGGCCGAGCTGTAACGGCTGGTCAGGGTAAAGCCGGTGTACACCACGGCAGCCAGCAGCGCCATCAGAATGCCGGCAATGCGAAGTGTGCCACTGGTGTCCATATCACTGAGCACCAGCATGGCGGTACCCGCAATAGCGGCAATCAGGGACAATACCGTCAGTAGCCCGGGTTTTTCGCCCAGCAGTGGTGCCGCCAGAAGGGCGATCAGTACCGGCGGAAGGCAGAGTGCAATCAGAGTGGCAATGCCGGCACCGGTGAGGTCGACAGCAAGCAGGTAGCTGCCCTGGTAGAAAGCCTGGAACAGCCCCAGCGCCGCCAACGGCAGCAACGTTCCGGGAGGCAGGCTTCGCAGCGAACCGCCGGCCACCCTCGCGCCGGGATTGGCTTTCTCAAGCCGTGTCTGCTCCCGCCGCATCAGCAGCCAGAAAAACGGCAACGCCACCGCCAGCCTCAGAAAGCCCAGGGTGATGGCCTGAAGGTCAGTGCCGGTAAACAGGAATTTCGCAACAATGCCCGTGGTCGCCCAGAGCAGGGCGGCCAGGGCGATCAGCAGGGCGCCTCGGATCATTCAATAATCAACACAATCAGCTCTTTGGGACCGTGAACACCGTAAGCAAGGGTTTGCTCAATGTCGGCGGTTTTCGAGGGGCCAGAGATTAACAGGGCATTGGTCGGCATGCCAGAGGACCAGTTCTGGGCCTTCATCGCTTCGTGGAAGGTTGTGTAGAGTTCCGGGGCTTTGAGGATGGCAATGTGTACCGGCGCGACCAGGCTCATCAGCCGTGGCTCGTCCACCGTTGGCCACAGGATCAGCGAGCCGGTCTCGGCAATGCCGCCGCGGGTGGAAGTAATGCTCGCATCCACTTCATTGAACAGATGCGCCTGCCAGCTTTCGATGGGCTCGTCATAGATCAGCAGTTCCGGCAGATCGTTACGGCCGGCGCTGCGCAAGGACTGGCCAATCTCATGGGCTTTAGCAACCAGCAGGTTGCGGGCGCCCCGGGAGGCCAGGATTTCAGCAAGGCGATCCATCCAGCTGTCTTCGGTGCAATGGTGAACCTCGCCATGCACCGATTCGATCATCTTCTCGAACCGCTCGACACGCTCCGTGGTGGACCAGTCCGGCCTCTCGAGTACCGAAAAATCACATTCCGGTACCGTCAGCTCGCCGCCGGTCCGGTTGCGCAGGCGTTGCAGGATCGTTTCCCGGGAACTCATTGGTCACGCTCCTTCATCCGCTGGTGCAGGGTTTTGGCGGCCAGCTTTGGCGCCGTCCGGCAGTTGGTCCAGGCGCCGGCACTGGCAGGCTGCAACGCCCGCAGCTTGCTGGCGGCGGCGGTGCCAAGCCGGTAAACGCCCGGGCTGGCGTGCATCCAGGCCCAGCCTTTCCAGATCATTGCTTCTATGGCGCTGCGTTTTGCGCCATGGCCACGCACCTTGGCCGGGTGCAGCTTGTCGCCATCCACGGATTCCTGGCGCAGGCGCACCAGCAGGTCCGGAATGGGGATTTTGACCGGGCAGACTTCGCCACAGGCACCACACAGGCTGGAGGCGCTGGGCAGGTGACGGCCCTCGTCCAGGCCAATCAGGTGTGGCATCAGAATCTTGCCGATAGGGCCCGGGTAAGTGGTGCCGTAGGCGTGGCCGCCAATGCGGGTATACACCGGGCAGTGATTCATACAGGCGCCGCAGCGGATGCAGCGCAGGGTGTCCAGCAGCTCGTCATCCTGGTAGATGGACGACCGGCCATTATCCACCAGCACCAGATGAACTTCCTCGGGGCCGTCCAGCTCTTCTGCCTTGCGCGGGCCGGAGATCATGTTGAAGTAGGTGGTGATGTGCTGGCCCGTGGCAGAGCGTGTCAGCAGGGCGAGCAGGGCCGAGACGTCTTCCATGCTCGGTACCACTTTTTCAATGCCGGTTACCGCAATGTGGCAGGGCGGGACGGTGGTGGTCATCCGGCCGTTGCCTTCGTTCTCCACCAGGCACAGGGTGCCGGTTTCCGCCACCGCAAAGTTGACGCCAGACACCCCCACATCCGCGTTCATGAACTTTTTCCGCAGCTGCTGGCGGGCGCTGGCGGTGAGGTATTCCACATCGTTGGAGAGATCCGTGCCGGTCTTTTCGTGCATCAGCTCGGAGATCTCGCCGGTGTTCTTGTGAATGGCTGGCATGATGATGTGCGAGGGCGTCTCTCCGGCCAGCTGCACAATGTATTCGCCCAGATCCGATTCCAGGGCTTCGATACCCTGTTCCTCCAGGTAATGGTTCAGTTCCATTTCCTCGGAGACCATGGACTTACCCTTGATCACCGTCCTGGCATCCCGGGCCTTGCAGATATCCCGCACAATCCGGCAGGCCTCGTCGCCGTCCACCGCCCAGTGAACCCTGATGCCGTTTTCTGTCAGCTTTTTCTCAAGCTGTTCCAGCAGGTCCGGCAGGTTGGCCAGGGCCCGCAGGCGAACATTGGCACCGAGATCCCGAAGGGTTTCCAGATCCCAGCCTTCGAACGCCGCTTTGCGTTTGGCCATCAGCCCGTCCATGGCGCTGCGGAAGTTCTTGCGGATCTTGGGGTTGTGGATGGCCGCCTGAGCGCGGGGGTGGAACTGTTTTGCATCGATGTGATGGTCAGTGTGT
This sequence comes from Marinobacter sp. Arc7-DN-1, assembly GCF_003441595.1. Taxonomy (NCBI): domain Bacteria; kingdom Pseudomonadati; phylum Pseudomonadota; class Gammaproteobacteria; order Pseudomonadales; family Marinobacteraceae; genus Marinobacter; species Marinobacter sp. Arc7-DN-1. The sequence continues at coordinate 1,644,352 of NZ_CP031848.1, read as the reverse complement.
TCGGCTGTTTCGCTCATGACTATTGCTCCCCTTTGCCCTGGGTACGCGCCCACAGGAAACTGAGAATGTGCTGGCCTTCAACCGGCTTGTGGTTCTTCTCGGCGTAGCCGGCAATGTTCACCAGGCAACCGCAATCGGTGGTCACGAACTGTTTGGTGCCGGTTTCTACCAGCGCATCCACCTTCTCGCTGACCATGGCCCCGGAAATTTCCGGGTGGCGGATTGCAAAGGTGCCACCGAACCCGCAACACTCCTCCGGCCGCACCTGTTCCACCAGATTCACGTTCTTCAGCTGGCCCAGCAGTTTTGGCCCCACTTCCGCCACGCCCATTTCACGGCGGGCCGAGCAGGAGGTGTGCATGGCCACGGTGGTGGGCTCGCCCAGGTCTTCCAGCTTGATGTGGCACACGTTCAGCAGAAAATCGGTCAGCTCCCAGACCCGCCCGGCAATACCGGCGGCCTTGACCTCATCGGTGGTGTCCTTGAACAGGGCCGGGTAATGCTTGTGCATCATGCCGCCGCAGGAACCGGAGGGCACCACGATGGGCCAGTCCTCGGGAAACAGGTCCAGCTGTGCCTTGGCGACGGCACGGGCTTCGTCGTGGTAGCCGGACGTATAGGCGGGCTGGCCGCAGCAGGTCTGGTTTTGCGGAAACAGCACCTGAATGCCTTCCCGCTCCAGCAGCTCCACACCGGCAACGCCTGCATCCGGGTAGAACATGTCCACCAGGCAGGTGCCGTAGAAATAGACTTTGGCAGGTTTTGACGGGTAAACCTTGATGGGATCACTCATGTTCCGACGCTCAACCGTTTGGAATTGTTATCCAGTAATAATAGGGTGGCGCGTGCGGTCTTGCCAGACGACTTTAGGGGCAGGATTGCAATGGCGGGGCAGAGTGGTCGGGCAGCGGCAGAAAACCCCTGCCCGAGGGGATTATTTGACGGTCAAACGCTCTGCGTTCTTTTCAACCGTGCGTTCGCCAATGCCTTTTACCTTGGCGAGGTCAGCGGTTACGGCGAAAGGGCCATTGGCTTCCCGGTAGGCAACGATGGCTTCGGCCTTGCCCTGGCCAACGCCGTTCAGGCTGGCGAGTGCGGCCACGTCTGCGGTGTTGATGTTGATGGTGGCTTCTTCCGCGTAAGCAAAGCCGGTAACAAGGCTGAACAGCAGAACGAGGGTGGCGAAAAGCGGTGTGCGTTTCATGGGTATGAGCTCCTGAGGCTAACTTGCGTTATTGGTGTTGTGCCAGGGAGCGAAGCAGCAGAAACGAAATGTAAGAAGAGAAGCAGAAATGTCCGGTAGGCAGAAAAGTGCACGGACGGGACCACGTTCCCTGTGACCCCCGATTCCGTGGCTGACCCCTGCCTGTTCCTTCAGGCGTGCGCATCATCCTGACTGAGCGCGTCTTCCTTGTGGTCATCCCTGCAAGCCCTGATCCCTCGGGCAACCCCTCATCCGTGGAGTTGTCATCCTTGAGCCAACATTCCTTGCTGGCTTGTCCTCCCTGACACTGACCATTCTACCGGGACTGGAATTTGTACCTATCGGAGAATCGCTCCGAAGATTGTGCGACATGTCTTACAGTTTTGTAAGCAAATATGGGGTCAGATGAAAATGGGGTCAGATGAACTTTCATCTGACCCCATTTTCATCTGACCCCAAGTTCAACGGGTTTCTGCCGGTGCGCCTCGGCCGCCTCCCGGATTCGCTCCATGGTGATTTCCCGAACCGCCTTCTGGCTGATGCGGATATGCCGGGTTAGCCGGTCCGCGGCCTCACTGGCCATGCCATTCCGCAAGGCCTCCAGAATCGAGGCGTGCTCGATATAAGTGGCATCCACCCGATCATCCCGGGTAAAGTCCAGCCGCCGGATAATCCGCAGCCGGTCGGTAATCTCCCGGTGAATCCGCGTCATCTCCCGGTTGCCGGCAGCGGCCACCAGATCACAATGAAAACTCTCATCCAAAGCCCGAACGGTACTGCCTACCGCCCGTTCGGAGGGGTGGTCCGGGTTCCAGATCGCGGTTAATGTCCGCAGCGCCGGCGGCTCCTCATCCAGGCCGCAGATCTTGTGCATGGCCGCCCGTTCCAGGGTAATCCGCAGGTCATACAGTTCCTCCACCTGCCGGAAATCAAACGGCTTCACCTGCCAGCCACTGCGAAACAACACTTCCACGTAGCCTTCCTGCTGCAACCGGTAAAGCGCCTCCCGAACCGGGGTCCGGCTGGCATCCAGGCGCGTTCCCACATCGCCCTCGCTGAATTTGTCACCGGGGATCAGGCGGAACTCAAAGATGTCGTCCTTCAGGGCTTGGTAAACCCTGTCTGCCATGGACTCTTTTCTTTTGGTGTTAGTTGCCATTTTCTTTCCCTTATTTGCGGGAGGCTTCTGTTTTTGGTGTTCGTCGCTGGGCCGGATGGTGGGGTGCGGGTTTCAAAAGACGCCGTGAACCCATCCATGGGGGCTTGATCGCAGCATCCCTGCTGCTCACACTTTTGAAACCCGCACCCCACCACCGGCTGTACTCCAGAACAAGAGGCCAGAGAGGCAAAACTCCGAGGCCCCTATTAAGCCTAGATCTTGATGCTCAACAAAGGCTCCCCGGGAGTCACGGCCTTGCCGGGCTGCACGTGCATGGCACTGATCTCCCCGGCAAGGGTCGCATTCACCTCGAACTCCATTTTCATCGCCTCGACAATCATCAGCGGATCACCTTCAGCCACCGTATCCCCGGGTTTGACCAGACACTTCCAGATATTACCGGCAATCTCCGCACTCACCAGCTCGCCGAATTTCTCCAGGCCGGAGAGATCCGCTTTCGGCGGCGCTTTGGCCAGTCTATCCAGTTCGTCGGTTTCGTTGTCCTTCCAGCGGGCGATTTCTTTAGCGTAGGCCGCCTGCTGCATCTTCCGGAAGTCGGCGATGGAACCGGCGTTGGCGTCGAGGAAGGCCTGGTGGGATTTCAGGTCGAAGGTTTCTTCCTCGATTTTCACCGTCAGCTGGCCGGCGCGGAACTGGTCTCGCATTTCGTCCAGCTCGGCTTCGGTAACCGGGTAGTAGCACACCTGGTCAAAGAACCTCAGCAGCCAGGGGGTGCCCAGGTAAACGTCGCCAAGGCCGAGCACCAGGTATCGGGCCGAAAACAGAATGTCGCGGACGGCCTCGCGGCTCGGCAGGCCATTGATGCGTTGCATGAAGTCGACGTTGTTGGGCAGCCAGGGTGCGGTATCGCGCACGGACTGGCGGTATTTGTCCACCGCTTCGAGAGTCGCGCTGTCTTCGAAGGCCATGGGCAGGTGGATAACCCGGCTGCGGACTTTCAGTTCGTCTGTGGGCGGCAGGGTGGCTTCCAGGTCCAGCAGGTATTCCATCAGCGCATGCTGCGGCAGGATACGAGCGTCGTACTTCAGCTGCAGGGAGCGCACACCGGGGGAGAGTTCCAGCAGGCCGGCCGGCTGCACGTCGGCGATGGCTTCCATCAGGGCGTGGATGCGCAGGCGGAAGCCCAGGTCCATCACGTTGGGGCCGTATTCCAGCAGGATGTACTGGTCGCCGGCCTGGCGGTAGGTGACTTCCGGGCGGCCGTCGGTTTCTTCCAGGTGGGCAAGGATGGTGGCGGAAAGGCCGTTCAGCGGTGCCAGGTCTGGCTTGGCCAGATCCACCGCCGGCGGCGCCATCAGACTCTTGAGCGCCAGTTCCTGGCGTTCGGAGAGTTTCACGGCGGTGTCGTTTTCTATTGAGACAAAACGGATAGTATCGCCGGGTTTTACCTGGCCGACTTTCCACAGCTCCGCCTTGGCGATGGTCACCGGGCACACAAAGCCGCCCAGGCTGGGGCCGTCCTTGGTCAGGATCACGGGCATGTCGCCGGTAAAGTTGATGGAGCCGATGGCGTATTCGCAGTCGTGGATGTTGGAGGGGTGCAGGCCCGCTTCGCCGCCGTCGGCGCGGGTGAACTCCGGCTTGGGACCGTTCAGGCGGATGCCCAGACGGTTGGAGTTGTAGTGCACCTCCCAGTCCTGCTCGAAGAACTTCTCGATGGACGCTTCGGTGAAGAAATCCGGGGCGCCGTGGGGGCCATAGAGCACGCCGATTTCCCAGTGGTCCGGGTAGTCCGGGATCAGGTCCGGGTCCGCCGGGGCCGCCGGGGCCGCCGGGGCCGGGTCGTGTGTGGGTGCGGTGGTGGTGCAGGCGGGCAGGTTGACCTGGCCGGCTTTCACGGTGATGGGTTTCCAGAACTCCACCGGCTTGTTGTCCAGGGTGGCACTCATCCCGGTCGGCGTCGTAGATGTATTCCACGGTGCCAGCGGAGCGGTAATTCACCGACTGGCCGAGGGCGACGGCGGCATCCAGCATCTTCTGGCGGGTGGCCGCCGGCAGGTTCGGGGCCGGGGTTTCCTCCACCACTTTCTGGTTGCGGCGCTGCAGGGAACAATCCCGTTCGCCCAGGGCAACCACATTGCCTTCGCCATCCCCGAATATCTGGACTTCCACATGGCGGGCCCGGGCGATGAAGCGCTCCAGGAACACGCCGCTGTCGTTGAAGAAGCTCTGGCCCTGGCGGCGCACGGTTTCAAAGGCATCCCGCAGTTCGCTCTCGCTGTTGCAGCGGGTCAGGCCGATGCCGCCACCGCCGGCGGTTTCCGCCAGTTCCCGGGCCCGGTGCTTCAGGCCGAATTCACGCATCTGGTCCGGGGTGGGGCCGACAAAGGCAATGCCGTCGGCCTCGCAGGCCTCCGCGAAGTCGGCATTCTCGGAGAGAAAACCATAACCCGGAATAATTGCTTCAGCGCCGGTGTGCTTGGCGGCCGACAGAATCTGGGCCTTGTCCAGATAGGTTTCACTGGCGCCGTTGCCGGTCAGGGCAACCGATTCATCGGCCAGGGTCACGTGCAGGCTGTGGCGGTCCTGATGGGAATAGACGGCAACACTGCCAACACCCATGACCTTGAAGGTGCAAATGGTGCGGACCGCGATTTCGCCTCGGTTGGCGATCAGTACTTTGGTAAACATAGAGGTTTCTCCCCTTGTGAACGTGGGGTCAGATGAAAACGGGGTCAGATGAAATGTTCATCTGACCCCGTTTTCATCTGACCCCATTTTCAGCCGTCACAAACGCGCGCCAGCCGCCGAATTCGGTGACATCCGGGGCGCCGTCGAAGCCGTAGCCTTCACAGATAAAGCCGTTCACCCAGCGGCCATCGGCCAGTTCCACATTGCCGATGCCCAGCGGTGCCGGGATCAGATCCACAAAGGAGCCGAAGGCCGAGGCGGGCATTTCCCAGACTTCCACGATGATTTCCTCGCCTTTTCCGTCACCCCCGCCAGCGGGCACCCGCTTCAGTCCGGGCTTGGGCGGGGTGGTGTTGGGCAGGGCGTACAGCCGGTAGTTGGCGGAGGTGGTGGTTTGCTCCAGAAGTACCGAGAAGCGCTCGGTCAGTTGGGTGTTCAGGGGCATGCCGCTGAGGTGAGCGCCGACTACGGCCACCTGCACGGTGGGGGTGGAAATGGCGGCGCCGGGCGTTTCTTCGGGGCGGTCTTTATCGGTGGCGCCCAGAGTTGTGGGGTGGGCATTCAGCCACTGGCAGGCCAGGCGTTGCAGTTCGGTGTCTTTCCAGGCGCCTGAAATAAGCGTGACGCCGAAGGGCAGGCCGTCGTCGCGGAAGCCGGCGGGAATGGCCAGGGCACTCATGTCCGCCAGGTTCACGAAATTGGTGTAGGTGCCCAACTGGCTGTTCAGGGTGACCGGGTCTGCGTTCACCGCCTCAATGGTGGGCGCCGTGGGGGCGGTGGGCACCAGCAGGGCGTCCACATCGGCCAGCAGTTCATCAATCTGGCGTTCCAGCTCTTCTTTCCGGTATTGGGCCTTGAAAGTATCCGTGGCGCTGAACTTGCCGGCGTTACTGATGATGTCTTTGACCACCGGGTTCATGTCATCGGCGTGGCTGGCCATGAACGCTTCCACGGCGGCGTGGCGCTCGGCCACCCAGGGGCCCTCATAGAGCAGCGCCGCCAGTTCTAGCATGGGGCTGAAATCCATGGGAACCAGCTCCACATCCAGCCCGCGCCACCGGCTGATGGCGGTATTCCAGGCCGCTTCGGCCTGCTGGTCACCGAACCATTCGGGATGCTCCGGAATGGCCAGTTTCCTGATGGGCCCGGGCCGGCGAAGGGCGGGTCCGTCCAGGGGCAGGGCGTAAGGTGCCTTGCGGGAGAAAGCATCACCGGCGTCAAAACCGGCCATGGCATCAGCCACCAGCCCGGCATCGTTCACCGTGAGTGTAAAAATGGATACGCAATCCAGGGATCGACAGGCCGGCACTACACCGCGAATGCTGAACAGGCCCTTGGTCGGCTTCAGACCTACCAGATTGTTCAGCCCCGCAGGGACCCGGCCGGAGCCTGCGGTGTCGGTGCCCAGCGCAAACGGCACCAGGCCGCGAGCCACCACCGAGGCGGAGCCGGAGCTGGAACCGCCGCTCACTACTTCCGGTTTGAAGCTGTTTGGCACTGCGCCATAGGGAGAGCGGGTGCCCACCAATCCGGTCGCGAACTGGTCCAGGTTGGTCTTGCCGATCACCACCGCGCCGGCGGCCTTCAGGCGGGCAATGGTGCTGGCGTCGTCTTCCGGGTTGTAGGCAAAGGCGGGGCACGCGGCCGTCGTCTCAAAGCCCCTGGCATCGATATTGTCTTTCGCGGCGAACGGAACGCCATAAAGCGGCAGTGCGTTCTTGTCGCCACCGGCGGCTTCCAGGGTCTGTTCCAGTTCCGTCAGGGCCGTGGCCAGGCCGTTGCCATCCAGCAGGGAAATCCAGGCGACATCCGTGGTATCCAGCCCGGTCAGCAGCTCACCCAGCAGTGAGGCCGGCGTAGCGCCTTCGCTATAGGCGTTCTGCCAGTCCTTTATGGTCCATCCGAGAGTTGCAGGCATTGGTCGTCCTCATGTGCGTTATCAACTTGTATACATGTGGAATGGCAATGCCTGTGCCATTTGCGGGAATTTCTTGATAATCCAATAAAAACAGATGGTTAGTATTTATTGGCTGGAAAGAGCTCAACCCATGCCCGCCCAACGGCGGTGCGGGCGCACCAAAACTGAACTGGAAAACAGGGTTTGGAGGGTGGCCGAAGAATACCTGGCGGCGCTATTGCGACTTGTATACTAGATAACTGATTGTTTTAGATGGATACGCAGGGAATGTGGAACAGCAGATGCAAAGGCCGTGGTGCGTTTCAAGGCGAACTGCACCCTCGAACTCAAGACCCAACTAAAGAAAAGGACGCACAACATGAGCCTCAAAAAACACGTGAAACTGGGCCTCTCCGCACTCGCACTTTCCATTTCCTTTAATTCCGTGGCGGCGGACGATCCCATCAAGGTGGGCATTCTGCACTCGCTCTCCGGCACCATGGCGATCAGTGAAACCGTTCTGAAAGACACCGTTGAAATGCTGATCGAGCAACAGAACGCCAAGGGCGGTGTGCTTGGTCGCCAGCTCGAAGCCGTTGTGGTGGACCCTGCCTCCAACTGGCCGCTGTTCGCTGAAAAAGCCCGCGAACTGCTGGCCCAGGAAAAAGTCGATGTGATCTTCGGTAACTGGACCTCGGTGTCCCGTAAATCCGTACTGCCGGTGGTGGAAGAGCTGAACGGCCTTCTGTTCTACCCGGTTCAGTATGAGGGAGAGGAATCCTCCGAAAACGTCTTCTACACCGGCGCTGCGCCCAACCAGCAGGCGATTCCTGCGGTGAACTACCTGATGAACGAAATCGGCGTGGAGCGCTGGGTACTGGCGGGCACCGATTACGTCTACCCGCGTACCACCAACAAGATCCTTGAAACCTACCTGATGGATATGGGGGTGGCCAAGGAAGACATCATGATCAACTACACGCCCTTCGGTCACTCCGACTGGCAGAACATTGTGTCTGACATCAAACGCTTCGGTTCCGCCGGCAAGAAGACCGCCGTGGTTTCCACCATCAACGGCGACGCCAACGTGCCCTTCTACCGTGAGCTGGGCAACCAGGGCATCTCTGCCTCCGACATCCCGGTAGTCGCCTTCTCCGTGGGTGAGCAGGAGCTTTCCGGTATCGACACCGCGCCGCTGGTGGGCCACCTGGCCGCCTGGAACTATTTCATGAGCGTGGACAGCGACGCCAACTACGACTTTATCGACGCCTGGGTGGAATACACCGGCAAGGAAAATGCCGTTACCAACGACCCGATGGAAGCCCACTACATCGGCTTCAATATGTACATCGAAGCGGTCAAGAAAGCCGGCACCACCGACGTGGACGCGGTGAAAGACGCCATCATCGGCGTGACCGTGCCCAACCTCACCGGCGGTTACGCCGCCATGATGCCCAACCACCACATCACCAAGCCGGTGCTGATTGGCGAGATCCAGGACAACGGCCAGTTCTCCGTGGTCTGGGAAACCCCGTCTACCGTGGCCGGCGATGCCTGGTCTGACTACCTGCCGGGTTCACGGGACCTGATCGCCGACTGGCGCAAGCCGATGTTCTGCGGAACCTTCAACACCGCAACCGGCACTTGTGGCGCGTCTGCCGGCGAAATGGCGGCTGAAGCCGAGTAAGGCAGAACCGGTATGGCACCAGGGGCAATCGGGGGTGACTAAGCTGCCCCCCGGTTGTTGGCCCGCAACTCGCTTTCAACAGACAGGACACACTCATGGGCATCTTCCGATCGCTCACATTGCTGCTTTTTGCCCTGGTTGCCGTTATCACCCCGTTGTCGCTGCCCGCAGCGGCACAGGATAACGACCCCGGCAGAGACCTGCTAATCAACCTTGCCGAGGTGCCAGCCAGCAAGGTGGAAGAGGCGGTTAACGCCATCGTCAGCAGCGGTGACGAAAGAGCCAGGGGCTGGCTCGAAGCCTACGGAAACAACCGCCTGAGCCGGGTAAAAGACACAGGCGAGGTGGTACTGGTATTGAACAACCGGGGCCGGGACTGGGAAATCGCCAACCCGCTGACCGGAGAGAACATGGGCGAAATGTCCCGCCGTGAGCTGGACAGAGTCGCTATCAACAACCGAATTCGGGGCCAGCTTGAAGGCATACTCGCCATGCTGGACCTGAATGCCCCGGACCCGGACGTGCGTGAAGCCTCCGCACAGGAGATGATGGGCAAAGTGGATGCCTCACTGGTCGAGCCCCTGGAAGCGCGGCTGGAGCTGGAAGAGAACGCCAGCGTACGCAACCGAATTGAAGAAGCCGTGGCCATCTACCGGGTGGGCGAGGGCAATCTGGAGGCCGTGGAAGTGCTTGCCGGCAGCCTGCACCCGCGCGCTCGCGCAGCCCTGAACGAAGCCGTCCGCAGTGATAACGAGGCGCTGGCTGCCAGGGCCACCAAAGCACTGGACAGCATCGAACAGAAACTCAAACTGAACCGCGCCGCCGAGACCCTGTATTTCGGCCTGTCCCTCGGCTCGGTTCTGGTTCTGGCCGCCATCGGCCTGGCCATCACCTTCGGCGTGATGGGCGTGATCAACATGGCCCACGGTGAACTGATCATGCTGGGTGCCTACACCACCTGGGGCATGCAGCAACTCTTTCCCGGCCAGCCCGGCCTGGCACTGATCCTCTCGATTCCCGCCGGCTTCGTGGTGGCTGCCACCGCCGGCATCATCATCGAGCGCAGCGTCATCCAGTACCTGAAGGGGCGCCCCCTGGAAACCCTGCTGGCCACCTTCGGCATCAGCCTGATCCTGCAGCAGCTGGTGCGCACCGTGATCTCCCCCCAGAACCGCACCGTGGTCACTCCGGACTGGATGAGCGGTTCCCTGGTGATCAACGATGCACTCTCGCTGACCCTCAACCGCCTGTACGTACTGGCGTTTGCGCTGATTGTCTTCGCGGCACTGATGCTGATCATGCGCAAGACCCGCCTGGGCCTGGAAGTGCGCGCCGTTACCCAGAACCGCGCCATGGCCCGCTCCATGGGCATCCGGGCCACCCGGGTAGACATCATGACCTTTGCCCTGGGCTCCGGCGTTGCCGGCCTGGCCGGGGTGGCGCTGTCCCAGCTCACCAACGTGGGCCCGAACCTGGGCCAGAACTACATCATCGATTCCTTCATGGTCGTGGTGTTCGGCGGCGTCGGTAACCTCTGGGGCACGCTCATTGCCGGGCTCTCCCTGGGCACCATCAACCAGTTGCTTGAACCCTGGGCCGGTGCCGTACTCGCCAAGATCATTGTGCTGGTGTTCATCATCCTGTTTATCCAGAAACGCCCCCGCGGACTGTTCCCGCAAAAGGGCCGTGCAGCAGAAGGCTAAGGTATGTGGCTGACTAGACCTCTACGAGAGCGATCCACGCAAGTGTTTCTTGGGGTGCTGTTTGCGGCCCTGGTGTTAGTGACCCTCCTCCACCTGTTCATGCCCCAGGACAGCGCCCTGCACGTGAGCGCCTACACGGTGACGCTGCTGGGCAAATACCTGTGCTACGCCCTGCTGGCGGTGGCGGTGGACCTGGTGTGGGGTTACCTCGGTATCCTCAGCCTGGGCCACGGCGCCTTCTTTGCCCTCGGTGGCTACGCCATGGGCATGTACCTGATGCGCCAGATTGGCGACCGCGGCGTCTATGGCGACCCGATCCTGCCGGACTTCATGGTGTTCCTGAACTGGCAGGAGCTGCCCTGGTTCTGGCAGGGTTTCGACATGGCCTGGTTTGCCTTCCTCATGGTGCTGCTGGCCCCGGGCCTGCTGGCACTGGTGTTCGGCTTCCTGGCCTTCCGCTCACGGGTAACCGGGGTGTACCTCTCCATCATCACCCAGGCGCTCACCTTCGCTCTGATGCTGGCCTTCTTCCGCAACGAGATGGGCTTTGGCGGCAACAACGGCCTGACCGACTTCAAGGACATTCTCGGCTTCAACCTGCGCACGGACGCCACCCGCCTCGGGCTGTTCATCGCCACCGGCATCGCCCTGGCCATTGGCTACGTGATCTGCCGGGGTATTGTTACCAGCAAGCTGGGCCGGGTGAGTGTGGCCTGCCGGGATGCCGAAGCCCGCACACGTTTCCTGGGCTACCGGGTGGAACGGGTCCAACTGTTCGTATTCGTGGTGTCCGCCATGCTGGCGGGCGTGGCCGGTGCGCTGTACGTGCCGCAAGTGGGTATTATCAACCCCAGCGAATTCTCGCCGCTGTTCTCCATCGAGATTGTGGTGTGGGTGGCTTTGGGCGGACGGGCTACACTCTATGGAGCCGTGATCGGCGCCATTCTGGTGAACTACGCCAAGACCGTATTCACCGGCGTAATGCCAGATGCCTGGCTATTCGCCCTGGGTGGTCTGTTCGTGCTGGTCACCGTGTTCCTGCCCAAAGGCATCGCCGGCTTGCTGTTCCGCAAAAAGAAAGCCGATGACAGCAGCAACACCCCCGCCGCGCAGGAGGCCACGGTATGAGCATTATTCAGGAACTGACCGACCGGGAACACGTCTTCGAATTCCTCACCCAGGTGAAGTCACCGGTGGACGTGCGCCACGGCCCCATCCTGTACCTGGAAGACGTAAACGTGAGCTTTGATGGCTTCAAGGCCATCAACAACCTCAACCTCACCATCGACGACGGCGAGCTGCGCTGCATCATCGGCCCCAATGGCGCGGGCAAGACCACCATGATGGACATCATCACGGGGAAAACCCGCCCGGACACCGGCTCGGTGTGGTTCGGCAGCCGCCACAACCTGCTCACCATGAACGAGCCGGACATCGCCTCCCTCGGCATCGGCCGCAAGTTCCAGAAACCCACGGTATTTGAAGCCCTCACCGTGTTCGAAAACCTGGAGCTGGCTATGGCGACGGACAAGCGGGTATTCCCCACACTGACCGCTGTGATGAAAGCCGAATACCGGGATCGCATCGGCGAAGTGCTGGAGATGATCGGCCTGGAGGCGCTGCGTGACAGGCTCGCCGGCATCCTCTCCCATGGCCAGAAGCAGTGGCTGGAAATCGGCATGCTGCTGATGCAGAAGCCGCGCCTGCTGCTGGTGGACGAACCCGTAGCCGGCATGACCGAACAGGAAATGGAACGCACCGCCGAACTGCTCACCAGCCTCGCCGGCAAGCAGTCGGTTGTGGTGGTGGAGCACGACATGGGCTTCGTGCGCTCCATCGCCCGCAAGGTCACCGTGCTGCACCAGGGCAGCGTGCTGGCGGAAGGTTCCATGGATCAGGTCTCCAACGACCCGGAAGTGGTCAAGGTGTATCTCGGGGAGGAGGCGTAATGCTCAAGATCGAAAAGCTGAACCAGTACTACGGCGAGAGCCATACCCTCTGGGATCTGGATCTGGACGTGCCCCAGGGCCAGTGCACCTGCGTGATGGGCCGCAACGGCGTGGGCAAGACCACGCTGATGAAATGCATCATGGGGGAGGAAACCACCAAGAGCGGCCGCATTGAATTTGCTGGCGACGTGGAACTCACCAAAAAGAAAGTCGAAGACCGTTCTCGCCTTGGCATCGGCTACGTGCCCCAGGGCCGCCAAATCTTCCCGCTGCTGACCGTGGAAGAAAACCTCCGCACCGGCCTGGCCGTGCGCAAGGATGGCAGCAAGAAAATCCCCGAGCGGGTGTACGAGCTTTTCCCCGTACTGAAAGAAATGAGCAACCGCCGCGGCGGCGACCTCTCCGGCGGCCAGCAACAGCAACTGGCCATTGGCCGTGCCCTGGTGATCGAGCCGCGCCTGTTGATCCTGGACGAACCGGGCGAAGGCATCCAGCCCAACATCGTGGCCCAGATCGGCGAGGTTATCCGCAAGCTCATCAAGGAAGACGGCCTGACCGTGCTGCTGGTGGAACAGAAGCTTCCGTTCGCCCGCAAATACGCCGACCGCTTTGCCATCCTCGATCGCGGCCGCCGGGTGGCGGAAGACGAGATTGCCGGCCTGACCGATGAACTCATCAAGAAGCACCTGACGGTATGACGGTCTTTCAGCAAATCGAAGCCGCGAACGACTCCGGCCACCGCTTCGACGAAGGTCGGCGCTGGGCGGCGTCCATCTCGCTGGGCTTCGACGCCCGCCCGGATGGCGACACCACCGCCACCCGCATGACCCACGTGCGTCATAACGGCCCGCTGAGAGTCCAACGTCCGTTCTACCCGGAAGGCCGCAACGGCTGCTGCCACGTGTACCTGCTGCACCCACCGGGCGGACTGGTCAGCGGCGATGCCCTGAGCATAGAAGCCCGGGTCGGCGAGGGCGCTCACACCCTGCTCACCACCCCGGCCGCCGCCAAACTCTACAAGGCCGACAGCCACGGCGTCGCCTGGGCCCAGCACACCAGTCTGAAAGTGGAGAAGGGCGGAACCCTCGAGTACCTGCCCCAGGAAACCCTGGCCTTCGACGGCTCCCGGGGTGAACAGAGCACCACCATCGAACTGGCAGCCGGCGCTAAATGCATCGGCTGGGAAATCCTCGCCCTCGGCCGCCCGGCCAGCAAACTGCCGTTCATCTCCGGCCACCTGGAGCAGAAATTCCGCCTGCTGATGGATGGCCGCCCCCTGTGGCTGGAACGCCAGCCCATGGACCCGAACCACCCCAGATTCAAAGGCCACTGGGGCCAGGGTGGCGCCACGGTGCAGGCCACCCTCTGGATAGTTGGCCTGGACGACGAAGCCGGTGCCATCGAGGCAATACGCGAGCAATTATCCGAATCAAAAAACTGGGCCGTGACCAAGCGACGGGGAGTGGTGTTGCTGCGGTATCTGGGAAACGAAAGAAACGAAGCCTGGGGCATTTGTCAGCAAGCCTGGGAAGTGGTCCGGCCAATGCTGACTGGTCAATCTGCGGTGGTGCCCCGGATATGGCTGACCTGAATTTTTGTGCGGGAACAGGGCGGGGCAAACCGTCCGGGGCACGCTGTGAATACGTCCGTGTACGCTTGACGAAAACATCCGTGTTTTCGACATCCCCGGACGGTTTGCCCCGCCCTGTTCAGGAAATTATCAAGATAGCGCCGATGAACTCCATAGAAAGCGGAGAACAACAATGGAATTAACGCCCAGAGACAAAGACAAACTGCTGCTGTTCACCGCAGCACTGCTGGCCGAACGCCGCAAAGCCAAGGGCCTGAAACTCAACTACCCCGAAGCCGTGGCCCTGATCAGCGCCGAAATCATGGAAGGCGCCCGGGAAGGCCGCACCGTAGCCGAACTCATGACCGCCGGCACCGAGATTCTAACGCGTGACGACGTGATGGACGGCATCGCCGAAATGGTCGACGAAGTGCAAGTGGAAGCTACGTTCCCAGATGGAACGAAACTCGTCACCGTTCACAACCCCATCGTGTAAGGAGCGCGCCATGATCCCCGGTGAATACCAGCTCAAAGACGGCGACATCGAACTCTGCGAAGGCCGCGAACGCATCACCATCGAAGTGGCCAACACCGGCGACCGCCCGGTCCAGATCGGCTCCCACTACCACTTCGCCGAAGCCAACCCGGCGCTGGATTTCGACCGAGCCAAGGCGAGGGGGTACCGATTAGACGTAGCCGCCGGCACCGCGATCCGCTTCGAACCCGGCCAAAGCCGGGAAGTGACGTTAATCCCGTTTGCGGGTAGCCGAGAAATCTACGGTTTCCGAGCCGAAGTCATGGGAAATCTCGACTCCACGAAATGATCAGCAGGGCCGGTCGGGTAATCCCTTCCGGGAATGTGCGGAGCCATGGATGGCGGAGCCCAAGCGCCACATGGATGTGCCGCCAGGAGCGTTTCCCGGAAGGGATTGCCCGACTGGCCCAGGCACCCAAGTTAAAACGAGGGACAAGATGAAGATAACAAGACAAGCCTACGCCGACATGTACGGCCCAACCACCGGCGACCGCGTCAGACTCGGCGACACCGACCTGTGGGTCGAAGTGGAAAGCGACAGCACCCACTACGGCGACGAAGTAAAATTCGGCGGCGGCAAAGTCATCCGGGACGGCATGGGCCAGAGCCAGCGCGCCGACGACAGCGTGATGGACACCGTCATCACCAACGCCCTGATTCTCGATTGGTGGGGCATCGTCAAAGCCGACGTCGGCATCCAGAAAGGCAGAATCGCCGCCATCGGCAAAGCCGGCAACCCAGACATCCAGCCAGACGTAACCATCGTCATTGGCCCCGGCACCGAAATTATCGCCGGTGAAGGCAAAATCCTCACCGCCGGCGGCATTGACGCCCACATCCACTTCATCTGCCCCCAGCAGATCGAAGAAGCCCTGATGAGCGGCATCACCACCATGCTCGGCGGCGGTACGGGCCCGGCTACGGGCACCAACGCCACCACCTGCACACCGGGCCCGTGGCACATTGGCAAGATGCTCCAGGCGGTGGATTCCCTGCCCATGAACATCGGCTTTCTGGGTAAGGGCAACGCCTCCCTGCCGGAATCCCTGGAACTGCAAATCCAGGCCGGCGCCATGGGCCTGAAGCTCCATGAAGACTGGGGCACCACCCCGGCCAGCATCGACAACTGCCTCACCGTGGCGGACAAATACGACGTACAGGTGGCGATCCACACCGACACCCTGAACGAATCCGGCTTTGTGGAAGACACCCTGGCCGCGTTCAAGGAGCGCTGCATCCACACCTACCACACCGAAGGCGCCGGCGGCGGCCACGCACCAGACATCATCACCGCCTGTTCCAAGTCTTACGTGCTGCCGTCGTCCACCAACCCGACACGGCCCTATACCGTGAACACCATCGACGAACACCTCGACATGCTGATGGTGTGCCACCACCTGGACCCCAACATCCCGGAAGACGTGGCCTTCGCCGACTCCCGCATCCGCCGCGAGACCATCGCCGCCGAGGACATCCTGCACGACATGGGCGTGATCTCCATGATTGCCTCCGATTCCCAGGCCATGGGCCGGGTGGGCGAAGTGGTGTGCCGCACCTGGCAGACCGCCCACAAGATGAAACAGCAGCGCGGCCTGCTGCCGGAAGATGAAGACCTGGGCGCCGACAACCTGCGCGCCAAACGCTACATCGCCAAGTACACCATCAACCCGGCCATCACCCACGGCATTGCCCATGAAGTGGGTTCCGTGGAAGTGGGCAAGCTGGCGGACCTGGTGCTCTGGAGCCCGGCGTTCTTCGGTGTGAAGCCCGCCACCATCCTGAAGGGCGGCATGATTGCCGCCGCCCCCATGGGCGACCCGAACGCCTCGATTCCAACGCCCCAGCCCGTGCATTACCGCCCCATGTTCGGCGCCTTCGGCAAGGCCGCCAGTGCCACCCGCCTGAGCTTTGTGAGCCAGGCCGCCATTGATGCCGGTATTGGCAAAGAGCTTGGCCTCGACAGCCCATTATCCGTCTGCAAGGGCGTGCGTGACGTGCGCAAGGGCGACATGAAACTGAACGACGCGTACCCGCACATCACCGTGGACCCGCAAACCTACGAAGTGCATGCCGATGGCGAACTGCTCACCTGTGAGCCCGCCACTGAGCTGCCCCTGGCCCAGCGCTATCATCTGTTCTGAGCCAGGGAAAAGAGGACATTTTATGTTGGAACTGATTGAACGCATCGGCGACGTGAAATCCACCGGGATCGACACCAGCGAAATCCTGGACAACCTGATCCTGCCCTACGAGCTGCGCATTCGCGGCCGGCTTCGGGCCACCACCGAAACCAACGTGGACGTGGGCCTGTTCCTGGATCGCGGCCCGGTATTGCGGGACGGCGACCTGCTGCAGGCCCGAACCGGCGAGATCGTGCGCATCCGCGCCGCCGCAGAGCAGGTAGTGACCGCCCGCATCGAATCCGGCCAGCCGCTGGCCCGCCTGTGTTACCACCTGGGCAACCGCCACGTTTCCCTCCAGATTGGCTCCGGCGGTGCCATCGGCGAAGACGAGCTTGGTAGTTGGGTGCGCTTCCCGCCGGATCACGTGCTGGAAGAGCTGGCCGAACGCCTGGGCGCCACCGTGGTGCACCACACCGCCCCGTTTGATCCGGAACCCGGTGCCTATTCCCAGGCCGGGCATTCTCATGGTCACAGTCACGGCAACAGCCACAGTCATTCACACGATCACGACCACGGGCACAGCCATGGCCACAGCCACAGTAAGAAACACACCCACTGAGGCCGCCACCCCGCAGGTGGACGACCTGGCCCTGCTGGGCCTGATGCAACTGGTCAGCCCCGCACTGCCCATCGGCGCCTTCGCCTGGTCCCAGGGCCTGGAAAGCGCCTTTGAACTGGGCTGGGTGAACAACGAGGCCGAACTGGCCCAGTGGGTTGAAGGCGTGCTGGAAGACGGCCTCAGCCGCTGCGAGCTGCCCCTGCTGGTGCGTTTGCAGACCGCCTGGGCCGAAGGCGATGCGATTACCCTGGCAAAGTGGAACGATTGGCTGCACGCCACCCGGGAAACCGCCGAACTGAGCGACGAAGACTCTCGCCTCGGCGGCGCTCTCGTTACTCTTTTGCGCAACCTGGAGCTGCTGCCCGAGCCACACCTGATTCCGGAAGAGCCCGGCTACATCACCATGTTCGCCTGGGCAGCCCACAAGCGGTTTGTGCCTGTGCGACAAACGCTACTCGGTTTTGCCTGGGCATGGCTGGAAAACCAGCTTGCCGTGGCCTGCAAGGCACTGCCCCTGGGCCACACCGCCGCCCAGCGCATTATCGAACGGCTGCGGCCGCAGCTGGCGGTGGCGGTAGACATCGCCCTGGAACGAAACGATCACGAACTCGGGCCCATCCTGCCGGGACTGGCGCTCGGAAGTGCCCTACATGAAACCCAGTATTCACGGCTTTTCAGAAGCTGAATAACAATTGAGGAGATCTGCCATGACACATTGTCTGAGAGTTGGCGTCGGTGGCCCGGTTGGTTCCGGTAAAACCGCCCTGTTGCGCCAGTTGTGCAAAGCCCTGCGGGACCACTACGACATCGCCGTGGTGACCAACGACATCTACACCCGGGAAGACGCCGACTTCCTCCTGCGCCACGAAGCCCTGGCCGCAGACCGAATCCTCGGCGTGGAAACCGGCGGTTGCCCCCATACCGCTATCCGCGAAGACGCCTCCATGAACCTGGCGGCCATCGACGACCTCCAGCGCCGCCATCCGGACCTGGAACTGGTACTGGTGGAATCCGGCGGCGACAACCTCTCCGCCACCTTCAGCCCGGAACTGAGCGACCTCACCCTATACGTGATCGACGTTTCCGCAGGCGACAAGATCCCCCGCAAAGGCGGCCCCGGCATCACCAAATCCGACCTGCTGATCATCAACAAGATCGACATCGCCGAACAGGTGCACGCCTCCCTCGATGTGATGGAACGGGACAGCAAGAAAATGCGCGGCGAACGCCCCTTCGTGTTCACCAACCTGTACGACGGGGTAGGGCTGGAGACGATCATCAGCTTCATTCTGGAGCGGGGGATGCTGCCGGAGCGGCGCCCTGAAAAACTGGCGGAAACCGCCTGAGCCAACCGACTTCGAACGACTTGAGAACCATCAGGAGAAAACCATGAAACTCACAGCCAAACTCCTCACCGCTGCCGCGCTGCTGACTGCCTCCGCCACTGCCATGGCCCATTCCGGCCACGCCGAAGGCGGCTTCACCAGCGGCCTGCTGCACCCCATGCTGGGCCTGGACCACCTGCTGGCCATGGCCGCCATCGGCTTCTGGAGTGTGCGCCAGAGCAAGCACATGAAAAACGCCACCCCCGCCTTCGTGATCGGCGGCATGATTCTTGGCGCCGCCCTCGCCTGGGGCGGCCTGAGCCTGCCGGGCGTGGAAACAGGGATTACCTTCTCCGTACTGGTCGCGGGCATCCTGATTGCCACACTGGCAAAACTGCCGACGGCTGTGGGTGGCACTCTGGTTGGTGCGTTTATGCTGTTTCACGGTTTTGCGCATGGTGCTGAAATGCCCGCAGGTGCGACACTTGCCGCTTACTTGGCTGGTTTTTCAATCGCTACGCTCGGCATCACCCTTATTGGGCGTGGGCTGGGTAGCGTGATGCTGAAGGCGGATAGCCGGTTTAGCCGTGGTGTTGGTGGTGTGTTCGCGATTGCTGGGGCATTCCTGGCAGCTGCTTGATACGCACTTAGAAACTACCAAAAAACAGGAAAGCTGCTTGAGAAACCGAGCGGCTTTTTAATTAGCCATTTCAAAAGTAAATCTGACCCTTTTTCGGCAGAACCGGTAGATGTTCGCAGTGCCTGTTGTGGAAGAAGATCTTCGCAATGCGAAGCAGTGCCGAAGGACTGCAGCAATTGAATTCCCGAGCGGGTTTTTATGAGCTGTTCCATGTATTGAAGGAAATGCGGCCCCGCAGGGCGGCAACCTCTCGGGTGGCCAGCAACAGCAGTTAGACATTTGAAGAACGCTTGTGATCGAGCCTCAGCGACTAATTATGGATAGACTCGGGGAGGGGCCAGACAAATATTGTTGCGCAGATTGGGGAGGTGATTCTCCGCCTCATCGAAGAAGGCAGGCTTACGGTGTTGCTGGTTGCATAAAAGTTGTCGTTTGCAATGAAGCTGGGGGATCGGTTTGCGAATTTGGAGTTGATCAAGCAGCGTCTCTCGGTGTAATCAACTAACGCCCATCATTAGATCCGTATTGGTTTCATTTCCTTGGAGAAAATCTCCACAGCGACTATTCAGAGCACGCTACTCGCTGGCGGTAATACTGGTACAAGCCAGAATTACCTAATTTATCCACAAATGAGACGAAGCAGTTGGTAACCTGGTAGTATTGCGGGCAAATTCGATGGCAGGTAAAAAACGACACATGCTCACTTTTGCTGATCTTTTCTGTGGAGGAGGCTTTGGGGCTAGAGGCGCTGTGGCCGCAGGTGCCCAGCCAATCCTGGCGGTGGATGCTTGGGAGATTGCCACGGAAACATACAAAAGCAACTTCCCCACTGCAAAGGTTCTCTGCTCACCAATTGAAGATATTGCTCCTCAGGAACTTGCAGCGAACTATCGTCCTGATGTTCTGCTTACCTCTCCCGAGTGTACATCCCATTCGATTGCACGCGGCGCCAAACCCGGATGTGAGCAGAGCAAAGAAACTGCCATCGGGATCATCCCCTGGATTGATGCAATGAAGTCTCGCTGGTTGATAGTTGAGAACGTTAACCGTATGAAGAAATGGGGGCGCCACAAAGAACTGATAAGTGCTATTCAGTCCCATGGCTATCAGGTAAACGATCTGGTTCTAAATGCTGCAGACTTCGGTGTGCCTCAATCACGGAAACGCATGTTTTTGGTATGTGATCGAGAGGGCTCGATAATTTCCCGAGAAGACCTATTAGCGATGCACAAACGGCCCGTCCGGTCCGCCCGATCGATAGTCGATTGGTCAGGTACCTACAAAAGCCGTCCCCTCTATACTGAGAAGAGAGCTCAAGCCACGATTGTTAGGGCTGAGCGCGCTATCAAAGAGTTGGGTCCCGGCAAAGACTTCATCATTGTGTATTACGGTTCGGACTATGCTGGAGGGTGGCAATCATTGGATGCTCCTCTGCGGACTGTAACAACTCTCGATCGGTTTGGTTTGGTCACTTGGCAAGGTGGAGTTCCTTATTTAAGAATGCTGCAGCCGCCCGAGTTGCTAAAAGCTATGGGTGCTGGCTCTAAGCACGAACTCCCCCATGGCAGTCGAAGGGACAAGATCAAATTGTGCGGTAACGGCGTCTGCTCTCCCGTAATGGAGATCATTTTCAGGAAAATTGCACAGATTGAAGATGAAGAGCTTGGGCTGGCTTCCTGAATGAGCTTGTCTGATACAGACTTAATCGTCGACCATGTTTATGGCGGCTCACGCAAGGGAAACGCCTAAGACGACCCTCTGCCGCAGCTGCTTGGTGTCGATAGTGGCGCGGGTTTCCGCCACCTGGGAAAGCGGCCTAGTATTGATACCCTTAAATTACTAGCATTGATAACTAACTTTAATGATCCTGACTGGCCGGATCATTTGGATACGGAAAGTGGGCTGTTCACCTACTACGGCGACAACAAGACAGCCCGCGGGATACACGATACCCTCAGACAGGGAAACCAGATTCTTCGGAATCTATTCGATGCCCGTCATTCTCCGGTCTCCCTTGATCACTTCCCTGTTGTCCTGCTTTTTGGTGGCTCCGGACAGTATCGGGATATGCGTTTCCTAGGGCTTGCTGTGCCAGGAGCCCAGAATCTTGGGCCAGATGACGATTTGGTGGCGATTTGGCGATCGAAGGGGCCTGATAACTTCAGATTTCAGAACTACAAGTCGATATTCACGATACTCGATGTGCCCGTCATCAGCCGTAAATGGCTGAACGACGTAAAAGCCGGAAACGCCGTATCGTCCAGTCATGCTCCAAGACTCTGGCTTGAATGGGTGTCTGGACGGCGATATTCACCCCTGTATGCACCGCACAGTATCGACATTCGAAACAAAGAACAGCAACTCCCCAAGACTGCTGAGGACTACAATATCCTCTCGCTACTCCATGAAAAATATCAGGATAACCCGATTGGGTTCGAAGCTGCTGCAGTGGAGATTTCGAGGCTTTTTATGCCGGATATCGGCCACTGTGAGATAACACGCCCATGGCGTGACGGCGGTAGGGATGCAGTTGGTGCGTATAGAATAGGATTGGGTAGGAGCGCAATTGAGGTTGAGTTCGCGCTGGAAGCAAAATGTTATGCACCAAATGGGAAGGGTGTCGGGGTACGAGAGCTATCCAGGCTGCTGTCACGCCTGAGGCACAGACAGTTCGGTGTTCTTGTAACGACTTCCTATCTTGCGACTCAGGCCTACAGGGAGTTGAAAGAGGATCAGCATCCCGTAGTCATTATCTCTGGGATAGACATTGTTACCACTCTGAAGAAACGCGTAGGGTCGCTAGACCAGATCAAGCGATGGCTCGAAAGTCTTTGAATCACTGATTATTCTTCTGTTCATTCAGGACTTGAACCACCCGGCCAACACTCTCTTCCAAAGAAGACTTAAGTTCATGCTCCCATATTCGGATTACCCGCCACCCCTGCGACCTAAGGATTTGGTTGTTTTTTTGATCTCTTTTGACATTGGCATCAATTTTATTCTGCCAGAATCTGGCTCTGGTTTTAGGTGCCGTAAAGTGATCAGGGCATTTGTGCCAGAAACAACCGTCGACAAAAACAACGACCTTATAAGTCGTGAATAATAGATCTGGATTTCCCGGAAGCTTGCTCTTGAGGCGATATCGATAGCCACAATGCCATAACGCTCTACGTAGAATTATTTCTGGTTTTGTGTTCCTTCCTTTAATTTGGGACATGCAATAGGAGCGTTGTTTAGCTGTCAAAATATCAGAGCGCATGACTAGTCCGTCACGAACGATTGTTCGACCTTTTCCCAGACATACTCTTTTTTGTAATCGGGCGTACCAATTCGACCATAATAATTAGAAAAAAGTTGCATATATTCCTCTCGGTAGGGGTTGTCTAGAGAGCATACAACTTCATATTTTTCTGAATCGGAATTTGGCAAATGAACCAAATCCTGAAAATCTACAACACAATCGGGTAAGAAAAATGTGCCAGGAAGGAACCTGTACCGGGCCTTGTACCTGTTATTTACAAGATTCTTTACGCGGTTTTTTGCCGCGCTTACGCGAGCTTCGCTTTTTCTACCTTTTTGGGCTGCAGGGAGCTCTTTAAATGTTTTTGCCTCGGCTTGCCAATCCTTATAAAGATGGTGCTCTGGTAAGGCATAAATTCTTGCTAAAAGTACGTTTTCTGCATTATCTTGTTCAAAGTCGCAGGCCGGAGTAAGAACCATCCATAATGTTCCATCTTTCTTTTTCTTAAATATATCTGCAGGATTGCAGGTATCTCCTCGATGTGGATATAAATACATCTCTAGGGGGGTGATATGATCGAGATCCGAACCGAGTAAGCTTTTAACGCTTGTCTGAGAAAGATTGTTAGCCAAGTTTCGGGCTGCAAGAAGCGCGATATCTTTAGAAATATTATCAACAGGCAAATTTTTGAGAGGCTCTTCAAGGCAGTCCCAGATATAAGCCCTGCTCTGTTCTTCAATGTGCCGAGTTAGGAGCGGTAAACCAGTCTCAAGAATAGCTGAAACAGCAGTACGCACCTCCGCTGGGGGCGCACCTTTGTCGACGACTTTCACGACGTGACTCTCAAGATGCTTAACTTTAGAAGGGAAACCAGTATAAAAAATAACAGGAACAAAACGAATAGATTTAAGAGAATCCAGCAGTTCCTCTCCGCGCTGATCTTCTTTCTCAAAATTTTCGGACGGATCAGGATCATGCCTATCTTCATGTACGTCCAAAAAGATCAAGTCAAACCTATGACTTCCAATCAACGAGAGTCCTTCATCGAAAGAAGTCACAGAAGTAAACTCAAAATCTTGGCCGTTCATCCTGCTGGATAGTATCCTCTCAAGATCTTTATGCATATCTGCATCGTCATCTACGGAAAGAACTCTCCAATTCGGCATCGTCATCATTAAACCCTTTTATTAATAATTATACGGAATGCAGTACCACCAGAACTCCCAGTATCCAATAGTTCAACGGTTCCGTTATAGTAATCATGAACAATTTCTCCAACCAAACATAAGCCTAGCCCGTGGCCGTCTGGTTTTCGGGAAAAATAAGGCTCGAATATCAAATCCTTGTATTTCTGATCTATACCTGGGCCAGTATCAGAAAAAATGATTTCCAATGAGCTGTCCTTTCTGCGCTCGATCATCACATGAATACGTCGGGATTCTTTAGGGACAGACTTCAGCCAGTAAATGCTGTTCGTTATTAGATTGGTAAATATCTCCGAAAGTTCTGTGGTGTCGATGCTTACCAATGTTTGCGTGGATGGAATGTCAGCAATTATAGAAGCATCATCAAATTCTTTTGAATATAAAGAGAAGATTTCATTTACAAGGTCTTCGATATAATATTTTTTTGGCCTGCCACGTTTGCGGCCGCCGAATGGCTCCGCTCTGCGGAAGACATCTCTAAGAATAGACGATTGACTTACTATCTTGAAAAAACTCTTCTCAAGCTCTTTTAATTGAGCAGATTCAGGTATTTCTGAGACAAGATCTTCAGCAATCTCCTGTCCTAAACCTGCCTCGGTTTGGATTTTTGCTAAAGGTTGACGTCCATCGTGGAGGATCTTATCAACGATACCGCCGAGGGTGGCTAGAGCGTGATACTGGGACAATACGCCTTGTAGCTTTTTGATCTGCTTCTTCCAGTCATCTTCGGCTTTATTTATTAGTTTTAATGTGGACTCTTTATTTATATCGTCTCCGCTTACAGCTTTGGCTAGCTCACTAAAGTCAGGAGAATCGAAAAGCCCTTTTTGTTCACCATTATTTTTTTCGTTCGGTTTTTTTCGTTTGAACGAATACCTAAGATTTTCGGTCTCGTTCAAAATAAACTTCATTATATCTTGGAGGTCGAAATATGCCTGATTGTTGTCGAGACCCTCCCGATTGCTGCGGTCATGGAGCTGTGGGTTTTTATCCGCCGTTATAGCAATGTAACCTGTTATTTGGTTGTTAGACAGTCTTTTTGTAGGGGACTGCACGCGCCTTAGGTCAAGTCTGAGCCAGTCATTGTCCGGTTCTCCATATGGAAGTACTCGAAATCCATCTCTATAGATATTTATTCCTGCTATCGCATTTAAATCTTTTCTGATACTCCTGACGCCGCCACCCACTTTTTGGTCTACGTTCTCTAACTCGTCCCGGTCCCATATACGGAGCTCAAAGTCGAAAGGGCCACATTCAACAGACCTCTCTTTCTGGTTCTCGATGGTAAGCTCAAATTCTTGGCTAGATGTATGTAGCATCCACTCTCCTCTTGAGAAGGTTTTATAGAGGAACCCGGAAAAATTGTGATCTTTACCTTCCTCCTGGATACGTACAGAAAATGAATACTCACCGGAGCCCTTTATTTTTCCTTGGACAATGTAATGAGGATAATTAATTATCTCAGGCGGTGAAATCCGTGAGCTAAATTCGCTGTGCTCTTCTGGCAACTCCATAAATATATTGAAGTCGCTTTCTGAGTAAAATGGTGAAAGAAGCCTAGATAGACCCCGCTGCAAGTTCTCTAGATCGCTCTTTTCCCAGGTATGTTTCAATCTGTTCATTGTTAAAATTGTTCCATGATATGGAACTTCATAGGCTTCGTCAGCGAAATTCTCCAATCGCCAACCAGGAACTATGGCATTAGCTTCTTGCTCATCTGCTAGAAAGAGAATATCGTCTAAAAAGAGGTCGTCATTTTCGAACTGTGTCCAGTCGAAAACAGCATATGACTCAGTTGTAGGTTGGTCTGCTGTTCTGGTAACTAATTCAAGCTCTTGTGCAATTCTCGCTGTGGCAAACCTACCAATCCCTTTTTCACCTAAAACTCGTCTTTTTCCGCTTTTGCTTATCTTATTGTTTTTTTTGGTGGAAGTCGCAATCACCATCCAAGAATTACGGATGGTTTTCATATCCATTCCGTGTCCGTCGTCCATTACTCTAATGAATCCTCTTCCCTCCATCAGGCCCTCTGAAAAGGATATAAGGACGTTCTGAGCGTCTGCATCGTATGCGTTTTTGACGAGTTCAATTAGCGCCACAGTCTCACTGCTGATCAATTCTTCACCCAAGGTCTTCAGAATGCGTGCTTTTGGGCGAAGGGAAACCGCACCATCATCCTCAGATGACATTTGTTCTTGGTCTGTCACTACGTTTCATCCTGTCTCAGCGGCATCGGAGATCGGTAATTCGGTTGGCTGTATATCGAAATATCGAATTAGAGCCCGAACTATCGATAGAGCTTGTTTTCAAATAAGAAGCATGGCCTAGTACCTGTGCTTGGAAGTTTTCGTCCACTCATCGCTTTGTCAGCAACAGGCGTGATTTTGCCCTTATCTGGTTGAACGTTACTATAGCGTGTATTGATTAGCAGCCCTGGTCTACAGTCAGTCTGGTTTACTTTCCTTTGAAAAATCAACAGCGTTTTAGTGCCGCTATGTGTACTTCCTACTCTACTACTGACAGTCATGCGCATGAAAGCAATGAGGCTATCGGAAAACCGGGACAGATCGATTTTTTCGTCTTCGCTGATGGCCCAGCGCTAAAGTAAGTCCCTAACAACCTCCAGCGTGCTTTGGTTAAGATCGGCGTTCAGCGCAGAAAGGATTCCGTGTTTCAACAGCGAGGAGGAGTTAATGCCAAGGCAGGCCGGGGTGATTGTGCCCGGTCCTCCAGACAAATCGGAGCCCGAAGTGAGAAAACCCAGTTGTTACAGTTGCCGAAAAAAGTTTGAGCCATCTGAGCTCCGGGTCTCTTACTCGAAAAACTACTGTGAGCGCTGTGGTGTTGGGCTGTTTGGTGCGGATTATTTCAGCTTCAACGCTAAGCCCGCCCCAACTATCCGGAAGAACCTGGCTGTCCATTTCGCAGTGCTTCTTTTCGGGGTTGCTGGCTTGTTGTTATGGCTTTTGACTGGCCGGTCGTGACCGCTCAGAATCGGGACAGGCCTATTTTCTGAAAGCGTTCGACATAACCATGCACAGCAGCAGCCTGCGAGGCAGCGATTTCAAAATCACCCAGGATGGCGAGGCCATTCCGCACTCGGACTTGTTTTCGTCGTTTCAGGATACGGATCGCCTTGGCATCGTTGTCCCTCGTCGGTTTGAGGGCATTGGTGCAATGACCCTCATCATGGCCTACGTCACCGCGTTCTATGACCGCTATCGCGAGCGGGGGCCAGAGTTCTATGCCTACCCGGATTTCTTTACGTTTCAGCGAGAGGGCCCCTGTGCCGACTATGGCATGTTCGACATCTGGCCAAACCACAAGAATGTCCACGTTCCACACGACGCGCAGCAGACCACCGAAGCCATTACCGGGCGGGGCGTGAACGTTTTACTGGTTCCCGACAACGACGCGCGGGAGGTTGCGATCTCACCGGTTGAACGGGAAAGCGCCAGGCGCAATGTCCAGCGCTGCTTTGCCTACTCCGGGTCCGGTACTGCGGCGTCGTCCGATCTTGTCATCGAGTGCCGGAGTGAGCTGCTCCGGGATTATGCATTGTCCGTTCTCGACTCCCTGGCTGCCGACGAATCGATGCTGGAACAGCGCAGGCAATGGGAGGCGCGACTGGCCAGCGACACGTTGCGCCAAACGTTTCGCAAGTTGGACCTTGATGATGCTTTGCGGAGGATCTGACTTGAACAGTGGCCGACGGTTTTCGGAAAACCGGGGCAGACCTATTTTGGATGGGGTTAAGGGCATAGAATTGGCGAATGGTATCGACTGGGTGCGGATGTGCACTCAGATAACAACCGCAGCGACAGGCCCTCACTATGAATGTGGATAAAGCAAAAAAGCGTATCGCAAAGCAAGTCAAGAAGGGCTTTCACGGCTATCCGTTGGTTTCGCTAGAGTACTTTGGTAAAGCGCACTTTGGTAAAACGCCCGATTCAGCCAGCGAGGTTGTGATTTCATATACCGAGGAAGAGGGTGCGGATCCCCAGAAGCAAACGTTTGTAAGCGGCGGTGATGCCAGGGAAGACGAAACCATTCAATCCACTCTCCTCAAAATCATTGAGCGGGCGGATGCCAAAACAGTAACCGAGGTAGACGGCATTTCCACCCTCAGTGAAAGCTGAAGCTTAAAAAGAACGGGGGCAAGAAGCGGGCGCCAATGCTGGCGGGAAAACCGGGACAGATCTATCCTTTGGGCAACCTGGCGCGCTTTTCTGGCGTCATTTCCCGTTCCCACTCAGCTTCATCTCCCGGCGCAGGCAAAAACCGGCCAAACTCGATCATCTGAGTGGCTGGAATGTCCTGCAGATAGATCCAGACGTCCTCAGCGGTTACGCCTGCAATCCGGACTATCTCTTCAAGCATCTGGCTCATCAGGGCTTGCTTGACCTCCGTAGCGCGGCCTTGCCTTACCAGGCCGTGCACATACACTTGGGGCGCCGTGTTTACCTTGCCACCGACAAAGTGCTCGCCCTCATTGGTGGAAGAAAACAAAACCTGGGCAAAAAAGCGGGGCGCACCAGTTTGCGCGTGATGTGCGGTTGTTATCGCTTCCGCTATCTCGGATTTCTGCGTCTGTGAGAGGGGCAGATTGGCAACCGTAACGGTATAGGTGGGCATGGCGACATCCTGGGGAGAGTGACCTGTTCGGACTTGTTTTGGCGCGGATTGGGAATCCGGTGGTCTTGTTTCACTATAGCAATGCCTGCACATTGTCACCACGAGCCAGCTCACCCCCTTCAACCACCCGCGTAGTAATGCCTCCATGCCCACGCATGGCGTTGTACCCACCCGGCCCGAGGGCGGTCTCCATCTTGCTGCAGGGGTGGCACAGGCCCGTGTATTCCAGCACCACACCACCGATCCGGAACCTTTTGCCTTTCAGAGCCAGCAGGTTCAGGCCAGAGACGACGATGTTGCGCCGGAAAACCTCGGGGTCAATGGCTTCCCGCTGCAGGCAGGCGGCAATGGCATGTAGGTGTTCTTTTTGGATCAGGGTCACCTGCCGTTTGCTGGTGTCGCGGCCCTTGAATCGATCTCCGTCCAGTCCTTTGCCCGGGGTGACAGTCGCCCTCTCGAGCACCTGCATGGGCTCACCGCGTGCAGGGCGGATGCCAATCCACTCAACGCGGCCGCATTGAGGAAGTGTGTCGAGCAGGGTTTGAAGCGGGGTCGATTCGGGCATGGGCGTTATAAAACTCCTTGGGCGATGAGTTGGAGGCTCAGGACAAAACCTGGCCGCCGTCCACCACCAGTGTCTGGCCGGTCATCCAGCGGGCCATATCGGAGGCCAGGAATAACGCTACGTCGGCGACTTCCTCCGGCGTGCCCAGGCGCCCGAAGGGAATCCCTCCACGAATACGCTGGTAGAGCTCTGGATTGTTCTGCCGGGCCTGGTCCCAGACGCCGCCCGGAAACTCGATCGAGCCCGGGGCAATGCCATTAACCCGCACTTTATGCGGGGCCATGGCTACCGCGAGGCTGCCGGTATAGTGAGCGACGGCGGCTTTTATGGCTGCGTAAGGGGCGGTGCGTGTCGAGGCGTGCAGGGCGGCGATGGAGGCAATGTTGATGATCGTGCCCCCGGTTTCCTTGAGCGCTGGCAGGCAGGTATGGCCGGCGCGAACCGTGCCCATCAGATCCACCTCAATGCTGCTCAGCCAGCCTTCTTCGTTGTCCTCTCGCCCGAACGCAGAGGCGCAATTGACGAGCACGTCCAGGCCACCCAGCTCGTCCATGGCGCTCTGCAGATAGGTCTCCAGCGCGGTCTTGTCGCCGATGTCGCAGGGGGCCACATGCAGCGCCGCCAGCCCCTCGCCTGCCACCTCTTCCGCCAGCCCGTCCAGGGACGCCTGCCCGCGTGCGCAGACAGAGACGCTTGCGCCGGCTCGGGCAAATCCCAGCACGATGGCCCGGCCAATACCTTTGCTGCCGCCAGCGACGATGACGCGCCGGCCGTGGAAATCAAACGTCATTGAAGGCTCCTGTTTTCCCGCAAGGTATCGTCTCGCCGCTTGGGACCTCGAACTCTTTTGTCTAGGTTCCCTCTTTGAATTTCGCTTTGCAATTGCCGCTAAGCTGAACGGATACCCAGCTCTGAAAAAATAGATCTGTTCCGGATTACGCTGGATGGACTAGTGGTATCAGAAAGTGACGCGAGGGACTATGATTTTAATGTGTGTCCAGCTAGATGGCTTTAGGCTGGGAGACAGGGTTATATTTTTGGCCAGGAGGCATCTCGATGCACGGTCGCGGCGGCTTTACGTGTGGACTGTTTGGTTTCTCACTTCTGATACTGTTGATGCCCACCATAGGTGCGGCTAACGAAGCAGGGAAAAAACTGGCGCAACAGGGCGGTGAAGGGGTGCAAGCCTGTTCTTCCTGTCACGGCGCGCAGGGTGGTGGGAATGCAGCCGCCGGATGGCCGCGCTTGGCGGGGTTGAATGCCGATTATATGGCCCAGCAACTCACAGCAATGGCTAACGGCACTCGGAGTAACCCGATTATGGCCCCCATCGCCTCTGCGCTTTCAGAACAGCAGCGTGGGGATGTCGCGGAATACTTCGCCAGCCTGAAACCTCCGACCATGGCACCCGGTGGGGAAGTGGATCAGAAAACCCTGCATCGGGGGGAGACGCTCGCTCAGCGTGGAGACTGGCAACAGGGTATTCCCGCTTGTACCTCCTGCCACGGCCTCCAGGGTCAAGGCGTGGGTGTCGCTTTCCCATCGATTGCGGGGCAACCGGCAACGTACCTCCAAAACCAGATCAAGGCCTGGCAGTCCGGCAGCCGCCACAACGACCCCAATGGTTTGATGGCATCGGTTGCAAAACGCCTCAGCGACGAAGATAGCCAGGCGGTGACCGCCTGGTTCGCCTCGTTGCCCGCCCAGCCTTCCAATAACGTTCAATAATCCGACCTGAGAGGCCGCCATGACAGCAAAGGACATCAAACACCCCCTTCGTGGCATCCGGAGTCCGCTGTTGCCAGCGGTCCTGGCGCTCTTTGCACTTTCAGTGAATGCCCAGGTTGATGAGACGCTCACTAAGCAGGTGGAACTTGAACCGGCTCCAGAAGCCGGTGCGGAGGGGTACCATCAGCCCCCAAGCCTCGACGATATTCCCGAGGGGCCGTTCGGTGACAGCGTGCGCAGCGGTTGGGAGGCATTCGTGAATACGCGCCAGCACCCGGAAGCCAAGCGCTTTGTGGGCAACAAGCAGAATTGCGGCAATTGTCATCTGGCCGGCGGTCTCGCCGCTAACTCCGCTCCCATGTGGGGTGCGTGGGGTATTTATCCCAAATACCGGGGCAAGAATGACCACGTCAATACCATGGATGAACGCATTCGCGGTTGCTTCACCTACTCGATGAATGCGAACAGTTCGGAGGCCGGTGGACCGCCCGAGCCCGATAGCCAGGTGCTCAAGGATCTGCAGGCGTTCTTTTTCTGGTCGGCCGAGGGGGCACCAATTGGCAAGAATCTGCCTGGGCGCGGTTACGCGGCTGTTCCCGAACCCCAGAACGGAAGCAGCGTGAGCCGTGGTGAGGAGGTGTACCAGAATCAATGCAGCATTTGCCATGGCAGTGACGGCAGTGGAAAATTCGCGGACGATGGCCGTCAGATTTTCCCGCCACTATGGGGTGCCGGAGCCTACAACTGGGGGGCTGGAATGCACCGGGTCAACACAGCGGCTGCCTTCATCAAATACAACATGCCTCTTGGAAAAGCCAGTCCTGTGGAGAAGGAAGCCGTTCTCACGGACCAGCAAGCCTGGGATGTGGCTGCCTTCATCAACAGTCACGAACGGCCTCAGGATCCCCGGTGGGAAGGCAGCAAGGCTAGCACGGACGAGAAATGGCACACGCACCAATGCCTCTACAACGAGACCGTTAGAGGACATACGTTGGGCGACGGCGCGGGTTAGCGACACCTATTAACCAGCCAGTGTGGATACCAGTGCTCGGCGCTGCATCACATTTCTTCATGAACCTGGGCGTAGGCCAGCATCGCGAACAGACCTGTACCACCGATAATGTTGCCGATGAGTACCGGGGAAATATGATAGATCAGGGCGTTGAAGACGCTCATTTCCCCACTGAGCACTAGCGTGAAAATCTCGTTTGACCCGGCAATCACATGGGTAAAGTCACCCGCCGCAATCAGCCAGGTAAACATGACGATAACCAGCACTTCGGATCTCTTCGCCGAAGGCAGCATCCACACAATAGCCGCTATGAAAAAGCCGGATGGAATACCCCGCAAAAGTGTCTCGGCCGGAGTCAGTGTTGCCAGGTGGCGCGACATCTCCACCATCGCGGCCAGGGTATCGACGGGAAGGATGCCCCCGTGGACGCCGATGGCGGCGGTAATAAACGTGCCACACAGATTGGCCACAAGCACAATTCCCCAAAGGCGGGCGGTACAATAGAACCGGTTGCGCGTCGGCTGGGCCAGAACCGGCAGCACGACGGTGATGGTGTTCTCGGTGAACAGTTGAAGCCGGCACAGGATCACGAGGACAAATCCGAACGAGTAGCCCAGGCTTTCAATCAACGTCAGGTAGGGGTGATCTGAGCCCAGATTGGAGCGGATAATCCCCTCGACGAGGACCGAGGTCGAAATCCCGAGACCTGCTGCCACGCCGGACCACCAGAGCGAGCTTTTCGGGCGTTCAAGCTCCTTTTCGCCCTCGCGCAGAATGATAGAGTAGACAGTCAGCGACGATAGATTGCTATGTTCGGCTACGGTCTCACGCTCTTTCGGAGTCAGCGACTTTTCGCTCGGCGTCGGTGTCCGTTCGCGGGATTCACGATCCTGGGCCTTGACGCGAGACTCCTGCTCGTCCGCAGCCTCCTTGGCTTCCCTGTCACTCATTCAACTGTTCCTTTGCTATCCAGAAACGCAAGTGTTGCTGCAAGATTGAGCCCGCCGAAA
Source organism: Marinobacter sp. Arc7-DN-1 (assembly GCF_003441595.1). NCBI lineage: Bacteria > Pseudomonadati > Pseudomonadota > Gammaproteobacteria > Pseudomonadales > Marinobacteraceae > Marinobacter > Marinobacter sp. Arc7-DN-1. Next base: position 1,611,893 of record NZ_CP031848.1, on the reverse strand, counting down.
AGTTGTCTTTGGTATCTATGATAGCTTAGATGCTTTAATCGAACACCGCGCAGGTCGGAGTACGGGTAAATCTCTCATAGGACAGAAACCGGGACAGATTTATTTTCCGGCTTCTGTGCCTCGAGGCTAATTTGAGCCCCTATTAACCGGCTCTGTAGTTCGGTTAACATCGACCTTCAATGCACAGAATGGATTCTGTGATTCAAAAGCAAGGAGACGCTGATGCCAAGACAGGCCAGGGTGATTGTGCCCGGTTTTCCCCACCATATTGTTCAACGCGGTCATAACCGCCAACCAGTGTTCGTCGAACACCGTGATTTTGAGTACTACCTGGCGAACCTCCAGAACGGAAAATAGATCTGTCCCGGTTTTCCGCTGTCCCGGTTTTCCCGGTTGTGCCGAATGATGCTGTGCACTGGCATCTATGTACTTATTTAGGTACACTGGTTTGCGCCAAGGAAGGGGTTGTATGACAAGGAAAACGGTTAACGTCGTATTTTACAGAAGTGACAGTGGTCGAGAGCCGGTCAAAGAATGGTTGCTGAAGCTTGATAAAGAGGATCGTTCAGTGATCGGGACCGACCTGAAGACGGTGGAATATGGATGGCCACTGGGCATGCCCCTGGTAAGGGGCTTCTCTGGCAAAGCCAATTCAGACTTGTGGGAAGTCCGCAGTGATCTCTCGAACGGTCGGATTGCACGAGTCATATTCACGATGTTTCGCGGCGATATGGTGTTGCTGAACGGCTTTATCAAAAAGACTCAGAAAACACCGGATCAAGAGTTGGCGAAGGCGAGAGATCGAAAGAAGAATCTTGTCTGAATGGGAGCAATAAAATGACACAGCATAAGCACGTTGGCAGCTCTCTCGATGATCTGCTCGAATCCGATGGTACGCTTGAGCAGGTAGAAGCTGAGGCGCTGAAGCGGGTAATTGTCTGGCAGATTCAGCAGGCTATGGGGCACGCCGGCGTAAACAAGTCTCAGCTTGCCCAGAAAATGCATACCAGCCGGACTGTGGTTAACCGCCTTCTAGATGAGAAGGATACCGGTGTAACCATCACAACGCTTGTCAAAGCGGGGCGCGCTTTGGGTATGACCTGGACTTTGCAGGCTGGTGAGGATAACGGATCTGATCGCGCGGCTTGAACGAGGCTGGGAGCTTGGAAACCCGGGACAGATCTATTTTTTGGCTCCTATACTGTAAACAGACTGAATGCTGCCAAGTGCGGCCAGTTACTGAATGCTCGTTACTCGGGAGTTGTCGATGGTGGAATACTGGCAGGATTTGCTGGTGGCCATGCAGGAAATAAGTTTGCTGGATGTCATCCCGCAGGCCGCGGTTCTGGTGTTTGCGGGGGTGGCTGCGTTCTATTTGCATCATCTCATTGCCCGGCATACCGCTGCCGATTCCCAGGGCGTGCGACACTTTACGCAACGCACCATCCAGCGCCTTGCCTTTCCAATCTCGATGCTGGTGGTGGTTATGCTGGGTCGCGGGTCACTCGCCGCGCTGAATCAGGCCCATTGGGCGCTGGATCTGGCTGTTCCGCTGCTGATCTCGTTTGCCCTGATTCGCATCCTGGTTTACATGTTGCGCAAGGGGATGCGAAGCGGCCCCTTGGTCAAGGCTTCGGAAAATGTCATCAGTACCCTCATTTGGCTGGTGGTGGGCCTGCATCTCGTGGGCTTGCTGCCCGGATTGCTTGAGGCCATGGATAGCCTGGCCTTCACCGTGGGCGACCTGCGCATATCCCTGTTGGCGGTCATCAAGCTACTCCTGCTGATGGGCCTTGTGTTAGTGGTTGCCATATGGCTCTCGGGCATTATCGATCGGCGACTGTCCCAGTTGCCGTATCTGAGCCCCGGTGCGGCCGTGGGTTTCTCCAAAGTCAGCAAGCTGGTGCTGATCACCGTTGCTGGACTGTCCGTTCTTAATCTGGTCGGTATTGATCTCACGGCGCTCGCGGTGTTCGGCGGTGCCCTGGGTGTTGGCCTTGGCTTCGGCCTGCAGCGTATTGCCAGCAATTTCATCAGCGGTTTTATTCTTGTGTTCGACCGCTCGATTCGCCCCGGTGATGTGGTCAGCGTCGGTGAGAAGTTCGGCTGGGTGGTCGCACTGCATGCCCGCTATGTGGTGGTGCGCAATCGCGACGGCGTGGAGACGCTCATTCCCAACGAAAACCTTATTACCACCGAGGTGATTAACTGGTCTTATTCGGACCCCAACGTACGCCTGAAGATCCCGGTTTCGGTGAGCTACAGTGATGACGTGGAGCGTGCCATGGCCATCATGCTGGAGATTGCACGGGAGCACCCCCGCGTGATTTCGGAGCCGGAGCCGGTGTGCCGGTTAACACAGTTCGGCGACAACGGTATTCATCTGGAAGCCCGGGTCTGGGTTGCAGACCCGCAAGCAGGTTTCGGTAGCGTAAGCTCTGACATCAATCTGGAGATCTGGCGCCGATTCAAGCAAGAAGGCATCACCATCCCGTTCCCGCAACAAGACCTGTACATCAAGGAAGTGCCACCGAAATAATCATGGGAAACCCGTGGCAGATTTATTTTCCCGGAATGGTAATGCCGCAGTTGCCAAGGCAGGGTGAGGAGCCGGATGATGTGCGGGAGGCGCATAATCTCTAATTGCCGGTACACACCTTTCAGGTTCAACGACCGTGCAGCTGTCCTACATAGGCGGTGGTAAAGGCCGCTTCCTGAAAGGCCTTCAACCCCGTATCGGCAAAAGCAATTGGCAGCGGGTTGACTGCCAGGGTGGATTTGATCAGTGCCGGGGGCAGCAGGGTCACGGTAAACTCAGTACCGGTGGTCAGTTGAATGGCCGCTTCCATTTTAAAGCTGATGGCACCACCGGCAAATTTGCCTTTTGGCATCCGCTCTTTGATCGCGACACGGGTGACCCCGTACTCGGCCATTAACTCCGCGAAGGCCGCCTGGAACCGCTTCAGATCTTCACGGCTATGGTTTTTCGGCAGTGACAGTTTGCGCACCTTGCACTCCGGCAGGTTGAACTGCCCCCTGTCCATATTCAGCAAACACACCACCGCATCGCTGCCAGTCAGCTCAACCCCGCAAACAATCATAGCCATTGCCCTCTATACCCCGGTTGTCGTCAGCCACAGCACTTCTTGAATTTGATGCCACTACCGCAGTTACAGAAGTCGTTGCGGGAGGGCGATTTTACCGTGGTGACCGTCTCTCCTTTATTCAGGATAGCGGTGAGCTCAGTGATGGATTCAGCGGCGCCCTCGCGGGTATCAACCGAAATATTCGCGTGCAGCTTCGCCTTCGCCACCTGTGCCTCAACCTCCTGTTTGCGCGCCTCACTGGTAACCACCAGCGTGAGCGGATACTTCCTGCTGCCACTCTTCTGGCTGGCGTTGGTCTGAAAGCCGCCGTAAGCGGTGTGGTGCTGGCGTGCGTCCTGCCGGCCCTTGAAGAAAAATTTATCTGACATGCTGATATCCTGATGAGGAAAGTACCCAGCCTACTGCTGTGAGGAATCTTTTAGCATGCTTGCGGAAACGGTGATATAGGCAGATATAATTTCCTGAGTCGGACCGGGGAACAGGAAAACGGAGAACAGGGTCAGGTCTTCTATTGTGCCTTGGCTACGGCTGGCTAATGGGTGTCTTGGTTTCCGCGGTTTCCGGCGGCTCTACATATCCCCTAACATCCGTCGGAAGCCATCAGAATCGAGAAAGTCAGATTCCAACTTGATCAGGTTACCATTGTTGGACTGAAAGAAGACAAACGAGGAACCCTGATCAGGCAGGAAGAAGTAGTAAGCTCTATCTGCGGCTTTCCAGATGCCCGCATCCGTACCTTGAACAAATACGCTCTTGAAAGACTCTACGCTAGCCTGATCACAACTGTGGGCTTCTTTTTCCGATAGCGTTGCCTCGAAAAAATCAGACCATCCGCAGCCTCCCGTTTCGAGTGTGTTTTCGGTACCGAAACTGATGTATCGCTTGCCGACGGTATCGGAATACTTGATCAACAGAATGTCGTGGTTTGCACCAATTGACCCAACGACGACGGGTGATCCGGGTACCTGGAACTTCATGCCAGAATAGGCTGCTGAGCAGCTTTGTGCTTCTTCCAGTGCCTCGTAGGCGATGATAGCCATACCTTGGTTTACAGATTCAGGTGAGGTTGCTCCTTCGCCCCAGAAATAATTGATGACTACGGATATGTGTTCGCGTTGATCAGATTCCATTGTTTCGTTCCTTGTAAACATGGCCCTTCCTGGGCGAGGAATCCGAAGATACAACGATGGTTGGGTGCCGACAAGGATGATAATGAAACACGAAAACCAGGAAGTGCTATCCGTTAGCTCAGAGAATTCGCTCAATTGGCCACCAATGACAAGTACATTCAATTACTACAGCCCCAATTTCCACCGCTGGACTCACGATGCTCGAGATCTGGTGGAGAAGGCCAGGCGCAAATGGTTGGCACCGGTTATGAAAAAGGCCTGCTGATTGACGCTGATACCAGGGCAGACCAGGGTGATGGTGCCCGTTTCTCCCCACCATATTGAAGAATGGATCTGTCCCGCTTTTACGCTCCGGCTTGGAAGCAGGATAGAAACCGTCTGACCCACAGTTTCTATTTCGGAAACTTTTTGCTATGGTTTCAAAAAAAGAAACAGGGAAAGTTCGTGCACATTATTTCAAGAAAGCCGTTCAGTGATGCGGCTAGGCAGTTTCCCAATGACCGGGAGGCTCTGGTAAATACCTACACCACGTTGCGTTATGGACGGTTTGAAACACCTGATCAGCTGCGCCAGGTGTTCCCGTCCCTGGACAATTTCAAATACCGGGACAAATGGTGGGTTATCGACATTGGCGGCAACAATTTACGGCTGATCGCCTTCATTGAGTTTCGTGATAATCGCATGTATGTGAAACACATTTGCAGCCACGCCGATTACGACCGGCTGACTGACAAATACCGTCGCAATAGGGAGTGAGGCTTATGTTATCGCCTGCTTTTGTTGAGATCAGAGAAGCGCTGGCCCGGGTGCCTTATGTGGCCCACATTGAGACCCAGGATGACTATGAGCGAGCGTTGGAGCTGATGGACCAACTGGTGGACGACTACGACGCCAATAAACTGTTAATTGAGATTCTGGCTGTCAGTATTGAGCGCTGGGAGGACCAGGCTGCAGAGTTTTCCGACTTCAATGCCGCTGTTGCAGAAACGGACAGGGGGATTGCTGTACTGAAAACCCTGATGGCTCAACACGGTCTTGGGGTTGCTGATCTGCCGGAGTTGGGCTCAAAGGGCAATGTGAGCAAGATTCTCAATGGTGCTGAAGGTAAAAAACTGACCCGCAAACACATGGAAGCCCTCGGCAAGCGGTTTGGGGTGTCTCCGGTACTGTTTTTCTAGGATGATTCAGTGTTTTGGCCCGCCATTCAAACTCCGGCCCTACCAGCAGGAAGCGGTCGACGCCACGCTGAATCATTTCCGTCAATCGGATGAATCTGCCGTTATCGTGCTGCCAACCGGCGCAGGCAAAAGCCTGGTCATTGCCGAGCTGGCCCGTCTTGCCCGGCGCAGGATTCTGGTGCTGACCCACGTAAAAGAGCTGGTGGAGCAGAATCACGCCAAATACCAGAGCTATGGGTTAACGGGCGGCGTCTTCTCCGCCGGGCTGCAGCGTAAGGAAATCCGGCATCAGGTGACCTTCGCCAGTGTGCAGTCGGTATCGGCGAATCTGGATCAGTTCCGGGGTGAATACTCGCTGGTCATCATCGATGAGTGCCACCGGGTCAGCGGTGAGGATACCAGTCAGTATCAACGGATCATCGAGCTGCTGCGGCAACAGAATGACGCCCTGAAAGTGCTTGGGCTCACCGCCACACCCTATCGATTGGCCATGGGCTGGATCTATCGCTATCACTACCGGGGCTTTGTTCGCGGTTCCAGTGAAGAACAGGATAAGCCCTTTCAGCATTGCATTTATGAGCTGCCGTTGAGCTACATGATCAATCGGGGGTATCTCACGAAGCCTGAGTTGGTGAACGCGGCGGTGGCGCAATACGATTTCTCCGCGCTGGCTCAGGACCGCTTTGGCGAAGTCGCCGAGAAGGACGTTAACCAGCTGCTGAGCAAACATCAGCGTGTGACCCGTGCCATCATTGAGCAGGTGATGGAGCTGGCCGTTGAGCGCAAGGGGGTGATGATCTTTGCGGCAACGGTGGATCATGCGCGGGAGATCACCGGCTATCTGCCGGAACACCAAACCGCCCTGGTGACCGGCGCGACCGATCTGAATGAACGGGCGTTGCTGATTCAGCGCTTCAAACAGCGGCAGTTGAAGTATCTGGTGAATGTGTCCGTGCTCACCACGGGCTTTGACGCGCCCCACGTGGACTTTATCGCCATTCTTCGGCCCACCCAGTCGGTCAGCCTGTATCAGCAGATCGTGGGCCGCGGACTTCGTCTGGACGAGGGCAAACAGGATTGTCTGGTGATCGATTACGCGGGCAACCATGTGAATCTGCATCATCCGGAGGTGGGGGAGCCGAAACCGAACCCCGACAGTGAACCGGTGCAGGTGTTCTGCCCAGGCTGTGGTTTTGCCAATATCTTCTGGGGCAAGACAGACAGCGAAGGCCGTGTTATCGAGCACTACGGGCGCCGTTGTCAGGGCCTGCTGGAGCCTGCGGAAGGGGATGAAGATGCCGGGCAGAACGGGCGCCCTGAACAGTGCGATTACCGTTTTCGTTTCAAGGAGTGCCCCCACTGCGGTGGCGAGAATGATATTGCGGCCCGTAACTGCGGGCAGTGTCAAAAAGCCATTATCGACCCGGATGATCAGCTGAGAGATGCCCTGAAACTCAAGGATGCCATGGTGATCCGTTGCGCCGGGATCACGTTAAGCGCTCTTAATAGCAAAACCGGGAGCAAACTGAGGATCACCTATCACGGTGAAGATGGGGAAGAACTCAGCGAGTTTTTTGATTTCGGCAAGCCGGCGCAGCGTACCGTCTTTAACACGCTGTTTGGGCGTCGTTTCGCGAATAGCCAGGCTCCGAAAACGTTCAGCAGGACGGATGAGGTGCTTGAGATGCAGGCCTTGTTGACTGCGCCGGATTTTGTCATTGCCCGCAAGCAGAAACGCTATTGGCAGGTGCAGGAACGGATTTTTGATTATCAGGGGCAGTATCGTAAGGCGAATGAAGGGTAAGCATGCAAATCGGAGTCATCGCAGACACCCACAGCAAAATGCGTCCTGAAGCCTGTGTGGCCGGTGAAATCATCGAACTTCCGGTTTGATCAATTCGGCCCGCCGCTTCAGTACAGTTCTAATCCCGGTTTTTTGGCGACCTGGATAGAAGCCCGAAGGTTCTATCCAGGTCGTCGGTAACGGTGTCCGCTTGACGGACTCCGACACGGCTACTGAAATGCCGAGGACTCTGCGGGCAGACCGAGGGTTTGACGATCAAAGTATTCTCGGGTCAGTTTAAAGACAACGGGGCTCAGTGCCGCAATGGCGATCAGGTTCGGTAATGCCATGAGCGCATTCAGCGTATCCGCCACCAGCCATACGAAGTCAAGATTGAGTACGGCTCCCAAAGGTACCGCCAGTATCCATAGAATGCGAAATGGCCTGATCGCCTTGACGCCAAACAGGAACTCGACACAGCGTTCACCATAGAATGACCAGCCGAGGATGGTACTAAAGGCAAAGATAGCCAGGGAAATTGCCACCACGTAGTTACCAACGCCGGGTAACGCAGTGGCGAACGCCGATGACGTCAGAGCTGCGCCGGACTCACCCGACGTCCACACGCCCGAGCTGACAATGACCAGGCCGGTGATGGAGCACACAATGAGGGTGTCCAAAAAGGTTCCCAACATGGCGATCAAACCTTGGCGAACCGGGTCTTTGGTCTGTGCGGCAGCGTGTGCGATGGGCGCAGACCCCAATCCTGCCTCATTGGAGAACACGCCTCGAGCCACGCCGAAGCGGATAGCCGCCCATACCGCAGCACCGGCAAAGCCACCCTGGGCCGCGTGTCCGGTAAACGCGCTGTCGAAAATCAGTGCGATGGAAGCGCCAAGCTGATCGGCGTTGATGGCCAGCACCACCAGTCCCGCAACTATGTAGGCCACTGCCATGAACGGCACCAGAGTGCCGGCAACTGAGCCAATTCGCCGGATGCCACCAATCAGCACGGCGCCGACCAGCACCATGGCCACCACGCCCGTGGCCAGAGCGGGCACGGCGAAGTTGGCTTCAATCACCTGGGCAATCGAATTGGACTGTACGGTGTTACCGATGCCAAAACCGGCCACGGCACCAAAAATGGCGAAGGCGGTACCCAGCCAGCGCCAGCGTTTGCCCATGCCGTTCTTTATGTAGTACATCGGGCCACCGACATGGTTGCCCTGTTCGTCCACTTCACGGAACCTGACGGCCAGCACGGCTTCCGAGTATTTGGTGGCCATGCCCACCAGGGCAGTTATCCACATCCAGAACAGCGCCCCGGGGCCTCCCAGGAAGACGGCGGTCGCAACGCCGGCGATATTGCCGGTACCGACGGTGGCCGCCATGGCTGTCATCAGGGCTTGATAGGGAGAAACCTCGCCGTCGCTTTCTTCACCCTTTCTGGTGTGAACACCGCCAGCCAGCAGTTTAAAGCCGGTGCCGATTTTGAGTATGGGCATCAATTTCAGCCCCAGACTCATAAAAAAGCCGACGCCCAGAATAAGGATGAGCATGGGCCAGCCCCACACGACTCCGTTGATCGCTTCGAAGGCAGAACTCAGCGTTTCCATCTTATATACACCTCTCTTGTCTTGTTGTTGTTAACTGGAAGTTTTTGTTGCTGTTTCAGAATATTGCTGGCGGATCGCCGTAAACAACGACCGCAGGATCAGGCCATAAGCTCCAGGCCCTGCTCCGGGGTGATGGCGTCGATACCTTGGGCGACACCGACGGATGGACAGGTCAGTGTTCCGTTAACCACGTTCAGGCCCTGGCGCAGATGGCTGTTGTCTGCCAGCGCCTGGCGCGGACCTTTGTCGGCTATCTGCAGGACGTAGGGCAGGGTGGCGTTGTTCAGGGCGTAAGTGGAGGTTCGCGCGACCGCACCAGGCATGTTGGCAACACAGTAGTGGACCACCCCATCAACGAGATAAGTGGGTTCCGCGTGCGTGGTAGGCCTGGAGGTTTCGAAGCAGCCGCCCTGGTCGATGGCAACGTCCACCACCGCCGCTCCCTGTGGCATTCTTGAGATCAGGTCACGGGTTACCAGTTTTGGTGCCGCCGCGCCGGGGATCAGTACCCCGCCAATCACCAGATCGGCTTGCAGCACCGATTGCTCAACGGTCTTGGCGCAGGAAAACAGTGTCTGGACCTTGTTGCCGAACAGCGCATCGAAACGCCGCAACACGGCCATGGACTTATCGAGTACCAGTACGCGGGCGCCCATGCCCACCGCCATTTGCGTGGCCGCAAACCCGACGACACCGCCACCGATGATGACGACCGTCGCTGCTTCGACACCAGGTACACCGCCGAGCAGCACCCCGCGGCCAGCCTGGGACTTTTCCAGACACCGGGCGCCCGCCTGGATGCTCATGCGCCCGGCGACTTCCGACATGGGGGCCAATAGTGGCAGCCCGCCGTTGGCATCGGTGACCGTCTCATAAGCGATGCAGGTAGCGCCGCCTTCAAGCAGTTCCTTGGTTTGCGCGACATCCGGAGCCAGGTGCAGGTAGGTAAACAGCGTGTGGTGGGGGCGCAACAATGCCCGTTCGCTGCTCTGGGGTTCTTTTACTTTGACGATCAGTTCCGCCTGCTCGAATACCTCTTCCGCCGATGCCGCAAGGCGGGCGCCTGCCGCCAGGTACTGCTCATCGGTAAAACCGACACCCGCGCCGGCGTCGGCCTGCACCACAACCTGATGGCCATGGGCCACCAGTTCGTGTACCGCCTCTGGCCCCAGGCCAACGCGGAATTCGTTGTTTTTAATCTCCGTTGGTACGCCAACAATCATACTCACTCTCCTGTTCAGGCAACGTTTGTCCATGACCTTCCGTCGTCAGTCACGGTGAAGTTGAAAATTGTATAAGGACGTGACAGGATAAAGTGCTGAATAAATAATTTATAAAAATATAATCATCTGCAATTTTTATAAATTAAGTATAAATAACTGCTTTCTGGAAATTTACAGGTAGGGGTCGGCTGTTTATGAAAAGACTGGACCGTATTGATTTGGCTATTCTGGAAGAACTGCAGAGTAATGCCCGGGTCACCAACCATGAACTGTCCAACCGGGTCAATCTGAGCCCCACCCCTTGCCTGGAAAGGGTCCGAAAGCTTGAGCGGGATGGCTACATTAAGCATTACCGAGCGATTCTCCATGCCCGCAAGTTGGGCGTGGGGCTCGCCGTTTTTGTGGAAATCAGCTTGACCCGGACTGGTCCGGATGTGTTTGCCAGGTTTAAAGAAGCCGCCATTAGCGTGCCCCAAGTGCAGGAGTGTCATTTGGTGTCCGGTAACTTCGATTACCTGATTAAGGCCCGGGTCGCCGATGTCGAGCAGTACCGGGCGTTACTCGGTGAAACCATTCTGGCGTTGCCGGGGGTAAAGGACTCCCGCAGCTACATTGTGATGGAAACGGTCAAAGAAGGTCAGGAGCTGGACATGAAGACGCTGGCAGAGCGGGTGGTCAGTTAGGGAGGTCAGATGGCAACCGTGTGAATCTGCATCACCCGGAGGTGTGGGAAAACCGGGACAGATTTATTTTAGCGCGTATTCCGCTCTACCTGATGCATAAGTTGGCGGTGGATGCCGGTGTTCCTTTGGATGTTATTGATCCAAAAGATTCATCGGTCTCCCTGCCTGATGAACTAATAACTGTTGCCAGAAATCTTGCCGCCCACGTCTGGCATGGCAGCAACTTGCTGATGACTCCAGAATCCAGAGCGTTGCTGAAGCAACGATACATTCACCATTCGTATCATTACTTGAAGCTTGGGCCGCTTTATCCCTTTAAACCAGCCAAATATGGCAAACGGGCCGTCCATCCGAACAAAGGGCCGTGGATTGAAGGGGAGTATCATGAGTATTAAAAATCTCGCCGTCAGCGTCTGTGCTCTGGTGCTTCTGGGATGCTCAGATCATAGTGAATCAGAAGGGCCAACGTATGGCCCCGACTCCACCTACCGAAGCATCTCCGTTGTTGTGCCCCAACATTACGATGCGTGGGTCGAGACCTTTATCCTGGAATCTGTGTCGGGGGAAATCGGTTGGCGGGCACCCATTGGCATCGTCTCCTGTTGCTGGAAAGCGCCCTCTGGAGGGAATGCGGAATGGCAGGCAATGCCGGGATTAGTCCTCATCAAGTGGTTTTCGTTCGCCGAGCAGCAATCATACCGAGCGTTGATCAAACTGGAGAATGCCCGGGAAATCGAAGAGAAAATGAAGGAAGTCGCCCCACTTGAGCGATATGGCAAGACCTTTGAAATGCCTCGTAACGACCTTACGTTTGGTCTGGCACCGGGCGGCACGGTGGTTGTGTGGATTATGAACGGGGCGGAGAATGCGATCGAGGTAGGGCGATACCAAGCAAAACCCTACGATCACAAAAAGGAAGGAGAGGACTATACTCGCCGTACGGAAAGTTACCTCGAAAGGGAGGGAGATTTTCTTCAGCAAAATGGAATACGGTACGACGGTTGGTAAATCGGTGCGTTTGACCTATGAAACAGGCACCACAGTATCAAAGCCATGCACCGGATGCCAAACCCTCCGCTTCGCTCTGGTTTTGTCACCGGTGATGGCGGGCGTTGGGCGACAAGAAGTGGAGCATTGATTCGACGCAAGGGAATGGTATGATATTGTCATACTTCTGTTGTGTTAGGAACACTAGCTATGAGCATGCACCGGAAAACCATCACGCTGACTGAACAACAAGACGACTGGGTGAAAGGTCAAATTGAAAGCGGTCACTTTGGCAATGATAGTGAGTATATCCGCGATCTCATCCGAAGGGATCAGCAGGCCAAAGAACGTCTTGCCATGCTGAGGCAGGCCCTCGCTGAGGGTGAGTCAAGCGGGAAACCCAAGCCGCTTGATATATCCGCCATCAAGGCGGCTGGCCGTAAGCGAATGAAGGCGGCTAATTAGTGCTCAAGCTGAACATCACACCGAAGGCGGAATCAGACCTCATCAGAATTTGGATATATACCTGCGAAGAATGGGATGTTGATCAGGCGGATAAATACCTGGATCAGTTGGAGACAGGAATGAAACAGCTGATCAATCATCCGTCACTTGGCACGAACTATGCTCATGTTCTCCCTGGGTATCGTAGATTGCAGGTCGAGCATCACGCTGTTTTTTATCAAGTGCTTGAGCCGGACGTGCTCGTTGTTCGTGTGTTGCACGAGGACATGGATGCACCCGAAAGGCTTCTGGATTAGTGGTGGCTATTCTTTCGTCATTGCCCGCAATCAAAAGCACTATTGGCAGGGGAAAACCGGCACAGTAGATCAGCCTTAAGTCCGACAGGCTGCTATAAGGCTCTAAAGGCGATAGTGAATTGAATCAGAAAGGGTTACTCACTGCATGGAATGACGCCACGGGGTTTGGTTTCATTACTCCGGAGGGCGGTGGTGAACGGGTCTTTGCTCATATCAGCAGTTATGCAGGCCGGGGCCGGCCGGTTTCTAATCGCAAGGTGGCTTACAGCATCACGAGGGATGGTCAGGGCCGGCTGAGGGCAGGGCGGTTCCAGTACCGTTAATCACTGCGGCGACCAAACTTCCCCGTGCTGCATTACCCGAAATTCCGACTCACTCATGCCTTGCCTCTCCAACGCCAGCCGCAGTCGCCGGGGTGGCTCGTCCATGGGTTCGTCGGTCAGCACGAAGGTGCCCCAATGCATGGCTACAGACTGACGGGCGCCAATATCCTGGTGAATCTTGACTGCCTCTTCCGGTGCCACGTGCACCGGGGCCATGAACCAGCGCGGGTCGTAGGCGCCGATGGGTAGCAGAGCCAGATCAATGGGCGCAAGCAGTTCGCCAATGTTGTGAAACACCCGACCATAACCGGTATCACCGCCGAAATAGAACCGAAAGCCGTCCAGTTCGAGGAGCCAGCTACACCAGAGCGAGGTGTTGGTATCGGTGGCGGTTCGTCCGCTGAAGTGCTGGGCTGGCAGGCAGAACACTTCGTTTTTGCCGGCCAGGGGCGTCGATTGCCACCAGTCCAGTTCCACCAGATTGTGGATGCCGCGCTTCTCGAACCAGCGTCGAAGTCCCATTGGAATACAGAAGCACAGGTCAGCTCCGAAACGTCGGTGCAACTGGCGCACCGTTGCTTCGTCGAGATGGTCGTAGTGATTGTGGGAAATCAGTACCAGGTGGATCGGCGGCATTTCCGCCACCGTCAGAGCGGGTGGCGTGAACCGTTTCGGCCCGACCAATCGGAAAGGGCTGGCACGGTCCGACAACACTGGGTCTGTCAGTACGTTCAGGCCCCGGTACTGGAACAGGAAAGATGCATGCCCCAGCCAGGCCAGTTGTGGCTCTGCTGGCGGGTTCATCAGCAAGTGGCCATCCGGACGCAGCAGCGTGTAGCGTTTACCCTGCGGGAAACGTCGGCCGGGGGCCAGCTGCCAGCGCAGGAAATCCCCCAGGCCATGGCGGGGCACGGACTCCAGGTTTCGATACCTGCCCCGGTGAAAGTGGGGTTCCGCGGCAAGGGCGGCGAGGCGTTCACGGTCGATGGTCATGGATTGGGCTCACTAGCGACTGGTCTATTCGGTTATAGCCGTTTTTATCGATTTTTACACCCGGTCAAAGATCTCACATGACGTATCCAGCCCGCTCTCTACAGAAACACCGTTGAACTGATGGCAGGGACCTACGATCCTCGAAACAAACAAGCATTGGGTATTTTGGCACTCCGAGCCCGACGCCCAGACAAGTTCCTGGTAGGCGTTGACGAGGGCGTTCTGATGTTGAAAACCGGGACAGAGTTGTTTTTCGGATACAGGAAGCTCGTTATTTGCAGCGCTGGCTTTCGCGTAGGGCTGCCGCGCTTTCTTCGAGCCGTTGTTGTTCCCGGCCAAGCAGGATGCTGACCTGTTTCAGTTCCCGAATCCTGTTCTCCACGGCCGCTTTTTTTTCTGCCATCAGCGAAAACCAAAACCGGGACAGATTTATTTTTTAGCCCTGCCAAACAGGGCTCTCAACTCATCCTTCGCCCTCTCCAGACGGTCTTGTTGCTCATCGGAGAGTTGCTTCCCCGCACGATTGATATAAAACGTCAGCATGGACATGGCGGACCGGTAGGGGTCCGATTTGCGCCGAGTGCTTTCTTCAGCAGACTTTTTCAGGGACAGGGCGATCTCTCTCGGATCTTCGAGGGAGAATACGCCCTGCTCCAGCGTCAGGGCATCGCTGGATTCGGTCACCTTTTGTGACCAGCGGTCGGATTTCGCCAAATTATGCCTCCAGAAGTTTCTCGAGCTGTCTCAAACCGTATCAAAGAATCGAAGAAAACCCATTCAATTGAAGAAGCGTAAGCGTATCTTGTTGGTCAGCCAAGGTTTTGAGGAGTAACTATGTTCCGCATTCACGTTGAGCGGGTTCTTGCCAAGGACATCGACACGATCTTTGAGGCCCTCTCCGATCACGCCCGCTACGATCGGTTTCCCGGAGTCGACAAGTCTCTGTTGGTTGAGGAGGGCAAAGACGAAAAGAATGGCACTGGCGCCCTGAGGATTATCGGAGCAGGCCGGCTTGAACTGACCGAGCGCATCACGCAGTTCGCGAGGCCAAGCAGGATGGACTATCGCATCGAGAGATCGAGTCCGTTCTCCGTTCAACACACGAAGGGAGAGATTGTTTTGCAGCCTGAGGGGGAGCGAACGAGGGTCACCTGGATTTCCGAGGGGCACGTGCAGGTGCCGTTGCTTGGCCGGGTGATGGATCGATTGGCTGAGCGCAGCTTTTCGAAAGCGTTCAGTTCACTGCTCAAGGGAAAGACAAGCTCTGGTCGAGGGGGAGTTATCGGCTGGGGTAATTATGGTTCAGCCGGTCAGGTCAATGCTTTTCGTACTGGGACTAATGAAACGTTAACGCACTATGGTTGGAGCGGGGAGTACGATATCGACTTCGCTCACGCTCCGTCATTGTTAGATGGCATGTGGCATCACGTAGCGGCGACCTATGATTCAGCAACGTCGACTAAACACATTTTTTATGATGGTTTACTTGTCGGGTCAAAGGTTGTGCCGGATCTCAATGTCTTTGGGTCAGATTTCTCATTAGGGAAGACTTATGGAACGGAATATTTCCAAGGTTTGCTGGACGACGTCCGAGTCTATGATGCGCCATTGAGTGCAGCACAAATCATGGCACTTGCAACTGCAACGGTTTCAGTACCTGAGCCTCCAACATTCCTGCTGTTCGGGTTCAGCTTGGCCGTTATCGCTTTCCGCAGGAGGAGTAAAAGATAGCGAACTAATACTGGTCATTTATCGAAAAGCCGGGACAGATTCATTTTCTGAGTTTCTGCCCGGTTGGGTCTGGTTGAAGCAACAGATAACGATACTTCATTTCGCCGACATTACCTTATTTTCAGCTCTGTTGATCGCGCCAGTCATTTTTATCAAATCTCGTTTTGCCTGGGGCCGGAAATGATTAAGCCTAGCTGTTACAGCTGTCGGAAAAAGTTTGAGCCATCTGCGCTGCGGGTTTCGTACTCAAAAAACTACTGCGAAGGCTGTGGCGTGGGGCTGTTTGGCGGGGATTACTTCGGTTTCCCCAAAAAGCCCGCCCCAACGACTCAGAAGAACCTGGCTGTCCATTTTGCAGTGCTGCTTCTCGGGGTTGCTGGCTTTTGGTTGTGGTTTTGGTTGTAGAAAACTCCGTTAACTAAAGTAAACCCGACTTGATCATGTCGAACATGTCCAGAATCCGCGCCACAAACTGGTCTTTCGGGCGAAAGCTGCTTTGGGTGCTGCGTGTAACGTCCCGCTGCAGGTGATTCAGTAGCTTGTGCAGGCGCCGACGATGCAAGCCGACCGCCGCCTGAACCGGATCGGAAATAACACCGGACAAGGCCGAAAACGCCGCCAATAAGGCCATGACAGCGACCATAACGCTGGCTGTTGTCGCCAGCGAAGGCTCCGGTGGAAACCAGCTTTAGTACCACCTGCCGATGGTTTTCACCAAGGATAAAGTCCTGGGCGGCCAGGGTCTTTGCGAGCATGGATGCGAGCACCACCCCGAGCCCAATGCCGCCAGGTGTAAACTTCTCGGAAAGTTTTGCCTTTCAGGGCCAGTAGGTTCAGGCCAGAGACCACTATATTGCGCCATTGCGCCGGAAAACCTCGGGGCCAATGGCCCCCTTGTGCATACAAGAGGCATAGGCGATCGCTTTGGAGAATGGGTCAGAGTTCAATGAACCGGGGCGAGAACATGAGTGCCACGCCGAAAGCCACCAGGGCCAGGGTATTGGTTACGAGATACGGTAAAGAATCAGCCCCCAAATCAGGTTCGCAGTTGCCATGGAATGTCTGTCTCCGGTGGAAAGCTTCTACCTTAATCCGTTACGGGCCCCGTGCCCAAGAAACTATTCTTTGGTGGTTCAGGCGAGCCGACAACCTGGCGGATTCATTTTCGGTTTTCTGAGTGTGGTTTGCGCTCCCTGTTCTAAACTCCAATTACGACCAGGTGTTCTTGGGTGGGGCCCTTACGCCGTTTCACGACGAAGAAGTTACATACTAGCTCAGCGTGATGCTCTTAAAGGGCATGAAAAGCCGGGCAGGAGCACACTGATGAAAAGGCACTCAACCATCGTTAGACCGGGTGATTATGAGAACGCGCTGAGTGTAGTAGGTACGAATGTTACCGTTCTCGCCGCAAAGCAGATCACGCAGGGGCAGGAGTTTACATTTCAATCTGGGGAGAAAGGCATGGGGCCTCCCCCGCACAGTCATGATTGGGA
The DNA here is from genome assembly GCF_003441595.1 of Marinobacter sp. Arc7-DN-1. Taxonomy (NCBI): domain Bacteria; kingdom Pseudomonadati; phylum Pseudomonadota; class Gammaproteobacteria; order Pseudomonadales; family Marinobacteraceae; genus Marinobacter; species Marinobacter sp. Arc7-DN-1. The sequence goes on along the minus strand of NZ_CP031848.1, from coordinate 1,594,885 downwards.
CGAGGCATTTTTTGTGCTCAAGGGAAGCGTCGACTTCAACTGCGAGGGCAGAATGGAGACCTGTATGCCGGGCACGCTGGTTTTCGTGCCGGGCGGAACCGTGCATTCATTCCAGTATGGGCCGGATGGCGGCGAAATGCTGGAAGTGACCGGTGCAGGGAGTAAGGCGACCCAGATGTTCGCAGCGGTGGACAAGGAAATCCCTCCGGGCCCACCGAACATTGAGGTCATCACGAAAGTGCTGAGTAAAAACGGCGTTACGTTGCACTTGTAGTGGAAAGCCGGCAACCTCTTGCTGTGCTTCTTGGATAGATCCCGCCACCCTCTTCTCGGATATCAGGCTAATGCCCGGTCGTCTTCAACCGCTTCCAGCTTTACCCGAAAACCACAGGCTGCGGCATATTTGCTGAGCGTTCCCCAGCTTGGATTGCTACGGCCACGCTCAAGCCTGGAGATGTTGCTTTTGTTCGTTCCGAGTTTCTTCGCGACATCTTCCTGGGTGAGGCCCGCTTTCGTCCTCATGGAAATCAGCTGGTCGATCAGGCTGAATTCTTCCTCGAGGGCATCGTATTCCTGACGAACCTCGGGATCTTTCAGCGCTTTCTGCTTAAACTGTTCGAAACTCATGATTTTTTGACCTCCTTCAATCGCTCTTTCGCGAGTTCCAGGTCTTTCTTCGGTATTTTCTGATCCTTCTTTACAAAGGCATGCAGAATTATAATTCGCTTGCCCTGCATGTAGCAGAAGATTCCTCTCCCGATTCCTTCTTTGGCTTTTGCGCGGATCTCGAAAAGCTCGTCACCCAATGACTTTGTGTGGGATCCATGGGTCCTCCCTTCATCGGGTAAAGCGCAGTGCTTGAAGGGTTAAGGACGTCATGGATCGGCCTCACTGGCGACTCGTCAATTCGGTTAAAGCGGGTTTTCTCGATCTTTACTCCCGCCCAATCAAGAAAAACGGGACAGATTCAGTTTCCGCCTGATGATGTTTCGGGCTCTCCTGTAACGTTCGGTCGGTCTGCCAGATGCCTCATGGAGGCTGCATAGCAACAGTGTCATTTATTTTCGGGAGCCATCACCAGCAGCTCCTGCAACATGCTGTAGCTTAGTCCCCAGATACAGGCATCGTGGTAGCGGCAACAGGGTAGGTTCAGCCCTCGTGTGGCCTTACCACTCGCTTATCCCGCCGGCGCCCAAAGGCTCTGTAATTGCCCCAGTATTGATGAGCCCACTCCCTGATCGCCCAGGAAACTCATCAGGATGGGAACAAACTGTTGGATCATGGCGCTTTCCATGCCCAGTGCGGAGAACGCCGACTGCACACCGTCCATGGACGAGATGTTGGAGAGCAGGCTGTCGCTCAGGCTGCTGCCACCCGCCAAAAGGCTGGATAGCCCCGTAGCTTTTCCGGTGAGCGTCCCCATTGTCTCGGCGCCGAGCTGGTTCTTGGCCAACTGCAGCAGTGCGCCTGTGCCACCCATTGCCTGAGTCTTGGTAACACCAAGCTGACCCTGCAGCTGTCCGACCAGTTGCTGCGCCTCACTCGTGACGTCTGTGGTTGAAGAAATCGCTGCCGAGCCTTTGGAAAGGGTGTCGTTCAGGCTCAAGGCGTCAACGGATGGAGCGAGGAGGTAGATGCTTGAAACCAGGAGGAACTGTTTGAGGATGGCGTTCATTGAGATTCCTTGAGAGAGTTGTTGGGACGTTAGTAACCTAAATATCGGGGCGCAGGATCTGAATAAAAGTGTGGTAAACCGAGACAGCTTTTCTCTTCTTCAACATGAAGATTTACAGCAACTCCCAGCTGGTCTCCGGAGACCAGACCAAGGAGTTCTCCGCCATGCGTTCCGGGCTGATCGATATGGCGGTCGGTTCTACCATTAACTGGTCGCCCCAGGTTCCGGAACTGAATCTGTTTTCCCTGCCGTTCCTGATGCCGGATTATGCCGCCATTGATGCGATTACCCGGGGGGAGACAGGTGAGGCGATCTTTGCCGCGATCAAGAAACGTGGTGTTACCCCGCTGGCCTGGGGTGAGAACGGCTTCCGCGAGCTGTCCAATTCCAAGCTGACCATTGATGAACCGGCCGATCTGGACGGGCTGAAAATTCGAGTTGTGGGTTCGCCGCTGTTTCAGGACACCTTTACCGCCCTGGGCGCCAACCCCACTCAGATGAGCTGGGCCGATGCCAAGCCGGCACTGACCACCGGTGCCGTAGATGGCCAGGAAAACCCGCTGTCGGTCTTCGACGTGGCGCGTATCGATCAGGTTGGCCAGAGCTACCTGACCCGCTGGCACTACATGGCAGACCCGCTGGTGTTTGCCGTCAGCAACCAGGTGTGGGACCAGTTCTCCGAAGAAGATCAGGCCCTGCTGAAGCAGGCCGCGATTGATGCCGGCCAGTGGGAGATCGAGAAATCCCGTGGCGAAGTGGACGCGATCCTGGCCACCATCGCCCTGATCGCGATCTGCGGGATCAGCCTTGGCAACGTCATCGTCCGCTACGCCACGGATGCATCGTTTGCCTTTACCGAGGAGTTTTCGGTTTTCTGCCTGGTCGTACTCACTTTTGCGGGAGCGGCGGTGGCTGCGCGCCACAACCAGCACATCCGCATCGAGCTGATTGAACACTACCTTCCACTCTGGGCGCGCAAGGTGGTTTACGTGCTGCAGTGGCTCGCTGGTGTGACCGTTCTGGGCATCATGACCTGGTATGGCAGTACCTTCGCCCTTCAGGAATACCAGTGGGAATCCCTGTCACCGGGGCTGGGGCTGCCCAACTGGATCTACGTAATCTGGCTGCCGTTGTTGTCAGTGGCCATCATCATCCGGATGACCCAGAACACGATTGATCGCCTGCGCGGCAAGATCGATCCGGAGGTGATTCATGAGTCCTGATCTGTTGATGATCGCCAGCTTCCTGCTGGCTCTGCTGATGGGTGTGCCGGTGGCTATAGCTCTGGGTGTGGGTGGTGTTGTCGGCATTGTGGCAGGGTTGCCTCTGGCCATGCTGGGTACCTTCGGCACCAACACCTACAACAGTGTGGCCAAGTACCCGCTGATTGCGATTCCGCTGTTTATTCTGACCGGCCTGATTTTCGAGCGTGCGGGGGTGGCCGCCAGTCTGGTGCGGTTTGCCCAGGCGATTATTGGTCCCCGGCATGGCGGACTTACCGTTGTCGCGGTGCTGGTGTGCCTCATCATGGGGGGGATGAGTGGTTCCGGTCCTGCCGATGCAGCCGCAGTGGCAATGGTCATGTTACCGAGCATGAAGAAGGCGGGCTATCCGCAGCCGTTCTCCGCTTCGCTGATTGCGGCTTCGTCGTCTACCGCGATTCTGATTCCGCCGTCCATTGCGCTGATTCTCTATTCCATTGTGGTGCCGGGCGTGGATTTGCGGGCACTGTTTGCCGCCGGGTTGTTCCCGGGCATCCTGGCGGGTGTGTCCCTGCTGGCGCCGGCGCTGTATTTTTCCAGGAAGTATCGCTGGGAAGATCCGGAGACGGTAGAGCGTCCGCCGCTCTGGCCCAGCTTCAAGGCGGCTTTGCCGGCGCTGTTTGCGCCGGTGATCATTCTCGGCGGGCTGCGTTCGGGGCTCTTTACGCCCACTGAGGCGGCGGTTGTGGCCGTCACCTATGGCGTACTGGTCGGCTGCCTGTTGTACCGAAATCTGGGCATCCGGGACCTGTGGAACCTGATGACCGAGGCGGCCGTTACCTCCGGTGTGGTCATGTTCATCATTGCGTTGGCCGGCATCTTTGCCTGGGCCGGCGCCACCCTGGGCACCTTCCAGCATCTGGCTGATGCGCTGCTTTCTCTCTCGGAAAACGGATGGGTGCTGCTGGGGCTGGTGATGGTACTGGTACTGATCGCCGGTATGCTGCTGGATGCAATTTCCATCTACCTGATCCTGATCCCGATTGTGCTGCCACTGATGAATCATTTCGGCTGGAACCCGATCTGGTTTGGCATTCTGCTGGCGATGAATACTGCCATCGGGCAGTTCACGCCACCGGTTGCCGTCAACCTGATGGTTACCACCCGTATCGCCAACATTCGCCTGGAACATACCATAGGCTGGGCGCTGGTTTTTATCGCGGCCATGGCTGCCAGCCTGCTGGTGGTGATGCTGATGCCGGGCATCGCGCTGTGGTTGCCGGAGAAGCTTGGTTATGTGGTGGGGCCTTGGTAGTGGCATTGTGGAAAACCGGGACACTGGATGTCTGCCTCGATCATGCCGTTTATGGCGATGACGCCCAGCCGAGCATGCCATCCTGCAGTACCTCGGTGTAGGAGGTCAGGTTCTTGAACGGACCGTCGTTCAGGCCGGCGAGTACGGCGTTGGCGATGTTGCCGATGGAGGAAGAGGGAATCAGTTTGCCATCCTCGGTCACGCCGGCCACTTCGATCACCGCCACGTCCAGTTTACCGAAGAAGCCGGACCAGGCGTGCTGGGCAACATGGGAGAGGTGAATGTCGATGTATTCCATCCGCCCTTCGTTGATCTTCTGCCGGCAGACCGAGTCACTCTGGTACGCCAGCAGTTCTTTCGTCATAAAACCCGAGTGAAAAACGTCTGCTCAGAAGAAGCTTTATCGGAACTGCTACAGTCCAGACCGGCTGTTCTTCTCCTCTTTGGCGGACCGCACTGCGGCGTCTGTCAGGCCATGAAACCTCAGCTCGAAAAGCTTGCCAGCGAGGAATTCCCGAAACTGGTGACCGCTTACATCGATTGCCAGGAAGCTGCCGGCCCGTTGTGTGCTGCTCGCGGTATCTTTTCTTTGCCTGTTGTCCAGCTGTGGTTTGGCGGGCAACGATTCGCGGAATTCGCGAGGGTGTTCTCCATCGGCGATGTGGGTGCTGCGCTGGAGCGGCCTTATGGGCTTTTGGAGTGAGGGGAAATAAGTCCGTCCCGGTTTGGCAGATATCGATACTCCATTTCGCCGGCTATACTGGCATTTCACGAATGTAAAGGAGGACGTGAAATGAACAGGATCGCAATCACCTTGTTTTCAGCTCTGTTGATCGTGCCAGTAAACGCGTTTGCTGAGAGCATGATGTCAGATGCCCCTGCAAATGCCGAAGTGTATTTTGTTCAGCCAAGCGATGGTGCAACGGTTGAGGGCACCTTCAAGGTCGTGTTTGGTCTGCGGAATATGGGTGTCGCGCCTGCGGGTGTCGAGAAAGCGGGTACCGGGCATCACCATTTGTTGATCGATACTGAGGTGCCGTCCGATTTGAGCAAGCCGCTTCCAGCCACCGATCAAATCAAGCATTTCGGCGGAGGGCAAACAGAAACCGAGATTACGCTGCAGCCTGGCGAGCACACTTTGCGGTTGTTACTGGGCAATTATGCGCATGTGCCGCACAGTCAGCCGGTCGTCTCTGAGCAGATCACGATCACGGTTGAATAATTGAGCGCGGGGTTTAGGGGCAGACAGGCCGGGGCAATCGACTCATTGTCGCCGCTCTGTTTTCTGGTATTCAGGGAGCCTGGTGCGCTACTGTTTATGAAATCCTGCGTATTCAACCTTGCCCGTTCTGGAACTTGGAGTGTATTCATGCAGCCAATGGATATTGTGGCTCAGTTCATCGCGGATATCCGTGCCCAGCGGCTGGATGAAGCAAAGGCCTTGCTGGCTGCCGAAGGGTTTGAATATGTGGGGCCGAACATGCGTTTCCTGAGCCGGGACGACATGCTGGCCTACCAGTTCGGTATGTTTGCCATTCAGAAAGACCTGGTTCTGCGTCAGCTCAGTGCCGACGGTGACCACGTGTTTGCGATCCTGGATTACCGTACCTACTTTGAGCCGATCGGGGATGTGCGCCTTGCCATCTGGTTTCGTGTGCGGGAAGGCAAAATCCAGTGCGTTGAAACTTTCTATAATGCGGCAGTGGTTGAAAACATGCTGGGAGGGAGCCTGCCTTCAGCCGACTGAAAAAAGAAACGTCCCGGGTTCCTTGTGATCATACAGAAACTCCGCTGGCTAAAGTAAACCCGATCTAATTATGTCGAACGTGCCCAGAATCCGCGCCACAAACTGGTCTTTCGGGCGAAAGCTGCTTTGGGTGCTGAAAGCGGGACTGAAACCGGGACGGATTTATTTCCCATGGCCTCCGGGGCTGCATAATCTCAAATCACGGCTGGCCGCGAGCTCCAGGATCATTGTTTAATAACGCCGCAATGACTCCAAAACCACATAATCAAGGAGCCTCCTCTATGGCGGAACTCAAACAGGTTGCCGGCCTCGCATCGGACCATCTTCCTAACATTGAAGGCCACCTTGACCGTCGCTATATCCAGCCTGGAAAATTGCCCGGCGCACTGACACTGGTGGCCCGGCGAGGGGAAATTGCCTATGTAAAAGCTCAAGGGCTGATGGATGTGGAGCGCAACAAGCCGGTCTGCCGGGATACGGTTTTCCGCATTTATTCCATGACTAAGCCGGTCACATCTATCGCCATGATGCAGCTTTATGAGCAGGGGCGGTTTCTGCTGGATGATCCCGTACACAAGTATATTCCGGCCTGGAAAAACCTGCGGGTTTATAAAAGCGGTGTCCATCCCAATTTCCTGACCGAACCCGCGACTCGCACCATGACCATTCGCGACCTGTTCACGCATATGTCCGGCCTGACCTACGGATTTATGAACCGCACCAACGTTGACGCTGCCTACCGGGACCTAAAGCTGGATGGCAGCCGGAGTATGACGCTGGAAGCACTGGTCAATCAGCTGGCGGAACTGCCGCTGGAGTTCTCGCCAGGTACGGCCTGGAACTATTCGGTCAGCACGGATGTGCTGGGGTATCTGGTGCAGCTGCTGGCTGATAAGCCTTTTGATGAGTATCTGCGAGAGCATATCTTTGAACCTTTGGACATGCCTGACACCGGCTTCCAGGTCCGCGACGATCAGCTTGACCGCTTCGCCGCCTGCTATCAGTACCAGCCCGGCGATCAGTTCAAGCTGCAGGACGATCCGCAGACGTCCCCTTTCCGGCACAAAAGTAAGTTTGTGTCTGGCGGCGGCGGGCTGGTTTCCACCATTGACGATTATTTCCACTTTGCCCAGGCACTTTGTCAGGGCGGAGAGTTTCGGGGGCGGCGGGTTATTGGTCGAAAAACTCTGGAATTCATGCGTCGTAACCACCTACCTGACAATCAGGACCTGCCAGGTCTATCCGTCGGTGCGTTCAGCGAGACACCTTATGCCGGGAGTGGCTTTGGCCTGGGCTTTTCGGTAAAGACTGATGTCGCCAAATCCCAGACCAACGGATCGGTCGGCGAGTACGGTTGGGGTGGCCTGGCGAGTACCAACTTTTTTATCGATCCTGTCGAGGAACTGGTGGTGATCTTCATGACGCAACTGATCCCCTCGTCGACTTACCCGATCCGTCAGGAGTTGCGGGCCATCGTTAATGGAGCGTTGGTGTGACCCACAGAACCCGATAACTCGGGGGAAAGCCGGGTAGGCCGAGCTATGAATGAAAACCGGGACGAATGTGAATGAAAACCGGGACGGATTTATTTTCTAATTGCCGAGCTCGATTATTTGCCCACCTTCGGCAACCGTCTCACTGTATTTCTCGCAGTTATTACGACAGCCGCCTACCAGGAGATGATGGCCCGTGGAGTGCCTTCGGAGTACGCCAAAACACTGGTGGGCGATCTGGGCTGGAAGGTTTACAACTGGATGCTAACGACCGTATCTGTGCCTTTTCGTGTCACTAGCCGCGACCCTGCAAAACGCATGGAGAGGGTTCTCCGGGCGCTAATGATTTTCCCGTTCAGTGCGCCGGGTGCTCCAGGTTATGAAGTGAAAGTATGGACGGAAGGAAGCAATACCTATACGCACTGGACCCACTGCCCACCACAAACCTTTGTTCGTCGCGTCATCGAATTGAATGGCGACCAAGGCGAGCTCGATGCCTTCTTTAAGTCCTGGTGTCTTTATGATTGGCCGGGTGCGGATGTTATCGCCAGCGACGGTCAGCACGGACATTACACTCGCCTGAATACCCTCTCCAGAGGCGATTCGAATTGCGATATGTGCTGGCATGGTTGTGCGAAGTCTGGAAAGGAGCGAACGTGAAAAACGGGCTGATTGAGTCAGCCCGCTCTCAGCCTTACCTTACTTCACCGGCAGCAAGGGGCACTGGAAGTAGGGCGGCGGGCCATCTGCAAAAGATCCCGGAGTGATAACCAGGTGATTCATGGATTCGTGATACTGGATGTCCTCATAGGATTTCAGAATCGGCACGAAGCCATGATACATGAACGCGGACTCGGTCCATTCCACCGTGTGAGTGAACCAGCGCCCACCGTTATAGGCGGAATTGCCAGGTGCTGCTTCGGCGACGGGCAGCTGACCTTGAGGGTTATTGGAATTTGTCACCACGTAGAGTGCGTCGAATGACTGAATGTTGTTGGCCCTGGGCGAAGGCAAGGTGGTGGTTCCTTTGGTGCCCCAGACTTCGCCATCACCCCAGAGGGCGGGCATGAAATTTGGCTGGCCGGGGTCGGCGTGAGCCAGACTGGCCATGAGAAAGCTTCCCAGTAAAAGCAGAGCGATACGTGACATGATGGATCCTCCTTGGCGGTATAGTTGTCGCGTTTTGCCTTCCGGCCCGCAGGATTTCCAACGGGCTAGGTGTAGCTTCTACCCGCCTCAGAGAGAGTTCCTCACATGACAATAAAAAAATCGTCACGGTTTCTTAACGACTTTCCGAAAGCCGGGACAGATGTATTTTTCGAGGGTCTTCCGGGTTGAATCAGGTTGAAGTGGTGTTGCTGGTACAAAGCACCCAGCATCTCGGCTAACCTTGTCTTCGAACGCACAGAAAGGGCTCTGTGTTTCCCAAGCCAGGAGACGCTGAGGCCCAGACAGGCCCTGGTAATCGTGCCCGGTTTTTGCTCGCTGTTCCAGAATGGCCGGGAAGTTGCCCGCCAGAGCGGTGTCGTGAACCAGGCGCAGATCAGTCAGTGGCTGAAACCGAAAGCTAATGGCTGAAAACCAGCAGCCGGTTGTTGGCTGGCATCGCGTAGTTTTCCGCCAGAATCAGGCCCACCGCCTCTGCCAGTGCAGATAGATCTTCCAGATCTCGTATGCCCATGTGGGGTGCTCGGGCTCTTAGATGCTGGTCAAACTGTCGGTTGCTGTCACTGGAAAACTGGCCCTGGTGATTGAACGGACCGTACAGGCAAAACACTCCGTCTTTTGGCAGGCGCTCCACGAAGTGGTCGAACATCTGTTCGACTTCATTCCATGCCATGATGTGGGCGGTGTTCGCTGAGAACGCCCATCGGAAGGAATTGACAGGCCAGTGGGCAGTCCCTACGTTCAGCTCAACCATGGGCAGGATATTCGGCAGCGCGGCCTGCTCCAGTCGAGGGCGACCTATGTGTGCCGCATCGGGATGGTCAGTCGGTTGCCACTGCAGGTGGGGCATGGCCTTTGCGAAATGTACGGCGTGCTGTCCAGTGCCTGTCCCCACCTCCAATACCCTGCCCGGTGCCTCAAAGATCTCACGCAGTCTCTCCAGGATCGGGGCTTTGTTGTTCTCACAAGCTTGAGAAAAGGGCAGGTTGGTAGTCATTGAGTCATACTCTCCGTTCTCTGAACGTTATCACAAACCGCTGCTGGTTTGGCGCTCCAGACCTGAATCCAGAGCCAGCAACTCCTGCAAATGCTGTAGCTCAGCCCCCGCCAGATGCAGTGACCCTGATATCGACAACCTTCACTCTTTTTTTTTCTGCGCCTGAATGGTTAAGGCTGGCATGGTGAATTCAACGGTCCCGTTATCGGTCAGAAAGTCCTTGAACGCCATGTCAGCTTCGCGCACCAGTTGCGTAAACTGCGCATCATCCAGAATCCCACCCAGGGTGAACACACAGGCGCGTTCGGTTGCGATCATGTTGCCGATAGTATCGAATCTCACGGTACCCAGTTGTTGTTTGATTCTCACGTCAGGGATGCCCGCTTCCTGCACAAGTTCGCGCAGGTGGCCCGCGTCACCGGCACTGAACGGCGCCCTGAAAGACTCCGCGACATCGGGGCCAAACAGGCTGTTCAGCACTTCAGCAAGCACCGCGTAACCCGGCGAACGGTGGATGCCATCGCAGACGGCAACCAGAAGGGTTCCGCCCGGTTTGAGCACGCGCCACATTTCCGCCAGCCCTTTTACACGGGAGTCAAAAAACATCAGGGCAAACTGGCTCAGAACCGCGTCATAACTGGCGTCAGCCAACGGAAGGTTTTCGGCCGGTGCCTGGAGCCATTTGATGTTTGGGCGCAGTTGCCGGGCCATATCCAGCATGTCGGGGTTGATATCCGCACCGGTGACGCATTCATCACCGACCATATCGGCGGCAGCCGAGGCCAGCACACCGGTACCGCAGCCCACATCGAGTATGGCTGTGCCACTGCGCAGGTTGGCTTGGACCGCAAGTCGCGGGCCCCACTGACCAAATAATGCGGGTACAAATTGTTGGTGATAGATTAAAGCAGGGCTTGGGGGTTTAGTTTCCACTTTGCTGAGTGAGGACATGGCAGCCTCCTTTTCCATCGTCGGGTCTCAATGGTGATCCGGTTCCCTTACGTCATATGCTAGGGACTACCATGAAAAGGAACCATAACCTGTCGTCCGATTCACTTGCCCAAACGTCCGGGACGGCAGGGGGCGTGGATGCACTCATCTCCAATGTGCTTGAGAACATCCGTCTGCAGGGAGCGGTGTTTTTTGCCTGGCGGCCCAGTTGGCCTTTCGCCACTGGCGTGCCGAATGAACGTCATTTCCGGGATCTGATTTTGCCGGCGTCTGATCAGGTGATCTCCTATCATGTTGTTATAGAGGGCCCCTGCTGGGCGACCGTGGAAGGCGAACCGCCCGTCAGGCTGGAAGGTGGCGACATTATCCTGTTCCCGCACGGCGACGCTTACGCCATTTCGAATCAACCTCGGGGGCCGTCTGACGAGGATATCGAGCCCGCCCAGCAATTTTTCGCGTTGATGGCAGCCGGTGAGCTGCCCCTGATCATCGAAAATGGCGGTGGCGGCCCTGGACAGAACCGACTGGTGTGCGGTTTTCTGGGGTGTGATCGTTATCCGTGGAACCCGCTGCTTGAAGGGTTGCCCCGTTACATCCTGCTTTCCCGCTCGGCGCTGGAGGGCCCTGTCAACGACCTGATTGATATTGTGCTCCGGGAGTGCGGCCATTCATGGGCCGGCAGCCGTTTCGTGATGCGGCGGCTGGGGGAATTGCTGTTCATTGAAGTCATCAGACAGTATCTGCAACACCAGGGTCTGACGAACAACCCCTGGATGCGGGGGCTTGCCGACCCGCTTATCGCAAAATGCCTTTCGTTGCTCCACAGTCGCATCGCGGAGACCTGGACTCTTGAAAAATTGGCCGCCGAGCTGAATTGTTCCCGATCCATTTTGGCTGAACGGTTCAGTAGGGTGATTGGGGTGCCACCCATGAAGTACCTGAGCCAATGGCGATTACAGGTGGCGGCGCGACTGCTGAGGGACCGGCCGGATAAAATCCTGTCGATCGCCTTAAGTGTTGGCTACGAGTCGGAGATGTCGTTCAGTCGCGCCTTCAAGCGTTCTATGGGCGTAAGCCCAAGCGTCTTCCGGCGGTCGGTCCAGGTTGGCTAGCGCCCCGCGGCCCAACTGCCCTGGGCCAGTTCCATGGCCCGATTGACTTCATCGGTTGGGATATCGCCCGGCTCACCCTTTTCGAGCGGGTCATAGTGAAATACATACAGCCGGGAGGCGAACTCGGCCACCGGCAATGAGGCTTCTCCGTAAAGCTCGCCGTGGCCCTGGGTTGAGGTGACAATCCCCTGGCCCCAGTTTTGCCCGCTGTCGTTATTGGGGTTAAAAAAGTAGACGCGCATAACCTCGTCTGAGTCCAGCGCAAGCCGCTGGATAGTGATGGCGTGCCAGCCAAGAAAGCGCGTGGCGCTGTCGGTCACCGCAATACCGGCCGGTTGCGGGTTGATGACCGGAATGTTGCCATTGTAGAAAGGATGGTAGGCCGCATAAAAATCCCGGATAAACCCTTCGAAGTCTTTAAGGCCACCGGTGAAAACGTCTACGGCAATGCGAAATCCGTGGCCAACATGATCGCCGTGGAATTCGGCGTTGACCCATTTGTGTGGATCTTCTCCACGCCCGACACTGCGTCGACCCATTTCAAAATAGATGCGATCCAGGTGCGGCACAGTCAGCAGTGATACCGCATCCACATCCACCGGCGGCTCGGTCGCCAGTCCGGCGCCGAGCTCCCGTGAAGAAATGCTGTTGCCTTCAAAGCGCATCACCACTTCGTCGTCGCGCGCCGCCCAGGCAAGGATTCGAAGCAGTTCTGCCGGCATGTTGTAGGCCCACATGGACAGGGCGCGCGATGACTGGCAGGTGGGATAGTTGCCCTGTCCGATTCCCAGCGGGAGCCCGAGCACGTTGAGCACGTCGGCGAGCAAGAAGCACTCGGGGGAGCGGCTGCTGCCAAAGACGGCCACAATTTTCTCGGCGGAAGCGTCGCAGAGTGACAGGCGTATCTGGCGCCACAGGGAAGGCGCTACCGGAGGTGCGTAGAGAATACCCCGCTCGAGCATCATGGCCAGGCCATAGGCACACTGGCCGGTCTCGGGAAACAGGGCCTCGTCAATCAGGGTATGAATCAGCGCGGGGTAGCAGTGAAACGCGTCGGCACCGGTGTAGCTCAGCCCCAAAGCCGTTGGAATCAGGGCGTTCCAGCGGCCACGCAGGTAGCGTATGAACACCGGCATGTAGGCCGACACCAGGCCGGTACTGTGCATGGCTCGGGCAAAGGCGATGGCCTCTTGCAGGAGGGCGGCGTCGTCCATTTCCGCCAGTCGTTCAGCGTAGACATCGAGGCCGGGATCTTCACGGCAACCCTCGGTGGGACTGAACACGGCGTTGATCAGTTGCAGCGCGTCGTCGCCAACTTCGCCACCCAGTGCGTCCGGTTTCTGCAGGCAGGCCGCAATCTGGGTCACCATCTGTTTGACACCAGCCACCTGGACCGGGCGTTGCTCGAGAATCCGCCAGACTTCGGCCACCAGATGTTCCAGAAGGTTCTCGTAGCCCAGGTACCGGAGCAGGTAGTGATACAGATTCTGAACGGCGTAGCCGAGCCCATCTGGCCGCAGCCGATCGCTCTCCTGGAGATCACTGACCACCAGATCGAGATTCATCGCCAATACCTGGACGAGAAAGTGATGGGCGTGTTCCGCCGAGATAGAAGGGTGTATGTAGTCGCCCTTGGCCACCGCCAGAAGGCGAATCTGGCTCAGGCTTTCGACCAGGGTCGCGACCGGCTCGCCATGGCGCACCGTACGCACGGCCAGGGAGGGCACCAGCGTCTGGGGATAGTCCCAGTCGCTACCCCCAAAGAACCCGGCCGCCTCAATGGCCGGCACGCGTTCGTAAAGCGCTTCCAGACCTTCGGGGCTGAACATCAGGGGCTGTGCCGCCTCGATCACCTTGAATACCGGCGAGACGCCCTCAATGGCATTGAGTTCAGCAAGGCGGTTGATGGCCGCGTCAATTCGCTGAAATGAAAATTTATGTATGGAACGCCTCCTTGATATCTTCAATCGAGGAATGCGCCTTCGTCGACGATGGGCTCATGGCGAGGGTGGTGGTCACCTCTGGCGCAACCATCGCCGGGTCCAGCGACAGGATCACGTAGCCACCGACGGCTCCGGCGCCGAAGCCCGGAGTGAAAACCATCGATCGTTTGCTGATCGCCCCGTCGAAGACGGCATCGGCCAGCGCGATCGGGATGCTCGCCGCTGAGGCGTTGCCGACCTCGGCGATGTTGAAGTAAATGTCCTTGGCGTCGATCCCCTGGGGCTCGGCAAGCTCGATGATCATTGTCTTGTTGGCCTGATGGGGCACGATTATGTCGATCTCAAGCCCGAGCTCGGAAAGCTCGCCCATCATCTGGTTCAGGTAGCGCTTGACCAACGCCTTGACCTCGGGGCCATAGACCGTGATGTCGTTGTCGAAATCGTGATTCGGCCAGATGATTGAGTTGACCTGACTGGCGGGTCCGCTCGCATAGGTCTGGACCACATGAATGTCACGTTCACCGTCGGACGGCGCGATCACCACGGCGGCGGCCCCGTCGCCAAAGATCATCCGCGACGGTCGGGCATTGCCGATCTTGTCCGAGAACTTTTCGGCCATGACCAGCAGGACCGGACGTTCAATCTCCCGCAGCAAGCGGACCGCCTCGGCGACGCCATACGGGAACCCGGCGCACGCAGCGACGATGTCGGCCGAGCAATGGGTCTGCATGATGCCCAACTGGCCTGAGAGCCAGGTGGCGGTCGACGGAATCAGTCGGTTCGAGGTACAGGAGCAGAACAGCACTGCACCGATCTCCTCGGACCTGCGACCGGCATGCGTCATCGCTGCCCGCGCGGCCTCAAGGGCGATATTCTCCAGTGGCTCGGCGGTATAACGGCGCCGTTCGATGCCGGTTTTGTCGGCGATTTCCTCCGCGCTCATGGGCGACCATGAGGATGGGGAGTTCCGGACCACATCCTCGTTTGAGCAGACGACCTCACCCTTGCGGATTGCCAGCGCCTCGATCTTCGGTTGGATTGGTGCATCGTCGCCGATCACCACCGGCGGATAGGGTCGCACGGGCTCGACGGAAGGATCTGGCGTCGGCGCTTGCTTCGCGCCGGTGATACCACTCTTTTCGTGGTTGATGAAGTCGAGCACGTGGCGGTTCTTCGGATAATACAGCACGACGATGTCGTCATCCTGCATCTCGGCCAATGGCTTCAGCCTGGCCTGGCTCCGGTCCCAGGGGTGCTGGTTGTGCAGCACCATCGCCCAGCGCCGGAGCGCCTCGAGTTCGGCCTGCTCGTCTGAGACATCAAGGATGTCGTCGATGCTGTAGCGCGGGTGGTCGGGATTATAGTTGCCGAGGGTGGTTGTCTTAGCGCCGGCAGTGGCGAGCGCCTCGGCAATCGTGGCCTTGATTGGCGGCAGTGACGCTGCGAGATGGAGCTTGTTTGAGAAGCCGTCAAAGAGCATGTCGAACAGCTCGTCTTCAGCCGTTTCGTTCCACTTCGCCGGAAGCTGCCCGTAGGCTTCGCGGACACTTGCGGACTTGGCTTCCCGCCCCTCCCAGGGGTGCAGCAAAGACACGAAGACATCGTCGCGGGTCCGCGGGACATCGCGCCAGCGCATCGGCTGCTTGTCGTACATCACCAGCGCGTAACGGTTCGCCCAGAAAAGGTGCAGGCCGATGTCGCGCAACAGGTCATAGCGCGTCGCATAGCCTCCCGCAGCCGCCCGTTCGGCGATTTCAGTGCCGGTCGGAGCCTTCACTTCGAAGTCGCGCCGAATGATCGCCTTCAACTGGTTGAGATCGGTGATGATCGAGAAGTCGAGCTCGGTAAAGATACTTGAGGGAAACACCAGCTTTCCATGTTTGTTCAGTCGAAACGGTTTCATGAATGCTCCTTGCAGATTCTGCCTGCGTCTCTGCCGGCCCCGGGAATCAGACTTTGCTCCGGTAATTCGCCAGTTTCTCGGTGGTGTGTACTAGGCAGTATAGCTGCTATTGGCCCTGTGCCTTCTTTTGGCCTCGCAGGCTAATGGGTGTCCCGGTTTTGGTCTTTTAAGTTCTGTTGAGCCCTGCCGATAACCCAAAAACGGTTCCTACTCTTACAGAGGACGCAAATAAAAATGAATGCAGTCGCTTCGGAAAGTCGTCCACGGCAGCCTTTGGTATTCCGTGTCAGCAGTGTATTGGTTCTGGTCCTGTTCGCCCTGGTTGTGATGATGCCGGGATTTGCCATGGCCGGGTTTGGGTTGGCTGCCGTGATAACCGGGTTGGCCTGGTGGTTGGGCCGTGACCGGGTGGCCAGCGCTGAAACGCCGACTGAACCCGATGCGGGCCAGAGTCACGGGGTGCTGGATATATCAAGGGACCAACCGGTCGGCTCCGGCCAGGCAGGGCGGATTGCCAGAGAACATAATGAACTGTTGGCCAGCATGCGGGGCGCCCTGTCGGATCTGCGCCATCATGCGGTGCAGGTGGCGGTGCAGTCGGCCAGGCTGCGCAAGCTCACCGGCGAGGCGCAGCAGAGCGCCAGCAAGCAGGAACAAGTCTCCGAGCTGATTGCCCAGTCCAGTGGTGAGGGTGCCACGGCACTGGAGGACATTACCCAGCGTACCGGGTCGGTCTCGGAGCTCAATTCCCGTAATCTCGACGGGGTGCGCGAGTCCAATCAGGCGTTGTCCCAGGTGGCCGAACGAATTCGGCAGGTCAACGACCAACTGCTGACCTTCCGCGAGACCGTGGCCGGGCTCAGCGAAAGCGCTGGCAAAATCGGCAAGATTCTAGAGATGGTGCAGGGGTTCTCGGACCAGACCAACCTGTTGGCGCTGAATGCCGCCATCGAGGCGGCACGGGCGGGGGAGGCCGGTCGCGGTTTCGCCGTGGTGGCGGATGAAGTCCGCCAACTGGCCCAGAAAATTGCGTCGGCGACCGGCGACGTGCATCAGATCATCAGCGACATGGATGCCCGGGTCGGTCACACCGAGAAGGACACCGAGCAGCTGCTTGAACAAACCGATCAGGCCCGGGAAGAGGTGACCTCGACCGCTTCCCAGTTCGACGACATGTTGCAGTACATTGAGCAGGCGCACGAGGAGCTTCTGTCCATCACCTCTTCCGTGGAGGAAGTTAGTATTACCAACCGTCAGGTGCACGAGCACGGCAACGAGATCCATCACCTTGGCGGCGAACTGGCGAAGGAGATTGCCGAATCGGACGCCTACTCCGAGCAGCTTCGCAAAGCCACCGAGGCCTCCATGGCGCTGCTGGCCCGCTACCGGATCGGCCGGGGCGCCTTCGAGGAAATTCTGGAGCAGCGCCAGGCGCTGGCTGCCGAATTCGAGCAAAGGCTCACTGAGCTGGCCCGGCAGGGTGTGGACATTTTTGACCGCCGCTATGAACCGGTTCCGAATACCTCGCCACAAAAATACCGGACCCGGTTCGTCGATCGCTTTAAACAAGCGTTCCAGGACCTGACAGACCGCAGTAAAGAGCGCCTTGATGGCACGGTCTACAGCCTGTTGGTGGACGTCAATGGCTACATTCCCGTTCATCATAGAGCCACGTCGCAGCCGATCACCGGCGACCCTGAAAAAGACCTTCTCTACAGCCGTGATCAGCGGCTCTACAACAGCAATGAGACTGAAAAACGAAGGGCCAGCCACACAGAGCGGTTCCTTCTACAAACCTATATCCGGGATACGGGGGAAATTCTCAACGACCTATCGATCCCCGTGCATGTAGATGGCAAGCATTGGGGTGCGGTGATCATGGGCTTTAATCCGGATCTTCTGCTGGCTGGTAACGACAGGAGTTGACGAAAACCGTGAAAACCGGGGCAGATTTCCCCCGGTTCACCAAGGTACGAGAATAATCATTTTGATGCTTTTTATTCGTCAAAATGATGCTAGTATGAGGGCGTCAAAGTGAGGTGATTGAGATGATTACGGCTAAAGGCGCATCTGTTGAAAAGCCCAAAAAGCGGGTAGCCTTGAAAGCAGGAAAAACCCATAAAATCAAAAGTATTGAGCTTCGCTACGATCCTGAGCTGGAGAAGTATGAGCTCAAAGGTGGGGCAAACCGGGTAAAGAAACTATCTGCCAGGAAGGGGATGGTTTTTGGCGTGGTTCCCCCTGAGATTTTCGAAAATCGCCAGAACTTTATTGAGGTAGCCAGGGCGGGAATTCCCGGCGCTTGGGTTAAAGGCTTGATAGATGCGACAGGTCTCAGGGACACCTTTGTCACTATCCTCGGTGTCACCTCCTCGAACCTCAGCAGGATCTACAAAAGAAAGGCCTTGAACAGAGAAGATTCTGAGGAGGTCCTGGATACGGTTCGACTGCTGCGGCAAGCAGCCCAGGTTTGGGAATCAGAAGATGCAGCAATGCAGTGGCTGAAGTCTGAAGTGCCTGCTCTGGGCGGAGTTAGGCCGATCAGTCTTTTCGACACATTTGAGGGCAGGCGCTGGGTGTCCCAGGTTCTCCGCAAAATCGAGTACGGGGACTTCAGCTGAATGCGGCTTTTTCGAATCGCGCCGGAAAAATTTCTTGAAAACTACACGGGGCTCGGTGGGTCTTTTGAAGACGGTGCGAGATGGAACCTTCCTCAGACACCAGTGATGTACTTTGGGCTGACGGCTTCGGTTGCCATGCTTGAGATGACCAATTACACCGCCAGCCCGAGAAAGGTTCCACCATCCTACAGACTTGGCTTGTATGAATTGGATGACGATGCAGCAATCAGCGAGCTGATTGAGAGCGATCTCCCTGAGGACTGGTCTGCATTTCCTTATCCAGAATCCACCCAGGAAATCGGCAATCAGTGGCTCCAGTCTCTTGAGGGGGTTGGGCTGATTGTGCCGAGCTGCGCCGTATCAGGCGGGCTAGAGCACATTATGGTCGTGAATCCACGACACCAAGACATCAAGAAGCTAAGGTTCAAGCATAGTTTCAAGGATATTTTTAACCCTCGGGCTTTTGCGGGTGTCTACTTGGAAGAATGACAAAGCCGGGCTATGGGAGGCTGGCTAATGGGGGGCCCGGTTTCCTGAGTGTGTAAAAATTATTTTCCAAATCCGAAAAAGTGTAAAAAAAGTACGATTGGTGTAAAAAGGCTTCAATTGGGTAAAAAAGCTTGGCTGTAGAGGCGGAGACACGGAAGCGCATGCAATACGCAGGTTACGCGCATCTCGTAAACCACTACGGTATCACGGCCATCAAGCAGGCCTACGTTCCATTGTTCAGTCCAAAGCACTACATCACTGGCGGGGCCGAGAAGAATCCCCATTGGCGCGTGAGCTTCAACGGATTGGGTTCGCTGGATTACTGCATCATGGTTCGACGCACCAACGCGTTTCAGTCACTCAGGTTCAACTCCATGTCCCCGGACCAGGGATCGCCTGCCTGGCGGTCTACTCACGCAAAATCGTATTCTCCGCCCTTCTCAAGCGCCCTCTGGTAAGCAGGCCTGGCGTGCACTCGCGCCACCCAGGCGGTGATATGAGGCCGGTTCTTGCCGACGATACCCCGTGCTACTGAGGCTTCCAGCGGGAAGCTCATCTGAATATCCGCCGCGCTGAGGTTGTCGCCGAGAAACCAGGTGTTTTTGGCCAGGTGGGATTCGACAAAATCCAGGTGGGTCTTGATCATCGGGCCGATGAAAATTTCATTGGTTTTGTCGGAAATGCCTTTTGCTACGGGCTTGATAAAAAACGGCATCGGGCTGGTTTTTACCTTTTCAAACACCAGGCGCATCACCAACGGGGGCATCAAAGAGCCTTCGGCGTAATGCAGCCAGTAAGTGTAATCCAGCCATGCCTGGCCGCCGGTCTCCGGCAGCATGGTGTCTTTGCCGAAGGTGTGGGCAAGGTATTCGATAATGGCGCCGGATTCCGCCACCACCAGATTGCCGTCGGTGATCACCGGTGATTTCCCCAGCGGATGTACCTTTTTGAGGCTTGCCGGCGCCAGCATGGTTTTGGGATCACGCTCGTAACGCTGGATCTCGTAGGGCACGCCCAGCTCTTCCAGCATCCAGAGAACGCGTTGTGAGCGGGAATTGTTGAGGTGATGAACTGTAATCATGCAGACACTCCGTTCGTTATATTAAACCCGACTTGATCATGTCAAACGTGTCCAGAATCCGCGCCACAAACTGGTCTTTCGGGCGAAAGCTGCTTTGGGTGCTGAGTGTGACGTCCCTCTGCAGGTGGTCCAGTAGCTTGTGCAGGCGCCCGCGATGCAAACCGACAGCCGCCTGAACGGGATCAAAAATAACACCGGACAAGGCCGCAAACGCCGCCAATAAGGCCATGACAGCGACCATAACGCTGGCTGTTGTCGCCAGCGAAGGCTCCGGTGGAAATACGCTGTAGTACCACCCGCCGATGGTTTCACCCAGAATAAAGTCCCTGGCGGCCAGGGTCTTTGCGAGCATGGATGCGAGCACCACCCCAAGCCCGATACCACCCGGGGTAAACTTCTGGAAGGCAAACGCGCCCAGCACCGTGCAGGTAATACTGTTGGTGATATCGGCCGATGCCGTGCGGGTTACCCGGTAATGACTGAGAGTGTCCGCCACCAGCGGCTCAATCAGCTTGTTGAACTGCTGGTGATCGACCGGCTCGCAGGTGTGGCGCTCATAGACCGCTTCCAGCGCCTCAATCAGATAGCTCTCCAGCAGCGGGCCCTCCTGACCATTGTTCAACAGGTCCACCAGGATCAGGTGCGAGATATGCTGTTGTACCCGAGTGGTAAAACCGGCGGGTACACGATTTGCCAAACCTTGCAGCCACATCAGGCCTGCTCGTTTGGGAACCAGAATTTTCACCAGGCATACCAGGGCGTACACCGGCGCCCACAGAAGATTAACGGGCGCCCGCAACATGTCCCATCCGAGCGCCATCCGGTTGGTTGCGATGGCACCGGGGTAATGGAAATGGCGGTCAATAAACGCCGGTACCCGCGCCCGGCAGTCGTCAAAGTAGCGCTCGATACCGGAGCGGATTGCCTGCTCTATCTCAATTTCGGAGATGTTCTGCTCGGGCGATGTGACAATGGGCATAGTGACAGGCGTATCTGCAGGCAAGTGAGTGTCTGGCACATTACACCGCAATTGAGAAAACTGGGACAGATGATTTTCAGGACGTTCACTTTAAAAAGGGTTTTCTGTGCTCAGACAAATCAGTGACATATCCTTCTCCAGCCGGTAAGTGTCGAAATCCCGGGCCAGAAATAGCTGGCCCCGGTAGTGTTGCATGGCTTCGGTTGCCAAGTGGTTGATGTTGGGCGTGCCGCCCGGCGTGGACTGGTAGCGGGAGCTGAAATGGGTGAGTATCAGATTGGGCAACTGGGCCTGTTGGGCAAACCGGGCCACCTGTTCGGCGGAGCTGTGTTGTGGCCAGGGGCCAACCCGGTCGGCCACGTCCTGGGTGTAGGTAGCCTCGTGAATCAACACATGGCTGCCTTTGCAGGCGTCGGTCAGCAGGGCAGGGTTGTCATTGTCACCGGCGACGATCAGGCGGCGGGCAACGCGGGGAATCTGCGTGTAGTCGTCACTTCTTAGCAGGCGGCCATCTTCCTGTGTTACGTCATTGCCTTTCTGCAACTCGCCCCAGTTGGGCCCGGGTTCGACACCGTCCTGCTTCAGCTTGCCCTGCAACAGTTGTCGCTCCAGATTTCGCTCCGTAAACACGTAGGCACGGCAGGGTACCCGATGGGACAGCGCTACGTTCGTCACCTCGAAATAGTCATCCTGCCAGCAGAAGTCCGACGCTTCGGAATCGGTGAAGTTCAGGGCATAGCTGAGACTGGAATCGCTGTTTTCGAGCGTCGCGTTGATGAAACGTTGAGTCTGAACGGGGGCGATGATGTCCAGCGGTTCTGTGCGGCCCAGCATGGAGGCACTGGTGAGCAGCCCCGGCAGGCCGAAGGTGTGGTCACCGTGGATATGGGTGATGAAGATCGCCCGCAATTGCATCACCGAGTAGTGAGCGCGTAGCAGCTGGTGCTGGGTGCCTTCGCCACAGTCCACCAGGTACCAGGGTTTGTAGCCGGAGTGCGACAGGGCCAGGGCGGTTACGTTGCGTGACCGTGTCGGTGTGCCGGCAGATGTGCCCAGAAAGGTGAATTCCATCGTTCCTCGTTTCGCGATCAGAGTTGCCAAATCAAGGGTTGCCAGGTCAAAGGTGCCAGATCAAGAGTGCCAGGGAAATGGGAGTGGGAACATGGTAGAGCCCTTTGGCCGCTCAAGATCCTGGGGTTCGGGTATCCGGTTCGCTTCGATTACGGACGCCAAAGGCGTGCCGTTTAAGGTCTTTGATAATCTCGGGCATCTTGAAGGGCAGCAATGTCCTGACCGTTTTTAAAAGGCTGATAGCGACGTTCATCCGCTTGTACCAGAGCACCCGGCGAATCTTTTTCTTCATGGGGTGGTAGCCTTCCAGGTATAGCTCGTCCACACATTTGGCGTTGTTGGTGAGGCTGTAGCGGCTTAAATCCAGCGGCACCACTATGTCTGCGTTCTTCAACTGCTTGCGGGTATTAAAATCGATACCAATGTTGATGGCGTTGCTGATCACATCAAACGTATCTTCCGGCTTCGGGTACCGGCTGACATGGCTCAGATCAATGGCCACGGTAATCCCTGCGCCCATTTTCGCCAACGGTGAAATCGGGACATTTTCAACCAGCCCTCCGTCGACCAGAATTCGGCCATCCACCTCCACCGGCACAAACAGGCCGGGCACCGCCATGGATGCACAGACGGCGTCCGCCAGGTTTCCTTCCCTGAAGATCAACTGCTCGCCGGTTTCGATATCCGTTGCGCAAATGGCCAGGGGAATGTCGGCATCTTCGATCCGGACATCCCCCAGATCCCGGTGGATCATCTCCCGAATGGCGTTGGTACTGAACAGGCCACCACGCTCAAGGGTGAAGTTGATAATCTTCGACAGGTTCAGCGTTGAACAAATCGACAGTATGGACTCTGCCGGGCGGCCGAAGGCGTAATAGCTGGCGATTAGCGCCCCCGCACTGGTACCCGAAATACAGTGAATCTTGATTTGCTCTTCTTCGAAGGCTTTCAAAACGCCAATGTGGGCAATGCCCTTGGCAGCACCGCCCCCCAGAGCCAGGCCGATACGGGTATTAAAGGGGTTGGGTTTCATGCATGAACGCCTGTTAAGGTTTCAGAGGGGAAGCTTCGGATTGATTCTAACAGAATTAACAGGGCGTCGAGCCGGAGGAAACCTATGGGGCTCCTTCATTGTCCACGATTGAACCTTTTCCGATTTTTCGTTAAATCTACCCTTTCGCTTTATGCGAAGTCCGTCCCCCTTAACCCATAGAACAGGAGCTCGACAATGGCGGAACCAACACTCAAGGAACAACTGAACAGCGCCGTGAAAGACGCCATGCGGAACAAGGACAAAACCCGGCTTGTCACCCTGCGTATGGCTCAGGCCGCGGTTAAGCAGATCGAGATTGATGAACGCCGAGATTTGAGTGACGAGGACGTTCTGAAGGTGCTGGACAAAATGCTCAAGCAGCGCCGCGACGCTGCCAGCCAATACGATGCCGCCGGTCGCGAGGAGCTGGGCGATAAGGAACGTGCGGAAATGGTGATTATCGAGGAATTCATGCCCGCCGCCCTGAATGAGGATGACCTGGACGGCCTGATCCGACTGGCCATCAGCTCAACTGATGCTCAGGGTATGCAGGACATGGGACGTGTCATGAACAACCTGCGCCCCCAGGTGCTCGGCCGGGTCGACATGGGCCATCTGAGCAAGAAGGTGCGGGCCGCGCTGGCGGGCTAAGATCCAGCGCTGCCGCTCATTCGCCCGGGTCCGGTCGATTCCATTTACTGGCGGAAAATCTGTCCCGGATTTCGGAACTAAACCGCCCGAAGTTGGTCAAATCATAACCAGACTAGCAACGCTATCTGGGTGCGCCAAAGGAGGAAGTCTCATGCGCTATCTCGCTGCACTATTAATCACTGTATTCCTAGCTGGCACTGCGCTGGCCAGCCAGTGCCCGTCTCTGGTTAGCCAGATTGATCAACAACTGCAGTCAGCTCAACTCGATAGTAAGACTGAAGCCAGTATCAAAGCGCTCCGTGATCAGGGCCAATCACTGCACAGCCAGGGGAAGCATGCCGAGTCGGTTAAGGTACTTAAAAAAGCGATAAAAAAACTTGACGCTATGTCGTAGCAATCAAGCGCCTGGCAGTGGCAAATCCTGCCGCCGCCAGGTCCCTGATTATGAATGGCAGGCTAATGTACCCGCCCGGTCTACCGGGGATCTTCAAGGGCAAGCACGCCGCGCTCAAGGTCCAGGGTATCACTGGGTTCGGCCGCCTTCCGCGACCAGCGCCCGGATTTATCCAAAAGCTCCCTCCAGTCGTGTGTCGCGCATTCCCGTAACATTCCCGTAAACTGTCTCTCCGGTGCCCTGAATTGTAAGTGCAGCGCACTCGGCATATAAAAGATATGCACGCCAATCAGCTAATCAGGAGATCCGCCATGCATGTGTTCATTGCAGGAGCTAACGGGCAAATCGGGCAACATCTGTTACGGGAATTGGCCGACAGGGATCATGAGGCACGTGCCTTGATCCGGCACCCGGATCAGGGCCCGGAATTACAGCAGTTGGGTGCTACGGAAACCGTGCTGGGCGATCTGGAGCAAGACTGTAGCGAAGCCATGAGAGGCTGCGATGCGGTCATTTTTACCGCTGGCTCAGGCCCGCATACCGGGCCGGATAAAACCATTGATGTGGATCAGGACGGTGCTATCCGGCTGGTGGATACAGCCAGGGCCATGGGTATAAAGCGTTTTATCATGGTGAGCAGTATGCGAGCTGAGGAGCCGGAAAAGGGGCCGGAAAAACTCCGTCATTACCTTCAGGCCAAACACAACGCCGATGAGCACCTGAAAAACAGCGGCCTGAATTACACCATTGTTCGTCCGGGTCGGCTGACCGATGATGACGGGACGGGCAAGGTTTCGGTGAGTGCGAGACTGGACGATTTCGGTACGATTCCACGGCAGGATGTTGCCCGCGTCCTGCTGGCGGTGCTGGATTTGGACACTGCCACCAATCGCGTCTTTGATGTGGTGTCCGGTGACACGCCAGTGCCTGAGGCACTGGCAAAACTGTAACCTCCATCAGGCTCTGCTGTTAAGACTGAAAAGTGCGGGCCTGGTTTGCAGCTAGTGTCCCGTCTGGCTAATTCGCAGTACATTAGCGAATTAGCCAGACGGGACACTAGGCCCCGGTACCACGTTCATTTCACAGCGATGGATCAAGCGCAACTCCCACCGTGGCACACGCGAGCTTGAGGCTTCAATTAAGGAGTATCTGGCGACCTGCACCGACGCGCCCAAGCCCTTTGCCTGGCGCAAAACGGCAGATCAGATCATTGAATCCATCGCTCGCCTATCCGATAAGCTCAATAATAAGGTGAGCTTTTGTTAAAGGGCGCTAGAATAAATATTGAATACGTGCGGTAAAACCAAGACCGTTATCTTCATCACCTACCAAATCATTCGCACCTGGACCATCCACTTCTGAATAAATAAGGTTCGCCATATATTTAACTTGTGATGAATAATAATAGCTCGTGCCCAAAGTATAAGTTGTTATCTCGGTGCCTTGCGTACTTGATGTCGCATCGGTACCACTTAAGCGAGCAACTAATTCCCATGCGTTTTTAACCCCTTTAGGCTGCTTAAATACCGCAGAACCTTTAGAGTATTGTTTTTGAAAGCCATCCAGGAAGTAACTCGCTGATAGGCTATAACCGTCATAGAGTTCGCCATCTAATATCGAAGTGGGATCTACAGTATTTAATTCACGGGCCGCGTATTCTGCCTCCACGGTCAGGCCTTTATACTGATACGCAGCCTCTAAACCTGCTTGTTGCAAGCTATTCAGGCTCACTAGATTACCGCCTGCGGCGTAATTTACTAGGCGCGTATTTGTGTTGCGTATTTCACCACGCGCGAAGGATTCCGTTAACAAACGCCCCCCCATATCACGTTTTGAATACCAGCTACCAAGATGTAATACGCCATTTTGTAAATCTTGTTGCCAAGTTAATCGGCCCGTTAAAGACAGCGCTAACGAGCCATCATCATTATTCCTGCCATTGGCACCAAATGCTTCATTTTTATAAGCACCAACAGCATAGCGAAAGCCAGTATCTTTAAAGTATTGGTAGGCCGATGCGCCCCACTGGAAGAAAGGCGACATACTATTTGCCACCGAGCTACGCGAGATAGTATTGATATATTTACTACTGGTTAGTGCGTTTAATGAGATATCTTCACGCAACTTACCAACTTGCACTTTCAGACCATTATCGAAACCGTTGTAACGTACTCGTGCCAAAACAATTTCACCAGCACCTTCAGCAAAATCGAGTAATAATTTATGATCCCAATCACCGTGCTCGCTCTCTACGTAGGTACGAATACGGCGAGGGAAAAAGTCACTGCTTGGGTCACCGCCGTTATCAGCATTGTAGGCACCTTCAAAGTAGTTGTAGTCAACCTGAACCCGGCCACCGAACTCTAAATTGAAAATGCTTGATTTTTTTAAGTCAGAGAATTCTTTTTGCAGATCATGTAGTTGCTGTTCTAATTTTTGGGTGTCGCTGTCTGCTAATGCAGTAGTACTCGCTAATGCTGCTGCAATAGAGAATGCCAGTTGTGTGCTATTTTTTTTCATGATTTTACCAGAACCTATTTTTTGTTTGATTGTTTTAATATGAGCTGCCATGTCGGCAACTATTTAAAAAATAGCGTTACCCTTTGATCGAAGAAATATTTAGAAGGTAAGTTCCATTGTGTTTATTAAGAATATTTTGATCATAAAAATCACGAACGAGAAAACAAGCACGAACGGGAACACAAGAAAGGTGGGCCCCGTCAGTTGGATGGCCTGAAGGTGCTGTTGTGACGTATCCTGGAAAATTGATGACAGCGGAGATGTGTTCGCGGTGATCGGATTCCATTGCTTCAGAAAAAACCGGGCCTGTGAATTGCCTCGTCTTTGCCCTACGCTTATAACGATAGTTTGGTCAGCCCAGGCGGTTTCAGACGCTTATGTCCGACAAAGAGCTACGCACCAAATCCGATAAACAGTCGATCGACCAGTTTATCCACCAGGTCCGGAAACTGCCAAAACAGGGCAGGGGGCAGGGCCGGCTGATTTTCGCCCTGGATGCCACCGCGAGCCGGGAGGCGACCTGGGATGAGGCCTGCCACTTGCAGAGTGAGCTGTTCATGGCGACCAGGGATCTGGGTGGTCTGGCCATTCAGCTGTGTTATTACCGTGGCTTTGGTGAATTCAAAGCCACCGGGTTCGTCACCGAGACCGGTCAGCTGTTGGATCTGATGAACGGCGTTTCCTGCCTGGGTGGCCGTACCCAGATCAGCCGGGTGTTGGCGCACGCTGTGAAAGAAACCCGCGCAAAGGCCGTCAAGGCCGTGGTGTTTATCGGGGACTGTTGCGAGGAGCCGGTGGACGAGCTCTGCCATACCGCCGGTGAACTGGGAATGCTGCGAACCCCGGTGTTCATGTTCCATGAGGGCGACGATGCCCATGCCCGGGCAGTGTTCCAGCAGGTGAGCAAGCTGTCCGGAGGTGCCTATGCCTCCTTTGATCGAAACAGCCCGCAGGTGCTCAAGGATCTTATGGCCGCTGTTGCGGTCTATGCGTCCGGGGGAGCCAGGGCCCTGCAGGACTTTTCCAGCCGCAGCTCCCCGGAAGTCAGGCGCCTGACAAAGCAGATCAGATAGCGCTTGTTTCCATTCACCTTCAAGCCACCTTCAATCCAACGATGGGCTGATGAGCCCGGGGTATCTGAGTGCAATTAACGCTACTGGTTATCGTACTGTCGGTTTTTGCATGGGTCTGGCTGCGCAACCAGCCGCCCAGCCAACGCAAGCCGGCCCTTATCAAGCTGTTGTTGTTTGCCGGTATCGCGATGGTGGTTCTGTTGGCCGTTACCGGCCGGGTGCACTTTCTGCTTGCGTTGTTGGTGTTTCTTTACCCATTGCTACGCCGTGTGCTGCCATCCATATTGATGGGGCGTATGGCCGGGGCAGGGAGCGGGGAAGCAAAAGCCAAACCGGGCAATCAATCCCATGTGTCCAGCGACATTCTCGAAATGAGCCTGGACCACGACTCCGGAACCATGAATGGCAAAATCCTGAAAGGCCCCATGGCCGGTCGGGCGCTGGCGGATCTGGGCGAGAGCGAATTTATCGAGCTGTTACGATACTGTCGGGAGCATGACGAGGACTCGGCCCGGCTGCTGGAGTCCTACCTTGACCGCCGGTTCGGAGACTCCTGGCGTGCGGACGACGTGGCCAGCGATGACGGCGGGGAATCCCGTGATCGTGCCAATTCCGGCGATGCCGGCGGTCCTTTAACCAAGAGCGAAGCCCTGGACATCCTCGGGCTGGAGCCCGGTGCCAGCCGGGAGGAGATCATCCAGGCCCACCGCCGGATGATGCAGAAACTGCACCCGGACCATGGCGGAAGTAACTATCTGGCAGCCCGTATCAATGAAGCCAAAGAGCGCCTGCTGAGCTGATCCCTTTAGGTTGAACCGGCTTCCACCCGCGACAGAAACGCCCCGATATGCTGGAACGCCTCTTCCGCCTCCGGCAGCAGCGGCGTAAACAGATGCCACACATGAACCATGTCGGGCCAGGTTTCCACTTCCACCGGTGAACCAGCCGCCCGTGCTTTCTCTGCGTACCGCCGGGCATTTTCCACCAACAGTTCCGATTCGCTGGCGTGAATCAGTGTTGGCGGAAGAGCGTGTAACTTTCCGCGCAGGGGTGATGCCATAGGGCTGGTGGGCAATACCCGCATGCCCAGAACGGTTCCCCACCATAGCAACGGCAGCGGTACCCGGGACATTTTTTTAACGATTGGTCCCAGCATGACATCGGTTTTCAGATTGGCCCGGCTGCCCAGTGAGGTCAGCATCAGTTCGGTGGAGGGTGACAATGCAATAGCGGCGTTCGGTGGTTGCAGGCCCTGATCTCGTATCCAGGCGATGAGTCCCAAGGCGTGGCTGCCGCCGGCGGAGTCCCCCGCAACCACCACGAAATCAGCCGGAGCCTTTCCGTCCGGGCCGTTGTCCAGAAGCCAGCGATAGGCCCGCTGGCAGTCGATGATGCCGTCCAGGTAGCGGTTTTCCGGCATCAGCCGGTAATCGATAGCGAATACGCAGGCGTGGGCCAGCCGTGACAACCGGTCAGTAATGGCGCGATGGCTTTTGGGGCTGCCGGCGATCCAGGCGCCGCCGTGAATGTAGAGAATGCGACGCTCGGGTTTTGCGCCGGGCGCAATGACCCATTCGCCCCTGGGGGAGCCGTTGGCAGGGGAATGGATTGCCGAGACCAGTTCCAGACCATCGCTCATGCTATCCATATAGTTCCGCAACGCCTTTACACGAGCGCGGCCATGGAGGCCTTCAGCGGCGGTATGCATACCCTCGACCATTTCAAGCACTTGTTGGCGAGCCTCACTTTGTTGCTCGCGGGTGGGCGCTTCGGTGTCATCCCCGGCATCGTGACGCCGGCGCAGGACGAACACCACGGCAGCAACCAGCGCGACCATGATCAGTCCGAGCCACATCATTGCGAACCAGGCGATTCCAAATATCATATACAGTCCTTACAGGGTTTCATCAGAGCCGCCCAAGACTAGAATTGCCCAGGAGCCCCTTGTTTGTCAGGACGTTACGGTAAGGGGCGGACCGGTTGACCACCAGTTGCGAGGCGCTCTCCTCCCACAGCGGATTAAACCACGAAACGTGTGGACATGTCCTTGAGCCCACCGGCGAGCTGGGCCAGCTTCTCGCAGATGAACTTGTGCCTCAGGGCCCTCAGTATGCAAAGATAGGGTTAAAGGACAGGAGCACCGCAATGACATCGCCCACTGACAATCTTCGGGGCCCCTGGATCACGTTTCTCGCGCATCTGTTCCTGATCCTCGTGGCCTGGACCGTCTTTATCAAATATCTGTTTCCGGTTGGCTTTGCGCTGGTCAGCGGTGAGGCGTGGACAACGTATATATACTGGGATCTTTGGCCGGCGGCTCATCTCTGGCTGGCCTGGGCGTTGTTGGTGCGACCACGATATACCCGCATGCTGGCCATTGGCATGTCGGTGGTTGAGATTTTCATTATCACGACGCTGTTCATCTGGTTTCTGGCGGATCCGGAGTGGTCCATCTGGCGCACGAACTGGTTTGTGAACAAGGTATTTGTGCTGGCCGCGTTTGTTCTGGTTCTGGGTACGGCTCTGTGTCGGCCGGAAGCTCTGAAGGGCCACTCGGAGCGGCGAATTGAGGTACCAGAACGGCGCGTTCTACAATCGCTCACGCATCGGCCCGATCGAGAGTATTGAGGATATTCATGGGCTGGATGTGGTTACCTTCCGCTTCGCGCCGATCTTCAACCCGGCGCCACAATATGGTCTTTCGAGAGTCTCGTCTGGCTAAAGAGTTTGACAGCTGCTTTGATTTCCTACTCCAGAACCCTCGGCCAATTCACATCCGCCTGTCGAATAAACCCGTCTGGGTCTTCCAGCCACTGGTCT
The DNA here is from genome assembly GCF_003441595.1 of Marinobacter sp. Arc7-DN-1. Classification (NCBI taxonomy): domain Bacteria; kingdom Pseudomonadati; phylum Pseudomonadota; class Gammaproteobacteria; order Pseudomonadales; family Marinobacteraceae; genus Marinobacter; species Marinobacter sp. Arc7-DN-1. The sequence goes on along the minus strand of NZ_CP031848.1, from coordinate 1,564,648 downwards.
TGCACGGATTGGTTGTAGTTCAGGTACAGCCGCCCGTCCTTGATGGTCCAGTACTTAGGGTCGCCTTTGGCGAGGTTGCCCTGGCTGACAGCCCAGGCGCAGTAGCCGCCATAGGCCGGCACGTAGCGTTCAGGGTTGTCTTTGAAGCGGGCCAGATGTTCAGCGTTTGCAAATCGCCAGGTGGCCCCCTGGTACTCGGCCGTGAAGTTGCTGGAGCCTTTGGTGGGTTGTCCGGTTTCGAAGTAACTGACGGTGTCGTACCCACCGGCGCCGGTATTGCTCAGTAAGCCGGTGTAGACAGGCGGTTCGGAAGCCATTGCGCTGGCTGTGAAGAGCAGAGCGATGACCATCAGCGGTAAGAGCCTTTTCATGCCATTTCCCCTTTTGGTGAAGGCGACTATTCCTCAGACACCGCTGATGGGATTTTGTTACGTCCCGGCTCAGTACGCGCCCTCGCCGTAAATCAATTCATAGCTGTGGCTGTAGATTTCCACAATGTTCCCGAACGGAAATCATCCGGTAGGGTTTCTCGCCCGGGTAATAGAAACGGGGCTTTTCCATGCGCCTCTTTCCACCTTCACACTGTTGGGGTGCAGGCTCAGGATTTGTTTAGAGCAAAGCTCAACAACCACCGATTCCCGCGTTCGATCCTTGAAACCCGGTGCTGGTAAAGATCTGGTCGAAACAGGTATACCCGCCCGAACAGGTTAAAAATGTTCTTCTCGCAGATAAATTTGCCACCGGCTTTGGGTTTCACCAGAACGCAATTGAGTTTGTATAGCTGGCCCTCAGAAATCATGTCCACGTGGGGCACGACCTTATGGCCCTCAGGGTAACGTACCAGATATATCTTCAAACGTTTGGAGTGGAACAGGATCCGGGTTTTTACGTTTGCTGGCATGGCAGATGCGTTCGCTCTTAAACGGGACTCGGGCATCAGTTTGCGTGGTCTGTAGGGTGGTGGTCAATTGTGCCTCCGGTCCCTCAGTGTGCAAAGATAGAACTAAAGGACAGGAGCACCGCAATGGCATCGGCCACTGACAATCTTCGGAGCCCCTGGATCACGTTTCTCGCGCACCTGTTCATCTGGTTTCTGGCAGGCCCGGAGTGGTCCGTCTGGCGCACGAACTGGTTTGTGAACAAGGTATTTGTGCTGGCCGCGTTTGTTCTGGTTCTGGGTACGGCTCTGCGTCGGCCGGAAGCTCTGAAGGGCCACTCGGAGCCGCGAATTGATGGGGTGGGTTCGAACTAATGGCCAAGATGTCTGGTGCCCGAAAATTCCTGCGTCTGCTTGGCTGGACCTTCGGTGGCGCGTTAGTGCTGATCGTGTTGGTGATGCTGTTGTTCCGGTTTGTGAATCCACCCGCCTCAGCATTTATGCTGGGCTACCAGTTGGAGTACCCGCACAAATCGCTGGCCTATGATTGGGTGTCCATGTCCGAGATTTCCCCCTGGATGCCCCTGGCAGTAGTGGCCAGCGAGGATCAGCGTTTTCCTTATCACGCGGGCGTGGATTTCGAGGCGATTCGGCAGGCGCTCTCGGAGTACCGGGCCGGCGAGGGGCTTCGGGGTGCCAGCACCATCACCCAGCAAACCGCCAAAAACCTGTTTCTCTGGAACGGGCGCAGCTTCGTCCGAAAGGCCATCGAAGCGGTGTTGGCCCTGGGGCTGGACGGCTTGTGGCCGAAAAAACGTGTGCTGGAGGTGTATCTGAATATCGCCGAATTCGGGCCAGGCATATACGGGGTGGAGGCGGCCAGCCAGGCCTTCTTCGGCAAGCCTGCCCGGCACCTTTCAGAATATCAGGCCGCGCGGCTTGCAGCCGTGCTCCCGAATCCGAAAGTGTTGAGTGCTGCTTCGCCATCCTCCTATGTGCTGGAGCGGGAGGCCTGGATTCGTGGCCAGATGGCGCAGCTTGGGCTCGGGCATTTGCGGGATCTTTAGTCGGAAAACCGGGAAGGTCGACCGAACCGAACCAGATCCACTTTAGATGAACGGCTTGTTACAGGAAAAGAGAAATTTTTTATTTCTCTTTTCCTGTAACAAGCCTACTGCTCGCCTGGTCCGTCACTCACCACTTCTACAATCACTCATACACGCCCTGGCATCAACATCCGGGCGTGGGTCCGGGTGGGCGAAGCCATCCCGGTTGGGCATTTTGACTTCGGGCAGTGACTTGGCGTCGAGGGTTGTGTCTTCCTCCACAATGCCGTTCAGGTGAAGAACATAGGCGGTGACCGCATAGGTTTCATCCGGTGAGAGGGATTGGGGGGACTGGAACGGCATGGCACGGTGAACGTAGTCGTAGAGTGTGGTGGCAAAAGGCCAGTAGCTTCCCGCGGTCTTGACCGGAGAGTCACTTGCCAGCGTGCCCTTACCGCCTACCAGCCGGTCCATCGGACCACTTTTACCGTCGGCGCCGTGGCAACTCTGGCATTGGGCCTGGTAAACCTCCTTGCCCTCGGCCACGCTACCGGAGCCTTCGGGCAGACCTTCACCGCTGGGCGGTACATCAATGTCCCAGCCCGCGACTTCTTGATCGGTGGCGTCCCGGCCCAGCCCGTAATCTTCATCCTGAGCCATAACCGTGCCTGTCCCGACCAGGGATACAAGTACAATGGGTGCGATGGTTTTATACGTGAACATTGCTGACCCCTCCATCAGAGCTGACTTCCCATGTTTGTATGGCATTCAGGTGATAAACGGATTTCAGCCCTCGCACGTCGATTAACGCCTGACGGGTGGGCTGGACGTATCCGGTTTCATCAATGGCACGGCTCTGCAGAAGCGCGCTGCCCCCCTTCCACCGCCATGGCAGCCGGAACGCAGTCAGTGCCTTGGTCTCCACCGGGCCTTCGAGCTTCGCCTGAGTCCAGTTGCGGCCACCGTCGGTGGAGACATCCACCCGGGTAATCTTGCCCCGGCCAGACCATGCAAGCCCCCGGATTTCGTAAAAGCCCTTTTCCGGAAGGGTGTGCCCCCCTGACGGAAAGGTGATTACGGACTTGGCTTCCATCACGAAGGTGAACTGACGAGCGCTCCCGTCCGGCATCAGGTCGGTGTATTTGGACGTTTCTTCCCGGGTCATATAAGGCGCGTCACCGACTTCAAGCCGGCGCAGCCACTTGATCTGGGTATTGCCCTCAAAGCCCGGCAGGATCAGCCGCAAAGGGTAGCCCTGTTCGGGCCGCAAGGCCTCTCCATTCTGGGCATAGACCACCAGCGCATCGTCCATGGCTTTTTCCATGGGAATGCTGCGGGTCATCGCGGCGGCATCGGCGCCCTCTGCCAGGATCCACTTGGCCTTATCCCTGACACCCGCGGCTCGCAGGAGCGTAGACAGGCGCACGCCTGTCCATTCACAACAGCTGAGCAGGCCATGGGTGTCCTGAACGGTCTTGCCGCTGGGCTTTTTCCATTCAGTCAGAGTGTTGCCCGAACACTCCAGGAAACGCTTCATCGAGACCTGGGGGAAGCGTTTGATCTCTGCCATGTCGAAGATCATCGGCTTCTCGACCATGCCGTGCAGCATCAGTTGGTGCTGTTCAGGATCGATATCAGGAACCCCGCCGTGATGGCGTTCAAAGACCAGGCCATTGGGGGTGATGGTGCCATTCAGATCCTGTAACGGGGTAAAACTCCAGGAAGAGGTTTTGGTGGGTGTTAAGTCCGTCGGTGTGCGGACTACGCCATCCTCAAATCTTGAGGGCTGGCCATAGGCCGGTGAAAGAATGGGTTTACCCTGGGACAGGGACCATTCCGGCACATCAGGTGCCAGATTTCCTGCGCCGCCGCTTGCCGCCAGTGCCTGGCTGACCGGTAAAGGCAAACTGACTACCCCTACCGCTCCCAGGGTGCGCTTGAGAAATTGCCGCCGTTCTATCTGCCTATCCGTGCGGTTGATCTGAGCCATAGTCCAGTTCCTCGTTTTTGTCACTGCAGCTCTGTCACTGCACCAACTACCCGGAATCCTTCATCAATTGCCAAGATGGTGCTGGTCGACATTATGTGAGTGTTTTTTGATCAATCATTAACGGAATAGCATTGGTCCTGACACCTGTCAAACTGGATAGGAAAACAGCGCAGAATTGTCTTTGACGATCACCCGTGCCAGTTCGGGCTGATTCTTGCCTCCGTGCTACCCTGATGATCTGTCGCCTGCAATCCATACCAGCAGCCTGTCGGACTTAAGGCTGACAGGCTGCTAGGCCCGCGATTCTGTTAACTGTTTGTGGAGATGTAATGGCAAAGCCTACCGAGGCCCAGCAACGGGCGATACTGGAGCGGCTGGATAAGTTCAGCCGGTTTACCGACAGCAGCATCGGTATTCCCTTCACCAAGTTTCAGATTGGCGTGGATTCCATTATTGGCCTGCTACCGGTAGTAGGCGACTTCGCCGGCTTGGTGTTATCCGGCTATGTGCTGATCGAAGCGCAGCGGGCGGGTGCCAGCAAGGATGTGAAGCTGCGTATGCTGCGCAATATGGGCATCGATTTTCTCGGTGGCCTGTTGCCGGTGGTAGGCGATGCCTTTGATGCCATCTACAAGGCCAATATTCGCAATACCCGGTTGCTGAAAAACGATCTGGAAAAGCAGCTCGCAGTGCAGCCGCCCCCACCACCCTTTCCCTGGAAGACCCTGATCTGGTTGTCCATTCTGTTTGCCGTTATTACGGGTGGGTTGATGCTCGTTTGGTAGTGGTGAGCACTGCGGTCTTGGTTGGGGTTAATGCAGATTGGCTATATTGCTTAATCCGCAGAGCGAGTTTGCAAAGAGATTTCTGGTTGCCGGAATCTCTGTCGCGATCGTTGCGTTTCTGATCAACCCTTGCCGCGCGATGTCCGGTTGCTCATCCGCAACCCCACGATCACAGTTAAAGCGCCCAGCCAGATTCCCAGTGAGTATCGCTCGTTAAACCATACTACGCCGATGATTAGTCCAAATACGGCAGCCACTGCGCCGAGTTGGCTGTAGAAAACCGGATTGGAGCGCTTCTGAAGCTCGAAGGCGCAGTAGTAGGTCAATGCGGTCAGAAGACCCTGGATGAGGATGACAGTTAAAAATGCAGACCCAAAACCCCCCGAGGCCAGCGGTGTTTCGGTTAGCCTGGCGAGTAAGCCCAGTACGATAGCCGAAGCGAGCAGGGTGCCGGCAGCCAGCGTCATGGGTTTTGCCTGGTCGGGCCAGGCGACCGAACGGTAGACATTGCCGACCGACAGCGCGGCCGGGATAAGCAGGCCGAGGGCGAACCACAGCAGATTGGACTGGCCCATTTCGGTATGGCGTTGCAGAACAATCCAGGCGCAGGCGGAAACCGCAACCGACAAGCCGGCCAGTTTCGTCCAGCTGAGTCTTTCCAGGCCGATCGTTGTTGCAATCAGAAAAGTGAATATCGGCGGTAAGGCGTACATGATGCCAGTGAAGCCGGCCCCCAGCTTCGTCACGAGGTAGAAGGCGATAACATTGGGTATCGCGATACCCGTCAGGCCACTGATAAAAAAGTAGATGGTCAGACGCTGTTCGAACAGGGCTCTGAAGTTCGCTGAGCAAAGCAACAAAATCAAGCCGGCAATGAGCGTTTGCCAGAATGCATAGGTGATGGCAGGCACACCCTGAGCCGTGGCTGCTTTCGCCAGGGCCAGCATCAGCGCAATCAGGAAACCATTGGCCATCAACAGGCCCCAGACAATGGCCTGAGGCGGAAAGGGCAGGCGTTGTATCAAGGTTATCATGGTCAGCTCGCTCCAGGGTATGAATATAAACGTGGTGAGCCTGAGTGTGCCGGAATTCATTCAATTGATAATTGGAGCGATCCGAACAATACTTATTCCAAATTGGAAAGTATTCAGGAGCGTGAGGTGGCCACCGACAAGCTTGTTGCCATGAAGATTTTTCGGCGTGTCGCGGAATTGGGAAGTTTCACGAAGGCCGCGGATGATCTGAACATCACCGCCGCGACGGTCAGTAAACACATCGCGTTTCTGGAGCAGGACATTGACACCCGGTTGATTAACCGGACGACGCGCCGGATGCATCTCACCGATGCGGGTCTGGCTTTTCTGAAGCGAACCCAGGCGCTTCTGGATGGCCTTGAGGATGCCGAACTGGAGGCTCGAGGCGTGCAGGCGGAGCCCCGCGGAACGATCCGGATCAACGTGCCCATGTCATTTGGCCTTACTCACATCACGGAAGCTATCGACAGTTTTCTGAAACGTTACCCTGATATCGACGTGGACCTGCAACTCAGTGATCGTATGGTCGATTTGGTAGAACAGGGCGTTGATATCGCGATCCGGGTTCGCAATGCGCTTTCCGATTCTAGCCTGCTTGCCAAGCCGCTCAGGAAATCCAGAAACATTGTTTGCGCCTCCCCTCAATATCTGGCGAGTGCGCCAGAGATCCATTCGCCGGCAGACCTCGCCCGGCACAATTGCCTGACGTTCGCTCTTCACGATAGGCCGAGGGTCTGGGAACTGGGTGCAGAGGAAGTTACCGTTAATGGTAATTTCCGGACAGATAGCAGCCTGGCGATCCGCCAGAGTCTGTTGCGGGGTTTGGGGGTTGGTTTGGTGCCGCGCTTTCTGGTGCAACAGGACCTAGATAGCGGATCGCTAATTCCGCTGCTTCAGGACTTCCCTCCGAAGCCTTATACCGTTTTTGCGCTTTTCCCACCGGGGCGTAAACAGCCGACGAAAGTCAGGCTTCTGCTGGAGCATCTGGATCAGTATTTGGGAGACAAACCCTATTGGGAATAGGGCGCCCCTGACCCGGACTGATCAATTTGCTGCAATGATTATTTCCTTTTTGGAAATACTATAGTTCTATTTCGTCCGTTTAACCGTTCTAAGCGATTTCATAGAGTGAAGACTCCAACCTGAAGGAGGACAACTCTATGAAGCGTCATACCGCATTATTCCATTCCGTAATTCTGTCCCTGTTCCTGGCACCTGCAGCGGCCAATGCCGCCGACGTAGCCTCGAGCCCCTGGGGGCCTGACGATGAGATCGGCCGTCTGAACATGATGACCGCCGATTCAAGAAAAGCCGCGCTGGAAAACCTGAGTCCGGCCAAGACCTACGATCTGAGCGTTGAGTACTTCATCGGCATGCCCAGCTGGCAGGCGGCGGGCGACCCGCATTTTCAGATGTGGATGACCCACACGCCAAAAGGCACAGAAGTGGACGACCCCCTGTCTGTGGGCGAAGAGATGAATGCCCGCGTGAGCTACACGGGGTCTGCCTTTTCGATGTATGCGCACACAGGCACCCACATTGATGCTCTGAACCACTTCGGACTGAACGGCAAGATCTGGAACCACTTTTCAGCGGACCAGCACTTGGGCGACCGGGGCTGGAACAAAACGGGCATTGAGAAAATGCCCCCGATTATTGCCCGAGGGGTTCTGCTGGATATTCCCGCTGCCAAAGGCCTGAAAGAGCTGGAGCCGGGCTACCGGATAACGAGAGAAGATCTGAAGCTTGCGCTGAGTGTCCAGGGTATCGATATTGCGCTGGGCGATGTGGTGCTGATCCGGACAGGGCGTATGCGGCATTACCAGGAGGCCGGCCGGTTTATGGAGAACGCGCCCGGATTGGGCATGTCCGCCGCGCGCTTTCTGGCCGACGAGAAACAGGCTCTTTCGGTGGGCGCGGACAACCTGAGTTTTGAAGCGTTTCCATCGGAGGACGACGGTAACTATGTACCCGTGCACACGTATTTGCTGGCCCAGCAAGGCGTTACCATCATGGAGCTGGTGAATCTGGAAGAGCTGGCAGAAGACGGGGTGTATGAGTTTGCGTTTATCGGTGCGCCACTGAAGATCCGTGGTGGGGACGCAGCGCCGCTGCGGCCGGTCGCAATTCCTTATGAGGGGAACAAGTGATGGATATTCATGCCGCTCTGGACTGGCGTTATGCGGTCCGTGAATTTTCTCCGGAACAGTTGAACACCCAGGCCGTTGAAACACTGCTGGATGCCGTTCGCAAAAGCGCCTCGTCCTATGGCTTGCAGCCCTACAAGGTGATCATGATCGAATCCGCAGCCGTGCGGCGAGACCTGTTGCCGCACGCCTTCGGTCAGCAGAAGGTGGTGGACTGCTCCCATTTGATTGTGTTTGCTACCGACACACGCATCGGCGATCAAACGGTGGATCGCTACGTAAACCAGTGCATGAAGGTCAGAGAGATTCCCTACCAGGATATCGCGGGCTACGCTGGCCATATGAAGCAAGCTTTGGCCTCGAAATCCCGGACGGAAAAAAGGGAATGGGCACACCAGCAAGCGTACATTGGGCTTGGTACCCTGCTAACGACGGCTGCTGTGTTGGAAATCGACAGTTGCCCAATGACCGGCATTGATTCGCGGGCTTTTGATCAGGTACTGGGATTGGCCCACCATGAGCTGGAAACCTCCGCCATTGTGGCTCTGGGGCGCAGAAGCGCGGGAGACCGCAGCGCTGGCTTGCCAAAAGTGCGGTTCGATTACGACGATTTCGTTATCCGGATATAGCGAATCGATTTGGGAGGCCACAGGTTCGTGGATCGGTGTTGGCAAACAATGGAGAGTACGCAATGACGGTTTTGGTGGTGGGCGCCACTGGTGCGACAGGACGGTTGTTGGTGGAACAGCTGCTTGAGCTTGGCAATCCGGTTCGAGCGGTTGCTCGAGCTCCCGAGAAACTGCCGCAAGCGCTGATAGACCACCCGGCCTTGTCGGTCATTCATGGGAGTATCCTGGATTTCAGTGATGACCAGATACGGCAGCACGTTGACGGCTGCTCGGCGGTCGCATCGTGTCTTGGCCACAACCTGACCTTCAAGGGGATGTATGGTTCGCCGCGGTGGTTGGTGACCGATACGCTTCGGCGATTGTGCGAGGCCATCCGGGCGTCCCGGCCATCGACAACGGTCCGAGTGGTGTTGATGAATACCGCGGGCAATAGCCACCCCGAGGAATCTCCGTCATTTGCTGAGGCGTGCGTGGTTGGACTGATTCGCGTGCTTGTTCCGCCCCATGCAGACAATGAAAAGGCTGCGGAGTATCTGTCGAAACAGGTCACCGCTGACGATCCGGCCCTTGAGTGGGTGGCTGTCCGACCAGACACCCTGATTGATGAAGATCAGGCAACGACCTATGACGTGGTTCCTTCGCCAACCCGCAGTGCGATTTTCAATGCCGGCAAAACGAGTCGGATCAACGTTGCGCACTTCATGGCGGAGCTGATTTCAAGCGACGAGACATGGCAGCAGTGGAAAGGGCGAATGCCTGTGATCTACAACAGGTGATTTACCGCGATCGATGAGTTTAAAGGTGAGCGAGGCATCAAACGGAGAAAACGTGGCAAAGCCTGATGCGAAACATCAGGCCTGCGTGGCTTTACCGGGTGCCGCAGAACTTCCGGCCGGAAGCCCTGAAGGCGCGTTCGCTATCAAACATGCGACACCCCGGTACCAACTTACTTCGCTGTGGTGACGTACTTCAACACCTCAACGATTTCCTCCGGTGTCTGCGCCCAGGCTATAGCCGCCGCGTCCACCTCCTTAAGGGGGTGAACGATGTCGTCGTTGTGGAGCGTAATGTAGGGCGTGCCCATGGCGGCGCAGTAGCCGGCATCAAAGGCGGCGTTCCACTGCTTGTATTTGTCACCGAACACAGTTGGTGTGGGATCGTAATAAAGTCGGTAACAACATAATAAAGTTGGTAACTCGGAGAGCTGGGCTGCTTGAAATGTTGAAAAGCACTGCGCAAGCTGGAAGAGGCTGAGCAATTGATCATGGGAAAACGGAATGGCTGAGCAACAGGTACGAATCTTCAAATCCGCAGATGGCCAGGCACAACTTGAAGTGGCGCTGGATCAGGAGACAGTCTGGTTAAACCAAAACCAGATGTCTTCCCTATTTGATACCTCCACTGATAACGTCGGTTTACACCTGAAGAATGTCTATGCAGAAGGCGAGCTTGAGGAAGATCGAACTACCGAGGATTTCTCGGTAGTTCGCCAGGAAGGCAATCGCCAGGTTCGACGCCGTATCAAGCATTACAATCTGGATGCCATTATTTCCGTGGGTTATCGAGTCAGTTCTAAACGCGCAACCCAATTTCGCCAGTGGGCGACTCAAGTTCTGAAAGACCATTTAGTTAAGGGTCATACCCTCAACCAGCGTCGGCTGGCCGAGCGAGGCATCGAGTTCGAGCAGGCTGTTAACCTGCTAAGCCGCACCCTCACTAATCAGGGTCTGGTATCCAATGAAGGCGAAGCGGTCGCCCGGGTGATCAGCGATTATGCCCGCTCCTGGAGTCTGTTGCAGGGCTACGATGAGCAGCAGCTGGCCGAGATTGGCATCAATCAACCGGACATGCAGCAGCTGGAGCTGGATGAGGCACTGAAGGCCATTGGTAAGCTCAAACATACTCTGATTGCCAAAGGCGAAGCCACGGAGCTGTTTGGCCAGTTGCGGGGTGATGGTTTAGCTTCTGCCCTGGCAACCATAGAGCAGGGTTTCGGGGATGAGCTGTTTTACCCGAACGTGGCCAGCCGGGCCGCACACCTGCTTTACTTTGTGATCAAAAATCACCCGTTGGCGGACGGCAACAAACGCTGCGGTTCGTTTCTGTTTTTGTGGTACCTGCGCCGTAACGAAGCTTTACTTGGACGGCCAGTGGAACAACTGATTAATGACAATACCCTAGTGGCATTGGCCCTGCTGGTGGCGGAAAGCCTTCCGGATCAGAAGACGCTGATGATTCGTTTGATTGAGCATTTTGTGCTTTTGAAAAGCGAATCTTGAGCGCCAAACATGGGAACTCTTGGTGCGAGCCAGATTTTAATGGTTACCGACTTTATTACCATGCAGTGCCGGCTCTACAGCTTGAGTCGGCGCGGGCCACATTGAAGGCCAGAATCGTGGTCACAAGCATGGTGGCATTCACACTCGCACCATAGGCGGCCGCCTGCTCGAAAATGCTGTTCATCCCCAGCGCTGCCAGGGTCAGAAACCAGGCCACCATGATCGGGCCGAACATCGCCCCTACCTCGTCCATAAACCTCCGTATCCGCGCTACCCTCCTCAAGTTCGGGTGCGTCAACAGCCACAGCTGCGTTGTAAGCTCGGGCACCGTGTTTTTTGCCGCTGTTGCCGTTCGCCATAGATCGCTTGGAAAATGTCGGAAACTCGTCGGCCGATGAGGTGGAGATAGACGATCTCTATGGTGAAGGGTTTGATCCGGTAGAGAGATCGTCGTGGTATGGCGAGCGAGTGGATGATCGGTATTTTGAGCCGTTGACCGAACAGCGTACCCACAGCAAGCTCAATGCGTTGCCGGACGATGTGAAGCGAGATTGCCCGGGTTGCTTCCGAGGGTGCTCAACAGAGATTCTGTTGGTGAAACTGTTTACTCCTCGCACGCCGTCTGTTTCAGATTTGAAACAGTCGTGTCGATATTGTTTACATGTATGCGGCATCTACCCCTGGTTCATCAGGAGGGCGATGTCGTTATGGTGGCACGTGATAGAGAGCGCGCCTAATCATCCATGATTATTGCGGAAGGCAAAACAAAAAAAGACCGCAAGATGCGGCCTTTTAACACGCAAGGTTTGGATGTTAGCCGCGGCGGCGCGCCATTCCCAGCCCCAGAAGCCCCAAACTAAACAGAGCAAGTGTTCCTGGCTCGGGTACTGCTACGGTTACTTTTACATCATCCAGAAAGTTACCAACGGTGCCAGTCTCGGGAACCACCGAGGTGAACATGATGCGAGTGTTGATTGCAGTGGCTACGAAGGAGTCGGAGAAGACGCTCCAGCCATTGGTCGTGTGGTCGGAGAGCAGCCAGGACATGGCCGCACCTCCGTCCGGAGTGACGGAGAACGCGAACTCTTCGGTGATGCTGCGTCGGGCCTGATAGGCAAAGCTCATGTCGTAGGCCTGGCCGATATCAGTGGCAATATCCTGGAAAATGCTAAACGCAGTGCCGGTGCCAGGATCGGAATTCAGTTCGGCAAACTGATCGCCTTGGTAGGCGGTTTCGCTGTTGAAGTTGTCCCAGATTTCGATACGGCTGCCATCCCAGCCAGCTACTGCACTGGCGTCAAAGGCCTGCCAGGCACCAGAAGCTACATCCGGATCTTCAAAACTGCCATTCACAATAAGGTTGGCACTGGCCGGTGCTGCGATGAAAAGAGAAACACTGAGAGTGCTGAGAACGGCGATACGGCTGAACAATGACATGGGGTACTTTCCTCAACTGCGTAGTTTTGATAGCCGGGAGTACTTAGCAATTGAGATGCCAGTTCGATATTTTTGTTGTTATTTCAATGTGCTTTCATCTTTCAGTCCTGCTTATGAGAAGACATGTGTAAGTTTATCTGACATACCCTGTTCATTTCTGTAACAGGTCTCACTGGGTGACTTTCGTACGTGCCGTTGTCCGTTTGCGTGGCGCTGTTTTTCGACGCGGAGGTTGTCGGGGCTTTTGCACAACCGGAGTCGGTGGCGCCGGCTGGTTCCGCACATAGGCGCCGGGCGCCGGCTCGATTACCGGCAGATTCCCTTCCGCGGCAGTACGGGCCTTCACTTCGCCACCGCCAAACTGTTCAGCCCAGGCGACCCAGTCGGGCCACCAGGAACCTTCGAACTGTTTGGCACCCTGAAGCCAGGCATCCGGATCCAGGTCGCTGTCCTCGTTGACGCGATAGCCGTACTTTTTCCGGTCCGGCGGATTGATGATCCCAGCGATGTGCCCCGAGCCGCCGAGGACAAAACGCACCGGGCCGCCCAGATAGCGTGAGCCGCGATAAGAGGAAATCCAGGGGGCGATGTGATCCTCGATGGCCGATGCAAAGTAACTCGGCACCTTGACTTTCCCCAGATCGATCGGGGTGCCCGCCAGTTCAATACCACCGGGCTCACGCAGCCGGTTGTGCAGGTACATGTTGCGCAGGTAGAAACTGTGCATGGTCGCCGGCATGCGGGTGGCATCCGCGTTCCAGTACAACAGGTCGAAGGGGGCGGTATCACGCCCCAGCAGGTAGTTGTTGACGAAGAAGGACCATATCAGGCTGTTGGCCCGCAGCATGTTGAAGGCGGTCGCCATGGAGGCACCCTCGAGATAGCCCTGTTTGTTCATGGCTTTTTCGAGCTTGCCAATGGCGTCCTCATCAATGAACACTTCCAGATCGCCGACCTCCGAGAAGTCCAACAGGCTGTTGAGGAAGGTGGCGCTCTTGACCCGGTCGTCGCCCCGGGCGGCCAGCCAGGCGAGGGTACAGCCGAGCAGGGTGCCGCCAATGCAGTAGCCGACCGTATTCAGTTCACGCTCACCGGTGGCTTGTTCAATGGCGTTCATGGCGGCGATGGGGCCTTCGAGCATGTAGTCTTCAAAACTCTTATGCGCCAGTTCCGGCCCGGGATTCACCCAGGAGACCACGAACACGGTGTGGCCCTGCTCGACCCAATAGCGGATGAACGACTTTTTCTCACCCAGATCGAGAATGTAGTACTTGTTGATCCACGGCGGTATCACCAGCAGCGGCCGACGGTGCACGGTGTCGGTGGTTGGCCGGTACTGGATGAGCTGCATCAGTTCGTTCTGGAAAATAATGTCACCCGGCGTGTTGGCCAGATTGTCTCCAACCGTAAAGGCGTCCGGGTCGGACATGCGAAAGGGCATGGGGCCGGCGCCCTCATCCAGATCGCGCAACAGGTTGGCCAGTCCGCGCAGCAGGTTCCTGCCCCGGGTCTGGATTGTCGCCCGCAGCACCTCGGGATTGCTCAGGATGAAATTGCTCGGGGCCAGGGCGTCGGTCATCTGGCCGGTGAAAAATCGCAGCTTGCGTCTGGTGTGGTCGTCCAGGCCGCGGACATCATCTAGGGTGTCCATGATCCAGCGATTCGACAGCAGGTAGGCCTGCTTGATGACATTAAAGGCCATGACCTCATTCCAGGCCTGGTCGCGAAAGCGCCCGTCGCCCGGCTCCGGCTCCATCACGGCCAGTGGCTTGTTGCTTAAGCTGCTGGCCAGCAGGCCCGAGCAGAACCGGGTGCTGTTCTTGAGAAGGCGCATCTGGGCCAGGATCAGGGTGTCCGGCTGGGTTGCGAGCCTGCCGGTCAGGGAAACAAAGGGTTTGGCCATGCTTTTGACGCTGACCGGGTTGGGATTGCCCCGGCTCAACCGGCGCAGGATAGAACGCTTCAGCAGATGGCCGCCATGCACACCCGCCCGTACCAGCGACTGGCGCACGACGTTGGGCTCGAATTCCGGCGGGGGGCTGGTCTTAATCGGTTTGTCAGCCATGGTCACACTCTCCAGCTGGCGGTGCTACATGTACACGCCGCCGTTAACGTTGATTTGCTGGCCGGTGATGTAGTCCCCTTCCGCTGCCAGGAACACCACCGCGCGGGCGATTTCCTCGGGTTGACCAAAACGGCCCATCGGCACGCGGGCAATGATTTGTTGGCGGATATTCTCGGGCACCTGGGCGAGCATTTCGGTTTCGGTAAAGCCCGGGGCAATGGCATTGACGGTGATATTGTACCTGGCCATTTCCAGTGCCAGGGTCTTGGTAAACGCAATGATACCGCCCTTGCTGGCCGCGTAGTTGGCCTGCCCGAAGTTGCCGGCCTGGCCGACGAAGGAGGTGATGTTGATGATGCGACCGTACTTCTGGTCCATCATGATGTTCAGTACTTCGGAGCAGGTTGCGTAGACGCTTCCCAGGTTGGTATCGAGGACGTCGTTCCAGTCATCGTCGGTGAGCTTCTTCATGGACTTGTCTTTGGTGATGCCGGCGTTGTTCACCAGGATGTCGATGCGCCCCCACTGGTCATGGACCTGACGTATCAGGCTCCGGGCCGCGGGCATCTGGGAAAGATCAGCCTGGATGGCCAGCGCCCGGACACCGGTCGCCTCAATTTCCTTGACGACCTCGTCTGCCTCGGGCTGACGCGAGCGGTAGTTGATGGCGACGTCGGCGCCGCGCTGGGCGAGCTGAAGGGCTATGTGCCGACCGATGCCGCGAGAGGCACCGGTGACGATGGCAACCTTGCCTTTGAGGTCTTGCATAACACTCTCCTTGAATGGCCTTGAACTACGGCTTGAGTAATCGTTGTTGTTCGACAACTTCTAGTTTCAAGCTAGCAGAGCCCCCACAAGGTCACAAGAAATCAACGCAAGGCAACCGGTCAGGCCGCGCGCATGAGTTATCGCCAACGCAAAGAATTTCAGTCACTTTACCCACCCCCCATTCCACCTTTGACAAAATCCCTGGACTTGCTAAAGCTTGTCGTGAGCAATCAGTTGATTCCTTATTTTCTGATTGCCAATCACGGAAGGTCTCCTCATGGACAACTTTGACGATGCCTCTGTCATCACGCGGGACGGCTTGCAGTGTTTGCTGGATGCATTGGCTGAGCGCGGGTATACGGTTTTTGGGCCAACCGTTCGGGACCAGGCCATTGTGTACGATGAGCTCGCCCGTACCGGGGAGCTTCCCGCCGGTTGGACGGATGAGCAGGATGGTGGTCACTACCGGTTGAAGCGGCGTTCGGATGAGGCGTTGTTCGGTTATGCCGTGGGGCCCCATAGCTGGAAACGTTTTCTTCACCCACCGAAGGTGTCCTTGTGGCAGGCGACTCGCAACGGCGGCGAACTCCGCTTTGTTCCTGCCCGGGATGATCCGCCTCGATATGCGTTCTTCGGGGTGCGCGCCTGTGAGCTGGCGGCGATCGGCATCCAGGATCGTGTGTTGCTGGGGGACGACTATGCCGACCCTCATTACCGGTCACGTCGGGAGCAGGCTTTTATGGTGGCGATCAACTGCTCAGAGGCTGGCGGCACCTGTTTCTGTGACTCCATGGATACCGGGCCCGACGTCAGGGACGGGTACGATCTTGCCCTCACCGAGCTTCTGGGCGACGACAGCCACCTTTTCCTTATCCGGTCGGGCTCCGAACAGGGGGCGGCGATTCTCGCCGAATTGCCCCGCAAACCCGCGACAGATGCCCACCAGGCCGCCGCCACCGCTGTGGTGGAGAAAACCCGCAGTCAGATGGGCCGGAGTATGCCGCAAACCGCCATCCCCGCCTTACTGATGGATAATCTGGAGCATCCGCGCTGGGCCGACGTTGCCGACCGGTGTTTGAGCTGCGCGAACTGCACCATGGTTTGCCCGACGTGCTTCTGCACCACGGTTGAAGACACCTCGGATCTGGAAGGCGCCAGCGCGGAACGCAGCCGGCGCTGGGACTCGTGTTTCACGTCGGATTTTTCCTATATTCACGGCGGCAGTGTTCGCAACTCGACCCGGTCCCGCTACCGTCAGTGGATGACCCACAAACTCGCTACCTGGGTGGATCAGTTCGGCACCTCAGGCTGTGTCGGTTGCGGTCGCTGCATCACCTGGTGCCCGGTGGGCATCGATATCACGGAGGAGGTTCGCGCCATTCACGATGATGTTTCATCGGGAGAAAGGCAATGAAAAACATTGCCCGGATCGTGTGCGAGCATCCGTTCTTCAAGGATCTGGATAGCGATTTCTGCAATCTGGTCAGCGGGTGTGCCCGCAATGTTCGGTTCAATCCGGGGGAATACCTGTTTCGCGAAGGCACAGACGCCGATCACCTGCACCTCATCCGCTATGGTCAGGTGGCTCTGGAAATCGCGGTGCCGGGAAAACCGTCGGTCTGTTTTCAGACGCTCCATGAAGGCGACCTGGCGGGGGTGTCCTGGGTTCTGCCCCCCTATCACTGGGCCTACGATGCACGCGCCATCACGCTGACCCGTGCCATCGCGATGGACGCCCACTGCCTGAGGAAGAAGTGCGATGATGATCCGGCTCTGGGCTACGAAGTCCTGAAACGATTGCTGCCGATTCTGACCAGTCGGCTTCACGCGACACAAATGCAGGTTCTGGATGTTTATGGTACTCCGGAGCAGCCCGAGTGATTTCAGACGATCTGATGGTACCCGAACCGGTTCGGGTTCTGCGCCGACAGCAGGAACTGGAAACCATCTGGACACTGGAACTGGAGCCGGGACCGGCCGGCAACCGGCCCTGTTTGCCGGGCCAGTTCAATATGCTCTATGTGTTCGGTGTGGGCGAGGTGCCCATCAGCCTGAGTGGTGACACCGGACAGACAGAGACGCTGGTTCATACCGTGCGGGCGGTGGGCCCGGTCTCCAGGAAGCTGGCGGCCCTGAAACCGAGGGACACCGTTGGCCTGCGTGGCCCGTTCGGTGTCGGATGGCCGATAACGGAAGGCGAGGGTGCGGATTTGCTGATTGTGGCCGGCGGGCTGGGATTGGCACCCTTGCGACCGGCCATTTATCACGTGTTGCGCCATCGGGAGAGGTACGGTCGGGTTATCCTGCTTTACGGTACACGCAGTCCCGGCGATATCCTCTATTCCGCTCAACTGGAGGCATGGAGCAAGCGTCCGGATATTGAAGTCTATATTACTGTGGACCACGCCGACAGTGACTGGCAGGGCATGGTCGGTGTGGTTCCGGCTCTGGTGCCGACGCTGGGCTTCGACCCTGAAGACACCCTGGCGATGGTGTGTGGCCCGGAAATCATGATGCGCTTCACGGTCAACGCGCTGCGGGGTGCCGGTGTTGAGGATGGGGCGATTTATCTGTCCATGGAGCGAAACATGAAATGCGCGCTCGGGCATTGTGGCCATTGCCAGTTTGGAGCGACGTTTGTCTGTAAGGACGGTCCGGTGCTGTCGTTTGATCGGGTCCGCGGATTACTGAACCTCAAGGAGTTTTGACATGGCGCGCCCGGATCACAAGCCACGCCTTGGCGTCTGGAAGTTTGCGTCGTGCGATGGCTGCCAACTGAGCTTGCTGGATTGTGAGGATGAATTGCTGCAGGTCGCCGGGGCAGTCGATATCGCCTATTTCCCGGAGGCCACCCGCGGCAGTATTCGCGGTATTTACGATCTGTCCCTGGTGGAGGGATCCATCACCACCGCCCACGATGCCGAGCGTATCCAGAGCGTGCGCCGGCGCTCGCGAACGCTGGTGACCATCGGTGCCTGCGCCACGGCTGGCGGCATTCAGGCGTTGCGTAATTTCGCCGATATTGATGATTTCATGGCGGCTGTCTACGCCCACCCGGAGTACATTGAAACCCTGTCCACCTCCACACCGATCACCGACCACGTGGCCGTGGATTTTGAATTGCGTGGCTGCCCCATCAGCAAACAGCAGTTACTGGAGGTGGTGTCGGCGTTTCTGTGCGGGCGACGACCGGTCACGCCGGCCCATAGCGTGTGTCTGGACTGCAAGCTCAGGGGCAATGTCTGTGTGATGGTGGCCCACGGAACGCCCTGTCTGGGGCCGATGACCCACAGCGGCTGCAATGCCTTGTGTCCGTCCTATAATCGGGGTTGTTACGGTTGCTATGGGCCCAACGAAAATCCCAACGCGCCTGCGCTGAGTGAGCGACTGGATCAGTTGGGCATGGGCCGGGCCGAGCGGTTGCGCTTTTACCGGACTTTCAACGCCTGGGCCGGCCCGTTCCGTGAGGAGAGCGAACGTCATGAGCCGTAAGACCATCAAGGTGGATTACCTGGCGCGGGTCGAGGGCGAAGGTGCCCTGAAGGTGACGGTCCGGGACGGCCAGGTGAGCGATGCGGAACTGCGTATTTTTGAGCCCCCGCGTTTTTTCGAGGCATTCCTGCGTGGGCGCGACTTTTCAGAGGCGCCCGATGTGACCGCCCGCATCTGTGGTATCTGCCCGGTGGCCTATCAGATGAGCGCTGTCCATGCGATGGAGAACGCGCTTGGTATCGAGGTGGAGGGGCCGCTGCGGGCATTGCGCCGGTTGCTGTACTGCGGGGAGTGGATCGAAAGCCACGCCCTCCACATTTACATGCTGCACGCCCCGGATTTCCTGGGGTACGCCGGGGCGGTGGACATGGCCCGGGATTATCCCGACATCGTCAAACGGGGGCTGTCCCTGAAGAAAGCGGGCAATGCCATCATGACGCTGTTGGGCGGTCGGGAAATCCATCCCATCAATGTGCGAGTGGGCGGATTCTATCGAACGCCGACCCGCAAGGAACTGGAGCCGCTGGCCGACACCCTGAAACAGGCCCGGGAGGACGCCCTGGCAACCGTGCGCTGGACGGCCGGGCTGGACATGCCGGAGGCCGGGCGGGACTACCACCTGGTCGCACTGCACCATCCGGACGAGTACGCCATGAACGTCGGGCGTATTATGTCCAATCGTGGGCTGGATATCGCCGTAGCGGATTACAATCGCCACTTTGTGGAGTCCCACGTGCAGCGCTCTACGGCGCTGCACTCGCACTTGCGTGAGCATGACTGTTATCTGGTCGGGCCGCTGGCGCGCTACAGTCTCAATTTTGGCCAGCTCTCGCCACTGGCCCGGGAGGCGGCCAAAGAAGCTGGTTTGGGTGTTACTTGCAACAACCCGTTCCAGAGCATTGTGGTGCGCAGCGTCGAGGTTGTGTATGCCTGTGATGAGGCTCTGCGTGTGATTGCCGGATACCAGGAACCTGAGCGACCGTTCGAACCGGCCGAGCCGAGGCTCTCGGAAGGCTTCGGTTGCACCGAGGCCCCACGCGGTCTGCTGTTTCACCGTTACCGGCTTGATGAAAACGGTGCCATCCTCGAGGCGCAGATTGTGCCGCCCACGGCACAGAACCAGCCCAGCATTGAGGCCGACCTGCAAGAGCTGGTTGGCGGCTGGCTCGATTTGCCGGCCGATACCCTGCGTGAACGCTGTGAGCAGACCATCCGCAACTACGATCCCTGCATCTCCTGTGCAACGCACTTTCTCAAACTGGATGTCCGCCATGAGTGATGTTTCCCGGCCCATCAGGGTTGTTGGTATCGGCAACCGGGGTCGGGGGGATGATGCCCTCGGACCGCTGGTGATGGATGCCCTTGATGACCGTTTGCCGGAAACTGTCGACGTGGTTGAGCACAGCGGCGAAGTGGCCGGACTGGTGGACCTGATGACTGGCGCCGAAGCGGTGTACCTGGTCGATGCCGCTGTCATGGGGCTGGAGCCGGGGCACCTCCGGGTGTTCGACGCCAGCGCCGCGCCGCTGCCAGCCCTGGGAGGCGCGTTTTCGTCCCATGCGCTGGGGCTGTCTGAAGCGATTGAGCTGGCGCGCGCGCTCGATGTGCTGCCTCCGGTATGCCGGGTGTTTGCGGTGGAGGCGGCCAGCTTCGAAGCGGGCGACGGGCTGTCAAAACCGGTTGCGGACACCATTCCCGGGGTGACTCAGGCGGTGATTGATGCCATCGAAAAGGACACAGGATGCAGGATTCAGGAGAGCGATGATGCATGAAACGGCGCTGGTCAGGAACCTGATTCACAGGGTGGAGAAGCTTTGCGCGGACGAAGAGGCCGAACGGGTGGTGGAGGTTGCGGTATGGCTAGGCGCGCTGTGCCATATGTCGCCGGAACATTTCACCGATCACTTCCGTCAGGAGGCAGCCGGTACCTGCGCGGACCAGGCCCACCTCCGGATTGAAACGTCTGATGACATCAATCACCCCAATGCCCAGGATGTGCTGTTGCAGAGCCTGGAGCTGGAAACGGAGGATGGGTCGGGCCCATGAATGACAGATGCCGGGCGGAGCCCTCGCCAGTTCGTTGGCGTGTTCGTGTTTATGGCGTGGTTCAGGGCGTGGGGTTTCGGCCTTTTGTCTATCGCCTGGCGACAGGGTTGGGGCTGACGGGGTGGGTTGGCAATACCCCGGAGGGCGTGATCATTGAGGCTGAGGGTCGTCCCGAGGCGTTGCAGAACCTGGTGGATGCGCTCAAGCAACAGGCTCCGGTGCATGCGTGCGTGGAGGCGGTGTGTGCGGAACCGCTGGCCAGGCCTGCGGCGTTTCAGGCGTTCCGCGTACGCGAGAGTGAGGAGCGGGGCGCTGCCACCACACGTTTACCTGCGGATTTGGCGCCCTGCGGTCAGTGCACCGGGGAGCTGCACGATCCCGATAATCGGCGTTACCGGTATCCCTTCATCAGCTGCACTTACTGCGGTCCCCGCTACAGCCTGATCGAGGGTTTGCCTTACGATCGCGAACGCACGGCGATGAGGTACTTTCAAATGTGCCCGCGTTGTCTGGCGGAATACCGTAATCCGGAGAGTCGGCGCTTTCATGCCGAGCCCAATGCCTGTCCGGAATGCGGTCCGCGTGTCGCATTTTGCCAAGGTGATGGCTGCGTGCTGGCGGAAGGCGAGGCCGCCTTGTCCGAGGCGGTCAGGCGGCTGAGGGCAGGTGGCATCATCGCGCTTAAAGGGCTGGGCGGGTTTCAGCTGCTTGCAGATGCCCGCAATAGTCACTCGGTGCAGACGTTACGCGCACGAAAAGGGCGGCCCCGAAAGCCGCTGGCAGTCATGTTTGGTTCACTGGCATCTTTGCGGCAGATGTGCCCGGTCTCCGGGCCCGAAAGCCTGTTGCTCATGGGGGCCGAGCGGCCCATTGTCCTGCTCCATGCGCGCAACCATGATCTGGCGGCCAACCTCGCTCCGGGCAGGGCGGATCTGGGCGTGATGCTGCCTTGCACCCCGTTACACGATCTGCTGCTTGGTGATCTGGGGTTTCCCGTTGTTGCCACCAGCGGTAACCGCAGTGGCGAACCGATTGCCATCGACAACGAGGAAGCCCTGGTGCGCCTGGGTGACCTGGCGGACGGATTTCTGGTTCACGATCGCCCCATTTTACGACCACTGGATGATTCCGTGGCCCGGGTGGTGGCGGGGCGTACGCAGTTGCTTCGCCGTGCACGTGGCTACTCCCCGAACCTGGCCCTGCCCATCCAGGTGCCTCCCGGCCGGGGCGCCACCGGAGGCCACCTGAAAACCACCGTGGCCATGAGCACCCGCGCCGGCGTAGTGTTGAGCCAGCACCTGGGCGATATGGACAGCATCCTGAGCCGGAAAGAGCTCGATCGCACCACGGATAATCTGCAGCAACTGTTTGCCACCATTCCCCGGCACTGGGCGCACGATGGCCACCCGGACTATTACACAACGCGCTACGCCCAGGCCCGTGGTGAGGAACAATGCGCTGTCCAGCATCATGTGGCCCACATAGCGGCCGTGATGGCTGAGCACGGGGTCAATGAGCCGGTGCTTGGGGTGGCGTGGGATGGCAGTGGTGTTGGCGACGATCAGACCTTGTGGGGCGGAGAATTCCTGCGCCTGGACTCACAAGGTTACGAGCGCGTGGCGCATCTGCGGCGATTCCGGCTGCCAGGTGGCGAGGCGGCCATGCGAGAACCCCGCCGTTCGGCCTTCGGGCTGCTGTATGCCTTGATGGGGGCGCAGGTCATGGAGTGTCAGGCACTGGCCCCGGTGAACAGCTTTTCCAAAGCGGAAAGAAAGCTGTTGATTCAATCGCTCAAGGCCGGCTTGAACGCGCCGGAAACCTCAAGTGTGGGCCGGCTTTTTGACGCCGTAGCCGCGCTGACTGGCATCTGCCTGCAGGCCAGTTACGAGGGGCAGGCAGCGGGCGAGCTGGAGGCAGCCCTGGATCGCACTGACACTGCATCTCCCTACCGGTTCGAGCTGTCGGTGCCGGAAGCCGACCGGCCCTGGCAGGTTGATTGGGCGCCGGCGGTTTACGCATTGTTGGAAGACCTTCGGAGGGGGAAGCCGGTATCCGGGATTGCGGCGGGCTTCCATCAGGGGCTGGTCAACGCCATTGTGGCAGTGGCGAAACAGGCTAAACTGTCGAGAGTTGTGTTGGCTGGCGGCTGTTTCCAGAACGCCTGCCTGCTGGAATTGACCATAACAGCCCTTGAGGGGGCCGGATTTCAGGTGTTCTGGCCGTGCCGGCTGCCGCCCAATGATGGCGGTCTGGCGGTGGGTCAGCTGGCCTGGGCGGCCGGCGCTCTTTGGGGCAGGGAGGGGGCATGTGTCTGGCCGTGCCGGGACGCGTGATCAGCATTGAGGGCGACGATCCACTCACCCGTCAGGGGCGCGTCGATTTTGGTGGCATCGTCAAGCCGGTCAATCTGGCCTACGTGCCCGATGTACGAGAGCAGGACTATGTGCTGGTGCATGTGGGGTTTGCCATTACCATTGTGGACCCGCATGAAGCCGAGCGCGTTTTCCATTACCTCGAGTGCCTCGAGACCCTGGAGCAGGAGGCGGACGAGCTGGAGCCAGGAAGGCCGGTGCCGCAATGAAGTACCGTGACGAATATCGCGCGCCCGATGCTGCCCGGGGGTATGCCGATGCCATTGCCCGCATCACCACCCGTCCCTGGACTCTCATGGAGGTATGTGGGGGGCAGACCCACGCCATCGTTCGCTTCGGGATCGATCAGTTGCTGCCGGAAGCAATCTCCCTGATCCATGGTCCGGGGTGCCCGGTGTGTGTGACTCCCATCGCCTACATTGACAAAGCCCTCGAAATCGCCGCGCTTCCACGGGTCATCCTATGTACTTTCGGCGATATGCTGCGAGTGCCCGGGACCCAATCGGACCTGTCCGCTGCCAGGGCGCGGGGCGCGGATGTCCGGGTGGTGTATTCGCCGCTCGAGGCGCTGACGGTGGCCCGGCAGAATCCGAGGCATGAAGTGGTTTTTTTTGCCGTCGGATTTGAAACCACAGCCCCGGCCAATGCCATGGCGGTCTATCAGGCCCAGCGGGAGGGGCTCGGGAATTTCTCGGTGCTGGTCTCGCAAGTGCTGGTGCCACCGGCGATTCGCGCCTTGCTGGAGCGCCCGGGCAACCGGGTTCAGGGGTTCCTGGCGGCCGGCCATGTCTGCACGATCACCGGGTATGAAGAGTATGAACCCATTGCCCGTAAGCACGGCGTGCCCATTGTGGTGACCGGCTTTGAACCGCTGGATATCCTGGAGGGAGTCTACCGCTGCGTGCGTCAGCTGGAGCAGGGTGAGAGCTGTGTTGAAAACCAGTACAGCCGGGCCGTCCGCCGCCCGGGGAACGCCATGGCCCAGCAGGTAATGCAGGCGGTCTTCCAGGTGGTGCCCAGGCAATGGCGGGGCATGGGAGACATACCTGACAGTGGTCTTGGGTTGTCACCCGCCTACCGATCCTACGACGCAGAAACCCGTTTCGGCGCAGTGAACGGCGAGGCTGAGATGCGGGGTGACTGCCTCAGTGGGGCAGTGCTGCGGGGCGAAATCCGCCCGGACCAATGCCCCGCCTTCGGCTCCCGCTGCACTCCGGAACGCCCCCTCGGCGTGACGATGGTGTCCGAGGAAGGCGCCTGCGCCGCCTATTATCGTTACCGACGACCGACCGGAGGTTCAGCGCGTGAGTGACAGCTGCGACAATCATTGCCCGCCGATGAACGATGACCATGAGGTGGTGAAAATAGCCCACGGTGGTGGCGGCCGGGCCATGGCCCAGTTGCTTGATGGTATTTTTCGTCCGGCGTTTGATAATCCCTGGCTGGCACGGCAACACGACGGCGCCGTGGTCGATATGCCCGGTGCCATGGCGTTCACGACGGACTCCTACGTGGTGCGGCCGCTGTTCTTTCCGGGTTCTGATATCGGTACTATGGCGGTGCATGGCACGGTCAACGACCTCGCCATGTGCGGGGCCAGGCCGCAATACCTGAGTGCCGGTTTTATTCTCGAAGAGGGTTTGCCGCTGGCTACGTTGCGCCGGGTTGTCGATTCCATGGCTGCCGCAGCCCTCGAAGCTGGCGTGCAAATCGTGACCGGCGACCTCAAGGTGGTGGAACGCGGCAAGGCGGATGGTTTGTACATCAACACCGCCGGAGTCGGGCGAGTTGTGGCGCCACAGCCGGTGGCGCCTGCCCGGGTGCGGCCTGGCGACCGGATTCTGCTCAGTGGCGACCTTGGACGCCACGGCGTCGCAGTGATGACTGCGCGGGAGAAGCTTGACCTGGAATCGGCGATTGAGAGCGACTGCGCTTCGGTCGCGCCGCCGGTCCTGGCGTTGCTGGAAGCGGGGGTGGATGTGCATTGCCTTCGTGACCTTACCCGCGGAGGCCTGGCCAGTGCGTTGGTGGAAGTCTCGGAAAGTGCCGGGGTGGCAGCGGAGATCCGTGAGGCCGATATCCCGGTTCGCGAAGATGTGTCTGCCTTTTGCGAGCTGCTGGGGCTGGACCCACTGCATGTGGCCAACGAAGGCCGCTTTATCGCCGTCGTGGCTGAACCGGATGTTGCCCGGGCAGTGGATGTGCTCCGGAGGTACCCGGTGAGCGAGGCGGCCGTTGAAATCGGCCATTTTGTGCAAGGGGCCGCCGGCTTGGTTACGGCTTCCAGTATGATTGGCGCCAGCCGGGTCATCGACAGACTCTCCGGCGAACAGCTGCCCCGTATATGCTGAAGCAAAGGGCCCGGAAGTATTGCTGATCTTGCTGACTTGTGCTCGAAAACCTGGGCTCAGCTCATGGCTGGGCCACAAAAGCACAGGTCAGTGCCCGAAGATGGCTCCGCAGCGTCGGCTCGAACGCCATTTTGAATACCGTTAACGGCGGTTGTTCCATGGCCTTGCGCGCGGCGGCGGGCGGATGGGTCATATGCCAGCATCCGATCAGCGCCTGTTGGCATTGCATGAGAAAATGAAAACAGGCGGCGTCATCGCGACCGCTGGCGGACTTAATGGGTGCTGCCAGCTGTTGTGATTGTTCCAGTAAGAACAGTTTGAAATCGCGGGCCTCCTGCTCGGTCAGCCCGGTTTCCAGGGCAACGTGTAATATGGCGGTGAGGCCGCAAAAAAGAGGATGCGCGACCAAGAGTCCGGTCAGATCCTCGGGCAACGTCATCGACTCTCTGGATTGCGCCTCGTGCACCACGGCTCTGAAAGCACGCTTGTAGACGGCGATGAACAGCAGCTCTTTGCTCCTGAAATATCGGTACAGCGCAGCCTTGGTCAGCCCACTTGCTGCTGCCACATCGGCTAGTGTCAGCTTGTCATAGCTGCGACTAACGAACAGCTCTGCCGCCGCATCGAGAATCTGCTGTTCCCTTGTGATTTTTTCCGCTTCCGTGCGTGCGCGCTGCTTGCCACCACAAAGCCTGATTGTCATCGTTTCTTACGCCTGTAACCAGCCTGCGAGGCGCCTGGTAATGAGTCGGGGGGAAAGTTTGCCCAACCATACCATCAACCGGTTACGCAGTCCCGGGATGACGATGGCACTGCGGCGTCTGGCCAGTGCTGTGGTTGCCACCGCTTCGGCTGACATGGTGCCGGCTTTGAAGAGCCTGGTGTCCGTCATATTGGCTTCAGCTGCGAACTCTGACGCTGTCGCTCCCGGGCAGAGTGCGCTTACGGCAACGCCTGAGCCTCGTAATTCCTCGTGCAGTGCTTCGGAAAAGGACAATACAAAGGCCTTCGTGGCGTAGTAAATGGCCATGCCGGGCCCCGCCTGAAACGCTGCGGTGGAGGCGACGTTAACGATGAAGCTGTCCCGGTTCTCTTTCAGGTTGGGCAGGAGTTTCCAGGTCAGCGCAACCAGCGATGTCACGTTCACCTGAATCATGTTGAGCTGGCGTTCCAGTGAGAGGTCGCTGAAGCTGCCGCGGTCGCCAAAACCGGCATTGTTGATCAGGCCGGTAAGCTTCCATCCGGCTGAAGTAACGGCCGAGACAACGTTTTCGGCGCCCTCGGCTGTGGCCAGGTCGGCAGCCAGAACCTCGACGGATACGCCGGATCTTTCTGAAAGCTCGGTAGCCAGGGAGGCCAGGCGGTCTTCACGACGGGCCACAAGAATCAGGTTCTGCTTTTCGGCAGCCAGAGCGCGGGCGAACTCTTCGCCTATGCCGGCACTGGCGCCGGTGATGAGCACATAGTTCATGGTGTTTTCCTTATTAAGTGAACGATGGTCACTTAATATACGGCTGTCTCTCTGTTGTGTAAATAACCTTTGGTTACTAAGTTTTGGCGTTCTGGATTAGTCTTTGGGCGTCTTTGAGAAACCCGGCGTGGGCAAGGACTACGGTCGTGCCCTTTTAAGGAAGGGCTCCTGTCCCCATATCAGTGATTATCAACGGTTCTTTCACGCACTGCAGGAGATAGTCAGCCAATGAGTACCTATAAAGCGATTAACCTGGTGAAGCGGCCTGCGGGGACTGTCGGCCCGGAGCTGTTCGAGGTGGTGGAAAACACCGTTCCGGAACCCGCCGAAGGTGAATTTCTGGTCCGGCAGACCTATATGTCTCTCGACCCGGCCATGATGGGCTGGATGAGTGAGGACACCGATAGCTACATTCCCCGGGTGGAGTTGGGTGACGTCATGCGTTCATCGGGCATTGGCGAGGTCGTCGCTTCGAATCACCCGGATTTTGCCGTGGGTGACCAGGTCATGGGGATGTTTGGCTGGCAGGAAATGGCCCTGACGGATGGTACGGGCGTGAACAAGGTGGATAAAAGCCTGCCGCCGGAAATGGTACTGTCGGTTTTTGCCCTGCCCGGTCTGACCGCCACCCAGGGGCTGTATGGTTATGGTGACCCCAAGCCGGGTGAAACCCTGGTGGTATCCGGTGCCGCCGGCTCTGTCGGCTCGATCGTGGGGCAGTTGGCCAGGGCCGATGGTCTGCGGGTTATCGGTGTCGTCGGCAGCGATGAAAAGGCGGACTGGATTGTCAATGAACTGGGCTTCGACGGTGCCGTGAACTACAGGACCGACGACCTGGGCGCGAAACTGGATGAACTGGCCCCGGAGGGTATCGACGTCTACTTCGAGAACACCGGTGGTCCGGTCCAGGACTACGTGTTCGAGCGGATGAATGCGCACGGCCGTATTGTGGTGTGCGGAATGATTGCCGATTACACCTCAGCGAACCCTCGTCCCGGCCCCAACTGGATGCGCATCATCAAGAAACGCCTGTCGATCCAGGGTTTCACCATGCCTGATCATTGGCACAGGACGAAGGAGCTGCA
This sequence comes from Marinobacter sp. Arc7-DN-1, assembly GCF_003441595.1. NCBI lineage: Bacteria > Pseudomonadati > Pseudomonadota > Gammaproteobacteria > Pseudomonadales > Marinobacteraceae > Marinobacter > Marinobacter sp. Arc7-DN-1. The sequence goes on along the minus strand of NZ_CP031848.1, from coordinate 1,536,774 downwards.
CGCCAAGCTCACACCCTATGTTCAGAAGGGACAGATCAAATACCGGACACACGTTCTGGAAGGGTTGGAATCGGCCATGAACGGCCTGAACCTGTTCCTGACCGGCGAGAACAAGGGTAAGTTGATGGTGAAGCTTTAATCCGGCGCGGCTGCTGTTATCCGGCCGCGTGCTGATCGAGGCGCAGCCGGTCGGTGCCAGTAAGGCTGTGAGGCTACGTACTATGGCAAGCGATTTTTTCGGTGGCCTGACACGGGTTATCCAGCGGTGCTTTTCTGGAGCTGCGGCCAACCCTCTGCCGCTTTTAGTCGAATCCGTGTCGTATTGGTTCCTCCCGGAAAACCGAAAGACGGTCACATTAGGGCTATCGACAACCCGGTAAGGGGGAGATAGCAATGGCCGTTAAATTCGAACAAGTACCTCAGGATGATCCGCAACAACGGGCCGGTGCCGCGCGCCAGCCCGACAGCGTCGACCAGTCGGATCGCCGCGTACCCATCAACCTGCGTCAGTCCGGCCCCACGCCGGTGGAGATGCTGATTTCCACACGGGTCCGCAAGTCGCCGTATTGGCACCTGGCCTACGAGGCGGGCTGCTGGCGGGCGACCGTTTACAACCGCATGTACCATCCCCGGGGTTATGTCCGCCCGGAAGACGGTGGTGCCATGGTGGAATACGAGTCGCTGATACACGACGTTACCATGTGGAACGTGGCGGTGGAGCGCCAGATCCAGGTCAAGGGTCCGGATGCGGAGCGCTTCGTGAACTATGTGATCACCCGGGACGCTACCAAGATCAAACCCATGCGGGGCAAGTACGTCATCCTGTGCAACGAGGACGGCGGTATCCTCAATGACCCGGTATTGCTTCGGGTGGCCGAGGACGAATTCTGGTTCTCCCTTTCCGACAGTGATCTGGAATTCTGGCTGCGGGGCGTAAACGTCGGTATGGGCTTCAACGTCAGCATCGCGGAAATCGATGTGGCACCGGTCCAGATCCAGGGTCCCAAGTCCGAGGCACTTATGACGGATCTGTTCGGTGAGGGCGTGAAAGACATTCCCTACTATGGACTGATGGAAGGCCAGGTGGCGGGCCACGATGTCATCGTTTCCCAGACCGGTTTCACCGGAGAGAAGGGTTACGAGATTTACCTCAAGGAAGCGACTAAATACGCCGAGGACCTCTGGTACACAGTGCTTGCGGCCGGTGAACCGCACAACCTGCGGGTGATAGCGCCCGCACACCATCGCCGGATAGCCGCGGGCATTCTTTCCTGGGGCCAGGATGTGGATCAGGAAACCCTGCCATTCCAGTGCAACCTGGCCTACCAGGTGCCGCGCAACAAAGATGCGGATTATATCGGCAAGCAGACGCTGGAGAAGGTTCGTGAGCAGTTGGATGCCGGTCGTCCGCCGTTCAGCCACATTATGGTGGGCATCCGCTTTGGCGGCGGCAAGGTGACTGACTACGCCAATGATTTCTGGCTGATCAGCGGGCCCGATGGTGGCGAGCCGGAGGGCTATGTCACGTCACCCTGGTACTCGCCGGAACTGGAGACGAACATCGCGCTGGCCTATGTGCCGTTTGATCTGAGCAGTATTGGCAGCAGCTTGACCGTGCACCTTCCGGTGGAATATGCCGCGGCGGATGGCTCAACCGCTGTGGAGGCGGAGGTGGTGGAAGTGCCCTTCCGGCCATCGGTGAACCCCAACGCCCGTGAACGGGCCCGGGCGAAGGGTATTGACTTCGCCGACTAGCCTAACGGGAAGGGCAGGCGGTAGCAGGCACCGGCAGCAAGGGGGTACGCGGCTTATGAAACTGGCGAGCGAAAAACAGGCGTCCAACCCGCGCGATGAGGCGGCGGCGGAACGGCTTCGCGCCCTGGTGCGCTCGGCTTCGATTGAGGCGACACCCCGCCAGATACTGGCAGCGGAAGATCTGCCGGACCTGCTGCCCGAGGGCACCTGTGTCTATGTGCCATTCCTGCCAAAAGGGCAATTCAGCGACACTCTGGAAGCCTGCCGGCACCTCCTCAATATGGGCATGCAGCCGATCCCCCACGTACCCGCCCGTATGGCCGAGAGCCGCGGGCAACTGCGGGACTGGTTGGCACAGCTCGATGAGAGCAGGGTTGACCGGTTGCTGCTGATTGCCGGCGACAGCGATGCGGTGGTCGGCCCCTTTCCGGACACTCTGGCGGTGCTTGAATCCGGCTTGTTGGCGCAATTCCGGTTTCGTGGTATTGGCGTGGCTGCCCATCCGGAGGGGCATCCCATGGCGGACCGGGCCACGTTGACCCAAGCCCTGAGCGTCAAGCGTGAATACGCCCGCACCACAGCCACGAGGCTGTGGGTGGTGACCCAGTTCACTTTCGACGCCGAGGTGGTCATCGACTGGCTGCAGAGCCTGGGCAATATCCTGGAAGAGGTGCCTGTCTACATCGGAATGGCCGGGCCGACGCGGGTAAAAACCCTTATTGCCTATGCCGCGCAATGCGGGGTGGGGGCGTCTGCCCGCATGATGCTGCGTCGCCCGGGCAGCGCCAAACTACTGCGCGCCTGGACGCCTGACGGCATGGTGCGAGCGTTGGTCCAGTACTGCCTGGACAACCCGGATACCCTGCTCCGGGGTATTCATCTCTTCCCATTCGGCGGTCTGCGCCAGTCGGCGCAATGGATTCAAGAGCACAGCGGGTCCGTTGAGGGCCAGAGAGGGCAGTTCCATGAGTCTTCAGTACAGTAAACTGACATCCGTAATGCCGGCGATTGCGGAGTTTCCGCCGCCGGGCACCCCGGACATTGAGATCGCCCGCTCGGTCCAGCCCCAGTCCATTCTGCTGTTGGCCCAACAGCGTTTTGGACTGCCGGGTGAAAGCCTTGTGCCTTTCGGTCACTACAAGGCCAAGCTGGATATGGCCTATGTCGATACCTCCGCTACCGCGCCCCGGGGCAAGCTGGTGCTGGTGACCGCCATTACCCCAACCCCGGCCGGCGAGGGCAAGACCACCACCAGCGTGGGGCTGAACGACGGCTTCAACCGCCTGGGTGTGCGTTCTTCCGTGTGCCTGCGGGAGCCGTCCCTCGGCCCCTGCTTTGGTATGAAGGGCGGCGCTGCTGGCGGAGGCCGGGCGCAGGTGATTCCGATGGAAGACATCAACCTGCATTTCAACGGCGACTTCCACGCCATTACCACCGCCCACAACCTGCTGGCATCGCTGATCGACAACCACATTCACTGGGGCAATGAAGCCGGGCTGGACCCACGTTACGTGAGCTGGCGCAGAGTCATGGACCTGACTGATCGCTCCCTGCGCAACATGGTGTGTGGCCTGGGTGGCGCAGCCCATGGTGTGCCCCGGGAAACCGGTTTCGATATCACGGTGTCGTCAGAGATTATGGCTATCCTGTGCCTGGCGGACGGGCGTGCGGATCTGAAGCAGCGATTGGGTAATATCATTGTTGGCCGGCGTTCCGATATGACACCGGTCACCGTTCGTGATCTGGGGGTTGAAGGCGCGCTAACCGTGCTGTTGAAAGAGGCGCTGCAGCCGAACCTGGTGCAGAGTCTGGAGCATAACCCGGTGTTCATCCATGGTGGCCCCTTTGCCAATATTGCTCATGGCTGTAACTCCGTGACTGCCACTCGTGCGGCCCTGGCTCTGAACGACGTTGTGGTGACCGAAGCCGGCTTCGGTGCGGATCTTGGTGCGGAAAAGTTCATTGATATCAAATGCCGGCACACGGGCTTGCGGCCAGACGCCGCCGTGGTGGTCTGCACCATTCGGGCCCTCAAGATGCAGGGTGGTGTCGCCCGGAGCCAGTTGGGCACTCCCAACCTGGCCGCGGTGCGGGACGGTGCCGCCAACCTGGAGCGACACATCCGCAACCTGCAGCAGTTCGGCCTGACCCCAGTGGTGTGCATCAACCGCTTTCCCGGCGATACTGAAGACGAGATGGCGCTGGTGCAGTCCATCAGTGAAGAGCTGGGCGTGAGGGCAGTGCCCGCCGACCACTGGGCAACCGGCGGCGAGGGCGCAACGGAACTGGCCCAGGCTGTGCTCGACCAGATGGACGAAGGCACACCGGAGGTGAAATTCCTCTACGAGGACAGCCTGCCGTTGGCGGACAAGATCCGCACCATAGCCACCCGTATCTATCACGCGGGAAGCGTTGAATTTACAACCCTGGCCAAACAGCAGTTGGAGGAATACGAAAGCCTGGGGTTCGGCCACCTGCCGGTGTGTATTGCCAAGACCCAGTACAGCTTCTCGGCGGACTCGACCGTGAAGGGTGCGCCGTCCGGCCACATGCTGCCGGTCAGGGAAGTGCGCCTCGCCGCTGGCGCCGGGTTTGTGGTAGCGATTTGTGGCGACATCATGACCATGCCGGGCCTGCCCCGCCGTCCCGCGGCACTGGATATCGCCCTTGATGCGAACGGCCTGGTTGTGGGGCTAACCTGAACCGGTGTCCTCGAAAATACCGTAGGTTGGCTCGGTGCGCGCACGTCTCAGTGCCTGCAGGGAAGAGGAAGGCAGACTGGCCATGGTATCGGTCAGGACATTGCCGGCGGGGCCCAGGCCCTGGGAGTAAACTTCCATTCGCTCGTATTTGGGCGCGCGCCCCATGGTTTTGCGATAGCAGCGACTGAAGTGGGTGGCGGAGACAAATCCGCACATGGAGGCAATCTCCACAATGGAGCAGGATGTCTGTTTGAGCAGCCGGCGTGCGCGGTTCAGCCGCACCCGCAGGTAGTAGCGTGAGGGCGTGCAGCCCATGTGCTTGAGGAACAACCTTTCCAGTTGTCGGCGTGATATCCCGGCCAGTGTCGCCAGTTCCTGAAGTTCGATGGGCTCTTCAATGTTGGCTTCCATCAACTGGGCGGCTTCCGCCAGCTTGGGTTGCGCGCGGGCCAGGCCCGGATGCATGGGCATGGGTTGTTGTTCACTTTCCTCCCGTACCCGGTCACAGACAAACATGTGGGAGACCGCGTTGCTGAGTTCCTGGCCATGGCGCCGGGCCAGGAAGCTGAGCATCATGTGCATGGGCACCGTGCCACCGGTGCAGGTCATGCGTTCCCTCTCTACAGTAAACAGGTGGTTGTTGGTCTGGACCCGTGGAAAGCCCTCCTGCATGGCTTCCAGGCATTCCCAGTGGGCGCTGCAGGCGTGGCCGTCCAGCAGGCCGGCACTGGCCAGCACATAAGCGCCGGTACAGACAGCCCCCAGCAGGACATGGCGCCGGGCCATCTGTTTCAGCCAGTTGACTTCCTTGCGGGAGAAACTCCGGGTGACATCAATGCCGGCAACAACGATGACCAGATCGAAGCCGTGCTCTTCCTGAATGGACGCATCCGGCACCATGGTGATGCCGTCACTGGCGCGGGCAGGGCCGCCCTCGGCGGTAAGCAGCTTCCAGGAATAGAGTTCGGCGCCTGCCAGTTGATTGGCCATGCGCAGGGGTTCAACCGCGGTGGCAAGGGCGATCAGAGTGAAGTTGTCGATCAGCAGGAAGCCGACCCGATAGGGCTGCTGGGCGGGCCTGTCTGTGTGCGAGCCGGTATCAGTGGTCATCAGCAACCCCCTTGCCCTGCCTGGGCCAGCTTTGGTGGCCGGTAACGGGATGTCTGTGTCGACCACCCTAACCTGAACACTAGCTGCTGCACTGGCATTGTGCAATAAGTGATCAGCTCCACGTTGGTTTCATTCTAAGGGGGTGGCTAAGGGGTGGCTAAGGGGGTGGCCAGAGTGCCAATGGTTCAGATGCGACACCGGCGATTCCAGGATGGTCTCAACGCCACCTGCCCTGCTGTCGTAAATCATCTTGTCAGTGTCGTCAGAGAGCATGCGGCGGGGCCGCATTGGCGTTATTGTTGGAGTGTGTCCCTCAACAGGAGGCCTGAAATTGGCGATCAGTCTGTTTGAGCTGTTCAAGGTCGGTATTGGCCCTTCCAGTTCCCACACCGTGGGGCCCATGGAGGCGGCACGACGGTTTGCCGGGGCTCTTGTGACCGAAGGGCTGCTTTCTTCCGTTTGCCGGCTCAAGGTGTCCCTGTACGGCTCTCTTGGTGCCACCGGCAAGGGCCATTGCACCGGCCCTGCGGTAATGATGGGGCTGGAGGGCGAACGACCTGACCGGGTCGATCCTGAGGAAATGCCGGCTCGCCTTGAGCGGATTCGCGACTGCGGAATCCTGTCGATCGCAGGGCAACACCCCGTTCGCTTCCGTGAGAATAACGATCTGGTCTATTACCGTCGCAAATCACTGCCTGAACACCCCAACGGCATGGTCTGCCAGGCCTTCGACGGTGAGGGGCAGTGCCTGTACGAAAAAACCTATTACTCGGTAGGCGGTGGGTTCGTGGTGGATGCGACCGCTGATGGCACCCTGAAAGTCCGCGAGGATGATACGCCACAGCCATACCCCTTTAACAGCGCCAAGGCGCTGCTGACGCTGTGTCGGGAGCACGACCTGACCATCGCCGACATCATGCTTGCCAACGAGCAGGCCTGGCGCACGCCGGGTGAGATTCGCAGCGGCATTCTGGAGCTATGGCGGGTGATGAGGGAGTGCGTACAGAGCGGCATTCACCACGAGGGCGAATTGCCCGGTGGTCTCAAGGTCCGGCGCCGGGCCGCGTCGCTGTATCGGTCGCTGATGGACAAGCAGCGGGTGGATCTGATTTCACCGTCCCTGAGTGCGCTGGACTGGATCAATCTCTATGCCCTCGCCGTCAATGAGGAAAATGCCGCCGGGGGGCGGATTGTAACGGCGCCAACCAATGGCGCGGCAGGCGTTGTTCCGGCTGTGCTCCACTATTACTGGGAGTTTTGTCCGCAGGCGAACGAGGAGGGCATTTTGCGCTTCATGCTGACCGCCGGGGCGATTGGCGTGCTGTTCAAGGAAAATGCGTCCATTTCCGGGGCCGAGGTGGGATGCCAGGGCGAGGTTGGTTCGGCCTGCGCCATGGCTGCTGCCGGCCTTGCAGCGGCGACGGGCGGTACCGCGGAACAGGTAGAAAACGCCGCCGAAATTGGCATGGAACATCATCTGGGCATGACCTGTGACCCCATTGGCGGGCTGGTGCAGATTCCCTGCATCGAGCGTAACGCCATGGCCTCGGTGAAGGCCATTGATGCCGCGATTATGGCGCTGCGGGGTGACGGCAAGCATTACGTGTCCCTGGACAAGGTGCTGCACACCATGCGGGAAACCGGCCGCGACATGCTGGACAAATACAAGGAAACCGCCAGGGGAGGGCTGGCGGTCAACATCATCGAGTGCTGACCGCCTTGCCTCTTGTCTGAAACCGGTCAGGATCTGATCCGTTCGTTGTCTGGATCAAACAGCGCCCGGTAACCCACTGCCTCAATGCGGATAGGGTAGTGTTCCTGGAAGTATTCCAGAGTCAGTTCACGGCCTTCCTGGGCGTACTCCGCGGGGATATAACCCAACAGGATGATTTTTCCCACCGAAGGCCCCCAGGCCACGCTGGTGTTGTAGGAGCGGCGGCCGTGGCTGTCCACCAGCACTTCGCCGGTTTGCGGGTCCAGAATCGGCCATTGGCCCACCGGATAGCGCAGCACGCCGTTAGCATCCTGGTGCCCGGTCATGGTCATGGTGCACAGGTAGGCCGATTGCCGGGGCCACTCCCGTTGTTCCAGGTAAGCGGCTTTGCCGTGGAAATCGGCTTCCTTGACCTTGGGCCGTTGCAGTCCGGCCTCGTAAAGGTTGTATTCCGTTTCCAGGTCCACATTCTGCAGCCGCAGGCTTTTCTCCAGGCGCCGCGTGTTGGCGTAAGTTTCGATGCCCACCGGGGTAACGCCGGCGTCGTACAACAGGTCCCAGATTCGCAGGCCGTAACTGAATGGGAAGTAAAGCTCCCAGCCCTGTTCGCCCACATAGGATATGCGGAAAGCCCAGACCGGAACGCCCCGAATGTTCAGTTCCTGCGCGGTGGCAAACGGGAAATTGTCCGCCGACAACTGGTCCGGGTCGGTGACGAACTGCGCCAGGGTCTCCCGGGCCTTGGGACCCCAGAGCCCCAGGGTAGCCAGTTCGTCGGTGCGGTCGTGCAGTTGGATGTTGTCCAGGCCCTTCTCCCGGGCCATGCGGGTGATCCAGCAATAGTCCCGGTGGCCGGTGTCGCCGCCGCAGACGACCCGATAGTCTTTCTCGCCCCGCCGGATGATGGTCAGGTCGGAGCGCACGCCCCCGCGGCTGTCGAGGAAGTGGGTGTAGACGCCTTTGCCATGGGGCGTGGTGCCACCCACCTTGGCCACCGACAGATACTCCAGCAGCGCCTCCGCGTCGTCGCCGGAGATGTCAAAGATGGCGAAATGGGAGAGGTTGATCATGCCCACGGACTCGCTCATCTCCAGTTGCTCGGCGTTGGATACCTCCCAGAAATGCCGGGTGTCCCATTCGTGCTCCCGCACCGGGATACGGTCGCGGTATTTCGCCAGCAGGGTGGGCTCATTGGCGGCGTAACCGTGAGCACGCTCCCAGCCGGCGGCCTCCATAAAGTAAGCGCCCAGTCCAACTTCCCGCAGGTAGAACGGGCTGGTTCGCATCTTGCGGCCGGAGAGGTAGGGCTCACGCGGATGAACCGCCGGGGTGTAGATCTTTTTGGCAGTCTCATAGCAGCGGTTGTACACGAAGTCCGGTGTTTTCTGAAGCGGGTAATGGCGGGCAATATCGATGCTGTGAGGGTCCATCTCCGGGGATCCATGAGTCATCCAGTCCGCCAGTAACTTGCCCGCACCCGGACCGTCCTTGACCCAGACTGCTTCACAGAACCACAGGTTGCGGACTTCCGGGGATTCGCCCATCAGTGAGCCGCCATCCGGAGTCACCGACAGCAGGCCGTTGAAGGAATGCTTTTCCTCCCAACCCAACTCGCCCAGGATCGGGGTCATTTCGATGGCTTTTTCGTAGGCGTCCATGACCTGATCCAGTGAAAGATCCCGCATCGAGGGCGACATCCGCGCATCACCGGGCTCGGCAATGGCGCCAGGGTAGACCAGCCGAGGGTTTTCCGCCTCGTAATAACCCCACTCGATACGGCCACCTTCGGTGGTGGTGGGGTCGCCGGTGTCCCGCACATAGGCGGAGTTGCCCTGGTCGCGGAACAGCGGATAGACGATCTGTTTGCCGGTTCCGGCCAGTTCTTCGTAGGGGCCGAAGAACAGCAGGGGGTGTTCCAATGGCATCAGAGGCAGAGGCGCATTGGCGGTGTTGGCCATCAACGGCCCCCAGATACCCATGGAGAGCACCACGTATTCGGTTTCGATGTAACCCTTGTGGGTTTCAACACCACGCACCTGGCCGTCCTGGACATCAATGCGGATGGCCGGTGTGTAGGCAAAAGCCTGGAGTTTGCCGGTGGCCACGGCTTCTTCCACCAGATCGCCGGCTACGCTCTGGGAGCGGGGTACCACCAGCCCGGCGTCCGGGTCCCACATGGCGCCCTGGACCTGGCTTTCCTCCAGCAATGGAAACAGCTCCTTTGCCCGCTTGGGCGAAATCATGCTGACATTTGTGCCGAAGGCTTTCCCGGAACCCACCTTGCGGCGGAGTTCGTCCATGCGCTCGTCGTCATCGACGCGCGCCACTTCCATGCCGCCGCATTTCACGTAATTGCCACGCTTTTCATAAAAGGCCTGGCTGTACTTGGTGGTGTAAATGTTCAGCTTGTCGTGGGAAGTGGTGAAGCAGAAATCCGAGGCGTGGGAGGTGGAGCCGATGTCTGAGGGAATGGCGGATTTTTCCAGTCCTACGATGTCATCCCAGCCCTGCTCGATCAGGTGGTGTGCTACCGAGGAGCCAACGATACCGCCCTGGCCAATGATTACGACTCTTGCACGTTTCGGTAGTTGTGCCATTTTGGTTCCCCTTTGCCTGCAATGAACGCCCTCGCGCAGCCGCATATCGGCCAGGGCCCTGATTCAATGTGGCTCTAATTGCTCAGTGCAGGTGAATCCAATACGACACCGAGTCGTCCAAAAACGGCAGAGGCAGCCCCGAAGAATCCGGGCCACCGGCTGGCCCAATGTGTCAGTTTTTGTCGGAACGACCGGTATTGTGGAGAGATTCTTCGTGGCAATGCAGGGCTGCTTCCTGACTGCCGCAGGTGTGGCGCGTGGACTTGACCACGCCACCTGCTTATTTGCGGATGGGACCGGAGTCCAGATCAATAATACTGATTCCGCTGCTCATGGGATGAGTGGAAACGGCTTAGCGACCGTCCGACGTCACCAGAACGTGGTGCACTGGCCCCGGAACCTCCAGTTTGCGAGCAATCGCATTCGTGTTCCACCTTTTATGTGATCAATCTTGACCAGCGGACCTCAAGGTGAACTTCAGCTCGCAGAGCAACAACCGATTTTTTGTTTAGGGGATTCGGACAACCGCGTACCCCTGCATCTGATAGCCGATGACCGAGACGAAACCATTATCTACCGGGTCGACCTCCGGAATGATCGTCGCCTCATCTACACCCATCCCTTTCAACGCGTAACGGCAAACTTCCAGTGTCACCCCGTCCTTCTTCATTTGTTTAAGAGTCGTCTGGAATTTCTGTACCTCGGCCAGCTCTGCCTCATCAAATGATGCGCTGTCAGTCGAAAGCAGTTTCACCACCGGCCCGTGAAAAACGATGGCGATGTTGGGCTCTTTCGCAAGCGCCTTCACTTCAGGTGCTTTGTAGGAGTTCTTTATTACCAAGAAAACGGGGTTAACGACCTTGGGATCTCCCTGGCTCACCTCGTAGACAGCGTCATAGTTCTTAACGCCCTTCAGGGCATTGTCGTACCCGGCTGCACCTGCAGGCACAGACATCAGGGCCATATAGACCGCCGCAAAGAAGACGGGGGGAATTCGGCGAAGTATGCTTTTATAATTCACGCTCATGACAAATCTCCTTGAGGGATAGGAACTTGTTTTTTTGTCAGCCAACCCATAAAAATGCTCCAGAATCTAAAATATTTTCCCTAAGCTAATACAGGTACGATATATCATAAATGTACCAATTTGGAGCAAGTTGGGGTTCTGGCAGTCGAACACACGAAGCTGAAATAGACCTGAAAACAGTTGCCAAGCATGTATTTGTTTGACGAGAATCAAGGCCGAAACTACAGTCCGAACAACATACTTACGCTACGGGCTCCAAATGCAAGACGTGACCCAGCAACCGAAACCGGGACAGATCTATTTGGGATGAAAATAGATCTGTCCCGGTTTTATAGGTCGCTTCCTCTCATCCAAGTCTTTGTCGAATGTACTCTCCAATGTCTTGCGTGAATACCCTGATCCGACTGACGCGTCTCAGATCCGGGTGGGTGAGCAGCCAGAGCGGAACGGCCAGTTCCGACAGGGGATCCGTCAACCGCATGAGTTCAGGGTCTGAATCCCCGAGATAGCAGGGCAGCACCGCCAGGCCCGTCCCATGGCGCACCGCCGTTTGCATACCCAACATGGAATCAACCCGATAGTGGCAGTGGTTATCCAGGCCTTGCTGTGTCAGCCAGGTTTCCAGGGCACTGTCTCCCATGTGCTTGTCTGGACCGACCCAGTGGTATCTGGCCAATGTGTCCAGGGGAGCCGGCACGTCTTGCCAGTGGCGTCGTTGGCCGTAGACGGCCTGTTGAATGGATCCGGCCCGCTGGCCGACCAGGGTTTGCGGCGGGTTCCGGGTGGGGCGAACGGCAATGTCGGCTTCGCGCTTGCTCAGGCTGTGAACCTGATTGGAAATGACAACTTCCAGCTCGATGTCCGGATAGTGGGCGCGAAACGCCTCAAACGCCGGGGCTAGTGTCCCGTCTGGCGGGGCTCGATGTGTAGCCGCTGCGCGATCGCTTAAACAATGCCACACCCAGCCGGCGATATTGAAAGGCTGGTTTGACCGGGTGCTGGTCTATGGCGGGCTTTATTCCGGCAGCCGGCGTTACAACCGGGGCCATTTCCGGGGCAAGACGGCGATGTGCTCCGTGACTGCCGGCTCCCCTGAACAGGCGTTCATGCCCTTCGGTCGAGCTGGGAACATGGTTGAATGGTTATGGCCGATGCACGATTCGCTCTATTATGTGGGGTTCGATGTGTTGGTGCCTCAGGTTAGCTATGGCGTTCAAGGCGGCGGTATCCGGTATCAGGGCGAGGGTACGTTTAGAAAGCAACTGGAGCAGAAGAAAGCGGCCTGGGCGGAGCGGATCCCCACGCTTTCCTGCGAGCCCCCGATTCCGTTTACCGGTTGGGACGATTGGGATGAGAAAGGGGTGCTCAGGCAGGACCATCCAATGCGGTGGCGGCTTTGAATTTCGAACTGTGGTGTCCAGGAAGCCCTTGAGGGCTTCCGTCCGGTTCTGAAACGGGCCTTGTCGTCTAACGTTCGATAAGGGTCCGACCTCGCTTGTCATGAGCAACCAGTCTGGCTTCAGTGCTCTGGCGGTGAGATAGGCCAGTGGCGAGATGACGCCGAGTAACGGCAGGACAACCAGGAAGGGGATGAAGCTTTTGGCGCTTCCGCCCTGGGCAATATGATCCCGGTACAACAGATACATAAGCAGCAACAGGGCAATTCCAAGATCCAGAACGACCTGAAGTGACTCCTTCTCAGTAAACAGGCTTAGAAGCCATAGCCAGAAATTCTGCTCTGAGGTGGCCAACACCCAGAGAGTGAAGCTTGTAAATGCGAGAAATAAAACGGGCGCGATTCGGGTAATAAGCATTGTGGATTGCCTCCGCACGTTGATGTTCAGAATTGGTTATGCTCTGGGTATGAGCATGCGCCGACGAGCTTTCCGGCGCACTTCCCGAAAAGGTAAAGGCTGGATAAATGACCGTTAAAAATAGGTCGATAGACCAGGGCAGCCAGATCGCACAACACAGTGCTTTTGGCCATAAGCTACGGTTCTGGAGAAACCAGAAAAGAATGAGCCAGCTTGAGTTGGCGGTGGGGGCGGAGCTTTCGCCGCGCCACTTGTCGTTTATCGAAACTGGCCGTTCGCGACCTAAGCGGGATGTGGTACTGCGGTTGGCGGAGACGCTCGATATTCCTCTACGGGAACGACTGAACATGGGTAATGATATCCTCGAAACCACCACAATGATTGCACGATTCGGTCCGGTGAATGATGTGTTTCTGTCCGAATTGCGGGTTGAGATGATCTTCCCTGCCAATGAGAGTGCGCGTTTGCTTTTCTCGAGGTTGGGGTAACTGGCTGCCACGAATCAGCTTTTGGGAGGCGTTTGTGAATAACCGGTGGGTTCTGATACTTGCTGACATGCTGCTGATCCTGCATACCATGCTGGTCGCCTTTGTCATTCTGGGCTTGGTGGCGACGTTCGTTGGTCATTTCCTTGGATGGCGGTGGGTGCGCAATTTCTGGTTCCGGCTGAGCCACCTGATTGTCATAGGTATCGTCGTTCTGCAATCCTGGCTGGGCGTGCTTTGCCCACTCACAGCGTGGGAAATGGCACTTCGGGAGAAGGCGGGGCAAGCGGGCTATGAGGGATCATTCATTCAGCACTGGCTGCAATCCATCCTGTATTACAGCGCACCGGACTGGGTTTTCACCCTGGGCTATACGGTTTTCGGGGCGCTGGTCCTGGCCAGTTGGTTTCTGGTCAGGACCAGGCGACGCCGAGACTAGTGTCCCGTCTGGCTAATTCGCTAATCTACTGCGTAGCGCTGAGGCCTCTGGCCAAGGCGCCTGTCTGCAGGTGTGGTGGTTCCACATCAAGGGCTGGCAACACCGGCCAGAGGCCTCAGCGCTACGCCCTTCGGGAGCCACTGAGGGCCTTGATAGCCGCGTTGCGCCGCCTCGATTTGGAACCACCAAACCTTCACCACCGCGCCTTGCTCTCAAGGCCCTCAGTGGCTCAGTAGGTTCGCGAATTAGCCAGACGGGACACTAGTGGATTTCTGACGGAACAGCCGAGTGGATTTATTTCCTGACGAATGCCAGAAAAGCGCCTGCCGCAGTTGCGGCGGCGCCGCCGATCAGATACCACATGGTGTCGTCAGTAAAGCGGCCTGTGACGGTTTCAGTCAGCTGATTACCGAGAGACTGTGTCGATTGGTATCCAAAGTAGAGCAGGGCAATGCCCACTACGAGTAGAACGATACCGACCAGTTTTGAGCTTCCCATTGGATTATTCCCTGTAATGCGCAGATGTGCGCGGTATTCCGATAGTCTATGGAAGCTTGGCATCAGATTCCGGCTTTTCCAACACTTCTTTTCTCTCCCGCTCGTATTCCTCATAGGACTTGTTCGCGCGTTCAATACATTCAAAGTAGGTCGACGGCGGTTTATTTGCGCACTCGTTTCGCTGGTGTATGCGCACGTTGTCATAGACTGCCCTGTGGCTGCATCCGGCCGCAATGGTGACTAATACAACTATGAGCAGGGATCTTTTCATTGGTTGCAACTACGCTTTTTCTGAGGGTTCCGATTTTACTTCGGCTTAGTGGCGATCAGGAAATATACATCTTTTGACTTCTCGGGGACCCAGCGGTACTGAATCTGGAACCCGGCACGCTCAAGATCAGATTCCAGTTCCTCGCGGGACAGGAAATTCACAAAGGGGGCGACGCGCAGCAGTCTGGCCAACAGGGCGACGGGTTTGAGGTAGGGGCAGGTGTCCTGAAGGCATGCGGTGTTGCTGATAAAGACACCGCCGGGTTTTAGCATGCCGAAGACCTGCTCGATTGCCGACTTTGGATATTCGAGGAGGTGCAGTATGTTTAAGCCCAATACGGCGTCGAATGTCTGTTGCCGCTGTTGCAGGTCGTCAAGGGTGGCAACCTGGAAATTGAGATTGCCGGTCGGTTGTTCTGCCAAGCTTTCCCGGGCAATCTCAATCATCCGGGCAGACGCGTCTGTCGCAAGATAGCTGCGGACTTTGGGAGCGTGGATCAGCGCTGTCGATCCCGTGCCGCAACCAAATTCCAGGGCATCCATTTCTGAATGGAGGTATTTCTGTGTTAAGGCGATCTTTCTCAGATAGGCGTTCTGGTCCGCGATGGGGCGTCGGGCGTAGCGCGCGGCGCTGCGGTTCCAGAAATTGACATACGAATTCATGGGGTTTCCTCTGTGGACTGGCTGCTTTAAGTCACTGGGGCCCATTCTATCTCTGCAATTCTGTTGGTAGTATCGTCATATTCGTATTCCTGATATGCATAAGTGAATGAATTGGCGATCTGTTAACTTCGACTGGAACCGGGCTCGGGCCTTTCTTGTGACTGCCGAGGAAGGCTCTTTATCCGCTGCTGCAAAGGCTCTGGGGATTTCGCAGCCGACCCTTGGCAGGCAGGTCTCGGCGCTGGAAGAGGAGCTGTCCACAGTCCTTTTCGAGCGTGGAGGTCGGGGGTTGGAGTTAACGCAGAACGGTTTGGAATTGCTTGCCTACGTTCGGGCGATGGGCGAGGCTGCTAGCGGTCTGTCGCTGGCGGCAACGGGGCGAGCAACTTCCATTGAAGGCGAGATTGCGATTTCGGCATCGGAAATCACGGCCGCCTACATTTTGCCTCCCATCCTTCACAAGCTTCGCAATGAGTACCCGGGAATTCGCATCGATCTGGTTGCCTCCAACGAAGCCAGTGATCTTCGGCGCCGGGCGGCAGACATCGCCATCCGCAACTTTCGGCCGACAGAACCCGATCTTATTGCTCGTAAGGTGGGGCAGTTCTCAGCCACTCTTTACGCCACACCGGAAATACTGACGACTTTGCCATCCCCTTTTCCTGAGGAGCTCCGGGAAGGCCGGTTCATCGGCTTCGTGTCGAATAACGGGGCGTACATGAGTGCGCTGGCGGAGCGCGGTATCAAGCTGGGAGAGGAGCACTTTGTTGCCCGTACAGACAGTCATCTGGTGCATTGGCAGATGACCCGGGCCGGTATCGGCATTGGAGTGATACCGCTTGAGCTGGGCGATGCCGAGCCCCGAGTTGAGAAAGTCTTTGAGGATATACTGTTCGGTGGCGATGTCTGGTTGGTCTCGCACCGGGAACTCAGGATGAACCTCCGGGTTCGGACGGTGTTCGATTTTCTCGCTGCTGAACTTGCTGAGTGCTTCAGGAAAGCTGAGAACTGACTCAACAGAATGGGGGCTTAGTGTTTGCTCCAGAGGGCTGAACCTGCAAAAGGCGTTATACCCGGATTAGGGGACTACACTTCAATTGGATGTACCATCGATCAGTTGGGTCAGAACTCGGGGACAGTCATGCGCATCGCCAGTATTGCAGCTTACACTGCAGATCTTGAATACACCGGCAAGGCCTACGCCTTTGCCGGTGGCCGTTCCCATCAGGTATTCACCAGCACAGTTGTGGTTTTAACGGCGGACACGGGCCTGGAAGGCTACGGAGAGGTTTGTCCCTGCGGCCCCAACTATATGCCAGCGTTTGCCGAGGGAATTCCGGCCTGCCTGTCCTTGCTGGCGCCCGCGGTGATCGGAGAGGATCCGAGGCAAATCTCAGCGATTCATGAGCGGATGAATCAGGCTCTTACCGGCCAGGCTGTTGCCAAGGCAGCCATTGATATCGCCTGCTGGGACCTTCTCGGCAAGGCGACCGGCCTTCCGGTCTATACTCTGCTTGGTGGCCTGCAGACGCCCTCCATGCCTTTGCACAGGATAGTTCCCCTGGCCGAACCGGCTGAGATGCAGGCGTCGCTGCGCCAATTCCGCTCAGAGGGTTTTCGCCATATTCAGATCAAGCTCGGGCACGACGTTGATGAAGATATTGAGCTGGTTCGAACCCTGAGCAAGCTGAAGCAACCCGATGAGCTCTGGATTGGCGACATTAATGCAGCATGGCGCCGGGACCAGGCGCTGCGCTTTTCCCGCGCGGTTGAGGGCGTAGATCTGTATCTGGAGCAGCCCTGCCGCCAGTACGAGGAGTGTCTGTCAGTGAGGCAGCGAGTGCGGCACCCTGTCAAGCTGGATGAGAGCCTGAACTCTCTTGGCGATTTACAGCGGGCCCTGCGGGATGACGCCATAGACGCCATTGCGCTGAAAGTCAGCAAATTTGGCGGCCTGACACCTTCCCGCGTTATCCGGGATGTGTGCGTGGATGCTGGAATACCCATGACGATTGAAGATGCCTGGGGCAGTGGTATCGCAACTGCTGCTTACGCGCATCTGGCGGCAAGCACCCCGGCAAGGGCGTTGCTCAATACGACCGATCTCCATAATTACAACACCACTCAGCTTGCGACCGGCGCTCCGGAGGTATCCGGGGGGCGTATGACGCTCAGCGACCGCCCTGGACTGGGTGTGGTCCCGGACTTCAAAATGCTGGCTTTGCATGATGTCTATGAATAACCGGAGTGAATCTGCCCAATGTCTGAAGATGCCCTCAAAACCTTGTCCGACCTTGCCAGCGACGCCCATGCTCGCATTCAGGCAACCCACCATCACATCAATCCGGTTGTGGAGGTTCGCCGGGGCATGCGTGATGCGGGTATACCGGCAGATGTGATGACCATTGACTGTCTTCGCACTCGCCGGCGTATCACGCTTATACTTCACGATGAGCAGCCCGGCACTCTTCTTTATCAATTCGTGACCATAGAGGATGAAGTGGGTAATGATTTCCAGCAGATGGCTCTTGGCGATATGACTGCCAGTAAGCTGTTTGACTGGATGCAGGAGTATTTTGGCTGACTGATACAGGACTCTGGCTGATACCGGGGTAAACTCGGGTTAACCAATAACAACAGATCGATAAGTTGCCACATGTCTCTATCTCGAAAGGTTCACCTTGTTCCGCTGTTCGGTATTGCGCTGGCCATCGCCGGGTGTGATACCGGTCCGGATTCCCCTCAAGCCAACAGTGCCGGGCACAGCGCGCCAACGGCCAGCACCGGCCAGGCCAATCAACAGGTGCTTGACCAACGGCCCTTCGACAACCGTGGCGATTTTGAGAACGCACGGCGTGGGCTGATTGCCCAGGATCCGGACCTGGTGATTGATCATCTTGAGGGCGGTGAGGTCTGGAATATGCCGGACTATGGCTTTATCGACCGTGAGGGTGAAAATGCGCCTGCCTCGGTGAACCCCAGCCTATGGCGCCAGGCGGCCCTGAACAACATTCATGGATTGTTCGAGGTCACCGATGGGCTTTACCAGATCCGGGGTTACGATCTGGCCAATATGTCGATTATCGAGGGTGATACCGGGTGGATTCTGGTGGACCCACTGACTGCCCGGGAAACTGCCAGCAAGGCCTTCCTGTTTGCCCGGGAACACCTGGGTGAAAAACCGGTGCGGGCGATCCTGTTTACCCATAGCCATATCGACCACTTTGGTGGCGTGCAGGGCATTCTCCAGCACCTCTCCGATGAAGAGAGGGCTAACCTGCGCGTCATCGCGCCAGCGGGCTTCGAGGAAGAGGCCACGAGCGAGAACATCATCGCTGGCCCTGCCATGACCCGCCGCGCCATGTTCATGTATGGCAAGCGTCTGGAGAGAAATGAGCGAGGCCATGTTGGTACCGGCCTGGGTAAAGGACCTGCCTTCGGTACCTTTGGCTTTGCCCCACCTACCGACCTGGTCAGTGAGACGGGGACTGAGCTTACCGTGGACGGCGTTCCGATGGTTTTCCAGGTGGTGTCCGGTTCCGAAGCGCCTGCCGAGTTCACGTTCTACCTGCCAGAGCAGAAAGCGTTCTGTGGTGCCGAGCTGGTCAGCCGCAACATGCACAACCTCTATACCCTCCGGGGCGCGAAGGTTCGCGATGCCAGGCTCTGGAGTAGCTTTATTGATGAAGCGAAGAACCGATTCACGGAAGCGGAAGTATACTTTGGCAGCCACCACTGGCCGCTCTGGGGGCAGGAGAATATCCAGGATTTCCTGGCGGTGCAGCGGGATACCTACAAATTCATCCATGACCAAACGGTGCGTCTGATGAACCGTGGCGCCACGCCAAGGGAGATTGCCGAGCAACTGCAATTGCCGCCTGCGCTGAACGAGGATTTTCATAACCAGGGCTACTACGGCACCGTGTCCCACAATGCCAAGGCGGTATATCAGCATTACCTGGGCTGGTTTACCGCCAACCCGGCACAGCTCAACCCGCTGCCCGAAAGTGACTCGGCAAAACGGTATGTCGAGATGATGGGCGGTGCCCAAAAGGTTCTGGAAAAAGCCCTGCAGGATTTTGAGGCGGCTTCCGATATGGACGCGGCCGAGGGCCGGGATACCTACCGCTGGCTTGCGGAATTGCTCAACCACGTTGTCTTCGCCGAGCCGGATAACGACGACGCGAAACGGCTGTTGGCCAGTGTCTACGACCAGCTCGGTTACCAGGCGGAGTCGGCGCCGTGGCGGGACTTCTACCTGACCGGCGCCTATGAATTGCGTCACGGCTCGCCGGACGAAGGCCTCAGGCCAGCCATGATGAGAGAGGTGCTGCTCAACACGCCGGTGGCGTTGTTCTTCGATAGTATGGCCGTTCGGCTCAAAGCCGAGGACGCGGAAGGCGAAAGCGCTACTATCAAGATCACCTTCACGGACCTTGAGGAAAGCTACCTGCTGACCTTGCGAAATTCGGTGTTGCACAACCGCCTGACCAGCGAGGACACGCCGGCTGATGCCACCCTGCGATTGACCCGGCCGCTGTTCGTGGATTTGTTGATCGGCAAGGCAGGGCTGAAGGAACTTCTGTTCAGTGACGAGATCAGCTTTGAGGGAAGTAAGCTCGACCTGATAGGCTTCTTCAGCATGCTGGATCAGCCTCAGGGCCGATTTAATATTGTTATACCCTGATGAGTACCCTATGAAATCTGTTGCACTTCTTGATGGCGGCCTGGGCCAGGAAATCTATCGCAGGGCCACGACTGTCACCTCGCTGCTCTGGTCAGTGGCGGTGATGCGGGAGCAGCCGGAGCTTGTTACCGATGTTCATGTTGATTTTATTCGGGCGGGGGCTCGGACCCTGACACTGAATACCTACGCCGCAACCCCGACCCGTCTGGCCAGGGAGGGCATCGGTGATGAGATAGAAGCGATTCACCGAAAGGCATTTGAGGTTTTGCAACGCGCCATCGAGATAACTGGTGCAAACGTTGATATCGCCGGTTGCCTGCCGCCTCTGGTCGGTAGCTATAGGGGCCAGCCAGCCCGATCATTCGATGATTTGAAGGCAGAGTACGACACACTTGTGAAACTGCAGCCCGGTGCGGATGTCTTTCTCATCGAAACCATGACCAACATCCTCGAGGCGAAAGCCGCCTGTGCGGCCGCCAGTGAGTCAGGCAAGCCCTTTGGTGTGGCATTCCGGCTGGAAACTGATGGCAACCTCCGGTCCGGGGAAACGCTTGCGCAGGCTGTCGAAGCGGCCAAGGCGTTCGCACCAACGGCCATCATGCTGAACTGCTGTGATCCAGAAGTGCTTTCGAAGGCAATGCCCGAGCTGGCCGTGCTGTATCCCTGTACTGGCGGTTACGCCAACGCCTTCAAAACGGTTGAGCCTATGGCTGGCGGGGCGCTGGTAGACGCACTCGAAGCCCGGCCAGATATTTCGCCAGAGGCCTACGCAGTGCAAGTGAGGCAGTGGTTGGACGATGGTGCCCGCGTGGTTGGTGGCTGCTGTGAAATCACGCCTGAGCACATCCGCCATCTGGCCGATGCGCTGTCAGGCGACTTCGAACTGGTTCGTTTCTCTCAATTGGCCGGCGCAGTAGATCAGCCTTAAGTCCGACAGGTTGCTAGCCCACGAGCCGGTGGCTTTTTGCCCGCCGGGCTTCCAGGGCGCGCTTGGAGCGACGCGCCTCAATGTATTGCACCGCGTCACTCCTGATGGGAAGGTGCAGGGCGCCTTCCAGATCGTGGCGGTCGTACCCGAGATCTGAGAGGGTGTCATCCTTTTCCTTCAGCAATGACTGCGCCATCCGGCGGAATTGCTGGCGTTTTGAGTACCCCTGAATCCATGAGGTGATCGGCTGCATTGCGGCGGTTGCCTGTTGCTCTGTTCTGTTCAACATATCGACGGCCCCGACTGTGGGTGAATGGCTTGCAGCAGCTCGCCTGGAGATTTCGTTTTACTCGCACGCGGGTGCCAACAGCCGTTATTCTGGAACTCTTTATGCCTTCAATCAAACGAAAAGAATTTAATATCTCGTTCAGTTATGCTTAAGTCAGTTTCACGCCAGAAACCGACACAAGAGGTCCTTCCGTGAAGATTCCGCTACTCGATAACGATGTACTCAGGAGCTTCGTTGCCATTGCTGAGTGCGGCACTTTTACCAGTGCGGCGAGATTGGTGCACCGGACGCCCTCGGCCCTTAGCATGCAAATCAAGCAGCTCGAACAGAATCTGGGCAGAACGCTGTTCATTCGTGAACCACGGCGCGTCACTTTGACGGCTGAGGGTGAGACTCTACTCGATTACAGCCGCCGGTTGTTGCGGTTAAATGAGGAGGCAGTGCGGCACTTCATCTCACCGACGCTTGAGGGGAAAGTGGGTATCGGCACCTCCGACGACGTAGGTACCCGGATTCTGCCAGAGGTACTTGCGGAATTCGCGAGATCTTACCCGGCGGTTCTGGTCGATGTGGTTGTCGGCTCCAGCAAGCAAAACCTGGCTCTTCTGGACGCTGGTGAGCTGGATATGACTCTGGTGACAGTGGCGGAGGAGGGCGGTATTACCCGCGGTGAGGTGGTTCATGAAGAGCCACTGGTCTGGGCCGCTCGGGAAGGGTCGTCAGCCTTCCAGCGTTCGCCACTGCCAATTGCCATGGCTCATGAAGGCTGTGCCTGGCGCCGGATGACTCTTCGGGCGCTCGACAGAGCCGGTGTGCCATACAGAATTGCCTACACCTGCGAGCATTGCTCCGGGCAGGAAGCCGCCATGCTGGCTGATCTCGCCGTAGCGCCGTTTCCGAAAAGCCTGATACATCCACCGCTGAAAGAGATTGCCGGGGATAGCCTGCCGGCAATTGGCTTTTATCAACTGGCGCTGGTACGTCGGGGTTCCAACCCTCTGAATGATGCCCTTGCATCGCATGTGAAAGATGCATTCCAGGGTCTACGCTAAACAGATCTGCCAGGGACGGTCGCCTGCGAAATCCGCAGCCTGACTGAATCCAAATCAAGGAAAAACCCATGACTGTCTACTTCATTCAGGCCTTTATCTACCTGGTTGCCGCGGTGATCGCCGTGCCCCTGGCAAAACGTTTTGGCCTGGGCTCCGTGCTCGGCTATCTGGTTGCGGGTGTGGTGATCGGCCCGGTGACAGGGCTGGTCGGTCAGGAAGCGGACACCATTCAGCATTTCGCCGAGTTTGGTGTGGTCATGATGCTGTTCCTGGTCGGCATGGAGCTTGATCCCAAGGCGCTCTGGGCCATGAGGGTTCGTCTCGTCGGCCTTGGCGGACTTCAGGTGGTGTTGACGGCAGTAGCCGGTATGGCGGTGGCCGCATGGCTTGGGCTCCGGTGGCAGACGGCGCTTGCAGTGGGGTTGATCTTTGCACTCTCATCCACCGCGATTGTATTGCAGACCCTAAACGAGAAGGGACTGGTCAGAACCGAAGGGGGGCGCAGTGCCTTCTCAGTCTTGCTGTTTCAGGACATCGCGGTTATTCCCATACTTGCGCTTATCCCTTTGCTGGCTCTGCCGGAACTGAAAGACGCTGCGGGCCCCTCTGATGATCCTGGCAGTAGCCTGAGCCTGGTGGCCAGTCTTCCGGGCTGGGCTAACGGGCTGGTCGTGGTGGCTGCCATCGGAGCGGTAATCGTTGGTGGTCACTATTTGAGCCGGCCTTTGTTCCGCTATGTGGTGCAGTCAGGATTGCGAGAGGTTTTCACCGCGACGGCATTGATGCTGATCATCGGAATTGCTGCCCTCATGAGCCTGGTCAACCTGTCTCCCGCATTGGGTGCATTTCTGGCAGGCGTGGTATTGGCCAACAGCGAATTCCGGCATGAGCTGGAGGCGAATATCGAGCCGTTCAAGGGCCTGCTGCTGGGTCTGTTTTTTATCACCGTTGGTGCTGGGGTCAATTTTGACGTGTTATCTGAGCAATGGGGCACGGTCGCTTCCCTTGCGGTCGCGGTCATTGCTGTCAAGGCGGCGGTTCTGCTCGGCCTGGCGCTGCTTTTCAGGGTCCACGGCAGCAATGGTTGGTTGTTCACGCTGGGGCTGGCCCAGGCCGGCGAATTTGGCTTTGTTCTTTTGACTTACAGCGTCCAGAACCACGTGATTCCTGTGGAGATGTCGCAGATTCTCATGCTGGTAGTGGCGCTCTCAATGTTTCTTACGCCGTTGCTGTTCATTGTCTACGACCGGATCGTGCTGCCGCGTTATCGGCGTTCAAAGAACGATGACCGGGAGGCCGACACCATCGATGAGCAGGCTCCGGTGATTGTGGCCGGTGTTGGTCGTTTCGGGCAGATCGTTTGCCGTTTGTTGCGTGCCAATAATGTTCCAATTGTGGCGCTGGACCATGAGATCGAGCAGATCGAGAACCTCAGGCAGATCAACATCAAGAGTTTCTTCGGGGATGCAAGCCGGCCGGAATTGCTGGAGACAGCGGGTATCGAGCAGGCCCGCCTGCTGGTGGTGGCCATAGACGACCGTGATCGGGCGGTGCAGATGGTGGAGCACGTGAAGCAGTTTTTCCCCGGTGTCTGGGTGCTTGCCCGCGCCTTTGACCGTGGTCACGGATACCGGTTGAGGGAAGCGGGCGCGGATGATGTTGTGAGTGAAACCTATCACTCAGCTCTCGAACTTGGCGGCCACGCACTTACGGCTATGGGTGTGCATCCGATGCGTGCCCGGCAGATGACCTGGGCGTTTGTGGACAATGAACAAGCCCACGAGGACGAATTGTTCGAGGCCTGGAAGGAAATCGAGGAAGGTATCCGGTTTAGCCCCCGTTACGGCGAGTTGTTTATGAAGCTGGAGGAGGCGTTAAGCAGCGCCATGCAGCGGGATTGGGAAGAGCCGAAGCAAGAAGATGTTCCGATCTGGAGGCCGCCTGACCGCTGACAGCAAAGTAACGCTGGTCTATGCTGATTGGAGATCGTGCTGACTGCACGAGGGCTGTGGCGCACTTCCATGCGTAATCGTGGAGATACATGTGTCAGCAAAAAGAGAAGTCACTCTGGTTTATGACGAGCGCGTTCTGAATCACGCGCCCGATGTGAACGCCGCCTTTCTTCCTGGCCGTCTGGACAAAAGAGTTCGAGGGATCCTTGCTGGGCTGAATGTTCAATGGAAATACCCCGAGCACCCCGGACGCATTCAGGCCATTCTCGATTTGTTGGTCCGAGAGCCGGTTGAGGGGCTTCGATTCGCTCCCGGCAAGTCCGCCACCCGGGAACAGCTGGCTCGTGTTCACACTACGTCGTATCTGGACGATGTGTTTTCCCTGCGTGACAAAAATGCCTGGCTGGATGTGGATACCACTGCGGTGTCACCCGGAAGCATCGAGGCTGCCGAGGTGGCCGCAGGTACCGCGATTGCTGCGGTGGAGGCAGTTTGTTCGGGCAGTACTGGCAGCGCCTTCGCCCTGATCAGGCCCCCTGGGCATCATGCAGAGCCGGTTCGGGCCAGAGGGTTCTGCCTCATTAACAACGTTGCCGTTGCAGCAGCCCATGCCCAGGCTGAGCTTGGCTGTGAAAGAGTGCTGATTGTCGATTGGGACGCCCACCATGGTAACGGTACCCAGGACATCTTCTGGGCGGATCCGAATGTGATGTTCTTCGATATCCACCGGGCTTCACCTTTTTACCCTGGCAGTGGCAATTTGCACGATGTCGGGGCGGGGTTGGGCGAGGGCACCACAGTGAATGTGCCCATGCCGGGTGGCGCTGGTGATGTCGCTTACCTCAGGGCTTTCAATGAAATTCTTGTGCCGGCCGCGGAGTACTTCAAGCCGGATCTGATTCTGGTGTCGGCAGGTTTCGACGCCCATTGGTACGACCTTGCGATGAATGTTTCCTTCGAGGGTTTTGCCGCCATGACGGGAATTGTGCAATCGTTGGCGGATCGGCTGTGTGAGGGTCGGCTTGCCTTTGTTCTGGAAGGCGGCTACAACACGGAGTCACTGGCCCACGGTGTGCGATCTGTTCTGGATGTACTGGCCGGCGGGAGTGTCCCGGAGCCCAGAGTGTGTGGTATGGAAGCCGTGGAGGAAGCTATCGCGTTTCACCTGAGCGCATTCGCCGGGGAGTCCTCCGGAGAATGACCCGGTTATGTCTGGCGTTGTAGAGGGCGGCATGGGGCGGCTTTGCCCCGTGATACCCAGTTACTCATCTTCGGTCTGTTATCTGTAAGGGGAGCGGGGACAGGTCTGTTGCGGCGCCTTCTGGTGCAGCGGGATCTGGATAACGAATCCCTGGCTGGTGTTCCTTTGCTTTAGGGTATAGGTTCGGTAGAGCGGCGATCCGTTTTTTTGCACACTGCCGTTCAAAAGGAGCTCCAGCTCAATGAAGGTTTATTCCAACCCGGTTGGTTCCGGTAATCTTTGGTTTGATAATCTGACCACCGCCGAGGGTGCCCCTGTCGCTTATGACCCCCAGGCAAGGGCGTTCCTCCCCATGCCGCCCTTTTGTGTGAACCGGGGGATCATTGGTTGCAACTGGATCGCACCAGAGCAGGGGGCATTTTGTCGTTCCTGTGCCATGACGGCCCTGGCGCCGGATCCGAGCATTCCAAACGCCATGCCGAACTGGGCGAAAACCGAGGCGGCAAAGCGCTGGGTGCTGGACAATCTCGGCCGCTGGCACTGGTTCCGGCCGGAAGATCCGGGGACGCGCCCGGTTTTCCATATGCTCGCGGAGGGGCTGACGCCAGTTGCCATGGGGCACGCAAACGGCGTGGTGACCATCAGCGTGGCCGAGGCTGACCCGGTAGTGCGTGCAACCAGGAGACAGGCCCTGGATGAGCCTTACCGAACCATGGTGGGCCATATGCGCCATGAGATTGCGCATATGCTCTGGTGGCGTCTGAGTCTGCGGGACGACTTTCTGAATGCGTTCCGGGAGATGTTTGGTGATGAGCGCGCTGACTACCCCACAGCACTTCAACGGCACTATCATCAGGGCCCGCCGGCTGACTGGAGGCTGTTTTACCTGACCAGCTATGCGTCGGCCCATCCGCACGAGGACTGGGCCGAAACCGCGGCCCACCTGCTGCACCTGACCGACATCACCGACAGTTTTGTGGCATCCGGTCTGACGTCGCCGGAATTGCCACGGTCCGGCTGGGATCCCTACTCAGAGCCTGATACTGCGTTGCTGATTCATGTGGCAGCGTCGTTGGCCATTCGGGTCAATCACGTGAACCGTTCCATGGGCCTGTCGGACCTGTATCCCTTCGTGCTCTCGGAAACGGCGCAACGCAAGCTTGCCTTCGTCCATGACTGGTTGCGACGGGGTGCTCAGGGGCGCTGATCCGCGGATCAGCCCCGATCACACCGGCGCCACGCCAAACAGCCATTGGTGTGCCCAGAATACCGTCACCACATACACCGCAAGGCCGCCGACAATTGCAATAAGGTCATTTGCCTTGCTGGCCGGTAATGTGGGAATCGGTCGCTGGCTTCTGTGCTTCATGGAAATCCGGTCGGCCACGGCCCATGCGAGGACTGAGCCGAACAGCAGCAGGTCCTGCAGCATGCCGTTGGCCAGCAGGTGAGCCAGCGCCCAGAGTTTGACCGCAATCAGCATCGGGTGCTTGAGCCTTGCCTTGATTTTGCCCGGGAAGTAGGTGGCAAACAGCAGCGGGAACACCGGAATCAACAGCAACATGGCCAGGTGCCGAAGCCAGGCCGGGGGCGTATAGATCACGGTTGGGTCCATTCGGGCGGCAGCGTAGCCCCAGATGATCAGCAACAGGCCAACAAGGGAAGCGAGCGAGTAGAGACCTTTGTACGCAGCCTCACCGAGGGATGCGTGCAGTCGATTACGCAGCGGCTCGTTGACGATGGACAGCGAATGCACGCCGAGAAACAGAACCAGACCAACGATCAGTGTGGTCATTTGCCAAAACTCCTGGTCAGTTTGTTGATGGAATCGTTGTCCGCGAACGGACCATGGGTATGAATTCAAAGACAGTATAGGAAACCGGGACAGAACATGCCTGAGCGTTTATCATCGGCGGCCTGATTCACCGGATTGAAAAGGCGCCCATGAAGTTTCCCACGGTCACTGTTGTATTGGTATCTGCTGCCCTGCTGTTTGTTCTCTGGGAGCAGACCCGCAAACAGCCAGAGCCAATCGATGCCAGCCGGCTTACCAATTTGCGGGCCAATCCGGTTGAACTCAGTTCTGCGGTCGACTGGATTTTTACCCAGCTTCCCGGGTTCTGCGTGGACGCCACTGGCGAGAGAGAGGGGACAAAAGCTCACGCTGATTGTGTCAGCAAGGGTGAAGCCCGCACATCCACTTGCCGGCGGATGCTTTTCGACAGATTCCCGGGCGTCGTTGCCTCAGAGGCCGTATTCAGGGACGTCTCACTCACAGCAATGGAGTGCCTGGTTCCCAGATCGGGTTTGGTCAAGTAGACAGTGCCCAGCAGGTCATGGCTATGGCCCGTAGTGGATGTCAGCATTCCGAGGTAACTTGGGTAACCGTGCACTCCGGGTCGCCGAAGGAATCGTATTCGACATAGCAGCCCTGGCCCGGTTTTGATGCTGAAGGCAGAGAGAACCCCACACGGGTGTACCGGTTATCGACGGAGGTTTGCAGGGAGGGATCGCTGGCATCCACCGAAATATAGTCCAGCATCGTCAGCGAATCCTCGGCTTCCGCCTGGCTTTCCGGGCACAGGTTGCGCCAGTCAACTTCCGAACGGCCTGCTTCGGTTTCGATCACATAGCCGGTCTGTTGGGTCCCTCCGGGGTTGCTTGCAGCGGGGGAGAGCCCCTGAGCATAGGCTTTACTTCTCACAATGCCGATTATTTCTCCGCCCCTCAGCGCCCGAAAAACCTCGGGTTTCGTTCAATGAACGCATCTATCCAGCGTTCCAGGAATGATCGTCCACCAGGGAATTTAAGGTAACGCCAGCCCAGGAAGGATATAACCAGCGCACCCAGCGTATCAACAATCAGGTCCCACATTGTATCTGTCAATCCCGACGGATCGCCCAGCATCGGCTTTTGCATATTCGTCCCGAACACGGAATCCATGGCGAATTCAAAAACCTCCCACAGGGTACCCACGCCCAGCGCAAACATGAATGCGAAAAAAGCCACGAAACCCGGGTTCATGTGCACCTGAATTTTTTCGGTTTCATTCATGATGTGCACCAGCAGAAAACCGAGAATGCCGAGCAGAAAGCCCGACATGGTGTGCAGTGCCATGTCCCACCACCAGAACCGTGTGTAGTAATCGCGTATCTCGCCAAGGAACAGGGCGGCGAAAACAAACCCGATGGCAGCCAGTTGCAACTCGGGCGGAATGTGAATCCGAAAACGGCGTTCAAACAGCACCGGGAAGAACGTAATTGCAATAATCATTGCGGTCAGAAATGCGGTAAACCACCGCTGGCCCCAGATGGCCAATATTGCCTCGGCAAGCAGTATCAGCTGCAGAGCTATCGTGATCCGTTGATGGGTAACGCGAATGCGCATGGGCCTCTGGCTCCGGGGTCAGTGGTTTAAGTGAGCTTCTGCGCGGTAGCCTGAAGGCGTTATTCCGAACCTTGATTTGAACGCCCGGCTGAACTGGCTGGAATCATTGAATCCGCATGTAAGCGCAATGGCAGTGATGTTATCGCTCCGTTCACGAAGCATGTCCCGGGCCCGGATCAATCGCTGTTCCTGAACGTATTGATAAGGGGCGCAGTCGAAGGTTGCCCTGAAAAGCCGGGCAAAGTGGTAGGGGCTCAGATTGACCCAACTGGCCATATCGGCCAGCGTCAGTGGCTGGCTTAGTTGAGCGTTGATGCGTTCTTGCAGAAGTCGGCGGTATCGAAGTGATAGCGTGCCTGTCACTTCTGGGAGTGTTTGTGGTAAGTCGGAGTGACGGCTGACAACTTTCCCGTTCAATACACGTCTGGCTTGTTCGCCCTTGTCTATGTAGATGCTCAGTGCATGGTGTCGGGGCCGTTCGTACCGCACCTCGCCCTGATGATTTTGCCACTGCGCCAGAGCCCGCCCCTGATCCAATTCCAGCATTCTCTGGGGGGCAACGCCAGCGGTTCTCAGGGTATCAACAATATCCCGGGTAGCCTTACGTGATTGCGTCCGCGGGTGTGATGCGGATTCAGGATCGGTTTGCATATCTGGCCTCCGCAAGAATCATCCATGGTTCAGCAGGATCTGACAAGTTTTGCTGTCTTTTCCGTCCTATCCTGACCGCCTGAATTACAAATGTTCCCGTTACCTACAGGAATCACTGCCATGCCAATCTCTGTTCATTATGGTTTGACGGTATTGATCTGGGGCCTCACCTGGACGGCGATTCGCCTGCAGGTTGAAGCAGCGCCTGTCGACATTTCCGTCTTCTACCGTTTTGTGATGGCCTCCACCGTGGCTCTGGTGGTTCTGGCTCTGATGCGACGCCTGCAGAAACTGACGCTGAAGCAGCACGGATGGCTTGTGCTTCAGGGGTTGACCCTTTACAGCGTGAATTTCCTGTTGATCTACCGTGCTGCAGAATCCATGACCAGCGGCCTGCTGGCGGTGGTGTTTTCATTAGCGGCCCTGTTCAACGCCCTGAATGGCTGGCTGTGGTTGCGGCTGAAACCCACTGCTCGCCTGTATCCGGCAATTTCTCTGGGCATCACGGGTGTGGCTTTGTTGTTCTGGCATGATCTGCAGTTGGGTAACACGACTGCGACCAGCATTCTGTTCGCGGTTGCTGGCACCTTCTGGTTTTCGATGGGAAACCTGGTCAGCATCAAGGTACGGATGTCTCAGGTGCCTCTGTTCCTGGCAAATGCCTGGGCGATGGTATACGGAGCGTTGATTCTGGGCGTCTGGTGTCTGGTGCAGGGCGTGGAGTGGGTCGTTCCCACGACGGCAACCTTCTGGGGCGCAACCGTGTTTCTGGCGGTTCCGGGTTCTATCGTCGCATTCTATTGCTACATCACGGTGATTCAGACCCTCGGCGCAGACAAGGCCGGCTACGCAACGGTGCTTTTCCCGGTGGTTGCTCTGAGCGTTTCGACCTGGCTGGAAGGTTTTGAATGGACGGTGACGGCCGTGTTGGGGGCGTCCCTGGCGCTGCTCGGGAACTATGTCCTGTTCCGAGGCCGGCCATCCCGGTGCGGCATTGTTTGATCTACAGCAAATCACTTATCCTGATGGGCCACCTTCCAGAGAACCGCAGGAGAGGTACCATGTCGAGACTCTCAGACCACGTTGAGCACGGCCATGATGGTATCAGTGAATCCTACATCTGCCTGACCGGCTCTGTCTCAGACAGCAACTATAGTGTGTTTACACCCGGTGCTCTGTTCTTCAACCCACCTGAAAAAGCCCACCGCATGACAACGGGTGATTTCGAACCTACGTTGCTGGCCTACGCCTGGACAGGGACTGGGGAGAAGCTCGCCAACCAGAAGATGAGCTTTTCTTCGCGCAAGCGGTAATGGGGCAAAGTAGCCGGTCGACCAGGTCCAGTAGATCCGGGACACCTTGATGTCAGTAACCATAGAACAATCCCGGAGTAAAAAGAACTTTATGAGATTCTTATTCAAGCCGTGACGAGGCAAAAACACCTGTATTGATGCTTTCCGCCACTATGTGCGTATTTACCCCACTGTAAGTGCAAGTTCGAGGCATTTCGTGTAGTCTGCGCGGCTTTTTCTTCGAGAGGCAGATCCCATGACCATACAATCTCAGTCCGCCCCGCAGGTAAAATCCGGGGCGCTGGCTGACAGCGACCCGGTGGTGCTGGCGCTCACCATCGGCTTTATTCTGCTGTTCGTCGGCGCTTCTATTGTTGATAGCAGCTACGTTGCCGATCTTATAGGAAGTGGATTTGCCTGGACCGCAACCTACCTTGGTTCGTTTTTTCAGCTCTTGTTGTTGCTGACGTTCTTCATCGCCATTGGCACAGCGCTCAGCCGTGCAGGCGCGGCGCGTATCGGTGGACTGGATCGGCCTGAAATCAGCCGTTTCCGCTGGCTGTCGATGATCATGTGTACGTTGCTGGCGGGAGGCGGCGTGTTTTTTGCCGCTGGCGAGCCGGTTTATCACTTCGTTGTGACGCCCCCGGCGTTTGATACGGAAGCCGGTACGTCGGCCGCAGCAGCGCCCGCCATGGCCCAGTCATTTACTCATTGGGGATTTCTCGCCTGGGCGGTGCTGGGCTCGTTGACTGCTCTCGTTCTGACCCGGGCCCATTACGGGCAGGGCAAGCCTCTCCAGCCAAGGACTCTGCTGTATCCGGTGTTTGGCGAGAAAGTGATTAAGGGCCGCCTCGGGGGTGTGATTGATGCTTTCTGCGTTATTGCGGTGGTAGCTGGAACGGTTGGTCCTATCGGTTTTCTGGCCACCCAGATGAGTTTTGGTCTGCACGAACTGTTTGGCGTGCCTGACGGGTACGGCACCCAGTTGACGGTATTGGCGGTTCTTGCAGGTGTTTACATGACCTCCGCCATGACCGGTCTTCACAAAGGCATCCAGCTGCTCAGCCGCTTTAATGTGATACTGGCGCTGGTTATTGCCGGGGTGATCTTTGTTTTTGGCCCGACATTGTTCCTGACCAACATCTACACACAATCCATGGGTGAATACGTAACTTCTTTTTTCGCCATGGCAACCATGACGGCAGAAACTGCTCCGGCCTGGTGGATGAAATGGTGGACGGTGTTTTTCTTTGCCTGGTTCATCGGCTACACGCCGCTGATGGCCGTGTTTGTGGCCAGGATTTCCCGTGGCAGAACCGTACGGGAAATGGTTCTGGCCGTGGCCCTGCTGGCACCCATTGCGACGACCATCTGGTTCACATTGCTGGGCGGCTCGGGCATCTATCACCAGCTTGCCGGTACGTTTGACCTCACGGGCGCGCTGAACAACTTCCGCTTTGATGTCGCCACGCTGACCGTGGCCCAGGCACTGCCCGGCGGTACCTGGATGGCGGCCGCGATTCTGCTGCTTACCACCATATTTGTTGCCACTACAGGTGATTCCATGAGCTACTCAATCGCCATGGTGGGTGCTGGTCACGATGAACCAAGCCCCTGGATTCGCGTGTTCTGGGGTGGTGCCATGGCACTGATGGCGGCCATTCTTCTGTACATGGGGGCTGGCCAGATTGGCGTGCTGCAGCAGTTCATCGTACTGACAGCGATTCCGGTATCGCTGATCATTCTGCCGTCGCTGTGGACCGGGCCGAAAGCGGCCATGGCGATGGCACGGGAGCAGGGGCTGGTCTAGTCTTGCATAAGCCGGGCGCCCGGGCGGCCCCGGTTCTTTCTGTGCAACCCAGATGAACAAGGACTCGCGGGGGACTGATGCTGGAAGCGTTTGAGGCTGGTTTCAAGGCGTGGATGTGGCCCGGATTCTCGGCGATCCTCGCGGTTATCGCCACCTACGGTGTGTACCGGCTGGCGCTGGCGGTCTTTCGCCATTTCTCCGAGCCGGGAACGGTGCTGCGATTGTTTCTCGACGCCGCAGCCCGGGCGCTCGGCGTGGTCTTCTGTCTGCTGGTGCTGGCCGGGGCGCTGGAGGCGGCGCCAGCGGATTTGCCGTTGATGGCAGCCATGCAGCAAGTCACCACTTTATTGCTTGTTCTGGCGATCACCTGGGCGGCGGTTCGGCTGACTTCCGCGATTGGTGAGGTTATCGTGGCGCTGAACCCGGTGCTCGAGGGGCAGTGGAAGCGCGCCCGCAAGGTCGAAACCCAGACCCGGTTTCTGGTTCGCGCCCTGAATATCCTCATTGTCATTATCGGCTTGGGTGCGGCCCTGATGACCTTTGAGTCCGTCCAGCACATGGGCGCCAGCCTGCTCGCGTCGGCGGGGGTCGGCGGCCTGATCCTGGGTTTCGCCGCCCGCCCTGTGCTGAGCAACTTGCTGGCGGGGATGCAGATTGCGCTCACCCAGCCCTTCCGGATAGATGATGTACTGAACGTTCAGGGGGAGTGGTGCTGGGTGGAAGAGGTGACTTCCACCTATGTGGTTTTGAGGGTCTGGGACCTTCGCCGACTGGTTATTCCGCTGCAATGGTTTATCGAGAATCCGTTCCAGAACTGGTCCAGAAATACCGCGGATCTGCTGGGAACCGTATTTATCTGGGTGGACTACACCATGCCGGTGGAACCGCTTCGGCAGGAGTTCAACCGGTTGCTGGCTCAGTCGGGACTCTGGGACGGTAAGTTGGCTACGGTGCAGGTGACCGATGCCAGCGACCAGGCCATGCAGGTGCGGTTCCTGATGAGCGCTTCGGATTCAAGCCGGAACTGGGATCTCAGATGCGCGGTTCGTGAGGGGCTGGTGACCTTCATCCAGGAAAACTACCCGGCCCAGTTACCGCGCCTGAGGGCCCGGATGGTTGAAAGCTGACGGTTTCTGCCGATACGCCAACTCGTTCAGCAATCACTGAACTTTTGTTAAAGGATACTGGGTCTGGCTGTGGGTGCGGGTCTGGGACTGGCCTGTTTTTTTGAGTTTTTGGTGTTATCCGATGAGGTGAGGGGGGGGTGGTAGAATAACCGTCATTCATTCAGGTGGCCTCATGAGCGACTTACTCGATCCGACCAACGATTACGTTTTCAAGCGTTTGTTTGCAGAAGCCCCGGATCTGTTGGTGAACCTGATTAATGATCTGCGCCCTGATCTTCCGGATATTATGTCGGTTGATATTCTGAACCCGAATATCGAAGCCAGTGAACTGACTGGCAAATACATTATCCTGGATGTCCTGGCTCGGGATGGGGAAGGCCACTGCTATAATGTCGAGATACAGGTTCGCAGGTACGGTGCTTGGCATAAGCGCGGTTTGTTTTACCTTGCGCGTACTCTGGGCACGCAACTGGATGCTGGGGAGGACTACCAGCACCTGAGAGCCTCGGTCGGGCTGCACCTGCTGGATTTTGATTTGTTCACTGCAACTGAGAACGAACGTAGGCAAGCGGTGTGTCGGTTCGAGATGCGTGACGAAACCCAGCCGGACATATCGCTGGGGAACATTTTGCAGATGAACCTGATCGAACTGAACAAGGCAGACCGAATCGGTCTGGAGCCGGGACCGTTATCGGCCTGGATCACTTTCTTTAAGCACTGGCAAGAGGAGCTCACCATGGCTAATGTGGCACATGAACCGGTTAAAAAGGCAATGAGCCGCATCCGTGAACGTACTACAGTCAGTCTTCCCGGATTCCGTGTTAGGCTCCGAAACCTACCCGAAAGCAACTTGTTGGAGTGGCGTGCCTGATATGAGCAGTGA
Source organism: Marinobacter sp. Arc7-DN-1 (assembly GCF_003441595.1). Lineage (NCBI taxonomy): Bacteria > Pseudomonadati > Pseudomonadota > Gammaproteobacteria > Pseudomonadales > Marinobacteraceae > Marinobacter > Marinobacter sp. Arc7-DN-1. The sequence goes on along the minus strand of NZ_CP031848.1, from coordinate 1,502,438 downwards.
TGAACTTACCCCGGTAATCGAAATGGACGGCGAACTGCGGTACGACTACTTCCTGAACCAGGTGGGCGAGGAGCGCGAAATCTGGATTCTGGTTAATACCGGGAATCGCTTCCTGAAAATTGCCTCCGACGATGGCGACGTAGAGTACCTGCCCGTTTGGCCTGCCCCGGCGTTTGCCGCCGACTACGCCAAGGGTGCCGATGACCTGTCTCCCCGAAGTATTTCATTGCCAGACTTTTTCAGGAAATGGGTGCCCGGGCTGACCAGGGATGGCCTGGATGTCGGCGTCTTTCCCGGCCTTGATAAAACCGTTTGGATCACCGAACCCGAGGAGCTCAAGCGGGATCTGCAGGATGTGATGTCGGATTTCAACAGAGGCTGACCCGTGACATGCACCGCCACAGGTCAGCCTGCGGCTGCAATCCTAAGCTATTCGGTAGCTCGAGCGTGCTGTTTAAGGCGTAGCCGGTCATTAAAACGCCATAATCCCTGAAGCCCTGTGATTGCAGGGCTGAAGACACCTGTCCGAGCTGTTCCCACAAAGTTATCCACAGTTTTTGTGGGTAAGATTATTCAGAGCTCCGTGCCCTTCGAATTCTTGCAAAGATTGTTGAAACTCGGACGCGGCTGACCCACAATCTGGTCCGACTAAGTAAACAAACGCTCACTTTAATTTTGGTAGAGAGGTAAGGCAGGTGACTGAGCTGGTAGGTTACGAGTTGAAAGACGGTGTTGCGACGATCACCATCAGCAATGGCAAGGCGAATGCCCTGAGTCATGAGGTTATTGAGGGCCTGAATCAGGCGCTGGATCGTGCGGAGCAGGACAAGGCCGTTGTTATCCTCACCGGCCAGCCGGGCATTTTCTCCGCCGGTTACGATCTGAAGGAAATGCAGAAAGGTCCGAAGGAAGCTGCGGCGCTGGTAACTACCGGCTCCAAACTGACCCGTCGCCTCGCGGCGTTTCCGTTGCCGGTGATCGGCGCGTGCAGCGGCCATGCCATTGCCAAGGGAGCGTTCATCCTGCTGTCCGTAGATCATCGCATTGGTATCGAAGGGCCCTTCAAGCTGGGCCTGAATGAGGTTGCGATTGGCATGACCATGCACCATGCCGGTATCGAAATTGCCCGCCACCGTCTGGCGCCGGCTCATTTCTACCGCTCGGTTGTAAACGCTGAAATCTACAGCCCTGAAGGCGCGGTCGAGGCAGGGTTCCTGGATGAGGTGGTTGCCCAGGACAAACTGATCGAACGAGCCACCGGGCTTGCGCTCCACTTCAAGACTCTGAACATGCGTGCGCACCGGGAAACCAAGGTTAAAGCCAAGGCGGATTACCTGGCGCTTCTGGATCGTTGCATTGAGCAGGATTCAGAGCATTTGGGGCTGAACGGTTAAGCGAAACTCCCTTTACGGAAACAGAAGACATGCCCAGAGCCAGTGAGATCAAAAAGAATTCCGCTGTTGAATACGACGGACGGGTGTATTTCGTGAAAGACATTGAGCGCTCGGTCCCCCAGGGCCGTGCCGGTGGCAGCCTGTACCGGATGCGAATGTACGATGTGGTGACCAGCCAGAAGCTTGACGAGACATTCAAGGATTCGGACATGCTCAACCTGGCTGACCTGACGCGCCGGGAAGCCACCTTTTCCTACGCGGATGGCGATGAGTACGTGTTCATGGATACCGAGGACTTCACCCAGTACAGCCTGAACCGGGACGCCATTGCCGAAGAGCTGCTGTTCATCTCCGAAGACACGCAGGGCGTTATGGTTATCCTGTTGAAGGACTCGCCGGTTGCACTCGCACTTCCGCCCACCGTTGAACTGGTGATTGAAGAGACGGATCCGTCCGTCAAAGGCGGCTCTGCGACGGCCAGAACCAAGCCCGCCCGTTTTGCAACTGGTCTGGTGGTACAGGTGCCTGAACATATCTCCACCGGAGATCGCATTCGCATTAACGTGGAGGAGCGCAAGTTCCTGGGCCGCGCCTGATCTGAACTCGTTCCGATGTAAGGGCACCGCGTGAAACCGATAGAAACAATAAAAGTGCTGGTGGCCAGCGTGATCGCCGTTGTGGTCATGGTGGGGATCGCCCGGTTTTCCTACACGCCGATGATCCCGGAAATGGTTGCTGCGCTGGGGCTGAGCAAATCCGTTGTCGGCATGCTGGCTACCGTGAACTATGCCGGCTACCTGACCGGGGCGGTGCTCATTACCCGGATCAGCGATCTCGGTCTCAAGGTCAGGCTGTACCAGCTCGGACTGGTGGTCGCCGTGGTTTCGACGGTGCTCATGGGGTACACCACCAACATGTGGTTGTGGTTCATTCTGCGCTTTATCTCCGGGCTGAGCACTTCAGCGGGCATGTTGCTGGGAGCCGGCCTGCTGATGAGCTGGCTGATCAAGAATAACCAGAAATCCGAGCTTGGTGTGTTCTTTTCCGGCATCGGGCTTGGGATTGTCCTGACTGCCGTGGTGGCCGAGCTGATCAAGGACCCGTTCACCTGGGATCAGCAATGGGTGATCTACGGGTTGGTGGCGCTGGCACTTCTGGTTCCTGCCTGGCGCTGGATGCCGGACTACCGGGCCTGCGCTCTGCCCCGCACAGGGGGTGAAGGTACCGGGGATGAGCGGAGCCGCTTCATCCGTATACTGCAACTGGCGTATTTCTGCGCCGGCGTGGGCTATGTGGTGACAGCCACGTTCCTGGTGGCCATCGCCGAATCCATGCCCGAGCTCAGCGGCCAGGGCTGGCTGGTCTGGCTGATTGCCGGTCTTGCCGCCACCCCGGCCTGCTGGCTCTGGGATGTATTCTCCCGTCGCTGGGGGCAGTGGCTGGCACTGTACCTGGCCTACACACTGAACTCGGTGAGTATCCTGATGCTGATCATGAACACCAGCCTGACCAGTGTGATGCTCAGTTCCGTGATTTATGGTGCCAGCTTTATCGGTATTGTCAGCATGATGCTGGCGATGGTCGGGCGCGTGTTCCCCGAAAATCCCTCCCGGCCCATGAGCCGGCTGACCTTCAGTTATGGCATAGCGCAGATGGTGGCACCGGCAGTCGTCGGCTATCTGGCGGATGTGGAGGGTAATTACACCAACGGTCTTTGGTTGACTCTGGTTGTTATGGCGCTGGGTGTACTCATGCTTCATCTGGCAAGGCGGGCACAGCAGCGTCAAGACGAAACTGCGGTCGTCGGTTGAGCTGCCGGAGGTTGTCCCGGTGACCCCTCAGCAGAAGCGTCGGTTCGACAATGCCCAGGCACGCCGGGAGGGGCGTCTCAAGACCCGGGCACAGTTGGCTGAGTCCGGTGCCGGGAAATCCTGAGCAGGCTCTCCAGGTCAGACTGGCTCGGCAGTGAGGTAAATGCCCCAGCGCGGGTTACCGCGTGGGCGCCGCAGGCGCTGGCGAACTGAAGCATTTCTTTCAGGGCTTCAGGATGTTCGCCCAGAGCAGTCAATCGCGCCGGAGACACTTCCGTTTCTGCGAGGCGGTATAGCAGGCCGCCGACAAAGGCATCGCCGGCCGCTGTGCTGTCTACCATGGTTACCTCTACAGGTTGAATCAGCCCTTTATGGCTGCCTGTGTAATAACGCATGGGTGCTCCTCCGTCGGTGATCACGATCAATGCGACGCCGGCGTTCTGGAGCCTCCTCAGGACAAGATCCTCATCCTGATCACCGCAGAGGAAGGCCAGTTCTTCTGCGCTGAGTTTAACCACATGTGCCCGCTTGATGCAGGACCATACAGCGCCGAATGGGTCGCTGTTCTCTGGCCACAGATTTTCCCGCAGATTCAGATCAAAGCTGATGACAAAACCGGCACTCCTGGCTTTTTCCAGGCCCGCCAGGGTTGTTTCCCGTATGCCGGGCTCGGTCAGCGTATTGGAACAGAAATGGAAAATTCCCGGCTCCTGAAACCATTCATCCTGAAAGTCCTCCGAACGAAACAGCGTATCCGCGGAAGGGTTGCGATAGAACTCGAAGCTTCGCTCGCCATGGGCGTCCAGTGACACAAAGGCCAGTGCCGTTTTGGCTTCGCGGGTCTGCAGCAGGTAGTCGGTATTTACGCCGTTGTCTTCCAGTGATGCCTTGAGGAAATCCCCGAACATGTCCGCTCCGACCTTGCCCGCAAAGTAGCTGCGACCGCCCAGCTTACCAACCGCGGCTGCGACGTTCGCCGGAGCACCACCGGGAAACTTGGTGAAGGTTTCCTGCCCGGTTGTTTCTGTCGTCCCGGTTCCGGGTGTGTTGCCGACGTTGCTGGAGAGCATGTCGATCAGTGCTTCTCCAAATGCGATAACCTTTTGCATTGTCTGTTTCCTGCCTGGGGCGTCTTTAAGTGACTGACAACGATTCCAGGGTCGCCAGAACACCATCGGATTCCAGCCTTTTGACGGCGGACTCAAAGGCCGCGCAAAAGGCCCGGGAATGGATCAAATCCCTGCTGAACAGATCCTCCATGCCCAGAAACGTCTGGTTCAGGCTGTCCCGGTCCTGCACTGCGGTTTGCAGGCGTTCAGCAAGCGGATCCCGAACTTCATGCAGGTGGCCGGCTTCGTCCTTGCCTTTGAGGTATACCGCCCAGCTTGCGATGACCAGGGCCACGCGGTCCAGGGGCCGGGATTCCTGAATAAGCGCTCGAATGGTTGGCACCAGGAACTTGGGGATCTTGCTGGATCCGTCAAGGCACAGCCTGGCCAGTTGGTCGCCGACCTGTGGGTTGGAAAAGCGGTCGATCAGTGTCGCCTTATAGCCAACGAGATCAACGCCCGGAATGTCACCCAGAATCGGGGTAACATCCTCATCCATGAAGGCCCGGATAAAATCGGTGAAACGGCTGTCTGCCATGACTTCATGGGTGTAGCGATAGCCGGCAAGGTAACCCAGGTACGCCATGGCCGAGTGGCTGGCATTCAGCAGCCGGATTTTCATCAGCTCGTAGGGGGCCACATTGCCTGTGAACCGGGCACCGGCGGACGCCCAGTCCGGGCGGCCGTTGCAGAAATTGTCTTCCAGAACCCACTGGGTGAAGGGTTCGCAGATGACTGGCCAGCGATCCTCGATACCATGGGAGAGTTTCAGCCACTCGGTATGGGCGGGCGTGGTTCCCGGTGTAATTCGATCCACCATACTGCAGGGAAAAGTGACCTGTTGATCAATCCACTCTGCCAGCCCGGCATCACGCATGTAGGCGAATGCCAGTAAAGCGCTGCGCGCTGCATGGCCGTTGTGGGGCAGGTTGTCGCAGGACATGATGGTAAATGGTGCCAGTCCCCGGTTTCTGCGGCGGGCAAGGGCTTCGGTCAGAAAACCAAACACGGTGCGCGGCTGCTGGGGATGCTGCAGGTCATGAACCACATCCGGATGCTCATGATTGAAAAGCCCGGTATTGTCATCAACGTTGTAGCCTCCCTCGGTAATGGTGAGGGAAACGATTCGGACGTCAGGACTGGCAAGCTTTTCGATCACCCGGTCGGGGTCGTCCGGAGCAAACAGAAAATCGGTGATCGCACCGATGACACTCAATGCATTGGTGCCATCGGAGCCCAGCTCGATCAGGGTATAGAGGTAGTCCTGTTCTGCCAGGACGGACTGCATGGTTCGGTCTGCCTCACGCAGCCCGACTCCGCAGATGGCCCAGTCGTCGTTGCCGCCTTGCTGCAACAGTCTGTCTGTGTACATGGCCTGATGGGCACGGTGAAAGCCGCCAACCCCGATGTGGATGATGCCATGTTTCAGGTTTGCCCGATTGTACTGCGGGCGCGAAACGCCGCTTGGCAGGTCGGACAGTGTGGTCTTGTTCAGCTTCATAGGTTCACCCTGTTTTCCGGTCGGCGGGGCCGGCCCTTCGCGTGTCAGGCGGCGATCTGCTCGAGTCTGGGCAGGGCCTGGTCCTGGTCATCGAACAGGTGGCACTGGTCGAGCTCGAGGCTCAGGCCGATCTGCTGGCCAAAGTTGCATGTGAAATTGCCCGGTGTCCGGACCGTAAGCGTTTCGCCGGTACCGGTTTTGACGTAACAGTAGGTGTCACTGCCAAGATTTTCTGCTATGTCCAGACGGCCGGTGAGGTGGCTTTCCGCAGGGTCGGAGACATAAATGTTCTCAGGCCGCACGCCCAGGGTTACGCGGCTGTCCTTGCGCAATGATGTCCCCTCGACCGGCAGGGTGAGTGTGGCGCCATCTTCGAGCTGGATTCGGGTTCCCTGATGATCGCATGCAAGCACGGTAGCAGGCAGGAAACTCATTTTCGGCATGCCGAGAAAGCCCGCGACAAACCGGTTGGCCGGGCTGTGATAGAGCTCCATGGGCGAGCCGACCTGCTCGATCTGCCCCTGGTTGAGTACCACGACCTTATTGGCGAGGGTCATGGCTTCGACCTGATCGTGAGTCACGTAGATCATGGTGGCTTTCAGGTCATGGTGAAGCCGCGCAAGTTCAAGCCGCATCTGCACGCGAAGTGCGGCATCGAGGTTCGACAGCGGTTCGTCAAACAGGAACACCTTGGGCTGGCGGACGATGGAGCGGCCAATGGCAACGCGCTGGCGTTGCCCACCGGACAGTTCCTTGGGTTTACGCTCAAGCAAAGGCTCCAGCTCCAGAATGCGAGCTGCTTCGGCCACCTTGGCTTTGATCGTCTCTTTGGGCTCCTTGGCCAGCTCCAGCGCAAATGACATGTTCTTGCGCACGGACATGTGGGGATAGAGCGCATAGCTCTGGAAGACCATCGCCAGATCCCGCTTGGCGGGCGCGAGTTCGGTGATTTCCCTGTCGTCCAGGTAAATATGACCACTGGTGACCTCTTCAAGGCCGGCGATCGAGCGCAGCAGGGTCGACTTGCCACAGCCTGAGGGGCCAACGAAGACAACAAACTCGTGATCCTTGATGTTCAGGTTGATGCCTTTGAGGATTTCCACATCCCCAAAGGATTTTTTCAGGTTTTTTATTGTTAAATCAGCCATGGGAATTCTCCGTTATTTAACTGCGCCAAAGGACAAACCGCGAACCAACTGTTTCTGACTGATCCAGCCAAAGATCAGGATCGGAGCGCAGGCCAGGGTTGAGACTGCGGACAACTTGGCCCAGAACAGTCCTTCGGGACTCGAGTAGGAGGCGATCAGGGCAGTCAGGGGCGCTGCCTGCGATGCGGTGAGGTTCAGCGACCAGAATGCCTCGTTCCAGCTCAGAATCAGTGCCAGGAGAACGGTGGACGCCAGCCCGCCTTTGCTCATGGGAAGCAGAACCCGCCAGATCTCCTGGAACAGCGTTGAGCCGTCCATACGCGCGGCTTCCAGTACCTCTTTCGGGATTTCCTTGAAGTAGGTGTAAGCCATCCAGATCATGATTGGCAGGTTGATCAGCGTGAAAATAATGGTCAGCCCAATGCGGGTATCCAGCATCTGCAGGTCTTTGAACAGCAGGTAGATCGGGACCAGTACGCCGACAGGTGGCAGCATCTTGGTGGACAGCATCCAGAGCAGGGTGGCCTTGGTGCGTTTGGTCTCGAAAAACGCCATGGAGTAGGCGGCGGGTACCGCCAGCAGCATCCCGATAATCGTTGAGCCGAAAGACACAACCACCGAGTTCCAGGCAAAGTGGAAGTAGTCGCTGCGCTCATTGACCAGCGTGTAGTTCTCCAGCGTGGGTGTGAAGAACAGTTGGGGCGGCGTCGCGAACGCGTCGATTTCGGTTTTGAAGCTGGTCAGCAGCATCCAGAAAATCGGAAAGAAGATGGCCAGGGCTACGCCCCAGGCCAGGATACCCATAAGGGCCGTTGTCAGGCTTCGGCGTTGTTTCAGGCTAAGCATGGTGTCACCTCCGGCGTTATTGTTTATCGGTCAGACTCTTGCCGACGACGCGAACCAGGAAGAACGCGGCGATATTGGCAAGAATGACGGCAATCAGTCCGCCCGCTGACGCAAGGCCAACGTCGAACTGGAGTAACGCCTGGCTGTAGATCAGGTAGGCGAGGTTGGTGGTTTCGTAGCCGGGGCCACCACCGGTTGTTGTGAAGATTTCCGCAAACAGTGAGAGCAGGAAAATGGTTTCGATCATCACCACCACGGCAATCGGGCGGGCCAGGTGGGGGAGGGTCAGGTGCCAGAACAGGGCCCATGGGCCAGCGCCGTCCAGTCGCGCGGCTTCCTGCTGCTCCTGGTCGAGCGACTGCAGTGCGGTCATCAGCAGAAGGATCGCGAAAGGCAGCCATTGCCACGACACGATCATGATGATGGAGAAAAGCGGAAACTCCGAGAACCAGTCAATGGGTTGCGCGCCGAAAAACTGCCAGATGGCGGCAAAGACCCCCGACACCGGGTGCAGCAGCAGGTTTTTCCAGACCAGTGCATTTACCGTGGGCATGATGAAAAACGGCGAAATCAACAGGATTCTGACAATCCCCTGACCCCAGAACGCCAGATTAATGAGCAGTGAAATCAGGACACCGAATACGACTGTGATCAAGAGTACCGAGCCGACCAGCAGCAGTGTGTTGGTCATGCCGGCCATGAACCCCAGGTCAGTCACGAAAAACCGGAAGTTCTCCAGGCCGACGTACTCGTTTTCGCCGGGATAAAGCAGGTTATACCGGATCAACGAGAAGTAAATCGTCATGGACAGGGGAACAACCATCCAGAGCAGAAGCAACAGCACCGATGGCGATACCATGAGCCGGCTGACTCTGGCTTTCTGTTTGCTGACACCTCCTGCAGTCGGAGCCGTGTCTTGCATTGTGCGGATTGCGTCCGCATCCAAAGTTTTTGTTTCCATGCCAATGCCTCCGGGAAGGGGCCCTGACGGTGTGGGCTGCCCGTATAAGCCGATGGAGCGGCATGACGGGACCCACAGGTGCCAGTTGTGTTAGTTCATAGCGACGTGATTACTTTGAGTAGTAACGCGCCCGGGTCATTTCGCGGGTCGTAATCGACTGGGCGCCCATCAGGGCCTGTTCCGTCGACATGGAGCCGGCGAGCGCCCCGGAGAAAAGTTTGCCAACCTGGGTTGCAATGGCCTGAAACTCCGGGATGGCGGCAAACTGAACGCCCACATAGGGGGCCGGCTTCAGGGTGGCGTCATTGGGATCGGCCCTATCCATCGACTCGAGGGTTTTGGCCGCAAACGGCGCGGCAGCAAGGTACTCGGCGTTGTCGTAAGTTGATGCCCGAGTGCCCGGAGGAGTGGTTGCGATGCCGGTGGTCTCCGCCACCAGGGCGCTGTATTGCTTGGATGTCGCCCAGGTGATAAAGGTCTTGGCGGCTTCTTTTGCATCCGAGCTGACCGGAATGGCCAGTGCCCAGGACCACAGCCAACCAGCGCCCTTATCGGTCTTCTGGCTTGGTGCCAGTGCAAAACCAACCTTATCAGCGACCTTGCTCTGGGATTCGTCGGTAACAAACGCGCCGGCTACCGTGGCGTCTACCCATAGGCCGCATTTGCCGGAATTGAACAGTGCGAGGTTTTCATTGAAGCCATTGGAGGATGCCCCCGGGGGACCGTAGTTACCCAGCAGGTCGACGTAGAACGTGAGCGCGTCTTTCCACTCCGGGCCGGTGAATTCAGGTTTCCACTCTTCGTCAAACCAGCGGGCACCGAACGCGTTGGCGATGGTGGTGATCAGCGCCATGTTTTCGCCCCAGCCGGCTTTGCCGCGCAGGCAAACCCCGTATTGTCCCTCGTCGGGCTTGTGGAGGGTTTTGGCGAACGACTTCATCTGTTCCCAGGTGGGCTGGGCCGGCATGGTTAACCCGTTTTTTTCGAAAAGATCCTTGCGGTAGTAGGTCATCGAGCTTTCGGCATAGAAGGGCAGCGCGTAGAGCTTCCCGTTCTTCGAGAGGCCGCCAAGGACCGACGGGAAAATATCTTCCTTGTCATAGTCTTCCGGCAGGTCATCCATAACCGTCAGCCAGCCTTTTTCTCCCCAGATCGGGGCCTCGTACATGCCGATGGTCATCACGTCGAACTGGCCACCGCCGGTGGCAATATCCGTGGTCAGGCGCTGGCGGAGGACATTTTCCTCAAGTACGACCCAGTCGAGGTCTATATTCGGGTATTCTGCTTCGAAGGCATCAGACAAACCTTGCATGCGAATCATGTCGCCGTTGTTGACGGTGCCAATCGTGACTTTGGTGGCCGCCATGGCCGGGAAGGATGCGGTCAGGATTCCGGCTGCGACCAGCGCAGGGAAAAAGCTGTTGGTGCTCATGTTCGAACCTCTGTTTATTTTTGGAGTAGGTCGATCCGGGCTAAATCTGGAAACCCGTCAACATTGTTGTCGGTACACCCAATCGGGTGCTGAATCCTATGAGCCCATTACACGCTGAGTATGAAAAGCGGACAAATACATACTTCGCCAGATTTATGTACTTTTTTGCCATTCGCCGAGCTGTTCCCTTAAGCGTCAGCCACCGTGAACCACCTTTTGAGCGGCTGTCGGTAAAGCATTGTCCTGTTAGAAAAGGAAAAATCTGACGCGATAAAGTTGTGTATTCCGGCGAACGTGACCGATTTGCACACGGCCATCTCGATGTGTTATCGAATGCCCGGTGACGCAGTCGGGCCAGGATCCAGCACTCGAGCTTCGGTTGCCAGATCGATTTCGGCAGAGATGCTAATCGGAAACACTATCAATTGAGTACAGACCCCGATTAAAGAAAACGGGGTCTGTACCCAATTTTTCCGGAGCGGAAACTAGAAAACTACAGAGGCTTCCAGCATAAAGCCATCCCAGTCATCCCCGATCTGACCGGGGGAATTCGCGCCCTCTTGCTGGCTCACGTACTCCGCCTTTACTAGCGCCACATCATTTAGCCAATAACCGCCGCCGACCTGGGTACGTGTCAACTCGTCGTCGGGACCGGCATTGTCGGACTCATTAGTCACAAGGGTGTAGCGCACTGCACCGTAGAGTTTTGAAGGCATTATGTAGTAGCTGGCCTCCGTGCCATAAAATTGCATTTCGCTTGTCTGCTGCAGGAACTGGGTGGCCTGGCTAGCAACGGTTTGATTCCCTGAGCTGTCTCCAAAACTGAATTTATCTTCAGCCCGACCGAACCAGATGCGGGCATAGAGCGGGATATCCTCACCCTCATACTGGGCACCGATCTGCCACACATCGACTTCCAGACCCGGCACCAGACCGGCATGGGTATCACGAGCACCGGCACCACTGCCCGGGAAGTTGTAGTTATCGCCGTCACCCTGCACCATACCCATCGTCTGAACCTCACTGAACGGGCGCGGATTATCGCCGGTAACCTGATCACCCAGGTCATTGAAGGCATAGCCGCCGCCGACACTGAAGCCCATGGGCAGGTCCAGAGAACCCTTGAAGAAGTAATCATAGCCACGATCCCCGCCGAAATCCTCGAAGAAGGTGGGCACAGTCACGGTGGCGTCCCAGTTCACCCGTTTGAGAAAACCGCTGCCGATATCATGGCTTCCCAAGACGGTGAAGCCGGATTCCGCGGTAACCATATCGGCGGGTGAGTTGCCAATCAGTGGGTTGCCCTGTACCACGGCACCGTCTGAATATCCCCCGAAGTTGCGCACCGCGGTGACAACTCCGCCCAAACGAAAAGTGAGGTCATCAGTGAGCATATAATTGATAAACGACAGGTCGTTGGAGATTTCGAACTGATCGTCAGTGCCAAAGTCATTCGGTTCTTCGCTGAGTTCCACAAAGGCATTGATGCGTTCTGAGACCTGGATATCGAAGCCGAGAGAAAAGCGTATCCGGTTGAAGCCTGAGTCGGTCGACCGATCAGCAACATTGAACGCATTATCGTCAGCTTCCAGTTCCTGGAAGGAGCTCATGATAGCGCCCTTGATTTCTACTTTACCGTCGAATAATTCCGTGCCAGGGGCGGGGCTGGAGGCCAGCCCCAATTCTGTGGCGTAAGTGGGGCTGGCGGCCATCCCCAGCAACGCACAAACCGTCCCCAGTTTTGAAGCGCTTATTAATCTCATTGATTTTACCTCATGTGATGGATGCTATTTGTTTTATTTCCACGCTGAGTAGTCGCATTAAATCTATGCGGAACTTCGTTTATCTGTAAGTGACTTTAGTTGCCGTCATGGCGGAGGAGGATGCGGTCAGGATTCCGGCTGCGACCTGCGCCGGGAAAAGGGTGTTGGTGCTCATGTTCAAACCTCTGTTTATTTTTGGAGTAGGTCGATCCGGGCTAAATCTGGAAACCCGTCAACATTGTTGTTGCCGGTACACCCAATCGGGTGCTGGGTCCTATTACACGCTGGGCATGAAAAGCGGACAAATACATAATTCGCCAGATTTATGTACTTTTTTTCCATCAGGTGAGCTGTCATCGGTTATGCGAGTCGACGTGAACTTTGCCTTGAATGGGGGCTAACACGTCATCTTTCTGATTCGGGAGGAAAATGATATGCAGCTATAAGGTATTGTTTGAAAAAGGTAAAAAGCGGGTCAGCCCCGGTAAAGAACATCCATTGATGCCTTTCGATAGTCCGAAGGTGTCATTTTCTTGAGGTGAAAAAAGCGGCGGTTGAAGTTTGCGATGTTGTTGAATCCGACCGAAAAGCAGATTTCAGTAATCGGCTCGTCGGTATGGGCAAGATGTTCGCAGGCTTTGTTGATGCGCAGGGTATTGACGAACTCAATAAAGCGCTGGCCAGTCGCTTTCCTGAAGAATTTGGAAAAATAGGTCGGCCCCATGTTCACATGGTCTGCGACTTCTTCAAGCGAGATGCTGGTGTCATAGGACTCAAAGATGTAATTGACGGCCAGATTGAGCCGATGGAGGATCTTCTCATCGGTGATCGGAATGTAGGTTGATGAGGAGAGCACCCGGTAATCATCAATGCCCGCAAGAAGCTCTATCAGCGTCCAGAATCGGGTCAGGCGCCTGAAACCTCCGGAAGTTGCAATGTCTTCGAACAGCTCCACGGCCCTGGCAATGCTGTCGGGGTTCAGAAACTCAATGCCATACTGCGCGCGCTCCCAGAACGGAGCCAGCAGCCGTGCTTCCGGGAAGAAGGATTCGCATCCTTTCACAAACTCATGGGAGAAGTTGATGACGCGGTCGCGTAACTCGACGCGCTCCCCCTTATCCAGCTGGCTTATCCAGTTGTGGGGCAGGTTGGGGCCAACCAGTATCAGGCTGTCAGGTGAGAAATTGCCAATGTAGTCGCCAACGAACACCTTGCCTGACGTCGCTGTGATCAGGTGTAGTTCATACTCCTCATGGTAGTGCCAGCGCACAAGGGGGCTGGGGTATCCATGATCAAGGTAGCGGATCGATTCGTCACCTTGCTGATCGACCCACTCGAATTCGGGCTGCAGGCGCTGTTTGCTGGAGCTCATGAAACACCGTTATTCCGACCTTTCAGTTCAGAGTACAACAGTTCGCTGTATTCAGACAGCGGATTCCGGCGTTTCTTCCTGAGTCGTGGTCATGTCTCTCAGCCCTCCAAAGCGCTTGAAGAATTTCTCGCCGGGGCCGGGGAGGGGGCCGGAGGCATTTTCCAGGGTTTCATCCAGCCATTGTTCCGCCCGCACATAAATCTTCCGGTACAGGTTCCGGCAGAGTTGCTTGGCGCTGCGGCCTTCCCAGTCGCCCGGTAGCAACTCGTCCGGCAGTAGTGGGTCTCGAAGCAGAATTTTTCGGTACTCGTGAATCAGCAATATCCGGAGGATCAGGCATTCTTTCGGGCTGAGCGTGTCTTCCGATTGCAGCTCACGCCAGAGGGGCCGGAATTGAGCCAGGAAGCGCCGGTACCGACCTCCCAGCTCGTCCAGGTTCCAGCTCTCGCGCACCTGCAACCTGAGTGCCTTGGGGCTTTTCTGCTCCATGGGCATGGTCTGCATCACGATAGTGTCTTCCAGGGCGCCCCACTCCTGCAGCATGGGAATCAGTTCGCTGCGGGTAAACCGGGGGTGCTCCATCAAGCCCGGCGCCATGCTGCCAAAGCTGAGCCACTTCAGTTCTTCGCGGACTTTCTGGCGAAGTTCCGGAGTCAGCTGATTCAGGTACACAAGGCACCAGCTGCCGCTCCATTCCTCGGTATCGAGATTGTAAACGTGCTGAAAGGCCTGCTCGAAACGGCGCAGCCCGGGACCGGTGAGGCTGTAATAACTGCAACGGCCGACCTTTTCTGTTTGCAGCCAGGATTCCTGGACCAGGCGATACACGGAGGTGCGAACCAGTCGCTGGCTGATGCCCATGGGTTCTACCAGCTTCATCAGACTGCCAAGCCAGACATTGCCACCGCGGGGAACGATGGCGTCGCCATAGATGGTAATGATGAGGGAGCCGGCACGGAGCGGCCGTTTTTTCTGAAAGTTCCTGACGAGCAGTTCGAGCTGGCTTTTTGCAGTCATGGCCCTGGGTTCGCAAATAAGAATCAATGAAACACGTTGCACGTATTATGCGGGTCCTGCGTGTCAGGTAAAGGTTTGTCTTTATGCGTGCTGTTCTGGCGCGCCGTGACAGCGTCGGCTTTACTTAAGGGGCATCGGCCGTCGCCCTGAAATTGGTTGACATGGAAGTTATGATACAATAACTTCAATTGATATTCGTCAATGGTATCGAATTATACCGGAAGCGAAGAATCAGGAGTGCATCTGATCAAGGATGAGGGAATAACAACATACTCAAGCCCCTGCACAATCCGGGAGAACAAAAACAATGCTTAATACAATGATCCGTTGCGTCGGAAAATGCGCAGCCGTTGCGGCTGCCGGTCTCATGATGATGAGTGCCCAGGCAGCTGAACCCATCAAAATCGGGTCGTTCCTGTCTGTCACAGGTCCGGCATCCTTCCTTGGCGATCCCGAGCTGAAAACGCTTGAGATGTACGTTGAGAAAATCAATGAAGACGGTGGTGTTCTGGGCCGTCAGCTGGAACTGATCCACTATGATGACGTGGGCAATGCCTCCTCCGCCCGTAACTTCGCCAGCCGTCTGATCCGTTCGGACCGGGTGGATATCATCGTTGGTGGCAGCACCACCGGTGCCACCATGGCAGCGGTGCCACTGATTGAGCAGGCACAGGTGCCCTTCATCTCCCTGGCGGGTGCCGTGGTTATTACCACGCCGGTGAAGAAGTGGGTGTTCAAGACTCCCCAGTCTGACCGCATGGCGGCAGAGCGCATTCTGTCGGACATGAAAGACCGTGGCATCAGCAGGATCGGTCTGATCTCCGGCACTGGTGGTTTCGGCAGTTCCGGCCGTACCCAGACCCTGGAAGTGGCAGGGCAGATGGGTATGGAAGTGGTGGCCGATGTCACCTACAGCGGATCTGATACAGACATGACCGCCCAGCTTACCAATATCCGTAACACAAAAGGTGTTGAAGCGGTTCTCAACTTCGGTTTCGGTCAGGGCCCGGCCATTGTTACCCGCAACTATGCCCAACTGGGAATGGAGCTTCCGTTCTATCAATCCCACGGCGTAGCCTCTGACAGCTTCCTTGAGCTGGCCGGTTCCGCGGCTGAAGGCCTTCGCCTGCCGGCGTCACCGCTGCTGGTTCCGGACTCACTGCCAGAAGACGATCCCCAGAAAAAAGTGGTTCAGAACTACAAGGCCGAGTACGAGGCTCGCTGGGATTCCAAGGTTTCCACCTTTGGCGCCTACGCTTATGACGGGCTAATGCTCGCGGTTCGTGCCATTGAAGAGGCTGGCTCTACCGACCCCGAAGCCGTGCGTAATGCACTGGAAAACATCAGGGGTTACGTTGGGGTGACCGGTGAATTCAATATGGCTCCGGACGACCATAACGGCCTTGATGCAGATTCCTTCCGCATTCTGGAAGTCCAGAACGGCGAATGGAAACTGATTAACTGATATCCCTTTCACCTGTCTCGCGGCTGGCGGCAATCCTTTCGGATAAGTCGTCAGCCGATGTTCGACCGGAACCACCGCTATGCTCGCAGAATTCTTACAGTACCTGTTCACCGGGATTACTATCGGTGCGACTTACGCCCTGATAGCCCTCGGTTTTACCCTGATTTACAACGCCAGCCATGTCATCAACTTCGCCCAGGGTGAATTCCTGATGATTGGAGGCATGGCAACGGTTTCCCTGACCGCCATGGGAGTGCCCATGATATTCGCGGTCGTGCTGGCAATCATTCTGGCTGGTGTGCTGGGGATTGCCCTTCAGCGCCTCGCTATTGCTCCGGCCAAACAGGCCGATGTGGTTACCCTGATCATTATCACCATTGGTGCATCCATCTTTATTCGCGGTATCGCCCAGGTAGTCTGGGGCAAGGAGTACCACGTGATGCAGAACTTCAGCACCGACCAGCCTATCCAGGTGTTTGGTGCCGTGCTGAACAGCCAGAGCCTGTGGGTTCTCGGTATTGGCGCGGTCATGGTGGTGGCTTTGGTGCTGTTCTTCACCAAGACACTGATTGGCAAGGCAATTCTGGCAACCTCCATGAACAAGGAGGCGGCACGTCTGGTCGGCATCCGCACCCAGATGGTGCTTATGCTGGCATTCATGGTGTCTGCGCTGCTTGGCTCGGTGGCCGGGATTGTAGTCGCACCGATTACTTTTACTTCCTATGACATCGGGATCATCCTCGGACTGAAAGGCTTTGTTGCCGCGGCTATCGGAGGTCTTGGCAGCGGTGTGGGTGCTGTTGTCGGTGGCCTTGCCCTTGGCATTGTTGAAGCCATGGCGGCCGGTTACATTTCATCCGATTACAAGGACGCGGTAGCGTTTTCCATGATTCTGCTGGTGCTCTTCTTCATGCCCCGAGGACTTTTCGGCGCCAAAGTAGTGGAGCGTGTCTAATGTTGAACCGGTTTATGCAGTCGCGCCTCCGGGGCCTGCTGGTCCTCGCACTCATCCTGATTATCCTTCCGGCTTTTCTGGGCAACCCGTTCCATTATGAACTGGTCATCCAGATGGCCATCATTGCCGCTACCGTTATCGGCCTGAACCTATTGGTGGGCTTTGCCGGTCAGATCAGCCTTGGTCACGCGGGCTTCTTTGGCCTGGGTGCTTACTTCACGGGTATCACAACCGGGACTTACGGCTGGTCTTCTGTCCCGGCGCTGGTGGTCGGTGCCATTGCGGTTGGCATCATTGCCTGGGTTGTGGGTCGCCCGATCCTGCGACTGAAAGGGCATTACCTTTCCATGGCAACCCTCGCAGTGGGCTTCATAATTACCATCATTCTGAACAACGAGCGTGCCATTACCGGTGGCCCGGACGGCATGCCGGTTCCGGCCTTCGATCTCTTTGGCTGGGAGCTCAGTACCTTTGGTCAGTATTCGTTGTTCGGACTGGAGATCTCTGGTGTCCAGGCCTGGTATATCCTGGCCAGCGTGGTGCTTCTGCTGGCGGTCTGGTTCGCCCAGAATCTGATCGAATCGCCCATTGGCCGGGCTTTACGGTCCGTGAAAGGCTCGGAAGTAGCTGCCAGCGTGGTGGGAGTCGACACCGCAAAGTACAAAAGCCTCGTGTTCGTGATCTCCGCGATCTATGCAAGCGTAATGGGTGGCCTTTACGCCCACTTTCAGGGCTTTATCACCCCGGCGGTGGCAAGCTTCGAGTTCTCCATTCTCTTTATCACCATGGTAGTCCTTGGCGGTATGGGTTCCACGTTCGGTGTGATTCTGGGTGCCGTGGTGCTGAAACTGTTGCCCCAGGTTCTGGCGGATTTCCAGGAACTGGAAACCGTGATGTTTGGCCTGATCCTGATGCTGACCATGATCTTCATGCCCAAGGGTCTGTTGCCCACCATCACCGCAATCGTTTCCAAAAGAATGCGCAAGAAAGCGGGAGGTGAGGCATGACAGCACTGGTTGAAGTAAAAGGGCTGGATAAGGCCTTTGGTGGTGTTCATGCGGTGGAAGGTGTCAGTTTCGCCGTGGAGGCCGGGCAGGTCTATTCTGTCATTGGTCCGAACGGTGCTGGCAAGACCACCCTGTTCAACCTGATTACCGGCCTCTATATCCCCACGAAGGGTGAGATTCTGCTGAATGGCGAGAGTACCGCCAGGCTGGAACCGAACCAGCTTGCGGAACGGGGCATGTGCCGGACCTTTCAGCAGATGCAGATCTGTATGAACATGACCGCCATTGAGAATGTGATGCTTGGTCGCCACCTCCAGCTCAGAAGCAGTCTGTTTACCACCTTGTTCCGGCTGCCATCGCTGCGTCGCAATGAAGCCGCAGCCCGTAAGCGTGCCGCTGAGTTGATGGAATACGTGGGTTGCGGTGACTACCTGGATGCCGAAGCCTCCGCCATGTCCTATGGCGCACTCAAGCGACTTGAAATTGCCCGGGCCCTGGCTGCTGAACCAAAGGTCATCCTTCTGGATGAGCCGGCGGCCGGCCTGAACGCCACCGAAACAGCGGCACTGGAGGATCTGATTCGAAAAATTGCGGAACAGGGCATCACGGTGATGCTGGTCGAGCACGATATGAAACTGGTGATGGGCATTTCCGACCGGTTGCTGGTGCTTAACTATGGTCGTGTTCTGGCCGAGGGTACGCCCGAGGAAATCCGTCAGAACCCGGACGTTATCGCCGCCTATCTGGGTGGCTGAGCAAGGAGACATTTCACATGAGCGAGCAACACACTGAAATGGCGCCTGCCCAGTCACGCAGTGAGCAGGCCGTCCGGATTATTGTTCAGGAACATCAGGCGCTGTGGCGGATCCTGGATCTGCTGGATCAGCTTCTCAGCGATATGAATGTGAATGAGCAGCGCCCTGATGAGCGACTGCTCAGTACCATTTTTGATTACATCCAGCACTTCTCCCGGCGGGTCCACAGCACACCCACGGACATTGAGCTTTACAAGCGGCTCAGTGAGAAGTCCCCGGAGACGGCACCCCTTCTGGAAAAGCTGGCCAAGGGCTACGTGATCGGGCATGAAAAGCTGCTTGAGCTGCGCAGGTTACTGGCCGTATGCATGGAAGGCTGGCCGCAGGGACGTGAGGAGTTCAGCCATGCCCTGGCTCGTTTCACCGAAGCCTTGCGTAAGCATATTCGCAAGGAAGAAGGGGTGGTCATTCCAAGGGCCCGTAAACTGCTGACTGAGGAAGACTGGCAACAGATCATCGAAGCGCGGGACGTGGAAAACGACCCGTTGTTTGGTGAACGGGTGCGGGAAGAGTTCCGGGAGTTGCGCCACCAGATTGTCAGTTATACCCCCGAAAAGTTCGGAGGCCTGGGCCTGAAGCATGTGGATCGGGTGACTGCACCTCATGCCAGACAGGAAATGCTGTCCATCAAGGGGTTGGTTACGTCCTATGGCCAGATTGAAGTGCTGCATGATGTGGATATCCACATCAACAGTGGCGAGATTGTATCGCTCGTAGGAGCCAATGGCGCCGGCAAATCTACCCTGCTGATGACCATCTCCGGGTTGCAGCCTACAGACCGGGGCGCGATCACCTTTGAAGGTAAGGATCTTGCTAAGATCAGTGCCGATCAGCGGGTAGCCAACGGTATTGTGCAGGTTCCGGAAGGCCGGCAGGTGTTCAAGGACCTCAGTGTTCACGACAATCTGCTACTGGGCGCCTACACCCGGGGCAAGACACCTGAGGTGATGGATGACCTTGAGCGTATGTACACGAAATTCCCTATTCTTCGCCAGAAGCGCCATAACCTGGCCGGCGAGCTCTCCGGTGGTCAGCAGCAGATGCTGGCCATGGGCCGGGCCCTGATGGCCAAGCCGAGATTGTTGCTTCTGGATGAGCCCAGCATGGGCCTTGCGCCGTTGATCGTTGAGGAAATCTTCAACATCGTCAAGGAACTCAAGGCGGAGGGGATTACCATCTTCCTGGTAGAGCAGAATGCCTCCCAGGCGCTGGCACTGGCAGACCGTGGCTATGTGCTGGAAACTGGCAAGGTGGTGGTTGAAGGTACTGGCCGGGAGCTGCTCAGTAATGAGAAGGTTCGCGAGGCCTACCTGGGTATGTAATCGCCCAGGGCATGTAAAGCACAAATAAAAGGGGGGCACCCATTAGCCAGGTCGTTAAATCTGAAAATCATGTTCGCTGAGGCCGGGGTCAGATGAAGGCTTTCATCTGACCCCATTTATTTACCTGTGACCTTCTCCCTGGGGTCCAGGACAGGAAGAAGGTCTCGCAGTCCGGTGTTACCCGGGCTTCTTGGCAACCAGTGTCAGGATGTCGTAGCTCGCAACCAGCTCATCGTTCTGGTTGTGAACCTGGACATCCCAGACCACCACACCCTGGGGGTGGCCGTCCGGAGATGTCCGACCCTGATCGATCTTGCGCTTGCAGGTCAGCCGAGCCCGGATGGTGTCGCCCGGGGCCACCGGCTCGATGAAGCGCAGGGTGTCCAGGCCGTAGTTCGCCAGAACCGGACCTTCGCCCGGATAAACGAACAGGCCCGCCGCAGCGGAAAGCACAAAATAGCCGTGGGCAATGCGCTTGCCGAACTGGGAGTCCCGCGCCGCAATTTCATCAAAGTGCATGTAGAAGTGGTCGCCGGACAGGCAGCCGAAGTTGACGATGTCCGCCTCGGTAACCGTGCGCCGGTGAGTCAGAAGGGATTCGTTGATCTGCAGGTCCTCGAAATGACGACGGAATGGGTGCACTTCGGTTTCGATCAGATCGGCACCGCGCACGTACTCACGGGTGACTGCTGCCAGCATGGTCGGGGAGCCCTGAATTGCAGTTCTTTGCAGGTAATGATGTACCGCGCGGATGCCGCCGAGCTCTTCACCACCGCCGGCGCGACCGGGTCCGCCATGCTTGAGCATGGGCAGAGGTGAGCCGTGGCCGGTGGATTCCTTCGCTGCTTCCGCGTCCAGCAGGTGCAGACGGCCATGGAAGGCGGCCAACAGAGGGGCGACCTTGCCGGCAATGGCGGGATCGCGGGTGGTCAGGGTGGTGACCAGTGAGCCCCGGCCTTGCGCACACAGAGCCACTGCGTCTTCGACGGTGTCGTAGGGAATCACCGTTGCTACCGGGCCAAAGGCCTCAATGTCGTGTGCTCCACAACCCTTTTCCGGGTTCCGGCACAGCAGTACGTGCGGCTCGATGAACGCGCCTTTCTCGGTGCCTTCGCCAGTCGGTTTGAAGCTGTCGTCGCCACCGATGACCAGTTCGCTGGTCTTCAGCAGTTCCTGGATATTGGCTTTGACGTCTTCCAGCTGGTCGATGGAGGCAAGAGCGCCCATGCGTACGCCTTCAACCGAAGGATCGCCCACGGTGACTTTCGATAACCGCTCTTTCAGCTTCCCGCAGACAGCGTCCACCTGATCTTTCGGCACCAGAATCCGGCGTATAGCGGTACACTTCTGACCGGCCTTCGCCGTCATCTCGCGGCCCACTTCCTTCACGAAGATATCGAACTCTTCGTGCTCGGGGGTCACGTCTGGCGCCAGAATGGCACTGTTCAGTGAGTCGGCCTCGGCATTGAACGGAATCGAACGGTTGATGATGTTCGGATGATTCTTGAGTTTGCGAGCTGTTGCTGCCGAGCCGGTGAAGGTAACCACGTCCTGCTCTTCAAGATGGTCGAACAGGTCGCCGGTGCTGCCAATGATCAGCTGCAGGCTGCCTTCAGGAAGCGCGCCGGATTCCTGCATCAGGCGAACGGCCAGTTCGGTCACGTAGCAGGTAGAGGTGGCCGGCTTTACAATGGACGGCATGCCCGCCAGGAAGGTGGGTGCGAATTTCTCAAGCATGCCCCACACCGGAAAGTTGTAGGCATCAATATGCACAGCCACGCCGCCCCGGGGCACCAGGATGTGGGTACCGGCAAAGTGGTTGTTCTTGCCAAGCGGCGTCACCGGGCCTTCGTGCACTACGTTACCGGACGGCAGTTCTCGCCGCCCCATGCTGGCGTAGGAGAACAGGGTGCCGAAACCACCATCAATATCGATGCCGTTATCGGCTTTGCTCGATCCGGTATGCATCGACAGTGCGTAAAGCTCTTTCTTGTGCTCCTGCAGGTACATGGCCATGGCCTTGAGGGCCAGGGCGCGTTCCTGGAAATCCATGGCCATCAGGTTCTTGCCACCAACCTTGCGGCCATACTCAACGGCTTTCCTGAAATCGAGGGTGTCGTCGTGGGTGTGTGCCACGATTTCGCCGTTGATGGCGCTGGGCAGGGCCTTGGCGGGCTTTTCACCGACCCACTGGCCGGCAATGAAACTTTTCAGGACTGACATGGGAAACTCCATTGGTGTCTGAAACGCCAAGGCAAGTCCCGTTGTTGCGGGACTTGCCTTGCTCGAGTCTTGTTATTGGGGTGAAAGCTACATCTCGTCGTAGTTCAGAACCACCTTGTCGCTGATCGGGTAGCACTGGCAGGAAAGCACGTAACCGGCTTCCACCTCGTAGTCTTCCAGGGCAAAGTTCTGGTCCATCTCCACTTCGCCTTCGACAACCTTGGCGCGACAGGTGGAGCAGACACCGGCCTTGCAGGAGTAGGGCAGATCGGCACCTTCCTCGTTGCCGGCTTCGAGGATGCTCTTGGTATCACGAACCAGCGGGAAGGTCAGGGAGCGGCCATCGGCAATCACCGTTACTTCACTGATGGACTGCGGATCCACTTTCGACGGCGCTCGGTCCTTACGGGCCTGGGGTGCACCACCGACCGGCGTGAACAGCTCGAAATGGATCCTGCTTTTCTCCATGCCATGGCGAAGCAGGGAGTCCCGCACATCTTCTGTCATTAACTGGGGGCCGCAGATGAAGGCTGCGGTGAGATCCTTCGCGTTGATCCAGTGGTCGAACAGTTTGTCGCACTTGTCGTGATCAATCCGCCCGTTGTACAGGTCAATGTCCTGCTCTTCCCGGGTGAAGATGTACACCAGGTTCAGGCGGGCCATGTACTCGTTCTTCAGATCCTGAAGTTCATCCCGGAACATGGTGCTGCTGGTGGCCTTGTTGCCATAGAACAGCGTTACCTCGCTCTTGGGCTCGGTTTCCAGAGTGGTCTTGACGATCGACAGGATCGGGGTAATGCCACTGCCTGCGGCAACCGCCAGGTAATTGCCTTCGCGCTCGGGATCCAGGTCGATGGAGAAGTGGCCCTGGGGTGGCATGACTTCCAGCGTCTGGCCGGGTTTCAGTTGCTCATTGGCAAACGTGGAAAAACGGCCACCGGCAACCTTCTTGACCGCGATGCGCAGTTCCTGGTCATTGACACTGCGGCAGATCGAGTAGGAGCGGCGAACTTCCTCACCGTCCATCTGGGTTCTGACAATCAGGTGCTGGCCCTGCTTGTAGCTGAACTTGTCCGCCAGGTCTTCTGGCAGATCAAAAGCAAGTGATACGGCGTTTCTTGTTTCAGGTCTGACCTCTTTGAGGCTCAGTGAGTAGAATTTGTTCATGATCGTATCGGCTCTAGATGCATTTGAAATAGTCGAAGGGCTCGAGGCATTCCTTGCAACGGTAAAGGGCTTTGCAGGCGGTGGATCCGAATTCGCTGACCCGCTCGGTGTCCTTGCTGCCACAGTGGGGGCAGGCAATGACCTCCGGTTCCCCGAGCAGGCTCATCTTGCTGGAGCTGCCCTCGGGCGGTGCGATTCCGAATGCCCGAAGCTTCTCTTTGCCTTCGTCTGTGATCCAGTCGGTGGTCCAGGCAGGGGTCAGCACCTGGTTGATTTTCGGATCCCGGAAGCCCGCGGCGCGCAGGGCTTCAGTGATCAGTTCCTCAATCAACTCGGTGGCCGGGCAGCCGGAGTAGGTCGGGGTTACATCAACGGATAATTCGTTGCCGTCCCAGCGGATGGCACGAATAATACCGAGTTCCACGACGCTGACTGCCGGCACTTCGGGGTCTTTGACCTCCTCGAGAAGTGCCCAGATGTCATCCTCTGTCAGCAGATCGGGGCGGGCGTTTGCCGGCACCCGATCACTGGCAATCAGGATATCGACGGCTGACCGGCTGTCTGTATCACCATGTGGTGGCATCGGGATAGGCCCTCTGCAGGAATTGCATTTCTGCCAGGATGAAACCGAGGTGTTCGGTGTGCTCGCCGTGCTTGCCGCCCATGTACATCCAGGCGTCTTCCGTGCCCGGCGTCAGGGTCGCCTGGATGAGCACTTCGTTAGCCATTCCGCGCCAGTCTTTGGCCAACTGGTCAGGGTCCGGGCCAATGCCCGCCTCGGCCATGACACGATCAGTGTCGTCCGGGGTAATCAGTTCGCCGGTAAAGCGCCAGAGGATATCCACGGCATCCTGCATGCGACGGTGGCTTTCCTCGGTGCCATCGCCCAGACGCTTGACCCACTCCGATGACCGGCGCAGGTGATAGGTGGCTTCTTTCAGGGCTTTGGCGGCGATCCCGGCGATGCGCTCATCGCTGGATTCGGTCAGGCTCTTGAGTGTGAAGTAGTGCCACACGTCAAAGAAGAACTGCCGACCCATGGTGACCGCATAATCCTCATTGGGCTGCTCGGTGAGCAGCAGGTTGCGGTAATCGTGGGCATCGCGGCGGAATGCCAGCTTGTCAGCATCCCGGCCATCGTCAATCAGCTCGGCGGCGTACTCGTACCAGTTGCGGGCCTGGCCCACCAGGTCGAGGGCGACGTTCATCAGTGCCATCTCTTCCTCAAGCGCCGGGGCCTTGCCGCACAGTTCGCACAGGCGCTGGCTCAGGATCATGTCGGAATCTGCCAGGCGCAGCAGGTATTCCTTTAATGCTTCTGCTTGTGTCATTGGTACCGCTCCTTACATGTGTCCGACTTCATCGGGCAGCTTGTAGAAAGAAGCGTGCCGGTAAACCTTGTCTTCCGACGGGTCGAAAAGCACTTCCTTTTCGTCGGACGCGGAGGCCGTGATGGTGTCGGAGGGAACCACCCAGATGCTTACGCCTTCGTTTCGGCGTGTGTACAGGTCACGGGCGTTTTCCATGGCCATCTCGGCGTCTGCGGCATGCACGCTGCCCACGTGTTTGTGGTTCAGGCCGTGCTTGGACCGCACAAAGACTTCGTAAAGGCGCCATTCAGACATGTTGTATTCCTCCGGTATCAAGCGGCTTGTGCGCGCTGTTTTTGTTTTTCGGCATAGGCGACGGCCGCTTCACGGACCCAGGCGCCTTCGTCAATTGCTTTCTTGCGAGTGTTGATGCGCTCGCGGTTGCAGGGGCCGTTGCCCTTGAGAACGTCGTAGAATTCCTGCCAGTTGATTTCACCGAAATCGTAGTGGCCGGTTTCTTCGTTCCACTTCAGGTCCGGATCCGGCGCGGTGCAACCCAGGAACTCGAGCTGCGGAATCGTCTGGTCAATGAACATCTGGCGCAGTTCATCGTTGCTCTTGCGCTTGATCTTCCAGGCCATGGACTGCTGGGAGTTCGGAGACTCGTCATCGTGCGGGCCGAACATCATCAGCGCCGGCCACCACAGACGGTTGATCGCGTCCTGCACCATGGCTTTCTGCTCTTCGGTGCCTTCGCGCATCATGTCCAGCAGGATCTGGTAGCCCTGACGCTGGTGGAAGCTCTCTTCCTTACAGATCCGGACCATGGCGCGGGAGTAGGGGCCATAGGAAGTACGCTGAAGCACAACCTGATTGACGATCGCAGCGCCATCCACCAGCCAGCCAACCGCACCCATATCGGCCCAGTTCAGGGTCGGGTAGTTGAAGATACTGGAATACTTGGCCTTGCCCTGATGCAGTTTCTCGATCTCTTCATCGCGGTCTGCACCGAGGGTTTCCATGGCACTGTAGAGGTACAGGCCGTGGCCTGCTTCATCCTGGATCTTGGCCATCAGCTGGAGCTTGCGCTTCAGGGTGGGGGCCCGGGTAACCCAATTACCTTCGGGCAGCATGCCGACCACTTCGGAGTGGGCGTGCTGGGAAATCTGACGAACCAGCGTCTTCCGGTAGCCTTCAGGCATCCAGTTCTTGGGTTCGATCTTGATTTCGGCGTCGACCTTTTCCTGAAACTCGCGCTCTTCAGGCGACATCTCTTCCAGGGTCTTCAGGCGCTTGGCGCCGGTTTCAACGAGCTGGGCGTACATAAACAAATACCTCCGGATCGGGCTTGTTGTTCTGTTATCCGTGAACAGCGATGCCCTCAGGAACGACTGAAGGCCATTGACTTCATATTATATGATACTGAATAAATATCAAGAATTGTCGTTGCGTGTCATGTTATATATGAAAGGTTCTTTGATGACGCTTATAGTGTTGATTTTAATGATAAAAAACGTGATACGTGAGTAAATACTATTGAGCTCGGCAGTGGAGAAGTAAAATTAAATCGATGGCTGCGGGTGCGCGGCCGTTGGGGGCAGGCGGCAGGGGGGCAGCCGCAGTGGCTGTGGACTGACCCCTGCCGGTCATGCAAACTTAGGTGTTTCGACGGTCAAACACGTGCCTGGCCTTGCCTTCCGAACGGGCCAGGCGGTTGGTTTCAACCACCTCGACCCGGGTGCTGATGCCAATGTAGGACTTGATGTGGTGGGCCAGTTCCTTGGCCGCCGCGGCACGGCTTTCCGCGTTGTCGGTCGTGTCTGGTTTCAGCTCGGCCCGGATATCCACGCAGTCCAGATTGCCTTCCCTGTAAACCTCGATCTCGTAGTGCGGGGCCAGCGCCTCGCATTTCAGAACCTGTTCCTCAATCTGGCTCGGGAACACGTTCACACCACGGATAATCAGCATGTCATCGCTGCGACCGGTAATCTTGTCGATCCGGCGCATGGGTCGTGCGGTGCCCGGCAACAGGCGGGTAAGGTCCCGGGTGCGGTAACGCAGAATCGGCAGGGCCACCTTGGTCAGCGAGGTGAACACCAGCTCACCGTATTCGCCGTCGGGCAGTACTTCACCGGTGTCGGGATTGATGATTTCGGGATAGAAATGATCTTCCCAGATGGTGGGACCGTCTTTGGTCTCAATGCACTCCATGCCCACGCCGGGGCCCATAACTTCGGACAGGCCATAAATATCCAGGGCCTGGATACCAAGGCGCTCCTCGATCTCGGTACGCATGGCGTTGGTCCAGGGCTCGGCACCGAAGATACCGAGGCGCAGTGGCAGTTTGTGCGGGTCAATGCCCTGCCGCTCCATCTCGTCGGCGATGTTCAGCATGTAGGACGGCGTGACCATGATGATGTCAGGCTCGAAATCCTTGATCAGCTGGACCTGCTTCTCGGTCTGGCCACCGGACATGGGGATTACGGTACAGCCAAGCCGCTCGGCACCGTAGTGGGCACCAAGGCCGCCTGTGAACAGGCCGTAGCCGTAGGCAACATGGACCTTGTCGCCACGGGAGCCGCCACCGGCCCGAATAGACCGTGCCACAATGTCGGCCCAGGTATTGATATCGCTCTGGGTGTAACCGACCACGGTCGGCTTGCCCGTGGTGCCGCTGGAGGCATGGACCCGGACCACGTCGGACAGGGGTGTGGCAAACATGCCGAACGGGTAGTTATCGCGCAGGTCCGCTTTGGTGGTGAACGGTATCCTGGCCAGGTCATCCAGAGAGTTGATGTCCATCGGCTTGAGACCGAGATCGTCAAAGGCTTTGCGATAGAAGGGCACATTGGTATACGCATGGACCAGGCTCCAGCGCAGCCGCTGAAGCTGTTCATGGCGGAGCTCGTCAATGCTGGCCGTCTCCATGCGGTCAAGTTTGCCAAGTTTTTGTAATGGTAAGCTCATGATTCTGTCCTGCGTTGTTCTTGTAAGATGGTCGTTCCGGTCCGGGCGGTGGCGTCAGGCCACCGCGTCCGTCCGCTCAATGATCAGTGCGATACCCTGGCCGACCCCGATGCACATGGTGCAGAGGGCGTAACGGGCTTTCTGGCCTGCCGCGTGGCGGCGCTCAAGTTCGTTCAGGGCGGTAGTGACCAGCCGTGCACCGCTCATGCCCAGGGGGTGGCCCAGGGCGATGGCACCCCCGTTCGGGTTTACATGCTCGGCGTCGTCCGGCAGCCCGAGATCACGCGTGACGGCAAGGGCCTGGGCGGCGAAGGCCTCGTTCAGTTCGATCACGTCCATATCGGCCAGTTCCAGGCCGGCCGTGGCCAGGACTTTACGACTGGCCGGCGCAGGACCAAAGCCCATGATCCGGGGCTCCACGCCAGCGGTTGCCATGGCAACAATCCGGGCGCGGGGTTTGAGGTTGTATTGCCTGAGGGCATTGGCTCCGGCCAGCAGCAGTGCGCAGGCGCCGTCATTCACACCGGAGGCATTGCCGGCGGTCACGGTGCCGTTGTCACGGAAGGGCGTCGGCAGCGTGGCCAGCTTTTCAAGGCTGGTTTCCCGGGGGTGCTCGTCGGTATCCACTACCAGCGGGTCCTGCTTGCGACGGGGGATGGTCACCGGCGTTATTTCGGCGGCCAGCCGTCCGTTTTTCTGGGCAGCGGCCGTGCGCTGCTGGCTGCGCACGGCGAAGGCGTCCTGGTCTTCCCGGGAAATGCCGAAATCGGCCGCCACGTTCTCGGCTGTTTCCGGCATGGAATCAATTCCGTACTGCTTTTTCAGCACCGGATTTACAAAGCGCCAGCCGATGGTGGTGTCGAAAATCTCCGCCTTGCGGCTGAATGCGGACTCGGCCTTGCCCATCACAAACGGAGCCCGTGACATGGACTCCACACCGCCGGCAATCATCAGTTGAGTTTCGCCGGTGCGGATTGCCCGGGCGGCACTGCCGACCGCATCCATGCCGGAGCCGCACAGGCGGTTGATGGTGCTGCCCGGTACATCCACTGGCAGACCAGCCAGAAGCAACGACATGCGGGCCACGTCCCGGTTGTCTTCGCCGGCCTGGTTGGCGCAGCCATAGAGCACATCGTCAATTTTAGACCAGTCCATATCCGGATGGCGCTCGGTCAGCGCCTTGATGGGGATGGCGCCCAGGTCATCTGCGCGCACGGCGGAGAGCGCACCGCCGTAGCGACCGATGGGGGTACGGATGGCATCGACGATATAGGCCTCTTTGAGAAGATTGTCCGCGTTCATAAATTATCCTCCGAATTGCGTACGGTGCCACGAACCTCGTAGGAGCGGCCCCGGAACAGGGCAACCTTGCGGCCGTCCTGGTTGGTTAATGTGATGTCGTAAACGCCGGTGCGGCCGCCGCGGGCCTGCTCTTCGGCGGTGGCGGTCAGCCGGTCGCCTTCTTTGGCGCCGGACATGTAATCAATGCTGCAACTGGAGGCGACGGTGGCCCGGTCATAGCTGTTGCAGGCGAAAGCAAAAGCGGAGTCGGCCAGGGTGAACAGATAGCCGCCGTGGCAGGAACCGTGGCCCTGGATCATGTCGCCGGTTATGGTCATGGTCAGTACCGCCTTGCCCGGGGCAACGGACTCAATGTTCATGCCCAGCTTCTGGCTGGCTTGATCCCGCGCGAACATGGCTTTTGCGCATTCCTCGGCGAGTGTTTGTGGGTTCATCTCGCTCATGAATAAAACCCCTTCTGTGCGAATGCATTCTTCCGAAGCAGCAGGGCAGGGCGATAGCGATCTTCTGCGTAGCTGTTCTGGATGTTGGTGAGCACGTCAAATACGTGGCCCGCCCCGAGGCGGTCGCTCCAACTGAGGGGGCCATCGGGGTAGTTCAGGCCCGCTTTCATGGCCAGATCGATATCGGCGACCGTGGCAACGCCGTGAAGGGCTGCGTCGGCGGCTTCGTTGGCCAGCATGGCCACGGTACGCATGATCACGAGTCCGGGGCGATCAGCGATCCGGCTTACCGAAATACCCGCTTTCTGGAGTAAAGCACAGGCGCAGGAAACCGCCGCTTCCGAGGCCTGTTCGGCCGGAGCCAGGGCAAGCCTGGAGGCCTTGCTGTAATCGAAGGCCAGGTCAAACAGTACAAGGTTGGAAATGCCGTCGGTGGCGGCACGCTCGGTGGCCATCCGGCCATCGGTAAGGGCCAGCACGGCATCGCCGAAGCGAAGCCGGCCCGGGCCGTCGCGTTCGATCACGGTCAGGCCAGCGCCTTTGAGGCGCTCGATCAATGGAGCTGCTGCGCCGGGGTTGCCTTCGGCAATGACGACGGTCTCATCGCATTGGTGGGCCGGCTCTGTCTGTGGCTCCGGCTTTTGAGCGTCTTCGCCGTAGGGGTAGAAACCCTGGCCACTCTTGCGACCCAGCCGGCCAGCTTCCACCAGCTCCTTCTGGATCAGCGAAGGCAGGAAGCGCGGGTCCTGATAGTAGGAGTTGAACACAGAATTGGTCACGGCGTAATTGACGTCGTGGCCGATCAGATCGGTCAGCTCAAACGCGCCCATGCGGAACTGGCCGGCTTCGCGGATGATGGCATCCAGCGTTGCGGCATCGGTGGCCTGTTCCTGCAGCAGGCGCAGGCTCTCTGCGTAAAACGGACGGGCAACACGGTTAACGATAAAGCCGGGAGTTGAGGTGGCATAGACCGGCTTCTTGCCCCAGGCGCTTGCCGTGGCGTGAACCGTCTCAGCGACGGTTTTGCTGGTGGCCAGGCCCATCACTACTTCTACCAGTGCCATCAGGGGTGCTGGATTGAAGAAGTGCATACCCACCAGGCGCCCGGGTTTTTTCATTCCGGCGCCGAGGGCGGTGACGGAGATGGACGAAGTGTTGGTGGCGAGGATCGTGTCCCCGGCACAGAGTTCTTCCAGCTTAGCCAGCAGTTGGCGTTTGATTTCGAGATCCTCAATGATAGCTTCAATCACCAGCCCGGTATCGGCTGCTTCACTAAGGTTTTCAATCGGCTGGATCCGGCCGATGATGGCGTCCAGCTCCTGCTGCTGCATCTTGCCCTTATCGACCCGACGCTGGAGCTGTTTGGCAATACCGTCACGGCCTGCCTCAGCAGCACCTTCTCTCTGGTCGTGCAGGTAAACATGATGGCCTGCCTGGGCGGCTACCTGGGCAATACCGGAGCCCATGGCCCCGGCGCCGATGACGGCAACTTTGGTTTGGGTGTCCAGTGCCGGCATGGCTTATTTCCCCTTGAAGTTCGGCGTGCGTTTTTCCATGAAGGCGGCAACGCCTTCGCGGTAATCCTCGGTCTGCCCGGCTGTGCGCTGGAGGTCCCGCTCCAGATTGATCTGCTCTTCAAAGGTATTGCTGGCGCTGGCATGCAGTGCGCGCTTGATTAGGGCCAGGCCCTTGGTCGGCTGGGTCGCGAAATGGCGGGCAAGCTTCATGGTCTCTTCCATGAGTTGCTCGTTATCGACACAGCGCCAGATCATGCCCCAGTTCTCGGCCTGTTCGGCACTGATCTTCTCACCCAGCAGGGCCATACCCTTGGCCCGGGCCATGCCGGCCACGCGGGGCAGGATCCAGGTACCGCCCGAGTCGGGTACCAGGCCCAGCTTGCAGAAAGCCTGAACGAAATTGGCGGAGCGGGCCGCGAGGGTGATGTCGCAGGCCAGGGCGATGTTGGCTCCGGCGCCGGCCGCCACGCCATTGACGGCGCAGAGCACCGGCATCGGCAGATCCCGCAGGCTGCGCATCAGCGGGTTGTAGTAGTTCTCTAGCGAGGCGCCGAGATCCGGCATTTCCTGGTCCGGGGATACGCTGCGGTCTGAAAGATCCTGACCGGCGCAAAAACCCCGGCCAGAACCGGTGATAACCAACACCCGGACAGACTCATCCTTGCGCACAGTGCTGATGGCATCGCGCATGCGTTCGTGCATTTCGACATTGAAACTGTTCAGGTTGTCCGGGCGGTTCAGGGTTAGCAGAGCCACGCCCTGATCGATTTCAAGAAGAATGCTCGGCTGAGTCATGGCGTTGTTGTCCTGTTGTTTGTTGTTGGGGATAGCGTGAAAGGCGTCTTGGACCGGTACGGTGCTATCGATTGTGGAAAATGAGTATATCTTAGAATTGATACTCGTCAAGGACTGTGCTCGCCAGGTTCTGTATCGCTTTGGTCTTAGTGGATGCTGTGCCTTTTCTACGTCATTGAAAATCATATATAAATTTTATTTAGCGACGGTGCGGGCCGGACTTTCACCCGATCTTCGGTGGTGGATAGGCCCCTCAGGGCATGCAAAACCCTCCGGAAAACGATAATGTGATACAGAAAACGAATCACAAGAACGTATCGGGTCCCATGTTTGTTGGCCCTGTACAGGCCTGATCTGTTTCCGGTACCCACCTTTGCCCAGGAGAGCGTTATGCCCAGTTACAGTATAGAAGGCGTTGTTCCCGTCGTTCATCCGTCTGCCTATGTACACCCGACGGCTGTGCTGATTGGTGACGTCTGGATCGGCCCGGACTGCTATGTCGGGCCGGCGGCGTCGCTGCGCGCCGATTTCGGCCGGATTATTCTCAAACAGGGTTCGAACGTTCAGGACACCTGTGTAATGCATGCCTTCCCGGGCATGGACACCATCGTCGAGAAGAATGGCCACGTCGGGCACGGCGCGATCCTGCATGGCTGTGTTGTTGGCGAGGACGCCATGATTGGCATGAATGCGGTGGTGATGGACGAGGCCCGTATAGCGCCCCGTTCGATTGTCGGAGCCTGTGCGTTTGTGAAGGCAAAGTTTACCTGTGAGCCGGGATCACTGATTGTCGGGTCGCCGGCGAAAGTGATGCGGATGCTCAGCGACAAGGAAATCGCCTGGAAGAAAAAGGGAACCGAGGAATACCAGAGACTGACACTGCGCTCCCTGGCCAGCCTCGAGGAAGTACAGCCACTCGCAGATGCTGAAGAGGACCGGCCCCGGGTGGATGCCGGGGGGTACAAGCCGAAGTACGAGCAATCCGAGTGATAGCCGGCGCCGGCCCGTGAAGCGTCGCTTTTACAGTCCGGCGTCCCTGACATTCTCCATCACCACAAATGTGCTGGTCTGGAGCACGTGGGGCAGTGCCGATATCTCCTCACCCAGGACCTGTCGGTATTCCTGCATGTTCCGGGTCCGGACTTTCAGCAGGTAGTCGAAATTGCCGGCAATCATGTGGCATTGCTCCACCGCGGATATCTGCTTCACGGCTTTATTGAAGGCTGCCAGGGCATTGCTGCTGGTGTCGTTCAGGGTGACCTGGGCAAAGGCGATGTGGCTGAGGCCCAGCTTGGTCTGGTTGACCAGGGCCGTGTAGCCGGTGATGTAACCCTGTTCTTCCAGCCGGCGCATCCGTACCTGACAAGGGGTTTTGGAAAGGCCCACCCGGGACGCGAGCTCGGTAACGGTGATCCGGGAATTTTTCTGCAACTCGCGAATAATGGATTGGTCAATTCTGTCCAAATCGGCCATGTGGTCGGTTCCAGGCTGTATTAATGGCTAAATCATCCGGTAAATATAATCAAAACTCCTCGATTCCGAAACTATACGGTTAAAGCGACTTCCGGGGCTTGCGTATACTATCAGCTACGCTATTACCGAAAGAACGTGTAAAAAAGCCCGGAGAGTTTCGATGACCGATCCGCACACATTACAAAAACAAACCCTGCTGGAACAGCTTGCCGATGTCCTTCAGAACCAGTCCACCGACAATGACGATTCCCTTGAGTTGCGTGAGATTGTCGCCCGGATGGTTCAGGAATCCCGATCATGGGACGACGATCTGCACGCCGAGCTCGTTCGGGTTTTTGGTGAATCCCTCGGGGGGCGTTACGCCCAGGTGTTCAGTGGCGGGTTTCCCTCGGCCTACCGGGCCAGGTTTTCGGTAGCGGAGGCACTGGCCGATATTGAGCAGATCCAGTCCATCGCCGTCTGCACCGATGTACCCATGCGCTTTTACCAGCCCCGGGATTCTTCCGAAACCGGATTCCATTTCAAGCTGTACAGCGAGGGGCAGCCGGTTGTTCTGTCTGATGTGATCCCGATCCTCGAGAACCTGGGCATGCGGGTGCTCGGTGAACATCCTTACCGGGTGCGGCGCCGGGACGGTGAAACTTTCGGCGTCAGTGACTTTACCGTTGAGCTCCATACCCGCTGCCGGGATGCCGACCTGGACGCAGCCAGGCCGCTGATCCAGGGGGCTTTCCGGGAAATCTGGAATGGCTTTGCGGAAAACGACGATTTCAACCAGCTGATCATGCTGTGCGGCCTTGGCTGGCGTGAAGTGTCCCTGATCCGGGCCTATGCCCGCTATATCAAGCAACTGCGTTTCGGCTTCAGCCAGCCCTTTATTGCCGAGACCCTGGCCCGCCACCCGCATATCACCTCCATGCTGGTGTCCTTCTTCCAGAAACGGTTTGACCCTGGGTTGCAGGGGAGAAAGAAAGGCCAGGCCTCAGCAGGCAAGGTTGAGGCAGAGATACTTGATGCACTTGAAGCGGTAGAGAGCCTCGATGATGACCGGATTCTCCGGCGCTTTTTCGTGCTGATCCGGGCTACACTCCGAACCAGTTATTTCCAGCGCCAGGAGGATGGTGGATTCCGGAGCTACCTCTCGCTGAAGCTGGACCCTTCCTCCATTCCGGACATCCCCCGGCCTCGGCCGAAATTCGAGATTTTCGTTTACTCGCCACGGATTGAGGGTGTTCATCTGAGGTCTGGCCCTGTCGCCCGGGGTGGCTTGCGGTGGTCTGACCGGATTGAGGATTACCGCACCGAGATTCTCGGCCTGGTAAAAGCCCAGCAGGTAAAGAACTCGGTGATTGTGCCGGCAGGTGCCAAGGGTGGCTTCGTGGTGAAGCAGCCGCCGCAGGATGGGTCCCGGGAAGCGCTGCGGGAGGAGGGCATCGCCTGCTACCAAACCTTTATCAGGGGGCTTCTGGACATTACCGACAACCTGGAAGACGGCAGGGTTGTGCCCCCGGAAAGCGTGGTCCGTTACGACGGCGACGACACCTACCTGGTTGTTGCCGCAGACAAGGGAACCGCCACGTTTTCTGACATTGCCAACACGCTTGCCGCGGAATACGGCTTCTGGCTGGGTGATGCTTTCGCCTCCGGCGGTAGTGAGGGCTATGACCACAAGAAAATGGGGATTACCGCAAGGGGCGCCTGGGAGTCGGTAAAGCGACATTTTCTGGAAAAGGGCACAGACACCCAGGCGGACGAATTCACCGTGGTGGGCATTGGCGACATGGCAGGCGATGTGTTTGGCAATGGCATGCTGTTGTCAGAGCGGATTCGCCTGGTTGGCGCCTTCAATCACCAGCACATCTTTATTGATCCGCAGCCGGATACCGGGGCGTCTTTCCGTGAGCGTCAGCGCCTGTTCAATCTGCCGGGGTCAACCTGGGCCGATTATGACACCGGACTCATCAGTAAAGGTGGCGGCGTGTTTTCACGTGCCATGAAGTCCATTCCGGTGTCTCCGGAGATGCGGCGGATGCTTGGTACCAAGGCCCGGACGCTGCCACCCGCCGAGTTGATCAGCGCCCTGCTTAGGGCGCCGGTGGACATGTTGTGGAACGGTGGTATTGGCACCTACGTGAAAGCGCCCTCCGAATCCCATGAAGAGGTGGGCGACAAGGCCAACGACGCCCTGAGAATCGACAGTAACCAGCTGCGTTGCAAGGTGCTGGGAGAGGGTGGCAACCTCGGCGTGACCCAGCGGGCGCGGATTGATTTTGCCCGCCTCGGCGGCTCGGCCAACAGTGATTTCATCGATAACGCCGGTGGCGTGGACTGCTCGGATCATGAGGTCAATATCAAGATCCTTCTCAATGATCTGGTGCACCGGCAGCGGATGACCCTGCCCGAGCGCAACGGCATGCTCCGGGCAATGACCCCGGAAGTGGCGGACCTGGTGCTGAGAAACAACTACCGGCAGGCCATGGCGCTGAGCCTGGCGCAGAACACAGCGGTCGCCAGCGCGGATCAGTATGAGCGGCTGATGCGGCGTCTGGAGACAGAGGGCAAACTGGACCGCGGCCTTGAGTTTCTGCCCTCCGATGAAGAACTGCAGGCCCGCCGGGAGCGCGGTGCCGGCCTGACCCGGCCGGAGCTGGCGGTACTGGTGTCCTACGCCAAGATCGAGCTGAAACAGGCGTTGGTGGCAGCTCCGATTGTGCATGACCCCCGGTTTAACGCTGCGCTTCACTCGGCGTTTCCGGCGTCCTTGCTGGCGGCTTTTCCGGAAGCGGTAGGTGCTCATCCGCTGCGGGCCGAAATATCGGCAACCCAGATCGCCAATGATCTGGTGAACCGCATGGGGATCACCTGGTTCGACCGGATCCGCAGTGCCACCGGCGCGGATGCGGGCCGGATTGCCGCGGCTTACCTGATTTCCCTCCGGGTTCATGACGTAGACGCGCACTGGGAAGCGATTGAAGCGCTGGACGGAAAAGTCAGCGCGGATGTGCAGGCAGAGCTGTTTGCCGATGCCATTCGCCTGGTGACCCGAAGCACCAGTTGGCTGTTGCAGAACCGTCGCCAGGCGCTGGATCCGGTGTCGTGTATTGATCATTACCGGGCGCCGCTGGCCGATGTTCTGGCCTCCAAAGAGCGCCTGGAATCGGTGATTCCTGCAAGTCGTTGGCAAGAAAGCTATGCTGAGTATTGTGAGCGGAAGGTTCCGGAGGAGTTGTCAGCCTGGTGCGCTTCCGCGGAAAGCCGATACTGGCTGATGGATATGATCGAGATTTCCCGTCAGTTGGGCCAGGATCTGGGATCTGTTGCCTGGGTCTATTTCAGGCTTGGCGAAAGTCTGAACCTGACCTGGCTCGACCGGCAAATGCGGGCATTCCGGGCAAATGGCCACTGGCAGGTGCTGGCGACCATTCACTACCGGGATGAACTGGATCACCAGTTGCGGAACCTGACGCTCAGCGTGTTTTCCGAGCCGGTAGCGGGTGACGGAACCCCGGTCGAGCGGCTGGATGCATGGCGAGATGATAAACAGGCGTTGCTCAGCCGGTGGCAGCGCATGTTGAGCGATATGCAATCCGCAAGCGATGTGGATTGTGCCGTTTTCTCGGTGGCTCATGGAATGCTGAGAGAGCTGGCCTCAAAAGCCGGATAGCGGAAGCGGAACAGGCAAAGCACCTAAAAACTAATGGTTTTCGAGAAAATTATTAAATTGTGATCATGTAAAAAAGACGTAATGTCGTGCTTGCCTGGATTTTACAGAGAAATAGTCTTTGTTGATATCGGTAGAATGCCGGAGAGACAAACAACTAAGAGGGTACAGCTATGAGACCGCAGCAATCAGAGACGCCAGAGCTTGTTGATAGCCGGCAGGCGATCCGTGAATACATTCTTGCTGATGAGCACAAGGTGATCCACGAGATGATTGCTGGCGCCCAGTTGTCCCAGGCTGAGCGGGATGCCATTTCCGCCCGTGCGGCCGACCTGGTACGCAACGTCCGCAATAACGCCAAGTCCACCATCATGGAGAAGTTCCTGGCGGAGTATGGCCTGACCACCAGGGAAGGCGTTGCCCTGATGTGTCTGGCTGAGGCGCTGTTGCGCGTGCCTGATAACACCACGATCCACGAACTGATTGAAGACAAGATTACGTCGGGTGCCTGGGGCAGTCACGTGGGCAAGGCATCATCATCGCTTATCAACACCGCGACCGTTGCCTTGCTGATGACCAGCAACCTGCTCAAGGATTCCGAGCGCAACACCGTGGGCGAAACCCTGCGCAAGCTGCTCAAGCGTTTTGGTGAGCCGGTGATTCGTACTGTCGCCGGCCAGGCGATGAAAGAGATGGGCCGCCAGTTCGTACTGGGCCGCGACATCGATGAAGCCCAGGACGAAGCCAAGGACTACATGGCCAAGGGCTATACCTATTCCTATGACATGCTGGGTGAAGCTGCCCGCACGGATGACGACGCCAAGCGCTACTACGACGCCTACTCCAATGCGATCGACAGCATCGCCAGGGCGAGCAAGGGCGATGTGCGCAAGAATCCGGGCATTTCCGTGAAGCTGTCGGCCCTGTTGGCCCGTTACGAGTACGGCAACAAGGAGCGGGTGATGAACGAGTTGCTGCCCCGTGCCCGCGAACTGGTCAGGAAGGCGGCGGCCGCCAATATGGGGTTCAATATCGACGCTGAAGAGCAGGACCGTCTTGATCTGTCCCTCGACGTCATTGAAGCGCTGGTGTCGGACCCCGAGCTGGCCGGATGGGATGGCTTTGGCATTGTGGTTCAGGCCTACGGCAAGCGCTCGTCCTTCGTGATCGACTGGATTTACGGGCTGGCCGAGAAGTACGACCGCAAGATCATGGTGCGTCTGGTCAAGGGCGCCTACTGGGATGCCGAAATCAAGCGCGCCCAGGTGATGGGCCTGAATGGCTTCCCGGTGTTCACCCGTAAGGCCTGCAGTGATGTCGCTTTCCTCTCCTGCGCCACCAAACTGCTGAACATGACGAACCGCATATACCCGCAGTTCGCCACTCATAACGCCCATTCCGTCTCCGCCATTCTGGAAATGGCCAAAACCAAAGGCGTGGACAATTACGAATTCCAGCGTCTGCACGGCATGGGCGAGTCCCTGCACAACGAAGTGCTGAAAGTCAGTGGTGTGCCCTGCCGCATTTACGCGCCGGTTGGTCCCCATAAGGATCTGCTGGCGTACCTGGTGCGTCGACTTCTGGAGAACGGGGCCAACAGCTCCTTTGTTAACCAGATTGTCGATACCAGCATAACCCCGGAAGAAATCGCGAAAGACCCCATTGTCAGCGTGGAAGAGATGGGCGACAACATCTCCAGCAAGGCGATTGTGCATCCGTTCAACCTGTTTGGTGAGAACCGTCGCAACTCCAGGGGCTGGGACATCACTGACCCGGTCACGGTGAAAGCAATCGAAGACGGTCGTGGTGCTTACAAGGAGTATCGCTGGAAAGGTGGGCCTGTGATCGCCGGTGAAGTCGCCGGTACCGAAGTCCAGGTGGTGCGCAATCCGGCGGATCCGGATGATCTTGTCGGGCACGTAACACAGGCCTCTGAAGCGGATGTGGACGCTGCCATTACCGCAGCGGCGGAAGGCTTCAGGAGCTGGTCGCAGAAGTCTGCGGAAGAGCGTGCAGCCTGTGTTCGCAAGGTCGGTGACCTCTATGAGGAAAACGTCGACGAGCTGTTCGCACTGACCACCCGCGAGGCCGGGAAGTCGCTGGCGGATGCCATTGCCGAAGTTCGCGAAGCGGTGGATTTTGCCCAGTTTTATGCCAATGAAGCGATCCGCTACAAGGACAGTGGTGACGCCCGCGGTGTAATGTGTTGTATCTCACCCTGGAACTTCCCGCTGGCGATTTTCACCGGGCAGATCCTGGCAAACCTGGCGGCGGGTAACACTGTGGTTGCCAAGCCGGCCGAGCAGACGTCCCTGCTGGCGGTGCGGGCCGTTGAACTGATGCATCAGGCGGGTATTCCCGAAGATGCCGTCCAGTTGCTTCCGGGTACCGGTGCCACCGTCGGCGCGGCGCTGACCTCCGATTCCCGTGTCAGTGGTGTTTGCTTCACCGGCTCCACCGCAACCGCCCAGCGCATTAACAAGGTCATGACCGAAAACATGGCCCCGGACGCGCCGCTGGTGGCGGAAACCGGTGGCCTGAATGCCATGAT
Organism: Marinobacter sp. Arc7-DN-1; assembly: GCF_003441595.1. Lineage (NCBI taxonomy): Bacteria > Pseudomonadati > Pseudomonadota > Gammaproteobacteria > Pseudomonadales > Marinobacteraceae > Marinobacter > Marinobacter sp. Arc7-DN-1. The sequence goes on along the minus strand of NZ_CP031848.1, from coordinate 1,463,111 downwards.
TGTGGATTCCACCGCGTTGCCGGAGCAGGTTGTCCGTGACGTACTGGCGTCCTCGTTCCAGAGCGCCGGCCAGCGTTGTTCGGCGCTGCGCATGCTGTACGTGCAGAAGGACATTGCCGACGGTCTTCTGGAAATGCTTTTCGGTGCCATGGAAGAGCTGGGCATTGGCGATCCCTGGTTGCTGTCCACGGATGTGGGGCCGGTGATCGACGAGAACGCCCGCAAGAAGATTGTCGACCACTGCGAGAAGTTCGAGCGTAACGGCAAGCTCCTGAAGAAACTGCCGGTTCCCGGGAAGGGGCTGTTTGTGTCTCCGGCGGTGCTGAGCGTGAGCGGCATCGAGGAGCTGGAAGAAGAAATCTTCGGGCCGGTGCTGCACGTTGCTACCTTTGAGGCCAAGAACATCGACAAGGTGGTGGATTCGATCAACGCCAAGGGCTACGGCCTGACCTTTGGTATCCACAGCCGGGTTGACCGTCGGGTGGAGCGCATCAGCAGCCGGATCAAGGTGGGTAACACCTACGTGAACCGGAACCAGATCGGCGCCATTGTCGGCTCCCAGCCGTTCGGTGGTGAAGGCCTGTCGGGTACCGGTCCCAAGGCGGGTGGTCCGCAGTACGTTCGTCGCTTCCTGAAAGGTAAGACAGTCGTGCGTGAAGCGGACTCAAGCGCCAAAAAGGTGGACGCAAAACAGCTCCAGAAGCTGATTGGCCAGCTCGACAAGCTGAGTGCACCGAAGCCGGAAGCCCGGGTTGAGGCTCTCAAGCCCATCTTCGGGGACGTTCCCGCGCCGCTGGATGCCTACGTGGAAGCGCTGCCGGGGCCGACGGGCGAGACCAACCGCCTGTCCAGCCATGCCCGTGGTGTCGTGCTCTGTCTGGGGCCGGACAAGGAAACCGCTCTGGAACAGGCCGGTACGGCGTTGTCCCAGGGCAACAAGGTGGTCGTGATTGCACCGGGTGTTCAGGAAACGGTAGACAGCGCCGCCAGGGCAGGCCTGCCGATTGCCGGTGTGGAAGGGCTGCTGGAGCCAGAAGCATTGGCCACGGCAGAGGGCTTCGAGGCGGTGGTGAGTTGCGCCGGCCAGGCCTTGCTTAAGGAGTATCGCGAGGCCCTGGCCAGGCGTGACGGTGCCTTGCTGCCACTGATCACCGAGCATACCCTGGATCAGCGGTTCGTGATCGAGCGCCACCTGTGTGTGGACACCACCGCTGCCGGTGGTAACGCAAGCCTGATTGCCGCATCCGAGTAAACCGGATGTGGCCGGAAAGCCCGGCCGGTGTCAGTTCCCGCTGACGCCGAGCCGCAGGCGACGGTTGAACAGCAGCCGTTGCGCTTCCGCCCCGGCGACATCTCCAAGGTAGAAGCTGACGCTGGCTCCTGGCCCCCGTTGTGCCAGGTGACCAGCATCCAGTGCGCTCAGGCAACCGATCTTGGGGTAGCCGCCGATGGTCTGGCGGTCTTTCATCAGCACGATTGGCTGACCGTCACTGGGTACCTGAATCGCCCCATAGGCAATCCCTTCCGAGACAATCCCGTCCAGACCCGAATGAATGGCGTCGCCTTGCAGGCGGTAACCCATTCTGTCGATGTTCCGGGTGACTTCGTAGTCGTCCGAGAAAAACTTCATGCGCTGAACAGGGGGGAAGTGGCGGAACTGGTAACCGGGAAGCAGACCCAGGCGGAGTGGTTCACGGTAATCCGGGATTTCGGTGTCCGGCAGGGCTGCATCAACCGGGTTGTCGGTTTTTGCGAACCCGATCCGGTCTCCTTTCGCCAGTTTCGCACCGTTGCCGTGCAATCCTCCCAGACCTTCCCGACTGACCGTCGCGCAACTGCCGAGCTTCATGGCCGGCTTGAATCCCCCGCGGACCGCAAGATAGGCGCGCAGACCGTTCACCGGGGCGGTGAATTCAAGGCGATCCCCACGGCTGATCCGATAGGTCCGCCAGGGTTTGATATCCCGGTTGTTCAGGCGGGCGCCAAGATCACCACCGGTGATGGCCATGCTGGTGTCATTGTGCGCCAGCAGGCTGAACCCGCCAAAAGTAATCTCAATCTGGGGAGCGTTAAGGTCATTGTCCAGCAGGCGGTTTGCCCAGAAAAAGGCAAACTCATCCATCGGACCGCCCGTGGTCACTCCGATGTGCTGGTAACCGCGACGACCAGAATCCTGCATAAGTGCAAGCATGCCGGGGGCGAGAACCTCAAAGCTCATCAAGGCTTCCTCCCAGGTCAATGAATTCCTGCCGGCTGATGGGGCGGAAGCGCACCTGGTCGCCAACCTGAACCAGCGCCAGGGACTCACTCTCCCAGTCAATCATGGGTTGCGGCGTGCGGCCGATGATCTGCCAGCCACCCGGTGTGGAGCTTGGGTAAATCGCGGTCTGTGTCCCGGCCAGGCCGACGCTGCCGGTGGGTACTTTCAGTCGGGGGGTCGATTTCCGCGGAATGGCAATCCGTTCATCGGTGCTTCCCAGGTAGGCAAAACCCGGAGCGAACCCGATGGCATAGACCTGATACGACGGTTCGCTATGGATGCGGACAACCTCTTCCTCCGTCAGCCCGGAGTAGTCGCAGACCTCGCTCAGGTCAAGTCCGACCTCCGCACCATAGTACACGGGTAGCTCAACGACGCGTGATGATGCGCCCTCCGCGTTTGCGTCTTCAGTCTCGCTGGCAGCGCTCCTCAGCCGGCGGGCAATTTCGAACCGGTCGGCGCTTTCAAGATCCCATGTCACCAGAATCGAGGTATACGAGGGGATCAGGTCCACCAGGATATCCGCCATGGAGCGGCGAATTCCGTCGGTTACCTGTTTCACCAGCCTCGCGGACTCAGCGCCGATCTGATCGCCAAGGTACACCATGCAGGTGTTTTCATTGACCGACTCAATCTTCATGCCGATTCGACGACCCGACGCATGTGCCGTGCGGCATCAACCGCGTGGTAGCTGTCACCATGAATACAAATGGTGTCCGCCTTGATCGGGATCCGCTTGCCGGAAATGGTGGTGACGGTGCCTTCCCGGATGATCTGCGTGACCTGTTGTTCGATCGCCTCGGTGGTCTCGTGGACGGCGCCCCGGACCGACCGTTTCACCAGTCTGCCCTCGTCGCTGTAGGCGCGATCTGAAAACGCCTCGAACCAGACCTGGATGCCATATTCTTCAGCCCGCTCCTGAACCTGCGGCCATTCGGGCGTTGCCATGACCACGAGGGGGCAGTGTGGCGCATAGGACCGGACGGCTGACATCACTACGGACAGGGTCGTGTTGTCGACCATCATCCGGTTGTAGAGAGCGCCGTGGGGCTTCACGTATTCGATGGCTGCGCCGTGAACCCGGCAAATGCCATCGAGGGCCCCCATCTGGTACACCAGAATGGCCTTGAGCTCGTCCGGCCGGCAGTCCATGTCCCGGCGGCCGAACCCCAGCAGATCCGGGTAGCCGGGGTGGGCGCCGATCGTCACGTTCCGGGCCAGCGCCAGCTTCACGGTATGGTCCATGGTCAGTGGATCGGAGGCGTGGAAACCGCACGCGATGCTGGCCATGTCAATGTAGGGCATGACTTCGGCGTCCATGCCCTTGGTCCAGGTGCCGAAACTCTCACCCATGTCGCAATTAAGTTTCATCGCGTATCTCCGGAAAACATTGTTTGGTGCATTATCTCTGACTCATGGTCTGAGGCAGATAGGTGGCAATCTCCGGGAACCAGCCGATCAGGAAAAGCGCCGACATGATCAGCAGGAAGAAAGGCAGCGCTGCCCGGGCAACGTAAAGAATGTCCTTGCCTGTCAGGGACTGGATGACGAACAGGTTGAAGCCCACCGGGGGCGTAATCTGGGCCATCTCAACCACCAGTACGATAAAGATACCGAACCAGAGCAGATCGATGCCCGCCTGCTGAACCATTGGCATGACAACCGCCACGGTGAGAACCACGACAGAGATACCGTCTAGGAAGCAACCAAGGAGAACAAACAGGATCGTAAGGCTTACCAGAAGCTCAAACGAGGACAGGGACATGCCGCCGATCCAGGCAGCCAGTTCCCTGGGAATCCCGAGAAAACCCATGGACAGCGTCAGGAAATGCGCGCCAACCAGGATCAGGCCAATCATGCAGGAGCTTATTACGGCGCCCAGCAGGCTGTCCTGAAAGCTCCGGACACTCAGGGAGCCGGTCGCCGCAGCAAGAATCAGGGCGCCGAAGACACCCAGGGCCGCCGCCTCGGTCGGTGTCGCAAAACCGGTATAGATAGAACCCAGCACAAAAATGATCAGCCCGAGAATCGGAAGCAGCATTCTCAGTGCCTTGATTTTGGCGCTAAACGAAATGTGTTCCTTTTTGCTCTTGGGCAGTTGATCTTTGTTCAGGGTTGCCCAGATCATGGTGTAGCCCATGAACATGATGACCAGCATGAGCCCGGGCAGTGCGCCGGCGACGAACAGCCGGCCGATGGACACCTCCGCGGCAACGCCATAGACAATCAGAATGATGGACGGTGGGATCAGGAGCCCCAGTGTGCCCGAGCCAGCCAGGGTGCCTACCGCCATTTTGTCGCTGTACCCCTGAGCTTTCAGTTCCGGCAGTGTCATGCGGCCGATGGTTGCCGCGGTGGCTGCGGAAGAACCTGAGACGGCGGCGAAAATGCCGCAGCTTAGGATATTCACATGCAGCAGCTTGCCCGGCAGGCCGCCCATCCAGGGCGCCAGACCTTTGAACAGGTCCTCGGACAGCCGCGTCCGGAACAGAACCTCTCCCATCCAGATAAACATCGGCAGTGCGGTCAGCGACCAGCCAGTGCTGGCGCCCCAGCTGGATGTGGCAAACAGCAGGCCAATCTGGTCATTTCCGGAGAGAAGCAATCCCAGGACGCCGATGGCGACCAGGGTCAGTGCGACCCAGACCCCGAGCGCCAGCATCAGGATCATGGAGACGGCCAGGACAATGGAGAGAAACGCAACGTCCATTACACTTCCTCCAGGTTGATTTCGTTTTCATGCTGCTGGTAGGACGGTGTGCGCTTCCGGATGACGGCAATCAGGTCGTCGAGGATGGCGATGTTCAGGGCCAGCATGCCCAGCCCGACCGGAATCTGGGGTATCCAGAGCGGTATCGGGATATAGCCGTGGGAGACTTCCCCGAAGATGTAGGATTCCCAGACCATGTGCCAGCTATAGAACGTCATGTAACTGGCGAGTCCGAAGCCGAAAATCAGCACTGACAGTTCCTGGATATAACGCGGGCGTCCGCTCCACTTCTGAATGACCAGTGTTACCCTGATGTGTCCGCCTTCGTGAAAGGTGTAGGCCAGGCCGAAAAAGGTGGAGGCGGCGAGGGCGTAACCCGACACGTTCTCTGCTGATGGAATGATGAAACCGAATATGCGCCCAACGATCTGGGCAAGGATCACCACCATGATCAGCGCGATACAGAAGCCCGATGCGTAGCCGGATGCCAGGTAGAACTTGTCTCGAAGAGAGCTCATGACCGATGCCTCTCAGGGGAGCCCCTGAGCCGTCAGGAAGCTCCCTGTGAATGAATCTTCAGCGATAGCGGGACAGAATGGCGCCGACTTCCTCCGGAGCTTCCTGTTCCCACTCCTTCACCATGATGTCCCCGATCTTCTGAAGCTCGGCCATCAGTTCATCCGACGGTTCGGAGACGATGATGCCATGTTCTGCAAGGGTTGCCGTGTCTTCGGCGGCGGTTTTGCGAACGCCTTTCCAGCCTTTCTCTTCGGCCGCGGCGGCAGCATCAAGGATAACCTTCCGCTGCTCGTCGCTCAGCCGGCGGAACGCCCGTTTATTGGCAACAACAACGTTCTTGGGAATCCAGGCCTTTATATCAGTATAGTGGGAGAGGTAATCCCACGCCTGGCCGTTGGCGCCGGTGGATGGTGAGGTGATCATCGCGTCAATAATACCGGTGCTGAACGCCTGCGGAATTTCGGGAACCTGTACGGTGGTGGGTGTTGTGTTCATAAGGTCCGCGAGGCGCGAAGTCGACGGGCTGTAGGCGCGCATCTTCAGGCCCCTGAGATCTTCCAGCGTGTTTACCGGTGCCTGGGTGTAGAGGCTCTGGGCCGGCCAGGGGACAGCGTACAGCAGCGTCATGCCTTCCTTGTCCAGCTGTTTCTCAATCTCGGGTTTTGCGGCTTCCCAAAGCTTTTCGGCGTCTTCAAAGGTTGTTGCCAGGAACGGAATGTTATCGTGCTTGAAGACCGGATGAGTGTTACCCATGATGCCGATGAAAATCTCTCCCAGTTGCACCTGACCGGTCCGGACGGCTCTCGGGATTTCCGGGTGCTTGACCAGGGACGCGCCAGAGTGAACTGTGATGTCGATGTCGCCATCCGTGCCGTTTTTGATGTCCTCGGCAAACTCATAGGCGATCTGGGTGGGCAGGTTGGCGTCGCCATAGGGCGTCGGCATGTGCCACTGGTCGGCCTGGACGGATGAGGTGAACAGCGCCCCGGTAACCAGGGTGGCTGTAGCGAGTTGTTTAAACATAACGAATCTCCTGTGCTTTTGTTGTTGTCACCTTCAAAGGGTCTGGTGGCTCAGAGTACCGCCAGCTCTTCATTCAGCCGCTCTGTCAGCAGCATTTTTCCCGGTACGTGGGTTATTGCGATCGGCAGGCGGGCATGTTCCAGAGCCAGCTGGGGGGTAACTCCGCAGGCCCAGAACAGCGGAAGCTCGCCCGGCCGGATGGTTACCGGATCTCCGAAATCGGGTTTGTTGATGTCCTGAATTCCAATCAGTTCCGGATCGCCAATGTGTACGGGTGCTCCATGGGCCTTGGGAAGGCGTGTCGTCACCTGGATCGCCCGGATGGCATCGGCACTGGCGAAAGGGCGCATTGAAACCACCATGTTGCCGTGGAATCGGCCTGAGGGTCGGGTGGTAATGTTTGAGCGGAACATGGAAACATTCAGGCCCTGTTCGACGTTTCTCACCGAGAGGCCTGCCCGGCTCAGGGCGTCTTCGAAGGAAAACGAACAGCCAAGAACAAAGGTAACGAAATCGTCCTGCCACAGGCTTTTAATGTCACTGACTTTTTCACTGCGCTCGCCATTCCTGAAGACCTGGTACTCGGGTACATCGGTGCGGATATCCAGGTCCTGGCCCAGGTCAGGCAGGTTCGGGTCGCCGGGCCGGGAAACGCCGATCAGCGGGCAGGCAACCGGGTTATTCTGACAGTATAGAAGAAATTCTCCCGCCCACTCGGAGGGCAGGATGACCACGTTGCCCTGAAGCAGGCTGTTCGCGACTCCGCTTGTGGTGGCGGTGTGCGTACCCGAGCGAATGCGTGCCCGCAGTTCTGAGGCCTGCTCAAGCAGGCTGGCCTTGAAATCGGAATACGCACTTGTGTGCATGTCGGTAACCCCTGATTGAAATTGTTATCTGCAACTAATTTTCAGGGTATACCGAGCCGTGAAAATGTCTAATTATCGTTTTTTAGACCTGACGATAACATTTCGTGATGAGGCGCTTGTGCATACTCACTGGAGACCCTGACAGCCAGGTTGGCTGCCAGCTCCGCGACCGGGTTAAAGGGGACGCCTGGGTAAGAGGCGGTAAAGGCAAGTTCCGATGGCGTCCATGATGTCTGGAGTTGAACCAGTCTGCCGTTGTCCAGTTCGTGCTCGATCACGCTCAGGGGGAGCGTGGAAATGCCGATGCCATCCAGGGTTAATTGCCGGCAGGCGGCGAGGGAACTGGACGAATAGAACCGGGCGGGCAGTTCGTCGAGTTCACTGAACTTCTGGCTGATCTCGGCAAATGGTCTGGTATTTCTGGCGTAGGTGATGATGGGCCATTGCGCCAGTTCCTTGAGATCCAGGCGACTGTCGGGCAGGTTCAGCTCCGGGCTGGCCACCCATACCAGTGGAAAGCTGCAGAGCTCGCGGTTTTCGATCTTCGGTTCGGAGACCGGGCCCATCAGGAAGGCCAGATCCAGACTCCGGTCCAGCAAACCGGTGCGAAGATTCCCGGTAACATCCACGGTTATCTCAACATCAAGGTTGGGTACTGTCTCGTTCAACTCCCGAAAGAAACGGGGCAGCCACGAATGGACAATGGTTTCCGAGACGCCCAGCCGAAGAATGCCGGACAGCAGGGCAACCCGGTCGGCCCGTTTACGCAGCTGCTGGGCCATGAAAACAATTTTTTCGGCGTAGGGCAGCAATTCCTGCCCCTTGCTGGTCAACTGTGTATGGCCTGACTCCCGCTCGAACAGCTTGACGCCCAGCTCTTCCTCGAGTGCGGCGATGCGGTTGGAAATGGCAGGCTGGGTTGTGTACTGACGTTCGGCGGCCTTGCGAAAGCTCCCGAGTGTGGCCACCCAGATAAAGGATTCCAGACGTTTGAAGTTCATTGGTTTCTGACCTCCAAAGGGCCTATCGGGCAGCGTAGCGCTCGTGGAGGATGCCAACCCTCTCGACATAGGCCTTCGTTTCGGCGTATGGGGGAACGTCCCGGTAACGGCTCACAGCGCCGGGACCGGCATTGTAGGCGGCGGTGGCCAGTCGGGTATCGCCGTTAAAACGGTTGAGCATCCTTGCCAGGTAGTGGACGCCGCCCCGGATGTTCTCCGCCGCGGCCAGTGCGTTGCGGACGCCAAGCTCCTCAGCCGTGCCAGGCATAAGCTGCATCAGCCCCTGGGCGCCAATCGGCGAAAGCGCTTTCTCGTTGAAGGCTGATTCGGCGTGAATGACAGCTCGGACCAGGGCCGGATCGACACCAAATTCCCGGGCGGCTGACTGGATCTCTGATCGGAAAGGTTTGGTGAAAAGCGGTGTCTTGCGCCAGTCTACCGTGGACTCCGGATCACACGCATAGCAATGAAACCTGATGACATCGAACTCCGCGCCGGCTGGCTGGATGCCGCTGTAGGCCACCACGCCGTTTTCATCCGTGTACCGGTAAACCGTATCGTTACCGGTGGAGGCCCGGGGTTGGCTGGTGCTTTTCACGTTGGTGAATTCGACCGTGCCATCCGGGTGGGCAATGCGCTTGATGCCATCCGCCAGGATGGGTGCGGAAAGGCCAAACAGCAAAGCGGCCAGTGATGGGATCAGTCGTGATCTGCCGGTTATCATGATTCACTCGTGAAAGATGCGGTCAACGGTCGGCTCAAGGCGTTCTTGCAAGCCGGCTTTCCCGGGATTATACGGCCTTGCGAGGTTGAATAAAGCGCGCACTTTGTCGGAAAAATGTTACGTTCCGGGTATCGCCAGCCAGTTCTCATTTACCGGGAAAAATCATGGATAACCAGACCAACACCCGAAACCTTGTTCTTATCGGCATGCCCGGTAGCGGCAAGAGCACCGTTGGGGTGTTGCTGGCCAAGCGACTGGGACTGGGGTTCATCGATACCGATCTGCTCATCCAGGAAGACGCCGGGCGCACCCTGCAGGAAATTATAGACCAGGATGGCTATGAAGCCCTGCGCCACATCGAGGAGCAGGTGTTGCTCAAGCTGGATGTTCAGCACAAAGTGATCAGCACCGGCGGCAGTGCAGTCTACAGCGCCCGTGCCATGGCGCACCTCAAGGCGAACGGGACAGTGGTCTTTCTGGATATACCGCTGGATCTGGTCATGGACCGAATCGGTGATCACAGCATGCGGGGCATTTCCCGGCGGCCGGATCAGTCCCTGGAGGCGTTGTTTGAAGAGCGGTTTGCCTTGTACTCCCGCTACGCGGACCTGATTGTGAAAGGCGCAGGGCTGAATCAGGATGAGGTCTGCGACGCCGTCGTGCAGAGGCTTTTTTCAGGTCAGCCGTGAGTCAGCATTAGGGTTAGTTAAGGTGTATGTAACCAGACAAGGCTGCTAAAGTTCAGGGAAACATTCAGGAGTGATTAATGATGATGAAGCCATTAGCTTATGTGCTTACCCTGGTGTTTGTGGGGATGGTCCCAGCGGCCGTTCTGGCCGAGTCCGCTTCGGATTCGTCTTCGGATTCGTCTGTGGAGGCGTTAAAGAAGGAAACCCGGGAGCTGGGTAAGGCCCTGAAAGAGTATGGTTCCGATCAGAAAGAGCAGGCAGAAGATTCCATCAATAAAACACTGTCTGCTCTGGATCGGCGCATCGAGGAACTTGAGCAACAGCTCTCGGAAAACTGGGACGACATGAGCGACCTCGCCCGGGAGCGCTCCCAGAAGAGCCTGGAATCACTGCGGGAACAACGGGCGCGTGTGCAGAACTGGTATCAGGAGCTCAAAGCCAGTTCAGCATCTGCATGGGAACGTGCCCGTAAGGGGTTTTCCGAGGCCTATGAAGCTCTTTCGGAGCAGTGGAGTGATACCGAGGAGGAGCTTGAAGAGGAACCGGACAAGCGGGCTGGCAGCATCTGACAGGATGCCCCCCATGGTTTCCCGATGCAGGGCAGTTACGCGGTTGCCTGCGGCGCCGTTCACAGTTACCCGGCCGGAGGCGATCAGGAAATTGGCCTGACTGCGACTGATTCCATTACGGTTGCTGAGAATTCGTGAAAGCTTCATGGTGTGAATCGGCTATGCTGAGTGTAAATCCCTGACCATAATACGAGGAAATGCCATGCCATTCTCTGTTGATCATCTCGCGGAACTCAATCTTCTGGGTCGGTTCCCGTCCACCTCGAACCAGGAAGGGCTGAAGGTGCATGCCCACTCGGCGGCTCCGGAAATGGTGAGGGCCGCGGAGAACCTGTATTCCAAGGGACTGATCAGCCAGAGGGATGGCGGCTACCTGACGCCACTCGGGGCGGAAGCGGTGGAGCTGACCCAGAAACTTCAGTCGATACTCAGTACTCCCTGAACAGACGGGCGCCGGCTCGTCCCTTTGAGACCCGGTGCGCTCTCGCGTTAGGGTTAGAGCATGAGTGACTGGAAGAAATCGCCGTTTCTGTGGATGGCGGCCAGCATCGCCGGAGTCGGATTGGTTGTTGGTCTGCTCTACGCGCTGGGCGTTCACAAGCAGGTCGTGGACCTGCTGCGCTGGTTTGATGCCCAGGGGCTCTGGGCGGCGGTTTTGTTCATCGGCATCATGGTGCTCGCCATGGTGTTCCTGTTCCCGGGCATACTGCTGACAACCGGCGCCGGTTTCGTCTTCGGTGTGCTTGAGGGCACCACCTATGTGGTGATCGGCACCACACTGGGGGCGGCGGCCGCTTTCCTGATTGCGAGGCACTTTCTCGGTGAGCACGCCCATGTGTATATCCGCAATCGCGCACGGCTTTCCATGGTGAGCAACGAGATGGCGCCCCATGGCTGGAAAATCGTGTTGCTGACGCGTCTGATCCCCTTCTTTCCGGGAAAACTTTCCAACTTTCTGTTCGGTCTCACCAATTTCTCGTTTGGTGGCTTCGTTGCGGGCACATTTTTTGGTGTTATTCCGTTCTCGCTTCACAACGTGTATCTGGGCTCACTGGCGGCGGATCTGTCGACTCTGGGAATGAGGGAGTCCGGCCGAACGCCTCTTGAGTGGGCTATTTACGGTGCCGGTTTCGCAGGTACGGTATTGGCGGTGGTGTTTCTCAATCGCCTCGCCCGGCGGGCACTGGCCCGGTACAAAGTCGAGACCGAGCCAACGGACCGGGAGACGAAGCAATGAGCTGGATGAAGTGGTTGCCCTGGCGGTATCTGGTGAAACGGATGGCCCATCGCCATGGTTTTCTGGATCCCATAGCGCTGTTGGCAAAACTGCACAGTTTTGCCCAGCCTTCGGAGGTGGGGGAGCCGATTGAATTGCTGAGAGCCGGTGTGGTGTTCCATGCCCGGGGACTGATCAACAGCCGGGTGATTCAGCATAACCTGGACTGGGTCTGGCCATACTGGATTGAGCGGCAGTTTGACCCCGGGGACGTGGCGTTTATTCCCCGGGCGTTTTCCATTACCCATATCAACCTGAGTAACCGTAACTGGACGGCCATCGGACAGCCGGATGTGGCCGAGTTGCCGGTGGTTGATCCCCGGGGCCTGCTGACACCTTTTTATGACGGATGGTCTCTGGATGCCTGGGTGCTGGCCGATGACGGCCGCTGCTTGCTGCCCTCCCGCTGCAAGACTGCCCGGCAGCGTCAGGCGTTTGAGGATGGTCCCGTGGTAGTGACCGATTCAGAATTGGGCGGGTTGAGCCTGACCAGTCGCTCCCGGGTCGTGGTGGAAAATGGCAAGCCGGTTTGTGAGCTGTTGCTGAGGGCGAGGTCAGGAACCTCTGGCTCACTGGTGCTCTCACTGCGACCGGCAAACCCGGAGGGCATCAGTTTTATCAATCGGGTAAGTCTGTCGGGGCAGCGCGATGCCTGGACCGTTGATAGAAAGCAGACCGTGTTTTTCAGCCGGCCGGCCGAGCGTCATCACGTCTCGGACTATCGGCAGGGCGATGTGCGGATTCACCTCCAGGACAATCAAGACCAGAGCCAGGGCAAATGCGATGTTGGCATGGTCACGGCAGCGGCGCTGTTTCCGATGCGGGCCGGAGAGGTCTCGGAGCTTACCGTAAGGGTTCCGCTGTCGGACGAGTCGGCTCCGGCGATTCGGCCGGACAGCTGGCTCGGTGCCCTGGAAGGGTATGCCCAACTGGAATGCCCCGATGAATCCTGGCAGTTCCTCTACGATGCCGCTATCCACTCCCTGGTGCTGCACTCACCGGAGGATGTCTATCCCGGCCCCTACACCTACAAGCGCTTCTGGTTCCGCGATGCCGCGTTCATTATTCACGCCTTGCTCTGCGTCGGGCTGACGGACCGCGCCGAGCGCGCGCTGCATCAGTTTCCCCACCGGCAACTGAAAAACGGCTATTTCCGTTCCCAGGAAGGGGAGTGGGACGCGAACGGCGAGGTGCTCTGGATTCTGAGGCGTTTCCACGAACTGACCGGCCGGGCCCTGCACCGTCGATGGCAAGAACCGGTGCGCAAGGGCGCCCGCTGGATCCAGAAAAAGCGTCTGAGCGATACCCTGGACAAGCCCCATGCAGGTCTGTTGCCGGCCGGCTTCAGCGCCGAGCACCTGGGGCCCAATGACTATTACTACTGGGACGACTTCTGGGGGATAGCCGGCCTGAAAGCCGCTGAGGAGCTGCTCAGACCTGTCGACCGGGAAGCCAGCGAGCACTTCGGCGCCGGTGCCCGGGAATTTGCCCAGACCGTTGATCGCAGCCTGGCAACCTGTGCTGAGCGCCTGAAACGCCCGGGCATGCCGGCGTCACCTTACCGCCGGCTGGATGCAGGCGCCATCGGTTCGCTGGCGATAGGGTATCCCACCCAGCTGTGCAGGCCGGATGACCCGAGGTTGCTGGACTGTGTCGAATTCCTGCTTGAGAAGTGCTTCGTGAAAGGGGCCTTCTACCAGGACATGATTCACTCGGGCCTCAATGCCTACCTGACACTCCATGTTGCCCAGGTGCTATTGCGGGCAGGGGACCTCCGTTATCTGGAACTGGTGGACGCCGTCGCCGGGCTGGCATCGCCTACCGGACAGTGGCCAGAGGCCATTCATCCCGGAACCGGAGGCGGTTGTATGGGGGACGGGCACCATGTCTGGGCATCGGCAGAGTGGGTAATGATGGTACGCAACTGCTTCGTACGGGAGGAGGGCGACCGGCTGGTTTTCTGTGCGGGCGTCCCGCCCCGCTGGCTCGAACAGGGCAAACCCATCCGGTTCGGACCGGCACCGACCAGCTTCGGAACCGTTTCGATAGCCATTGAGCCCCGGCCTGGCGATACGCCGGACGTGACCTGGCGAGGAAACTGGCATCGTGGCGAGCCCGACATCGAAGTGAAGCTCCCTGAGGTTCGCCCGTGACAATCTGTACTGGTCGTGAAACGGGTTTTCTGTATCTGTTTTGTTTGCCTGCTAACTTATAAACTAAGCTGACTGACAGATACATCGAATCCGGTTGCGATACATGCGCTCACTGTTCTACTCGTTTTTTGTCCCCGCACTCTTTGTCTGGCTGTGGAGTACCGGTTTTATCGGCGCCAAGTATGGTTTGCCGTTTGCCGAGCCCTTTACCCTGCTGCTGATCCGCATGCTGATGACGCTGGTGCTGCTTGCGGGGCTGGCCTGGATCATGAAAACCCGCTGGCCGGGCTGGCGCGGTGCCGGCCATCTGGCGGTTACCGGCGTGCTGGTGCATGGCTGCTATCTCGGCGGCGTGTATTACGCCATCCAGGGGGGCATGGCCTCAGGGATCGTGTCATTGATCGTGGGTCTGCAGCCCCTGGTGACCGCGGCTGCGGCCGTTGCCATTCTCAAAGAATCCGTCAGTGCCCGGCAGTGGGTTGGGCTGGCCCTGGGCCTGGTGGGTGTTGCCCTCGTTCTGCTTGAAAAATTTGGTGCTAACGGCGCCGGTTCAGGATTTTCACCCTGGAGCCTGCTCTGGGCGCTTTTTGCACTTGCGGGTATCTCCATGGGCACGGTTTACCAGAAGCGTCATGGCACCGGCGCCGATCTGGTGGCGGGCACCCTGATTCAGTACGCCGCCGCAGCCACGTTCTTTGCGATCGGCGCATTCACCCTGGAAACCCGCGAGGTGGAGTGGAGCCTGCAACTCCAGTTATCCATGGCCTGGCTGGTGTTCGGGGTGTCGATCGGCGCCATCCTGCTACTGATGTGGCTGATCCGCCAGGGCGCCGCCTCTCAGGTTGCCAGTCTGTTTTACCTGGTGCCGCCGGTAACCGCGCTGGAAGCCTATCTGCTGTTTGATGAGCGACTGGGTGGGCTTGCCATGACGGGCGGCCTGATTGCGATTGTCGGCGTGGCCTTGGTGGTTACCCAGAAAAAACCGGCTTAACAAGGATTCCCGGAATGATTCACGGATGACGGAAGTGACCAAAGGCGTCTGGTATGGTCTTAGTGCCTATACCATCTGGGGCTGTTTCCCTCTGTTCTTCGCCCTGTTTGAGGGGGTGCCGGCGTTTGAGATCCTGATTCACCGGATAATCTGGTCCTGCGTTTTCCTTGCCCTTGTCATCAGTGGGCTTCAGCGCTGGTCCGCAGTGCGGGCCGCCCTCGCCAACCCGGCACAGCTCTGGCGGGTGCTGGGCTGCGCCTTGCTCATTGCGGCTAACTGGGGCATCTATATCTATTCCGTGGAAACCCGCCATGTTCTGCAGGCCAGTCTCGGCTATTTCCTGACCCCGCTGGTGAATGTTGCCCTGGGTATGCTGGTGCTTCGTGAGCGCATGGGGCCATGGCAGATGACCGCCGTGGTGCTGGCGGGCATAGGTATCCTTATCCAGTTGGTGATGCTCGGGCAACTGCCGTGGATCTCCCTGGCGCTGGCTGTCAGCTTTGGAACCTATGGCCTGCTGCGCAAACAGGTGGTACTGGATGGTCTGTCCGGCCTGTTCGTGGAAACCATGCTACTGCTTCCCGTGGGCCTGCTTGCCTTTGGCTGGCTCGCGCGCGAAGGGCTGTCCCATTTTGGCAACAGTGCTTACATCGCTGCCCTGCTGATGGCCAGTGGCATTGTCACTGCCATCCCGTTGCTGCTGTTCGCAGGCGCCGCCCGGCGTTTGCGATTGGCGACGGTCGGCTTCCTGATGTACATCAACCCGACCCTGCAGTTTTTTATTGCGCTACTGGTGTTCGGCGAGCCATTGAGCGATGTCCAACTGGTCAGCTTTGTGGTGATCTGGATCGCACTGGGGCTGTATAGCTGGTCGTCCTGGCACTACCGGCCCAGGATGCCGGTCGGCCAGGACTGAGTGGCACCGGTCAGGTCAGGGTGGCGAGCAGGTTATTGATTGCCCGGGCAAAGGGCACGGGTGAATCCTCCTGAAGAAAGTGACCACCCTTTAGGGTGACATGGGGCTGGCCTTTCGCGCCCGGAACTCGCTTTTGCATATAGGCATCACCCCCGCGGGTAATCGGGTCGCCATTGCTGAAGGTGGTCAGAAAAGGCTTTTCCCAGCGCTCCAGTACCTTCCAGGCGTTACGGTTGGCCTCGCTCGCCGGGTCGTTCGGGTGCATCGGAACCAGGCGTGGGAAGGCCCGAGCACCCACTTTGTATTTCTTGTTTGGAAAAGGTGCGTCATAGGCTCGCAGTTCATCGGGGCCCAGTTTCCGGAACGAGCCGGTGTTGATGATCCGGGCAATGGGGAACCACGGGCTGTGCAGCGCGAAGTTCTTCCAGATCCTGAAGGCCGGCGGCGCTTTCTGGTCTCCGGTTGGCAGCATCCCGTTACCCACCACGATGGCCCGGAAACGGTCCGGGTTTTCTGCCGCGAGCCGCAAGCCGAGCAAAGACCCCCAGTCCTGACACACCAGCGTAATGTTTTCCAGTTCCAGTTGGTCAATGAACGCCTGCATCCAGTCCATGTGCTGCTGATAGCTGTAATCATCGATGGCTGTTGGTTTGTCCGATTTGCCGAAGCCGATCAGATCCGGTGCGATCACCCGGTGGCCGGCCGCCGCACAGACCGGAATCATGTGGCGGTAAAGATAGGACCAGGAGGGTTCACCATGCATCATGAGGACCGGGCTGGCTTCGGCTGGGCCCTCATCCACGTAGTGCATGCGCAGCCCATCCAACTCCACATAATGCGGGGCAAAGGGATAATCCAGCAGGCGTTCAAAGCGTTTTTCGGGGGTTCTGACAAAATCCATGGCACTTGCCTTGTTGTTCATTATTGGGAGGAAATGATCGTGGGAAACGTGCCCGATTGAGTTTGCCCAGTCTCCCTTGAGACGTCAATTTCAATACAGGCCAGCCAAACGAAACCCGACGACCAAAGACAGGGACCAACGATGGCCCGCCGGCGGCCTTTGAACCCCCGGGCACTCTTTTCAGATACGTTTTGTCACTGACTTTTTCAGCGGGACGCGCAATCATGGGTTTTACTGGCAGAATTGACCATAATGGCTGGCGTTAAGTGCCAAACTGCCGCTTTTTCAACCATATTGCTGCCTATGGCTATCGCTGAATTGATTCCAGGCGCTCGATCTTCATTCCATCTGAATCGTCGAAAAGGACAAGAGAATGCCCACTGAACGTGAATCGGTCTCCTCAAAGGTTATGAGAGGCATTAAATGCGGCGTGATGGCGCTGGCAATGTCTGCTCTCGGCCAGACCGCTCTGGCGGCCGAACGCCTGTATATTTTTACTGAAAACTACCCGCCCTATAACACCTCTGAATCCGGAAAAGGCTTCGCCCACAGCGAAGAAGACATTACCGGTATTTGTACCGATATGGTGAAGGCCATATTTGCCCGTGTGGAATACGATTACGTGATGAAAATGCGGGGCTGGAGCTATGCCTACGACTGGGTTCAGGATCGGGAAAATCATGGCCTTTTCTGCACGGCCCGGACCGATCAGCGGGAAGATCAGTTCCAGTGGGTAGGGCCACTGGCGTCCATCAAATGGACGTTATTTGGCGCACCGGACTCCGACATTACACTGGATTCGCTGGAAGATGCCAGGGATCTGAGAATTGCCGGCTACAAGGGCGATGTCATGTCCGGGTATCTGGTGGACCAGGGCTTCAATGTTGTTATGGGCATCTCGGGTGATGTGAATGCACGTCGCCTGACGCTGGGCCAGGCGGATCTGTGGGTGACCGATGGCCTTGTCGGTCCGCTGGTGGCTGAAGAAGAGCATGGTATTACCGGCCTCAAGCCGGTGCTGGTGTTTCGCGAGACGCCCATGTATCTGGCCTTCAGCACCAACACAGATCCGGCCATCATCGCGGATTTGCAGCAGGCGCTGGATGAGGCACGCAAGGCGGGCGAAATCGACAGGATTGTGGCCCATTACGAATAACTGCTGGGGGTTATCCCTGAAAGGAACTCAGAACCAGAGCCCGATTTTCGAATCGGGCTCTTTACGTTCTATAGCCACTCCACGGGATTCCAGAAGTTCAACGAGAATGGTGGTGTCGTCAATGTTGAGGAACTGCCCCAGAGGAACATCCATATCGCGATGAGTGAGCGCCAGTTTCGCCGGAGCAAACGGATGTTCCGGAGCATTGACCCGGAGGCGGGCATACCGTCTCGGCAGGGTCCACTCCGCCTGTTTCCGCTCCCTGCCTTTCTCGATGTGGATATCGGTATCGTCGATGGTCAGCACTTCCCGCCGCTGACAATCGCGGGAAGTAAGGTAGATGCCGGATGCCAGTGCGATCAGTTCCAGGCCGGCAAAAGGAATGATCACCCAGGCACCCGCGAGACTGAAGCCTGTGGTGGTGACGGCGGAGACAGCAAAAAGGCACAGCCAGACCCTGATGTTGCCTTTCCAGCTCAGGGAACGGTTCGGGGTAAGCAGTAACCGGAGGCCCTCCGGGCATTGTAAGCGCTCCACCATGGGCAGTGCCTCAATCGTTTGCCGGCCATTTCACTTGATAATAGTCAATCGTACGGCAGGTGCCTGGCAAACAGACCTCGCAGTGGACTGGCTGCGATTGTCGGAACCGCGTCCTGGCGGCGCTCACGCGACTTTAAACGGAGCCCCGGTTCAGTGATGGTGGGCACAGTATCGCCGTTCCGGGCGCCCGACACTGCCGTAGGTGACTTCCGCCGACAGTTCCCCGGATCCAACCAGATACTCCAGATAGCGGCGGGCAGTGGTGCGCGAGGCCCCGATGGCGCCTCCAACCTCTTCAGCGCTTTGGTGGCCGCCGCTCGCCATCACCTCCCGGATCTTGTCGAGGGTCAGCGCATCAATGCCTTTGGGCAGGCGTTCGTCCCCGGAGGAGGTGTCGTCACTGGTGCTTCGGGGTAGTAGTGCGTCCACTTCCTTCTGGGCGACCTGGTGCAGACCGGACAACCGCTCCCGGTGTTCACGGTACCGGTTGACAGCCTCCTGCAGCCGTTCGAAAACGAGAGGTTTGAGAATGTAGTCGAACACGCCGCCCCGAAGAGCGCTGCGCAGGGTGTCGACTTCCTTGGCGGCGGTAATCAGGATGACATCACTGCCGCTGTCTGCCGCCCGTAGTTCCCGCAATAACTCAAGGCCATTGCCGTCTGGAAAGTACACGTCCAGCAGGATCAGGTCCGGTGTCAGAACATCAATCTGATCCCGGGCGTCGGCCAGGGTGTGGGCGATGCCGCAGAGTTCGACCTGCTCCAGTCGTTCTACGAACCGTCGCTGAATCTCCGCTATTTTGCGGTCATCCTCGATGATCAGGAGTCGAATGGGGGTCAACTGGTTTTCCTCGCTTCCGGTGTCTTGGGTAAGTATAGAGTAAAGCGGCTACCTCCGGTCGACAGGCTTTCAACAATGACTGAGCCGCCCCAGCGGTTAAGGAATAATCGCACAAGGTGGAGACCAATACCGTGTTCATCGCCCTCCTTGCTGCTAACCCCCTTCTCGAAAATCTTCTGCTGGGCCGCCTGGGGAATACCGGGCCCCTGGTCTTCCACCTCGAAGATCAGTTCCTGACCGAGATCGGTCATGGAGAGCTGGACACGGCCACCTTCGCCAGTGTGCAACCGGGTTGCTTCCAGGGCGTTGTCGATCAGGTTGCCGAGAACGCTGACCAGTTGGTCTCTGGGCAACTGCTCGGGAATGTCAGCCATCTGGCTGCCCGGATCAATGTCCAGGTGCAGGCCCATTTCCCGGGCCCGGTTGTATTTGCCCAGCAGGCAGCCGGCCAGGACCGGGTCGGGCACCGCGTCCAGCAGCAGGTGCAGCAGTGCCTGGTGATCGCTGACCTCGCTCCCGATCAGGGCCAGGGCCTCGTCGGTGGCGCCAATCTGGATCAGGCCGGCAATGGTGTGCAGTTTGTTGGAGTACTCGTGGGTCTGGCTACGCAAGGCATCGGCGTATTGCTGGATGCGGGTCAGCTGGCGGCTGACCTGGTCCACCTCATCACGGAGCCGGAAACTGGCCACCACGCCAATGATGTCGCTGCCGTCCCGCACCGGGAGCCGGTTCACAATCATTTGCCGGCCACGCAGCCATACCTCCCGGTCGAAATCAGGAATGCCGGACTCCAGCACCGACAACAGGTCGCTTTCCGGTAATACCGAAAGCACCGGCTGGCCGGCCAGGGGTGTTTCCGGTTTCAGCCCCAGGGTGTCCAGGGCGGTGCGGTTGACGGTGGTAATCAGACCTTCCCGGTTGATGGCAATGATGCCTTCACGAACCGATTGCAGCGTTGCATCCCGTTCCCGGAACAGCCGGGCGATTTCCTCGGGTTCCAGGCCAAAGATCGCCCGTTTGAACCGACCGGCAATAACAATGGCCAGGAGGATAGTGATCATCAGCATCACACCGATCACCCCGTAAAGCACAAAATTGTACCGTGCAATGGTGGCTTCAACCTGCGCCAGACTGTAGCCCACCGACACAATACCGATGATCTCGCCGGTGCCCGGTATTATCACCGGCGCCTTGCCGCGCATGGACTCGCCCAGGCTGCCCAGAGCTCTGGCCACATAGGCTTCACCATGTACAAGGGCCTGGCGGCCATAATCACCATCGTCGTCTGCCATGGAGTGACCCAATCGGGTTGGATCCGGGTGGGCCAGGCGGATGGCCTTCTGATCACCGATCACGATAAACAGGGCTTCGTTGGTTTTCGCCAGCCGGGCCGCCAGGTGATTGAGTTCTGGCACATCCCGGTTCTGAATGCCTGAAATCACCGCCGGTGTGGCGGCCACGGTCTTGGCGACCATCAAGGCCCGCTGGCCGATCTCGTCGTACAGGGATTCGCTCAGGTAATAGCCGGCAAACACGCCAATCAGGATCGTCTGTAAGGCACCGACGAGCCCGAGGGTGAGAATCATGCGGGTTTTGAGTTTGGTTTTTCGGAACACGATACGGACTGCTGGTGTTGTTGTCGTTTGCTCATCAGGGTAATGCACGGTGGCGCGGATTGCCCGTGAACTTTATGAACAAAACGGCCATTAGTTTCTTTAAAGGCGTTACGACCACAAGCTTCAAGACTGTGCCGATCCGCTTTTAACCTGTATGCGAGTCGCCCCATCGGCCTAGCCAACAGGCCTGCCTCGGGAGCGAACACAACAACAAGCATGAGGTGACACAATGTTGATCAAACGTACCCTGTCTTTTGTGGCGGCGGCCGCCGTCAGTATGTCTGTCCTGGCCTGGGAACCCTCCGGAAAAGTGGAATGTCTGGCGCCTGCCGATCCCGGCGGCGGTTGGGATTTTACCTGTCGTAGCGTAGGCAATGTGATGCGGGAGCTGGGCATGGTGGATGGCTCCGTGCAGACCGTTAATATGGCCGGCGCCGGTGGTGGTGTTGCCTTTGCACACACGGTGAGCAAGCGGGCCGAGGACAACAAACTGCTGGTAGCGGCGTCCACCGCGACCACCACACGCCTGGCCCAGAAGCAGTTTCCGGGCATGAATGCCGACATGGTGACCTGGGTGGGTGCCCTGGGTGCCGATTACGGCATCATCGCCGTGGGCAAGGATTCGAAATACAAGAATCTGAATGATCTGATGGATGCCGTGGCGGATGATCCCCGATCCGTCAAGTTTGCCGGTGGCAGCGCCCGGGGTGGCTGGGATCACCTGAAAGTGCTGATCGCCGCCAAGGCAGCGGGCGCCGACGACCTGCCGCGTATTCCCTACCTGTCGTACAACAATGGTGGCGAGGCCATGACCCAGGTGGTCGGCGGCCAGGTGGATGCCTTTACCGGCGATATCTCGGAAGCCACCGGTTTCATGGAATCCGGTGACCTGCGGGTTCTCGCTGTCCTGTCCGAAGAGCGCCTGCCCGGCAAGTTTGGTGATATTCCCACGGCCAAAGAGCAGGGTATTGAAGCCCTCGGTCCGAACTGGCGTGGCTTCTACATGCCCAAAGGCGCCGATCAAGCGGCCAAGGAGTACTGGGTTAACGCCGTGGACACTCTGTACGCCAGCGAGCAATGGAAAAAAGTCATGAAGAGCAATGGCCTGATTCCCTTTCATCCGCCCGCTGATCAGTTCGATGAATTTGTCCGTAACCAGGTTCAGGACATCGAAAAGCTGTCCCGCGAAATCGGATTACTGAAATGACCAGCTTTGGTGATCGCATTCTCGGTCTGGGCCTTCTGGTCCTCGCCGTTGTCTATGGCTGGGCTGCCCAACAGTGGCCCGAGCCATTCGGCGGCGCTGAGGGCGTGGGACCGGAAACCTTCCCCACCATTCTCTCGGTGGTGCTGGTGGCTGGCAGCCTGTATCTGATGATCAGGCCGGATCCGGACGCTCAGTGGCCGGTCGGTAAATCTGCCCTGGAGCTGTCGATTTCACTGGTGGTATTGGTGGTTTACACCCTGCTGCTGGAACCCCTGGGGTTTGTGATTTCCACGACCCTGGCCGTGGGCACCCTCAGCTGGCGCATGGGTGGTGCGCCCCTCAAGGCGTTTATGACCGGTCTGGTCAGCGCGGTGGTGGTGTTTGTGCTGTTTAATTTCGGCCTGTCCCTGAGCCTGCCCGGTGGCTTGCTGGAGGTGAACTGATGGAAACCCTGAGCTTTCTGATGGAGGGGTTTGCAGTCGCGCTGACACCGTATAACCTGATGTTTGCGCTGTTCGGTGCCTTTGTGGGTACCCTGATCGGCTGTTTGCCCGGCCTCGGCCCGGCCAACGGTGTGGCCATCCTGATTCCGCTGGCCTTCACCCTGGGTTTGCCCCCGGAAACCGCGATGATCCTGCTGACCTCGGTCTATGCCGGCGCGATGTACGGCGGGCGAATCTCATCAATCCTGCTGAATATACCGGGCGATGAGCCTGCCATGATGACCTGTCTCGACGGCTACCCCATGGCTCAGCAAGGCCGGGCGGCGGATGCCCTGGCCATCTCCGCCGTGGCGTCGTTCACCGGTGGCCTGATCGGCACGATCGGTCTGATCATGCTGGCGCCGATTCTGGCGAAATTTGCCCTGACCTTCGGCCCGGCGGAGTACTTTGCCCTGTTCATGCTGGCGTTCGCCACCCTGGGCGGCATTACCGGCAAGAACCCCATGAAAACGGTGATTGCGGCGACCCTGGGGATCATGGTTTCCACGGTTGGCATTGATATCTCCACCGGCACCCAGCGATACACCTTCGATATTCTGGAGCTGTATGAGGGTATCGACTTCATCCTTGCCATTGTTGGCCTGTTTGCGATTTCCGAACTGCTGTTTTTCGTAGAGTCGCGCATGGGAGGCGGTCGCAAAAAGATGACTGTGGGCAAGATAACCCTGAGCTTCAGGGAACTGGTCAGCACCATTCCGACCCAGCTGCGGGGTGGCGTTCTGGGCTTTATTGCGGGTGTGCTTCCCGGCGCCGGTGCGTCTCTGGGGAGCTTTATCAGCTACACCCTGGAAAAGCAGGTGCTGGGCAAGAAGGGCACGTTTGGCGAAGGTGATATCCGGGGCGTGGCGGCTCCGGAGGCCGGCAACAACGGCGCGTCTTCCGGTGCCCTGGTGCCGATGCTGACCCTGGGTGTGCCGGGCAGCGGAACCACCGCCGTGCTGCTGGCGATGCTGATCTCCCTCAACATCACCCCGGGCCCCCTGATGTTCACCCAGAATGCCGACATTGTCTGGGGCGTGATCGCGGCGCTGCTGATCGGGAACGTGCTGTTGCTGGTGTTGAACATCCCGCTGGTGGGCCTCTTTGTCCGGCTGCTTTCGATACCACCCATGTACCTGTTGCCTATCGTGACCATGGTAGCCTTCGTGGGGGTTTACTCCATCAGCCACAGTACCTTTGATCTGTACTTCATGGTGGCCTTCGGTGTTGCCGGGTACTTCCTGCGCAAGCTCGAGATCCCGCTGGTACCAGTCATCCTGGGCCTGCTCTTAGGACCGGAGATGGAAAAGAACCTGGGCCACGCCCTGGTGCTGTCCGACGGGGACTGGAGTGTGCTGTGGTCCAGCCCGCTGTCCATCGGGCTATGGCTGGTGGCCGGCCTCGGTCTGGTGCTGCCAGTGCTGGTTGGTCCGATTCTCCGTCGCCGCATGCACGCGGCCATGAAGGAAAGCCCTGTCAGCGACTGACGCGGTTTAAATACTCCCTCTGACGACCTGTGGTCAGTCTTTGCACCGGGCCTTGCCCGGTGCTTTTTTATAGGCCCAGGTGGGAAGATCTGCAACACTGTCGGCCAGTGATGTACATGGAATGATGAACTCGTTCCGGTGGGTTTTTGGTAGGATGGGGACAGGTTTATCCAGGGAAGAGTGTTATGAAAGTGATGTTATTGGGTGCCACCGGCCTGACCGGTGGCAAGGTGCTGGAGGGCTTGCTGGCTAAAGATGAAGTTTCACAGGTGATTGCACCGGTACGGCACAAACTGCCGACCCTCCACGAGAAACTGGAGCAGCATGAAATCGACTTTGACCAGCTAGCGGACCATGCGGATCTGTTCAGCGTTGATAGTATTGTCTGTTGTCTGGGCACAACCATCAAAAAGGCCGGCTCCCAGCAACAGTTCCGCAAGGTGGATCTCGGCTACCCCCTGAAGGCGGCGGAGCTCGGCAGGTCGCAGGGGGCGAGGGCCTTTATTCTGATGTCTGCCATCGGCGCGTCTTCTTCCTCCACGATTTTCTATAACCGGGTAAAGGGGGAGCTCGAGGATTCATTGAGGGAGCTCAGCTATCCCTATCTCTCCATCTACCACCCCAGCCTGCTGCTGGGGGATCGGCGAGAGCACCGAACGGCCGAGGCGCTGGGAATAAAGGCGATGCCATTGGTTAACCGACTGCTGATTGGGCCCCTGGACAAGTATCGGGGCATTGAGGCGAAGACGGTGGCCAGTGCCATGGTCAACGAAACCTGCAGCCTGGCTTCTGAACCGGTCGCAGAACGGGTGGTTCAGGTTCGGGAATACGGCGACATTGTCAGGCTGGCGGAATAAGTCTCCGGCCATATCGACAGCTGCCGACCCGACGTTTCCCGATTCCCGATTCCCGGGATCACCGGCTCTTGGCATTTCTATTTGCCGGCCAGGATCCAGCGGGCGGCTTTCTCCGCAATCATCAGGGTGGGGGAGTTGGTGTTGCCGCTGGTGATGGTCGGCATAACGCCGGCATCCACCACCCTCAGACCCGCCACGCCCCGGACTCGAAGATACGGATCCACCACAGCCAGCTCGTCATCGGCACGGCCCATGCGGGTGGTGCCCACCGGGTGGAAAATGGTGGTACCAATATCGCCGGCCAGTTTGGTGAGTTCGTCGTCTGTCTGGTACTGCAGGCCAGGTTTGAATTCCTCCGGCTGGTATTGCATGAAAGTGGGTTGTTCAGCGATGCGCCGCGTTACCCGCAGCGAATCCGCGGCCACTTTCCGGTCTTCCGGCGTGCTCAGGTAATTGGGGGCAATGGCCGGTGCCTGCTTCGGGTCGTTGCTGCGAATTCGCACGGTACCGCGGCTGGTTGGATTCAGGTTGCAGACGCTGGCGGTTATCGCCGGGAAATCGTGTAACGGCTGCCCGAAAGCGTCCAGGCTCAGGGGCTGGACATGGTACTCGATGTTGGCATGCCTGTGTTCCGGGGAACTGCGGGTAAACAGGCAAAGCTGTGACGGTGCCATGCTCATGGGGCCGGAGCGGGTGAGCAGGTATTCCAGGCCAATCCGGGCCTTGCCAATCAGTGAATTGGCCATGGTGTTCAGGGTGGTGACCCCTTTCACCTTGTAGACGGACCGGATCTGCAGGTGGTCCTGCAGATTATCACCCACACCGGGCAGGTCAGCCACTACATCAATCCCATGCTCGTTAAGAAGATCGGCAGGGCCGATTCCTGAGAGCTGCAACAGTTGCGGTGAGCCGATGGCGCCAGCCGAGAGAATGACTTCCCGCTGTGCCTTGGCAACGACTTCACCGTTGCCGGGCCTGTCAACACGCACGCCGGTGCAGCGGGGGCCGGTGCCGGAGGCTTCTGTTTCAAGACCAAGCACGTGCGTTGAGTGCCAGAGTGTGAGGTTGGGGCGCTTTTCCGCCTCCCTCAGAAAGGCCTTGGAGGTATTCCAGCGCCAGCCGGCTCTCTGGTTGACCTCGAAGTAGTCCACGCCTTCGTTGTCGCCCCGGTTGAAATCCCGGGTCCGGGGAATGCCGGCTTCCACGCAGGCCGTGGCGAAATCTTCCAGAACCTTCCATTTCAGGCGCTGGTGCTCCACGCGCCATTCGCCACCGTGGCCGTGGTATTTGTCGTGTTCCGGATCGGCGTCTCCGCCGTCATCCAGACGGTAATGGTCCTCGTGACGCATGAAATCCGGCAGACAGTTGTCCCAGGTCCAGGCGTCCTCGCCGGTGATCTCGGCCCATTGGTTGTAATCCCGGGCCTGGCCACGAATGTAGAGCATGCCGTTGATACTGGAACAACCTCCCAGGGTTTTGCCCCGGGGGTAGATCAGCGAACGCCCGTTAAGACCGGCGTCCGGGTCCGTGCGGAAGCACCAGTCGGTACGCGGGTTGTTGATACAGTAGAGATAGCCCACCGGAATGTGGATCCAGTGGTAGTTGTCCCGGCCACCGGCTTCGATCAGCAATACCCGGTTGGCCGGATCTGCACTAAGGCGGTTGGCGAGCAGGCAGCCGGCGGTGCCGGCACCTATCACGATGTAGTCGAACTCTTGCTGTCCCTGTGCCTTTTTGTTGTCGGACATGGCGTTTTCTCCGCAGCTCGTTCGGTCGTTATTTGGCAGTTGGCATGACAAATTCTGCACCGGCATCGATGGAATCGGACCAGCGCTGCATGATGGATTTCTGGCGTGTGTAGAACTTCACGCCTTCCTCGCCATAGGCGTGGGTGTCGCCAAACATGGAACGTTTCCAGCCACCAAAGCCGTGCCAGGCCATGGGTACCGGAATGGGTACGTTAATGCCTACCATACCTACCTGGATTCGGCGGCCGAACTCCCGGGCCACACTGCCGCTCTCTGTGAAACAGCTCACACCATTGCCGAATTCGTGGCCGTTGATCAGGCGAATGGCAGTGGCGATATCCGGTACCCGAACGCACGCCAGAACCGGTCCAAAAATCTCTTCCCGATAGATGGTCATGTCCGGCGTTACCTGATCGAACAGCGAGCCGCCCATCCAGAAGCCATCTTCACAGCCTTCTCCGGTGTTTGAGGCATCAAACTCGCGGCCATCTACCACCAGCTTGGCGCCTTCGGCCACGCCCTTGTTAATGTAGCCGGTAATGCGCTGGTGCGCAGCGGCCGTGACAATCGGGCCCATCTCGGCATCGAGTTGCTCGCCGTTTTTCACGTTCAGGGTGCGGGCCCGTTCGGCCAGCCGTGGCATGATCTTGTCCGCCACATCGCCAACCAGCATCGCGACACTAATGGCCATGCAGCGCTCGCCGGCGCTGCCGTAGGCGGCGCCGATCAGGGCATCGACGGCCTTGTTCAGGTCTGCGTCGGGCATCACCACCATGTGGTTCTTTGCGCCACCGAGGGCCTGGATACGTTTGCCGTGTTTTGCCCCTTTTTCATAGAGCAGGTTGGCAATCGGGGTGGAGCCGACAAAACTCAGGGCCTGCACATCCGGGTGCTCAATTAGCGCTTCCACCGCTTCCTTGTCGCCCTGAACCACGTTGAACACGCCATCGGGAAGGCCCGCCTGACGCAGCAGATCGGCAATCATCAGCGATGCGCTCGGGTCGAGCGGGCTGGGTTTGAGTACAAAGGTGTTACCAGCAGCGATGGCGACCGGAAACATCCACATGGGCACCATGACCGGGAAGTTGAACGGGGTGACACCAGCAACCACACCGAGGGGCTGGCGGGTGGTCCAGTTATCAATGCCGGTGCTGACCTGCTCGGTGTAATCGCCTTTCAGCAACTGGGGGATGCCACAGGCAAACTCCACAATGTCGATGCCTCGGGCCACTTCACCCTGGGCGTCGGTGAAGACCTTGCCATGTTCGGCGGTGATGGCCCAGGCCAGGTCGTCCTTGTGTCTGTTCAGAAGCTCAAGAAACTTGAACATAACCCGGGCACGCCGGATCGGCGGAGTATCCGCCCATGCCGGGAAGGCAGCATCGGCGGCGGCAACGGCTGTGTCCACATCCGCACGATTGGCGAGAGCAACCTGACCGGTCACCTGACCAGTGGCCGGATTGAACACGTCCTGAGTCTGGCTTGCGGTGCCTGGTGATATTTCGCCATTGATATAATGGAGGATGGTCGCGTTGGTCATGAATGCCTCGATTTTTTCCCGTGAATCCCTCGAATGACGCCAGTTATTGAGTCTTTCAGGGCTTTCTTTCAGTATTGGTGGATATTTGACCATACAGGCTAGAGTGGATCAGGAGCCAAAGCAATTGAGATTTCTAAAAGCCAGATATAATGTAGGCTTATATCACTTTAATGAGAATGAGGCATATTATGCACCCCCTCCAGAGCTTGCGGGCGTTCGTTACGGTAGCCCGTGAGGGCAGCGTCTCCCGTGCCGCAGCCCGTCTTCACCTGACCCAGCCGGCCGTCAGCCTGAAGCTCAAACACCTGCAGGAGGAACTGGATCTGAAGCTGTTCCTGCGCAAGCCCCAGGGGCTGGCCCTCACGCCGGATGGCCAGGCCCTGTTACCTTCTGCCGAGAAAGCGCTGGCCGCCATGGCGGCGTTCGGACAGAGCGCCCGGGCACTGCACAGTACCCTGCGGGGCCGGTTGAGCATCGGCACCATTGTGGATCCCGAATTCATTCGTCTCGGGGCGTTTCTGAACCGGCTGGTGGAACGTGCACCCCAGTTGGAGACCGAACTGCGGCAGGGGATGAGCGGCAGTGTTCTGGAGCAGGTCCGTGATGGTCGCCTGGATGTCGGGTTTTTTCTGGCCCCGCCGGGTGTCGGCCCGGGTGTGCTGGCGCCCGAAGTGACCCACCGTGAACTGACCCGGTTTCATTATTATGTCGTTGCGCCGGCAGGCTGGGGGCAGAGGATTCTGTCTGCACAGTGGCCGGATCTGGCGGCCATGCCCTGGATTGTGACGCCGGAGGACTCGGTTCACCACCGGTTACTCAAGGGAACCCTGGAACCGCTGGGCCTGGCACCCCGTGGCGTCGCCCAGGTCGACCAGGAGGCCTGCATGCTGGATCTGGTTCGGGCCGGCGTCGGCCTGAGTCTTGCCAGGGATGCGCTGGCCATGGCTGAGCGCCAGGAACAGGGGCTGGTCATCGCCGAAGGGATTCAGTTGCCCTGTGCCTTGAGCTTTATCTGGCACCGTGACCGGCAGGACGAGCCTCTGATTTCAGAAGCGCTGGAAGCTCTGGCAGGGGTCTGGAATCTGTCCGCTGCGATCTAACCGAGGGTGGCATCCAGAAGCATCATGACCGAAAAGCCGCCCAGCCAGACAACATTGATTTCAGGGGTCATGGCTCAGTTTGTAGTTCCCTGTGCTGGTTGTTCAGATAATGGTTCAGCCGTTGAAACAGGTGTTCCTGAAACCGCCCTGACAGAGGGTACAGGTGGCCTGCGTCTGGCATCAGGGTCAGGTCGGCGTCGGGCAGATTGTCTGCAAGATGACGGGCATAGTCCACAGGGATGAAAGGGTCCTGTTGACCCTGGTAGACGAGGATCGGCACCTTCACGCCCTTGAGTTTGAAGCCCCAGTCTGCCAGCTCGGTCAGCAAGTCGGTGGCGATGGCCTGGCCGCCGCTTTGCAGGCACTCCAACTGGTCGCGCCGAAAGTATTCGCCTCTCAGACAAGCGCGGAGCAGGGATCTGTCCTGTTCACTTACCAACTGCTTTGCCTCACGCATATACAGGCTGGGGTGTCGGAGGGAAATCCAGACGACCAGCCGGACGACGAGCTTCAGCAGGGCCGGGCTCAGCCGCATGAGGCCGGGGCCGGGCCATCGCGTGCCCTCAATCAGTCTGTGATGGCCGGGAAATTCGCGGAAGTGGGTGTAGCCTGAAAGGCAGACTCCGAGATCCATCCGGTCCGAGAGGGCATAGCCGCAGGCCAATGCCCGGGAGCCGCCACTGGACCAGCCTATATAGGAGAAGCGCGGCAGTTTCAGGGCGTCGATCAGCTGCCGGATATCCTCTGGATAGTTTCTGAGTGTCCGGCGCTCCCGGTAATCCGATAACCCGATCCCCGGACGGTCCGGAGTAATGATGCGGAATCCCTGGTGGCGCGCCCGCTCATGCAGGAAGTGGCCTTCCAGCCGGCAACCGGGCATGCCATGACCGAACAGTATGGGATAACCCCGGGGATCACCCAGGTCGGTGTAGGCCAGCCGCCTGCCATCCTGAAGCCGGATGTGGTGGTCGCTGTTGCCAGCAGGGACCGACGTGGGCCTTGTCGAGGTCATCAATGTATTCGCTGAGGCAATGCTGGGCGCTCAGCAGGATCCTGTCGGACGGAATATTGCCCTCCGTTGCGAACGGCAATGACTGGCAGCCACTTGGTAAGCCGTGCCGTGGTAAGGGAAAAACGACTTGGCCCATGCATCGGTGGTCTCCATTTGATTACCACAGCCCCATTTGTTCACCGCCGGGTCGGCGGAACAGATCGCTTCGCAGGGGCGCTTCCTCATGAAGATTGAGCCCCAGACGCCGTGCTTTCTTCGAGAACCGCTGGCGGATCAGGTCGGAATAGGGGCCTGTGCCCGTCATTCTGCGGCCAAATGCGGCGTCATAGTTTTTCCCGCCCCTCAGGTCCCGCATCCGGTTCATTACGTGTTCCGCCCGCTGTGGGAAGTGCCGGTGCAACCAGTCCTGGAGCAGTTCGTCCAGTTCGTGAGGTAAACGTAGCATAATCCAGCTGGCCCGGGTTGCCCCGGCCTTGGCTGCAGCCTCAAGAATTGCCTCGATCTCATGATCGTTAATGAACGGTATGACAGGCCCCAGAATAATGCCGGTCGGAACCCCCGCTTCCGAGAGTTGCCTGATTATTTTCAGCCGGGTTGCCGGAGCGGCGGTTCTGGGCTCCATTCGACGTTTCAGGTCGTTGCTCAGGGTGGTCAGGCTCACGCGCACCGAGCAGAGACCCTCGCTGGCAAGGCGGGAGAGTAAATCGAGGTCCCGCAGGATCAGGGCTCCTTTGGTGATGATTGAAACCGGATGTCGGTACTCCAGCAGCACCTCCAGTATCTGGCGGGTGATCTTCTGGTCCCGTTCAAGGGGTTGGTAGGCGTCGGTATTCATGCCCAGGGCAATGGGCGAAACCCGGTAACCGGGCCGGTCCAGCTCTTCCCGGAGCTTGCCGGCGGCGTTGGGCTTGGCGATCAGGCGGGTTTCGAAATCCAGGCCCGGAGACATGTCCCAGTACGCGTGGGTCGGCCGGGCAAAACAATAGATGCAGGCATGCTCGCACCCCCGGTAGGGGTTGATCGACTGGTCAAAGGGTACATCCGGCGACGTATTGCGGCTGATGATTGACCGGACGTTTTCATAGACCACTTCGGTCGCCAGGGTGTCCGGGTTCAGCTCATCCTCCGGATCCTGATACCAGCCATCATCACACTGGCGATCCGTGACAATGGGTTGGAAGCGATTGTGAGGATTCAGGCCGGTGGCACGAGTTTTCATAGGCATACCCGATACTGTTTAAATGTGGCTATGTTGGCTTCTTCTGCTGGCACGCCTCAACAATACTGTATATTATACTGTATAAACAGTCCTTCGATGCAGACGGTAATTGATGAGTTAGCGGTGTACCTGAGGGGCTGGAAAGGCTACTACGGTTTTGCGCAAGTGAAATCGCCGATCCAGGACCTGGAGAAATGGGTGCGGCGCAAGCTTTGCCCCGACAGTATTTCCTGTCGCTGGGGCTGCCGGACCTTGTGGATCGCTGAACAACTCAATCAACCGAACCGCCGTGGTACGTGATCCGTATGCCCGGTGGTGTGGGGGGAGCGGGGCCGTGAGGCCTCGCCCTATCCCGATTAACCCTTTTTGACTCCAATCTTGCAAAACTCCGTCAATGACGTATATTTGTTGGCATGCTTACCATTATCGAAACCCTACATTTGAAGCGGACGCCAGAAAAATCTGGACTGAGGAGGAGCGAAGCGCTTTCTTTGCTTGGCTGGCAGCCAGTCCAGAAATTGGCGACCCCATCCCAGGTAGCGGAGGGTGTAGAAAGGTTCGTTGGTCGGTAGCGGGTTCAGGGAAGCGTGGTGGGGTGCGAGTTATTTACTTCACCAAGCTGGCAAATGGTGAGATCTGGTTGTTGGTGATCTACAAAAAGGCCGTCAGGGGCAACATACCCGCTCATATCCTGAAGTCGATTCGTGAGGTATTGGAAAATGAGTAACAAGACTTTGAGTGCAGAGGAGCTTGGCAACAAGCTACTCCAGTCCGTCAAAGAAATGAAAGCGGGTAAAGCCGCACGAACCAGTCGTGTAGAACCTAATGAGGTGGCAGAAGCACGGGGTAAAACTGGTCTGACCCAGATAGAGTTTGCTGAGGTATTGCATATTTCTGCGCGTACTTTGCAGGAATGGGAGCAAGGCCGACGTAAACCCTCTGGGCCAGCAAAAGCGCTCATCGAGATTGCTTTCCGCCATCCCGAGGTCATCCGGGAAGACCTCGAACTCCGGGGTTAACAAGCGGCTGTTGTCGGACGCGCCTACGTTGCGCTCCGGCACGCCGCAAAGCCGAGCGTTGAGGCTGTTGAAAAACCGAAAATCCCATCCCGGTTTGTTAGGATCAGGCAAACAGACAAGGAGCCGTCGGAATGCCCCGCTTCAAGCACTACAACTACGATCAGGACGCTATGGTTGTGATGACCTGCACCACTCCTTTTCAAAGCCCCTGTAACCCGCGTTCGACAGTCCGGAAACCACACGATTGAACTCCTCGCAGAAAAAAAGCCGGGGCATTTCCAGTTAAACCTCGGCCGGTTGCGGAATCAAGCTTATGTTCTAATCACTTCGTGATTGGCTGTGAGAGGATCCACAGGCTCAGCACCGTCAATCCGACCATGGCAATGGTCATCGGGATCTGCGAAAGCGCCGCCCGCCGCGAGTCTTTGAAGAGCTGGAGTGCGCGCCGGTGCGCGACCAGGACGGAAAGCGCGTGCCCCGCGATCAGGGCCGTGAAGCCGATCCACCAGATCTGCCTTGCTCCGATCACGCTGATGTTGATGGACCAGTTCTGCGTACCGAAGACGTCCCACCCCAGGCCGAAAGGGTCGGAGGCGGCAGGGAAGACCAGCTGTCCGGCGATCAGGAGGTACGAGATATAGTGCGAAAGGTGATAGGCGACTGCGATAGGCAGGAGCGTACCGACGAAGGCTCGCGCGAGCTGACCGATCGTGAGCCTGGCGCCGGCCAGCATTCGCATCAGTAAGATTAACAGCAAGTAGGCGCCATAAAAGCCGGCAATGGTCGCCAAGAGCCCGATGGTGCGAATCACCTGGATCAAATCCGCGCCCTGGGCGCGCAGCCAGAGCAGCGCCGGGCGCAGAGATTGCGAGTCGCTCACGAAATCCAGCACCGCGGCCCAGACCGGAGTCTCGGACAAGCCGTCAAAGAGCACAATCCCGATGAGCCCGGTGACCAGCGCCACCTCGCCACGGATCGGCTCTGACCTGTTCAGCAATCCCTCCCCCGGTGGGCGCAAGCGCAGGGCCTTGCGGCTGACCACCGAGAGCGGCGCAACCCGGCCAAGCACCTCAAAAATGCGGCTTAGCGGATCTGCCACACGGAACCACTGTAGCCCGAAGGCTAGCCCGCCGAGGAGCGCGACCACGAGATAGGCGGTCACCAGCAGGCCCACCGCATGCGGATCTTCTGACCAGTCAGATATCAGCTCAATCCAGGCGATCGCCAGCAGCCCTGCCGGCGCCAGCAGGCCGAAAGCTGACGGTAGGTTGGCCGCACTGTCGGTCCACGGCCGTCCGGTTCCCCACACCGAGAACGCCGCAAGCCTGCGAAATGGGTCGATCTGCGGCCAGAGGCAGACCACCAGGGCCGAGAAGAGCACGAACCCGACCCACCAGATCACCCAGACCCAGACGGTCGCGAAATTGCGCACGGCCTCCTGCGGCCCGGAGAATGCCGCACCGAGCAGGACGGCCAGCCCAAGCACGCCAACAATACCCAGCGCTGTCGAAAATGCGCGGCGAACTTTGGCGGGTATCGGGATGTCCAGATGCAGAGGGCGCGCCCGCCCGACACGGAGGAAGAGCAGTGCGCCGAGAAACGAGACCGCCACCGCTATCCCCGCGGCGGCAAGATACATGCCGAGCGGCAGCGGCAGGTCGTAGCGCGCGCCGAAGGCATGGGCCTGGGCCTGGAACGGTGCGAGAACCAGCGAGGCTGCCAGCGCAGCCCCCCAGTGCATCACCTGCCTAGTGTCCGGCTAGGTGGTTCCACTCCGGCAGGAGCGTGAGCGAGTTCGGGTTGAACCCGGCATTCTTGAGGGTGTCCATCGAGGCGACCACCTCGCCGCTCTCGAGATCCACCACCGAGACCGAGCCGTCCCTCATGTCCGGCAGGTTGATGAACGAGTTCTGGACGAATCCGTACCTGAAGTCAGGCGTGAACCCAACATGGTGTGCGCCGTCGGCCGTGACGACCTGCTTCAGCAGCTTCGGCTTCGTTGGGCCTTCCGAGATGTCGAAGATATGCAGGTGACCCGGCTTCATCGCCGTCGTAACGTACATGCGATCGGGGTTCGTGTCGTCGTTGAAGTAGATTTCCAGCGGCACAGCGGCGCCATGCTCTGCGAAGTTGAAGATCGTCTCGCGAATGAAGTCCTGCGCGCCCTCATCCCAGACCAGCGCCTCGAGCGTATGCCCGAACATGTTGGTCACGATCGCCGTCGCCGGCTCGGCACCAGGCACGAAGAACACCTCGACGGGCGCGACCTTGGAGGGCGACTCGGCATCCGACATCTTGATCTTGCCGAGCGGCTTGAGGTCGGAGGCTCGCACCACCGAGATAAACTCGTCCGGGCTGGTCAGGTCCGCCGTGATGGTAGAGGTGACCAGGATGCGGTCGATAGCACTGTTGATGGCGAGACCATGCGGGTAGGTGCCCGGCAACTCAATCTCGCCTAACACTTCGTCGCTCGCTACATCGCCGACGATCACCTTGGCGGAGCCCATGCAGGTCAGATACCAGCGCTCGTTCGCTTCGTCGAGGATGACGTCCTCGGCCACGTTGCACGGTGGCGTTTCGACCGTGGAGAGACGGTAGGGGTTCGTCGTGAGATCAAGAACCTGAAGCGCAGGCTGTTGCAGGCCGGTGATGTAGGCCTTGCTCATCGTTCGGTCGTAGAAGATGTGATGCGCGACCGTCGCGGGGTCTATCGGGATATCCGAGACGATCTTACCGAAATTGGGGCTCTCTGGATCGACATCGATGATCGCCAGACCCTCGCGCCGAGTTGTGTCACCCGATAATTTTAGGCTTTTGAGCTGGTCTGCCGGTTTACTTTCGTAATTCATGACGGCCAGGATTTCCGCCGTCGCCGTGCCGATAGGGATGAACGTTGCCAAGGCAGCAAACGTCCAGTGGATTGCGGTTTTCATGGGATGCCCTCCTGACTGGGGCACGACCAACCTGAGACAACCCCAGGCAGTCTCATAGAAGGGTATAGCTCACGCTGTATGGGAAAGCAAAGCAAAGCAAAGCAGTAACTATTCAGCTCATTCTCAGAAAAAAGTTCTTGACAGGGTTTTTGCCCGGTTTTGCAGAACTTCACCCACACTCGCCCCATTGCCGTAACATCGCGCTCAACCCCCCTGTTCTTCCTTCATTGCGGTCTTGAGCTGCCATACATCCCCGAGCGTGCCGGCAACGAAAAGATCGTTCAAAACGGCCCTCAGGAGGAAAAATCCAGCCTGAAAAAGTCGTGCGATAATAGCCCATCACTCGACGGTACTCAGGTTCATGAAGATCAGCAACATCGATGTTGACGCCGTCTTGGCGGGCGTCAATCGAGCTGCTGATGGTGCTGATCCAGATTCTGACCGGTCGGATCAACACCAACAGTGCCAACAGCAGCAAGCCCCCCTCCCAGGATCCCAACCGACTCAAGAAGAGCCGGCCCAAAAGCGAGCGCAAGCCGGGCGGACAGCCGGGCCGTATCGGCAAGACGCTGCAACCGGTGGAGGATCCGGCGGTACCCTTCACCAACAACCAGGGTGAGCGGGATATCCGTATGCTCAAGGTGCAGCAGAAAGTATCCGGCGGCTTCCGTTCAATCGAAGGCGCGGAGATCTTCTGCCGAGTGCGCAGCTATCTGTCCACGGCGCGCAAGCAGCAGCTGACGGCCTCCGATGCGCTGATGTCCCTGTTCGAGGGGCGTATGCCGGCCTTCATGACGGCGCGACCAGATAATGATCAGAACGTTTTAAATGAAACCGACTGAATAGTTACAAAAAGATGAAGGAAGTTGCACCTTTTGAAAGCTTTGGAGAGATAGTGGAATACCCTCGGGATGCCTTGGTTTTTGGTCTGGCACCGGGCGGAACCGTCGTAGTGTGGATTATGAACCGGAGCGAGAATGCGATTGAGGTAGGACGGTACGAGGCCAGGCCTTACAACAACGAGAAGTCGAGCTATTCTCAATGGGTAGATGAATACTTAGAGAAAGAAGGTGAGCACCTTCGGGATAATGGGATCAAGCTGAATGGGTGGTAGGTACTCGTCCCGATAGTTTGGAAGTTAGTCACCACATAACCCATTCACCGGATGCCAAAACCTCCGCTTCGCCGCGGATTTGTCACCGGTGATGGCGGGCGGTTAGAGCTGGTCGTAGTGCCCTCCAATGGCGAAAACATAAATGGATTTGTCGTCGAATCGGTATATGAGCCTGTCTTTCTGTGAGATGCGCCTTGACCACAAGCCTGATAAGTTGTGCTTAAGCGGTTCAGGTTTTCCGATGCCCGTTGACGGGTCGTCAGAGCGGAGCATTTCTTTCAGCAGTTTGCAGAGTGCTTCGTGCAGCTTTTTGTCTTTCTCTCGCATCTTTTCATAGGCTTCCCAGGTGCTGCCCTCAAATACCAGTGATCTCATTCATCTGCTCATCATTAGGTGTGTATCCTTGGCCGCGGCCGTGAGTATCGAGGGAGGCCGCGATTTGTTGCATCAGGTCTCGGTTTTGAAGAACATGCAGGGTTTCTTGTTCTCTTTCCCAGTCCTCAGCACTCATAATCACGAAAGCCTCTCCGGCGCGACGCGTCACCTTGAGGGGTTCGTGCCTACTAATAACCTGTTCTACAAGGCTTTTCAGGTTGTCTCTGAATTTGTTTACACTGATGATATCCATAACTCCACCATTCTGTACGGAAAGCCCGTACAACTATATCGTAATGGCCCTGACAAGGCCAGTCACGGCGACGTCTACTACATTCTACATTGCGGCTTCGCCTCCATTCCGTTGCCGCTCGGGACATGGCTCTACATAATGGCCTTGCCGATTTGGAATGAGAACTAATTGAGAATTAATAGTGGAGGAAGCTGCGATGAAAACAATCAGGCTACTCAGTATTACTGCGATTTTTCTCGGCGCCCTTCTTGTAGGGCCTGCCCTGGCCGAAGATTCGGAAAATAGAAAGGAGCTTAAGCGGATTGACCTTTCTGGTTCGCCCGGGATGGAGGTGATATCGTCAATTAGTGAATACAAACCCGGCGAGGTTGTCGGGCGCCATTTCCATCACGGAGTCGAATCAGGTTATTTCGTTCAGGGTGGAATGATCCAGCTACCCGGTAAAGATCCAATTAAGATTCCTACCGGCGCGCCCATCATAAACGAGCGTGGCGTACCTCATGCTGGATTCAAAGTGGTTGGCGACATGCCGTTAAAAATCTTCACAGTGCATATAGTCGACAAAGGAAAGCCGCTGTACGAATGGGTTGATAAATAGGTGCGTTACTTTAGTGATGACTGATCACTCACCATTTTGGCACGTAGATGCCGGTGAGGTGAGGAGGAGTCCAATCCATTGCTTACGTCGCAGTGCTGTTGGATGTCCACGAGTACGAGAGTATGCAAGAGCGTTTGGAGGTGCTCGAAGAGGCTTACAGTGCCAAAGACCAGATTGATATTCTAACTGTGCGGCGCAGGAGCCAACTGTTGCGGATGTCTGAGCTTGATGAAGGCGAAACATAACCAGCGGCGGCTGCACGGCGACCGATTTTCCGCCGCTTTGCCGCTCCAAACCGGCGCGTGAGCCGGGCGTTACGCAGGCGTATCTCACCTTGTTGACACGCGTCACGTGACGCAATACGCTTTAATGCATGATCAAATCCTTCGCTGACAAACGAACTCAAGAGCTGTACTCCAAAGGTAAGTCAAAAAGGTTTCCTGCGGATATCGCTCCGAGAGCTGCCAGAAAACTTGAATACGTCAATCTGGCTGAACAGCTGGAGGACTTGAAAGTGCCGCCCGGCAATCGCCTTCACCCACCTTGCGGAAAGAGGCATGGGCAGCACTCGATTGCAATAAATGATCAGTGGCGTATCTGTTTTCGTTTTGACGATGGCGATGCGTACGAGGTCGAAGTGAGTGACTACCACTGAGTGAGGTGATGACTATGGCTATTCCTATTTCTAACACTACCGGCATGCAGCGCAAGCCGACCCATCCTGGTGAAATGCTGAGAGAGGATTTTTTGCCGGACTATGATCTGACGGTTACAGGGCTGGCTGAGTCTCTGGGTGTCTCTCGTCAGTCAGTTAATGAACTGTTGCGTGAACGCCGTGCTGTCAGCCCTGAAATGGCACTTCGGCTGGCACGTTTGTTTGGCAACTCTCCAGAGTTTTGGCTGAATGCACAGCGCGCTGTTGATTTGTGGACGGCGGCTCAATCGGTCAAGGAGGAGGTTAGTCGGATTAAGCCGTTGCATGCTGCATAACCAGGCTGTGCAACCAGAGCTATCCTCCGTTGGCCTGTTACAGCCGGAACCCCTGCGATGCCTGGGTCAGTGACGTTACCTGCGTAGACAGTCGCGCAATGTGGGCATTGAGTTTCTGGCGAATGTCCGAGGTTTCCCGGGTGTGGCCATGAATCTGCTCGACCTTCTGTGCAATCTCTTCCGTTGTGGTTGAAATTCCCTCAACCGAAGAAACTACCTGATTCATATCCCCGGCCAGCTGGCGGATGGAGCCGGTGATCTGCTCGATCGAATGAGCCGCTTCTCTGGAGCTTTCTTCGCCGTTGCCAGCGGAATCCAGCCCTTCCTTCATGAGGGTGGTAATGGCCGAGGTTTCCCGGTTCAGTGAGTCCACGATCTCGGCAATGCCATTGGTGGCGGAAACCGTCTTTTCCGCCAGAGACCGGACTTCATCGGCGACCACGGAGAAGCCGCGCCCGGCTTCCCCGGCCCTCGCTGCTTCGATGGCCGCATTGAGGGCAAGCAGGTTTGTCTGTTCCGCCAGGCCGTTGATCACGCCGACGATTGAGTTGACCTTCTCACCGGTCTTGCTCAGTTGGCCGACCTGATCGTGGGTTTTCTGGATCCGCTCGGCCAGTTCGCTCATGATTTTTGCGCTGCGCCTGACAACCCCGGCGCCGGAATGGGCAGCGTCGTTGGCGTTCTGGACGGCTTCGTTGACCGACTGGGTGTACTGGGCGATGTCCACCGCAGTGTGGGAAATTTCCTGAACTGCGGTGGCGGTCTGCTCGGTTTCATCTTCAACCTGCTCACCATTGCGCCCCATCTGATCGACCAGCGCGTCCAGCTCAACCTGAAGACTGGAGAGTGTCTGGTTGCCTTCAACTACCTGGCCTATTACGCGGGACACATCGTCCAGCATCTTGTTGGCGGCCTGGCCCAGCCGGCTGAACTCATCATTCGGATTTTTGCCCGGTTCGAGCCGCTGGCTGAGATCGCCCCCGGCGACATGGGTGAGCAGGTGCACGGCGTCATTGAGTCGTTTTACCAGAGTTCTGGAGGCGGCTGTCAGTGTAAGCACCAGAATGACCAGCACGGCGGCTGCGGTCATAATGATCAGCCAGGTAGAGGAAGTCCGGGCTTCCTCGGCGCGCTCGCTGGTGGCGACGATAAGCCCGCGCCGGAGCAGATTGTTCTGCTCGGTGATCAGACTGCGAATGCTGGCACCGGCGTCTGCCAGCTGGTTTTCGATAGTGGACAGTGAGGCGATAAGCTCCCCGGCCCGGGTAAATGCGTCATCGAATGCCTGTACGGCCTTACCGATGTCTATTTCCTGCCACTCCATGTCCCGGACAGTAGCCTGCATTCGCTCAAGCGCCTCGCGGGTCGCCTGGGCGTAGGAGGCGTCGAAAGTGGAGAGATAATCCCGATAGGTGGACGAAATGGTATTGATGTCGTCGTTGAAGATCGAGATGCTGATCTTCCGCAGGCCATCGTCGATGGCCCGGGACATTTTCGCCCTTAGCCCGTCGGCGGCGGTCAGGCCCAGTTGCCGGTTCAGGGCCAGCCATTCGGTCCGAAGTCGGGTATACTCCGCAACCTGCTGGCGGATTTTTTGAGCAGCGATATTGATAGCGTCATCCGACAGGGCGCCGGCGGATTCGCTGAGCGCTGATGCCTGTTCGGACAGGGACTCAAGTTGCTCCTGGTAGCTATCAACCTGTTCCGGAGCAAGACTCTCGCTCAGCCTTTCGAGCGCGAGCCAGCTGTTCAGCAGGGTAAGGGAAGCGGATTCATAGGACCTGGCCTGTCCGCGTGCTTCATAGGCATCCGACACCTTGCCGAGCCCGCTCAGGGACGCCATGGTGGCAATCGCCAGCCCGATCAGTGTGGCAACAATCAACAGCATAAACTTCTGTTTCCAGGACAGGGCCATTAACTAACATCCTCCGCTTGCTATTGTTTTTCTTCGCAACTACCAGAGCTTAGATCAGTTTCGGAAAAAGGCCGGTCCATTTTTCAACAGGGATTCCATGTCAGACCTCGCAAACTATCAATATCTGCTGATTGCCCTTATTTTTGTCTGGAGCGGCTTTGTCCGGTCCGGGCTGGGATTTGGTGGTGCCGTCCTGTCTTTACCGTTTCTTCTGCTGGTTCTTGATGAGCCGTTGGTGTTTCTCCCAATTATCGCGGTTCATCTGCTGGTATTTTCATCCCTGACCATCTGGATGAATAATCGCACCAGAGCCGGGCAGCCCCGTGACACAGCTGCCGGAACCGTTGACTGGCAGTACCTGTGGCGGATCCTCGGGATCATGATCGTGCCCAAGCTGATTGGCGTGTTCGGCCTGATCACCATGCCTTCCGATATTCTCAGTGCCATCATCTTCGTGACCGTCGCGCTCTATTCGGTGTCCTATATCATCAACCGGCCGTTCCGCAGCGGTAGTAAAACCGTCGATACGGTGTTTCTGATGGTGGGGGGCTACATCAGTGGCACGTCCCTGATCGGGGCGCCGCTGATTATCGCGGTCGCCGCACAGCACCTGCCGAAGGAGAAGCTCCGTGACACGCTGTTTGCACTCTGGTTCATTCTGGTACTGATCAAAATGACAGCATTCGTCTGGGCCGGCGTGGATCTCCAGCTTATCCACCATCTCTGGCTGTTGCCCTGCGCAGCCGTGGGCCACGTGATCGGTCTCTATGCCCACGACCGCATTCTCCGGGCCGAGACGCCGGTTTTCTTCCGTATGCTCGGAGCTGTGCTGCTCCTGGTGAGCAGCGTCGGGATTGTCAGCGTCCTTTAGCCTGCGCGCCCGAATACCCGTTCAAAGAATCCGGCCTCACGAACGTCTGGTATCGGCAGGTTGTCCACTTCTTCCAGGGCCCGGCGCCAGAACTTCTCGGGGTCATCCAGTTGCGCCACTTTCGCACGCTCATCGGGGCTGTAGTGGTTGTGTTCACCGGCTATACCCTCGGCCATGAGCTCCTGGGTCCAGAGGTAGATCGCTCCCCGGATAGTCCTCAGCAGGCGGCAGTAGACGTCCCGGCTGAGATTGATGGCCAGTTCGGCAGTAAGATTGATCTGTTTCTGGAGGACTGCCATGTCTTCTTTGGCCAGCAGTACGCGATTGCCACTGCCCTTCTTGCAATTGACACACACTTTCTCAAGGGCTTTCACGCCCTCAAGCAGGTCCGTGTAACCGAACTCTTTCTTTTGCTGATCCTCCATCGGTGCGGGAATCCAGCCATACTGGGGAGACTTGGCAACGATATGTCCATGCAATTGCCGCCGATAGGGCGGGGCGGCCTCCAGGTCCTGATAGCCATCAAATTCGGTACGCAGCCACGCCGCCATTTTCCGGTGTCGAAGCATCATGGCCAGGGTAATGGCAGAGGGCATGATTTCTTCAAGCAGCTCGGCGGAATCCCGCGTCCGCTCGTCGAGGTGGTTAACGGATGTTGACATTTTTCCTCCTCAACAACGGGGTCCCTGGTTCTCAGCCCGTTGTTCGTTTTATTGTTTTTGCGTTCGGCGGTTGTTTCTGTGACTGTCGGTGAGTAAAAAGTAGTCAGATAATGCGGTGACCGCCGTTGTAAAAAAGTTACTGCTTTGTAACCGCCGGTAAGTGGTTGCCGAAGCTTCGGTGATTCAGCGGACGTCGGCGGTCGCAGGCGTTAACCAGAGGGGTAGGCAGACAATGACACAGGGCAGTGAATTCCAGTCCCGGAGAGCGTCTATGGTGGAGTATCAGCTCGTCGCCCGGGGAGTCGGGTCGCCACTGGTTCTTGAGGCCATGGGCCGGGTGGCACGGGAGAAATTCGTACCAAAGAGCATGCAGGACTGTGCCTACGATGACGGGCCGCTGCCCATTGGCGCCGGGCAAACGATTTCGCAGCCGTACATCGTGGCGTTAATGACGGAAGCTCTGGAGCTTCAGGGGGGCGAAAAAGTGTTGGATATCGGAACCGGGTCGGGTTACGCCGCTGCCGTTCTTGCCTGTATCGCCAGTGAGGTTTTCAGCGTGGAAAGAGTGCCGGAGTTGGCGGAACGGGCAACCAGAACCCTGGCGTCGGAAGGGTTTGATAACGTGGTGGTCCGCTGCGGTGATGGCACCCTGGGCTGGCCAGAACACCAGCCCTTCGATGGCATCATCGTGGCCGCCGGTGCGCCTGCGGTGCCCGAGGCGTTAAAGCATCAACTGGCTGTTGGCGGCTGCCTGGTGATTCCGGTTGGCTCCGAGCATTCCGTGCAGTCGTTACTGCGGATAACCCGGGTTTCGGAGAGCGAATTCAGAACCGAGGACTTCGGAGCTGTCCGTTTTGTCCCCCTGCTCGGTGAGCAGGGGTGGTCTTGACGAGATGGTTTTGGATGGAGTGAGCGGGCGAGAAGTTC
Organism: Marinobacter sp. Arc7-DN-1; assembly: GCF_003441595.1. Lineage (NCBI taxonomy): Bacteria > Pseudomonadati > Pseudomonadota > Gammaproteobacteria > Pseudomonadales > Marinobacteraceae > Marinobacter > Marinobacter sp. Arc7-DN-1. Next base: position 1,420,052 of record NZ_CP031848.1, on the reverse strand, counting down.
CTCAGCCCGCGGCGTTGGTGCTCTCGAAAATCTTGTCTGCCGAGGCCGCCACGAATCCCGAATAGAGCTCGCCGTCCGGTTTCGGATACCGCAGTGCAAACTCGTAAAAGCAGCTCGGGATTGTCACGGCCTGATCGGAAAAGGTAAGAGGTACCCTGTCTGCCATGGTTGAGGACTGTTCCAGCAGATCTTCCGGCGATCCCTTCACCTCCCCGCCGGACGCATTCACCGTGTAACCATGATCTTTTAGCAACTGGTTAATGTCCGGCACCGTCCGGAACTGTTCCAGATGGTTGATGCTGACCGTGAAATGGTTGGCACGATAGCCCCAGGCAGCCATCCAGGCGGCATACTCGCTTTCCTGGAGGAGGTCCCGATACGTGTCGTAATCAATCGTCCAGTGGCGACCGGAATACAGGAAATTATCGGCCTTAACAGCGTCCGGTTGCACCTGAGCCACCAGGTTTTTCACCACGGCCTGTAATGCCGGTGAGCACTGATCAACGAGCAGCTCCGATATGAACACCTTGGGGAGTTCCCTGGAGGGGTGCTCATAATGCCGGGCGTACAGTTTCTTGGCCTCAAAACGGTATTCGCCGCCTTGCTGGTAACCAAGGCTCAGAAAGTGTTCAGCCAGGGCCCCGAGCCGCACCGGATCGAGGTTGAAGGTGCGCAGTGCAATGTGGTCATTGACGATGGCCTGTCCTTCTTCGGCACCCAGGATCTTGTGGATGCGCTCGGCGGAAGGGGTCACCTGACGATAGGACTCCCAGAGCCGGGCGAACAGTGTGTCCGGATCAGTATGCATAGTGAATCTCCTCGGTGGCGTGTGTATGGCGGGTCTGCTGACCAGGCTGTGACTGTTGGCGGGTTGCGGCCAGAGGAAGACAGCAGGCCGGGCTGCCATCGCCCAGAGCCAGATGCTCTGCCAGTCGGGCTGCCACCACAACACGGCCGGCTCCGGGTTCCGGATACGCCTGGTCGGTCACGGTTGCCCTGAAATCGGAACAGCTGGCGTTGGCAACGATGGCGGATGGATAGCCCGCACTCTCATCATTCTCTGGGAACTTTGTCCCCGCGTGAAGCTGAACCTTGCCCATGTGCGTGTTGCGCACACTGGCGATCTCCGCCTTCGGGCACTCCAGTGTCGGGCCGCCGTCAAGGAGATCGACAAAACCCTGATGCCGGAAGCCCTCCCGTTCCAGCATGTGCCGGGCCGGGCGGGTGTCTTCGTGAACCTGGCCGATAACCGCCCGGGCTGCATGGCTCATCTGTTGAGTATAGAACGGCATGGCGGGTATGAATTCCTCAATAAAGCCGGTGTGCCCGGTGCAGGCCAGTTGTGTGGCTGAAGCAAAGTCCAGGTCGGCAACATGGTGTTTCAGCCAGTCCCAGAATGGAGACCGCCCGGCCTGGTCTGAAACACCCCGCATTTCCGCGATGACGGTGTCCGAGAACCGCTCAGGGTGAAGTGCCATGAACAGGAAACGCACCCGGGAAAGAAGTTTGCCGGCATTGGCCCGACGAAACCCTGGTCGCAGGTAGAGTGAACAGATTTCGGTGCAGCCGGTGTAGTGCTGGCAACGGGTCAGGCTTTCCTCAGTGTGCCGCATCCGGCGGACGTTGGCGTGCTGGATAACCGCATTGCGACGAAAGTGGACGAGTGGCCGGTTCAGGCCAGCTGCGGCTTCAATACCGGTCGTGCCGAGGATCTCTCCGGTCGCGTTGTCCTCCAGGACAAACAGGTAGTGCTCATCACCCGGTGCGGTGACGGGCCTGGCGAAGCTCGATACGGAATGGTCAATCTTTCGCGCAAGGGCATCCCGGTCTGGCAACAGCGAGGTAAAGCCTGGGCCGGATTCAACGGCAATGCGATAGAGCGCATCGAGATCCCAGGGGGTTATAGGTCGGATAATCATGGCCAGCGTCCTGAGCATTGTTTTGGCACAGTATGAGAGCAGGCAATGACAAATTGCAGTTTCAGAAAGGTCGAAATGGTCTACAATTAAGTCAAAATGAAAAATGGAATTGACAAAATGATCAACCTGCAGGACCGGAAGCTGCTGATGCTGTTACGCCAGAATGCCCGGGCCAGTATCACGGAGCTCGCCAAAGCCATGCATGTGTCCCGTTCAACCGTGCAGAATCGCATTTCCCGCCTTGAGGCCAGCGGCGTCATTCGGGGCTATTCGGTTCAGCTGGGCGGGGAATTCTCGGCCAGTCAGGTTGAGGCTCATGTGTCGATCAAGGTGTTCCAGAAACTGACTGGCCGGACAAACACGGCGCTGGAGGGTATCAGCCAGGTGTCACAACTGTTTTCGGTAAGCGGTGAGTACGATCTGATTGCCATCGTCCAGGCCCAGTCCCTGGAGGAACTGAGTGCCGTATTGGACGATATTGGTAACCTGGAAGGGGTGGAGCGGACCAACTCGGCGGTGGTCCTTGAAACCAGGTTTCGACGTTAGTGTCCTGTCTGGTGTCGGATCAGGCCAGTCCAGGACTGGAGCTTGAGGGTCAGGTCCCCAGCAAGCCTGCGTAAGCGCAATAGAGGAACGCTGCCGAACCCGTGAGGATAACGCCCCAGGCGGGAAAAATCAGAAAAGAGCGATTCGATGTTCTCATGGTCACCTCCTAAAGTGATGGAACGCATACGCCACAGTCCTCACTGTAGATCAAACTTGACCAATGTCACGAAAGCTTTTGAGAGACCGTTCTCACGGAAGTATTAATTGGCCAATCGCCCGGGCATTAAATGCTATTGAGTGCGGGTGAAATGGCGCTAGTATGAACAGCAATTCAGAATCTGAAACAGGCAGTACAATAACAACAAAGGAGCCGTTTATGGCGGTAGATCCCCGGAAGCAGACCTCACTCCATTGCCTGTATTATTGGGCAGAGGAAACCCCCGATCATGTCTACCTGACCCAGCCATACCCGGATGGCCGTGTTGAGGGCATCACCTGGAAGCAGGCCGCTGACCAGGTGTCCCGGATGGCAGCTTACCTGAACAGACTGGGCCTGTCCGAACCGAGCAATATCGGTATCCTGGGCAAGAACAGCGCGCACTGGATCCTGGCCGATCTGGCAATCTGGGCCGCCGGCCACGTGTCGGTGCCGCTGTATCCCACCCTCAATGGTGATACTGCGGCCTATGTGCTTGAGCACTGCGAGGCAAAACTGTTGTTCCTCGGTAAGCTCGATGGTATGGCAGACGGCTGGAACGACATCAAAAACCACATTCCGGACGATTTGCCGCTTATTTCCCTGCCCATGTCACCAAGGGACGACACGCCAAAGTGGCTGGAGATCATCGCCGGCCAGGAGCCTGCGGAACCGAAGCTGCCAGACCCGGATAACCTGGCGACCATTGTTTACACATCCGGCAGTACCGGCCGGCCCAAAGGGGTGATGCACAGTTTCCGTACCATGATTTCGGTGGCAGACGGGTTGCAGCAACTGTTCCCGGTCTCTTCCGGTGAACGGATGCTTTCCTATTTGCCGCTGGCCCATGTGGCAGAACGTGCGGCGGTGGAAACCCAGTCCCTGTATTACGGCTTTCATCTGTACTTCGCCAATTCCCTGGATACCTTCCAGGAAGATCTTCAGCGGGCGCGGCCGACGCTGTTCTTCTCCGTTCCCCGCCTGTGGATGAAGTTCTATCTGGGTGTAAACGCCAAATTGCCGCCCAAAAAACAGAAGCTGCTATTCAGCCTTCCCATCGTCAGTGGCCTGGTTAAAAAGAAAGTACTCAGGCAACTGGGGCTGGATCATTGTCGGGCGGCCCTCACGGGTGCCGCGCCCCTGTCAGCCGACATCGTCAACTGGTACCGGAATCTCGGGCTGGAGTTGCTGGAGGTCTACGGGATGTCCGAGAATTTCGGCTACTCCCACGCCAACCGGCCGGGTCAGGCGAGGGCTGGCTCTGTCGGTATGGCCAATCCGGGTGTGGAACATCGCATTGGCGAGGGGGGCGAGGTTCAGGTAAAGAGCCCTGGCCAGATGCTGGGTTATTACAAGAATGATGAAAAAACCAGAGAAGATCTCACCGGGGATGGTTTCCTGAAAACCGGAGACCTGGGAGAAATTGACCGGGATGGCAGCCTCCGGATAACCGGCCGGGTGAAAGACCTTTTCAAGACCTCGAAGGGCAAGTACGTTGTTCCGGTTCCCATTGAAAACCGTTTTAACCACCCCAAAGCTGAAGTGGTCTGTGTTGCCGGTGCCAACCAGCCGCAGCCGTGCCTGATGATCCTGCTTTCGGAGGAGGCGCGGGGTGAACTGGAAACCGGTGCCGATCGCAGTGAACTGGAGCAGGAACTGGCGGCTGAGCTGGATGCGGTGAACGCGGAGTGTGAATCCCACGAGAAGGTGGCGTTCGTAGTGGTGGTCAGGGAGCCCTGGACCATGGAGAACGGCATGTTGACGCCGACCATGAAGATCAAGCGGAATGTGATCGAAGACTTCTACAACCAAAAAATGGACGGCTGGTTCAGCCAGAAGAAAAAGGTAGTCTGGGAGTTCTGATCCCCTGACGTAAAACACCGGTGGCCCCTCGGGTGCCGCCGGCGTTTTCAAATCCCTGTGTTTTGTTTCCAGCCTGCGCGGTCCTCGCGTTCATGCCGGATTTCAGCGTTGGCTCAGTGGCCACCTTGCATCCGGGTCATGTCCGGAGCAACCTGTGCCGCTTTCCGGTTGAAGCCCCGCATCTTGCGACTGAAAAACTGAACCGCCTGCTTTGCCGCAGCACGGGTATACTGGCGCCTGACCTCAGCACTGTTGTGGAGGATACTGGACGGCAGCGGGTGAACGGTTGCGATATGGTTCTGAGTCATAGCGCCTTCCTCCTTTAATCTAATCGGGTGGACTAGTTAGTTATCTACCTTTAATTTACACGGTATTCTAAGGGTTCTTATTTGCAGCTTAAATACGTTAAAATCCGTACTCACGTTGCAAATATGCAGTAACTATGGACTGGGATTATCTTCGATATATCAGGGCTCTGGCAATAGGCGGAACGCTTGCCAAGGCCGGTGAATTACTGGGTGTGCACCAAACCACTGTTTTACGGCGACTTGACCAGATGGAGGAGTCGCTGGGTGTGCAGTTTTTTGAGCGAAGCAGAGACGGACTGCAGCTTACACCAGTGGGTGAAACGGCTTTTCGGGAAGCCGAGCGGCTGGCAGTGGAGATGGAAAATCTCGAACGCAAACTGGTGGGGCAGGACTCCGCGCCGGTCGGCAAGGTGCGCCTGGCAGCCGAAGACGCCATGATGAATGAGTTGCTCAGCCCGATACTGGCGGAGCTGGTGCGGGAGTTTCCGGATATTGAGCTGGAAATTCTGACGGACAACGACGTGGCCAACCTCAGCCATCGGGAAGCGGACCTGACGCTCCGGCCGGAAAACAAGCCGCAGGCAACCCTCGAAGGAGAGCGGATTGCAGCCATCGAATCGGCGGTTTACGGCTCCGCGCGGTATTGTCGGCGAAACCGCAACATGGACATTGAGAATCATCCGGAGGCCTGCCTGTGGGTTATTCCCGATGAAACCTTCAGCCATCTGGCCACGGGTCGTTGGTATCGCAAGCATCTGAAGAACGTGGCATCTGTCATTCGCTGCAACAGCCTGCAGTCCATGCATGCCCTTGCCAGGGCGGGCGCCGGTCTGGCGGTATTGCCGTGCTATCTGGGTGAAGGTACCCGTGAGCTTCGTCGCCTGTCAGACCCGTTGGAAGGCGAGAGTGTGGATCTGTGGTTGCATGTGAACCAGGATACTCAGCAGATGGCTCGTGTCCGGATTGTCATGGAGTATCTGGTGGAGCGGCTGCAGGCGCTTGAACCCCAGTTGGAGATCAGAACAGCGCCTTAACGGGATTCAGCCACAGAAAGGCCAGAACTGGTACCAGCGCCAGCACTGGAACTCCTGTTCACAGGTTTTGAGCTGATGGTCATATCGAAAGGCCCGGGTCTGCACCCGGGAGGCGAGGGCCGTCACGGCCGGTTTCTGCACGAAAGTCTTACGGGCATAACCACCCCGGCCTTCGTGGTAAGCGAGATACAGTTGCCGCGGGGCTGAAAACGGAATATCCAGCTGCCGGTGGGTCAGATGGTTGTACCAGCCGACAAAATCCAGCGCGTACTCCATATCGGTGCGAACGGTAAACCAGCCCTCACCATTGGCCTGCAGGTATTCCTGCCAGGCCGGGTCCAGGGCCTGGGCATAGCCGTAGGCGGTTGTCGGTCTGGTCCAGGGAATAAAGCCCCAGAGCAGCGAGCGCGGCGGGCGGGCATGGCTGCGGAAGGACGATTCGTAGTAGACAAAGGCCATTTGCGTGGCGATCGGTGTGCCCCACCGTTGCTCGGATTCGCGGGCGTAGTCATACCAGACCGGATGTTCCCGGAAGATTTCGCACAGGTTCTCCGGGTTAGCCGGAGGATCCGGTGCCAGCAGGCTGAACCGCAAAGTGGCCCAGGTGGCCATCAGCAAACCCAGCACCGGCAGTCCGTACCATCTGGTCCGGCTTCTCCAGGTCTCGATGGCCGTCCGGCGGCGTCTGCTGTTCCGGCGAGGTTTCTTCCGCATTCCTACCAAACCGTCATCTCCGGGACCGAGGGATTGCTTGCTGCATGCATCACACTCATGGCATAAGGGAATCAACAATACGTCCGGGATGATAGGTAAATGAAGCGATTTGCCCTAGTTAAACCTCTTTTAGTCACAGCCCTGCTCTTTGCCGGAGCGGTCCAGGCGGCACCGGATGCCCGCCAGGTTCTGGCGGCATCACCTGTTGACGATATTGTCGCCAGATATCCTGCCATGATGAGCCAGGGCATTCGGGAAGGTCTGAAACGGAGCGGCCGGTTGCCGCCAGTGGTGGCGGATACGATCGGTAATGTGGTGAGCAACAGTTTCAGGGCCGCTGATATTGAGCAGCAGATTATTACCGATTTGCAAAAACAACTGACGGACGCACAGCTTGAAGCGGTGCAGGACTGGTATGAAACACCGGTTGCAAGGAAGATTTCCGCCGCCGAGATTGCCGCTTCCGCGCCCACTGCCTGGCAGCAGATCCAGGCCCGCGCTCCGGAACTGAACAGCAAATACAAGGGCACCCGCAAAGCGGACATGTTTGATCGCTTTGATCGCGCTTCCCGCGCTACTGAAAGCGCGGTGGATACAACCATCGCAGTACAACTCGGGCTGGCAACGGCCATGGCTGCGTTCAGCAGTGATTCGGTCAATTACGATCAGCTCCGGCAACGCATTGAAAGCCAGCGCAGTATGCTGACAGGTGTCGTCGGCCAGCAGGTGTACGACAGCTATCTCTATACCTACGAGAATATCGGAGCCCAGGAAATGAACCTGTATCTGGGGTTCCTGGAAAGTCCCGCCGGTGCTGCGTTCTCAAAGGTTGTTACCAACAGCATCCAGCAGGCGATTACCGACCCGATCGAATCCGTTGGCAGACAACTGGCGCAGTTTCTTTCACCGGCGCCCGCAAACAGCCAGTAAATGCTGCTGAAAGTTCTCTAAAATTTGTGAAAATGCAAATTCGGGTCCACTCTCCTTGTTAAGAGTAACCGAGGAGGTGCGACCATGGATTTTAACGCCTATCAGAAAGCGCTTCCGGCAGAACTAAGGGGCTCTGAATGCCCCTTCGGAGCGAAAGAATTTGACCATCGGCTTGCCCGGGTTAGGGACCGGATGGCCGCTGAAGACATGGACGCGCTGCTGCTGACAGACCCTTCCGATATTTTTTATCTGACCGGTTACAGTACTTTTGAGGTCTCCGTTCACGTTGCCCTGTTGGTCACCGGCTCATCCCTGCTGTTGCAGGTGCCGTCCATTGAAATGGGGCCGGCCATGGTGACCACCCGGGTTACCAGCGTTACCGGCTACCGGTGGGAAGGCATTGGCGAAGTGCTGTCACCATTGATTGATGCCCTCAATGGTTCCGCGGATATTGTCGGGATTGATGCCTGGCACGGTTCGCTCCGGCAGGGCGTGCTTGAAGGCCTGAAAGCAAGGCTCTCCAGCGTTCGGTTTGTTGATAGTGGCGGCCTCGTAAAGAAGATTCGCATTGTCAAATCCGCGGGTGAAATCCAGTACTTGCGCGAGAGTGCGCGTATCACCGCAGAGGGGTTAAAAGCGGCGGCTGCCGAAGTCCGGCCAGGGTTAACGGATAACGACATTGCCGCAGTTGGTGCCCGGGCCCTCCTGGAAGCCGGCAGTGAGTTCATGAGCATGCAACCCATCGTAACCGCAGGCCGGCGCAGCAGCGTGATTCACACCAACCACAAACGCTGCCGGATAGAGCAGGACGAGCCGGTGTTTCTGGAGTTCGGTTCCTCCTGGCAGCGCTACACAGCACCCATGATGCAAACGGTGGTGGCCGGAACGCCATCGCGGGAAATGCGACAGGTGTTCGACGGTTGTCGACGCGTTGTGGACGCCCTTCTGGCGGCAGTGAAACCGGGAGTGACCTTTGATTCTGCCGCCCATGCAGCGGAAAAAGCCCTGGCCCCCCTTGCCGGCACCGTGTTTTTCTCCGGCGTATTTGGCTACACCGTTGGTGCCCAGTTTCCGCCCTCCTGGGTGGAAGGTTCGGGCTTTATCGCACGCGGTGGTAACACGGAATTCAGTCCCGGAATGGTGTTCCATCTCCCGATTTGCCTGCGCGTGCCCGGGAAATGGGGTATCGGGTGCAGTGAGACAGTTCTGGTGACGGATGCCGGCGCGGAGCCGATTACGTCCAACCCCTGGACGCTCGGCTCCTGAGAATCAGATCAGTTGCGGCTGGTCACTTCCAGCAGGTGATAGCCGAACTGGGTCTTGACCGGGCCGATCACGGTGTTCAGCTCACTGTTGAATACGGCCTGGTCGAACTCGGGAACCATCTGGCCCGGGCCGAAAGAGCCCAGGTCACCGCCGTTTCGGCCGGAGGGGCATGAAGAGTGTTGCTTTGCCACTTCGGCGAAATCCTGGCCGCCTTCGATGGCTTTTTTCAGTTCTTCACATTTTGCTTCGCTGTCTACCAGAATGTGGCGTGCGGTTGCTTGTGCCATGTTCAATATCCTGTTGTCGGATGAATGGGTTAGTCAGAATGGGAATGCTGCCCGGACCGCACGCCGGAGGCAAGTGCTTTTTATCCGTGTTTCTGCGGCCTCACAGTCCTGCCTGCAAACCTGTACAATGCCGGCTTTCTTTTAGCCGGCGCCCGGCCGGCCCCACATCGACAGGTTTGTTTCTTGATTTCCACCGCCAATATCACCATGCAATTCGGGGCCAAGCCCCTGTTTGAAAATGTTTCTGCGAAATTCGGCAACGGCAACCGCTATGGTTTGATCGGGGCCAACGGCTGCGGCAAATCCACGCTGATGAAGATACTCGGTGGTGACCTCGAGCCCTCTGCCGGCCAGGTCATGCTGGAGCCCAACACCCGGCTCGGCAAACTGCGCCAGGACCAGTTCGCCTATGAGGACTGCTCGGTGCTGGACACCGTCATTATGGGCCATGAAGAACTGTGGAACGTTAAAAAAGAGCGGGACCGCATCTACTCCCTGCCGGAAATGAGCGAGCAAGACGGCATGGCCGTGGCGGACCTGGAGGTGCAGTTCGCTGAAATGGACGGCTACACCGCCGACGCCCGCGCTGGTGAGCTGCTGCTCGGCCTCGACATCCCGCTGGAACAGCACAATGGCCCCATGAGCGTCCTGGCGCCGGGCTGGAAGCTGCGGGTACTGCTGGCTCAAGCGCTGTTCTCCGATCCGGACGTACTGCTGCTGGACGAGCCCACCAACCACCTGGACATCAACACCATCCGCTGGCTGGAAAGCATCCTGGTGGCCCGCAACAGCACCATGATCATCATTTCCCACGACCGGCACTTCCTGAACAGCGTGTGCACGCACATGGCGGATCTGGATTATGGCGAACTGCGTCTGTTCCCGGGTAACTACGACGAATACATGACCGCCGCTACCCAGGCTCGCGAGCGCATGTTGTCAGACAACGCCAAGAAAAAGGCCCAGATCGCCGAGCTGCAGCAGTTTGTCAGCCGCTTCTCGGCCAACGCCTCGAAGGCCAAACAGGCCACCTCCCGCGCCCGCCAGATCGACAAGATCCAGCTGGAAGAGGTAAAGCCCTCAAGTCGGGTGAGCCCGTTTATCCGTTTCGAGCAGGGCAAGAAACTGCACCGCCAGGCCGTGACCCTCAGGAACATGACCAAGGGCTTTGATGAAAAGCCATTGTTCAGGAACCTGAACCTGCAGGTTGAGGCCGGTGAGCGGGTAGCGATCATCGGCCCCAACGGCATCGGCAAAACCACCCTGTTGCAGTGCCTGTCCGGCGCTTACGCGCCCGACAGCGGCGAAGTAAAGTGGACCGACAGCGCTGAAGTTGGTTACTTCGCCCAGGACCATACCGCAGATTTTGCCGATGATGACAGCCTGACTGACTGGATGGCCCAGTGGACCACCGGGGGCGAACAACTGGTTCGGGGTACCCTGGGGCGCATGTTGTTCTCCGGCGACGACATCGCCAAATCTGTCCGTGTGATCTCGGGCGGCGAGCAGGGGCGGATGCTGTTCGGCAAGCTGATTCTGCAAAAGCCCAATGTGATGCTGATGGATGAGCCCACCAACCACCTGGATATGGAGTCCATCGAGGCGCTGAACCTGGCGCTGGAGAACTATCCGGGGACACTGATTTTCGTCAGCCATGATCGGGAGTTTGTTTCTTCGCTGGCTACGCGCATCATTGAGCTTAAGGCCGACGGTGTTACTGACTTTAGTGGGTCTTATGACGACTATCTTCGTAGCCAGGGGTACCTCTAAGACTTAGACTCTGGGTGCGGGCGGACATGTGGGCCTGGCTTTCCAAAACACGCTCCTTGCGGCACGTCCATGTGACGCTTGGGCTCCGCCATCCATGGCTCCGCACAGTTTTGGAAAGCCAGGCCCACACGCCCGCTTCAATCTTGTGAGTAGCCTTCGGTCATTTTAAGGAAAAGAACATGGGCGAGATTGAAATAGTTAACACAACCCGCAAATGGGTCGAAGATGTCGTCGTTGGCTACAATCTGTGCCCGTTCGCCAAACGGGAACTGGTCCGGAACCGGGTTCGGTTTGTGGTGTCGGATGCAGGGACCGAAGATGAGCTTCTTCACGCTCTTCACTCGGAGCTTCAGCGTCTGGAGGACGAACCGGAGATAGAAACCACCCTGTTGATTCACCCGGGTGTATTGCAGGACTTTGCTTCCTACAATGAATTTCTGGATGCTGCGGATGGTTTGTTGGCGTATCTGGATATGGAAGGTGTTTACCAGATCGCCAGTTTCCACCCGGATTACCAGTTTGAGGGCACCGAGTCGGGTGCTGCGGAGAATTACACCAACCGTTCACCGTTCCCGATGCTGCACCTGTTGCGCGAAGCCAGCCTGGAAGCGGCGATTGACAGTTATCCGGATGTGGATGGGATTCCGCAGAGAAACATTGAGTTGATGGAACAACTGGGCGCAGAGAAGATGCGAAAGACTCTTGCAGCATGTTTCGGTGAGTCCGCCCCTGGGCGGAATGGGGAGTAACCGTTCCTTGCACAGATTTTCAGGCTGGGGACGGCAAACTCAGATTTATCGTTTCCACCGGATACCATAAGAGCCAGAACACATGGGACTGCTTTTCGAGCAAATTGACAGCCAACCCTCGGTGATCGGTGAGATCACCCTGCGCCGGCGTCGGATTCCGGCGATTGGCGACCGGGATATCTACGAGGTGAAGCTGGGCGAGGAATTCCTCATGTCCAGCATGTTCGTGGACGCCGAAGTTGCCCTCTCCGACATCGGACTGGGCGAAACCGAAGGTGAAAACCTCCGTGTGGTTGTCGGCGGACTCGGCCTCGGTTACACCGCCGTGGCGGCTCTCAAACACCAGCGGGTCGACGAACTGCTCGTGGTCGAATACCTCGCGCCTGTGATTGGCTGGCATCAGAAAGAGCTCGTGCCCCTGGGCAAAGACCTTAATGCCGACCCACGGAATCGCTACGTTCATGGCAGCTTTTTTGACCTGGCTATCGCCGACCCCGAAACCGGCGGCTTTGATCCCGATAACCCCGGCAAGCCATTCGATGCCATCCTCCTCGATATCGACCACTCGCCCCGGGCCTTGCTGCATGACTCCAGTGCCAGCTTCTACACCGCCAACAACCTTCGCCTGATGGCCCGGCAACTCCGGCCCCGGGGCGTGTTCGCCATGTGGTCGAACGAGGGCGAGGATGAAAAATTCATGGCCGTGTTGAATGAAGTATTCACCGATGTCGTCTGCCACGTCGTATCCTTCTTTAACCCGTTTCAGAACAGGGAATCGTTCAACACCGTGTATGTGGCCCGCAAGCCGGGCTGAGAAACCGGAGTTTGTATGCCTGTAACCACGCACCGCAGCCGACCTTTCAGCTCCAGTCAGCGTCTGCCCGAACCGGATCAGCCGCCGGTGTTACATGAGCCGGAAGAGGCGGGAGCGTTGCTGGCGGAGTTTATCCATCGCCACCCAAGGCTGCTGATTCTCACCGGTGCCGGGGTGAGCACCGATTCCGGCATTCCGGATTACCGCGATGGCGACGGTGCCTGGAAGCGTAAGCAGCCGGTTCAGCACCACGCGTTCATGGAGGATTTTCACTCCCGCCAGCGCTACTGGGGCCGTAGCCTGATTGGCTGGCCAGTGATGCGTAACGCTGTGCCCAACCCCTCCCACCGGTACATCTCCGACCTCGAGCTGCTGAACCACAGCAGCCTGGTGGTGACTCAGAATGTTGACCGGCTGCACCAGAAAGCCGGTACCCGGGCGGTGACCGATCTTCATGGCCGGGCGGATGAAGTGGTCTGCATGAGTTGCGGCTACCGCTGCCCACGGGACGAGGTGCACGACCGTTGTGTGGATCTTAATCCCGGATTCCGCAGGTATACCGCGGAGCGCGCGCCCGATGGCGATGCCGATCTGGAGGTGGATTTCTCGGATTTCCGGCCGGCGGACTGCCCGAGGTGCGAGGGTATTCTGAAGCCGGATGTGGTGTTTTTCGGGGATTATGTGCCCAAAGACAGGGTTTATTCAGCACTGGATGTGCTCAGGGCCAGCGATGGTCTGCTGGTGATTGGTTCGTCGCTGATGGTGTATTCCGGGTTTCGTTTCTGCCGCTATGCGAGAGAATGGAGCAAGCCCATGGCAACGCTTAACCTCGGCCGTACCCGGGCGGAGGAACTGGTGGACCTCAAGCTCAATGCCCGCATCGGCGAAACGCTTGAAGCCGCACTGAAGCAACTGTGACCGGAAGCTGGCGTTAAGTCGGGGTCAGATGAAAGCGTTCATCTGACCCCGGATTTTGATCCGGGATCAACTGAAGTGAAGGCGGGGTCAGATGAACGCTTTCATCTGACCCCTTTTTCACAGCTCTGCAGGGGCGGCTTCAGGCCAGGTTGTAGAGAAACACCGCGCTAACGGCGACCGGAGTGATGAAGCGTATCGTCACGTACCACAAACGGAACATTGGCGCGGACAGCGACAATTCGTTCTCCAGTGCCTGGCGGGACATCACCCAGCCGGCGAAGATTGCCACCAGAAGACCACCCAGCGGCAACAGGATGTTGGCGGTAAAGAAGTCCAGCAGGTCGAAGATGGTCTTGCCCTCCAACATCGGCACGAAGCCCAGTGGGGCGAAGTCAGCCCACAGGTTCAGGGACAGGATCGACGCAATACCCAGCGCCCAGCAGACCAGGCCGGCGCCCAGGGTGCTCACCGTGCGGTTCATGCCTTTCTGCTCTTCCAGCCATTCCACGATGGGTTCCAGCAGCGAAATCCCGGATGTCCAGGCGGCGAAAATCAGCAGCACAAAGAACAGGGTGCCAAACAGCGAGCCCATGGGCATCTGGCCGAAGGCCAGCGGCAGGGTCTGGAAGATCAGGCCGGGGCCGGCGCCGGGTTCCAGGCCGTTGGCGAACACGATCGGGAAAATGGCCATCCCTGCGAGCAGTGCCACGCCGGTGTCGATGATGGACACGGTAATGGACGTTTTGGCGATGGAGATGTTCTTGGGCAGGTAGGAACCGTAAGCCATCATCACCGCCATGCCAAGGCTCAGCGTAAAGAAGGCGTGGCCCAGGGCCACCAGGACACCGGAGGTGGTCAGCTTCGAGAAATCCGGCTGGAACAGGAAGGCCGCAGCACGACCAAAGCCGCCGCTGGTCATGGCGTAGCCGACTACGATCAGCAGCAGCACAAACAGCGCCGGCATCAGGATACTTACCGCTCGCTCAAGCCCGGAGCGGACGCCGCGGGCGACCACCACCATTACCAGCGCCAGGAACACGCTGTGCCACAGCAGCAGGGTTACCGGATCGCTGAGCAGCCCGGAGAATATCGCGCCAATGGCCTCTGCGGACTGGCCCGCAAGCTGGCCACTGGCGGCGGTTCCAACGTAGGATACGGCCCAACCGCCAATCACCGAATAGAACGACAGAATCAGGAAGCCGGCCAGCACGCCGACGGCGCCGATCATCCGCCAGACCGGTTTCAGACCGTCGCGCTCGGCAATCAGGCGCAGGCTGTTCACGGGGCTGTGGCCACCCCGGCGGCCAATCATGACCTCAGCCATCATGATCGGAATACCGACCACGGCAATGCAGATCAGGTATATCAGGACAAAGGCGCCGCCGCCGTTTTCTCCGGTAATGTAGGGGAACTTCCAGATGTTGCCGAGGCCAACGGCGGAACCGGTGGCGGCGAGGATAAAGGCGAGGCGCGATGACCAGAGGCCCCGTTTCGCATTGGAACCGTCAAGTGTCCCCGAATAGGTGGCGGAACCTGATGAATTGGCAGACATATCTTTCTCCTGGAGTACTTGTTTTTGTCAGGGATTGGAGCTCTGGAAGCTGCGGAGGTCTGCAACTTCCAGGGGATGCACAGGCGTCAGGTTACCCGGTGCAGGCCAACCGCTCAGGCGCCAGCCCGGCGCCGGCGGTGTGCTTTTTGAACCGTTCTTCCGCCAGTTCGTTGGCGATCTCACCGGTCGGGCGGCCCGAGCGGTCAGAACGGTTAAAGATTTCGGCCAGGGTGTCGCCGATGGTGTCCACATGGGCGCGAACCGTTTCCGGCGTGGCACCGGTGCGCTCGTAGAACACATCAATGATGCCACCGGCGTTGATGGCGAAGTCCGGTGCATAGAGAATGCCCCGGCCCCGCAGCATGGTGTCATGCTCCGGGTGTTCCAGCAGATTGTTCGCGGCGCCGGCCACGATGCTGGCCTGCAGCTGCGGAATGCTGCCATCGTTCAGTACCGCGCCCATGGCGCAGGGGGCGATCACGTCCACCGGCAGGAACAGGATGTCCTCGGCCGCTGCCGGCCTGGCGCCCAGCTGATCCACGGCCCGCTGCATATTATCTTCGTGGATGTCATACACCCACAGCTCGGCGCCGGCTTCCTTCAGGTGTTTCGCCAGCCGGAAACCGACATTGCCAATGCCCTGAATGGCCACTTTCAGCCCGTTCAGGCTATCCTGGCCCAGTTTGTGTTTGACCGCCGCTTTCAGGCCAATAAAGGTGCCGTAGGCTGTCGCGGGTGACGGGTCGCCGTTGCTGGGGTTGCCGTCAAACCCGGTGCGCGAGGCGATTCCGGCGACGTGACGGGTGTGCCGGCCCATCACCTTGAGGTCGGGTACGCTGGTGCCGGAGTCTTCCGCCGCGATGTATTGGCCGCCGAGGCTTTCCAGGTGGCGACCCATGGCTTCCATCAGGGCTTCGGTTTTCTGTTTGCGTGGGTCACCGATAATCACGGACTTGCCGCCTCCGAGAGCCAGGTTCGCCAGGGCAGACTTGTAGGTCATGCCTCGTGACAGTCGCAGCACGTCGCGCAGGGCCGCTTCATCCGAAGCATAAGGGAACATCCGGCAGCCGCCCAGGGCCGGGCCGCGGGAGGTGTTGTGGATGGCCACTATGGCTTTCAGTCCGGTTTCCGGGTCGCAGAAAAAGGACAGGTGTTCGTGGTTGTCGAATTCAGGATGGCTGAATACGTTTATGGAGGGGGTGCTATCGAGCATTTTGAAATCCTCTCCCACCTGGCCGGATCTCGGCATGAGCGGGTATCTTGTTCTTGTCGTCCGGCTTATGGCCGGCAGTTTGATTTCATCGGTCCGGATTCCCATTGGGAAATGCCCTTTTGGGGCTGGACAGGAACAAATTAGCGACGATTGACGTTAACGTCAATTTCAAATTGGTGAATGGCTGGCAATTTTCATGAGTTATTCAACTAACGGTTTGAGCTTCGGGCAAAAATTTTTTGCCGCATGGTGGTTTTTACCTATTCGTTTTTAACGAGTTACCGCATAGCTTCCTAAGATGTCTGCCACTACCTATTCGTATCAGATTCAGCCGCATAAAGTGCGTGCGGAATTCCTCCGTCTCTTACCCATCTCGCTGTTTGTGATGGCGTTTGGCGCTGCCTTCGGCCTGGCCGCGACCCAGAAGGGGCTTCAGCCGCTGGAGGCGATCCTGATGAGTACCACCGTTTTCGCCGGTGCCGCCCAGTTTGCCGCCATCGATATGTGGGGCAGAGAGGTTTCGGCCCTGCCTCTGGTGGCCGTGGTATTTGCCATCAATTCCCGTCATCTGTTGATGGGGGCTTCGCTGTACCCGATGCTCAAGGACCTGTCACCCGGCAAGCGGTATGGTCTGTTGTTGCTGCTGACGGATGCCAACTGGGCGGTTTCGGCTCAGGAATATCAGAGTGGCCGGCGTAACCTTGAGGTGATTCTCGGTGGCGGGCTGGTGCTCTGGCTGGCCTGGATTGTCGGTACCTGGCTGGGTGTTTACTTTGGCGGCTTGTTGCAGAACCCGAAAGCCCTGGGGCTGGATATGGTTCTGGGGAGCTTCCTGCTGGCCATGGCACTGGGCGGCAAGAAATCACCGAGGGTGCTGGTGGCCTGGACCGTTGCGGCGCTTGCCTCGCTGGCGGCCTGGAAATGGCTGCCGCCGAATTCCCACGTTGTGGTGGGCGCCCTGGCCGGTGGCGCGATCGGGTTCTTCTGGCTCGAGCGCAAGCCTGCCATCGATGCGGAGGCAGATACGGAGGAGGGCGCCCATGATCATTGAAACCACCACAGCTGGCATCCTGTTTCTGATTGCGATCATGACCGCCGTTACCCTGGTGACCCGCTTCGGCGGGGTATTCATCATGTCCTTTGTAAAGATCAGTCCGCGGATTGAGAGTTTCATCAATACCATGGCCAGCTCGGTACTGATCGCCATTATCGTGCCCATGGCGGTCAGCGGTGACGCGGGGGCTCTCGCAGCCTTGCTGGTAACCGCAATAACCATGCTTGCATTGCGTAAACCGCTGCCAGCCATCGCTGCCGGCATCGCGGCGGCCGGGATCGTGCGTTATCTGGCGTAAGCTGCCGATTCCAGGCTGATTGGAATTCTCTAGCCTCTGAAACCCTGCATCGGAGCAAGGAACAGGCGGGCAGAGCCTCCCAAAAACCGCTGTGAATACGTCCATGTACGCTTGGCTCCGCCATCCATGGCTCCGCACATTTTTGGAAGGCTCTGCCCGCCTGTTCCCCCTGGCTAAGGAGTGGTATCGGGCATTGGGTTCGTGTTTCGCAACGCGAGTTCTCCAACACCGGGAAGTTTGATGCCCAGCGCCAGCGGATTAACTCCGAACGACAGTCCCAGCACATTCAGCTCCAGACCTTCCCTGATTCCTGCCAGCAGACCGAAATAGCCTCCCAGTGAAATCTGGTAACCGGCCCCGCCCGGCACCTCCGCGACGAACTGATCACCCAGGTAATCCTTGCCAATCGCATGGCTTGGCAGTGCAACTTCGAGCCCCGGCACCTCCCGGATCACCCAGGCAACGAAGGTATTGCTGTTGGGTCCGGGCCAGGCTTCGTACTCGGTCGGGTAGGGGTAGGATTTCACGGCCTGGTAGATATCGGGGATCAGTTTCTCTGCTTCTTTGCCCCGTATGTCCGCATACAGCTCCGGCTTCGCGCCGTACCAGTGTCGGTCCGGTTCACCCGGTAGGGAGTTGACCACATAGTGGCGCCAGCCGGTGACCTCGTGAACACGGTAATAGCTGGCACCTTTCTCCTTGGTGGCAATCCAGGTGTGCACCGAAAAATAACCGCGCCAGCTCCAGGCCCGTGCGCCATAAACCTGCACGATCGCTTCCTCGGTTGTCTCCGGTGCCGGTGCGATGCCCGCGCTCTCCCGGGTGGCGGTCTGCCAGCTTTCCGCGCCCTGCAGGCTGCCGCTGGTGGCCAGGAGGATTGGTCCGGAAAGCAGGAGTAGCAGACCACCAAGAAGCCACCCGATGTATTTGAAAAATCGTTTCATGAACCTGTCCAGTGTGGTCAGACCTTCGAGACTTGGTCAGCGCCGATAAGTTCCGGGCCTGCAGAAGGATTGCAGTGAAGGAGTACGATCGCGGTTACCTCGCGGATGAGCACTGGGTGGTGCCGTGGTTTGCCGGAGCGAAGCTTGTCTTCTAGGCTCAGGGGTATCACGAACAAATTTTCAGCGAGGCCTATTATGTCTGACCATCATGTTTACAAGAAAGTGGAGATTGTTGGCTCGTCCAAAAAAAGCATTGAAGACGCCATCGAAAGTGCGCTTGAAGAATGTGGCAAGAGTGTCCGCAACATGGAATGGTTTGAGGTGACGGAAACCCGTGGCCACATCGTTGAAGGCAAGGTGGGCCACTATCAGGTGGTAATGAAAGTGGGTTTTCGTATTACTGACAGCTAAGGCCCACTGGTCTTCAGCTACTTCGGATGGCCCGTTGCCGGATTGATGACGCCAGCTGATTGATCAGGTCCCGGGCTTCTCCCTCATGCAGACTGTGGCATTTGTCCTGCAGGACCCGCCGGTCGTGGTTCGATGAGGCGCTGGTGACGTCTTTAAGAAGATCCAGATACTGGCAGGCAGCCAGGTGTGCCTTGATTTCGGCGTCAATCAATCGTGTGACCAGTTCATCTACGGATTCACTGCAGAATGGGCGGTTCCTGTTCAGAAGGTGACGCGCTTCCAGGGCGGCGTTCCGGGATTCCAGCCTCAACTCCCCTGCGGGCTCACCCGCTTCTACGGCCCTCAGGAAGGTGCCCAGGCGCTCGTAAAGTTGCCACACCTGTGGCCAGATCTTACTGTAGGCCTCCATCTCGGTATGGTAGCGGGCTTCCTCAAATGACGAGGTCGCCCCAGCGCTTCCGGCATCGCCAGGACGGTTGAATTGCGCCACCCGAATGTCATCTAACTCACGCCAGAGCGTGTCGCACTTCTCGCGTAAGCTCGCCAGCTGGTCCCGGTTGCGGTGTCGGGCGCCGGAAATAAGACTAAGGGAAATCAGGGCCAGCAGTAAGGCTCCCGCAGCGACCAGCAGCGGCAAATTGACTGATGAGAGCATGCGCCAAAGCGCGTCCGTGTCCATGGTATCTGACCCCGTCGAATTCCTGTCTCGGACTTTCAGTATAGAAGCTAATCCTGCCCCTGCTGTCGGAAGGGCAGGACAGATCTGGCGTCTTCAAAGTAATCGAGCACGTGGTCTGCTTCTTTCCGGGTGAAGTTTCCGATGGCCTCGCGAAAGCCCGGGTGCAGAACGCCATGCCAGGAATGGGTAATAACGGGCTCAAAGCCCCGCACCAGTTTGTGCTCGCCCTGGGCGCCGGCGTCGATGTGCGTCAGGCCCAGGTCCATGGCCAGCTCGATACCCTGATAATAGCAGGTCTCGAAGTGCAGGTGGTTGTATTCGTCCCGGCACCCCCAGTAGCGACCGTACAGGATGTTCTCACCGGCCAGGAACAGTGCGCCGGCAATCAGTTCGCCTTCGCGAACCGCCATGATGAGGTGCACATGCCCGGGCAGTTGCTCCAGAAGAAGTTCAAAGAACCGCTTGTTCAGGTAGGGGCGCTGGCCACGCTTCAGGTAGGTTGCCTGGTAGAACACGTAGAAGGCTGAGAGCACATGGTCCGGGATGCCCCGACCGTGAAAGCGGGCAAAAGAAATTCCTTGCTCGGCCACCTGCCGACGCTCCTTGCGGATGGATTTGCGCTTGCGTGAATTCAGCGCTCCCAGAAAATCCTCGAAGTTCCGGTAACCGTGGTTGTGCCAGTGGAACTGGCAGCCGATGCGGTGCAACTCCCGGTCATGATGGAGCAGCTTCTGGTCATCGCTGTCCGGAAACAGCAGGTGCCAGGAGTGGGCACCAAGCTTTCTGGTCAGCGTATCCAGCAAGTCATGAAGCTGTTCCGGTCTCAGTTGGCGGCGCAGATCCGGATCCAGCAACAACCTGGGGCCTGCGGAGGGTGTAAAGGGAACGGCGATCAGTAACTTCGGATAGTAATCGAGGCCATGACGTTGGTAGGCATTGGCCCAGGCCCAGTCAAAAATGTATTCACCCATGGAGTGGCTTTTCAGAAAGGCCGGTGCTATGCCGACGATTTTACCGGCCATTCGGAAAACCAGGTGACTTGGCGTCCAGCCAGTAGCCGCAGAGGTGCAGGCAGACGCCTCCAGCGCCTGGAAGAACTCGTAGCGGAGAAACGGGTTGGTGCGTCCTGCCAGTCGTTGCCATTCCTGCGCAGGAATGGCAGTGATGCTGTCACAGGTTTCCAGGGTGAGGTCGGAAAGTCCGGATTCTGGCATGGTCGGGCAGTACTCCTTGATCTACCCGATACCATACGTCAGAACCCGGCTTCTGATCACCCCTAGGATTTGGCGCAGCGTTTTTTCAGTTCCTCCTGCCAGTTTTTCATGCGCTTCTCGTGCTTTTCGCGCCTTTCTTCGTGCATCTGGTTCCAGATTTCACGCTGCTCATCGTTCAGCTTGAGGCGCTCGGCCATAGCCTCACGACGCTCCGCCATCTCTTGCTGGCGTTCTTCCCTGTTGAACTTACCTTTGCCATCTTTGAGGTTCTCACACATCTCCGCCATGTCATGTCTGTCGCCCCGATGCTTGTAACCGTGATCGTCAGCCATGAGGGCCGGGCTGCTCATCAACAGGGCGGAAGCAAGGGCGCCTGCGGCAAGGATTGAACTGGTGCGTGTTTTCATAAAGCTATTCTCCAATAGTTGCTGCGTTGGCAGCTGTTGCGTTAACGGTTGCTATGTTAGCGCCACCTTTCGTCAACGAGCGTCAGGTCTGTGTAAAGGTTCTGCAAAGGAAATTACGCCGAATCAGCGGCTTGTCGTGAGCGTGTTAGACTTCTTGCAGTCAAGGTGGAGAGCAAAGATGCAGAGCAGGGTTTTACTGGTCGAAGACGATGATGAATTGCGAGAGCTTCTGGCCCGCTATCTGAACAATCAGGGCTTCTCCGTCCGTGAAGCGGCCAATGGCCGGGATGGTCTGGCTCTGGCGTTGGGACAGGACTGCGACATTGTTGTTCTGGATATTATGCTGCCAGATATCAGTGGGCTTGAGGTGCTGAGAGAGCTCAGGGCAGAAACTCACTTGCCGGTTGTGCTGCTGACGGCCAGGGGCGATGAAACCGACCGGATCGTCGGGTTTGAAGTCGGTGCCGATGATTACATTCCCAAACCCTGCAATCCCCGGGAACTGGTGGCTCGTTTACAGGCCCTGTTGCGCCGGATTGCCTGGGATCAGAAAACAGAGGTCAATGCTGCCCGGACTTATGGTGATCTGAGAGTCGAACCGGGCCATCGCCGAATTTATCAGAACGATAAAGCACTGGAACTGACGGCCACGGAATACGAAGTGCTGCAGGTTTTGCTGGCCCACGCCGGCAGCGTGGTTCGCAAAACCGATCTGATGCAGTGGGCGTTGGGTCGAAGGCTTGAGGCCTACGACCGGACCCTGGATATGCATGTCAGTAATCTTCGAAGGAAGCTGGGTAACGAGGATCCACCGAGGATCGAAACCGTGCGAGGTCTTGGCTACAGTTATCGGGTACCGGAATGAAGCATCAGGTGATATTTCCACTTTTCTGGCGGATCTTTTTTTCGATCTGGCTCGCCATGGCCCTGACCGTTGTGGTCAGCAACATAGCGACCCGGGTGCTTCTCGACCGGGAGCGGCAGGCCATTGAGCGGCAGGCGGGACTGCTGGACCTTGCCAGGGAAGCGGTAAAAATCCGTGAATCGGGCGAGCGGGGCAGTGTCTGGCGTTTTCTCAAGTCAGAGGGCGAGCGACTCGATCTACACCTGATCCTGCTTGAAAAAGATAAAAATGATGGCAGGCTGCCCCCGCACATTCGTGAGCGAATGGATTCGCGCTGGTATCCGCAGAAGCCTGCGGTGTTGGATATCAACGAGGATTATCGCCTGGTGGCATGGCCAAGGGCCGTGGGGGAGGGCTGGTTGGACCCCCGGTTTTTCCGAGTCATTGAACTCGGCCTTGCCTTCGTGATGATTTCCCTCGCGTGCTGGTGGATTGCCCGGCGGGTATCCCGCCCTCTCAGGCACATGGAAACAACGGCCCAGGCAATTTCACGGGGGGGCAATTCGCTTCGTGTAAGTGATCGCATTGCCCGGCGTAGAGACGAAGTGGGGCAGCTGGCAACGGCCTTCAATGCCATGACGGAGCAGCTGTGCAGCCTGCTGGAACGGCAGAAACACTTGCTCCGGGATATTTCCCATGATCTTCGGACACCGTTGGCACGCCAGCGTATTGCCATTGAGCTGGCGAGCGAGGCCGGTGCAGATGAGGAGCTGATGGCCAGCATTCTGCGCCAGAACGAGCGACTCGATACGATGACGGGCCAGATTCTGACACTGTACCGGGTAACCGAAGCTGGCGGGGATATTGAGCGTGAGCCCCTGAAGCCGGTAAAGGTGATCAACCGGGTGTTGCAGGATGCGGCGGATTACGCGGAGCATCAGGGCGTCGACTGCAAACTTGTTGCCTCGCCGGAAAGTGCCGGCACCTCGGTGCTTGGCGATGAGGGGCTGTTGCAGCGGGCGATCGATAATATTCTGCAGAATGCCCTGGACCATACTCCGCCAGGCAAGGCCGTGAAACTTGCCCTATCGGTCTCCGATGGGTGGCTTAGTCTGGCCGTTGAAGATGATGGCCCGGGGGTCCCGGAGGAGGCACTGTCACACCTGTTCGAGCCGTTTTTCCGGGCCGATAAGTCCCGGGGTGGAACGGGCTGGGGGTTGGGGCTGGCTATTGCCAGAGATATCGTTTCCGCTCACGATGGCCGGATTGATGCAACCATCGCGGAGGCGGGCGGCCTGAGGGTGACGGTTCGCCTTCCGGTGTTTATCGGTGGGTGAGGGCGCCGGCTCGCTGCTGTATTTGTCGTCAGAGGCCATAGGTCATTTTCCATGAAAAAAGATTACCCGGTTCCTGCGGGATACCTTGAGCGGGAAACGGAAGTGAAAAAAAGCCGTTTTATCGCGCGGGTAGCCCCGGTGGGCTCCCGCGATGAGGTGAAAGCCTGGCTGGCGCAGGCCCAAAAAGACCACCCGGACGCCCGCCACATCTGCTGGGCCTACCAGATTGGCCGCCCCGGCTCCGCGGCCGAGGCCGCCATGAACGATGACGGCGAACCTTCCGGAACCGCCGGAAAGCCCATACTGAATGTGATTCAGTACAAGGATATGGGCGATGTGCTTGTGATGGTCATCCGGTATTTCGGGGGCATTAAACTCGGTGCCGGAGGACTGGTGCGGGCCTATGCGGGTGCTGCCGAGCGTGTTCTTTCTGCGGTAGACCGGGTTGTCCGGCAGCCCGTGATTGAGGCGCGGGTTACCCTGTCTTTCGCCGACGAGCAGCCTCTGAGACACTGGTGCGAGTTGCATGGCGCGTCGGTGGACTCGGTCGATTACGGTCCGTCCGTGCATGCCCGCGTGTCGGTCCCGGAGAACAGGGCGCAGCAATTCGGGGCCTTCTGCGATGCCCAGAAACTGGATTACAGTTTTGAAAGGTGATGGGTCTGAAGGGCACCCTCGCGCGTTTCGCGTTTCCTGTGCGTATACTGGTTATCAGTTAAATCCTCCATTGAGGGAAGAAGTGATGATGCGTTTACTGATGTTGTCGATAGTCGCACTGGCCATGACCGGTTGCGCCAGCAATGTGGTGACAGACTACAACTCGTCTGTGGTTTTCGGAAACTACACGTCCTGGGCGTTTGTGCCTGGCACGGAGTCCTCCTTTGTCTCCCTGGACGGCAACCGGGTGCGGAGCGCCATTGAAAGGGAGCTTAATCGCAAAGCGCTGCTGCAGGTTCCGGAGGCGGAAGCCGGTTTGCTGGTGAGCTGGCAGATTGTTCCCGAGGACAGACTCGAGCAGACTGGCCTGGGACTGGGGTTCGGCTTTGGCCACGGGAACTTTGGTTGGGCGTTGTCCGCGCCGCCTCCGGTTCGCGAAATCAAAGAGGGTAAGCTGGTGGTCGAGCTGGCGGACAGCAAGTCCAAGCAGGTTGTATGGCGGGCTGCCAGTCGCCGCTATCTGAACGAGAACCAGTCGCCCGAAACCCGGAGAGCGCTGATCGACGAGTTGGTGGCTGAAATGTTTACCAAGTATCCTCCCGGCCTTGACTGAAAGATGGAGTGAGCAAAACAGGCAGCACGGAGACAGAATGAAGAAGCGATCTGAGGGCGGGCTGGTTTTTTCAACCGGGCTGGGTCGAATGTGCCCGGGTTGCAGAAACCCCGTCGCTGACTGCACCTGCGGTGATTCCAGGCGGCCCGCCGGAGACGGCATTGTCCGGGTTAGCCGCGAAACCAAAGGGCGCAAGGGCAAGGGCGTGACCCTGATCACTGGCATTCCCCTGGACGACAAGGAACTCAAGGCCTACGCAAAGATTCTCAAGGCGAGGTGTGGTACCGGGGGCACCGTGAAAGACGGCGTTGTTGAAATTCAGGGTGATCAGCGAGACATCCTGGTGCCCCTGCTGGAGCAGAAGGGCTGGGCAGTCAAGCGCGCCGGTGGCTGATGGTATAACACGCAATCACCGGACGCTCACATTACAATAGTGCCCTCAAGCAACAAATCCCAAGTTCCAAATTGACCGGAGTCTGGCCGGAAAACCCCGGGGTATACCCCCATGGGTTGCGGGTTCCGTTTGACCGGAGGCAAGCATGCATATACTGGTTTTGGGTGCAGGCGTCGTGGGCGTAACAACGGCCTGGTTTCTTCAGACGCAGGGGCACCAGATTACCGTTGTTGACCGGCAGAACCAGGCGGGTCTGGAAACCAGCTACGCTAACGGTGGTCAGATTTCCGTTTCGCACGCCGAACCCTGGGCTAAACCGTCGGCTGTCCTGAAAGTCCTGAAATGGCTCAGCCAACCGGATGCGCCCCTGTTGTTCCGGCCAAAGCTCGACCCTGCCCAGTGGCGCTGGGCGCTGTCCTTTCTGGGGGAGTGCACCTCTGCCAGGGCAGCTCACAATATTCGTCAGATAGTCAATCTGGGTACCTATAGCCGTAGCCAGTTACAGGCGCTGCGCAAGGTTGCCAATGTGCAATACGACCACCTCGAGAAAGGCATTTTGCACTTCTACACCAATCCTGCCGAGTTTGAGGGTGCCAAAAAGCCTACCCGGATCATGCAGTCTCTTGGCTGCGACCGCCAGATTATCGATGCCGATCAGGCGGTTGAACTGGAGCCGGCCCTGAAACCCATCCGGAACCGGATTGCAGGGGCAACCTACACCTCCGAGGACGAATCCGGTGACGCCCGGATGTTTACCCAGAACCTGGCCCGGCGTTGCGCGGAGGCGGGTGTGGCGTTTCGATACGGCACCCGGATCCTCGGTTTTGAAGAGGCGGGTGAGCGAGTGCTGGGCGTTCAGGCACTGACTGATGGACGCCATGAGACACTGCGGGCGGACGCCTACGTTCTGAGCCTTGGCAGTTACAGTGCCGCACTGGCCCGGCAACTGGGTATCTTCCTGAATATCTACCCGGCCAAGGGCTATTCCATTACCGTGCCGGTCAGGAATGAAGAAGCGGCGTTCAAGGTCAGCCTCACCGATGATGAATACAAGCTGGTTTACTCACGTCTTGGCGATCGGATCCGTGTCGCGGGCACGGCGGAACTCAGTGGTTACAGCCGAAAACTCAATTACACCCGTTGCCGCGCCATCGTCCGCCGCACCGCGGAAGTGATGCCCGAGGCAGGCTATTGGGACCGGGCCGAATTCTGGACCGGCTTGCGCCCGGCCACGCCTTCCAACGTTCCGTACATTGGCAAAAGCCACTACGCCAACCTCTACCTGAATACCGGGCACGGTACGCTGGGCTGGACCCACTCCTGCGGCTCGGCGGCGGCCCTGGCCGATATTATTGATGGTCGCACGCCGGAGGTGGATTTTACGTTCTCCGGACTGTAAAGACTGAAAATGGGGTCAGATGAAAGCGTTCATCTGACCCCTTTTTCACACAGCAAGTTACTTCAACTGATCCCGGATCAGCTTCTTGTTGATCTTGCCAACACTGGTCTTCGGGATATCCTCAACAAAATCAATCTGCCGGGGGATGGCCCACTTGTTGATCTCACCGCTGTCCACGAACTGCATCAGATGATTCTGGATGTCCTCGACACCGGCATTTTCACCGGGCTTGAGGGTGACCAGCGCGTGCGGGCGCTCGCCCCATTTTTCATCGGGTACACCCACCACCGCAGCGCCGGCCACAGCCGGGTGCTGGCTGATCAGGTTTTCCAGGTCGAGGGAGGACAGCCACTCACCGCCGGTCTTGATCACGTCTTTGATGCGGTCCTTGATGGTGAGGGTGTTGTCCGGCTCCATGGAGGCCACGTCACCGGTGTGCAGCCAGCCGCCTTCCCAGAGCTGCTCGCCTTTTTCGGGCTCCTTGAAGTAACCCTGGGTCAACCAGGGAGCGCGAGCCACGACTTCGCCTTTGGCCTGGCCATCGTGCGGAACCGGGTTACCGTCCGGGTCCACGATTTCCAGCTCAACCATCGGTGTTGCAATCCCTGTCTTTACCCTGATAGCGGTCTGCTGCTCAAGGGGTAGCTCCAAATCTTCGGGTTTCAGGTGTGAGGCGCTCAGCAGCGGGCAGGTTTCAGACATGCCATAAGCGGTGTACATCTTGATTCCGAGTTTTGTCCCTGCGTCACATAGTCCTTTGGTCAGTGCGCTGCCACCGATCAGGACGTGCCAGTTGCTCAGGTCTGCCGTCTTGATGGACTCGGTGGCCATCATCATCTGCATGATGGTGGGTACGCAGTGAGAGAAGGTGACTTTATGCTCTTTTAGAAGGTCTACCAGCAACTCGGGCTCGTAACGGCCGGGATAGACCTGTTTGATGCCCATCATGGTGGCGGCATAGGGCACACCCCAGGCGTGGACGTGGAACATGGGCGTTACCGGCATGTAAACCGATGAGGAGCGCATTAGCGGCATCTCATCGAATGAGGCCACCGTGCCTGTCATTGCCAGTGTGTGCAGTACCAGTTGGCGATGACTGAAGTACACGCCCTTGGGGTTGCCTGTGGTACCCGTTGTGTAGAACGTGGTCGCCACGCTGTTCTCGTCAAAGTCCGGGAAGTCGAACTGGTCATTCGCTTTTGCAAGCAGGGTTTCGTAGTCACCGATGGCATCGACAGAGGTTGCTTGTGGGGCATCGTTGTCGGTGAGCTGAATCCAGGTCTTGACCGTTTTGATGTCGTCTTTCACGCCCTCGATAATCGGCAGGAAGTCGTCGTGCACCAGCACAACGTCGTCCTCGGCGTGGTTCATGGTGTAAACGATCTGTTCTGGTGATAACCGGATATTGACCGTATGCAGAATGGCGCCAATCATCGGAATGGCAAAGAAACACTCCAGGTACCGGGGTGTATCCCAGTCCATTACCGCAACCGTATCACCCGGTTTAACACCGGCATCCGTCAGGGCGTTTGCCAGGCGGTGAATGCGTTCAACCAGATCGGTATAGGTGTATTTGCTGCGGTTTGAATAGACAATTTCCTGGTTCGGATTGTACCGGGGGCCTGAGAGCAGGAGTCGTTTGATCAGCAGCGGATACTGATAGGCGTTGTCAGCCGGGGATAAAATGCGGGTCTGTGCCATTACTCGTTTCCTCTTTCCCAGTTGTTGGTGTTATCGCGAGAAACAGGATTAAATCTGACACAGATTGGGTGAAACGGGAACCGGTAAAAGTGAAAAAATGCAGAGCGAACGGTGGCTTAGGCAAAAATCCAGTTTCGCTCTGCGGAAAATTCTGTTGTTGTCCCGGATGTTACTCGTAAGTGCAGAGATAGGCGGTGTCGATGTCGGTCTTTGCCTTGAAACTTGCCTGCCCGGCAACATCAAAACCCTCACCGGCACCGTAGGTCATCCATTCCTCCATGCCTGGCAGCAGAACCGTCAGGGCCCCGCTGATCACCGTCATGGTTTCCTTCTTGCTGGTGCCAAACTCGTATTCGCCCGGGCTGATTACGCCAACGGTGGCGGGCAGGGTGGCGGTCTGGAAGGCAATGGACTTGGCCTTACCGTCGAAATACTCATTTACTTTCAGCATATGCTGGGCTCCTCATAAGGGTTTGGGGGCCTACTATACGGCAAAAATCTTCAAGTCCAATGACAAAATCCCGGTCAGTGTGCCAACTGCGGCCATTCACTGCTCCCAGGGCTTGCCTGCGGTGTTTTCCACCGTTCTGACGCCTATATGCATGGCCGCCTTGGCAAGAATGTTAGCGCTGACCGGGGCCGTGATTACCAGGAACAGGGTAATCAGGATCTCCGAAATGCCCACGCCCTCGCCCCTGGCGCTGAAGTAAATCACCGAGCTGAGCATGATGGCGCCGACCCCCAGGGTTGTAGCCTTGGTTGGGCCGTGAAGGCGGGTAAAAAAGTCCGGCAGCCTGGCCAGGCCGATGGCGCCAACCAGGGTAAAGGCGCTCCCGAGCAGCAGCAGGGCAGAAATAACGTATTCGGTGATCAGACTCATGGTCAGTATCCTCCGCGACGAAACCGGTTCGGGGCAATCCTATTCAATGACACTGCCCCGCTTCAGGTATTTGGCCATGGCCACGGTTCCGACAAAGCCCATGACAGCAATAAGCAGGGCGGCTTCCAGGTACATCCGCGTCCCCAGGGCGATTCCGAGCAGGATAATCAGGGCAATGGCGTTGATGTAGAGCGTGTCCAGTGCCAGTACCCGGTCTGGTGCGTCCGGCCCCTTGATCAGCCGGTAGACGTTGAGCAGGGTCGCCAGGGTGACCATGGAAATCGAGGTGTAGAGGGCGATTGTCATCATTGGAACATCTCCATCAACGGCTTCTCGTAGCGGTTGTGTATGGCGCCAATGACCTCCTGGTCGCTGGCTGCATCAAGGGCGTGGATCAGGAGGGTCTTGTTGTCATCGCTGACATCGACGCTGACGGTGCCTGGTGTGAGCGAAATGGTGCTGGCGAGGATGGTAATCGCCAGCGGCTGCTCGAGCTGAAGAGGGTAACAGACGAAAATCGGGCGCGGCTGGCGCGGGCTCAGAATCAGGCGGGCGACCGAGAAGCTGGCAACCACAATGTCCTTGAGCACGACAGCCAGATACATGGGCATCCGCCAGGACTTAACGAACGCCGGCCGCTCGGGCCAGAAGCCCTGAGTCAGTTGCGGGATCAGCCAGGCCAGGATCAGGCCCATCACGATACTGGCGCCGGACACGCCGTCGCTGAGCAACTGCCAGGTAGTGAACAGGATCAGGCTCAACCAGGGTTGCGGAAAACTCAGGCGATCAAGCATCAGTCACCCTCCCCGACCATGGGGGTCTTTAAGGTTTCGATGTAGGCGTCATTGTTATGCAGCTGTGCTGCCGTCGCGTCGGTATAGCGGGTGATGGGACCTGCCAGCACAACCATGACAACCGCAAGGGCGACCAACGCGCCGGTGGCGATGGAAACCCGGCCGTTGAGTGGGTCTGGCGTTTCCATATGGCCGTCCACGGTCCGCCAGAAAACAATGCTTCCCGCACGACTGTAGGCGATGATAGTGAGGAAGCTGCCGATCAGGAGCACCGACCACAGCCAGGCCATCTCGGTTCCCGGCTCAACGGCTTTCAGGATCAGTACCTTGCCGAAGAAACCGCTCAGGGGCGGGAGGCCGGCCGCGGCAACGGCACCGATCAGGAACAGGACACTCAGGAAAGTGCGGTTCTGCATCGGTGGAGCGGTAACGATTCGGTCAGTGGCCGTGCCCCGCTGGTCAGCCACCAGCTCCGAGACCAGGAACAGGCCGCCGACGGTCCAGGTGGTGCTCAGCAGGTAGAACAGGGCAGCGGAAAGACCGGCCTCGGAGCCAAGCGCGACCGGAGCCAGCAACGTGCCCACCGAAATGATTACCTGCCAGGCGACCAGGGTTTTCAGGCTGCCGGAGCCCAGAGCGCCAATGACACCCATGGCGAGGGTAGCCAGGGCAATGGGGAACAGCCAGTCCATACCGAGATTGGCGAGTTCGCCAGCATTGTCGCCAAAGATCAGCAGATAGACCCGCAAAATGGCGTAAACGCCGACTTTGGTCATTACCGCGAACAGAGCGGCGACGGGAGCCGTGGCTTTCGAATAGGCTCTTGGCAGCCAGAAACACAGGGGCAGAATGGCGGCTTTCAAGCCGAACACCACCAGCAGCATCATGCCGCCGGCCTTGACGATATTCAGGTTTTCACCGGAAACCTCGGGGATCTTGACCGCCAGATCCGCCATATTCAGGGTGCCGGTAACGCTGTAGATCATCCCGACACTGATCAGGAATATCGCGGAGCCAACCAGGTTCAGCACCACATAATGCAGGCCCGGCACGGTTCTTACCGTTCCTCCGCCGTGCATCAGCAGGCCATAGGAGGCAATGAGCAGAACCTCGAAGGCAACGAACAGGTTGAACAGGTCGCCAGTGAGGAAGGCAATGTTCAGGCCCATGAGCTGAAACAGGAACAGGGCATGGAACTGGCGATTGCCCTCATCGGCGCCACCAATAGCGAAGGTATGGCAGAACAGGGCCAGAACGGCGGTCATGACCAGCATCAGGGCGGCCAGCCGGTCAAGCACCAGAACAATGCCAAACGGAGGCTGCCAGTTCCCGAGGGCGTAAATCCGGTAGCTGCCGTCGTTGGCCAGCACCAGCAGCACAATGGCCGAAACCAGTATCAGAACGGTGGTTGCCAACGCCAGCGTGCGGCGCAGGCTGATGGGGGCGTAACCCATCAACGCCTGCAGGATACCTCCGAGCAGGGGAATCAGAACAGGAGCGGTAAGCCAGTGGTTCATTGGCCGGTTACCTCCTCTTCTTCCTCGGGGGCGGGGGATTTATAGGGTTTCTGGCCATCGACATGGTCGTTCTCGTGATCCGCCAGATTTCGTAGTGACAGCACAACAACAAATGCGGTCATGGCGAAGCCGATCACAATGGCGGTAAGCACCAGCGCCTGGGGAAGCGGATCGGAATAGTTTGCTGCGGTGCCGATAACAGGCTGCTGTCCGGTCGCCAGCCGGCCACTGGAAAAAAGAAACAGGTTCACGCCGTAGGACAGCAGAGTGAGACCCACCACCACAGGAAAGGTGCGTGCCCGCAAAACCAGATAAACGCCGGATGCTGTCAGGGCACCGATAACCAGTGCGAAAACAAGCTCCATTACGCACCCTCCTTTTTACTCTTGATGGCGGAGTGGGGAGACAGCCGGCCAATGCTCACCAGGGCCAGCAGGGTGGCTCCGATAACCGTCAGGTAGACGCCCAGATCAAAGACCAGGGCCGAGGCAACCTCAAACTTGCCCACCACCGGCCAGGTAATGTAACCAAAGGTGGAGGTGAGGAACGGATAGCTGAAGGCAAAGCTGCCCGCGCCGGCAACGGTTGCGAACAGCAGGCCCAGACCGATCACATTGTGATAGCGGAACGAAATCCGGTCCTGGGTCCAGATCATTCCGCTGGCAATGTACTGGAGGATCAGGGCAACCGACGTGATCAGGCCGGCGATAAAGCCGCCGCCCGGAAGATTGTGGCCCCGCAGGAAGATGAACACGGAAACCATCAGCGCCAGCGGCAGCATCGGGCGGGCAATCTGGCGCAGCATCAACGGATGGGCATCCCGTGTCCACGCGTGTCCCTGACCATCGCCGGGTGGCGGTGTCAGGGCAATGTTCTTGAGCATGGCGTAAATGCCCAAGGCCGCGATGGCCAGAACGGTAATCTCGCCCAGGGTGTCGAAGCCACGGAAGTCCACGAGAATGATGTTGACCACGTTGGTGCCGCCACCGCCGGGCTTGCTGTTTTCGAGGAAGAAATCGGAGATGGAGCTGAACGGTTGTGTCAGCATCGCCAGGGTAACCAGCGTCATGCCGGTTCCCGCTGCCAGGGCAATGGCAATGTCGCGGAACCGCCGCCCGTTGGAGGTTTCGACGGGCGTCCAGGATGGCATGTAGAAAAGGGCAAGCATCAGCAGAACAATCGTGACAACTTCCACGGACAACTGGGTCATCGCCAGGTCCGGCGCCGAGAAGCGGGCGAACGCAAGGGCCACCATCAGGCCGACCACGCTCAGCAGAACCAGTGCGTAGAACCGCTCCCTGTGCATGGCTGCGGTGGCCAGCGCACAGAGGATAAGCACCCCGGCCGCAATAGCGGTTGGCCAGTCTATCGGGCTGAGACCGTTCTCCCCGACAAAAATGCCAAGGCTGAGAACAGGCATGGCCGCGACTGTGATCACGCTGACGACCAGCAGCACCGCGTAACGCTGGAGCGAACCGTTTTCCAGCCGTGCGGTAAACCGGTTGGCCAGGTCGACAATGCGGGAGACGACGGCCTCGAATACGGCCTTTTCATCGATTTCCCGGAACCGTGCGTGAAAATCGAAAAAGCGCTGGCGTTGGCTGTACATGAGCAAACCGCCGGCAAAAGCGAAAAAACTCATCATCAGCGGGAGGTTGAAACCGTGGAACGCCGCGAGTTGGTAATCCGGCACATTGCCGCCAAATGTGGCGGATGCCGCCATGTAAAGCAGCGGGCCGACCGAGATGGCCGGAAAGATGCCGATCATGACGAGCGCAAACACGAGAATCTCCGCCGGGATCTTCATGTAACGGGGAGGCTCGTGTGGAGGGTAGATCGGAAGATCAACCGGCTTGCCGTTGAAGAAAACGTCGTGGATAAAACGTGCGGAGTAAGCCACCGTGAAGACGCCCGCCAGGGTCGCCACGATTGGTGGCAGCCAGGCCCAGAGCCCCGGCAGGTTCAGCGCCAGTGATTCGGCGAAGAACATTTCCTTGCTCAGAAAGCCGTTCAGCAGCGGCACCCCGGCGTTCGATGCGGCAGCAACCATGGCCAGGGTGGCCGTGTGCGGCATGAAACGCCAGAGCCCGTTAATGCGGCGCATATCCCGGGTGCCGGTTTCATGGTCGATGATGCCCGCGGCCATGAACAGGGAGGCCTTGAAGGTGGCGTGGTTGATCACGTGGAAAATCGCCGCAACGGCCGCAAGCTGGGTGCCCATGCCGAACAGCAGGGTAATAAGGCCCAGTTGACTCACCGTTGAATAGGCCAGCAGGCCTTTCAGATCGTGCTTGAACATGGCGGTGTAGGCGCCCAGCAGCATGGTGGCCATGCCGGTAAAGCTGACCATGTAGAACCATTGCTCGGTGCCCGCCAGCGCCGGGTAAAGCCTGGCCATCAGAAAGACGCCGGCCTTAACCATCGTGGCTGAATGCAGGTAGGCCGATACCGGCGTGGGTGCCTGCATGGCATGGGGCAGCCAGAAATGGAACGGGAACTGGGCGGATTTTGTGAAAGCACCCAGCAGAACGAGAGTGAGGACAACCGGGTAGAGGGCATGGTTCTTGATCAGGTCACCCGCTGCCAGGACATCATCAAGCTCAAAGCTGCCAACAATGTTGCCGATGATCAGTATGCCGGCAAGCAGCGCAAACCCACCACCGCCCGTCACGGCCAGGGCCATCCGGGCGCCGCGCCGGGCGTCCTGTTTGTGGGTCCAGAAGCTGATCAGCAGGAATGAGGTAAGGCTGGTCAGCTCCCAGAAAATCATGATTAAAAGAAGATTGCCCGAAAGCACGATCCCGAGCATGGAACCCTTGAAACACAGCAGGAGCGCGTAGAACTTGCCGACGTTTTCGTGGGCTTTCAGGTAGTAGCGGGAATAAAGAATGATCAGCAGCCCGATGATCAGTATCAGCAAGGCAAACAGCAACGAAAGCCCGTCGAGCCGGAAACTGAACGAGAGACCGAGGGCCGGCAACCATTCATAGCTGTGCAGCACCACACCGCCATCAGCCAGGGTTTGCCAGTGGGGAAAGAGGGCCGCAAGGGCAATCAGGGCGGGTACCGACGATGCGATGGCAATCGCGGTCCGC
Source organism: Marinobacter sp. Arc7-DN-1 (assembly GCF_003441595.1). Taxonomy (NCBI): domain Bacteria; kingdom Pseudomonadati; phylum Pseudomonadota; class Gammaproteobacteria; order Pseudomonadales; family Marinobacteraceae; genus Marinobacter; species Marinobacter sp. Arc7-DN-1. The sequence goes on along the minus strand of NZ_CP031848.1, from coordinate 1,385,735 downwards.
CCACCCTGGACGAACAGGGGTGCGGCCATGGCGCCCAGGAAAGGCAGTAAAACAACCAGCGGTAGCGACATCGCAACCTCGTTATTGGTTTTCTTTCACGTGAACATCTAAGGCGTATTTGCCTGAGTCTAGTCTTCGGCCAGCCACCCCGCCTAGTGCATTCCGGTGCCTTTACCGTGGGGGTGTCAGGGTGGATCAGCAGGCAACGGGCGGGTCCGGGAAGTACGGCAGGCGTCCCCGGTGCCGCGCGATGTCAGCGGCAACAGGTGGGCGGATAATGCTAATGCAGCCGAAAGACCTTACGGTCATGGTTGCTCCGTCAGTGAAACTTGAAATCCGATGATACGTGGCCAGTTCGTAAGGTCAAGTCAACTTGCCATTGATCAAGGTGTGCCCGGCACCTGATTGGTGGCGCGGATGTCGCCGGGGAAGTTCGGCGTACAACGGGCCACCCGTCAAGGTGCCGAAGTGGTGCCGGCCATCTGATACCGTCGGAAAACGGCAACAGGTGACCAGGAATGGCAATCAACAGCCGATAGGGGCAAGCGGCTCCCGAACGGATTTCAACGCGCTTGAAATAGCCTCGGCTTCTGCTTCAAGTACCTGGCAGCGCAAGCTGTTCCCCTGCTGGAGGGCGTGTTCGATCTGTTTGCGTTTCATATCATAGAGCCGGCCCAGAATATCTGCCTGGCTTTGTCTGATTGGTGCGTTCATGGCGAACCTCCCCATATCTACACCTGTCGGTATTCTTTACGTTACCGGCCGGAACCTGGCCTTCAGGAAAATTAGCTGCATAACCCGCGCCAGAAAGCGATTCTGCGGGAGATCAGAGCCCGAACCCGCCCGCTTCATGCCCCGGCCAGCGAGCACCTGATGAGTCCGGTAGCAGGCAGGGTTTGGCCAGAGTGTGGCAATAGTGACCATGATTATGTCGCAAGCGCCGGTTCCCAGAAAAAACCAGTTGTGAGAGGCTGTCTGCAACAAACAGGAGACCCAGCATGACCGACACCCTGATCGACCGCCGCGACCTGGCGTTCCAGCTCTACGAAGTTCTCGATACTGAAAACCTCACCACCCGCGAGCGCTTCAGCGAACACAGTCGCGACACCTTCGATGCCGTCATCGAAACCGCCGACAAAATGGCCCGGGAAAAGTTCGCCACCCACAACAGTGCCGCCGACAAGGACGAACCCAAATTCGTCAACGGCCAGGTCGAGATGCTGCCGCAGGTCAAAGAAGCCGTCGAGGCCTATGCCCAGGCTGGCTTTATCGCCGGACGCTATGACTATGAGCTGGGCGGCATGCAACTGCCAGAATCCGTGATGGCCGCCTGCAATGGCTTCTTCACCGCGGCCAATCCCGGCACCGCCGGCTACCCGTTCCTGACCACCGCCGCCGCCAACCTCATCCGCGTCTTCGGCAACGAACAGCAGAAAACCACCTTCCTGCCGAACATGCTCTGCGGCCGGTTCAGCGGCACCATGGCCCTGACAGAGCCCCACGCCGGCTCCTCCCTGGCAGACATCCGCACCTCGGCATCGCCTGCGGATAACGGCCATTACCTGATCAAGGGCGCCAAGATCTACATCTCAGGTGGTGAACAATCCATCACCGACAACATCGTTCACATGGTGCTGGCCAGGATCAAAGGCGCTCCGGCGGGTGTGAAGGGCATCTCCCTGTTTATCGTGCCTAAATTCCTGGTGGACCAAGAGGGCAACCCCACCGAACGCAACGGCGTCAGCCTTGCCGGCCTGATCCACAAACTCGGTTACCGGGGCACCACCTCCACTGCCCTCAGTTTCGGTGACGACGCCCCGTGCCAAGGCTACCTGGTTGGCGAGCCCCACCAGGGCCTGAAATACATGTTCCAGATGATGAACGAAGCCCGGGTTGGCGTGGGTTTTGGCGCTGCCGTGATCGGATATCGCGGTTACATGCACAGCCTGGAATACGCCAAAGACCGCCTGCAGGGCCGCAAGGCCAGCGAGAAGAACCCGGAATCCTCGCAGGTCCCCATCATCGACCACGCCGATGTCCGGCGCATGTTGCTGGCCCAGAAAGCCTACAGCGAGGGCGGTCTGGCCCTGTGCCTCTATGGCGCCCGACTGATGGACGACCAGCACACCCACCCGGACGAACAGAAACGCGAAGAAGCCGGGAAGCTGCTGGACCTGCTCACTCCGGTGATCAAGGCCTGGCCCTCCGACTACGGCCCCAAGGCCAACGATCTGGCCATTCAGGTCTACGGCGGCGCCGGCTACACCCGGGAATACCCGGTTGAGCAATGCTGGCGCGATAACCGCCTGAACCCTATCCACGAAGGTACCAACGGCATTCAGGCCCTGGATCTGCTCGGCCGCAAGATCTGGCAGGACCAGAGCCACGGCCTGCAGCTGCTGATGCAGGAAATGCAGGTGGATCTGGAAGCGGCCACCACCGACCGCTGCCAGCAATGGGCCCTGTCCCTGAGCGAAACCCTGCAGCAGGCGGTAAAAGTCACCCAGAGCCTCGGCAAATCCCTGGTGGGCGGCGAAGTCGACAAAACCCTGGCCAACGCCTCCTGCTACCTGCACCTGTTCGGCCACATCATTGTCGCCTGGATGTGGCTCCGCCAGGCCAACACGGCTGCCCACGCCCTGGGTTCCGCCAACAGCGATAACGAGCGCAACTTCTACCAGGGCAAACTCCAGGCTGCGCAGTACTTCTTCCACTGGGAATTACCAACCGTGGCTCAGGACCTGGTATTGCTGAGGAATCAGGATGACACCTGCCTCAACATGAAATCCGAGTGGTTCTGATCTGAGAGGAGGCACAATCGGCTGGGTCCCTGAAAGGGGTCCCAGCCGATTGCGCCCAGACTTAGGTGCAGCACGCGGAAAAGAAAAACGATATATAAGGTGAAGGCAATGGCCCTGGTTAACGTTGAAAAGAAAAACCACATCCTGCTGATCGGGCTGAACCGCCCGGAAAAAATGAACGCCATGAACCGCGAGATGTACCACCAGATCGCGGCGGCTTATTACCAGCTGGAGAGCGACCCGGATCTGCGGGTCGGGCTGATGTACGCCGAAGGCGACCACTTCACCAGCGGCCTGCAACTGGACGACTGGGCCGGCGTGTTTGCCAACGGCAAAGGCATCGAGCCGGGCGAGGGCGAACTGGACCCGTTCCACATTACCGGAGCCGGCCTCAGCAAACCCGTCATCTTCGCCGCCCAGGGCATCTGCTTTACCTGCGGCGTGGAAATGATGCTCAACACCGATGTGCGGGTTGCTGCCAAAGGCACCCGCTTTGCCCAACTGGAAGTCAAACGCGGCATCTTCGCCTGCGGTGGCGCGACCATCCGGCTGCAACGGGAAATCGGCTGGGGCAATGCCCAGCGATACCTGCTGACTGGCGACGAATGGACCGCTGATCAGGCCTACCAATGGGGGTTGATACAGGAACTGGTGGAGCCGGGTGAGCAGTTTAATGTCGCGCTGGAAATCGCCGAGAAAATTGCAAAGGCAGCCCCTCTGGGTGTCCAGGGTAGTCTGAGATCGTCAAAGATCGCAGTCAGTGAAGGGCAGGAAGTCGCGAAACAGCGTTTATTCCCGGATCTGCAGCCGGTAATGGCCAGTGACGATGTAAAAGAGGGAATTCAGTCCTTCCTGGAAAGGCGGGAAGCGGTATTTCGAGGGAAGTGAGCTACAAGCTTGTTCCCGGGGAAGATTTGTCTTTAGCGCTTCAGGCAAATTCGACTATCTTGCCAAAGTTCGGGGCAGTCGACCGGGGCGCTCCTTCCGGGAGTGTGCGCAGCAGGGATGCTGCGCTCAAGCCCCCAGGGATGGGTTTATGGCGTCTCCCGGAAGGAGTGCCCCGGTCGACTGCTTGCACCAACCTAAGAAGGCTGGGCGCAGAGCTTCAGGCAGCTTCGGATTTGGCGGCAGCGCGCCGGGCCCTCGCCTCAGCCGCCACCTCCGCTGCGTAATCCGCATATTTGGCCATCAGCTCTTCCTTACGATCCGGATCCCAGTTGATCTTGCTCAGATCCCCCTCGTAGTGATCAATCACCCGCTTATCCATGGTTTCATACCACCACTGCGGCAGGTAAGCCGGCAGCAGCATCGACGCATAACCACCCGGCAACTGCGGCGCCTTCTCGAAGTGCCTCAAAGCCTGGAAGCTGCGTTGAGGATGGGCATGGTGATCTGAATGTCGCTGCAACTGATACAGGAACAGATTGGTCACAATATGATTACTGTTCCAGCTATGCTCCGGCTGGGTGCGCTCGTATTTTCCGTTCTTGTCCTTCTGGCGCAGCAGGCCATAGTGCTCAATGTAATTCACGCTCTCCAGCAAACTAGCGCCATACACCGCCTGCGCCGCCAGGAACGGCAACGCCCGAGGGCCGCAAATCAACGTCGTCGCACCAAAGAACCCGGCACTCATGGCCCAGCCCTGAAGCAGCTCATTGTCCAGGCTCCAGAAGCCCTTGCCTTTGCGGGCAAGTCTCGCCTTCTCAATCCTGATGGAGGACTTGATGCCGCCTATTACTGTCCGTGGCAGGAACTTCCAGAAGCTTTCGCCCATCCGGCTGCTGGCCGGATCCTCCGGTGTGGCCACCCGCATGTGATGGCCGAAGTTGTGTTCGACAACAAAGTGGGTATACCCGGTGGGTGCCAAAGCCGCCATCGCCAACAGCTTGTTCAGCCTGTTCGATTTGTGGCCCAGCTCATGGGCGGTGTTGATGCCCACACCATTGATGGCGCCCACGGTGAGCGTCAGGCCAATCCTGTCGTCCAGGGGGGTATTCCTGCGGCTGGCCAGCCAGGCGCCCAAAAAGGTCATGGCGTACTGGGTCGGAATAAAGGCTTTTACGATCCGGTCGTAGTACTTGTCCTGTTCCAGGGTCTGCACCGCCGATTCCGGCGGATTGCTCTGATCCTCGCCAATGGCACGGTCCAGCGCCGGGATGATGCCGTGTACCAGGGCCGGGCCGGTCCAGGCCAGGGCTTTCAGCTTCTTCGGTGCCAGGGCGTAACCGGTCAGGGCCGCGAGCCCAATACCCGGCAGGGCAGGGCCGAGCAACCACATATAGCGTTTCGGATCCTTCCAGTTGCCAGTGGAATCGGTTTCGCCAGGGGATATGACTTTATGCGATTCCAGGTTGTCAGAGGTCTTGGCGTTCATTGTTTTCTCCTGTTCGGTGCGCGTACTATCAATTTATGTCGAACAATCTGACAATGCAACGGTCGGCGCATTATCGCGGGCGCCTTGGCTCAAAATGACAAATGACATTTTTTGGCCAAAGGCGGCTTTTTGAGCCAGACTCATGAGTTAAAGAAGAGCCCGATCACAGGGAAGAATCAGCCATGGCAGACCGGCCCTCCACCACCGCCTCTTATGCCGTTCAGGCTATGCTCCGGGAGTATCTCGGCTCAGGCAAACTGATCGAGGTGGCCTACCGGGACAGTGCCGGCCAGATATGCCTGGTTCACGATGTTATTCGCGAGCTTTGCAGTCGGGCCGGGCAGGACTTCCTGCTGCTGGGGCGAGGCACCATGCTGCCGTTTGACCACCTCATCACCATCAATGGCCGGTCGCTGTCTGACTGCGCCGGCTAACCAAAGGGTAATCGCCCGGTAATTGCCTTTAGGCCGGGCCTCGCCGTACCCTGTTTCGCGTTGTAAATACTTACCAACAGAGGGATATGGTATGAACAAGCTCACACTGAGTGCGCTTTTGGTGGTTCTGACACTGGGCCTCGCCGCCTGCAGCTCCGAAGACAACGAGGGTGTCGATGTAGAAAAAGCTGCGGACAATGCCGGCGATATGATGGAAGAGGCTGGCGATTCAGTCGAGGAAACCTACGAGGAAGCCACCGGCCAGGACGAAAGCGCCATGGGCGAGTTACAGGAAGGCGCGGAAAACGCAGCCGAGGAGATGGGCGATGCCGCCGAAGAAGCGGGTGACAGGATGGAGGAGGCTACTCAATAACGCTTGGATTTCCGCCGGCGTGCCTCTGTCCGCGCCGGCAGGTCCTGGCCAGCGTCCGGGGGAGGAAAGTATTGAAGCTGCCAAGCAACCTTCATGCCTGAGTAACACAAATGCAGGATTAACGTCATAACGAGCCCCTATCTTTTTAGCGGAGTCGATCCGGAATTCTGTTCGATGAACAGGTTGTACCGGAGTGGCAGACAACAACACCGTTGAAAGGATGTGCGCTATGAATCTGGAAAGAACGTTAGTTCCGGTGGCAATCGGGCTGGCATTGTCCGCCAGTGTCCTCGCAGGGATACTACCGACCTCACAAAAGGACAATGGCTGGTTTAGTAACGCCGAGGCACAGCTTCAGCAGAAGCTCTCCCTGAAGTCCTCGGATAAAGCGAAAAACGTCATTCTGTTTGTGGGCGATGGCATGGGGGTGTCCACCCTTACCGCTGCGCGCATTCTGGAAGGCCAGAGGCAGGGCCGTCCCGGCGAGGAAAATCTGCTGAGCTTTGAAAGCTTTCCCTTCTCGACACTCGTGAAAACCTATAACACCGATGCCCAGGTTCCGGATTCAGCTGGCACCATGACCGCCATGATGTCAGGTTTGAAAACCGATGCGGGTGTGCTGGGCGTGGACGAGGATGTCCAGCGGGGTGATTGCGGCACGGTCGCAGGCAATGAAGTAGTAACGGCCCTGGAACTTGCGGAAATCAAGGGTTTATCCACCGGTGTGGTCTCCACCGCACGCATTACCCACGCCACACCGGCCGCTACCTATGCCAAATCGGCGGAACGCAACTGGGAAGACATTTCGGATATGCCTGCCGAAGCGGTTCAGGCCGGCTGCAAGGACATTGCCGATCAACTGGTCAGTTTTGAGCAACTTCTGGAACAGCGTTACGCCGGCGTGGATGTTGATGGGATTGACGTGGTCATGGGCGGTGGCCGTCGCCACTTCCTGCCCGGGGATTCCGCATTCAACAGTCCGGATGCGACGTCCAGTGTTGAGGGTGACCGTACCGATAGCCGCAACCTGATCGCCGAGTGGCAGGCTCAGTATCCACAAGGCGTATACGTGTATGACAAGGCAGGTTTTGACAGCGTCGACCCGGCAACCACCTCCCGGCTGTTCGGCCTGTTCAACGAGTCTCACATGCAATACGAGGCGGATCGTGGCAATGACGTTGCCGGTGAGCCTTCACTGAGTGAGATGACCGCCAAGGCCATCGACATTCTCGATAACAATGACAAGGGCTATTTGCTGGTGGTCGAAGCTGGCCGCGTCGACCACGCCCACCATGCCGGTAATGCCGCCAGTGCCCTGACCGAAGCCATTGAACTTTCCGATGCGGTCAAGCAGGCGATGGAGAACACCAACCCGGAAGAGACGCTGGTGATGGTCACCGCCGACCACAGCCATGTATTTACCATGGCCGGTTACCCCAAGCGAGGCAATCCCATTCTGGGCAAAGTTGTGAGTGTTGGTGAAACACAACCGGCAATGGCCGAGGATGGCATGCCCTACACAACCCTGGGATACGCCAACGGACTCGGTTTTCGTAATCTCGGCATGGAAACAGATTCAGACGCGGTCTACAGCCAGGCACCTAACGCCGGACGTCAGAATCTCACTGGCGTGGATACCACCACCACCGGTTATCACCAGGAAGCATTGGTTCCGCTCGGTAGCGAGACCCATTCCGGTGAGGATGTCAGCCTGCATGCAAAAGGACCAGGTGCTCATCTGGCGCAGGGCACCATTGAGCAAAGCACGGTTTTTCACCTGATCGATCAGGCCCTGGGCTTAATTGAAGAATAAGGAGCAAGGCAATGAACAAATACCTTTTCAGCGCACTGACGGCTTCAGTGATCGGTCTGACCGGATGCATGAATGACGACGACAAGAGCTCGGTGCAGCCAGCCGATGAGAGTGTTACCAGTCTTTCCTCGAAGCAACTCGAGACATCTCTGTCCAATTCCTGGTTCCAGCAGGGCCAGCGGGAGATCGTGGCAGCCAAAGAGACCTGGGCCACGGTTACCGGCAGTGGGGACGCTGTTGCTCAATCCGAATCTGTTCAGGAAGCCATTGCCGACGCCCGGGGTAAAGCAAAGAACGTCATCCTGTTCGTGGGCGACGGCATGGGCCTGTCCACAGTCACCGCTGCCCGCATTCTGGAAGGTCAGAATCTGGGCAAGCTTGGAGAAGAACATCAACTGAGTTTCGAGCGTTTTCCTTTCGCCGGTTTAGCCAAAACCTACAATGTGGACGCACAGGTACCCGATTCCGCCGGGACTATGACTGCTATAGTGTCTGGGGTAAAAACCGATGTAGGCGTGCTCGGCGTGGATGAGGACGTTATCCGCGGCGATTGCAGCTCGGCTGCCGGCAATGAGCTGATAACGACGTTGGAGCTGGCAGAGATTAGCGGCAAAGCCACCGGTGTGGTCTCCACCGCACGCATTACCCACGCCACACCGGCCGCTACCTATGCCAAATCGGCGGAACGCAACTGGGAAGACATTTCGGATATGCCTGCCGAAGCGGTTCAGGCCGGCTGCAAGGACATTGCCGATCAACTGGTCAGTTTTGAGCAACTTCTGGAACAGCGTTACGCCGGCGTGGATGTTGATGGGATTGACGTGGTCATGGGCGGTGGCCGTCGCCACTTCCTGCCCGGGGATTCCGCATTCAACAGTCCGGATGCGACGTCCAGTGTTGAGGGTGACCGTACCGATAGCCGCAACCTGATCGCCGAGTGGCAGGCTCAGTATCCACAAGGCGTATACGTGTATGACAAGGCAGGTTTTGACAGCGTCGACCCGGCAACCACCTCCCGGCTGTTCGGCCTGTTCAACGAGTCTCACATGCAATACGAGGCGGATCGTGGCAATGACGTTGCCGGTGAGCCTTCACTGAGTGAGATGACCGCCAAGGCCATCGACATTCTCGATAATGATACCGATGGTTTCTTCCTGACCGTCGAGGCGGGGCGGATTGATCATGCCAGCCACGCGGGAAGTGCTTATGGCGCACTGACCGATACCATTGAACTGGCAAAAGCCGTTCAGGTGGCCGTGGATCAGACCAGTGCGGAGGATACGCTCATCATTGTGACCGCGGATCACAGCCACGTATTGACGATGGCGGGTTATCCCAGGCGCGGTAACCCGATTCTGGGCAAGGTCGTGGGTATTGAGGAAGATCAGCCTGCACTGGCGGCGGATGACCTGCCATACACTACGCTGGGCTACGCCAATGGCCGTGGCATGCGCGACTATGGAAGTGAGACCGATGCGGACCGTACCTATAGTGACCCGGTCAACGCCGGAAGAATGGACCTGACCAGTGTGGATACCACTTCACCGGGCTATCATCAGGAGGCATTGGTGCCGCTTGGTAGTGAGACTCACGCTGGAGAGGACGTAGGCATTTATGCCCGGGGCCCGGGCGCCAGCCTGCTGACTGGCACCAATGAGCAGAACATGATCTATCATGTAATGGATTATGCGGCCGACATCAGCGGGGCTGCCAATCAGGAGGTTCAATAACCCCGGTAAGGTTGACGTTTTTTAGAGCATCAGATCCGCGCTGAAAACACCGTAAATCCGGCCCACTTGGTAACAGAGTGGGTCGGGTTTGCGGTTTTTTGTTTCAGAAAACCCTTTTCCTGCCGATAAGCCAGTTGAATACACTAAAGTATGAGTTATTAACTCACATCAATTCTTTAGTCTCCACGATGGCCTTAAATAACAAAATGTTGGCAGAAGCAACGATAAAGAAGAGGTTTCTATGGGGTTACTGGATCGGGCTTCAATACTATGGGGGGTGGCGGTTGCCGTTGTTCTTGCGATCATCAGTGCAGTGGTGGCGCCTTTGCTAGGTCTTGAACCAGCATCAACACTGGTTGGGCTGGTGGTTGGCCTTGTGGCCGCTGGCGGCTTTCTGATCGTCCGGGTGCTGGAGCCGACCGAACGCGGGCTCAAGGCCCTGAACGATGGCACCCTGGCAGAAGATCATCCGCTCCGGGCCCAGTGTCGGCAGTTGCTTTCCGATGCGAAAGCCGGGCGGGCTCTGGTGGAAACCCTCTCCGGAAGCGCGGACAGGAACGCTATTTCCGCCGCCCAGGTCTCCTTCGCCGCAGACCAGCTCAAGATCCGGCTGGACCGTCAGGTGGAAGAAACCGCCCAGATGGCCGATTACGCGGGCCAGATTACCGAGACCGTCCGGGAGTCCTCCGAGCAGGCGACCGATGCCGCCACCATGGCTCTCCAGAACAAGCAGGTCAGTATCGAGGGGCGCGAAGCGCTGATCTCGGCCATTGACAGTGTGCGCGCGGTACACCAGCAGTCCGGTGAGAATCTCCGGCTGATCCAGGAGCTGAACGAGAAGTCCAACAAGATCCAGGGCGTGACCGCCACCATTCAGGGTATTGCCGAGCAAACCAATCTGCTTGCACTCAATGCGGCCATTGAGGCCGCCCGTGCGGGTGATCAGGGCCGCGGATTTGCCGTGGTGGCGGATGAGGTGCGTCAGCTGGCGGGTCGCACGGCCCAGGCGACCGGTGAAGTGGCGGAAACCCTCGAGGAAATCCGTTCGGATACCACGCTGATTGTGTCCCGGATTGAAGACCTTGCCCGCAGTGTTGAGGCGGGGCTGACCTCCGTGGAGAGCGTGGGCGAGCGTCTGGAGCAGATCCGGGACCAGTCTGACCGGGTTCAGCAGCAGGTTTCCCGGATTGCTGAAATTGACCAGAACAACGAGCAGAGTCTGGCGCAGGTGTTCTCGGCCATTGAAACGGTACGGGACCAGATTTCCGAGAGCGATTCCAGCGTGGCATCTCTGGCAGAGCAGGCCGCCACATTGATGGAGCTGGCGGAAAAAGCCAATGCCTCCTTCGCACTGAACAGCGAGGCCAGTTATCACCGTCCGTTCTACGATCAGGCCAGGGCCGGTGCCGACCAGATTGGCCAGCTGTTCGAGCAGGCCATTCGTGACGGCAAGTTGTCAGAGAGCGCGCTGTTCGACAACAAACGAACACCCATCCCGAACACCCATCCGCCCAAGTATTCCAGTAGCTTTGACAAATTCACCGATCAATACCTGCCTGCGGTTCAGGAGCAGGTCAAGAAGGCGCATGGGGCGATAGTTTTCGCCATTGCTGCTGCGCCGGATGGTTATGTGCCCACCCACAATCGGGATTTTGCCCACGCGCCGACCGGGGATCCGAAGGTGGACCTGGTCAAGAGCCGGAGCAAGCGACTGTTCAATGACCGGACCGGCATCCGTTGTGGTACGCACACCGAGAACATGCTGCTGCAAACCTACCGGCGGGACACTGGCGAGATCATGCACGATCTGTCCGTGCCTATCTACGTGAATGGTAAGCACTGGGGTGGCTTCCGTCTTGGTTACCGTCCGGACAATCACTGACCGGCCTGGCGTTTCCGGCCCGGGATGCTGTGATAGACTCCGGATAACCGTTCAACAGGAGCCTTGCCTTGACTGAGTCGGAATTTATCCCCGCCGATCCGGATCCCGCCTCCCGCAGGTCAGACCCGGCCCGTAACCTGGCCGTTGTGGTTTACATACTTCAGGCGCTGTCGTTTTTCCTGGGGGGCATCACGGGTCTGGTGGGTGTGATCATCAACTATGTCAAACTGGATGATGTGCGCAACACCTGGGTAGAACACCATTTCCGCTGGCAGATCCGCACCTTCTGGATTGGCCTGCTGTGGACGGTGATCGGCATTGTCACCACGCCGCTGATTATCGGCTGGTTTATTCTCCTCGGCGTTTCGATCTGGATTATCTACCGGATCGTCAAAGGGGCCCTGGCACTGAATGATGGCAGGGCGCCGGTCTGAAAGGGCCGGCTATCAATCCCCGGTTACTTCCTTCAGATCCCTGGCACTGAACATCCCAGCCAGCCCCATCAGGCCAAGAACAATAATCACGGCCACCTCCGAGATCATTGAAACAAGGGCAGTCAGACCACCGGTCGCAAGCAGCAGCAATCCGATCACGGTGTTGCTGACAGCGGTGTAGTCTGTGCGCTTGTTTCCGCCGGCCATGTCCACCAGATAGGTTTTGCGACCGAGTCGCACACCGGCGTGGGCAATGCTCAGAACAAAGAAGGCAATGGGGTAGAACCATACACTGCCGATGTTGGTGCCGAGCCAAAGCGCTGTAAATCCAACCACCAGGCATACGCCGCTGGCCATGGCGGCGCCGCGAATCATCACCTTCCGGCTTGAGGTATCGGCAGCCCAGCCCCAGAAACTGGCACTGAGCGAGCTGGCGAGACTGCTGGCCAGCAGGAAAACGCCCAACATCCAGCCAATGTCGGATTCTTTCTGTGCCAGTACGACCAAATAGGGTGAAGCCAGTGCCGAGCTGAGCAGCAGGGCCCGGGTAATCACGAAGTTCCGGAACGGAACGTCATCCCGGAGCAGGGACAGGCTTCGAAATGCCTCGTTGATGGCATTTCCGCCGCCACCGGTTTCGCCTTCGAATTCCTTTACCCCGGCAAACAGCAGGCCGGCGATCACCCAGAGTGCCGCGGCCAACAGCAGAAGTACCGTGTAAAAACCAATGGTCGGATCGCCCCGCTCCCAGAACAGGAGCACTGTAAGAATAACGGTTGCGGTACCACCAATGGTGGACGCCAGCCCCGAGAGCCTTCCCCGGCGGGTTTTCGGGATGCACTTGCCCTGAACATCCTTCATGGACACCGAGCAGAATCCACGGGCCAGTGAAAATGCGATGAGCGAGGCTACGATTCCTCCACCGGCGGCATAACCCTCAAGAAACCACACGCTCGCCGCCATGGTGATGACACTTATCGCCTGGCCGAGACTTCCCAGCGTCCAGAACCACTTCCGAACTGCCCGTCGACGGACCTGGGCCGCGATGACCATTTGCGGCAACATGGAGCCGGATTCCCGGATGGGAACCAGCCAGGCAACCAGCGCGGGTGCCCCAACAGCGCTCATGAGCCAGGCCAGCACGGTTTTCGGGCTGATCAGCAGGTCGCCCAGCTTGGTCAGCACGTTGCTGGCCAGAATCAGAAAGAAATTGCGGGGCACTTCCTGGCAGGCTTCTGCAGGAATATCCTTGCAGACCCGCGCGTCTTCCTCGTTCGCAATCAGAGCGTAGAGCTGATCGATGGCATGCTTTTTCGACGTAGGTTCTTGTGTGGACAAGCGATCGTCCTCCGGGAAAATGAGCACAAAAGCATAACAGCTGATCCTATTTCGCTTAAATGCCGGGTACGGACGGGGTGGCATTGCAGACAATCCTGCGGCTTAATAGGCGCGAGTTCTGACCATTCAGGAAGCCCTATGCTCAGCTATCTACACGCCTTCCACGCCGGAAACTTTGCCGATGTCCAGAAACATGCGGCGCTGACGCTGGCCCTGGCAATGATGCAGGCTAAGAAATCCGGCATTGCCGGCTTTGATACCCATGCCGGCAGTGCCATCTATGACTTGCGCAGTGAAAAAGCCCGGAAAACGGGCGAAGCGGACAGCGGTATCCAGAAACTCTGGAAGGCCCGGGAACAGTTGCGATCGGAGGACTGGCGGCCGGTGCTGGATGTTATGGCACAGTTCAATGCCGGAAGCGGAGAACTGACGGTTTACCCGGGGTCACCTGCCTGGTTTCGGCATTTTCTCCGGGCCGAAGATGGTCTGACCCTGTTTGAGCTCCATCCCGCTGAAGGTGAACAGCTGGCGGACTGGGCGTCTGCTGGCCGGGCCCGCGTGCTAAGGCAGGATGGCCTGGCGGGCCTTCTCAGGCAGTTACCTCCGAAGCAGCCTCGCCTGCTGGCACTGATTGATCCATCCTATGAAATCAAGTCCGATTACCGGGATGTTGCCGAAACTATGGGGAAAGCGTGGCAAAAGTGCCGGCATGGGGTCTATCTTGTCTGGTATCCGGTACTGACCAGTGGTCTTCACGAGCAGTTGAAAGACGCTGTCAGGGCCACCGCTGTCCGTAAGGTGCTGTGCAGTGAGGTGCATCTGCGAACGCCACCGGAGCGGGGCATGACAGGCTCTGGGCTTCTGGTGATTAATCCGCCCTGGGGATTTGATACCCGGTTGTCGGCGATGATGAATGATATTGCCGGTCCCGATGCCCTGAATCTGTCTCATGGAGTCGAGTGGCTGGTGTCTGAATAGCCCGGCCGGTTGACGGTTCGGAGGAGCGATCTGATTGACAGAAAAGCCGGTTCAGAAGATTGAAAGCACCTGTCTGCAGGGTGGCCTCACCCCTGTAGACGAATGGAAAACACCCGAAACCTCCGCCAGGCGGTCACTGAAGGATGCCCTTCTCCACATCCTGGCGCAGATCCGTGCGGGTGTTGTGCAGGAAGACGAAACCTTTGAAAGCCTTGATAACCTGCCTGAATTAGCCCAGTCCGAGCTTCAGGGCCTGGCTCCACAGCCGGATTTCCCAAAGCTGGCAGATGCGCTTTGGAGTGCTCTGGAAGCCAGTCGGTCGGTTGCGCGGTCCAGCCGCGACGTGACCTTTCTTGTGGCGCCTCCATTTTCGGGGGTGCGGTCTGCACTTGAATATTTCCCGGAGCTTCAGGCGGGGAGGAGCAGTGGGACAGATCAATGGTCCCTGATAGCGCCTCCCGAGAATCTATTGCTCGACGATCAGGGCGCCAGGGATTGGTGGGATAGACAGGATCTTTCCCGGCCTTGGGTCATTCCGGAATTGGCCGATTTCTGGCTTCGCCATCTGTCTGGCCTGGCGTTGATTCGTGAATTGCTTCGGCGAGTGGCTGCTGGCGGGCTCGCCCCTGGTCTCATTGGCTGTTCCAGCTGGTGCTGGCAGTTCTGGTCATCCTACTTTGGAGACACCCACCTGGCACCGCTGACTCCGGCACCGATGACGGCCACAATGCTCGGAGACTGGTTTGAATGCCTTGCTTCAGGCACTGGCGGACAGGCAGTGATCGCGCGGATGGCTGATGATGGCTTCTATGTGTTGCCAACGGCGAATCCAGTGCAGGGCAAAAAACACAAACACAGTGGATTTCTCAGGGATCTGGCGTCTGTTGCCCGGGGCAATCCGGGGGTTGCGCTCGCAATCTGGCGGCGGTCACTCAGAGCGCGCCCCGAAGACAACCCGGCAATGGAGAATCTGGCGGAAGAACCTGTTAAAGACGCAAGCTGTGCCCGCTGTTGGGTCGTTCCGTTTGACCAGTTGAGTCTTCCGGCTGTTCCACAGATCCAGGGAGACAGTATTGGTCTTGTTTTACATGCCTTGCTCCTGCATGAGGGGCTGAATACATCGTTCCTCGAGCTGGTGACAGGTGTCCAGGAGCCTCAACTGGGTTTCGTGCTGTCCCGGCTGGCCCGCTCAGAGCTGATTGAACAAGTGGAATCCAGCGATTGCTGGAAAGTCACTGCATCTGGATATCCGTCTATCCGGCGACACCTGCAAAGCTGGGGCTTCCCGGTAGACATGTTCTAGGAGATGAATCATGGGTGATCTTGGTATCCAGGAAGCGTTTTCGGCGATTACCTACAAGGCATTGCTGGAGGCACTGGTCGTGGTGCTTGCCGCAACAGCGCTGACCATCGCCATTCAGAAGCTACTTCCGAAAATCGCAGGAAAGCTGGGCGGCAAACCCCGGTTCTACATCCTGGCATCCGTTCCGCTGCTGCGGCTGATCATCATTGTGGGGACCATCATTGTGGTGGTTCCGATCCTGGTGGAACCCTCTTTCGAGAATATGGTGGCCATCTTTGGTGCGCTGGGCCTGGCCCTTGGCTTTGCTTTCAAGGATTACGCCAACAGCCTGATTGCTGGCATCGTGACTCTGTATGAGATGCCTTACCGCCCGGGGGACTGGATAGAAGTGGACGGCAAATACGGGGAAGTGCGTTCGATCGGTGCCCGTGCTGCCGAACTTGTGACACCGGATGACACTGTGGTTGTGATTCCCCATGGCAAGCTTTGGGCGTCACTGATCGCAAATTCCAACGATGGCACGGATAACCTGATGTGTGTGGCGGAATTCAATCTTGAGCCCCACCATGATGTAAGCAGGGTTCTGGGCCTGCTGCGGGATGTGGCCTACACGTGCCCCCACACACGGACGTTTCGGCCAGTGGTGGTTGTGGTTTCCAATAATCCCTGGGGGATGTGTTACCGCCTGAAGGCTTATCCGGTTGAGCTGAAGGACCAGTTTCGCTTTATCTCCGAATTGACGGCCCGGGGGGCAAGTGCACTGGCTGCCGAGGGAGTCAGTTTTGTTTCAGCCCCCGTTGCCGGAAACCGCTGATTCGCGGCTTCCGGCTTCGAACTCCTCAATCAGCTGAAGCAGCTTTTCCAGGATTTTCTGCCCACTTTCTCCGGTGCGTTCCAGATAAATGTCCCGCACCGGCCTGCTCGCCTCACGAAAAGCCTTCCGTTCCGCATCGGTGAGCCGAACAACGCTCAGTTGACCCTCTTCCAGCATTTTCTCAAGCCGTGTCTGATTGAGCTCTTCCTGGGTTTTCCAGGCAATTTCCGCGACATCTTTCAGGGCGTTGTCCAGCCATTGTTTCTGGTTTTCCGGTAATGAGTCGTACCACTCCAGATTTGAGATAACCGACGAGACAAACTGTGCGGGCCGTGCAAGGGTCAGCGTACTCTGGACTTCATGGAAATCCATTTCCTCAATCGCAAAAACGGGATTGCTCTGGCCATCAATCTTCCGGAGCTGGAGATCACTGTATACCTGCGAATAGGGAATCTGGCTGGGTTCGGCACCGTAAGCGCGATAGGCTTCTTCGGCCATATTGGAGGTCATGGTTCGGATCCGGAGTCCCTGGAAATCTTCCGGGGTGCGCAGAGCCTTATCCGCCGTCCAGGCCATCCAGCCTTCCGGAACGAAGCCCAGCAATTTCATGTTCTGGCGCGCGTAGGGCTGCTCAAACAGACCGGTCAGTTCCGGGCTTGCCAGCAGTTGCCGGGTGATTTGGGAGTCTTCGGGCAGAATAAAGTGCAGGGTGAAGATGCCCGCTTCCGGCACCTTGTCGGCCAGGTGCCCGGGTGAGGCGAAAGCGAGGTTTACCGAACCGTTCCGGACCAGTTCGGTGAGCTGGGTCGAGGTTCCGAGGGAGCCGTAAGGGAAGATGTCTATCAGAATCCTGCCGTCGGAACGCTCCTCAATGCGCTCTTTCAGGGCCTCGGCGTAGGCATGCTGAACACTGCCCTCAATCTCTTCCAGGGCAAACCGCCAGGTGACGGGATACTCGGGCGGCTCTGGGGTTCCGGCCGTGCTGTCCCCGTTGCCGGCATTCTGGTTGTCCGAGCATCCGGCCAACGCCAATACCAAGGCGGCGCACAGTGGCCAAAACCTGAAACGGAACGTGTGCATAACGGGAACTCCAGTTCTCTCGGTCCTTGTTTGATATCGATATACAAGGTAACACAAGAACACCCGCGGTCGTGGGTAACAGGGTGCGATTGGATTACACTGTCGCCCAAAACGATTCAGGGACTATGGGAGTGACTCGATGGAGCTTCAGTTGCCGGCCGGAGGCGGGGAATGACGAACCAGAAACAGGCCATGCTGTATGGCCTTGGCACGGTACTGTTGTGGTCAACGGTAGCAACGGCGTTCAAGCTTTCCCTGCGGGAGATGGCACCCCTCCAGATGCTGCTGGTTGCGAGTAGTGCGTCGGTTTTGGTGATGGCGTTAATCCTGATGCTCCAGGGCCGTTGGCATCTGGCATTTTCCCTGAGCCGGAAGCAGTACGCCCAGTCCTTTGGTATGGGCCTGATCAATCCCTGCCTTTACTACCTGGTGCTGTTCGGAGCCTTTGATCGCCTGCCCGCTCAGGAAGCGCAACCGCTGAACTATACCTGGGCACTGGTGCTGGCCTATCTGTCCGTTCCCTTCCTGGGCCAGCGGCTGCGCAAGCTGGATATTCTGGCGGGCCTTGTCTGTTACGCCGGAGTGGTGGTAATCGCAACCCGTGGCGCCATCTCAACCCTGGGCTTTTCCGATCCTGTCGGGGTGTCTCTTGCCCTGGGCAGTACCGTGATCTGGGCGTCCTACTGGATTATTGCCACGCGGGATACCCGTGATCCGGTGGTTGGGCTGTTTCTGAACTTTTTGTTCGGGCTGCCGGTCATTTTTCTGATCTGCTGGTGGGCCGAAGGCTTGTCTTTTGTTTATGTTACCTCTGGTACGTCGCTTGTGGCGGCGGTCTATGTCGGTGTATTCGAGATGGGCGTTGCCTTTGTTCTATGGTCCTACGCCATGAAAAAGGCGGAAAACACGTCAAAAGTCAGTAACCTTATCTTCATTTCTCCGTTCCTGTCCCTGGTGTTCATCCATTTCATACTGGGCGAGCAGATTCTGCCCTCGACCTACATCGGGCTTGTTCTGATTGTGGCGGGTCTCTGGCTTCAGCAGAAAAAGGTCAAAGCCAGGGAGGAGGCCCTTGCCCATGGCGGCTAACTGGTTCGTTTATATGGTGCGGACTGCCCGGGGCGCGCTTTATACCGGTATCACCACGGACGTGGCGCGGCGTTTCCGGGAGCATCAGGCAGGCACCCCCAAGGGTGCCCGGAGTCTGCGCGGTAAGGGGCCCCTTGAGCTGGTGTTCAGCACCGCCGCCGGAGACCGGAGCCGGGCTTCAAAGCTGGAATGGCATATCAAACAATGGCCCCGGTCACGGAAAGAGGCGCTTGCCCGGGGCGAGTTCAGCCTGCCAGATGACGTTTGATGTGTTCCCCGGCGGTTTCCATGGCGGCGGTTGCGCGATCGAGCTGACCGCTGTGCACCTGGAATACGTGCCAGAGGCTGTTGAAGACCTCGAGCCGGGTTTGCACATTATCCCGGTTCGCAGCGTCGGCCAGGCGTTCGGCATCGTTCAGCAGGATTTCCTGGCTGCCTACCTGAATCAGTAAAGGGGGCAGACCGCTCAGGTCACCAAAAATTGGTGAAATAAGTGGGTTGGTCAGGGGTTCCTTACCGGCATACAGCCTGGCAGCCTTGCTGGTCCAGCGTGCCTGGAGTACCGGCTCGCATTCCGGCGCATAGAGCTGTTCCTGGGTCAGGTCCACCCAGGGTGAAAACACGGTCAGTGACGCCGGCAGTGGCAGCCCCTTGTCGCGCAGGCGCATGGCGAGCGCAATCGACAGGCCACCACCGGCGGAATCGCCGGCGACGGCGATCTGCTCCGGTTTGTAACCCTCTTCAAGCAGGCCATTCCAGCAGGCTTCGGCGTCATCCAGAGCGGCGGGGAAGGGATTTTCGGGCGCCAGCCGGTAATCCGGCGTAACGACAGAGCAGCCGCTGGTTTTGGCCAGGTGGCCGGTCATTCCACGATGAGTGGCGGAGGATCCGATGATGTAGCCGCCACCGTGCAGGTACAGCACTGCTCCGTAAGGGTTGTTTCCGTAGGTTGTCCGGGTTGCCGGTACCCCGCCAACGGCGGCTTTCTGAAACCGGGCGCCCCGCGGTGGTATCGAACTGCGATATGCCTGGCTGACAATTCTTCTCTGGAGTGAAACCGGAACCGCTGGGTTGAGGACTGGTTTCACCAGACTGTTCATCGTCTGGCGCAACCCTGTCTCGAGAAGCTGTTGCAACATCTGTGGTATACCCTCGCTATGGGTTAGGCCCGCTATAGGTTAGGATTGAGAGCCGGAAACTTATAACTCATCCATGACAGGCGTTTAACTCTACGTGTACTGGAAAACAGATACCATAGAAATACCGGATTGGGACAGACACTCGCTTCTGGACAGGCTCGAACCATTTGATCCCGCTCACTCACGGGAACTCCGTGAGGAGATGGTCGCCTACTGCCGTTTTTACGGCCTTGATCTCTGGGTCGAGCATCCGGAGGTAAATTACCATCAGGGCTATATCAAGGCGGGTGGTCACGAGGTTATGGTGCACTATTTCCGGCTCCCGGACGCGAAGCCGGGCCGGGGCACGGTGTTTATCCTGCACGGCTACTTCGATCATGTCGGGCTCTACAGCCAGTTGATTGAACGGTGCATTGGAGCGGGATTTGATGTGCTGGCCTATGATCAGCCGGGCCATGGCCTGTCCAGTGGCACACCGGCGGCGATTGACAGCTTTCTGGAGTATCAGGGGGTCCTGGCAGACGTTTTGGCGCGGGCCAGGGGCAAGGTCCGTGAGCCGTGGTTTGCGGTCGGGCAGAGCACCGGGGGTGCGATCCTGATCGACTATCTGTTATCCAACCAGCACGATCAGGCCTCATCCGATTTCCGCAACGTGGTCTTGCTGGCGCCGCTGATAAGGCCTATGGGCTGGCTCGGAGCCAAAACGCTCCACAGCCTGGTAAAACCATTTATCTCCCGCTGGCGTCGGGTGTTTGCGGAAAACAGCGGCAACACCAGGTTCCTCCGATTTTTGCGGGAACACGATCCGCTTCAGGCCCGCGCCGTCCATGTGGACTGGGTGAGTGCCCTTCGGAGATGGGTCCCGCACATCGAATCGGCCAGGCCAGTCGATTTTCCGGTGACGGTGGTGCAGGGTGAAAAGGATCTCACGGTAGACTGGCAGCACAATCTGCGCATTATCCGGAATAAATTTTCCTCAGTAGAGGAACTGAGAATCCCTGACGGACGTCATCATCTTGTGAACGAAGCTCAGGATTTGCAGGCAACCGTATTCAACACCATCATTGACACATTCACGAACTCGGCAGCAGAAGTCCGCTAAACCAAAGAGGGCCTGCTGAAGCAATCAGGTACAGGAGAAAACTGTGAAGAAGACGATTCTTGCGTTTGCGGTGGCAACTTTCGGTCTCGCCGGTTGTATGACCTACGACCCGTACACCGGCGAGGAAAAGACATCGAGTGCGACCAAGGGCAGTATTATTGGCGCCATTGGCGGTGCGGCCATAGGTGCCGCAACCTCCAGCAAGAGTGACCGCGGCAAAGGCGCGCTGATTGGTGCGGCCAGTGGTGCGGCGATTGGTGGCGGTATCGGTTACTACATGGACAAGCAGGAAGCAGAGCTGCGCCGGAAGCTGGAAGGCACCGGTGTTCGCGTGGTTCGAAACGGCGATCAGATCGAGCTGGTGATGCCGGGTAATATCACCTTCGATCTGAATGAGTCCAGCATCAAGCCCGCGTTCAGCGGCACCCTGGAGTCCGTGGCTCTGGTCCTGATGGAATACGACAAGACCATCATTCAGATTGAGGGGCACACCGACAGCTCGGGCTCTGACAGCTACAACCAGCTGCTCAGTGAGCGTCGTGCCTCATCCGTCAGGGATTTCCTGCTGAATCAGGGCATTGCGCCCAAGCGCACCCGCGCCGTTGGTTATGGGGAGCGCTACCCGGTGGCCTCCAACGACACGCCAGCCGGTCGTGAGCAGAACCGTCGCGTTGAACTGACCCTGGTGCCCATGCGATAAGCCGGGCACTCGAAGCCATAAAAAAACCGGAGGACATGCGCCTCCGGTTTTTTCGTTTCAGGCCGTGGTTCAGAACAGGACGCGGCAGCGGATCGTTCCCTTCACCTTGAGCAGCTTCTCCAGTGCCAGCTCGCCGTAGTCCTTGTCAACATCAATCACCACGTAGCCAATGTCTTCCTTGGTCTGCAGGTACTGACCACACACGTTGATGTCATTTTCCGAGAATACCCGGTTGATCTCGGACATCACGCCCGGCACGTTCTCGTGGATGTGCAGCAGACGGTGCTGGTTGGGGTGTGACGGCAGCGCAACTTCCGGGAAGTTCACCGAAGAAACCGATGTGCCGTTGTCGCTGTACATGGCCAGCTTTTCCGCCACCTCACGGCCGATGTTCTCCTGGGCCTCGATGGTGGAGCCGCCCACGTGCGGGGTCAGAATCACGTTATCGAATTCCCGCAGCGGAGAAACAAACTCTTCGTCATTGGACTTCGGTTCCACCGGGAACACATCAATGGCGGCGCCCAGAAGCTTGCCGCTACCCAGGGCATCGGCAAGGGCGTCGATGTCGACAACGGTGCCGCGGGAGGCATTCATCAGGATGCTTCCAGGCTTCATCTGGGCAAACTGCTCGGCCTTGAACATGTACTTGGTGGCCGGCGTTTCCGGCACGTGCAGGCTGACCACATCGGCAATGTTGAGCAGTTCCTGCAGGGTGCCCACCTGGGTGGCGTTGCCGATCGACAGCTTGGAAACCACATCATAGAAGTACACGTCCATGCCCAGGCCTTCGGCCAGGACGCTGAACTGGGTGCCGATGTTGCCGTAGCCGATAATGCCCAGCTTTTTGCCGCGAATTTCGTAGCTGTCCTTCGCGGACTTCAGCCATTCGCCGCGGTGGGCCTTGGCGTTCTTCTCAGGCACGCCCCGCAGCAGCAGGATCGCCTGGGCCAGAACCAGTTCCGCAACGCTCCGGGTGTTGGAGAAGGGCGCGTTAAATACCGCAACGCCCCGACGGGTGGCCGCCTGCAGATCCACCTGGTTGGTGCCAATACAGAAACAACCCACGGCCACCAGTTTCCTGGCAGCTTCAAATACTTTCTCGGTCAGCTGGGTACGAGAGCGAATCCCGATGAAGTGCGCATCGGCAATCTTCTCTATCAGGTCTTCCTCAGCCAGCGAGTGAGTCAGATACTCGATGTTGGTGTAGCCCGCAGCATTCAGGGTATCAATGGCAGATTGATGCACGCCTTCCAGCAGCAGAATCCGGATTTTGCTCTTCTCAAGAGACGTATTTGACATGGGCTTGCTTCCGAACCTTTCGTCACGTGAAATGACCCGTGGCCAGTGATCGTCAGGGCTGGCTCACAGAACAGGGGCGGTATGATACCATAAACGCAGACTTTCACAGTGCGCCGGTTTGTCTGAATCAACTGACTGTGATTCCTGTTGCAGGATGCCCCGGCCCAAACCTGACGAGACCGACGAATCCATGAATTCCGAACAGATCATTGCTTCCCTCAAAGACCTGGTGGCCTCCGGAGATGCCCCTGGAAAGGTACTGACCGACCCGGCGGATCTGGACACCTACGGCAAGGACTGGACCCGGATCTATCCGCCCAATCCCCTGGCGATTGTGTTGCCCAAGACCACTGAACAGGTCCAGGCGCTGGTGAAGTTTGCCAATGCGAATCAGGTGGCATTAGTGCCCTCCGGTGGCAGGACAGGTCTGAGCGCGGGTGCCGTGGCAGCCAACGGCGAAGTGGTTGTGGCGTTCGACAACATGAACCGGATTCTGGATTTCAATGCCAGTGATCGCACGGTCCGTTGTCAGGCCGGCGTTGTGACTGAGCAGTTGCAGAATGCTGCCGAGGAAAACGGCCTCTATTACCCGGTGGATTTTGCCTCCGCCGGTTCCAGCCAGCTTGGTGGCAATCTCTCCACCAATGCAGGCGGCATCAAGGTGATCCGCTATGGCATGAGCCGGGATTGGGTTGCCGGCCTGAAAGTGGTGACCGGTAAGGGCGATATCCTGGATCTGAACAAGGATCTGGAAAAGAACAACACTGGCTATGATCTTCGCCATCTGTTTATAGGTGCGGAAGGTACCCTGGGCTTTATCACCGAGGCCACCATGAAGCTCTCCCGCAAACCGGACAACCTGACGGTGCTGGTTCTGGGCCTGAACGACCTGGCCAATACCATGGATGTGCTACAGACCTTTCAGAAGAAGATTGACCTCACTGCCTACGAGTTCTTTTCTCACCAGGCCATGGGCCATGTTCTGGCCCACGGCCAGGTGCAGGCGCCGTTCGAGACAGAGGCGCCTTACTATGCATTGCTGGAGTTTGAAGCGGTCTCCGACCAGGTTATGGACGATGCCATGGGCCTGTTCGAGCAATGCATGGAAAACGGCTGGGTGCTGGATGGCGTAATCAGTCAGAGTGAGACCCAGGCCCGGAACCTGTGGCAGCTGCGGGAACGGATTTCCGAATCGATTGCGCCCCGCACCCCCTATAAGAACGACATTTCGGTCGTGGTTTCCAAGGTTCCCGGTTTCCTGCAGGAAATTGACGAGGTGGTCACCGAGCATTACCCCGATTTCGAGATCATCTGGTTTGGCCATATCGGCGACGGCAACCTTCACCTGAACATTCTCAAGCCAGAGGATATGGCCAGGGAGGACTTTTTCGAGAAGTGTCAGCAGGTGAACAAGTGGGTGTTTGAGATTGTTGAGCGCTACCAGGGCAGTGTTTCTGCCGAACACGGTGTTGGCATGACCAAGAAGCCCTATCTGAAGTACACTCGCAGTGAGGCGGAAATCGCTTATCTGAAAGGGATCAAGCGGGTTTTCGACCCCAATGGCATTATGAACCCGGGCAAGATTTTCGACTGATGCAGGATCACATCGTTGTACTGACAGGCGCTGGTATCAGCGCCGAAAGCGGCCTCTCCACTTTCCGGGATAACGGCGGATTGTGGGAGCAGCACAGTGTCTACGATGTGGCCACGCCCGAGGCGTTTGCCCGTAATCAGGAGCTGGTGCTGCGGTTCTACAACGACCGCCGGCGCCAGCTGGAATCCGCACAACCCAACCAGGCGCATCGCCTGCTGGCGGAGCTGGAGCAGTGTTACCGGGTAACGGTGATCACCCAGAACGTCGATGATCTCCACGAACGTGGTGGTGCCAGCAACGTGATCCATCTCCACGGTGAGCTCACCAAGGCCCGCAGCTCAAGGTACCCCGAGCTGGTGTATGACATAGGCTACCGGGACATAAACCCCGGCGACGCTTGCCAGAGGGGTGCCCAGTTGCGCCCGCACATCGTCTGGTTTGGCGAGGAAGTCCCCATGCTGGAAAAAGCCGCCGAAATTGTCCGCACGGCGGATCACCTGCTGATCGTGGGAACGTCTCTCCAGGTTTATCCAGCCGCCGGGCTGGTTTACGAAGTGGACAGGGATGTGCCCATTACGGTCATTGATCCGGGTGAGCCGGCTTCGGTGTCCCGGGCCCGGGTTATTCGTAAGGGGGCCGTTGAGGGTGTGGCTGATTGGGTAAATAGCTTAGGGTAACTCTGCACAATGGGCTGAATCGGGATGAGGCTCCTAAAACTGTGCGGAGCCATGGATGGCGGAGCCCAAGCGTCACATGGATGTGCCGCAAGGAGCGTGTTTTGGGAGCCTCATCCCGGTTCAGCCTGCTCCGAAATCCCAAGGTATTTTTCCAGTTCCGAGCGGAACGCCGCCTGAACGCCCAGCCGCTTCAGCATCCAGTAATGGCCGGCGATCATCCGGTCGATAAAAATACTCTCTACCGGTGGTTTGAAATAGTCGAGATATTTGAAAACAGTGCTGGTTTTCGCGGCCACCCGCTTGTGAATTTCGGATTCGCCAAAGTCATAGGGCTCGTCGTGTTCGAACGGCACCACGAGTATATCCCGCCACATGGCGTAGTAGGCTCCATCCACCGCTGGTTGGCTGCCGACCCGGGCGCCGAGGTCAATGAGGTAGCTGTCCAGGGCTTCATAATCCTCGTTCAGGGCGGCCACCAGGGCGTTGCGGTAAGCCTCGACAATCTCCGGTTTCAGTTTCTTCACGCACCCGAAGTCGTACACGATGATGGTTCCGTCGGGACGGTAGGCGAAGTTGCCGGCATGGGGGTCGCCGTGGATACACTGGAAGCGGAACAACTGGTCTGCCATCAGGGTGAAGATCCGGTGGCCGATCAGGTTGATGGTGTCCTGGTTGTACCGGTCACGGGTGACTTTGCTGACATGGTCGCCCTCAACCAGTTCCATTGTAAGGACACGACGGGTTGAATGGCTTTCCGCCACAGCGGGAATAAGGACCCACGGCTGGTTCTCGTGGAATTGGCGGAAGAGTTCTATATTCCTCGCTTCATTCTCATAGTCCAGTTCCTCTTTGAGCCGCTCACGAATCTCCGCGAACAGACGGTCAACAGATTCCCTGGGCATCTTCAGCAAGCCACCCAGTTTCAGGGCCATACGCAGTTGCTTCAGATCGGAATCGCAGGACTCGTCCACACCGGGGTACTGAACTTTCACAATGACATCGGTACCGTCCTGCAGCCGCGCCCGGTGCACCTGGCCGATTGAGGCTGCGGCGTAAGGGGTTTCCTGCAGATATTCGAACAGTTCGGGGACCGGTTTTCCCAACTCTGACTCAATCTGCTCGACGATCACCTCAAACGGCATCGGAGGCGCTTCTCTCTGCAGCTTCTCCAGCGCGTCTGAAAACTCCCTGGGCAGAAAATCCTGGGTCTGGGAGGCAATCTGGCCCACCTTCATAACCGCGCCCTTGAGCTCTCCGAGGGTGTCGGCAATCTGGTCCGCCATGCGGGTGTAACTCTCGCTCTGGGCGCCTTCATCATTTTCTGTTCGGAACAGTCGGCGCGCGCGCTGGCCTGCATACTGCCCTGCGACAGAGGCCGTCATGCCTGCGAGTTTGAAAAAGCGCCCACTTCGGGAGGTTACCGGTTTCTTTGCCATAACAGAGGTACGCCTTTGACCGGATTCGGGTTTAGTCGGGCCTGCACGTTAAACCACTTTGGTCTCCACGAACAGCAGGTCTTCCAGTTCCAGTGACAGAGTCTGGCCGGAGTCCAGCGGGCCGACGCCCCTGGGGGTGCCGGTCAGGACGATATCACCGGGCAGCAAAGTGAACTGGCTGCTGATGTGGGCAATCAGGGGCGCCACCGGATTGAGCATGTCCCGGGTGTCGCCGGTTTGCTGGCGGCTGCCATCGATGTCCAGCGTGAAGTGAATATTGCCACCGGCAAACTTCTCGGCGGCCACGAAGGGCGAAAGTGGGCAGGCACCGTCAAAGGCTTTGGCCCGCTCCCAGGGCTGGCCTTTTTCCTTGAGCTTGCTTTGCAGGTCCCGCAGCGTCAGGTCCAGCGCCAGACCGTATCCGAGGATGGCGGCTTCGGCCTCACTGGCCGTGGCATTGGTCAGGGGGCGGCCAATGAGTACGGCCAGCTCGGTCTCAAAGTGAACCGCACCTTTGTCTCTGGGGAAGTCCAGCGGGCGGGTGATGTGGACAGCTGAGGTAGCGGGTTTGATGAACAGCAATGGCTCATCAGGCACCGGATTATTCAGTTCCTTCGCGTGCTCGGCGTAATTGCGGCCAATGCAGACGATCTTGCCCAGAGGCAGATGAACGGGTGTGCCGTCCTTCCAGTGGTGTTGGTAATCCGGCATGGTCGCCTCCTGTTTGCTGTTGGTTATTCCCCTTCAAAAGAGCACACAGTATAAACCTGAAGCCCCTCATCCTGCAGCTTCCGTGAGCCTCCGAGGTCGGGCAGATCAATCATGGCGGCGACTTCCACAATCTCCGCACCGATCCGCCGGATCAGGCGGCTTGCCGCCAGCATGGTGCCGCCCGTGGCAATCAGGTCATCCACCAGTACGACTTTGTCACCGGACTTGAACGCATCCTTATGCAGCTCGACGGAGGCCGTGCCGTACTCCAGCTCGTAGTCTTCAACCAGGGTGTCGAATGGCAACTTGCCCTTCTTGCGAACCAGTACCAGAGAGGCGTTCAGCTCATAGGCCAGTGCCGAGCCAATGATAAAGCCACGGGCATCAACGGCGGCGACAGCGTCAATCCTGTGGCCGTGGTAGCGATGTACAAAGGCATCAATCAGCTTCCGGAAGGCGGTCTTGTCCTGAAGTACCGTGGTGATGTCGCGGAAGGCGACACCGGGCTTCGGCCAGTCCGGTACGGTGCGAATAGCTGTTTTGATGCTCTCTGAGAAATAATCCATAACAGATCCGGTAGTTGTTCCGGCCGCGGGCTATGCCACGTCCAGGAAAATGAATTTCAGGATAAAGACAACGGCAATAATAGCAACACTGGGATTCAGGTCAGACCAGCGGCCACTCAGTGCCTTCAGAAGGGCGTAGGTGATAAAGCCCAGGGCAATGCCGTTGGCGATAGAAAAGGTCAGCGGCATCATCAGCGCGGTGACCACCGCGGGAGCGGCATCGGTAACGTCGTCCCAGTCGATCAGCTTGAGACCGCTGGCCATCAGAACGGCCACATAAAGCAGTGCTGGTGCCGTGGCGTAGGCCGGGATAATACTGGCAATCGGTGACAGCAGAAGACTGGCCAGGAACAGCGTCGCTACTACCACTGCAGTCAGGCCGGTACGGCCGCCGGCGGAAATACCGGCTGTGGATTCAATGTAACTGGTGGTGGTCGAGGTGCCAAGCGCGGCACCGGACATGGTGGCGACGGAATCCGACATCAGCGCGCGGCCAAGCCGAGGGAGCTTGTCGTCCTTGTCCAGTAGTCCGCCACGCTGGGCAGCACCGATGAGCGTTCCGGAGGTGTCAAACAGATCAACGAAAAGGAACGCAAAGACCACGCTGATCATACCCACGTTCAGGGCACCGGCCACGTCCAGTTGCATAAAGGTAGGGGCCAGACCCGGAGGTGCTGATACGAGGCCTTTGTATTCCACCATGCCCAGTGCCATCGCAACGCCGGTGACCGCAACAATGCCGATCATCACCGCACCGGTTACCTGTCGGAACGACAGTGCACAGATCAGCACAAAGCCGCCAAAGAACAACAGACTCTCTGCCACCTTGACTTCACCGAGACCGACCAGCGTTGCCGGGTGGTCGACCACAATGCCGGCGTTCTTCAGGGCGATCAGGGCCAGGAAGAAACCAATACCCGCCGAAATGCCGAAACGCAGGGACATGGGAATACTGTTAATGATCCATTCCCGGATCTTGAAAATGCTCAGCAGGAAGAACAGGAAGCCGGACAGGAATACTGCCCCCAGCGCCACCTGCCAGCTGTAGCCCATGCTGCCAACTACGGTGAAGGAGAAAAAGGCGTTCAGCCCCATGCCGGGCGCCAGCGCAATCGGGTAGTTGGCCCACAGACCCATGATCAGGGTGCCAATTACGGCAGCCAGACACGTGGCAACAAAGATGGCCCCGAAATCCATGCCGGCGGAAGAAAGGATGCTGGGGTTGACCACGATGATGTAGGCCATGGTCAGGAAGGTGGTTATGCCCGCGACCACTTCTTTACGAACAGTGGTGCCGTGGGCCTGGAGTTGGAACAGTCGTTCAAGCATGACGGGTGTCTGCCTCGCAGGATGCTGAAAGTTAGTGTTTGGGGGCTGATCTGAATGGAAAACGTGGAGTGCATGAAAAAAAACGGCAATCTTACCGGCTGGTTGGCCCAGGGCCAAGGGATGATTGACAGTTTGTCACATCCGAAAAGTGCGGTCAGTTTCCGTGAGGGTCCCGCTGCAGCCGGATATCAAACCGCACCGCAAGCATGCGCACGAGTGTGATAAACAGCAGCCCAATGGTCAGGGACAGGGTTTCGTTCTCAAGGAACCACTGGCACACGAAATACAGCCAGCACCCGGCGAAGGAAATGGATGCGTAGATCTGGTCCTTGCGGAATATGTAGGGTACCTCGTTACACAGAGTGTCCCGAAGTGCGCCACCAAAGGTGCCGGTCATCACCCCGAGAAGCGAGGCGATAAACCAGGAGTGCCCCATATCGAGAGCCAGTTGAGCGCCCAGTATGGAAAAGACACCGAGGCCGATGGCGTCAGGGAATACGATTCTGGACTCGCGAATCCGCTCGGCCCGATTCCAGTAACTGAACACAATCGCCATACCCAGAATCAGAATGGGCTGTTCCTGGTGCTTGATCCAGTAAACCGGGTGGTTGTCCATGATCATGTCCCGGAGGGTGCCGCCGCCGAGGGCCGTAATGAATCCGATGGTAAACACGCCGACAGGGTCCATATTCTTGGAACGCGCCATGATCATGCCGGAAATGGCAAACGCGATGATTCCAATCATTTCAAGCACGTAGATGACGTCGAGCATGGCGGGCCCTGAATAGTGAACAAGGAGTGGCCTGGCGGCGAATTTCCGAGCGCGAAGGATAGCGGAAAACGCCTTTTGGTTCATCTTCAGGGGTTGGTTGGCAAAATGGGCAATCTGACGGACTGTGATCCATGACGCAGAGGTATCTTGTATCCAACTTACCTTTGTTCTGCTGTACGTCCTGCTGTACGGAGCCGTTATGTCCCTGATGCGTCTGGCCGGTAAGTGGAAGGAAATAAGCAGGGCTTATGGGGTTCAATAAGAGAACTTTATTTGCTTCATGGTTAGACTGTGTTTAGCTTGACGGGTATCAAGTAGCAGGCAAACCCCGGCCTGAAACCCGATCAAATACCAACGGAGAGCCCATGAAAGCCATCCTCTGCAAGGAATACGGCCCGGCCGAAAAGCTCGTCATCGAAGACGTGCCCAGCCCGGATGTTAAAGGTCACGGTGTGAAGGTGCGCGTTAAAGCTGCGGGCCTGAACTTCCCGGATACCCTGATTATTGAGGGCAAGTACCAGCTTAAACCCAACATGCCGTTTTCACCGGGCGGCGAGATGTCCGGTGAGGTTATCGGCGTTGGTGAGAAAGTTACCCGTTTCAACGTGGGTGATCGGGTAGCTGGCCTGACCGGTTACGGTGCTTTTGCCGAAGAAGTTGTAGTTCCCGAGCAGAACCTGCTGCCAATTCCCGAAGGCATGTCTGATGAAAAGGCCGCCGCTTTCACAATGGTCTACGCCACCTCCTATTACGCACTCAAGCAGCGGGCAAACCTCCAGCCTGGCGAGACGCTTCTGGTACTCGGCGCCAGCGGTGGTGTCGGTCTGGCGACGGTGGAACTGGGCAAAGCCATGGGTGCGAAAGTCATCGCCGCCGCCAGCTCCGCCGAGAAACTCGCCGTCGCAAAAGCCGCCGGTGCTGATGAACTGATTAACTACACCGAAGAGCCTCTGAAAGACGCTGTCAAGAAGCTCACGAAGAGCAAAGGCGTGGATGTGATCTACGATCCCGTTGGCGGTGACTTCACCGAACAGGCCCTGCGGGCTATGGCCTGGAACGGCCGCCACCTCATAATCGGCTTTGCCGCCGGTGATATTCCGAAGATTCCGGCGAATCTCACCCTGCTGAAAGGCTGTTCTGTGGTCGGCGTGTTCTGGGGCAGCTTTACCCAGCGCGAGCCTGAGGCCAGTGCCCAGAACATGATGGAGCTGATGAAGCTCTACGGCGAAGGCAAAATTGATCCGAAAATCAGCGAAGTCTTTGAGTTCGAGGACTTCGCCAAGGCTCTGGGGGCGTTGACCGAACGGCGGGCTACCGGGAAGGTTGTGCTGAAAGTCGGCTCTTGAGTTATAACGTAGCCTGATGGCTGGGGGGGGAGGTTGACGGTTGGAGCCCCTCCCAAAAAACGCTACAAGCACATCCATGTGCGCTTGGGCTCCGCCATCCATGGCTCCGCACATTTTTGGGAGGGGGCTCCAACCGCCAACGTCCAGCAATGGAGATATATCCGCCCGGCACAGCCCTGCACCGACTCCTGAGGCCAGGGCCAAAACAAGCAGGCCAATATCAAAAGCTCACCTTGCCACCGTCAATGTCACCAACCAACTCCGGCGTAAGCAAGGTATACCCGTCAGTACGAGGCAACCAGGCATAAACTTCCTCACCGGAATCGCCAAGTGAGTAACCAGCTTTCTGGATATCCACTTTCCGGTACTTGAATGTCCCCGTTTTCTCGATGGCGTGGGTCACACGCACAAACACCGGAATGGCATAGGCTGGCAGGTTGTCCCGGAGGTAGGTGAACAGTCTGTTGACGTCTAACGGGCTGCCGTTGTTTTGCGGGACCAGGGTCACCATGCCGGCTTTGCCGTTGGTGCCGGGGATTTTGACGCCGTAGACGATGGCTTCCTCGACCAGTCCGGAACCGTCGATGATGTTCTCCACCTCCGTGGTGGAGACATTCTCGCCTTTCCAGCGGAAGGTATCCCCCATACGGTCGACGAACTGCAGATGGCCACAGCCGATTTCTTTCAGGACATCCCCGGTATTGAACCAGGCGTCGCCTTTTCTGAAGGCGTTGCGCAGGATGGACTTTTCCGTGGCCTCTGTCTGGGTGTAGCCCTCGAAGGACCATGTCTTGGTGATTTCGCCAATTAGCAGGCCGGGTTCACCTTTGGCGACTTCCTGCATGAAGCCCTTTCCGTTGCGAACCGGGTCCCGCGTGCCGTCGTGGAATTTCACCAGTTTGTAGGGAGCGGTGGAGAAGCCGACGGTGTTGTTCATGTTGAAGAAGTTGCTGAAGCCGATGTTGCCCTCGCTGGAGGCGTAGAGTTCCGCCACGGTCTCGATGCCGAAGCGCTCCTTGAATTCTTTCCAGATGGATGGGCGCAGGCCGTTGCCAATCATCTTGGTCAGGTTGTGGTTACGATCCTGCTCTCCGGGCGGCTGGTTGAGGAGGTAGCGGCAGAGTTCACCGACGTAACCAAAAGTGGTGGCTTTGTAGCGTCGGACATCGTCCCAGAAGGCGCTGGCGGAAAACTTGCGGCGCAGGGCAATGGCGGAGCCGCCAGCCAGCACGGAGCCCCAGCACACCAGCAGTGCGGTGCCATGGTAGAGGGGCAGGGTGCAGTAGAGTACATCCTCCGGCTCCATGGCGAGAGACATCAGGCCAAACCCGCCATAAGCCTTGATGAATTTTCGGTGGGAGCCCGGGGCTGCCTTGGGCAGGCCGGTGGTGCCAGAGGTGAACAGGTAGATGGCGGTGTCGCCCATTCTCGGCGGATCGCTCAGAACCGGGCTGTCGCTGTTGAAGGTGCTCACCTGCTCGGCCATGTTGGTATAGCCGTCCGGGGCATCGCCAAAGGCGTTCAGGGTGTTGGTATCCGCCAGAAACTGGAATGGCTGGGGATGGTCGGTTCTGAGCCCTGTCTTTATCCCGTCAAAGGCCTCGATCAGTTCTTCCCCGACAACAACCATCTTCGGTTCAATCAGGTTGATGCTGTGCTCGAGTACCTTGCCTTTCTGGGACGTGTTGAGCATGGCACAGGCCACGCCGAGTTTGGCGGCGCCGGCTACGACGGCAAGAAGCTCCGGGCGGTTTTCCAGAAACACTGCAATTGCATCGCCTTTTCTGAGCCCCTGGTCCTGCAGGTAGCGGGCGATACGGTTGGCCCAACCATTGAACTCGCGCCAGGTGATGGCGCGGTCCTCAAACAGGATGGCTGGCCGGTTGCCGACACGATTGGCATTGGTTTCGATGAGGGTGCCAAGGGTCAGCGCCCGGCTCTCGTTTTTCAGGGCATAGTAATACAGACCCCGGGTAATGGCCGGCAGGCGCCGGATAACGCCTGGCAGGCTGCGGGCTATGTCCAGTGCGGATACGTTGTCCTGGCTCATGGTCTGTCCAGTTGTCTGTTTATTATCGTACTAACGTCGAGCCCCGAAACAACCTATGCCCCGGGACACTAATCCAGGAACAGGTCCGGCAACAGCGGCTTGTCGCCCGGTGCGTACCGGTAATGTTCGAAATCGTTAATGCCGTCCTTCCTGAGCAGGTCTTCGTCGATCAGATTCTGGCCGGTCATGGTATCGGCCGAGCGGCTTAAAATGCTGACAGCGGCATCGGCCATGATGTCCGGCTTGCGGCCCTGGGCCATCATTTGCGGCCCGCCCACTTCAAACTCGATGGCCGCTGTGGCTATCAGGGTTTTCGGCCACAGGGTGTTAACGGCAATGCCGTAGCGCCGGAATTCTTCGGCCATGCCCAGGCTCAGCATGGTCATGGCGTATTTTGTCGTAGTGTAGGGGCCGTACTGGGCAAACCACCGGGTGTTCAGGTTCAGGGGCGGCGACAGGCTCAGGATATGGGCCCGGTCTGACTGCTTCAGCCAGGGCAAGGCTGCCTGGCTGCATGCCATCACCGCCCGGGCGTTGACCTGATGCATCAGGTCGTAACGGCTGACCTTGAGATTTTCCACCCCAGTCAGCCGGATTGCGCCGGCGTTATTGATCAGGGCGTCGATGCCCCCGAAATGCCCGCCGGCTTCATCAATACGCTGGCGAATCTGCTTCTCATCCCTCACATCCAGAACCAGGGGCAATGCCTGGCCACCGGCCTCGCGTACTTCCTCTGCCACACTGTGAATGGTGCCGGGGAGCTTCGGGTGTGGTGTGTCCGACTTCGCGGCAATCACCACATTGGCTCCCTGTCGGGCACAGGCGAGGGCAATGGCCCGGCCAATGCCGCGGCTGGCGCCGGTAATAAAAACGGTCCGGTCATGTAAAGTGTTCATGGGTTGTTCTCCTGTTCGGTGGTTTCGTCTGCGGTGATTTCAACCAGTAACTGGCTCCGTTTTACCTGGTCACCCTTGCTGGCGTGCACCTGGCCGACCACGCCATCGCGGTCTGCTTTCACCGGGTGTTCCATTTTCATGGCTTCCAGAATCACCAGCGTATCGCCCTGGCGAACCCTGCGGCCAACTTCCACCAGCACATCGATGATAGCGCCGTCCATCGTTGCCTGAATACGACCGCTGCCGGCACCATTTGCGCCCGCTGCCGGCTGGTGGGTAATGTCCCGCACCGACCAGGACTGCCCGAACGCCTGCAAATATAGGGAATCGCCCTGGCGGTGATATTGGCAAGTCTGACGAACGCCGTTGTCGATAATGCATAAAAGGCCATCACGCTGGCTTTCAAGCATCAGGGTATGCCGGGTCTCGCCCAGGCTGAAAGACACCCGGTTGCCGCTGCGGGTGACCAGTAACTCAACGATGGTGCCGCCGGTTTCCAGCTTGATCGGGGTCATGGTGGCCGGGGCATTGCTCCAGGCGGCCTGGCCTGACTTACCCTGGTCGAGCACGCAGGCGGCCAGGGCCAGCTGGCGAATATCGGGGGTCTGGGGCTGTAGCGACGGATCGTTGCTGAACGCCTGCTGCAGGAAGGCCGTGGTGGCTTCGCCTGCGCCGAACGTCTCGTTGGCGATGATCCGGCTGAGGAAATAGCGGTTGGTGGTGACGCCAAATACCCTGGTGTCCTCCAGCGCCCGGATCAGGCGTCGTCGGGCTTCATCACGGTTCTGACCCCAGGCGATCACCTTTGCCAGCATCGGGTCGTAGTGGGGCGTGATGGCGTCCCCGGAGCGTACGCCAGTGTCGAACCGAAGGCCTTCGCCCTCGGCCGGTTCAAATGCATACAGGCGGCCGGTCTGGGGCGTGAAGCCATGGGCAGGATCCTCTGCGTAAAGCCGTACCTCGATGGCATGGCCGTTCAGGCTGATTTCTTCCTGGGCCAGAGGGAGGGGCAGTCCCTCTGCGACGGTAAGCTGCCAGGTGACCAGATCCTGACCGGTGATGAGCTCGGTGACCGGGTGTTCGACCTGCAGGCGGGTGTTCATTTCCAGGAAATAGAAATTCCGGTTCTTGTCCACCAGGAACTCGACGGTGCCGGCGCCTTCGTAATTGCAGGCCAGGGCGGCTTTGACGGCGGCTTCGCCCATGGCTTTGCGAAGTTCGGGTGTCACGAAAGGGGAGGGGGCTTCCTCAACCACTTTCTGGTGCCGCCGCTGAACGGAGCAGTCCCGCTCGCCGAGGTAAACGGCGTTGCCGTTCCGATCAGCGAACACCTGGATTTCCACGTGGCGGGGTTCGATAACGGCTTTCTCGAGAATCAGTTCGTCGTCGCCAAAGGCTTGTTTTGATTCGGAACGTGCCCGTTTTATGTTCCCGGCCAGTTCGGATTCACTCTCGATGAGGCGCATGCCGCGGCCACCGCCGCCGGCGGAGGCTTTGATCATCAGCGGGTAACCGATATCCTTGGCCGCCGCGATGAGTTCGTCGTCGCTGGCGTTGTTGCCTTCGTAACCGGGAACCACGGGAACGCCGGCTTCCTGCATGGCAATTTTGGATCGGCGTTTGCTCCCCATCAGTTCGATGGCGGCCGCTGGCGGGCCAACGAATACCAGGCCGGCGTCTTTGCAGGCAGTGGCGAAGGCGGCATTCTCAGACAGGAAGCCGTAACCCGGGTGGATGCAGTCAGCACCGGTTTTGCGGGCGGCATCGAGGATGGCGCCGCTGTTCAGGTAGGAGGCGGATACCTGCGCCGGGCCAATGCAGACGGCTTCGTCGGCCAGTTCCACGTGCAGAGCTTTGGCGTCGGCCTCGGAGTAGACCGCCACGGTGCGGTAACCCAGGGCTTTGGCTGTACGGATTACCCGAACTGCGATTTCGCCCCGGTTGGCTATTAACAGTTTCTTTAGCATGTTCTTGTTTTCCCTTATGGAGTACGCCGCAAGGCCGGGAGCTCTCTGGTTTCCAGAAAACCGCTACGAGCACATCCATGTGCGCTTGTTTCGGGCCATCCATGGCCCTCTACATTTTCTGGAAGCCAGAGAGCTCCCTACCTCGCTCCGCATCATTCGGATTCGCCTGCCCAGGCAGGAGGGCGCTTTTGCATGAAGGCCAAGGTGCCCTCGGTTCCTTCGCTTCCCCGAATGGCTTCGGCAAACTTTTCCGCTGCGCTATCGAGCAAACCGCTCATCGGCTCATGCCCAACCCGATGCAGCAAAGCCTTGGTTTCAGCGGTGGCAACTGGCGCGCAGTGTCGAACGCGATCAAGGGCGTTGGCTAGCATCTCCTCCAGTCCGTCGTCCGAGGTTGCTGCCTGATGGACGATTCCGAGACTGCAAGCTTCGTTCGCGCCGATTCTCAAACCCAGTAAAGCCAGCCGCCGGGCCTGGGTAAGGCCAATTCGTTCTACCACAAACGGGGCGATCTGGGCGGGAATAACGCCGAGGGAGGTTTCGGGCATGCCGAATTTTGCCGACGGCCCTGCGATGGCGACGTCTGATACGCAGGCCAGGCCGAACCCACCGCCCATGACCGCGCCTTCGGTAACCGCGATGACTACTTTCGAGGATTCGTTTACCTGCTGGATCATCTGGCCGAACGCCCTGTTCAGACGATAGAACGGGTCGGCCTCGCCTTCAGCGGCTTTCTGGCCTCGTGCCCCGGCCATGTCCTTGATATCGCCACCGGCACAGAAATGACCACCGGCACCCCGGATCACGACGGCGCGGATGTGCAGGTCGGTTTCGATCTGGGAAAACACCGTGGACAGTTCGGCCACCATCTGCAGGCTCATGGCGTTGCGAACGTCCGGGCGGTTGATGGTGATAAACAGGGTAGGGCCCTGTTTCTCTAAAAGCAGTGTTTCGCAATGTGGTAGCTGATCCATAAATGACTCCATGACAAATGTCTGGGGCTTGTCAGGCCGGGTCAGGCTTCCGGGACTGTGAGCAGCATGGATGCTGCGATCAAGCCTACAGGGACGTATTCACGGCGTGTCCCGGAAGCCTGACCCGGCCTGATAAGCCTTCCACCAAGGCCCGAAATCAGTCTTTCCGTTTGCCTGGCAGGGTCCCCATAAGTTTGCAAATAATCCCGAGCATGATTTCGTCGGCACCACCACCAATGGACACCAACCGCACATCCCGATGCGCGCGGGAAACCGGGTTGTCCCACATGTAGCCGTTACCGCCCCAGTACTGCAGGCAGCTGTCCGTTACCTCACGCCCCAGGCGCCCGGCCTTGAGCTTGGCCATGGAGGCGAGGCGGGTCACATCCTTGCCTTCAACGTGGAGTTCACAGGCCTGGTAGGTCAGGGCGCGCAGGGCTTCGACTTCGGTTTGCAGTTCAGCCAGGCGGAAGTGGATGACCTGGTTGTCGATC
Organism: Marinobacter sp. Arc7-DN-1; assembly: GCF_003441595.1. Classification (NCBI taxonomy): domain Bacteria; kingdom Pseudomonadati; phylum Pseudomonadota; class Gammaproteobacteria; order Pseudomonadales; family Marinobacteraceae; genus Marinobacter; species Marinobacter sp. Arc7-DN-1. The sequence goes on along the minus strand of NZ_CP031848.1, from coordinate 1,348,240 downwards.
AGCGGCTGGCCAAAGGTCTTGCGCTCGCGGCAGTACTCGATGGTCTTGGTGATGCAGTTCTCGAGAGCCTTGATCACGTTAGCGGCGCCCCACAGGCGTTCCTCCTGGAACTGCAGCATCTGCATCATGAACCCGGTACCTTCCGCGCCAATGCGGTAACGCCGGGGCACGCGCACGTCGTCAAAGAAAATCTGGGCGGTTTCCGAGGAGCGCATGCCCAGTTTGTTCAGGTGCGGGCTGAAGGATATCCCGGGTGTTTTAGTAGGCACTACGATCAGGGATTTGTTCTTGTGGGGCTTGTCGTCGGATGTGTTGGCCAGCAGGCAGATAAAGTCAGACTTGGGGCTGTTGGTGATCCACATCTTGGAGCCGTTGATGATGTAGTCGTCACCGTCTTTCTTCGCGGTGGTTTTCATCCCCGCCACATCAGAGCCCGCGCCAACCTCGCTGACGCCGATACACCCCACCATATCGCCGGCAATGGCCGGGGCCAGGAAGCTGCGTTTCAGTTCATCGGAACCGAACCGGGAAATGGCCGGCGTACACATATCGGTCTGAACCCCGATGGCCAGCGGCACACCCCCGCAATGGGCCATGCCGAGTTCTTCTGCCGCGACCAGGTTGTAGCTGTAATCCAGCCCCATACCGCCGTACTCTTCCGGCTTCTGGATGCCCAGAAGCCCGAGGTTGCCGAGTTTCTTGAACAGCTCATGAATCGGGAACTCCCCGGCCGCCTCCCATTCGTCGCAATGGGGATTAATCTCCTTCTCGACGAAATCGCGGACGGTTTTTCGAAGGGCTTCGTGTTCAGCTGTGAATTTCACGTTCTTGTTCTCCTGGTTATAGGAAGTTCGTGCCTTCTTTGTGTTGGTGCACGTTCTTTAACTTGGTCGGCGTGTGTGCGGGACCGGTTTCAGAAAACCGCTACAAGCACGTCCATGTGCGCTTGTTTCGGGCCATCCTTGGCCCTCTACATTTTCTGAAACCGGTTCCTGCCCCAAAGCTCGAATGCCTACAGGCGGGCCACCCCAAAGGTATTGGGCCGCAACTGCCGAGCCTCGGCTTCCCGGCAAACCGAGAACACCATCGCCAGAACCCGCCGGGTATCCCGCGGATCAATCAGCCCGTCATCCCACAACCGCGCCGTGCCAAACAACGCGGTCGAACCTTCCTCCAGTTTCCTGGCGGTCGCCTGCTCCAGAAAATCCAGCGTCTTCGGATCCGGCTCCATGCCGCCCCGGCGCTGCTTGTCTTCAGCCACAATGCGCATCACCTTGCCCGCCTGGGCCGGGCCCATGACCGCGGTGCGGCTGTTGGGCCAGGCGAAGATAAACCTCGGGTCCAGGCCGCGCCCGCACATGGCGTAGTTACCTGCACCATAGGAACCGCCGATCACGATTGCGACCTTGGGTACCCGGCAATTGGCTACGGCCTGGATCATTTTCGAGCCGTGCTTGATGATGCCGTTCTGCTCCGAGTGGGTGCCCACCATGAAACCCGTGGTGTTGTGCAGGAAAAGCAATGGTGTGCCGGCCTGGTCGCAGAGCTGTATGAACTGGGCGGCCTTGGCGGAACCTGCCGGGGTGATCGGGCCGTTGTTGCCGATAATGCCAACTGAGTGGCCTTCAATCCGGATGGTGCCGCAAACCGTCTGGTCGTCGAATTCATTTTTGAAATCCATGAACTTCGAACCGTCGGCGATGCGGGCCAGAATTTCGCGAACGTCGTAGGGCTTTTTGGAATCCGCCGGAATAATGCCCAGCAGCTCGTCGGCCGGGTAGAGCGGTTCGTCCCAGGCCAGTTCCCTTTCGGGAGGCAACTGCTCGTTCCAGGGCAGGGCTTCGAGGATGTTTCTGGCCTGGCGAATGCCGTCGGCGTCGTCCTCCGCCAGGTATTCGGCGGTGCCGGCCACCTGCGCGTGCATTTCTGCGCCGCCCAGTTCCTCGTCGGTGGCGACTTCGCCGGTGGCGGCTTTGAGAAGAGGAGGGCCGGCAAGGAACATCTTGGCTTGCTTGCGCACCGCGATGACATAGTCGGAAAGGCCCGGCTGATAGGCGCCGCCTGCCGTGGCGTTGCCGTGGACCACGGTTACCTGAGGAATGCCAGCGGCGGACATACGGGCCTGGTTGGCAAAGCCCCGGGCGCCGAGCACGAAGATGTCGGTGGCATAGTTCAGGTTGGCGCCGCCGCTTTCGGACAGGGACACCACCGGGAGTTTGTTCTCCATGGCGATCTGTTGCAGCCGCAGTGTTTTGTCCAGACCGGCCGGGGTAATCGTGCCGCCCTTGATGGCGCTGTTGCTGGCTACCACCAGACACCGGACACCGCTGACACAGCCAATACCGGCGATGATTCCGCCGCCGGCCATGCTGCCGTCCTTGTCATCATGCATCTTGTAGCCGGCCAGGGAGCAGAGTTCCAGAAAGGGCGTGCCACGGTCCAGCAAACGGTTGATGCGGTCCCGGGGCAGCAGCTTGCCCCGTTTGGTGAACTTTTCCCGGGCGGCTTCTGCCAGGTCCAGAACCTTCTGTTCCACTTCCCGAAAAGCCGCGATGTGGGCTTCCATGGCTTCCGCGTTGGCGCGGAAGTCGTCAGACCGGGAACTTACGGTGGACTCAAGTACCTGCATGATCGGCTCCTCAGTCGTCGCCCAGCACTTTCGGGGTAATGGCGCGGTGAAAGCCGTTGTACGGCTGATTGTTCCTGGCTTTCGGCAGCGGCCAGACCCGGCCACCCTGGGATGCAGCGCCGTCGATTCGCAGGCAATCGCCACTGATAAACGCCGCACCGGGGCTGAGCAGGAAACAGATGGCGGAGCTGACTTCAGACTCGGTACCCAGTCTCTTAATGGGCACATTGTCATCAAGGCTGCGGATCCACTGCCTCATGTGTTCGGGATAATTGTCCATGCCGCTGGAGGCAATCCAGCCCGGTGCGACGGCATTCACCCGAACCCCCGAGGCCGCCCATTCAACCGCCGCTGTCTGGGTGAAATTCACCATCCCCGCCCGGGCCGCGCCGGAATGGCCCATGCCCGGCATACCGCCCCACATATCGGCAACAATATTGACGATCGCGCCCCCGGTTTTGGAAAGCGCCTGGGTGTAGGCTTCCCGAGCCATCAGGAAACCGCCGGTGAGATTGGTACGCACCACTGTTTCCCAGCCTTTCTGGTTGATCCCGGTCAGCGGCGCCTGAAACTGCCCGCCGGCATTGTTGACCAGGCCGTTCAGGCCGCCATGTTCGGCAATAATCGCCTTCACGGTTGCTTTAACCGACTCTTCCTCCCGGATATCACAGACATGGGCGGAAGCCATGCCGCCGTCTTCCGTGATCTCCGCTTTAACAGACTCCACTTTTTCAGCCTTACGGCCCACCAGGGCAACCCTCGCGCCCAGCGCGGCGAGTTCATGGGCGGTACACCGACCAATGCCGGAGCCGCCGCCAGTGACGATAAACACCTGGTCCTTGAACAAGTCTGGATGAAAAACTGATTGATAGCTCATACGTGGAAGACCCTTATCGATGTTCGGGCGCTGAGGCAGGGAGGGCTTTCCGGGACTGTGCGCAGCAGGGAAGCTGCGCTCAAGCGTACATGGACGTATTTACAGCGTGTCCCGGAAAGCCCTCCCTGCCTCAGTGCATGCTCCATTTGTTTATTTGTTGATGATCCTTGAAGAGATCGGCACCGGAAACTCCAGTAGTTGCTGGGCAAACGCCTTGCCCTGGGGATCAATTCGAAGGCTGGCGACACCGCCGCCGCCCAGGCTGTGCTCCAGCAGGAAATTGAACGCATGGAAACCCGGCAGCGCCCAACGGGTCACCTTGCCGGTCTCCGGATTCAGGGTATGGGCCATCCAATCGGCCACGGCGGACTCCGTCAGGGCCGCTTCGATAAACGGCACATACTCCGGGTGCCGGGCGATCACGCCGATATTGCTGTGATCGCCCTTGTCGCCGCTGCGAGCCCAGGCCAGTCTGACCAGAGGTACCGTTGTGTCGGTTGCCGGTGCTTTGCTGCTGAATGACTGAGTCTGAAGCTGGTTTGGATCGAAGCCGCCGCCCGTACCTGTCACCACCGGTTGCTTGCCGTTGTTCAGGTCCACTGAAACCGACACTTCGGTTTTCGGCACCAGGCAGGAATACAGACGGATTTTGGGCCACACGGTAGGCCGGCCGCCGACAATCCCGGTAATCCCGGGGGCCATGCCCGTTGCGGCCTGGGCGATTTCCCGGGAAAACAGCACCAGAGCCTCCTTCTTCGGGTGGGCGGTGCTGATCTTGACCACCACTTCCCGGCAGTCTCCGCCCCGGCCATGGGCGCCGTAGGTGGTTTCTGTCCCCAGCAGTTCAATACTGGTTTCGCTGTAATCGGGCAGGCCACGCTCGCCGAACATGCGCGAGGTCTTTGCCAGTATGGCTTGAGCCACGGTTTGCGCCTTGGCCCTCGCGTTCATGCCGGCCAGCAGGAAAGTGACCGTGCACTTGAAGCCATCCGGCCAGGTGCCGGAAACCTTGTAACTGTCTGTTGGCGGAAGTCCCCGGGCACCCCGAACCCGAACCCTGTCGGTGTCGGTTTCCTCCAGCTCGACAGCCGTGAAATCGCAGGTGACATCCGGAAGCAGGTAGGCTCTCGGATCGCCAATCTCATAGACCAGTTGCTCGGCCACCGTGCCCCGGCTGACCAGGCCGCCGGTATCGTCGGGCTTGGTGATAAGGAAATCGCCGTTAGCACTCACCTCGGCAATGGGGAAGCCCATATTCGCGTAGCCTCCGGCCACCTCTTCCCAGTCCGTGAAGTTACCACCGGTGGACTGGGCGCCGCACTCGAGCAGGTGTCCGGCCAGGCTGCCCTGGGCCAGTTTATCGAAGTCGTTCCAGCCCCAGCCGAATTCGTGGACCAGCGGCGCCAGCACCAGGGCGCTGTCCGCCACCCGCCCGGTAATCACAATGTCGGCGCCCTGTTCCAGGGCCGCCACCAGGCCTGGCGCTCCGAGGTAGGCGTTCAGGCTCACCATCATTGGCGGCATGGGCTGACCGGAACTCATTTCGGTAATGCCGGCGTCGGCCAGTTTCTTCTTTTTCAACAGCAGGTCGTCGCCCAGCACCAGGGCAATCTTCATCTCCACGCCCGCTTTCTCGCACAGCTCCTGCAGGGCGTCGCGACAGGCGACTGGGTTTACGCCGCCGGCATTGGCCAGCACCCGAATGCCTCTTTCTTTGATGTCACCGAGCAGGGGGCCAATGACTGTCTGGACGAAATCCCGTGCGTAACCCTGGGTCGGATCCTTCATTTTCTGGCCGGCCATGATCGACATGGTGATTTCCGCCAGATAGTCGGCCACCAGGTAATCAATATTGCCCTGGCGAACGAGCTGCGCCGCGGCAGTTTCCGTGTCGCCCCAGAAAGCGGCGGAGCATCCGATGCGGACGGTTTTCGGGGAATCGGCCATCTTGTTTGCCTTGTCTGCTGTCGCCAGCCCGGAGCGAGGCTCTGGGTCTGGCAGTGTTATCCAAAGATGAAACTGACAATACCAAGCAAGCGCTTGGTTTGTAAACAGGCAAGTTTAAGGTAGAATTAGGGGTCTTAGTGTCAACCGGATAGCGTTAGTGAGCCAGAACCAGATTCTCCAGTGCCTGATAGCCGACAACCTTGTGTCCGATCCCAACGGCGCCCGGGGCCGCCTGCTCACAGAAGCGGCCAGGCTGTTTCGCGAAAAGGGGTATGAGCGGACAACGGTGCGGGATCTGGCGGCTGCAGTCGGTATTCAGTCTGGCAGCCTGTTCCACCATTTCCGGACCAAGGAAGAAATTCTCAAGGCAGTCATGGTGGAAACCATCCGCCTGAATACGGCGTTGATGCAAGCGGCACTCGAAGCTGCCGAATCCAGCTCCGACAAACTCCGGGGGCTGATCCGGGCCGAGCTGGAGTCGATCAACGGACAGACCGGTGAGGCCATGGCGGTGCTGGTTTTTGAATGGCGAAGCCTCTCGGCTTCGTCCCAGGCTGACGTGCTGGAACTGAGGGATATTTACGAGAAACTCTGGCTGGATGTGCTGGAATCCCTGAGAAGAGAAGGGGCCCTGGCGGCGGAACCCTTCGTGGTGCGCCGGATGTTAACTGGCGCCCTTAGCTGGACGGTTACCTGGTACAAACCCGAGCGTGGAGGCCTTACGCTGGACGGGTTGACGGATCAGGTCATGGCGATGATGGCCCTGAAGAGCAGTTGACCCTTTCAGAAAGTTCCTGTTTTAAATGAAGAAAATATGAATTCCCTTCCTTTCCTTTCGGGCCATTGGCCTGATCGGCATGACTGAGTCGGCATTCGAGCCATTTTTGTAGGACAGTTTTCGCCGCATTCTTGCACCCGTTGATAAAAACCGAGATTCAGATCGGGCTTACAAAAACAACGAAACGCAGGGTGAAATATGATCTTCTCACTGGCAAGGCTTGCACCGCACCTGGCGGCCGCGCGCCTGAAGGCTCTCACATTCGCGGCAGTGGCCGCGCTGGCAGGTTGTTCAGCCAACCCCATTTACACCACGACCGGTGTTGTGCTCTCTGGTTACTCCGAAGGCGAAGCCACACCCTATGTGATGCAGATGTCGGATCCGGAAATGGCCTGTGCCCTGGGTGAAGGCGTCGACCCACTGCTTTATTCGTTTTCCCGCGTTACCGAGGCGCCGGACAGCACCGGTTCCCTCCTGATGCTGCTGGCTGCAAACTGCATGGAATACCGTGCCTGGGAGGCTGAGCTTGCCTACCTGCGAGCCGATTATGCAGGCAAAGTGCCCGCGGCCAAAGATGCCCGGGAAGAAGCCAAACGGCTGAACGCGAAAACCGCAGAACGCCGGTATCGCGCGTTTAATCGTGCGATGGCAGCCTACGATTTCGACCCGGCTGCAGAACCTGTCGAATGCCCTTTCCTGTTCAACGAGCAGGATGAAATCACCTTCCTGCTGGGCCTGCTGACGGGCATGCAGGCCATCGTCAATGATGCCAATTCAGGGGCCATGGCGGGTATCCCCCGCAGCATCGCGCCCCAGGCCGAGCGGGCAGCGACCTGCGTTGACAATGAAAAGTGGGGTGGGTTGCCCAATGCCATTCGGGCCCTGGTCTGGCTGTTGTTGCCGGATACCCGCCCTGAACTCTCGCCGGATCCCTGGAGTGTTCTCGAACACAGCTCGGAACTGGGTGTCCAGGCTGGTATCCGTGCGTCCCTGGCGGTTGAGGCGGTGGCGGCTGAAACCTTTGGCCGACCGGATGTCCTCGCCGATGCCATTGCCCGCTTTGCCGCGGCCGAAGACCGGATTGATGTGTGGGAAGAGTACCGCCTGGTGGATGAAGTGGCGGCGGGTGTTATCCGGTTCTCATCAGACAAGCACTGGACCGCCAGTTACGGCCATCGCACCCCGCAAAGTTCCTTCGGAAACATGAGCCCGGACCAGGGCACGGAAAACGTTGACACCATGAATCTGGACGACCTGCTCTGAGGCAGGCGTCCGAAGCCTTCTGATTACCTATAACCACAACAATGACCCGGAGGTCGTTATGATCCGAAAATCCGTTGCCGCTCTGACTCTCGCTGCCATTGCACCCATTGCCTCAGCCCAGACCGTGAAGATGTGTGTCTTCGATGTGATTGGCGCCAATGGCGATGTCTACAACATGATCAAGGACTATGCGCTGGAAATGAAGGCGCACGGCGTCGATTTCGAGCTCAAACCCTACACCGATGAAGGCGTTGCCGTCGGGGATTTCAATGCCGGCCAGTGCGATGTGGTGGCCGCCACAGACATTCGCACCCGCCCGTTCAACAGGTTTACCGGCAGTGTCAGCGCGGTGGGCGCCATCCCCACCTATGATGACCTCAAGACCCTGCTGGCGACACTGGCTCAGCCCAAAGCGGCTCCCCTCATGAAAGCCAATGGCTATAAGGTATTGGGTATTATCCCTGTTGGTGCCGGTTACCTGTTCGTGAATGACCGCAGCATTGACACCGCCGGCGAGCTGGCCGGCAAGCGTATGGCAACACTGGATTATCAGAAAGACGCCATTCACATGGTGAACTTTATTAAGGCCACGGTGGTGCCTTCGGACATCACGAATTTTGCGGGCAAGTTCAACAACGGGTCCGTGGATACCGCCTATGCGCCCGCTTTTGCCTATGAGGCGCTGGAGCTCTACAAGGGGGTCGGCGACAAGGGCGGCATAGTGGATTATCCGCTGGCACAGCTGACCATTCAGATCATTGCGCGGGAAGATGTACTCGCCGATGACACGTCCCAGAAAGCGCGGGAAGTTGCCTGGGGCATGTTCCCGCAGGCCATGAACCTGATCACCAGCCAGGAACAGGCGATTCCGGAGGAGAAATGGATTCGCATCCCGGAAAAGGATATTCAGGGCTACCAGGAGATGTTCCGCCAGAACCGGATTGAGATGCGCGACGGCGTCAACGGGGCGCCGGATGTCTACCACCCCAAGATGCTTGGATTGCTCAGCAGGATCCGTTGCGCCAGCAACCCGTCTGCGTCCGAGTGCACCTCGGCCAATCGCGAATAAAGGGGCGCAACGGCTATGAACTGGCGCGCATTGACGGCCCCGGCGGTCAGGACCCTGTACCCCGTGCACCGGCTGCACGGGGCAGTACTCTTGTTGTTGCTCCTTTCCACGCTTGTCCTGGGGATGGGTAATTCACTCCACTCCCGCCTGCTGTGGGTCGGTGAGCAGACCTGGCCAAACTATTACCTGCTGAACCCCGACGCCACCGAGCCGACCTGTCAGCTGGAAATGGACGTTGACGCCGAAGTGCGCAAACGGGTGGAAGCCTACAAGCCTGATCCGGATGATTTGTTCAGTTCGCCGCCCAATCCGGAGGCTATTCGGACCTCCCTTGAGCGCAACCTTGAGCTTTGTAAGCAGGAGTACGTGGCTTACGAACAGAATCTCAAGCACGCCACCCCGGCCCTCGGGGTGTTCAAGAGTGTGGAGCAGGGGCTGGCGGATTTCCTGCTGGAAAACATTGAACTCACCAAGTATCTGTTCATTGCTATGTTCGCCCTGGCGGCGGCGGTCGCGGCCCTGGATGCCGACCATATCGCGTTGCGTCTGCCCCGGAATCGCGCTGAGTGGCGGTTGAGTCAGGGTGTGCAGTTTGCCGTAAACGGGCTGATGGTGGCGTCTCTGAATGCCTATCTTGGCCAGTTGGCCAGTTCGCCGGGATCGGAATCGACGAGCCAGCTCCAGTACGCCTGGACGGCTGTGTTTGGCCTGTTCATGGTGATCAATGCGGTGCGTTTTGTGAACGTGCCGGAACGGATGCGGGCGGGAAGTCTTGCACTATCCTCGGGGCTGGTCCTGCCGTTGTACAGCGTCATGGGCCTGATTGCCATGAGTTACTTCTTCCTGGTGGATGGCTATGCCTCCGGCCTCGCCATCTACTTCGGGATGATGTCAAACCTGTCCTCGATGTTCATCAACATCGGCCTGTATGTTCTGGTGGGTATGGTCCTGAAGCAGACCCGCCTGCCAGAGCTGCTGCTGGACGTGATCAAACCCTGGAATCTTCCGGCGCCCATGCTGGCGTCTGTGATTATTTTCGCAACCGCCTTTCCCACCGCGTTCACCGGCGCCTCGGGGATATTTATTCTTGCCGTGGGTGGCGTGGTTTACGACGAACTCCGCCGCGCTGGCGCCGGGCGCCAGCTTTCCCTGGCCACGACGGCCATGTCGGGGAGCCTGGGTGTCGTGCTCAATCCATGCCTGTTGATTGTGGTAGTCGCGGCACTGAACAAGGAAGTCACAACCACGGAAATGTATGGCTGGGGTTTCTGGGTATTCATCATGTCAGCCACGCTGTTTTCCCTGGTTGTCTGCAAGACCGAAGGAAACTGGAAACCCAGGCCCGCGCCCGGGGCGTTCCGCGCATCGATCCTCCAGATGAAACCACTGTTACCCTACGTGTTGGTTGCCGCCGGTGTCATTCTGGCGATCTGGGGAGTACTCGGGCTTCGGTTCAATGAATACAGCGCGCCGCTGATCCTGCCACTGGTGATGCTGGCGCTGGTTTTTCTGGATGCCAACCGGGACAGCCGGGGCGATGATGAAACCCGCCTGAAGGCATTCTGGAACCGGAGTTCCGCCGCCGCCAGCGACTCCGCCGTCCACATCGGTGCCTTGCTGGCCCTCATCGGTTTTTCAATCAGCCTTGGCGGGATTCTTGAACGCTCGGACATCGTCCACGCCCTGTTCCCGGAGAGCCTGACCAGCCCGTGGATTGCCATGCTGGTGATCGTGGTGATGCTCACTGCCATCGGCATGGTTATGGATCCGTTCGGCGCCGTGATTCTGGTATCGGCCACCATTGCCCAGCCGGCTATTCAATTGGGGATTGATCCGCTGCATTTCTGGATTGTTTGCCTGGTGGCGTTCGAGCTCGGTTACCTGAGCCCGCCGGTGGCACTGAACCATCTGCTGACCCGCCAGGTGGTGGGCGAGACGGAAGTGTTGGCGGCCGAGCGCACAGGCTCTTTCTGGCACCGCTACGAGCGCTTACTGCTGCCTCTGGCGGTGATGGGGCCGACATTGCTGCTGGTGGCGTTTGTGCCGATGCTGTTCTACGCGCTGTGATGTTGGAAGGCTAGTTTGCAAGCCGTCTGGAGGGAACTTCAGGCGGCTTTTTTGCATCCAGGGGGCACCAGTCCACGTATCGGTTAACACTCAGTAAATAACACGCCGGTTGGGATGGGTTATGCTGATGGAAAAGGTGGGGAGTATTGTTTATGGCGCTGGCGTCGGTTCCCGGCAACGTTGGTAAAACATGCATGCCTGTGGCGCTTGCCCTGGCTGTGGTCGGGTGCGGTGGAGGCTCCGGGGGCGGAGAGCCATCAGCTCAGGTTGCTCTCGCCGGAACTATCGACATCGAGGCGGGCACCCGGGTCGATGCTGATAACGCGGATGCGTTGCTTGGGCGTGCCCCGCTGACCACGGTGCAGCTCTTACCGCCTGAGTTTGTTCTTGCGGGCTATGTGAGCGATACGTTGCAGGCCAGGGACTACCGCCTATTGCCCGGGCAGTTTGACGCCTTCCAGTACTTTCCCGATCAAGAGGATCGGTACGTGGCATCGTTGCAGGCCGGTTTGGAACTCACCCTGCAGAGCTTTATCACGAGGCTTGGAACGGCGTCTGATTTGCTGCTGAGCGTGGAAGCGCCCGACGGCACGAATGTCGGGCAGGCAATTGCACCCGGTAACGGGGCGTCCGTAAGCATCGTCCTTAACAGTGAACAGGTGGGTGACTACACAGTCTCTGTTAAAGCGCTTGGCGAGTCGCCTATGCTGTATATCCTGTCCTCATCGAGAACAGAAACCATCAACGCTACTGCCTATGACTGGCCAAATCACCAATTTGTTCAGGATGAGGCGATTGTTTCCCTGCGCGACCCCGGTGTCCGAAGCAGCGGGCTTCCAGCCAGTGCACTGATGGCACCAGGGCGCCAGATCGCCCCCGGACTCTGGATGGTCCGGCGCCCCGCTGCGGTGGCCGCGTTGAAGCAGGGTAGCCCGGCAGAACAGACCCTTGCCTGGATCCGGAGCCTGAGAGCCGACCCGGTCATCGGGCACGCATCACCAAACTATAAGACCCGCGCGCTGGCCACGCCGGTGGATGAGCCTTTTTACGCCAGCCGGGTGCTGGGGCAGCAGTGGCATTACAGCCTGATCAATGGCCCGGTGGCCTGGCAGCTCGCCCCCGGCGGCGGAGTAGGTGTGAACGTGGCGGTTCTGGATACTGGCTTGTTCCGGGATGGCGGGCAGTGGCACCCGGACCTGACGGCCAATGTCGTCGCCGGCTTCGACGCCGTAGACGGCGATGGTTTTCCCGCCGATCCCGGGAATGCTGTGGGCGGCAGCGTCTACCACGGGACCCATGTTGCTGGCACGGTGGCGGCAGCCGTTAATGGCAGTGGTGGCGCCGGTGTTGCCTTTGGCTCCAACCTGATGCCGGTGCGGGTATTGGGCGAGGGTGGCTCTGGCACGCTAGCTGATCTGCTTGAGGGCATGCAGTGGGTGCTTGGTGATCAGTCGAGGCGGTCCGCAGACATCGTTAATCTTAGTCTGGGTGGATTGCCTTGCGGTGATCCCGCTATTTCCTCGATCAATCCTGATGACAACTTCATGAGTCTCCAGGAATTTATCAATGCAGGTGTCGCCGCCGGTATTGTCTATGTCGCGGCTGCTGGCAATTCGGCCACCAGTGAACCTTCCTGTCCGGCGGCCCTGGAAAAGGTATTCTCGGTCGGCGCCGTGGACGGCGCCGGCAACCTGTCATCCTATTCCAATTCTGGTGGCACGATTGATCTGGCCGCTCCCGGGGGCGATGCAAGTCGCGATGGAAACGGCGATGGCCAGGGCGACCTGGTCAGTAGCACCAGCGCCGCTTTCGTGAATGATCGACTGCAGCCGGTCTATCGCGGGTTACAGGGAACGTCCATGGCGGCGCCCCATGTGTCGGGCGTCTTGGCGCTTATGAAAGAAGCCAGCCCGGTACTGAATTCTGCCGCCATCGAAGGCTATCTCAGGAATGGAGATCTGACTGCGCCACCCTGTGAACCGGGCTGCAGCCGAACCGATCAACTGGGCTATGGTGTTGTGGATGCGGGCAAAGCCGTTCAGGCTGTGCTTTCCGGAAATCCGCCGGAGTTACTGACGGCATCACCGGCGGTTGTGAACCTCTCCTCGGAGACTGGATTATCATCGAGTGAGAGCATTGAACTGTCACCGCTGGGCAATTATGCGGTCACGATTATCGGGATTTCTGCTTCAGATGACTGGTTTACCGCTTCATTGGCATCCGGAACGCTTCCGTTTGAGATGAATTCGGGCAACTCGCCTGCCCAGCTAGCTCTGGTCCTGGACCCGGCGAAGCTCAAGCTCGGGGTGTCCTCCCGGGGTGTTCTTGAAATCACCTACGATTCCGGCACCGAATCTCAGGCTATTCTGACGGTACCCGTGATTGGCCGACAGGTCACCGATCAACAGGCCCGGGACGCTGGCCGGCATTTCGTTTTGCTGGTGGAACCGGAACCCGATCCTCAAACGAATACTTTTGTGACCGTGGGCCAGGCGGTCGCAACGGTAAACGAAGGCCGATATCAGTTCGAGTTCCTTCCGGACGACGGTCAGGCCCCGGAGCTGCAGAATGAAGTGCCGCCCGGCGAGTATTTCCTGGTTGCCGGAACCGATCTCGATAACGATGGCTTTATATGTCATGCCGGCGAGGCCTGTGCCGAGTACCCGGTTGCCGGTTTGCGGCAGGTGGTCGAAGTGCGCGAGAATCAGCCGGTGACCGGGCTTCGCATGACCACGAGCTATTCCAGACCGGCCGCCCTGTCTGTAAATTCGCCAGAGCTTCTGCCCAGGCCGGATTTCACCGGTTACCGGTTACTCCCGGAGCAGACTGGCAGTCAGTCCACCCGCGTTAAGGCGACCCGGATTCCATGAACGTGAAACCACTGATTCGTAGCAGTCTGATAGCGGCGGGGATCCTGAGTGCCGGCTGTGCTGTCAGTCAGACCGAGACCGATGCCGGCGCGCCTTTCGCCAGGCAGGTTGCCCAGTCGGCCCATTGCGGTCTGACTGCGCCCGGATATCTCCATATCGGCAGCCTGGAGGACTTGGCGCGTCTTGAAGCGCTGCCGGCGCGCACCTTTTCACTTCAGGCGCTCAGGGATATTGATTATCAGCGAGAACATGTTGTGCTTGCCTCCATCGGGCAAAAGCCAACAGGAGGCTTCGGAGTGACACTGGAGAGCTCGGAAGTTGCTGATGGAACCCTGCAGCTCACCATAAGGGTTGCCGAACCGGCACCCGGCACAATGGTCACCCAGGCCCTGACCACCCCCTGCGCGGTTATCGCAGTAGCCGCCGAAGGCTGGAACGATATCCGGATCACCCGCGCCGAAAACAACCGTTGATCTTTCTTCACGAATCCCTAAGCTATGGCTCAGTTTTTCATATCAATCGCGGAGTCAGTTCCTGCCCATGAGCCAGCAACAATATAACGCCGATGCTATTGAAGTACTGAGTGGCCTGGATCCGGTGCGCAAGCGCCCCGGGATGTACACAGATACCAGTCGGCCCAATCACCTGGCACAGGAAGTGATTGATAACAGTGTGGATGAGGCACTGGCGGGCCACGCCCGGCGTATTGACGTGGTGCTTTACAGTGATGGCTCTCTGAGTGTCGAGGACGATGGCCGGGGCATGCCGGTGGACCTGCATAAGGAAGAGGGCCTGTCGGGGGTTGAGCTGATCCTGACCCGCCTCCACGCCGGTGGCAAGTTCTCCCAGGGCAACTACAACTTCTCCGGTGGCTTGCACGGTGTGGGTGTTTCCGTTGTGAACGCCCTGTCCAAGCACCTGGAAATCACCATCAAGCGGGACGGCCAACTGCACCGGATGACCTTTGCCAATGGCGAGAAGGCCTCCGAGCTGGAAGTGATCGATACGGTGGGCAAGCGCAACACCGGTACCCGCCTGAAGTTCACGCCCGACGTGACATACTTTGACAGCCCCAGTTTTTCCGTCAGCCGGCTTCGCCATAACCTGCGTGCCAAGGCCGTTTTGTGCCCGGGCCTGACGGTGACTTTCCTGCAGGAAAAAACCGGCGAAAAAGATGAATGGTGTTATGAGGGCGGTTTGCGGGATTACCTGCTCACTGCGCTGGCCGACATTGAAGCCGTGCCACTGGAGCCGTTCACCGGCAGCTTTTCGGGTAACAAGGAAGCCGTGGACTGGGCGATTCAATGGCTGCCGGAAGGCGGTGAAGCGGTCATGGAAAGCTATGTAAACCTGATTCCGACCGCTCAGGGTGGAACCCATGTGAACGGTCTGCGCACCGGCCTGCTCGAAGCCATGCGTGAGTTCTGTGAATTCCGCAACCTGTTGCCCCGTGGCGTGAAACTCTCCCCGGAGGATATCTGGGAGCGGGCGGCGTATGTACTCTCCTTCAAGATGCAGGAACCGCAGTTTTCCGGGCAGACCAAGGAGCGCCTTTCCTCCAGGGAAGCGGCGGCCTTTATCTCCGGCGTGGTCAAAGACGCCTTCAGTCTCTGGCTGAACCAGCACACCGACGTGGCGGAAGCGTTGGCGGAGCTGTTTATCAATAATGCCCAGCGTCGTCTCAGGGCCAGCAAGAAGGTGGCACGTAAAAGGGTGACATCCGGCCCGGCCCTGCCCGGCAAGCTGGCGGACTGCTCCGGTAGTGATACCGCCCGTTCGGAGCTGTTTCTGGTGGAGGGTGACTCCGCCGGTGGCTCCGCAAAACAGGCCAGGGATCGTGAATTTCAGGCGGTGATGCCACTGCGGGGCAAGATTCTGAACACCTGGGAAGTGGACTCGGGCGAGATCCTGGCGTCCCAGGAGGTGCACGATATCGCCGTGGCCATTGGCGTGGATCCTGGTTCAGATCAGCTGGACGGCCTCCGTTACAACAAGGTTTGCATCCTCGCGGATGCCGATTCCGACGGCCTGCACATCGCCACACTCTTGTGTGCGCTGTTCGTAAAACACTTCCGTCCGGTGGTTGCCGCCGGCCACGTTTTCGTTGCCATGCCGCCCCTGTACCGGGTGGATCTGGGCAAGGAAACCTTCTACGCCCTCGATGAGCACGAAAAGCAGGGCATTATTGACCGCATTGCGGCGGAGAAGCGCAAGGGCAGGATTTCAGTTACCCGCTTCAAGGGTCTCGGTGAAATGAATCCGCTGCAGCTTCGTGAAACCACCATGGCACCGGATACCCGGCGTCTGGTGATGCTGACCATTGAAGACGGTGACGATACCGACAGCCGCATGGATATGCTGCTCGGCAAGAAGCGCGCATCCGATCGCAGGGCATGGCTGGAAGCCTACGGCAACATGGCGGATATCGCAGTCTGATATTCCCGTTCGCGCTATAAAAAGCATCCTTTATTCTTTCTAAGTATTCTTCAAACTCGTTATCCTGCCAGTTTTCTGATCGGGAAGAACCGTTGATGGACTGGCAAGGCTGGTTTGCGCTGGGCCTCGCAGGCACTGCGCTGGTACTGATGAGTTCCGGGCGATTTGCGCCCCATCTGGTTATGATGGGTGTGCTCGTGGTGCTCAGTGTCAGCGGTATTGTCTCTGCCGATCAGGCCCTTGCCGGTTTCAGTAACAGTGGTCTTATCACCGTTGTCGCCATGTTCGTGGTGGCGGCGGGCATCCATCATTCCGGCGGCGTGGATCTGCTGGTACACCACCTGCTTCGCAATCCCAAAACAGTCCGTTCGGCCCAGGTGCGAATTGCGCTTCCGGTGTCTCTTTTAAGCGGCTTCCTGAATAACACCCCCGTTGTGGCTACCATGATTCCGGCGGTCCACGCCTGGTCCCGGAAAATTGGCATTTCCCCCTCCAAGTTAATGATTCCCCTGAGCTATTCAGCAATTCTCGGGGGTACCCTCACTCTGATCGGCACCAGCACAAACCTGGTGGTCAATGGTCAGTACCAGCAGCTGACCGGCGGGCCGGGCTTCTCCATTTTCTCCATTACCGCCGTGGGGCTGCCGGTCGCAATTATCGGCGTGTCTGCGTTGTTGATATTTATGCCCAGAGCGCTTCCTGACCGTAAGGATCAGCAGAAGTTCGGCAGCATGCGGGAGTTCACTCTGGAAGTGGCGGTATCGTTCGACGGTCCGCTGGTGGGCAAAAGCGTTGGCGAAGCGGGACTTCGGGAGCTGGAACGGCTTTATCTGGTTGAAATTGAGCGTGATGGCAGCGTGGTAACGGCGGTGCCGTCCGAAGAGCGGCTCAGAGGTGGTGATCGCCTCGTGTTCGCAGGTGATACCCAGGCCATTTCGGATCTGCTTCGTATCAACGGCATCGTACCCTCCGTCCATGAAGACGAGCCGAGCCTGAGCAAAGACAGGGCAGAGCGGCGCCTGGTCGAGGCGGCCTTGTCGCCCCAGTCTGATGTGCTTGGGCTGACCATCCGGGATGCCCGTTTCCGGGACCGTTATGGTGCGGTGGTACTGGCCGTTGCCAGGGGAGGAGAGCGGGTATCCGGCAATTTGGGCAACATTCGCCTGAAGCCAGGTGACGTGCTGTTGCTGGAAGCCCGGCCAGCGTTTGTCAGTCGCCAGCGTTACAATAAGGATTTTCTGCTGATCAACGACCTGGAAACAGAGACCCCCCGGCACGATCGCGCCTGGCTGTCCTGGGGGATCCTGTTGGTTCTGGTTGGCCTGGCAGCCTGCGGCATCCTGAGCCTGCTGAACGCCGCCTTGCTGGGCGCGGCTCTGATGATTCTGTCTGGCTGCTGTTCGGTCGGTCAGGCCCAGAAATCGGTGGATGTGCCTGTGATTCTGACCATCGCTGCGTCTTTTGCGATGGGGGCGGCGCTGGAACAGACCGGTGCCGCAGGCTTTGTCGCCGAGGGCATCCTGGAACTCAGCCAGGGGCATGTGTTACTTACGGTCTTTCTGGTTTATTTTGCCGTGTCGGTGCTGACGGAAGTGATCACCAATAACGCCGCAGCGGTGCTGATTCTTCCGGTTGTACTTTCCATGACCAGCAGTATGGGGGTAGCGTCAGAGCCGTTTGTGATCGCCGTAATGATGGCCGCGTCGGCGAGCTTTGCCACGCCTTTGGGGTACCAGACCAACATGATGGTGTTCGGTCCCGGCGGTTACAGGTTCAGTGATTTTGTTCGTGTCGGCGTGCCAATGAATGTGTTTGTCGGCCTGGTAACGGTTGCGGTTATTGCCATGGTCTACGGCATAAACCCGGGGCTATAAGGGTGGCGTTGCGGGGTTGGCGAGAATGTCGCAGCACAGGACCCGCAGCTTTCCATTCTGGTAGTAGCCGAGCGAAAGGGTAACGCACATGTAGGCGCCGGTAACGCAGAGGTACGGTGCCGTTACGTGCAGGTTTTCTGGCTGAGCCAGTGCCTGGCGCAGATACTGCTGGCGGAACCAGTCAGCGCTGCTGGTGCTCTCCAGGGGTTTGAAGCGCGGGTCCAGGCAGCGGGTGCCGGTGTCGGATACCAGCGTGTCATCAATCTGTACGCCCATGTCATCCACCAGATAGCACCTCGAAACCGCCGGGTGGTTCAGCAGTTCCAGGCAGGATTCCTGCATACCCTGGCCGTTACGCAGCTTCGTGATGGCATGATCGAAGAAACCGCTGAAAAAATCGACCAGTTGTCTCGTCGGGTCCAGGGTGACCTGATTACGAATCTTGTATTCCTGCAGCAGTTGGTCGAAATCCGCAGGCGCGTGGGAAAGCTGGTCCAGGTCCGTGCTTGGCTTGCGGAAATAGAAACCCTGAACAAAGTCGACACCCGCATCAATGGCGATCATCGCCTGGTCACGGGTTTCGACGCCTTCCAGCAGTACCAGGCAGCCAGACTGATGCAGAAGTGACACAATCCCGTTGAGAATCTGTCGGGCCTTGTGATCTTCTGTTGCCCGGGTCAGCAGTTTCCGGTCCAGCTTCACGATATCCGGCGACAGATTCCAGATCCGCTCAAAGTTGGAATGGCCGGCGCCAAAGTCGTCGATGGCGGTGAGGCAACCCAGTTTTTTGTAATAGGCGACTGTTTCCCGAAGTCTCTCCGCGTCATCCGTTGGTTGCTCCACGATCTCCATCACAATTCGGTGCGAAGGAAGGCCGGTTTTGGCGAGTAGCTGACCAAAAAAAGAATCTGCCTGGCTGCCGCTGGTGACCACCTGCGGCGATACGTTCAGAAACAGCCAGTTCAGTTGGTCGCTGATGCCACTGTAGTTGCGTATATGAAGATACCGGCAGAGACGGTCCAGCAGCAGATTCTCCGCGGTGGAATCGGGAAGCTGAAACAGGTGCAGCGGGAGAACGGCCGAGTTGTCGTTATCAAAGGCGCGGATAAGCGCTTCGTAGCCGACGATCCGCTTGTGGGAAATGCTGTAGATGGGCTGAAGCGCCGTTCTGAGCGTAAGCCCCCGGAAATCAGCGGTCCATCGGTCACCTTCCCTTTTCAGCATAGGGGATAACAGTTCCACTTCCGGAGCCGTCAGCTTTTCAGGGAGGCGTTTCGACATAGACGATTCTGGTTAATTAAACGAATGCATCAGTCGCCCGAATCAGACGCCTGAACTGTCTTTTATCAGTACAGATATTACTGAAAAATCCTGAAGTTACTGATAGTTGGAAGGAAGACTGCCAAAAAAACGCGTTTATTACCACTGTTTCATGTAGAAACTGGAAACGGTTTGTATCTTTTGCGGCGAGGTAGTGCGGATTGCGGTCAGTCAGAGTGCGGAGAATTAAACCCAGCGGCCCGGGAGGACCGCCAGGAAATCAGTTGTTGCTGGGTACAACCACGCTTTCGTCGAATTCAAGTTCCATGTCTTGTCCTCTCGGTCAATGAGGCCCCCGGACGGGGCATTGAAATATGCTTAAAGTTTAGCGCTGCTATAATTTCGGGCAATCCGTAATACCCGTATGCGACCAAAGGCAAAGGTTACAAAGGCAAAGATTATGAGAGGTTGGTCAGAAATTCTGATGTAAGACGGCAAAAGATTTTGATTTTTTTCGTGAAGCCACATTTCTACACTTCAACAACGAAATCTGGACCAGGGGCCGAGGCGAATTTTCATCATGCAAATCCGGAATACAGCATCCAGCTACGGTTTGGTGGCGATCGCCATTCACTGGCTTGTTGCCCTGGCAATTTTTGGCCTTTTCGGGCTGGGATACTGGATGGTGGATCTGTCCTATTACCATGAATGGTACAAAAGGGCTCCGGACATTCACCGCAGTGTCGGCATTCTGCTTTTGGCGGTGATGGTCTTCCGGATTATCTGGAAAGTTTTGAGCGTGTCGCCGGTATCGCCGCCTGGCCACAAGCCCTGGGAAATCCGAAGCGCTCATCTGCTCCACGCACTCGTTTATGTGCTGATTCTTGTGGCCATGGCCAGCGGTTATCTGATCTCAACAGCCGACGGCTCCTCGATCAGTGTGTTCGGATGGTTTGAGGTACCTTCGGTGACCGGTCAGATAAAAGGCATGGAGGATGTTGCCGGAACTGTCCATTACTGGACGACCTGGACGATTGTCGGCCTGGCCCTGGTGCATGCGGCCGGCGCTCTCAAGCACCACCTTATTGATCGCGATAACACGCTACTTCGTATGCTGGGGAAGTAAGGGTCGCGCCATCCGAACCTGAATTCGTGTAACGCCCGGGCGTTGGGCATCAATGAAATAAGGGAGATAACCATGAAAAAAGCTCTGCTTGCTTCCGCTGTATCGATGGCACTTGCGGGCGTAGCTCATGCCGATGAACACAGCGGCACCTATGCGTTTGACACCAAGGGCACCCATCAATTCATTACCTTCAGGATTTCACACCTCGGCTACAGCTGGCTCTATGGCCGATTCAATGATTTTGATGGCCAGTTGGTGTACGACGCGGAAAACCCGGAAAACAGCTCTGTGAATGTCACCATCGACACCGGCAGCGTTGATTCAAACCACGCCGAGCGTGACAAGCATCTGCGCAGCGAAGACTTCCTTTACGTTGATGAGTTCCCGCAGGCCACATTCAAGAGCAAGCGGGTGGTGGTTGATGGTGAGGGTGACGCCGACATCATTGGCGACCTGACCCTGCGTGGCGTTACCAGAGAAGTGACGCTGAATGCTGGAATGGTCGGCCACGGTGCAGACCCCTGGGGTGGTTACCGCATGGGCTTTGAAGCCGAAACCGAGCTTCGTCTGGAAGATTTCGGAATCCCGATGGATCTTGGAAAGGTCTCCGAGACTGTTGAGATGATCATTTCTGTCGAAGGTATCCGGCAGTAGGCGGCCTGGCTCACCCTGGCAAAGCAGGTTCCGGGTATATACCCGGAACCTGCTTTGCCAGGCTTTTCATTTCCTTCCTGAGTCCCCGTCCATTTCTGAGTAAGGGGAATGATTCAAAGCGTAGACTTACCGTGTGACGGGTCGTGCGATTCGCGTGTCGGTTCACACGACTTGCAGAGGTGGCGCTGGCGCCAGAACTGTCCCGCAAAGATGACCAGCCAGATCAGCAAGCCCGCCCAAAGATAGGGCTCGGGGACCTGGAAGCTGCCACTGATTGCAAACTCCACGAGGAGCATCAGCGCCACTGCCAGAACCGCATTGACCAGGGCCGTGGCCATGGCTTGCCCGCAGGCTTTGATATTGGGTTTCATAGTGTTCCGCTTGTCAGATGAGTAAAACGGTCTTCTATTCACTGTTGGCGAGCATACGGTGCACGTTACAGACTCTCCATGCGGGAATTCCGCTATTGGAATCAGTCCCCGCTGCGACAAATCGCCGGTTTTGGCCAATAAATCCGCAGGTTGTTGGTGTATCGGCGCTGCGCTCCATATAATGTGGCCTCCCTCGCGCCGGTGATAATTTCAGGCGCAGGGAGTAGCATCACTGGCGTTATTCAAATCAGGCAATACAGGCAAAAGAGGCATCCATGCCAGAGTTTCAGACAACGGATGAAGGCTTTGAGCGGGTATCGCTCCGGGATTACACGGAAAAGGCCTATCTCGACTA
The DNA here is from genome assembly GCF_003441595.1 of Marinobacter sp. Arc7-DN-1. NCBI lineage: Bacteria > Pseudomonadati > Pseudomonadota > Gammaproteobacteria > Pseudomonadales > Marinobacteraceae > Marinobacter > Marinobacter sp. Arc7-DN-1. Next base: position 1,326,664 of record NZ_CP031848.1, on the reverse strand, counting down.
TTCCATGTACGTCATTCTTGACCGGGCGCTTCCCAATGTTGGTGACGGGCTGAAACCGGTACAGCGTCGGATTGTCTACGCGATGTCCGAGCTGGGGCTGAAATCCACGTCCAAGTACAAGAAGTCTGCCCGAACTGTGGGTGACGTGTTGGGCAAGTTCCACCCCCATGGTGACAGCGCCTGTTATGAAGCCATGGTGCTGATGGCGCAGCCGTTCTCCTATCGTTATCCACTGGTAGACGGGCAGGGCAACTGGGGTTCGCCGGATGATCCCAAATCGTTTGCCGCCATGCGTTACACCGAATCCCGTCTGGCGCCTTTTGCCGAAGCGCTGCTGGGCGAGCTTGCCCAGGGCACGGTGGACTGGGTGCCCAATTTCGATGGCACCATGGATGAGCCCTCGGTGCTGCCTGCCAGGCTCCCTCACGTGCTCCTGAACGGCACTACCGGCATTGCCGTTGGTATGGCCACCGATATTCCGCCCCACAACGTGCGGGAAGTCACCGCCGCCTGCATCCGTTTGCTGGATCAGCCCGATGCAACCGTTGATGAGCTCTGCGAACACATCAAGGGGCCGGATTTCCCCACCTATGCGGAAATTATTACCCCACGCAAGGATATCCGGCAGATGTACGAAACCGGCCGCGGTTCGCTTCGCATGCGTGCCCGCTGGATTCGTGAAAGCGGCGAAATTGTGGTGACGGATCTGCCGCATCAGGTGTCCGGCGCCCGGGTACTGGAGCAGATTGCCCATCAGATGCAGACCAAAAAACTGCCGATGGTGGCAGACCTCCGCGATGAATCGGACCACGAAAATCCGACCCGTCTGGTCGTTGTGCCCCGCTCCAACCGGGTGGATCTCGATGGCCTGATGGCACACCTGTTTGCCAGCACGGATCTTGAGAAGACCTATCGGGTGAATATCAATGTGATCGGCAATGATGGCCGGCCGGGCGTTAAGGGCCTGCATCAGATTCTGACTGAATGGCTGACATTCCGCAGGGCCACCGTTATCCGTCGTCTCGAGCATCGTCTTGAGAAAGTCCTGGCGCGTCTGCACCTCCTCGAAGGCCTGCTGATTGCCTATCTCAATATTGATGAGGTTATTGAGATAATCCGCAACGAAGATAAGCCCAAGGCCGAGTTGATGGCCCGCTTCGGGTTGTCTGCAGACCAGGCCGAGGCCATCCTCGAACTGAAGCTTCGTCATTTGGCCAAGCTTGAGGAGATGAAAATCCGCGGTGAGCAGGATGAGCTGTCAGCGGAGCGGGATGAACTTCAGTCGATTCTTGGCTCCGAAGATCGTCTGCGGGAACTGATCAAGAACGAATTGAAGGCGGACGCCGAAAACTTTGGTGACGACCGTCGCTCTCCGATTGTCGAGCGAGAGGAAGCCCGCGCCTTCAGTGAAGTGGATCTGATCTCGAATGACCCGGTCACAGTGGTGCTGTCTGATAAAGGCTGGGTTCGCGCCGCAAAGGGCCACGACATCGAGCCCGAAGGCCTGAGTTACAAGGCCGGCGACCGATTTGCGCTGGCGGCCAGAGGGCGAACCAACCAGCAGGCGATCTTCCTGGATTCCACCGGACGCGCCTATTCGCTGATGGCCCATAGCCTGCCGTCGGCCAGGGGGCAGGGCGAGCCTTTAACCGGCCGGATCAATCCGCCTTCTGGTGCCACGTTCTCGGGACTATTGATGGGAGATCCGTCTCGCAAGACCTTGCTGGTCACTGACGGCGGCTATGGTTTCGTGACGTCACTGAACGACATGATCAGCAAAAACCGCAACGGCAAAGCGGTGGTGAGTGTCCCCAGGGGAGCGAAGATCCTGCCTCCTGTTGTCATACCGGCCACCGGAAAAACGCTGTATCTGGGGGCTGTGTCTAACGAGGGGCGGATGCTGGTGTTCCCGCTGAGTGAGTTACCGGAACTGGCCAAGGGCAAGGGTAACAAGATCATCAGTATACCGTCTGCACGGGTTCAGAACCGGGAAGAATACGTGGTCTCGATTGCGGTGTTCGCCGAGGATGACCAGCTCGAGATCCGGGCCGGAAAACGCAAGATGGGGCTGCAATTCAGCGACCTCGAGCACTATCTCGGCGAGCGTGGGCGTCGTGGCCACAAACTGCCCCGGGGCCTGCAGCGGGTCGACGCCATTGAGGTGATTCCTTCCGCCGCCCGGGCTCAGGAAGAGGCGAGTTCCGAAAGTGAGGGGGCCGAACGTGGGTGAACTGGTACTGATCAATGTTTCCGGGCGGGACAAGCCCGGCCTCACATCGGAAATCACCGGCATCATGGGGCGCTATGATGTGCGGATTCTCGATATCGGCCAGGCGGTGATTCACGATCATCTCACCTGGGGCATCCTGATCGATATTCCGGATGAATCCAAATCCTCACCGGTCATCCGGGACCTGCTGTTCCGGCTCCACGCCCTTGATCTGCAAGTCCGGTTTGCGCCGATCACCGTTGAGGAATACCAGTCCTGGGCTGCGGCCCGGAATCGCGCCTGTTACATCGTGACCCTGCTTTCCCGGGACATCAAGGCCGAACAGATCGCCCGGGTATCCGCCATTACAGCTCGCCATGGGCTGAACATCGACAACATCTCCAGGCTTTCTGCGAGGCCATCACTGAACGCCTCCGATAACCGGATCGCCTGCGTGGAGTTCTCGGTTCGTGGCACGCCTTCGGACCTTGAGCAATTGCGCGCGGACTTCCTCCATATTGCCGGTGAAATGAATGTGGATATCGCCTTCCAGGAGGATTCGATTTTCCGGCGCAACCGCCGTCTGGTGGTCTTCGATATGGATTCCACGCTGATCGAAGCCGAGGTGATCGATGAGCTGGCCATGGAAGCGGGAGTAGGGGCGCAGGTGGCGGAAATTACCGAAAGGGCCATGCAGGGCGAGCTGGATTTCAGCCAGAGCTTTGCCGAGCGCCTGGCGCTGCTCAAAGGACTGGATGAATCAGTACTGGAAGGTATTGCCAATCGTTTGCGCATGACCGAAGGGGCGGAGCACCTCATTCTCAGCCTCAAGGCCCTGGGTTATCGGACCGCGATTCTGTCTGGCGGGTTTAGCTATTTCGCCCGCCATCTGCAGCGCAAGCTGGGGATCGACTACATCTATGCCAACGAGCTGGAAATCGAGAACGGTAAGGTGACCGGCCGGGTCGCCGGGCAGATTGTCGATGGCAAGCGTAAGGCCGAACTGCTGCTGGAAATTGCTGAAAAAGAGCACATCTCCAGGGAACAGGTTATAGCCGTGGGCGATGGCGCCAACGACCTCCCGATGCTGAGCCAGGCCGGGCTGGGTGTTGCGTTCCGGGCCAAGCCCCTGGTTAAGGAATCGGCCCGTCACTCCATCTCGACACTCGGGCTGGATGCGATCCTGTACCTGATTGGTTTCCGGGAAAGCGAAACCAATCAGGGGCTCGATCAGGCAGACTTCTGAGCCGGTCCGGCTCAGTTGTCGCCGAAGTCGTAGTTCATTTCCGGAACCGGGGCCTGCAGGTAGTAGCCCTGGATGTAGTTAACACCTGCCTGCCAGAGGGTGGCGAGAACACCCGCATTTTCCACCAGCGGTATGATCGTCAGCTTTCCGCTATTCTGCAGGCTCTTGACCATCGCCTTCACCTGTTCTTTGGCTTCATCGCTCTTCTGGATTTCCTCCGTAAAGGAGCCATCAATCTTTACGTAGTCTGTATCGATATGTTTGAGCGTGTTGAACGGGTTGAGGGCACAGCCAAACTGGGCGATGGAAACCTTGCAGTGGAGTTCATGAACGGCTTTGGTGAAGTCCCTGGCCTGTTTCATGTAGTTGTTGGCATCGCCTTCGCGGATCTGGAAAATCAGTGAATCACCCGGCAACCGCGCTGCCTTCAGGGCGACGCTGAGCCAGGGGGTGAAGGTTTGGTCCTGCAGTGTTTCCGCGGTTACGTTCAGGAACAGGCGGGTATCGTGCCCCCGGGAGCGGTGACTGGAAAGCTGCCTGATGGTCTGCAGGATCACCCAGCGGTCGATCTTGATGGCGGTGTCGATCGGTCCCATCGGCGGCAGGAAATCATAGGGTGAGACTTCCTTGTGGTCCTTGTCGAGCATCCGCACGAAAGCTTCGTAATGCTCCTCGCCTTCTCCGCGCAGGTTAATGATCGGCTGGAACAGAAGGCGGAAGCGGTTCTCTTCCAGGGCTTTCTGAATGGCCTCCACCGAATTGCTCTCATCCAGTGTTTCAAAGTCCGCCGGGTTATAGGCTACGACACCGTTGCCCTGGGCATGGCCTTCCAGTTTGCGGACTTCAGCGGACGCCATGTGGGCCCGGGCCATCAACTCCTCGGCCTTTGGCGAGTTCTCGGTAATCGCGGCAACCCCGATACTCACGGTGAGTTGCACGGTGCGGCCATTGATATCAAACAAATGGTCTTCAACTGCCTTGCGGATGCGCTCGGAGTGATCAGACATGGCTTTTTCATCGCAGGGCTGGCACAGGAGACTGAAGGCGTCGTCACTCAGTCTGGCGAGGGCCAGGTCGTCTCCGGCCTGCTCCTTGAGCAGGTTAGCCAGATCGCCAAGTAGCAGGTCCGCGCCGGATATGCCCACCTGGCTCTTCATGTTCATGAAGTTGTCCAGGGCAATATAGGCAAGCGCACCGGTTTCGTTGTGCTTGCCGGCATTGGAGATCGCTTCGGCGAGTGCATCCATCAGGTACTGGCGGTTATAAAGACCGGTCAGCAGATCCTGGCTGCTGATCTGGCGCAGTTTTTCTTCGAGTTCCGCATCGCTGTGCTCCGGCTGCAGCACAATCTGGGTGCAGGCCTCACCATCATAGGTTGCCGCGGAAACCGACATGGTGACATTCAGTTCGTGGTCGTCACTGCGGCGTGCCGTGCAGTTCATGGTCATGCCATCTTCGCCCTTTTCAGCGAAGGACTTCATGAACTCCCTGTACGTGTCCTGACTTTCCGGGGTAAGGGTGTCCAGTACCGGGATGCAGATAAGGTCATCGATATCGTCGTAGCCAAGAAACTCCATATAGGACTGATTGGCGTAGATGTGCATGCCATCATTAATGTAGGCGATCGCGTCCTTGGAGCTTTCGAGCAGTAACTGGCAGCGCTGTTCCGCCTCCCTGAGGTGGGATTCCAGCACCCGGCGCCGGCGACGTTCACCAAGGGCTGCCAGTTCGCGGTTAACCACCAGCACCAGGAGATCCGTGTACTCAAACGGTACGGTGTCCTGTGCGCCGGCCTTCATCATCGCTACCGTACGTTCGCGACTTTCCTGCTCGGTCAGCAGAATAAACGGAATGTCCTTGTCCATCCGGCGGATCATGGCCAGCGCATCGTCGGCCGAAAATTCCTGGTCCAGATCACGGGCCAGGAGCAGGTCCCAGTTACCCGCTTTCAGGGTTTCTTCGAGGTCTTCCTCGGAAGTGATGCGATGGGCCCTGGTGGCCTTGCCTGAGTTACGGAGCAGGCTGACCAGCGATTCGGCATCGTTTTGAGATGGGTCAAGAATCAGCAGGTGTACGGTCGCGTTCTTTTTCTGCATTCGTAAGACGTCTCGTGATACACATTGGCGGAGGCGGCCACCGTTAGCAGTCTGCGATCTGTTTGAATACAGTAACTTGCAGTCAACGGTTTGCGGGTGTCGCAAGGCCGGTCATTCACTATCGCTGAATGATGCAGGGGTTGCGGTTCAATAACAACCCTCTCCGGGGCTCCGGCGTCTCAGTTTGGCAAGATTATAACGATGGCCAGAGGGAGTCGAACTCATCCTCACTGGCGCGGGACGGTGCCACCGGTGTGCCGGTGGTCAGTGCTGCGGCATTCTGTAACTTGAGTTCAAACTGGCTAATGCTGCCTGTGGAGGATACTTTGCGCGACAGCTGCCCCGGGTCCTCCCGACCGTCGTGGAGTAATGAAATCCGGCTGCCTGACTGGAACGGCAACCTTGGTGTAATCAGAGTAGCCGACTGATTCACCACGCTGATTTCCGGCAATAGCAGGCCCCGGAGATATTCGCTGCTGTTGCCTACTTTCTGGATCAGGCGAACGCCGCAGGGCGAAGCGCTGGGCGCAAGAAGCTCTATGCCCACCTGAGTGCCGTGGTTTTTGATCTGGCGAATCCAGCGAACAACCGCGACGCTCCAGGGGTGGCTTTTCTGCTCCCGGACTCCGAGCACCTCGCCGGCCTGAAGCGAGGGGGGCACGTTGCTCTCCCAGGCGACGCAGTAACCGCCCGGGCTCGTGTTTATCAGAAAAGAGTGGTGCGATTTTGGGCGGTTTTTGTCAATACCAGGACCCTGAGCGTTGCCGTACCTGCCGCGGAAGTTAATCGGGGTATCGGCCGAAAGAAGTCTGTCGTCGCCTGGCTCGGCATCATGGGCGCCCGACCAGGCGTCCTGCTTCTGCCGCGAGGCACGGATAAACGGGTTCTCCTCGTCTTGATGACTACTGTCATTGCCGTTCACGAATTCGGTGAAGGTTTTCTCGCCGGCAATAAAATAGTGCGCGGCCGTCAGGCCCACGCAGACTTCCAGGGATCCCTGGCTGGCAATACGGTTGAAGTTTCTTTTCGCGAGAATGCCCAGCGCCTGGCTGAGATGCGTAAGCAGGGTATCGCTGACTTTCGCCGGAACCGTCAGCTCATGGTCGGTTTCTTTGTGTTCCCGGCGGGCATGCAGTGTGTCCGAAAGCATGGACGATAACTCGCGGGTGTCGAAACCGAAGCTGTCATCGCCCGGGTTCCTGTCAAGCAGGCTGCGATAGAACGGCGGATTATCCGTTTCCATATTGACGACGAACAGGCTGTCATCGCCGATGTCCGGCCCGCAACGTGTGTGATCTGTCCAGGACTCGAATAACTCGTACACCTGGAGAAGCTCTGACTGCCTGAGTTGGTTTGGCCGGGCACAGCCGAGCAGCAGAATGCGTTTATAGCTGTCGGCAACGGAACTGGTGCGGCGGTGTTGCAGGGTGTCGTCTTCAACCTGCATGACGGACAGTTTGTTGCGGTAGGCGAAGCGGAACAGGCGGTGGCATTCGAGCCAGCTCCGGGCCGGGCTGGGGCAGTAAAGCTGGTGCGATCTCAGAATGGTTGCTGCCAGTTCGTAAATGGCTCTGTGAGTGGCGTTGGCAATCTGCCTGCGATTTTTTTCCAGCCCGCCGGTGTCAATGAACTCGAGAACGCACAGCTTGTACCCACCCGCCAGATGTAACTGCAGTGCCTGTGACAGGTTGGCGATTTTCCGTTGTTTTTCGGGAAGCGCGACGGCAAGACCCAGATAGTGTCGCGAGAGTTCGTTGCAGACGAAGTGAATTTTTTCACGGATGACTTCCAGAAATTGCATCCGTAGATGCGGCGCCAGGAACAGATGATTCAGTTCAATGATGGCATGGTAGAGTTGCCGTGATACCTCACCGATATTGGCCATCGGCAGCTGGTCCGTCCAGATCCTGAATGCTTTGGGCGTTGTGTCACAGAACGACAGGCTGGCCGTTTTCTGTTCGGGAACGCGGAGATCTGGTTTCAGGGTCATACCTTCCATGAATTCATGCCAATATCGGGAGCACAGGTGGTATTCCGGGGTTGGGCCTGCTCGGCTGGCGGTTGATCGCTGTCCGCCGGCCTGCCAGGAAAACACCGTAAATACATATTTTATCGTTAAACGTTACTGGACTTTAAAGTAGCAAACCAGTTTCAAAAAGCGAGAAGATCACGAGTTGACAATCTTTGACAAGTGATTTTGAGGCCTTTTTCGTGAACCGTGTCACGGGAACAGGTTGATCGGGGTCTTGCTATCCTTTCCTGGCTCTTCACGTACAAGCTTTGGCACCAGGAACCCGGGCAGCCTTCCCAGCAGTTTATGCATTAGCTCCTTCGCCTCCTGATCGGGCACATTGTAATGGTGCGCACCGGCCACCGGGTCGAAGGCGTGGAGATAATAGGGTAGCACACCTGCATCGAACAGGGCCTCGCTCAGGGCTTCAAGAACAAAAGCTTGATCATTCACGCCCCGGAGGATAACGCTCTGGTTCAACAGCGTGGCACCGGCTGCCCTCAGATAGCCCAATGCCCGGCGGGTTGGGGGATCAATTTCCGCCGGGTGGTTGATGTGCAGAACAATAACCACCTGCAGAGGCGTTGTTGACAGCCACTTCAGCAACTCATCGCAAACCCTCTGGGGGATCACCACGGGCAGGCGGGTATGCAGACGCAGGCGGCGAATGTGAGGTATGCCACTGATCGCTGATGCCCACTGGGCGAGAAGCCGGTCATTGACCGCCAGCGGGTCGCCACCACTGAAAATGACCTCGTTCACCTCAGGGCTGGCCGCCAGGGTGTCGATAACACGTTGTCGGTCTTCCGGGTTCAGACGCTGTTCGTTATAGGGGAAGTGCCGCCGAAAGCAGTACCGGCAGTTGATCGCGCACTGGCCGGTGACCATGAGCAACGCCCGGCTGCGGTATTTGCGGATCAGCCCGGTGGTCGGAATGGCGCCCGCCTCCTGCAGAGGATCGCTGACAAAGCCCGGCACATGGCCGGTTTCCTCCTCAAGTGGCAGCACCTGCCTGAGCAGCGGGTCGGCCGGGTTGCCTTTTTCCATTCGGGCCAGGAACGGTTCCGGCACCCGGATCGGAAACAGCCGGTGGCCCCGCCGTGCGCCGGAAAGCCACAGCTCGTCAGGAAGTCCCAGGCGCCGGAGCAGCTCTTCAGGCGATGTGACCGACTCCGAGAGCAGTTGCTGCCAGCTGCGTTGCTCCTGGTCAGAAAGGTGGGCTTCTATATGGGCGGGGGTTCGCTGTATCATAGCGACCTTTGAATTTTAAACAGCATTTTGTCAGGTGGACATTTCATGGCTTCATATTCTACCAACGAATTTCGCAGTGGTCTCAAGGTTTTGCTTGATGGCGACCCCTGCATCATGCTCGAGAACGAGTTCGTAAAACCCGGAAAGGGGCAGGCCTTTAACCGCGTCAAACTGCGTAACCTCATGACCAATCGTGTCTGGGAACGCACCTTCAAATCCGGTGAAAGCCTGGAAGCGGCGGATGTGATTGATCAGGATATGGAATACCTCTACACCGACGGGGAATTCTGGCATTTCATGCTTACTGATGGCTCCTTCGAGCAGTACCCGGCTGATGCCAAGGCCGTTGGTGACACCCTGAAGTGGCTGAAAGAGCAGGATGTCTACACAGTGACCCTGTATAACGGTGCGCCGCTGTCGGTTACGCCGCCCAATTTCGTTGAACTCGAAGTGGTCGATACCGATCCGGGCATGAAGGGCGACACGGCACAGGGTGGCTCCAAGCCGGCAACCCTCTCAACCGGTGCCGTGGTCAATGTGCCGTTGTTTATCACCACCGGTGAAGTACTCAAGGTTGATACGCGCTCCGGAGAGTACGTCAACCGGGTCAAGAGCAGTTAACCCTGACATGACCAAAGAACCTGTCTGGCAGCCCTCTGCCTCGCAGGCTGCCTTGAAAAGCCGTGCACAACAACTGGGGTTTGTGCGCGGCTTTTTTGCGCAAAGAGGGGTGTTGGAAGTTGAAACACCGATTCTCGGGCAGCATGGTGTCACCGATCCGAATCTGGACGGCATTCAGGCGCACGTATCCGCCGGCGCCCGAACCGGCGGCTGGCTACAGACCTCCCCTGAATACCACATGAAGCGCCTGCTGGCTGCGGGCTACGGCTCGGTTTATCAGGTTTCCCGGGTGTTCCGTAATGGCGAGCTTGGGCGACGCCATAACCCTGAGTTCTCCATGCTGGAATGGTATCGCGAAGGGTTTGACGACGTGGCATTGATGGCCGAGGTTTCAGACCTTGTATGTGGCTGGCTTGGTTGCCGGCCGCCGGAGGTCATCCGTTACAGGGACGCGATGGAATGGTGGGCAAATATCGACCCCTTTGAGGCCACGGACCGCGAGCTGATGCGTCGCTGCGAGCAGTGGCTGGAACCGGAACAGCTGGCGGACCTGGGGCGCGATGGCTGCCTGGACCTGCTGATGAGTTTTGCGGTTGAACCGAACCTTGGTACGCAACGGCCGGTATTCATAACTGGCTATCCGGCCGCTCAGGCCTCCCTGGCTCGTGTCTCCGTGTCGGATGGCCATGAAACCGCGCACCGGTTCGAGCTTTACATAAATGGCCTTGAGCTTTGCAACGGCTACTGGGAGCTGACGGATCCACGGGAACAGCGTCGCCGCTTTGAAGCGGATAATGAGCAGCGCCGACGGTCCGGGAAGCCGGAAATGGCGCTGGATGAGGCTTTTCTTGCAGCCCTCGGGCTGGGGCTGCCCGAGTGTTCCGGGGTGGCGCTCGGGCTGGATCGCCTGCTGATGATCAAGTTGGGCGCCGGGGACATACGTGAGGTGCTGGCATTTCCGTTTGAGCGGGCATGATTCGGAAAGCCGTTCTCCTACACGGGAGAGTGTGTCCGGGATAGTGTGCCAAAGGCCTCGCCCATGCGCACGGTCTTGCCGGCGATCTGATCACTGTTCCAACTGACTGCACCCTTGGGCATTACCATGATCACGGTCGAGCCCAACCGGAAGCGGCCCATTTCCTCACCCTTGGCAAACGTCACGGCCTGCTCGCCTTCGTAATGAGTTGCGGTAACCCCTTTGCTGCCCGGCACCACGACCCCCGCCCAGCGGGTTTCCACGCTGCCCACAATCATGGCGCCCACAAGTACCAGGGCCATGGGGCCTGCGTCAGTGTCGAAGATGCAGGCAACGCGCTCATTGCGGGCAAACAGGTTGGGAACGTTTTCAGCGGTCACGGGGTTTACCGAGAACAGCTTGCCCGGAATGTGGATCATCTCCCGAAGGGTGCCGGCCATGGGCATGTGGATCCGGTGGTAATCCTTGGGCGAGAGGTAGATGGTCGAAAATTCGCCCCCCGCAAACGGCGCGGTGGTTTTCTCAATTCCGCCGAGCAGCTCGCTCAGGCTGAAGGACTGGCCCTTGGCCTGGAATATCCGGTCGCCAGTTACCTGGCCGAGCTGGCTGATCACGCCATCAACAGGGCTGACCAGCGTTTCTTCACCTTCGGCCAGTGGTCGGATACCCGGTTTCAGTGCCCGGGTGAAGAAAGCGTTGAAGCTCGGGTAGGCTTCCGGATCCGGCTCGGCGGCTTCGCTCATGTCTACCCCGTAGCGGCCGATAAACCAATGGATCACCCGGTTCTTGAGCGCGGGGGAACGGTCATCGTCGGCCAGACGACCGGCCAGGTGGGAAATCGCCCGTTGCGGGGCGATGTACTGGCTCAGAACAAAAAGCTTGTCGAACATGAATAGTGATCCTTTGCGCTCAAAGGCGCGAAGTTTAACAAAGACTGCGACCTGTATAGAAATTGTTTCGTGGCTTCGCGGTTCTGTGGGGGGCTTGCTATTATCAGGGCACCTTTTGCGTGAAGACTTCCGGCTCCGGCCGATAACCAAGAACATAAGGCGTGCTTAGTTACCATGTTACTGATCATCGGTGCGGTTATTGTTATTGCCAGTGTATTTACTGGCTTTGTTCTCCATGGCGGCAACCTCATGGTGCTGTGGCAGCCAACAGAAGTGCTGATAATTTTTGGCGCGGCTCTGGGGTCATTCATCATTGCCAACCCCATGCATACCCTGAAGGAAACGTTTAGCCGCGGCTTTCAGCTGCTTACCGGTTCGCCCTACAATAAATCGTTCTACATGGATCTTCTCAGCCTGCTTTACGAGATTTTTGACAAGTCCCGAAAGCAGGGCGTTATGGCAATAGAAGAAGACATCGATAATCCCGAGTCCAGCCAGATCTTCAGTCGTTACCCTGCCATCATGAAGTCAAAAGAATTGCAGGCATTTATTACCGATTACTTGCGTATTATCAGCTCTGGCAACATGGCGGCCCATGAGCTGGAAGGCATGATGGAAAACGAGATCGACAGTCGCCAGCACGAAATCGAAGAGTCTGCGCACGCCGTCAACAAGATTGCGGACGCGCTGCCCGGCCTCGGGATTGTTGCCGCGGTTCTTGGCATTGTCATCACCATGAACTTCATGAGCGAGGGGCCTGAGAAGATCGGCCTGAGTGTTGCCGCGGCGCTTGTTGGTACCTTTCTCGGTATCTTCATGGGTTATGGCTTCGTCGGCCCCACGTCCATTGCCATGGAACACGCCGCCAAATACGAACTCAAGGCCTACGAATGCGTAAGGTCGGCCATCGTAGCCACAGTGTCGGGGCAAGCGCCCCAGATGGCGATTGAATTCGGTCGCAAGGCATTGCCGACGGACAAGCGTCCCGGTTTTCAGGAACTGAACGATCACGTTCGTTCCAAGTAATACCGCCTGCAACTGATCTCCGGAGCCGAATCGTGGAAGAACAGCCGATCATAATCAAACGCAAAAAGGTTGTCGCAGCCGGGCACCACGGTGGTTCCTGGAAAGTTGCGTTTGCCGATTTCGCTACCGCAATGATGGCGTTTTTCCTGGTGCTCTGGCTGACCGCGACGGCGTCTCCTGAACAAAAGCTGGCCGTGGAAGGTTATTTTCGTGATCCGGTAGGATTTACCGAGGGTGGCTCACCGAACCCGGTGGATCTTGAGGGCAGCGCTTCGGTCATAAACGAGGCGAGTCCCGATATCGAATCAAGCCAGATTCAGATCGAAGACCAGGTCGTGGACGAGCTCTCGGAAACCCTCGAACAGCGTCGTATGGAGGAGTTATTCCAGGAGCTGAAAGAACGCATCGAGCAGAACGAAACCCTGCAGGAGTTCAAGGACCAGCTGTTGATCGACATTACCGATGAAGGCCTGCGCATCCAGATCGTCGACCGGTCAGGCCGCCCCATGTTCGACAGCGGCCGCGCCGAGCTTAAATACTACTCTCAGGATATCCTGTTTGAACTGGCCAAGACGCTGGGTTCCGTCGATAACAAACTCAGTATTACAGGGCATACCGATTCGGCACCGTTCAGTGGCCGGCCGGGCTACACCAACTGGGAGCTGTCGGCTGACCGCGCCAATACAGCCCGCCGGGCGCTCGTTGCTGGCGGGGTTCGGGGGGAACAGATTGCCCGGGTGGTAGGGCTGAGCGACTCCGTGCTGTTCGATCAGGAAGACCCGACCGCGCCGGTGAACCGCCGCATTTCCATTATCGTTCTGAACAAGAAAACCGTAGACAACATCCAGAGCAGCGCGGGCCGTACCGATGAGCCCCTGATCGATCTTACCCGCCCGTCAGAAGCAGAGCAGGAAGCCGCCCGAGAGCGGCTTGAAAGTGGGGAATGGCGCAAGGAAAAAGAACAGCCGGCACCGGGCGAGCTGAACTGGTAGGGCAGGATCCGTTAGTCCACTTTCAGCCCGCGGGCCTGCTGTTCCGACATATCCTGAAGAATCCGGTGGAAACTTTTCAGCCGCTGCGGGCTGATCTTGCCCTGATCCGCCGCCGCGTCAATCGCACAGCCGGGATCCCCCATGTGCCGGCAGTTGCGGAATTTGCAGTTACCGATTACGTCCCGGATCTCCCGGAACCCGTGCTCGATCTCCTGCGGTGTCATGTGCCACAAGCCGAACTCACGGATACCCGGCGAATCGATCAGATCCCCTCCCATCGGCAGATGGAACAGCTTGGCCGTTGTGGTCGTGTGCACACCCTTGCCAGTACTCTCCGATACGGCGCCCACGCGAATTGCCTCACCCGGCATCAACGTCTGGATAATCGACGACTTGCCCACGCCGGACTGCCCGACGAACACGCTGGTCTGATCCTTGACCAGGGCCTCAACCTCCGATGACGGCTGATCGCCAGATTCGGCTGCAGATGTACGCACAACCTCATAACCCAGCGCTTCATAGCGCCGGAGCAGGGCATCAATGCTTTGCCGGTTTCTGTTGGTAAGCAGATCCGTCTTGTTAAGCAGAATCACCGCCGGAATATCTGTGATTTCCGCGGCCACCAGGTACCGGTCAATCAGGTTGTCGTGGGGCTCCGGCTCCGGTGCTATCACCAGAATAATATGATCAATGTTTGCGGCCACCGGCTTCAGGGCACCAAAATTATCCGGCCGCTGCAGCAGATTCTGCCGCTCACAGCGGGCAACAATAACGCCGGTTTCATTTTGCCCCGGTCGCCAGACAACCTTGTCACCGGTCACCAGGCTGTCAATGTTGGCTCGAACAAAGCACCGGACTACATCACCGGTTTGCTCACCTTCCAGTGCTTCCACGTCCAGCTGTTGCCCATAGTGAGCAATGACTAACCCTTCCTGCTCCGGCCCAAGCTCACCAGCGTCGGCCTGCTCCTGAACCTTCCTTTCCTTGCGCGCCGCGCGGGCCGCTCGCTCTTCCTGGACCCTCTTGATGCGGAATTGCTGCTGTTTGTTCAGTCGCCGTTTTGCCATTTACGTCCCGGATAACCAGATGAAAGTTTTGCCTGTGGTGTGCCATCATACTGGAATCGTGCCTATTCGGCTTGGACGTTGCCAAGACGATAAAGACATATCTCCAAATTTCGGAGCGGGGCTGGCATCGGCTTTTCGGAAATGTCGGAGGCCATGGATGGCCGGAGTCAAGCGCACATGGATGTGCTTGTAGCGGTTTCCGGAAAGCCGATGCCAGCCCCGCCTCCCCTAAATCTAGAAGGCTGGGAAAATAATGGCAGATAGCGATCGCCTGGTTTGGATCGATCTGGAAATGACAGGCCTGGACCCCGAAAAAGAGCGGATCATTGAAATGGCAACAATTATCACCGATTCGGAACTGAACACAGTAGCGGAAGGTCCGGTCATTGCTGTCCATCAGCCAGATGCTTTTCTGGATGCCATGGATGAGTGGTGCACCAGAACGCACGGTGAAAGCGGTCTTACCAAGCGTGTTCAGGAAAGCGATATCTCCGAATCAGAAGCCGAGCAGCAGACCATCGAGTTTCTGAAAAAACACGTTGAGTCCGGTCAGTCACCACTGTGCGGCAACAGCATCGGCCAGGATCGACGTTTCCTGGTCAAGTACATGCCAGAGCTGGAAGCCTTCTTCCACTACCGGAATCTGGACGTGTCTACCGTTAAAGAGTTAGCCCGCCGCTGGCGGCCAGATGTGCTGGCCGGCGTCAAAAAGAAAGGCAGTCATCTGGCTTTGGACGACATCCGGGACTCCATTAACGAACTGCGCCATTACCGGGAACACTTCTTCAAGCTATAGGTTGTGCTGCCGCAGGGCCCACTGGACATGCTCACGGACCATTTCGGAAGGGTGGTCCGCGCGCTTTTTCAGGGCTTCAATAACCGGAATGGTTGAGGGTGCGTTGCCCAGCCCAACGGCCAGGTTGCGAAGCCAGCCCTCATAGCCGGTTCTGCGAATGGCAGAGCCTTCTGTTCGTTTCAAAAACTGTTCCTCGGTCCAGAGGAACAGCTCGGCCAGGTCGGTGTTATCCAGCCCGTGCCTGGGCTGGAAATCCCGCTCTTTCGTTGGTTTGCTGAACTTCTGCCACGGGCAGACCAGCTGGCAGTCATCACATCCGAAAACCCGGTTGCCCATCAGGGCCCGCAGCTCTTCCGGAATGCTGCCTTTGAGTTCAATGGTCAGATAGCTGATGCAGCGCCTCGCATCCAGCTTGTGCGCAGCTACAAACGCATCGGTGGGACACACATCCAGACACGCTGAACAGCTCCCGCAATGGTCTTTCTCGAATGGTGCGTCAACAGGCAGCGGAGCGCTGGTAAAAATTTCTCCCAGGAAAAAGAAAGAGCCTGCTTTCGGGTGAATCAGCATGTTGTTCTTGCCGATCCAGCCAAGGCCGGCTCTCTGGGCCAGGGCACGCTCGAGCACTGGCGCGCTGTCCACGAAGGCCCGGTAGTCGTATCCGTTCAGCGCCTCATCAATTCGTCCTGCCAGCCGGGCCAGGCGTTTGCGGATCAGTTTGTGGTAATCACGCCCCAGTGCGTAGCGGGTAACGTAGGCTCTGTCCCGGTGAGTGAGCGCATCTTGGGGGCTGTCCGGCGCCGGGAGATAATCCATTCTCACGGAGATGACCCGGGTGGTGCCTGGCACCAGCGAGGTGGGCGTATAACGCTTGTCGCCATGGTGCGCCATGTAATCCATTTCGCCCTGATATCCCTCGGTAAGCCAGTCTTGCAGATGAGTTGCATGCTCACCGGTATCCGGCGTTGTGATGCCCACATCGGAGAAGCCAAGCTCAGCTGCCCACTGGCGGATTAGCGCTGGCAGATCAGCCAGTTCCGGGGATGGTTTGTCACAGGTAGACGTGGTGCTCATGGAAACTGCCGGTGATGAAATCCGTCCGGGAACGAGGGTACGGATATTTAATTTGATTAAGTTATGACCTTTTCAACTGTTTTGCTATGCTTTACAGATAGCTGGCCAATTTTCTTAAACCGGTTTCTGTAACGGGAGCAAAGGTTCATGCCGCCGTCCGCTGCGCACAGTCTACCAGACGCGCTGTTTTCCGCCGATGCGGTCAGACAGATTGATCGCTATGTGATTGATCAGCAGGGTGTTGATGGTTTTGAACTGATGCAGTCTGCCGCCCAGGCGGCGTTTCGCTGTCTGGTCCGGCACTGGCGGGACGGTGGTCCGGTGCTGGTTCTCTGTGGTGCCGGAAACAATGGTGGCGACGGCTACCTGATTGCCGCCAACGCTCAACGTCATGGTATGGATGTTCGTTGTGTGGCCGTCGCACCAACCAAAAAGCTCACCGGTGATGCGAGAAAGGCCTGGCAAAAGGCGCTGGCAGACGGCGTGGATGTCGATGAACTGGAGGGTATTCCGGAATCTGGCCTCAACGGGCGTTTTGCCAGTGCCGGAATGATTGTTGATGCCATGCTGGGTACCGGCGCATCGGGGGCGCCCCGCGAACCCTTTGCCGCGCTGATAAGGCGGTGCAACCAGGCGTCAGCGCCGGTGCTTGCGGTGGATTTACCCTCCGGGCTGAATGCGACCACGGGGGCAGCCGGGGGTGACGTGGTAAGGGCAACAATGACTGTCACGTTTATCGGGCTTAAAGCTGGCCTGTTTACCGGTCAGGGGGCCGCAGTGTCCGGTGAGGTTGTGTTTGAGCCCCTCGGCACGGCTGAGGGGGTTGCTGGTAGTGGTCAGCAGCCGGTTGCGCACCGTCGTGACTGGGCGTCGGTTATGTCCTGGTTGCCGGAAAGACCGGCAAATGCCCATAAAGGCCGTTTCGGGCATGTACTGGTGGTGGCCGGCGACCGGGGGTTTGGAGGGGCCGGCCTGTTGGCGGCAGAGGCCGCAGCGCGCTCAGGGGCGGGTCTTGTTTCCCTGGCAACCCGGCCCGAGCATGTGAGTGCCGCGCTGGCCAGGTGCCCCTCTGTGATGGCTCATGGCCTGATCCATGGCTCGGAATTGCCACCGTTGCTGGAAGCAGCCTCGGTTATAGTCTGTGGCCCCGGGATAGGCCGCAGCGCCTGGGGCCAGCAGATGCTGGAACAGGTTATTTCCAGCGGTAAGGCCCGGGTTCTGGATGCCGACGCGCTGAATCTGTTGTCTGGTCGGGTTGCCATACCGGCGGATAACCATATTTTAACGCCTCATCCGGGCGAAGCCGCCAGATTGCTCAACTGTCTGGTGCCGGAAGTGGAAGCTGACCGAGTGGCCGCTGCCAATAGATTACAGGCCATGTACGGCGGGACTGTGCTACTGAAGGGGGCGGGCACAGTGGTCGCCTCGGGACACGCAGCGGCCGATATTATCAGCGGCAGCAACCCGGGAATGGCCACCGGTGGTATGGGCGATGTGCTGTCAGGCATCCTTGGCGCCGTTTACGCCCAGCTTGGCGAGACGGACAAAGCGGCCGTTCTCGGCGCTTCGGTGCATCTGGCTGCGGCTGACAAAGCCTCAGAGACCCGGGGGTTCATGGGGTTGATACCCAACGATGTGATTGATGCGCTGCCGCTGGTATTCCGCGAGTCTGAACCCAGTCGGGTGCTGGGGGATTTATGAGCATGACAGGGAATGAGCGCCGCCTGTTTCTCGAAAGCGAGGCTGAAACTGAACAGCTTGGCCGGGAGTTGGCGAGACGTGTTGCCGAATCCGGCCGAGGCCTGGTGATCTGTCTGGAAGGCGACCTGGGTATGGGCAAAACCACCATCAGCCGGGGTGTCATGCGTGGGCTTGGCCACACCGGCGCGGTAAAAAGTCCCACCTATACCCTGGTGGAACCCTATGAGGACCTGGAGCCGCCGGCGTACCATTTCGATCTTTACCGGCTCGGCGATGCGGAAGAGCTGGAATATATGGGCATCCGGGATTACTTCGCCGGCGATAATCTGTGTCTGATCGAATGGCCCGAGCGGGGAAAAGGAATTCTGCCCGACCCTGATCTGGAGATTCATCTGGACCGGCAGGGTGAGGGGCGTTCCGTCGTTATCAGAGCCCGTTCTGAGCGGGGTGCCTCGGTGCTCAATGAGCTGCAATTGATTGGTCCGGGCCACAACTAGGTCGGGAACCTGATGGAAACTGGCAGGTAGGCTGTATGAGAATCGCTGAACTCAAAACAAGACTGGTCCAGCCGCTGACACTGTTACTGGCGGTTCTGGCGCTGCCCGTTTTCGCCGGAACACAGGTAGAAAGTGCGCGGATATGGCCGGCGCCGGACCACACCCGTCTGGTATTCGATACCGCCGGGCAGGTAGAGCACAACATCTTTTCCCTGTCAGGGCCGTCCCGCCTGGTTATCGATCTCAAGAATACCCGCCTGAAAGCGGATTTCTCAGGGCTGGACCTTTCCGGCAGCCCGATCAAGCGGATTCGCAGTGCGCCTCGCAACGGAGACGATCTGAGGGTGGTTCTGGATCTGGAAACCGACATCAAGCCCCGGAGCTTTCAGCTTGAGCCGAACCAGCAATATGGCCACCGGCTGGTCGTTGATCTGATTGACGAGAGCGGCAGCCGTCTGGAAAAGGCTGCCAAACCAACCGTTACCCAGGATTCGGCAGGCAAGCGGGATGTTATCGTGGTGATTGATGCCGGCCATGGCGGTGAGGATCCGGGCGCTATCGGTCCCAGGGGTACGCGCGAGAAAGATGTGGTTCTGAAAATGGCGAATACCCTTGCCGGTCTGATCAATGACCGGCCGGGATACACCGCCAAGCTGACCCGGACAGGCGACTATTACATTGGCCTTCGCAACCGGACGCTGCTGGCCAGAAAGTACAATGCCGACCTGTTCGTATCCGTACACGCAGATGCTTTCCGCACGCCCCAGCCGAAGGGAGCGTCGGTCTTCGCCCTGTCCCAGCGCGGGGCGACCAGTGAAACCGCCCGCTGGCTGGCAAACAGCGAAAATCGTTCAGACCTGATAGGTGGTGCTGGCGGATTGTCCCTGGATGGCCGTGATGACACGCTTGCAGGCGTGTTGCTGGATCTGTCCATGACCGCCAGTATCAATGCCAGCCTGGGTGTTGGCAGTTCGGTTCTTGGTAAGCTCGGACGCGTAGCGGAGTTGCATAAGCCGAGTGTGGAACAGGCGTCGTTTGTGGTGCTGAAGTCTCCGGATATTCCCTCTATCCTCGTGGAAGCCGGGTTCATATCCAATCCCCAGGAAGAGAAAAACCTGACGACTGAGTGGTACCGCAACAAGCTGGCCGGCGCTATTATGAAAGGCGTTGACGATTACTTTCAGAAAACCCCGCCGCCGGGCACCTTGCTGGCCTGGCAGAAGCAGAATCGCCAAGGTGGAAACAGCGTCAGTCATTACCGGATCCAGCATGGTGACACGCTTTCCGGAGTGGCCAGGCAAAACCAGACCACGGTCAGTGAGCTGATGCAGTATAACGACCTGCGGGATGACCGTGTTATGGTAGGGCAAACCATTCGTATTCCCGCGTCCTGATCAAGAGGTTTTCCCGTAATATGCCCCCCATTCGATTGCTGTCACCACGGCTCGCGAACCAGATTGCCGCGGGTGAAGTGGTGGAGCGCCCCGCATCTGTCGTCAAGGAACTGGTCGAAAACGCCCTGGATGCCGGTGCCACCCGGGTTGATGTTGAGGTGGAGCAGGGCGGCGTCAAGCTGATCCGCGTGCGGGACGACGGCAGCGGTATTGAAGAGGACGATTTGCCGCTGGCCCTGAGCCGCCACGCTACCAGCAAGATTGCCAGCCTTGATGACCTGGAAGCCGTTGCCTCCCTGGGCTTCCGTGGCGAGGCGCTCGCCAGTATCAGTTCGGTTTCCCGCCTGGCGCTGACCTCCCGGACAGCAGAACAGGAAGCCGCCTCCCGGGTGGAAGTGGAAGGCCGGGAGATGGACGCCAGGATCTCGCCCGCAGCACACCCGGTGGGCACTACCGTTGAAGTGCGGGATCTGTTCTTTAATACCCCGGCCCGCCGCAAGTTTCTGCGCACCGAAAAAACCGAATTCAACCACGTGGAGGAGTGCCTGCGCCGGCAGGCCCTGAGCCGGTTTGATGCCGGTTTCACCCTCCGTCATAACCAGCGGGTTGTTCAAAGCCTGAGGCCTGCCGATTCAGCCCTTGACCGGGAGCGGCGGATCGGTGCCCTGTGCGGGCAGCAATTCATCGACAATGCGGTGGTTATCGATGCGCAAGCAACGGGGCTTCGTCTGTGGGGCTGGGTTGCGCTGCCGACATTCTCCCGCAGTCAGTCGGACCTGCAGTATTTCTTTGTCAACGGCCGGGTGATTCGTGACCGGCTGGTGGCTCATGCCGTGCGCCAGGCCTACCGGGATGTTCTCTATAACAACCGGCATCCGGCCTTTGTGCTGTACCTGGAGGTAGACCCGACCACGGTGGATGTGAATGTGCACCCCACAAAACACGAAGTCCGTTTCCGGGACGGCCGGCTGGTTCACGATTTTATCTTCAGAACCCTGCACAAGGCCCTGGCCGATGTTCGGCCGGATGATCATTTCCGGGGTGCGGTCGCTCAATCCTTCGGCCGTGAAGCGTCGGCTCAGGCGGAAAGTTCACCGGCCATGGGTGCTCCGGGGGGCCCTTCCCGGAATGGCCAGCCAGCGGTGCCGGGTTACGGTCATTCAGGTGCATCAGCCGGTTTCGGAGGTCAGTCACAGCCTCAGCAGGAATGGCGCGCCAGTGATCAGATGGCGTTCTATCAGTCCCTGAACGCCGGTGGCGGAACCGGAAGCCCGCAGTCGACACCGGTCAGTGACGGGGTTGCCACGCCCATTCCGACGCCGCCGGCCGACAGTGATGAGGAGCCGCCACTTGGCTATGCCATTGCCCAGCTGCACGGTATCTATATCCTCGCCCAGGGGCGGGCAGGAATGATCGTGGTAGATATGCATGCTGCCCACGAGCGCATAACCTATGAACGGATGAAGCGGGCCCTTGCCGAGCAGGACCTGAAAAGCCAGCCATTGTTAGTCCCGCTGTCTTTGGCGGTCAGCCAGAAAGAGGCCGCCCTGACCGAGAGCCATGGCGATGAGCTGCAGAAGCTTGGCCTGCAGATAGAACGGATCGGCCCGGAAACCCTGGCTGTCCGGCAGGTGCCGGCGCTTTTGCGAGGTGCCGACGCTGAGCAGCTGGTGCGTGACGTGCTGGCGGATCTCATTGAGCATGGTCAGAGCGACCGGGTGGAAGCGGTCACTCACGAACTGCTCGGCACCATGGCGTGCCATGGTTCGGTCAGAGCGAACCGCCAGCTCACCGTTCCGGAAATGAACTCATTGCTCAGAGATATGGAAGCCACCGAGCGAAGCGGCCAGTGCAATCACGGCCGGCCGACCTGGACACTGGTAACCCTGTCCGAGCTGGACAAGCTGTTCCTGCGGGGGCGTTAGGGTGTCACTGCCGCCGGCCATTTTCCTGATGGGCCCGACCGCGTCCGGTAAAACCGACCTGGCCATGTCCCTGTGCGAGCAGCTACCTTGCGAGATCATCAGTGTCGACTCGGCCATGATATACCGTGGCATGGATATCGGCACCGCCAAGCCGACGGCGGAAGAACTGGCCCGGGCCCCGCATCGCCTGATCGATATCTGCGATCCGGCACAAACCTACTCGGCCGCGGATTTTCGCCACGACGCCCTCGCTGCCATGGCCGAGATCACGGCAGCGGGCCGGATACCCTTGTTGGTAGGTGGAACCATGATGTACTTCAAGGCACTGCTGCATGGTATGTCCGGTTTGCCTGCGGCGAGCCTGAAAGTGCGCAGGATGTTGGAGCGGGAGGCTGAGGCGCGGGGCTGGGAAGCGCTGCACCGGGAGCTGCGCAGTGGTGATCCTGTCGCGGCGGAGCGGATACATCCGAACAATCGCCAGCGATTGTTGCGGGCCCTGGAAGTCCTCCGAGTGACCGGCAGGCCGATTTCAGCGTTCTGGCAGGCAGAGGTTGCCGGTAAAAGCGAGGGCGTGCCTGAGTCTGTCAGTAGAAGCGATATTGAGGATTACACCTATTTCACCCGCTGGCAGGCAGACGAAACATCTTTGCTACCGTATACTGTGGTCCAGCTTGCCATGATGCCGCCGGAGCGGCGGGTGCTTCATGAGAGAATCCGCCAGCGCTTCCTCAAGATGCTGGAGGCGGGTTTTCTCGACGAAGTGCAGGCACTGATGCTCAGGGAAGACTTGCACCCCGATCTCCCTTCCATGCGTTGTGTCGGCTATCGCCAGGCCTGGAACTATTTGTCCGGGGCAGACGACTACGACACATTTGTAAGCAAGGGTATTGCAGCCACGCGCCAGTTGGCGAAGCGGCAGTTGACCTGGTTGCGTAAGTGGTCTGATGTGGACTGGCTGGACAGCGAAAACAAACTTATCGCTAAGGCCGCCTTGAAAAAAATCAGACTTCGCACCACATTTAACTCTGACAAATGACGATCTGCACTTACTAAAACAGGAGAAAACACATGTCAAAAGGGCATTCGTTACAAGACCCTTACCTTAATGCATTGCGCAAGGAACGCATTCCAGTTTCCATCTTTCTGGTTAATGGTATCAAGCTCCAGGGCCAGATTGAGTCTTTCGACCAGTTCGTGATTTTGCTGAAAAACACTGTCAGCCAGATGGTCTACAAGCACGCTATTTCCACTGTGGTTCCTGCCCGCAATGTCCGCATTCCGCAGCAGGCTCCGGGAGGAGAGGGCGAATCTGAAGACTGATCCATCCGCTTTCCCGGTATTGCCACCCGCGTTCCGGAAGATCCTTTTCAGGGATCTGATGGCCGCGGGTGTTTGTTTTTATGATATTGACAGTTTCACTGTTCCGGAGTTGATGCCAATTGTTTGAACGTCCTGATGTCGGTGAGCGCGCGATACTCGTCCACATCGATTTCACTGCCCATGACGGTACGGAAGACCCCGGCGAGTTTCGGGAACTGGTAACGTCCGCCGGCGTTGAGCCGGCGGGTATTGTTACCGGT
This sequence comes from Marinobacter sp. Arc7-DN-1, assembly GCF_003441595.1. NCBI lineage: Bacteria > Pseudomonadati > Pseudomonadota > Gammaproteobacteria > Pseudomonadales > Marinobacteraceae > Marinobacter > Marinobacter sp. Arc7-DN-1. The sequence goes on along the minus strand of NZ_CP031848.1, from coordinate 1,303,312 downwards.
TCCCGCAAGCAACCCAGCCCGAGATTTTTCGTTGGTGAGGGAAAGCTGGAAGAAATCCGTGACGCCGTAGCCGCCAATGAAGCCGATGTCGTATTGTTCAATCATGCGCTGAGTCCGCGTCAGGAAAGAAACATTGAGCATGAACTCAAGTGCCGGGTGCTCGATCGTACAGGTGTGATTCTCGACATCTTCGCCCAGCGCGCCCGGACTCACGAAGGTAAGCTGCAGGTAGAGCTGGCACAGCTCGAACACATGTCGACGCGTCTGGTGCGGGGCTGGACCCACCTGGAGCGGCAGAAGGGTGGCATTGGCCTTCGGGGCCCCGGCGAAACCCAGCTGGAAACCGACCGCCGTCTGCTTCGGGAACGGATAAAGTCCATCCACAAGCGTCTTGAAAAGGTTCGCCGGCAGCGGAGCCAGGGCCGACGGGCCCGTCAGCGTGCGGATATTCCAACCGTGTCTCTGGTTGGTTACACCAACGCAGGTAAATCAACCTTGTTCAACCGGATTACCACTTCCTCCGTATATGCCGCAGACCAGTTGTTTGCGACTCTGGACCCGACGCTGCGACGTCTGGAACTTCCGGATGTCGGGCCGGTCGTAATGGCGGACACGGTGGGCTTCATCCGGCACCTTCCCCACAAGCTGGTCGAAGCATTCCGGGCGACCCTGGAAGAAACGACACAAGCGACAATCCTGCTGCACATTATTGACAGCCACGACAGCCGGCGTGACGAGAATATAGAGCAGGTTGAAGAGGTGCTGGCCGAGATCGGGGCAGATGAGATTCCCATGCTGCAGGTGTTTAACAAGATTGACCTGCTGGAAGACTTCACGCCGAGAATCGAGCGCAATGAAGACGGTGTTCCCGTCAGGGCCTGGGTGTCCGCGGTGACCGGGGAAGGGCTCGATGGCCTGTATGACGCCATTGTGGAAAGACTTGCAGAGGACGTTGTGCATCATTTTGTTTTGCTGGGGCCTGCCGACGGCAAGCTGCGCGCGCTGCTGCATGAGGCCGGGTCCGTGCTTAGCGAGGAGCATCGTGAAACGGGGGATACAGTGTTGGAAGTTCGTTTGCAGAACCGGGACTGGCTGCAGCTTCTGAGCCGGGCCGGAGTGAGGGAAGAATCGGTCAGGCTCGAGCTGGGGCATGCCTGAAACCGCAACGGCTATTGCCGGGGCGGAGATAAATCCCTAGTATTTGCAGCCATTCTTTTTATAAGTCAGAAACGGAGAGCACTATGGCCTGGAATGAACCGGGTGGAAACCGTAACGACAACGACCCCTGGGGTACCGGTGGTGGTCGGCGCGGCAATGATCAGGGTCCGCCAGACCTCGATGAGGCATTGAAAAAAGGGCTGGACAAGCTCAACAAGATGTTGGGCGGCAAAGGTGGCAAGTCCGGCGGCAGTGGTGATGGCAGCACCGGCGGAGGCGGCCCTGGTTTTGGCGCTATCCTCGCCCTGGCTGCCATTGTTGTTGTTGGCTACGTCGTCTTCCAGTCTTTCTACACCGTGGACGAGCAGGAACGGGCCGTTGTTCTGCGTTTCGGGGAATACGACCGGACAGAGAGCCCGGGTCTGCGCTTCAAGGTGCCGTTGATTGATGACGTCACCAAGGTGCGGGTTACCAACGTCCGTACGGCCGAGTCGACGGGCCAGATGCTGACTCAGGATGAGAACCTGGTGAGCGTGGATTTGCAGGTGCAGTATCGGGTCAGTAATGCCCGTGATTATGTGCTTAATGTCCGTGACTCTAACCAGGCTCTGGCGTTTGCCACCGACAGTGCGCTTCGGCATGAAGCGGGCGGTGCTACTCTGGATGCGGTATTGACCGAGGGTCGGGTTGAACTTGCGGTAAACGTTGAGCAGCGAATCCAGAGCTTCCTGCGGCAGTACGGTGCTGGCCTTGAGATTGTGCGGGTCAACGTGGAAAGTACCCAGCCGCCCGGGCCGGTTCAGGATGCTTTCCGGGAAGTGCAGCGTGCCCGTGAAGACGAGCAGCAACTCAAGGAAGAAGCAGAAACCTATCGCAACAAGGTTGTGCCGGAAGCCCGTGGCAAGGCCCAGCGCATGGTTGAGGAAGCGGCGGCATACAAAGCCCAGGTGGTTGAGCGCGCGGTCGGTGAGACCGCCCGGTATAAGGATCTGCTGGCCGTGTACGAGAAGGCGCCTGATGTCACTCGCGAGCGCATGTACCTGCAGGCCATGGAAAATGTACTTGCCAGTTCCAGCAAGGTGCTGGTTGATACCAAGTCCGGAAATAACATGATGTACCTGCCGCTGGATCGTCTGACCCGTCAGGGCAGCGCCAACCTGTCTGCGGGCCGGAACGAGAGCGCAGGGGATGCGGGCAGCCTGACCGGTCAGGCTGATATCCAGTCCCTGACGGATCAGGTGCTTCGCGAACTGCGCAATCGCCAGTCCACCAACGCGAGAACGGGGAGATAATCATGGGACCCAAAAGCATTATCGGTCTTGCTGGTACCCTCATCATTTTGTTGTTGGTATCGTCCAGCGTTTATATTATTCCGGAAACCCACCGTGGGGTATTGCTGCGTTTCGGGGAGTTGATCGAAACCAACGTTCCTGCGGGGATTCACTTTAAAGTCCCCGTTATTGATGAAGTGAGGGAGTTTGATGTTCGGGTTCTTACCATGGACCTGCCGGCGCGTCAGTATCTGACCATTGAGAAAAAGCCACTGGACGTGGATTCCTATATTGCCTGGCAAATTACCGACGTGGATACCTTTTACCGGGCTACCGGTGGCGATGAGTTTCGGGCCCAGAATCTCTTGTTGTCGCGGGTGGATAACGGCCTTCGTAATGAGTTTGGTGTCCGTACCATGCGTGAGGTGGTCTCAGGCGAACGTGATGATGTGATGGCCTCACTCAAGGACCTGGTCAACGAAACTGCGCTCAAAGAGTTTGGTATCCGGGTGCTGGATATCCGTATAAAGGCCATTGAGTTGCCTGAGCAGGTCCGTACGAACGTGTATCGCCGCATGGCCACTGAGCGGGAAAAGCTGGCTCAGGAGTATCGTTCACGTGGTCGCGAGGCCGCTGAAGGGATTCGGGCGGATGCCGATCGTCAGCGTACGGTGGTCCTGGCGGAAGCATTCTCCAAGTCAGAGCAGCTTCGCGGTCAGGGCGATGGTGAGGCGGCGCAGATTTACGCCGATGCCTATAGCCAGGACACTGAGTTCTTCAGCTTCTATCGAAGCCTTTCCGCGTACCAGAATGCGTTCTCCAACAAGGACGACATCATGGTGATCGACTCGGAAGGCGATTTCATGAAGTACCTGAGGGACCCCCAGGGCGCGAAGTGATACTCATCTGAAAGTTGAAATAAACCGGAATACATCCGTATTCCGGTTTTTTTGTGCCTGCCAACCGTGTAAAATTCTGGCGGTTTTGTGTCGGGTTTTCTGCCCGAATGTCGCCTTAAATTCTGTGTGATCCCCCAGCCAACAGCGCCGGTGCGGATATAACGGACAACGGAATCTCATGACAGTATCTGATCGCTGGTTACTGCCGGACGGGGTAGAGGATATTCTGCCTCCGCTGGCCGGACGGATCGAATCCCTTCGCCGGGATGTAATGGATACCTGCCAGCGCTGGGGCTATCAGCTGGTAATCCCGCCGCTTATTGAATACCTCGAATCCCTGTTCACCGGAACCGGACACGATCTGGAACTGCAAACCTTCAAGCTGACCGATCAGCTGACAGGACGGATGATGGGTGTTCGGGCGGATATGACACCCCAGGCTGCCCGAATCGATGCCCACACCCTGGGCCAGGATGGCATAACCCGCCTATGCTACGCTGGCCATGTGCTGCATACCCGTCCGCGCCATATGCTGACCGGACGGACGCCGATCCAGGCGGGCTGCGAGCTTTTTGGCAGTGCCTCCGAAGCAGCGGATATGGAAGTGATCAGCCTGATGCTGGAAACCCTTCGGGTTGCCGGGCTGCCGCGTATTCACCTGGATCTGGCGCACGTGTCGATTTACGAGAGCCTGATCGGCGAAGCGGATTTTGACCGAGACACCGAAGCCGCGATTTTTGATGCCATGGCTCGCAAGTCAGTTCCCGAGCTCGATGAGCTGCTGGGCGGGTGTCCGGCGGGTTCTTCCGGTGCCCACCTGCGTGAGCTCGCACGGGTCAGTGGCGGCCCGGAAGCGCTGGCCGGGGCACGCCGTGTCCTGCAAGGTGCATCTGACAATCTGGATGCGGCACTGGATCAGTTGGGCCGTGTGTCGGACATGCTGGGCCGGGACTACCCGGAAGTCAGTTTCGGCTTCGATTTCTGCGAGTTGCGTGGCTACAACTATCACACCGGACTTGTGTTCGCGGCTTACGTTCCCGGTCATGGCGACTCGGTCGCCAAGGGCGGGCGCTACGATGCCATTGGCAGTGATTTTGGTCGGGCGCGGCCCGCGACGGGGTTCAGTCTCGATATCCGCGCACTGGTTTCCCTGGGTGAGCGGCTGGTACGGAAGTCCGGCGCAGTCTGGGCGCCGGCGGATGATGACCCGGCCCTGGAAGGCGTGATTTCCGGCCTGAGAATGACAGAAACCGTTGTCCGTGCCTTGCCGGAGGATAACGGTGTTGATCCGGCCGCCAGAGGCTGTGACCGGAAGCTGGTTAAACAGGGCGGCCAGTGGGTCGTGGAGAAGCTGGGCTGATGCCCCCGGGGCTTCGGTGAATTCATTTACAGGTAAACTTGCGAAACGCCTGTCCTGCGGGGCAGTCGCATTGAGAGAGAATCATGGGTAAAAACGTTGTTGTGCTGGGCACCCAATGGGGTGATGAAGGCAAGGGTAAAATTGTTGATCTGCTGACCGACAAGGTCGCGGCCGTCGTTCGCTTCCAGGGCGGGCACAATGCCGGTCATACCCTGGTGATTGACGGCAAGAAAACGGCGCTTCACCTGATCCCTTCCGGTATCCTGCGTCAGCATGTTTACTGTCTGATTGGCAATGGCGTCGTCCTGTCGCCGGAGGCGCTGCTCAAGGAAGTGCGTGAGCTGGAAGCCAATGGCGTCGCCGTTCGTGACCGTCTGCGGATCAGCCTGGCATGCCCCCTTATCCTGCGCACCCATGTCCGAATTGACCAGGCCCGTGAACGGGCTCGCGGTGTCGACAAGATCGGCACGACCGGCCGCGGTATTGGTCCGGCCTATGAAGACAAGGTTTCACGCCGTGGCCTCCGCCTGGGCGACCTGTGCAATCCCGCCGGGTTTGAGGTAAAGCTGCGTGAAATCATGTCCTTCCACAACTTCATCCTGACTGAGTACTTCAAGGAAGAGGCTGAGGACATCGATGCAGCCCTTGAAGAGCTGAAACTGATGGGCGAAGAAATCCTGCCCATGGCGGCGGATGTTACCGATATGCTCCATGACTTCCGCAAGCGTGGTGAAAACATCCTGTTTGAGGGCGCTCAGGGCTCTCTTCTGGATATTGATCTTGGCACCTACCCGTATGTGACCTCTTCCAACACCACGGCCGGCGGTACCGCCACCGGCTCCGGTTTCGGCCCCCTGTTCCTGGATTACGTGCTGGGGATTACCAAGGCCTACACTACTCGCGTTGGTTCAGGCCCGTTCCCCACCGAGCTGTTTGACGAGATGGGCCAGCACCTGGCCGTCAAGGGCAATGAGGTGGGAACTACCACCGGTCGCTCCCGCCGCTGTGGCTGGTTTGATGCGGTTGCCCTGCGTCACGCCATCCAGATCAACAGCGTGTCCGGCATCTGTCTGACCAAGCTGGATGTTCTGGATGGAATGGAGACGGTGAAGGTCTGTGTCGGCTACAAGACGCCAAATGGCGAAATTACCCGGCCACCGATTGGCTGTGACACCTACAAGGACATCGAGCCGGTCTACGCCGAGCTGCCGGGCTGGAGCGATAGCACTGTCGGTCTGACCAGTCTGGACCAGTTGCCCGGGAACGCCAAGGCCTATATCCGGTTCCTTGAGGAGCAGATTGAAGCGCCGATCGACGTGATTTCCACTGGCCCGGATCGTATTGAAACCATCACGCTCCGTCATCCGTTCGGCGAGTAATCGCCAGCGGAACAAAAACCGCCCTGCCAGACGGCACGGCGGTTTTTTTGCGCTCAGGGTTTCTCGGCGATTATTGTTGCGCGCAGGGGCCCCGGATAGCCTTCGACTGTTTTCGACGGATCGTCCGGATCCAGGAAATCCTGCAGTGAATTGAATCGCATCCAGTCGGTGCTGCGCTGCTCTTCGGTTTTGGTCGCCGAAACATCAACCACCCGGGCATTGCGGTAGCCGGTGCGGTCCAGCCAGCGCAGCAGGGTGTCGCAGCTGGGCAGGAACCAGACATTGCGCATCTGCCCGTAGCGATCCCGGGGCATCAGGCTGTAGCCCTCGGGTCCTTCAACCACCAGCGTTTCCAGGACCAGCTCGCCACCTTTCCGGAGCGTACCCTTCAGTTCGAGCAGATGGTCCAGCGGTGACCTTCGATGGTAGAGGACACCCATCGAAAACGTGGTGTCAAAGGTCTCAAGGTCGGCCGGCAGATCCTCCATCCGGACCGGCAGCAAGTCCACGGGCACATTGCCCAGGTAATCCTTGATGCTCAGGAACTGGAACATGAACAACAGGCCTGGATCAATGCCGATGACCCGGCCAGCGCCTTTACCCAGCATCCGCCAGCAGTGGTAGCCGGAGCCGCAACCGACATCCAGAATACGACGGCCGGAAAGGTCTGAAAGGTAGGGGGATACTCTGTCCCACTTCCAGTCGGAACGCCATTCGGTATCGATCCGGGTGCCGAAGAACTCGAAAGGACCCTTCCGCCAGGGCATCAGCCCGCGTAACCCCTGCTGCAAGTGCTCTTGCTGCTCCGGCGTCAGGGCATGTGGCGATGTCAGGGTTACAGCGGAACGGTCCAGGTGCGCCTCCACACCGGCCATATCCGGCAGGCGGGCGAGGGCGGCTTGCCAGCGATCGAGATCGCCATGGGGATTGTCGTCAAAGTGGCGAGTCAGTTGCTGCCTGAGCGTTTGTGCCCAGGCATCAAGGCCGTCATCTGAAAGCTGATCAAGAAGCGGTCCGAATCGGGTTTTCCAGTCAAATTCTGCCATGGTCAGTCGGTGTCGGGTGTATTGGCCTTGATGGCGAGCATGGAAACAAAGTTAAAGCACTGATACCAGATCAGAACCTGATCGAAGCCTGCCGCCTGGAGTCGTTCCTTGTGGGCGGCGAGTGTTTCCGGAATCAGGACCTGCTCAATGGCCGTGCGTTTCTGGCTGATTTCCAGATCTGAATAACCGTTGGCGCGCTTGAATTCGTGGTGCAGGCGGGTCTGTATCGCCTGCTCGCTTTCCGTTTCAAACCGGATTTTCTCCGACAGGATCAGGACGCCCCCGGGCCGGGTTGCCTTGGCAATCCGGGTGAGCAGGCCGGCCCGCTGGTCCGGATCGACAAACTGCAGGGTGAAATTGAGCGTTGTGACCGAGGCGCTACTGAGCTCGGTGTCCAGAATGTCTTCGCAACGCAGGGTAACGGGGAGGTTATTGTCGTCCAGGGCAATGTAATGTTCGCAGCGCTCGATCATTGCCTCGGAGTTGTCCACGCCCACAAGGATACAGTCCCGGTGTGGAATTCCGTGCCGCATTGCCAGGGTCGAGGCACCGAGCGAGCAACCCAGATCGTAGCAGTGGGAGCCGGGCTGGGCGTATTGTTCGGTGATCACCTCGATCATCGGAATGATGGTGGTGTAACCGGGCACCGAACGGCGGATCATGTCGGGAAAAACCCGTGCTACCGACGCATCAAACCGGAAATCCTCCGGGCGGCGCTCGGTGGCAAACAGCCGGTCCGTCACCTGCTCGGGTGGTACGGAAGGTTTGCGGGGCTTATTCATTGCCGTCTTGTGTCTCCGGCTGCCGTGGAACTGCCGGCCCGGTCGGTGAAGGGCGTCTGCACCGCACACCGCGGTTCTTGTAATCGACCAGGATGCCCCGGAACGACGGGTCCACATCCGCCGCAATGGCCAGGTAGCCGTTCTCGCACACTGCATGCAGTTCCGAAGCTTTCGGAGACATACGGAAGGTTTCCTCCCCGGTGATATGAATGGCTTTGAAATCGCCAACCGGGACGTGGTCCTTGTTCTTGGTGTGGCTTATCTTGTCAGTCATCTCAAGCACCAGGACAGTGCCGATAATGGCAGCCAGCGCGGTCACGATCAGGCTGCGGACGGTGTAACGGGCCTCATTCTGGCTCATGCCTACCTCATTTCAAGCGTGTTTATGTGCGGTTAGTACTGCCCTGGAACCGTAATTGCCGGTGACTGCAGGGCGGACAGCTGTTCCCGGAGCGAGAGAATCTGGTCGGACCAGAATCTGGGTTGGGCAAACCAGGGGAAAAAACGTGGAAAGGCGGGGTCATCCCAGCGTTTAGCCAGCCAGGCGCAGTGTGCGATCTGCCGGTAGCAGCGTAATGGCTCGATCAGGTGGCGTTCACGGCGGTTAAAATCACGGAACATCTCGTAACCTTCCAGCAACTCCCCAAGCTGGGCACCGCGCTCGAAGTCGTCACCATTAAGCAGCAGCCACATATCCTGAATGGCCGGCCCGGAGCGGCAATCGTCCAGATCCACGAACAGCATCTGTTCTTCCCGGCAGAGAATATTGCCTGCGTGGCAGTCGCCATGCAGACGCAGGGTCTCAACAGGGCCCGCTTCATCAATACGGGCAGCGCACAGAGCTTGAAGATCCGGAATCAGACTGTCCCATGCGGGCCGCAGATCCGCTGGAATCCAGCCGCCTTCCACTAACAGCCGATTGCTGGATTCAATGCCATCGAGTAACGAAATGCCTGGCCGGTGGGCAAAAGGCTTGCGGGCACCAATGTTGTGTATCTGGCCAAGCCACTGCCCCAACCTGTAGAGGGTGTCTGTCACGCTGGTGTCCGGAGCCTGGCCCCCGCGCTGTTGGAACACGGCAAACAGGAATTCGCCATGGTGACCGAGAGTATCTTCGGAGCCCAGCCGCATAGGCGCCACGACCGGTATGTCTGCCTGTTCCAGCTCTATAGTGAAGTCATGCTCTTCCCGGATCTGTGCTTCGCTCCACCGCCCGGGCCGATAGAATTTCGTAATCACCGGCGGACCTTCGTCCAAACCCACCTGATAGACCCGGTTCTCGTAACTGTTCAACGCAAAAAGCCGGCCACTTACCGCAAACCCGGCGTCTTCCATCGCGTCCAGAATGGTGTCCGGGGTCAGGGAATCGTAGGGGTGGGTGGACGCTGCAAGTGCGGGTTCATGGGTCATAGTGGAAGGTCAGAGCCTTGTATCGTATTTGGATTTCATGGACTGCAGATGATACCAGTTTTCATCCAGCTCCCAGCGAATACGGGATATGCCGGAAGCTCCAAGTACAACATCCCCTGCACGGGCCTGCACCTGGGCCAGTTCACGTTCTGCGCGCTGCCAGTCCCGGTGACTGTCCCCGAGATTTCGCATGCTGGGGAACACAGCGCCCAGTGCATGGTGGGTAGACGTTGAGTGTGAGCGCAGTGAGCTCATGATGGCGGTATCGCCCTCCACCCTGAGCACCCGATGTTTGTAGGGGTAGCTGGCAACCACATCGTCGGCTTTCAGGCGCCCATTAAGGCTGACAACCTCAAAACCGCGCCAGCCGAGCCAGCCTACAAACAGGGCGGCCACCACCATCACCAGTACAAACTGCTTCCTGTCAGACATCATCGCCGGACTCCATGCACTCATTTCCGGGGCCAAGTATAACCGGTATGAGTCCCTGAGTAATGTGTTCAGACCCCGGAGGCCGGTTTCCGCTGGCGTGTGAGGATGGGGTATGCTCCGGTAATCGGCAGCTAAGCGGGAGCAGGAAGAAGTGCCTGGAGAATTCCTTGAAACAGAAACCGTTGTTATCGGAGCTGGTGTCGTCGGCCTGGCCATTGCGCGCGCACTGGCAAAAAGCGGGCACGATGTGATCGTTCTCGAAAGCGGAGACCGGTTCGGAGACGGTATTTCGTCGCGAAACAGCGAAGTCATCCATGCCGGGATCTATTACCCGGAGCAGTCACTGAAGGCCCTGCTGTGCGTGGAAGGCCGTCAGCGCCTCTATGAGTACTGCCAGAGCCACAAGGTTGACCACCGGAAATGTGGCAAATGGATTATTGCCGCCAGTGATTCGCAAGCCCGGAAACTTGAGGATATTCAGGCAGCCGCCGCCCGCAATGGCGTCAAACTGGCCATGCATGACGCGGATGCCGTTACCCGTCAGGTTCCTCAAATCAAAGCCTGCGCCGGCCTCTGGTCCCCCGAAACCGGCATCATCGACAGCCATGGCCTCATGCTCTCGCTGCTCGGAGAACTGCAGGATGCCGGAGGCCAACTCGTCCTCCGGTCACCGGTCGTCGCGGCAGAGTCCGTTGCTGGCCACCACCTGCTCAGGGTGGCAGGCGACAATCCGCTGACACTAAAAGCGACGCAGGTCATCAACGCTGCCGGCCTGGGCGCCGTTCCCCTGGCCAAAACCTGGGCAGGCCTTTCAGACCACCACAAGCCGCAGCAATGGTTCGCCCGCGGCGTCTACTTCAGCTACAGCGGCCGCCACCCCTTCAACACCCTGATCTACCCCGTCCCCGAACCCGGCGGCCTGGGTGTTCACCTGACCCTTGACCTGGCCGGCCAGGCCCGCTTCGGTCCCGACGTGGAATGGATTGAACATGAAGACTACACCGTCAACCCCAACCGCCTCGAAACCTTTGCCAGGGGTATCCGCCAATGGTGGCCAACCCTGGACCCATCCCGTCTGCAACCGGCCTATGCCGGCATCCGACCAAAGCTGTGTGGACCTGATGGCGGTTTTGCGGACTTTCGAATTGATGGCCCGGAAGATCACGGCGTACCGGGGCTGGTAAATCTCTTTGGGGTTGAATCGCCTGGACTGACTTCATGTTTGGCGATAGCAGACTTGGTTAAGAAAAAGCTGGTTTGATCGACGTATCGCAGGGTTTGGGCGCCGTGCCGGCAGGCTCTCCCGGGATTGTTGAGGGCCATGGATGGCCCGAATCAAGCGCTCAGGGATGAGCTTGTAGCGTATCCCGGGAGAGCCTGCCGGCACGGCGCTTGCACGGAGCCACCTTGCACGGAGCCACAAAGAAACTAGCCAGGGGTCCGAGCCAAGGCCCAAACCTGAATATCCCGCGCCCCCGCCTCCCGCAGAGCCCCCGCCAAAACCCGAACCGTTGCCCCCGTCGTCACCACATCATCCACAATCGCCACCCGTTCAGGTGCCACCGACGTCACTTCAAACACCCCGCGAAGATTCGCCAGCCGCTCATCCCGACTCAATTCCCGTTGCGACCGAACCCGGCGAACCCGCTGCACCAGTCCGGCATCCACAGTAATCCCAAGGTGCCGCCCAACATTCTCGGCAATATCCTGGGCCTGATTGAAACCGCGCCGGCGCCGGCGTCGCGAATCCATGGGGGCGGGCACCAGTACGTCCGGTCTTGTTATCGTTCCGCGGCCCAGTTCCTGTTCAAGAAAACCGGCAAAATCCGCGATCAGCGGCCGCGCAAACTTTCGTTGCCCGTTGTATTTATAGCGGCCGATCATGCCATCCAGGGGATACTGATAGCGCCAGGGAATGCAGGATGTCTTGAACGGAGGCGGGAATTTCAGACAGTCGCCGCAAAGCAGATCCGAAGAAGGAAAAGCCAGGGGCAGGGCGCAACAGCGGCAGTGCCAGCGGTTAACCGGTAGATCTTCCCGGCATGGCTGACATAACCCATTGAAAGCACTGGAAGAAAGGCAGGCGACGCAAAGTCCGCCCTGTTTGATGCTGTTAACCTTTCGTTCCATGAAGGTTGACAGCCAGTTCAGTCCCTTTATCATCTGATTCATCCGTAAACCCAGAGACCGGGAAAGGTTAACAGGACTTTTACATGACCGCTACAGAACTCCGCCACGACTGGACACTGCAGGAAGCCCGCGAACTGTTCGAGCTTCCCTTTAACGATCTTCTGTTCCGTGCCCAGAGCGCGCACCGGGAGCACTTTGATCCCAACGAGGTGCAGGTGAGCACGCTGTTGTCGATCAAGACCGGTGCCTGCCCGGAAGACTGCAAATATTGCCCTCAGAGCGGTCATTACAACACTGGCCTCGAGAAAGAGAAGCTGCTGGAAATCGAGAAGGTGGTGGCTGAGGCTCAGGCGGCGAAGCAGAAGGGCGCCTCCCGGTTCTGCATGGGCGCGGCCTGGCGCAGTCCTTCGAAGAAAGACATGCCCTATGTTCTTGATATGGTCAAGCAGGTGAAATCCCTCGGGCTGGAGACCTGCATGACCCTGGGCATGCTGAAGGAAGAGCAGGCGGTAGAGCTGGCCGAGGCCGGTCTGGATTACTATAACCACAATCTGGACACTTCCGAGAAGTACTACAGCCACATCATCACAACCCGGACCTACCAGGACCGTCTGGATACGCTGGATAACGTCCGTAAAGCCGGTATGAAGGTTTGCTGCGGCGGCATTATGGGTATGGGCGAGGATGAGGATGATCGCGTCGGCCTGCTAGTCCAGCTGGCGAACCTGCCTCACCATCCGGAAAGTGTGCCGGTGAATATGCTGGTGAAGGTGAAGGGCACGCCGATGGAGGATGTGGAGGATCTGGATCCGTTCGAGTTCGTTCGCATTATTGCGGTGGCCCGGATCATGATGCCGGCTTCCCACGTGCGCCTGTCGGCGGGCCGGGAGAATATGAATGAGCAGATGCAGGCGCTGTGCTTTATGGCGGGTGCCAATTCTATTTTCTACGGTGAGAAGCTGTTGACCACTGCCAACCCGGAAGCCGATGCCGATATGCTGTTGTTCAAGCGTCTTGGGATCCGGCCGGAGCAGCGGGAGCAGTGTGCCTCCGAGGAGCAGGAAGAGGAGGCGATTGCCGAGGCGGTGGAGTATGAGGCGACTCGCCATATGTTCTATGACGCTACTCGGGAATCTGCCTGATATCAGTGGTTTTTTGGGCCTTCAGACTTTGGGGGGAGCAGGCTGCGGGCAGGGACCTCCGGGATACGCTACGAGCACATCCATGTGCGCTTGTTTCGGGCCATCCCTGGCCCTCTACAATCCCGGAGGTCCCTGCCCGCACCCTGCCGGAAACTTCGGGTATCTTCGGCAGCTTTCACCAGGCTATACGCGCAACCCCTAATCCGGAGCCATGCTCGTGCGGGACTTTGCCCTTGAACTTGAACAGCGTAAACAGGCCGGTTTGTACCGGACACGCCGACTGATCTCAGGCCCCCAGCAGCCGTCTTTGGTTGCCAACGGCAAATCTTTGCTCTCCTTCTGCAGCAACGATTATCTTGGTCTTGCCAATCACCCCACCAACATTGACGCACTTCGTGACGCGCTACCGGACACCGGTCTCGGGGGTGCGGCTTCCCATCTGATCTGTGGCCATCATGATGCGCACCACCAGTTGGAGCAGCGTCTGGCGGAATTCACCGGGCGCAGTTCGGCATTGTTCTTCTCGACCGGCTACATGGCCAATATGGGTGTGATTTCGGCGCTGGCCGGTCGCGGGGATACGATTTTCTCGGATCGGCTGAATCATGCGTCCATTATCGATGGCTGTATTCTGAGCCGGGCCCGGGTTCGCCGGTATGCCCACGGGGACGTTGCCGCGCTGGAGGCGATGCTGGCGAAAACGTCCGGGCACAAGCTGGTGGTGACGGACGGTGTGTTCAGTATGGATGGCGATGTGGCGCCGCTGGCCGGGCTGGCGCGGGTTTGCCGGGCCCATGATGCGCTGCTGGTGGTTGACGATGCCCACGGCCTTGGCGTTCTCGGGCCCCAGGGGCGGGGGAGTGTGGCTGAGGCGGGACTGTCGGAAGTGGATGTTCCGGTGCTGATCGGCACCCTGGGCAAGGCGGTCGGTACCAGCGGTGCGTTTGTTGCAGGGCCGGCGCTGCTGATGGATTATCTGGTTCAGAAAGCGCGAACCTACATCTATACTACGGCCATGCCGCCGGCGCTTGCCTTGGCGACCTGCGCAAGTATTGATCTGATCGAGCGCGATGATGCCCGCCGGGAACATGTGTTGGGGCTGGTTTCCCGGTTCCGGAGAGAGGCGTCTGCGCTGGGTTATGATCTGATGCACTCCCATACGCCCATTCAGCCGATCATGATTGGTGATAACCACGCTGCTCTGGCGTTGAGCCAGGCGCTCGAAGACAGGGGGTTGCTGGTGTCGGCGATACGCCCACCCACCGTTCCGGTGGGTGAGGCTCGTTTGCGGGTTACGTTCAGTGCCGCACATACTCAGGAGAATCTCGATTGTCTGTTGAACGCGCTGTCGGAATGTCGTCACCTGGCTCAGGGCACGGAAGTGGCGATATGAGTTCCGCGAAAGTCTGTCCGCGTCTGGTGGTTGTCGGTGGCTGGGGTGTCCGGGCGGAAATGCTGGCCGGGCTTTATGGTTTCTGGCCGGGTGAGGTGATGCCGGTTTCGCTGGACGATGAACTGCTGGCCCGCTGCAGTTCCGTGCCTGAAGTGGCCGAGGAGTTGCTGTCGCTGTATCCCGAGCCGTCGGTCTGGATGGGGTGGTCCCTCGGCAGCCAGATTGTGATGGAGGCCGCCTGCCGGGAAACCGGTTCGGTGTCCTGTGCGATCACTCTCGGCGGTTTTCCGAAATTTGTCGCCGATGAGAGCTGGCCCCATGGAATGGCGGCCCGTGAGTTCAGGGCTTTTGCCCGGGGCATTCGCCAGGATCCGCAACGGTACTGGCTGCATTTTCTTCTGTTGATGATCAACGGAGCGGCCGACGAGAAGCAGGAGCGGCAAAAGCTCAAGCCGTGGCTCGAAAAAGGCACCCTGGTGTCAAACGATCATCTCTGTAAGAGCCTTGCATGGCTGGATGCCGGGGATCAAAGAGCGCTTTGGCAATCGCTCGCCACACCCGCCCTTCACGTGATGGGCGGGCAGGACATTGTTGTCAGGCCCTGGGCCGGCGACCTTGAGATTCCGGTCGTCAGTCGCCAGACGGTGGTCGAGGGTATGGCGCACTGGCCGGGTGGATGTTCGGCCGCGGATTGCTGGGGGGCAATCCGTTCTTTTCTGGCTTCGAAGGCGGAGTTGTCAGCATGGGCGTCATGAGTTCCGTGACCGGTAGTCAGGGCGGCCTGAAAGGCGCCTCCCGGACGCTCAAGGCGGATATTGCCCGGGGCTTTGGTAACGCGCGGAGCACCTACGAGAGTGCCTCAAGATTGCAGCGTTTCATGGGCAACACCATGCTGCAGAAGCTCCTGACCCGCAACGCGGTGGCGGCAGATTCAGGCGCTTTGGATCTTGGTTGCGGCACGGGCTGGTTCACCCGCAAGCTCGCGGCAATGGAGCAGGTGGGGGCAGTGGCGGGGGTAGATCTGTCTCAGGGTATGGTGCAGGAAGCCCGGGAAAAAGGTTCTCAAGACGTTGACTGGATCATTGCCGATGCCGAGCACCTGCCTTTGCAGGATGCAAGTTGCGACCTGATTTTCAGTAACCTGATGATCCAGTGGTGTGAGGATCCCCGGGCGGTGTTCCGGGAATGCCGGCGGATACTGCGCCCTGGTGGACGGCTGATGGTCTCCAGCCTCCTCGACGGTACGCTGAAGGAGCTGAAACACGCCTGGAGAGCTGCGGATCCGGAGCATGAACATGTAAACCGCTTCGAGACTGAAACGGCCCTGCGTGCAAAAGTGAACGCTGAACTGCCACAGGCGACCATCGAAACCCGAACCATCCGCCTGCCCTACACGTCGCCCATGATGCTGGCAGGTGAGCTCAGGCATCTTGGCGCAGGTTTCCGGGGCGCTGAACGCCGCAAGGCTGTGACCGCGCCGGGCAGGATGCGGGACATGTGCAGGCAGTATTCGAAAGAGCCGGACGGAACGGTTATGGCAAGCTACGAGGCCGCCTGGATTTACTGGAAGAAAACCTGAGGCCTTACCGGAAAACAGGAAATAGGCTGGCATATTCTTGTGCCCCTGACAGGACTGAAGTATGGCGAAAAAATCCTATTTCGTAACAGGTACCGACACCGGTGTAGGCAAAACCATGGTATCTGCCGCGATTTTGCACGCCGCACGAGTCATGAGGAAACGGACTCTGGCGATGAAGCCCATTGCCTCGGGCTGTGAGCGGACACCCGAGGGCCTGCGCAACGAAGATGCGTTGATGCTGCAGAATGCCATCTCGGAACCATTGGCTTATGAGTTGATCAATCCAGTTGCGCTGGAGCCGGCCATTGCGCCCCACGTGGCCGCTGAACAGGCAGGCCGGCACATTACTGTTGATCGCCTGGTGGGGTTCTGCCGTGGTTTGCAGATTCGTCCTGCAGACCTCCTGCTGGTGGAGGGTGCCGGAGGCTGGCGGGTCCCACTTAATGATCGGGAAACTTACGGAGAATTTCCGCGCCAGCTGGCCATGCCGGTGATTCTCGTGGTCTCGCTCAGGTTGGGTTGCATCAACCACGCCTTGCTCACGGCAGAAGCCATACGCAATGACGGGCTGATGCTGGCGGGCTGGGTTGCCAACCGGACCGAGCCAGAGCCCATGAGTTGTGAGCAGGACACCCTGGACTACCTGGTCAATCACATGGCGTCGCCGTGCCTGGGAATACTGCCGTGGCTTGAACAGTCGCGTCCGGAGATGCTGGCAAGTTACCTCAATATTGATTCCCTGTTTGAAAAATGACCAAAAATGTGGCTTAATCGAGTCAAATAATGGTCATCGGGCAGAGCTGTTATGATCAACAACACACTCGCAGTTGGTATCCAGGGCATTCAGGACGGCATGGTCGGCATGGAAAATGCCGCCCGTAAGATTGCCCGTGGCGGCGTAGATGGTCCCCAGGGGACTGCCGGGGGTGCGGGGAACCTGATTGAGCCCATTGTTGACCTCAAGATATACCAGCGCAGTGTCGAAGCCTCAGCGCAGGTGGTGAAAACCGCGGACGAGACGCTCGGAACGTTGCTGGATATTATGGCCTGAGCCTGGGGCCATGCTGGGGCCAAGAAAGTGCTTTCCTCACTCCCTCCTGTATTTCCAACGGTTTCTCCCACGCCCTTCGGAGTATCTTCTCCTGTTCAGGGTTCGGCACGCGTTCACCGGGCTGGTGCGGCAGTTCAACAGTCTCCGCCATGGCTGAAAAAGACGGTGAGAAAGACCGGGCCGGGTCCTCATCGTTCGAGCCTGTTTCTGCCTGAACCGGTCTTTGCTCAACTCCTTTTCCTCGCTTGATTTTTCCGCTTTGCGATGACCGGGCGATTGCTCTGCGCACTGTTATGGCGCGTGATCCTGTGACATACGGCAACACAATTTTTGCATCCGGCTATTGACAATTCTGTGCCTCTAAACGTATGTTTCAAACAAGTGTTTAATTAAGGCTGCGGCGCAGTGCGCTGCGGTGTCTGAGCAAACCCAAGGCCAGAAGCTGTCAAACCTGTTTCAGCTGAGACCGAAAACCGAGGTGGATTCCATGCCTGAGTACAAAGCGCCCCTGCGTGACATCAAATTCGTAATGAACGAGCTGCTGAACAGCGAGCAGCACTACGCCAACCTGGAAGGTGCTGAAGACGCAACTCCGGATATGGTGGATGCCATTATTGCGGAAGGTGCCAAATTCTGTGAGCAGGTTCTGTCTCCGCTGAACCAGGTGGGTGACAAGGAAGGCTGCACCTGGAGCGAAGACAGTGTGAAAACACCGACAGGCTTCAAAGAAGCCTACCAGCAGTATGTGGAAGGTGGCTGGCCGTCCATGACGGCTGATCCCAACTACGGTGGTCAGGGTCTGCCGCACTCTCTTGGTCTGGTTATGAGCGAAATGGTGGGTACCGCCAACTGGTCATTCGGCATGTATCCGGGGTTGAGCCACGGTGCGACCAATACCATCGAAGAGCATGGCACCGAAGAGCAGAAGCAGACTTACCTCACCAAGCTGATCAGTGGTGAGTGGACCGGCACCATGTGCCTGACTGAGCCGCACTGTGGTTCCGATCTGGGTACCCTGCGGACCAAGGCAGAGCCGAATGCGGATGGCAGCTACGCCATCACCGGCACCAAGATCTTTATCTCAGCCGGTGAGCACGACATGGCCGAGAACATTGTTCACATCGTGCTGGCCCGCCTGCCGGGCGCACCGGAAGGCACCAAGGGTATCTCCCTGTTCATCGTTCCCAAGAATCTGCCGAACGACGACGGTTCTTCCGGCGAGCGCAATGCGGTTTCCTGTGGCTCCATTGAGCACAAGATGGGTATCCACGGCAACGCTACCTGCGTGATGAACTTCGACGGCGCCAAGGGCTGGCTGATCGGGCCTGAGAACAAGGGGCTGAACTGCATGTTCACCTTCATGAACACGGCTCGTATCGGTACCGCCATCCAGGGTCTGGGTGCGGCCGAGCTGGGCTTCCAGGGCTCCCTGGCCTACGCCAAGGACCGTCTGGCCATGCGCTCTCTGAGCGGCCCGAAGAACCCTGAGGGTATCGCCGATCCGATCATCGTTCACCCGGACGTACGTCGTATGCTGCTGACCCAGAAAGCGGTTGCCGAAGGTGCCCGTGCCCTCATTTACCTGACTGCGCAGCAGGCTGATATCGTTCACAGCGGCAAGACTGAGGATGAGCGTAAGGCTGCTGACGAGGCACTGGGCTTTCTGACCCCGATCGCCAAGGCGTTCCTCACGGAAATCGGCTATGAAGCGGCCAACCTGGGCATGCAGGTGTTCGGTGGCCACGGTTTTATTTCCGAGTGGGGTATGGAGCAAAACGTACGTGATGCCCGTATCGGCATGATCTACGAAGGTACCACCGGTATCCAGGCGCTGGATTTGCTGGGCCGCAAGGTGCTGATGACCCAGGGTGAGTCCCTGAAGGGCTTCACCAGGCAGGTTCACATATTCTGCAAGGAAAACGCCGATAACGAACAGCTCAAGGAATTCCTGGAGCCGCTGGCGGCTCTGAACAAGGAATGGGGCGACCTGACCATGAAGATCGGCATGACCGCCATGAAGAACCGCGAAGAAGTGGGCGCCGCGTCTGTGGATTACCTGATGTACTCCGGTTACGCCGTGTTTGCGTACCTGTGGGCCCGCATGGCAAAGGTTGCCCTGGACAAGATGGTTGAGGGTACTTCCGAGGAAATGTTCTACAACGCCAAGGTGCAGACTGCCCGCTTCTACTTCAAGCGTATGCTGCCCCGTGCCAGAGCCCATGCCGAAAGCATGCTGGCCGGCGCTGATAGCCTGATGGATATGCCTGAGGAAGCCTTCGCTATCTAAGCGCGGGCACTGAGCACAGTTCCACAGGACGTAAAAGCCCGCGCTCCCCGGAGGCGGGCTTTTTTCATGAGTTACGGTCCGCTTTTGAGGTAGAATAAACGCCCATAAAAAATAATCTTCAGCGGACACATAGCCCAAGCAGGTGTGACTGGCCGGAACCAAGGCCCCTTTACCACCTGGACAGACTGACAGAATTTTTGGAGAGTTTTAGATGGCTGATTATCAGGCACCCCTACGTGACATGCGCTTTGTTCTGAACGAGGTTTTTGACGCCCCCGCCCTGTGGGCGTCGTTGCCGAAAATTGCCGAAAATGTTGACCCGGATACGGCCGATGCCATCCTGGAAGAGGCTGGCAAGATTACCAGTGGCGTTCTCGCCCCGCTGAACCGTGAAGGTGATGAGCAGGGCAGCCAATGGAGCAGCGGTGAAGTAACGGCTCCGGAGGGCTTCAGGGAGGCTTACCAGACCATCGTTGAAGGTGGCTGGAACGGTCTGGGCGGTAACCCGGAGTTCGGCGGTATGGGGATGCCCAAGACGCTGGTGGCCCAGTTCGAGGAGATGATGCAGGGTGCCAACATGGCCTTTGGCCTGGCGCCCATGCTGACCGCCGGTGCCTGCCTCGCCCTGGACGCCCACGGCAGCCAGGAACTGAAAGAAAAATACCTGCCCAACATGTATTCCGGCGTCTGGTCCGGTGCCATGGACCTGACCGAGCCCCATGCCGGTACTGACCTGGGTATTATCCGTAGCAAGGCCGAGCCCAACGACGACGGCTCCTTCAATGTCACAGGTACCAAGATCTTCATCACCTGGGGCGAGCACGACATGGCGGAGAACATCATCCACTTGGTGCTGGCCAAGCTTCCGGATGCTCCAAAAGGCCCGAAGGGCATTTCCCTGTTCCTGGTGCCCAAGTTCCTGGTGAACAATGACGGGTCCCTGGGCGAGCGTAACAGCTTCAGTTGTGGCTCCATCGAGAAGAAAATGGGTATCAAGGGTTCCGCCACCTGCGTGATGAATTTCGATGGCGCCAAAGGCTGGTTGGTTGGCGAGGAGCACAAAGGCCTGGCCGCCATGTTCACCATGATGAACTACGAGCGTCTGGGCGTTGGCATCCAGGGCATCGGTGCCGCTGAAGCCTCACTGCAAAGTGCCCGGGAATATGCCCTTGATCGCATACAGAGCCGCGCGCCCACTGGTGCACAGCAGCCCGAAAAAGCGGCGGATCCGATTCTGGTGCATCCGGATGTACGTCGTATGCTGCTGACCATGAAAGGCTATGTTGAAGGCGGCCGCGCTTTCTCAACCTACGTGGCCCAGTGGCTGGATATTTCCAAGTACGCCGAGGACGACGAGCGACGCAAGCATGCCGAAGGTATGGTGGCGCTGCTGACTCCGGTGGCCAAGGCGTTCCTGACCGATCGTGGCCTGGAAGCCTGCATCATGGGTCAGCAGGTATTCGGTGGCCATGGTTTCATTCGCGAGTGGGGGCAGGAACAGCTGGTTCGCGACTGCCGGATTACCCAGATTTACGAGGGCACCAACGGCATCCAGGCGCTGGACCTGATGGGCCGAAAAGTGGTTGGCAGCCAGGGTAAGCTTTACGAACTGTTTGCCCAGGATGTGGCGACTTTCCTTGAGGAAAACAGCGGTGACGAGCACCTGCGTCCGTTCCTGGAGCCTCTCGCTGCCGCGGTTGAGCGCCTTGATGACGTGACAGAGCATGTGATCAAACAGGCCGGCGACAACCCGAACGCCGTTGGAGCTGCCTCAGTAGATTACCTCGACCTGTTCGGCCTGACGGCCCTCGGCTACATGTGGGCGAAAATCGCGAAGGCGGCTGCACCCAAGGCCGGGAGCGATACCTCAGGCTTCTACAGCGGAAAACTGAAATCAGCGCGGTTCTATTTTGACCGCCTGCTGCCAAAAACCGTTTCCCTGGCCGAAGGTATCCGTAGCGGCAGTGACTCGATGATGGCTCTGACTGCTGAAGAATTCTGATTTCAGAGTTGAGGCGGGCATAAAAAGGGGTCAGATGAAACTTTCATCTGACCCCTTTTTCATGACTCCTTGTTGATCTGATAGAGGTTGGCACCAGCTCCGGCCTTGAAGCTCAGAGTCTTTCCATTCGCTCGGGATCTGTGACGAAAGGATTTTCGTTCCCCTGAATTTCGGCAATGCGCCGATGGCGCGTCAGCTCACCGTCGTCAGGTGGGTCCAGCTGATTCCAGCCCTTGAACACGGCGGCAGAGCCCAGCCAGGGCAGTTTGTAGGTGTCGACCATGTAGGCAACTGTGCGGGCAACATCGCCTTTGACCCGAACGGGGGGCTCAAAGAACTGGGCGCTTTGGCGGATGCCGCACTCGTCGGTCTTGACGGCAGAACCCAGGTCTTCGTATCGAACATTGCGGCGTCCCATTTCTGTCCGGCTACGTACCGGCACCATATTGTGCATGTCTGAGGCTATCTGCCGATAACGGTTGTCCTGTTCACATTGGCGCGACGTCCCACAGTCGAGCGCGCTGCGCACATCGGCCAGCGGGTATACATACCCGTCGGTCAGCACGAAGCCTTTACTGGTAAAAGGAGTGTCGCAGAAGAATGAGTTCCCTCCGTTGGCGTAGAGATTGCCCCAGAAATGTTCGGAAATAACGGTTTCCGGATCACTGAAACGGATGTTCTGGCCAATCACGAGGGTTGTGGTGAGCAGGAAGGTGAGTGCGGTGGGTATCAGTAAGAATTGTTTCATACGCCATTTATACCTCGCAGTGTGGTCAAGCGCCCTGGCAATTCAGGCCCCGCTGGTCAGGATTCGATCAGGCGGGTCAAAACTATGACGCTTTGTTCACTGATACTGTGAAGTATGACACAGAGACTCCGGCCCACGGAGCCCCTGGCGTAGAGATTTGTGGCTTAGTGTTAACCGGTTAACACTTTTACTTCAGTTTGTTACGGATATTCTGGTAGCCGGTCTTCAGATCCTCACCCAGCTTCTGGGTGGTTTGGCGGGCTTCCTGGGAGGCGTTTTCCGCATCGTGCATCATCTGGTCGATCTTGGTCCGGAAGCGGTCCCAATCCTGCTCAAGATCGTCCCATTCGTCCTTCACGTCTTCGCGGGCCAGGTGAAGCTGCACCCGCGCCTCATCCCGATACTGTTTTATCTTGTCCGACAGTTTTTTGAACTCTTCTTGAAGACTCATCTGAAACACCTCCTTGGATTGATGGTGTGCTTACAATGCGCCCGATTGTAAAAAACTGTCAAGGGGTTGCCGGGCCGCAAGATGGCAAGGAGGAAAGAGTTTGACCTGGATCAGGCGCGGGCGGCCAGGAGCGCCGACATATCTCTGAGATAGTGCCAGGGGGAGAGCGGGTCGAAGCCTTTGGTCGCTCGGTCGACCTTGCTGCAAAGTGCAATGGCGTCGTGCAACTGAGCGCGGTTCAGCCGGCGGGCAGCCTGTTCCATCGCTCGTACTCGCTGAGGCTGGAACACGCCTCTTTTCTTCAGGAATGAGGCCGGATTCTCAGCCTGGCCGCCTGAAGATTTCAGTTCCAGCAACAGGTTCAGGTCGCGGCTCAGGACAGCCAGCAACCCCAGCGGGTTTTCACCTTCCTGCTGCAGCACGCTGATCACCTTGCAGGCATGGGGCGCCCGGCCGGATATCAGCTCGGTGACCAGCTCGAAGCCACTGAACCGGGAGCTGTCCTGGACGGCCTGTTCAACGGTTTCTTCGTCAATCGTAGTGCCGTTCGCCAGCAGCGCCAGCCGATCCAGCTCCTGGCTGGCGGCAAGCAGGTTGCCTTCCAGGCGTTCGCTCATGATCGCCAGAGCGCCGCGGGTCAGGCTGAGTCCGCGGCTGCTGGCCCTTTGTTGAAGCCAGCCATGGAATTTGTCTGCGTCTACTGGCCAGACCGGTACGTGCACCCCCTTGCCCTGGAGCTCCTTGTACCATTTACGGCGGGTTTCCGCGGCGTCCAGGCGGGCGCTGATCAGCAGCAGAATGATGTCCTCAGGGGGAGACTGAAGCACACGCTCGAGCACGGCGCGGCCGTCTCCGAGCTTGCCGGTTGGCAGATGAATTTCTATGCGGCGTTTTTCGGCGAACAGGGACATGGCGCTGAATTCGTCCGCGACCGCGTTCCAGTCCAGTTGATGATCGGCATGGAATGTCAGGCGGTCATGGAATCCGGCTTCTTTCGCGGCCTGCCTGACCTGATCGCAACACTCCTGAACGAGCAGCGGTTCATCCCCGGAAATCAGATAGACTGGTGAAAGGCTCTTTTTCAGTAGCTGGGATAGCTGTCCCGGATTGGTTTTCATGGTTTGCCTGTTGCTGGAACGCCGGCATCCTGAGTGCGATTGTATTCCGCCCGAATGGCATCAATCCGTTCGGAGGTCAGAGGAGCCAGACGGAAAAGAACCTGCTGCGCCAGGCGGTCGTTCAACTGCTGGCGAAGTGCTTCTTCCTCGCGCTGCCTCGCCAGTACGTTGGTTTCATCGTACCGGTAACTTTCGCTGGTGTTCAGGCGGGTTGAGGCAACCACGGGAATGCGGTCAGCGCTGACAACCTCAAGAGCCACGGAGTGGCGAAGCGTGTACTCCGCGGCGGCAGCCTGGGCGGTGATGGCGCTTGCGCGCCGGTCCTGCTCAAAGTTATCAAGGCGCAGAATATAGTCAGCCCGTGCAACGGGAACGAGCTCTATTTCTCCAAGTTCGAGCTGTTCCCTTACTGACTGACAAAGCGTTTCGGGAACCGCTGACGAACAATCCACGGCAAGGGGCTGAAGGGCTGCCGATACCGGAGGCGCACCACGCAGCTGAAATCCGCACCCGGCCAGAGTCGCCACCAGCGAGGCGGCAATCGACATGCGGATCAGGGCGCGCAGGGCGGAGTGCCGGGGCATATCAGCTGGCCACCACATTCACCAGTTTGCCGGGAACCACGATCACCTTGCGCACGGTGGCGCCTTCGGTGAAACGCATCACGTTCTCGTTCTCCAGAGCCAGTTTTTCCAGATCGGACCTGTTGATGTCGGCGGGAACGTCTTCCTTGGCCCGAACCTTGCCATTGACCTGAAGCACCACCTGAATCCGGCTCCGCACCATGGCGCTTTCATCGGCCTTTGGCCAGGACGCATCAACTACCGGATCCTCGTGGCCCAGTGCCTGCCAGAGCGTGTGGCAGATGTGAGGAACAATCGGGGAGAGCACCAGAACGGCAGTGTCCAGGGCTTCCTGACGAACGGCCCGGGTCTGGGGTGTGTCGCCCTGAAGTTTGCCAACATCGTTGAGCAGTTCCATAACGGCGGCAATGGACGTGTTGAACGTCAGTCGGCGGCTGATATCGTCGCTGACCTTGGCGATGGTTTCGTGGGTCTTGCGCCGCAGATTCTTCTGGCCATCGTCCAGGGCGGCTGAGTCCACCGCCGGGGCAAGCCCGGAAGCCGCGTGTTCATTCACCAGGCGCCACAGACGCTTGAGGAAACGGTGGGCGCCTTCAACCCCGCTGTCAGACCATTCCAGGGACTGTTCCGGGGGCGCGGCAAACATCATGAACAGGCGAACGGTATCGGCGCCATGCTGGTCAATGATGGCCTGGGGATCGATGCCATTGTTCTTGGATTTGGACATCTTGGTGACGCCGCCGGAGATCACCGGCTCGCCATCGTCCTTGTGTACCGCGCGAATGGGCTGACCCTTCTCATCACGCTCAACCGTGACATCCGCGGGAGAGATCCACACCTTTCCGCCCTTGCCGTCCTCACGGTAGTAGGTTTCGGCCAGAACCATGCCCTGGCAGAGCAGGCGATTAAAGGGTTCGGAACTGGTGACCAGGCCCACATCCCTGAGCAGCTTGTGGAAGAAACGGGCGTAAAGCAAGTGCAGGATGGCGTGTTCGATACCCCCGATATACTGATCCACCGGCAGCCAGTAATTGGCGGCGGACGGATCCAGCATGCCCTTGTCGTAATGGGGGCTGCAGAACCGGGCGTAGTACCAGGACGACTCCATGAAGGTGTCGAAGGTATCGGTTTCCAGGGTGGCCGGCTGACCGTTGTATTCGGTTTTGCACCACTTCGGGTCGGCCTTGATTGGCGATTGCACGCCGTCCATCTTGACATCTTCCGGCAGGCGGACCGGCAGCTGGTCGTCCGGAACCGGCATCTCGGTGCCGTCTTCCAGAGTCATCATCGGAATCGGCGCGCCCCAGTAACGCTGCCGTGACACGCCCCAGTCCCGCAGACGATAGTTCACCGTGCGCTTGCCGATGTTGTGCTCTTCCAGGTGGCGGGCGATCTCGTCGAAGGCCTCTTCACTGGTCAGGCCGCTGTACTTGCCGGAAGACACGAGCGTGCCTTTTTCGGTGAAGGCCTGCTCCTGAACATCAATCTCTCGACCATCGCGCGCAGCAATCACCTGTTTGATTGGCAGGCGGTATTTAAGGGCAAATTCATGGTCCCGTTCGTCATGGCCCGGAACGGCCATCAGGGCGCCGGTACCGTAGTCGGTCAGAACAAAGTTGGCAATCCAGACCGGAATTTCTTCCTGGGTCAGCGGATGAATGGCCTTGAAACCGGTATCAATGCCACGTTTTTCCATGGTGGCCAGCTCAGCCTCGGCCACCTTGCTGCTGCGGCACTCCTCCACAAACTCGGCCACATCACGGTGCCGCTCCGCGGCCTCTTTTGCCAGGGGGTGCCCGGCGGCAACCGCCATGTAGCTCACGCCCATCAGGGTGTCGGGGCGCGTGGTGTAGACCGTCAGGCCACTGTCCTTGTCCTTGAGCGGGAAGGTCAGCTCGGTACCCACGGACTTGCCAATCCAGTTGCGTTGCATGGCCTTGACCTGCTCGGGCCAGTCTTCCAGCTGATCCAGATCGTTCAGCAACTCCTCGGCATAGTCGGTAATGCGGATGAACCACTGGGGAATTTTCTTCTGCTCCACCAGGGCTCCGGAACGCCAGCCACGGCCGTCCACGACCTGCTCGTTGGCCAGAACCGTCTGA
Source organism: Marinobacter sp. Arc7-DN-1 (assembly GCF_003441595.1). Lineage (NCBI taxonomy): Bacteria > Pseudomonadati > Pseudomonadota > Gammaproteobacteria > Pseudomonadales > Marinobacteraceae > Marinobacter > Marinobacter sp. Arc7-DN-1. The sequence goes on along the minus strand of NZ_CP031848.1, from coordinate 1,276,988 downwards.
TCCACCGGATCCCAGTTCACGGTGGACATCTTCTTGTACACCAGGCCTTTCTCATAAAGACGGGCGAAGAACCACTGCTCCCAACGGTAATAATCCGGCTTGCAGGTGGCCAGCTCCCGGTCCCAGTCGTAACCGAAACCCAGCTGCCTGAGCTGGTTTTTCATGTATTCGATATTGGCGTAGGTCCACTTGGCCGGAGCCGCCTTGTTGGCAATGGCGGCATTCTCGGCGGGCAGGCCGAAGGCGTCCCAGCCCATGGGCTGCATCACGTTTTTGCCCTGCATGCGCTGGTAACGGGAAACGACATCGCCAATGGTATAGTTGCGGACGTGCCCCATGTGCAGCTTGCCACTGGGGTAGGGGAACATGGACAGGCAGTAGTACTTGGGTTTGCCCGGCTCTTCCCTGACCATGAAGGTCTTGTTATCTTCCCAGAAATTACGGGCATTCTGCTCTACGTCACGGGGATTGTATTGCTCGTCCATTCCTGCCATTACCGAAATTACCTTGTGTGAAAAATAAAACCCTGTATCAAAATGATGTCCGGAGCGGGCCGGACATTCTAACGCACACTTGGCTTTACAGGTAGTCTGCCAATTTTCCCTTCTTGTGCCAGACTTTCTTGTGCCAGACTTATAGTGTTGGCGGGAGACGGCGGCCGGTGCAGCTTCCTGAGACACGCCGTGAATACGTCCATGTAGGCTTGAGCGCAGCATCCATGCTGCGCACAGTCTCAGGAAGCTGCACCGGCCGCCGCCCCGAACCCTGGGAGCTATTGTCAAGGAACGGGAGCACCAAACGTCTGGGAGACAGGGTGTGTCAGGCCCTTCCGGGACTGTCTGCAGCATGGATGCTGCAGTCAAGCGTACATGGACGTATTCACAGCGTGTCCCGGAAGGGCCTGACACAGCCTGGCTCCTGCCCCAACTGTCCGGATTTACGCTTGTTTTTTTGGAACCCCGAGGTTTGTTTGAAGGAGCAGTTATGACAAAACCAGAAAGAAGCCATCTCTCAGGAAAAGCCCTGGAAGTGTATGACCGAATGCTGGAGCGGGTGAAAACGCGTCTCCATGAATTAGAGGAAACCTCGCTGCAAACGCTGGAGGACGAAGTACGCAAAGCCGTTGAGTTCGAGTACGAACTGGAGGAGATGACCCGGGAAGAGGCGGATCTTCTGGGAGCCTATCTGCAGCGGGATCTTGAGCACCTGCTGCACTTCGTCGAGGAAACCGGCGAAGGCCTGAGTGAATGGTTGCAGCTTGATATCGCTTTGCTGGAACACCAACTGGCGGACAGTCTGTTCTCCGTTGCCGACAAAACCCTGATAGACACCCTGGAGCTCAAACAGAAGCTGGAGAACAAGGAGGCGGGTCAATACATCTCAGGTGAGGTGGCCACCGCGGGTATGTTCCAGTGCCTGAATTGTGGCCACATGCGCTGCCTGACAGCCACCAGCCATCTGGAACCCTGCGAAGCCTGCGGCTCCCACTACTACGAGCGGGTTACGAGCCGCTGGCCGAAACGGGAGGAATGATCCGCTCCCGGACAAACACGATCAGGATGACCGCCAGGGTCAGTACCGGCCAGGAACCGGTTTGCATATAAGGCGTACTGCCCTTGGCGGTGTATACCTCACCGGTCAGGGTGGCGCGCTCGAATTGCGGGATGGTCCTGGTCAGCCTGCCCCGGTGGTTAATGATTGCGGTCACGCCGTTGTTGGTGCCCCGGAGCATATAGCGGCCGGTTTCCAGGGCCCGCATTCGGGCAATCTGCAGGTGTTGCAGTGGTCCGATGGAATCCCCGAACCAACCATCGTTACTGATGGTGAGCAGAAGGCCGGAACCCCGGGCGTTGAAGGCGACGAAATCCGGGTAGGCAACCTCGTAACAGATGAACGGCATGATATTGATGCCATTTGCCCTGAGCGGGTCCTGCCGGGCCGGGCCCGGGCTGAAATCGCTCATGGGCAGGTTGAAGAACCCGATCAGTCCTCTAAGCACGCTTTGCAAAGGCACGTATTCGCCAAACGGGACCAGCTTCTGCTTGTGGTAGATGCCCTCGCTATTGCCAATCGCAATAATGCTGTTGTGATAAGTGAAGTCCTCAAGACGGTCACTGAAGCCGTACCAGGGTATCCCGGTAATCAGTGTGCTGTTCTCGCCCAGCTCAGTGCTGATGTGCTCGATGATTTTGCCGGCCTGATCCTGGGGAATGGGAATGGCCGTTTCCGGCCACAGGATCAGGTCGGTGTTCCAGTGGCCTTCTGTCATGCCCAGATACGTCACAATCTGGTCTCTGAGAAATTCCGGATCCCACTTGATCTGCTGGGGAATATTGCCCTGCATGGCCGCAAAGGTTGTGGCCTCGGTACTGAGCTCGGTCCAGTCAATCCGGTTCATGGCCGGAGCGATCAGCCACGGAATCAGCGCAATCACCAGAGTTACGCCGGCGGCGACTGGTCTCAGGTGTTTAACCAGCCACCAGCCCGCGTAGAGTGCAGCACCGGTAGCCGTAATCCAGAAAGTGATGCCGTGGACGCCTGTTAAGGGCGCAAGGCCGGCAAGAGGGCCGTCGGTATGAGCGGTACCGAGGTACAGCCAGGGAAAGCCGGTTAGCAACCAGCCCCGGAACCAGTCCCCCAGAATCCAGATAGCAGGGAACAGAATCAGTCGGCGGATAGCATTCTTCTTTGCGAGTTTGCCCCAGAACCAGAACGCCAGGCCATGGAACAGTGCCAGGCCCGCCACAAAGGCGGTGGTCAGCAGGATGGCGACGGGAATCGCCGTGTTGCCGTGTTCACTGATGCTGATATACACCCAGCTGGCACCGCTGCCAAACAGACCAAGGCCGGTAAGCCATCCGGCCCTGAACAGTTTCTGCGGCGCCAGGGGAACCGTGACCAGCAGAATCAGAAGAACCGAGACCGGCCCCAGCCACCAGAACTGAAACGGGGAAAAGGTCAGGGTTTGCAGGGCGCCGGCAACCACGAGGGTTGCCGCGCCGAGCCAGCGGTTGGTTGATAGCGGGGTATTCAGGACTTTGGCGTTTGTAACGTCATTGCTCACTGCGGGTTACCTGCAACAGACGGATGACACGGTTATCGGCGTTGGCAATAGTAAAGCCCAAGCCACCGAATTCAACCGATTCGCCCCGTCTGGGCAGATGTCCGAACTCCTTGAGTACCACCCCACCGATGGTGTCGAACTCTTCTTCGTCGAATTCGGTCTCGAAGAATTCGTTGAAATCATCGACCGGCGTTACCGCCTTGACCGCGTAGCTGCCATCGCCCCGTGCCTTGATGTGGGTCTCCTCATCGAAGTCATGTTCGTCTTCGATTTCCCCGACAATCTGCTCAAGCACGTCCTCAATGGTGATCAGCCCGGCGGTGCCGCCATACTCGTCCACCACAATGGCCATGTGGTTGCGGTTTTCCTTGAACTCCTTGAGAAGCTGGTTCAGGCGCTTGCTTTCGGGAACAAAGGTTGGCGGCCGCAGGATTTCCCGGATGCGGTTCCAGTTCAGGTCGTTGCTCAGGGCAAGGGGAAGCAGGTCCTTGGCCAGCAGGACGCCGATCACGTCATCCTGGCTGTCGCCGATCACCGGGAAGCGGCTGTGGGCAGAGGAGATGATTTCTGCCAGAAACTCTTTCGGGTCCTGGGATGCCTTGACGGTGACCATCTGGGAGCGGGGAATCATGATTTCATCCACCCGCATGTCGATCACCTGCATGGCACCTTCGATGATGCTCATGGCATCGACATCGATGATGTTCTGGGACTCGGCGTCCCGCAGGATTTCCAGCACGTCCTCGACGGACTCAGGCCCGCTGGAGAAGGCCTGTGATATACGTTCCAGCCAGGACTTGCTGCCCTGGCTGCGACTCGACTGATCGTCGCTCATGAGTCTTTTTCCGTTTCCTCTGCTTCGTAGGGATTGCCAAATCCGAGCTGTGCCAGCAATCGGACTTCGAGGGCTTCCATGACCTCGGCATCTTCGTCTTCAATATGATCGTAACCCTGGAGGTGCAACATGCCGTGCACCACCATATGGGCCCAGTGCGCGTCCAGGGATTTCTGCTGCTCCCGGGCCTCATCCTCAACAACAGGTGCGCAAATCACCAGATCTCCGGCCAATGGCACCGTTATACCGGCTGGCGCCTCAAATGGGAAGGACAACACATTGGTTGGCTTGTCCTTGCCCCGATACTGGCGATTCAGTGCCTGGCTCTCTTCGGTTCCGACAATGCGCACCGTTACCTCGGACGGATCCTCCCCCTGCCACGCCAACTGTGCCCATGCCTGAAAAGCCCGTTCCGGTGGAACCCCGGGTGCCTCGAAAACCTGTTGGAAGTCTACTGTCACCTCGCTCACTGGCCGGTCGCGCTCCCGTCGTCAAAAGAATCGTAGGCTTCCACAATGCGTTGAACCAGCGGGTGACGCACAACGTCTTTCGCTTCAAACCGGGTAAAGCCGATGCCCGGCACCTTGCTCAGCACACCGGCGGCATGAATCAGCCCCGAATTCTGACCCCGGGGCAGGTCCACCTGGGTGGTGTCGCCGGTAATGACGGCGGTTGAGCCAAAGCCGATCCGGGTCAGGAACATTTTCATCTGTTCCCGGGTCGTGTTCTGGCTTTCATCGAGAATGATAAACGAGTTGTTCAGTGTACGGCCGCGCATGAACGCCAGTGGTGCAATTTCAATCACGCTTTTTTCGATCAGCCGGGTCACCTGTTCAAAGCCGAGCATTTCATACAGGGCGTCGTACAGCGGGCGCAGATACGGATCCACCTTCTGAGCCAGATCTCCCGGCAGGAAACCCAGCTTTTCTCCGGCCTCCACCGCCGGCCGAACCAGCAGGATCCGCTTCACCTGCTCGTCTTTCAGGGCCTCCACGGCACAGGCAACCGCCAGCCAGGTCTTGCCGGTACCGGCGGGTCCGATCCCGAAGTTGATGTCGTGAGTGCGGATATTGTGCACGTATTTCTGCTGGTTCGCGCCCCGGGGTTTGGCCTGCAGCTTGGGTGTCTTGATCACCGACACTGCGCCGTCATAGGGCACGTCCTCGGGCAGGCGTTCAAAGCCGGTTTCCCGGATGAACAGGTGCACGGTATCCGGCGGAATGTCGTCCGCGGCCTCGGTTTCCCGATACAGATGCCGGATAACCTCAACGGCCGCCGCCACATGCTCGGTTTCCCCTTCCACCCGGAAATGATGGCCCCGCCGGCCGACTTTTACCTGAAGGCGTTTCTCGATCATCTTCAGGTTTTCATCAAACTGGCCACAAAGCGTGGCCAGCCGGCGCTGGTCCACCGGGTGCAGGTCAAATTGTCTGGTGTCGTGTGTGTTCAATCTTGCTCCGTTTTATACTCCCCCGGTTTCTTGGGGAGTTGGCTGTGAAGTTGGGGTCAGATGAAAGCTTTCATCTGACCCCTGTGCCACAAAAATGTTGGAGGCCAAGGATGGCCGGAAACAAGCGCACATGGACGTGCTCGTAGCGGTTTTTGGGAAGGGGCTCACCACCACTCGCCATGCACCAGCCCCAGGACCCATAGGAACACCAGGCCTAAAACATCCCCAAACCCACAGGCACCCCGCGAAGAGAATTGGGATAAGCCTCCACAATCTCGACATCAATGAAGTGCCCGACAACCTCCGGATTCTCATGTCGGAAGTTCACAATCCGGTTGTTCTCCGTGCGCCCCGCATACTCCCCGGGGTCTTTCCTGGACAGGCCAGTCACAAGGATCCGTTGGGTTGAGCCGACCATCTTGCGGCTGATGTCCATCACGTTCTGGTTCAGCCGGTCCTGCAGAATGCTCAGGCGCTGTTTCTTGACATCCATCGGTGTCTCGTCTGGCAGGTCCGAGGCCGGCGTGCCCGGCCGGGCGCTGTAGACGAAGCTGAAGGACATATCGAAGCCGATGTCGTTGATCAGCTTGATGGTGTCTTCGAAGTCCTTCTCGGTTTCACCGGGGAAGCCAATGATGAAATCCGAGGAGAAGCTGATGTCCGGCCGGAGCTTGCGCAGGCGGCGGAGTTTGGATTTGTACTCCAGTGCCGTGTGGCCCCGCTTCATGGCGGCCAGGATACGGTCTGAACCGCTCTGGACCGGCAGGTGCAGGTGGCTGACCAGTTCCGGCACGCGCTCGTAAACGTCGATCAGGGCGTCTGAGAATTCCACCGGGTGGGAGGTGGTGTAACGGATGCGGTCGATACCATCGATGGCGGCAACCAGCTCGATCAGTTCCGCCAGGTCCATGGTGTCGCCGTCGTGGGTCTCGCCGCGGTAGGCGTTGACGTTCTGGCCAAGAAGGTTGACTTCCCGGACGCCCTGGCCGGCGAGATGGGCGACTTCGGCAATCACATCGTCCGCCGGGCGGCTGACTTCCTCGCCTCGGGTATAGGGCACCACGCAGAAGGTGCAGTATTTGCTGCAGCCTTCCATGATGGAAACGAATGCGGAGGGGCCGTCGGCGCCGGGCTCGGGCAGGTTGTCGAACTTCTCGATTTCCGGGAAACTGACGTCCACCACGCCCACGCCATTACCTTTGCTACGAACTTCGGTGATCATGTCCGGCAGGCGGTGCAGGGTCTGGGGGCCGAAGACCATGTCCACGTAGGGCGCGCGGTCAATAATCGCCTGGCCTTCCTGGGAGGCCACGCAGCCGCCAACGCCGATAATCAGGTCCGGTTTCTTGCTCTTGAGTCCCTTCCAGCGGCCGAGCTGGTGAAACACCTTCTCCTGGGCCTTTTCCCGGATGGAGCAGGTGTTCAGCAACAGGATGTCGGCGTCATCGGGTGAATCGGTCATTTCGACGGTTTCGCCGGTCTTGAGCAGGTCTGCCATGCGGGCGGAGTCGTACTCGTTCATCTGACAGCCGTGGGTTTTGATGTACAGCTTTTTAGCCATGGGTCTCACGTAATCTGGTGGATGGTGCGCCGGGAACTGGGTGCTTTAATTTGCTTTAATTTAAAGGGGCGCCAGCAAAAAGGAACTGCGTATTATAACGAGGTGCTCATTCTTCAACCACCTTTGTCTCGGCTTGTTGCTAGTGTCCGTCTGGCTCTGGTGTTATCCGTTGCGATCTGATTTGGGTGCAGGATACCCGCCCGGCTCTCAGGTTACGAAGCGGGCCACTCCGGACGCCTCACTCCTCGCGAGCCTCCAGATACCGCTGCAGCTGCTCCCGCAACGCCCTGGGAAGCCGGGTAATCGTCAAAGCATCTTTATCGCGGTCGTAATAAACCGCCTGATTCACCAGGTCGGATGAAAACGACACGCTCATGCCACCCCCGGAGCCCGCGATACGCACCAGTTTCTTCACCTTGCGATGATCCGGGTGCAGCACGCCGCTCTCCGGAAGCTCTGCGGTTTTCGATGCAAATTCCCTGAAACGTTGCGGCTCGTTTTCGTCCAGATAGCCAGACAGTGCCTCGATTTCCACCGGTTCACCCAGGGCATGCTGTTCCTTGCAGAACTCGTAGGCCTTATTGCGCACTTCGCCGGCTTTCTCCGGTTCGGAGGATTTGGCGAACGCTTCTACCGCGTCCAGGAACGTCATGGTCTCTTTTTCCACATCCACCTGATTGGTGAACCCGCACAGGCGAATAAAGAGCTCCCCGGGCTCACCCGTGCCGCGGCCATGGACCAGGGTCAGATAATTCTCCGCCGGGTTGTTGCTGCGCCAGTCGTCCAGCTCAATGCGAACCGCCAGATTCAGTCTGGACAAACTCAGCACATCCGTAGCATCCAGTGACTCACTGCCATCAAACCGCATGGCGCTGTCGTTCTCCAGGATAAAGAGATAAACCACCTCTGAGTCGGCCAGTGCGTCATGCACGATCATCAGGTGGCCATCAAACTCCTCCTGGCTGCCGGTCAGCAGCTCCTGCCACTGCCCGAACAGGCGATCGGTCATGGCGCCGAAGGTTTGCCTGTCTTCCAGGTAGTCTTTCAGCCAGGCACTGAGCGGGCACTCGCCCAGGTCCTCGGAAAACCGTCCGTATTTCTTGCCGGGCTTGCTGTTAAACAGCCGCTTCATCTGCTTGTGCAGGCCCTCGTAGTCGCCACCGGGCTCCCTCAGAGAGTCTCCGGCACTGAGATGGGCTGCCTGGTCCGGCTGGAAATGCGTAAAAAAGGCAGACCTCAGGTGTTTGATTGCCATGGTTAATTACCCTGTTGCCGTTGTCCTGACTGAAAGGCCTCCATGATGAGCGTTTCATCGGGATGGTAAAGCCAGTCAAATCCAATGGGTTGCGCAGTGAGTGATATGGGAGAGAAGGCCATAGTCCAAGGAGCGGCAGCTTATTATGAAAAACGCGGAAATCCAAATTTCCACCCATCCTGATGCATTATCGTTCAAAGCCGATTTTGACACGTGAGAATTCCGCAATATCGCCTTTTCAGCTCTGAAGCCGCCTTCGGGACCCGCACTTTGGCTGGTCCATGTCTGTGCCTGTGCCTGAATAAGGGGCAGTTTTCAGGCTTGGCAGGGCTACCCCGCAGAGGTTGGGAAAGGGTCGGAAGCGCCAGAGTAAAGGCCTGAACAAGAATTGGCGCAATCCATGCTTATGGTTCAGGTCAGCGGGAAGAGTCGCGTTGTGTCGTGCGACACAATTCTCGTGGAATAAGTCACTCAAGCAAAAGCGCTTATTGGCCCGGAGATTTCTTCGGTTCAATAGGCGCTTTTTTTTTGGCAAATGGCCAGTGAGGCGGCTCGGAATTTTTCTTCGGTCTCCTCTTGACCAGTCGGTTTAACAGAAACGGAGAACTGCGATGCAATGTGTAACGAAAAAGGCCGGATTGGCGATAGCGATTGCCCTGATGGGTGGCTCGGTGCAGGCCACACAGACCGGGTTTCATGAAGCCCTGAGTAAGGCCGAGGTATACGGAGATCTTCGCTTGCGTTTCGAACAGGTGCAACAGGACAATGCACTCAGAGACGCGGAAAGCGTAACTTTGCGAACCCGCCTTGGCTATCGTACTGCGGATTACAATGGGTTATCCGGGCTTGTCGAGTTTGAGGACGTTCGGAACGTGGCTGGGCTTGACGACTACAACGACACGCTGGGGAAGAATCCAAATTACTCTGTTATTGCCGATCCCGAGACAACAGAGCTGGACCAGGCTTACCTTCAGTACAGGTTCGGAGATATAACCGGTCGGTTGGGGCGTCAGGTGATAACTTACGACAATCACCGGTTTATTGGCGACGTTGGCTGGCGCCAGGATCGCCAGACGTTTGATGCGGCCCGCCTGACTTACACCCCGTCAACCAACCTCGCAATCGACTACGCCTTCCTGAGTCAGCGCAACCGCATCTTTGCCGAGAGCCGGGACCTGCCATCCAAGGATCACATAGTCAACGTTGCCTACCAAACACCCCTCGGCAAGCTGACCGGCTATGCCTATCTGCTGGAAATTGATGAAGGCGTTGACAACTCGCTCGACACCGTCGGGCTTCGTTATGTTGGCCGGTATGACCTTGAGCCGCTGGGGATAATCTACGAAGCCGAATATGCGATTCAGGAGGCAGAATCGGGCGGTGCTGATTTTGATGCCGAGTATTACAAGCTGAATGCGGGCATTGATATCGCGGGTGTCATTGTTTCAGCGGGACTTGAAGTCCTTGGGTCGGATAATGGCAACTACGGCTTCTCTACACCACTGGCAACCCTGCACGGTCAGAACGGCTGGGCTGACCAGTTTCTGAACACCCCGCTGGTCGGGTTGGAAGACGCGTCGCTCAGCGTAAAGGCACCCGTGGCGGGCGGCGGCCTGACCCTCAAATATCATGACTTCAGGGCCAGTGACTCGCCTGGCGGTGCCAGTGACTTGGGTAGCGAGGTTGATGTGGTCTATCAGCGCAAGTTTGCGGAGAACTACTCAGCAGGTATTAAATACGCTCGCTACATGGCCGGAGATGCAGCAACCGGAAAAGTGGATACTGACAAGCTCTGGCTGACTCTGGCCGCCAAGTTCTGAGGCTGATATCCGAAAAAAAGCCCCGGCGGCGTCCACTGCCAGCGGGGGCCTTTCATCCGTCATTCGGCTCAGATTCGCTTGTTGCGCACCAGGTCTTGCACCAGTTTGCTGACCGCGCCTGCGATTTCTTCACTGTCGTCTGCGCAGATGGAAGCCGAGGCGATGTCCGAGCCGAGGTTTGCCACAATCGCGATGACGCCGTGGGCGCTGATGACCTGTGCGGAGCGGCGGCGATCATCAACATTGCCGGCATTGTCTTCGCTGAGCACGATGGTGGTTTTACCCTGATCAAACAGCGCCCGTTCCAGAGCCAATGCCAGGGCCGGTGCCTGCTTGCCATTGCACGCGATGATCGCAGGCTTCTGGGCCAGGCGGCGTTCGCGTTCTTCAACGGACACCGGATCCAGGGATTCGCCAGCATCCGCCAGGCCCGCCACCATACCGGCACCGATGGTGACGTTGGTCAGCCGGTCGATCACGATAAAGCTGCCGGTGGCGTGGTTCCGCTGGTAGGCATCAAAGGCAATCGGCTGGTTCAGGGTCAGTTCGCACAGGCCGATCTCATTCAGTTGCAGGGCAGAAGGATTCTCGTTCCTTTCCAGGCTGTTTACATCGGTCTGATGGTGAATCTTCTTCACCGTGCCGGAGGTAAAGGTGGGGCCCAGCTTGATGTCATACAGGCGGCCGGTTTCCAGGGGCGCGTCGGTCATCCACACGATGTTGGCGTTGAAACGGTTGCCCACTTCAGGCTCATCTTCCGCTTTTACCAGCATGTCGCCACGGCTGACGTCGATTTCGTCGGTCAGCGTGAGGGTGACCGCCTGGTCGATATAGGCTTCTTCAAGGTTGCCGTCGAAGGTTACCACCTCTTTCACCGTGCTGGTGCGCCGGGAGGGCAGCGCCATGATTTTCTCGCCCGGGCGGATCACGCCGGAGGCGATGGTGCCGCAGAAGCCGCGAAAGTTCAGGTTCGGGCGGGTTACGTACTGAACCGGGAAGCGGAAATGCTCCAGGTTCTTGTCCCGACCGACTTCCACGGTTTCCAGGATTTCCATCAGCGGCTGGCCGGTGAACCAGGGCGTGTGCTCGCTCTTGTTCACCACGTTATCGCCTTCCAGGGCGGAAATCGGCACGAAGCGGATGTCCTTCAGGCCCAGTTTGGCGGCAAACGCCAGATAGTCGTCCCGGATCTCGTTGAAGCGCTCTTCGCTGAAATCCACCAGATCCATCTTGTTGATGGCGACCACAATGTGGCGGATACCCAGCAGCGATGCAATGTAGGAATGCCGGCGGGTCTGGGTCAGCACACCGTGGCGGGCATCGATCATCAGGATCGCAACCTGCGCCGTGGACGCGCCGGTGGCCATGTTGCGGGTGTACTGCTCATGGCCCGGGGTGTCGGCGATGATGAACTTGCGCTTGTCGGTGGAAAAATACCGGTAGGCCACATCAATGGTGATGCCCTGTTCGCGCTCCGCCTGCAGGCCGTCCACCAGCAGGGCCAGGTCCAGCTTTTCGCCGGTAGTCCCCATCTTGGCACTGTCGGTTTTCAGGCTGGCCATGTGATCTTCATAGATCATCTTGGTGTCATGCAGCAGGCGACCAATCAGCGTGCTCTTGCCGTCGTCCACGCTGCCGCAGGTGAGCAGGCGCAGGAGTTCCTTGTTTTCGTGCTGTTTCAGGTAGGCCTGAATATCTTCCGCAATCAGATCAGACTGGTGTGACATCTTAGAAGTACCCTTCCCGCTTTTTCTGTTCCATGGAGCCGGCTGAATCATGGTCGATAACGCGACCCTGACGCTCGGAACTGGTGGCCAGCAGCATTTCCTGGATGATCTCCGGCAACGTGGTGGCTTCGGATTCAATGGCGCCGGTTAACGGGTAGCAGCCGAGGGTGCGGAAGCGGATGGATTTCATCATCGGCTTCTCGCCCTCTTTCAGCGGCATTCGGTCATCGTCCACCATGATCAGGGTGCCGTCGCGCTCAACCACCGGGCGCACCGCGGAGTAGTAAAGGGGAACGATCTCGATATTTTCCAGGTAGATGTACTGCCAGATATCCAGCTCGGTCCAGTTGGACAGCGGGAATACCCGAATGCTTTCGCCCTTGTTGATCTTGCCGTTGTAGATGTTCCAGAGTTCAGGACGTTGGTTCTTGGGGTCCCAGCGGTGGTATTCGTCGCGGAAGGAATAGACACGCTCCTTGGCACGGGATTTTTCTTCGTCCCGGCGGGCGCCGCCGAACGCCGCATCAAACTTGTACTTGTCCAGGGCTTGCTTGAGGGCCTGGGTTTTCATTACGTCGGTGTGCTTGGCACTGCCGTGAGTGAATGGGCCAATGCCCTGTTTGATGCCGTCCTCGTTCTTGTGAACGATCAGGTCCAGACCGTATTCCTTCACCTTGCGGTCCCGGAAGTCGATCATATCCCGGAATTTCCAGGTGGTGTCCACGTGCATGAGAGGGAAGGGCGGTTTACCCGGATAAAAGGCCTTGCGGGCCAGGTGCAGCATTACCGCGGAGTCCTTGCCGATGGAATACAGCATCACCGGGTTGTCGAACTCGGCTGCGACTTCCCGGATGATGTGGATGCTTTCCGCTTCCAGCTGTTTCAGATGCGTGAGGTTGTATGTGGTCATGGTAATCCGTTGCCGCCGTGCGGGCCGTTGTTGCTATGCGAATTGATAGCGCAACTATACCAGAGCCAGCAAGGGCATAAGAAGACGGTCAACTAGACATTGGCGCTATAACAATATAGCAGGTGGCGGGCGCAGGGCTTTCGAAAAACGGGTGTTTGGGCTCAGGCTGGATTGCAGGAGTCGGCCAGTAGTTTGGCAACGTAGCGGTCGACATAGTCGAAGCCGTTGCCCTCGAACTCGGCGAACTGGATGCCCAGCTGGAATTCATCTCTGGCAATCCGGCGCATATGAACGATATTGCCGTCTGCAACGATGGAGACCGGTTGCGTGGCAACGACGGGCACCGAGAACCGGGCTTTGACGGCAACCCAGTTGCCGGGAGCAGGCGCCTTTTGCTCTGGAATCAACTGCTTCACCGTTGCCTGATTGCAGGAAATCATCACGCCGGTGCGTGAAAGATTGGAGATCGAACAGGTAAGGCAGCAGCCGTTCGGTTTTTCAAGGGTGATGTCGGTGGCTACGTCCACCCGTTGCTGGTTGCGCAGATTCAGTTTGGCGGCGACAGGTTTCATGTTGACTCTTCTGGCGTGTCTGGTTTCGAATGAGGCTGCCTTTCCCATAAATCCCTTCCAGAAAAACACTTAAACTCATGATAAGCGCATGAAAGTGTAGTTGTTTACTTTGTGATCAGCAAGAAGCCTGACGCTTATTGTGGCAGTTTTATTAAACCTTTCTGAACGAAGCGTCACAAAAATTGACGCCTGTCAGTATTAGCCACCGGAAATGCCGGCCGGTCTTATGTTACAGGTTTTGCTGCAGGCGGCACCGTGGCTGGTGTAAAATGCCGGCCTTCATTCATGTGTGGGCTTTCACTGAGCTCCGGGAATTCCAAGCTTTTTATGACAGACAACACCCAGAACCCCGCTACAGAAACCGGTAATGGCAAGGTCGGCTTTATCAGCCTTGGCTGCCCCAAGGCCCTCGTGGACTCAGAGCGTATCCTCACCCAACTCCGGCTCGATGGGTATAACGTAGTCTCCACCTATGACGACGCCGATATCGTGGTGGTGAATACCTGTGGCTTTATTGATGCTGCCAAGCAGGAATCCCTGGATGCTATTGGCGAGGCCATCAGTGAAAACGGGAAAGTCATCGTCACCGGCTGCATGGGTGTCGAAGCCGACAAGATCCGCGAGACCCACCCCGGCGTTCTGGCGGTTTCCGGTCCTCATGCCTATGAAGAAGTGGTCGGTGCGGTTCACCAGTTCGTGCCCCAGAAAAAGCAACACGATCCGTTCACCGATCTGGTCCCGCCCCAGGGCATCAAACTGACCCCGAGGCATTATGCCTATCTGAAAATTTCCGAGGGCTGCAACCACCGCTGCACCTTCTGCATCATCCCCTCCATGCGCGGCGATCTGGTCAGCCGGCCCATCGGCGATGTGATGGACGAAGCCCAGCGCCTGGTGGATGCCGGCGTCAAGGAACTGCTGGTGATTTCCCAGGACACTTCTGCGTATGGTGTCGATACCAAATACCGCACCGGCTTCTGGCAGGGCCGCCCGCTGAAAACCAAAATGCAGTCGCTGTGCGAGGCCCTGGGTGAAATGGGCGTGTGGGTGCGTTTGCACTATGTGTATCCCTATCCCCATGTGGACGACATCATCCCGCTGATGGCCGAAGGCAAGATCCTGCCGTACCTGGATATCCCGTTCCAGCACGCCAGCCCGAAAGTCCTCAGGGCCATGAAACGCCCGGCCCACGACAGCAAAACCCTGGAGCGCATACGCAGGTGGCGGGACATCTGCCCGGAACTGACCATCCGCTCAACGTTTATCGTCGGCTTCCCCGGCGAAACCGAGGAAGATTTCCAGTACCTGCTGGACTGGCTCGACGAAGCCCAGCTGGACCGCGTGGGCGCGTTCAAATACAGCCCGGTGGAAGGTGCCAAGGCCAACGAACTGGAAGGTGCGGTGCCTGAGGAAGTGAAAGAAGCGCGCCTGGCCCGCTTCATGGAAAAACAGGCTAAGATTTCCGCCGCCCGCCTGCAGGCCGGGATCGGCCAGACCATCGACGTTCTGATCGACGAAGTGGACGAAGAAGGCGCCATTGGCCGTTCCAAAGCCGATGCGCCGGAGATTGACGGGATGGTCTACCTAAACGATGAGACGGATCTTGTGCCCGGTGAGATTGTTCAGGCCGTGGTTGAGCATGCCGATGAGCATGATCTTTGGGCCCGGCTTGTTCGGTAGCCTTTGGGGTGGGCACCTAGCCTGATGGTTTCGGGGGAGGCGTTGGTGAGAGGCTTCTCCCAAAAACCGCTACGAGCACGTCCATGTGCGCTTGTTTCCGGCCATCCTTGGCCTCCAACATTTTTGGGAGAAGCCTCTCACCAACGCGTCAGAAAGCTCGGATATAGTCGACAGGAATAAAGGTAGGTCGGACAGCAGACTATAGCTGAGAAGTTTAACAGCGCGGGAGGGTGGAGCCTTCCAAAACTGTGCGGAGCCATGGATGGCGGAGCTCAAGCGTCACATGGACGTGCCGCAAGGAGCGTGTTTTGGAAGGCTCCACCCTCCCGTGCGTTAACTCCAGGAAAAGAAGGCTAGGGCCGCAGCCAAAAAACCACGACCCAAAGCCCAAGGCTTACCCCCCAAGCTTGCGAACCAGAATCTCGTTAAACAGCTTGGGATTTCCCTGACCCTTGGAGGCCTTCATTAGAGGCCCCATAAACCCGCCAAGCATCTTCTTCTGTTTCTTGGGATCGGATTCCTGCTGATACTGGGCCACCTGATCCGGCATCCCGGCCAGCACCTCGTCTACCATGGCTTCCAGCGCACCGGTGTCAGACACCTGCTTCAGGCCCTTGGCGTCGATGATCGCGTCCACGTTGTCGTTTTCGCCAGACCACAGCGCTTCAAACACCTTCTTTGCGCCAGCAGAGGAAACCGTGTTATCGGCAATCCGCACCACCAGGTCACCCAACTGGGCGCCGGTGATGGGGGAGTCGGCAACGGTCTTCTCCTCGGCATTCAGGCGGGCGGAAAATTCGCCCTGGATCCAGTTGGCGACCAGCTTGGCGTCTTTGCCGTGGCTGGCGGCTTCCTCGAAGAACGTGGCCAGTTTGGAGTCGCCGCTGAGCAGGCCGGCGTCGTAGTCGTTCAGGCCGTACTGGTCCTTGAACCGTGCCTTCCGTGCATCCGGCAGTTCCGGGAGGCGGTTGCGGGCTTCGCTAATGAACGAGTCATCAATTTCCACCGGCAGCAGGTCCGGGCAGGGGAAGTAGCGGTAGTCGTTGGCTTCTTCCTTGGTGCGCATCGAGCGGGATTTGTCCCGGTCGCCATTGTACAGGCGGGTTTCCTGCACAATTCTGCCGCCGTCTTCCAGGATGTCCATCTGTCGTTCCACTTCGTGGGCAATGGCCTGTTCCATGAATCGGAATGAGTTCAGGT
This sequence comes from Marinobacter sp. Arc7-DN-1, assembly GCF_003441595.1. NCBI lineage: Bacteria > Pseudomonadati > Pseudomonadota > Gammaproteobacteria > Pseudomonadales > Marinobacteraceae > Marinobacter > Marinobacter sp. Arc7-DN-1. Next base: position 1,260,914 of record NZ_CP031848.1, on the reverse strand, counting down.
TCTTGGTTTCGGTGCGGGTGCCGAGGGTGTCCGAGCCTTTTGGCTTCAGGGAGATGTTCACGTCGAAGCGCATGGAGCCCTGGGACATGTCGCCATCGCAGATACCCAGCGAGGTTACAATGCCGTGCAGTTTCTTGGCGAACGCCACGGCTTCCTCGGCATTATTCATATCCGGTTCGGTGACCACTTCGATCAGTGGCGTGCCGGCCCGGTTGAGATCCACGCCGGTCATGCCGTGGAAATCCTCATGGAGGGATTTGCCGGCGTCTTCTTCCAGGTGAGCGTGGTGAATGCGCACGCGCCGGGTCTCACCGTTGGCCAGATCAATGTCCACGTAGCCGGGGCCGACGATCGGACGCTCCAGCTGGGTGGTCTGGTAGCCCTTCGGCAGATCCGGGTAGAAATAGTTTTTCCGTTCGAACACCGAGCGGCGTTCAATCTCGGCGTTCACCGCCAGGCCAAACATCACCGCGTAGCGGAAGGCCTGCTCGTTGGGCACGGGCAGGGTGCCGGGCATGGCCAGGTCAACGGCGTTGGCCTGGGTGTTGGGCTCGGCGCCGTAGGCGGTGCTGGAGCCGGAAAAGATCTTGGTTCGGGTGGCGAGCTGAACGTGAATTTCCAGCCCGATCACAATGTCCCACTGCATAGTTGCTCTCTCCTGTATGGGGCCTGTCCCGGGCTTATTGCGGTTCACGCTGGTGCCAGTCGGTCACCTGCTGGAATTGATGGGCGGCGTTCAGCAAACGCGCCTCGGAGAAATAATCCCCGATGATCTGCAGGCCCACCGGCAGACCATCCACGAAACCCGCCGGCACCGACATGGCTGGAATGCCCGCCAGGTTGATGGCGATGGTGAACACGTCTTCCAGGTACATGGTGACCGGGTCGCTGGTTTTCTCGCCCTGAATGAACGCCGGGGAGGGCGTGGTCGGGCTCATCAGCACATCCACTTCCCTGAAGGCATTGATGAAATCCTGCTGGATCAGCCGGCGCACCTTCTGGGCCTTCAGGTAGTAGGCATCGAAATACCCGGCGGACAGCGCGTAGGTGCCCACCAGGATCCGGCGTTTTACCTCGGTGCCAAAGCCTTCAGCACGGGTGCGGGTATACAGATCCATCAGATCCTTCGGATCTTCGCAGCGGTAGCCGTAACGCACCCCGTCAAAACGGGACAGGTTGGCGGAGGCTTCCGCCGGCGCAATCACGTAATAGGCCGCTATCGCCAGTTTGGCGTTGGGCAGGGACACCTCTTTCACTGTCGCGCCCAGCTTCTCGTATTCCTTTACCGCATTGCGAACTTGTTGCTCCATCGCCGGGCTGAGCTGGTCACTGAAGTACTCTTTCGGCAAACCGATCTTCAGACCTTTTAACGGCTCGTTCAGCGTGGCGGTGTAATCCGGAACTTCACGGTCCAGCGAGGTGGAGTCCTTCGGATCGAACCCCGCCATCACATTCAGCATCAGAGCGTTGTCCTCTGCGCTTCGGGCAATCGTACCGCCCTGGTCGAGGCTGGAGGCAAAAGCAATCATCCCGTACCGGGACACCCGCCCATAGGTCGGCTTCAGCCCGGTCACGCCACACAGCGCCGCCGGCTGACGAATCGAGCCGCCGGTGTCCGTTGCGGTAGCCGCCGGCACCAGCCGCGCCGCCACCGCCGCCGCGGAGCCCCCGGAAGAACCGCCTGGCACCCGCTTTTCACCCTGGCCCAAACGCCAGGGGTTGGTGGTCGCGCCAAAATAGCTGGACTCGGTGGACGACCCCATGGCGAACTCATCCATGTTGGTCTTGCCCAGGCACACGGCCCCGGCCTGGCGGAAATTCGCGGTGACCGTTGCATCGTAGGGCGGAACAAAATTCTCCAGCATTTTCGAACCACAGGTGGTACGAACGCCGTTGGTACAGAAAATATCCTTGTGGGCAAACGGCACCCCTGTCCAGGGCGTCGCATTCCCAGTCGCCCGCTGCTCATCCGCCGCCCGGGCATCGGCCAGCGCCTGCTCCCCGGTGACGGTAATAAAACTGTTGTACTTGCCATCTTCCTGCTTGATGCGGTCGAGAAACTGCTGGGTCAGCTCAACGCTGGAAACCTGGCCGCTCTCCAGTTCCCGGGAAAGCTCTGCTACGGATTTGTTATGCATGATGAATCCTGAAATCGCTGTTCGTCAGATCACTCAATGGCTCACTCAATGACTCTGGGAACCAGATAAAGCCCGTTCTCGGTGGCCGGCGCAATCGCCTGGAACGCCTCCCGCTGATTGGTCTCGGTCACCTCATCGGCCCGCAGGCGCTGGACCGCATTCAGCGGATGGGCCATGGGTTCAACCGAGTCGGTATCGGCCGCAGCCAACTGATCCACCAGATCCAGGATATTGCCCAGATCCTTCTCCAGAGCCGAAACCTGCTCCTCGTCCACGCGAATGCGGGCGAGCACAGCGACTTTCTCGATGTCCTTGCGGGAAATGGTCACGCATTGCCTCCCAGGTAAATGAAATGTCGTTAATAAATCTTAAGAAGTTGAGGGCGGTTCTGAAGTTCGGGGTCGGTCGGAGATCTCCTTTCAAAACTGTTGAGGGCCATGGACGGCCCGAAACAAGCGCACATGGATGTGCTCGTAGCGTGTTTTGAAAGGAGATCTCCGAGCGGCCCTTCACCCAAGCCAAAAAATTAAAGCGACATGGTAACAGATTCGAACAATCGCGGGAGGCCCCAGCCCATAAGGTAAATGTGTGAACCGTAAGGCGTGAGGCCCGTTCGCGCCTTGCCTGCCGGGGTGCTCACTGCTAAAGTTGCCGCATCTTTTCTCTGCGACTGCAACTCTCAGGTTGAAACTACACGAATGTTGATAAAAAGACTCCGAGGCTTATTCTCAAGCGACCTGTCCATCGACCTGGGCACCGCCAACACCCTTATTTACGTCCGTGAGCGCGGAATCGTTCTGAACGAGCCCTCCGTTGTGGCCATTCGCACCAGTGGTTCCCAGAAAATGGTCGCCGCCGTCGGCGCAGAAGCCAAACGCATGCTGGGCCGTACCCCCGGCAACATCACCGCCATCCGCCCCATGAAAGACGGCGTGATTGCAGATTTTGTCGTCACCGAAAAAATGCTCCAGCATTTTATCCACAAGGTGCATGAAAACAGCTTCATTACCCCGAGCCCGCGGGTACTGGTCTGCGTACCCAGCAAATCCACCCAGGTAGAGCGCAAGGCCATCCGTGAATCCGCCCTCGGCGCCGGCGCCCGCGAAGTGTTCCTGATTGAAGAGCCCATGGCCGCGGCCATTGGCGCCGGGCTTCCGGTGGAAGAAGCCAGCGGCTCCATGATTGTGGACATCGGCGGTGGCACCACCGAGATCGCCATCATCTCTCTGAACGGCATTGTCTATGCCGAGTCTGTCCGGGTAGGCGGCGACAAGTTCGATGAGGCCATCGTGACCTACGTGCGCCGCAACTACGGCAGCCTGATCGGCGATTCCACCGCCGAGCGCATCAAGCATGAAATCGGCTGCGCCTACGAAGGTCTCGAAATCCGCGAAATCGACGTGCGCGGTCGCAACCTTGCAGAAGGCGTGCCCAGGGCCTTTACCCTGAACAGCGAGGAAATCCTCGATGCCCTGCAGGAATCCCTGGCCCAGATCGTCCAGACCGTTAAGAGCGCCCTTGAGCAGTCGCCGCCCGAACTGGCCTCCGACATCGCCGAGCGCGGTATCGTTCTGACCGGCGGCGGCGCACTGCTTCGCGGGCTGGACAAGCTGATCAGCGAGGAAACCGGCCTGCCGGTAATCATCGCTGAAGACCCGCTGACCTGCGTCGCCCGGGGTGGCGGCAAGGCGCTGGAAGTGATTGACCGGGGTGGCATCGGAATGTTCTCCCAGGAGGGATAATCCTGTGGGGAGGGCTCGACATTAAAACCATCTTCGTCGAGGGGCCTGTTCCTGGCTTCAGGCTCCTCATTGTTCTTCTCGTATCGGCAGCCCTGGTGGTTGCCGATGCGCGTTTCGACAAGCTCTCAACCGTGCGCAGCACCCTCGCCACAGGTCTGGCTCCGGTGTACTGGCTCGGCAATGCACCCTATGAATTCACCGATTGGGTGGCAGGGCTGTTTGAAAACAAGAAAGACCTGCAGCAGGAAAACGAAGACCTCCGGGCCCGCTTGCTGATCCTGGAACGGCGCGCCCTGAAATACGCGGCCCTTGCCTCTGAAAACAACGAACTGCGCCGCCTGATGAACTCCTCCGAGGTGCTGGACGACCGCGTCATCGTGGGCGAGGTGGTGGGTGTCTCTCCGGACCCATTCTCCCATGAAGTCATTATCAACAAGGGTCGGCGCGATGGCCTCGTGCCAGGCCAGGCCATTCTGGATGCTCACGGCTTGATGGGGCAGGTGGTGCAGAGCAGTCAGTTAACGTCTCGAGTACTGCTGGTGTCTGACAGCAGCCACGCCGTTCCGGTGGAAGTGGTCCGCAACGGATTGCGGGCTATCCTGCTGGGCACCGGCGATAGCGATACCCTTGATCTGGTCCATGTGCCAGACACCGCAGACATCCGGGAAGGCGATCTTCTGGTAAGTTCCGGTCTCGGTGGCCGGTTCCCCCGGGGCTACCCGGTGGCAGAAGTAAGCCGTATTACCAAGGAGCCGGGTGAGCCGTTCATCTCCATAGAGGCAACGCCGAAAGCGCAACTAAACCAGAGCCGTCTGGTGCTGGTGGTGTTTCCACCGGACGGACCGTTATCGACCGAAGGTGAGGCCGTTGAAGGCGAGCCCGCCGCTAACGCTGAGGCAGACGCCGTGCAGGGAGGGCAGGACTGATGCTGTCGGTAATCAGCTATCCGGTTTTCGTACTGTCTGTGATTGTCGCCCTGGTTTTCAGTATTTCCCTGTTCCCCGTTGGCTGGTTCGAGTTCCGTCCTGAGTGGCTGGGGTTGGTCGTTTTCTACTGGACGTTCCGGGCACCGGCCCAGTTCGGTATTCTGCTGGCCTGGTGTCTCGGGCTGCTGCTGGATGTCCTTGAGGCGACCCCCCTCGGTGTGAATGCCATGGCCATGGCTCTGACTGCCTTCCTGGTGCTTACCATCCACCAGCGCCTTCGCATGTATCCGATTCCCCAGCAGTGCCTGATGGTGTTCCTGTTGCTCGGGATCAACCAGATGCTGGTGCATTTCCTGAAGCAGCTGCTTGGTGGCGAGACTGCCGGATTCAGTTATCTCTGGCCGGCTCTGACCAGCGCCCTGGTATGGCCGGTATTCTCCATTCTGCTGGACAACATTAACCGCAAACTGGGTTAGCCATGTCACCAATCATTCTTGCCTCGGCTTCGCCACGCCGGGCAGAGCTGTTGCAGCAAATCGGCCTGAGTTTTTCTGTTCGTCCGGCGGATATCGATGAAACGCCGGAGCCTCGCGAAACGCCGGAACACTATGTGGAGCGGCTGGCCAGGGAGAAGGCGCTGTTGGTGGCACAATCATCTCCGGAATGCCTGGTACTGGGCTCGGATACGTCCGTGGTTCTTGATCGTGTCATCCTCGGTAAACCCTCCGGCGCCGGCGAGGCCAGGGCGACCCTGGCCCGGCTCTCCGGTGCTACCCATCAGGTGATGACCGCTGTGGCACTGGCTTGTGGTGGCGTATGCCATTCCCGGCTTGTGGTAACCGAAGTCCGGTTCAGGGCATTGTCTGCAAACGAAATTGACGCCTATGTTGCCAGCGGTGAACCAATGGACAAGGCCGGGAGTTATGGAATTCAGGGGCTTGGTGGTATTTTTGTCAATGAACTTCGGGGTAGCTACAGTGCCGTGGTTGGATTGCCGCTGCAGGAAACAGCAGCATTACTGGCAGATGCCGGTTACCCGGTCTGGAAAAACTGGCCGCGCAGTCTGGAGAGCCAAACATCATGAGTGAAGAGATCCTGATCAACGTCACGCCCGTGGAAACCCGCGTGGCGCTGGTCGAGAACGGCATGCTGCAGGAAGCCTATATTGAGCGCACCAGCAGAAAAGGGATTGTCGGGAACATTTACAAGGGCAAGGTGGTGCGGGTGTTGCCGGGTATGGAAGCCGCGTTCGTCGATATTGGTCTGGAACGGGCGGCGTTTATTCATGCCTCCGATGTGGTTCCGAGCCAGTCCAATGGCGATGATCCGGCCGATACCCCGAAAACCGTTCCGGACATTCGCAGCCTGCTTCGTGAGGGCCAGTCGCTGGTCGTTCAGGTCACCAAAGACCCGATTGGCACCAAGGGCGCGCGGCTGACAACCCAGCTCTCCATCCCGTCCCGATACCTGGTGTTCATGCCCGGTGTCAGTCATGTGGGTATTTCCCAGAGGATCGAGGACGATAACGAGCGGGCACGCCTCAAAACGCTGATCGGGGAAGCCGCTGCAGAGGACCCGGACGTCCGGGGTGGCTACATCATCCGGACCGCTGCCGAGGCGGCATCACCGGAAGACCTGATTGGCGACATGACCTATCTGCACCGGTTGAGTCAGTCCATCCATGAGCGGATTTCCCGCGTTCAGGCACCGGCGGTAGTCTACCAGGATCTGCCCCTGTTCATTCGTACCATCCGGGATCTGATCCGGCCCCAGACCGAGAAAGTCCGCATCGACAGCCGTGAGAGCCACCAACGGGTGATGGAGTTTGTGGATGAGTTCGTGTCGGAGTTTTCCGACAAGGTTGAGTATTATCCGGGAGAACGGCCCATATTCGATCTCTACTCGGTGGAAGACGAGATCCAGAAAGCCCTGAGCCGCAAGGTCCAGCTCAAGTCCGGCGGGTACGTGATCATTGATCAGACCGAGGCCATGACCACCATTGATATCAATACCGGTGCGTTTGTGGGCCACAGGAATCTGGAAGAAACCATCTTCAAAACCAATCTCGAGGCCGCCCGCGCCATCAGCCGCCAGCTGCGTTTGCGAAATCTCGGTGGCATCATCATTATTGATTTTATCGACATGGAAGATCCCGAACACCAGCGTCAGGTGCACCGCATGCTGGAAAAAATGCTGGAGCGCGATCACGCCAAAACCAAGATTACCGGCGTATCGGAACTGGGTCTGGTAGAGATGACCCGCAAGCGCACCACGGAGAGTCTCGGCCAGGTGCTGTGCGAGCCCTGCCCGATCTGTGACGGCCGCGGATTCCTCAAAACCACCGAGACCGTGTGCTACGAGATCTTCCGGGAGATTCTCCGGGTCAACCGCGCCTACGATGCCGAGAGTTACCTGGTCATGGCATCACAGAGTGTGGTCGACCGCCTGCTGGATGAAGAATCGGACAACGTGGCCGATCTGGAGACTTTTATCAGCAAAACCATTCGTTTCCAGGTAGAGCCGTTTTACAGCCAGGAGCAGTACGATGTCGTTTTGCTCTGACCCCGGGGCAATCTGCCGGGTTGTGGAGTAAGGTGCCCGGATGTCCTCCACCGATCACCAGCCGCCGCTTCCGGAGAACCTGCCAGAGAGCCCTCCGGTTCGGCTGGTAGCACGCCTTGCCAGCCTGATCTGGTGGTTGCTGTTGGTCGTGCTGGTGCTATTTGCCCTCTATGCCGGCCTGGGGCGCCAGCTGACCCGGAATGTTGACAGCTTTCGTGACGATCTGGCTAGCGAACTTTCTGACCGACTGGGGCACAACGTCAGTATTGGCAGTCTTTCCTCCCGCTGGTACTGGCTTGATCCTTCCTTTTCCGCCCGTGATATCCGGATCAGTAATACTGAAACCGGTGTTGTTGTGGCGAACCTGCAGTACCTCAATATCCGGTTTGATGCCCTGGCCTCCCTGCTGCGATTGAAAATTGTCTTTGAGGACTTTGAGGCAGACGGCCTGGAACTGACAGTTAACCAGGAGCAGGGCGGCGATGTGGTTGTCCGGGGTGCCGAGATCCCGGAACCGGTCAGTCGCCAGATCCACGAGTGGCTGGAGCTTGCAGGCAACTGGCTGTCTGATCCCTACGTAAAGATCACCCGGGTAGATCTTGGTATCCGGGACAGTCAGGGCAATCGTCGCCATCTTTATATTCCCCAGCTGGATCTGGACTATCGCCGCGGACTGTTCCATGCCTCCGGCCGGGCCATGCAATCGGGCACTACCCAGCAACTCGCCAGCTTCGCCCTGGTGGGGCAGCACTTCTTCCGGGGAGATTTCACGGGCCAGCTCTATCTCGATGTGGACTCCGGCCGGCTGTTTGACGGCCTGATCGACGAATACCAGTGGCAAACACTTCGGGTGGAAGGGTTTGATCTCGGGGGTGAGGCCTGGCTGACGTTCCGGAACGGTCTGCTGCAGCAGGTGACGGGCAGGGTCCGGACGCCGTACCTGCAACTGGGTGTGGGGCATGAGTCACTTGCGCCTCTGGAAGACATTCGCGCGCGATTTGGCTGGCGTCGTCACCATAGCGTTATGACCGATGAGAAACTGAGCGGGTCCGACTCCTTCGCCCTGGGGGAATGGCATATCAAACAGCTCCAGTGGACCTGGAATGGTGACGTGGTTTCCCCGTTCAATCTGCGCCTGGCGCCTTCGGAAGGCGGTATGTCGGTGATCGCCGATGCGCTGCCGCTTGCACCCACCCGCCGCCTTGCCGCGAGACTTCCGATCCTGCCGGAATGGGCGCTGAGAGCTCTGCGCAATTATCGCCCTGGCGGATTCCTTGACCAGCTTGAAGTGTACCTGCCTGACCAGTCTCCGGAGAAATTCGAGCTTTCGGGCCAGCTCCGGGATGCCAGTGTCCGGGCCTACGGCGGGGCACCCGGGGTCACGTCTGTTAACGGTTCTATCTTTCTGGACAGACATAACGGCTATGTTCAGGTTGCGGCCGGGGAGACACCCGTAAGCCTCGAGTTTCCTGAATTGTATGGCAGCGCCTGGTCATTCCCGGTGTTTGAGGGCCAGGTCGCCTGGCAACTGGATGGCCCCATCACCCGGGTATTCTCCGATAGTGTCCGTATGGTCTACAACGAGAGCACGGAAATCGAGGGTGCGTTTGACCTGAAGCTGGACCGCGAGGGCGAGGACAACCTTGGTCTCAGGGTGTCGCTGAAAAACGGCACCGCCGAAATGCTGGCCGATTTTGTTCCGGTCAAAGCGGTCAGCCACGGATTGTACGACTGGCTGACAACCGCCATCCTCGAAGCGGATATCACCTCCGGAACCTACTACGGTCATGGCCAGATAGGCTCTGATGCTCCGCAGGGCTCCTTCGTTTCCTCTATGGTTTACCAGTTCGACCAGGCCACCGTTCGCTATGACGAAAACTGGCCGGAGGTTCGCTCTGCCCGGGGCCGGGTGGAGGTTCACAACGGCAACACGCTGGTCAGGCTCGACGCTGGTGAGACCGGGGGGCTGAACCTGAATCCGAGTTCAGTCAGGGTCATTCCCGGGGAAAACGCCCGGGTCAGGGTGGATACATCGGCAAGGGTACCCGGAGAGTCGGTGGGTTACTGGATGGACAACAGCCCTCTGGGGGAAATGGCCGGAAGCGAAGCCCGCAAATTGCAGTACGGTGGCCAGTACCAGCTCGCCCTCGGTATTGATCTGCCGCTTGGTTCGGGGCAACCCCCCTTGGTTGAGGCCAACATTGCTGTTGATGACGGTTCGGTTGCCTACCCCGCCGCCAGTCTGGCCTGGGAGGGTGTCCGGGGCGAACTGACCTACCACAGCGAAGACGGGGTTTTCGGCGGCCCACTGGCGGCGAAATTCTTCGGTGAACCGGTCACCATAGAGTTCAGTCGCGCCCGGTCAGGGGACGCTCTCAGTATTCGCCAATCCGGAGAACTTCCGGTGCCGGGTGTTTTTGCCCGCGCGGGGCTTTCGGCGAACGCCGGTTTCGGCCTCCAGGGAAGGGTGTCCTACATCGCCGAACTGGATGTGGGGGCGGATTCGACTTCCGGCATCCGGGTGCGCTCCAGCCTCGAAGACCTGGCCGTCGACTGGCCGGAGCCGTTGTCAAAGCCCGCTGGCGACGTGGCGCCCCTCAGAGCGGTCATTAAACCCTCGGCTGCCGGAGGCCTGGGCGTCACCGGAGAATGGGAAAACCGGCTGGCATTCGATCTGTTGTGGAAGGATACCGGATTTGACCTTCGCCTGGACCATCTCTATCTCGGGAACCAGGTGCTGACCGATATTGACATCAATGCCCTGGATCTCGGCGACCGCTGGGTTGTCACAACCACCTCAAAGCGCGCGAAGGGGCAGGTGCTGATCCCGGACAATGGCGATACGATAATGGTGGATTTTGAGGTACTGCAGCTAATGCGCGGTGAAGGAGTTGCGAAGGAGTCCGCGGATTTGCTCACCCTGAAGAAACAGCTCGAAGCGTTCCGGGCCCTGGATATGGGCAACTGGCCAGACATTGACGTAACTATCGCCGATCTCCAGCTGAACACTGATTCATTGGGTGGCTGGGCCTTCCGGCTTCGTCCCGAGCCCTACCGGCTCAACGTCAATGACATAGAGGGGCGGTTAAACTCCCTGACGCTGACGGGTAACATGGCCTGGAGCATCGTTGGCGAGCAGGAGACAAGCCGGTTTTGGGGATCCATTACCGGTGGTGCTCTGGCAGACCTGAATAACCTGTTCGACACCGACATGCCGGTTACCAACGAGGCCACCAACATTCAACTGGATCTGGACTGGCCCGGTCGTCCGGATGAATTCTCGATAGCGGAACTCAATGGCTCGGTCAGTCTGAGACTGGATAAGGGCGTGATTCTTGAGCGTAACAATAGCGCCCAGTTGTTCCGCGTTTTCAATCTTCTGAACTCGGACACGCTGTGGCGGCGGCTCAAGCTCGATTTTTCCGATCTGTACGAGCGAGGCGTGGCATTCGATGCAATTTCTGGCAAGGCTCAGATCATCAACGGCTTGCTGACGATGGATCCCGAACTTCAGGTGGTGGGCCCCTCCGGTGCCTTCAAACTCAGTGGAACCAGCAATATGGCCAGTGAGCAGCTAAATATGCGGTTGGTGGTTGTGTTGCCCCTGACCCAGAATCTGCCCCTGGCGGCACTGCTGATGGGAGCCGGTGCACCCATTGGTGGTGCCCTGTTTGTGCTGGACAAGATTCTGGGCGATCCTCTGAGCAAGCTCACCAGTGCAACCTACAGTGTTACAGGCACATGGGATGAGCCGAAAGTGAATTTGCAGCGGGTATTCGACACCGGTCAATAAGAACAGGAGACTGTTATGAGCAAGCATGTTTCCAGTCAGGTCGCGGCCATTCAGATGGTAAGCAGCCATGATATCCGGGCCAACCTGGCCGAAGCGGAGCGACTGCTGGCGGAGGCCGCAGGACAGGGGGCCGGGGTTGCGGTGCTGCCGGAAAATTTTGCGGTCTTGGCAACCAGCCAGATGGTTGATTGTGGCCGCAAGGAAGCCGGCCCTGAACCGGTGATACGGGCCTTTCTGGCGGAACAGGCCCGAAAGCTCGGGATCTGGATTGTTGGCGGCTCGATGCCGCTGGCGCAACGCCCGGATGGTTCAGATATCGAGGCCCGGGTCCGTGCAACCTGCCTGGTGTTTGATGGCCAGGGAACGGAGGTTGCCCGTTATGACAAGATCCATCTGTTCGATGCCATGGTTGAAGACGCCCATGGCCAGTATCGTGAGTCCGACACCTTTGAGCCGGGGGAGCAGGTCGTTACCGTGGACACGCCGGCGGGAAGGCTGGGCCTCGCCATCTGCTACGATCTGCGCTTCCCGGAGCTGTTCAGGGCACTGAGGGAGCAGGAGGCCGACTGGATATGCCTGCCGAGTGCATTCACCTGGCAAACCGGCGATGCCCACTGGCACCCATTGATCAGGGCACGGGCCATCGAAAACCAGGTCTGGGTGGTGGCCGCCGGGCAGGGTGGTCAGAACAGTGAACGGCGCCAGACCTACGGCCACAGCCTGATCTGCGATCCATGGGGCCGGGTAGTGACTGAAATGGGCGAGGGTCCGGGTGTGGTCGCCGCGGAGCTCGACCCGGAGCAGATTACCAACCTCCGTACCCGAATGCCGGTATGGGAGCACCGGCGCCTTAAAGGCTGAAAACGGGGTCAGATGAAAATGGGGTCAGATGAAAAGTTCATCTGACCCCATTTTCATCTGACCCCATGTTCACACAGCTTCAGCGTCGTCGATGCACTCCCGAAGATAACGGAACAATTTCCGGGACTGCCCGGTGTTTTTCTGTTTTTCGACATCCTTTCGGGCGTTCCGGGCCAGGTTGCGCAGATGCTGCATGTCCGCCCCCGGGCAGTAGCTGAAGAATTCCCCCACCACCGAATCGCCCCCGGCAATCATCCGGTCGCGCCAGCGTTCGGCCAGGTGGTGTCTGCGGGTGTGTTCCTCACTGCCGGCGTCAAACGCATCGATGGCTTTTTCCAGAGCCTCCGGGTCGTCCTCCTGGCGAATGATCTTGCCGATGTACTGGAGGTGCCGTCGCTTGGCCTCATTCTGGCGGATGCGTCGGGATTCCTCGATGGCAGCCCTCAGGCTATCGCTGATCGGCAGGGTTTCCAGCTGATCGTTGGTCAGGTCAAGCATCCGCTTGCCCAGGTCCTGCAGCGCGTGCATTTCCCGCTTGAGCTGGGACTTGCTGGGGCCGTCGTATTCTGGTGTTTCGTTGTCGTGGTTGTCTTTCATAAATCCAGTAGCCGTAAAGTCGGGGTCAGATGAAAGCTTTCATCCGACCCCATGTTCGCCCATCAGGCGTAGAAAATCGTAAAGTCGGGGTCAGATGAAAGCTTTCATCTGACCCCATGTTCTCCTATCAGGCGTAGAAAATGGTCGCCAGGCCAAGAAAGGCCATGAATCCAACCACATCCGTCACGGTTGTCAGTATCACGCTACCAGCTAGGGCCGGGTCGATATTACGCGATTTGAGAAACAGCGGCAGCACCGTGCCCACCAGTGCCGCTGCAACAAGATTGATCACCAGGGCGGCGGCAATGATGGCTCCAATCAGCACCTCCTGGAACCAGAGCATGGCAGCACCTGCGACCACCGCCGCCCAGAGCAGCCCGTTAATTATGCCGGAGAGAAACTCCCGGCTCAGCAGCCAGCCAACGTTGGCGCCGCTGATCTGCCCGACGGCCATGCCCCGGATGACCAGGGTCAGGGTCTGGCTGCCGGCAATGCCGCCCATGCTGGCAACGATCGGCATCAGTACCGCAAGCGCCACCACCTTGGCGATGGTGTCCTCAAACAGACCGATCACTGCGGATGCCGTAAGCGCGGTAATCAGGTTAATCCCGAGCCATACCGCCCGGCGGCGCGTGGTTTTCCAGACCGGAGCAAAGGTATCTTCGTCTTCATCCAGGCCGGCCATACTCATCAGCGAGTGATCCGCATCCTCACGGATAACGTCAACCACGTCATCGATGGTGATCCGGCCCAGCAACCGGCCCTCGTCGTTCACCACCGGCGCCGAGATCAGATCATAGCGCTCGAACAGTGTCGCGACCTTGGTGTCGGAGAGGCTAACGGGAATTGGCTCGATGTCGGTGTCCATGACTTCCCGCACGGTCGCGGCAGGGTTGGACACCAGCATCTTGGTGATCGGCAGCATGCCGATGAATTCATCGCGCCGGCTGACCACAATCAGGCTATCGGTCATTGGTGGCAAGGTACGGTGCCGGCGAAGGTAACGAAGAACAACGTCAATGCTGATGTCCGGGCGCACCGTGATGGTGTCCGTGTTCATCAGGCCGCCAGCGGTGTCCTCCGGGTAGGAAAGGACCTCTTCCACACGTTGGCGGTCCTGCTCGTCCATGGTGTCCAGAACTTCCTGGATCACCGTGTCCGGCAGTTGCTGCAGCAAGTCGGCCAGATCGTCCGACTCGAAATCCTCGATAATGTCCGCCAGTTCCTGGGCGTTCAGCTGGCTCAGGAAATAACTGCGAATATCGTCGCTCAGGTACTGGAGGACTTCCCCTTCCAGCTGCTTGTCGACCAGGTTCCACAACAGGGCACGCTGCCGGGGCGGCGAAGATTCCAGCAGGTGAGCAATGTCGCTGGGACTCAGGCCACCGTTCAGGATGCGTGCAACCTGCTTCAGTGCGCCGCTGTCCAGGGCTTCACTCAGGGAGCGAAGGCGCTGGCGGGCCTGGCTTTTTTCCAGAATATCGGTCATGAATCACCCAGCATCAGAAAACGCCTTTATTATAGCGGAGTTAGCCGTTATCGGTGAGTGCGAGTTGCAGGAGATCAAACCGGGGTCAGATGAAAACGGGGTCAGATGAACTTTCATCTGACCCCGTTTTCATCTGACCCCGTTTTAACCGCCCTCGCCAAAATAATCGTTGATGAGTTCGACCAGCGCATCAATGGCCTGCTCCTCGTCGGGTCCTTCAGCAATGAGCTCAACATCCGTACCTTTGCTGGCGGCCAGCATCATCACTTGCATGATGTTTTTGGCGTCCACATCCCGGCCCTTGCCAGCAATTCTCACGCTGCTGTCGAATTCGGAGGCTGTGGCAACCAGCTTGGCGGTGGCACGGGCGTGCAACCCCAGTTTGTTGATAATGGTAATCGGGCGGCGAATCATGGGCTGATCAGATCTCTTCCCGTGTCTGCAAATGTGGCAGCTCGGTGTGGCGCACCTGGACGTTGTTGTAGCGCTGCCGGAAGTACTCGCCCAGCTGCTCGCACACATACACAGAGCGGTGCTGGCCTCCGGTACAGCCGATGGAGATGGTCATGTAGCTGCGGTTGCTGTCCGCGAAGGAGGGTAACCAGGTGTCCAGGAAAGCCTTGAGGTCATCGATCATCTTTCGGCTCGCCGGTTCCTTTTCAAGAAATTCGATCACCGGCTGATCGGTGCCCACATACTTCCGAAGGCTGGTATCCCAGTAAGGGTTAGGCAGACACCGAACGTCGAAGACATAGTCCGAATCCAGCGGTACACCGTGCTTGAAGCCAAACGACTGGAACAGCAGGGCCAGTTCCTGCTCCTTCCTGCCGACAACCCGCTGCTTCACCATATCCCGGAGTTCGTACATGGACATGCCGGTGGTGTTCACATACAGGTCGGAGAGCTTGGACAGCGGTTCAAGAAGCTTCTTTTCACTGGTGATGGCTTCCCGCAGCGAGGTCTTGTCATCGCTCAGGGGGTGCTTTCGGCGAGTCGCGTGGAAACGCTGCAGCAGGGACTGTTCGTCGGCATCCAGGAAGATGATCTCAACGGTCACCCCTGTTTCCTGGAGGCGGCGGTAGATCTCTTCGAAGTTGGCCAGTTCTCCGGAAAGGTTACGGGCGTCAATGCTCACGGCCATCTTGCCGAGGCGGCCCGGTTTTGTCTGGCTGGCGGCTTCCCGGGTAAGGGGGAAAAGCAGGCCGATCGGGAGGTTGTCTATGCAATAGAAGCCCAGATCTTCCAGAACATGAAGTGCGGTACTCTTGCCCGATCCGGACCTGCCACTGACGATAATCAGCTTCATGACCACGTACCTCCACTGCAATGAATGTCATCCGCTTGAGGCGGTCATGCGCTCGTACAGGGTGCTGGCGTCCTCGCATTGCCGCAGGCGATCACAGAACGACCGCTCATTGAATTTTTCCGCCAGCTGGCTGAGCAGTTCCAGGTGTTCGCTGGTGGCCTCCTTGGGCACGACCAGGGCGAAGATCAGATCTACCGGCTGATTGTCGATGGCGTCGAACTCGACGCTTTCTTCCAGCGTCATCAGTACGCCCACCACATGATCCAGGCCTTCCAGGCGGCAGTGCGGGATGGCAATTCCCTGGCCAATACCGGTGCTGCCCAGACGCTCCCGTGAGATCAGGTTATTGAATATCTGGGTTTCGCTGAGCGTATTGTCCTGGAGGTTTATCTGCTCGGCAATAAACTCCAGAGCCCGCTTCTTGCTGGATGCCGACACCCGACAGAGGGTGAGCTCCGGTGCAAGTATGTTGTCTATGGTCAGGGATGTGTCGCTCATGGATCGACTGCATTTCCGTTAAAAAAAGGCTGCGACACGTCAGCCGTGTCGCAGCTCGATTGGATGACTTGCATGAAAACAGCCAGTTAGCGAGAGCCGTTTCCGTGCATCCGGTCTACATTCTTTTCCTTGTGTTTGAGAATCTGGCGGTCCAGCTTGTCGATCAGGACATCGATGGCTGCGTACATATCCTCATTTTCTGCCTTTGCGTGAATCTCACCACCAACCACGTGCAGCGTGGCTTCCGCAATCTGGCGCACCTTCTCCACTTCCAGGGTTACCTGGCAGTTGCTGATGTGGTCAAAGTGACGCTCGAGCTTCTGGAACTTCTCTGAAACATAATCCTTCAGTGCGGGAGTCAGTTCTACGTGATGGCCTGAAATATTGAGTTGCATAGGCGTCTCCTGTTGTCATCGTTCCGGCTCCCGGGAGCCGGTCTGGGTGCTGGCGCATTGTGCGCCGGCAAATAGTACGTTGCGCCCGGACCCCGGGGTGTTCAGACCAGCCGCTTGCGTTCGTTCGAAGGCGGAATGTGCATGGCCTCCCGGTACTTGGCAACGGTGCGTCGCGCAACCTTGATTCCCTGTTCTCCTAGCATGGCTGCAATTTTACTGTCGCTCAACGGCTTTTTGGGCGTTTCCGCGGCAATCAGCTTTTTGATCATCGCGCGGATCGCCGTGGAAGAACATTCACCGCCTTCGTCAGTGCTGACATGGCTGGAGAAGAAATATTTCAGCTCGAAAATTCCCCGGGGGGTGTGCATGTATTTCTGGGTGGTGACCCGGGAAATCGTGGACTCATGCATCTCAACCGCCTGGGCGATATCAGAGAGGATCAGCGGTTTCATGGCTTCTTCACCCTGATCCAGGAATCCTTGCTGGTGCTCGACAATACGGGTCGCCACTTTCAGCAGGGTTTCATTGCGGCTCTGCAGGCTCTTGATAAACCATTTCGCCTCCTGCAACTGATCCCGCAGGTAGGTGTTGTCGGCACTGCTGTCCGCACGCCTTATAAGAGAAGCATAGCTGGCATTGACGCGGATGCGCGGGGCAATTTCCGGATTCAGTTCAACGCGCCAGCGGCCGTTGTGCTTGCGAACGATCACATCCGGAATTACGTAGTCAGGTTCGGTGCGGTCAATCACGTCACCGGGGCGGGGATTCAGGCCGGTAATCAGGGCCAGTACATCCCGCAGCTGGTCTTCTTTCAGGCGGCTGCGGCGTAGCAGTTGGGCATAGTCGCGGTTGCCGAGCAGATTGATGTAATGGGTGATGACCAGGCGAGCCTGGGCCAGCCAGGGCGTTTCCGGCGGCAGCTGGTTGAGCTGGATCAGCAGGCATTCCTGCAGGTCCCGGGCGAACACGCCGGGAGGATCAAAATGCTGCAGCCGGTGAAGGACCGCCTCGACTTCATCCAGCTCAAGGGGGTCTTCTTCGTTTTCATCCAGCAACCCGGCATGAATCTCTTCCAGCGGACTGGTCAGATAGCCGCGTTCATCCACTGCGTCCATCAAAGCGTGGGCAATGGCCTGGTCCCGTTCGCTCATCGGGGTCAGGTTCAGTTGCCATTCCAGGTGATCCTGAAGCGTGTCAGTGGGGGAGTTGCGGGTCTCGAAATCGTGATCGTTTTCGTCATCGTTACGGGCGGCCGATGCCGGTGCGGACTGGTAGATATCGTCCCAGGCGGTGTCGACCGGGAGATCGTCCGGGATATTATCCGGGATTTCGTTTTCCGAGGACCAGTCCGGACCGTTTTCGGTTTCATCCCAGTCGGGTGAAGGTTCGGGAACTGTCTCAGCGGCGGACTCGGTGGCATTGGCCTCCCGTTCGTCATTCCCGGTGTCGGTCTCCGGCTGATCCTCATCCTCGGACGTCTCCAGCATGGGGTTGGATTCCAGGGCCTGCTGGACTTCCTGCTGAAGGTCGAGAGTGGAAAGCTGTAGAAGCCGGATCGCCTGTTGCAGCTGGGGTGTCATGGTCAGGCTCTGACCCAGCTTTAACTGTAAGGAGGCTTTCATTACCATGGTTCAGGATCCGTCACTCATCAGCGCTTGGTGTCGTAGGTAGTGAAAAATTCTTTATATGTCGGTTACTTGCCTTGGCCCTGTATTACCCTAGCAAGTTCTTTGCCGAGTTTACTTGCTACAGATCATCAAAACAATCCGGGGGTCAGATGAAAAGTTCATCTGACCCCAATTTCATCTGACCCCAATTTCACAGTCGGAACTCATCGCCCAGATACACTTCCTTCACCTGCTGGTTGGCCAGAATGGCCTCGGCATTACCGGAGGCGATGATGTGGCCACCGGAAACGATGTAGGCATTCTCACAGATGTCCAGGGTCTCACGCACGTTGTGGTCGGTAATCAACACACCAATGCCCTTGTCCCGAAGATGCCGGATGATGTGTTTGATATCGCTCACGGAAATGGGGTCGACACCGGCGAACGGCTCATCCAGGAGGATGAAGGCCGGCTCCATCGCCAGGGCCCTGGCAATTTCCACACGCCGGCGCTCGCCGCCGGACAGGGCCATGCCCATGCTGTCACGAATGTGGGTAATGTGGAATTCTTCGAGCAATTCTTCCACCTTCTTTCCCCGCTCCGCCTTACCCAGACCCTTGCGGGTTTCCAGAATGGCCATGATGTTGTCGCGCACCGACAGTTTGCGGAATACCGAGGCTTCCTGGGGCAGGTAACCGATGCCCTGACGCGCCCGGCCGTGCATGGGCAGATGAGTGATGTCGCGGCTGTCGATGGTGATCCGGCCGCAGTCGGCGGGAACCAGCCCCACAATCATGTAAAAGCAGGTGGTTTTACCGGCGCCATTGGGGCCCAGCAGACCAACAATTTCCCCGCTGCGGATTTCCAGGGAAACGTCGATCACCACTTTTTTCTGTTTATAACTCTTTGCCAGATTACTGGCTCTCAGAACTGCCATCGGATTCCTGTCTGTCAGTGCGTCTGTCAGTGCTGCGTGGCTGAATCACCATTTCTACCCGGCCGGATCCTTCACCGGTATCGGCGCCGCCTTGGGCAGTTACGACCCGGCGGACGGTATCATAATGGATGACATCGCCCCGGAACAGGTTGCCATTCTGTTCGATGACCGCTTGCCGTTCAAAGATCAGACGCTGGTCAGTGGCCGACCAGGTAATATTCAGCGCCCTGGCGTCGGTTTCACCTTCGCCCTCACGGGTTGGCTGGCGGTAACGGGCCGGGCTTCCGAAGGCTTCAATCCGGTTCAGGCCGTTTTCGTCGCGGTACAGAACCACACGCTCCGCGCTCAGATGGGTCTCGCCCTGTTCCAGCTCTACATCGCCGGTGTAGGTGGCGATACCCTGGCCGTCGTCGAGGCGGGCGTTGTCTGCGGTTACCTTGATGGGAATATCAGAATCAAGCTCGAAAGCTGCCGCCGGCCCGGCCATGGCGACGGTCAGCAGGGCAGCCATCAGGCCCCGGTATCGGTTAGTTTCCGGTTTCATAGTGTCCTTCCACCTGGGAGTTCAGTTCCAGAATCCGCTCGTCGATCCACGCTTTCATGCCTGTGGCACGAGTGGTGCCTGTCACGTCGCGTATCTCTACGGGTGCGTCTGTGTATGCCAGGCCCCGGTCGTTGTCCAGGGTCAGGGTTGGTGTTGTCAGGGTGGTGTCCCGACCGCCAACACGTCGGAGTACCCGGACCTTGCCGGTCAGGTAAAGCAGGTTTTCATTTTGCAGGAGGCTGCCATTTTCGGCTTCCACAATCCAGGGCAGACTGTCGGCGCCCCCGGTACCGCTGTAGAGCTCGGCTCTCGGCGATTCCAGGGTGGCCAGGTTGCCTTCCTCGAACTGCTCTATCCGCGGGCTGGTAAAACTGACCTTGGGGTTGCCGGCTTCATCGAACGCGGTGTACTTGCCATTGACCACGAATCCGTCGGGTTCGGTATCGCCTCTCAGATCGGCGGCCTGCCGGTCGATAACCGGAGGCTCATCACTTCGCCATAGCAAAAACACCGCCGCGACAATGGTACCCGCCAGTGCCAGCGTTTGCAGCCGGGGCCGGTCCGGGAGCCAGTTCACGTGCCAGCCTCCTGATCAGGCCCCAGGTAGGGGGCCAGCGCTGCGTCCAGCTTTCCGTGGGCGCTAAGCAGCAGGTCGCAAGCCTCCCTCACGGCGCCGTTTCCTCCCTGGGCCCGGGTACAGTAATCCGCCTGCTGCCGGACCAGCCAGTATCCGTTGGGCACTGTGATTCCAAGGCCTGCAAACGTCAGGGCTGGCAAGTCTGGCAGATCGTCGCCCATGTAGGCGATCGCTTCCGGGCGGATGTTCATGGTACTCGCCAGTTCCTGCAGGGCTGCTTTCTTGTCCTCTCGTCCCTGCATCAGGTGCGGGATACCGAGGTCCCGCATGCGTTTTTCCGTCAGTGGCGACTTGCGCCCGGTGATGACAGCGACAGTTATGCCCGCAGCCATCAACTGTTTCAGGCCCAGGCCGTCGAGAATGTTGAACGCCTTGAGCTCATCGCCGGTGGCGCTGAAGTAGAGCTTGCCGTCGCTCATGATGCCGTCGACATCAAGGGCAATCAGGCGGATCTGCGCCGCTTTCGCCAGCAGGGATTCGGGCCATTCATTCTGCATATCAGATAACCCCGGCCCGCAGCAGGTCGTGCATGTTAATGGCGCCGATCAGGGCGCCGCTCTCATCGGTAACCGGCAGGGCGTTGATCTTCATTTCTTCCATCACGTTCAATGCTTCTGCCGCGAGATGATCGGCCTGGATGGTTTTTCCATGCCGGGTCATCACCTCATGGATGGGCGTATTGTGGATGTCTACTGAGCGGTCCAGAGTCCGGCGAAGGTCGCCGTCCGTAAATATTCCTGCAAGCGCGCCCTGTTCATCAACGACAGTGGTCATGCCGAGGCCCTTGCGGGAGATTTCCAGCAGGGCACCGCTGAGGGGCGTGCTTTCGCTGACAACCGGAATGCGATCACCGGTATGCATGATGTCAGAGACCCGCAGCAATAGCCGCCGGCCCAGGCTTCCGCCCGGATGGGAAAAGGCAAAATCTTCGGCGCTGAAACCTCTGGCCTCAAGCAGGGCGACCGCGAGGGCATCGCCCATCACCAGGGTTGCGGTGGTGGATGACGTGGGTGCCAGGCCCAGGGGGCAGGCTTCTACCTGTACGCTGACATCCAGATTGGCCACGGCTTCCCGTGCCAGGGTGGAATTCGCATTGCCGGTCATACTGATCAACGGGGCGCCCATCCGTTTGATCAGTGGCAGAATGGTGACCACCTCGCTGGTGTTGCCACTGTTGGAAATGGCGATAACCACGTCTTGAGAGGTAATCATACCCATGTCGCCGTGGCTTGCCTCGCCCGGATGAACGAAGAACGAGGGCGTGCCGGTGCTGGCCAGGGTTGCGGCGATCTTGTTCCCGATGTGGCCGGACTTGCCCATGCCGGTAACCACCACGCGGCCCGTGCACTTCATAATAACTTCACAGGCCCGGGTAAAATGATCGTCGATACGGCTCTCAAGAGCGTTGATGGCGTCTCGCTCGATGCGGATGGCACGCAGGGCGGGCGTTCGGAAATCGGTCGGAGTCTGTTCGTTCATCGGGCTTGGGGCCTGGCTGTTAAGACATTGGAAATGGTCGGAGGAGTATATCATTTTCGCCCGGCAACGATGCCCGGTTACCGAAAGTTCAGTCAAACTGATCATTGCTATCAGTACATTTTGGGTTCTTTGGATTGAGCTTAGGCGCTCCTTGGCATAATGTAGCCCCTCTTTGAAAGGTAAGGACTATGGATTCATCGGCTTACATATTGCTCAGGGACGTTGTCTTTTCCCGCTCCGGGCGCCGGATTTTCGACGGTGTCAGCCTGGATATTCCCCGGGGCAGGATTACCGCCATCATGGGCCCCAGCGGCACTGGTAAAACCACACTCCTGCGCCTGATCGGCGGTCAACTCCGGCCCGATTCCGGCAGTGTGGTGGTGGATGGCCACGAGGTGCCCAGGCTCAAGCGCAAGGCCCTCTATGCATTCCGGGAAAAAATGGGCATGTTGTTCCAGAGCGGTGCCCTGTTCACCGATCTGAGCGTATTCGAGAACGTTGCCTTTCCCCTGCGCGTGCACACCAGCCTTCCGGAAGACATGATCCGGGATATCGTTCTGATGAAGCTGGAAGCCGTCGGGCTGCGTGGTGCCAGGCATCTGATGCCCTCGGAACTGTCCGGAGGCATGACCCGACGGGTCGCCCTGGCGAGAAGCATTGCGCTGGATCCGGAACTGATCATGTACGACGAGCCTTTTGCCGGCCAGGATCCTATCGCCATGGGCGTTCTGGTCAAACTGATCCGGGATCTGAACAGCTCCATGGGGCTGACCAGTGTGCTGGTTTCCCACGATGTGCCGGAATCCCTGAGCATCTGCCATTACGCCTGCATCATCGCCGATGGCAAGGTGATTGGCGAAGGCACGCCGGACCAGCTCCGGGAACATCCCTCAGGGCAGGTGCAGCAGTTTCTTCAGGGGCAGCCGGATGGCCCCGTGCCTTTTCATTATCCGGCAGAGGGTGCCGCCAGGGATTTCGGACTTTCCGGGGGTGTGTCTTGATCGAAAGAATCGCCGCATTCGGGCGCCTTGGCCTGGATACTGTCTCGTCGTTTGGCCGTTCAGGCCGCTTCCTTGCGGGTGTGCTGGGGGGCGTGCCAAGGCCGGCAACCGGTTTTCCGCTGTTGATGAAACAGCTGTACGCGGTTGGTGTCCTGTCGCTGCCGATTATTGTGGTCTCTGGCCTTTTCATCGGTATGGTGCTGGCGCTGCAGGGTTACACCATTCTCAGTGATTACGGCTCCGAAGCCGCCATCGGCCAGATGATTGCCCTGACCCTGGTGCGTGAACTGGGCCCCGTGGTGACTGCGCTGCTGTTCGCGGGCCGCGCCGGCTCCGCCCTGACGGCGGAAATCGGCTTGATGAAGGCCACTGAACAGTTGTCCAGCATGGAAATGATGGGGGTCGATCCGCTGCGCCGTGTGGTGGCGCCCCGGTTGTGGGCCGGCTTTATTGCCATGCCGGTGCTTGCCGCCATTTTCTCCGTTATCGGTATCTGGGGCGGCATGCTGGTGGGCGTAGACTGGCTGGGCGTGTTTGAGGGCTCATTCTGGGGCAACATGCAGTCGTCGGTGGATTTCGTTGACGACGTGCTCAATGGCATGATTAAAAGTGTCGTATTCGGCTTTGTCTGCACCTGGATCGCTGTTTACCAGGGCTACGACTGTGTGCCGACATCGGCAGGCATCAGCTCCGCGACGACCAAGACTGTGGTGTACTCGTCTCTGGCTGTGCTGGGGCTGGATTTTGTACTGACCGCTGTCATGTTTGGCGATTTCTGAACCATCGATTAACGAGACATTACCGGAGCCGGAAATGGCACAAAGAACGACTGAAATCATTGTTGGCCTGTTCATGATCGCAGGCGTTGCAGCCCTGCTGGTTCTGGCGCTGCAGGTAAGCGGTTTGTCGGCGAAATCCGCTGAAAGCACCTACACCATCTATGCCAACTTCAACGATTCCGGCGGGCTGACGCCTCGTGGCCGTGTATCCATGGCGGGCGTCACTGTTGGGACTATCGAATCCATCACCCTGAACAAGGAGACCTTTCAGGCGAGGGTCAAGATGTCGATTCACTCTGACGTCGATAATATTCCGGCTGACAGTTCCGCGGTTATACGTACATCCGGCCTGCTCGGAGAACAGTACATTGATATATCGATCGGCGCCGAAATGGAGTCGCTCAAAGAAGGTGATACTTTCTACTCGACCCAGTCGGCCATGAACCTTGAGCGACTGATCAGTAACTTTGCTTCGGGCCGGGCCGGGAACTAATCGACAGGAGACCCTGATGTCTGCACTGAAACACCACATTCTCGTTGGCTTTTTAATGGCACTGTTTCTGGTAGCGCCTGTTCAGGCTGGCGAGGCTGAAGATCTCCGCGACTATGTGGATGAGAACACTCAGCGGCTGGTCGAAAAGCTTAATAATGAGCGGGGTCTCTACGAGAGGGATCCCGAGGCCTTCTATAAAAGCATGGATCAGGCGCTGACCGACTTTGTGGACTTCCGTCGTATCGCCGCCCGGGTCATGGGGCGTTATGCGCGCCAGACCACGCCCGAACAGCGGGACGAGTTTGTGGTCGCGTTCAAGCGCAGCCTGTTCGACAGCTACGCCCAGGCGCTGGTGAACGCCGAGGACTTCCAGATCAAGGTTAAGGAAGCCACCATCAACCCGCAGAGCGACGACCGGGCGTCGGTCCAGATGGAAGTGATCAGTGCTTCCGGTAACCGGTACCCGGTGACCTATTCCATGTACAAGACCGGCAATGGTCGCTGGCTGATGGAGAACGTCATTGTTGAAGGCGTGAACATCGGGCTGGCCTTCCGGGATCGGTTCAGCCAGGAAATGGAAGAGAACCGGGGCCAGATTCAGGCAGTGATCGACGGCTGGAGTGACGCCGCCAAGTCCCTGAACTTCGACCAAAAAGTGGACAAGTCATGACCTCCGGGGCGCCGCGGGTTGAACTGGCGGATGGCGTTCTGATTGTTACCGGGGAAGTGAGCGCGGATACCGTCGTGGCCCTGAGAAATCAGGGCGAAAAGCTGATCGGCACCGCGTCCGGAAATCTGGTTGTCGATCTGGACGGTCTGGTCACCGCCCACAGTGTTGTCTTGTCCATGTTGCTCTGCTGGCAGCGACTGGCGCATCAGGCGGGTATTTCACTGTCATTCCGGGGCGTCAGTGGCCGTTTGGTTTCATTGGCTGCCCTGAGCAACCTGGAAGACCAGCTTGCCGGCTTCGGCCCCGAATCCGCGCACCCCGCCCACTGATCATCCCTCCGGTTCCGGTCCCTTTGGTTACAGGACAGTAAAGCTGACCCGGGCTTCGGAATTGGTTACAATCCCGCCCCTGATGTCAAAACCCCCGAGGATTTTCTATGGATGCCACCGAAGTGACCGAGCTGGTCAAAGAAGCACTGCCCGACTGTGAGGTTCAGGTACAGGTTGATGGTACCCATTATATGGTTGTCGTGGTGGGTGATGTATTTGAAGGCCTGCCGACCATCAAGCGCCAGCAGCTGATCAACAAGGCGCTGTTCCAGCAGATTATGGATGGCTCAATTCACGCCCTCCATCCGAAAGCATTTACTCCGGCGGAATGGGCAGCGCGCCAGGGCTGAGAGCCCCCTACAAGACAGGAACCTTATTGTGGACAAACTTCTGATCAGGGGCCGCAAGCCCCTGGATGGTGAAATCCGGATTTCCGGCGCCAAGAACGCCGCGCTGCCGATTCTGGCGGCGACACTTCTGGCAGACGAGCCGGTGACCGTCGGCAACCTGCCACACCTGCACGACGTGACCACCATGATCGAGCTGCTGGGCCGCATGGGCGTTGAAGTGATCATTGATGAGAAGATGAGCGTGGAAATCCACGCCAATACCATCAAGCAGTTCCACGCGCCCTACGAGCTGGTCAAAACCATGCGGGCGTCCATTCTGGTGCTGGGCCCACTGGTCGCACATTTCGGCGAGGCGGAAGTGTCCCTGCCCGGTGGCTGTGCAATCGGTAGCCGGCCGGTAAACCTGCATATCCACGGGTTGGAGATGATGGGGGCGGAAATCAGGGTTGAAAACGGTTACATCAAGGCGAAGACCAACGGCCGCCTGAAGGGTGCCCACATCTTCCTGGACACGGTTACGGTAACCGGCACAGAAAACCTGATGATGGCTGCTGCGCTGGCAGACGGTAAAACCATCCTGGAAAACGCCGCCCGTGAACCGGAAGTGGTGGACCTGGCCGAGTGCCTGATCGCCATGGGCGCGGATATCAGGGGCCACGGCACGGCAACCATCGAAATCAACGGCGTCGAGCGTCTGCACGGTTGCCATTACAACGTACTGCCAGACCGTGTCGAAACCGGCACCTATCTGGTTGCCGCAGCGGCCACCGGTGGCCGGGTAAAGCTCAAGGATACCCGCGAAGAACTGCTCGAAGCGGTTCTGCTCAAGCTTGAGGAAGCAGGTGCCCACATCAGCACCGGTCCGGACTGGATTGAGCTGAACATGAAAGGCAATCGTCCGAAAGCGGTAAGCCTGCGCACGGCGCCTTATCCTGCGTTTCCGACGGACATGCAGGCCCAGTTCGCCGCCATGAACGCCGTCGCCGAGGGCACTGGCACCATTGTGGAAACCGTGTTCGAGAACCGGTTCATGCATTTGCAGGAGCTGATCCGCATGGGCGCGGACATCACCCTTGAAGGCAATGCTGCCATCATCAAGGGCGTAGACCACCTGACCGGTGCGCCTGTCATGGCCACGGACCTCAGGGCGTCCGCGAGCCTGGTCATTGCTGGCCTGATGGCCGACGGCGATACCATCGTAGACCGTATTTACCATATCGATCGCGGATACGAGTGCATCGAAGAGAAACTGCAGTTGCTGGGTGCCACCATCCGCCGCCTGCCAGCGTGAAAGACATCAACGGGAAACCGGAAGAATCCATGACAGATTCCATCACAATCGCCTTGTCGAAGGGACGAATCCTGGAAGAAACCCTGCCGCTGCTGGCGGAAGCCGGCATCGAGCTGGTCGACGACATCAAGAAATCCCGCAAACTGGTGTTTCCGACGACTGATCCCGGCGTGCGGGTGCTGATCATCCGCGCAACCGACGTGCCGACCTATGTGCAGTACGGTGGTGCGGATCTTGGTGTGACGGGCAAGGATGTTCTGATGGAGCATGGTGGGGAGGGGCTTTACGAGCCTCTGGATCTGAACATTTCCCGTTGCCGCCTGATGACGGCTGGCCCGAAAGACCAGACTCCGCCGCCCGGTCGTATCAAGGTGGCTACCAAGTTTGTGAACCTGGCTCGCCGGTATTATTCGGCACAGGGGCGCCAGGCCGACATCATCAAGCTCTACGGTGCGATGGAGCTGGCGCCGATTCTGGGGCTGGCTGATGAAATCGTGGATATTGTTGATACGGGTAATACTTTGAAGGCAAACGGCCTTGAACCCCGTGAGTTAATTGAGCATATCAGTAGTCGATTAGTGGTCAATCGCGCGTCCATGAAGATGAAACATAAGCGTATTAACCCCATAATCGAAAAGATGGCTGCTGCGGTTGAGAAACGCCGGGCTCCTGAGTAGGAGCTGGCCTGGGAAGCCCTGTGGAAGTAAGGGTCAGAAGAAAGCCTTCTTCTGACCCCGGAAATTTCTGCCGGCGGGTATCCGGCGGCGGCAAGCCAACAATCCAGAGCAGGATTTAAATTATGACCGTTAGCATCAAACGACTGAACACCTCAAACAGTGACTTCGACAGTTCTCTGGCCAAACTGCTGGCCTGGGACGACAGCGTTGATCATCAGGTGAACGAGTCGGTGCGTCATATCCTGCATGAGGTGAAAACCCGCGGCGATCAGGCGGTTCTGGAATTTACCGAAAAGTTTGATCGTTTGAAGGTTGATTCTGTCGCCGAGCTGGAAATGGACCAGAGCCGTTTGCAGCAAGCGCTGGAAGCGATTCCCCAGGACCAACGCGTGGCTCTTGAGAAAGCGGCCGAGCGGGTTCGGGATTACCACGAGCGGCAGAACCAGAAGTCCTGGCAGTATGAGGACGAAGACGGCACCGTGCTTGGCCAGAAGGTCACGCCGCTGGATCGGGCCGGGTTGTATGTGCCCGGCGGTAAGGCGGCTTATCCGTCCTCGGTACTGATGAACGCCATTCCGGCGAAAGTTGCCGGTGTGAGCGAAGTGATCATGGTTGTTCCAACGCCCGATGGTGTAGTGAACGACATGGTCTTGGCTTCTGCTGCAATTGCAGGTGTTGACCGTGTCTTCACCGTGGGCGGGGCTCAGGCAGTGGGCGCCCTGGCCTATGGCACCGAAACCATCCCGGCTGTCGATAAAATCGTAGGCCCGGGCAATATCTTCGTTGCGACCGCCAAGCGGGAAGTCTTCGGCGTTGTCGGCATCGACATGATCGCAGGCCCCTCGGAAATCCTGGTAATCTGCGATGGCAGAACCGACCCGGACTGGATCGCCATGGACCTCTTTTCTCAGGCCGAACACGACGAACAGGCCCAGTCCATCCTGGTCAGCCCGGACGCGGCTTTCCTCGATGCGGTCGAAGCCAGCATCAACAAATTGCTGCCCACCTTGGAGCGAGCCGATATCATCCGCACCTCCATGACCGACCGCGCCGCGCTTATTCAGGTCGCCGACCTGAAAGAAGCCGCGGCTGTCTCCAACCGCATCGCCCCGGAACACCTTGAGCTCTCGGTGGAAGACCCCGAAGCCATGCTCGAAGACATCCGCCACGCCGGCGCTATCTTCATGGGCCGTTACACCGCTGAGGCCCTCGGCGACTACTGCGCTGGCCCGAACCATGTTCTGCCTACCAGCGGCACTGCGCGGTTCTCCTCGCCTCTGGGCGTCTATGACTTCCAGAAGCGGTCCTCCATCATTGGTTTCAGTGCCGAAGGTGCCGATCGTATGGGGCGTGTGGCGTCAGTGCTGGCCCGGGGTGAAGGGTTAACGGCCCATGCCCGGTCGGCGGAGTATCGAATCAAAGAGTAATGTGATCGGACCTCGGGGTCAGAAGAACGCGTTCTTCTGACCCCATGTTCATGACCCCATGTTCACGAAGTTTGCAGGCAGGTGGGCGAGGCTCCGCCCGGGAATGTAGAGGGCCATGGATGACCCGAAACAAGCGCACATGGATGTGCTCGTAGCGGTTCCCGGGCGGAGCCTCGCCCACCTGCCGTCTACTCGGAGCCAAAAATGAGTAAATTCTGGAGCCCCCTGGTAAACGACCTGGTCCCGTATGTCCCTGGCGAACAGCCAAAAATGGCCAATCTGGTGAAGCTGAACACCAACGAAAACCCCTTCGGCCCCTCACCAAAAGTCATCGAAGCCATCCAGGCTGAACTGAACGACAACCTCCGCCTCTACCCGGACCCGGAAGGTGAAAGCCTGCGCCAGACGATTGCCGCCTACCACGGCATCAAGCCCGGGCAGGTATTCCTGGGCAACGGCTCCGACGAAGTCCTGGCCCACATTTTCTACGGCCTGTTCCAGCACGGCGACCCCGTCCTGTTTCCGGACGTTACCTACAGTTTCTATCCGGTGTATTGCGGGCTCTACGATATCCCGAGCAAGGCGGTTCCGCTCACCGACAGCTTCGAGATCAACCCGGAAGACTACAAGCAGCCCAATGGCGGCGTCATCTTCCCGAATCCGAACGCCCCGACTGGCCGTTACCTCGGATTGCAGCATGTCGAAGAAATTCTGATCGCCAATCCCGACCGGGTAGTTGTCGTGGATGAGGCCTACATTGATTTTGGTGGCGAGAGCGCGATTACTTTGGTCGACCAGTACCCGAACCTGTTGGTTTCCCAAACCCTCTCCAAGGCCCGCTCTCTCGCCGGCCTGAGAGTCGGTTTTGCCGTAGGGCACCCGGACCTGATTGAAGCCCTGAACCGGGTTAAAAACAGCTTCAACAGCTACCCGCTGGATCGTCTGGCCCTTGCTGGTGCCCAAGCGGCCTACGAAGACGAGGCCTGGTTCCGCACGTGCTGTGACGGCGTGATTTCCGAGCGCGAGCGTGTAACCGCCGCCCTCGAAGGTCTTGGGTTCGAGGTGTTACCCTCAAAGGCAAACTTCGTTTTTGCCCGTCATAAAGAGCAGGCTGGCGAAGTTTTGGCCAAGGGCCTGAGGGAGCAGGGCATTATTGTCCGGCACTTCAACAAGCCACGAATTAGCGAATTCCTGCGAATCACCATTGGCACGGTCGAGCAGAATGAGGCGTTGATTGCTGGCCTCGAAACCCTTTAGCCTTCGGAGTTAGCGGGTAGAGCAAGGCAGGCAGCCCTTTCCGGGAACCGCTACGAGCACATCCATGTGCGCTTGTTTCGGGCCATCCATGGCCCTCTACATTCCCGGAAAGGGCAGCCTGCCTTGCTCGTCGAACTTCTCTGAAATAGTCCGGAGCGGAGCACTAATGGCTGAACGAAACGACATCCTGAGTAAAATCAACGAATGGCTGCAGCCAGAGAACTTCCAGGATTACTGTCCCAATGGCCTTCAAGTTGAAGGCAAGTCTGAAATCAACACCATTATCTCCGGTGTAACCGCCTCAAAAGCGCTGATTGAAGCCGCCATTGAGGCGAACGCAGATATGATCCTCGTTCACCATGGCTACTTCTGGAAAGGTGAGGATCAACGAATCCAGGGCATGAAGCGCGAGCGTCTGAAGCAACTGCTGGACAACGATATCAACCTCGTTGCCTACCATCTCCCGCTGGATGACCATCCCGAATACGGTAACAACCGCCAGTTGGCAGACGTCCTGAGCATCAAAAAGCCCCGCCCATTAGGCGGTCTGGTTTGGGAAGGTGAGCTTGAGGAGGCAATGTCTCCGGAGAAATTCGGTCTCCATCTCGCAAGGCGACTGCACCGCGAACCGCTCTGGGTTGGCGAGGGGCCGGCTACGATCAAACGCGTAGGTTGGTGTACCGGCGCTGCGCAGGGATTTATAAATACCGCGCTGGATGCGGGCCTGGACGCCTACATCAGCGGTGAAATCTCCGAGCCGACGACCCATACAGCCAGAGAGTGTGGTATCCACTATTATGCAGCTGGTCATCACGCCACAGAGCGTTATGGTGTGCAGGCTCTCGGGAAGGCGCTGGCTAATGAGTTTGGCATAACGCACAAATTCATCGATTGCGATAACCCGGTATAGCGGCGAATACGGGGTCGAATACGGGGTCAGATGAAAGCTTTCATCTGACCCCAAGTTCACGGAAATAAGACCTGGGAACCAAGGCGAATAGCAGATGTGTCAGAACGAGCGGGGCGGGATGGGCCTGCCAAAACTGTGCGGAGCCATGGATGGCGGAGCTCAAGCGCCACAGGGACGTGCCGCAAGGAGCGGGTTTTGGCAGGCCCATCCCGCTCCGCGCAAGCACCAAATCCGCAGTCTTATACAGTTCAGGGCATCAAGCCTGCTGAGCCTTGTCACCCTTTTTGAGCCCGAAGTCTTCGGCCAGCGTCCCGGAATCCTTCGGATCCGACTTGGGAGCATAATCCCGGGGCGGCTCGACACCATCCTCGCGAACTTCCTCCAGACGCTTCCTGGAAGTCTCCTGCGCCAGTTCCTCCATCCAGTCCTCGTCATTGCAAAGACGGTTGGCTCCACGGGCCAAATGCTGGTTCACATCCCGATAGACATCATTGAACCGGCGCAGTAAATGGGCCGACTCCATGAAATGCTCATTCACCTGGGCCTGGTAGCGCGTGTACTCGCTTTTCAGTTCCTCAATCTGCTGTTCCGCCCGGCGCTGGCGAAGTGTCGTCCCCTGCCCGGAACGGCCAACGAATACCCCGATGACAATGCCAACAACCAATGCGGCAATCGCTGCCAGAATCAGGTTTGTCATATGCTGTGTCGTCCTTTTACCTAATAGTGAGCCAAGCCCTTCAAGCCCTTGTAGTACGAGTATAACGCCCCGGGCGCCATCATCCCATGATTGTGGCCTGCGCCAATCGTCGTATTGCTCCTATGGCGCGCAACGTGGCGAAAATTTGTCAAATGCGAGACAATACGGCGCCCAAATTTACGACCAACTTCCGGGAATACCTTGATGACAGCTGCGATGTCCTCCGAAACCAGTGCGACCCAGACCCCCTGGCAACGTTACCAGAAGGATCTTGAACGCCCGGATTTTCAGAAGGACCCGGCCCAGGAAGATGCCGTCAAGCGCCTGCAGTCACTGTACGACAAACTGGTTGAAGCGGAAAGCGATCGTGACAAGGCAATGACCAAACTGCGCCGCAAACTGAAAAAAGGCCGGGAAGAGCCGGTTAAGGG
Organism: Marinobacter sp. Arc7-DN-1; assembly: GCF_003441595.1. Taxonomy (NCBI): domain Bacteria; kingdom Pseudomonadati; phylum Pseudomonadota; class Gammaproteobacteria; order Pseudomonadales; family Marinobacteraceae; genus Marinobacter; species Marinobacter sp. Arc7-DN-1. The sequence continues at coordinate 1,229,091 of NZ_CP031848.1, read as the reverse complement.
CCTGTATTTCTGGGGCGGGGTAGGCCGCGGTAAAACCTACCTGATGGACACCTTCTACGAATCCCTGCCGTTCAATCGCAAGATGCGGGTTCACTTTCACCGCTTCATGCAGCGTGTCCACAACGAACTCAAATCCCTCAAGGGCGAGAAGAACCCCCTGGAGCTGGTTTCCAGGACGTTCGCCGACGAAACCCGGGTGATCTGTTTCGACGAATTTTTCGTCTCGGATATCGGCGACGCCATGATCCTCGCCACCCTGATGGACGGCCTGTTCAGCCGGGGCGTGACCCTGGTGTGCACCTCCAACATCGTCCCGGATGGCCTGTACAAGGATGGCCTCCAGCGGGCCCGGTTCCTGCCTGCCATCGAGCTGGTCAAAAAGCACACGGATGTGGTCAATGTCGACGGCGGCGTGGATTACCGCCTGCGAACCCTCGAGCAGGCGGAGCTGTTCCACTCGCCCCTGGATAAGGAAGCAGACGTCAGCCTCCGGAAAAGCTTTGATGGACTGGCGGTTGAAGCCGGGAAACACAGTAAAACCATGGAAATCAACGGCCGCAAAATCCCGGCCCAGGCCCACGCGGACGACGTGGTCTGGTTTGATTTCAAAGACGTTTGCGACGGCCCCCGCAGCCAGAATGATTACATCGAAATGGCCCGGCAGTTCCACGCCATCATCGTCAGCAACGTGCCCGTGCTGGGCAAAGAGAAAGACGACCAGGCCCGCCGTTTCATTAACATGATTGACGAATTTTACGACCGAAACGTCAAGGTTATCATCTCAGCCGCCGCCCCCATCACCGAACTCTACACCGGAGGCCGCCTGAGCTTCGAATTCGAGCGCACCGAATCCCGCCTGCTGGAAATGCAGTCCCGGGAATACCTCGAAGCACCCCACAAACCGTGAAATCGGGGTCAGATGAAAATGGGGTCAGATGAAAATTTCATCTGACCCCATTTTCATCTGACCCCACTTTTAGGAGAGATTCAGAATGAGCACAGACAATGTAGTCATCGTAAGCGGCACCCGCACCCCCATGGGCGGTTTTCAGGGCAGCCTGGCCGATGTTAGCGCCACTGACCTGGGGGCCATCACCATCGCCGAGGCGGTGAAGCGTGCCGGCTTGCAGCCTGCCGATGTGCAGGAAGTGATCATGGGTAATGTCCTGCCCGCTGGTCTGAAACAGGGGCCGGCCCGGCAGGCCATGCGTAAGGCGGGTCTTCCGGATAGCACCGGCGCCACCACCGTCAACAAACTCTGCGGCTCCGGTATGAAAGCCGCCATGTTCGCCCACGACCTCATCAAGGCCGGCAGCAACGACATCGTGGTCGCCGGTGGTATGGAGAGCATGTCGAACGCTCCCTACATCCTGCAGGGTGTCCGCGGCGGTTACCGCATGGGGCCGGGCCAGGCGCCGCAGGATCACATGTTCCTGGATGGCCTGGAAGATGCCGAAACCGGTCGGCTGATGGGCGCCTTTGCCCAGGAAATGGCGGATAAGAAAGGCTACACCCGCGAAGAAATGGACGAGTACGCCATTACCTCCCTCACTCGCGCCAAGAAAGCCATCGAAGAGGGCCTGCTGAAGGACGAAATCGTCCCGGTTACCGTAAAAACCCGCAAAGGTGACGTGGTGGTCGAAGACGATGAACAACCCCACAACGCCAACATCGAAAAGATCCCGAGTCTGCGACCGGCGTTCGCCAAAGACGGCACAGTAACCGCCGCCAACGCCTCCTCCATCTCAGACGGCGCCTCCGCACTCGTTCTGATGCGTGAATCCGAAGCCGAAAAACGCGGCCTCAGGCCCCTGGCCCGCATCGTCGGCCACAGCACCCAGTCTCAGCATCCCTCCGAGTTCACCTGCGCCCCGGTTGGCGCCATCGAAACCCTGTTCGGTAAAACCGGCTGGAGCAAGGAAGACGTCGACCTGTTCGAAATCAACGAAGCCTTTGCCATGGTTGCCATGATGCCAATCCGCGAGCTTGGCCTGGATCCCGAGAAAGTCAACATCCACGGCGGCGCCTGCGCCCAGGGCCACCCAGTCGGCTCCACCGGCTCGCGCCTGCTGGTAACCCTGATGTACGCCCTCCGGCGCTACGGCAAAAAGAAAGGCATCGCAGCGCTGTGTATCGGTGGTGGTGAAGCCACCGCCATGGCTATCGAGATGCTCTAAGCCCGGATTTGTGAGGAGAGAGATTCACCTCCTCGGTGCTTCCCCCATGCCGGAAACCCCCGGGTAAAGCGCCGAGAAAAACCACCAAAACCAAAGTGGTTGCAACCAAAATTGTTGTCTATAGTGATTCTGTGCGACGAAACCCGGCGGTAAACGAGCTGTGAGAGCAAAATCATACTTTTGACTGATCAAAGCGCCCGAAGGCGTTAGCTATAGTGCCAACATCACGAGCACTGTGCATGAAGCCTCCAATACATCGTGAATACCAATAATCAGAGCAGCGACTCAGAACAACAATGGAGTAGCCTTCCAATGACAAGAAAAATACACCAATGGCAGCGTTGGACCAAATTACCGCTGGCCGTGGCCGTTGCAGCCGGTATGTCCGGTCAGGCAGCCGCCTATTCGTTTTACGTGGGAGATGTGGAAGCCCAGTTCAACACCACGCTGTCCGCAGGTGCCGGTTGGCGGGTCGAAGATCGCGACAAACGCCTCATTGCCCAGGGTAACCTTGGCCCCGAATACGCTCCAGGCGGCCCCCTGGAAAACATCGGTGCCTCCACCAACAACTACGACGACGGCAACCTGAACTTCGACAAGGGCGACACCTACTCCAAAATCGTCAAGGGTAACAGCGAGCTTTACCTCAATTACAACGTCGACAGCTCTTTCCTTACCCGTGTTGGTGGTTTGCTCCGAGGCCGCTACTGGTATGATTTTGAACTGAAAGATGAAAGCCGTGCCGTTGATTTTGTCGGTCAGCGCCGCGAGCTGAATCAATATGCCAAGGACTATGCTTCCGGTGGTGAGATTCTGGACGCCTATGTGTTCTCGGACTGGTACTTTGGCGAGATTCCGGTCAGCCTGCGTTATGGCAAGCAGGTTCTCAGCTGGGGCGAAAGTACCTTTATCCAGGGCGGCATCAACATCATCAACCCTATCGATGTCCCCGCTTTCCGGGCGCCGGGCTCCGAGATTAAAGACGCGCTCCTGCCGGTCGAAATGTTTTATATGTCTGCCGGTGTGACTGAAAGCCTTACCGTGGAAACCTTCGTACAGACCGACTGGGAGCCAGTTCGCCCGGATAACTGCGGAACCTTCTTCTCAACCAACGATTTCGCAGCCGAGGATTGTGGCCCGGTTCTGCTTGCCGGTCAGTTGCCTGATTCACAGGCACTTGCACAAGGCCTGGTTGCAGATCGTGTCGGAGACAGGCAGGCGGATGCCAAGGATCAGTTTGGCGTTGCCATGCGCTGGTTTTTGCCGCAATTGAATGAGTCAGAGCTTGGCCTCTACTACATCAAGTACAACAGCCGCCTGCCGTATGTCAGCGGTGTCGTCCGTGATCCGGACAATGGCCAGAACCTGCCGCTTTACTTCATTGAGTACCCTGAAAACATAAACCTCTATGGGGTGAGCATCAACACGATCACTCCGGGCGGGTGGTCGCTCGGCGCTGAATACTCCTACCGCGACAAGCTGCCGCTGCAGTGGAACGCCTTTGAGCTGCTTTATGGCGGCAACGAGGTCGTAAACCCGGAAACCGGATTGCCGGCAAGCCAGCTCCAGGTTCTTCGCGAGGCGCAGGCTGGCGGACAGTCTCTTAACGGTCAGGCCGTTCAGGGGTACGATGAATACGGTGTTTCCCAGGCACAGTTTACGCTCATCAGGTTCTTTGAGCAGGTAATGGGGGCGGACCGCCTTACCCTGGTTACTGAGTTTGGCGCGACTTACGTACACGGCCTGCCCGATTACGACGCCGCCCGTTATGGCAGGTCAGGCACGTTTGGCATAGGTCAGCTTCCGGGCGGGGCGTGTGAGGGGTCCGGGCAGACAGGTCAGGCCCTTAACATCAATACCAACTACTGCAACAATGAAGGCTTCACTACCGATTTCTCCTGGGGCTACCGCGCCCGGTTTGTGTGGAGTTATCTCGATGCGTTTGCCGGTATAAACCTGTTACCACAACTGGCCTGGAGCCACGATGTCAAAGGTTACAGCCCGCAGCCCGGCGGAGCATTCAACGAGGGCAGCAAGGCGATTGGCCTGTCCGTGGAAGCGGTTTACCAGAACGTTATCAGTGCCGATATCGGTTACACGAACTATTTTGACGGAAAGCCGTATAATGAGTTGACCGACCGCGATTACGTGACTGCCAGCATTTCATACTCATTCTGATCCGGTACGAATTCGTTGAACGAGGGAATTTAAATGAAACTGAACAAGAAACTACTGGCCACAGGCGTTCTGGCAGCGAGCATTTTTGCCGGCCAGGCCTGGGGTGCGGTTTCTGCTGAAGAAGCGGCCAAGCTGGGTGATTCGCTGACACCGATGGGCGCGATGAAAGCCGGCAATGGCGGTGAAATCCCCCCGTGGACAGGTGGGTTGACTACCCCTCCGGCCAACTACAAGGGTGACGGCATATACGTAAATCCGTACCCCAACGAAGAGCCGAAGTTCACCATCGACCAGAGCAACGTTGATCAGTACAAAGACAAACTGTCCCCGGGGCAGGTTGCGATGATCAAGCGTTACAACGATTATTTCATGCCGGTGTATGAAACCCACCGTTCTGCGGCCTATCCGAAGGAAGTTATGGAGCAGACCGTTGAGAATGCAACCACCGTTGAGCTCATCAAGGATGGTAATGGCCTGGGCAACTACCAGTCTGCTACCCCCTTCCCGATCCCTCAGAATGGCCTGGAAGCGATCTGGAACCACATTACCCGCTATCGGGGTGGTTCTGTCCAGCGTAACGTCGGCCAGGTAACGCCGACCGAGAGTGGTGACTTCTCCGTTGTGAAATTCCAGGACGAGCTGACCTGGCGCACCTACCTCGAAGATTACAGCCCGGGCGACGATCCGAACGTTCTGTTCTACTTCAAGCAGGCTATTACCGGCCCGGCTCGTCTGGCGGGTAACGTACTGCTGGTTCACGAAACCATTGACCAGGTTGAGGAACCACGTCGTGCCTGGGTTTACAATGCTGGTCAGCGCCGGGTTCGGCGTGCACCCCAGGTAGCCTATGACGGACCGGGTACCGCTTCTGACGGTATGCGTACGTCCGATAACTTTGACATGTTCAACGGCGCACCGGATCGCTACAACTGGGAGCTGGTTGGCAAGAAGGAAATGTACATTCCGTACAACGCCTACAAGCTGGTTGATCGGAGTCTGGCCTACGACCAGATCATCAAGCCTGGCCACATCAATCAGGATTTTACCCGCTATGAGCTGCACCGCGTATGGCATGTCCGCGCCACCTTGAAAAAGGGCGAGCGCCACGTCTATGCCCAGCGCGACTTCTACATTGATGAAGACTCCTGGCAGGCGTCGGTTATTGACCATTACGATGGCCGTGGGGAGCTCTGGCGTGTTGCCGAAGCCCACGCCATGCAGTTCTACGATCAGGTGGTTCCCTGGTATGCCATCGAGACCCTGTACGATCTGCTCTCTGGCCGTTACCTGGCTCTTGGCCTGACCAACGAAGAAGAAAACCCCTACACCTTTGGTGTGGATCGTCGTGCCAGGGATTATTCGCCCGCGGCACTGCGCCGGGCCGGCACCCGTTAAGCGCTGTTCTGCAGCCAGATGAAAACGGCGGGCCCTCGGGCCCGCCGTTTTTTTAACACGCTTTAAAATCCTTTCACGTCAAAATTTTGCAGCCCGCCCCTCAATTGGTTTAACCTTCTTCTCATACTAAAGGCGTACCTGATGCCGGTCGCCACTCAAAAGTCAGTGCAAAGATCCACTTTTCCGGCGGTGTAAGGCAGTTCAGGCCGGATTTAAATGGGGCAGTGCGTGAAACCATTCAATGATGGCTGTGCAGCCAACGATGAATTCCAGTCAGCGAACAGTGGTCTTCAGCGGGGTGAACTGGTCAGGGACTTGCTCAGGCAAAGGGTGCAGATTCCCGCCGTTCCGCCGGGCTCTCTGGCACGGCCGAAGCTCGACCGCAAGATTGCCGAAGCGCTGAACTCCAGCAGTGTTCTGTTTATTGAAGCGCCTTGTGGTTATGGCAAATCCCATGCGGTGGTCAGCGCCCTCGGCGGCTCCGGAGTATCGGGCGACCAGACCCGTTGGATTGCGCTGAATGCCCAGGACAACGCACCGTCGCGCTTTCTGACGCTGCTCGCTATCGCCCTGAATCTGCCCGAGACGCCGGAGCAGGGGTACCAAAGTGGCGCCACCTTCTCCGATACCCTGGCGATGATGCAGGTGGCGCTGGCCCGCAAGAGTGCCGGGCAGCCAAGGGTTCTGGTTTTGGACAACCTTCAGAATCTGGGCAACCCGGCCGTGGTCGAACTGCTGCAACAACTGGTTGCAGACTTTCCCGCTGGCACCTCGATCGTACTTATTTCCCGAAAGGCACTGCCTTTTGAAACCCACGGTCTCGAGCTTGAAAACCGCTTTACCCGAATTGGCACCGAAGCACTGGAGTTCTCGCGCTCAGAAACCTTCGAATTCTTCCTGCCGGCCATGGCAGGGAGCCAACTGACCAGCGTGGCTGTAGACAACCTGTACGACATCACCGAAGGCTGGGCAACGCCACTGGCGCTCTATCGCCGTGAAGTAGCACGGAATCCGGAGAGAAAACCGATACAGGAAACGGCGGGTGTGGAGCGGTTCCTGAAAGAATCGGTGCTTGGTGGTCTCACACCGGGACAGCTTCGATCCTTGCGCGGTATTGCCGAGCTGGAACTGTGTTCCGATGAGCTGTTCCTGGCCCTTGAGTCGCTGTTGCCGGATTCCGGTTTCGTTCCCTCCCAGGCCGTTGATCGAGGTCTTCCTCTCAAGCCCATGCCAGGCCGGGGACGGTGGTACCGGCTTAACCCCCTGATGCAGGAATGGCTGAGAGCGCCCATGATGGCAGGCTACGCCGGGCGAATGCTTCAGGCCAGTCGCTGGTTCGGTGTGCGGGATCAGTTTCCGGAAGCCCTCAAGTATGCGCTGTTGGCCGGAGATGCTGATGAGGTTATCCGAATCGCCTCCGAGGGCTCCGAGGCCTTGCTGCTGGGGCAGGATACGGCGTCACTGCTCAGACTTCGCAAGAGCTTGCCGGCCCAGCTTCTTGAGCGCAGTGCCCGCCTGAGAATTGTTTACAGCTGGGTTCATGCCATTGGCGGCCAGTTCCGTCAGGCGCGAGCCCTTATTGAAGGTCTGCCGGAGTCCGATCGGGAAGAGCATGCGGCACGGATCTGTGCTCTCAAAGCTTTTATTCTCAGGGGTGAGGGCAGCGTGGGTCCGGCCCTGGAAATGGCCGACAGGGCACTAAAGGAAGGCGGAAAGGAAGGTGAGCTCAGTACCCAGGGGCAACTGGTAACCCAAATGGTGCGCTCCAGTGCCCTGTGCGCGGCCGGCCGCTTCCAGGAGGCCCGGGAAGCCAACCGGAGGGCTGCCAGGCTTGCCCGCGAAGCCGGCGATTCCGGCTCGGAAGCGCTGGCGGTTTACGCCCATGCCCGCATCGAGTTGGGCAAAGGCGCTCTCAAACACGCCGAGCAACTGTTGCGCACCGGCCTGGATACTGCCATGCAGGAGCTGGCCCGGCCGGCACGGATTGGCGAAACCCGGCTTCAGTTGAATCTGGTATTGGTGCTCTGGCACCAGGGCCGGGAAGCAGAAGCCGACCGGCTGCTGGTAACCTGTGGCCGGCACGCCGAACAGACCCGGGATCTGGGCCTGCTGCTGGCGATGACCATCCGGGTACTGATGTGCCGAGCCCAGGGCCGGCTGGAAGACGCCTTTGTCTGGATTGGCCGGGCCGAGCGCACCATGCATTCCTGGCAAGTGGATGAATCGCTGTTTGTGCCGGTTCTCGAAGCCCTCAAGGCCAGTTGCTGGTTGGCCCAGAATCAGATCGACAGCGCTGGCCAGGCGGTCAGCAAGCTTGCACCCTACCGGGAGGCAGGCTGCGTGCCGGAACTGTTCCCGATGATGCCGGGCCTGCTGGATTGCCTGCAGGTTCGGATTGATCTGGCCCGTGGCGACCTGATCCGCGCCAGGGAAACCCTGCAGGGCATTCGTGAACGTTACGAGGGCACGATTCCATGGGGCGTTGAACTGCATATGCGGTTGCTCGAAGCGGTCATCGTTCAGGATGAAAAAGGCCCGGTGGTTGCCCAGAAGGTTCTGTCCGCCGTCGTTCTCGAAGCCGCCCGCGAGCACTTTATCAGCCCGTTTTCGGAATTACGTGGAGAGCTTCAGGAGCTGATGGAGAAGGGCTTTGGTCAGCTTCTGGAGGGCCCCTTCAAGGAGGCCCTGGGAAATCTTTTCGAATTGAAACCGAAGGCCGGCGGTGCCGAGGCTCTGGCGGAACCGATCAGTGAGCGTGAGCAGGGTGTGCTGGAGCTGATTGCCAAAGGGCTCTCGAATCAGGAAATCGCCGACAGACTGCACATTTCCCTGCATACCGTGAAAACCCACGCCCGGCGGATTAACGCCAAGCTGGAAGTAAAATCCCGCACCCAGGCTACAGTGCGTGCCCGCGAACTTGGGTTGCTATGAAGAAGGGGTCTGACCCCCTGGGGTCAGACCCCATTTTCAGCTTTCCCCCTGGGGTCAGACCCCATTTTCAGCTTTTGACCCCCTGGGGTCAGACCCCATTTTCAGCTTTAACCTTCAGCCGGGTTACTGCTCAGTGATGACTGGCGGGGTAACAGTCCGGTTTCCACCTTGGTAGAGGCCAGTTGCTCAAGGCTGTCCGGAGACAGGTCACGGATCACGCTCCGGAAGTCGTCGTCATAAAATTCCAGATTGTTGTAGTGAATCATCGCCCGGATCTCCTCTACGTACTCCTCACCACGCTCGGAATAGCCAAGCAGGCCTTCGGCAAGCTCCAGGCCGGAGAGTGGCCCATTGTTGCGGCGATCCCTCAGCCTTACGTCTCTCAGCAGCTGGTAGGTGGGGTGGCGGTTCAGGTTCTGGATATAGGCCCGCACCGAGCGATAGGGCGAGGGGAAACTGGCGACCTCGTGGCTTGCGCCCTCGGCACGACCAAGTGGTACCAGGCCGCAGCCCTTCGAGAAGCACCACTGGCCGAACAGGTTGTTGCCTTTGATGGCAAAGCGGGAGGTGCCCCAGGCGGATTCATTGGCGGCCTGGGCCAGAATCAGCGAGGGCGGAATCACATCCAGCCGCTTGCGCAGCAGCGTTAACTGCTCCTTACTGCCGGGTTCAGCATCCACTCTCAGCCGCTCGGACTGCCGGGCCAGCCAGCGGTATTCCTTGCTGGTCAATTCTTCCTTACCGGCAAGGCTGTCGAGGTAGTCGCGCTCAATAAGGATTCGTGAGTTGGCCAGAACAATGCGAGGGTAAAGAAACGAGAAGAACGCCGCTTTCTTCTCGGTGGTGTCGCGGTACCTGGAAAAATCCGGCAGATCGTCATTGGCCCAGTCCGGCAAAGGCGGCAGGGAGGACAGGGCGGGCTCTGATCCACTGTTGCCATACCGGCTCTGCCCGCCACCCTCCGGTGGCACATAGAAACCGCCCCCGATCGCAAACGCAATCAAGGGGGCCATCAGCAACATCGCCCGTTTACCTGCAGACATAAAACCTCTCGTCAAAGTCGATATGGCAAGAATTATAACAGGTTATACGGAGGCGTCTGCCTGTTGGATTTTACCGCCTGGCCCAGAGCTCGTCAGGGCAGGCGGGTGGCGATGACCAGGCCGGCCTGTTCCTCGTTGCCTTCCGTGGTCCGGAACCTCAGGTAGAACTGGTTCTGACTGCCTGTGTGGAAGCCCTCGAGCACCAGATTGCCGGCACTGAACCGGACCCGGCCATCACCGGTCCGGGTGTAGGTCAGGGCAATGTCCGGATCCTCCTGAAGTTCCGGCGTTGTCACCGTCTCATTGTTTACGGAATGGCTGCTGGCCAGGGCAATGGGCGAGAATGTTGCTGTCGTGGAGGAGTTGATGGTCAGCAGGGCATTGTCGAAATGCCGGAGCCGGTTGGTATCCGGCGCCAGTCCCAGCGCAACACCCTGCAGCCGGAACTGGCCGGCGGAAGGTGCGCTGTTGGCGGTCTGCTCCGCGGCGATCAGCAATCCATCCCCTAGCGGGCTGTCGTCCAGGTTGAAGGCCATCAGAGTACCATCAGGGGTGCTGGCGCCGATGCCGATGTCCGGTTGTTCGAAGTCCCCTGAAGCGGTGGTTATGTCCAGGTTCAGCCGGCCAATGTCCACTTCGCCCTTGCTCAGCGTTGAGGTGCGGCTGCTAAGGGTCCAGGATTCCGTGCGCGTGCCGGTATCGTTGGTGGACACGCCGCCGGCATTGCCCCGGCGCACGGTCGTGAAAGTCTGGGACTGGCTGACGGTGCCCGAGTCGATCTGCCACTGGCCGAGCCCGGTTTCAATCGCCATCGGTACCGCCGCCTCGCTGAAGCGGGTTGCCAGGTAAAGCATGTTGTAATTCCGGCCATTGAGTGAGCTGGCGTCGAAACCTTCCTTGCGCAGCAGGTTGATCTCGAGCACTGACAGATACTGGTCTTCCAGGGTGCCGAGCCGCCGTAACTGGTCGCCTTCGGCCTCCAGCTCGATGGCCTTGCCTGCGCTGAAATACCCGCTGATTACCCGGTCTGGCCCCGTGGTATCGTCCACAGGCAGGCTGGTGAAGGCATTGAGGTAGTAAGGGTTGCGGGTCCAGCCCATGATCTTTGAGCTGCCGCGGCCGGTAATGCTCTGGAACAGGGCACGGCCGGCCAGCAGGCGAGTGTCTTCCAGCAGGGTGGCGGCGCCCGGGGATGAGGAGTGCGTGTTGCGCTCCCAGTTATCCGAACCGCGCTCAAAGAAATTATTGCCCTTCTGATGAATCAGCGCTTCACGATCATAGGGAATGTCACTGGCCAGGGACGTGACCCGGATATTGAAGGCATCAAAGCTGGCTAGGGTCAGGGCCGGGTAGACATAGCCAATGCCGCTTGTGTCTTCCAGCACTTCCTCCTGAGTCGTGCGAACACCCCACTGGCCAGAGCCGGCCAGGGAGGGCTCCAAAAAGGTCTGGCCCAGCTCGATGCCCAGGAAGATAGAGTTGTAGTCCGCCGAGCTGGCGCTTATCTTGCCCGAGGACGACGCACCCAGCAACGCGTAGCCGGCCATGGCGCTCACGTAACGGGCGAAATCGCCCCGCGCGGAGAGTAAGTCCAGGGCATCCTGAAGGTCGGCCCCGGAGGGAATGTCGATCTCAAAGTCGTGAACCTGGTCGGCCAGGGTGGACCACACATACTTGTTCAGGCACAGCTCACCGTTGGCATCGGCCACACAGTCCAGAATGGCCTGGAATTCCCCGGCGGTGTAGCTGCTCAGGGCGTTTCGCACCAGGTACTCGGAGAAGGGGTTCACCTTCACATCCCGGTCGGCATCGGCGGCGAGGGCCCGCATGCGGGTGTTACCATAAACCGCATCAATGATGACGTCCGGGCCCAGGGGCAATCCCTCCGTGAACTTGATGATCGTGAAGCCTTCGCTGTCGGTACGGGTGGAAATCGCGGGCTCGTCCAGGACCTGCAGGGCCGGGTTGGTGTAGTAAACACTCACCCTGTCTGGTTGCACGATTCTCAGGTTACGGCGGGTTGATTCGCCAGTGCCGGTTACGCCATCCGGCACTTCCATGGTAACCCGGACTTCGTCGGTTTCCAGGCCGCCGGCGTTGGTGGAGTCGCCGGTACTGCCAGAGCTGAAGTCGGTTACCGGATTTTTGTTGCCGGCGAAGTCGTTGGGCTGGTTGCGCGCTCCTTCAATGGCACTCTCACCGCTCCCGCATCCGGCGGTGAGCAGCAGTGTGCAGCAGAGCAGTAAACCGAAAGTGAATCGCATGCCTGGCTATCCGTGCAGAATTAACAGGCAAACAGTCTAACAGTCGGATTCTCGGGAAAGCGTGAGGAAAAGCACGAAAGGGCCACGAAAAAGCAATGAAACGGGCGCCTGTTTCCCGTTGAGAGAGGAGGCGCCCGATACAGAAAGGCTGGAATCAGAAGAAGATTTTCATGCCGGCCATGACACCTTCGTCCAGGTTCACGTCACCGCGCAGCGGGCGATCAAGCTCGGTGTTCAGGTAACGGTAACCGGCAAACACTTCGGCATTGCGGATCACCCGATAGCTGCCCCTCAGCTCCAGGCTGGTCATGTCGTCGGAGTCGCCGAAGGAGAGAATGCTGGGGGCGTAATGCAAACCACCGGTGAAAGACAGGCCCGGCACGTTCGGAATGTTGACGGTGGCAAAACCGCCAAGCCCAATGGCACCGCCGTCAGCCCGGCTCTGGTCCCAGTAGATGCCACGCATACCGATACCGGCGGTGGTGGGCAGGTTACCCAGGGCGGTACGACCCTGAGCATGGAAATCCACGTTGAAAATGTCGCGGCCGCCTTCTCGGTAAGTGTAGCCGGTGCCCAACTGGAGATCGTTGTTGGTGCCGAAGAAATTCACCTGGCCTTTCACCGAATCATTGGTAAGGCTCAGGTCAACATCACCTGCAAACGCGGGCGCGGCAGCCAGGGAGAGAATCATCAGGGAAATCCGGGACGCTTTCATGTGTGCACCTTCGGTAAGTTATTCATTGATTTGGCGGTATGGTAACGGGGCGCCTGAGGCCACTCAACTTAAAAGCCGGTAAGTCCCCGTTAACCTCTTGTTTCTGTTTTTGGATTCAGGAATTCAGTGCCGGGTGTTTTCTCCGCCCTGGTCCAGGTCCTCTGGCGATACGTTCTCGGCCGGTACCCGGTATTCCTCGTTGGCCCAGGCCCCCAGATCGATCATCTTGCAGCGCTCCGAACAGAACGGGCGCCAGGGGTTGGATTCCGTCCATTCCACGGATTTTTTACAGGTTGGGCATTCAACGTTCATGGCTGCCTTCAGGTATTGGAAACGTTACTGGATGTCCTTGCCACCGGTTCAGGAGGCGGCGGACGCTTTACAGTATTGTTCCAGTACTGCCCGTAGCATTTCAATATTGACAGGCTTGGCAACAAACAAATCCATGCCGGAACGGCGGCAGCGTTCCTCATCTTCTTCCATGGCGCTGGCGGTCAGGGCTACCACCGGAATCCGTTCCCGATTATGTCCCTGTTCCCATTCCCGGAGCCTGCGCGTAGCCTCAAAACCGTCCACGCGGGGCATCACACAATCCATGAAGATCAGGTCGAACGGGTGCCATTGCCACAGGCTGGCGGCGGCCTCGCCGTCGTTGGCCGTCATCACATCACAACCCAGCTTCTCCAGAAGCCGGCGGGTAAGCGTGCGGTTTACCGGGTTGTCTTCCACCAAAAGCACCTTCATGCGGCCGCAGGGCAACTCGCGCCGCCGGGCGGTATCGGTTACCGCCTGCAGGGAGAAACGGGTCAGGAAGCGCCGGTCCTGCCTGGCGGCATCCGCAAACAACTGGTTCAGAATCGGTGTCAGGCAGGATTCCCGCAGTGATTTGCTGAGGAAGGCATCCGCGCCTGCCTGGCGGAAATGCTCGGCATCGCCCCGCTGGGGGTTGGACGAGAGAATCAGCAGGCGCATATCCGCCCACAGCGGGTTGCTGCGGATCTGCCGGCACAGCAGGTCGCTGTCCATATCCGGCACAAAGCCGTCCAGAATAATGGCGTCGAACGGCTGCAGGCCATCAAACGCCGTGCGCAGGGACGTCAGTGCCTCACCGGCAGACTTCACCGCCTCAATGTGCACCTCGTGGCGCGACAGCATTTCCAGGGTGATCTTGCGGGAGAGCTCGTAGGAGTCCACCACCAGAATCCGGCGATTCCTCACCATCCGGGTATCCGGCCGAACGCGGGTGGCGTTCTCCGGGGCAACTGGCAGGGTTAGTTCTATCCAGAACGTGGAGCCTTCGCCGGGCCGGCTCTCCAGATCCAGCGAGCCGTCCATCAGGTTCACCAGCTGCCGGCAAATGGTCAGACCCAGACCGGCGCCGGGGAGCTGGCGCTGGAACTGCTGGCCCAACTGCACATAAGGCTCATAAACCAGAGGCACGTCTTCCGGATTGATGCCGACGCCAGTATCTTCCACCGCCAAGCGAATCCGGGCCTGGTCGTCCCGGCGGCCCAGCATCTCAATGCTGATCAGCACATGGCCGGAATCGGTAAACTTGATAGCGTTGGAGGTGAGGTTAAGCAGGATCTGGCGAATCCGCACCGGGTCGCCCTTCAAAGCCCAGGGCAGGTTCTCGTCGATGCGCAGCTCCAGGGCCAGCCTTTTCTCCCGGGCCCGCGCGCCGAGCATATGCACCAGATCGTTCAGGGTTTCCCGCAGATCAAAGGGAATGTCATCCAGCACCAGTTTTCCGGCTTCCATGCTGGAAATGTCCAGCAGGTCGTTGATGATGGCGGAAAGGCTCTCCGAGGCGCTCAGCAGCGTTTGCACATACTCCCGCTGTTCCTGATCCAGAGGCGTGTCCGTCAGCAGGTTGGCGTACCCCAGAACCGATTGCAGGGGGGTTCTCAGTTCGTGGCTGACATTGGCCAGGAACTGGTTCTTGGCGTGATTGGCCCGAACCGCCTCATCCCGCTCGTCCTGGGACTGGATGGTGGTCTGGCGCAGGGAGCGGGTGTCTTCCAGAATCTGCAGGCGCATCTTGTTCAGGGCCTGTTCCAGCTCGGAGAGTTCGTCCGGCGTTTTCAGGGCCTTGCGTTTCAGCTTCAGCGGGTCCACCAGAGCATCCAGGTTCAGCCGTGCCGCGTAGTCGGCCATGGATTCCAGGTGCCGGGACAGGGTCAGGCGAACAATCACCAATAATCCCAGGGTACCCAGCATCACCACAATGGACTGGAACAACAGGTTCAATAGCGCCCGGTTCCAGAGCTCTGCGTAGATCTGGTCAATGGAGGAGGTGACGGTCAGCGTGCCCACATTCTCGGGGCTGCGGATGGTGGAGCGGTCAAACACCAGGGGAAAGGTCTGGGAGATAACGCGGCCGTCCGGATAGGTTCCGGTGCTGAATTCCTCGCCAGTGGTGGTGACCACCCGGGCATACTGGATCGCGGGCACCGCTTTCATGTCATCCAGGCTGTTGGCCACCTCGCTGAAATTCATCAGCCAGATGTTGTTACTCATGCTACCGGAGACCAGTTCGGCGGCCCGTGTCTGATTACTCAGCAGATCAGCCTTCCGGCGCTCAAACTCGCCGATCAGCTGAACGCCGGTGGCCACCAGGGATAAGAGAAGGCTGAACAGCAATACATAGGCGAGCAGTCTTGCCGCCAATGGCCGTATTCCCAATCGTTCGAATAGCTGCTTTGAAGGCAAGGCACAAATTCCCTGTGTCGACTACAAAATCACCAGAGGGAGTTTAACAGACCGTTAGCACTTCGACACGTTTCCATGAACGATCATTCACAAATCGGAAGCGCACATTCAGGTCGTACAGGTGGGCACCGTAAATGCGATCTTCCTCCCGCCCCCGGCGAAAGGAAGGGCGCGGGTCATAACCCACGACATCCTCAATCAGGGGGCGCAATGCCGGGTAGTGTTCCGGTGGCAGCTCGAGGATCTGCTGCTCCGCTTCTGGCAGGAACACCACCTCCAGCCTTTCTTCAGTGGGCGGTGAATCGGCCCAGCCCAGGGTGGCCTCCGGCACGGAATCGGCAAAGGGCAGGTAGGGCTTGATATCGAGAATCGGTGTGCCGTCGATCAGGTCATGATCGCTGATGCGAAGAATGAGCTGGCCATCTACCCGCAAAAGCCCCTCATTGCGAACCACCGACAGGCCAAGACTGTTGGGACGAAATGGCGAACGGCTGGCAAACACGCCCATCTTCCGGTTACCGCCAAGCCGGGGAGGGCGCACCACCGGCCGCCACTCGGCACGCACCGCCTCATGAAACTGAAAGGTGAGCCACAGATGGCTGGCGGTCTCCAGACCCCGGAACGCATCCTCCCGGTCAAACGGCGACTGGATGACCAGATCGGCCCGGGCATGGCGGGTCAGCCCCGGCTGGCGCGGCACCCCGAACTTGTCCCGGAAGCAGGAACGGGTAATGGCAACCGGGGTGAGCGTGAGGGCCTCGGCGGCAGGTTTTGAGGGGTGTCGGGACATCTAAAACTCCGGAACGGAACACCGCAAACTCCGGGGTCAGAAGAACGCCGTCTTCTGACCCCATGTTCAGCGTCTAACCCGGGGTCAGATGAAAACCTTCATCTGACCCCTCTTTCAGCTTAACCCGGAGTCAGAAGAAAACCTTCATCTGACCCCTCTTTCAGCTTAACCCGGAGTCAGAAGAAAGCGTTCTTCTGCCCCCTGCTTCAAAGGCGATCACCTTCAATAATACCGGAGAAAAACATCTCCACCCGGAAAATCACCGAAGCCCGGTCCTTGGAGCTCTCCTCCCTGGGGAATTCCAGCGCCGGAATCAGCTCGGCATACAGCCAGTTGCTGTGCAGCCGGTACCGAAAGGTCAGGTCCCCGAACACCGAGGTGGTGCGCCAGGAAGGCTGGCTTTCGCCCAGCACCCCCAGCCGGGGCGTGACAACCAGCCGGTTATTTGTACGCTTTCGCAGGCTGAAAATCTGCGCAGCCACAAATTTCCGGTCCCGGTGCACCCATTCCAGCTCGGATGAGGACCGAAAGTACCAGCCTTTCCCCACCGGCCGCCCGGCATCAATCCAGGTTCGCTCCCCCCAGCCATCCTGGTGGAAATAATAAAAGCGTTGCTGCGCGTTCAGAACCCACTTGTCGTCCAGCCGCCACCGCTTCTTCGCCGTCGCCCGCCAGAAGGCATCCGCGGGAATCCGCAGGCGCACACCCACGTCATTGGAGAAATTGATGGCGTCACCCACCTCCGTCAGGTAACGCAGGGCGCCCGTGGCTTCAGTGTCTGAGCGTTCAGGCTCGGTAAGTTGCCGGTAGCGCTGGCGTTCCTCGAGGGGAATCAGCTCCTCGCTTTCGCTCTCAATAACCAGCCGAAGTTTTTGCTTGGTTGTCGGAATATCCAGCCGGAACCGCGCCTCCGGCTTAAACTGCGCCGGATCTCCATATTCCGACTCGGTGGCAAAACCAATGCGCAGGTAGCTTTCATTATTGGGAAGATCGTAGTTGCTGCCTGAAAGCGTTCGGTCTGCCCACTGGCCCAGGGACTGGATTCTGGGGCCCTGGACGCGCTCCTGGCGCAGAACCCAGTTACTGAATTTCAGCCAATACGAATCCCTGGGCTCTGCCCAATACTCATCCGGCTCAAAGGTGTAAAACCCAATAGGCAGGGCCTCCGGCGACAGAATCTCGGCCACAGATCGCTCCTTCACCTCAAACACCCGCTCGATGCTGTAGCTGGGAGAAGGGAAAGTCAGAGTGAACGCAGCCGCCAGACCTGCAAGCCGGAAGCGGAAAGACCCGTCAGCCAAAATCCACCAACAATCGTTCATGCAGCTCACGCACCTGGCGCGCCACCTCATCCAAAGGGCGGTTATTGTCAATTATAGCGTCCGCACGCCCAAGCCGCTGCTCCCGCGGCATCTGCGCCGCAATAATCCGCTCAACCTGCTCACGGGAGTTCGTGTCCCGGGCCATGGTGCGTTCGATCTGGACATCTGTGGGGACATCGATCACGACAATGCGATCAACGAGTTCGTGTTGGTCGGTCTCGAGGAGGAGAGGGGAGACCAGAAGCACATAGGGAAGCTGGTAATTGTCCGGATGTAACTGCCGAATCAGTTCTTCCCGAATGATCGGATGCAACAGCGACTCAAGCCAAGCCCGCTCTTCGGGCTCCTGAAAGACGATGGTACGAAGCTGGCCCCGATCCAAAGCACCCTCGGCAGTCAAAATCCCCTCGCCAAAATGCTCCGCAATCCGCGCCAGCGCAGGCGTGCCCGGTTCAACAACCTCCCGGGCCACATCATCGGCATCCACCCAGTGCACCCCCAGATCCCCAAACAGGCGCGCCACCGTTGACTTACCGGAGCCGATGCCACCTGTCAGTCCAACAATTTGCAAATCCTTTACTCCCGCTGAAAATGGGGTCAGAGCAAAAACTCAGGGAGTTTTTGGTCAGACCCCTTGGCCGGCCGGGGTCAGACCAAAATCGCCAAGCGATTTTGCTCTGACCCCATTTTCACCAGCACCTACCCCGTCAGACCCCAAAATCAAACCCCCAAAAACCCAAACCAGAACCCCTGAATCTCACTACCAAACCAAAGGCAAAGCAACCCCGCCGTAGCCAGATAAGGCCCGAACGGAATCGGCACTTCCCGCCCATGCTTCTTGAACACCATCAGGCTGATACCCACAACCGCACCAACCACCGAGGAAAGCAGAATCACCGCCGGCAACAGCTGCCACCCCAGCCAGGCACCCAGAGCGGCCAGCAACTTGAAGTCGCCATGCCCCATGCCTTCCTTCCCGGTCACCAGCTTGAACAGCCAGTAAACCGACCACAGGGAAAGATAGCCAGCCACCGCGCCCCAGAAGGCACTGGTAAAGTCCGTCAGCACACCAAAATAATTCAGCACCAGCCCCAGCCACATCAGGGGCAGGGTGATGTTATCCGGCAGCAGCTGGGTATCGAAATCAATCACGGTAAGGGCCACCAAAGCCCACACCAGCAACAACGCCCAAAGCGCAGACTCATTGGCCCCAAGCAGGGCGACCGTAACCACGGAAAACACCGCGGTTACCGTCTCAATCAGCGGATAGCGGGGCGAAATCCGAGCCTTGCAGGAGGCACACCTGCCCCGAAGCACCAGATAGCTCACCACCGGAATGTTTTCCCAGGCACGAATGCCATGGCCGCAGGAGGGGCAGGTGGAAGCCGGCCTGGAAAGAGTTATACGCTCGTCCTGCTTGCGCTGCTTCTCAGGCAACTCCAGAAACTCCTCGCACTGGCAGCGCCAGTCCTGGTGCATCATCTTCGGCAGCCTCAGAATCACAACATTCAGGAAGCTGCCGATGCAGAGGGAAACCAGGGTAACGGTAAGGTAAAGCAGCCAGGGGGTAGAAAGAAAGGTATCCAAAGTAAGCATCAATTGACCGAAAAGCAGCTTGGCGAACTCGGGGTCAGATGAAAGCCTTCATCTGACCCCACTTTTACGTGAACTCGGGGTCAGAAGAACGCTTTCTTCTGACCCCTATTTCGAACCCGGGGTCAGATGAAGTTTTCATCAGACCCCATTTTCATCAGACCCCATTTTCACTAACCAACAACCTGCCCCATCTGGAAGATCGGCAGATACATCGCAATAATCAAACCACCCACCAGCACACCCAGAACCGCCATAATCATCGGCTCCATCAGCGCGGTGAGGTTATCAACCATATCGTCCACCACTGCCTCATAATGCTCCGCCACCTTGGCCAGCATCTCATCCAGGTTACCGGATTCCTCACCGATCGCCGTCAGCTGAACCGCCATAACCGGAAAAACATCCTGCTGGCGCATCGAAGCCTGCAACTGGGTACCGCTGGAGACATCGTTCTTGATGCGGTCGATGGCATCGCGGTAAACCGCATTACCTGTAGCGCCAGCCACGGAATTAAGCGCATCCACCAGGGGAACACCTGCAGCAAAGGTGGTAGAGAGAACACGGCCGAATTTTGCGACGGCGGATTTGTCGAGGATTTCGCCGACGACAGGCAGTTTCAGGACGTATTTATCGACAAGGTCCGAGAATTTCTGGGACCGGCGAACAGCCTCTTTAAATAGAAAAATTGTGCCGATGATTCCAAGGAGAACGACAAACCACCAACTCTGCATCCACTCAGACAAGTGCACAACCATCTGAGTAAACACCGGCAACTCCGCGCCGAAACCCTGGAACAGGCTCTCAAACTGAGGCACAACTTTCACCAGAAGGATGGCCGTAACAATAATTGCCACCACGACAACGGCAATCGGGTAGGTCATTGCCTTTTTAACTTTCTTCTTCAAAAGCTCGGTTTTTTCAAGATAGGTGGCAATCCGGTCGAGCATCGTCTCGAGCGCACCGGCCTTCTCACCCGAATCCACCAGGTTGCAATATAAGTCGTCAAAATGCTTGGGATGCTTACGAAGAGCCCCGGCAAAACTGGTACCCGAAGCAATATCATTCCGGATACTCATCACCAGTTCCTGAAGCCCCTTGTTCTCCAGGCCATCCGCAACAATGTCAAAGCTCTGAACCAGAGGCACACCGGCTTTCATCATGGTTGCCAGCTGCCGGGTCAGCATCGCGATATCAAACGGCGTGATCTTCTTGCTGCCGCCAAACAGCGGTTTGGGTTTTTTTCTGACCTTATCCGGAATAATGCCCTGCTTCCTGAGTTGCGCTTTTACAAGCGCAAGGTTTGACCCGGTAAGCTCACCCTTGGACTTGTTACCCTTCCGATCCTTCCCTTCCCAAACGTACGATTCCAGCTTCTGCGCTTTCTCTGCCATGCTTAATCCTTCGTCACGCGGTTGGCTTCCTCAAGACTGGTAACCCCCTCAACAACTTTGCGAAGAGCGGATTGCCGCAATGTCCGGAAGCCCTCTGCCTGAGCCTGCTTTGCAATTTTGATGGAGCTGGCTTCTTCCATAATCATATTCGCCAGCTCGTCGGTAATCTTGACCACCTCGTAAATACCGACGCGGCCTTTATATCCTCCATTGCATTTATCACAGCCCTTGGGGCGGTACAACGTGAAGCCTGTATCAATTTGTTCCTGTGTGAACCCTTCCGCCAAAAGCACGTCTTTCGGAATGTCCGCAGCCTGTTTGCAGGAATTACACAGCCTCCGGCCCAGGCGCTGGGCAATAATCAAGCTAACCGACGTGGCAATGTTGAACGAGGGTACACCCATGTTCATCATCCGCGTGAGGGTTTCCGCCGCGCTGTTGGTGTGGAGTGTTGAAAGAACAAGGTGGCCGGTTTGTGCCGCCTTGATGGCAATGTTTGCGGTTTCCAGATCCCGGATCTCACCCACCATGATCACATCCGGGTCCTGGCGCAGGAAGGCTCGCAGGGCCTCGGCGAAGCCAAGGCCCACCCTGGTGTTCACGTTTACCTGGTTGATGCCCTCAAGGTTGATTTCCGCCGGGTCTTCCGCCGTGGAAATATTGATACCCGGCGTGTTCAGAATGTTCAGCCCGGTATAGAGGGAAACCGTCTTACCGGACCCGGTCGGGCCGGTGACCAGAATCATACCCTGGGGCTGAGCAAGGGCATCCATGTACAGTTTTTTCTGGTCTTCCTCATACCCAAGCACATCAATGCCGAGCTTGGCCTGGCTCGGATCCAGAATCCGCAAAACGATTTTCTCGCCCCAGAGGGTGGGCAGTGTGTTCACCCGGAAATCGATCGCCTTGGTTTTCGACAGCTTCATCTTGATCCGGCCGTCCTGAGGCACCCGGCGCTCGGAAATGTCCAACTGGGCCATGATCTTTACGCGGGCCGAAATTTTGGGTGCCAGCTTGATGGAAGGATGGGAGACCTCTTTCAGAATGCCGTCGGTGCGGTAGCGCACACGATAGATCTTCTCGTAAGGCTCGAAGTGAACATCCGAGGCGCCACCACGAATGGCATCGAGCAGCATCTTGTTCACGTACTTAACAATGGGCGCATCATCAACTTCGCTTGCGGTTACCGCGCCATCGTCTTCCTGCTCGCCGCCTTCGGTTTCAACGCCTTCAAGGTCCGAGTCGTCCAGGTCTCCCATCGTGGTGTCCTGGGATTCCAGATACTTGTCGATGGCCTCTCTCAGTTTGGCGTCGTCGACCAGAATGGCGTCAGTGCTCAAGCCTGTGTTGAACTTGATTTCATCCAGCGC
The DNA here is from genome assembly GCF_003441595.1 of Marinobacter sp. Arc7-DN-1. Classification (NCBI taxonomy): domain Bacteria; kingdom Pseudomonadati; phylum Pseudomonadota; class Gammaproteobacteria; order Pseudomonadales; family Marinobacteraceae; genus Marinobacter; species Marinobacter sp. Arc7-DN-1. The sequence continues at coordinate 1,207,207 of NZ_CP031848.1, read as the reverse complement.
CTGGATGTTCGTCGGGTCTGAAACCGCAATGAACAAACGATTCCCGCGTTTGTAGAGTGGGAGAGCGTTGTGCTTTCGGATCAGTTTCTCGTCTACCACCTTCTCGGGCATCATTTCCGGCAGGAAGGCGGAAAGATCCAGAACCGAAACCCCGAATTCCATAGCTGCTGAAAATGCAAGCCTGGAGCTGTCTGCCAGACTGTTCTGGGTGAGGTAGGTGATTAAAGGAATCCGGTTCTGAGACGCCTGGAGAAAAGCGTCTTTTGCCGTTGCCTCGTCAAGGAGCCCGTCGTCCACGAAGCGCCTCGCAAGGCCGGTAAGCGTGATATTGCTTTTGTTGGTAGACATAAATTGAATAAGGAACGCAGCCTAAGTTACTGAAACCGGTGTTTTGTCAATTGCAGTGAGTTTAGATGGCTAGAAAGCGTTTGGAAAGCTGATTGCCCTGGCGCCAACCCCAGCCGTCAAACCCCGGGGTCAGAAGAAAGCCTTCTTCTGACCCCACTTTCATTCTTCTGACCCCACTTTCAGCCTTGGAGCCTTCTTCTGACCCCATTTTCAGCCGTAGTGCACCTGTGGCGACTAAAACCGGTGACCAAATTTGTCACCCACTGACGCCACCGGGCAGCTAAAGCCGCCACCTACCGAGGTGTGACCTGGCTCACAAAGCCTTGCAGGGTGCTGAAATAATTGACGTATTTCCAGGAAATTTGCACTTCATCAATATTGGCACAGCCGGTGCATTAACTCTGGCAGGCTCAAAACACCGGTCACGGGGCACGGCTCCACCGGCCCCGGGCCAGACAGAGTTGATCAACGACAAACACAGAGGTCAATAATGAAGAACATTCAAATGAATCACGCTCAGAAGGGTTTTACCCTGATCGAACTGATGATCGTTGTTGCGATTATTGGTATTTTGGCGGCAGTGGCTATTCCGCAGTATCAGAACTACATTGCCAGATCTCAAGTTACACGTGTAATGCAAGAGACCGGTGCGGTGAAAACTGCGGTGGAGGCTTGTATCAATGATGGCCGTCTTGTTCTGGGTACTGGTGCCGGTCAGTGTGATTCGGGCGCGACGGGGTCCAACCTTATAACTGGTGCTATCCAGGGTGCTGGTGCTCTTGCCATCCCTGTGGGAACTGGTGTGCCTCAGTTGCCAGATCCTTTGACTGCAACCTCGACAATCACCGCAACGTTTGGTAATAATGCCGCAGCGGTTCTACAAGCTGGCCCGTCAACCCTCACATGGACACGTACTGCCAACGGCACTTGGACTTGTGCCACAACAGCGCCAGCCAATCTGCGTCCTACAGGGTGCCAGTAATAGCATTGAAGGAAATAATAATATTGCTGGACATAATGATTCTGTAAATAACGATCATCATGGACATGTATAATAAATTGTGAATGAATTATGGGCAGGCACAACATAGCCTGACCCGATCCCCAAAGGCCCGGAGGTTTCGATCTCCGGGCCTTTGTCGTTTCTAGATCTGATCATGGACAGGTGCCTGTGATCATGGACAGGCACTGATCTGACCTGATCCACCAAAAGCCCGATGATTTATTTCTCGGGCTTTTGGTGCATGCGTTACCCAATATTCGAACAATCATCGAACAATCATGGACAGGCACAACTTAATATAGCAGGCCAAAGAATGAATTCGCGTCGGCGTCAAGACTCATCTTTGCTGGTGCAGTCGGATTAAGCCAATAAAACTGAGCTACGCGATCTCAAGAAGGCGATGAAAACAGTTAACATGCACGATGAAAAAAACCGATTGTCTCAACTGGTGGAAAAGCGGCCAGGGGGCATTAATTATCGTCAGGGCGAGCAAGCCCTTGGCCCGTGCCTTTGCTTTCGACAGCCCTGAGCCTGTTCGGAAAGTTTAGTCAGATTAGAGGAACAGCAAATCGTCGATAATATTCCGCTGTTCTTTAATTCCTGTTCTCGGCCACGCGCAAAAAATGAAAAACAAATCTTTCCCGGTTTTGGTTCCGGTTTTCGCTCTGTTATTCGGTTCAGTCCTCTTTGCCGACTTTATTCCATCGGTCTTTGGCGCTTATGCGGATCAGCGGGTTTTGCTCTCGTTGTTGCTGATTGCCGCGATTGTCCTGGGGCTTGGGAGGCTGTCATATAACGGGCAGCTGGCGTCCATAGTGCCAGAGCTATGGCCGTTTCTCCTGCTGGTATTCAGCTTCCTCCTTGCCGTGCTGCAATATCACTCCGGGCCTTTTTATCTGGTGGAGCCGGTGTTTTATGCGCTTTATTTCCTCGCCTTTGGCATCAGTGGCTACGTTATCCGAACAGAGGGCCTGGCTCGGGAGGCCGCTCAGGCGCTGGTAGTGGTGGCTGCAGTAGCCTGTTTCTTCTATGCAGCGATGACGATTACGGTTTATCTGTTCGCCATTACCGACGATTTCTCCCGGCTCGACCAGATTATTCCGTGGGGCTTTGTAAATATCCGTTACTGGAGCCACATAGCGACCTGGGTGGTACCGCTGTTTCCATTATTTCTTCTGGTTGTGCCCTGTAAACGAAACAGGCTCTGGCGGCTGGGTGCAGCATTTACGGGCGCTATATGGTGGTGGCTGCTGTTCCTGTCATCGTCCCGTGGTTCCATGGTTGGCTTGCTCTTTGGTTTTGTTCTGGTGTGGGCCTGCTTTGGAAGAGCGGCTCTGCCCTGGATAAAGTTGTTCGCCAGATTTGCGGTTTACGGTCTGGTCGCCTGGCTCATCCTGTCAGTGGTTATTCCCAGCCTCGTGTTCGATGAGATTCAGGTTCGTGGGCTCAAGGCTGACAGCTCTGGTCGTATGCCCTTATGGCAAGAAGCCTGGGCTATGAGTTTACTGCACTTCCCGTTCGGCATGGGCCCCCAATCGTGGCTGACCCATGACATTCTGACAGACGCTTACCGGGCATCCCGGAAGTTTGGGCACCCTCACAACATGTACCTGATGTGGGCAGCGGAGTATGGGTGGATTTCCATAGTGGGCCTGGCTCTCCTGTGCTGTTTTGCGTTGCGACATTGGTGGCGTCAGGTTGCAGTGGTTCGGGCCGGTCAGGCCCCCAGCGGTCTGTTATTGGTGGCGTTCACGGCCTCGGTGTTGTCCGCTCTGGTTCACGCCGGGGTGTCGGCGGTGTTCATCGCACCAGGGTCCATGTTAGTGGGGGTGGCAATACTTACGGTTTTCTGGGCGCTCATGAAACCGGAACCCGCGCAACCAAGAGATCTGATCATGGACAGGCACTAACCCGAACAATCATGTAGATCTGATCATGGACAGGCACTAACCCGAACACTAACCCGAACAATCATGGACAGGCACAACTTAATATAGGGGACCAAAGAATGAATTCGCGTCGGCGTCAAGACTCATCTTTGCTGGTGCAGTCGGATTAAGCCAATAAAACTGAGCTACGCGATCTCAAGAAGGCGATGAAAACGGTTAACATGCACGATGAAAAAAACCGATGATCTGATCATGGACAGGCACTAACCTGACCTCACAGCAATCATGGACAGGCACCAACAATCATGGACAGGCACAACAATCATGGACAGGCACAACTTAATATAGCAGGCCAAAGAATGAATTCGCGTCGGCGTCAAGACTCATCTTTGCTGGTGCAGTCGGATTAAGCCAATAAAACTGAGCTACGCGATCTCAAGAAGGCGATGAAAACGGTTAACATGCACGATGAAAAAAACCGGTTGTCTCAACTGGTGGAAAAGCGGCCAGGGGGCATTAATTATCGTCAGGGCGAGCAAGCCCTTGGCCCGTGCCTTTGCTTTCGACAGCCCTGAGCCTGTTCGGAAGTTTAGTCAGATTAGAGGAACAGCAAATCGTCGATAATATTCCGCTGTTCTTTAATTCCTGTTCTCGCCACGCGCAAAAAATGAAAACAAATCTTTCCCCGGTTTTGGGTTCCGGTTTTCGCTCTGTTATTCGGTTCAGTCCTCTTTGGCCGACTTTATTCCATCGGTCTTTGGCGCTTATGCGGATCAGCGGGTTTTGCTCTCGTTGTTGCTGATTGCCGCGATTGTCCTGGGGCTTGGGAGGCTGTCATATAACGGGCAGCTGGCGTCCATAGTGCCAGAGCTATGGCCGTTTCTCCTGCTGGTATTCAGCTTCCTCCTTGCCGTGCTGCAATATCACTCCGGGCCTTTTTATCTGGTGGAGCCGGTGTTTTATGCGCTTTATTTCCTCGCCTTTGGCATCAGTGGCTACGTTATCCGAACAGAGGGCCTGGCTCGGGAGGCCGCTCAGGCGCTGGTAGTGGTGGCTGCAGTAGCCTGTTTCTTCTATGCAGCGATGACGATTACGTTTATCTGTTCGCCATTACCGACGATTTCTCCCGGCTCGACCAGATTATTCCGTGGGGCTTTGTAAATATCCGTTACTGGAGCCACATAGCGACCTGGGTGGTACCGCTGTTTCCATTATTTCTTCTGGTTGTGCCTGTAAACGAAACAGGCTCTGGCGGCTGGGTGCAGCATTTACGGGCGCTATATGGTGGTGGCTGCTGTTTCCTGTCATCGTCCCGTGGCTCCATGGTTGGCTTGCTCTTTGGTTTTGTTCTGGTGTGGGCCTGCTTTGGAAGAGCGGCTCTGCCCTGGATAAAGTTGTTCGCCAGATTTGCGGTTTACGGTCTGGTCGCCTGGCTCATCCTGTCAGTGGTTATTCCCAGCCTCGTGTTCGATGAGATTCAGGTTCGTGGGCTCAAGGCTGACAGCTCTGGTCGTATGCCCTTATGGCAAAGAAGCCTGGGCTATGAGTTTACTGCACTTCCCGTTCGGCATGGGCCCCCAATCGTGGCTGACCCATGACATTCTGACAGACGCTTACCGGGCATCCCGGAAGTTTGGGCACCCTCACAACATGTACCTGATGTGGGCAGCGGAGTATGGGTGGATTTCCATAGTGGGCCTGGCTCTCCTGTGCTGTTTTGCGTTGCGACATTGGTGGCGTCAGGTTGCAGTGGTTCGGGCCGGTCAGGCCCCCAGCGGTCTGTTATTGGTGGCGTTCACGGCCTCGGTGTTGTCCGCTCTGGTTCACGCCGGGGTGTCGGCGGTGTTCATCGCACCAGGGTCCATGTTAGTGGGGGTGGCAATACTTACGGTTTTCTGGGCGCTCATGAAACCGGAACCCGCGCAACCAACAATGGCCGCCTATGCCACTCAGTCAAGGCTCCCAAGAATGGCGGGATACGCCCTCACTGTGGTGTTTCTCGTCGCCAGCACGGTTTGGTTCGGTGAAGTGCTCAGATACCGGCAGGCGATGGCTGACGATCTTGATTATTACCAGAACGAAGTCTCACTCGGCCACCTTCCCCGGTTCTGGTTTCACGGGTATTTTCCGAGGCATCTCAGCCAGATGCCGCCTCAAAAATAATGGGTTATGAGCGATACGCATAATCTGGCCGGTCTTTTGCCTCAGTCGAGGTAATAGACATCTGAACTCAGGTGCAATTTTTATTATTATGCAACGAAAAAACGCCGGAAATCTTGGACAGGCACTGGTATTCCGACAGGCACTGGTATTCCACCTCCGGGCCTTTGTCGTTTCTGGGTACGCATATTTCAACGTTACGTTAAAAACTCGGCCTACACCGCGCTGAGAACTCCGCGTTCTGCCATTGATGGCCATCAAAGCCCGGCCATCGCCCACGGTCGATTCCCAGCCTGTGGCCGGTCCTGAAGAAGAAAGGTTTGAAAGGAAAGGGCTCAGGCCGCCCGTCGGCGTTCCTTGCGGTAATCCTGGTATGTCGCCTCAAAGCGCGTGGCCCGCTCGCACCATCGCCCTGGATCCAGGTTCAACCGTTCCAGTATCGGCAGGGCTTTCTCATCGATTACACCGCGCTTGTCGCTGCGGCTGATCCGCCCGGTGCAATCCACCAGTTCCAGATAATATTCAAAACCAAACAGGATGCCCCGCTGAGGCCCGTTGCGAATGACGCCCTCAAAGCCCAGTAAGGGTTTCGGCGGTACGCAGAAGTTATTCAGGGCTTGTTGTTCGATCTGGTTCTGAATGGCCTCGGCCAGATTAAAGCTGGGTTGGATTCGCTCCTTGAGGCTGGTGTGGTCTGAGGCTTCGGGGGTATCGGCAATGGCCGCCCGAATCGGGTTCAGGTCGACATACGCCATGCAGGACAGTACGGCTTCTTCGGTGTCCAGTGGATAGGACTTGAATCGGCTTTCCCAAAAGTGGCCGGTACAGTTGTCTTCCCGGTTCGCTTGGCGAGCAATGGGCTCGTTCAGGCACTTCATAAACCAACTGAGGTCTGCCAACCGGCTGCGGTCTGGGCTGAGTTTGACAACCAGGTGAATCTGTTACGCACTGCCGGTAGATAGGGTATCGGTCTCGCCCGTTAGGTTACTGGTTCATCGGTGAGGTGGTGGTCAGTGGCTGTGGTAGACTTCAGGTATTGAGACAGGAGACCCCATGGCAACGAATCACCACGACACCGGTTACAAGGAGCTGTTCAGCCATCCGGAATTTGTCCAGCAATTAATTGAAGGATTTGCACCTTCTGAGATTGGTGAGCTGATGGACTTCCGTACCCTCACAAACCATAGCGGCAATTACATTACCCCGTTGTTTGAAGAGAAGTTTGAAGACGTGGTGTGGTCGGTGGACATCACCTGGGAGGGTGTGCCCCAGCAAGTGTATTTGTATATTCTGCTGGAGTTCCAGTCTCGCGTGGATCACACCATGCCTATCCGGTTGATGCACTATGTGGCCTGTTTTTATGACCACCTGTTGAAAACCAGGGTGACAACGCCAGGTGGTGGATTACCTCCGGTATTCCCCATCGTGTTGTACAATGGATCGCAACGGTGGACTGCCCGGCAGGATGTGTATGAGCTGGTTCAGCCGGAACCACCGGGTTTCCTGCGTGTCTATCAACCACATTTGCGGTATTACCTGGTGGATGAAGGGCGCTATACGGATGAGGAGCTGGGCTTGCGCCAGACACCGTTAAGTGGGGTGTTTGGTGTGGAGAATGCCGGTCACAGTTGGGAGGCGTTACAGCAGGCGGTGGATCGGGTGGTTGCGATTATCCAGTCAGACCCGAACAAGGACCGTACCGATAGAATCATTACCCGCTGGCTCAAGCGGCATTTGAGTCGGCTTGGAGCCGAGATCCACCTGGATCAGCTGAACAGTTTGGTGGAGGACAGAGATATGTTGGCAGAGAATCTGGAGAATCTGGTAAAAAAAGAACGGCTTGAGGGGCGTCAGGAAGGGCGTCAGCAAGGGCGTCAGGAAGGGCGTCAGGAAGGGCGTCAGGAAGGGCGTCAGGAAGGGCAAGATGAAGCCAGGAAGGAGGCTGCACGCAATCTAATCAGACGTACTGAGATGAGCGACCAGGTGATTGCCGAGATTGCTGGTTTGGCTGTGGAAGAAGTTAGTCAATTAAGGTCAGAGACCAGGCACTGATCTGGATTTCGGCAAACCATCAATATGACGAGGGCAGCTTATCGCAGCCCTCACTGCGGTGTTTCTCGTCGCCATCATCGGCATATTGGCCGCTGTCGCGATACCCTCCTATCAGCGGAGGCTTGGACAGACAGGCACTAGCCTGGCCAGAACCCAAAAGGCCCGGCGGCTCCGACCCCCGGGCCTTTGTCGTTTCTGGCTTTCGGTTTCACTGCGTTTATTCAGGCGTTACGGTAAAAATGCCCGACATTCCAGTGATAATTCCGGTCATCAGCAACGTTCAGGCAAGCGAAATCCTCGGCAGGCATGGCCGATAAACGGCTTTTAAAAGAAGGAGAGGGGGAAGCTAGGCCGCTCGTCGCCGCCGTCCAGGATCTCGGTAATCCTGATAACTGCTCTCAAACGCCGTGGCCCGGTGGCACCACCGGTCCGGGTCCAGATTCAGCCGTTCCAGAATTGGCAGCGCCTTCTCATCAATAGCGCCGCGTTTGTCACTCCGGATGACCCGACCAGTGCAATCAACCAGTTCCAGATAATCTTCAAAACTGAACAGGATGCCGCGTTGAAAGCCATTCCGAATCACGCTTTCAAAACCCAGCAGCGGTTTCAGTGGCACGGAAAAATCGTTCAACGTCTGCTGTTCCGTTTGTCTTGCAACGGCTTCTGCCAGATCAAAGGTGGGATGAATACGTTCTTTAATGCTGGTGTGGTCGGAAGTTTCCGGCGTTTTGGCCATGGCAGCCCGGATGGGGTTCAGGTCCACATAGGCCATGCAGGAGAGGAGGGCTTCTTCGGTGTCTAAGGCTTGAGACTTGAACCTACTTTCCCAGAAATGTCCGGTACATTCGTCTTCCCGGTTGGCTTGCCTCGCAATTGGCTCATTCAGGCATTTCATAAACCAGCTCAAATCCGCGAGCCGCTGCCGGAAGGTTTCCGCATAATCGTTAACCCGCCGAAGTTCTGCAGCGCACAGCTCATCGCCCCGCTGATACCGCTGAACCAGTGGCGGTCCCTTGTGGAGGCTGCACCAGCGTGCCAGTACTTCATCCATATTCCACGGTTCCACTTCATCCGGGCTGAGTTTCACCACCAGGTGGTAGTGGTTCGACATCACCGCGTAAGCGGCCACATCTACTGCAAATACCGACGCCAGCAGCCGTATTCGCTCCTCAATCCAGCCCCGCCGGTGCTCGTAGCAACGCCCTGTAGTGTGGTCTTGACCGCACAGAAAGGTTCGGCGAACGCAACGTGAGATCACGTGGTAGAAGGGCGTATCTGAAACGCTGACCAGCTCTGCTCTGGCTTTTGGCATGGTGAAATCCTTGTCTTCCGTGACTGTTGACAGTATAGCCTTTATGTACAAGTATACAGCTGTATAAATAAACAGCAATAGATGTGAGCATCGCGTGCATATAGATTGCAGTAGATATAGCTTCAGAGCTATAATCTGGGTGGCTTAATGTGGAATATTAAAACAACTCACCGGTTTGACGATTGGTACCACTCGCTTGGCGATGCGGACAGAGAGAATGTCCTGGCGGCGATACTGGTGTTAAAAGAGAAAGGTCCGATGCTATCCCGGCCACACGCCGACAGCGTTTATGGATCTGAACATAGCAATATGAAAGAGCTTAGGGTTCAGAGCAAAGGCAGACCCATTCGGGCGTTTTTTGCATTTGATCCATCTCGCACTGGCATAATTCTCTGTGCTGGCGAGAAATCGGGTAAAGACAAACGGTTTTACGATGAGATGATTCCAGTGGCAGATCGAGAATTCACCGCCCATTTGGAAGAGCTCAAGGGAGGCAATTGATATGGCGAATTCTTTGGACGCACTGCTGGCTAATGAAAAGCCAGACGTTGTCAGGCGAGCGCAGATCAAAGCAGATCGCATTCTTTTGGAGATTCGACTCAGTGAAGTGCGTGCTTTGTTGCAGAAAACCCAGAAAGATTTGGCGGAAGCCATGGGTGTAACCCAGCCTACGATCGCGAATATGGAAAAAGCCGGTAAAGACTTGAAGCTATCATCCATTAAACGATACGTCGAGAGTGCGGGTGCGAAAGTCCGTTTGGATATTGAGCTTCCTGACGGAACTCATCACGCCATTCCGCTTTGATCGTTTGGGCCACAGGCAGTGGCTACAGGCATATAGATAATGGACAGGCACAGCCTTCCTGACAGGCACAGCCTTCCTTGGACAGGCACAGCCTTCCTTGGCACAGCCTTCCTTCCGAATTGATGCGCAAAAAAAGATGCGCATATAATTGATGTGCCACTTCGCGCGAGGGCTGAGCCATGCAAGCCGCTGAAACTGCCAAATCCATACGAAAGCCAACGAACCTATCGCTGGATAGCGCCCTTCTCAAAGAGGCAAAAATTCTGGGAATCAATGTTTCGCGGGCAGCAGAGGCAGGGATCGCGGAGGCCGTGAAGCTTCATAAGCAGAAGAAGTGGTTGAAAGATAATGCCAGAGCACTCGCGAGCTCGAACGCATATGTTGAAGCTAACGGTTTGCCTCTCGCACGGCGCCGTTCCCTGCGCAGGGGCTGAATCCTGTATTTATCGTCGACGGCCAGGAATTAGTAATGGCCACTCAGTATATGGCGGCTGTGCCTGAAGGCGAATTGCGGTTTGGAGCTGGTAGCCTTGCTGAGCAGCAAGATGAAATTTCCTCGGCGTTGGACATGCTGTTTTTGGGCTTTTGAAAATGGGGTCAGAAGAAAAGTTCTTCTGACCCCATTCTGGCTCAGCCTGACATGCCCTTACCCCTCGATCATCGCCATGAATTCATCGGGCATGTCGGCCTTTCGGCAGGCGTTAACCAGATAACGTTCCACTTTGCTTCCCATGGCTATTGCTTCATCCAGCGCATCTCTTACCAAATCCGGAGATTGATCCGTGCATACCTCCAGGATCGTCGATGCCTGCGCGATATCCTTGGCGGCCTTGGCTCTGAAAGCCATTGGGCGAATTTGCGATACAAGTAGCTTGTGGATCGCAAAGCGGATCGGATCGGGAACGTTCACAAGCGCGATATGCTTGCGATCAAAAGCGACCGTTGGCACGGTCACTTCCAGCAGAAAGCTCATGTGTTGGAGTGGCATGGCTTCCGACTGGAACAGCGGCACTTTGACTGGGTTTTCATTTTTGCCGCTGCCGGTAGTCAGCAAGTCCACCGTCAGCTGTTTGCCGCGAATCTTGAACGAGGTGCTCGGATTATCATGTCGTAGTTGGGGCACTGGCAAAAAACCCATTCTCAGCTGGTCCAGAGCCTCGGGCGCTGTCAGATCGGGCTTCTCGACTGCAATATGAATATCTGCAGCTACATCGATATCCTGTGTCCGCATGTTGCTTGGCCAGGTCACACCGAGAACATTCCCAAGCAGGTTGTAGGCGTAGGTGCCGACCAGCGTGGCCTGCCCCACACCTGGGCGCATGATTCCCGCGTCTGCAAAGCCCTTAATAACCTTCAGGCTGGTGTGATCCATCCCGTATCCTCCCGCAGCATTGAACGCCCGGGCAAGGTCCATGATGCGCGCTTCCTGTTCGGCCAGGGATTCGTTGCGCTCCTTGATTCGATCGATCAACGCTTGAGTCTTCTCATTGTCCGGGCCAATAAAGACTTGCCGATAAGCCCGGCCCAGCTCCCGGAACTGGAAATACACATACGGTTTGTTTTTCACGACCTTTCTGATGAATGACCCACCGGTCCGGCTCATGGGCTCAGCCACTCCCAGTGCGAGGACCTGATCAAGAAGTTCGGCGTAAAGCGTCTGAGCGGTTAAGGACAATTCCTGAATCATGAAATACTCGCGTTATACGTTAACTAAATGTAGTTAGCGTATAACGCTGTGCATCCAAAAACAACAGATAAAACCGGGACATGGTCAGGGGCATGCTTGGCCTAAACCTCCACCTCCTCAAACAACTCCGGCACCTCAACATCCCATCCAAACCTCTCCCGAATCCGCTTGCGCATAACGTCACTCGCCACCATCTCCCCGTGTGTGATGTATACCTTCTCAGGCTTGAGCGACCCTTGCTCCAGCCAGGCCAGAATCTCGTTATAGTCCCCATGCGCGGAGAGTGAATCCAGATTATGAACCTCAGCTTTCACGGGCCAGTACTCACCGTGAATCTTCACCGACTTCGCCCCGTTCACCAGCGCATCTCCACGAGTACCCGGCGCCTGGAAGCCAGCAAACACCACACTGTTGCGCGGATTGGGTAGTAAAGTCTTCAGGTGGTGCAAAACCCGTCCACCGCTGGCCATGCCACTGGCTGAGATAATCACGCAGGGGTATCGAACGGAATCCAGCTCGATGGATTCCTCCACAGTGCGAACAAATTCGGTTTTCTCGTCCATCAGTTCGCACTGGGCAGCGTTCAGCTTGTGTTCCTTGTGGTGTTTGCAAAAGATCTCGGTGGCCTTGATCGCCATGGGGCTGTTCAAAAACACCGGCAGTTTGGGAATCTTCCCGGCGCCCATGATCTTGTGAATCACATACAGCAGCATCTGTGCCCTGCCAACGGCAAATGCCGGGAGCAGAACAATACCGCCGCGCCCGGCTGTGCGGGTGATAATGTCGGCAAGTTCGGCTTCCGGATCGGTGTCGGCGTGTGCCCGATCACCGTAGGTGGATTCGCATACCAGCACATCGGCCTTCGCCAGTGGCTCTGGTGGCCGCATGATGATGTCGTTCTGGCGCCCTACGTCACCGCTGAACACCACCGTTCTGTCGTCGGTTTTATGGTGAACGTGTACACAGGAAGAGCCCAGAATGTGGCCGGCCGGTGTAAAGGTAACCTGGAACCCTTTTACCGGCTCGAACGTTTCGTGATAGTGCAGGGATTCGAAATGCTTCAGGGCCTCCCAGGCGTCTTTCTCGGTAAAGAGTGGCTCCGGCTTCTCGTGCTTGGAGAACTTTTTGCGGAAGGCGTATTTGGCGTCTTCCTCCTGAAGGAAACCGGCGTCTGGCAGCAGGACCTTGCACAGCGCATGGGTGGCTTTGGTGCAGTACACTTTACCTTTGAAGCCGTTTTTCACCAGGGCGGGCAGGTAGCCGGAGTGGTCGATGTGGGCATGAGTGAGCACCACAGCATCAATGGTGGATGGGTCCACCGGAAACGTCGCCCAGTTGCGCCGGCGCAGGGTCTTCACGCCCTGGTACATACCGCAGTCCAACAGTACTCGATGCTTCTCATCCGAGAGCAGGTAACGGGAGCCGGTGACTGTTCCTGTGGCGCCGAGGAAGCGAAGTTTCATGTTGAGATCCTTTTCGTTGATTAAATCGGGGTCAGAAGAAAGCGTTCTTCTGACCCCATCTTTAACAGTGATACTATGGCGTAAAAATAGGGACTGATGATGGTTTTCATCGCAGGTCGCTTTGCGTCAGGTCAAGGAGGACCAAGATAATGCATTGCCAGCGTTTCGGGTTGGACCTATACATTACTCGCCATGCCAGCGAGCGCATGATTCAGAGAGGAGTTAGTGACGCAGAAATCGCAGAGCTCATGGAAACAGGCGAAATACGGTATCAGGATAATCAACGGCTATGGGTAGCCAAGGCATTTGAAGGCCGGTGTGATAACCTGATCTGTGTTGCAGTTGCGCTCGAAGACAGGCTGGTGGTAAAGACGGTGATGCATCACTTTAGTTGGGAGGTTGAGGGATGAGAACAACCTATGACGAGGCGGATGATATTATGGTGTTGCACCTTTCAGAGAAGCCCATCGTGAAAGAGGTTTCTCAGGATTGGAATACGCATATCAGCTATGCAGATGATGGCACGATAGTCGAAGTTGTCATTCTGGAGGCTTCCAGGCAGGGAGCTTGGCCTTTGCTTTGTAGTCAGGTGGCATAGCAGCCAGTTATTTGAAAGTGGGGTCAGATGAAAAGTTCATCTGACCCCGGATTCAGCCGCCTCATCAAAATTGGGGTCAGAAGAAAGCTTTCTTCTGACCCCGTCTTCACTGTGACCTGGACAGGCACAACATCGTCAACATCGCCTGACCTGACTTCCCAAAGTCCCGGAGGTTTCTGCCCCCCAGGCCTTTGTCGTTCTGGTTTGGCATAATCAGGCGTTATGGCAAACTGCGCCGGCATTCCACAGCGAACTCTGGAAAACGGTCGATTTTCAGGCGAGCGAAGTTCTCGGCGGGAATGCCGATAAACGGCTTTTATAAAGAAGGAGAGGGGGAAGCTAGGCTGCTCGCCGCCGCCGTCCAGGATCCCGGTAATCCTGATAACTGCTCTCAAACGCCGTGGCCCGATGGCACCACCGGTCCGGGTCCAGATTCAGCCGTTCCAGAATTGGCAGCGCCTTCTCATTAATAGGAACTGATCATGGACAGGCACTAGTCTGTGATACGGATGAGGAGCTGGGCTTGCGCCAGACACCGTTAAGTGGGGTGTTTGGTGTGGAGAATGCCGGCCACAGTTGGGAGGCGTTACCACGAACTGATCATGGACAGGCACTAGTCTGTGATACGGATGAGGAGCTGGGCTTGCGCCAGACACCGTTAAGTGGGGTGTTTGGCGTGGAGAATGCCGGACACAGTTGGGAGGCGTTACAGCAGGCGGTGGATCGGGTGGTTGCGATTATCCAGTCAGACCCGAACAAGGACCGTACCGATAGAATCATTACCCGCTGGCTCAAACGGCATTTGAGTCGGCTGGGAGCCGAGATCCACCTGGATCAGCTGAACAGTTTGGTGGAGGATAGAGATATGTTGGCAGAGAATCTGGAGAATCTGGTAAAAAAAGAACGGCTTGAGGGGCGTCAGGAAGGGCGTCAGCAAGGGCGTCAGGAAGGGCGTCAGGAAGGGCGTCAGGAAGGGCAAGATGAAGCCAGGAAGGAGGCTGCACGCAATCTAATCAGACGTACTGAGATGAGCGACCAGGTGATTGCCGAGATTGCTGGTTTGGCTGTGGAAGAAGTCAGTCAATTAAGGTCAGAGATCAGGCACTGATCTGGATTTCGGCAAACCATCAATATGACGAGGGCAGGAAATCTTGGGCAGGCACTGGTAATCCATCGCAGTTGCTCAAAGTTTGACGTTTAACGATAAACGTCATATCATGGCGCCCATGATTAAGAGCTTCCGTTGTAAAGACACTGAAACCTTGTTCAAGACCGGGAAAAGCCGGCGATTTTCGGCAGTCAAGGCTGCTGCTGAGCGCAAGCTTATTATCCTGACGGCAGCGGAAGCCTTAGAGGATTTGAAATCTCCGCCCGGCAATCGCCTGGAAGCGCTCGCCGGAGATCGGGAAGGCCAATACAGCATTCGAATTAATCGCCAGTGGAGGGTGTGCTTCCGGTGGACCAAAGAAGGGCCGGAAGATGTTGAGATTGTTGACTACCACTGAGGAGAAAGCGTTATGGTATCCAATGGCATGCGTCCCATTCACCCGGGGGAAATTCTTCGGGAAGAGTATCTGGAACCGTTGGGCATGAGCGTTAATGCGTTGGCTGGAGCGCTTCACGTTCCGGCTACCCGGATGAACGAGATTGTTCGCGAAAATCGCGGTATCACTGCAGACACGGCGTTGCGCCTGGCTCGTTACTTCGGCACCAGCGAGCGCTTTTGGCTAAACTTGCAAATCGAGTTTGAGTTGCGCAGAGCTCAAATCAGCAAAGCCGCGCAAGTGGCTAAAGAAGTTCAACCTCGGGCCGCATGAAACTCATTGGCCAGCAATTTTGAAGCCTGCGGAAGCCTGCGTGGACAGGCACTAGCCTGCACGATCATCTTGGACGTAGTAATCATCACGAATCATCACGGACAGGCACTGGTATTCGGGCACTGGTATTCCTGACCTGGTGGATGAAGGGCGCTATACGGATGAGGAGCTGGGCTTGCGCCAGACACCGTTAAGTGGGGTGTTTGGTGTGGAGAATGCCGGCCACAGTTGGGAGGCGTTACAGCAGGCGGTGGATCGGGTGGTTGCCATTATCCAGTCAGACCCGAACAAGGACCGTACCGATAGAATCATTACCCGCTGGCTCAAACGGCATTTGAGTCGGCTGGGAGCCGAGATCCACCTGGATCAGCTGAACAGTTTGGTGGAGGACAGAGATATGTTGGCAGAGAATCTGGAGAATCTGGTAAAAAAAGAACGGCTTGAGGGGCGTCAGGAAGGGCGTCAGGAAGGGCAAGATGAAGCCAGGAAGGAGGCTGCACGCAATCTAATCAGACGTACTGAGATGAGCGACCTGGTGATTGCCGAGATTGCTGGTTTGGCTGTGGAAGAAGTTAGTCAATTAAGGTCAGAGATCAGGCACTGATCTGGATTTCGGCAAACCATCAATTTGACGAGGGCAGCTTATCGCAGCCCTCACTGCGGTGTTTCTCGTCGCCAGCACGGTTTGGTTCGGTGAAGTGCTCAGATACCGGCAGGCGATGGCTGACGATCTTGATTATTACCAGAACGAAGTCTCACTCGGGCACCTTCCCCGGTTCTGGTTTCACGGGTATTTTCCGCGGCATCTTAGCCAGATGCCGCCTCAAAAATAATGGGTTATGAGCGATACGCATAATCTGGCCGGCCTTTTGCATCAGTCGAGGTGACAGACATCTGAACCCTGGTGCAATTTTTATTATTATGCAACGAAAAAACGCCGGCTTTACCCTGATTGAACTTATGATCGTCGTCGCCATCATCGGCATACTGGCCGCTGTCGCGATACCTTCCTATCAGGGTTATGTGTTGAAGGCTCAGGTAAATAGGGCTGTTGGAGAACTTTCGACCTATAAAACGTCCTTTGAAACCCAAATGTCCGGATCGGGCTCTGTTACCAACAATGCGCTGGGGTATACCCCCTCAAACCTCACCACGGGGGATGCCGCCACAGATATCGCTGTAGTTAACGCTGACGGTTCTGGTCACATTCAGGTGACCATGGGGGGCAATGCCCACCCAAACCTGGCGGGCGTTTTACTCAAATTTGTACGCAGCGCTGGCGGCACCTGGCAGTGCGAGATTGATCCGAGTGCCGCCCCTCGCTGGAGCGACGTGTTCAGTCCAGATTCATGTACAGTGATCTGACGGAGGGCTACAGCTCCACCTCCTCGCACAGCTCGGGCGCATAATCATGGATACACACAATCATGGACAGGCACTAGTATTCCTGGCCAACGTTTTACATAACCCGAGACAACCAGAACGCAAACCTCCACGAAGTCTCGATGATGCAACGCAAGCCAATGGCACAGTTCCTATCGGCCGCCGGGGTGCCACGGTTCTGTAGCCAGAATTCCACCAAGCCGGCTACTATAACGGCAAAGCATTTAGCAACGGTTGAGTTCAGGTGAGAGCAGTGTGATAGGCTTTTGTCTAAGGCATCGAGGGGATATTAAGGCATGGTTAATGAGGATATTCGGTGGTTGCAGCGCCTGAGCAATTTTGACAAGGCCTACCGGCAACTGGACGAGGCAGTCGCTCTGAGCCACTCCCGGGAGCTGTCTGAGCTCGAAAAACAGGGCGTTATTCAGGTGTTCGAATATACCTACGAATTGGCGTGGAATGTCATTCGTGATTATTTCCGGTGGCAGGGGAACTCTGGAATTACGGGGTCCAGGGATGCCATCCGGGAAGCGTTCGCCAACGGCCTGATTGAGGAGGGGGAGCAATGGATGCACATGCTCAAAGACCGGAACCGCACCTCCCACACCTACAACGAAGAAACCGCCCGGGAGATTCTGAAGAATATCCTGCAACTCTACCACCCACTCTTTTCCGAATTCCGGCGGCGTATGGGTGAAGAGGCCCAAAAACATGACATTGGCTGAAACTGCCTTAGGGGGCCGGTCAACTGGCCTGCCTGACTATGTTCTGGAAAACCTCAGAGGTATTTTCCTGGGCCACCCGGTTGTGCAGGGTGTGGTCCTGTATGGCTCGCGGGCCAAAGGTAATTTCCGTCCGAACTCCGACATAGACCTGATGCTGATTGCTCCGGAAATCTCCTGGCGCGAGTTTAACCGGATTGAAGGGGAAATTGATGACCTGCTGATGCCCTGGAAAGTGGATCTTGCCCTGGAACATCAGGTTGAGAACGACGAGTTACTTGATCATGTGAAGCGTGTAGGTATTCGGCTTCTTTGAAATTGGGGGCATGAAAACGGGGTCAGATGAAAAGTTCATCTGACCCCAGGGCCGTGCTAAATCTCCACCTCCTCAAACAACTCCGGCACCTCCGCATCCCAGCCAAATTTCTCCCGAATCCGCTTGCGCATCATGTCACTCGCCACCATCTCCCCGTGAGTGACGTACACCTTCTCCGGCTTGAGTGAGCCCTGTTCCAGCCAGGCCAGAATCTCGTTGTAGTCCCCGTGCGCGGAAAGTGAATCCATGTTGTGAATCTCGGCCTTTACCGGCCAGTATTCACCGTGAATTTTCACTTTCTCTGCGCCGTTCACCAGCGCATCACCCCGGGTACCGGGCGCCTGGAAGCCAGCGAAAACCACGCTGTTACGGGGATTGGGCAGCAGGGTTTTCAGGTGGTGCAGCACCCGCCCGCCACTGGCCATGCCGCTGGCGGAGATAATTACGCAGGGGTAACGCACGGCGTCCAGCTTGATGGATTCTTCCACGGTTCGCACAAACTCGGTTTTCTCATCCATCAACTCACACTGGGCCGCGTTGAGCTTGTGTTCCTTATGGTGCTTGCAAAAGATCTCCGTGGCCTTGATGGCCATGGGGCTGTTCAGAAATACCGGCAGTCTGGGGATCCTGCCGTCTCCCATAATCTTGTGAATCACATACAGCAGCATCTGCGCCCGCCCAACCGCAAACGCAGGCAAAAGCACGATGCCGCCGCGGCCGGCGGTCCGGGTGATGATGTCCGCAAGCTCGGCTTCAGGATCGCTCTCGCCATGGGCCCGGTCGCCATAGGTGGATTCACACACCAGTACATCGGCCTTCTGCAGCGGCTCCGGCGGCCGCATGATGATGTCGTTCTGCCGCCCCACGTCACCGCTGAACACCACCGTTCTGTCAGCACCCTGGTGATGAACGTGCACACAGGAAGAGCCCAGAATATGCCCCGCCGGGGTAAAGGTTACCTGGAACCCTTTCACCGGCTCGAACGTCTCGTGATAGTGCAGGGATTCAAAATGCTTGAGCGCCTCCCAGGCGTCCTTCTCGGTAAACAGCGGCTCCGGCTTCTCGTGTTTCGAGAACTTCTTGCGGAAGGCGTACTTCGCGTCCTCCTCCTGCAGGAAGCCGGCATCCGGCAGCAGAACCTTGCACAGCGCGTGGGTGGCCTTGGTGCAGTACACCTTGCCCTTGAAACCGTTCTTCACCAGGGCAGGCAGGTAGCCCGAGTGGTCAATATGGGCATGGGTAAGCACCACCGCGTCAATGGTGGACGGGTCCACCGGAAACTTCGCCCAGTTGCGCCGGCGCAGGGTTTTCACGCCCTGGTACATGCCGCAGTCCACCAGCACCCGATGCTTGTCATCCGAGAGCAGGTAGCGGGAGCCGGTGACTGTTCCTGTGCCGCCGAGGAAGCGAAGTTTCATGTTCAGGTCCTTCTTTTGGGTGTGGGTGAAGCCGGGGTCAGAAGAACGCTTTCTTCTGACCCCTTTTTTATAGATGATACTATGGACTTATGAAAATGGGGTCAGATGAAAAATTGATCTGACCCCACGCTTCCCGGAGGCTCACGGACGGAAAAAAGAAAGAAAAAGTTTTTGTCCGTGTGGGTCCGTGAGTGTCCGTGGCAATAAATCATTGGTTCAGATATAAAATCCGGGAAAAAAACCTTTAAACACGTGATTACCCAACCTGTTCGGGGTTGTCATCCTGGTGTTGTAGCAAATCCTGCACCTCAACATCCGAGTCGAGTTTTGTCACGATCGTGTTTCGAGAACTTTTTAAAGCGAAGTTTCGTGTTGGGATTCTTTTTTGTGGGTGAAGCCGGGGTCAGAAGAAAGCTTTCTTCTGACCCCTCCTTTATATCAGAGCTGAGCGGACAACACCTCGGATTGCCTCGCAACGCCATTCAGAATCGGTTCGCTGACCCGTGGAGGGAAGTCCGCCGGAAGACGTGCCTCTACAGACTGAATAACCGGTCTGGTTTGCTCGGCTACGTCTTTCATCAGGCTTTTTGCTTTCTCGGCAGAGAAACCGACCTGTTGGGCGGTGCTCACAAAATGCCGGGCCTGGATGCGAGCCCAATGGTAATGGCGGTTGCGGCCTTTCAGGGCCATCGCCATTTTTGCCTTCTCTGCGGCCATGCTTCCCTGAGCGATAAGCGGATAGGCCGAAATAACATCGTACAATGGTGTCATCCGATAGGCGGAGCCTGGCTCTATAAACAGGCTGAAGTTTTTTGCGTGGCCGTCAATGGCAGCCATTAGCCAGAAGAGAATCTGTGCCCTGAAAAACAGCTCCCGATCCTTGGTGGGCTCCTGAGATCCGAGCAACAATGTCATGGCGTCCTGAATGCCGGGGCCACCGTCACTTTCGTATTTGGCGGCCGGCGCCACACCAAGAGACTGGCAAAAATCCTCCTGAGGCAGGCGCATTAGCCAGGTGTTATCGCTCGACCAACGCCGATCGAATCGTTCAACAATCAGCACTTTCTGCTTCCCGAACCGAGCCAGCTGTGCGTTGGCAACCGGCAGCCCAAACGCCTTCAGAATCTGCAAGCAGAGCCATTCGTTTTCGCTGCTTTCCCGTAAGTCCATATTGCTGTGATTCAAAAATCCAATCGGGAGCTTAAAGATATGGCTGGTGGGCGTACTGCCAGCAGGCAGACACCACTGGTTCCGGTGCCAAAGCAAGGCAGTTTTTTCTTGCGCACCGGCAAGGGATATCCGGAAATCATGGTCCCCCGCTACTCCGAAGGGCGCATCCTGGTAGTTGCCGAGAATATTCTCCACCGCTGAGGCATCCAGGGGTGAAGCTGTCACGGAGCGGACATCGGGTATTTCAGACGTCTCAGGGTAGAGTTGAACTGCACCAATACAGTCCCGGCCAACGCTCGAGAGCAGGTCAAAAGGATGCCGTGTTGGCGCCCCGAACCGGGCCTGCATGCGCGAACGGATTGCTTCGGAATCTGGCAGCAGGTTATCGAAGAAGTTATAAACCTTTGCGCCACGGTAAGGTGCGGGTGCAAGGGGCAGCGAGAGTGAGATAGCCCTGGCACCCGGCCGGCTTAACCAATCGGGAAGGTACTGAAACGCCATGGCGCCAGACCGCTCAAGGGTCAGTCTGCCTACCTGGATGCCATTCAGGGCAACGGTCAAATCAGGCATTCCTTACCACTCCTGATCCCATTTCGCTTCCTGTTCCGTGTCGCCGCGCTTGGCCACACGCAGCTCAAGATCCAGAGCGGACAGCAGCTTGAACAGTGTTTCCACCCGGCTTCGCTCCGGATGGTTCTCAAAACTGGATATGGTGGCCTGTTTCACGCCAATCTGATCTGAAACAACCTGCTGGGTGAGCTTCCGGCGCTTACGGGCATTCTTTATTTCCTGGGCAAGCGCATCAGGTGAGGTGATTTTCATATTCATACCTTAAAGGGGGTAAAATAAATTTATACCCTGAAGAGGATTATGTCAATTTAACCCCTGTGGGGTATGGCTACCTTTCTTCTGGCCCCCTCCTTATAATTGATACTCTGGAAACCTGAAATTGGGGTCAGATGAAAACTTCATCTGACCCCAATTTCATCTGACCCCAAATTGACCTCAGCACCCATCTGTTTGCTGGAGAAAACAGGTAAGGAGTGCGACAATGAAAGCGTTCCTATGGGGAGGGCGATAGGGCGATAGAGCAAGGTATAACAGGAGGCCAGGGTGTACGCGATTGAATTCGAAGCGGATATCAAAGACGGTGTGTTGCTGATCCCGGAGAGGTACCGCCAGCTTAAGAACAGCCACGCCCGGGTTTTGATTATGGTGCCAGAGGAGGGTGCTTCAGGTGCCAGTGAATTATCGCTGGATCTGAGCGACTGCACCGTTGAGGCGTTCAAAGGAAGTGATGCCGTAAAGATTCAAAGGGAAATGAGGGATGAGTGGTAAATATCTGCTGGATACCAACGCAGTCATTTATGCAATCAACCGCAAGCTGACCCTGCCACTCAACTACTACGCCGTTTCCGTAATCACCAAACTTGAATTGCTTTCATGGCCATCGCTTACCGATGCTGATGAGCAGCAGCTCAGAGCTGTGCTTCATAAGATTCCTGTCATTGAGTTGGAGCAGCCGATACAGGATGCAGCCATAGAGATTCGCCAAACAACGTCGCTCAAGCTCCCGGATAGCATTATTTCCGCAACTGCCATTTGCCATGGGCTCACTCTTGTGACTGATGACGAAAGGCTTGGTAGCCGGCACGCTGGAGAATCTGTTTTGTTTTCCGATCTGGTTCCCTGAAAATTCAGGGTAGACCACAAATTTCACAGGCAGGACGCGAACATGCATTACAGCTCCATCCTTCCCAATGTCATCAAATTAGCCGACGAGGCCAGCGAGAAAGTACTGCATATTTACCAGTCGGATTTCAAGGTGAGCTACAAGGCCGACGATTCGCCCATCACCGCTGCCGACACCGCCGCCCATGACATCATCACCCATGGCCTGCGCAACATCAGCCGGGACATCCCCATCCTCTCCGAGGAAGGCAAGGACATCCCCTGGGAAGAGCGCAAACACTGGCGCCGGTTCTGGCTGGTGGACCCCATCGACGGCACCAAGGAATTCACCCAGCGCAACGGTGAATTCACCGTTAACATCGCCATGATCGAAGACGGCGAGCCGGTGATGGGCGTCGTGATCGCGCCAGCTCTGAAAGAAGCCTATTGGGGCGTGGTAGGTGAGGGCGCCCATAGGCGCGACCGCACCGGCAGAGTTCACCGTATACGGGTTGCGGAACCCACCGCAGTAAAGCGTGTGGTAGCCAGCAAAAACCACCTCAACGAAGAAACCAGAGCGTTCATCGATAAGCTCGGTGAGCATGAGCTGGTACAGGCCGGCAGCTCCCTCAAGTTCTGTCGCATCGCCGAAGGCCATGCCGACATCTACCCGCGCCTGGGGCCAACCTGCGAGTGGGACACCGGCGCAGCTCAGGCAGTATTAATGGCTGCCGGTGGCAAGGTGGAGACCCTGGAGGGCAGGCCGTTGCGGTATGGTAAAGAGGACTTGCTGAATCCGCATTTCATTGCCTCGGGGGGCTGGTTTCGGGGTGGCTAAAAAAAGCGCTATAAGCTGAAAGACCACAAACAAAATGCGTGAAATCCCTATTCCGTCAAAACAAAGAACTGGTACATTCACCGCCCATGACATGGTATGCACTCCAACTCAAGCCCGCCCAAGGCGATCGCGCTCTCGCAAATCTCCAGAATCAGGATATTGCCTGCTTCTTTCCGAAAATCACCGTGGAAAAAATCAAGGCCGGCAAGCGAAGCAAAAAGCTCGAACCCCTGTTCCCGGGCTATCTGTTCGTGAACCTGGAACAGACCGACCCCATGTGGGCAAAGCTGCGCTCCACCCGCGGTGTGCTGAGAATCGTCGGCTTTGCCAACAAGCCCGCGGCAATCAGTGATGAAGTCATTCAGCACATCAAAGACAGCCTCTATTCGGTGGCCGAGCAGGGCGGTATCAAACCGGGCCAGGCCGTACAGCTGAACGAAGGCCCGTTTGAAGGCATTAATGCGATCTTTCAGGCTTACGATGGCGAAGCGAGGGCGATCGTGCTGATTAACTTTATGCAGAAGCAGCAGCGGGTAAAAGTGCCGGTATCTGCTTTGAAAACCTGATAATTTTTGGCCACGGACCCTCACAGACACTCACGGACAAAAGCCCAATAGAATTACTGTTTTTTCTTTTCCGTCCGTGAGTGTCCGTGGCCAAAAAAAGCTGTACGTGATCCCAATGTGCTATGATCAATACGATTAATATGGTTGGAGGTGCTCATGATCACAGAAACCAGCGCAGTGAAGTTCCGGCAAAACCTTGGCGAAATGATTAACCAGGTACAGTACCGGCACGACAGCATCCTGATTAAGAAAGACGGTAAACCGGTGGCAGCTTTGGTCGATGCCCGTTTGTTTGGCCGAATCCGCAGAATGGAGCAACGCTTTGATGCGCTGAGTTCGCGGTTGGAGAAAGGTTTTTCAGAAGTGCCTCAGGAAGAAGGCATGAGGGAAATTGAAAGTGCAATCGCCGACGAGCGCTCCGGAAGCTAATAAAAGGCACCAGGGATGGCATCTATTCAGGCAGTTATTGATACCAATGTAATCATTTCGGGCATGGCCTACCCGGCCAGCGTTCCTGGAAAAATTATGCAGGCTTGGCGCAGTGGGGCCATCGACGTGTATCTCTCCGAGTATATTCTGGATGAAATTCGCAGAGTATTGCCGAGGCTGCGAAGCCGGCATGGAATGTCTGAGGCAGAAATAGACGACCTCGTGGACATTCTGGGGTTGCTGGCTGAAATCCTTGAGCCGGCGGCACTGCCGCCGGAATCAGTGAGAGACATCAAAGATACACCGGTACTCGGAACCCTGATAAGAGGGATGCAGACGCACTCGGTGGATTACCTCATAACCGGTGATAAAGACCTGCTGGTGCTAAAGGAACATTACCCCGTGATCACGCCTGCCGAATTCTGGTCCAGGCACGGGGGGTTGTAAGTCCATACAAACTATTTTTTTGCCACGGACGCTCACGGACAAAAGCCCAAAAGAATTCTGTTTTTTCTTTTCCGTCCGTGAGCGTCCGTGAGTGTCCGTGGCAAAAATGAACGTCCGATTGTAATGATCAACTTGATGCAGAAGCAGCAGAGGGTAAAAGTACCGGTATCTGCTATAAAAATATAACAAGCGCACACGGCAAAGCTCTGATTCAGTGCAAGGTCAGCTGATGATGAGGCTACGGGTGCTCGCCGGATTAAAGTGAGGTGGATTTCCAATGGAAGACAATAATCGCCGAAATCAGCCTCAATACGACGACGAAATCAGTCTGGTGGATCTGGCAACTACTTTTCTAAAGCGCCGGAGAGTGTTTTACGCAGTGCTTTTCTCAACGTTACTGGCGGGAATTGTCTACGCGGTGCTGATGCCGGAAAGATATGATTATGTCAGTCTGGTCAAGCTGGCGGAGAAGGACTCTGGTAGCTACATAGAAAAACCGGCGGCTATCATTGCAACACTGGAAAATCGGTGGCTGCCGGACTATCAGTCGACTTACCACGCAGAGCATGACGGGGCTATCCCGTTCAAAGTCCGCTTCGAGAATCCGGAGAACACCGGGCTGATCCGAATGGTGTCTGAGGCATCTCCGTCTCAGAGGGAAGGCGTTAAACAGGTCCATGCCCAGCTGATTGATGAGCTCTCGCAAGCGCAATCGGCGGCTGTATCGAGCCTGAAGCAGAATCTGGAGAGGCAAATCGAATCGCTTTCCTCAACGATAAAAATGCTGGAAGGTTCAACGGATGCCGGGGCGGCCATTGCAGCGGCTTTCAAAAAGCGGTTATCGCTTGAGGCTACCCTCAACTCTATGCGGCCAATGGAAGTTCTGACGGTAAACCGGGAAAGCGCGGAGCGTAAGGGGCCGGCGCGGAGCCTGATTGTTCTGTTGGCTGGCCTGCTGGGTTTGATGGGAGGTGTTTTCCTCGCATTCCTTACAGAGTTCGCAAGTCTGGTGAAGGCGCAATTGACCGAAATGTGAGCGGATTCCTTGCATTTCTGAAGTTTTAACAATTCTTTACTTAGATAACTCTCTGAATCGCCTTGTGTTAGGTTTTTTGTCACTTGCTTGTCACAGGCGATGCCGTAAAATCTGCTCCCTTCTGAAACACCATATTCATTTACCGACAGGGACACAGTTGGGATTGAGTTGTTCCCTTCCTTATGCTGTTTCGCTGTCGCCTTTCAGATAATTTTATTCTATGACCTTAAAACACTGGGCCCTGGTCGGTGGGGCGGTAGCGTGTCTGGCAAGTGTTCCTCTCTCGGCGGCCCCCTGGCTTGAGCCGGGAGATACCCGGGCGCGTTTTGCGGCACAAAAGCTGGCAGACCGAGGCCATATGGATCGTACCGTCAGCACCTGGCCGCTGATGTGGAGTGCGGTGCACAGCGGTCTTGAGGCCAGTGTCAGCTCCGATCAACCGTCTGTAGGGACAGCCGCCGCCTACCTCCGCTTTGAGAAGGAAGAGCAGGCCCAGCCAGGCTTTCGGGGCGAGTACAGCCTGTATGGCAGTAGTGAGATTCCCGGCACCCGGGGGTTTGATCAGAATTCGTTGGCGAAGGCCGGAACGGCAATCAATCTCCAGTGGCAAGGCGAAGTCTGGGCCTTCGGGCTTAAGCCGGCTTATGCCCCTAAAACCGATGACGACAAAGAACTGCGCCTTGACGGCTCCTATCTGGCCGCGGCAGCCGGCAACTGGGTGTTTGGTGCCGGAGCCATTGACCGCTGGTGGGGGCCGGGCTGGCAGTCCAGCCTGATCCTCTCCAATAACGCCCGCCCGATGCCAGCACTCTGGCTTAATCGCAACAACAGCGCCGCGCCGGAAACGGACTGGCTGCAGTGGGTCGGCCCCTGGCAATTTACCGCGTTCGCCGGCCAATACGAAAGCGACAGGGCCGTGCCAGAGGCAAAGCTGATCGGCATGCGCTTTACGTTTCGCCCGGTAAGCGGACTGGACATTGGTTTATCCCGGGCCATCATGTTTGGTGGTGAAGGGCACCCGGAAAATACCTCTACGCTCTGGAATGCACTGATTGGCCGGGATAACGGGCAGCTTGAGGAAAACGATCCGGGCAATCAGCTCGCAAGCATCGACGCGCGCTATGGCTTTGGAATTGGCCAGCAATCCATGGGTGTTTATTCCCAAATGATGGGCGAAGACGAAGCCGGCGCCTTCCCGGCCCGCAAGTCCTGGCTTCTGGGGGCGGACTGGACAACCCAGCTCTTTAAGGCTGACCAGCAATGGTTTATCGAATACACCAATACACTGGCCGATGACTTCCTGGGTGATGCCATGCCCAACATCACTTACGACCACTCGCGCTATCGCTCCGGCTACCGCTATTACGGTCGCAGCATGGGTGCCAGCTTTGATGGCGATGCCGAGGCAGTCACCTTCGGAGCGTTCAACTTCTTTGATGACGGCACAAACCTCAGCGCGAAGATAACCTACGCAAGGCTCAATAAGGATGGCGGAAACCGTACTGTCACCCAAAACCAGGATATTGTCTATACCGTGCCGGAAGGCGACCAAAACGTAGCCGTTCTCGACCTTGGTTATGGCGCTCGAATGCTCAACGGCTGGCTGGACCTGAACCTCCAGGCCACCGACAAGAAAATTGAATATCTTGGCGGCGAGAAAGACCAGTGGTCCCTTGGCGCTGAATGGACTTACCGATTCTGAAAGCTGAAAAAGGGGTCTGACCCCACGGGGTCATGAAAGCTGAAAAAGGGGTCTGACCCCACGGGGTCATGAAAGCTGAAAAAGGGGTCTGACCCCACGGGGTCATGAAAGCTGAAAAAGGGGTCTGACCCCACGGGGTCAGACCCCAACTTCAAGATTCTTTAGCCACGGACCCTCACGGACAACAGCCCAAAAGAATTTCTGTGTTTTTTCTTTTCCGTCCGTGAGCGTCCGTGAGTGTCCGTGGCAAAAAATTCAATACCCAAACCGGAACATCAACCTGTGAACTTGAAATCCCTACTACTCCCCCTGGCTCTCCTGCTCCCCATGGCAGTCACAGCCCAATCTATCACTCCCGCACAGATAGAACAGTTCAAATCCCTGCCCAAAGCCCAGCAGGAAGCCCTGGCAAAGCAATACGGGGTGGACTTGAGCCAGTTGACCGGGTCATCCAGCCAGTCCCGCCCGCAACAACCTTCACAGGAAGTTGTGAAGCCCCTTCAGGAAAGTGAGCAGGAAGCCCGCAAGGCAGGTGAAGAGCAGGCGAGAAAGGACGAAGAATTTGCCAGGAAAAATAACGGCCTGGAGCCTTTTGGCTACGATCTGTTCGCCGGCTCTCCCACCACCTTCGCGCCCGTAACCGAGATTCCGGTCCCGGCGGAATACACCATGGGCCCTGGTGATGTTCTGAAGGTCCAGCTCTGGGGCAATCAGAACCAGCAACTGGAATTGCCAGTCTCCCGGGAGGGCACCATTGATTTTCCTGAGCGTGGACCGGTATCGGTTGCCGGGCTCACCTTTCAGCAAACTCGTGATCACATCATCCAGCTGGTTTCCGAACAGTATATTGGGGTGAAAGCCGCGGTTTCACTGGGGGAGTTACGCAGTATCCGGGTGTTTGTTCTGGGTGAGGCCAGAACCCCGGGCTCCTACAGCGTGAGCTCGCTCTCAACGATTATTAACGCCCTATACGTTTCCGGCGGTATCAAACAGACCGGTTCCTTGCGGAATGTACAGCACAAACGCAATGGCAAGCTGATCGGCACCCTGGACCTGTATGATCTGCTCCTGGAAGGCGACACATCCGACGATGCCCGCCTTCAGGCCGGCGACGTTATCTTTATTCCGGCAGTTGGCAGCCGCGCTGGTATTGACGGAGAAGTCTACCGGCCAGCGCTTTATGAAATTGAACAAGGCACCAGCCTGCTGGAGCTTGTTGAACTGGCGGGCGGGCTAACGCCCCAGGCCTATCCCCAGATCACGAAAATTGAGCGAACCAACGAGGATTTCCTGCGCGTTATTGCCGAAGCGGATCTGACCCGGAATTCCGGTAAGCAGGCCCGGGTGAGATCCGGTGACTGGATTTCCGTAGCCTCCATTGCCGACGTAACTGGCCAGTTCGTGGAAATCAAAGGCGCTGCCACCCGAACGGGTAAATTCGCCTGGGTACCGGGAATGCGGGTCAGTTCCATCATCCGGAACCTGGATGCCGATCTGCTGGACTTTGCTGATACCAATTACGCAGCCATTGTGAGAACAGACCCTGAGACTCAGCGAATTTCTGTCGTGAATCTGGAGCTGCGGAAGGCGGTAACCTCCCCCGGCAGTTCAGAAGACCTCATGCTCCAGGAAAAAGATCAACTGCTGTTCTTCACCGATATCGGAAAAGTGAAATCTAGGCTCGAAGGTGATCCAGAGAATCGGGATATTGCCAGCGAAAAAAGGGAAGAGCTGAACAAAAGGAGCGCGCGGGCACAGGGCAATACGCGTGAAGCCCTGCTTGAACCTGTTCTCAAACGCCTGAAAGCACAAGCAGGCCCCTATTCGCCACAACAGACCATGCGCATCTCAGGCCCGGTTCGCTACCCGGGTGAATACCCGTTACCAACTACCGGCACCGTAAAAGACGCGATTTTCGTGGCTGGCGGCCTCACCGATTCCGCCTCCATGTATTCCGCAGAGCTTGCCCGCCACTACACCGATGATAACGGTGTTGAGCAAACCGAAATCGTTCAGGTAGACCTGGCTGAAGCCATGCTCGGGAAAAGCGATGTGCAACTGCAAAGCCGGGACAGGCTACTCATCAAGTCCGTCCCGTCGTTCGGCACCAACCGTACCATAACGCTGAAAGGCGAAGTACGGTATCCCGGCCAATACACCTTTCGTGAGGGTGAAACCCTCCGTCAAGTGCTGGAACGGGCCGGTGGCCTTACAGCTAATGCCTTTCCCCGTGGCGCGGTATTCACCCGGGAGAAACTCCGCCAACTGGAAGCCCGGCGCCTCCGCGAGGCGGAGGAGCGGCTCCAGGGCGACCTGTTGGGCGTGCAGCTGAAGGGCGATTCGTTTGGAGGCCAGAATGCCCAGCGCGTAGACGAGGTTAAAGGTTTGCTTGAAGACGTGCAGAGTAGCCGGCCAGTGGGAAGGATGGTAATAGATCTGCCCCAAGTATTGGCAGACACCGGTTACCAACCCATCCGATTACAGGATGGCGATACACTGACCGTGCCGACTATTCCCCAAGCCGTCAGTGTATTCGGCGAGGTTCAGTTCCCCACGAGCCATCTTCACTCGGAAGGGCTGACTGTGGATGATTACCTGGAGCGGAGCGGCGGCCCCACCCGCCAGGCAGACCAGGACCGGGTGTACGTTGTAAAGGCAGACGGTTCAGTAATGTTGCCTGAGAAGAGTGCCTGGTTTGGAGGCAGGAGCCAGCAATTGCAGCCGGGAGATACGGTTATCGTACCGATTGATGTGGACCGACTGAACCAGCTGGAGCTGTGGAGCAACGTCAGCCAGATTGTGTACCAGATGGCGCTGGGTGCTGCGGCAGTCGGCAACCTTTAAGTAAGTTAAAGCTGAAAAAGGGGTCTGACCCCACGGGGTCAGACCCCAACTTCAAGCACCCAACTCTATACCCGACCCGATTAAATCATGACTCAATACGAAGTGCTTAACCCACAGCAACAAGATGATGAAATTGACCTGAGGGAACTTTTCGCCACCCTCTGGGCCGGCAAATGGCTGATTATCGCCGTCACCTTCCTGTTCGCGGCAGGCGGTGTTGCCTACGCCCTGTATAAACCCAATATCTACCAGGCCAGCGTGCTGCTGGCACCTGCTAATGAAGAGAATGGCATGGGCGGCATATCTGGCCAGCTTGGTGGGTTGGCCAGCCTTGCCGGTATCAATATCGGCGGGGGTAGTTCCAACCAGACCGTTATCGCCAAGGAAGTGCTCCGTTCACGCGCCTTCCTGGCCGACTTTATTGATCGCCACAATCTGGCCGTGCCCCTCATGGCGGTGGAAGGTTGGAGCATCAAGCAGAGCGACTGGCAATACAACCGGGAGGTGTACAATCCCGAAACCGGGCAATGGTTGCCGGACGAAAACGGGAAAAGCCAGCAACCCACAGACTGGGACCTCGTAAAAGCGTTTAAACAAAACCATCTGAGCATCAGCGAAAACAAAGAAAACGGCATGGTCACATTTTCCGTGAAGAGCCTCTCTCCCCCTGCCGCACAGCAGTGGGCGCAATGGCTGGTTGAAGACATCAACGAACACATGCGCCGGCAAGACGTGGCAGAGGCCGAGGCCAGAATCAACTATCTGGAAAACAAATTAACCGACACCAACATCGCCGGTATGCAACAGGTGTTCTACCAGCTTATCGAGAGCGAAACGCGCACCGTGATGCTGGCCAATGCCCAGCAGGAATACGTGTTCAAAACGATCGATCCGGCGGTGGTGCCGCAGGAAAAGAGTGAACCGAAGCGGGCGCTGATCGCCATACTCGCCACCATGCTCGGCGGCATGCTCGGTGTTTTCATCGTATTCATCCGGGCCTTCTTCAAAGGAACCCGCGAAGCCTGAACACTAGGTCAATTGAAAAAGGGGTCTGACCCCGTGGGGTCAGACCCCACCTTCACACCTCAACACCTCAATTAATCACCAAAGATAAAGCACCAATCACCATGCAAACCAACAACCTCACCCTCGCAGTCATCGGCCTAGGCTACGTCGGCCTCCCCCTGGCCGTAGAATTCGGCAAAAAGCGTCCCGTCATCGGCTTTGATATCAACCAGAAGCGTGTCACCGAACTCCAGAACGGCCATGACCACACCCTGGAAGTGAGCAGCGAAGAGCTGGGGCATGCGTCTCACCTGAGCTATACCTCCAGCGCGGAGGATCTCAAGGCCGCCAACGTCTACATCGTAACGGTGCCGACTCCGATCGACGAGCACAAACGCCCGGACCTGACCCCGCTGATCAAAGCCAGCCAAACCATCGGGAAAACCCTCAAACAGGGCGATATCGTCATCTACGAGTCCACGGTTTACCCTGGGGCAACCGAGGAAGACTGCGTGCCAGTGCTGGAGCGGGTATCTGGCTTGGTGTTTAACCAGGACTTTTACGCCGGTTACAGCCCGGAGCGGATTAACCCGGGTGACAAGGAACACCGTGTCACCAACATCAAGAAAGTCACCGCCGGCTCTACTCCGGAAATCGCCGATCTGGTAGACGCGCTCTACAACGAGATCATTACCGTAGGCACCTACAAGGCCAGCAGCATCAAAGTGGCCGAGGCTGCCAAAGTCATCGAAAACACCCAGCGGGACCTAAACATCGCCCTCATCAACGAACTGGCGATGATCTTCAACAAGATGGGCATAGATACCGAAGCCGTCCTGCAAGCTGCGGGTTCCAAATGGAACTTCCTACCCTTCCGCCCCGGCCTGGTGGGTGGCCACTGCATTGGCGTAGACCCCTATTACCTGACCCACAAGGCACAGACCATCGGCTACCACCCGGAAATCATCCTCGCCGGCCGCCGCCTAAACGATGGCATGGGTGCCTACGTGGTCTCCCAGCTAGTCAAGGCCATGCTTAAAAAGCGTATCCATGTGGAAGGCGCCCGGGTGCTGGTGATGGGGCTCGCCTTCAAGGAAAACTGCCCGGACCTGCGTAACACTCGTGTGATCGACATTGTGCGTGAACTGAAGGAGTACAATACCAAGGTTGACGTTTATGACCCTTGGGTTTCAAAAAAAGAAGCAGAACAGGAATACGATATCGCGCCGGTAAGCGAACCTGAACAGGGCATTTATGACGCGATCATTATTGCTGTTGGCCATCAGCAGTTCGCGGCAATGGGTATGGAGAGCATCCGCAAATTGGGCAAGCAAGACGACCATCTTGTTTATGACCTGAAGTATTTGTTTCCTGCCGATCAGACCGATCTACGTCTCTGAATACTTTTCAACAATGAACACACATCGTTAATGGAGTAATTAAAGCGTGAGCAAAAAGTTTGCCCTGATCGGCGCCGCCGGTTACATCGCCCCTCGACACATGAAAGCCATCAAGGAAACCGGTAATGATCTGGTGGCCGCGCTGGACAAGAATGATTCGGTCGGCATTATTGACAGCTTTTTCCCGGATGCCGACTTTTTTACCGAATTCGAGCGTTTCGACCGCCATATTGACAAGCTCAGAAGAGCAAACGGCGGCCGCGCAGTGGACTATGTTGGAATTTGCTCACCAAACTACCTGCATGACTCCCACATGCGTTTTGCTCTGCGCTCCGGTGCCGATGCCATTTGTGAAAAGCCCCTGGTGCTGAATCCCTGGAATATTGATGGCCTTCAGGAAATCGAGCGGGATACTGGCCAGAAGGTGAACACGATCCTTCAACTGCGCCTGCACCCTTCTATTATCGCGCTTCGTGAAAAGGTTCAGAGTGAGCAGAAAGCCACCAAGCACGAGGTAGACCTCACCTACATCACCTCCCGCGGGCATTGGTACCTCCAGTCCTGGAAAGGCGACGAGCACAAGTCTGGCGGTATTGCCACCAACATTGGTGTGCATTTCTACGATATGCTGCACTTTATCTTTGGCGAGCTGCAGGAAAACGTAGTTCACCACAGCGACGACACCATGGCCGCCGGCTACCTGGAATACGAGAAAGCCCGAGTGCGTTGGTTCTTGTCGGTGGATTACAAATATGTTCCGGAAAGCGCCAGGGCCGAAGGCCAGCGTACCTACCGCTCAATTACTGTGGATGGTGAGGAAATCGAATTCTCCGGTGGCTTCACCGATCTGCATACCCGTAGCTACGAAGAGATCCTCAAGGGCAACGGCTTCGGCCTGGAGGAAAACCGGGTGGCTATCGACACCGTTTCCACCATCCGTAACGCCACTCCGGCCGGCCTGACCGGCGATTATCATCCTTTCCTCAAGAACTAAGAGTTAGGGGTCTGACCCCTCGGGGTCAGACCCCATTGTCACCAGAAAAAGGGAAGAGCTATGTCGGTAACCATCCACCCCAGCGCCATAGTAGACGAGGGCGCCCAGATCGGCGAAGGCTCCCGAGTCTGGCATTTCGTCCACGTATGCGGTGGCGCCAGAGTCGGCAAAAACGTCTCCATGGGCCAGAACGTGTTCGTAGGCAATAAGGTCACTATTGGCGACAACTGCAAGATCCAGAACAACGTCTCCCTCTATGACAATGTCCACCTGGAAGAAGGCGTGTTCTGTGGCCCGAGCATGGTGTTCACCAATGTATACAATCCCCGTTCGCTGATCGAACGCAAGAGCGAATACCGGGATACGCTGGTGAAAAAGGGGGCAACACTGGGTGCCAACTGCACCATCGTATGCGGCGTTACCATTGGCGAATACGCCTTCGTGGGAGCCGGCGCGGTGGTTAACAAAGATGTCCCTGCATACGCCCTGATGGTGGGAGTACCCGCCCGGCAGATTGGTTGGATGAGTGAGTTCGGCGAACAGCTCGATCTTTCGGTACAAGGAGAGGGCGAAACCATATGCCCACACACCGGTAGCCGCTATGTGTTAAAAGACAATCAAGTGACCAAACACTGAGAACCATCGTCGTCATCGGTTAAGCTCAAAGGTATCCGCCTAATGCAATTCGTAGACCTGGCCGCACAGCAAGCCCGCATCAAAGACCAGATTGATCAGAACATCCAGAAGGTTCTTGCCCACGGCAAGTATATCCTCGGTCCGGAAGTGGCCGAACTGGAAGAGCTGCTAGCAGCCTTCTGTGGTGCCAAACACTGTATCTCAGTTGCCAATGGCACGGATGCACTGCAGATCGCCCAGATGGCACTGGGTGTCGGCCCGGGCGACGAAGTGATTGTGCCAGGGTTTAGCTACATCGCCACGGCGGAGACGCCAGCCGTGTTGGGGGCCAAGCCGGTCTACGTAGATATCGACCCGAAAACCTACAACCTGGATCCTGAGAAGCTGGAAATAGCTATTACCTCCCGGACCAAAGCCATTATTCCGGTGTCGCTGTATGGTCAGTGCGCTGATTTTGACGCGATCAACGCCATCGCCGGAACGCACGGAATTCCCGTTATCGAAGACGGTGCGCAAAGCTTTGGTGCCAGCTACAAGGCTAAAAAGTCCTGCAATCTGACCACCATCGGGTGCACCAGCTTCTTCCCGAGCAAACCGTTGGGCTGTTATGGCGATGGTGGAGCTATCTTCACCAACGACGAAGAGCTGGCCACCATCTTGCGCCAAATAGCCCGCCACGGCCAGGACCGGCGTTACCACCATGTCAGGGTAGGAGTGAATAGCCGTCTGGATACTCTGCAGGCAGCCATTCTGTTGCCGAAACTGGCCTTGCTCGAAGAGGAAATTCAGCTGCGTAACCAGGTGGCTGAAAACTACGCCCGGTTGTTGAACGATGCTGACATTGATATCGCCCCCTTCGTAGAAGCACATAGTGTATCTGCCTGGGCGCAGTACACCATTCGCGTAAACAACCGTGAGGCGGTCCAGGAAAAGCTAAATGAAGCGGGGGTTCCAACGGCGGTGCATTATCCAATTCCGTTGAATAAGCAACCGGCTGTTGAAGACCCTGCTGCCGATCTTTCTGCGGGGGATGAGGCTGCTCGGGTTGTTATGTCGTTGCCTATGCATCCTTATATGTCAGAAGTGGACCAGAAGTTCGTAGTGGAGGCATTGTTGAAGTGAAGTTTCTTGTCACAGGCGGGGCGGGTTTCATTGGGTCTGCAGTAATACGCTACATCATTAGGAACACCGCAGATGGCGTGGTTAACTTGGACAAACTCACTTACGCCGGGAATCTCCAAAGTCTGGTCGAGGTAAGCGAGAGCGACCGCTATGCTTTTGAGCATGTAGACATTTGCAACCGCGCCGAGGTTGAGCGGGTTCTGGCTGAGCATCAGCCGGACGCCATTATGCACCTCGCTGCAGAAAGTCATGTAGATCGGTCCATTGATGGCCCTGCAGACTTCATCGAAACCAACATCGTTGGAACGTACACTCTTTTGGAGGCTACTCGCCAATACTGGCAAGCTTTGGAGGGCGAGCGAAAGGCGGGATTTCGCTTTCACCACATAAGCACCGACGAAGTCTACGGTGACCTCCCCCATCCGAGCCAAACAGAAAATGCTTCGGAATATTTATTTACCGAAGAAACCGCCTACGCTCCCAGTAGCCCATACTCCGCCAGCAAAGCCAGTTCGGACCACTTGGTGCGGGCCTGGCAACGTACTTACGGTCTGCCAGTATTGGTCACCAACTGCTCCAACAACTACGGGCCTTACCACTTCCCGGAAAAGCTCATCCCATTGATGATACTTAACGCATTGGAGGGAAAGTTTCTCCCAGTTTACGGCAAAGGTGACCAGATCCGAGACTGGTTGTATGTAGAAGATCATGCCCGCGCCCTCTACAAAGTCGTTACCGAAGGCAAACCCGGCGAAACCTACAACATCGGCGGCCACAACGAAAAACAGAACATCGAAGTCGTGCATACCATCTGCGACATCCTCCAGGAACTCCGCCCGCAGGAACGCAGCTACCGTGACCTGATTACCACTGTAAAAGACCGCCCCGGCCACGACATGCGCTACGCCATAGACGCTAGCAAAATCCAGAAAGAACTCGGCTGGGCGCCTGAGGAGACCTTTGAAAGCGGCATCCGCAAAACCGTGGAGTGGTACCTGAATAACCTCGACTGGTGCCAGCGGGTACAGGACGGCAGCTACCAACGGGAACGCCTTGGTAAAGCTTCCTGATGCCAAGGTTAAACCCGGCACCGGGGTCAGATGAAAGCTTTCCTCTGACCCCATCTTCACCAGAGAGATTAGTTTGAATATGAAAGGTATTATCCTCGCAGGCGGCTCCGGTACCCGCCTATATCCCATAACACTCGGCACATCTAAACAACTCCTGCCGGTGTACGACAAGCCAATGATCTACTATCCGCTCTCTGTACTCATGCTGGCGGGCATCCGGGAAATCCTCATTATCACCACCCCGGAAGATCAGGCCGGCTTTAAACGCGCACTCGGTACTGGCGGACAATTCGGCATTAACCTCAGCTACGAAATCCAGCCAAGCCCGGACGGCCTCGCCCAGGCCTTTGTTATCGGCGAAGAGTTCATCGGTAACGACAGCGTGTGCCTGGTACTGGGCGACAACATCTTTTATGGCCAGGGCTTCACTCCAAAACTGAAACAGGCCGCCCAGCGCAGCGAAGGCGCCACGGTATTCGGCTACCAGGTAAAAGACCCAGAACGCTTTGGCGTAGTCGAGTTCGATGAGAGCAAACGCGCTATCTCCATCGAAGAAAAACCTGAACACCCGAAATCCCACTACGCTGTAACTGGCCTGTATTTCTACGACAACAGCGTGGTAAACATTGCCAAACAGGTAACGCCCAGCCACCGGGGCGAACTTGAAATCACCTGCGTAAACCGGGCCTATCTGGAGCAAGGCAAGTTGAATGTAGAGCTGCTCGGCCGGGGCTTCGCCTGGCTGGATACTGGGACCCATGAAAGTCTGCTGGAAGCCGCGCAGTTTGTAGAAACCGTTGAGAAGAGGCAGGGCTATAAGATCGCCTGCCTTGAAGAAATCGGCTTCAACCAAGGCTGGCTGGCCAAAGAGCAGTTCCTACAACAGGCTGACCAGCTCAAGAAAAACGGCTACGGCCAATACCTGTTAGACATTCTGGAAGACTCGAAATGATCCCCGTCACGAAGCCGTACCTGCCAAACCGGGAGAGACTGAATCAGTTTCTGGACGGTATCTATGAGCGCAACTGGCTGACCAACAATGGCCCGTTAGCGCAGGAGCTAACGAGTAGGCTGGAAGAGTATCTGGGCGTC
This sequence comes from Marinobacter sp. Arc7-DN-1, assembly GCF_003441595.1. Taxonomy (NCBI): domain Bacteria; kingdom Pseudomonadati; phylum Pseudomonadota; class Gammaproteobacteria; order Pseudomonadales; family Marinobacteraceae; genus Marinobacter; species Marinobacter sp. Arc7-DN-1. The sequence goes on along the minus strand of NZ_CP031848.1, from coordinate 1,170,212 downwards.
GAAAACCTGTTGCTGGTATCAAATGGTACGCTGGCACTGCAAATTGCCTATCGCGCCCTGGGCATTAACGAGCCGGTAGACGGAAAGCCTGCAGAGGCGATTACAACACCATTCACCTTCATTGCCACGGCAAGTTCACTGAAGTGGGATGGCATCCAGCCAGTGTTTGCAGACATCGACCCGGAAACCTGGTGCCTGAACCCCGCCAGCATTGAAGAGGCCATTACCCCGCAAACCCGTTCCATTGTTCCCGTGCACGTATTTGGCAACGCCTGCGATGTAGAAGCCATAGATACCATCGCCCAAAAGCACAACCTGAAAGTCATCTACGATGCATCTCACGCCTTCGGTGTGAACTACAAAGGCAAAAGCCTGCTCAAGCATGGCGACGCCGCCACCCTCAGCTTTCACGCCACCAAGCTGTTCCACACAGGCGAGGGCGGGGCCATTATCTTCCAGCGCAAGGAAGATCTGGAGCGTGCGAAGAGAATGATAAACTTCGGAATCACTGGGCGGCAGACAATCGAAGAGCTGGGCATCAATGCCAAGATGAATGAGTTGCAGGCGGCGATGGGCTTGTGTGTACTGGATGAAATGGAAGCCAATATGGCCGTCCGACACCGAGTATGGTCTAACTATGAACGCGCGCTTTTTAGTTTAGTGCAGTTGCAAAAGCGAAGTGACGACCTGTCTTACAATGCAGCCTATTTTCCCGCGGTGTTCGAGAGCGAGCCGGCGGCTGTAAAAGTAGCGGAACTTCTCAAAGAGAATAGAATTCTGGCGCGCCGATATTTCTTTCCTTCACTAGAAACCATTGATTTCTTCGAACAAACGAGTCCTCAGCCGGTTTCGAATGATATTGCTGGGCGGATTCTCTGCCTCCCTATTTATGCAAGTCTAGAAAGTCAGCAGCAGAAGGCCATTATTGATGTAATTAAGTCATTTTTGGCCACGGGGCTCCAAAGATAATGGCATTTTTATCACTTGAGCAGTTAGAAAGCATTGGTTTTTCTGCGATTGGCTCTAATGTATTTATCTCGGATAAAGCGTCTTTTTATAACCCCGCGAAAATATCCATAGGTAGCCATGTCCGCATAGATGACTTCTGCGTCCTCTCTGCGGGTGAGGGCGGAATCGAAATCGGAAACTATGTTCACGTTGCTGTGTTCAGTTCATTGATCGGAGCGGGGAAGATTAAGCTTTCGGACTTTGTGAATATTTCCTCCCGCGTCTCGATCTATAGCAGTAACGATGACTACTCCGGAACGAGTTTGACCAACCCCATGGTTCCGGCCGATTTTAAGAATGTTCATTCAGCTGAGGTTGAGTTAAAGAGTCATGTCATTGTGGGCTCAGGCAGCGTTATTCTTCCTGGTGTTATTCTAAACGAAGGTGCAGCAGTCGGTGCACTAAGCATGGTGACAAGGGACTGTAAAGAGTTCACTATTTATTCAGGAGTTCCTGCCAAAGCATTAAAGTTCAGGAAGAGAGATTTGAAAGCACTTGAGTTTAAATTTTTAAAATTGAAATGAAAATTATCCATATAGCAACCGACAGCAAATTTATCGACCATGCGCTCCCCGTTTTTGAGAAGGTATTTCCGAATTCAAATGATGTAGTTGTCTTTACAACAAAGGTGCCACTTGAATACACCAAGCTGAAGCCAAGTCGTATCGAGGTGAAACGCAGAAGTTATTTTTTTAACAAGCCAAAGCTATCTGAGGATTTATACGAAACGTATGATCTTGTGATTTTTCATTCTTTGGGTCCACTTACATTTCCTGAGCTCAAAAATATTAGCCACGATGTAGCGACGGTGTGGTTAGGGTGGGGATATGATTATTACTCTGATTGCTTGAGTGAGCTCCCCTTATTTCTAGACAAGACAAGGATCCTGAATGTTGGATTAAACAGTAATTATTTTAAGAGCATGGCTGTAAACTGTTTTAGAAAGTTGGTTAAAGTCTTTCAGATTCGCACCAAAAAGGTTTGCGCTATTGAGAAAATTTCAGTTTTTTCGCCGGTTCTTCCAGAAGAGTATGAGATGGTAAAAGGTTCAAGAGCCTGGAAATCTTTTCCGGAGTATGCGAGCTGGAATTACGGAACCTTGGAAGATAATTTTGTTAGAGGCTTCGAAGGGGAGTCTGTAGCCGGTGATAGCATCCTAATTGGCAACAGCGCCACCTTAACAGGGAACCATGTTGAAGCATTTGACCTACTTCGAAAGCTAAAAATAAAGGGTAGGCGTGTGATTGTTCCTCTTAGTTACGGGGACGCGAAACTGACCAAAAAATTGATTAACATGGGCGCGGAGTATTTTGGTCGTGATTTTGAGCCATTGATTGACTTCATGCCCCTTGAAGACTATGTCGAGATCATCAAAAAGTGTGGTTATGTAATCATGAACCATGTTCGTCAGCAAGCTGTTGGGAACATCGTGATTATGCTGTACTTAGGGGCGAGGGTATTTGTAAGGCGGGAAAACCCAGTTTACGATTTTTTCTGGAAGTCTGGAGTTGTGCTTTCAACGATTCAAGAGCTTGAAGTAAATTCCGACTTGCTTAATCAGCCTTTGACCCAGAGCGAACGGGACAGCAACCGCGAAATTATTAGTCAATACTGGTCTCGAGAAAAAGCTTATGAGCGAACGAGGGAGTTGGTTAAGAAGGCATTGGCAATGAAGACAACTCGAAGGTCTGAAGCATTTTCTGGGTCAAATCAGTGACACCGAGACAAATAGCCACCTTCGCGATAGGCCCAGTTGGAGGTGCCGCCCTTAGCTTAATCTCCCTTCCTGTCATCACGTGGTTCTTTTCCCAGGAAGACGTTGGCAGGATGGCAATGCTGCAAGTTACGCTTGGCTTCAGCATCCTGCTGTTCAGCTTGGGTCTAGATCAATCTTACGTAAGGGAATTTCACGAGTCGGAGAGCAAGCCAGCGCTCTTGAAGCGAGCAATGCTGCCGGGGTTGGTTTTGCTGATAGTTACCGTTTTGGCACTGCTGTCACTCGGCGGGAAACTGGCTGGCTGGTTGTTTGATGTGCCTGCATGGCACTTGAGTGTGTTGGTGGCCTTGGCTTTGGTGGCCAGCTATATATCCCGGTTCTTGTCGCTCGTGCTGCGAATGAACGAGCGCGGCCTGGCCTTCTCAATGAGCCAGCTGCTACCCAAGCTTCTATTGCTGGCCATTATCGGGGGATACGTTGCCGTTGGTGCCGACAAGGATCTGACCAACCTTGTGTTGGCGAATACCGCAGCGATTGTGTTCGTGTGTGCAATTTACGGCTGGAACACCCGGGCAGAATGGCTTGCTGGTATCCGAACCAGGCTGGATGTGGATCAGCTCAAAAGCATGCTCCGCTTTGGGCTGCCGCTGATTCTTGGTGGCCTGGCGTTCTGGGGGCTTACCGCCATAGACAAGGTATTTCTGCGAACCCTTGCCAGCTTTGAGGAACTGGGCGTTTACTCGGTGGCGGTCAGCTTTGCCGCCGCGGCCAGCTTACTGCAAAGCGTTTTCTCAACCGTTTGGGCGCCCACGGTATACAAATGGGCCAGCGCAGGCACTGGGCTGGAGAAAGTGCACAAAGTAAGTCGTTACATACTGGCTTTGGTTGTGCTCGGGTTTGCCTTAACCGGGTTGCTGTCCTGGGTAGTCACCTTCTTCCTGCCGGCCAACTATGCGGCAGTTCAGTGGATTGTGGTGTCCTGCATTGGCTACCCCTTGCTGTACACACTCTCTGAAACCACCGTTGTAGGCATCGGAATCTCTCGGCGCAGCTCCTTCTCCATGCTGGCGGCCGTTACCGCACTCGTCGTCAACCTCGTAGGCAACTGGTGGTTGATCCCGATATTTGGCGCAGCAGGTGCAGCGGTGAGCACCTCTGTTTCTTTCTGGGTGTTCTTCTTCCTGAGAACCGAGTTCTCCATTTACCTGTGGAAACCCATGCCCCGGCTTGTGCTTTACATCTTCACGCTGGTTTCCGTTGCTGGCGCTGTGGTTTTTACCCTTTGGGGGGAGGTTTTAAAGGGATGGATGGTTGGGTATTGGTTGGCTGTTTTGGCAGCCTGGGCGGTGGTTTTTTGGGGTGAGGTTTTGGAAGTGGTTGGGTTTGTTGCGCACAAAGGGCCGGATTTACGTTAAGTGCTGGCCTAGTACTCTCCCAGAAAACGAATATAAGGCTTAGCAATAGGGGCACATATCGAAGTTACTGTGAGCATCTTGTTTGGGTTGGAAGTTTGGGTCTTCGCGACACCTCAGGTAGTCTCCGTTTTTTAAGATAGTTGACGCTGCCTCTTCGTTCAAGCCCCAGCTTTTTCTACTGTACTTTTTCCCGGGTTTAGAGCCGTTGGCCCAGCGGGTTCACCAGTTCTTGACCGGGCGGATTCCCCAACGGTTCGGTGTTCGCTGTTTGGGCCACTTCCAGTACCAGTCGACACTGTGGCGCACTTGAGCTGTCATGAACGGCAGCGTACTGTGCTTCCGTTCGGTGTTGCACCAGGTCACGAAGCGATCTACTCAGCGCCCGGCATCCTCCAGGCTCATAAATCCGGATGAAGACTATTCCGGCCAGTACTTCAGTGTTCGGAATAAGGATTCCGAGAACGCTTTGTCATTACTGACTCGGTGCCGGCTCACGAGTATATGCCAACTGCATAGCCGCAGCAGGAAAGCCGGAGTGGAATTTGTGCTCTTCGATTGGTGTGGTCATAATTACTAAGCCGTAACTTTGTAGCCGAACACTGTATTTGAATTAATCATAATATCTAAAGTGCTTTTTTATTAATCTTTTATATTTTCGACCTTTACGGTCCAGTGTTCGGCTACTTTGTTTCTCCTTAGTAACGTGGTGGGAATATGTTGTTAATTCCTGAGTACGGGATTGTTGGAGTTGCTTGGACTACTACAAGTGTTGTTTATTGTTTGAATGCGGGGATTAAGGCTTGGATGGTGCGAGCACTATCAAAAACAAAAGTGCGTGTTTCTTAGACATTGATCCAGTAGTTAATGCCTTCTCTAAATTTATGGTTTTATAATGATAAATCTGGTCAAGTTGCTGATTTTTTCTTTGATCTTAACTCCTTCGATTAGTTTTATGTCCGGAGTCCCGGCGCTTCGACTTGATGACTTCCTGACAGGAATATTACTGGCCTTTCTTTTATTTAATCGTTTCAGAATGAATAAAAGAATAGTTTTCCTTTGTTTATTTTTCGTTTTGCTTCCATTATCAATTTTTAGTGGGCTTAGTTCCGATTTTAACGCGAGTTATGGAGATTTAATTCAGTTTTATCGGTATGCTAAGTTTATAGTAATTTATATTTTTTTGGTTTATGTATTTTCTAGGTTTACTGGTCATGAAATTTTCTGTGTTTTAAAGTTTTTCATGAGTTGCGGGTTAGGGTTGGCTATCATTGTTATTTTTCAATATTTTGATATTTTTGGGCTTAATAAGCTTTATGTTCACTTAATTGCTCCAACCCAGTACCATACTTTGGTTGGTGGATACCCATTTCCTCGTGCTGTTGGTATGATTGGAAACCCTAACGAAGTAGGATTTATTTTTGTTATTATAAGTATTATCAGTTTATATTCTTTATGGAAGTATGACTTCAGAAAGGTTTTTTTATATATACCTCTGTTTTTTGTTGGAATGGTTATGACCTTATCTAGGTCAAGCTTTATTGCTTTCATTGCTGCTGTTTTCATTTTTATCGTTTGTTTCCTTTTTTTTTCATCTCCTATAAAATCATTGGGTGTTTTTATTTTATTTTCTTTGTTTTCTTCTTTTTTTATTTGCTTGTCGCAAGAATCATACATTTATGAAAAAGTAGCTTGGCGTTATGAATCTGGTATGGATATTATGAGTAATTCGTCAATGGGAGCTCGTTTTAATAACTGGCAAGAGAACCTAGATTTAGCAAGGTCCTCACCAATCATCGGGGTAGGCCCGCTCCGGCGGATGGAAATGGAGCATGCTGCTGATAATGAATGGCTTCTGTTGTGGCGTTCTTACGGCATTGTTGGTGTATTTTTGATTATTCTTTTTTTTACTAGCGGCGTATTTAGCCGGCGGCCCCATCCTGATAAAGCTTTATTGTATTCGATTGTTGTTTCAAGCTTTTTATATATGATACCCGCTACAATTTTTCATTCTTTAGTGCTTTTCCCTTTGGTTATTTTCGTGTTTGCAATTCTTGATAGACGAAAAGATATGAGTTTTATTTCTCAGTCAATTGATCGGCGGGGGACTTAAGATACATGAATTGCATATCAATTTTTTTTGGCGTGCTTACCCTGCTGGCACAGAAAAAACTTAGTTTTTACGGGAAGTTCTTGTCGCTGTTTACCAAATAGTAATTCCCTATCTTTCTGTACAACTATTACCATAAGTATATTTATGAAAATTCTGACTATTATCGGTGCCCGCCCGCAGTTTATTAAAGCCAGCGTAGTATCGCGTGCTATTCAACAAACTAAAGGCATTCAGGAAATTATGCTGCACACTGGCCAACATTTTGATGCCAACATGTCCGATATTTTTTTCAATCAACTGGGCATCCCCCGGCCTGACATTCAACTCGACATCCATGGCGGCGGCCATGGAGAGATGACCGGACGAATGCTGATTGAAATAGAGCAATCACTGTTGGCACACAAGCCAGACCGTGTGTTGGTATATGGCGATACCAACTCCACCCTGGCAGGCGCGTTGGCGGCGGCGAAACTACACATTCCCGTTGCCCACGTGGAGGCAGGCTTGCGCAGCTTCAATATGCAGATGCCGGAAGAAATCAACCGCATTCTTACCGATCAGATCAGCGAGCTACTGTTTTGTCCGACTAAAACTGCGGTCAAAAACCTGGAAAACGAGGGTTTCGCCAGCAAGCCAGCAAAAGTGCTCCAACCAGGTGATGTGATGCAAGATGCAGCATTGCTGTTTGCAGAAAAAGCAGCGGCTCCCGCTGGTAGCAATTTACCGGAAAGCTTTGTGCTTGCAACCCTGCATCGGGCAGAAAATACCGACAACCCTGAACGTCTAGCCAGCATTGTGAATGCTCTTAACAAGATACATCGTGAACAGGCATTGGTGGTTTTACCTTTGCACCCACGCACCCGAAAACTGATCGCCCAGCAGGGGCTGGAGTTGAATGTCCACCTGATTGACCCTGTTGGATATTTTGAAATGGTCTGGTTGCTGGATCACTGCCAACTGGTGCTCACGGATAGTGGCGGTGTTCAGAAGGAGGCTTTTTTCTTTGGGAAGGCCTGCGTGACTATGCGGGATCAGACCGAGTGGGTGGAGTTGGTGGAGGCTGGCGCGAATGAGTTGGTGGGTGCGGATGGTGACTTAATTATTGAAGCAGCTGCGCAAAATTTTGGTCGCATTGTTGACGATGCGAGTAATCTTTATGGTGGAGGCAAGGCCGCGCTGCAAATTGTTAAGGAGTTGTTGTGAAAGTAAGGATTTTCACCAAAAGTGACTGGAACGAGCCTCCTCGTATCAGGCACCAGTTCGCTAATTTAATGAATGATAATGGTCACGACGTTGTATTTTACCAAAAGCCAAAATATTTGGTTTCTGAAAGAGCTCTAGTAAACGATGAGAGTACCGAGCTGCGGCGAACTGCACAACTAATTCATCATCAGTTACGGCTTGGGGGAATCCTATCAGCATTGAACGCGGCTTATGAAATTCGATCAATAAATAGAAATACTCAAGACGTTAACTCTGATGATTTGATAGTGAATTTTAACTATGATTATTTCTTTTTAAGAGATGTTTTTCCGGATAATAAAATAATAACGATAATTAATGATGACTTTGTTGCACAGTCACGATTTTTTGATGGAAAGTATGCGGGTATTGCGCTAGAAAAAACGTGTAGAATTAGTGATGTAGTTCTTTGTGTTTCATATCCCTTATGCGATCAAGTTAGGGCTTGGTCTAGCCCCAAGTTGTTCCTCCCATGGAGCGCTGAAAGATATGAGTATCCTGAAACTACAAATAGAACTGCGGTTCTTCTTTGGGCTCATATTAATAACAGAATTGATTTTGACTTAGTTAGGTTCGCAGCTTCTAATAACCGAAGCATTGATCTTCATTTAATTGGCCCAGTTAGTGAAGCTGTGAGTTCTGAAGTCCGACGCTTAGATCAAGACTTTGATAATGTAGTCTTGGTAGCGGCTATGCCATTGACTGAAATTGACTTCACTAAGTATTTTGCTGCAATTATTCCTTATAAATCTGGGAAAAAGGAAATTGAGGCTGTCAGTGCCTCAAATAAAACGTTTCAATTGCTTGGTAAAGGGATGCCGCTTGTTATTTCCGGTATGCCTAGTTTTATTCAGTCAAGGGCTATCCGTCAAACAGCGACTAAGGAAGAGTTTTTAGAAGCAATAGAATTCTGTAAGAGAGATTTCTATCGTCTCCAAGATTCTGTTCGCGATTTGGTGTCTGAGAATGGTGCTCATGATCGTTACCGTCAGTTCATGGATATTGTTGAATCGTTGGAGTAGCTTTCATGGAGCTATATCTATTTTTTGTTTTTTCTTATAGGGTTATTTATGCCGTTTAGAACGAAAATTTTACTTATCACCGGCGGCACCGGCTCCTTCGGCAACGCCGTCCTAAACCGCTTCCTGGACACCGACATCGAAGAAATCCGCATCTTCAGCCGGGATGAGAAAAAGCAGGATGATATGCGTAAACGTTACGCAAATCCCAAGCTTAAATTCTATATCGGCGATGTTCGCGATTACACCAGTCTTATGAACGCCACCCGCGGTGTTGATTACATTTTCCACGCAGCGGCCTTAAAACAGGTTCCTTCCTGTGAATTTCATCCCATGGAAGCAGTAAAAACCAATGTCCTCGGTACGGAAAACGTCCTCGAAGCCGCTATCCAAAATGAAGTAAAGCGCGTCGTCTGCCTCAGCACCGATAAGGCTGTATACCCTATCAACGCCATGGGCATTTCCAAAGCCATGATGGAAAAGGTGATGGTGGCTAAATCTCGTAATGTCGATCCGGATAAAACCGTTATCTGCGGCACTCGTTACGGCAACGTGATGGCCTCCCGTGGTTCGGTTATTCCGCTGTTTGTTGACCAGATTCGTGCCGGTAAGGAAATTACAATTACCGATCCAAATATGACCCGGTTCATGATGACCCTGGTCGACGCGGTGAATCTCGTACTTTACGCGTTCGAACACGGCAACAATGGTGACCTTTTCGTGCAAAAAGCACCGGCCGCCACGATTGAGACCTTGGCTCGGGCATTGACTGATTTGATGGATAAGGCAGACCATCCCATCCACGAAATTGGTACTCGCCATGGCGAGAAGCTTTATGAAGTCTTGTTGAGCCGAGAAGAGATGGCCTGTGCGGAAGACCGTGGCGATTATTTCCGTATTCCGCCCGATTTGCGGGACCTGAACTATGGCAAGTTTGTGGAGCAGGGTGAGGAGAAGATCTCCCATACAGAAGATTACAACTCCCATAACACCGAGCGCCTGGATGTTGCGGGCATGCAAACCTTGCTGCGCAAACTGGATTTCATTCGTGCCCTGGAACGGGGTGAATACCTCAACCCTGAGGATTGAGCCATGAAGTTACTCGTAACTGGGGCGAATGGGTTTATTGGCAAAAACCTGCTGATGCACGTGCGTGAAAAAGGCGGTTTTGAGGTGGTTCCGTTCACCCGAGAGCATACCGAGCAGGATTTGCCCCACTTGCTGGAAGGTGTGGACTGGATATTTCACCTGGCTGGCATCAACCGCCCCGAAGACCCTTCGGAGTTTGTTACCGGGAATGTAGGGCTCACTCAGGCCTTATGTGACGCGGTAAAACGAAGTGGCCGTCAGATTCCGATTATTTACAGTTCGTCCATTCAGGCGGACCGGGCGAACGATTACGGCAGCAGCAAACGGGCTGGGGAAGAGGCCCTGCTGGCGCTGAACGAGGCCACCGGTAACCCGGTGCATATTTATCGCCTGCCCAACGTGTTCGGCAAGTGGGCGCGACCGGATTATAACTCGGCGGTTGCGACCTTCTGCCATAACGTGGCCCGCGATTTGCCCTTGCCGATTAATGATCCTGACGCGGTGATCAATCTGGTTTATGTAGACGACGTGATCAGCCATTTCATCTCGCTGATGGAAGGGAAGAAGAGCGACCCTGGCCCTTTTGTTGAGGTGGAGCCGGTTTACCAAATTACCGTGGGTGGCCTGGCGGACCAGCTTAGCCGCTTCAAGGCCACCCGGGACAACCTGATCACGGAACCGGTGGGCACCGGCCTTATCCGCGCATTGTACGCCACCTATGTGAGTTATCTGCCGCCGGAGCGTTTCGCCTACACTGTGCCGCAGCATGGCGACGAGCGCGGTGTTTTCGTTGAAATGCTGAAAACGCCAGATTCCGGACAGTTCTCATTTTTCACTGCCCATCCCGGCGTCACCAGGGGTGGCCATTATCACCACTCCAAAACCGAGAAGTTCCTGGTGATTAAGGGCGAAGCCTGTTTCCGTTTCCGCCATATATTAACCGGTGAGTTCTACGAGCTGTTCACCGCCGGGGATAAGCCGGAGATTGTGGAAACCGTGCCGGGCTGGACCCACGACATCACCAACGTGGGTGACGACGAATTGGTCTGTATGCTCTGGGCCAACGAGATTTTTGACCGGGACAACCCGGATACCTTCGCGTGCCCGGTGGGCACGGAAGCCTGAACCTATTTGGGAATGCCATGAAAAAACTGAAAGTCATGACGGTGGTCGGCACCCGGCCGGAGATCATCCGGCTCTCACGGGTAATGGCCAAGCTGGATGAGTATTGTGAGCATATTCTGGTACACACCGGCCAGAACTATGATTTCGAGCTGAACGAAATTTTCTTCCAGGACCTGGGCATCCGCAAGCCGGATCACTTCCTGAGTGCGGCAGGCGCCAGTGGTGCGGAAACCATTGGCAATGTCATCATCGCGGTGGATCGGATCCTGGCGGAGGTTCAGCCGGAAGCCGTGCTGGTGTTGGGCGACACCAATAGCTGTATGGCGGTTATCCCGGCCAAACGCCGCAGAATCCCCACCTTTCATATGGAAGCGGGCAACCGTTGTTTTGATATGCGGGTGCCGGAAGAGATAAATCGGCGCATTGTGGATCACACCGCCGATATCAATCTCACCTACAGTTCGATCGCCCGTGATTACCTGTTGCGCGAAGGCCTGCTTCCAGACAGGGTGATCAAAACCGGCAGCCCCATGTATGAGGTGCTGAACCACTTCCGTGAGGGCATTGATGCCTCTGATGTTCTTGAGCGCCATGGCCTCACCGAAGGTGAGTTTTTTGTGGTGAGTGCTCATCGGGAGGAGAACGTGGATTCCGACCGGAACTTCCTCGCTCTGGTCGATACTCTGAACGCTGTAGCGGAGCAGTATGGCTACCCGGTAATTGTCTCTACCCATCCCAGAACCCAGAAACGGGTTGATGTTATGGGTGTACAGTTTCATAAGAACGTACGCCTGCTGAAGCCACTGGGCTTCAAGGATTACAACAAGCTGCAATTAAGCGCCAAAGCGGTTTTGTCCGATAGCGGCACTATCAACGAAGAAGCCTCCATTCTTAATTTCCCGGCCCTGAACATTCGTGAAGCGCACGAACGCCCTGAAGGTATGGAGGAAGCTGCCGCAATGATGGTGGGCCTTAACAGGGAGCGTGTTTTACAAGGCTTGGCGATTCTCGAAAGCCAAGGCCGTGGTGATGAGCGCACCCTGCGCTTGGTGGCTGATTACAGCATGCCAAATGTGGCGGATAAAGTGGTTCGCATTATCCACAGCTACCGGGATTATGTGATGCAAACGGTGTGGAAGCAGTATTGAGGAAGAATCTTTGAAGGTATTGGCAATTCACCGGTTTTACTGGCCGGACACGCCGCCGTATGCTTCGATGCTTCGCGCCATTGTGGGCAGATGGGTTGATGATGGGCACGAAGTGGATGTGCTTTCCTCCCAGCCCTCTTACAAGGCCGGAGTCGACAATCCGCGGCAGGCCGCCCGGGAGCGTGTGGATGGTGCGAACGTGGTTCGTCTCAATTTGCCTCCTGAGGCGGGAAGACCCCTTGTTCGCGTTTTGAATGCACTGGTCCTGGGCCTGGGGGTGTTCTGGCAGGCCGTCATCCGGAAACGGTATGATGTCATCATGGTGTCGACCTCACCGCCTGTTTTGGCGGGCTGGTTCGTGGCAGTGGCGGCGAAATTGACTGGTGCACACTTTATCTATCACTGCATGGATATTCACCCGGAAATAGGCCGAATTTCCGGTGAGTTTCGGAATCCCCGAGTGTTTTCGCTTTTGTCCCGCCTGGACAGGTGGACCTGCGCCCAGGCGAGGCCTGTTGTGGTGCTGTCGGACGATATGGCCGAGACGTTAATCGCCCGCAGATCCGAAAAGCCGCCGGAAACCGCTGTCATCAATAACTTCAGCTTGCCATCGGAGGGTGCAGCGGTTGATGAGCTGCCTTTTCCATGGCCGAACGAAATGTTCGTACTGCTTTTTGCCGGTAATATCGGCCGTTTCCAGGGATTGGATGCTTTACTCGATGCCATGGCCAGTTTGCGTGATCGACAGGATATTCGGTTGATAATGATGGGCGACGGCACGGAGAAAGAACGACTGACTCGCAAAGCGAAGGAAAATGGCGCAAATGTCTCTTTCGTTGGTCATCAACCCGTTGAGGTGGCGAAAGCTGCGATGGCAAAGGCCAGTGCAGGCTTTGTGAGTCTTGTGCCGGAGCTCTACCGGTACGCCTACCCCAGCAAAACCATGACCTATCTGGAGCAGGGTTGCCCTGTTCTGGTTGCGGTTGAAACGGACAGTTGCCTGGCGCGGGATGTGATCGACAATGGCGCGGGGGTTGCTGTTCCGGGTGGTGATGTCGATGCCCTTGTCAATGCGATGTTATCCCTTGCCGATGACCCTGAGAGCCTGGGCTCGATGAGGCAAAAGGCGCTTGAATTTTCCGCTCGGGCTTTCGCGACCGACGTCGTCCTGGGCAGGTGGTCTTCCCTTCTTCAATGAACTTCGGAAGTTTGAATGAGTAATACGGACGTAATTATTGTGGGCGCTCCCCGTTCAGGCACCAATATGCTGCGCGATGTGCTCACGTCGTTTGACGGCGTTAGCACCTGGCCTTGTGACGAGATCAACTACATCTGGCGCCATGGCAATGTGCGTTATCCATCCGATGAGATCCCTGCACAAAGGGCAAACCCGGCGATAAAGAATTATATCCGGCAGCGCTTTAGCGATATCCGGGAAAAATACAATGCCGATGTTGTAGTAGAGAAAACCTGCGCAAATTCGCTTCGTGTGCCTTTTGTGGATGCGGTTCTGCCCGATGCAAAGTATATCTTCATCTACCGTGACGGCATTGATGCCACCGGTTCGGCGAAGGAGCGATGGACGGCAAAGCTGGATATCCCATACATTCTGGAAAAAGTGCGCTTTGTCCCCAAAACGGATCTGCCGTATTACGGCTTGCGTTACTTTTGGGCGCGGCTGTATCGGTTTATATCGCGGGAGAGGCGCCTTGCCTTCTGGGGGCCGGCCCTGGATGGCATGGAGAGCGTTCTGCAAAACCACACCTTGAACGAGGTGTGTGCGCTGCAATGGCAACGTTGCGTGGATAATGCGGAAAAGGCGTTTTCTGACATGCCCACCGATAAGGTGGTTCGTGTGCGCTATGAAGATTTCGTGCGCCAGCCGGTGGAAGAGCTCAGTCGCATTCTTGAGTTTATCGGTAAAGAAGTCGAGCCGGAGAAAATTGCCAAGGCGGTGGAGGGTGTTTCACCACGTAGCCTGGGCAAAGGCCGCAATGCGCTCGGAGGGCAAGAGGTGGCAAACCTGGAGGCGCTGGTAGGGGAGACGCTGAAGCGTTATGACTACCTCTGACTTGTTGCCCGGCCGTACGGTGGGCCTTGAGCCTGTTCAGGCGTTTCAGAAGCGGGCATTCGATCTGGTTTTTGCGGTGCTGGGGCTTTTGGCCGCCTGGTGGCTTATCTTGCTGGCCTGGATAGCCGCCAGTATCGATACCCGCTCCAATGGTTTTTTCATTCAGAAGCGAGTGGGACGCCATGGTAAAATTTTCCGCGTAGTGAAAATGAAAACCATGCGCCCTGTTGCGTCGTTTGAGACCACGGTCACTCGCCGGGGGGATCCCCGGATTACACCGCTGGGGGCCTTCTTTCGCCGTACCAAAATCGACGAACTACCCCAGCTGTGGAATGTATTATTGGGCGATATGAGTTTTGTTGGCCCAAGACCCGATGTTCCTGGCTTTGCGGATAAGCTCCAGGGGGAGGAGAGGGCGATGCTTGCCATTCGGCCAGGCATTACCGGCCCAGCGACTCTTAAATACCGCAACGAGGAAGAGCTCCTGGCCGGCCAGAACGACCCCGAAGCATACAATCGTGATGTTATATGGCCGGATAAGGTGCGTATTAACCTGGAATACATCCGTGACTGGTCTCTTCGTCGGGATATTCAATACATATTGGAAACGGTGTTTCATTAGATGTTAAACGGACCTTTTTCTCCCTGGCCCTCCTTCACCGAGGACGAGACCAACGCAGTACGCGATGTTCTGCTCTCCAATAAAGTGAATTACTGGACCGGGCAGGAATGTCGCGAATTTGAACGTGAATTCGCCACTTTTTCCGGCTCGGAATACGCCATAGCGCTGGCCAACGGCACCTTGGCATTAGATCTGGCTCTGAAGGGGCTCGGTATCGGTTCGGGGGATGAGGTGGTGGTTACCCCGCGAACATTTTTGGCATCGGCCTCCAGTATTGTGACTGCCGGCGCTACACCCGTGTTTGCGGAAGTGGACCGTGATTCCCAGAATATCACCCCGGAAACCGTACGCAAGGTGATTACGCCCCGTACCAAAGCGATCGTGTGTGTTCACCTGGCAGGCTGGCCCTGTGATATGGACGGCTTCATGGCGCTGGCGGAAGAGCATGGCCTTTACGTAATTGAGGATTGTGCTCAGGCCCACGGAGCCCGTTACAAGGGGCGTTCGGTTGGTTCCATTGGCGATGTTGGCTGCTGGTCTTTCTGCCAGGACAAGATCATGACCACAGGCGGTGAGGGTGGCATGGTTACCACCAATAACCAGGATCTGTGGAAACGCATGTGGGCCTATAAAGACCATGGCAAAAGCTGGGATGCAGTATACGAGCGCGAGCATCCCCCCGGTTTCCGCTGGCTGCACGAGAGCTTCGGTACCAACTGGCGGATGACGGAAATGCAGGGTGTTATTGGCCGCATCCAGTTAAAACGCATGCCGGAATGGACCTCTGCCCGCCGGAGCAATGCCAATGCCATGTGGCAAGCTGCCCGCAAGTTGCCGGGCCTTCGTGTGCCAGAAGTGCCGGCGGATGTCGAGCATGCTGCCTATAAGTGCTATGTGTTCGTGGAGCAGGAAACACTTTCTGAGGGTTGGGGTAGAGATCGGATCCAGCAGGAAATCGTAGATGCTGGCGTCCCGTGCTTTTCCGGTTCCTGTTCCGAGGTCTACCTGGAAAAAGCCTTTGACGGCACGGATTGGCGGCCTGAACACCGGTTGCCGGTGGCGCGGGAGCTTGGAGAGACCAGTTTGATGTTTCTGGTGCATCCTACGTTGACTGAAGCCGAGATAAACAAGACGTGTGCTGTGTTAACTGAGGTTATGAAGAAGGCGGCGGGCTGATTTTATTGCACCCCTCTCTCGCGAGGGCCGAGGGGCTACTGAAAGTTTCGGCATACATTCCCCCTCTCCTCGCGGGAGAGGGACGAAATCCTATACAAATGAGTAATCATGCAGATTTACGATGTATTCAACGGCGATGCCGATGGCATCTGTGCCCTAATTCAGCTTCGGCTCGCTGAACCGGCTGATACAACACTGATTACTGGCGTAAAGCGGGATATAGGGCTGGCGCAACGAGTGTCGACAGATGAGCCTGCCAAGGTAAATATCCTCGATATCAGCCTCGACAAGAACCGTGAGGCAGTGGATAAGCTGCTGGCAGTTGGCTGCTCTGTTTTTTATGTGGATCACCATTTCGCTGGCGATGAGTTGCCCGATGCGCCCAACTTTACTGGCCTGATCGATACCCAGCCAACTACCTGCACCAGCCTGTTGATAGACCAGTACCTTGGCGCCCGGTTTCATAACTGGGCGATTGCCGCTGCTTTTGGCGATAACCTCAATGCCGTAGGTGAGGAACTGGCAGCCAGGGCTGGTTTATCCTCTGATCAGACTGAGGCGCTTAGAACACTGGGTGTTTGCATCAACTACAACGGTTATGGCGCCACGGTTGAGGACTTGCACTTTCACCCCGCCGATTTATACCGGGAGTTCGTGAAATTTGAAAACCCTCTCGATTTAATCGATTCCGCTCCTACTGCGTGGCAGCAACTGCGAGATGGCTACGAGGCGGATATGGCTCAGGGGTTTGCGGTTCCAGTGCTGGCGGAATCCGCTACCTCGTTGGTGGTGAAGTTGCCGGATGAGGCCTGGGCGCGCCGCGTGAGTGGTGTGCTGGGTAATGAGCTAGCCAACCGTAACCCGGACAAAGCCTGTGCGATCGTTACCGGGAAAGCAAACAATACTTACCTGGTGAGTATTCGTGCGCCCCTGAACAACCGCTGTGGGGCCGATGAGGTGGCGCGCCAGTTTCCGACCGGTGGTGGGCGAAAGGCAGCCGCTGGGATTAATGCGCTGCCGGCAGGCCAGCTGGATGAATTCTTGAATACCATTGCAAGGTTCTGGAGCTAATCGAACGCCATGACATTAACCCCTCCAAAGAAAACCCACCTCAAGCAACTTGAGGCCGAGTCCATCCACATCATCCGCGAAGTTGCGGCCGAGTTCGATAACCCGGTGATGCTGTATTCCATCGGCAAGGATTCTGCCGTCATGCTGCACCTGGCCATGAAAGCCTTTGCGCCGGGTAAGCCTCCGTTTCCGTTGATGCACGTGGACACCACCTGGAAGTTCCGGGAGATGATTACGTTCCGCGATGAACTGACCGAGCGGCTGGGTCTGAAGCTGATTGTGCACACCAATCAGGAGGGTGTGGCGCAAGGTGTCGGGCCGTTTACCCATGGCAGTGCCAAGCATACCGATGTGATGAAAACCCAGGCATTGAAGCAGGCTCTGGATCAATACGGCTTTGACGCCGCCTTTGGTGGGGCGCGTCGGGATGAAGAGAAGTCCCGGGCCAAGGAGCGGGTGTATTCCTTCCGGGACAAGTTCCACCGCTGGGATCCCAAGAACCAGCGCCCGGAGCTGTGGAATCTGTATAACGGTAAGGTCAACAAGGGCGAGAGCATTCGCGTGTTCCCCCTCTCCAACTGGACTGAGTTGGATATCTGGCAGTACATCTACCTGGAAAACATCGACATTGTGCCGCTGTATTACGCTGCGGAGCGTCCGGTCGTGAAGCGGGATGGCACCCTGATCATGGTGGATGATGATCGTATGCCGCTGGAGCCCGGCGAGACGCCAGAAATGAAG
The DNA here is from genome assembly GCF_003441595.1 of Marinobacter sp. Arc7-DN-1. NCBI lineage: Bacteria > Pseudomonadati > Pseudomonadota > Gammaproteobacteria > Pseudomonadales > Marinobacteraceae > Marinobacter > Marinobacter sp. Arc7-DN-1. The sequence goes on along the minus strand of NZ_CP031848.1, from coordinate 1,152,658 downwards.
ATGGTGCGGTTTCGTACCCTGGGGTGTTATCCGCTGACCGGGGCGGTTGAGTCTGAGGCGGCGACATTGCCGGAGATTATCCAGGAGATGCTGTTGACCAAAACCTCGGAGCGACAGGGCCGGGTGATTGATCACGACTCGGCCGCCTCTATGGAACAGAAGAAACGGGAAGGGTACTTCTGAAATTGGGGTCAGATGAAAAGTTCATCTGACCCCGTTGTCCTGACCCCGTTGTCCACTCCAGACTCTCAAGTTGAATTTAAAATGTCTCACGCATCTGAATTGATTGAATCCGATATCCTCGCGTACCTGGACCAGCATGAGAACAAGGACCTGCTGCGATTTTTGACCTGCGGCAGTGTTGATGATGGCAAGTCCACGCTGATTGGCCGCTTGCTGTTCGATTCCAAGCTGATTTTTGAGGATCACCTGGCGGCCCTGCACAAAGACAGTGAGCGACAGGGCAATGCCGGTGAGTCGCTGGATCTGGCTTTGTTGGTGGACGGCCTGGCATCCGAACGGGAGCAGGGCATTACCATTGATGTGGCTTACCGGTATTTCTCCACGGATAAGCGCAAGTTCATCATTGCCGACTGCCCGGGCCATGAGCAATACACCCGGAACATGGCTACCGGTGCCTCCACCTGTGATCTGGCGGTGGTGATGATTGATGCCCGCAAAGGGGTACTGACCCAGTCACGCCGCCATAGCTTTATCGTCAGCTTGCTGGGGCTGAAGCATGTGGTGGTGGCCATCAATAAGATGGACCTGGTGGACTTCTCCGAAGAGGTCTTCAACGACATCCGTGAAGACTATGAAACGCTTGCTGCTCAGCTTGGGCTGAAAGACGTTTATTACGTGCCGATCTCTGCACTGGATGGCGATAACGTGGTTAACCGCAGTGAGCAGACGCCCTGGTATCACGGCGAAACTCTGATGAATATCCTGGAGCAGGTCGAGGTTCGGGATGATCAGAATGTGACCGATCTGCGTTTCCCGGTGCAGTACGTCAATCGCCCGAACCTGGATTTCCGGGGCTACTGCGGCACGCTTGCCAGCGGTGTGGTTCATAAGGGCGATGAGGTGGCGGTGCTGCCCTCCGGCAAGAGCTCCCGTGTGAAGGGTATCCACAACTACGAAGGAGAAATAGAGAGCGCCTGGCCCGGCGATGCCATCACTCTGACCCTGGAAGACGAAGTGGATATTTCCCGGGGGGATTTGCTGGTGCACGCTAACAGCCAGCCGGCCATGGGCAACCGTTTTGCGGCCCACCTTGTCTGGATGAATGAAACGGCGCTTCAGCCCGGCCGTGAGTACGGCATCAAGATCGGGACCCGGGTGACGAATTGTTACGTCAACGAGGTTCTTGAAGAGATTGATGTAAATACCCTGGAGCGCTACCCGGATGCACAGGGTGGCCTTGAGCTGAATGCTATTGGGCTTTGCGATGTGGAGCTTTCCGAGCCGGTGGTGGTTGAGGATTATCAGCGCCATCCGGGCACAGGCAGCTTTATCCTGATTGATAAGCTGACCAATGTGACTGTGGCAGCTGGTATGGTGGAGCGGGCTCTGGATGGGGCCGGTGCTGTGACTGAACGGGAATACACCGAAGCGGAGCGCAACCTGAATCGGTTTATTCGGGAGAATTATCCGGAGTGGGGCTGTAAGCCGGTTTAAAAGGGAGAAGAACTTTTGGCTGATAACATTGTCTGGCACGATCACAAGATTACCCGCGCCGAGCGTTCCGTCAACAAGAACCAGAAGCCTTGCCTGCTTTGGTTCACCGGCCTGAGTGGTTCCGGCAAGTCGACGATTGCCAATGCGCTGGACGTGGCCTTGCACAAGCGGGGCTACCACACGTTTTTGCTGGATGGTGACAACGTTCGCCACGGCTTGTGCAAAGATCTGGGGTTCTCCGACGATGACCGGGAAGAGAACATTCGCCGCGTTGGTGAGGTTTGCAAGCTCTTTGCAGACGCCGGCCTGATCGTAATGAGTGCGTTTATTTCTCCGTTCACCAGTGACCGGCGCCTGGTTCGGAAGTTGTTCCCGGCGGGCGAGTTCATTGAAGTGTTCATGGATGCGCCGCTGGCTACCTGTGAAGAGCGTGACCCGAAGGGGCTTTATCAGAAGGCCCGTTCGGGCGAGATAAAGCACTTCACTGGGATCGACTCGCCTTACGAGGTGCCGGCACACCCTGAGATTCGGCTGGATACTTCCCGGCACTCTGTGGAGGCGTGTGTTGATTCTCTCATTGCCTACCTGCTTGAGCGGGAGCTGATCACCCACAAGGACTAACTCCGTGGAATGGCAAGGCATTGTGACCCTGGCAACACTGTTTTCGGTGTTGTCGGCGCTTGCACTTACCCGTGTTTCGGCCGACCTGATTCTGATGGCGGCTTTGGCGTTCCTGTTGATCGCGGGAATCCTGGGGCCGGTGGAGGCTCTGGCCGGGTTCGGCAATCCGGGCGTGATAACCATTGCAACCCTTTACGTGGTTGCCGCCGGGCTGAAGGAAACCGGCGCGGTGCAATGGATTGCCCGCCGGTTGCTGGGGCACCCAAAAACCGAGAAAGGTGCCCAGCTTCGAATGATTGCGCCCACGGGTATTCTCAGCGCTTTCATGAATAACACGGCCGTGGTGGCCATGTTCATTCCTGCCATCCAGGATTGGGCTCAGCGTCTGGGTGTTCCCGCGTCCAAACTGCTGTTGCCTCTCAGCTATGCCGCTATTCTCGGGGGCACCTGCACCTTGATTGGCACCAGTACCAACCTGGTGGTGGACGGGATGCTTCAGACCCGGCTTGGTATCAATCTGGGATTGTTCGAGTTGGCCTGGGTGGGAGTACCACTGCTGATTGTGGGTGGTACGTTTCTTGTTCTGTTTGCCTCCCGGATATTGCCGGATCGTGGTGGTGTCACCGAAGAACTTGACCAGGTGCGTGAATACGGGGTTGAGGTAGAGGTAATGGGCCCCGGGCCACTGGTGGGCAAGACCATCGCCCAAGCCGGCCTGAGGGCTTTGAGTTACGGATATCTCACTGAGATTGACCGCGGTGGTCGCCTGATTACTGCCGTAGAGCCGGACCGGACCCTCCAGGCGGGGGACCGGCTGTATTTTGTGGGTGCTCCCGAGTGTGCCAGTGAGCTGCGCCGTATTCAGGGTCTGAAACCGGCCAATGGAAGTGTTCACAAGCTGAATGTGGAAAACCATCAGCGTTGTCTGGTTGAGGTGGTCCTTGGCCCGGAATTCCCGGCACTGAACAAGACCATCCGCGATAGTCGGTTTCGTACCCGGTTTAATGCTGTGATTTTGTCCTTATCCCGCGAAGGCAAGCGGGTGCCAGGTAAGCTGGGGGATATTACCTTCCGTATGGGCGATACCCTGTTGCTGGAGGCCAGCCATCAGTTTGTGGAGCAGTATCGGTTCCGGCGGGACTTCCTGCTCGTCAGTGCGCTGAATGATTCCACGCCGCCGGATTTCCGCAAAGCGCCGCGGGCGATGGGGATATTGGCGTTGATGGTGCTGTTGAGTGCGTCCGGGCTTTTGCAGATTATGGAGGCCGCGTTTCTGGCTGCTGGGGCTATGATTGTCTCTGGGTGTCTTACCGCTAGTCGGGCCCGGCGCAGTGTGGATTTACCGGTGTTGGTGGTGATTGCGGCGTCATTCGCACTGGGAAATGCGATGACCGAAACTGGCGCGGCTACCTGGGTTGCGGATGGTTTGCTGGGGGTTGGTACGATAACGCCCTGGGTGGCGCTGGCGTTGATTTATCTTTTGACGGCCTTGTTTACAGAGCTCATTACCAATAATGCCGCAGCGGTTCTCATGTTCCCGATTGCGCTTGCGCTTTCTGAGCAGCTCGGGGTCAGTTTCCTTCCTTTTGCTGTTACGGTGATGTTTGCAGCATCCGCTTCGTTTATCACACCGTTGGGGTATCAGACTAATCTGATGGTATACGGCCCAGGGCGATACCAGTTTTTTGATTACATTCGAATTGGCTTGCCTTTGAGCGGCTTGGTGGCCTTAACTGCGATATTATTAATTCCGCAGGTGTGGTCGTTTTGAGTCTGAATCTGATTTTCATGTTTAATTAGTGGTAAAGGACAGCCATGTTTGAAAAGTTCCTGAATTTATCTCGTTTTAACAAGCGCCTGGTGTCTGTTTGCGCCGATGTTTTCATGCTTTTTTTCGCGCTTTGGGCGGCCTTTTCGCTCAGGTTGGACCAGCAGTTCTGGTTGCCCAATCAGGGGCAGCTGATTGTTTCGGGACTTACCGTTGTATTTACTATCGCCGTTTTTGTGCGACTGGGCCTGTATCGGGCGGTGGTCCGATACCTGAGTGACCGCGCTTTTATAACGGTTATCTCCGGCGTCGCTATTTCCGCCATAACGCTTATTCTGCTTGGTTACTGGCTGGAGGTGCAGATACCTCGCTCTGTACCGATTATTTACGGTGCCCTGGCCTTTATCTTCGTGAGCGGCACGCGGATGTCTGTGCGGATGCTGGTGCATCGGCCTAAGCATCGCAACAAACAGTTTGTAGCGATTGTGGGTGCCGGTGAAACGGGGTTGCAGCTTGCGAATGCGCTGGAGCAGGGCACCGAATATCATCCGTCGGCCTTTATCACCTTTCGGAAAGCCAATCATAAGGCGTTGATAAATGGCATTCCGGTTTACGATATCAGTCATATTGAGCGTGCAATAAAGGAGCATCGGATCAAACGGCTGTTGCTGGCGCTGGATGCCGATTCCGGGATTGATCGCAAGCGGCTACTCAAAAGGCTGGAACCGCTGTCGATTCCGGTGCAAACGGTTCCCACCATGTCGGAACTGGTGGCCGGGCAGGCGCGAATTAACGATATCCGGGATCTGGAACTTGAAGATTTGCTGGGCCGTGATCCGGTTCAGCCGGATAACGCGCAGGTTGCTGCGAGCTTGTATGGTAAGGCCGTTATGGTCACCGGGGCTGGTGGTTCGATTGGCTCAGAGCTTTGTCGGCAGATTATTCTGCACCGTCCCACCCGACTGGTGTTATTTGAGCAGTCTGAATTCTCTCTTTACTCGATTGAGCGTGAGCTTCAGGCCTTGAATCGGATAGAAGGGCTGGGCGTTGAGATTCATCCGCTTTTGGGAAGCGTAACTCATCGCCGGCGTTGCGAAATCGCCCTGCGCAGCTTTGGGGTTGAGACGGTTTACCACGCGGCGGCCTACAAGCATGTGCCATTGGTTGAACACAACATTATTGAGGGTGTTCAAAACAACGTTTTTGGTACCTTCAATGTTGCAGAGGCCGCGATTGCCGCTGGGGTAAAGCGTTTTGTACTGATCTCGACCGATAAGGCGGTGCGCCCCACAAATGTGATGGGCGCTAGCAAGCGCATGGCCGAGCTGGTGCTTCAAGGGCTGGCGCGGAGACAGTCCGGTACAATCTTTTCCATGGTGCGTTTTGGTAATGTACTCGGCTCGTCTGGCTCCGTGGTTCCGTTGTTCCGGGACCAGATCCGCGATGGCGGCCCGGTAACGGTGACCCACCCGGATATTATCCGTTACTTCATGACGATTCCTGAGGCCAGCCAGCTGGTGCTTCAGGCGGGCAGCATGGGCCAGGGCGGTGAAGTGTTTGTACTGGATATGGGGGAGCCGGTGAAGATTGCTGACTTGGCTCGCAAGATGATTCACCTGATGGGGTTGATGGAGAAAACCGACGAGCGGCCTGATGGAGATATCGAGATAGTCTTCTCCGGGCTACGGCCGGGTGAAAAACTCTTTGAGGAACTATTGATTGGTGATGACCCCCAGGGCACGGCACATCCACGTATCATGATGGCCCGAGAAGTTTCCATGGCCTGGGATGAGGTGGAGCAGACCCTGAATCGATTGATGCGGGCCAGCCATGAGTTTGATTGCCAGGAGGTTGTGGAAACCTTGAAAAAAGCGCCCACCGGGTTTGCGCCCAATGGAGGTGTTGAGGATCTCGTTTGGTGTAATGGCAATGAGCTACTCGTGAACGAGGCAAAGAATGCGGACAAGGTCCGTCGGTTGCCATCGGCCTAGTATATTCAAAAAATTGAAGGCGGCTAAATACTGATCAGTTTTCTCATCATCTGGTCAGTTTGTCCGAATGCCGGCCACAGGCGATCCCTGCATGGCTTGTCCGTACATGCTTCTGTCAGCTTTCCGAACCGGGTTTTAACTCAGAGCCGAGGCCAGACAAACGCCTTGAAGCCATCGTGATCTTTCCATATCACTTTCGCGGCACCAAAGGCTCGCTTCAATTCTGAGATATTGCCCTCCCCCCTCTGTTAAGGTATTTGGAACCCCGCCAGAACTGCTACGCCATAAGAAGGTCCAGCAGTTTGCCGCGAGCAGTGAGAAATCTGATTGCCAGCTCTACCTCTTCGACGAAGCTGCTGCGTGAACGTATCGAACTGACCCTCGGTGAGGAATGCGCACAGCTGGAATCCTCAGCCTACATCCACCATGTGCTGGAGCACATCGCCGAAGCCGATACGGTGGAGAAGCTCGAAGCGCTGTTGCCCTGGAACGTCGGGTTGGCCGCTGAAGGGTGGGGCGCCGGTTTTTGAATTGAATAATTATGCCCACTCCATGCCCGCGGTGTCCTGATATACGTTGGGATCATGTCGTCAACACCTGTTAGAATTGTTTTTTTTCCAATAATCGGCATTTTTAATCGTTTTTTTGGCGGGATAATCATTTTGAGCACGATGGCGGGTGATGAAATCGGCTATGCCTGGTTGGCGGCACGCTATAACGTGCAGGCAATCCAGCCGCTGCCGGTGCAGAGTCGTATTGGGCGTAGGCGCCAAACCTATGACCAGGTCGGCCGCCGGCTGGAATACGCATGTGCCCGCACTGGGAATGGTTGCCAGGCATGCTGGAGGGGTTGCAGTGTTTTCTGGCGCGAACTGATCCGGGGGAGGCATTGGTGCGTGCTGCTGTGGCGAGTTTCGGGTTTGTCTTTATTCATCCGCTGGCGGATGGCAATGGGCGAATCTCCCGTTTTCTGGTGAATGATACCCTCCGCCGCGACGGTGTGGTGCCCGAGCCCTTCATTTTGCCGGTTTCGGCGGCGATAACGTCTTCGGCGGTGAGGCGGGCCGAGTATGACCGAATTCTTGAGCGCTACTCTCGGCCATTGATGTCGGCTTACCGTGATGCGGTCGATTTCACACATGAACGCGTGGCGTATGCAGATGGTATTGAATCCGGCTTTGTTTTTAATGCATATGACGAGGCGGCGCCTGTCTGGCGCTATCCGGACTTGACCGAACAAGCGGAATATCTGTTCGCGATCATTCGCCACACCCTGGAACACGAGATGCACCACCAGGCTGCCTTTCAGAGGGCTTGGTATCGCACACGCGAGGCGATCAAGGATTGGGTTGAAGGCCCTGACGAGCACATTGATCGGATGATCCGGGCGATACGCCAGCATGGCCGAGTTAGTGGCAAATTGATGAAGGAGTTTCCGGTGCTGGCGCAGGCCGACCTTGCATCTGAATTAGAGCAGGCCGTAGCCGAAGGTTTTGCCGATCTGCCGGATGCGCAGTAGCGGGGTCCTGAAACGCCTTAAATCCATACCAGCAGCCTGTCGGACTTAAGGCTGATCTACTGTGCCGCTTTCCCACCTTGCTCGTGACGATCACTTAAGTCCGACAGGCTGCTGGAATACTTGCATTTCAAGATCCACGGGAAGCTCTGCAAACAAGGATGTTGTCATGATTGACGTTTTTCACCACGGCGCCACGTCTGGCGTAACCGGCTCCTGCCACGAATTGACTCTGACTCCGGGGATGAAAAAGGGGTCTGACCCCGTGGGGTCAGACCCCAACTTCACTGGCACCGATCCCGAACCCATGGGGGCCGGATTGACTCTGACTGCGGGGATGAAAAAGGGGTCTGACCCCATGGGGTCAGACCCCAACTTCACTGGCGCCAACGCTGCCGGCATCTCTGGTCCCACGGGGTCAGACCCCAGCTTCACCGGCTCAGGCTCCGCAGGTATCCTCATAGACTGCGGTCTGTTCCAGGGCCAGGACGAAGGGCGGGGTGCTTCCGCTTCGGATCTCGCCATCGATTTCCCCATCGACCATATCCGGGCGCTGGTGGTCACCCATGTGCACATTGATCACGTGGGTCGCATTCCCTATCTGCTGGCGGCGGGTTTTGACGGGCCGATTATCTGCTCGGAGCCGTCGGCCATTATGTTGCCGGAGATTCTGGAAGATGCACTGAAGATCGGATTTACCCGGGACAGGCAGCTGATTGAGCGGGTTCTGGGGCTGATCCGTTCCCGGCTGGTTCCAATTCCCTATGGCCAGTGGCATTCGGTATTTTCCGAGGATGATTGTTCACTGTCGGTACGGTTGCAGAGGGCAGGGCATATTCTGGGCTCGGCCTATGTGGAGTGCGATGCCCGGTGTGGCGGTGCGCAAGAGCGCATTGTGTTCAGCGGCGATCTTGGCGCGCCCCATGCGCCGTTGCTTCCCGCGCCGGAGTCTCCGGAGCGGGCGGATCGGCTGGTGATTGAGAGCACCTATGGTGACAAAGACCATGAGGACAGGGCCACGCGGCGACTTCGGCTCAAGGCGATCCTGGAGAGGGCGTTGGCGGATGGTGGTACCGTGCTGGTGCCGGCGTTCAGTATCGGGCGGACTCAGGAATTACTCTACGAAATTGAGAGTTTGATTCATGAGTTTGGGGATAGTGCTGTCGGTGCGGGCGTGAAAATGGGGTCGGAGGAAAGGCTGAAAATGGGGTCTGACCCCGTGGGGTCAGACCCCTCCTTCACCTGGGAGTCGCTGGAAATCATTGTCGATTCGCCGCTCGCCGCAGAGTTCACGCGAATCTATCGAGACCTGAAGCCATTCTGGGACGCCGAAGCCACCGAACTGGTCAAACAGGGCCGGCACCCGCTGTCGTTCGAGCAGCTCACAGTCATCAATTCCCACGAAGACCACCTGAACGCGGTAGATTACCTGGCCCGGTCCCATCGCCCGTGTGTGGTTCTGGCGGGTTCCGGCATGTGCGCCGGTGGCCGTGTGGTGAATTACCTGAAGGCCATGCTTGGTGATAAACGCAATGATGTGTTGTTTGTGGGTTACCAGGCCGCCGGCACGCCCGGGCGGGATATTCTGACCTTTGGTCCTCGGGGTGGCTGGGTTGAGCTGGATGGCGAGCGCTATGACATCCGGGCCCGGGTTCATCAGGTTGGAGGCTATTCGGCCCATGCGGGGCAGAGTGATTTACTTCGATTTGTCCAGGGCATTCCTGAGGCGCCCTCGGAGATTCGGGTGGTACATGGGGATGGGGGTGCGAAAGTTGCGTTTCGGGAGAGGCTTGAGATGTTTTTCCCGCAAGCTCGGGTTTTGATTCCCGGCCAATTTGGTTAGCAGATAATCCTTTGCGTTAAATGTCGCTCTGCTTGTGGCCGATCTGTTAGTTGTCTAAAATAAGACCGGTTAACTGGTCTTGAGGTGTTGTTATGACTAGCCCAATCTATTCAGAGGTTACTGCCAGCGTGTCAGAGCTTAAAAAGAACCCGATGGCGACAGTTCGTGATGGGGGTGGTTTCCCTGTGGCTGTGCTCAACCGGAACAAGCCTGCCTTTTATTGCGTGCCGGCTGATGTGTATGAGGCAATGTTGGAGCGACTGGATGACCAGAATCTTGCTGATATTGTGCGAGAGCGCCGCTCGGAGCCGAGCGTGCGGGTCGATCTGAATGAGCTCTGAGTACCAGCTTGCTTTCAAGAGGTCTGCGCTAAAAGAATGGAAAAAGCTGGCTGAGCCCGTCAAGAAACAGTTCAAAAAGAAACTTGAAGAGCGGCTTGATATGCCGCGCGTTGCCTCGGATGCCCTCTCAGGGTTTGAAAATTATTACAAGATCAAGCTGCGAAGTGTCGGATACAGGCTTGTTTACGAAGTTCAGGATGAGACGGTAACGGTTACTGTTATCGCCGTAGGGACATGTGAGAGAGCCGATGTATACAGAAAGGCAAAAGATCGTCTCGAATGATGTGTTAATTGTTTGAGGATGCGTGGCATGGCTACTTCGCCTGAAAAAGTCTGGTTTGATGACGACAATCTTTGGGTCATACTTTCGGACGGTCGCACAATTGGTACCCCGTTGGCTTGGTTTCCGCGCCTGCTGCATGCGGAAAAAAAAAAGCCAGGGATGCTTATGAATTGAGCGTTCATGGTATCCACTGGGATTCTCTGGATGAGGATATCAGTGTTCAGGGTTTACTGACTGGTCGTGGAGACCAAACACATCCGAAGCGTCACCATGCTGCTTGATCTGGAAAGGATTTCATATGAAGAAAATTGCTGTCATTGGTTTGGGTTACGTTGGGCTTCCTCTTGCCGCTGCTTTTGGTGAAAAAAGAGAGATCGTCGGTTTTGATATCAACAGCAAGCGCATTGCTGACCTTAAAGACGGTGTTGATTTTACCCGTGAGGTTTCCCGGGAAGAATTGGCCGCTTCATCGGGGTTGTCATTTACGGATAACCTCGAAGGCATTCGCGATTGCCAGATTTATATTGTGACGGTGCCAACACCGATTGATGAATTCAAAACGCCCGATTTAACGCCCTTGGTTAAAGCCAGTGAAACCGTGGGCCAGGTTTTGAAAAAGGGCGATATCGTGATTTATGAATCCACGGTATACCCGGGTGCAACCGAGGAAGTCTGCGTGCCGGTTCTGGAGAAAGTCTCCGGCCTGGTGTTTAACCAGGACTTTTACGCGGGTTACAGCCCCGAGCGTATTAATCCGGGTGATAAAGAACACCGGGTAGCCAGTATTATGAAAGTCACCTCCGGTTCTACTCCGGAGATTGCCAGTGAAGTGGATGCGCTTTATGCCGGCATTATTACCGCCGGCACCCATAAGGCCAGTTCCATCAAGGTGGCTGAGGCGGCAAAGGTTATCGAGAATACCCAGCGTGATCTGAATATCGCGCTGATGAATGAGCTTTCGATGATCTTCGCGCGGCTGAAGATTGATACCCATGAAGTACTGGCCGCCGCCGCTACCAAGTGGAATTTCCTGCCCTTCAAACCCGGCCTGGTTGGCGGGCACTGTATTGGTGTGGATCCGTATTATCTCACCCATAAAGCCCAGGCCATCGGGTATCACCCGGAAATTATCCTCGCCGGGCGCCGGGTAAACGACAACATGGGCCCGTATGCAGCGGCCGAGCTTGTTAAAGCCATGATAAAAACCGGGCACACCGTTGCTTCTTCAAAGGTACTGGTGATGGGCCTGACCTTTAAGGAGAATTGCCCGGATTTGCGAAATACCCGGGTTGTGGATGTTATCCGCGAGCTGGAGGATTTCGGTTGTGCCGTGGATGTGACGGATTGCTGGGCAGATAATGAGGAAGCCGTGCACGAATATGGTATTTCTCTGGTGGATGCCCCGAAAGCCGGTGACTATGATGCGGTGTTTCTGGCCGTACCCCATCGCGAATACGCTGAAAAATCGTCGAAGGAGCTGCGGGCGTATTTGAAGGACGATGGGGTTTTGTTTGATCTGAAGGGTGTTTTGCCGTTGGGTGAAGCGGATTTGCGGTTGTAACATGCAGTGTCCCATCGTTCACACAGGTGGGGCAGATTCTGAGAGGTTGCGTAAAATTTACACGGATAATCGACAAAATATCGATTTTGCGCGTAAAATTTACGCATTAGACTTGAGCAGCAGCTACAACAGTTTAACGGCGTTCCTTTCACCCGTTCCTCGCTTTTTTCGGTGCTTCGTGATTACAGTCGCCCAAATGATAAAATAGCGAAGTGGATTGGCGCAGGCGTGCTGGTCCAACTTAAGAAGGGCATGTACGTGGTAGGGCCGGAATGGCGCCAGGTGCCTCTCAGCCTGCCTTTGATTGCTAACAACTTGTACGGCCCTTCCTGCGTTTCCCTTGAGTGGGCGCTTGCCTGGCATGGTTTGATTCCCCCCTCTGTCAAGGTAGTTGGAACCCCACCCGATGTTAGACTCTCTCAATAAAGTGGGGATCTGGCCGATAAAGGGCTTTCGAATAGTGATTTCCGGCTCATGTTGCACGAACGCATAGATTCTCTGGATATTCGCTCAGCCCGTCAGGATGTTGTCCGCTTCATTCCTGACCCGGAGGCTATTGATATTTGGTCTCAGGACTACTTTCACCAGATTGCTGACATGATCCGGTTTGCCTGAAAGGCCACTTCCCCACCCACTCCCCAATTGCCCGCTGCACCAACGCTTCGGGCAAAAACTCCTGCTCCAGCCTGCCCCGTTCTGCTTCCAGGAGCGCGTTGTAGAGTTCGGCTTCGCCGGTTGTCAGGCCGGTGGGCGCAACGGATTCGGCGGGTTGGGGTTCTTCTACGGCATTCTCTTTCGCGAACTGTTCGAAGACCGCCTGGTTCATTAGCAGTGGCGTGAGGCGGGGCTGGTGGTTTCTGGCGCGCGCGAGCATGGTCAGGCCCCAGGTATCCAGGTCGCCCCAGTAGGCGAGGTTTTTTTCGGCGAGCCAGCTGGCCTTTAGCCAGGACAGGTTCAGGCCGGAGCCGAGTACCGCAATGGTGCCGGGAGTGTGTGGCAACTGATGCAGGCAGCGTTCGTTCTCCACCAGCAACAGGTGTTGCCCCGGTAGCGGAGTTTTTTGCAGTTCGCTGGCCCGGACCCGGAACTGTGAAAAAGGCGTAAGGCCACCCTCCAGATCCGCGACCAGCAGCCAGTGATGGCCTTCATCCTCCGCACCCAGAAACGCTTCCAGGCCTGTTTCGCTGACCTGGCCATCGAACAGGATGTCCAGCATCCGCACGACCAGTTGGCGGTTGCGTTCGAAGAACTTGCTGTCGATACCCGCCAGGGGCAGCGCCCGCAGGGGCTTGCCGGCCGCACAGCCGGGGCTGAGTTGCAGGGCCAGTTTTCCGCACCGGATAACGTCGGTTTCCGGTTTATCCAGCACTAGGCTGCGCCTTCGGATAATCAATGGGTGAAAGCGCTCATCCAGAGCTGCGGCCAGGCGGCTGAGCCGTTGATATTCACGCCTTACTTCGCTGTTGCCGGTTGCCTGTATCCACTCGCTGGGCGATGCAAGCACCCAGGCAACGGGTATTTCCACGTTGTCGTTGGCGCTGCGGAACCGCACCTGTTGCCATTGTGTTTTTCCAACGGTGATTTCCCGCCAGCGCTGCAGATGCTGGCGAACGCTGCCGGGATTATCCCGGACAGTGCCGCCGGTGGGCTTGCTGATAGGGATTCGTAGCGGCCAGGTGTCGGCATTGAGCAGGCGCTGTTCCCGCAGGTCAGCGTTTTGCCATTGCCGGGCAAGGCGGCTGGCCAGTTCAGCCGGGGATTTCATGGGCTTTCCGGGCCATGCGTTCGGCGTGGGTTTCCAGTTCTTCCCAGCTCAGGGAGGTGAGGGTGGCCTGGAGCTCCTTACGGTGTACCAGGATCGCTGAGCGAGTATGGGCTCGCAGCAACCGCATCTCCTTGTTGGGCGTAACGAACAGGGGGTGCAGGCCGAATTCGTTCAGGGCTGAGATAATCCGGCCGGCCACTGCATGGGAGCTTTTCGAGAACGCTTCGTCCAGCACGATGGTGCCGAACAGAGGCAGGGTGGCACCGTCCGGGCACAGGGCGTAGCTGAGCGACGCGGTAAGGATGTAACTGGCGATGATTTCTTTCTCGCCGCCGCTGCCACCCTGGGAGCCGGTGCGGGTTTCGATTACCGTGCTGCTGTCCCGGTCCAGTACCGATACTTCGAACTGCAACCGGTAGCGGGGGTCCAGTAACGCCCGGGCACCCACGGTGCGTTTGTTGTCGGCGGCATCCCTCAGCAGTCCCACCATGTTTTGCAGGGCGCGGAAATGGCTTTCGCCCTGGTCATCCTTCAGGGCGTCGGCGCGGAGCTGGCGCTGGGCCCGCTCCAGGGTGCGCAGGGACTCGTGGGTAACCCGGCGGGGTTCCAGCCGCAGGTATCGGCCGGGCTGGAAGTCCACCCGCCTCAGGGTGGCGTTCAGGTCCGCAATGCGTTCCTCAATGATGGCCACCTGGTTCTGGATATGGGCCAGCAGTTGGGTCACGCCCTGGTCCGAGGACTGGTTCAGGTAGTTCAGGAATCGCTCCAGCTTCTGGGGCAGCGCTTCTTCTTCCAGCACCCGCAGCCGCTCCAGGTATTCCGGGATGTCGCGAATATCGCTGCCGGTTTCCGCCAGGGCGCCGGTGTCGATGGAACGGGCTTTTTCCATCAGCTGGGTCAGGCTCAGTTCATAGCCCTGCACCCGTTTGTTCAGAAGGCGGATATCCTGTTCCAGCTGTTCCCGCTGGACTCGTTCCAACTGGTCGAGATGGTTGTACTGGTCGGCTTTCGGCGGGGTGAAATGTTTATCCGCCAGGGCCTGCTGCTCAGCCGGCAGGCCGTCGCCGATCCTGTCCAGCAGGTCTTTGCATCGGTCGGTGGCCTGGCTTCGCTTGTCTTCCAGAAGGGCATGGCGGGTTCGTTCGTCAGACAACTCCTGCTGGGTCTGTTCCAGTTGCCTGTTGACCGTTTCATACTCTTGCCGTGCCTTTTCCAGGTCCGAATCCGGAGCGGTGAGGGATTGGAGGCGGGCCTGCAGTTCGTCCTGCGCGGCCTGGGCAGTGGGCAGGTCGATGGCATCAAAATCGATCTCTGAGAGCAGGGTGTATAGCTTGATCTGATCCCGGGTGTCGTTCAGGGCAGCTCGTGCCGTATTAAGCTGCTGCTCAACCTGCCCGGCGGTCAGCCGGATTTCCGTTAGTTCGTCGCCCAGGGCTGCCAGCCTGTCCCGGTTGTTGAAACCGGTCATCCAGCCTTTGTCCAGCCGCTGGTTATCCCGCTTCTCGAAATAGCCCTTCTTGCCGGACATGAGGCCCTGCTTGGTCATGCCGTGGGGCGTCTGGCGCAGTGTTTCCGGCGAGTCGACGCAATGGCGGTCGATACCGGCCAGCAGCTGCTTCAGGGCTTCCCTGTGAGGGTGGTCCTTGAAGTTGAGTTTGCGGGTGAAACCATCTTCCAGGAACCGCGCCGGGGTCTGGGGTGCCTGGGCCTCCAATAACCGCACATGCAGCCGGTTCTCTCGGCTGTTGATTCGGTTCAGGGCCGTCTGCATGGCCGCGGGTGGCACCAGTAGCCGCAACCGGTGCCCGCCGATGGCGCGCTCGATGGCACCACGCCAGGTGCCTTCTTCCGGTTTGACCTCCACCAGTTCCGCCACAAAAGGCAGGCTGTCCTCCTCAAGGTTCAGTGCTTCGGCCAGCTCGCTGCGGAATTCCTGATACCGGCCATCGATGTTGGAGCCCGGCCTGGCCCGGATGCGGTCGATCTCCCCGGTGATTTCGGCCAGGGTTTCGGCAAGCTTGCCTTGGTGGATCCGGAGGTCCAGGACTGTCTCGTCCTGTTCCTCCTCCAGCGCCGACAGTTCCCGGAGCTTTGCCGTGCCTTGTTGTTGGTTGGCGGCGAGGGCTTCCGCGGAGAGTGAGTCATCCAAACCGAGTTTGCGAGTCAGGGATTGATAATCGCTGGAGTCGCGGGCCCGCTCATCCAGCCACCGCTGTTGCAGGCTGATCTGTTCCCGCAGCTGCTCGATGCTGGCACCACCTGCCTTCAGGTAGATGTCCTTGAGTGTGGTGGCTTTGCTGTTGAGGCCAGCCGCGGTGGTTTCCAGGGAATGGATGGTGCTTTGGCTTTCCCCGAGCTGTGTATCCAGGTTCAGGATACGGTTGCTCCACAGCTGGTAGCCCGCCTGGGCAAACCACACCGGCAAGTTATCCTTCAGGGTTTGCTGCTGGTTCAGCTCGGTGCGGGTGGCCTGGTGCTTCTCGTGGGTTTCGGCAATGGGCAACAGCGACTGGTGCTGTTTGCGGGCGGTCTCCAGTTCGCTGTGAATGGCTGCGAGGTCATCGAACTCGCTGGCTACTTCAGAGGCCCGGTCAAAGGCGGAGTGGTCTTCCAGCACCAGCTCCCGGAAAATGTCGTCGATGCTGTTGAGCTGCTTGAGGCCGGCGGCACGGTTGAGCAGGGTGAAGGCGTTTTCGCCCACCTCGAAGAACCGCCGTACCTGGGCGAGATAGGCTTTCTTGCTGTCGTTGGCCTGCAGGCCGGGGGTGTCCCGGGCATGCTGCTTGAGTTCCCGGGCGCCGCCCTCGTGGTGTATGGCCAGCCAGTCCTCCAGGCCCTGGTCGTCCCTCTCCGAGACCAGCCACAGGCGCTTGAGGTCGCTGGCGGCGGAGCTGCTGCCATCCACCCAGAATAAAGCACCAATGCGCAAGGCCTTGTTGCCATTGGAAAAGCGGGCGCAGACCGCGGTTACGGTCTTGCCCGGGCGAGCGATATGGCTGTTGTCCCCACTGTTGTTGCCTGCGCCGGAGACGCCACGAATATAGGAGATCAGGTCCCGGTCGCTTTCATGACCGCCGGTGGAGGCGAGGTTGTAGCGGGGCTGGTGGGTGAGCAGGGTCATCAGGGTATCCACCAGGGTGGTCTTGCCACTGCCAGTGGGGCCGATTATGGCGGTACCCCTGGGGTCGATTTCCGCGCAGTGCCGGCCATTGAACGGGCCCCAGTTATACAGGTCCAGGTGGGTCAGTATATACGCGGTGGGCGGGGTAACCTCGGTTGCAAACAGGTCGTTCCGGGGCAGGCTCATGACTCGTCTCCGTCCGTGCCAGCGGCCTGCCCGGCCAGCGTGCGAAAGTGGTGCAACAGGTTCTGCAGGTTTTCCGGATTGGCCAGGTGGGTGATGATGGGGCGGATGACTACCTGATCGTTGGCATCAATGTCTGAGACGATGCCGTGGTTTTTCAGGTTCTCCATCAGGCTGCGCAGGCGTTTCTGGTCCCGGGTGTCACTGCCGGTGTCACCCAGGTAGAGTTGCAGCTGCGGTATTAGTTCTTCCAGCTCCACCACAGCGTCGCCGGCACCCAGCCCGGCTTCCTGTTCATGGGCGATAAAGTGCTGCCGCAGGATGGCAATCAGCAGGGACTGTTCCATGTTCAGCCGCTGTCGGCGCACAAGGGGATGGGACCATTCGTCGTCGTTTTCCCCGCCGTCCCGGAATAGTTGTTCGGATACCACCAGGAAGGCGAGGCCGCGGATGTCGTCCACCTTGAGGCGCAGGTCGAATGGCTCCAGAATCCGGTTGACGGAAGCAGTCTGACTGGTGGCTACCTGATAAAGGTTGGGTTTGCGATCCGCCTCCAGCAGGCCGTATTTGAGCAGTTCCTGGGCGGTGGTTTTCAGGTTGCTGGCGGTGTACTGGTCAGTTTCCGAAGCCGGTGCCGCGGTGTCGTCGGTATGGGCCGGTGAGGGGGCATCCTGTTTCTGCGCGTCGCCTGTTTCCGGAGTGTCCGTCCGGCTGGTCAGGCGGTCAAAGTAGTCGGGCATGCTGTGTTATAGCTCCCAGTCGATAGAGTTTGCGTCGTCCCTGGTGAGTGCCAGTTTCGGTACGAGGAAACGCAGTTTCTGGCCGTTGCTGTCGGTGATATCCACAGCTTCGCGGTGTTCGGAAATGGTCACCTCCGCCTCCCGGGCCATGGCCAGCCAAAGGGCGACTGTTTCCAGGTCGTGGGTAGGTGGCAGGTGGCGGGCCAGATCGGCAATGCTCATGGGCCGGTCAGTCACCTTAAGCAGTTCTGCGGTTTCCTGGAACAGGGCCTCCCGGTCGAGCCCGTCGAAGGCGCGCCAGAATTCCGCGTCCACCTCTTCCAGATTGACGTTCTGCTCCGCCAGTTCCAGGCCCCGGGCCTGTTCCTCGATTGCGGACTTGAATCTCAGCCGCTCCAACAGGGGCAGGCTGGAGGTTGCAACGGCCACCGGGGGCAGTGGTGTGTCACTCCTGCGGACCCGATGGCTGGACCAGTCAATCTGCAGTGCTGTATTGAGAATACCGTTCAGTAGCTCACCCACCCGATGATTTTCTGCCGCCAGCCCGGTCTTGAGGAAACCCTTGACGTCCCGCTCACTGCGGGCCCGGGCCTTGATGACAGCGGCGGACTCCTGAATCAGGCGAATGACCAGCCAGCGTAAATCGTCCTGTTGCTGGCGGGAGAGGGCATGGTGGGTGGCCGGATGGCGGAGAATGGTACGCAGCCGCTGCTTCATGTTCTCCAGCTCCGTGGACCGCCCCAGTTGTTCGTGGAAACCGTGGAATACCTTGCCCTCGGAGGTTTCCAGCAGGGTGTCGTGGCCGTCCAGCAGACGGTCGACAATCTCGCCACGGTGATGCTGTTCGCTGACGATGGACTGGCGCAGGCGTCGATCGGCATCGCGATAAGAGTCTTCCACACGACGGAAGTCCGCCCGCAGGCTGGTGGCCAGGTTGTAGACCTCGCGAATGCCTTCGGCGGCCTCACCACCTTGCAGTACCTTGAAGCGACCGGCTTCCACCTCGGCCAGTTCGTGTTCCAGATCTTTGATCTTGCGACGAATGTGATCCGCGCGGCTCCGGGCATCGGGGTTCAGCCGGGTTTCCAGGTTTTCGATTTCCCGCTGAACGGTGGCCAGGCGGGATGCGGTGGAGGTCATGATGCGCTCATCAAGCCCCTCTGCAAAGGCCAGGGCCTTTTGCAAGGCGTCGGTGGCAATCAGCCGGCCGTTTCTTTCGATAATCAGACCCCGGCGAATCCAGGACCGAAGCTCCCGCCGGGCATCGCCAGCCGGGTCGTCGGTGGGCAGCTCCAGGTCGTCGCTGTTGGCATGCTGGAGCAGGATGTCCGTCAGCATCTGCTGGGCATCCTCGAAAAGGATTTCCTCCCGGTTCTGTTCCAGTAATGCGTGCAGACAACTCAGAACCAGCGGCCCTCGGGTGGCGGAAAGCAGTTTCCAGGCCGGGTGCTGGTGGCGTGCCACCAGGTAGGATTGGGTGCGCAGGTGGGTGCTTTCATCCATGGTGGTAGTTGGTGATGTCCGGGGCTGATTGGCTTCGCATTGGTAGTGGCTGGTTCAGTTCTGCCTTCTACCATGGATACTCTATCCTGTAGCGGCCCGACAGGCCAGCCAGAAGCATCGGAAGGTTTCCCGGTTGATGGTGTTTTATTTGATCCGCCGGGTGTTTTTTCTTTGTATGAGGCGGATCCGGGGTTGTAAGCACATTATTTGTACAGGGAACTTTTCAGAAGCCGCTAAAATTGACCGGATTTATTATTAAGGCTTCGTAAATAAATAATTTTGCCAGGATACATTGTTTTGTCTATTATTGTTGGCGACTTTTGGTCAACTCCAATTTAGTTTTTAAGGCCCCTATTGAATAAGGTTTTAATTCCATGGCAAAGATTAACGATTACTACCAGAAAAAACAGCTTATGGAAAAGCTTGCTTCAGAGCTGGAACAGCTTGAAAAAGACCATGCACTGAAAGGCGAACTGGAGTTTGAAGACAAGGTTCGTGATTTGATGAAGGAGCATAACAAGTCACCGAAGGATGTGCTTCAGATCCTTTCTGCAATTGATCCCTCTGTGGCCGGTGGCAAAGCAGATGCAGCAACTGGCAGCCGCCCGAAGCGCCCACTGAAAACCTACAAGAACCCGCACACCGGTGAAGTGGTTAAAACCCGTGGTGGCAATCACAAGACCTTGAATGAGTGGCGTCAGAAGCATGGTAAGGAAGCTGTGCAGAGCTGGCAGCAGGACTAACGGCTGAACTTGGGGTCAGATGAAAATGGGGTCAGATGAAAAGTTCATCTGACCCCATTTTCATCTGACCCCAACTTCACTCCCTCATTATGCGGATGATTTTTTCGCTGAGGCAGCTTCGGACAAACCGGTTCATTGCCGTCTCGTCACCGGATTCGTAGAACTCAAGCATTAACTCGTTAAACTCAAGCTGCCTTGATGCGGGTATATTAATCGCCGGATATCCGTTGTTCAGTAGATAGCCGTTCATCATGAATCGGCCCATCCGTTTGTTCACATCGTAGAAGAACTGGTATCGGGCCATGGTCAGGAATATATGAATGGCCTGGTCGTAGATGTCGTTGATTTCATCCAGGCTGTCTTTCATTTCATCGAACAGAGCCGGAAGCTCTTCTGCGGCTGGAGGTTCATAATCGGTGCCGGCGATGAGCACAGATCCTGAACGAAAGCACCCCCATTCCAACGCCTCCTCTTTTGCAGCGATGGCATGCAAGCTTGTGGCGCACTCTTTGGCCAACTGGAACTGGCGTTCCCGGATCCTTTGAAATAGGGCTTTCCAGGTTTCACTCTGGTTGATGGCAATTTGCTGATCACTCAACTTGTGGCCACCTACCGTAATACCCTGCAGTAATGTTTGTATTTCCGGCAGCGTAAAGTTGAGGCCCTCCAGGCGCACGGCGTCATAGACAAAGACCGAAACCTCTTTCTGCGCAATCATTAGTGCTCTACTCTGGTTCGGCGGCATTTGCCAGTAAGTGTCAGCAACTGCGGTCATATTGATTCCGGATCCGGTTTAAAATGTATGCGACATTATAGCAGCGAGGTAAGGCGAATTCGGGGTCAGATGAAAAGTTCATCTGACCCCATTTTCATCTGACCCCAACCCGTCTTCAGTCGGATATACCGTACTTGGCCTTGAGCTGGCTTTTAAACTCGATCGAGCCGAGCGTTTTGCCGCTTTTTACCGTTTTTCGGATTTGATCTTTGAGAAAGTCGGGCATGGGGCTGGCAAACAGTTGGCGATACCGCCGTTGGCGTTCCGATTGGTCGTTGCCGAGAGCCTGGTAAAGCGGGTGGGGGCTGTGCATTTCGCTGGTTTTTCCGAGGGCATGGCACTGATAGCTTGACCACCAGTAATCTTCTGGGTTGCTGACCATTCCTGCGCTGACCGGGTTCATCTCGATGTAGCGCTGACAGCCAAGCAAATAATTTTCAGAGTCAATCAGGCAGGATCGAAATCGTCCTTCCCAAAGGCCGCCGGTTCTGTCATGGCGACGGTTGAAGTAGCGCACGTAACGCCGGCCAATTGACTGCATATAGGCTGACAGACTTTTCTCTGTTGAAGGAGTTGCCAGCAGATGCACATGGTTTGTCATCAGTACCCAGCCATGCAAGGCGACGCCGTGCTCTTCGGCATATTGCTCCATCAGACGACAGTAGAACGCAAAATCTACACGCCCTTTGAAGGTTGGCTGGCGGTTGTTTCCTCTTTGGATAACGTGTTGGGGAACGCCGGGAGGGCAGAATCTCGTGGTTCTGGGCATAACACCACATCCTTGTGATCGTTTGGTTGAGGCTGGAACCTTATCGTACGGCTGCCTTGTCTACCATGACGCAGCGCACGAACTCGGGGGTCAGATGAAAATGGGGTCAGATGAACTTTTCATCTGACCCCATTTTCATCTGACCCCATATTAAGACACCACTACCCGATTCCGTCCTCCTTCCTTGGCCACATATAAGGCCTCGTCCGCTTTTTGCATCCACTGCATATAGTTCTCGGGTTCATCCGTTAACTGGGCAATGCCAATGCTGATGGTATAGCGAATCGGCGCCACGCTGGTTTCGACCACGCTCTGTTCAATGCTTTCCCGAATCCGCTCGCAGATGATCCGTGCCCCTTCGGCGTCGGTTTCCGGCAGTATGATGCCGAATTCTTCGCCGCCGTATCGGCCGGCGCTGTCGGATTGGCGGATGTTGGCGCGGGTTATGCCCGCGGTGTGTCTGATTACTTCGTCGCCGGCCAGGTGGCCGTGGGTGTCGTTGACGGGTTTGAAGTGGTCTATGTCGAACATCACCAGGCTGGTGGCGTGGCCGTAGCGGCGGAAGCGCTCGAACTCGGCGTCTACCAGGTTTTCCCAGGTGCCGCGGTTGAGCAGGCCGGTGAGGCGGTCGGTCATGCTGAGTTTGGCCAGTTGTTCGTTGGCGCGTTCCAGGGCGCGCTTGCTGCTGGCAACATCGGTAACGTCATACACCATCAGGCACACTTTCTCGACTTGCCCGGTAACCCCGGAGAGGGGGCTGATGGTGAGGTTCTGGAACATGTACTCTTCGGTGCCGGTAATTGGCCGGGTGTTACGGAACCGGAACAGGTAGGGCCGCTGCTCCCAGGAGGTGAAGGCCCGGGTGTTCAGGAGGGCAACGGCGTCCACCTTGCGGGCGAGCCAGGCTTGGGGGATATCCGGGAATACGTCAAACAACACCTGGTTGCGGATTTTGCTGGCGGTGATGCCGCTGTGGTTCTCCATGAAGCCGTTCCAGGCCTGCACCCGGAAATCGAGATCCAGCACTACCAGGCCCACCTCCACGGATTCCAGCATGTCCACCAGCCAGTGAAAGGAGTTGGCTTCAAAGTCGTTAATGGCCATCGGTCAGTCCACCAGATATTGCAGGCGATCTTCGAGAAAAGGTACTGAATCGCCGGTGAGGAGGATCAGCATGTCGCATTCGATATCCCGGTCTTCCAGGGTGTAGCAGATTTCGATGCACAGCAGTTGTTCTTCCCGGGCGCTGTGGTGCTCCAGGAGTTCGGTGATCTGCCGGTGCTGGCCCAGTACAGTGGGGTGGCCCAGGCCGAGCTTCAGATCCAGCTGGTCGCCGATGCCTTTGAGGAAGGCTCCGAACAGGATGCTGGACATGTCCATCAACACTTCGATGTTGACGGCTTCGCCTTCAAGGTTTTCGTAGTGCAGCATCTCCGCCATGTCCCTGAAGCTGGCGTCTGCAAACAGCAGCAATGCCTCGCCGGCAATGCCGGCCCCGGTAAAGCCCTGGCATACGGCGGAGTACGTGTTGCTGTTGCTGACCGAGGAAATCGCCATGTGCAGTTCGGAATTGGCGAGGAAGGCCACCTTGGGAATGGGCTGCTTCACAAACACCTTCAGCAGGCGGGCCAGCAGATCGGAGGAGCGCCCCATGGCAACGTTGGAGATTTCCTGCAGATAGTCATTCAGGGAAACGGAAATCTCCGGGTTGGCGCTGCCTGTATTCTTCAGGGTGGCATCCTGCAGTGCGGCGTCTTCGAGGTCTCCGGGGCGGTAAACCCCGTAATCCACCAGTAGGCTGAGCAGGATGCCCGTCTCGGTGGGCTTTTTGATGAAATCGATGGCGCCGAGTTTTTTCACCCGCTCCCGGGCTTCGGGCTGGATATCGCCGGAAACCACGATGGTCATGACCGGCAGGTCTTCCTCGCGGACCTGTTCCAGCACCTGGTAACCGTCCATTTCCGGCATGTTCAGATCCAGGAACATCAGCTCTGCCTCATGCCGTCGTAATTTCTCAAGGGCTTCCACGCCGTCTTTTGCGTAACTGACATCCCCCCGCAGCCCCTCCGGCAGGGCCCGGGCCATTTGTTTTCTGGCAAGGGCGGAGTCGTCGCAGATCAGTATGCGGGTGGTCATTGAGGAAGCCGTTGAGGGTTGATCATAAGGGGCGAAAGTATATCAGTAGTGGTTGTTATGTACACGTTTGCTACAGCGTTCGTAACCGTAGGTAAGGTGTTGTAAGCATATTAAACCAAAGGTTTTGTGACTGTATTCAAACTTGGCCGAGTATTACTGAATTGTAAACGGCGATTGTGAACCTGCTCACTCTATTGGCCGGTCTGCCTTGTTTATAGTGTGTCGTCGGCACATAAAACAATAATGGTTTTTCAGAGACGCAATTATATGAGACAGCAGGCGTATGGATACGCTGCCGTCACCCTGTTCTGCCTGGGTATTGCGCCCGTTGCCCAGGCCGAGCTGAAGCCCATTTCAGACGAAACAATGGGTGAGGTGACCGGGCAGGGCTTTATTCAGATTGAAAACATACCGGGAGATCCCCACCAGTTCACGCGGATGACGCTGAGCATGGACATGGAAACCCGGATGAATGTGGACGATGTGAAAGCCGGTGAGATCGACGGCGGAGTGGACTTCGCGGCGCAGCACGTGGCCCTGGGGCACATTGCCCGTAATGACGGCGTTCAGTATAACGGTCGCGCCTACAATGCCGGTGACACGGTGCCTTTTGAAGCGTTCCAGCCCTACATCGAGCTGGCGGAAGATCCCGCCGAGGGCAGGCTCTCCGGATTCCGCATGGGGTTCGGGCAGGCGAGGGGATCTGTCTCTTCACTGACCAGCAGTTTCAGTGGCGATATCGGGCTTAAGCTTGTTGATGATAGCGGTACCGAATTTGACGCCACCTTATTCGACCAGAATTCCCAGGCCACCAACTATCGGGCCAGTTACATTGGTATAAACGATGGTTCGGCCGATTGCGCTCAGGGCATCAACTGTGCGCCGCTGACCCAATTGCAGTCGCTGTTTGTGGGCCAGGAAAGCGCGGATGGCACGACCGGCTTCACCAGCGACTTCTTTATCGGTTTCCAGCGAGAAGGTGTTGAGTGGCAAAGCCCGGATGGCACGAACGTAATCAATGCCGGCAAGGGCGTGTTTATCAATCTGCCCACGAGCATGAAGGTGGATATGAGCCAGTTGATCAACCAGGGCGTGCCGCGACTGCAGACCCACCGGGAGGATATGGGTACCCGGCTGTTCTAGATGCTAAACTCCCGCCAGTCCGAAATTTATTTGGCAGGAGTTTAGTCCCTTGATCCGCTCTTTTTACTGGCACGATTACGAAACCTTCGGTGTAGATCCGGTTCATGACAGGCCTTCCCAGTTTGCCGGTGTGCGGACGGATGCGGATCTGAACATCATCGAGGATCCGCTGGTGCTTTACTGCAAGCCGGCGGACGATTACCTGCCATCACCGGAAGCCTGCCTGATTACCGGTATTACCCCGCAAAAAGCGCTGGAAGACGGGCTCCCCGAGGCCCAGTTCATCGCCCGGATCAACGAAGCCTTCAGCCAGCCCGGCACCTGCGTGGTGGGCTACAACAGCCTGCGCTTCGACGACGAAGTCACCCGCCACACCCTGTACCGGAACCTGCGCGATCCCTACGCCCGTGAATGGCAGAATGGCAATTCCCGCTGGGACATCATCGATATGGTGCGGCTGACCTACGCCCTGCGCCCGGAAGGCATCAACTGGCCCCGCAAGGAAGACGGCAGCCCCAGTTTCAAACTCGAGGCGCTGACAGTCGCCAACGGGATCACCCATGAAGCCGCCCACGATGCCATGTCGGATGTGGAGGCGACCATTGCCGTTGCAAAGCTGATCAAGGAAAAGCAACCCAGGCTGTTTGATTTCGTGCTGCAGAACAAGGACAAGCACTCCGCCCGGTCCATGCTCGACACCGCCACCATGAAGCCGGTGTTCCACATATCCGCCAAGTACCCGGCGACCCGTGGATGCTGTGCCCTGGTTGCTCCGGTGGCAGACCACCCCACCAACAAGAACCTGGTGATTGTCTACGACCTGCGGGAAGACCCCAGCGAGCTGATCAACGCCACCCCTGAGCAGATTCGTGAGCGGGTGTTTACTTCCCGGGCGGGACTGGGGGAGGGCGTGAGCCGCTTTCCGCTGAAAGGCGTGCAGCTGAACAAATGCCCGGTGCTGGCGCCGGCGACCATGCTTTCCTCCCTTTCTCAGGCGCGGCTGGACGAACTGGAACTGGATGGCGAAACCCTGCGGGCCAATCTGGCCATGCTGCGCAAGGCGCCGGACCTTCCGCGCAGGATTGCCGAAGCCTTTGACCAGCCCCACGAAAGCGACCTCACCGACCCGGACGAACAGCTCTACGCCGGCGGCTTTATCAGCAGGACCGACCGGGAGAAGCTGAATTGGGTACTGGAGCAGCCGGTGGAAACGCTGGGGGAGCTAGAGGTCAGCTTTGAGGATGACCGCCTGCGGGAACTGCTGTTCCGTTACCGTGCAAGGAATTACCCGGGCACCTTGATGGGCGAAGAGCTCGAGCGTTGGGAGGCGTTCCGTAGTCAACGGTTGATGCATCCCAAGAAGGGCTGGCGATCTTTCGAGGCCTACGCCCGGGAATTACAGCGCCTGGCGGCGGATCCGGAATTGACGCCGGAGAAGCGGCAGGTGCTGGAGGACCTGCATTTGTACGGGGAGTCTTTGATTCCGTACATCTGAAAATGGGGTCAGATGAACTTTCATCTGACCCCATTTTTATTTTTCGAAAAGCACGGTGATGTCATCGGCAGTCAGCGCCGAGGCAAAGCTGTCGGGTTTTCCATAGAGGCCATCGGCCAGCTGGCTCTTGCGGGCCTGCAGGGCGTGAATGCGCTCCTCTACCGTTCCTTCGCTGATAAGGCGATACACGAATACCGGTTTGTCCTGGCCGATTCGCCAGGCGCGGTCGGTGGCTTGTTGCTCTACGGCGGGATTCCACCAGGGGTCGTAATGAATCACGCAGTCGGCGGCGGTGAGGTTGAGGCCGGTGCCGCCGGCTTTCAGGCTGATCAGGAAAACCGGACTGTCTCCGTTCTGGAAGCTTTTAACGGGGGTGGCACGGTCCCGGGTCTGGCCGGTGAGTTTTTCGTAACGGATGCCGGCAGACTCCAGCGCTGTTTCTATCAGTGCGAGCATGCTGGTGAACTGGGAGAACAGAATGATCCGCCGGCCCTCTTCCAGTAATTCGCTGATCATCTCCAGCAGGTAATCCATCTTGGCGGAACCGGCGTTACTTTCGCTGTTCAGCAGGGCCGGGTGGCAGCAGATCTGGCGGAGCTTGAGCAGGGCATCGAGAATTTCGATCTGGCTGCGGGCAGCACCTTTGCTGGCCAGGAGCTGGCGAATGCGTTTGTCCATGCTGGCGCGCACGGTTTCATAGAGGTCCTGCTGTTCCCGGTTCAGTTCCACGTGGCGGATGATTTCTGTTTTCCGGGGCAGTTCCGGTGTTACCTGGTCTTTGGTGCGCCGTAGCATGAACGGGCGCACGCGGCGGCTGAGTTCGGCCTGGCGGCTGGCGTCACCGTTTTCTTCGATGGGCTTGCGGTAGTAATCACGGAACGTCTTCTGGTCGCTCAGATACCCCGGCAGGATCAGATCAAACAGGGCCCAGAGCTCGCCCAGGTGGTTTTCCATGGGGGTGCCGGTGAGGGCGATCCGGTTTTCCGCCGGCAGTTTGCGAGTAGCTTTGGCCAGGGCGGTAGCAGGGTTCTTGAGGTATTGGGCTTCGTCAAAGAAGGCCAGGCTGTAGGTTTGCGCCTTGTGCTGTTCGATATCCCGGGGTAGCAGTGGATAGCTGGTAATCACCAGGTCGGCCCCGGGAATCTGCTCGAACAGTGGTTTGCGGCGGCTGCCGTGCACGATCAGAAGTTTCAGCTCCGGTGCGAACTTTTCCGCTTCCGATTGCCAGTTTGCAATCAGGGTTGTTGGGCAGACTACCAGGGCAGGCGCTTTCCGCCGGCCGGCAGACTTCTCAACCTGAATGCACGCCAGGGTTTGCAGGGTTTTACCCAGGCCCATGTCGTCCGCCAGTATGCCCCCAAGGCCAAACTCCCGCAGAAACTGCAGCCAGTTAAGGCCATCCTGCTGGTAATGGCGTAGCCGGGCATTGAGCTCGCTGGGCGGCAGTACGTGTTCCAGGGCCTGGAAACTGGTCAGTTTTCTGCCCAGCGCCTTGAGCTCCTCACTGCTGTCCCACTCGGCCCGGGTGCTGCCCATGATTTGCGCGGCGTCGAGCCGGGGGAGTCTGAATTTGCCGTTGGTTTCTTGTCCAAACAGGCTCAGGAGTGTTTGCACCAGCGGTTTGATCCGCTCGGAGGGGATTCGAATCAGGGTTTCGCCATTGTGCAGCCAGAGGGTCTCCGGCAGATCATCGGCGCTCTCCTGATTGCCTTCGATGTAACCGGGAAGGTAGGCCAGAGCCTGGTGCAGCAGGGGAATCAGGTCTATTTTGGTGCCGTTGAAGGTTATGCCCAGCTCAACCTCAAACCAGCCCTGTGCGTCGTCGTCCGGGCGCAGGCTGCCCTGCAACTGGTCTGCCTCCACCACTGGCAGATCGAAGCTCTCATCCATTTCAATCTGCCAGCCCTCGGCATGGAGCTGTGGCAGCTGATAGGCGATGAAATCGAGCCAGGCTTCCCGGGTTGGCAGGGTAAAATCCAACAAGGCGGAACCGGGTAACTGGTTCAGGGCATGCTCGCCCGGTTGATCGGCAAGGAACTGGAAGCCGGGCAGGCCGTGGTGCAGGAAGCCGGCCTCCTGGTCTTCATCGCGGATGATCAGTACCGGGCTTTCCGGTGTCTGCCGGAGGAGCCGGGGCTCCTGCTCGGCATAGGCAACCTGGTAGCCCCGGTAGTTAAACTGTAGGCGCGCAAGCAGTGTGGGCGTGTGCGCGCCGGGCGACGGATCATCCACGCTGTATAGTTGCAAAATGGGCTGCGGGTCGGCTTCGATCATTTCCGGCACCCTGAACGACTCGGGAAGCGGGGCGCGGGCTTGCTCCAGTAACGGTGTCAGATCCGGCAGGGCTTCCTGCAGCTGTTCTTCGGTTAAAGGCGGGCATTGCTCCAGCAGATCGTTGACTTCTGGCGAGAGGGCGCTGTGAACCGGCCCGATGCAGTGCGTTTCGGAATCCAGATACAGCGGCGGGTTGGTGTTGAGCATCGCAACCTGCGGTGGTAGCTCCCATGGCACCAGTTGCCAGTGCTGGTCGCCGGGCAATTGCTGCCACTCATAACCGGTCTCGATGGCATCCCCGGGCTGCAGTGGTGGATTGCTGACGGACTCAAGGAACAGGCGCCCGGTTTTCATGGCGGCTTCCAGAAAAAAGGCGCCGGTCGCTCCTTCCAGCAGGGGCTCGGAGCGATAGGATGTGGGGGCGGCCTCCAGCCAGGTAAGCGGCGCGATATCGCTGTCCTGCAGGTATTTGGGGCGATCATATTCCAGTGTGGTCCGGCCCCAGACCCTGCTGACGGAACCCTTGGAGTAACCACCGGATTTACGGGGCCGGACCTTCCGAACCGAAACCGAAAGGCGCTTCAGGCTGGTGTACGCAGTGATGATGTACACCAGGCACTCGGGGCTGGCGGGCTTCGGGGCCGGATCCGCGGCAGAAGCAAGCCGCGCCAGCCAGGTTTCCGCCGTGTGTTCCGTTGCCCTGTTCCGGTGGCCTTCCGCCTTCTGCGCATCCACCTGCGACTGCTCGTAATTGGCCTGCAGGATAACCGCCGCGGCATGTTTACATTGAAAACCCACGGGGCAACTGCAGTAGGTATCGATTCTGTAGGGCGTGTAACGATCAAACCGTACCTCAGTACGGTAGATCTGGTACTGGCTGCCGATAACCTCAGCCCGCAACACCTGAATGCTCATGCCTTCGATATCGAGAGTCAGGTCCTGTACCCGGCTATGGGCAAAATAGCGCTTGCCCCGCTGCAGGGTGTTGGTGTCGAAAATCCTGGTGAGGGTGTGGTTGTCGATCAGCATAGTTTCCCGCGGTAGTGCCAGAATCAGGAGGGGCTACGCTAACCGAAAGCTGTGTGCGGCTCAATGCCCGGATTGGTGAAAGGCCGGCTGTAGTGCTGCGACGGCCGGCCTGCCCCTTCATCTTCTGCGCTGGAAGTAAACACTCAGATTCTGCCCCATCAGGCTCTGCACCTCACTCCCCAGTGCCTCCGCCTGAATCTGCTTCTGAACCGGGCCGGTTGCCAGGCTGTGGCCGTCGATATCCCGGGCCTTGACCAGCTTCCATTCCACTTCGTTGCTGACCATCGCCATCAGTTCTTTCAGTTGGGCCGTATCCTGGGGCCGGAACCATCTGTCCCGGCAACCGCCGAGGCTGTAGAAGCCGGCATCGGACGTCAGTTCCTGCCAGGTTGCATCCTTCCGGTTGGCCAAAACCATCCGGCGAAGCTGGCGCAGGGCCTGACGGGTGGGCTGGAGTTGGTGCTCGGCGACCAGTTTGCGCATCTGTTTGTCACCATTGGTTTGCTCGGCAACGGCCGTGTGCATGTGAACAACGGCGCCGGAGCCAGTGGCTTCGTTCACCAGTGCCGCGAGGGACAGCTTGGTCATGGCCGGTGAGGGCAGGCGGCCGACTTCAATCCAGTGCACCTGATGGCCATCGGCCACGAAACGCTGGGCAATGGACCAGGGCCAGAACACAATATTGTCTCTGCCCATGTCATTGGCGACGCGGGTTGCCTTGGCGATATTGGCCAGGGATTCGTCCACCGCGATCACTTCCACATCGTCCAGGTAACTGGCCAGTTCCATAGCGCGCTGGCCGGACTGGGCGCCGCAGACCATGATGCGAAGAGTGGCAGGCAGGTTGTCGATGAGCAGCCCCAGCTCCGTTGCCATCAGGGTTTTCAGGCTGCTTTCTGTGCGGCAGGCCAGCTGTGACCAGGCAGGCCATGCCTGGGGCACATCGGTTTTATCCAGGCAGAGCTCTTCGGCTTTCTCATCGAAGTTCTGCTTGATGGCTTCCTCTTGCGCCCTGTCGTAATAGCTGGCGGCCAGAACCGGTTGCAGTGCCAGGGGCCAGTCTACGAGATTCCATTGGCCGAGCTGGACAGCAAAATCCTGGTGGAAGAGGGCGCCGTACATGGCGCTGATCATCAGGGAGCCGATCAGTGTATCCCGATCTTCGCCAAGGGCGAACTGGGCCTGGATGCTGTCATTGATGGCGGCAACCAGCCGCTCTTCATCATCTTCAGCGGCCAGGGCGTAGCCGGTTCTGTCCACATACTCAGCAATGGCCAGGGCCAGGCGTTGTAGTTCGTCCCGAAGTTCAACGGTTTGCGCCACTTCGGCAATAATCGCCCGGCGCAGCATCGTGACCAGCTCTTCCACCGCCGGATTGGGCATCAGGGTTTTCCGGAGGGCGAGGATCAGCAGTTCATCCTCACTGGCGGCTTCCAGGAGAATCTGCGCGTCCGGGTTATCCAGATCGTACTGCTGGTGAATGATCGCGCCGACAAACCGGCCGAGTTCCTGGTGCGGCAAGCCCTCCCGCTGGAGCAGGGCAATGGCATCCTGGGCCAGGGCGGAATCCGCCTTGTTGACTTCCAGATGCTGGGCACAGGTCAGCATACCGCTGTACACAGACTCCCACTCGGCCCCGGTTTCCAGAAGCTTTCGGTAATGCAGGTAGGCCACATCAAACTGCCCCTGCAAGCGTTTGGAGTGGGCAACGCCACAGAAAGCGGCGGCGGATTGCCGGTCGCAGTCCAGGGCTTGCAGGAAATACTGCTCGGCCAGCGCCGGGCGTTCGGTTTTCAGGGCCCAGTAACCCAGGTTGCAATACTGCTGTGCCTGCCCCGGCTGATGATCCAGGCTGGCGTTGAACAGGGTATGGGCTTTCTCAAGCTGCCCGTCGTCCATCTCCACCCGCCCAAGCAGGCCCAGAGCGCCGGCGTTCTCCGGCTCAAGAGCCAGCGCCTCGTTCAGATATCCCCGGCATTCCTGCCGCGTCTTCAGCCGCTGGATATGGCTGAGGCCGTTGCTGTTGGACTCCCCGTAGGCAAGGTTGGCCTGCAGAAGCAGACGGGCAACCTGGGCCTGTTGGGATTGGGATACCTGGACTTGATGCTTGGCTTGCATGGGACACCTCGTGATAACAGCCGCAATCCGGAGCGGCAAAGGTCTGCAGTTTTTTGACGGTTTGCCGTGCTTTGGGGGAGGTGGTGCGAAAGGTGTGCCAGTTTGGGAGGCGGCGTATGAATGGGGTCAGGCCCCAAGACCGTGTGGCTGTTATCTTCTGAAGCCTGAGAGTAGAATGGGTTCAGAACAGTTAAGTGAGGTAGTTATGTACGCCATTGAATTTGAAGCCGATATTACCGGCAAGTATCTGGAGTTGAAGGAGTGGCAGAGCCTTCTTAACAAGCATGCGCGGGTAATTATTCTTGTGGATGAAGTTCCACAAGCACATACGGCAAGTGATGATCTCACAGAATTCCGGACCTTGCAGGCAACGCGAGAGAAGAAACCTGAAATAGCCAAGGACATGGCGGTTGAGTCCATGGAGGACGATATTAACAATGACGTTTTTTGATACCAATGTGCTGGTCTACGCCATCATCAATCAGGACTCTGATAAGCAAAAGCTCGCCGAGAAATTGATTGAAGACGCCATACTCAAGCAGCAATTCGCCATTTCACCGTTGGTACTGACCGAGATGGTTTTTGTTTTGGCAAAGCTCGGACAGCTTCCCGCTCAAAAAGATCTGTTGCTCTATTTTCAAAAGTTCTCTACACCCGCGATTGAGAAGGTTGATGTTGCCGGGGCCATGAAAATGGCGTTGGAGCTCGGCTTGGGTAAAAGCATAAATGATCTTGTTCACCTTATTCATGCAGAACGCAGCGGCTGCGAAAAGCTCCTGACTTTTGACAAAGGATTTTCACGGTTTGTTAGTCAGTCCAACATGGAGCTTGTCGTGCTGTAGCTTTTTGCAATTGGGTCAGACCCGAAAACATTTACCGCGGCCTAATGTCCTGGTGTCTGGCCCAAAATATCGGAGCCCTTATGCCCCAGCCAGCCAACAAAGCCTACCAACTCAAAGTATCACTTCTTGGCGCCCAGCCGCCGATCTGGCGCCGGTTGCTGATTGCGCCGGACACCACGTTTCAGGATCTTCACCGGATTATCCAGTTGGCGATGGGCTGGCAGGCCTGTCATCTGCATATGTTTCAGGCGGGTGATGACCGGTTGATTGGTGATCCGGCGGAGGATTTCGATGGCATGCTGAATTTTCAGGATGAAACCATGGTGGCAGTGTCTGCTGTGCTCAACAAGGAGGGGCAGGCTCTGACGTATGACTATGATTTCGGCGACAGCTGGGAGCATGAGGTACGGCTTGAAAAGGTCCTGCCGGGCGATCAGGGCGAGCCGTTGCCCCGCTGCATAAAAGCCGTGCGCCAGTGCCCGCCAGAGGATGTCGGTGGCTTGCCCGGATTCTACGATTTTCTGGAAGCCATGGAAGATGCCGCTCATCCGGAGCATGTGGCAGTGCGCGAGTGGATGGGTGGCGAATGGTTCGAGCCGGAGTTTGTGGATCTTGATGACATCAACCAGGCGCTCGCCAAGCGGGATGCCCTGTTTTCCGAAACCGAATCCGAACCCGATATCCCGCCGGCCAGAGACTTCTTCGGCCTTAGCCCCAGCCAGGTTTATGAGCTGCTGCAGAACCCACTGAATTGCCCCTCTGTGTTCAAGCCGCTGATCAATGCCGAAGCCGTAAACCGCGAACTCGACACCGCGCCGGTCATCCGGATGGCGAAAGTTCTGGTTGAGGCCATGAAAGGCAAGGGCATCCGCCTCACCGGCAAGGGCAATCTGCCTCTCAAACAGGTCAAGGCCATGATTGAAGCCGGTGGAGAAGAGATTGTGGCACCGATGGCGAGATATTCTCCGATTCGCTCCGAGGAGCACATTCTGGCCGTGATTCTCACCCGCGTGTTGCTGGAAATTGCCGGCTATACCAAAAAGCAGAAAGGTGTACTTTCACTCAAAAAAACCGCGGAAGCCAGGCTGGAGAAAAAGGGCTGGCTAACCGTGTACCAGGACCTGCTCACAACCGCACTCACCAGACTCAACTGGGCCTCGATGGATCACTACGAGGGCATGGAAGACATACAGTACATCGGCCCGTTCTGTTTCTGGCTGCTGTCGCAGAAAGGCGATCAGTGGCGGCCGGTGCAGGAATACCTGGACGACATTCTCAAAGCGTTCCCTCGGCTACCGATTGCCGCTTACCCGGTCAGCTACATGAGCGAAGAAGATCAGGCGAAGTCGGCGCTGCGTTCCCGGATGATCACGCTTTGCCAGATGCTCGGGCTGATAGAGCTGAGCCCGGAGTTTGCCCGGCTCCGGGACGAAAGTGAGCAGGTGATGCGGCGGACGGCGTTGTTTGAGGGAATGTTTGTCAGGGGGTGAGATTGGGCGGCGACTTTCAAAGTAAAACGACCGGGCGTGCGTTGCCCCGGCCGTTTTGACTCTGTTTCAGCGTTTTAGCCCTGCAGCAACTGCAACACCTGCTGCGGCCGCGCGTTGGCCTGGGCCAGAACCGAGAGGCCGGCCTGCTGGAGAACCTGGGTTCGGGCCAGTTCGGCGGATTCTGCCGCGAAGTCCGCGTCGCGGATGCGTGAGCGGGCTGCCGACAGGTTTTCGGAGGTGGTGCTGAGGTTGGCGATCGTTGATTCGAGTCGATTCTGGGCAGCGCCCAAGTCAGCCCGAATTCCACTGATTGTCTCGAGCGCGGCGTCAACGACCGCAAGGGCGTTGGTGGCTCCATCAACGCTGCTGATGTCTATCCCGTCGACCGCTTCCGGCGAAGAGCCGGCTGCAATATTCTGGGCGCTATTCAGGACACTGCCAGCAGCAATGGTCGCGTCAGACGATGCCGCAAAGCTGACA
Source organism: Marinobacter sp. Arc7-DN-1 (assembly GCF_003441595.1). NCBI lineage: Bacteria > Pseudomonadati > Pseudomonadota > Gammaproteobacteria > Pseudomonadales > Marinobacteraceae > Marinobacter > Marinobacter sp. Arc7-DN-1. The sequence goes on along the minus strand of NZ_CP031848.1, from coordinate 1,118,451 downwards.
GAGGAATCGAGTGTCAGTTCGCCAGCAATCCTTGTGTTATTGGCGCCGCCACTTGTCAGCTCGATGGCGCTCGGATCGCCACTGCCCTGAACTGCAAGCTGCTGAGCCCCGGAGGCGGTAAAGTTTTCGATGGTAATGTCTTTGCCTTGTTCCTGGATCAGCGTAATGCTGCCGTCATTCTCAACTTCAGCCGTGATGCCGGTCTTGCCTGAGGCAGCGTTGACTTCGCGCGCAATAGCTGACAAGTCAGTGGCATCGGTGATTTGTGCCGAAATAGTTGCTGAGCTGCTCCCGTTGGAAATGGTCAGAGACACAGTTTGAGGGACGGCAATGGGTGTTGTTGCAGTATTGCTCAAGGTGGCTGAAGTTCGGGCTGTGGCATTGACACCGGTGGTTGCCCCAATGTCATTGATTGCAGCTGCAATGTCTTCTGCGGTGTCACCAGCAGTGATTGGAACGACCTGGCTATCCAGCGAGCTGGAAATTGTCAGGTTCTGGGTGGCTATAGTGTTTTGCGCCGGCAAAGCAGCGTTCGCGGCTGTTGTAGAACCCGTGCCTTGGTTTAAGGTCGCATTGCTCGCCGTCAGCGTGTTGTTGGCGAGGTCTGCAGTACGCGCACCTTCAATGGAAACAGCAATGCTCTGGTTTTCGTTGGCACCCGCTTGAAATTTCTGTGCCTGGAAAGTGCCGTCAAGGAGTTTGAGGCCGTTGAACTCAGTGGTAGTGGCGATCCGTTCAAGTTCACCTTTGAGCTGGTTTACTTCGGATTGGAGGGCCTTTCTGTCCGAAGCGGAGTTGGTCGCGTTGGCAGACTGAACAGCTAGTTCACGAATCCGCTGCAGAATGTTGCCAGATTCTCCAAGAGCTCCCTCAGCGGTCTGAGCCAGAGAAATACCATCGTTGGCATTTCGGATTGCCTGGTTGAGCCCTCTGATCTGGGACGTGAAGCGCTCAGAGATAGCAAGGCCGGCTGCGTCGTCTTTGGCGGAATTAATTCTCAGGCCTGAAGACAGTCTTTGTAATGCAACGTTTGAGTCTTGCTGTGACGTATTTAGATTTCTCTGTGCGTTCAGTGACGCAATGTTGGTGTTAATGATCTGAGGCATTTCTCTTCTCCCTGCTCAGAGGTGCCGGATGTTCGCTGCCTTTTCATCTGGCAACGCATTACCGGCAGGTATTCGTTAAATTGCCGTTTTTAAAGTCTCTAAGCGAAGGCTGTGCCATTTTCTTAAAAACAGTGATAACCTCATGAAAATATGAGCTATAATCTTTTCTAGAAAACGATTGTGGTTAATTGTCGGAAGGCGAAGAGGGTGGCTTTTTGGCAGAGTTTTGCCGCTTTCTGGTAGGTTTTACATTCCTTTACAAATCAAATGGCTTTTTTTCTAAAGGATGGACGGCTGGAGCCGTTAAGTGGAATAACTGGCCGGCGCTCCAAACTAAAATAACGGGCGCCAGACCTTTTCCATGAAAAAACGACACCAGTCGAAGGAGAAGCATAATGGCTCTCGGTATCAATACGAACGTTGCGTCACTGTCCGCTCAGAACCAACTGAGCAGTAGCCAGAAAATTAACGATCAGGCTCTTGAGCGCTTGTCTTCCGGCTTGCGCATCAACTCAGCCAAAGACGACGCGGCCGGCCTGGCGATTTCTACTCGCTTCAGCTCGCAGATTTCCGGTCTTAATATTGCCCAGCGTAATGCGAATGACGGCATCTCCCTGGCTCAAACGGCAGAGGGTGCGCTTGAGGAAACCACAAATATTCTCCAGCGTATTCGTGACCTGAGCGTACAGTCAGCGAACTCGACCAACTCTGCATCCGACCGTTCTGCTCTGCAAAACGAAGTCAACCAGCTCAAGCAGGAAGTTGACCGGATTGCGTCAAGCACCCAGTTCAACGGCCTCAACCTGCTAGACGGCAGCTTTACGGCTCAGGATTTCCAGGTGGGCGCCAACGCCGGCCAGACCATTTCCGTGTCTGTGACTGGCGCTCGTGGCGCCGACCTGGGCAACAACACAGTGGCCGGACTGAGTACGACCACTGTTAGCCAGGGTACTGGCTCCGTGTCGGTAGCAGCGGCCAGCCTGACCGGCGAGACTAACACCATCGCCACCCAAACCCTGACCATTTCTGGCACGGAAGGTTCGGAAACCGTGTCGGTTACTGCCGGTGACACCGCCGAGGCTATCGCCGCTTCCATTAACGAAACGACCGGTGGCACCGGAGTGACTGCGGAAGCTTCTACAACTGCGACTCTCTCTGGCCTGTCCGCTGATGGCAACGTTTCCTTCAAGCTGGGCAGTGGTAGCGAGGCCGCAACCATCTCTGCTTCCGTGACCACGGGTGACCTGAGCGCACTGGCCAAAGCCATCAATGACACTACTGGCACCAGTGGTGTGTCGGCGAAGGTCAACGGTGGTGAAATCACGCTGACCCAGTCCGATGGCAAGGATATTCGCATCGAGGATTTTGCCAGCAGCGGCGACGCTGGTGAGACTATTGATTTCCAGGGCAATGGCGACCCCACAGCGGTAACACTGACCGGTCCGACCGGCGGCGTTGGCGCTAATGACAGCGCCATCGCATCCGGTGAGGTGAGCTTCAGTTCCTCCGGCACATTCTCAGTGAGCTCCAGTATCGCAGAGACTGCTGGTAGCATTCTCGAGGGTGGGGCGAATGCTGTAGTAGGTTCTAACCTTGACTCCGTGTCTTCCATCGATATCGGAACTGTCGCGGGCTCCAGCAGCGCAATTGCAATCGCAGACGCCGCTCTGGAACAGATCAGTAGCATTCGCGCCGATCTGGGTGCCGCCCAGAACCGGTTTGAGTCCACGATTTCGAACCTGGCGACCACTGCCGAAAACCTCTCCGCTGCGAACAGTCGGATTTTGGACGCAGATTTTGCGGCAGAAACCGCGAATCTGGCCAAGTCTCAGGTGCTGCAACAGGCCGGTATCTCGGTCCTGGCTCAGGCGAACGCCCGTCCGCAGCAGGTTCTGTCCCTCCTGCAATAAGGGGCTGGCGGTAACGGCCGGAACCTTCGGGTTCCGGCCGTTACCGCCGTTTGAGGATAGCGAGGTGAGCTATGAATGACGTTAACCTGAACAGCCCGGATCTGAAGCTGGTTCGTACCAGTGAGCAAGCACCGGCTCGGGCAATTTCGTCATCTCAGGCCGAAGGTAGGAATGCCTCCGACCTTGCTGTTTCGTCTGCCGGGCGCGCTATGCCGACTCAGTCAGTCTCTCAGGCTCAGAATGTTTCCAAAGCTGAACAGCTTCAGAAACGTAATGAGGTCCAGCGAGAGGAACTTGATGATGCGGTGTCGCAGCTGAATGATTATGTTCAGAATGTCCAGCGGGATCTGCAGTTTGAGGTGAATAACGAGCTGGGTGCAACGGTCGTTCGTGTGGTCGACCAGCAAACCCAGGAAGTAATTCGCCAGATCCCCGATGAAGTGGCATTGAGGTTGGCAGAGAACTTGCAGCAGGATGAGCCGCTGACGTTGTTTAACATCAAAGTGTAAGGGCTTGCCGCTTTTGCGCTGATGAAAATGACGGTATTTCAGCACCGCCGCACCCGAGGGGCCGGCGGTGCTCTGCGTTATGGGCCAAGCTTGGGTTATACAAGTTGTTACAAATCGGCGAAGGAAAAAGGCAAAGTTTTGCCGCATTTTGCCGATAACTTGAGCAATGAAGCGATTTGCCCTCCTGAGGAGGCACGGTTATGGCAAACATATCATCGTTGGGTGTTGGTTCGGGAGTCTTAACGTCTGACCTGGTCGATCAGTTGGTCAAGGCGGAGCGTGCGCCCACGGAAAACCGGCTTGCCCGGAAAACCGAGCAGACCCAGGCGCTGTTATCGGCCTATGGGAAGCTGCGTAGTGCCATCACCGAGTTGCGCTTGCCAATGCGGCAGCTGAGCGCCCCAGATAACCTTAAGGCATTCTCGGCGAGCTCTTCCAATGAGGACGTTGGTGTCTCTGTAGACAGCACCAAGGCCAGTCGCGGTACCTACAGCGTTGAAGTGACCAGCCTCGCAGGTGCTCAGGCACTGGCCTCCCGGGATGTGTTTGCTGATCGTGATGCGACAAGTGTAGGCCAGGGAGCGCTCACGCTCTCTGTGGGTGACAAGTCCACGAACATAAACGTTGATAGCAGCAACGACACTCTTCAGGGGTTGGCGAATGCAATCAACGATTCAGACGCCGGTGTTTCAGCAGGTGTCATCGATACCGGTAACGGTTTCCAGTTGGTGCTTTCCGCAGATGAGACCGGCACCGCCAATGCTGTCAGTATTTCTGTATCGGGTGACACGGTTGGAACCGATACCGATAACCTGGGGTTGTCGCGCTTTGCCTTCAATACCGGAATGGATGTGGATTCCGGTCTGCGCGAAACCATTGCCGCTTCAGATGCGGTTATGGAAATCAACGGTGTTGAGGTTACCCGCTCCACCAATAGCTTTGAGAACGTGATTGATGGGTTGACGTTTGATATCTCAGCTACCGGCACCTCGATTATAAAAGTGAAGCAGGACTTCGGTGCGGTTGCGGGTCGGGTGCAGGCGTTCGTCGACAAATTCAACAGCTTGCAGTCCACCATTGACAGTCTGGCCGGCTTCAACGCTGAAGCGGGCGTGGGTAGCTTACTGACTGGTGACAGGACGGTTCGGACTATCCAGGATCAGTTGCGCCAGGTGCTGACACGTGTGGTGCCTGGCCTTGAGAATTCGAGTGTTCGCAGCCTCGCCGATGTGGGTATCACCACCGATTTCGAAACCGGTGGTCTTGAGTTTGACCGGGCGAAGTTCGAGGAACAGCTCAAGAACAATCCGGATGATGTGACTGCCTTGTTCGCAGAGCAAGGCAGAGCCACTGACAGCCAGGTGGAGTTTGTTCGTAGCGGCACTGATACGGAGCCGGGCAAGTACGACATCAATATTACGCAGGCTGCGACTCAGGGCAATCTTCTGGCCGGCAGTGCGCTCGCTGGGGGTGTCACTATCGATGCCAGTAATGACGAGCTGACGCTGGAGGTGGACGGTGGAACCTCGGTAAACCTCCAGTTGACCCAGCAAACCTACGCATCCGCCCAAGACCTGGTGGACGAGATTCAATCACAGCTCAATAGCAATAATGCGCTGAATGTCTCGGGCTCTTCGGTCAAAGCTGAACTCGACGCTAGTGGCAATCTGAGTTTCACTTCGGCCAAATATGGCAGCGAGTCCGCAGTCGCCTTAACCTCTGCGGAAAATGCCGCTACGTTTGGTCTGGATGCCGTCACTGCTTCCACAGGTCTGGACGTTGCGGGCACAATTGGTGGTCAAGTGGCCACTGGTGACGGTCAGGTGCTGTTTCTTGACAGCGGTAGCAGTGGCGCCTCCGGTCTGCAGGTTCGTATTCTTGGCGATCAGACAGGTAGTCGGGGTTCCATTACCTTTGTTGAAGGCGTGGCCGAGCGCACGGTGGATCTGGTAACCAGTTTTGTCGGTGCGGACGGTGCCATTGATTCCCGCACCGAGAGCCTGAACAAGGAACTGCAGCAGATTCAGCAAAATCAGGTCCGCCTCGAAGAGCGAATAACGGCATACCGTGAACGGTTGGTACGCCAGTTTACGGCAGCTGACTCCCTGATTTCCCAGCTCAACAGCACCCAGGATTACGTAACTCAGCAACTCGCGGCGCTTGCGCCCCAAAACAACCGGAACAACAACTGACCGGCCCGGTCCGGTTAGCGAACAAAGAGGTCTAGCATGAACGGTTTACAGGCATACCAGCGAGTAAACACCCAAACCAGCATCACCGATGCGGATCCGCACAAGCTTATCCAGCTGCTTTATAACGGAGCTCTGGAGCGCATCAACATGGCGAAGGCCCGCATGCAGGCGAAGGATTATGAAGGCAAGGGTAAGCTGATCACCAAGGCTATCGAAATCATTGGCGGCCTGCGCGGTTTCCTGGACTTTGAAAAAGGTGGCGATCTGGCGATTCGGCTGGAAGGGCTCTACGACTACATGGAACGCACGCTGTTCGAGGCGAATGCCAGGAACGATGTGGCCAGGCTCGATGAAGTTGCCAATTTGCTCCGCGCCATCAAGGAAGGCTGGGATGGGATTCGCGAGGAAGCCATGGGCCAGCAGCAGGCGGTCTGAATTGAACATGGGGTCAGATGAAAACTTCATCTGACCCCTGGTTTGCGTGTACGCTGCTACGTTAGTCAATAGCCATTCCCGCTGCAGTTCCGTACAATGTGCGCCTTATTTCGATCGAGAAATTGGGGTATACCTTGGGGTAAGGCTAAAATTGGGGTCAGATGAAGGCTTTCATCTGACCCCGTCTTCACTCTCACTCCGGATATCCCTCAGTTTCCATCCATTCTGTTCAGTCTGGAGCAAGGGCATGTCTGATATCAAAAAGGTGGTGCTGGCCTATTCCGGTGGCCTGGATACTTCCGTCATCGTTCGCTGGTTGCAGGATACCTATAACTGTGAGGTGGTGACCTTCACCGCCGACATCGGTCAGGGCGAGGAAGTGGAGCCGGCGCGGGCGAAAGCCGAGGCGTTGGGCGTTAAGGAAATCTACATCGAGGACCTGCGCGAGGAGTTTGTGCGCGACTATGTGTTCCCGATGTTCCGCGCGAACACCGTCTACGAAGGTGAGTACCTGCTGGGTACGTCCATTGCCCGCCCGCTGATTGCCAAGCGCCTGATCGACATTGCCAATGAAACCGGCGCGGATGCCATCTCCCACGGCGCGACCGGCAAGGGTAACGACCAGGTTCGTTTCGAGCTCGGTGCCTATGCGCTGAAGCCGGGTGTGAAGGTGATCGCTCCCTGGCGCGAGTGGGATCTGAATTCCCGCGAGAAGCTGCTGGCCTACTGCGACGAGCGCAATATCCCGGTGGAGAAGAAGAAGGGCAAGTCGCCTTACTCCATGGATGCCAACCTGCTGCACATCTCTTACGAAGGCATCAATCTGGAAGATCCCTGGGCGGAAGCCGAGGAAGACATGTGGCGCTGGAGCGTGTCTCCGGAAGCCGCGCCGGATACGCCGACTTACGTTGAGCTGACCTATAGGAAGGGTGATATTGTTGCCATCGACGGCCATGAGATGAAGGCGCATGAGGTGCTGGAAACCCTGAACAAGGTTGCCGGCGCGAATGGTATTGGTCGCCTGGATATTGTCGAGAACCGCTACGTGGGCATGAAGTCCCGCGGCTGCTACGAGACCCCGGGCGGCACCATCATGCTGCGTGCCCACCGTGCCATTGAGTCCATCACCCTGGACCGCGAAGTGGCGCACCTGAAAGACAGCATCATGCCGCGCTACGCCGAGGTGATCTACAACGGTTACTGGTGGTCCCCGGAGCGTGAGGCTCTGCAGGCCCTGATCGATCAGACCCAGGATTATGTAAACGGCACGGTTCGACTGAAGCTCTACAAGGGCAATGTGGACGTGGTTGGCCGCAAGTCTGAGGATTCCCTGTTTGACGAGAAGATTGCCACCTTCGAGGAAGATCAGGGGGCGTATGATCAGAAGGATGCGGAAGGCTTTATCAAGCTGAATGCACTTCGCCTGCGGATTGCTGCAGGGAAAGGCCGCAAGCTTTAGAGCGTGAACTTGGGGTCAGATGAAAATGGGGTCAGATGACTTTTCATCTGACCCCATTTTCATCTGACCCCGTTTTCATCCACAATCCGGCGTTTTTGGTTATACTCTTCGACAAAATACCAACAACGATTTAAGTCACCATGCCCCCTCTCGGAACCGCTTCCGTCTCTGCCCTACGCCAATATGTTCGCTACGCCGATGCTAAAGGCATTGATACCTCGAACCTTTTCAGCAAAGCGGGCCTTGAGCTGAACATTCTCGATACCGGTGACGGTCGCCTGAACGGCGAGCAGTTTCAAACCTTTATCCGCCTGCTTGCCGAAACAACGGGTAATCCTGTCCTGGGCCTGGAAACCGGTGATTACGTGCAGCCGGGCTCCTATAGCGTGCTTGGTTATATAACGATGAGTTGTGCGACGCTTGGAGAGGCTGTCACTCGAATTGCACCCTATGAAAAGTTGGTGGGAGATATGGGCACCACGGGGCTGCGGATGAATGGTGATGAAGTGTCTCTGGTGTGGACCTGCAACTTTACGGATCCGCTGGTATGGCCCCAGGTAGTGGACAATGTGTTTGCCTCATGGATCAACTATGCCCGTTGGCTGGCGGATAACCGGAAGGCTTCGCCGCTGCGGGTACAGCTTCGGCGTTCCTCCCCGGGGAGCGATTACGAGAAGGCCTATGCAGAACGTTGGCAGTGCCCGGTGGAGTTTAGTGCCGAAGAGGACTGCGTAATCCTGCACCAGAGTCTTCTGTCCACACGCCTGCGCCAGCCAGACCCGCTGTTGCGCAAGACCCTGGAAACTCATGCGTTATCACAGTTGGCCCTGCTGGATTCTGATACGGATCTGACCAGCCGGGTAAAACAGAGTATTCAGAAACAACTTGCGGATGGAGTCACCCGGCAGGATATGATTGCTAAAGATCTGGGTATAACCTGTCGGACTTTGCAGAGGAAGTTGAGCCAGGAAGGCGTCTCGTACCAGAAGCTGTTAGATGAAGTCCGACAGCAGATGGCTGAAGATTACCTGCGAAACACCGAAATAAGTATTCCCGATATCGCCTTCCGCTTGGGGTACAGTGAGACGACGTCTTTCCACCGTAAATTCAAAGCTGCAAAAGGGCAGACTCCGGGGGATTTTCGTAAGAACTGAATGTGGATGGCAAGCTAAGGAGAGCAAAAATGCCAGTAATCTCGATGTTCTATGGCATTCTGATAAGAATGTACCTGTTGGATAATAATCATCACAATCTTCCACACATTCATGCTCGGTACGCAGAGTTTGAAGCATCGGTGAGTCTGCATGATGGAGAGTTACTCGCCGGTACCCTACCGAGAAAACAGCTCCGTCTCGTTCAGGCATGGATTGAGCTTCACAGGGAAGAATTGCTGGTAGACTGGGATTTGGCTGTTCATGGGGAGCTACCCTTCAGGGTTGCTCCGCTCTAGGAGGTGCGGATGTATTGGGATATCAAGAGTGTTGAGGCGCTAGATGACTATAAGCTGAAGGTAGTACGTATTGATGGCCTGGAAGGCGTTCTGGATATGTCGCCTTACCTTGAAAAAGGCATTTTTCGTGAGTTGAAAGATACGGATTATTTTCGGCAGGTCGGTATCAGCTATGGTGCGATTACTTGGCCCAATGGTCAGGATATTGCGCCGGAGACGGTGGAGCAGGAGTTAAAGCGGTCAGCGTTATTGAAAGTTTCCGAAGGGTAATGGGTGTCAGGCTTATAATAAAAAGGCCAGCTAAAAAGCTGGCCCAAAAAACAAGGAAAGAACGAAAGTGCCTGAAAAATTCGTTAATTCTGTAGATTCCTATTCCCCATTTGGCGGCGGAGGTACTACTCGGCTCCTCCGCCATGGGGGATACTGCTTGAATCCACAATTGCAGAATAGGTCTTCCGCTTCTGCCTGTCTGTTTGTGAAGTGTGTATCAGTGTTACCGACTGTGAAGAGGGGGTCAGATGAAAATGGGGTCAGATGAACTTTCATCTGACCCCATTTTCATCTGACCCCAATTTCAGGCTATGCCGTTGCATCGAGCTCTGGCGCCGTTTCGGTAAACCGCCGGGTATCATAGGCATCCACCAATCCCTGCACTGCGGCCCGCTCCATATCCTGTATCGAGGGCGTGCCGTTCTGGGCGTTTGCCTTGCACAGCACCATGCCTGCCTCCACGGAAATATAACCGGCAGTGGTTTTCAGGGCTTTGTGGTTGATGCCGTCGAACACGCGCCGGAAGGCGGTGGTGGTGCAGTGATCACTGTTCGGGAAATACGCAATGATGGCGAACTGGTTGTCGCCCACGCGGCAAAGGGCGTCGATGGGGCGGATCAGGGTGCTTAGCCTGCGTGCGATACCGATGGCGAGTTCGCCCATGACCGTGGGCGGGTGCTTGCGTTTCAGCTCCTGCCAGTTCCGGATGCCGCAGAGCACGTAGGCGGAACAGCCGCCCCGGGATTCGGCGTGGCGGAGCATCCTGGTCAGCCGCTCGCGGCCGTATTTGGTGTTGCACAGGCCGGTTTCCAGGTCGATGATGTTGGTGGATTCCAGCTCCCGGTTGTTCTCGATCAGCAGCGAGTTGGCCCGCAGCAGGGTGTTCTGCCGGTCTGCCATTCGATCTGCCGCAAAGATGCGGGGGATCAGCTGTTTGGTCATGTCGGACTTGTAGATGAAGTCATCCACGCCGCGGTCGAAGGCTTCTGAGAGTGCTTCTACGCTTTCCCGGGCGGTGAGCAGGATTACATAGGTATAATGGTTGTTCTGCTCGTCCTGCTGGCGAACCTGGTCGGTCAGTTCCAGCCCATCCATTTCCGGCATCAGCCAGTCGGCGATAAGTACGCTCACCGGTCGCTGTTCAATCAGCTCAAGGGCTTCCGGTGCATTGTTGACGATGCGTACGTCGCGATAGCCGGCCTTTCGCAGGGTGCGTCCAACAACCATACTGCTGAATTTCGCGTCGTCTACTACGAGGATGGGAAGGTCCAGATTCGGCATTGTTATCTTCTTTTTACCAGTCCATTGTCAGATGCGGTATAAGCTGCAGATTGGTATGATTCCCTGCAAATCAAACGGGCGCGGAATGCGAACCCGGGGTCAGATGAACGCTTTCATCTGACCCCACTTTCAGCTTTTCCTCAGTATACCCGCTTAGCGTAACGGAGAATAACGACCATGCCGTCTTTTGACATTGTTTCAGAAATTGATATGCACGAAGTCACCAATGCGGTGGATCAGGCCAGGAAAGACCTGGCCACCCGCTGGGATTTCAAGAACGTGGAAGCGAATATCGAGCACGATGACAAGGGCATCACTATTAGCGCCGAGCAGGAATTTCAGTTGGAACAGTTGATGGATATGCTGCGCATGGCCTTTGCCAAACGCAAAATCGACGCCCGCGCTCTGGCGGAAGATGGCGACAGCAAGTCCGGCAAGCTGGTAAAACAGCATTTGCTGCTGAAGCAGGGCATTGAAACCGATATGGCGAAGAAGATCGTGAAGATGATCAAGGACGCCAAGCTGAAAGTGCAGGCCAGTATCCAGGGGGACAAGGTTCGGGTAACCGGCAAGAAGCGGGACGATCTGCAAACCGCCATTGCCATGCTCCGCGAAGCCGAGCTGGATATCCCGCTGCAGTTCAACAATTTCCGCGACTGATCCGGAGGCTTCACCATCGTAACCGGCACCCGCCTGACCCTGATCCGGGACACGCTCTACACCTATACCCGCTGGCAGGTGATTGCCTTGCTGTTCCTGGGATTTTCCGCCGGGTTGCCGTTTTTGCTGGTGTTTTCCACCCTTAACGCCCGGCTGGCGGATGTGGGGGTGGAAACGGCCACCATTGGCTTCTTCAGTTGGCTTGGCATTACCTACTCCATCAAGGTGTTCTGGGCGCCGGTGGTGGATCGCCTGAAGCTGCCGTTGCTGGACAGACTGCTGGGCAAACGCCGGAGCTGGATTATTTTCGCCCAGGTGGGTATTGCCGCGGGCCTCTACCTGATGGCTCATGTGGATGCCACCGCGGCACCGGAAATGATGGCCCTGTACGGGCTGCTGGTCGCGTTTTCCTCCGCCACCCAGGATGTGGCCATTGATGCCTACCGCATCGAGGTTGCCGGCGAGCGTCTCCAGGCCGCTCTGGCGGCCACCTATATTTTTGGCTATCGGCTGGCCTTGCTGGTGGCCGGTGCCGGCGCCCTGTACCTGGCCGAGTTCTGGTCCTGGCAGGTGTCCTATGAGGTGATGGCGGCTCTGGTGGGCGTTGGAGCGCTCACGGTTCTGATTGTGCGCGAACCCCGGGTGAACCACTTTGCCGCAGCCCAGGACATTGCTCACAAGATCGAGCAGGAGGCCAGCAAGCGGACTCATCTCAATCCCCGGCTGGCGCGACTTGTCGGCTGGTTCTATGCCGCCGTTGCCGGTCCGTTCCTGGATTTCTTCCGCCGCTATAAAGAGCTTTCCATCGCGATTTTGCTGATGGTGGCGGTGTACCGGATTGCGGACATCGCCATGGGGGTGATGGCCAATCCCTTCTACCTGGACTTCATGGGCTTTAGCAAAACCGAGGTAGCGGACGTTACCAAGATTTTCGGTTTCTTCATGACCATCGCGGGTTCACTGCTGGGGGGGGTGATGGTGGTTCGCTACGGTGTGCGGCGTATTCTGCTGCTGGGCGCAATCATGACCGCCGCAACCAACCTTTTGTTTGTTCTGCTGGCCCAGTACCCACCCAATCTCATTACGCTTGCGGCGGTGGTCAGTGCCGATAACCTGAGCGGCGGTATTGCCAATGTGGCGCTGATTGCCTGGCTTTCGAGCATGACCAGCGCCTCGTTTACGGCAACTCAGTACGCGTTGTTCAGCTCGTTGATGACGTTACCGGGCAAGTTTCTCGGTGGTTTCTCCGGCATTGTGGTCGCCGGGTTTGGCTATGCGGAGTTCTTCCTGGTCTCTGCGGTTATGGGTGTGCCAGCGGTTCTTCTGGCAATGTTTATGATTCGCCAGGGAAAGCGGCTGGACGCTTTGGCGCCTCGGAATAAAGAGGGGTCAGATGAAAATGGGGTCAGATGAACTTTCATCTGACCCCATTTTCATCTGACCCCGAGTTCAATGAGATCGTGGGATGTCTGAACCGACTAAAGATCAAAAGATCTGGCAAGTGGTATTGGCCGTTCCCAGGGGGAAGGTGGTCAGTTATGGCCAGGTAGCAGAGATGGCCGGGCTTGGTCGGCAGGCGCGGTACATCGGAAGGGCGTTGGGTAAGTTGCTAGAGGGGCATTCGGTGCCCTGGTATCGGGTGATTCGCAGTAACGGCCAGATTGCTTTTCCCGTGGGTTCAGAGAAATACCAGGAGCAGGTAAGCCGGCTTGAAGCTGAGGGTGTAGAAGTCACTCACGGGCGGGTTTCGATGTCGCGGTTTCGGTGGCAATGAGAGTATGGAGGTGATCCAGCACGTCGGCTTTTGCCCCGGCAGGTGCTCGTGAAAGCCGTTCTTCGATATAGCGCTGAACCTTGTCAATTGCCTTCAGGCACTGTTCGTATAATTCCCGCGTTCTGGCCGAGCTCAAGTCACATACCTGAATGCCAAACCGCTCTAAATGCTTTCTTGGCCACCATTTTTTGCTGCCCATAAGGGTAAGGGCCGAGATGTCCTGCCTGATGTAGGCCGTGGTGCAAACGACATCGTAGGCCGGGGCCAGTCTGATGGCATCAATGCTTTCGTAAACCAGGCCAAAGTTCTTCAGGTGGGCGTCGCCATTCTGCAGGATGTTGTTCAGGACGATCATCTTGAAAAACTGCTCCAGGGAGGCGGCTTTGTTTTCCGCGCTCACAAAGGTCTTAATGGTTTTGGCAATCTGCTCGTAGCTGCCGGTGTACTTTTCCTCCCGCTGTTTTGCCTGAAGCACGCACATGTCTTCAAAGCCCAGAGCCACACCGCTGTCTTTCAGATCGAACCGCTTCATGATGAACAGGGATTCGTCATCCGAGAGGTAGAATTCAGGGACGGGAATGCCGGCATTCTGGCAGGCTAGCATGCAGCAGTATTCATTGAGGGCCAGCTCCGGATAATCCGGGCCCCAGGCTTTAACAATGTAGTCTTCAAGGTGAAGCGTCGCCTTGTTTTCCAGTGTCGCGAGGACTTTGGGCTGTACCCCGCTCAAAGCAGAGCGAAGCGCAAACCGTGACACCAGCTCCTCGAACAGGTCGGGGTTGTCAGAGTGCAAGAGTTTTTCGAGGCTCAATGAAGTCTCGCCAGAGTGGTCATCAGGGTTGAACTCGACCCTGCCACGAATATTCGGCGCCAGGAGTCGAAGAAGCCCAAAGTCGCCGGTATCCGTAAGTTTGGCAAACTGCTTTTTGATTACCGAGAGCAGGTAGCCCTCCGGCAGATGCATCTCGAAAACCGGGTGCAGCTGGGGATGGCTATAATCCTTTTTGCGTACCGGCATGGTCAGCGAGACGAAGGCGTCGGAACTGGCTTTCTCGGAGTAACTGAAGACGTATTCGCCCGATTCGCGGAACAGCATCCCGGCAGGCCTGTGATCCACATGAACGTCCAGTTCATCGCTCATCACGCAGCTCCTCCAGGGTCGGGAACGGAGACTTCTCCCGGATGGCTAGCTCCTTGCCGAGGTAGTCGAGAATTTTCATAACCTTGCGGATGCCGATGTCGCCAGACCGGCCGTTTTCCAGCGCATTTATGGTGGCACGGGAAATGCCGAGGTGGTCGGCCATTTGTTGCTGGGAGACGCCTTGTTGTTGGCGGAGCCGTGAGATGTCATGACCGAGGGTTTGAAAGTCCATTGAAGGCCTGTTTTGGCTAAAATAATTTACATTATTATCTTTGTTTTTCGATATGTAAAGTATTTTAGCTCTCTGCCGGCTCGTCCCTGAGCTGGCCTCACTTCTCTGATGGATTTAAGGGATTACAGCCTCAGAGCCCCATCCACCTCAAGCATACGCCCGGACACATAGTCATTCTCAAAGATAAACGCCGCCGCCGAGGCGATTTCTTCTGGTTTGCCCATGCGCTTGAGCGGAATGCCGGCGATCATTTTTTCCAGGACTTCCGGTTTCATGGAGGCGGTCATTTCGGTTTCGATAAAGCCCGGAGCTATGCCTGCACAGCGGATGCCGTGGCGGGCGAGTTCCCTGGCCCAGACCGGAACCAGGGCGGAGACGCCGGCTTTGGCGGCGGAGTAGTTGCTCTGGCCCATGTTGCCGGCGCGGGAGATGGAGGCAATGTTGATGATCACACCCTGGTCGCCGTTCTTGATCATCCGGGTGGCGGCTTCGCGGCCGCAGAGGAAGACGCCGGTGAGGTTGACGTCGATCACGGCCTGCCACTGGGACAGTTCCATGCGCCGCTCAACTTTGCACTCTTTGGCTTTGACCATCAGGCAGTCGCGGAGGATGCCGGCGTTGTTGATCAGACCATTGAGGTGGCCGAAGTCTTTGATGATGGCTTCGAAGGTTTTCTCGACGTCTTCTTCTTTCGCCACGTTGCAAATGTAGCTTTTTGCCTCTGAACCGGCGGCTTTGCAGGCGGCGACGGCTTCGTCCAGTTTTTCCGGCATCAGGTCGATCAACGCGACTTTTGTGCCTTTGGAGGCAAGGTGTTCAGCCATGGCACGGCCCAGACCCTGGCCGCCACCGGTAATCGCAATCACGGAATCTTGAAGTTTCATGTTTTGCCCTAACTAAATTGAATGAGGTTCAGCAGTTTCTGTGTGCCTGTATCTCTACGCAAACCAGAGACAAAAGTTTTTTAAGTGTGCGGCCCGCACCTTGCCACGTGCGCGTCATCGGGTAAGAGGCTTGTGGAATGTTGGAGGCCATGGATGGCCGGAAACAAGCGTACATGGACGTACTCGCAGCGGTTCCACAAGCCTCTTACCCGGTGACGCGCTAACTCACAATGCCGGACCGCATTCTCATTTTGAGGGCTGCGAGTATACCAGACCTTCTGAAATTCCTGTTCAGACCCTGAGGTCCCGATGTCTGTGTTTCTTTTCTTATTCATTATCATGCCGATTGCCGAGATGGCGGTATTGATCAAAGTGGGCGGCATGATTGGTGTACTGAACACCGTGGGGCTGGTGTTGCTGACGGCAGTTATTGGCGCCTGGCTTTTGCGCCAGCAGGGACTGGCAACACTGTTGAAGGCCAACCAGCGTCTGAACAGTGGTGAACTGCCCGCCAGGGAGGTTGCCGAAGGTCTGATTCTGGCTGTTGGTGGTGCCTTGCTGCTTACGCCGGGGTTCATCACCGATACCGTCGGCTTTTTGTGCCTGATCCCGGGAACCCGTCACTGGCTGGCGGCCCAGGCGCTGAAGCGGATGGTGGTGGCTGGCCGGAGCAGGAGTTTCCATTTCCGTTCCGGAGGTGGTTCGAATCCCTTCGGGCAGGATCCGTTTGGTGGCCGGGAAAACCCGTTCGGGCAGCAAAGTCCGTTTGATCGGGACAGCAACGGTGACATTATCGAAGGCGAGTATCAGGACGAGACGGAATCCGATCGCGACCGGATCGAAAAAAAGTGAAAAATTTTTCTCTCGGGGTGTTGAAAACCCCTACCTGCTACCCCACATAGGAACCACAAGTTCGCCGCGGGCTTATAATCTCTGAAAAACAGATGGTTAGCAGCCGGGCAATTTGTCGGATTATGCTTCGCTAATCCGACCTACAACAGCAAATGTCATTGCCACATCAATCTGACTATTGGAGAAACCGAGCAATGAAAATTCGTCCGCTACACGATCGTGTTGTCGTGCGCCGTAAGGAAGAAGAAGAGAAAACTGCAGGTGGCATCGTGCTGCCAGGCAACGCCAAGGAAAAGCCGTCCCAGGGTGAGGTAATTGCCGTGGGCAATGGCCGTATCCTCGATAACGGTGAGACCCGTGCACTGGCGGTCAAGGTGGGTGACACCGTGGTTTTCGGTCAATACGCCGGTAATACCGTAAAGGTTGACGGTGAAGAGCTCCTGATTATGAGCGAGAACGACATCTACGGCGTGCTTGAGTGATCGCATAAGCGACCGGCACGAACTCTCATTATTCCGACTGACTCAACAACTTCGGTTTAACGAACAGGAATAGAAGACATGGCAGCAAAAGACGTTAAATTCGGTGATAGCGCTCGTAAGCGCATGGTCGCAGGCGTCAACGTTCTGGCAGACGCGGTTAAGGTGACCCTCGGCCCGAAAGGCCGTAACGTGGTTCTGGAAAAATCCTTTGGCTCGCCAACCATCACCAAAGATGGTGTTTCCGTAGCCAAGGAAATCGAGCTGAAAGACAAGTTCGAGAACATGGGTGCGCAGATGGTCAAGGAAGTTGCTTCCCAGACCAATGACACTGCAGGCGACGGCACCACTACCGCGACCGTTCTGGCCCAATCCATTGTCAACGAGGGTGTTAAGGCCGTTACTGCCGGCATGAACCCGATGGATCTGAAGCGTGGTATCGACAAGGCCACTGCCCAAGCCGTGAAGGCTATCCGTGAGATGGCCAAGCCGTGCGACGACAACCGCAACATTGCCCAGGTAGGCACTATCTCTGCCAACGGCGACGAGGCCATCGGCAAGATCATCGCTGATGCCATGGAGCGTGTTGGTAAGGAAGGCGTGATCACTGTCGAGGAAGGCCGTGGCCTGGAAGATGAGCTGGACGTGGTTGAAGGCATGCAGTTCGACCGTGGTTTCCTGTCTCCGTACTTCATCAACAACCAGGACAACATGTCTGCCGAGCTGGATGACCCGTACATCCTGCTGGTCGACAAGAAGATCTCCAACATCCGCGAATTGCTGCCGGTGCTGGAATCTGTAGCGAAAGCTGGCAAGCCGCTGATGATCATCGCTGAAGACATCGAAGGCGAAGCGCTGGCAACTCTGGTTGTGAACAACATGCGTGGCATCGTGAAGGTGTCAGCTGTGAAGGCGCCCGGCTTCGGTGATCGCCGCAAGGAAATGCTGCAGGACATCGCGATCCTGACTGGTGGTACTGTGATTTCCGAGGAAGTAGGTCTGTCTCTGGAGAACACCTCTCTGGACGACCTGGGCACTGCCAGGCGCGTCAACATTACCAAGGAAAACACCACGGTAATTGGCGGTGCCGGTGGCCAGGCGGATATCGAAGCCCGCGTTGAGCAGATCCGCCGGCAGATCGAAGACAGCTCTTCCGATTACGACAAGGAAAAGCTGCAGGAGCGGGTTGCCAAGCTGGCGGGCGGTGTTGCCGTCATCAAGGTGGGCGCCGGTTCCGAAGTGGAAATGAAAGAGAAGAAAGCCCGCGTTGAGGACGCGCTGCACTCTACCCGCGCTGCGGTCGAAGAGGGCATCGTGCCTGGTGGCGGTGTAACCCTGATCCGTGCCATCGCGGCGCTGGACAAGGTGGATGCCCTCAACGAAGAGCAGAAAGCCGGTGTCAACATCCTGCGCCGTGCCATGGAAGCGCCGCTGCGCCAGATCGTGTACAACGCAGGTGGCGAGTCTTCTGTTGTGGTTGCCAAGGTTCGCGAAGGCGAAGGTGCCTTTGGCTACAACGCGGCTACCGAAGCGTACGGCGACATGCTGGAAATGGGTATCCTGGATCCTGCCAAGGTGACCCGTTCCGCGCTGCAGGCTGCGGCTTCCGTTGCGTCCCTGATCATCACCACCGAGGCGATGATTGCAGACCAGCCGGAAGACGAGAAAGCCGGTGGTATGCCGGACATGGGTGGCATGGGCGGAATGGGAGGCATGGGCGGCATGATGTAGTGCCGGCCTGATCCTGGCCCCTTAAAAACCCCGCGCTGGTTCACACTGGCGCGGGGTTTTTGTTTTTTTGTCATGAACTTGCGCCATGCCTTTGCTAGACTCGGCTTCCGGTCCATTTTCTGTGTGTAGCTGAATGAGTGACGCTGAACCAACGTCTTTTCTCCGCCCCGGCAAGGTGTTTTTGCTTCTGTTGCTGGGCGCTCTGGTTTATCTGTTGTCACTGGTGTTTCTGGTACCCGCCGGCTGGGTCTGGCAGCGGGTGTCTGCCCAGGTGCCGCTGCCGGCCCAGGTGCAGGTCCGGCAGGTGGCCGGCAGGCTTTGGGATGGCGAGGCTGGTGTGATTGTGGCGGGTTTTCCGCTGCGTGTGGACTGGCGCCTGCACCTGCCCTCCGTTACCCGCCTGGAACTGCCGCTCAGGATTTCCGTGGAATCGTCACAATCTTCGCTGG
The DNA here is from genome assembly GCF_003441595.1 of Marinobacter sp. Arc7-DN-1. Classification (NCBI taxonomy): domain Bacteria; kingdom Pseudomonadati; phylum Pseudomonadota; class Gammaproteobacteria; order Pseudomonadales; family Marinobacteraceae; genus Marinobacter; species Marinobacter sp. Arc7-DN-1. The sequence goes on along the minus strand of NZ_CP031848.1, from coordinate 1,099,637 downwards.
ATGGTGATGTTACGATCGGATGGCCGGCCAGCGCCCGAATGAACGCACGCGGGCAAGTGGCGGTTGCTGAATTTGAGGGGCTTATCCGCCAGAGTGGCGGCGCGATGATTGAGGGTGCGGTGACCATTGACCGTCTTGAAATGGCGTGGGCGGACAACCGGATTACCCGGGCTGAAGGCCTCGGGCGCTGGGGTGGCGGGCTGGTTACCTGGCCCATGGGCGATCAGCGAGGCCAGGCTGAATTCCCGCCGATGCAGGCGACACTGGATACGGTCGATAACAGCCGCGGTGGTGTGGCCCTGACCGTCGCCGAGCAGGGTGGAGAAGGCCCGGCGGCGGATGCAACGATATTCTGGAACGGGATGATGGAGTTGCGTGTCTACAAACGCATGGTGGATCTGGCCGGCCAGCCGTGGCCGGACTCCGCCAGCCCGGGGGACGTCGTGTTCCGGGTGCGGCAGCCGCTTATCCCGGGGGCAAGATAGTATGGCCCTGCTGAGCGCCCAGGCCCAGAGCCGAATTTCGCGGGCTGTCGCGAACCTGCTGCTGGTGGCGTTGGTGCTCTACCTGGGGGTAGCCATGGCCCGGGTTACCTGGCTGGTTGCCTGGGACGACAGGCCGGTTCCCCGTGCGCCGGTATCGGACGGCGCAGGTAATCTGGCAACGGGCGGTCCCATGACAGGGTCCATGGCCATCTACGATTTCTTCGGTCGCTCAGGGCGGGCAGTGGAGGTCGCTGAGGCCGTTCGCCGTTCGGCACCGGAGACCCGTCTGAGACTTCGGCTCGAAGGCGTTCTGGTTGCGCAGCGTCCGGAGGACTCCGGTGCTATAGTTGCAGGAAGCAATGGTGAGACAGCGTATTACCGGGTGGGAGAGGTGTTGCCCGGTAATGCCGAACTCGCTGAAGTAGAACCGGGGCGTGTGCTGATTCGCCGGGGAGCGCGTTATGAATCGCTTACCTTTGAAGAATCGGTGTCCCCGGACCTGGTTGCAGAGGTAGCGGCGAGGCCGGCAGACTCCTCTCCCGATGTGTTTCTGGCCAACGCCCGTGAACAGATTGATAGCCAGGGCATGGCGGCACTTGCACCCTTTGGGCTTGGCCCGGTGGATGAGAGCGGCATGTCCGGGTATGTATATGACGGCTCTAACGCCATGCTGAATGCCGTTAATCTGCAGGCCGGTGACGTGATTACCGCCATCAACGGTCAGCGGCTGGGTGATATCGATCAGGACAAGGCCTTGCTTGAGAACTGGCGTGACCAGTCTCAGTTGGAGATAGAAATAGAGCGTGACGGATCCATCCTCACCATCAGTTATGCCATACCCGAGCAGTGGCGCTGACCGGGTTCATCGAAACAGGAAGAAATCGCCAGATGTATAACCACAAGACCAATCTGTTACGGGCCATTGCTCTGCTTATTTTGATGCCGATGATGTCATTGGCGTACGGGCAGGAAGAAACCTGGCGGCTGAACCTGAAGGATGCGGATATCCGTGCCTTTGTCACCCAGGTGGCGGACATTACCGGTTACAGTTTTGTGGTGGATCCGAGGGTGAAGGGCAAGGTGACGGTGCTTTCCAGCGCACCCATGAACAAGGATGAGATTTACGACCTGTTCCTGGCCGTTCTGAACGTACACGGCTTTACCGCAATTCCCGGCGAGGAGGTGATCAAGGTGGTGCAGCAGGTGGACGCCAAGCAGTCCGCTGAAATCCTGTCCCGCTTCGAGGAAACACCCTCGGAACAACTGATTACCCGGGTTATTCAGATTGATAACGCCAACGCCCTCGAACTGGTGCCGATTCTTCGGCCGCTGGTCGCGAAGTACGGGCACCTGGCCGGTGTCGCTGCCGCCAACGCCCTGATCATCAGCGATCACTCTTCCAACATCGCGCGTATTGAACAGATTGTCCGGGAGCTGGACAGCCCCTCTAAATACGAGGTTGAAGTTATCCAGCTTCAGGAGGCCTGGGTTGGCGACATGGTTACCCTGTTGCAGGAACTGGCGCCGGATGAGCTCGGGCGTGCCGGCGGCGACAATGCCGCAAGGAAATACAGTGTAACCGCCGATGAGCGCAGCAACCGGCTTATTCTCAGGGGCGATGAGACCTTCCGGGACAAGATGCGCGGCCTGATCCGGCAACTGGACCAGCCCTCGGCCTCCGGCGGCACCACCAAGGTTCTGAGGCTTAAGCATGCGGATGCCAAGAATCTGACGGAGATTCTCAAGGGTGTCATGGGCGAGCTGGTCAAGGAAGGCGCCGGTTCCGGAGGTGCGGCGGGTGGCGCTAAGCCGCAAAGCAGCTTTGCTGTGTTCGCGGACGAAGGGCTGAACGCCCTGGTGGTCCGCGGCGAGCCCTCCCTGATGCAGGAAGCTGAGCAAATCGTCGCTGCCCTGGACGTGCGCCGGGCCCAGGTGATGATTGAGGCGGCGATTGTCGAAATCAGCGATGAGCTGGGGCAGGATCTGGGGGTTCAGGTGGCCGTCGGTGATGAGTCCGGAGAGTCCACGCCGGTGGCCGGCACCAACTTTGGTAATGTTGGTCGCAGCCTGGGTGAGGTGCTTAGCGCGATTCTCACCGGGTCTGCCATCACGCCGGCCGCCGGAGGCATCACCGTCGGGGCCGGCCAGCGAAACGAGAATGGCGTCAGCTGGGGCGTCCTGCTGCAGGCGCTCTCTACGTCAGCTGCCGCGAACCTGCTCTCCACCCCCAGCATCATTACCCTGGACAACCAGGAATCGGAGATCATCGTGGGCCAGAATGTCCCGTTCCGCACTGGCCAGTCGACGGTTGTCGGTGACGGCACCACTAACCCGTTCACCACCATAGAGCGTCGTGATATCGGCCTGACGCTCAAGGTGACCCCGACCATCAGCGCAGACGGGCTGGTGCGTCTGGTGGTCGAGCAGACCACCGAAAGCGTTGCTGACAGCATCGAGGATGCCTCGGATATTGTAACCAACAAGCGGGAAATCAAGACCACTGTACTGGCCGATGATGGTGAGACCATCGTGCTGGGCGGGCTGACCCGGGACGACTACCAGGTCAACAAGAGTAAGGTTCCGTTGCTTGGCGACATTCCGTATCTGGGGCGGCTGTTTTCGTCGGAATCAGAACGGCGTGTGAAGCGTAACCTGCTGGTGTTCCTGCGCCCGAAGATTATGTTGGGCAAAGAGGAAGCCGTTGCCGCGACCAGCGACAAGTTCAACAGGCTTTGGGATGTGAACCTGGATATCCGCGAGAAGCTTGGCATGCCAACTCCCCAGCAGCACCCCTCCGTTGATGCGCTGTTTGAAGAGGGAAACACCCGGGTTCAGTAAGTCCTCAGACAGTCAGTGGCGGCATCGGACAATCCATCTGATCCGCCACCAGTCGCATCAGCTCATATTCCCGGGTCTCAACCTTGCCATCGTGGGTGATGCAGTGCCCGCAGGCATCGATCACCGCAGGCTTCAGCAAGGGGGACAGGCCGTTAAGAGCGGTCAGGGCTTCCCGTAGCTGGCGCATGGTGACCTTCTCCAGCACCGGCTGGCTTCCATTACGAGTATCCATAAAGCCCGCCATCGCTTCCCGGTAAAGCGTTTCAGCGTCGGCCTGGGAGGGCGAGCCTGCGCGAGCCAGCAAGCTCAGAAGCCTTTGCAGGGCTGGTATTACGGGCCTGTAGCTTTTAAAACGAACAGGGACCACTCTGTCTGCCTCGGCACCCAGGTGCCGGGACAGGAAGCTGGTCAGCGCCAGCTCAAACAGGCTAACCCGGTTATCCGCCGCCACCAGTTTCTGAACGTTGGTAATCAGCCCTTCCCGCTCTTCCGGATCCAGCTTGCGCAGAGCTGGCATGGCCAGCTCGAGGGCCGGGAACCGGACACCGTCGCCAATGGTCTTCAGGGCGGGCAGCAGTTTTTTCAGCAGATCCGGCTGGCTGCCCAGTACCGGGTGAGGGGGTAGCAGGGTGAGCCTCTGCACCTGCTGTTCCCGGGAAAGTTCACTGATCAGCATGGCATAGCAAAGCTGCACAGCGCCGGCCCGGGTGTACAAGAGATTCCGGAAGGTGGCCGGGAGCCGGCTCAGAAAGCGGAGGGCGAAATCCTCGCTTTGCCGGTTGATGGTGCCAACCTGGTCTGAAAATTTCCGGGCTGGCTTCGTTGGTGCTTCAGTGCCGGAAGCCAGTGGCGATGTTCGCGCGCCTTTTCCGGATACTGGCCCGAGTATTTCCGGGGTGGCTCCGGTGAATCCCGACGTTCCAGCCGCGGGTGCCGGGCCTGAACTCCGGTAAAGATCAGCCCCCGGCTCGGTGTCCCGGAGCCGGCTGCGCAGTCTGGCCAGCATGCCGGGCTGAATCGCGTTAATGCGTTCATCGATAGGAGGATGGGACGCCAGCAGGGCGGTAAATTTCATTCGGGCGCTTTCGCCAAAACACATATGGTTCATATCGCTGGCGTGGCTGGTGGTGTCCAGGTATCCGCCCTTCAGGCCAATCTTGAACAGCGCTCCCGCGATGCCTTCCGGGTTGCGGGTGAACTGAACGGATGAGGCATCTGCCAGCATTTCCCGTTGCCGCGAGACTGCCGCCTGAATAAGCCGGCCGAAGAAAACCCCCACGTAGCCAATCACAAACAGCGCCAGGCCGATGATGCCCATGGCGGCCTGGGCCCGCCCGTCCCGGGACCGTCCGACCCGGTGGCCCCGGTGGAAGGAGGCCCGAAGCAGGAAACCGCCAATCTGACCGATCATCAGAATGCCGGCAAGCAGGGCAATAAGGCGCACGTTCAGCCGCATGTCGCCGTTAAAGATGTGGCTGAACTCGTGGGCGACAACGCCCTGGAGCTCGTCCCGCGACAGCTGGGTGATGGCGCCATGGGTGACCACCATCACCGCTTCGCCGGGCGTGTAGCCGGCCACGAAGGCGTTGATGCCGGTTTCCTGGTCCATTACGTAGAGCTCTGGTACAGGTACGCCGCTGGCGATGGCCATTTCCTCGACAATGTTGCGCAGTTTGCGCTCGTCGCTGTCGCGGGTGTCCGGGTCAACTGGCCGCGCGCCCACCATTTTCGCAACCCGGCTGCCGCCACCGGCCAGATCGACCCAGCGCAGCAGGGAGCCGAGACCAATCAGCAGCACGACCGTTACGGCCGTTAACAGCCCGTGACTGGAAGGCAGCCAGCGATGAAAGGCGAGGCCGGAGGATTCGCTGCGGGTAACGAAGTAACCCACGAGAGCAACCGCCAGGGTGATAAAGGCGACCGCTGTGATGAACAGGAGTACCAGCAGGCTGGTGTTGCGCCGGGCATGGGCCTGGCGCTGAAAGAAACCGGGATGAGCCATGCCTCAGGGCCTCAGAAGGCCACTTTCGGGGCCTGGCGGGCTTCCGGTGAATCCAGTTCCAGCTGAGCGGTTTCCTTGAAGGCAAACATGCCCGAAATGATGTTGTTGGGGAACTGCTCCCGGAAAATGTTGTAGCTCATAACGCCATCGTTATAGGCCTGGCGGGCGAAGGCAACCCGGTTCTCGGTGCTGGACAGCTCTTCCATCAGTTGCTGGATGGTCTCGTTGGCTTTCAGCTCCGGGTAGTTCTCCGCAACGGCATAAAAGTTGGCGAGGGCCTTGGTCAGGAGATTTTCCGCACTACCGAGCCGTTGGATCCTGGTGCCGTCACCGGGATCCCTGGCGGCGTCTTTCTGGGCACTGACTGCGTTGTTACGGGCTTCCATGACCTGGGTGAGGGTGCTCTTCTCGTGGGTAAGGTAGGCCTTGGCAGCCTCAACCAGATTTGGAATCAGGTCGTGGCGACGCTGCAACTGCACATCAATCTGGGCAAAGCCGTTTTTGAATTGATTACGCAGGGAAACCAGGCGGTTGTAGATAAAGGCCAGATAGATTATGACGACGGCAATAACAATCAGGCCAATGACGGTAGTTCCCATGGCAACTCCTCAGGGTGATGAATCAGGCGTTATTTTCCACGATTTGCTTGTGAAAACCTTTTACAAAAGTCTCAAAATCTTTCGGTAGAAGCGGTTTGCTGAAGTAGTAACCCTGCGCCAGCTGGCATCCGCGCTGGCTGAGATAGTACTCCTGCTCTGCGGTTTCCACGCCCTCCGCAACCACGGACAGGTTCAGGCTCCTGCCCAGATCAATGATGGTGTTGGCAATTCGGGTATCTTCCTCGTTCACCAGTAGATCGCGAATGAACTGCTTGTCGATTTTCAGGTGCTGAACCGGCATCTGCTTGAGGTAAGTGAGAGACGAATAACCGGTGCCGAAATCGTCCACGGCAATGCTGATGCCTGCCTTGTGCAAGCGGTGCAGTTTGGCCACGGCATCCGAAAGGTTGGTCATGAAGCTGGTTTCGGTCACTTCCAGCTCCAGCCTGCCGGCGGGGATTTTGTGCCGCTTCAGAGTATCGAGAATGTCGTCAACGATGGTTTCCTGGCGTAACTGAACCGCCGAGAGATTAACGGCAATGCGCAGCGGGGAGCCATCGGACGCCCATCGGGCCGCCTGCCAGCAGGCCTGGTTCAGTACCCATTGGCCGATCTCGACGATGGAACCGTTGGATTCGGCCACGGGAATGAAAAAGTCGGGTGGTACCAGACCACGGGTCGGGTGCTCCCATCTTAGCAGTGCCTCGGCACCGATCACCCGTTTGCTCTCCAGGTTGATCTGGGGCTGGTAGACCAGATGGAACTGGTGATTGGACTGGGCCTGGGAAAGCTCTTTTTCCAGTTGTTTCCTGTCCCGGATTTCCTGGTCAATACTGGCTATGTAGAACTGGAAGTGATTGTGCCCGTTTTGCTTGGCCAGGGTCATGGTCTGTTCGGCACTCTGGAGCAGCCGGTCGGCCCGGTCGGTATCGGAGGGGAACAGCGCAATGCCCATGGTTGCGGTCATGGTGACGTTCTGGTCGTCAACCAGCATCGGACTACTGATGCTGGCAAGGATGCGTTCGGCGGTGTCGGCGGCCTGGAATCCGTCCCGGAGGCCTTTTTCAACAATCACGAACTGGTCACTGCCCAGGCGGGCAATGGTAAAGCGGGCGTTATCGAGTTTGCTGGTAAGCCGGTCGGCCATCGTTTGCAGAATGAGATCACCGGTGCGGAAACCGCATTGCTCGTTCACGGATTTGAAATCGTCAATGCCGCAGACAATCAGGGACAGCGAGGTATTCCGTTTGTTGGCCTCTTCAATGTCCCGAATCAGCAATTCCATAAACGTATCGCGGCTGGGCAGGCCGGTTAGCTGGTCATAGCGAGACAGGCGGCTGACCCTGTCCTCGGCTTCCCGGTGGCGTGTCTGGCTGTCGCCAATGGCGACAAGGAGATTGTTGGTAACGTTCACCCAAAGGCCGAGCTCATCGCTCTGGTGGCCGGAGGGGGTGATTACCAGACGATCGTCCGGGTGGGCCGGATCAACCTGCTTCACGGAGCGGACAATTCTCAGCAGTGGCCGGGTGAGTAGCAGGTGGAACACATAGAACAGCACCAAGCCCAGAATAAGAGCGGTGGCTATGCCTGAGGCAAAGGTGACGGCAGCCCGGTCCAGCCAGGTGCCTGCCGCGGGTGCGGTGTCGTAGCGAACATCCAGGTAGCCGTAAATCGTCTCCGGGCTTCCTTCCCGGATCAGCGGCTCGCGAAACAGCCGCTCGGTGCCAAAAATCGGGTCGGTCACGGGTCTGAAGGCAGTCTCCTGTAGGGGGCGGTTGCGACTGCCCAGGGGCTCGCCTTCCGGATGGGCGATGTGGGCCTTGTGAATGGCTTCCTTGGCAAAAAGACCGTCGACCACCTGCTGGGCCAGTTCAGCATCAATGCTGAAGACGGCCTGGGCGGCTGCGTCTTTCACCATGGCAATGGTCTGGCGGGCGTCGTGGTCCAGACCCCTGGACACGCGCCGGGCGTCCAGGATCACCTGAACGGTGCTGACAATAACACCACTGACAAGGGCCACGGCAAGGATCCACCGTAAGATTCGATAGCCCAGGCGATGTTCAACCTCGAAGGAGTTTTGCATTCAGCCCTGTCTTTAATCCGGTTTTTTCAGGACGACAGCGTCGCGTAGGGGGCGATGCGCTCGGAGTCTCACCCTGATGGTTACTTGTATGTATGGTTCAGAGTTGGCGTAACTTCGTAGAGTATCGGTGATTTTTCCAAAGATTTCAGTGCGCGGTTGTGTCAATTTGTAATTGTTTCTGGGTGACAGATACACGAACGCCCGCGCAGGGCGGGCGTTCGTGTGCTGCCGCTTTTTACGGCTACACTTGGAAGTCTGGCTTCGATCAGGCCAGGTTTTCGTTCACGAAATCCCAGTTGACCAGGTTCCAGAAAGCTTCCAGGTAATTCGGGCGGGAGTTGCGATAGTCGATGTAGTACGCATGCTCCCACACGTCGACAGTCAGCACCGGCTTGTCGGCACCGGTCAGCGGGGTTTCCGCGTTGCTGGTGTTGGCAATCGCAACGCTGCCGTCAGCTTTCTTCACCAGCCAGGTCCAGCCGGAGCCGAAGTTGTTGGCGGCCTTGTCGTTGAACTCTTTCTTGAAGTCTTCGAAAGAACCAAAGGCTTTTTCGATGGCTTCCCTGGCAGCGCCGGTCGGCTCACCGCCACCGTTCGGGCTCAGGCAGTGCCAGTAGAAAGTGTGGTTCCAAACCTGCGCCGCGTTGTTGAACAGCGGGCCGCTGGCGCTCTTGATGATGTCTTCAAGAGACTTGTTGGCGTTGTCGGTACCTTCTACCAGGCCATTCAGCTTGGTGACGTAAGTGTTGTGGTGCTTGCCGTAATGGTACTCAAGGGTTTCCTCAGAGATGTGCGGTTCCAGTGCGTTTTTTTCATAAGGCAGTGCGGGAAGTTCAAATGCCATGAGGTCGTTCTCCCTGTCTCTCTGTTTATGTGGATGTACGTAAATTAAATATAAGGTCGATTTGAGTCAGATCAACCCTTTGTCGTTAAAGAACTTTTAAACTCCGGGCTGCCGGGCAGGAACTGCGCGCAGTTCTTTACCCGCCACACCAGCTCTTCGTAGCTGTCTGCAAGAATGTTCACGTGGCCCAGCTTCCGGCCCGGCCGTTCGCCTTTATTATAGAGGTGAACGTGGGCATAGGGCAGTTCGAGGATGCGCTCAATGTCGCCATGCTCGCCGATGATGTTGATCATGCAGCTTACGCCACGGGGCGCGACATTCCCAAGGGGGTGGCCGCTTATCGCGCGGATGTGGTTCTCGAACTGGCTGGTCATTGCGCCTTCGATGGTCCAGTGCCCGGAGTTGTGGACCCTCGGGGCCATCTCGTTGGCTACCAGGCCATTGGCAGTCTCGAACAGCTCAAGGGTGAGTACGCCAACATAATCCAATTCGTTCAGTAGCGCCCTGATGTAACGCTCGGCATCTTCCTGGATATGCTTCTCAAGCCTCGGGGCTGGCGCAATCGAGTAGCGCAGGATGCCCTCGTGGTGGGTATTCTCGGTGATCGGGTAGAAGGCCAGTTCACCGTCTTCGGCTCTTACCGCGATCATCGATACTTCCCGGTGGAAGTCGACAAACTTTTCCACGATCAGGCGCGGATGGCCGATGGAATCCCAGGCCGCATCGGCATCCTCCGGACTTTTCAGGACTGCCTGGCCCTTGCCGTCATAGCCTTCGGTATTGGACTTTGCCACTACCGGGCAACCAAGTTCTTCCGCGGCGGCTTTCAGGGAGGTGGCGCTGTCGGCAATTTTCCACTCCGGCGTCGGAATGCCCAGCTGGCCAAACAGGGTTTTCTCCGCTTCGCGGTTCTGGCAAACCCGGAGGGCCCTGGGGCAGGGGTGCACGGGTTTGTGGGCGGCAATTTTCTCGGCCACGTCTACCGGCAGGTGTTCAAATTCGTAGGTAACCCGGTCAACCCGGGAGAGGAAGTCATCCAGGTATTCGCCGTCGCGGTCGATAATGACTTCACCGAGCCCGGCACTGGGGCTGCCGGACATGTCATAGAAAACAAAGGTCTTGGCCAGTGGGTATCCGGCCAGTGCCAGCATTCTTCCCAGTTGGCCGGCGCCCAGTACACCAATTCTCATTTGTGTTCTCCTGCCTTGTGTTCGGCGTTTAGCGTCTGACTTTTGGAGTGTGAGCGGGGTGGAAACCCTTTTCCAAAACACGCTCCTTGCGGCACGTCCATGTGACGCTTGGGCTCCGCCATCCATGGCTCCGCACAGTTTTGGAAAAGGGTTTCCACCCCGCTCAGCAGGCTTGGGAGTCAACGCGTGGCTTAGTTTGTTTGACCATGGTGCCATTTATGATGAACCACCCAAAGCTGGGGGAGCCTTCGGGAGATGCCCTTCCAAAACTGTAGAGGGCCATGGATGGCCCGAAACAAGCGCACATGGACGTGCTTGTAGCGTGTTTTGGAAGGGCATCTCCCGAAGGCTCCTTTCTCCGGAGTTTGGCTCCGGGGCCTGGCACCCAGTTCTGATTACTGATCCTGAGGGTCAGGATTGTCCAGTATCGTCTGTGTTTGAGTAGAGCGAAATTCTTCTACGGCTTTGCGGACATTGTCGTCGGACGTGCCGATAATCTGTGCTGCCAGCAGGCCAGCGTTGGTGGCCCCGGCTTTGCCGATGGCCAGTGTGCCAACGGCGATGCCGCCGGGCATCTGGACGATGGACAGCAGGGAATCGAGGCCATTCAGGGTTTTGGACTGAACAGGCACGCCCAGGACCGGCAGGGCGGTTTGCGAGGCAATCATGCCCGGCAGGTGCGCTGCGCCGCCGGCACCGGCAATGATGACTTTCAGGCCGCGGTCCGCGGCGGTTTTGGCGTAGTCAAACAGCAGATCCGGGGTGCGGTGGGCCGAGACGACTTTGGTTTCATAGGGTACGCCAAGTTTTTCGAGCATGTTGGCGGCGTGTTCCATGGTGGGCCAGTCGGATTTGGAGCCCATGATGAGTCCTACAAGCGGCTGCATATGCAACAGTCCTGTGATAATTGGAAAGCCGGCCATTGTATGTTTTGCCTACCTGCCATGCAACAAAGCCCGGAGCATGGCGGGGTTGGGGTTCCTTTTCCAGAAACCGCTACGAGCACATCCCTGTGCGCTTGACTCCGGCCATCCTTGGCCTCCGACATTTCTGGAAAAGGAACCCCAACCCCGCCCCAGGGCTCTGTGCGGTGTTCCTGTAACAAGCCTTCATTTCACCCTGCTTATAAGTACAGGTATTATCGGTCCTTATTGTTTAAACCGTCCATTTGTTTAAACCGCCTATAGTCAGGAGCTGTAATGGAACCCATCCGTCCAGGTGATGATGAGCTGAGAGCCGAACGACCGATTGGTAGTGCCGGGCCCAGGGCAGCGGCTGAGAAAAAGCCCAAGCCATTTTCCGCCGGAAAGGGGGAGCCGCCGCGGCGTGAGAGGCCGGCTGTCGGGGGTAAAAGCGGCAAGGGCGGTAGCGGCGGCAATGGCCGTGGGAGTGTGGCGATGCTCTGGTTGCTGGTGATTGCGGTGGCCGTGGCAGCGGGTGCTGGCTGGTATTCGCAGAACCAGAGGGTTCAGGCTTTGGAGAGCCAGTTGGAGGAGGCGGACTACTGGGCGCGGCAGAGCAAGCTGGCGTTGGCGCGGTTTGAGGGGGATCTTTCCGAGACCGGGGAGACTCTTCAGGAGCGTGGTGCGTCGCTGGCGGATCAGATTGCTGCGCAGAAGAAGCGGCTGGATACGGCGGACAGTGAGATCAGGAAACTTTGGGCCATTGCCAATGAGCGCAACAAGAAGCGCCTGGACGAGCATCAGGAGCGGATTGCCGCAGTTGAGTCCGGCCTTGCTGAAAGCAAGAAGGCCGTTGGTGCGCTGGAGGCTTCAGCCGAGAAGGTCCGGACGTCGCTTTCGGCAGATATTGCGGCCGTGAAGCAACAGACGGAGACGTCGATAACGGCCCTGCAGGACGCAAACCGGCAGGCGACGAATCAGCTTACCAAACTCAGCCAGCAACTGGCGGATGTGGATCAGGTGATTGAGAGCCGTATCCGGCGGTTTGAGCAGGAGCAGAAACTGGGGATCAGCGGTATGGAAGGGCGGGTTGCGGCCCTCGAGCGGAAGACCGAGGCGCTTTCCGATGGCGGCCGGGTTCAGGCGCTTCGGAATGAGCTCGCAAGCCTGAAAAGGACGGTGGAGTCCATTGATGCCTCCCGCTCGCAGCTGACTTCCCGTCTGGTAAGGCTTTCCGAGGAGTTGAACCAGCTTCGGACTCAGGTGAGCCGGCAGTAGTCTGAGGTTTTCGGTTCATTAAACGGTGGTATTTCGGGTTTTGTAACGGTTTGTAGTCATCCCTTGCGGTAGCTCTCATTTCTGCTGTTTTGCAGTTGTTATGATCAGGCAACTCGCAATCAGGATGAAGAGTTAACAACAATGAAAACCCGGGTGCCCTCTGCTTTGTCTGTTCTCCGGCCGCTGGCTGTGTTGTCTCTGTTGCTGGTGATGTCGGGTTGTACGGTTTACCAGTCCATCGGCAAGAGCGTGGGCTCGTTCCTGCATCCGGTCTCCGGCCATGACTTCGTGCATATTGATAACGACCGCTGGGACCGCCGGAATGCGGTGCTGTACTTCTACCGGACCCATTCCCAGTGGGCGGCGGACGAGATTGAGGCCCCCAGTGTCTACATCGACGACACGCACTACTTCAATATCCGCAACGACAGTTATACCTGGCTGGAGGTCAGCCCGGGGGAACGTCACATTGCCATGCGCCGGCCGTTGCTAGGGCTGGAGGGGATGAACTCCTTCAGTCTGAGCCTGATTGCGGACGCCACGCTGGAGGTTGAGCCGGGCCAGATCTATTACCTGCGGTACAACGAGCTCACGGAGCCAGGTCAGCGGCATCCGGATCTGGATCCGGATCATCCGCTGGCTCGGGGCGACCTGCAGCTGGTGACCCGGGATTATGCAATGCAGGCGGAGGAGATTGTCTCAACCCGTTTTCTGAACAGCGATCTGCTGGCGCCAAATCACGCAGCTACGTCTATTGTCGAAGTTAATGAGGATATGGATTATGAGCGTCGGCTGGTGCTGCTCGAGGAAGAGCGTGAGCTTGAAACCGAGCGTCTGAAGCAGGAGGGCAAGTACGAATCTGCCTCATGGTTCTGGCCCTTTGGCGGTGGTCCCACGGTTCCTTTGGAAGCGGATCGCAAGATCGAGAAGCTGGAAGCCGAATACGCGGAGCTGGAACTGGAGCGCGAGCGCCGTGAGGAAGCGGAATCCGGTGGTCGCTGGTGGATTTTCTGAGGGCTGACTACACTGTCTGCAGTTGAAACGCTCGGGAAGTGAAAACAATGTCGCTCAAGGATTCTCTACGCCATCGTTTGGAAAAACTGACGGATGATGTTGTTCCGCAACTGCTGGAAACTTGGGGTGATCTGCGGAAACGTCTGGACGATCTGAATTGCTCCCTGGCGAATCGCGCGGTTCCGGAAGACAGGCGCAGCCGTGTGAGTGAGTTGTCTCTGCAGGAAAAGGCCAAGCAGGCGGGCCAGAATCGTCCGGAAATGAGGTTGGTCCGGACCGCCGGCAGGGCCTCCGGCAAAAAGTAGGATTGCTCAAAAACTGTCCTTTTTTTAGAGGCTTGCAGGTTTTCCCGGAAAATTTCCGGAAAATATTTGACACCGCCAGCCAAATGCTTAAAATGCGCCTCTCACTTGATTGAGACAGCGTCGCTGGCCAGCAAGTGAGCGCCTTTGGAAGGTTTTACGCCTTTGTCAGGTTTGTTTGTACGCCTTTGTCAGGTTTGAGAGAAAGGCTTGAAAGTGGGTGGTTAGCTCAGCTGGGAGAGCATCGCCCTTACAAGGCGAGGGTCACTGGTTCGATCCCAGTACCACCCACCACTTTCAAATGCATCACCGGATCCCCCCATCCGGTTTCAGGTTCAGGCCCACGGGCCGGGACTGATGCGGAGCGGTAGTTCAGTTGGTTAGAATACCGGCCTGTCACGCCGGGGGTCGCGGGTTCGAGTCCCGTCCGCTCCGCCATTTTCCCGGGTGGTTAGCTCAGCTGGGAGAGCATCGCCCTTACAAGGCGAGGGTCACTGGTTCGATCCCAGTACCACCCACCAGAATTCCGAAAAGGGCCGGTCCGCAAGGACCGGCCCTTTTTTCGTGCTGAAACCGGGGTCAGATGTGGAATCGGTGAAATCGGGGTCAGATGAAAGCTTTCATCTGACCCCAGGTTAATGACCCCAGGTTCATGACTCCCGGTTCATGAACCCAGGTTCACTTGCCGATCAGCGACTGCCCGCAAACCCGCACCACATTGCCATTCACGCCGTTCGACGCAGGGCTGCAGTACCAGGCGATGGTTTCGGCAACATCGACCGGTTGACCACCCTGAGACAGGCTGTTCATGCGGCGCCCGGCCTCGCGGATGGTGATGGGCATGGCGGCGGTCATCCGGGTTTCGATAAACCCGGGGGCGACGGCGTTGATGGTGATGCCATTTTTCACCTGCCGGGCCATGGCTTCCACGTAACCGATGACCCCGCACTTGGCGGTGGCGTAGTTGGTCTGCCCGAAATTACCGGCAATGCCGCTGATGGAGGAGATGCAGACAATGCGCCCGTTCTCCTTCAGTAGCTCCCGGTGCATCAATTCCTCGTCAATCAGCTCTTCCGCAGTCAGGTTCACTGCGATGGTCATGTCCCAGAAATGTTCGGGCATATTGCCGAGGGTTTTGTCGCGGGTGATGCCTGCATTGTGGATGACCAGATCAATGCGCCCGAAATGTTCTTCAAGAAAATCAGCGATCAGCTTCGGGGCTTTGCCGTCGGTAATGTCACAGGCCAGGGCCCTGCCGTTGATGGCGCCGGTAACTGTCTCCAGCTCCTCCCTGGCCGGAGGGATATCCAGCCCGATCACGGTGGCGCCGTCCCGGGCCAGGGTTTCGGCGATGGCGGCGCCAATACCCCGGGATGCGCCGGTGACCAGCGCAACTTTGCCGGTCAGCGGTGCAACGGGGTTGGTTGCCGGTGCGGCATCGCTCTTGCCGATTTTTACGATCTGTCCGGATACGTAAGCCGAGCGGGGAGACAGGAAGAAGCGCACACTGGAATCCAGCTGCTTTTCGGCCCCCGGGGCTATCCATAGCAGGTTGGCGGTGGAGCCTTTGTTTCCGATTTCCTTGCCGACACTGCGGACAAAACCTTCGAGTGCCCGTTGCGCGGCGGCCTGCGGCGCCTTGCGGCAATTGGCGGGATTCTGGCCGATTACCAGAACGCGGGCGTTGCTGCCCAGTTTTTTGATGGTGGGGTGGAAGAAGTCGTACAGGGCCCGTAGGTCGGCCGGACCTTTCAGGCCGGTGGCGTCAAACACCAGGGCCGAAAACCGCTGGTTGATGTCGGAGCCCAGGTCCAGCGGCCGGGCTTTGTTGCCGGCTTTCGATGAGTCCGCCAGGCGATTGCTTTCGCTGGCGTGATGAAGGGTGGCCGCGCTGGCGCCGAGAATACTGCCTAAAGTGGCAATGGCTTTTCCGCCGTTGGCGGCGCCGATGAGCACCTCGCCTTCGATAAACGGCTGGTCGGTGCGCTTCAGGCGCTTCAGTGGCGCGGGCGCGGGGAGACCAAGGGATTGTGCGGCGGTTTTACCGACGGGGGTGTTTACTAGTCTAAGATAGAGGTCGGACATGGGGGCTTCCTTGTGGTTGCAATCGGTTCTCTGGATGCGGATCGTCTACAGGGTAAAGAATCGGACAGTTTTTGGATTGACTCAATGCCTGTAAGGTGTTGTCAGGGGTGCCAATGAGGCATTGTGCGTTGTCGCTACACTTGTTGCCAGCCTGGGTGCAGGGAGCATTGGGGGCTGGCCTCCCAAAACACGCTGTGAATACGTCCTTGTACGCTCGGCTCCGCCATCCATGGCTCCGCACGGTTTTGGGAG
The DNA here is from genome assembly GCF_003441595.1 of Marinobacter sp. Arc7-DN-1. Lineage (NCBI taxonomy): Bacteria > Pseudomonadati > Pseudomonadota > Gammaproteobacteria > Pseudomonadales > Marinobacteraceae > Marinobacter > Marinobacter sp. Arc7-DN-1. The sequence continues at coordinate 1,083,763 of NZ_CP031848.1, read as the reverse complement.
GCCAGCCCCCAATGCTCCATCCGGCAATGAAATTTTCCGCAAAAGGATTGGATTGATCATGGCAGAAGCATCGAAAACTCCACGCAAGAAAACCGCTACTTCAAAAAAGTCCAGCACAGCCCCTTCGGGTATTCGCCGCGTAGCGGTGCTGGGTGGTAACCGGGTTCCGTTTGCCCGGTCCAATACCGCCTATAGCAAGATCAGTAACCAGGAGTTGCTGACGTCCGCGCTGCGGGGGCTGGTGGATCGGTACAGTCTTCAGGGCAAGCGGCTGGGGGAAGTGGCGGCAGGGGCGGTGATCAAGCATCCCCGGGATTTTAACCTTACCCGGGAGTCGGCGATGAGCTGTGGTCTGGCGCCTGAGACACCGGCTTATGATATTCAGCTGGCCTGCGGGACGGGGCTGGAGGCAGCCATTCTGGTGGCCAACAGGATTGCCCTGGGGCAGATCGAATGTGGTATTGCCGGTGGTACCGATACCACGTCCGATGCGCCGATTGGTGTAAGCGAGGGGCTTCGGGAGATTCTGCTGGATCTGAACCGGGCCAAAACCACCGGCGAGCGGTTGAAGATTCTGGCGCGGTTCCGGCCCGCGCACCTAAAGCCCGAGGTTCCGGAGAACCGCGAGCCTCGCACCGGCATGTCCATGGGGGAGCATGCCCAGGTGATGGCCAGGGAGTGGGACATTCCCCGGGAAGATCAGGACAGGCTGGCCTGGGAGAGTCATCAGAAGCTTGCCAAGGCCTATGAAGAGGGGTTCTTTACAGATTTGCTGACGCCGTTGGCGGGGCTGGAGAAGGATAATATTCTGCGGCCGGATACGACCCTTGAGAAGCTGGCGACGCTCAAGCCGGTGTTTGACCGGGACAACGGCACCATGACGGCGGCCAACAGCACGGCGCTGACTGATGGCGCCTCCTGCGTGCTGCTGGCCAGTGAGGAGTGGGCGAAAGAGAATAACCATGAGGTGAAGGCCTGGTTGACGTTCTCCGAGGTGGCAGCGGTGGATTTTGTGGACAAGAAAGAGGGGCTGCTGATGGCGCCAGCTTACGCCGTGCCCCGGATGCTGGAAAAAGCGGGGCTGACACTTCAGGATTTCGATTTCTACGAGATCCACGAAGCCTTCGCCTCGCAGGTGCTGTGTACTCTGAAAGCCTGGCAGGATCCCGCCTTCTGCAAGGACCGTCTGGGGCTGGACAAGCCGGTGGGCGGCATCGACCGGGACAAACTCAATGTGAAAGGCAGCAGCCTGGCCACCGGCCATCCGTTCGCCGCCACCGGCGGGCGCATCATTGCGACCCTGGCCAAGTTGCTGGAGGAAAAGGGCAGTGGCCGCGGCCTGATCTCCATCTGCACGGCAGGCGGGCAGGGGGTAACGGCGATTCTGGAGCGGTAAGTTTCCGAAAAACCGGAACTTTCCTTTGACAGTGCCAGGCTCACCCCTTATCATGCGCGCCACGTTGATCAGGGGTTCTCTGAGAAACAACCAGTTTGATGCGGGGTGGAGCAGTCTGGTAGCTCGTCGGGCTCCCAATCCCGAGAAAGCCGAAGGGAGTCATCGACCTTCGGCTTATGAGCCCGACCAAGAGGCGGACTCTGAAGAAAAAATTGATGAAAAGTTTGATGCGGGGTGGAGCAGTCTGGTAGCTCGTCGGGCTCCCAATCCCGAGAAAGCCGAAGGGAGTCATCGACCTTCGGCTTATGAGCCCGACCGAGAGGTGGACTCTGAAGAAAAAATTGATGAAAAGTTTGATGCGGGGTGGAGCAGTCTGGTAGCTCGTCGGGCTCATAACCCGAAGGTCGTTGGTTCGAATCCAGCCCCCGCTACCATATAGAAGAAAGGCAGATCAGTAAGCTACTGGTCTGCCTTTTTTTTGGTGCGCCAGGCATGGCGCGTAGCGCCTTGACGGGCGCTGTTCCGGTACAGGTGGTGCTGGCCGGATGACTTGGGGGTGCAAGTCCCCTGTGGGCCCGGTAAGGGGAACCACTAGCCGGACGGCAAGGGTGTCCATCGCGAGGTGGAATCTGAAGGAAGCCGCAGGCAAAACACTGACCTGACGAACAGAAATCGCATACGAGGCGGTCACACCGGGTAAGGCGGCCAATATCGTCAAAGCCCGATACTTGCACAGAAGGTGTGAACGTAGATGCGGCGGGTATAAGTGTGAAGGTCACGCGTCTTACCCTGGGAAGTCTGGTTTTCTGCCACCGTGCTACTCACCTCGTGAGGGGTGGGGATGGGAAGCCAGAACTCAGCAGAGGCCATAGTAGGTGTGTCACCGCACACTGAAGGGCTGAACATGGTTGACCGCAAGTAGGCGATGAGTGCTCGTGGTGTGCTTATGAAGACAGAAGCGGCCCGGATGGGTCAGGGCAATCAGGGAGGCGCCGGACGGAATCCGGCAGAGACTGGTGCCCGTGTCGAGGCAGACGCGGAGGCTCATTCGTGGACGAACGCGGAGCCGAACGCGCGGATGGAACAGGTGCTTGAGCGCCCGAACCTGATGCGTGCGTATCAGCGGGTGGTGTCCAACAAGGGCGCAGCTGGCGTCGATCAGATGCCCACAACGGCCCTGAAAGGCCACCTGCAACAGCATTGGCCAACGGTGCGTGAGCGCTTATTGGCCGGACGCTACCATCCTCAGCCCATACGCCGGGTCAGTATCCCCAAGCCGCAAGGCGGCGAACGGGTACTGGGTATTCCGACGGTACAAGATCGCCTGATTCAACAAGCCCTTCACCAAGTGCTGAGCCCGATGCTGGAACCGACCTTCTCGGATCACAGTTACGGCTTCCGGCCTGGGAGAAGTGCCCATCAGGCGGTCAAGGCGATGCAGCAGCACATCAATGAGGGCCACCGTTGGGTGGTCGATCTGGATCTGGCCCAGTTCTTTGACCGGGTCAACCACGATGTGCTGATGAGCCTGCTGGCTCGTCGCATCACCGACCGCCGGATACTGACCCTGATCCGACGTTATCTGGAAGCCGGCATGCTGGACGGTGGGGTGGTCAGCCCGAGACGGGAAGGGACGCCACAAGGCGGCCCGCTCTCGCCTCTGCTCTCCAATGTTCTTTTGACCGAACTGGACAGGGAGCTGGAGCGCCGGGGCCATCGGTTCTGCCGCTACGCGGACGACTGCAATATCTACGTTCGTAGCAAGCGAGCCGGGCACCGGATCATGGCCAGCCTCACCCACTATCTGGAAACGCACTTGCGCCTGAAGATCAACACGGAGAAAAGCGCCGTGGATCGGCCTTGGCGCCGGAGCTATCTGGGTTACAGCGTAAGCTGGCACAAACAGGTTCGGCTGAGGATTGCGCCCAAGAGCCTGAAAGCTCATCAGGCCAACCTGCGTCAGTTGCTCCGACGATCACGGGGGCGATCGCTGCTGACCACCATCCAACACCTGAATCCAGTGCTGCGAGGGTGGGCGAACTACTACCGCCTGACCGACTCAAAGCGCTCGGTAGAGGCGATGGACGGGTGGGTACGGCGACGACTCCGCCTGATCCTGTGGCGACAATGGAAGCGAGTTCACACTCGAGCTCGCAACCTGATGCGGCTTGGACTGGTGGAGGAACGGGCTTGGAAAAGCGCGACAAACGGGCGCGGGCCTTGGTGGAATAGCGGGGCATCGCATATGAATGCCGCACTCCCCAAGAAGGTCTTTAACCGCCTGTCTCTGGTAAGCTTGTTGGATACGATGACTCGGCTTCAGAGCCAGCCATGAACCGCCGTATACGGAACCGTACGTACGGTGGTGTGAGAGGACGGGGGAGGTAACTCCCCCTCCTACTCGATTCCGGCAGAAAATTCCCCATTCCTGACTTGATCGATATCAAGTCCGATCCGGTTCGCTCCAATAATTCAGGTTGGACTCAGGTAGCTGTGGTTTGCTTGTACCGGTGGAGATGCGTGCCCGCACCGGAGATCACACAATGGCAGTCGGGTGCAACCGCAGACGGAGGAGGGTTATATGGAATGGTTAGCGGAAAACTGGTTCTGGGTGGTTATCGGCATCCTGTTCGTGGGCATGCACATGTTCGGCCACGGAGGGCATGGTGGTCACGGTGGGGGCGGGCACGGCGGACATGGCGCGCCAGACAAACCGGACAATCCAGACAAACCGGATAAGCCAGACAAACCGGACAAGCCGGACAGGCCCTCGGGCCATCAGCATTGACGGGGGTGGAACATGCTTAACACAAGACTGGTTACCTGGGCGCTGGGGCTGTTCACAGCGGTCACCTTCATTGTCTGCGTTATCTACGGACTGGTGACGCCCCAAAGCCTGCATATGCACACGTTTCTTGAGCAGGTGCTGCCAGGGTTCAAGTGGCTGACCTGGTGGGGATTTCTGCTCGGCTTGATTGAGAGTTTTCTGTATGGCGCCTATGCCGGGCTGGTGTTCTGCCCGATCTACAATCGACTTCACCGCCACTTCGGTGCCGGGCGAAGTGGGGACTGAGTCCGCACCCGTCCACGCAGCGAGCGTCGCGGAGAATCCCCGGTGAGTTCCGGTGCCTTGTCGCGCTCGCAGCTTGTCGCCGGCCTGACCACGCTCGGGGCGATGTTGCTGGCGCTATTGCTCGACAACTCGCCCGTGCGAGCCTGGTATGACATCGTCCACCACGTGCCGGTGTCCCTGCGCGTAGGTGAGTTTGCCATCGACAAGCCGCTCATCCTCTGGATCAATGAGGGGCTGATGGTGTTCTTTTTCCTGCTCATTGCCCTGGAGCTGAAGCGCGAGGTGGTGGAAGGGCAACTGGCGACACCCAAGGCGATCGCCACACCCGGTTTCGCCGCCCTGGGCGGCATGGCAGTCCCCGCGCTGATCTACACTGCGTTCAACGCCGGCGATCCGGAGGCCATGCGTGGCTGGGCGATCCCCGCCGCCACTGACGCCGTGCTGGCGCTGACCGTGCTGGTGCTGCTTGGTCCGCGCGTGCCGTCTTCGCTCAAGGTTTTCCTGGTCGCGGTGGCGATCTTCGACGACCTGGGCGCGATTTTGGTTATCGCGCTGTTCTACACGGAGCAACTCTCCACACCGTCGCTGGTGATGGCGGGTTTTGGAATTACGGCCCTGGTGGCGCTCAATGTCTTCAAGGTCACTCGCACCGCAGCTTACGTCGTTGTCGGCGTGTTTCTCTGGGTCACGGTGCTCAAGTCCGGTGTGAATGCGACGCTCGCTGGGGTGGCCATTGGCCTGGCGATTCCCATGCGGGCCACGCAGGGAGGCCGCTCCTTCTCGCCGCTGCGGGACACGGAGCAGGCGCTCAATCCCTGGGTGGCGCTTGGCGTGGTGCCGGTATTCGCGTTCTTTAACTCGGGTATTGTGCTGTCGCTGGCGAGCGCAGCCACGCTGGGCTCTCCGACCTCGCTGGGGATAGCGCTCGGACTGTTCGCCGGCAAACCGCTCGGCATCCTGGGCTTCACCTGGCTCGCGGTCCGGCTTGGGGTGGCACGGCTTCCAGAGGCGGTGAGCTGGCGTCAGCTCGCCGGGGTCGCCCTGGTCGCCGGCATTGGCTTCACCATGAGCCTGTTCATCGCCGGCCTCGCCTTTCCCGATCCGGAGGCGTTTCGCAATGCCCGTCTCAGTGTGATTGCAGGCTCGCTGCTGTCGGCAGCCGTCGGCGTGGTGGTCCTGATGAAGACCACGCAACCACGGTTTAATCCCCCGGAGCACAGCTGATCCCGGCAGAGACAGCGTTACTCTGGTTGAGCGGCAGCGCAGGTGAGCGGCGGCGCAAGCGCTGCCAACGGGCGCAGGCCCCGGTCTTAATAAGGAAGGAGACCCCATGAACAATGAAACCCCTGTCAGTCAACCGCTATACGGCCTGTTGCATACGGATGTCGAGGGATTTGATGCCCTGGCTGAGCTGGCTCTGGATATGCGTTCGTCGTGGAATCACGCGACCGATCAGGTGTGGCGGCAGTTGGATCCCGGGCTCTGGGCGTCCACGCATAACCCCTGGGTCGTTCTGCAGACGGTTTCGCGGGAGAAGCTCCAGGGCGTTCTGGCCGATCCCGTGTTCCGTAAAGACGTCGGGGACCTGGTGCAAACCAGGCGGGATGCCGCCAGCGCACCGGCGTGGTTTCAGCAAGCCTACCCGCGGCCGCCTTTAACCTGTGCCGCTTATTTCAGCATGGAGTTCATGCTGAGCGAGGCGCTGCCCATTTATTCCGGCGGGCTGGGTAACGTGGCGGGCGATCAGCTCAAGGCCGCCAGCGATCTGGGGGTTCCGGTGATCGGCGTGGGGCTCCTCTACCAGCAAGGTTATTTTCGCCAGCTGATCGACCGGGACGGCGCGCAACAGGCTCTTTACCCGTATAACGATCCCGGCCAGTTGCCGGTCACGCCCTTACGCCATTCCAACGGGGAGTGGTTGCGGATACAGCTCGACCTGCCCGGCCACCCGATCTGGCTGCGCGCCTGGCAGGTCCAGGTTGGCCGGGTGAAGCTTTACCTCCTGGACAGCAATGATGCGGCGAACTATCCGCCGTACCGGGGAATAACCAGTGAGCTATACGGGGGCGCGCCGGATCAGCGCCTGATGCAGGAGGTGATCCTCGGGATCGGCGGCTGGCGGTTGCTCGCCGCGCTCGGCATCGAACCGGAAGTCTGTCACCTGAACGAAGGGCATGCGGCTCTCGCCGTGCTGGAGCGCGCGCGCCATTTCATGCAGCAGACCGGGCAGCCCTTCGACGTTGCACTGGCCGCCACGCGCGCGGGCAATCTCTTCACCACCCACACGGCGGTGGCCGCCGGCTTCGACCGTTTTGCACCAGGCCTCATCGAACACTGTCTGGGTGGATACGCGAGCAACCAGCTCGGCATCAGGCTCCACGATTTGCTGGCGCTGGGCCGCCGGAATCCGGACGATCCGGCCGAGGATTTCAATATGGCGTATCTGGCGATCCGCGGCAGCGGGGCGGTGAATGGCGTGAGTCGCCTGCATGGCAAGGTGAGCCGGCACCTGTTTGCACCGCTGTTTCCGCGCTGGCCGGTGGACGAGGTGCCGGTCGCACACGTGACTAACGGCGTTCACATGCCGACCTGGGATTCGGCGGCGGCGGATGATCTTTGGACGGAGGCCTGTGGCAAGGATCGCTGGCTGGGGACGACGGACGTCCATGAACAGCACATTCGCGCGCTCTCCGACGCCCGTCTCTGGCAATTTCGCACGGCGGCCAGCAAGGCGTTGGTTGAATACGTCCATGATCGGCTGTCCCGGCAACTGGCCGCTTCCGGCGAGGCGCCCGAGGCCGCTGATACAGCGAAACAGCTGTTTGATCCCAGTGTATTGACGCTGGGGTTTGCCCGCCGCTTCGCCACCTATAAGCGGCCGAACCTGCTGCTGCACGACCCGGAGCGCCTGCTGCGCCTGCTGACTGATCCGCAGCGCCCGGTACAGCTCATTATGGCCGGCAAGGCTCATCCGCAGGACCGGGCAGGCCAGGCCCTGATCCAGCAATGGATGCATTTCATCCGGCGGCCCGAGGTACGCTCCCGTGTGATCTTCCTCAGTGACTATGACATGCACTTGGGTGAGCGCCTGGTGCAGGGCGTGGATGTCTGGCTCAACACGCCGCGCCGGCCCTGGGAGGCGAGCGGCACCAGCGGCATGAAGGTGCTCGTCAATGGTGGCATCAATCTGTCGGAATTGGACGGCTGGTGGGCGGAAGCCTACACTCCGGATGTGGGGTGGGCACTGGGGGACGGCCAGGAACATGGCGACGATCCGTCCCGGGATGCGGCCGCAGCCGACGCGCTCTACGACCTGCTCGAACACGAAGTGATCCCCGAGTTCTATACTCGTGATGAACAAGGCATTCCCGCCGCCTGGGTGAACCGGATGCGCGAGAGCATGGCGCGGTTGACGCCGCGCTTTTCCACCAACCGTACGGTGCGCGAATACACCGAGCAACACTACCTCCCGGCCGCCGCTGCGTACCGTGAGCGCGCTGCCGGCAAAGGCGGAATCGGCGTGGAACTGGTTGAATGGCGGCACGCGCTGGACCACAAATGGGCTGCGATACGCTTCGGCGACGCGAAGGTCGAGCCTGAGGGCGAGCAACACGTCTTTGAGGTTCAGGTGTATCTCGATGAGCTTGATCCAGAGGCCGTGCGGGTTGAGCTGTATGCCGACGGCACGGACGGCAGAGCACCCGAACGGGTGGAGATGCAGCGCGTAGGGCAACTGACGGAGGGAAAAGGTGGCTACACCTATCGCGCAGGGGCGCCCGCGGCCCGCCCGGCGACGGACTATACGGCGCGACTCATACCGCATCACGATGGCGTGGTGACTCCCCTGGAAGCGGATCACATCCTGTGGCAGCGGTGAGGGGCGGGTGTGGCTGCCCCGGAAGACGGGGAGCCGGGGCAGCGTCCGGGCACACAAGAGGCACGCAGGAGAGATGAAATCGAATATGATCAGGGAATACACATTTTCATGGCCGGTGCGCCGGCTTGCGCTGCTTGGGTTGGCGGGGGTTGCGGTATTCGGGGCGTCAATTATTGCCCTGCACCTGACCGGCAGCGGGGTCGACTGGACGTACGATTATGTCAGCGACCTGGCTAACCAGCCGTTCGGCTGGCTGTTCATGGTTGGCGCCTTCGTGCATGGCTGGGGCAACCTGGCGCTGACCCTGGCCCTGCGCGGCGCGCTGCGCCCGGGGCCGCCGCGGACCTGGGCAGTACTGCTGTTCGGACTGGCTTCGGTCGGTATTCTGCTGGCGGCGCTGTTTCCCATCGAGGCACCCGGTCAGGCACCGAACCTGCCCGGGCAAATACATCGGGGGGCAGCCAGCCTAGCGTTTGCACTGGAACTCGCCGCGCTGTTCGTGTTTTCGGCGGCCTTTCGCCGTCAGCGCGTCTGGCGCCGCCAGCGCCCTGTCTCGCTGACGCTCTCGGTGATCGCGGCGACGGCGGTGACGGCGTTCGTGATCGCCATTCAGCTGGATATCGCGCCGGGGCTGGCGGAGCGTATCGCGCTGGCGGTTTTCCTGGTCTGGGAAGTTTGGGCTTGCCTGCAAATCATCCGGCCGCAACAGAAACCTGAGCCTGCCCGGGTAGGGCCCTGACCTGACGCACTCCTATCCCTGACCTTTGTGGAGGAACTGATCTTGAAACAATCCATACAAACCGAACAAGCCAGTGCCGGGCCGACTCCGCTGGCGGCGGACGAACTCCGCCGGATGGATGCCTACTGGCGCGCGGCCAACTACCTCTCGGTGGGGCAGATCTACCTGCGCGACAACCCCCTGCTCACCGAGCCGCTGACCCTGGCGCACGTCAAGGCGCGCTTGCTGGGGCACTGGGGGACCACGCCTGGGTTGAACTTCATTTATGTGCACCTGAACCGGATGATCAGGGCGCAGGATCTGAGCGTCATTTACATCACCGGCCCCGGACACGGCGGGCCGGGTCTGGTTGCCAACACCTGGCTGGAAGGCAGTTACAGTGAGGCTTATCCGAACATTCCGCAGAACGCCGTCGGCATGCAGCGGTTGTTTAAGCAGTTCTCGTTTCCCGGCGGCGTGCCGAGCCACGTGGCGCCGGAAACCCCGGGCTCCATCCACGAAGGCGGCGAACTCGGTTACGCCCTGTCCCATGCCTTCGGTGCGGTGTTCGACAACCCGGATCTCATCGCCGCCTGCGTGGTCGGTGACGGCGAGGCCGAAACCGGGCCGCTCGCCACCGCCTGGCATTCAAACAAATTTCTCAACCCCGCGCAGGACGGCGCGGTGCTGCCGATCCTGCACCTGAACGGCTACAAGATCGCCAATCCCAGCGTGCTGGCGCGCATTCCCCACGAGGAGCTGGAGAGCCTGTTTATCGGCTACGGCTACCGGCCTTACTTCGTCGAGGGCGACGAGCCCGCACTGATGCACCAGCGTATGGCGGCGACCCTGGACACGGTGATCGGCGAGATCCGGGCGATCCAAAACGAAGCCCGCACCAAGGGAACGGCCGTGCGCCCGCGCTGGCCAATGATTATCCTGCGCACCCCAAAGGGCTGGACCGGCCCGAAAGAAGTCGATGGCCGGAAGACCGAAGGTACCTGGCGTTCGCACCAGGTGCCCTTCGCGGAACTGGCTAGCAAGCCGGAGCACCTGGAGCTGCTTGAGCACTGGATGAAGAGTTACCGTCCCGAAGAGTTGTTCGACCGGACCGGGGCCCTGAAACCGGAGTTGGCGGCACTGGCACCGCAGGGCGAACGGCGTATGGGCGCCAACCCGCATGCCAACGGCGGTCTGCTGCTCAGGGACTTGCAACTGCCCGACTTCCGTGAATATGCCGTCGCGGTGAGCGGCCCCGGCACGGAACAGGCGGAATCGACCCGGATCATGGGCGGTTACCTGCGCGATGTCATGCAACTGAACACGGAGACGCGGAACTTCCGCGTTATGGGCCCGGACGAGACCAACTCCAACCGGCTTGGTTCGCTGTTCGAGGTGACCAACCGTGCCTGGATGGGCGAGACGCTGCCGGGAGACGATCACCTGGCGCCGGACGGCCGGGTCATGGAGATCCTCTCCGAGCACACCTGCCAGGGCTGGCTGGAAGGGTATCTGCTGACCGGCAGGCACGGGCTGTTTTCCTGCTACGAGGCATTCATCCACATCATCGACTCGATGTTCAACCAGCACGCCAAGTGGCTCAAGGTTACCAGTAAGGAGATCCCCTGGCGCCGTCCCATCGCCTCGCTTAATTATCTGCTGACCTCGCATGTCTGGCGCCAGGACCACAACGGCTTCTCGCACCAGGACCCCGGCTTTATCGATCACGTGGTGAACAAGAAGGCCGACGTTATCCGCGTCTATCTGCCGCCTGATGCCAACACCTTGCTGTGGGTGACCGACAGCTGCCTGCGCTCGCGCAATTTCGTTAATGTGATCGTGGCCGGCAAGCAGCCGCAGCCCCAGTGGCTCGACATGGACGCAGCCATCAAGCACTGCAGTGCCGGTATCGGCATCTGGGGCTGGGCGGGTAACGACCAGGGCAGCGATCCGGATGTGGTGATGGCCTGTGCCGGTGACGTGCCGACCCTGGAGATCCTGGCGGCGGTGGATATCCTGCGCCGCCACCTGCCCGAGCTCAGGGTGCGGGTGATCAACGTGGTGGATCTCATGACCCTGCAGGACCAGGCGGAACACCCGAGCGGGCTGTCACACAAGGACTTCGACACCCTGTTCACGACCGATAAACCGATCATCTTCGCCTATCACGGGTATCCGTGGCTGGTCCATCGCCTGACCTACCGGCGCACCAATCACAAGAACCTCCACGTGCGTGGCTACAAGGAGGAAGGCACCACCACCACGCCGTTCGACATGGTGGTGCGCAACGACATGGACCGTTTCCACCTGGTGGCCGATGTCATCGATCGGGTTCCGCAACTGGGGTCACGGGCCGCCTATCTCAAGCAGTGGCTGCGCGACCGGCTGATCGAGCACCAGCATTACATTATCGAGTACGGCGTGGATATGCCGGAGGTTACCCAATGGCGCTGGGGGGCAACCGCGGATCGCACCCGAAGTCAAGAATAATTCCCATGGCTGCAGGCTCCCATGCCTGCAGCCAATAACGCTCGTCGCTGCGGAAAAGCCGGGTCGCTACTCCCGGCTTAACTCCACCTGCATCACATTGATACCTCCGGCGCGAAACATGCCGGCACAACTGGCCAGGTAGAACCGCCACTTTCGCACGAACATCTCGCTGTACCCCAGCGCCCGTATCGCCGGTATCTGTTCGTCGACGTTCGCCAGCCATTTTTCCAGCGTAATGGCGTAATCCTGCCCGAATTCGAACACATCGTTCACCACCAGGCCGCTATTGGCGGCAACAGCTTCAAAACGCTCTCTGGAAGGCAGCATACCACCGGGGAAAATATGTTCCCTCAAAAAGTCGTTGCCGGAGCGATATCGCTCAAATCGCTCCTCGGCGATGGTAATGGTCTGTATCATTGCCTTGCCGCCCGGTCTCAGGTAGTCGTGCACATCCCTCATGTAAGCGGGCCAATACGACTCGCCAACGTGCTCAAACATCCCGATTGATACCAGGTAATCAAAGGGGCCGGACAGGTCCCGGTAGTCCTGTAAACGAACCTCGGCATTTTCCGCCAGTCCGGCGGATTCGAGTCGCTGGCGGGCATAATCCGCCTGTTCGCCGGACAGGGTAGCACCGGTCACATAACATCCGTGTGTGGCTGCGATTTCCATGAAACCACCCCAGCCACAGCCTATTTCCAGAATGCGGCTTCCCGGTTCCGGTGCCAGTCGCTGAAGGATGCGTTCATATTTCGCTTTCTGGGCCTCGTAAAGCGGGAGGGACGTATTGCCGTCAAACAGGGCGCAGGAGTAAGTCATGCTCCTGTCCAGCCAGAGCTGATAAAAGTCGTTGCCTAAATCATAGTGCTCCTGAACGTTCTTACGGCTGCGTTTCAGTGTATTGGAAGACAACCGGTACTTGCACCAATGCCACAACCTGAGCCATACGCTGGTATGCAAAACCCGCTCAAAAACAACGATATTGCCTGCGGCGAGGCGCATCAGGGCAAGCAAGTCGGGTGTGGACCATTTGCCTGCCATGTAGTCTTCTCCCAATCCCACGTCACCGTGGGTGATCAGGCGATCAATGACATCCCACTGCAGCAATGTCATTTCCGCATGCACACCGTCTTGTTTTCCTTCATGGCGCGTCGTCTTTCCATCTGGCCATGTAAGCGATAACGAACCGAACTGGAGAGATTTCAACGCCTGCAGAAAAAGATTACGGTGAATTGCGCTCGTCTTTTCCGTTAACTTTTCCCGGGACACCAGGTGCCCGCCTTCCGGCAAGGATTCCCTACTCATGCCTTTCCATCCTTACGCTGTTCCCAGCAAGTTTCAGTGGGTTAAAAAGTAGGTAAACTATCATTTATTAGGCAACTGCTGTTCGTCAAACCTTATCGGAAACTGCGACGCTTGCAGGAGTTACCGGAACTACGGAAGTCTTTTCCGGCCATCCGGACTTACTCCTGTATTTCCGGATGATCTTGGCTTACTTCGGCCCGGGTCGGTAGCTCTGAAATTCCCGGAATCCCTCTCACAAACCCTCCGGCTTCACAAACCCTGCCAGCCCGGCCTCCTCCAGCAACCGCGCAAACCGGATCGTGGTCAGATCCGTCCCCGGTGCGCCGATGACCTGCACATTGAATGGCAAGCCATCCGTGGTACGCCCGATGGGTACCGAAGTGGCCGGCAGGCCCAGCAGGGTGGCGAAGGCGATCCAGCAGAACTGGTCCATATAGGCCCGTGGCTGGCCGGCGACGGTGATGCGCCGCTTGAATACCGGGTGGCTATGGTCGTGCCGGATGGCGGTGGTGGGTGTGACCGGGGTGAGCAACACATCCACCTCCCGGAACAGGGATTCGATTTCCGCCCGCATTTTCTCACGCATTTCGCTCCAGGCCACCCACTGGTAAACGGGCTGATTCACACCTCGCCCGTATTCACCGATAAACGGGGTCATGGGTCCGAGAAACTTCAGCCAGGGTTCGAGCCGGGCGATCCATCTCATCTGCCGGCGCTGGGCGGGTTTCAGGGAGGTGCTGAGCAGGCTGCCCAGCAGGTTGAAGTAGGCGGGCAGGATATGCTCCAGGCTGAGCAGGGGGTGGCTGGCTTCGGTCACCAGGGCGCCCCTGTCGGCCAGGGACTTGCCCAGGGTGCGATAACCCCCGGTGAGCTCATGCTCCACTGGGCACAGCGGATCCTCCAGCCATAAACCGACCCGGGCCTGATCGAGGGTCTGCAGTCCGGACGGCGCCATGTTCAGGGCCCAGCTGCGCTCCTCCGAGGGCCGGGGCCCGGCAATGACCTTCAACAGCAGCTCGAGATCCCGGGCATTGCGGGCCATGGGGCCGCCCTCGACCAGATCCGGTCGGGACTGGGTGCCGGGCGGGCCGGGAATGTGGCCGCGGAAGGAAACCAGCGAGCGTGTGGGCTTGTGGCCGAACACTCCGCAGAAATGCGCAGGTGTGCGGATGGAGCCGGCCAGATCACTGCCCACTTCCAGGGGCGTCATGCCGGCCGCCAGTGCCGCAGCGGCACCACCGGAGGACCCGCCGGGTGTGTGGGCGGGGTTGTGGGGGTTGTTGGTTACCCCAAACAGCTTGTTGTAGCTCTGCAGGTCGGTGGCATAGATCGGCACATTGGTCTTGCCCAGTATGATCGCCCCGGCGTCCTCCAGGCGTTGCACTACATCAGCGTGGGTTTCCGGCCTGTGGTTGCTGAGCGCCGGCGCACCTGCGGTACAGGCCATGCCTGCCACTTCCCAGGTATCTTTCAGGGTAAGTGGTAAGCCATGCAGTGGGCCCTTAACAGTATTTGCCGCGCGTTGCTTATCCGCTTCGCGGGCGCTGGCCAGTGCGCTGTGTTCATCCAGCGCCACAATCGCGTTGATGGCAGGGTTCTGGTCCCGGATTCTGTCCAGTAAGGCGGTAACCAGTGCTTCGCTGGTCAGGGTCCCGGCCTCCAGTTGTCCCAGGAGTTCATGGGCCGGCTGATAGTGCAATTGAAGGTGCAGTGCATCCATGAGTGCTCTCTTTATTGTGGATTTAACGGACAAATACCGGTTGCTCAGGGCAATTCATCACGCCAGTGTTTTACTTTCACCTGTCCCTTGATGGCATCGATGACTTCAATAATCAGGTTGATCAGAGCTTCGTTCTGAGCCTCATCTTCCCGTGCCTCACCGGGGTTTGGCAGGAAAACATTGACAATGTCCTCAATGAAGGCGTGATTGGAGGCCGAGGCGAGGTCTTCCAGAATCTGGTGGATGACATGGGCAACGATGTCTCCCACGGCCTCTTCAAGGGTTTCCTGGATGGTGGGGCCAACCACCGGCAGAAATTTCAGCCGTGACAGCTCCAGATTCTGTTTAAGGGCATTATCGACCCTGTCCTCCAGATAGCTTCTGAGGGCGCCGCGGTTGGGCACATACCCCTCCTGGGCCGCCTCGGCAACCCGCCTGGAAATCCAGTCGGACAGCATGTCGCGCCGGGGGTAGAGAATGTCCAGTTGTATCTTCTCGAACAGCGGGGACCCGCGTTTGACCTCCTGCTGCACACCGCTGAGCACCTTGAGTACGATCCGGTCCGACAGTTCTTCCATAAAGGCTTCGTAGTAGAAGTTAACGAACCGGTAGATTTTGGTGTTGGTAACATCAATGATCTTGTACTGATGCAGGCGGTAGATGATGGAGATCACCCGCAGAATACGAAGGAACCGCAGGCTGCCAACGGGGATACAGCCCACCAGGTCGTACCAGTGGATAAAGGGGTAAAAATACCAGCGGTCATAGATCCTGGCCTTGATGGCGTAGCCCCAGCGGACGAAAAATTCGGTCAGGAAGATGGCAACGAAGATCAGATCGTAAAAAATGAATCGTTCGTGGATCGGCTGGTAGAGGGACTGGATCGCCGGTGCCTGCTCTTTCAGCAGATTCTGAATGGCGACAAAGCTGTAGATCGAGTCCCAGATGATAAACGCCAGGTTGATAATCAGCAGGCCCAGCATCAGGAAATCGATGATGAACCAGATGAGCTGGTGGCTGGATTTGAGGTTGTCCCGATTTATCTTCAGCATTCGCCAGGGTCCGGTTTGTAGCTAAGTATCTGACAGGTTAGCTTATTTCAGCGCCACAAACGACTCGCCCTGACGCCAGTGCCCGGAGGCCGTTCGGCCAACGGCGGATTAACTTGACCGTGCGCCATTAAACTCCCACGCTTGAACGGAAATCCTTCTTGTTACCACCAACACTGAAATAGCCGGATGCTATCAATCTACCAAGCTGTGAATTCGGGCCGGATCCGGCTTTGTGTGGCTCTGCTTTTCTGCATACCTGCGTGGGCTTCCGCGCAACAGGTGGACGTGCGGATGGAGGGGGATTACCCGGACCTCAGGAAAAATGCGGAGGCTTTTATCGGTGAAGTGGAAGGCCGCAGTGCCGGAAATCTTCGCCGGTATGCGCCCACGGCGGTCAGTCAGGCGCGGCAAGCGTTGCGGGCTCTCGGCTATTACAGCCCGACGATTGATTGGCAGCTTAAGGAAGGTGACGCGGACACAGCCGCAAAGCTTGTATTGACCATCAGTCCCGGAGAGCCCGTGAGGGTCACCTCCCGGACGGTTGAAATCAGGGGCGCGGCGGCGTCCGATGAGCGGTTTGGCGCCGATCTCCCGGTTACCCCCGCGGAAGGCGATATTCTCAATCACGGCCAGTATGCAAACCTCCGGGACACCATCCAGACACGGGCCCGCCGCCGGGGGTATTTTGATGGCAGGTTTGTCACCCGCACCCTGGAGGTGGACCCGGCAACCCGGAGTGCTACTGTCACCCTGATTTATGACAGCGGCGAGCGGTACCGTCTCGGCGAGGTCACGTTTGAGGAAGACCACTGGTTCGAAACCGGTCTTCTGAGGCAGTTCGTCACCTTCGAGCCGGGTATTCCCTACCATTCCGACGAAATTGCCAGACTCAACAGCAACCTGCAGAACAGCGGCTACTTCAGTGGTGTGGATATTGACGCCTCTCCGGCCCGTGCCGAAAACGGGACAATTCCGGTGCGCGTTGCGCTCACCAGGCGGGAGGCTCGCTCGGTGGCGGCGGGTGTCGGCTTTTCGACCGATGTGGGTCCCCGTTTCCGGGGCACCTGGAGGGAACACTGGATCAATCCCATGGGCCACAAGCGCGGTGCCGAGACGGAACTTTCGGTGCCGAGACAGAACCTGAGCACCTGGTATGAATTGCCGCTGGATCCGCCGATGACAGATCTGATCCGACTCACCGCTGGCTATCAGCGAGAAGATATCGAGAATGTCGAATCGGAACTGCTGACCCTGGGCCAGCAGTGGCAGCATCAGCTTGATAACGGCTGGTTGCAGGTGTTGTCTTTGCGCTGGGAGGGTGAGCGTTTCAACATCGGAAACGATGAGAAAGGCACGAGTACGCTTCTTCTGCCGGGGGCCGGGTACTCCAGAATTCATACCGACTCGCCGCTGGATCCGTCCCGGGGATACCGGTTGCAGTTCGATGTCACGGGTTCCCACCGGGCAGCGTTGTCCGATGTGGATATCCTGCACGTGAATGCTCTGGCAAAGGGGTTGTTTACCCTGGCGGACAAACACAGATTCCTCGCCCGGTTTCAGGCGGGCTTGGTGGCTACCAACCGGTTCGAGGATGTGCCGCCGTCGTTGCGGTTCTTCGCGGGGGGGGACCAGAGTGTCCGCGGGTATGGCTATGAAACCCTGTCGCCGGAGAACGATAATGGTGTGCCGGTGGGCGGGCGTTACCTGATGGTTGGCAGTGGCGAGTACCAGTACCAGTTTGCCGACAAGTGGCGTGCAGCCCTGTTTGTGGATCACGGTAACGCGATCAACGATTTGAGCGACCCACTGGCGACCGGCGCCGGTGTTGGCATTCGCTGGATCAGCCCGGTCGGGCCGCTGCGGCTGGATATTGCCAAGGGGCTGAACCCCGAGTTTGGCGGGGACTGGCGCATTCACTTTTCCATGGGGCCCGAGCTGTGACGCAGACACCGGAAACATCGGCAGACAACAATCAGGCGCCGCAGACCAGACCCCGTCGCTTCCGGTTCTGGCTGCTTCTGGGTCTGGGCATCTTGCTGCTGGTGCCCGTGTTACTGCTGGCGGCTGTTCTGCTTGCCCTGCGATCGGAGACGGGTACTGCCTGGGTGATTGACCAGATTCCGGGCTTGCAGGCCGAAAATGACCGCGGCTCGCTGTTTGGCCAATGGCAGGCCGATCACCTGGAATGGCGGGGTTATGGGGTTGAGTTGATTGTCGAGGCGCCGCTGGTGGACTGGTCGCCCTCGTGCCTGTTCAGTAAGCAGTTGTGCCTGGAAATGCTGCAGGCGGAAAAGCTCGAGGTTACCCAGCTGCCTCCGGCCGAAAAATCCGGGGCTGGTGGGGTAATATCCCTGCCTGGAGTTGATCTGCCCCTGGGCCTGAAAATCAGCAACGTAAGAATGGGGCCGTTCAACTTTAATGGCACCAGGATATGGGACCGGTTTGAACTGGATGCCGGTGGTTCCGGGGCCGACTGGAACATTGATCATGCCTGGTATCAGCTCGATGACACCACCGTTGCTGTGTCGGGACGGATCGAAACCCGCAGGGAGTGGCCCGTCAGTCTGCAGGTTACGGCAGATCTGCCGCCACCCTACGGTGACGACTGGACCCTGGATGCCACGCTTTCGGGCAGCGTCCGGGATTTGATGGTCACGGGCAGCAGTCGTGGTTATCTGGATGCCGAACTGTCGGGCAAAGTCGAGCCGCTTGATCCGGCGCTGCCAGCGCGGATCAGGGTGACTTCGAAGCAGTTCCTGGCGGTTGAGGCGCTGCCCGCGACCCTCACGCTCAAGGACTGGTTTGTCGAAGCCAATGGCAGTCTGCGGAAAGGCTTCCGTACCCTGGGGCAGGCCAGACTGCCAGGTACAACCGGACCGGTGCAGCTTTCTCTGGAGGGCCTGGTGACTGCTCGGAGTGCAAAGAATATCCGTATTGAGCTGGCCACTGACAGGGAAGCCGGGACAGATCAGGATACCGTAGTGGCGACAGGTACTATGGACTGGCGCCAGGGCCTGGCTGCCAATGCGGATTTACGATTGCGCGGGTTTCCCTGGTATACCCTGGTTCCCGGCCTTGAACCACCAGCGGTTTTGCTTCGCTCGCTGGATGGCTCGGCGTCCTGGCGCGAGGGAAGCTACCACGCGGAACTGACCGCAGGTGTTGATGGCCCTCAGGGCAGCGCCGAAATATCGACTACCGTAGACGGCGACACGCAACAAACCACACTGACCGATCTGATGGTCAGCACCGGCGCCGGTTCCCTGACCGGCAATGGCTCGGTGAATTTTTCCGGGCCCCTTGCCTGGCAGGCGGCGCTTCAGCTTGAGGGATTCAATCCGGGGTACTGGATGCCGGTTCTCGAAGCCAGTCTCAGCGGTGATGTAACTACCGAAGGGCAGTTCCGGGACGGTTCGATCCCCGCCATGAATGCGAGCTGGAGCCTGGAGGGTGACTGGCGCACCCATCCGGCTGTCCTGGCAGGCCGCCTTGATACCTCCTCAGGAAGCTGGGAGCTGTCGGGCCTGGAAATGTTAATAGGCGACAACCGGTTAGAGGGTAGTGGGACCTGGGGCAACGCCATTCGCGGTGACCTGGCCCTGAGCATGCCAGAGCCCGAAGCATTACTGTCCGGCCTGGCGGGGCGTCTGGAGGCGAAGCTGAAGGCAGGAGGTACGCTGGAAGACCCGACCGGAGAGCTGACGGCAAATGCCCGTGACCTGCGCTGGCGGGACGAATTCTCTTTAGAAAACCTGAATCTGGAGGCGCGCCTCGAATCTGGCCTTCGGCTCATGAGCCAGGTGGAGGCGGGTAACCTCCGCGCATTCGGGCAGGAACTGGAAACGCTTGTCCTGGAAGCGAGTGGCAAACAGGAACAGCACAGGCTGACCATCAGCGCCAGCCACACCGAGGCAAATCTGGAGCTCGGATTTGAGGGTGGCGCCGGGGCGGATTGGAGGACCTGGCAGGGGGCGCTGTCCACGGGTGTTATCGCCCTTCCCGGGCAATCCCAGCGCTGGCAACTGGAATCGCCGGCGGCTCTGGACTACAGCGCAGGAGGCGAGCTTACCTTTGGCAATCACTGCTGGCGCTGGCAGCAGAGCGCGGTCTGTGCTGACGATCAGACACTGCTTCCCGTGCCCCGTCTTGCCTATCGTATAGACCGGTTCCCGGCGCAGGCCCTGGCGCCGCTGCTGCCGGAGACCCTGCGCTGGAATGCCCGGATAAACGGAGAAGTCAATTTTACGACGACCGATGCCGGACCTGATGGGCGGATCTTCCTTGATGCCGGAGACGGCGAGTTTCAGTTGCTGGTGGATGGTGAATGGGAGTCCCTCTCCTATGATGCGCTGACAACTGAGGTTGGTCTCAAGCCCGGGCAGGCCAGTCTGGCGGCCCGTCTCTCCGGCCCGAAGCTGGGTGACGTTGCCCTCGATATGGCGATGGATCCAAACTCGGAAGATCGTATTGTCGACGGAACCTTCCAGCTCGACGGGCTCGATATTGCCCTCGCCGGTCTGCTCTCGGGACTCCAGGAAGTTGCCGGCCGGGTGGATGGGAGAGGCCGTATCTCAGGCCCCCTGATGGGACCCGCTGTAAACGGGGTGCTGCACCTGACCAACGGCAGGGTGTCGGATCCCCGGCTACCAGTGCCAATGGAAGAGGTGGTTGCCAGCCTTGATTTTGCGGGCTATTCCGCCAAGCTCAGCGGCCGGATTCAAAGTAATTCCAGAAGCCGGACGATCATCGATGGTGAGTTTGACTGGCAGCAGGCACCCCGGGGTGAAATCACCATTTCCGGCAGCCGTTTGCCGTTTAACCTGGAGCCCTATGCCCAACTGGAGGTGGAGCCTGATCTCACTATTGCGTTCCGGGAGGGCTCCCTTCAGGTGTCCGGAGCCATTGGGGTTCCGAGAGGCACTATTGAGATCAAGGGATTGCCGGCGCAGGCGGTTTCGGTGTCGGAGGATGAAGTCATCGTGGGGGTTGAACGGGAGGCGCCCGTTGTTCGCTCCCTGAACATGGATGTCAAGGTTGTGGTGGGCGAAGACAAGGTCACGTTCGCGGCATTCGGGGTAACCGGTGATCTTGAGGGAACTCTGCGGATCGGTAATGACATGGACACGCGCGGCACACTTCAGTTGGTTAATGGCCAGTACGAGGCTTATGGTCAGGAGCTTGAGCTGAGGCGGGCCCGACTGCTGTTTGTCGGTAATCTGACCCAGCCTTATCTGGACATTGAAGCAGTGCGGACCGTTGATACGGTTGTTGCCGGCATTCGCCTGAGCGGACCCGTGCAGTCGCCCGAGACGGAGGTCTTCTCCAATCCCGATATGCCGCAGACAGACGCGCTGTCCTATGTCATTCTGGGCAGGGCACCCCAGAGCCGGGGCGATGAGGGGCAGATGAGCCGGGCGGCGCTGTCGCTGGGGCTGACCCAGGCGAACAAGGTTACAGGGCAGATTGGTGAGGAGTTTGGCATTCGACAACTGACGCTCGAGGCAGAGGGTTCGGGTGAGCAGACATCGGTGGTGGCCAGTGGCTATCTGACCGATGAACTGAGTGTCCGGTATGGCGTGGGGATTTTCGAGCCGATTACTACCGTCGCGCTGCGGTATGACCTTGGCAAGAATATTTACCTGGAAGCCGCCAGTGGTCTGGCGGCTTCTCTGGATATCTTCTATACCCGGGATTTCTGAGCTCAGTCCAGCTCAAAGGTGGCACTGACCGAAGCCCGGATTTCCCGTTCACCCACGCTGGATACAGTATCCGACATTGCTTTGGCTTCCGCCATCATCATTGGCACGGGACGATGGCCGCCATTGACGTTGATGGTTACGACATCCCCGCAGGTCTGGTCCAACTGGCCTGCCACGAAACTGCAGCGGGCTTTGGCGTCGGCAATGGCCCTGGCCAATGCCTCCTGTTCCAGGCCCGTTTCATCGGAGTGGAAAAACTGGTGTGGCCCCAGGCTATAGTCCAGTCCCAGGGCCTGAGCCTGCTGCAACAAGGGGTTAAGCAGCGTCAGGTCATTGATGCTGAAGCTGATGGTCTGGGAGGCCACGGCCTGCTTTTGCGGATCTTCGCCCCGTGCTTCGGGGGGCAGGGTGCGGGTATAAAGGTGGACGGTGGAGTCGGAATATTCCCCGAGCTGGTCCCGATAGCGGCGGATGCCGTCTCGCCATTGGGCCACCAGAGCCGCCACCTGTTCCGTCGCCTTCCGCGGGAGTGCATGTTCGGCGCTGGCGGTAAACTGAAGCCGTGCACTGTCCGGCTCATAGCGAACACTGCCCTCGCCGGTAAGGGTGACTTCCCCCGCCAGGGTCAGAGCCGGCACCATCAGTGCCAGGGTAAGAAGACAACGGGACTCTTGGTTCCGTCCGGCCATGGAAGTTCCTCCTGTGCATACAGCATTGATATCAGGCCTCGCCGGTATCCGGTTCCAGGCGTGCCAGTTTGAATCGGCGGGCGGCGTCCACAAAATTGCGGAAGATGCGTCTGTGCCCACTGTGGTAAAGCAAATACTCCGGATGCCACTGAATGCCCATCAGCCACTGGCCCCGAGTGTTTTCAATGGCCTGAACAAACAGATCGTTGTCGACGGCGGTAACGCGCAGGTTTCGGCCCAGGCGCTTGATGGTCTGGCTGTGAATCCGGTTGGCACCGATCACCGGGGAATCCATCACCTGCCGTAGCCGGCTGGGTTCAACCAGACGAACCGTCTGTAGTGGTAACAACAGAGGGCGATGCCGTGTGTTCACTCGCAGAGGTGTCACGTTCTGGCACAGGGATCCGTTGTGGAAAACGTTGATGAACTGGGCGCCGCGGCAGATGCCGAGCACAGGTATGCCAATTCTTTCCGCCTGCTCCAGCAGCGCCTGGTCGGTGGCATCCCGTTTGCGATCATAGCGCGCGGTTACCTGCGACTCCTGGCCATAGCGCTCCGGATGAACATGGGTGCCGCCGGAGAGCACCAGTCCGTCCAGTAGTGAGACGTCCACCCGGGAGCCCGGACGAATGTAGTAGGTCCGGGCACCATGCAGTCTCAGGCCGAGGCCGATCAGCCGATGTGCCAGGCTCTTTCGTGCGGGGCCGCTGATGCCGATGGTCAGTCCCGGTATTTCCGGTTCCCGGCCGGGGGTTTCAGGCGGCTCAGACATAGCCCTTCCTGGCCAGCCAGTCTTCGGTGGTTTCCTGCCAGCTGTGGGTCAGATTATGCAGGTTGAGTTTACCGCCTTCACGGAACAGAGCGCGCATCTCCGACAGATCGTCCGGATTGCTGGCTAATTGTTCGAGCACCACCCAGTCATTCCAAACGGATGAGAAATGCCAGCCCGGGTTGTTGATATCGCAATCCGGAAGCCGGTAATGCAGGGTTGGCCGGCTTTTGATTCTCGGGTCCCGAACGTGGCGATCCAGCCGTTCATGATCGAGATGGGCAAACAGGGGCAGAAGGTCCAGGGCCCTGTTCCGGGTTGGATTGAACTCCAGGTAATCGTCCATCAACTGCGGCAGTTCCGGCTGGTAGTCGTCTTCCATGAGCAGTTCGGTATATCGGCTGTGCCAGGGTTCGATATAGGTCGTGAACTTGCGGCTGACATCAAGCTGGTGCCTGGCCTTGAGCCAGTCGTACAGCAGGGTGAAGGCCTGGAAATAACGCACCAGCGTTGCCGGCCTGAGGTCCGGCAGCTCGGGATTGAGCTGGAGGCCGAAGGCGAAGTAGATCGCCTCACGGCTGCCAAGGGCGCCGGCCTCGCGGAGATTATCGACCAGAGATTCGACCGTTTCCAGACTGGTAAATGGCAGCGGCGGGCTGATGATTTCCAGTGGCACGATCCGTTCCGCGGCGGCATCGATCACATCCATGGCCTGGCCGCCCAGTTCCCGAATCGAACGGGGAAGCCGCTCATCGGCCAGATCAAGCTCCTTGATGGGGGCGGAATCCAGTTCAATCGTGAATTCACCCAGCTCTGTCTTCAGTGTTGTCACGTACCGCGACCGGAGGACCGGTGTTCCTCCCAGAAGCTTTGCGGCAAGAGCCACCAGTTCGTCGTAGCCCAGACCGGACATTTCAATTTCAACGCCAACCCTGCGCTCCTTTCCATCCGCGGTTTTCAGAACATCGGGCATCCTGCAGGCCTTGGTCCGTGTCATGGTGCTCCCTGGTAGGTAGTGAGTCATGGCCCCACCATATCACACCGGCATTGATCGTCATCCTTAAGCACTGGCAAGAAAATCAGGGTGTCGACTTTACACTGGATAAAACACTGTATATAGTCAAATGACTGTATATAAAAACAGGTTGGCCGGCGCCCCTCGGGGCACCCCTCTTTGAAAACGGACATACCGGCCCTGATCAAGCGGAGTCGCTCAATGAAGCTTACAGCAAGGCAGTCCCAGGTACTGGACATCATCCGCCGATACGTTGACGAGACCGGCTATCCGCCCACCCGGGCAGAAATTGCGGCCGAGCTGGGTTTTCGTTCAGCCAATGCCGCCGAAGAGCACCTGCGGGCGCTGGCCCGCAAGGGCGCCATTGAAATGGTGCCCGGGGCAAGCCGGGGCATCCGTCTGCCCGAGGCAGAAGAGGATCTGGGTTTGCCGGTGATTGGTCAGGTGGCCGCCGGCAGTCCGATACTGGCGCAGGAGCACATTGAGGATCACTGCACCCTTCGGCCGGAGTTCTTTTCACCACCGGCTGATTACCTGCTCCGGGTACGGGGTATGAGCATGAAGGACATTGGTATTCTGGACGGCGATCTGCTGGCGGTTCACAGCACCCAGGATGTCCATAACGGCCAGGTGGTCGTTGCCCGGGTAGGTGATGAAGTCACGGTTAAACGTTTTCGCAAGGAAGGTCCGAAAGTCTACCTGATCGCTGAGAATGACGAGTTCGCGCCCATCGAGGTAGACCTGAAAGAACAGGAACTGTTCATTGAAGGACTGGGTGTGGGTGTTATCCGCCGCTCTGATCTTCACTGATCAGGCCGGATAACCACGGATTTATTGACGAACGGGTGAATTATGGAACAACTGAGCTTTAACCAGAATCTGGCATACCAACACAGCGCTCTGTCCTGTTCAGTGCCGGCAGCTGCCGGCTGCGAGCAACGTTCCGTTATTCGCGCCCGACGCACTCAGGACGCCACGGAAGCGCCTGTTACCGGAAACGTGACTGAAATTATTCTGCCGCAGGGGCAGGTGGAAAACTTCCAGTTGCTGCTGCCTATGCTGACTCAGCTGAACCAGGAGAACCGCTGGCTGGCGTGGATTGACCCACCTCAAGCGCTGGTCAGCAAATGGCAGAAGATGCACGGGATTATTGCCGGCGAGTTGCTGGTGCTCCGCTCAACCACGGAATACCCTGCGCAGGAACTGGCTGAGCGTGCCCTGAGCGCAGGTACTTGCCATGCGGTTGTCATGTGGACCCGGAAACTGGGCCGTGCCGCCTTCGATTCCCTGCAAAAGGCGTCTGCACAGGGTAACAGCCACGGTGTAGTGTTAAGGCAGCGTTAATCGCTTAGTGCAGGGTGTAGGAGGGCTGGGCGTCCGGGGCGTCCAGTTCGTCATCTTCCCAGTCGATATCGTGTGCAACGTTGCCGACAGCTTCAATACCCGCGGCGATCATCGCCTTGGCAACGGACAGGTCGCGGTCTTCCATCATTTCCCGCGCTTCTTCCGAGAACGAGATCTTTACCAGCGGCGCACTGTCATCGTCGATGCGGCGCAGGGCATAGTCGCCATTGGTCAGTTGTACAATTTCAAAAAACGATGGTGACATTCAGTAAACCTTTCAGTTGTTGAGATCCGGATAATGGGCAGCCTTATGCGCTTACCATTCGCTATGCTGTTCTTCCAGATCGTCGGCAAAGTGTTTGACGGCATTGAGTGTGTTCAGCAACGCCGGAGCAGACCGGTCCGGGCCTGAGTCGGCGGATACTGCGATGATATTTTCCGTACTGACTGTTTTTCGGGTTGCCGGCGGCCGGCTCTGGGCCATTTCCAGCTGATCCAGATGGTTCCACCAGCTTCCGGCTCTGTGCTCAATCTCCCGCAGCCGGTTTACTTCGTTGGACTCCTCTCCGATTGCCTTGGCCAGCTCGCCCAGTGTTGAAGGCTCTTCAGACTTTTTCTGGTATAGCCGGGCAATCATTACCAGCAGCAGACGCCTGGACCTCAAGAGTAACTCCGTGGCCCCCTGTATCGCCGCTTCGCGACGTAACGCCTGCTCTGCTTCGTTAGGTGCGTGTTCCTCATTCCGATTCCGGTCCGTTGCACAGTCAAGTTGACCGAGCAACGTCCGGGCAAGGAACAGTTTCTGCGAAACCAGTGAATGCCATTGTGAGGCCATGAAACACCTGCGATCCCGGAACGTGGGCTTAACCCCGGAAAATTAATCCGCCACTGTACCATTTCTGACAGAAAATTTCTGCAGCTGTCTTTCGCAAAGGGCGGCAGAGAGGATTTACAATATCAGTTATTACCGTGAGCCGGTATTCTGGACTACCATGGAAACGACTTACGACCTCAAGGCGGAGCGGTACTGCACCGACGGCTTGGTTCTGGTTTAACGTTGATTTTAAAGGAGAATTAAATGGCAGATTCTCAGGCTCAACTGGAACACCTGGACCGGCTGATGGCAGATCTCGGTCGCGCGCTGGCGGACAGGGACTGGGACGCACTGGCACAGCTGAACAACAAGGTTCAGCCTGCAGTTGAGCCTCTGATGGCTGCCCTGGAGACTGGAGAGCTGGAACCGGAGCCGGTGCGGCACCGGCTGGAGCAACTGCAGCAGTTTATTGACGCTGCGGATGAATCTGCCCGCATTGCCCGCAAGGAAGCGGAAGCCGGCCTCAAAGGTGTCAACCGGAACCGCAGCGCGGCCAGGGCCTATCAAAACATATCTTCAAATCCGCGAAAATAGCGTCATAAAATTGACTCAGTCGTCCTTACAGTCTTAAATACCGCACAAATCCCTCAAGAGATTCTGTTGAATGTCTAAAAATAACAAAGTGCTGGTGCTGAGCGAGGATGATTCAAGATTGCGGGACATGGTCACCATTCTTGAATTCATTGGTGAGGAGCAGGTCCTTGCCGGCGACGAAGCGAAGGCGCTTTTGAGCAGTGGCGACGAGGAGAGCCTTTCGGATATTTCCACGGCGGTGGTGAACGGCGAAGATGCCGGTGCCGCCGACAACATTACAGCTCTGTGCAAGGCGGTTAAGGGGGTTCCTCTGCTTTTGCTGGGCCATCCGGAGCTCAGAGGCGTGTCCGATGATGACAGCGCCCGTATTATTGCCCGCATAGAATGGCCGCTGAACTATACCAAGTTCGTGGATTCGCTTTACCGTGCGCAGGTCTACCGGGATCAGTTCAGCCGTTCCCGGGAGCGCGGCCAGCAGCGAGGCCTTCAGCTTTTCCGGAGCCTTGTGGGCACCAGTCGCAAGGTTCAGCATGTACGGCAGTTGATGGAGCAGGTGGCCGACAAGGACGTGAGTGTCCTGATTACCGGTGAATCCGGTACCGGCAAGGAAGTAGTGGCCCGCAACCTTCATTATCATTCTTCCCGCCGTGACAAACCATTTGTACCCGTGAACTGTGGCGCCATTCCGGCCGAGTTGCTGGAAAGTGAATTATTCGGCCATGAGAAAGGCGCCTTTACCGGGGCGATTACCGCCCGGGTGGGGCGTTTTGAGTTGGCAGAGGGAGGCACCCTGTTTCTGGATGAAATCGGGGATATGCCGCTCAATATGCAGGTTAAAATTCTGCGGGTTCTGCAGGAGCGCACGTTCGAACGGGTGGGTAGCAATCGCACCCAGTCGGCGGATGTCCGGGTCATTGCAGCAACCCACAAGCACCTCGAGGACATGATTGAGGCCGGGGATTTCCGGGAAGATCTTTATTACCGGCTGAACGTGTTTCCGATCGAAATGCCGTCGTTGCGTGAGCGGGTGGAAGACATTCCCCTGTTGATTAACGAGCTGATCTCCCGGATGGAAAAGGAGAAGCGCGGCTCCCTGCGGATGAATTCGGCGGCGATCATGAGTCTCTGTCGCCATGAATGGCCGGGCAACGTGCGTGAGCTGGCCAATCTGGTGGAGCGACTGGCCATCATGCATCCTTACGGCGTCATCGGTGTGCAGGAGTTGCCCAAGAAATTTCGGTATGTTGACGATTACGATGAGAACCGGCCGGTTGAGGACACCGGAATGCCTTCGGGTATACCCGGGCTGGTGGGGCTGGATGCACCAGCGCTGCTGCCAGTGAACGGGATTGATCTGAAGGACTACCTCTCGAACCTTGAGAAGCAGCTGATCCAGCAGGCTCTGGACGAGGCGGGCGGCGTGGTCGCTCGGGCCGCCGAAAAGCTGCGAATCCGGCGCACAACCCTGGTGGAGAAGGTGCGCAAGTACGGGCTTCGGGAGGAGGAGTCCGAAGAGTCCTGAAACCTTTTTTAGGGGTGACAGCGTTTCCAGCAATGGCGTCAAAGGTTCGTAACCTGAGGCGCCGTTCTCGTTTCTGGCCGACGTAAAATTGTCATCCCCCTTCCAGGTAATTCCCTTTCTGTCTGAAATATATAGAAAAATTCAAGTTGGCACGGTGCTGGCTTAACAACCTGCAAACAAAGCATCCGAACAATACAGCCCAGGCCGATGGGCCGATCGGGGAGTCAGGTTATGAGTCAGGCACAGTTTGTGATTCAGTCCGAAGCGGGCGGCGCAAAGGCCAACGCGGCGGCGGACGTTAACGACAAGGTTACCGCGTTGTTTCCGCAACAGGACGATGAGGCGGTGGATTCCGCCCTGGAACTGTTTAACCGGATGTCGCGCCAGATCACCGACTCTTACCGCACTCTGGAATCCCGGGTTAACCAGTTGTCCGGTGAGCTGACCCAGGAATCGCTGCAGCGCCAGCAGGAGCTGGAGGAAAAGGAGCAGCTTGCAGACCGGTTATCTACCCTGCTCAATGCGCTGCCCGCCGGTGTGGTTGTGCTCGACAGCCAGGGCGTGGTGACCCAGACCAATCCCGCTGCCATCGCCTTGCTGGGGGAACCCCTGGACGGCGCCCGCTGGGTTGATGTGATCCGGCGCTGCTTCGCGCCGCGCCGGGATGACGGCCACGAGGTATCTCTGAGTGATGGCCGCCGGGTCAGCATTGAAATCCGGACCATGGAAAACCAGCCCGGGCAGCTGATTCTGCTCACCGACCTGACTGAAACCCGCCATCTGCAGGCACAGCTGGCCCACGCCCAGCGACTGACCGCCATGGGCAGGATGGTGGCGTCTCTCGCTCACCAGATTCGCACGCCGTTGTCAGCCGCCATCCTTTACGGTGGCCACCTCAGCCAGGAAGACCTGGATGAAGAGATGCGCCAGCGTTGCGCATCCCGTTTAATGTCCCGCCTGACCCATCTCGAGCAACAGGTGCGGGATATGCTGATTTTCGCCCGCGGTGAAACCCGGCTCGCCGAGGAGCTCTCTGCCGGCAAACTGGTTTCCGCATTGGCCTCAGCGGTCGAAGGGTTAAGGCCGGTACCCGGTGCGGAGGTGACCCTCCAGGATGACGTTTCCGACGAGTGCCGCCTGATGTGTAACCGCGACGCTCTTGTTGGCGCCTGCACCAATCTTGTCAATAACAGTCTCGAAGCCGGCGCCAGTCGCGTTGCTGTGCAGGTGGCGGAGGAGGCCGGAGAGCTGGTGATCCGGGTCCGGGATAACGGCCCGGGGTTTCAGCCCGCTGAAGCAAGCCGGCTGGCAGAGGCCTTCTACACCACCAAATCCCATGGCACGGGTCTCGGGCTTGCGGTGGTGCAGGCAGTCGTCAAGGCGCATCAGGGGCGCTTTGCCATTGAATCGCCGGAGCAGGGCGGTGCTGTCGCCACTTTGCGTTTACCGCAACTGCGTAACAAATACTGATCGGAGGCAACCATGGCCAAGGCCCAGATTCTGATTGTTGAGGATGACCATGACCTGCGGGAAGCGCTGGTCACTACGCTGGAGCTGGCGAAGTTCCGTGTCCGGGAAGCGTCGAGCGCCAGTGAGGCGCTGGAGCGGCTGGCGGAGTCCCCGGTCGATATGGTGGTCAGTGACGTCAACATGCCGGGTCTGTCCGGGCATCAGCTGCTGGCTGAGGTGCAGCGTCTTTATCCCGGTTTGCCGATGATGCTGATCACCGCCTATGGCCAGATCAGCGATGCGGTGTCTGCCATGCAGGCGGGCGCCACCGATTATCTGGTCAAACCGTTCGAGCCGCAGTTCCTGGTGGATGCGGTCAGCAAGGTTGTAGGCGGCGGACGCCAGAAATCCGGTGATGAACCGGTGGCTGAAGATCCGATCAGCAAGCGCATGTTCCAGCTCGCCACGAAAGTGGCCAGCAGTGATTCCACGGTGATGATCTCCGGCGAAAGCGGAACCGGTAAGGAAGTGCTTGCCCGTTTCATCCACCAACAGTCCCCCAGGGCCGGTCAGCCATTTGTGGCCATTAATTGCGCGGCGATTCCCGAGAATATGCTGGAAGCGATTCTGTTTGGCCACGAGAAGGGCGCCTTTACCGGAGCCGTGGCTTCTTCGCCGGGTAAGTTCGAGCAGGCCAACGGCGGCACTATTCTTCTGGATGAAATCTCAGAAATGGATCTGGGGCTTCAGTCCAAGTTGCTGCGGGTGTTGCAGGAACGGGAAGTGGAACGTGTGGGCGGTCGAAAGACCATCAGCCTGGATGTGCGGGTGGTGGCTACGACCAACCGGGATCTGGCGGATTACGTTCGCGAAGGCAAGTTCCGGGAAGATCTTTACTACCGGCTGACTGTCTTCCCCATGCATTGGCAGCCCCTGCGGGAGCGGCCGTTGGACATCATGCCGCTGGCCACGTCGCTGCTGAAAAAGCATTGTGGGAAAATGAAGCTTACCGGGATCACCTTTGCACCGGATGCAAGGAACGCTCTGATGAACCATCGGTGGCCCGGGAATGTCCGGGAGCTGGATAATGCCATTCAGCGCGCCCTGGTGTTGCATCAGGGCAACGTGATTCACGCCGGCGATCTGTGCCTGGAGCTTGGTATTACCGGCCGGCCGGATATGCACAGCGCTGCGCCGGCTGAGGTTTCCCAATTCCGGCCGGTGGAGGATGTTTCCAGCCATTACGTGGCTGCAGTGGAACAGGCGCAGCCGCGGCACGATGAAGACTCTGAGGCGGCGGGATCTTTGGGCGATGATCTGAGGCAGCAGGAATTCCGTATTATTATCCAGACACTCCGGAAAGAGCGTGGGCGTCGCAACCGGGCCGCGGAGCAACTTGGGATCAGCCCCAGAACGCTCCGGTACAAATTGGCCCAGATGCGTGATGCCGGAATCGATCTGGATGCCGAGATGGCCATGGCCTGACCCACTGCAAGACGAACTCCTTCACTGGCACCCTTTTGGGTGCCGTTTTTCTTTGGTGCGCCAGGCATGGCGCGTAGCGCCTTGACGGGCGCTGTTCCGGTACAGGTGGTGCTGGCCGGATGACTTGGGGGTGCAAGTCCCCTGTGGGCCCGGTAAGGGGAACCACTAGCCGGACGGCAAGGGTGTCCATCGCGAGGTGGAATCTGAAGGAAGCCGCAGGCAAAACACTGACCTGACGAACAGAAATCGCATACGAGGCGGTCACACCGGGTAAGGCGGCCAATATCGTCAAAGCCCGATACTTGCACAGAAGGTGTGAACGTAGATGCGGCGGGTATAAGTGTGAAGGTCACGCGTCTTACCCTGGGAAGTCTGGTTTTCTGCCACCGTGCTACTCACCTCGTGAGGGGTGGGGATGGGAAGCCAGAACTCAGCAGAGGCCATAGTAGGTGTGTCACCGCACACTGAAGGGCTGAACATGGTTGACCGCAAGTAGGCGATGAGTGCTCGTGGTGTGCTTATGAAGACAGAAGCGGCCCGGATGGGTCAGGGCAATCAGGGAGGCGCCGGACGGAATCCGGCAGAGACTGGTGCCCGTGTCGAGGCAGACGCGGAGGCTCATTCGTGGACGAACGCGGAGCCGAACGCGCGGATGGAACAGGTGCTTGAGCGCCCGAACCTGATGCGTGCGTATCAGCGGGTGGTGTCCAACAAGGGCGCAGCTGGCGTCGATCAGATGCCCACAACGGCCCTGAAAGGCCACCTGCAACAGCATTGGCCAACGGTGCGTGAGCGCTTATTGGCCGGACGCTACCATCCTCAGCCCATACGCCGGGTCAGTATCCTCAAGCCGCAAGGCGGCGAACGGGTACTGGGTATTCCGACGGTACAAGATCGCCTGATTCAACAAGCCCTTCACCAAGTGCTGAGCCCGATGCTGGAACCGACCTTCTCGGATCACAGTTACGGCTTCCGGCCTGGGAGAAGTGCCCATCAGGCGGTCAAGGCGATGCAGCAGCACATCAATGAGGGCCACCGTTGGGTGGTCGATCTGGATCTGGCCCAGTTCTTTGACCGGGTCAACCACGATGTGCTGATGAGCCTGCTGGCTCGTCGCATCACCGACCGCCGGATACTGACCCTGATCCGACGTTATCTGGAAGCCGGCATGCTGGACGGTGGGGTGGTCAGCCCGAGACGGGAAGGGACGCCACAAGGCGGCCCGCTCTCGCCTCTGCTCTCCAATGTTCTTTTGACCGAACTGGACAGGGAGCTGGAGCGCCGGGGCCATCGGTTCTGCCGCTACGCGGACGACTGCAATATCTACGTTCGTAGCAAGCGAGCCGGGCACCGGATCATGGCCAGCCTCACCCACTATCTGGAAACGCACTTGCGCCTGAAGATCAACACGGAGAAAAGCGCCGTGGATCGGCCTTGGCGCCGGAGCTATCTGGGTTACAGCGTAAGCTGGCACAAACAGGTTCGGCTGAGGATTGCGCCCAAGAGCCTGAAAGCTCATCAGGCCAACCTGCGTCAGTTGCTCCGACGATCACGGGGGCGATCGCTGCTGACCACCATCCAACACCTGAATCCAGTGCTGCGAGGGTGGGCGAACTACTACCGCCTGACCGACTCAAAGCGCTCGGTAGAGGCGATGGACGGGTGGGTACGGCGACGACTCCGCCTGATCCTGTGGCGACAATGGAAGCGAGTTCACACTCGAGCTCGCAACCTGATGCGGCTTGGACTGGTGGAGGAACGGGCTTGGAAAAGCGCGACAAACGGGCGCGGGCCTTGGTGGAATAGCGGGGCATCGCATATGAATGCCGCACTCCCCAAGAAGGTCTTTAACCGCCTGTCTCTGGTAAGCTTGTTGGATACGATGACTCGGCTTCAGAGCCAGCCATGAACCGCCGTATACGGAACCGTACGTACGGTGGTGTGAGAGGACGGGGGAGGTAACTCCCCCTCCTACTCGATTCCTTTCTGCCATGGGCTCAAGTAACACCCGGCGCGTCGTCAAAAGTCCGTCATTGATCTCCCGGCCTCCCAGAGAATATATCGTAACCATCTGATGTATAATAATAAATTTCAGTTGGCCTGCTGATTGCTTAATTCGGAGTAACAGAGTCCCAGGAGCAATTCCGTCCGTGGCAGGACGGAGCCAGGAGAGAGTTATGGTTCAGCGCGCCGACATCAACAGTGTTTTGTCCGATATCCGGTCCCTGCGTTCACAAATGATGCAGAACCAGCGAGTCGAGCAGGATCAATCGGTTCGTGGCCGCGTCGACGGCCCCCGCCAGGTTCAGGAAACCCAGGAAACCCCCAGCTTCAGCGACATGCTGGGCAAGGCTGTGAACAACGTGAATGACCTCCAGCAAACCGCGGGTGGACTTCGCACTGCTTACGATATGGGCGACCCGAATGTGGACATAACCCGTGTTATGATTGCCGCCCAGAAATCCTCTGTCTCCTTCGAAGCACTGACCCAGGTTCGCAATCGGGTGGTCCGGGCCTACGAAGACATTATGAACATGCCGATCTGATAACGGAGCAGAGTCATGGCCAGCGTACCCGCAGAAACCAACGCCTCCAATGTTCCGGCAGCCCGGGATGGCGACGCGCCGGAGAGCCGGAGCGATTTGTTCCTCGGGTTCAACCGACTGAACCTGCTGCGCCAGATTGGCCTGATGGTTGGTCTTGCTGCCAGCGTGGCACTGGGGCTGGCCGTGGTGCTCTGGGCTCAGGAGCCGAATTACCAGCCTGTGGTGGGGGATCTGTCCTCCTACAACCCGCAGGACGTTACCTCCATCCTTGAAAGCAATGGCATCGAATACAAGATGGACCCGCGCACCGGCGCTTTGCTGGTTCCGTCGGACCAGGTCTATAACGCGCGGCTGAAGCTGGCGGCCGAGGGTGTGACCGACCGAAAAACCATGGGCTACGAGTTGCTCGACCAGGAGCGCGGACTGGGCACCTCCCAGTTCATGGAAACCATCAGCTACCGCAGAGGCCTTGAGGGTGAGCTGGCCCGCACCATTGCCAGCATGCGAGGTGTGCGCAATGCCCGGGTTCACCTGGCCATTCCCGAGCGTTCGGTTTTCGTCCGTGATGCCCGGGAGCCCTCTGCCTCTGTGTTTCTTGAAGTGTTCGCAGGCCGCCGGCCGGAGCACGAGCAGATCAGCGCGATTGTGAATCTGGTTGCTGGCAGCATTCCGATGATGAGCAAGGAACACGTGACTGTCGTGGACCAGAACGGCAACCTGCTCACCGGCAAGAAAAGCCAGGGTGATGCTGACAGGATGGCAGATCAGTATGACTACACCTCCAGGATTGAAGAACGGCTGACGCGCAGTGTCGCGTCCCTGATCTCACCGATTGTAGGCGATGGCCGGTATCGGGCAGAGGTCTCCGCGGATCTTGATTTCTCTTCTGTTGAGCAGGCGGAAGAGCTTTTCAATCCGGAGCAGCAAGCCGTACGAAGTGAGCGGGAGCTTACCGAACAGCGCGCGGCCGGGGCCTCGGGCGGGATTCCAGGTGCGCTGGCCAACCAGCCTCCGGCAGATGCGACGGTGCCAGAGCAGGCCGTCGGAGGAAATGGCGAAGGCGCTGCGCCCCCGCCGGTGAATGTTCGTCGCGAGTCGACACGGAATTATGAAATGGACCGCACGGTCAGTTACGTGCGCCAGGAGCTCGGCCGGATCAAACGAATTACCGTAGCACTGGCCGTGGACGACATGAGAGTGGTCGATCCCCAGACCGGTGAGGTCAGCTATGAGCCCTGGCCTGAGCAGGAATTGCAACGCCTGAGTATGCTGGTGCGGGATGCAGTGGGTTATTCAGCGGCAAGGGGCGACAGCGTTACCGTAATGAACACCGCATTCGCACCGGAAGAAACCGTTGAATTCGAGGCCCCGGGATTCTGGGAGCAGCCCTGGTTCTGGGATCTGATGAAGCAGGTGCTGGCCGGGCTGGTTGTTCTGGTTCTGGTACTTGGCCTGCTGCGCCCGACCCTCAAGAGCCTTTCTGGCGGTGGCCGGCGGGAACGGGGCATGGATTCCGGTGATGGCGGTTATGGTGGTCTTGGCCAGATTGAAGGCGGTGATGAACTGCGCAAGGCCATGTCCTCACAGGATGACCTGCTTTTGCCGGGCGCGACAGACAGTTATGATAGGCAGCTGAATGCACTGAAAGGCCTGATCGCGGAGGACCCGGCGAGGGTCGCACAGGTGATGCGCCAGTGGGTGAACGTCGATGACTGAACAAGCCAACCAGCAGGGCACCAGCGCACCGCAGAAACCCCAGCGGAAGATTCCGAGGGTTGAGCAGGCAGCCATTCTGCTGATGTCCCTGGGCGAGGCCGATGCTGCCGAGGTTCTGAAACACATGGGGCCTAAAGAGGTTCAGCGTGTGGGCGTTGCCATGGCCCAGATGAAAGATGTCAGCAAGGACGACGTGACCTTTGTACTGAATCAGTTTGTCGATGCCGTGGGTGGCCAGACCGGTCTGGGCGTGGGCAATGACGATTACATCCGGGCGATGCTAACCCAGGCTCTGGGCGACGATAAGGCCGCCAGCCTGATTGACCGCATCCTGATCGGCGGCAACACCACGGGGCTGGATACCCTCAAATGGATGGAACCCCGGGCCGTGGGTGACATCATTCGTTATGAGCATCCCCAGATCCAGGCCATTGTTATCTCCTACCTGGATCCGGACCAGGCCGCGGAGATTCTTGGCACACTCGATGAAAAAGTCCGCCTTGATGTGATGATGCGGGTGGCATCGCTGGAGAGCATCCAGCCCCAGGCCCTGCAGGAACTGAACGATATTCTGGAGAAACAGTTCTCCGGTGGCGCCGCCTCCCAGACCAGCCGGATTGGCGGCGTGAAGCGGGCGGCGGACATCATGAACTTCATGGACCGGAGCATTGAAGGCAACCTGATGGATTCCATCAAGGACATGGATCCGGATCTTGCCAGCACCATCGAAGATCTCATGTTCGTGTTCGACAACCTCAAGGAGGTCGACGATCGCGGTATCCAGGCGCTGCTGCGGGAGGTGTCCTCGGAGGTTCTGGTGGTGGCGCTCAAGGGTGCCGACGACCAGGTGCAGGAAAAGATCTTCAAGAACATGTCCAAGCGTGCGGCGGAACTGCTTCAGGATGATCTGGAGGCCAAGGGGCCGGTCAAGGTCAGCGAAGTTGAATCCGCACAGAAAGACATCATTACCATCGCACGTCGCATGGCGGAGGCCGGTGAAATCTCCCTCGGCGGCGCTGGCGAAGAAATGATGTGATGAAAGATTCCACCCGCGACCTCAACCGGATTCCGAAAGAGCAACTGACAGCCTATGAGCGCTGGGAGCTGCCCTTGCTGGATGCGCGTGGCAACGAAGTGGCCAGGGAAGAGGAGAGGGACGTCAAACCCCTGACGGCGGCGGACATTGACGGGATCCGCCAGGCCGCGCGGGAAGATGGCTATAACGAAGGCCGGGAGCAGGGCTATCAGGCCGGGCTCACGGAAGGACGTAAACAGGGCCATCAGGAAGGCCTGGAAACCGGGCTGGCGGAAGGTCGGGAGCAGGGCAAGAGCCAGGGCTACGAGGATACCCGCAAGGAAACTGATACCAAACTTGACCGGCTCGAGCATCTGCTGGGCGAGCTGCTGCTGCCCATCCGGCGCCACGAAGACGAGCTGGAAACCGCCCTGGTTAATCTCACCACCGTTCTGGCCCGGGCGGTGGTCTACCGGGAACTTACCATCGATTCCTCCCAGATTCGGCATGTGGTTCGCCGGGCACTGGATGCCCTTCCCTCCACGGCAGAAAACATCCGCATCCATATTCATCCGGAAGATTGTGAAATGGTCCGGGAAGTTACTGCACGCCTCGAAACATCCGCTTCGGTGATTGAAGACGACAACATCCTGCCCGGTGGCTGCAGGGTGGAGACTCGCCATAGCCTGGTTGATTTCACCGTGGAGAAGCGTTTCCAGCGAGCCGTTCAGAGCATGCTGGACCAACAGATGAGCGAGAGCGAAAGCGGAGAAACCGAAGAACTGGATTCGCTGATGGAGGATCTGACCGGTTTCCATCGCGATGTCCTGGGTTCGCAGGAGCCGGAGGACTCCCGGGAAGGCCCGAAGCCGGTGCGGAACGAAGGTGACGTTGATGGCCTCGAACCTCGCTGACCGCCTGAGCCGCTTCAAGGGCTTTCTTGGCAATGAGCCCGAACCGGAGCTATCCGGCCGGCTGACCCGGATGGTCGGTCTGACCCTCGAATGCGTTGGCTGTCCCATGGTGGTGGGTGACCGATGTGTGATCTTTGGCCAGGGTGCCGGCAATGTTGAAGCCGAAGTCGTGGGGTTTGAGGATGACCGGGTTTACCTGATGCCCCTCACCGCGATTGAGGGCCTCAAGCCGGGGGCAAGGGTGGTGCCCCTGTCGGCGGCAAGCCGCGTACCGGTGGGCCCGCAACTGCTGGGCCGGGTGGTCGATGGCAGCGGTGAGCCCCTTGATGGCAAGGGGCCCTTACAGGCGGAAGCCCGGGTGCCCCTGGCCGGCGATATTATCAACCCCCTGAACCGTGCGCCGGTGCGCCAGTCCATGGACGTCGGCATTCGCGCCGTCAATGCCTTGCTGACCGTTGGCCAGGGTCAGCGCCTGGGCCTGTTTGCCGGCAGTGGCGTGGGCAAGAGTATGCTGCTGGGCATGATGACCCGGTTTACCGATGCCGACATCACCGTGGTTGGCCTGATTGGCGAGCGGGGCCGTGAGGTCAAGGAGTTCATTGAGGACATCCTTGGCGAGGAAGGACTTTTACGCTCGGTGGTGGTGGCCTCACCGGCGGATGATTCACCGCTGATGCGCCTGCGCGCTGCCATGCTGACCACCCGGATTGCCGAGTATTACCGGGATCAGGGCAAGCGAGTGCTCCTTTTGATGGATTCCCTGACCCGGTACGCCCAGGCGCAGCGGGAAATCGCCCTGGCCGTTGGTGAGCCCCCAGCGACCAAGGGTTACCCGCCATCGGTGTTTGCCAAATTACCGCAGCTCGTGGAACGAACCGGTAATGGCCGCCCCGGCGGTGGGTCCATCACTGCGTTCTATACCGTACTGACCGAAGGCGACGACCAGCAGGATCCGATCGCCGATGCCGCCCGTGCAATTCTCGATGGCCATATTGTGTTGTCCCGCCGGCTGGCGGAAGAGGGCCATTACCCGGCAATCGATGTGGAAGCCTCGATCAGCCGGGTAATGCCCCAGGTCACCGACACCGAGCATTTCGCCCGGGCCCAGCGGTTCAAGCAGGTGTATTCCCGCTATCAGCAGGCCAGGGACCTTATATCGGTTGGTGCCTACGTGAAAGGTTCCGATCCGGAAACCGATTTTGCCATTACCCACATCGGCAATATGCGACAGTTTTTGCAGCAGGGGCTGAACGAGAGTGCACCGCTGAAGGACAGTATCGAACAGTTGCTGGCGGTTGTGCCTGAGCGCCGATCTCCTGAGCGGCGCAAATCTGCCGTACCGAATCCCGCCAGTGGCGCAGGTGACGGCTGATGCTGAGGTCACAGCGGCTGGCAGTGGTTCTCTCCCTTGAGGTACGCAAAGAGCAGGAGGCCCTGGAGCGGATGGGCGAAGCCCGCAAACTGGTTGACCAGCAGCGTGAACAGGTGGAAAACCTGAACCGCTACCAGCAGGAGTATCGCCAGCAGATCCGGAACAGCCAGCAAGGGGTGGTGCAGGTGTCTCGCCTGCAGGCCTGGCAGGCCTTCATTGCGCAACTCGACCAGGTGATCCGGCAGCAGCAGACGCAGCTGGATCAAGCGGAGAAAGTGTTCGAGGTGCGCAAGCAGGAATGGCAGCAAGCCTGGGAGCGGCGCCGTGGCATGGAAAAATACATCGACACCTGCCGACAACAGGAACGCACAGAGCAGGACCTTCGTGACCAGAAGCTTTCGGATGAGGCGGCAGGCCGGGCCTTTAGCCGGCGGCAGCGCTGAATTTTGTCCTGCATCAAGCAAATGCGGATGCAATTTCAGGTCACTCAGCTATCCTTAACCGAAGAAGCGCCGGTGGGTAGGGCCGGTTGAATGCTGCTCTTGACGCCTTTGGAGGTTTGGGAATGCCGATTCAGACGCGCCGCGATAATAGCGGTCGGACCCTTGTTATAAGAATTGAGGGGCGCTTTGACTTCAGCACCCACCAGGCGTTCCGGGATGCCTACGAGCATGGCGATCCGGACATCCGGGGGTATGTCGTAGACCTGTCGGATACAACCTACCTGGATAGCTCGGCGCTGGGCATGCTGTTGTTGCTCAGGGATTATGCCGGCGGCGACAGCGCCCGCATTGCGATTGAGAATTGCAATAACGACGTCCGGCGAATCCTCTCCATCTCCAATTTCGAGCAACTGTTCAACATTCGCTGATGCGTACGAACTGCCGGAGCTCTCATGGATGATGCCGTTGCAGAACACCGACCACTCAGAATTCTTATTGCCGATGATTCGGACAGTGATCGCCTCATCCTTAAAACCCTTTTAAAGCGCCTGGGCCACGAAGTCCTGGATGCCTCGAATGGCCTCGATGCCGTCTCCCTGTTCCGGCAGGAAGCGCCGGATCTCGTTCTGCTGGATGCCTTGATGCCGCTGATGGATGGTATGGAGGCTGCCCGGCAGATCAAATCCCTGGCCGGCGAACGGCTGGTTCCGCTGATTTTCCTGACGTCCCTGTCCGAAGCCGGGGCGCTGGCCCGGTGCCTGGAAGCCGGCGGCGATGACTTTCTGGGAAAACCCTACAACCGGATCATCATCGAAGCGAAGATCAACGCCTTCAACCGGATGCGGCTGATGCACCAGGCCCTGTCTGACCAGCGGGATCTGATCCGGGAGCGGAACCGGCAATTGACCGAAGAGCAGGAAGTTGCCAAGCGGGTATTCGACAACGTTGCTCACTCTGGTTGCCTGGACGCGAGCAACATTCGCTACCATGCGTCGCCGCAATCCATTTTTAATGGCGACGTGTTGTTTGCGTCTCCGAGACCGGCCGGCGGCATGCTCATTTTCATGGGTGACTTTACCGGTCATGGATTGCCGGCAGCCATTGGCGCCATGCCGGTTGCAGAAATCTTTTACGGCATGGCCAGCAAAGGCTTTAACGGCCAGGATGTGTTGCGGGAGATCAACCAGAAACTCAAGCGCATTCTTCCCACCGACATGTTCTGTTGCGGCGCCATGATTGAGGCGGATTTCAAGCTCAATCAGGTTCAGGTCTGGAATGGTGGTTTGCCGGACGGCTGGCTGATTCGCTCTTCGGATGACCGGCAGGCGCTGCCTTCGCGGCACCTGCCCCTCGGTATCCTCGCGCCGGACCAGTTCAGTGCGGAGTTCGAAAGGCTTGGCACCGGCCCCGGCGACCGTCTGATGATGATGACCGACGGGTTTCTGGAAGCCGCGGACAGCGCCGGAAACGTGTTTGGCGAGCGGGGTGTGGCTGATGCCCTGGCACATTCCGATAACAGCGAGCACCCGTTTGATACCATGATGTCGGCGGTACACCGGTTTACCGGGGACCTCAAAGATGGCGACGATCTGACGCTCTGTTGTCTGGAAATGAGCGACCAGGCAAGTTTTTCCGCTTTGCCGGACCGGACGGTGCCTTCCTCGCTTGCCGGCCCTGCGGAGTGGCGTTGCAGCTATGAGATCCGGGAGCAGACCCTCGGGGAGTTCAGTCCGCTGCCGCTGCTTCTGCATATCTGCATGGAGGTCCCGGGCCTTCGCCGGCGAAGCGGCGAGATCTATACGCTGCTGGCGGAGCTCTACAACAATGCCCTCGAACACGGCGTGCTGGAACTGCCGTCGGAGTGGAAACATTCCCCGGAAGGGTTTGGCCGTTACTATCTGGAGCGTAAGCGGCGTCTGGGCAATGTCGAGGGCCATTATATTCGCTTTACCCTTCATCATTCCCTGAAACCGGATGGCGGCCGGCTGCGTGTGGTGTGTGAGGACAGCGGACGGGGGTTTGATTTCCAAAGCCATCCGGGTGTCACATCCAGCGCTTACCCCGAAGGTAGTAAGCGATATGCCGGGCGGGGCCTGCTGCTGTTGAAACGCCTTTCTGAATCCGTCAGGTTTCATGAGCAGGGTAATCATGTTGAAATTGTCTATGATTGGCACTTCAGTGGCGCCGCGGCAAACCAGGGCGATATGGCCCGTTAAATGTCATCAAACGTACCAGGGGGTCGGTCATGAGTGATAAACCACACCTTGACGAGGAAGCGCTGGCTGAGCTTCAGGACGTCATGGAAGACGAATTCGACGTTTTGATACAGACCTATCTTGCGGATTCCCGGGACAGGATCCGGAGTTTGCGGGAAGCGCTGGAGGCAAATGACAGCGATGCCTTCATCAAAACAGCCCATAGTTTCAAGGGCAGCTGTATCAATATCGGCGCTCCCCGGCTCGGTGAACTGAGCCTGAATGCCGAAATGGCCGGAAAAGAATCTCGTCTGGAAGAGGCTCCGGCATTGCTGGATGCCATTGAGGCGGAATTTCATCAGGTAACCCAAAGGCTGGAGGGTCTGCTGGTGCGTTAATTGGCGCCGCTTTATCAAACCAGAGTGCCTGGCACCGCATTTGCTTAGCCTTTTGCAATAGTGGAACAATCGCCCGTGCATCGGCCAGAGTCCGGCAAGGTAAGGGCGCCAACGTGACAAAAGCGGCAAGAGGTTGCCATGGCCCAAATGGTTCTTCCCCAAACTCCTGCGCCCGGGATTCAGAAGGAATCCGGCCCTTCCAGATCCGCCAGCAGTGGCGATACGGCTGAAAGAAAACGCGATTTTGAGTCGGTCTCAGAGGCGGAGCAAAAACGTATGGATCGCCAGAAGGCGGAGCGAAACGACAAGGCAAGTTCCACCGATGAGCAACAGCCTGCCCAATCTGACACCGGCCAGAGTGAGGCTTCCGGCGCCACAGGCACCGTCACGAAAGGTGATGAAGAAGCCGTCGGGTCCTTTGACGCGGCGAGCTCAACCTCCGCTGAGACTGAGGTCGCCGAGGATGGAACAGACCCGGACGCTACTGTGCTCCCGCTTACCTTTGCCGAATTGCAGGCCTGGCTAAGTCCGCAATCCGCTAGCCCGGGCGAGGCCAGCCTGTTTGCAGCCGCACCCAAAACCGGGTCCGGGATGCCGGCCGGAGTAGCCGGTCAGTTGACCCCGGGCAATGGACTGTTCAACGGGCTCCTGTCGAACGTTCCTGGCCAGAACGCCAAAACCCCTGCCGGTGTCACATCGGATGCAACGGTGACGGAAGCCGTGAAAGCTGCGGCGCTCACGGACCTTGGCCGGAACGCGGATTCGGGCACAGTGCTTACCTCCGGTCGTTTCCAGTCGGCCCTTGACCTGGTGTCGCAGCAAGGGGCAAGCGGCACCAATGCCGCTGCAAAGCTGACTGCCGAGACGGCGGGCCCGCTGAGGAGTTACGCCACCTCCATTGATGTACCGGTTGGCCACGCCGAGTGGGGTGACAAACTGGTCGGTAAGCTCAGTTGGCTGACCGCCCGGAATATGTCGGTGGCGGAAATTCACCTGACTCCGCCCGACATGGGGCCGATGGAGGTTAAGGTCCGGGTTCAGAATGAACAGGCGAACATCACCGTTTACTCTGCCAACCCTGTGGTGCGGGACCAGCTGGAACTGCATTCCCACCGGTTGCGGGACATGCTGGGAGAGCAGGGCCTGTCGCTGGCAGGATTTGATGTTTCTGATTCGCCCCGGCAGCAGACCGGTGACCAGGGAGCCGGCGACAGCCATGCCTCCGGTACAGCCACGGCATCGCCACTTGCCGATACCGGGCAGGATGACGACAGCCTGAACTCGGTTAACCTTGATCTCAGCTGGAAAGGCGAAGTGGACATCTTCGCCTGACGGCTCCCGACATGCTCTTCCAATCTCTTTTGCCCATCCTTCCCGGCAACGCTAAACTGCTGTCCTGAACGGGAAGGTTGGGGTTTCTGGCCCATCCTTTGCATCCAATCTGAAAAAGTCACGGAAAAACGCTCCCTCTGACGGATTTCTGGCAAAGCGAACACTATGGCTGAAAATAACGCGTCTGAAACGGCTCCCGCCAAAAAAGGCAAACTGAAGCTGATCATCATGCTGGTGGTGGTCGTGATTCTGGCGATTGTACTGTCTGTTGTGGGCACCCTGTGGTTTCTCGGTGGTGGTTTGCCAGGAATGGGCGAAGACGATGGGGAAGCGGGCGAGGCAGCAGAAGAAAGCTTTGTTCCCAGCACCTACGTACTGATTGACAAGGCTCTGGTTACGACGGTGCAAGCCCAGGGGCGCCAGCGTTATGCCCAGGTCTACCTGGCGCTGGAAGCGACTGATCCGCAGGCTCTGGCAGCGGCGCAACTGCACTTGCCACTGATTCGCAGCCAGTTGGTCATGGTTCTTGGTAACAGTGAGTTCAATGAGTTGCAGACACCCGAGGGGCGCCGGGGCCTGGCCGAGCGAATGCTGACGACCGTGAACCAGGTGCTGGAACAGGAAGGTGAGCCCGCGGTCAAACGGGTGCTATTCAGAAATTTTGTTGTGCAATAGGGCATGGGCGAAGCCTATCAGGGGCAGGATTAAGTATGCAGGACTTGTTGTCACAGGATGAAATCGATGCCCTCCTCCACGGGGTGGATGATGGTGACATAGATACCTACGAAGAGGCCGATGATTCCGGCATCAAGCCCTACGACCTCTCCAGCCAGGACCGCATCGTCCGTGGTCGCATGCCGACCCTGGAAATGATCAATGAGCGGTTTGCCCGCTATACCCGAATCAGTCTGTTCAACCT
This sequence comes from Marinobacter sp. Arc7-DN-1, assembly GCF_003441595.1. Taxonomy (NCBI): domain Bacteria; kingdom Pseudomonadati; phylum Pseudomonadota; class Gammaproteobacteria; order Pseudomonadales; family Marinobacteraceae; genus Marinobacter; species Marinobacter sp. Arc7-DN-1. The sequence continues at coordinate 1,039,902 of NZ_CP031848.1, read as the reverse complement.
CATGCGCCGCAACGCCGACGTTTCCACCGGCGGCGTCAAGATCATGAAATTTGGTGAGTACATTCACACGCTGTATGTGCCCACCAGCCTTAACCTGTGCAAGGTACGCCCGTTGCGGGGCACCTCCCTGTTCGTGCTGGACGCCAAGCTGGTGTTCAAGCTGGTGGACAATTTCTTCGGCGGGGAAGGGCGCCATGCCAAGATCGAAGGCCGGGAATTCACCCCGACCGAGACCCGCATCGTCCAGATGGTTCTGAACCAGGTATTTCAGGATATGAAAGAAGCCTGGCATGCGGTGCTCAAGGTCGATTTCGAGTACCTCAGTTCGGAAGTAAATCCGGCTATGGCCAACATCGTCAGCCCCAGCGAAGTGGTGGTGGTCAGCACCTTCCATATCGAACTGGACGGTGGCGGCGGAGAACTCCACTTCGCCTTGCCCTATTCCATGATAGAACCTATCCGCGACGTACTGGACGCCGGGGTACAGAGTGATATCGATGATGTTGATGAGCGTTGGGTTAACGCGCTGCAGGAAGACATCAAGGAGGTGAACGTGCCGATCAACACCACGGTCTGTCGCCGGCGGATTTCCTTGCGGGACATCGCAAGAATGAAGGCCGGAGACATCATCCCCGTGGAGATGCCGGATCACCTGACCGTTACCGCTAACGGCATTCCCATCTACAAAGCCACGATGGGGACCCGTGACGGAAAACTGGCACTGAGAATTCACGAACGGGCAACGCTGCCCAAAGTAAAGAAACAACTGAAGGTGGGACGCAATGGCTGACGACAACAAGAACGACGAGCAGGAACTCAGCGAAGACGAAAAGCTGGCTGCCGAGTGGGAAGCAGCCATGGAAGAATCCGGCGATGAGGGCAGCCGTGAGGACGAGTGGTCTGCCGCCATGGCCGAGGCCGGTGAATCCGGGGAGGCCGACAATGGCGTTCAGACGGCCCCCATGGAGGAATTCGATACGGGAACCGAGCCCGCCCAGGGCAATGGCCTGTCACCGGATATCGACGTTATCCTGGATATTCCGGTCACCATATCAATGGAAGTAGGCAACACCCAGATTCCGATACGCAACCTGCTTCAGCTGAACCAGGGCTCGGTGATCGAGCTGGACCGGCTGGCGGGTGAACCGCTGGATGTCCTGGTAAACGGTACGCTGATTGCTCACGGGGAGGTTGTTATGGTGAACGAAAAGTTCGGCATTCGCCTGACCGATGTGATCAGCCCGGGCGAACGAATCAAACGGTTGCAGAAATAATATGTGGTCAAAGTTCCCGGGCATCTCATTGTTGGTGCTGGTGACTCCGGCCCTGGCTCAGGAAACGGCCAGCACTGCGGCTCCGGCTTCCCCGATCCGGTCGCCGGATACCCTTGGCACCATTGTCAGCCTTGGTCTGGGCCTTGTCGCCGTGATTGCGGTGATCTATGGCTGCGCCTGGATCATCCGCCGCATGAACGGCATGACCGGCATGAACAACAACGCCATCAAGGTGGTTTCGGTCATGGCCATCGGAACACGGGAACGCATCGCCCTGATTGAGGTGGGTAGTCAGCAGATCCTGTTGGGGATTACGCCCTCGGCCATAAGAACCCTGCACGTGTTTGACGAGCCTGTCGTCGACGCCGGCAATGCCAATTCCGGTGATTTTGCCCGCCGTCTGCAAACCATGATCGGCAAATCCTGGACCGCCCCGACGAGGAACGACTAGGCCCATGCTTGCCGCGACTCTCAAGCGACTGATTCCGACCCTGGTTGTGCTCGCCGGCCTGGCCTGGGCGCCACTGGCTCTGGCTCAGGAATCTACCGGTATTCCCGGTATTCCCGCGTTTACGGTCACGCCGGGGGAAGGCGAGGGCGTACAGGAATATTCGGTGACCCTGCAGATACTGGCGCTGATGACCGCGCTCACCTTCCTGCCGGCGATGCTCATGATGATGACCTCATTTACCCGTATCATCGTGGTGTTTGCGATCCTCCGCCAGGCCATCGGCCTGCAGTCCACACCGTCAAACCAGATTTTGCTGGGGCTGGCCCTGTTTCTCAGTATCTTCATCATGAAACCGGTACTGGAAGAGGCCAACCGGGTAGGTTTGCAGCCCTATCTGCAGGAAGAAGTCACGTCTCTTGAGGCGGTTGAGCAGGCCAGCCAGCCATTCAAAAAGTTCATGCTGGAACAGACCCGGGAAAGCGATCTGGCCCTGTTCATGCGAATTTCCGACGTGCAGTACGACACCCCGCAGGACGTTTCCTTCTGGATCCTGATGCCGGCGTTTGTCACCAGTGAGCTCAAGACCGCCTTCCAGATCGGATTTATCCTGTTCATCCCGTTCCTGATTATCGACATGGTAGTGGCCAGTGTTCTCATGGCGATGGGTATGCTGATGCTGTCGCCCATCATCATCTCCCTGCCTTTCAAGATCATGCTGTTTGTGCTGGTGGACGGCTGGGCCCTAGTCATGGGCACCCTGGCTGCCAGTTACGGAATATAGGAGGCCTTATGACTCCGGAAACGGTTATCGACATCCTGCGCGAAGCACTCTGGTTGATAGTCCTGCTGGCGTCCGTAATCATCGGACCGGGTCTGATTATCGGTCTGGTTGTCAGTACCTTCCAGGCGGCGACCCAGATAAACGAGCAGACCCTGAGCTTCCTGCCACGCCTGCTGGTCACGCTTGTCGTTATCATCGTCTGGGGACCCTGGATGCTGACCCAACTGCTGGACCATGCCAACCGCCTGATCTCCAGCATCCCTTACCTGATCGGCTGACGGATGATACCGGCAGACATCAGCGCGGACATCATAGGCCAGTGGGTAGGCCAACACCTCTGGCCCCTGTTCCGCATGGCCAGCTTTCTTATGGTCATTCCCATCTTCGGCAGCCAACTGGTGCCGGCCCGGGTGCGCCTGGGTCTCGCCCTGCTGATGACCGTGCTTATCGTGCCCATGATCCCGGCCGCACCCCGGGTTGAAGCCCTCAGTGCCGACGCCGTGGTAATCACCCTGCAACAGATCCTGATTGGCGTCGGCATGGGCTTCGCGCTGACCGCCCTGTGGCAGCTCTTTGTCGTTGCCGGCCAGATGATCGCCATGCAAATGGGCCTCGGCTTCGCCTCCATGGTCGACCCGGCCAACGGCGTCAACGTGCCGGTACTGTCCCAGATCTACACCATCACAATCACCCTGCTGTTCCTGGCCATGAACGGACACCTGGTGGCCTTCGAAGTCTTCATCGAAAGCTTCCGGACCCTGCCCGTTGGCATGGAGGGCCTGGGTCAGACCGGCGTATGGGAACTTGCCCACCGGATCAGCTGGATGTTCGCCTCCGCCTTGCTCCTGGCGCTGCCAGCCGTGACCGCCGTGCTCATTGTCAACATCTCCTTCGGCGTCATGACCCGTGCCGCGCCCCAGATGAACATCTTCGCCCTCGGTTTTCCGATTGGCCTGATTTTTGGGTTGTTTGCCATATGGGTGCTGCACGCCAATTTTCTGCCACACTTTGATCAGTACACGAGGGAGACCTTTGACTTCATGCGGGGGTTGCAAGGGCAGCCCTGACCAAGTTCAACTTGTTACGGGAATTTATCACCCCCGACCGCAACTCAGAAAGTTGGATCCAGAGAATGGCCGAAGAAAACGACAACAGTCAGGAAAAAACGGAAGAGGCCACCCCCCGAAGGCTGGAAAAAGCCAAGGAGGAGGGCCAGACCCCCCGCTCCAAGGAACTGGCCACCATGGCCGTTCTCCTGGCCGGCGCCGGCGGCCTGCTCATGTTCGGCACCAGCCTCGGCGCCTCACTGGAAGCCATCATGCACGACAGCTTCGTTATTGAACGCTCCGCCATTTTCGACACCCGGCACATGAGCGTCCAGCTGCTGGCTTCCGTCAAGGAAGCCGCCTGGGCGCTCGCACCCATCCTGGTCATGCTCCTGATTGCCGCCGTATTCGGCTCCATAGGCATCGGCGGTTTGCTGATCAGCGGCAAAGCCGTAGCGCCAAAACTCAATCGCATGGACCCCATCAAGGGCCTGGGTCGCATGTTCTCCATGCGCTCCCTGATTGAACTGGTCAAAGCCATTGCCAAAGTCGGCGTGGTCATGGCTTTAGCCATCCTGATCCTCAACCTGCGCACCGAGGATCTGCTCAGCATTGCCGAAGAGCCGGTGGTACCGGCGATGGAGCACGTGCTCTGGACCCTGGGCTGGAGTTTCTTCCTGTTGTCCTGCGCCACCATCATCATTGCGGTGATTGACGTGCCTTTCCAGATCTTCGATCACCAGAAAAAACTCCGGATGACCAAGCAGGAAGTGAAGGACGAGTATAAGGACACCGAGGGCAAGCCGGAGGTCAAGGGCAAGATTCGCCAGCTCCAGCGCGAGATGGCCCAGCGCCGGATGATGCAGGACGTGCCCACGGCAGACGTGGTGATCACCAACCCGACCCACTACGCAGTCGCCCTGAAATACGACCAGGAGGCCATGGCCGCGCCCATGGTGGTGGCCAAGGGTGCCGACGAGATTGCCTTCAAGATCATGGAAATCGCCCGCGAGAACACAGTCGAAATCCTGCGCACGCCCCCGCTGACCCGGGCGGTTTACCACAACACCGAGATTGGCGAGGAGATTCCCGATGGCCTTTATATGGCTATCGCACAGGTTCTTGCCTATGTGTTCCAGTTGCGGCAGTTCCGCAAGGGGCGTGGGCCTAAGCCTGGTATGCCTGATTTTCCGATTCCTTCGGATTTGCGGCGGGATGTTTAGCCTGGTTTCCCAGCCTTTCAGGGTTGGAGGTTGCGTGGTTGTGGGCGGCCTTTTCAAGCCCATCGATATCGCCCAAAGATGTTTGGGCATCATTCCTGAGGCTTACTACAGTTTCGCCTGATTCAATACATCCGGTTGTTCCGCAACGCCTGGTCTCCAATCAAGTTCCATCGACATTGTTGATATATTACTGGGCTTGGATAGCGGAGGTACGGGCACCCCTCCCAAAAATGTTGGAGGCCAGGGATGGCCGGAACCAAGCGCACATGGACGTGCTCGTAGCGGTTTTTGGGAGGGGTGCCCGTACCTCCGCAAACTCCAAAACTCAGCAGGCTACCAGAATCCCAGAACAACGAACTCAGCAGCTAGCCTCAATAACCCGAACCATCGGCTCCCCGCGGCTTTCGGGTATCGGCAGAACCCCATACCAGGACCGGGGATCGTGAACCGTGGCCGAGGTGAAACCACAGGACAGGAAATGCTCCCGGGCCTGGTCGTCGGTCTGGAAGTGAAAGCTGACCTGGCTGCGGGTGGCGGCCCCGAGCAGGCTGCCGAGGGCTTTGAGGGTGGTGTTCAGCAGTGGCTGGCTGGGTTGGTAGTAGCTTTCGGACAGGTAAACGGAGCCGGGGCGTCTGGCCATGGCGGTGGACAGGCGGCGCCAGAAGTCGGTGATGGTCGCCAGTGAAAAATAGCTGGTGAGGCCTTCGGTGATGATGATCACCGGCCGGGTGTTGTCGAACACGCGGTCGATCACCGTTTCCAGTTGGTATTCACCGTGGTCCGCGAGGATATCGATGGGAGTAACCTGATGATGGTCGCCCAGCCGGTTGGTGGCCAGAAGCCGCAGCGCTTTGCGGCCGGCCATGTCCGGCAGGTCGGCTTCGACCATGTGGATCAGGGGGTGCCTATGCCGGAGGCGGATGCCGCGGGGTGACATGCCGCAGGCGATTTCCAGAACCTGGGTAATGCCCCGTTCGGTAATGGCGCGGTCAATCAGGTGATCAATGATCAGGTGGCGCTGGAGCAGGAACGTCCGGATGTTGCCGCCAACCGCTGCCTTGCTGACGGCCTCGAACGGTGTCATCAGGCGGTACAGCCAGCGACCCTTCCCGGTGGCCAGGGTGTCGTCCGACAGCCCGTGCCGGTGCCAGACGGCGCCGGTATAAAGGGCAGTGAAACTGATGCCGGAGCTGTCAGTCGGTCTTCTGCTCATAAATGGCTCTTCCCCAGGCCTCGTGGCTGCCGGGCAGCACCAGGTTCAGGGTGATGGCAACCACCGCGCTCAGCGAAATGCCTTCCAGGTTCCCCAGAACCATGCCGCCAATACCGAACACCAGGGTGACACCCACGATAACCAGGTTGCGGGACTGTGACAGGTCCACCTGATGGCGGATCAGTGTGTTAAGGCCAACCACGGCGATGGAACCGAACAGCAGGCACAGGATGCCACCCATGACCGGCACCGGGATGGTCTGCAGGGCTGCGCCGAACTTGCCCATGAAGGCCAGGACAATAGCAATGCAGGCGGCCCACCACATCACCTTCGGGTTGAAGTTCCGGGTCAGCATGACCGCGCCGGTGACTTCCGAGTAGGTCGTGTTAGGCGGTCCGCCGAGCAGGGAAGCGGCGCTGGTGGCCAGGCCGTCACCCAGCAGGGTGCGGTGAAGGCCGGGCTTTTCCAGGTAATTCTTGCGGGTGACATTGCCGATGGCCAGTACGTCGCCGATGTGTTCGATGGCCGGGGCGATGGCGACCGGAATCATGAACAGAACAGCACCCCAGCTGAACGCCGGCGCAACAAAGTTGGGGACGGCAAACCAGGCCGCTTCCTGAATCGGTGTGGTATCGACGATGCCCGCGAAGGCGGAGAGGAGGTAACCGGTAATAACGCCGAACATGATCGGGATCAGCCGGAAGATGCCCTGGGCCCAGACCGACATGATGATGGTCACCGCCAGGGAAATCATGGCGATCCAGATGGCGGTGTTGTACGGGATCAGTTGGGTGGCGCCATCACCGGTGCGGCCCGACGCCATGTGAACGGCGACCGGCGCCAGGCCAAGGCCGATGGTCATGATCACCGGGCCGATAACGACCGGAGGCAAAAGACGGCGTACAAACCCGGTGCCCCTCAGGCGAATCAGCCCGCTCAGGATAATGTAGAGGATACCCGCAGCCATCAGGCCGCCGAGGGTTTCTTCCATGCCAAACCGGCCCTTGGAGGCAATAACCGGTGCGATAAAGGCGAAGGAGGAGGCCAGGAAGATGGGAATCTGGCCGCCGGTGACCAGGTGGAAGATCAGGGTGCCAAGGCCGGCCGTGAACAGGGCCACGTTGGGGTCCAGCCCGGTAATCAGTGGCATCAGAACCAGGGCGCCGAAGGCCACCAACAGCATCTGGGAGCCGGCGATCGCCTGTTTCCAGACCGGGTCGTTGGTAGGGTCCTGCATGCTCAAACGTCCTTCTGCTTGGTGCCGAATATCTTGTCGCCGGCATCGCCGAGACCCGGAAGGATATAGCCTTTCTCGTTCAGGCGTTCGTCAACTGAGGCCGTGTAGACAGACACATCCGGGTGTTTCTCCAGGACCTTTTCAATACCCTCTGGAGCGGCGACCAGAACCAGGGCCCGGATCTCGGTGCTGCCCGCCTTCTTGAGCAGCTCGATGGTGGAAATCATGGAGCCGCCGGTAGCCAGCATCGGGTCGACAATCAGTGCCATGCGCTGGTCAAGCTCACCAACCAGTTTTTCCAGATAGGTGCTGGCTTCCAGGGTTTCCTCGTTGCGGATCTGGCCGACAACGCTTACCCGGGCGACCGGGATCAGGCTGAGTACGCCGTCGAGCATGCCAAGACCCGCACGAAGAATCGGAACAATGGTGATTTTCTTGCCGTGGATCTGTTCCACCGTCACCGGGCCGGCCCAGCCATCGATGGTCTTTTCCTGCAGGTTGAAATCCTTGGTGGCCTCGTAGGTCAGCAGGGCACCGACTTCCTGCGCCAGCTCACGAAAATTCTTGGTGCTGATATCCGCCCGGCGCATCAGGCCGAGCTTGTGGCGGATAAGCGGGTGTTTTACCTCGTGGATTGGCATGGGGTCACCTGTGTGTCTGATTGTGGTTTCAGTGTCTCAATTAAATGGCGCAAGGATACCGTATCTGGCTAGGCGAGTCAGGCTGCGGAGCACTGCTCCGCGTGAAATTCCCTCAGGAGTGGTACGGATCTTGCCATAACCCTTTCAAACGACGTCCCGGCGTCAGAATCCCGACCTTCATAACGCCTTCAGGCGCGGCAATCGGAGAAGTTTCCGGCATGGACAGAGCTTTGGTCCTCAATAACGTCAAAACCCTGACGCGGGGCAATCTGGGCGTACCCGTCATGTTGATGGGGTTGCTGGGCATGATGATTCTTCCCATGCCCGCCTTCCTGCTGGACGTGTTCTTTACCTTTAACATCACCCTGTCGATCGTCATCCTGCTGGTGTGTGTCTATGCCCTCCGGCCCATGGAGTTCGCCTCTTTCCCGACTGTGCTGCTTGTGGCGACGCTGCTGCGCCTGGCTTTGAATGTGGCGTCTACCCGGATCGTGCTGCTGAACGGCCACGAGGGGGGGGATGCCGCGGGTAAGGTTATCGAGTCCTTTGGTGCGGTGCTGATAGGCGGCAACTACGCCGTTGGGCTGGTGGTCTTTGCGATCCTGATGATCATCAACTTCCTGGTGGTGACCAAGGGCGCCGGCCGGGTTTCCGAGGTAAGTGCCCGGTTTACGCTGGATGCCATGCCAGGCAAGCAGATGGCGATCGACGCCGACCTGAACGCCGGTCTGATCAACCAGGATGATGCCAAGCATCGCCGGGCAGAGATTGCCCAGGAAGCCGACTTCTACGGCTCCATGGACGGTGCTTCCAAGTTCGTGAAGGGCGATGCCGTTGCCGGCCTGCTGATTCTGGCCATTAATATTATTGGCGGGGTCGCCATTGGTATGCTCCAGCATGGCCTGGATTTCGGCCTGGCCATGGAGCGCTATGCGCTGCTGACCATCGGTGATGGTCTGGTGGCGCAGATCCCGTCGCTGCTGCTGTCTACCTCCGCCGCCATCATGGTTACCCGGGTTACTTCCAGCCAGGACATGGGCGGGCAGATTTTGCAGCAGATGTTCAGCGCGCCCAAGGCACTCTCAATTGCCGCAGCCATCCTGATCATTCTTGGCCTGATTCCCGGTATGCCCCATGTGGCCTTCCTGGGGCTGGGTACCCTGGCCGGCGGTGCCGCCTGGTATATCTGGAAACATCAGCGCCAGACGATAGAAGAAGAGGGCGTATTCCCGGGACGGAGTGGGGCCGGGGGCGCGCCTCGACCGGCTGGCCGCGATCTTCCGCCGGGCGGTGACGCCGGCTCCGACCAGGGTCGTCAACTGCCGGCGCCGGGCGAAACCAAAGAGTTGGGCTGGGACGATGTGGCCACTGTGGACATCGTGGGCCTGGAGGTGGGGTATCGGCTTATTCCGCTGGTGGACAAGTCCCAGGGTGGCCAACTGCTCAGCCGCATCAAGGGCGTGCGAAAAAAGCTGTCCCAGGATCTGGGCTTTCTGATGCCTTCGGTTCACATTCGCGACAATCTCGATCTGATGCCCAACGTCTACCGCATCACGCTGATGGGTGTGACCATCGCCGAGGCTGAGATTCACCCCGACCGGGAGTTGGCTATCGATCCGGGTCAGGTATTCGGAAAAATTGAAGGCATTGAGGGCAAGGACCCGGCCTTCGGCCTGGATGCCAGCTGGATCGAACCGGACCGCAAGGATCAGGCCCAGACTCTCGGCTATACGGTTGTGGACGCCAGCACGGTCGTGGCTACTCACCTGAATCAGGTGCTGCAGAAGCACGCCCATGAATTGTTGGGCCACGAGGAAGTTCAGCAGTGGCTGGACCAGTTGGAGAAGATTTCACCGAAACTCGCCGAGGAGCTGGTACCGACCACCGTTTCCATCAGTCTGCTTCTCAAGGTGCTGCAAAACCTGCTCCGGGAAGAAGTGCCGATCCGGGACATGCGCTCCATTGCCGAGGCTATCGTCAATGTCCATCCGAAGAGCCAGGATCCAAAGTTGCTGACTACCGTTGCCCGTCAGTCGTTGCGGCGGATGATCGTGCAGAGCATCTGCGGCAATGAGGCGGAGATACCGGTGATTACCCTGGATCCGGATCTGGAACAGTTATTGCTAAAATCTTTTCAGCAGAGTCAACAATCCGGCGGACAGGAAGACATTGGCCTGGTCCTGGAGCCGAATATGGTTGAAAAGCTCCAGCGCTCCCTTCAGGAGAGCGTCCAGCGGCAGGAAATGCTGGGTAAGCCAGCCATTTTGCTGGTTTCCGGGCCCCTGCGGCCGGTACTGGCGAAATTCGCCAGCTACGGGGTAGAGCGTTTGCATGTGCTCTCGTACCAGGAAATACCGGATAACAAACAGATCACGATCGTGGCGTCCGTTGGCCAGTAACGGCGCGGATGACAGAGCGGACGGCGCCGGCACGGCGTTGCCGGTGGAGGAAGAGGCATCATGAAAGTAAAACGGTTTTTTGCCAGGACCATGGCAGAGGCGCTGAAACAGGTCAGTGAACAGATGGGGCCAGACGCCGTAATTCTTTCAAACCGCCGGGTAGACGGCGGCGTCGAAATAGTGACGGCGCTGGACTACGACGAAAACATGGCGCGTCAGCGATTGGGTGACCAGGCGCAGGAAGCCACTAACGGCTCCCGCCTGGCTGAAATGCAGGCGGACCAGCACCGTCGTCTTGAGGACGAACTCGGCCGGTCCCGGGATCGAATCCGAGAGGTCCGGGAAAAGCGGGCCGCCCAGGGGGGCGGTTATGCCGGTACGTCGTTCCCGGCGGTTCAGGAGGTGGTGGGTTCCGGATTTGATGATCAGGATCCGGCTCCGGTCCGGTCCGGGGAGGCCTATTCCGATGAACTGGCACAGATGCGTGCGGAGATCCGTTCCCTGAAGGACCTGATGCAGGGCGGTAAGCCTGAGCCTGAGGTGCCGGCAGCCAATGCGGTTCAGCAGAGACTGGCCGAGCGGCTTCAGGAGTTCGGTCTCGGTAGCGATCTGGCGGGGTCAATTTCTCGCCGCCACAAGGCCGGGCGACTGGAGGATGGCTGGAAGCAATCCCTCAAAATGCTGTGCACCGGCGTACGGACTTCCCGCATAGAATGGCTGGATCAGGGCGGGGTCTTTGCCCTGGTGGGGCCCACCGGTTCCGGAAAAACCACCACCATCGGCAAGCTGGCGGCGCGGTATGTGCTCAGGCATGGTGCCGATTCCGTGGCCCTGGTTACCACTGACCGCTACCGGGTGGCGGCCCACGAGCAGTTGTTTGTCTTCGGTCGCATCCTGAATGTTCCGGTGCGAGTCGTCGACGAGAGCCACGGTCTGGATGATATTCTGGACGAGCTGTCAGACCGTCATCTGGTACTGATCGACACTGCCGGGCTGACCAGTGCGGACAAAGGCTATCAGGAACAGCTGGCCGAACTGGCGCGCAGCCATCACAATGTCAAGACGCATCTGGTGGTCTCGGCCACCAGTCAGCCGCGCATCATGAAATCCGTCTGGCATTGCTATAAGATGGCAAATCTTGCGGGCTGCGTGATGACCAAGATCGACGAGGCCCTGACACTTGGCGAGTCTCTCGGCTTTGTGATGGAAACCGGTTTGCCGGTGGCCTACTACACTGACGGGCAAAAGATTCCCGAAGACCTGCACCACGCGGAAGCGGTTCCGCTGGTGCGGCTGGCCGTGGACCGGCTTAAAACTCTCCAGAAACAGCAGGCGGTCGCAGAAGGAGCCTGAGAGAGCGGGCGCTGAGAGCGGACAGACTGACAGCGAGCGTCCGAAAAGACAGCACCCGGCTAAACGTGGCGAGAGACAAAAAACAGTATGAGCAAAGCACAACCGGTACAGGTGATTGCAGTTTCCGGCGGAAAAGGTGGAGTCGGCAAGAGTAACGTGTCGGTTAACCTCGGGATTGCCCTGGCACAGAAAGGCCGGAGAGTCGTGCTTCTTGATGCCGACCTCGGGCTGGCCAATATCGATGTACTGCTCGGTATTACCGCCAACCGGAACCTTCAGGATGTGCTGGCGGGCGACTGTGACCTCAAGGACGTTCTGGTCGATGGCCCCGGTGGCATCAAGATTGTACCGGCGTCCTCCGGTACCCAGCGAATGACCCAGCTCAGCCCCATGGAGCATGCCGGGCTGATCAACGCGTTCAGCGAACTCGGTGACCAGATCGATGTGCTGATCGTAGACACCGCCGCGGGCATTTCCGAATCAGTGGTGAGCTTTCTGAGAGCCTCCCAGGAGCTGCTCCTGGTGGTGTGCGACGAGCCCACCTCCATCACCGACTGCTACGCCCTGATCAAACTCATGAACCGTGATTACGGCACCAACCGTTTCCGCATTCTTGCCAATCAGGTGAGAAATGAGCAGGAAGGCCGGCACCTGTTTGAAAAACTGACCCGGGTCACCGAGCGCTTCCTGGATGTGGCACTACAATATGTCGGCATGGTGCCTTACGATGAAGCCGTGAAAAAAGCGGTTCAGCGGCAGCGGGCAGTGCTGGATGTCTATCCCAGGGCGAAAGCTTCCCTGGCGATCAAGGCGCTGGCGGAAAAAGTTGATAACTGGCCGCTGCCTTCCTCTCCCCGTGGGCATCTGGAATTCTTTGTGGAGCGGCTCGTCGAAGTCTGAATCGGATCCAGTCAAACAAAAAAACCGGATACATGACATTGGCGAAAAACCTCGGAATCTATAACCAGTCAGGCGCGCAGAAGCCTTCCCAGCTCGTTGAGGAGCACGCGCCTCTGGTAAAGAAAATTGCCCTTCATCTGATGGCCCGGCTACCAGCCTCTGTGCAGCTTGACGACCTGATGCAGGCCGGAATGATCGGCCTGCTCGAGGCGGCTCAACGCTACAGCGCCACCAGGGGCGCAACCTTCGAGACCTACGCAGGCATCCGGATTCGCGGTGCCATGGTGGATGAGATCCGCAAGGGCGACTGGGTTCCCCGTTCTGTGCACCGTAATACCCGCCGCATTTCCCAGGCCATCAAGGCCGTTGAAGATCGTCTCGGCCGGGAAGCCCAGGATCTGGAAGTGGCTGAAGAACTGGGCATGGGGCTGGCCGAGTACCATTCCTACCTCTCCGACTCCAACAGCGGCCGACTTTTTAGTCTCGATGAGCTCAATGAATCCGGCGAGCTGCCGATAGAACAGACAGAGCCACGGGATAATCCGCTCGAAGGACTCTCGTCCGACGCGTTCCGCCGCAGTCTTGCTGAGGCTATAGAGGAACTGCCGGAGCGGGAAAAACTGGTGCTGAGCCTGTATTACCAGGACGAGCTGAACCTCAAGGAAATCGGCGCGGTGCTCGGCGTCAGTGAAAGCCGGGTCAGCCAGATTCACAGCCAGGCGGCCTTGCGCCTTCGCGGACGGTTATCGGACTGGCGCCAGGATACGGGCAACTGATCACCGCCTTTGTGTGTCTGCAGCGGAGCAGTCTGTAGTTTTTGGTAACCGATGCTTTACAACCGAAGCAAAGATCAGACAATAAGCGGTTAAAACAGCGGCCTGCTAGACTTCGAGCCGAAAGGTCAAACGAATTCCGGGTGTTACTAACTGGAGGTCCCATTGGACAAGAACATGAAAATTCTCATTGTGGATGACTTTTCCACAATGCGACGGATCATCAAGAACCTGCTGCGCGATCTTGGCTTCACCAATACCGATGAAGCCGATGACGGCAACACGGCGCTGCCGATGCTCAAAAGCGGAAAATATGATTTTCTGGTAACCGACTGGAATATGCCGGGCATGTCCGGTTTCGATCTGCTCAAGGCCGTCAGGGCTGACGAGAACCTGAAAACCCTGCCGGTGCTGATGGTGACCGCGGAGGCCAAGCGGGACCAGATCGTTGCCGCTGCCCAGGCGGGTGTGAATGGCTATGTTGTCAAGCCGTTCACTGCTGCGGTGCTCAAGGAAAAGATTGAGAAAATCTTTGAAAGAATCCAGTAACCAGAGGTCGGATGGCTCTCATGAGCGATAGCAAAAAGAACCATCGGGGCCTCGAACCAGAGGTGACGGAAAAGCTCCAGCGTCAGGCAACCGAACTAGCTGAAAGCGTCAATGCCGGCGAATATGCCAAAGCCATGACCCTGATCAATGAACTCAGCGAAGTCAGGGATCAGAGTCTGTACCGCGAGGTCGGGCGACTGACCCGAAGCCTGCACGAAGCGATCCGGAACTTTCAGATAGATCCCCGTAACGCTGAACAACAGGAAGCGCTGTCAAAAATGACAGATGCCTCTGACCGTCTCGAATACGTGGTGCATATGACCGGTGAAGCGGCCAACCGGACCATGGATCTGGTCGAGGCAACCATGCCGGTAGCCAACGCACTGAGAGACGAGGCGGCAGCCTTGCGGGACGAGTGGCAACGTTTGCGCCGCAGGGAGATGCAGCCGGCAGAATTTCGCCAGTTGTATGGCCGGATCGACAAGTTCTTCGCTGGCATGGCCACGGACGCGGACACCATGTACAACAATCTCTCGGAAATACTGCTGGCCCAGGATTTCCAGGATCTCACCGGGCAGGTCATCCAGAAAGTCACCACGCTGGTGAAAGAGGTTGAGGAACAGATGCTCAGTCTGGTGGTGATGGCCAGTCATGTTGATCAGCTGACGGGCACCGTGCACCAGATTGATGACCAGGAAGAATCTGCGGAAAAGGGCGTCGGGCCCCAGATCAAGGCCGATGAGCGTGAAGATGTAGTCTCGGGACAGGACGATGTGGATGACCTGTTGTCCAGTCTCGGTTTCTGAATAGAGAGGGTAACGCATGGCGTTTGATGCTGATGACGAGATTTTGCAGGACTTTCTGGTAGAGGCCGGCGAAATACTCGAAAAGCTGTCAGAGCAGTTGGTAGACCTTGAGCAACATCCTGATGACAGTGATCTGCTCAACGCCATCTTCCGTGGTTTCCACACTGTCAAGGGTGGGGCAGGCTTCCTGCAGCTTGATGCTTTGGTCAATTGCTGCCATTCCGCCGAGAACGTGTTCGATATCCTGCGCAATCACAAGCGCAAGGTGGATTCAGAGCTGATGGATGTGGTTCTGGAAGCCCTCGATAACGTCAACGCGATGTTTGAGCAGGTCCGGAACCACGAAGAACTGACGCCCGCCCCCGACGAATTGATTGCAGCGCTCGACGCTCTGGCACGGCCGGAGGTCGAAAGTGTTGCCCCGGCCACCACCCCACAGCAGGAACAAACGACGGAAGACGACCCGACGGAAGACGGGGGCGACATCACCGACGACGAATTCGAGAAGTTGCTGGATGCATTGCATGACGAGCCATCCGGCGCCCCCCCATCGCCGTCCAGCCCCGACGCTGGAGCCGGCAAGAACGAGAGTTCCGGTGATGACGAGATCAGCGATGATGAGTTTGAGGCGCTTCTGGACCAGTTGCATGGCAAAGGTCAGTTTGCCGGTGCGCCTGCCAGGGATGAGACTCCCGGCAAGGAAGACGAAAAACCGTCCCCGAAGACTGAAACCGGCGGCAGCGATGACCTGATCACAGACGATGAATTCGAGAAGCTGCTGGACGATCTCCACGGCAAGGGCGGAAGCCCGACCGTCGGCGGCCAGCCGGCTTCGCCGCAAAAACCGGAGAAGCCGAAAGCCGAGCCACCCAAGGCGGAAAAACCGAAGGAAGAACCGAAATCCGCTGACAGACCGGGCACCAAAGGCGGTGCGGCACCGGCCATGCCATCCAGGGAGCATGCCCCGGCCGCAGAAACCACCGTGCGCGTCGACACCAAACGCCTGGATGACATCATGAACATGGTGGGCGAGCTGGTGCTGGTTCGGAACCGTTTACAGCGCCTCGGTGCGGCAAGCGAAGACGAACACATGCACAAGGCGGTCTCGAACCTGGATGTGGTAACGACCGATCTTCAGTCTGCCGTGATGCAGACCCGCATGCAGCCGATCAAGAAAGTGTTCGGGCGTTTCCCGCGGGTGGTCCGGGATCTTGCCAGAAGCCTCAAGAAAGAGGTGAATCTGGTGATGCATGGCGAGGAAACCGACCTCGACAAGAACCTGGTGGAGGCACTTTCCGACCCACTGGTGCACCTGGTCCGCAACTCCGTCGATCACGGTATTGAGGCGCCGGATGTCCGGGAAAAGGCCGGCAAGCCGCGCCAGGGCACGGTCACGCTGTCGGCAGAACAGGAAGGCGATCACATCCTGCTGTTCATCGAGGATGATGGGGCCGGTATGGATCCCGAAGTGTTGCGTCGCAAGGCGGTGGAAAAGGGGATTTACGACCAGGATGCAGCTGATCGCCTGACCAATACCGAGTGCTACAACCTGATCTTTGCCGCGGGCTTTTCGACCAAGGATCAGATTTCGGATGTCTCCGGCCGTGGGGTCGGCATGGATGTGGTCAAGACCAAGATTGGCCAGCTCAATGGCCAACTGAGCATTGAGTCGGAGTTGGGTAAAGGGTCGCGAATTGTTATCAAGGTTCCGTTGACGCTCGCGATCATGCCCACCCTGATGATCATGCTCGGCGACCAGTCCTTTGCCTTGCCGCTGGTGAACGTGGTCGAGATTTTCCATCTGGATCTTACCAAAACCAACGTTGTCGACGGCCGGGAATGCATCGTGGTTCGGGAAAAAGTGTTCCCGCTGTTCCACATCAAACGCTGGCTGGTGCGTGACAACGGATCCCGGGAAGCGCCGGAGAATGCCCACGTGGTGATCGTCGCCATGGGCACCAAACAGGTAGGCTTTGTGGTCGACCAGCTGGTCGGGCAGGAAGAGGTGGTGATCAAACCGCTGGGTCGTGCACTCCAGGGTACTCCGGGTATGGCCGGCGCCACGATCACCGGTGATGGTCGAATCGCGCTGATTATTGATGTTCCCAGCCTGCTGCAACACTACGGTTAAGTCGTGACCGGCAGGTGACAATGGAATGGGTAGGAGAAGTGGATGACAGTTTCTGTCCTGGTCGTTGACGATTCAGGGTTTTTTCGAAAACGGCTGACGGAAATCCTGACCAGCTCCGGCCAGATCAAGGTCGTCGGCGCTGCCACCAACGGCCGGGAAGGCGTGGAGCTTGCCGAGAGGCTGCGTCCGGATGTGATAACCATGGATTACGAAATGCCGGTTATGGACGGTATTTCTGCCGTGCGCGAAATCATGCGCAAGCATCCGGTGCCTGTTCTTATGTTTTCCTCGCTCACCTACGAAGGTGCGCGGGTGACCCTGGATGCCCTGGAAGCCGGCGCTGTTGACTTTCTGCCGAAGAATTTCGAGGAAATTGCCAGGGATAACAGTCAACTCCAGAAAATCCTGATCGACCGGGTTCTGGATGTCGCCCGCAGCCGACCTGGCGCCCGTCCGGCTGCTCCGTCCCGGCCCGAAGTGCCATCTCCTGCGGCGCGGGCGCCCGTTGATGCGGCACCGGTTCGCTCCAGGCCTGAACCAACCCTGCGTCCGCGCCACGGCATTCAGGAGCGGGCCCCGGGTGTGGGAGCCACAGGCGAGGCTGAAGTCCCGAGGCGTCATGCCCGCCGGGGCCCCGCCAAACATTACGCGGTGGTCGGCATTGGTACGTCAACGGGCGGGCCGGTGGCGCTGCAGCGGGTACTGACCGCCTTGCCTGCTTCGTTCCCGGCGCCACTGGTGCTGGTCCAGCATATGCCGGCCAGTTTTACGCCGGCGTTTGCCGAGCGGCTGAACAAACTCTGCCGCATAGAGGTTCGGCAAGCAGAAGATGGCGATGTCCTTCGCCCGGGGCTTGCCTTACTGGCGCCCGGCGGTAAACAGATGATGATTGAGAACCGGGGCGGGCAGGCCCGGGTCCGGATCCTGCCAGGTGACGAGCGGCTCAATTACAAGCCTTGCGTAGACGTGACCTTTGGTTCACTGGCCCGGAGTTTCCCGGGCAAGACCCTGGGCGTGATCCTCACCGGCATGGGGTCTGACGGCAAGGAGGGCTGCCGGATGATGAAGCAGAGTGGGTCGGATATCTGGTCCCAGGACGAAAAATCGTCGGTCATTTACGGAATGCCCATGGCCGTTGCCAGGGCAGGATTGACCGATGAAGTTCTGTCACTGGACGAAATCGGGCCGCGGCTGGTGGAAGGTGTCAGCTGATGGATATCCTCAGCCTTCTCGGGGTTGTTCTCGCATTTGCCGCCATACTGGGCGGCAACCTGTTGGAAGGCGGGGCGCTGGGCTCGCTCTTTAATGGCCCCGCGGCGGTGATTGTTGTTGGTGGCACATTCGCCGCGACGATTCTCCAGACCTCGTGGCCCATGCTCAAAAGAGCCTTTACTCAGGTGCGCTGGGTTTTTGTTCCGCCGTTCATCAACATGGAAGATGGCTTGGGGAAAGTCATTGACTGGAGCGTGAAGGCTCGCAAGCAGGGGCTTCTTGGCCTTGAGGGGTTGGCTGAGAGAGAGCCGGAACCGTTTGCCAGGAAAGGGCTGCAGCTGCTGGTGGACGGTGCGGAAACGGAAACCATCCGGGGTGTTATGGAGGTGGATCTGGAATCCCGTGAACAGCGGGATCTCGAGTCCGCCAAGGTGTTTGAGGCCATGGGCGGCTATTCCCCGACCATCGGGATTATCGGTGCGGTCATGGGTCTGATCCAGGTGATGACCAACCTGGAAGATCCTCAGTCACTCGGTAGCGGTATTGCCACGGCCTTTGTTGCGACCATTTACGGTGTCGCCCTGGCGAATCTGCTGTTTTTTCCGGTGGCCAACAAGATGCGCGGCATCGTGCGGGAGCGGACCCGCTACGAGGATATGATGATTGACGGCATTATTGCCATCGCCGAGGGTGAAAACCCGAAATCCATCGAATTGCGGCTGCGGGGCTTCCTGCAGTGAGCATGCGCAGGCCAGACTATGCGGCGCCGTAGGCAACCTAAGGACGATCTGCACAATAAAGAGCGTTGGCTGATTTCCTACGCCGACTTCATCACCCTGCTGTTCGCCTTTTTCGTGGTGATGTACTCGGTTTCGTCCGTGAACGAAGGCAAGTACAAGGTGTTATCTGAAACCCTGACCGGGGTTTTCAACGCGCCCCAGCGGTCCTTCCAGCCCATCGAGATCGGCGACCAGCCTCCGCAGTCTCTGAACGCGCCCGCTGAAAACGTGATACCCCCGGCGGTCACCGAAGCTCCCCGAAACCCGGAAATGGACGCCCAGGCCCGGACCGAGGCCCTGCGTGCCATGGCTGACCAGTTGACCATGGAGTTCGACGAGCTTATCAGCCAGGGTGTGGTGACGCTGGAAACCAGTGACCGTTGGCTTGAGCTGAACCTGCCCAACAGTCTGCTGTTCGGAAGTGGTGATGCCGAACCCCATTACGATGCTTTCGAGGTGGTCGAGAAGATTGCCACAGTCCTGAACAACCGTGATAACGCTGTGAAGGTTGAGGGTTTCACCGACAATTTGCCCATCAGTACGCCCCGTTTCCCTTCCAACTGGGAGCTGTCCGCTGCCCGAGCGGCGGCCGTTATCCGGATGCTGGCCATGGAAGGCATTGAACCGGAGCGCCTTGCCGCGGTCGGTTACGGCCAGTATCAGCCGGTTGCGCGGAATGACACGGAAGAGGGGCGGCGCAGAAACCGGCGGGTGGTGTTGCTGATTTCCCGCGACGCCAGTATCCGGGGTGCCATGCGATAATACCGTTCCTCGGCAGATGCGTATGGTTCCGTTGGCACGGTTCCTGTATTCATTCCCGGTCATAAAAGGCGACGGCAAGAGCTTGCCGGAAATCCCCCTGCTATTCGTTCAAGTTGCCCGGGGGGCTGCCGATAAACGGGACTGTGGCCCCTGTGAATCCGGCCATACCGATGTGTTCTCTGGAGAGTCAAAGCGTGCGAATCTGGGCAGTAGCCAATCAGAAAGGTGGTGTCGGCAAAACCACATCCGTTGTTGCGCTGGGCGGCTTGCTCGCTGAGCGGGGCAAGCGCGTTCTTGTTGTCGATCTGGACCCCCATGGCTCGCTTACCAGCTGGTTCGGATACGATCCGGACACCATCGCCCACAGTGTGTTCGATCTGTTCCAGCATCAGGGCAAAGTCCCCGAGGGGCTGCCGGCCCAGCTGATTACCGAGACCAGTTGCCGGGGGCTGTCCCTGCTGCCGGCCAGCGCTGCACTGGCCACCCTGGAGCGCCGGATGATCGGCGTGGAAGGCATGGGGCTGATTGTCTCCCGGGCGCTGACCCAGCTCTGGGATGATTTCGATTATGTGCTTCTGGATAACACGCCGTCCCTTGGGGTGCTGATGGTCAATGCCCTGGCTGCGGCCCAGCACCTGATCATTCCGGTGCAAACCGAGTTTCTTGCCATCAAGGGCCTTGAGCGAATGCTCCACACGCTCAAGATGATCATGCGTTCCCAGAAGAACGAGCTGGCTTACACCATCGTGCCAACGCTCTACGACCGGCGCACCCAGGCTTCGGTGAAAAGCCTCAATTTGCTACGCAAAACCTACCGGGAATCCCTGTGGCAGTTTGCCATTCCCGTGGATACCAAATTCCGGGATGCCAGCCAGGCTGGTTTGATTCCCTCTGCGCTGGACGCCGAGACGCACGGTGTCCGGGCGTACAGCCATCTCCTTGACGACCTGATGGCCCGGGTAGGGTCCGTGAAGGAGCGTCGGCATGGCTGACGAGAAATTGACAAGGCTGGCGAGCCCTGAATCCGCAATCGCCAGTTATCTTGACGAGTTGCTACATACCGCGACCGATACGGCGTTGCGAGAGGAGGTTGTCGCTCCGGAGAAAACCGCCGAAAAACCGGCGGCTCGGCCAGAGCCGCCCAAACCTTTGCGGGAAAAGCCCGCCGAGGCTGTCCGGCCAGTGGGTCGTCTGGCACCGGAAACTGCCGTGCCGGAACCAAAAGTCGTTGCCACGCCTGAACCAGGGCCGGCCGCGCCACCCTCGCGCCCCGAGTGGTCCGGGCAGCCTTTTGAGTGCCTTATTTTCACCGTCGCCGGGCTGCAACTGGCGGTGCCGCTGATTCTGCTCGGCGCCATCCACCGAATTGAGGAAGAGATCCGGCCGATACCCGGAAGCCCGCGCTGGTATATGGGCATCCGGCCCGACCGGGACCAGAATCTCCGGGTGGTGGATACCGCGGAATGGATTATGGCGGACCGGGCGCCGGCGGATGCCCGCGTCAACTACCGGTTTGTGATCCGGCTTGATAACAGCCAGTGGGGGCTGGCCTGCGACGACGTGGCCCAGTCCTTTACCCTGAGACCCGATGAAGTGCGCTGGCGAACAGCTCGCAGCAAGCGCCCCTGGCTGGCGGGAACCGTGATTAACCAGATGTGCGCGCTTATTGATGTACGCACCATGGCAGACCTGCTGGTGCGGGCCGAGCGGGAGCACCATCTGGATCTGAGCTGACGCAAACAATGGTTACTGAATGAAACCGAGCCATGCTGGCACGGTTTGTGCCCTTAACTATAGTATTGGGCACTGACGATATTTTTTTGACGATCAGGTTGCCCGCCGGGCAGCCCAAGAGGAGACACATCGCTATGGCATCCCCGAGCGGACAAACCAATCAGGCCCAGGGTAATCAGGTACTGCAATACGTTACTTTCCGGCTGGATGATGAGACTTACGGTCTGAACGTCATGCAGATCCAGGAAGTACTGAGATACACCGAGATTGCGCCGGTTCCGGGTGCTCCGGATTACGTGCTCGGCATCATCAACCTTCGGGGTAACGTGGTTACGGTAATCGACACCCGCCGGCGCTTCGGTCTTTCGGATGCGGAGGTGACCGATGCAACCCGGATTGTGGTGATGGAATCGGCCAATCAGGTGATGGGTATCCTGGTGGATTCGGTGGCCGAGGTGGTTTACCTGAAAGCCAGTGAAATTGAGACTGCACCGAACGTGGGTAACGAGGAAAGTGCCAGGTTTATCCAGGGCGTGTGCAACAAGGATGGCGAACTGATCATACTGGTCGAGTTCGACAAGATGCTGTCAGACCACGAGTGGGCGGAAATCGCGGCACTGTAAACCGGAGCACTCCGTTACAGGCCAGATGATGGATGCCTTCCGTGGCAATTAACGGGAGATATCCGTCATGTTTGCAGAAATTCCTTCCTATCTTCCCTGGGCGCTGACTGTTGCCGCCTTGTCTCTGGTGCTCGTTCAGGGGCTGATTCTGGGGCGCCAGGTGCGCAGCCTGAAGGCATCCCTGAAAGAGCGTTGCGACACCCTCGGCCGTGAATTGCATGCCACCACCAGTGGCAGCATGGGGGTGGGGCAGCGCCTTGTGGCCTGCGAGCGCCAACTGCATGAACTGCGGACCACACTGGACGAGATGCGCCAGAACGATCCGCTGCGAATCTCCTACGATGAAGCCTCAAGACTGGTGGATCTCGGTGCCGATATCGACGATCTTATGAACACGTGCGGAATATCCCGTCCCGAGGCCGAGCTGGTGTCAGCACTCAGAAAACGTCAGGCGGCATGATACGAAGCTGTTACGGACGCTGCTGGAGAGAGTTTATTACACCTCAGGGCGGGGAAGTCAGCCATGTTGTTCAGCGGCTGTCTGGCTCCTGCGACACTTTTATCTTCCTGGTTAATTCCCCTGTGTTTTGTCTGTGGCAGGTCTGTATGATCTGTGAACATAAACGGAGTTAAATGTATCGGTTTAGGGACAGGGAGTTAAGGTCAGTGGTTTTCTTTGCAATCTGCCAAGTGTGTAGTGGGTATAGCATAGCCTGCACCAAACCGAAGGAACTTGGGCTGGCGGCCGAGTTGTGGAGTATCTCGGCATTGGCGCGCTATGTGTCCGAACAAGCGGAGCGGTCGGGATTTGCGCGTCTTGCCAGAGCCGGCAAGAGTACGGTTTGGCGAATTCTCGACGAGAACCAGCTCAAGCCCCACAAGATCACCTATTACCTGGAGAAGCGCGATCCCGACTTCAACCGGAAGATGCATGAGTATTGATGGTCTACCGGGAGTACGCCGTTAAATCAATCCACTTGACTCAGTAATATGCCGGAGCAGATGGCGCTTGCGTTTGCCCCCTTGGGGGGGTGTCTGCGAATAACCATGCCCGGCGTCCCAGGGCAAATGGACGGATGTCGTTTCGGCCAGGGCATTGCGGATCTTCAGGTCTTCATGTTCGCAGTAACCGATCAGGTACAACCAGGCCCGCTTTGGCGGGCTCGTACGTTATTGCTCCCTCGGAATATCCTCCGGCTCTACATGCCGTCGTTTATGAATCACGGCCAGCACTTCAATGAGATGATCAGATTTGATCTCGTAAAGAATCCGGTAGGAGTAAAGGCCCAGTTCTCGCACGGCGCCTTCGTTCAATTCCGGCACCTTGTGCCCCTTGCGGGGCAATTCATCCAGGCCAATGGTTTTCTGAACCAGCTCTTCACTGACGCGCTTGGCATAAAGCGGCGAATCTTCAGCGATGTATTGGCAGATATGATGAAGTTGGGCTTTGGCGTGAGCCGTCCACTTCACCATGTTTGAATTTCCTTGAGCACCTCTTCAGCCGGTTGGGTTTTGCCTTCGGCGGCATCCTGCTGGCCGCGCCGGATATTCTCCAGCACATAGAGTCGGTACATAATCTCTTCGGTGTCGGCGTTGTCAGGCATGCGCTCGATGGCATCCAATGCTTCTTGTTTCGCGGTATGAGCTTGCTGCACGATTGAACCTCCTTTACGGGGCGGCAACGGAATAATGCCAGCGTGATGGTTAAAGTTGGTAACGGCAATGTTACAAGCCATGAACGTGTTAGTGGGTATATGACTCCAGCAGAAAAAGCTCTGGGATTCCCTTTTACTTAACCCCTTCAATCAAGGCAATGTCTTTCTTCAGCAGGTCATTGACCAGAGTGTTTAATTCAACGCCTTTGGCTTTGGCCTTCTCTGAAAAATAGTCCAGCACCTCAGCTTCCAGGTAAACAGGCAAATTCTTTTTCGCGTTTGGATTAAAAAATTTACCACGTTCGCCTTTTGAAAAATCATACTCTTCACGCATAGAGATCACCCTTGTTCGTACTGCCGAATCTCGTGTTTCGTGGCTGGCCGCGCTGAGATCAGACGGATGGTCACGGCATCTTCATTGGCGTTGCGGAAAGTGTGTACCACAACCAAATAATGCTGCCCGACGATTTGACCAAGCGTTACCCAGCGGTCCTCTGTCTCGCTGGATTCCTCATCATCAAAAACCGTTAAGGCCATCGGATCATCGAAGACCTTGGTGGCTTCCTCAAAGGTTACACCATGCTTACGAGCATTGACGTGCGCTTTGTTGGGATCCCATTCAAAATTATATTGCATTTAGCAACCCTTAGCTGCTTTTAGTTGCCTGTGCTTCCAGTACCCATCATGAACACTCGTTCTGGTGAATATTTCATGAAAACCTCTGTCTCGCCCAACTTTATTGAGAGAGTCTAACATCGGGTGAGGTTCCAGCTACCCTGACAGAGGGGGCGACGAAGCCTCGAGACTGGTTGATCTCGGTGCCGATATCGACGATCTTATGAACACGTGCGGAATATCCCGTCCCGAGGCCGAGCTGGTGTCAGTACTCAGAAAACGTCAGGCGGCCTGATATAAAGCTGTTACGGACGCTGCTGAATGAAGAGAGTTTACACGAGGGCCCTTGAGGCCCTCCGATCTGTATCCCGCCATGATTTTGTTTCCGGTTCCGATCTGGTTCCCTCAATCACCGGGCACTCCATCCCCCGCGAGGAAACCGTCAGTCATATCCTGTCCCTGATCCCCGAGATCGAACCGGATCAGGTGGTGATGCATGTCGGCGGCGGCTCCGGGTATCTTGCCGCAGTGCTCTCTGAGCTGGCCCATCGGGTGGTTTACCTGGAGAAAAATGCGGTTGTTGCGGAAGCCGCCCGGGAGCGGTTTTTCCGTCTTGGCATGCACAATGTGGACGTTCTGGTTGCCAGCGTGGAAGAGGCTCCGGAGCCTGACCAGCTGTGCGATCTTGTCCTGTGCACCACGTTTATCAAAGAGCGCAATCCTCTGGCTCGTTTCCTTCGGGAAGGGGGGCACCTGGTTTGCCTTGAGGGTCGTGCCGGTCCGGTGCCGAGTCTGGCCATGTTTGTGAAGCGTGATGCCCGGCTGGAACGGGTCCGGACTCTTGGTTGGGTCGACTTCAACCGCAATGTGGAACAGATTCTGATTGATCAGGGCGTCGTGGATGACAAGGTCCTGGCCGAGGCGAAAGCGGAAGCGGCGAAACAGAATTGCCGGGTACTTGATGTTCTCCGGCGCAAACTGAATCTTGAAGAAATTGATCTGTACCGCTCCCTCGCACGGCAGCGGGGCATGACCTTCACCGACGCGGATGAACTCCTTCCGGATCTCCACCCTGCGCTGTTCCGACGCTTCTCCCGGACCTTTCTGGACCTGTCACGGCTGATTCCTGTCGCCCAGGACGATGGAACGATCACCGTTGTGACCGATGATCCGGACGCGCGCACGGACCAGCTGGAGCGCCTCAGCTCAAATCAGGTGATCGATTGCCTGCTGGTGACACCGACGGATTTCCGTCGCATCTGGTCGGCCCTGGACCTGACGGTCAAGGGCAGTCATTTCGCCGCGAACCATGGTGCCTGCACCGATCCCAAGCCTGAGGCGGGAGAGTGCAATGATCAGTTGCTTTGCAGCGACGCCAAAAACAGGCACATCAGTCCCTATCTGGTGTCGGTCTATGAGGCGATCCTGCTGGATGCTGTAAGTGAAAAAGCCAGCGACATTCATATAGAACAATACGGAGAGCGGATTCGCATACGCCTCAGGGTAGACGGCGACCTCCACGATCTGCCCCAGTACCAGTTGTCGCCCCGGGAAATCAAAGGGGTGATCAACGTGATCAAGCTTCGGGCGGAACTGAACATCGCTGAACACCGGCTCCCGCAGGGTGGCCGTTCACGGCTGCAACTGGGTGACATGGCCTACGACCTGCGCATCCAGACCCAGCCGTCGCTCCATGGCGAACACGCTATCATCCGCTTGTTACCCCAAACCGGGCGCGCCATGACCATTGCCGAACTCGGCATGTCGCCGGTGATCGGTGGACGTTATCAGCGCTTGCTGGATAACCCGGCAGGACTGGTTCTGGTCGTGGGACCTACGGGGTCTGGCAAATCGACCACGCTCTATGCCGGACTGCAGACCCTGGCCGATGACGGCCGCCGGAAAGTGATCACGGTGGAAGATCCGATTGAGTACTCTATCGATAACATCCAGCAAACCCGGGTGCGCTCGGAGATAGGTTTTGGTTTTGCCGATGCCATGAGAGCGTTTGTCCGCGAGGATCCGGATGTCATTCTCGTTGGCGAAATCCGCGATCAGGAAACCGCACTGGAGGCAATCAGGGCCTCGCAGACCGGGCATGTGGTGTTGTCGACGCTGCATTGTAATGACGCAGTGGATTCCTTGCAGCGCCTTTACGATCTTGGTGTTCACCCGAACTCCATTGCCGGTGAGTTGCTGGCGGTAATTGCCCAGCGCCTGGCCAAGCGAATCTGTACGCACTGCCGCAAACCTGCCAGGCCCGACCCGGTGATTCTGTCCGAGATGTTTCCGGACGGTCCGCCGGCAAATTTCCGGTGTTTTGAGGGCGCCGGCTGTGACAAATGCAACGGCCGGGGTACCCGGGGCCGGGTGGCGATCGTGGAATATATGGAAGTTGATTCCGATATCCGTAATGCGATTTCCTGCCAGCCGCCGATCGGAGAGCTTCGCTGGCGGGCCCTGGATGCCGGTCTGATTACCATGCGGGACAGTGCGCTGGACCATGTCATTGAAGGCATTATCCCGCTTTCGGAATTGCCACGGATCCTTCCCAGAGAGCGTATGGCGCCAGAAGTTCGCGGCGGCCGGAGGAGTCAGGAATGAGCACCAGGAATCAGGCAATCAAGGCCGTGCAGCGTGAGCCCGCAGAAGTTGTGTACGCTCAGGAGCTGGAGAACCTGAAAGGGATGGATCATGGCCCGGTGCCACCTGGCTGGCAGATGTCACCCCGTGCTGTGGAAAAGTTTGTGAGGGGGGATGAAAAGCTGGGCATCGAACGAAAGTTCGTCGCCGACCGTGCCATGGTGGTCCGGACCATCATTTCCCTGTGTACCAGCCGCGGGTGCCTCCTGGTAGGGGAGCCGGGGACGGCCAAATCCTGGCTTTCCGAATTGTTGTCGGCCGCCATATCCGGCAGCTCCACCCTGACACTCCAGGGCGGGGCAGTCAGCCATGTCGGGCAGTTGCTGTATAGCTGGAACGAATCCGTTCTGCATAACGAAGGGCCCTGCCTCAAAGCGCTGGTGCCAAGCCCCTTGTTGCGGGGAATGATGGAAGGACGGATGGTCCGCTTCGAGGAGATTGCCCGTTGCCCCCAGGCGCTGCAGGATGCGCTGCTGTCCGTACTGTCTGACCGGGTGGTGGTGATTCCGGAACTGGCTGGCGAGGAAGGCGTGGTTCTGGCGCGGGAAGGGTTTAATGTCATTGCCACCTCGAACAGTGTCGATCAGGATGTTCACCGGATGAGTGCCGCCCTGAAACGACGAATGGACTTCGAGGAAATTCGCCCGATCCGCAACCTGTCGGATGAAATGGACGTAGTACTCCGTGAGGTCCGGAAAGCCAATGTCCGGGCAGGCGTCGAACTGGACCTTGATGAACCGGTGATCGAGATTCTGGTGACCATGTTCCACGAGCTGCGCAACGGTCAGACTCTCGATGGCCGCAGTACTGATCGTCTGGCGGGCTCGGCCCTGTCCACCGCCGAAGCGGTCTCCGTGGCCCACGCGGCGAGCCTGAATGCCTGGTATTACGGCGGCGGCAGCATGACGGTTGAGCTGCTGATGCACCATATCATTGGCTCAGCCCTCAAGGATCAACCGGAAGATCGCCGCCGGCTGAGGCATTATTTCGAGACAGCCGTTGCGCCCCGGCGCGGTGGCAACTGGCAGCAGGCCTGGGCGCTCCGTTCACTGATCCACTGAGGCATCCGGTTTCCTGTCATCCGGCGTAAGCCCCCGGATATGGAAGGCAAATGCCAGAATTTCGGCGATAACCCGGTACAGCGCCTCGGGGATTTCCTCGTTAAGGGACAGTCGGGCCAGGATGCTTGCCAGTTCGGCGTTCTCATACAGCGGAACGTTATGCTCCCGGGCGATGCGGATGATTTCCTCCGCCAGTTCGTGGGTGCCGGTTGCGCTGATGGTGGGGGCTTTGTCGCCATCGTATTTGAGTGCGACGGCGGCCCTGGTGTCCGTGTGCTGTGTTTCTGAAGTCATGCCCGGGTATCCACCAGTCTGTGTTCAAGCCGGGTGACGCTGCTAAGGGGTGTTCCGCGGCGGCACTCCAGGTCCGTCACTTCCAGCCCGAGGTCTGCCAGACTCCGCCTCAGTACGGGGAGCTCCTGGTTCACCCGTCGCAGCGTCGTCTGTTTCTCCGCCCAGACCCGGGCGCTGACCGCCTGCTGTCGCAAAGCGACGTCAAAATGAAGCGGGCCGGCCTCATCCAGATCCATCGCCAGTGCAAGCCGCCATTCGGTGGTAGCCGGCGTCGCGGATTTCCGTTCCGACTCCTTGTCCTCCGAATATTGTTCAATTCGCAGTTGCGCCAGCCTGGGCTCGTTCTGGGGGGTCAGCCAGGGCAGATCCAATAGCAGGGTAGCGGTTGGCGCTGCGGCATCACTACCGCCCCGGGCTGTCAGCACCTGACTGTGCAACTGATTCACCGTAATGCGGTTGAGCATCCCTGCCAGCAGACGGAGCATCTGCCCGACACCGGGTGGCTCGCCATCTCCGGACGCCTGGGGCGTCGCCAGAGGTTGTGGAAATTGCAGGGGTGCCTGCATTAATCCGGGTGTTGATATGGGTGTCAAACGGTTGAACTGTTCCGGAGTGCTGCCCTGCTGCGCCAGCAATGCGGTAATTACCCTGCCAAGGGCCAGTTTGAGATCCGGGAGTTGGGCAGCGGGCGTCCGGGACAGGCGGGATTCGGCAAACAGGCCACTTTCGGAAAGCCATTGCCGAACCTGCTGTGGTGTTGCAGCCTGACCGCCAGTGCCGGGTGCCAGACTGGCTCCCGAGGGAAGCCTTGCCACCAGCTGTTCGATCGCCTGCCGGGCGGCCTCCGGGAGGGGTTGGGTCAGCCGTGGTGAAGGCAACTGGCCGGGCAGCGGGTCCTGCTTCAGGCCCTGGGTCAGGGTGCCCATAAGTTTTGCCAGACCGGTGTCGAGCGTTTGCTGCCAGGGCAATCGCTGGGCCAGGGCCCGGGCAATGCCTGCTTCGGGAGCCGGCGCCAGTTTGCCCATTAGCTGAAGCTCGTTACCCGCCCGCATCACCTTTACCCAGTCACCTGGCGAGAGCTCGGTTTTACCGATAGTTGCCTGAACCAGAAGGGATTTGCCACGAATATCCAGCAACACATCGGCACTGCTTCCGCTTTGCCGGTTCACGATCTCCGCAACTCGGGCCAGGGTGGTTTCCCGGTTTGCCAGCTGGATCTGGGCCAGCAGTTGTCTGGCTGACGCGGCGACGGGCTCGCGGCTGACTTCTGTGGTGCCGGCTGGCCGGGCCGTCTGGGGTGCCGGCTGGGCAGGAGGAGTAGGAGGCTGTTGTCCGCTGGGTAGTTTCATCGTCGCTGATTTGATGTTGGACAAGAGTAATCCGCAAGCTCTTTCGTTATAATACGCCGCGCCGGCCGGCCATGCGCGAATAATGGCGCATCCGCCGTCTCTGTCACGAATGCACCCGATGCCGTACACACGCGCATCGTCCTGGTTACGGGGCCCTAATGTCTGAGCCGTTATTACAGGCTGTCGATCTGCAGTGCGAACGGGACGAACGGATCCTTTTCCGTGACCTGTCGTTCTCCATACTGCCCGGTACAGTTACCCGTGTCGAGGGTCCCAACGGCTCCGGCAAGACCACCCTGCTGCGAATGCTGGCTGGCCTGAACGATGCCTGGTCCGGCGAGCTTCTATGGTGTGGCAGGCCAAGGTCCGGCCAGCGGGAAGAATTCTTCAGAAATTCCCTGTACCTTGGCCATCGGCCGGGCATCAAGCCGTTGCTGACGCCAGTGGAAAATCTTCGGGCACTGACGTCCGGGCGACGCCCTGTGCCAGACCCGGTGCTGCGCCAGGCACTTGAGGGCACCGGGCTGGCCGGCTTTCAGGACGTGCCCTGCCGGAATCTTTCAGCCGGCCAGCAACGGCGCGTGGCCCTGGCGAGACTGCTGATAGCCGACGAACCGCTGTGGTTGCTGGATGAAGTTTTTACCGCGATTGACGCGGACGGCGTTAGCGCAATTGAAAATCTACTGCGGCAGCGCGCCGCCGAAGGTGGTGCAGTGGTCGTGACGACCCACCACGATCTCCGGATGCCGGGAATGCAGCGTATTGTTCTGGGTGGAGGATCATCTGATGAATGCTGATGTCCGACCCGTTCTGAAGCTGCGGGATGATACAGTAGGAGCCCTGGCGGCAATGCGGGGCGTCTTTGGCCGGGACCTGAAGGTGGCTTTCCGGCAACGACAGGATTTGCTGAATCCGTTATTGTTCTTTGTCATGGTTGTAACCCTTTTCCCCCTCGGGGTTAGCCCGGAAGTGTCATTTCTGCGGGAGGCCGGTGCCGGTATCCTGTGGGTAGCTGCGCTGCTTTCGGTATTACTTTCGCTGGATCATCTGTTCCGGCATGATTTTGATGACGGCACGCTGGAGCAACTGGTGCTCCAGCCTCAGCCCCTGTTTCTCCTGGTGTTGGCGAAAACCATGGCGCACTGGGTGTTAACGGGGTTGCCGCTGGTGATACTGACGCCGGTTCTTGGCGTCATGGTGCATCTTGACGGGAACTCCATCGGAGTTTTGTGTCTAACTTTGCTGATCGGAACGCCGGTGCTGAGTCTGATTGGTTCAATTGGTGCAGCCCTGACCCTGGGGTTACGTTCGGCAGGGGTGCTGTTGTCCCTGCTGATCATTCCGCTGTACATTCCGGTCCTGATTTTTGGTACCGGGACAGTGGCCGCCGCGGCGGAAGGAGCCCAGGTCGGTGCCTACGTGGCCCTGATGGGGGCATGTCTGGTGCTGGCGCTGACGCTGGCGCCCTTTGCATCGGCTGCAGCGCTGCGTATCAGCCTGTCTAACGGCTAAAACAAGGTAACGGTAGGACGGTGACTATCTGATGTGGCAATTTTTTCACAAGCTGGGTTCTCCCAAATGGTTCTTCGGGATTGCAACCCGGTTGATGCCCTGGCTGCTGGCGGGCGGCATACTCCTGTTGATGGCGGGCATTGTCTGGGGGCTGGCATTCGCACCCAGGGATTATCTTCAGGGCAACAGTTACCGGATTATTTTTATCCACGTACCGACCGCCTTTCTTGCCCAGTCCGTTTACATCATGATGGCCGTAGCGGCGGTGGTGACCCTGGTATGGCGCATGAAGCTGGCGGATGTTTTCATTAAGGCGGTGGCACCGGTAGGGCTGGTATTAACGTTCCTTGCACTGTTTACCGGAGCTGTCTGGGGCAGGCCGACCTGGGGAACCTGGTGGATCTGGGACGCCCGGCTGACATCCATGCTGATCCTGCTGTTTCTTTATGGCGGCGTGATTGCCCTGGACCGGGCCATCAATGATGAAAAGTCGGCGGCCCGGGCGGTGGCTATTCTCGTACTGGTCGGGGTAGTGAATATCCCGATTATCAAATACTCCGTGGAGTGGTGGAATACCCTGCACCAGCCGGCTACCTTCAAGCTGACTGACAAGCCCTCAATGCCCGCGGACATGTGGGTTCCGTTGCTGCTTTCAGTTCTTGGCCTGTATCTGCTGTTTGGCTGGCTGGCCTGTTTACGGATGCAGACAGAGATTCTGCTCCGCGAGCAGCGAACTCGCTGGGTAAAAGAGTATGTTATGGCCGGGAGGGGCTGATGTATGGCGTTTGATTCCTTTTCGGCATTTCTGGTGATGGGAGGCCACGGACCCTATGTCTGGGCCTGTTATGGTGTCTTCTTCATCCTGATGGTCGCGATGATGGTCTGGTCTGTAATCCGCCGCAAGGCAGCGATTGAATCCTGCCGGCGCGGTTATGAGCTTCAGGCTGGCAGGAGCGAACAACAGGCTGTCCGCGGCTCTGCGGCTTCCTTCACCCGCGTAAACGTTTCCCACGACTGAATGGCAGGTATCTGATGCATCCGATCCGAAAAAAACGCCTGACTATTGTCCTGTTCCTGCTAGTGGGGCTGGGCATCGCTGTAGCGTTGACAACCTATGCCCTGCGCCAGAACATCAACCTGTTCTATGACCCCAGCCAGATCTCCGCCGGTGAAGCGCCGGTGGATGTCAGAATCCGGGCGGGCGGAATGGTCGAGGAGGGATCGGTGGTGAGGGATCCGGACAGCCTCACGGTCGAGTTCCGGGTCACCGATTTCAACGCTTCGGTACCGGTTGAATACACCGGGATCCTGCCGGATCTGTTTGCCGAAGGGCAGGGCGTGGTTGCCATGGGCAGACTGGATAATTACGGCCGCTTTGTGGCCGATCAGGTTCTGGCCAAACACGATGAGAATTACATGCCGCCGGAAGTTGCTGATGCGCTGGAGAAGGCATCAAAAGGCCAGAACAAGGCCAGTGAGAGTGCGAAAACTGTATCCTATTGAACTTAAACGCTTCACCTAACAGCCTGGTTTCTGGAGGGCTTTGATGTATCCCGAACTCGGACAGCTTGCACTGATACTCGCGCTGTTGTTGGCAGTGCTCCTTTCCGTAGTACCCCTGACGGGGTCCCTGACTGGCAGAGACAATCTCCAGGCCTTCGCCAGGCCGCTGGCATCCGGCGTGTTCGTGTTTGTTGGCCTCGCCTTCGCGATCCTGACCCATGCCTTTGTCACAGATGACTTTTCAGTGTCTTACGTCGCTAACAATAGCAACAGCATGCTGCCCTGGTACTTTAAGTTCAGTGCCGTCTGGGGTGGTCATGAGGGCTCGCTGCTGCTCTGGATATTGATGCTCGCAGGCTGGATTCTGGCCGTGGCCATCTTCAGTCGTCGACTGCCTTCGGTGATGGTTTCCCAGGTACTGTCGGTGCTCGGCATGGTCTGCGTCGGTTTCCTCCTGTTCATCGTGATTACATCGAACCCGTTTGACCGCCTGTTGCCCAATGTCCCGGCGGACGGTGCGGACCTGAACCCGCTGCTTCAGGACTTCGGTCTTATCGTTCATCCGCCCATGCTTTACATGGGCTATGTCGGTTTCGCGGTGGCTTTTGCCTTTGCCATTGCCGCGCTGATCAACGGCCGCCTGGATGCCGCCTGGGCACGCTGGTCACGGCCCTGGACCACAGTCGCCTGGGCCTTCCTCTCGCTGGGAATCGCGCTTGGCAGCTGGTGGGCTTACTACGAGCTTGGCTGGGGTGGCTGGTGGTTCTGGGATCCGGTGGAAAATGCGTCCCTGTTGCCCTGGTTGTCGGGTACTGCGTTGATGCATTCGCTGGCGGTCACTGAAAAACGGGGCGTATTCAAGAGCTGGACCGTGCTGTTGGCGATTGTTACTTTCGCCCTCAGTCTGCTGGGTACCTTCCTGGTCCGTTCCGGAGTGCTGACCTCCGTTCATGCCTTTGCCTCCGACCCTGAGCGGGGTACCTTCCTGCTTGCGCTGCTGGCGGTAACCGTAATTGCCAGCCTGGCGCTCTATGCCTTCCGGGCGCCGGTGGTTCATGTCCGCTCCCGTTACGGGTCGCTGTCCCGGGAAATCTTCCTGCTGCTGAATAACGTGCTGCTGGTCTCAGCCACGCTGCTGGTGGCCGTTGGCACGCTTTACCCGCTGGTTCTTGATTACCTGGAACTTGGCAAGCTGTCGATCGGTGAGCCGTTCTTCAACCTCACCTTCAGCCCGCTGGCCGTGGCGACCGGCCTGTTGCTGGGTGCCGGAATATTCTCCCGCTGGAAGAAGACCGACGGTGGCTGGCTGGCACGCAAACTGTTGTGGCCCCTGGCGGTCAGCGTTATCGCCAGCACGGCCGTTGTGATT
The DNA here is from genome assembly GCF_003441595.1 of Marinobacter sp. Arc7-DN-1. Lineage (NCBI taxonomy): Bacteria > Pseudomonadati > Pseudomonadota > Gammaproteobacteria > Pseudomonadales > Marinobacteraceae > Marinobacter > Marinobacter sp. Arc7-DN-1. Next base: position 1,006,014 of record NZ_CP031848.1, on the reverse strand, counting down.
GGCTATGGTGGCTTCAGGCCCTGGGCGTTTCTGGGTGTGTTTGCTGCCATGTGGGTAGTGGTCGCCACGTTCTGGGACCTGTGGGACAAGTCGTCCTCCAGAAAAGGTCGCATCCACGGCCTCAGGCGCCAGTCCCGCAGCTACTACGGCATGGTGCTCGGCCACCTGGGCCTGGCGATTACCATGGCAGGGGCCACGGTGGTGTCCAACTACGGCATTGAGCGGGATGTTCGCATGGTGCCCGGTGATGTGGCGACCGTCGGTGATTACCGGTTTGTGTTCAAGGATATCGGTGAGCGCCGTGGTGCCAATTTCACCGCTCAATACGGAAGCTTTGACGTGCTCCTGGACGGTAAGCGTGTGGCGGAGCTGCACCCCGAGAAGCGTGAGTATTCGGTGGGTATGAGCGTTATGACCGAAGCGGATATCGATGCGGGCCTGTTCCGGGACATCTTCGTAGCGATTGGCGAACGCATTTCCGACGACGCCTGGGCCATCCGTCTGCAATACAAGCCCCTGGTGCGCTGGCTCTGGTTGGGCTCCCTGTTCATGGCGGCAGGTGGATTCCTGGCCATTGCTGATCGTCGTTACCGGATCCGGGAGCGGGCAGAGCAGAAGGTGAGTGCCACTGCGCCGGCTGCGGACACCGGCTCCGCCAGTTCCGCAGGAGCCGTGTCATGAAGCGGTTCCTGCTCTTTCTCCCGTTACTCGTTGCCGTCGTGATTGGCGTAGTGCTGTTTGCAGGCATCGGCAAGGACCCTACCAAACTGGAGTCGGCACTGGTTGGCAAACCAGTCCCTGAGTTCAGCCTGCGGGATCTGCACAACCCCGATGCCATGCTGGATCAGAGCCTGTTTCGCGGTCAGATTACCCTGTTGAATGTGTGGGGTACCTGGTGTCCGGCCTGCCGGGATGAACACGATGATCTGATGTGGCTGGCAGAGGAAAAAGGTGTGGCCATCATCGGCCTCAACTACAAGGACAACCGTGAAGATGCCCTGGTCTGGCTCGACCGGCTGGGCGATCCATACCAAAAAACGATTTATGATCCGAAGGGGACCCTGGGGTTTGATCTGGGTGTCTACGGCGCACCGGAAACCTTCGTGATTGACGCCGATGGTGTTGTTCGTTACCGCCATGTTGGTGTGATCAATGAGACGGTCTGGGAACAGACATTGCAACCGGTAATCAACGAATTGCAGGGGAATGGCTGATGCCGAGGATTGTTTTTCTTGCCCTGGCGGTTCTGATCTCCGGGGTTGCAGCTGCGGAAGTGGCGGACGTATATGATTTCGAGGACCGGGCCCAGGAACAGCGGTATCAGAATCTGATCGCCGAGCTGCGCTGCCCGAAATGCCAGAACCAGAATATCGCCGACTCCAACGCGCCAATCGCCAGGGATATGCGGGATGAGGTCTACCGAATGATGAAGGGCGGTGCCGGCAATGACGAGATTGTCGAGTCGCTGGTCGGACGTTTTGGTGAGTTCGTGCGCTATAAGCCGGAATTCGACAGCCGTACGTTCCTGCTTTGGGCGACACCTGCGATCGCCGTATTCGGTGGGCTGTTGGTGGTGGCTGTCGTGATTATCCGCTCCCGGCGGGCAGGAGCTGAAAATCCCGCCCTCAGCGCTGAAGAGAAAGCCCGTGTAGACAGGATGCTGGCAGAGAAGGAACAGGACGGAACCTCCTGAAATTTTGCCTTCTGGCTTTCACGCCGTTACCCGATTTAATTCTGAACCTGTGACTGGAATTCCATGACTCAAACTTTCTGGATTGCCGCAACGGTACTCATCATTATTGCCCTGGCGTTCGTGCTTTACCCGGTGTTTTTTCACCGGACTGGCACCAGAAAACAGACCGATCTTAAAAACCAGAACCTGATGGCCTATCGCTCCAGAATGAAGGAGCTCGACAGGGAGTATGAGGCCGGCATCCTGGACGACGAAAACTATCACCAACTGAAGGAAGAACTGGCCGGTGCCATGCTGGATGACGTGCCGGAGGACGAGCGCCCGAGGCCGGTCATCAGTGGCCGGGGAAGCGCCATGGCCGTTGCTCTCGTGTCTATCCTTTTGGTTCCGGCGGCAGCGTTCTACCTGTATCAGCAGTGGGGCGCGATGGACGGGGTTGAACAGTTCATCACCATGCAGGAAATGGGCGCCACCGATGGCGCGCGGCAGGCTCAGATGGCTGAGCTTTCCGAACAGCTGCGCGAGCGCCTTGAAGCCAGCCCGGATAACCCGGAGGGTTGGGCCATGCTGGGTCGCACCTATATGAGTCTGGAACGGTACGACGATGCGGCCTGGGCGTTCCGGCAACTGGCCAGCACGGTAAAGGAGGATGACCGGGCAGAATCGGTGGCTTATGGTCTCGCCGCCCAAGCGCTGTTCTTCGGTAGCCAGGGGGCCATGACTGAGGAGGTCACTGGTGCCATCGAACAGGCCCGTGAGTTGAATCCCGACGAGGTTAATGTCCTTGGCTTGCTGGGTATCAACGCGTTCAGCCAGCAAAATTATCGCGAGGCCATCGAATACTGGGAGCGGATTGAGACCGTCGCTCCGGATCATCCCCAGATTGCTTCCATCCGTGAGGGAATACGTGAAGCCTACACCCGGTTGGGAGAGAAACCGCCGGAACTGGCTGCCGAATCCGAAGCTGCCGGCACAGGGGTTACCGTGCGGGTAACACTGATTGAAGCTTTCAGGGATCAGGTGCCTGCGCATACCACGCTGTTCCTGTTTGCACGCCAGGCTGGCGCCCAGCAAGGGCCACCGCTGGCAGTGGCAAGACTGACGGCGGATCAGTTGCCTGCAGAAATACGCCTGGACGACAGCTATTCCATGTCACCCCAAGCCAGAATTTCCGATGCTGAAGAAGTGGTGATTACTGCCCGGCTCAGCCGGTCCGGAAGTGTGAGCGCCCAGCCGGGAGACTGGCAGGGCAGCACGGATATGCCGGTGGCGGTGGGCGATGGCCGGGGCGAGCCGGTCGCCATTGTGATCGATCAGCAGCTGACCAACTGACCGGCCCCGCAGGCTCTTAGGCAAGCCCTCGGGGATAGAGCGGCGGCAGGTCAGCCCGGGCCTCCGGCTTTGCGGTCGCTTCCCTTATTTGCTCCAGTGCCCCGACCATGGGGCGTCCATCCCAGTCGTCCGTGCCGTGTCCGGGCGCGAAAAGGCGAGCCTGCAGTTTTCTGATCTCCGCGGTTAACGCCTCGTTCCGGAAATGGCTGGCAACGTCTGCCGCAGAATGAAAGCCGTGACCGGGTGTGTGCAGGCTGGCCCATTCCACCAGCAGTTCCGGCGTTGTCGCAGAACCGTCCCGGGCGGCCTTGATGAGTCGGTTAAAGGCGGCCCGATCATTTCTGTTTTCGCTGGTAACCGGCAGTTTTGCCGGATTCCTCCGTGACCGCCACCAAGCCAGCAAAGTGCCGCCCCATAGCACCGCCAACACCAGACTGAGCCATTGCCAGAGGCTGGTCCGGTCCGGAGCCTGGTTATCCGGCGAATCGGACGCCACGTTTTTTGCGGGTGTCTCCCCGTCTGTTTTAGCTGTGTTCTCCGGCGGTACTGCGCCAGCAGCATCAGGGCCCGTTACCGTCAGCGTTTTTTCCGGAATCTCAGCAACACGTTCGCGATCAGCTTCCGTGTCCCACCAGTGAATGCGGATGGCCGGCAGGGTCATCTGCCCGGCCTCAACGGGCACCAGGGCCACTGACTGCGTCAAGGATGAGGAAAGACCGTCGGGCATTGTCTCGGTGATTCGCTCGGGTTGTTCCGGATAACTCCTCAAACCCGGTGGTACCGCATTCGGCAGTGGCGGCAGCGTCTCCGAGGGCAGGTTGGCTGCTGTCAGGCGGATTTCCCGGGTGATGTTTTCACCAGTTTTGACGTCAAGAGTTGGCGGCAACCCGGCTTCTGTCAGGCTTACGCTGCTTGCCGGCAACCAGGTTTTCCCGGTGAACTGCGATGGCACCTCCTTGACCGGTATTTCAAACAGCTCCTCGCTGTCCCTGAGGAATTTAAGCTTGCCTTGGGCGTCCCGGGACTGCCCTTCAAACCGGATCGGCGGGAGCCTGAAGTTGCCCGGGCGCTGGGGAAACAGGGCATAGCGGCGTTCCACCACACGATAGCGCACCCCGTCACGGTAGCGTGAGAATTCCTGTTGCTTGCCGAGCGGTTCGATAACGACATTGGGGTGCTGGGGTTCCGACAGTTCGCCCCGGATCAGGTTGCCGCGGAAGAACAGGCGAATGGTCAGAATCAGTTGCTCCTGCACATAAACCTCGGCCTTATCGGCAGACAGTTCAATAAAGCTGTCACGGCCGGTGTCCGCCTGATCCGGTGGCGTGCCGTCCACAACTTCCACTGTGACAGGCTCGGAAACGGCGCCCTTGAAAGTGAGGGCGGGAATGGTCAGTTCACCGGTGGTTGTCGGGGCAAGCTGGTAGGTCCAGGTGATCTCACCCACCATCTGGTTGTTGATGGTCTGGATGCTGTACTGCTGGTTCTGCGCGAGGATCTCGAAATCCGGCTGTACCTTCTCGATATCGGGTTTGGGCAGGTTGGACATGTCGAAATCGAACAGGTTACCCAGGTTGATATCGATTTCCATACTGCCTTTGACCGTCAGGGTCATCACCTCACCCTCGTAAAGCCGGGTTCTGTCTGGCTCGACTGTGAGCACTTGCGCCTGGACCGGCAGCCAGATTGCCGCCAGAAGAAAAAGACAGACAGCCGCTGTGATCAACCGTTTTACCATGGTGTATCGCCCTCATCGGATGGAGTCTGGCGTTGTTGATACTGTTGCAGAAACTTGCGCTGTAACAGGCCGCCCGGGTTATCGGGAACCCGTCTGAGCGACTGCTCCTGGCTCTGTGTCAGGGGTGTTTCAGAAATCGGCGCAGGAGCCCGGGGCTGGTTCGTCTGTGACTCCTGTTCTCCCGATACCTGTTCCGGAGTCTGCCCCTCCTGTTCATCCCTCTGCCTATCCGGTTCGCGATTCTGTTCGCCTGGTTCTTCGCGGTTCCCGGATGAACGCTGGCTGTTCCCGGAGTTCTGCTGCTGCTCGTTGCCAGAGTCACCGGGATTTTTATCGTTTCCCGGCTGGCTTTGATTATCCTGCGGCTTGTTGCCATCGCTGCCCGGGGATTCTGATGGGTCTTTCTGTTTGTTGCTCTGACTGTCACCATTGCCCTGATTTTTCTGCTTCAGTAATTCTTCGACAATCTTCAGATTGTGGCGGGCATCTTCCATATCCGGACTCTCTGCCAGGGCATGATTATAAGCTGCGAGGGCCTCTTCGAGTTTGCCGGCTCTGGCCAGTGCGTTGCCCCGGTTGTAACTGGCGCGGGGCCCTTCGGCCCGGGAAAAGACCTGGGCGGCCGCATCATACTGGCCAGACCGATACAGTGCGGAGCCTTTCCATTCGGGATCATCCAGCCGGGCGGCTGCCTGCTTCGGATCGTTCTGGATCAGTTCGGGGGCTCTCTGATCCTGGCGCTGCCAAAGGTCGGCCCAGGTCATGGCTGCTGCCGGCTGTGGAAACGCCGGTAAAAGTACCAGAGCCAGGGCGGTAAATGCGCCCCGGCGCCATCCCAGAAGAATCAGGGGGGCGGCCAGCCAGAGCAGCCAGTAACCGTCATCCTGCCAGCGGCTGACGGTCAGCCCTGCACTTGTATCCTGCCAGCCACCGGTGTCTTTCGGACTGAGTTCAAGGGATTCAATATCGGTGTTGTTGAGGGTCAGTTCGTGGCTCTGGCCCCCGGTGCTCCGGGCCAGTTCCGACAGGGCATCGGGGGTGGCACGGCTGATCACAATTTCGCCGTTTTCACGAATGAATCCGCGGCGGGCCAGGGGAATGGGGCCACCTTCTTCGGTTCCCACAACCAGGCTGTTGAGCGCATATCCGGTTTCGGACAGGGTATCCCGTATTTCAGGCCAATAGCGTTCACTGATCTGGTCGGTGATTATCAGAATCCGGCCGTCACCCGGTGCACCCTGTGTCAGCAGATCGGCCGCCCTGGCGATGGCAAGGTCAGCGCGATTGCCGGTGGCTGGCATAATCACCGGATCAAGCACGTCCAGCATGCCCTCAATGGTTCTGGTATCGTCGGTCAGCGGTGTGACCACGTGGGCATCACCGGCGTACACGAGCAGCCCGGTCAGGCTGCCCTGCCGTACCGCGAGAATATCCCGGATTTTCCGTTTGGCCCGGGTCAGACGGTCGGGTTCTACGTCTGTTGCCAGCATGGAGAGTGAGAGATCAAGTGCAATCACAAGGCTGTCACCCGGCTGTTTAAGCGGGGTAGGCGCTTCCCGCCATGCTGGTCCGGCAAGGGCAGTGGCCAGAACGACCAGGGCAATGGCAGCCGGTAACATAGGGGATTTCGAGGTTCTGCCTGATGTGCCTTCGTGGCGTATGACAGGCGACAGCAAGCGGGCCGGAATGAGCCGGGACCAGCCGCTGTCCCCCAGATGTAACTGGCGGAACGCCAGATACATCAATGGCAGCAGGAGAACCAACAGCAGCCAGAGCGGGCGCAGGAAGTGAAAATCAGCCAACATCCGGTTCCCCCTCTCTTTGCTGGCGACGCGTGGCCATTATCTGGCCCATCCGCCGGTACAGAAACAACATGCCCCACAAGGCCACCGCAAGGCCGGCGGGCCATGCATAGAGTTCAGTGACAGGGCGGTAGTATTTGCCCTCCAGTTCGATGGGCTCCAGCTGATCAATGCTTTCATAGATGAGCTCAAGCTCCGGCAGGCTACGGGCCCGGAAATACTCGCCACCGGTCTGCTGGGCCATCCGGGTCAACAGGCTCTCATCCAGATCGCGGGACGGGTTGACGCGGCGCGACCCCAACAGGCCACGTTGCACTATGGACTCTGCGCCGATGCCGATGGTGTAAATCCGAATGCCGGCGGCAGTGGCAATCTCGGTGGCCTTGTCCGGTGTTATTTCGCCGGCGGTGTTGGCGCCATCAGTGAGCAGCACCATCACTCGCTGGCCTTCGGGTCTGTCCCGGAGCCGCTTGGTGGCAAGGCCAATGGCGTCACCGATGGCGGTGGCACGGCCGGCCATACCGAGGCCGGCTTCCCGCATCAGGGTTCTGACGGTTTCAAGGTCAAAGGTCAGGGGCGCCTGGACGTAGGGTTCGGTGCCGAACAGGATCAACCCCAGCCGGTCGCCCTGGCGGCGGGAAATGAAGTCATCAAGGACCCGCTTTACAGCTTGCAGCCGGTTAATGCTCCGGCCCTGAAGCACCATGTCCTGCTCATCCATACTGGGAGAAATATCCACCACGAGCATCAGGTCCCGGCCGGACACCGGCATCTGCGTTTGTTCGCCAACGTGCTGCGGCCGGGCCAGGGCAATGACCAGTAATACCCACATCAGGAGCAGCAGCAGTTTCTGCCACAGCGGCACAGCGTTGCCCCGGCGGCTGACGCCGGGCAGGTCTGACAGCCAGTGGCCAACCGGCAGAACCGGCGCATCCACCGACTGCCCCTGAGGTTTGCGCCATTGAAGCAGCAGGGGAATGATGACCAAAGTCAACACCCAGGGCCAGGCAAGGTTCAGCATTTCTGGCCTCCCAGCCACAGTCTGGCAAATGTCAGTGCCTGAGCAGGCTCGCTTGAAACCGAAGGCCGCCAGGCGCTTTCTACCAGGGCCTCAGTCACCGGTCTTGAGGCAACCCGGTGTTCGGGGGCTGTGGCTAACAGGAATTCCACCCAGGCATCACCGGTCAGGGCTTCCGGGTGCGATTGAGGGTATCGTTCCCGGGCGGCCTGCTTCAGGAGCGTATTCAGTTGCACAAACCATTGGGGATCGGGGGCCGCTGAGCGCTCCAGCATGGCCAGTTCCGACTGTGCCGACCGGAGCCAGCGGTTCCTGCGCCTGCGCCTGAGGATCAGCCAGGTCACTGCAGCGATAAGAGCGATCGCCAGAATGGCCAGAATCCACCAGCCGGGCGCCGGTGGCCAGAAACCTCCAGGACCGGGCAGGTGAATGTCTCTGAGTTGGCTGAGCGGGTCTTGCGGATTCACCCGATTCGCCCCCCTGGTCCGAGCAGTGATTTCAGGGCCACCGCTGGATCGTCTCCGGTCGAAACAGTTGCCGCAGTAACGCCAGAGGTCCGGAAGCAGTCTTCGAGCTGCCGTTCATGGCTGGCCACCTTCTCATGCCAGGCCCTCTGGAAGCGCGGATTGGCGGCATCAAACCAGACCGGGCCGTCCGGGCCCGCTACCGCGAACCGCCCGGTTTTTGGTAATTCCCTTTCCAGGGGGTCGACAACTCTAAGTGCACTGACAGCATTGTGGCGGGCCAGGGCGCCCAGCAGTTTCCCGGTCTCCGGGGAGATCTCCAGAAAATCGCTGATCACGAAAATCCGGCTGCCGGTATGGGCAACCCGGCGTGCCTCAGTCAGGGCGGTATCCAGTCTGCCCTGGCTGGCACCTTCATTCAGCGCCGGTTCGTGACTCGCCCGGTGTTGCTGCTCCGCCAGGGTATCCAGCAGCCGTAGTACCGATTTCTTGCGCCGGGCCGGGCGCTGAACGCTCAGTGTTTCACCATTAAAGACAATGCTCCCCACCTGGTCTCCGGACCAGAGAGCCAGCCAGGCGAGGATAGCGGCAAGCTGGGCACAGCGCACCTGTTTAAAGGCGCCGGTACTGGCAAAAAACAGGCTCGGGCCAAGATCGCACAACAGCAGTACCGGCCGTTCCCGCTCTTCCTCGTAGAGCTTGGTATGCGGCGCCTGGCGCCTGGCGGTTACCCGCCAGTCAATACTGCGGATGTCATCGCCGGGCTGGTATAGCCTGACTTCGGCAAAGGCCATGCCCCGGCCCCGCTGGGGCGATCGCTGAAGGCCGGCCTGACGGGAACGTGCCGGCCGTGCCGAAGGCAGCTTCAATGCCCTGGCATCCGCCTGCAGGCGGATGAGATCCGCCAGCCTGATGTAGGTTGCTGTGTCGGTGTTCGGCATTCCTGACGGCTCCCGTGAATTACTTCCGTCGTCGGTTTCAGGCACTCACCGGAACACGTTCGATCAGCCGCTCGATCACGGTGTCTGCAGTCATGCCTTCGGCCTCGGCCTCGAAGGTCAGCAGAATGCGGTGGCGCAGCACATCAAAGGCCATGGCCCGGACGTCGTCGGGCGTGACATAGTCGCGGCCATCAAGCCATGCCAGGGCTCGGGCGCAGCGATCCAGGGCGATAGTGCCGCGGGGACTGGCGCCGAAGGCGGTCCAGCGGGCGAGTTCCGGGTCCAGGGCTGCCGGGTCCCTGGTCGCCAGAACCAGTGCGAGCAGGTACTGCTCGACAGCCTCTGCCATGTAGATGTCGGCCACCTCCGTCCGGGCCTCAAAAACCTGTTGGGCCGTGAGGCGGAGGTCTGTCTTTGGCATGCCCTGCCGATAATCGTTCCGGGCGAGCTGGAGAATGGCTTTCTCAGCTTCCGCCGACGGGTAATGGATGACCACGTGCATCAGGAATCGGTCCAGTTGCGCTTCGGGCAGCGGATAGGTGCCTTCCTGCTCAATCGGGTTCTGGGTGGCCATCACCATGAACGGCTGGTCCAGAGCGAAGGTGCGCATGCCCACGCTGATCTGTCTCTCGCCCATGGCCTCCAGCAACGCCGATTGCACCTTGGCGGGCGCACGGTTGATCTCATCGGCAAGCACCAGGTTGTGGAAAATGGGGCCGCGCTGGAACTCAAACTGTCCCGTTTCCGGCCGGTAGATTTCGCTGCCGGTGACGTCTGACGGCAGCAGGTCCGGAGTGAACTGGATTCGGTGGAAATCCCCTTCCAGGTGTTCTGCCAGGGCCTTGATGGCGGTGGTTTTAGCCAGGCCGGGAGCCCCTTCCACAAGCAGGTGACCGTCTGCGAGCAGGGCGATCAGCAGGCGATCCACCAGTTTTTCCTGCCCGATTATCCGTTTGGCTAACTGTGCCCGTAACTCACCGAACGTATGCTGTAACGACATTGGAAGTGACTGCTCCCTCTCTGTTTGAGGTTTTTCCGGAGAAACCCGTATCGTGCGTAGGTAGTTGCCGCAGTTTTGGCGTCTGGCCGGCAAAAATCAAGGGCTTGACTATGCTTATGTGACGATACTGCGATTACGTTTATTTCACACTAACTGAGGTCGACCATGAATGCGCTGACAGTGGCCAGCAAGGATCAGTTCTTTGAACAGTTGGCTGACGCCTTTGCAAAGAAGATTACCAAAACCGAAGCCAAAAGAATCAGCGAATTTGCCAAGCAGCATTATGCGCACATCCCCCTGGAAGAGCTGGTCAGCCGACGATTCTCAGATACCTACGGTGCCGTACTGGCGGCCTGGCAATTTCTGCAGAAGCGCTCCGCCGAAAAAACCTCGGTTGCGGTTTTCAATCCGGACCTGGAAAGCGACGGCTGGGAGTCGACCCATACTGTCGTTTTTATTCTGCACCCCAATATGCCGTTCCTGATTGATTCCCTGCGCATTGCCATTAATCAGCGCGAAATCGGTACTCACTCGATCCAGCACTCAATTCTTCAGGTCGAGCGGGACAAAGAAGGCAAACTGAAGAAGCTGCACAGCACAAAAAAGAGTACCTCCGGATCCGCCTATGAGGCCTTTATCGTTCTGGAAATTGACCGGCACAGTAACCCCGAGGATCTCCGGGATCTGGAAGACACGCTGCAGAACGTGCTCCATGAAGTCCGGATTGCAGTATCCGATTTCCCGGTGGTGACCGAGAAGGTGACCGAGATTATCGGGGAGCTGGACAGTACCACCGCCGGTATCAACGACGAGCAGAAAGCGGAGGCCCGGGCGTTTCTTGAGTGGCTGGCACGGGATCACTTCACCTTCCTGGGTTACGACGAATACGATTTTGCCAAAGACAAGAGCGGAATGGTGGTCCGGCGGGTCGAGAATTCCGAGCTGGGTATCCTGAGAGTCAACAACGAGCGGCCGGACAGGGTGCGTCTAAACGAGCTGCCCCAGCGCACCCGGCATGAGATGACCCGGACCGACGATATCTTTATCTTCGCCAAGTCGGCCCAGCGTTCAAGGGTTCACCGCCCGGCCTACCCGGACTATATCGCGGTCAAGAAGTTCGACAGCAAGGGTGAGGTTGTTGGCGAGCGTCGCTTCCTGGGGTTGTATACCGCCCGGGTCTATAACGAGCGGCCGGATGAGATTCCGTTGCTCCGCCGTAAATTCCAGAGTGTGATAAAGCGCTCCGGGTTCCTCCGGGATGACTACGCCGGCAAGGAGCTGGAGCAGATTCTGACCCTCTATCCCCGGGATGAGCTGTTCCAGATCGAGCCGGACGAGCTGCTGAAGGTGGCCAAAAGCATCCTGTACATTCAGGAACGCCGCCGTATTGAGCTGTTCATGCGGGAGGATGTTTATGGCCAGTTTGTGACCTGCCTGGCGTTTTTCCCGAGAGATATCTACAACACCGAACTTCGCCTGAAAGTGGAGCAGGTGCTGGTTGACCGGCTCGGCGCCGAGGACGTTGAGTTTGTTACCCATTTCTCGGAATCCGTGCTGGCCCGGGTCCAGTTCACCATCCGTGTACCCCAGGTTGAAAACCGCCAGCTGCCAACGGCCGAAATCCGTGAGAAAGTCATTGAACTGGCGCAATCCTGGCGTGACGGCCTCGCCGAGGCACTGAGCGAGGCATACGGTGAAGAGCAGGGCAATGAGCTCTACCGGCTCTGGGCCGGCGGCTTCCCGGCCAGCTATACCGACATGTTCTCGGCCAGGCGTGCTGCGATCGATCTTGAGCATATCTCGGCGTCCGCCATCAAAGGCGACCTTGCCATGAGCTTCTATCGGGCGCTGGAAGAGGATGAGAGCACACTGCATTTCAAGTTATTCTATCCGGACGAACCGCTGCCCCTTTCAGACGTGATGCCGATCTTCGACAATCTGGGCTTCCGTGTCATTGGCGAGCATCCGTTCGAGGTGACCGACCGCCATAACAAGACAGTCTGGATTCACGATTTCACCCTTCATGCTCACACCGGCGATGTGGTAGACATTCATCGTATCCGACCGATTTTCGAGGAATTGTTCCGACGGGTCTGGTACGGGGAGGCCGAAAACGATGCCTTCAACCGGATGCTGCTGTCCTCATACATGAGCTGGAGGCAGATTGCGCTTCTGCGGACCTATGCCCGTTATATGCGCCAGATCCGTTTTTCCAACAGTCAGACCTTTATCTCCAATACGCTGGTGAACCACGTTGAGCTGACGCAGCTGCTGCTGGAGTTCTTCGAAGTTCGTTTCAACCCGGAGCGGTACCAGAGTCCGGGCAAATGCCAGGCGGCCCAGCAAAAGCTGGAGATCGAGTTCAATGCGGGTCTGGAAGAGGTGGAAAATCTCAGTGAAGACCGTGTGCTACGGCTTTTCCTGGAGCTGATCCAGGCCACCCTGCGCACCAACTATTACCAGCAGGATGAAGCGGGCGGCCCCAAACCCTATATCAGTGTGAAATTCGATCCATCCAGGATTCCGGATGTACCCCTGCCGCTGCCAATGTTCGAAATTTTCGTCTATTCGCCGCGGGTTGAGGGTGTGCACCTCCGGGGTGGCAAGGTCGCCCGTGGCGGCCTGCGCTGGTCTGACCGGTTTGAGGACTACCGTACGGAGATTCTGGGCCTGGTGAAGGCTCAGCAGGTCAAGAACGCGGTGATCGTTCCGGTGGGCGCCAAAGGCGGTTTTGTTGCCAAACGCCTACCGGACCCCACGGACCGGGAAGCCTTCCAGGCAGAGGGCATCGAAGCCTATAAAACCTTTATCCGTGGTTTGCTGGATGTTACCGACAATCTGGTCGATGCCGGCATTCACCCACCGGAGCGGGTGATCCGCCACGATGAAGATGACCATTACCTGGTCGTGGCGGCAGACAAGGGCACGGCAACCTTCTCGGACATCGCCAATGGCCTGGCGGCCGAATACGGCTTCTGGATGGGCGATGCCTTCGCCTCCGGTGGCAGCAATGGCTACGACCACAAGAAGATGGGCATTACCGCCCGGGGGGCCTGGGTCTCGGTGGAACGCCATTTCCGGGAGATGGGCATCAACCCGGCGCTGGATGAATTCACCGCCATCGGCATCGGTGACATGGGCGGCGACGTTTTCGGCAATGGCTTGTTGTCCTCGGAGAAAACAAAACTGGTCGCTGCCTTTAACCATGTCCATATCTTTATCGACCCGACCCCGGATCCGGAGCGGAGTTATATAGAGCGTAAACGATTGTTCGCGCTGCCCCGTTCCGCATGGACCGACTATGACAGCAAGCTTATCTCCAAAGGCGGCGGGGTGTTCAGCCGGAACGCCAAGTCGATTCCTGTCAGCCCGCAAATGAAAAAACTGCTGGGCATCAAGCCGGACCGGGTGCCGCCGAACATGCTGATATCCCATATTCTCAAGGCACAGGTGGATCTGCTCTGGGTAGGCGGTATCGGCACCTACGTGAAGGCAAAAAGCGAATCCCACAGCGACGTCGGCGATAAAGCTAACGATGGCCTTCGAATCAATGGTTCGGAGCTGCGCTGCAAGGTTGTCGGCGAGGGCGGTAACCTGGGGTTGACCCAGCTCGGGCGTATTGAGTACGCCCTCAGGGGCGGGCGCCTGAATACCGACTTCATCGACAACTCCGGCGGCGTTGATTGTTCAGACCATGAGGTCAACATGAAAATCCTGCTGAACCGGGTGGTGGCCATGGGTGATCTCACCGGCAAGCAGCGCAACATCATGCTTGAGGAAATGACCGACGATGTGGCGGAGCTGGTGCTTAAGAACAACTACCGCCAGACCCAGGCCATCAGTATTGCCAACGAGGATGCGGCGACGCGCCTGGAGGAATACCGCCGACTGATGAACACCTTTGAGAGTGAGGGCAAGCTGAATCGGGCTCTGGAATTCCTGCCGGATGACGAAACCCTGTCTGAGCGCAAGCTGGACAAAAAAGGGCTGACCCGGCCGGAGTTGTCGGTTCTGATCTCCTATGTGAAAGGCGATCTCAAGCAGACCCTGATTAACAGCACGCTGCCGGACGATCCGATGCTGGCGGGTGAAATGTACAAGGTGTTCCCGCGGGATCTGACCCAGAAATTCTCGAAAGAGCTGGGTGAGCACCAGTTGCGCCGTGAAATCATTGCCACCCAGATTGCCAATGACATGGTTAACCACATGGGTATTACCTTTGTGGAGCGGCTGAACCAGTCCACCGGTGCTGATGCGGCCTCCATAGCACTGGCCTGGATCATTGCCCGGGATGTTTTCCGCATCGATAACTGGTGGGACAGGATTGAGAATCTGGATTTTCATGTGCCGGCCCAGCTTCAGATGCAATTGATGCAGGACCTGATGCGGCTGATGCGCCGTTCGGTGCGCTGGCTGTTGCGCAACCGTCGCGCGGAACTGAGTATCCAGAATCACATGGAACGTTTTGCCGACAGCGTCTGGGCCATTACCGCAGGACTGCCGGAGTATCTGGGAGAGCAGGCCCGGATCACCTGGGAAAAGCGGCATCAGGCACTGGTGGAAGCCGGATTACCGACAGAGCTGGCTTCCGTGGTTTCCGGTACCGGGCACCTGTACTCGTCCCTCGGTATTATCGAGGCACAGGAAGCGTCAGGAATGCCGTTGAAAACGGTCGCCAATCTTTACTACGAGCTGGGTGACCGCCTTGATCTCAACTGGTTCGCCAATGCCATTGCCGCTCTGACTCCGGCTTCCCACTGGCAGGCCCTTGCCAGGGAGAGTTTCCGTGAGGATCTGGACTGGCAGCAGCGGGCTTTGACCACGGGTGTACTGAGGCTGGCAGAAAAACCGGCAGACGTACCTGTCTGTGTGGAGGGCTGGATGGCGCGGCATCACCAGATGATCGGTCGCTGGAAAACCATGTTGTCCGAGCTTAAGGGCGTGAGAGAGCCGGAGTATGCGATGTTCTCAGTGGCCTTGCGGGAGCTTCTGGATCTGGCTCAGGCCACCATGCATCAGCCTCATGGCGAGGTTGAGGTTGAGGCTCAGACAAACTGAGTATTGCTTTGAGACCATGATTCCCGTTCAATCGTCGGCGGGGAATCACTAAACGGAGTAAGGTAATGGGTCAGCTTGACCATCTTCTGGAAAAAAACCGGTCCTGGGCAGATGGCATCAAGGCCCAGGACCCCCAGTTTTTCCATCGCCTGTCCAACCAGCAGGCACCGGAATATCTCTGGATTGGCTGTGCGGACAGTCGTGTGCCGGCCAACCAGATTGTCGATCTGCTGCCCGGTGAGCTGTTTGTTCACCGGAACGTGGCCAACGTGGTTGTGCATACGGACTTCAACTGCCTGTCGGTGCTCCAGTTCGCCATTGATGTGCTTAAGGTCAAACACATTCTGGTGGTCGGGCATTACGGTTGTGGTGGCGTGAGAGCGGCACTGCTCAACGAGGGCTTCGGGCTGATAAGCAACTGGTTGCGACATGTGCAGGACGTGCGTGACCGGCACCAGAAGGTGCTGGATACCCTGCCGGATGTGCAGGACCGGGTAGACCGGCTGTGTGAACTGAATGTGGTTGAGCAGGTAGGGCATGTGTGCCAGAACAACATCGTCCAGGAAGCTTGGAAGCGTGGCCAACCGCTGACGGTTCATGGTTTCGTCTATGACGTTGCGGACGGTATTCTCAGGGATATGGGGCTGTCGGTTTCCGGCGAAGAAGGTCTTGAGCGTGTCCGGCAAACCAGCCTGGATGAGTTGGTTTTGAGGCCGGTGCGCTCCGGACGCCAGAAAACCGTCTAGCAGGAAATGTAAAATTGCGTCAAAAATTCGTGATGAGTGTCACTTCCTGACCCTCGGTGTCATCACAGTTGGTCACCTCCCGTTTTGGTAGAGTAACTGCTGCTGTAAGCGAGGAGGTGAACCGTGAAAGAACTGATGCAAAAAGCCCTGACAGCCTTCAGCCATCGTAAGGGTGTCTCCGCCGGGTCAGATGAGCGCGCCCGGGGGCGCAAGCCTTCTGATAACAGGCAGCCCGAGGACTGGGGTATGTCCCCGGAAGATGCTCTCCGTGTGGGCACCGTTGCCCGATACAAGTGACCCTTGCCCGCTGTTATGTGTGTCTGGCCTCCCTCACCAGAGGTGAGGGAATAGCATTTCGATTGAGCTTGGTGATAAGGCGAGTACGACCGGCTTTTTCGCAGGTGCCTCAACTAGTCCGGCATCAGACATTTGCGAAACAATCGTCCGCAAAGTCCGTTCGCTGGTTTCTAAACTTCTCTGTAAGTCAGCGCGTTGTTGCGGTCCGGAACGCAGAAGCTTGAAATATACTTCTTTAGATTCAGGTTTGAGTGGCTTTAAAGTTTCGCCTGTTGATGACAGTAGAGCGCCCCTGTTCCTCATTTCAAAATAATAGTTAATTCTTTCATCCAGTTTTTTCGGTTCGAGAAGTGCCGAAAAATACTTCACCTGGTCAAGCGCAGTATCAAGAAAGTATTCGGTAAACTGGAGAAGTCCCTTGTCCGACAGTATACCCCGGCCGTCTGTAGAGCCTTGTCTTTCCATATCGGCCCGACTCAAAGCCTCGTAATATGCGTCTGTATCTCTTCCAAAGCCACGGCACATTGACCAAAGTCCATAGCCCCCGAGACCTGAGCAATGCATATAATTGTCAGTGAATAGCCTCCCCACACGACCATTTCCATCTAAAAACGGGTGAATCCACATAAACCGATGATGCGCTGCCGCAGCGGCAAAGAGGCGATTAGTTCCATGGATATGTGCTGGATTAAAGACTTTTTCGAACCAGCCCATATATCTGGATATCTCTTGATGCTCGGGAGGAACGTGTTTTCCTACCTTTACGTTTCGGGTTCGAAACTCGCCTGGAGTAATAGGTATGATTTCATCGGTGTCAGGATTTTTTATTTCAAGAAACTTTTTGGGCAGCCCTTGGTAGAACTCTTTATGGACCTCTCTAAAGAATTTGCTGGTGCAGAGGACACCTCTGCCAATTTCCAGGTTTGCTAGCCGGGCTTGTACCTCAATGTGCTGCTTTATTTCGAGCAGGTCATCCGAGGGATCGTTCGCCCCGCCTTCCTCCTGTGCATGCAGTATCTCTGCAGGGTGAGTTGGGTTTCCCTCAATTTTATTGCTATAAAAGGAGTTGACCACCCTAAGTAGTTTGACCATGGGAAGGCGTAGCGATTCCGGGATGTTGGCGTTCAGCGCAGAATCAAGGGTGTAGAGCTCCACTACGGCATCTTGAAGCTTACCGGGAGCGTTTTCTTGCGATACGAAAGGCGTTACTGATGTCATTTGCCGGTATCCAAAACTTTAACTATATGATTTAAAATGAAAATAAATTTCAAATTCGATTATTTTGCCGGTTAATTTGCCGAATTATACGCACGTGAATACACATAGCAAGTGCAGGCACGGCAACACCCTTCCCATTGCGCCTTGGGCTCCATTCCAAGGGCGCGCATGCCGCAAGCCTTCGTTTCCTTTCGTTCTGAAGCCCCCGGGATCTGGCCCGCCATGGGAGACTCGACGGCGCATTCCGGTTAAAGTATCCCGTTTCCGAGCCACCCAAGCGGGATTGTCTGTTCAATGTCTCTACCCAATTCCCACGAAGCCCTGTTGAAGAATCGCCACCTGCTCACAGGGGAGGTGGCCCTGTTGGGTGTTACTTCCGCTGGCCTGTTGTCTGAGCTGTCTGAGTACGGCGGCATGGCCATGAGTGAGCATGCGGGTGTGTGCGAGACTCTGCGGGGGCGGGACAACTGGAAGGTCGCCTTCGGTTACGATGATCCGACCTTTGATGCGGGTGCCTTCAACACCCTTGTGGTGTTTTTGCCAAAGGCTCGGGCCGAACTGGAGTTGCGGCTGGCACTTGCCCGTTGGCTGGCGGCAAAAGGCGCCCGGCTGGTTGTGGTTGGCGAGAAAAAAGAGGGGATTGCCGGGGCTGCCAAACAGTTGAAAGCGGTGGCGCCACTGGCGGCCAAGGTAGACAGTGCCAGGCACTGCCAGGTGTGGTGTGCGGAAGCCGTTGAACCGCTGGCAGAGTTTGAGCTTCAGGAATGGATGAGCTGGACGGGCATGGAATGCGCGGGTATTCACCTGGAGGCCGCCGGGCTACCGGGAATCTTCAGCCAGGGAGAGCTTGACGACGGCACCCGGATGCTGCTCGAAACCCTCAGCGACCACCCACTGCGCGCCAGTTACATTCTCGATTTTGCCTGTGGTGCCGGGGTGATCGGCGCCTGGCTCGATGCCTGGCAAAAGCAAATGGAACAGCCGGCAATCACCGTTGACGGGGTGGATGTGCAGTCCCAGGCCGTGACCTGTGCCCGGGCAACCTATCAGCGTAACGGTGTTTCCGGTGAAATAATGGCGTCGGATGGCCTGACCCGTGTTGAAGGTGTCTGGCCGGCGATACTGAGCAACCCTCCCTTCCACAGCGGCGTGAGAACCGATATGTCCATGACCGAGCGTTTCCTTCGCGAGGTTGCACGCCATCTCCGACCTGGCGGTGAGGTTCGCCTGGTCGCAAACAGTTTCCTGCCCTATGAGCCCCTGATGAAGCGGTGTGTCGGCCCGGTTGAGCGGTTACGGGAAGATCGCCGGTTTACGGTATACCGGGCTTTTCGCCGGCCCTGAATTAAAAAAGCCCCTGGGGTGAGGGGCAAAAGGTTCGCGTCCAGAACAACGGAGCAAACCGGAAAAGGGATGTTCAGCGTGAACATCTGTAACCTTAGGGTTAATTTCTAGAATAATCAGCCTAAAATGGCGACTTTGTGACAAAACGCCCGCAGGATGCCTGAAATGACAACTGCCGAACTGGTTTATGCCGACGGTGAACTGACTCTGAGCCGGCCTGGTACCGACGACCCGACGCTGCGGGCCTGGGATGCGGCAGACGAGCTTCTGCTTGAAGGGTGCCTCAACGCTGCCAATGGTGTTATGGAGCCCAGAGTCCTGATCGTGGATGATCAATATGGTGCCTTGTCACTCGGGCTTTCCGGTCTGTCACCGGTGATCGTTGTCGACAGCGCGACCCTGTTCGCAGCGCTGGATGAGAATGCTTCACTTAATCCTTCCCTGAATGCATCTGGCCAGGTGTACAGCTGGATCAACCCGCCTGAAGGACCGTTCGATCTTGTGGTTATGCGAATTCCGCGGCAGGCGGACTATCTTGCCTGGCTGCTGCGCTGGCTCAATGGCGTAATGGCAGAATCCGGTATCCTGCTGGCTGGAGGCATGATCAAGCACCTTCCGGCCAGAAGCGTTGATATCTTTGCTAAAACCGTGAACACCGAGAAGGTACTGCCGGCACGAAAGAAGGCCCGGGTCATTCGTTGCAGGAAAGGGAGTGAGCTTCCGGGAGATTGGCCGGGGACCTGGAAAGGCTATCTGTTAACCGGGCAGAGCGATCACAAGGTTGAGGCGTTACCCACGGTGTTTGCAAGGGAAAAGCTGGATATCGGTACCCGGCTGCTCCTGCCCCGCGTGGCAGAGGCGGTGAGAAATGCCGAACCCGGTGCACGGGTTCTCGATCTCGCCTGTGGCAACGGTGTGCTTGGCATGACGGCTCTGGCAGAGCGGCAGGATCTGCAGGTGTGCTTCAACGACGTATCGAGCCAGGCGGTGCTCAGCGCCAGCCACAATGTCGAACGGGCATTCCCGGAAGCGGAGGTGGCCTTTGTGCACGCCGACGGTATTGAACCCGGACAGGGAAGATTTGATCTTATACTCCTGAATCCGCCGTTTCACGAAGGAGGCGTGGTTGGCGATCATATCGCCCTGCGCCTGTTCGGGCAGGCCGCCCGACATCTGTCGCCGGGCGGCAGGTTGTTGATGGTCGGAAACCGCCATCTGGGCTATCACCGCAGCCTGCGCCGGTATTTCTCATCTATACATCAGCTGGATGCCAGCCCTAAGTTCGTGGTCTTCCGGGCTGGCAATCGCTGACAGACCGGGCTGGTTAAAGGGTGGGTGCCGGACCGTCATAGCCCAGTCGTGCCAGGGTATCCACGATGGTCTGGGTCTGGCTGTCTATTTCAATATTCACCTGCTGGCCTTCCTGAACCGAGGCAAAGGTTGTGGCCCTGAGGGTTTCCGGAATCAGGTGGACACTGAACCGGTTGCCCCGGGCTTCGCCAATGGTCAGGCTGGCGCCGTTAATGGCAATGTAGCCCTTGGGGAAAAGGTAGCGGGCCCACTCATCAGGCACTTCAAACCACAGGGTGACATTGTTCTCCGGGCGCAGGATTTCCACGATCTTTGCGGTGGTATGAATGTGACCGGACAGCAGGTGCCCGCCAATCTCATCCCCGATACGGGCGGCGCGTTCGAAATTTACCGGGTCCCCGGCTTTCAGATGCCCCAGTGTGGTCAGTTTCAGGGTTTCCTGCATGGCGTCGAAGCAGAGCGCGCTGCCTTCATGGCGCGTTACGGTCAGGCAGGTGCCATTGATGGCCACGGAAGCTCCGATAGAGACACCGTCGAGTTTATCCTCCGGGAAACGGACAATATAGGTGCTAAGACCGGGTTCGGCAGTGACCTCTTCAATGGTTGCGACTCCCTGAACAATGCCTGTGAACATAACCTGACCTCATAAAATGGTGTGCGGCTGCCGGTTTGGCAGGAGCGCACAGGATAGCGAGCGGACCGCCCGGTGCCAAGGCGGCGGTAAAGGATTCAAGAATCCGGTTTGATGGTCGATACTTGTTAAAACCGTCTTTATTCCGGACAACCTGTCATGGCCGAAAACCAGAGCAAAGCCACGCAAGCAGATGCGCCCGCCCAGGCTCCTGTGCTGCGGCCCGGCCGGGCAGCGGATCCTGTGCCCGCGGCGGCGCCCACCGACGCCCAGCCTTCAGTCCCGGCGCCTGCCCTGACCGGAACGGTAGGCGTCACAAAGCCCGGGGAGGGTTCAGGCGCTGCCGTTGCCCCCGATTCCAGGGCCGGCGAGGGTGGTGATAAAACCGATGGCAGTACAGAGCGGGTGGTGGCGGAGTCGAGGCAACGCAAACTGAGGCTGATGCTGCGGCAGTGCGACCGTGTTCTGTTGATGGATTTCGACCTGCTGGCGATGAATGACTGGCCCGACAACTACACTCTGGCCGAGGCGCGCCGAAGCCGGGACCTGTGGCTTTTCAGTGCGCTGCTTGCCGCGGTCGTCTTTCTCGGCGGCTTGACCGGGGTTGTGCCGGCCTGGATCGCGGGTGGCGGTTTCGGGGTCTTTGTGATGATCCTGCTGCTCGGAATGCCCGCTGTTCGTCGAATCTACACGTCGAAACCGTCCTACCTGGATTTCCTTGTCACCCGTCAGCGGATGCTTCGGGAGGCCAGGCGGCATGCGGCGCATCTGGAAGGCGCCGACGGGCTGATATGGCAGTGTGCGCAGATGTCCGATTTTAATCCGGCTCTCAGGAATTCGCGTTTCAGTCATTTGCTGAGACTGTCTGAGAGCCGCATTCTCCCCCGTCAGCTTACCCGGCGGGAGTACGTGCGCCTGTATCTGATATACCTGCTGGAGGCGGAGAAGGCCTACAGCCGGGTTCAGAGGGCATTTTTTGAGGGCAATCAGAAAGCCATTGACCATGGCTGGCAGGATGTTGCGGCGGAACCAGCGCCCAGAACTTGACATAACTGCGCCTCAAACGTATGTTTCAAACAGACGTTTGCTAGAGGCATTGAAAACAAAATGGCACAGTCTGATACCGTTGACCGGATTCTCGATGCAGCCGAAGAGCTGTTCGCCGACCGGGGTTTTTCAGAAACCTCGCTCCGCATGATTACCAGCAAGGCTAAAGTAAATCTGGCCGCTGTCAATTACCATTTTGGTTCAAAAAACGCTCTGATTCATGCCGTTTTCGCGCGTTTTCTGACGCCGTTTTCCGCAACTCTTGAAAGCGCGTTCGACGAACTTGAGGAGCGCTGTGCGGGCAAGCCGCCAACATTGAATCAGACGCTCTGGGCCCTGACGGAAAGCGCGGTACGAATGCCCCAGCGGAACGAGAAGGGTATTTCCATCTTCATGCGCCTGCTGGGCCTCGCCTACACCCAGTCCCAGGGGCATCTCCGGAAGTTTCTGGAGCAGGAATACAGCGAGCCGTTCGGCCGTTTCATGCGTCTTCTCAAGGAAGCAACGCCGCAGTTGTCTTCGGTCGACCGGTACTGGCGCATTCAGTTCATGCTCGGAGCAACCGCGTTCACCATGTCCAGCAGTGACGCCCTGCGCGATATCCTGCAGAACAAGCTGGGTGTTGAAACCACCGTTCAGGAAATTGCCGCCCGGCTGGTGCCCTTCCTGGCCGCCGGCATGCAGGCAGAAGACGCCATGCTGATTCCCTCGTCTGGCAGCAAGGTCTCGGTTGCCTGAGTTCCTGCCTCTCGGTTAGGCTTCCCTCCTGAACCCACAAGGGAGCCTGGCCAGTGCTGATTCATTCCACTGCAGCGCGAATCGATATTGATCTGACCCTTCAGCTCCTCAGGCTTGTCACCGGAGATGGGCAGGTTCTTGCCTCCTATCCGGTGTCCACGGCACTGAACGGCCCCGGTGAGCGGGATGGCAGTGGCTGCACCCCGAGGGGTGAACACTATATCCGTGCCCGTATTGGTGCCGGACTTCCAGCCGGGACGGTGTTCCGTGGCCGGCGTCCGACCGGCGAGATCTACAGTCCCGGGCTTGCCCTGGAGCACCCCGGCCGGGACTGGATTCTAAGCCGGATTCTCTGGCTGTGCGGTCGTGAATGGGGAAAAAACCGGGGGCCGGGTGTCGATACTTTCCGTCGCTTCATATACATTCACGGCACACCAGACAGCGAGCCCATGGGGGTGCCGCTGTCCCATGGCTGTGTCCGGATGCGGAACGCCCACATTCTTGAACTGTTCGAACGTGTTGGGCCGGGTGCAGCCGTTTACATCCATTAAACCTTTTTTTGTCAGAGGGATCCGATGATCGGGGATTTTAAGGCCATCGTGAATGGCTGGATCGAGAATTTCGGGCTGCTCTCGGAAAGCTGGCGTGTTGGTATTGTTGTGTTTGCGCTGGTATTCGGAACAGCGGCGGTGGCGTATGTCGCCAGTCATATCGTCGGTGCGCTGGAGCGAAAATTCAGTAAAACCAGTAACCTTTGGGACGACGCACTGCTTCATGCCGCACGCAAGCCTGTCGTCGCGTTTGTCTGGGTACAAGGCGTATACTGGGCTGCCGAGGTCGCTCACCGGTATTCGCAGGCCGAAATTTTCAAGGCCAATGACTCAATGCTCCAGCTGGGTTTCGTGTTCGTGCTGGTCTGGGCGGTACTTCGCCTGATCAAGGAAGGCGAGGGGATTCTCGCTTCTCCCGTGAAGATGAAACAGCCCATGGACTACACCACTGTGAATGCGGTGAGCAAGTTATCCAGGGCCGTGGTCATAATTACCGCCGTTCTGATTGCAATGCAGTCTCTGGGGTACAGCATCTCCGGGGTGCTGGCGTTTGGCGGCGTGGGTGGCATTGCCGTCGGCTTTGCCGCCAAGGATCTGCTGGCGAATTTCTTCGGCGGTTTTATCATTCACCTGGACCGCCCGTTCAAGGTGGGGGACTGGGTGCGCTCGCCGGACCGCAACATTGAAGGCACGGTTGAGCATATTGGCTGGCGGCTGACTACTATCCGGACTTTTGACAAACGCCCGTTGTATGTGCCGAACGCAACCTTTACAACCATTGCGGTCGAGAATCCCTCGCGGATGACCAACCGCAGGATCTCGGAAACCATTGGTATCCGGTATGCCGACGTCAGCCAGATGGCCACCATCGTTGCCGATATCAGGGCCATGCTGGAGCAGCATGACGATATTGACAGCAAGCAGACATTGATCGTCAATTTCCTCGCTTTTAATGCCTCGTCGCTGGATATCATGGTGTATACCTTCACCAAGACAACCCAGTGGGTTCGTTTTCAGGAAGTGAAACAGGATGTGTTGCTGAAAATCAGCGACGTTATTGAGAGCCATGGTGCCGAAGTGGCGTTCCCGACAAGGACACTGCATCTTCCGGACGGCGTTCGGCTAACCGGGTCGCAGACCGATGAGTCCCGCGATCAGGGCGCCGGTTCATCGTCTGCAAAAAGTGCGGAGAAATCACGGCATCGCCAGACAACGGGAGATGCAGACGATTCAGGAGATTCAGAATGACGTCACCGGAGAAAATTCATCCCGTCGGCATTATCGGTGGCACCGGGCTGACAACCTTGTCGGGCCTGGAGGTTACCGGCGAAAAGCAGGTCGGGACATTCTGGGGTATGCCATCGGCGCCACTGGTTGAAGGGCGACTGGGAGACCAGCCGGTCATATTCCTGTCCCGCCATGGCAATCCGCACCGCATTTCGCCGCATCAGGTGAATTACCGGGCCAATCTGCGGGCCCTGTATGATGCCGGCGTCAGAACGGTGGTTGGTGTCAACGCTGTGGGCGGGATTCACAAGGACATGGGGCCTGCTCACGTGGTCATTCCCGATCAGATTATTGACTATACCTGGGGGCGTGCCAATACCTTCTTCGAGGGCGATCTGGCGTCAGTGACCCACATTGATTTCACCTGGCCCTACGATGAGAGTGCCCGCCAGATCCTGATTGATTCCGCCGGCGCCGAGGACGTGCCGTTCTCGGGTTTCGGGGTTTACGGCGCAACCCAGGGTCCGAGGCTGGAAACGGCGGCTGAGATCATCCGCATGGAGCGGGACGGCTGCGATCTGGTGGGTATGACAGGCATGCCGGAAGCGGTGCTGGCAGCCGAACTGGGGATGCGCTATGTCTGTCTCGGGCTGGTGGTGAACCGGGCGGCCGGCAAGTCCGACCACGTCATTACCATGGCGGAGATCGAAGACGCCATTGAGCGGGGGATGTCCGGGGTCAGGCGGATCCTTGAGGTCTCAATGGCCGGTCTTGGTGTGCTTACTCCGTTGCCTCAATCTTCTTGAAGAACACCAGGACGCCGATGGTGGGGGAGTCCAGGAAGTGGACTTCCTCGCTCCGCATCCGGCGTGTTTCCCGAATCCAGGTGAGCAATTCCAGAGGTACAGATTCGGCCCTCAGGGCTTGCGGTTGAACGGCCGGATCGCCTGCTGAGGTTGTGGCCGGGTTTTCGCCTCCGGGCGGGGGCGCCTCTTCCGTGGATGCATCCGGGATTTCTCCGGCCGCGGGCTCATCAAGCGCCGGCCGGGCATCTTCCGCAGTCTGCCAGTGGTTCAGGTGAACACCTACATGGAGATAGCGCTGGCGGTCGATGGTGATGTGGCCTTCCACCTCCCGGGTTCCCGCGCCTTCAATCCAGTCTCCTGCCTCAATCCTCAGAGGAGTGCCTTCATAATCCGGCGGAAAGGCTTCGTACCAGCCGGCGCTGACCAGTACGCGGTATCTGCCGCTGCGCTCCAGGCGTTTGGCTGCGTTTGCAAGGTACAGATCGTTCCGGGGTGCCAGGTTCAGAGTGGTTTCCGTTGATCCGTCCTGAAGCACCGACCAGAGTACCTGGTCGGTTTCGACCGGTGGCTCCACGCTACGACCCGACATTTTTTCATTCACCGCTTCAGGCTCGACAATCCGCTCAAGAATCACGAATTCTGCACGGTAATAGTCCTCTGGAATCGGTTTGCCCGGTTCCAGTGGCAAACTGGCGCGCTCAGGTTGCTGGGCAGTGCCAGTGGTTGAAACAGTCAACAGGAGCGCTGCCAGAAAGGCCCGTGTCGCGTATCGGTTCCAGCGAGTTCCATCAATCTGCAAGGGTCGTACTCCACATGTTGATCGGGCGTTCATGAGCCGGATGCGCCGTGTTTGGCAGGTTCCAGTTCGTCAAGCATCCGGGAAATGCCGTCGAGTTTACCATCGGTTGTGGCATCCTTCAGCCGAAAACGGAAGCTGTTGGCCCCTTCAAGCCGGTACTGGTCCGGCCCGGATTGCACTTTTTTAACCAGTACCAACGGGTCTACCGGCGTCGAGCTGCCAAATTCCAGGCGCGCCCATTCCTTGCCGGCATCGACTTTCACGATACCCAGGGCCTCTGCCTCGAGCCGAAGCCCGGTCTGGCGGATCAGGTTCCTGGCCGGATCCGGTAATAATCCGAACCGGTCAATCATCTCAACCTGAAGTTCTTTTAATGCTTCGTTGTTATCCACGCTGGCAATTCGCTTGTACAGCATCAGCCGGTTATGGACGTCCGGCAGGTAATCCTCCGGAATCAGGGCAGGAATACGCAGATTCATTTCGGTGCCGTGGCTCAGGGGCAGATCGGCATTTGGCGTCCGGCCCTCACGAATGGCCTTGACGGCCTCATCCAGCAGCTGCATGTACAGCGTAAAGCCGATGCTTTCGATCTGGCCGCTCTGTTCCTCTCCGAGCAACTCGCCAGCGCCCCGGATTTCCAGGTCGTGGGTGGCCAGCATGAAACCGGCACCCAGGTCCTGTGCTTCCGAGATGGCCTCCAGACGCTTTTTGGCGTCCGCGGTGATGGATTTCGGCGGCGGCGTCAGCAGGTAGGCATAGGCCTGGTGGTGCGAGCGACCCACGCGGCCACGCAACTGATGCAGCTGCGCCAGGCCGAACTTGTCGGCCCGCTCGATGATAATGGTGTTGGCGCTGGGAATGTCGATGCCGGTTTCGACAATGGTGGTGCACACCAGCACATTGAAGCGCTTGTGGTAGAAATCCGACATGATCTGTTCCAGGTCCCGTTCCCGCATCTGGCCATGGGCCACACCCACCCGGGCTTCGGGAATCAGCGACCGGAGGTCCTGAGCGGTTTTTTCAATGGTCGCCACATCGTTATGGAGGAAGTACACCTGGCCGCCCCGGAGTATTTCCCGGAGGATGGCTTCCTTGACCATGGGGTTGTCCCGCTGGCGGACAAAGGTCTTCACCGACAGGCGCCGGGCCGGCGGTGTGGCGATGATCGACAGATCCCTCAGGTGTCCCATGGCCATGTTCAGCGTACGCGGAATCGGCGTCGCGGTGAGAGTGAGCATGTCGACTTCCGCCCGCAGGGCCTTGAGTTTTTCCTTCTGCTGCACGCCGAAACGATGTTCTTCGTCGATGATCACCAGCCCGAGGTTTTTGAACCGGATATCGCCCTGAAGGAGTTTATGGGTGCCGATCACGATGTCGGCCTTGCCATTTCCAATGGCTTCCATTGCCTTGCTGGTCTGGCCGGACGAGCGGAAGCGGCTGAGCAGTTCCACCTGTACGGCCGTGTCTGAGAACCGGTCCCGGAACGACTCATAGTGTTGCTGTGCCAGCAGGGTGGTTGGCACCAGGACGGCCACCTGTTTGCCGGACCAGGTCGCCATAAAAGCGGCCCGCATGGCCACTTCGGTTTTGCCAAAGCCGACGTCACCACAGACAAGGCGGTCCATCGGGCGTTCACTGGTCATGTCTTCAATAACGGACTGAATGGCGACCTGCTGGTCCGGGGTCTCCTCGAAGGGGAAGCCGGCGGCAAAGGCCCGGTAGGCCTCTTTCGGATCTTCAAAGCTGAAGCCCTTGCGGGCCTCCCGGCGGGCGTAGACATCCAGAAGTTCCGCTGCGGTGTCGCGGATTTTCTCCAGCGCTTTCTGTTTGGTTGTGCTCCAGCGATCCGTGCCGAGTTTGTGCAGCGGGGCATGCTCGGTGTCGTTACCGGCATAGCGGGAAATCAGGTGAAGACTGGACACCGGCACATAGAGTTTTGAGCCGCCGGCATATTCCAGCATCAGAAATTCGCTGGCTTCGTCTTCAACAGTAATGGTTTCCAGGCCCCGGTAGCGACCGACACCATGGTCGATGTGGACCACTGGAGCACCGATGCGCAGCTCTGACAGGTCCCGGAAACCGGTATCATCGGTTTGTGTCGGTTTTTCCCGGCGCCGTCTTTGCAGCACCCGCTCTCCGAAGAGCGCGGTTTCGGTAATCAGCGCAAGGGAGTGCTCCGGGAGCAGGAGCCCTTGCTCCATCGGGGCAATGGTAATGCCCAGCGGACATCCGTTGTTCTCCAGAAACGCCTGCCAGTTGGCAAGGGTTTCAAGCTCAAGGCCCTGGTCTCCAAGGTTTTCAATCAGGGCCTCACGCCGGCCGGATGATTCCGCGCAGATCAGCACCCGGCCACTGAATTCCCGGAGAAACCGCTTCAGGCGGCCGGCAGGATCAGCGGCGCGACCGTCCATGGCAATGTCTGGCAGGGTTTGACTGGGGCAGTTGAACGATCCGGCGGCGTCCGAGGTTTCAGACGATATCGATACCCGCGGGAACGCCTTCAGGTGACCAAACAGTTCATCCTGCTGCAGGAACAGGAGGCCGGGCGGCAGGATTGGTCGTAAGCGGTCGTGGCGGCGGTCCTCGTACCGGTTCCGGGTTTCGGAGTCGAAGTGGCTGACGGCTTCGTTCAGTTCAGCGGCGGTAAATACATGGGTTGTGCCCGGCAGGTAATCGAACAGAGTAGCTGTTTGGTCGAAGAACAGGGGCAGGTAGTACTCAATCCCTGGTGGTGTAATGCCGTGGGTCACATCCTGATAAATGGGCGTGTCTTTGCCCGAATTGGGGAACTGCTCGAACCAGCGGCTGCGGAATCCGGAACGGGCTTCCTTGTGCCAGGGGAACTCATACGCGGGCAGCAGTTCGATGTGGTCTATACGATCGATCGAGCGCTGGGTCTCCGGGTCGAAGGTCCTGAGCGTTTCAATCTCATCATCGAACAGGTCGATCCGGTAGGGCTGGCCGGCACCCATGGGAAAGATGTCGAGGATCGAGCCACGAACGGCATACTCCCCATGCTCATAGACGTTTTCCGCGTGCCGGTATCCTGCGGCTTCCAGCTGCATTCGCCAGCTGTCGATGTCCAGGGACTGGCCGACTTCCAGCACAAGTGTGTTGCCCTGGAGATAGCTGACCGGGGGCAGCCTGTGCATGAGCGTTCGTGCCGGTACGACGAGCACGCCGTGGCTGGTTGACGGCAGCCGGTGCAAGGTGCGGATACGCCTGGAAGTAATGTCCTGGTGCGGCGAAAACAGGTCGTAGGGCAGGGTTTCCCAGTCTGGCAATGACAGCAGTTCCAGTCCATCCTCGCTGACTGCCGGGCCATCTTCCCCGGCGT
Source organism: Marinobacter sp. Arc7-DN-1 (assembly GCF_003441595.1). Classification (NCBI taxonomy): domain Bacteria; kingdom Pseudomonadati; phylum Pseudomonadota; class Gammaproteobacteria; order Pseudomonadales; family Marinobacteraceae; genus Marinobacter; species Marinobacter sp. Arc7-DN-1. Next base: position 976,916 of record NZ_CP031848.1, on the reverse strand, counting down.
CCAGGCCAAGGAAAAAGCGCATGGCCTGCTCCAGGCGAATGGCATCGTCGGTGCTGCGGGTGATGACCAGCGTCAGGCCCTTGTGGGCGCGGGCACTTTCACAGATGGCCAGCGCGTCACTGCTGCCGTGCAATTGGCCCCATATGCGATGATTGGCCGGCCGGGTTGGAAATTCCGGGGCAATCATGATCCGGGATGACGGGTGGGTGGTTGCACCTTGGCTCATGGGCAGTCTGGTTCTCCTGCTGTGGATGTCCGGGAGGCGGCGAGCCGCGTATTCTAACGCCCGCGGATGACGCTGTCATGGCGGCTGCGGCTGGCGAGCCCCCGTGTTCCGGGTGAAAGGGGGTGTCTACGAAGGTCTGGGGTGCTCGTATTTGCGGTCGGCGGGATTAAGTTGGATAATGTGCGCGCCAAATTCCAAGTGCCAATTGCAGAGGTCCAAGCGTGAGTCACGAACAGATCAATCAGCACCTGTCCAACTGGACAGAAAGAGAATCCACCGCGGAAGCCATGATTCCGCTGATCGGCCGCCTCTACCGCAAGAACAACGTGGTTACTTCTGTCTATGGCCGCGCAATCATTAACCAGTCTGTTATCGGTATCATTCGTGCCCACCGGTTCGTACGTCAGGTTGAAGATAGCGAACTGTCTGTTCACGACACCCTGCCGATCCTCCAGGCCATGGACAAGCTTGAGCTTGGCCGTGCCCACGTTGATATTGGCAAGCTCGCGGTCAAGTTCAAGGAAGAAGGTGGCGACCTCACCGAATTCCTGAAGCGTGAAATCGGCCCGGTGGTTGGTCAGTACGCCGCCCAGTCCGAGGAAGATGCCAACAACGACACCAAGGACGTGGTTCTGTATGGCTTTGGCCGTATCGGTCGTCTCCTGGCGCGCATCCTGATCGAAAAGGCCGGCGGTGGTAACAACCTGCGTCTGCGTGCGATTGTGGTTCGCCAGGGGGGTGCCGAGAATGATCTTGAGAAGCGCGCCAGCCTGCTGCGCCGTGACTCGGTCCACGGTCCGTTTGATGGCACCATCACTGTGGACGGGAAAGAATCCGCCCTGATTGCCAATGGCAACTACATCAAGGTGATCTACTCCGATGGGCCCGACAAGGTGGACTACACTCAGTACGGCATCAATAACGCCATTGTGATCGACAATACCGGTAAATGGCGTGACGAGGCTGGTCTGGGTCTGCACCTGAAATCCAAGGGTGTCAGCCGGGTGATGCTGACGGCGCCGGGCAAGGGCGACATCAAGAACATCGTCTATGGCATTAACAACGACTGGATCACCGATGAAGACAGGATTCTGTCAGCCGCCTCCTGTACCACCAATGCCATTACGCCGGTCCTGAAGGCCATTGAGGACGAGTACGGAATTGAAGACGGACACGTTGAGACCGTTCACTCCTACACCAATGACCAGAACCTGATCGATAACTACCACAAGGGCAGCCGTCGCGGTCGCAGTGCGGCCCTGAATATGGTTATCACTGAAACCGGCGCGGCCAAGGCGGTTGCCAAGGCGCTGCCGGTTCTGAAAGGTAAGCTGACCGGTAACGCCATCCGGGTACCGACACCCAACGTCTCCATGGCGATCCTGAACCTCAACCTCAAGAAGGAGGTTGAGGTGGAGGGTGTCAACGAGTACCTCCGGGAAATGGCGCTGCATTCCGAGCTGCAGAAGCAGATCGATTTCGTGAATTCTCCGGAAGTGGTTTCCACGGACTTCGTGGGTTCCCGCCATGCCGGCATCGTTGACGCCCAGGCGACCATCGCCAGTGGCAAGCGTCTGATCCTTTACGTCTGGTATGACAACGAATTCGGTTACAGCGCCCAGGTGATCCGTGTGGTGAATCAGATGGCCGGCGTAAGTTACCCGATCTTCCCCAAGCGTGCGAGAGACTGATCAAACCGCACTGACCTGGTGAAGTGAAAGGTATGAAAACCCCGACAGTGAATGCTGTCGGGGTTTTTGTTTTATCGGTCTGTGAGCCAGGCGGTTTACGTTCAGGCACAAACCTGTTCCGGTTTCTGGTGGAAATAGGATTCCTTAATCTCTATAATTGGCGCGATTTTGGGTATGTCTGGCACTCCGTTTCTCATCGTTTCCTGGGCCGCAGGTGTCGGGCGTTACAAATCCATTGAATAGTTTCTGATGATTGGACGAGGCTAATGATTAAGATCAAAAAAGGCCTGGATCTTCCCATCAGCGGCGCTCCCGAACAGACCATTACAGACGGCAAACCCGTTCGCCATGTGGCGTTGATCGGTTTTGACTACAACGGCATGAAGCCGACGATGGCTGTGAAAGAGGGGGACCGTGTCAAGCGCGGTACGCTGCTGTTCACGGACAAGAAGACCGAAGGCGTTCGTTATACTTCACCCGCCGCCGGCGTCGTGAAAGAGATTAACCGTGGTGAGCGTCGGGTATTCCAGTCGATCGTTATCGAAATCGATGGCGATGAGGCTGAAACCTTTGCGCGCTACAGCGAAGCGGATCTTGCCGGCCTGGAACGCCAGCAGGTGGTTGACAACCTGGTGGAGTCCGGGCTGTGGACGGCGTTCAAGACGCGCCCGTACAGCAAGGTTCCGGAGATCGATTCCGCTCCCCACTCCATTTTCGTGTCGGTCATGGACACCAATCCGCTGGCAGCAGACCCGACGGTCATCATAGGCGAGAATGGCCAGGCGTTCGAAAAAGGCCTTACGCTCCTCACCAAACTGACCTCCGGCAAGGTATTTGTCACTGGCAAGCCCGGATCCAACGTTGCGGTTCCCAAGTCCGACGCCGTTGAAGTGCACCAGTTTGACGGTGTGCACCCGGCCGGCAACGTGGGCACCCATATCCACCACCTGGATCCGGTTTCCGGCAGCAAGACTGTCTGGAGTATCAACTACCAGGACGTCATCGACATCGCCAGGCTGTTTGAATCCGGTGAAGTGCCGGTCGAGCGTATCGTGGCGATCGGCGGCCCCAAGGCCCTGAAACCCCGCCTGGTGCGTACCCGCCTGGGTGCCAGCCTTCCGGAACTTCTGGACGGTGAGATTGCGACCGACTGCGAAGTACGGGAAATCTCCGGCTCCGTGTTCGGTGGTCGCCGCGGCGATGGCCCCTGCGCGTACCTTGGCCGTTTTGCCAACCAGGTTTCCGTGCTGGAAGAAGGCTACAAGCGTGAGTTTCTGGGCTGGCTGTCTCCCGGGCCGAACAAATTCTCGGTTCTGAACATCTATCTGTCCAAACTGGCCAGTGGCAAGTTATTCAACTTCACCACCACCACCAACGGCAGTGAGCGGGCAATGGTTCCCATGGGTGCCTATGAGCAGGTCATGCCCCTGGACATTCTTCCAACCCAGTTGCTGCGTTCGCTGATTGTCGGCGACACAGAGATGGCGCAGAAGCTTGGCGCGCTCGAGTTGGATGAAGAAGATCTGGCGCTGTGCACCTTCGTGTGCCCGGGTAAATATGAATACGGTCCGATTCTCCGCGAGAACCTGACCCGAATCGAGATCGAGGGCTAAGACGATGGCTATCAGACAGTTTCTCGATGGAATCGAGCATCACTTTGAAAAGGGTGGCAAGTACGAGCGGTGGTATGCGCTCTTCGAAGCCGTGGACACTATTTTCTACACTCCCGGCAAAGTTACCTCCACGACGGCCCACGTGCGCGATGGCGTAGACCTCAAGCGCATCATGATCACCGTGTGGTTGTGCACTTTTCCGGCGATGTTCTTCGGCATGTGGAACATCGGCTATCAGGCCAACAGTTTCCTGGCTTCCAATCCGGGTGCCATGATCGCTGACGGCGGCCTGCGGGCTGCATTCATCCAGGCGCTTGCCATTACCGGTGCCGGTGCCGGCGTCTGGGACAACTTTGTCTATGGTATAGCGTACTTTGTGCCTATCTACTTCGTGACCTTCGTGGTCGGTGGCTTCTGGGAAGTGTTGTTTGCCACCGTGCGTCGTCACGAGGTGAACGAGGGCTTCTTCGTCACGTCGGTTCTGTTTGCACTGATCTGCCCGCCGACCATACCGCTCTGGCAGGTGGCTCTGGGCATCACCTTCGGTGTGGTTATCGGCAAGGAAGTGTTTGGCGGTACCGGCAAGAACTTCCTGAACCCGGCACTGACTGGTCGTGCGTTCCTCTATTTCGCCTACCCGGCGCAGCTTTCCGGTGACACGGTATGGACCGCCGTTGATGGTTTCAGTGGTGCCACGGCTCTGAGCTGGGCAGCCAGCGGTGGTCTGGAGGCCCTGCAAACCCAGATCGGCTGGATGAACGCCTTTGTCGGTACCATTCAGGGGTCCGTCGGTGAGACCTCAGCCCTTGCAGTGCTTGCCGGCGGCCTGATTCTCCTGATTATGAAGATTGCCAGCTACCGGATTGTGGGTGGTGTTCTGATCGGCATGATTGGTATGGCCCTGGTGCTGAACATTGTCGGTTCGGAAACCAATCCCATGTTCGATGTGCCCGCGCACTGGCACCTGGTGATGGGCGGGTTTGCCTTCGGGATGATGTTCATGGCGACGGATCCGGTGTCCGCGGCGATGACCAACACGGGCCGCTGGTGTTTCGGTATCCTGGTGGGTGTGATGACGGTTCTGATCCGTGTGGTCAACCCCGCCTTCCCGGAAGGTATAATGCTGGCGATCCTGTTCGCTAACCTGTTTGCGCCGCTGATGGACCATTACGTGGTCCAGGCCAACATCAAACGGAGGCTTGCTCGTGGCTAAAGCTAAAGAAACCGTCTCCCGCACGCTGATTGTTGCGCTGGTGCTGAGTGTTGTGTTCTCGGTGGTAGTTTCTGTCGCGGCGGTCACGCTCCGCCCGGCCCAGATTCAGAACCAGAAGCTGGATATTGTAACCAATATCCTCTCCGCCGCGGGTATGCTGGAGCCTGGCTCCAGTACCCAGCAGATCAAGGAAGCGTTTGAGCGTTTTGATGTCCGGCTGGTGGATCTTGATACTGGCAAATTCGTGGAACCGTCGACGGTTGGTGTCGAGGACCCCATGAAATTCAACATGTACAAGGCCGCTTCCGATCAGAAAATGTCCGAAATGATCCCGCCTTCAGAGGATAAGGCGGGTATCAAGCATCGTCCGAATATCGCCAAGGTTTACACCCTGACCGAGAATGGCAAATTGGTTCGCGTGGTGTTGCCCGTTCACGGCTACGGCCTGTGGTCCACCCTTTATGGATTTATTTCACTCGAAGGTGACCTGAACACCATTGAAGGGCTTGGTTTCTACTCCCACGCGGAAACACCGGGGCTTGGTGGTGAAGTCGACAATCCTCGCTGGAAGAAGCAGTGGGTCGGTAAGAAGGTCTATGAGGACGATACCTCCGAACCCCGAATTCAACTGGTCAAGGGTGGTGTTAGCGCCGATGCGCGTAACAAGCAGCACAAAGTTGATGCTTTGTCTGGTGCGACTCTCACCAGTAGGGGTGTTGAAAACCTGGTCAATTACTGGATGGGCGAGAGTGGATTCGCCACATTCCTGCAAAAACTTCGTGAAGGGGAGGTCTGATCATGGCAGCCGGATCGGTCAAGCAGGTTCTTTTTGAGCCAATTTTAAACAATAACCCCATCGCCCTTCAGATTCTGGGTATCTGCTCGGCTCTGGCGGTAACCACCAGTATGAACGTGAGCCTTGTCATGTCACTGGCGGTTATTGCGGTTACTGCGTTCTCAAACCTTGCGGTATCGCTGATACGCACCCAGATCCCGGGCAGTATCCGGATCATTGTGCAGATGACAATCATTGCTTCCCTGGTAATCGTGGTTGATCAGATTCTCAAGGCCTACGCCTACGAGATCTCCAAGCAACTGTCGGTTTTCGTGGGTTTGATTATCACCAACTGTATCGTCATGGGTCGTGCCGAAGGCTATGCCATGAACAACCCGCCGTTAATGAGCTTTCTGGATGGTATCGGTAACGGTCTGGGATACTCTGTCATGCTGATGTTCGTGGCTTTCTTCCGCGAACTGATCGGTGCTGGCTCCCTGTTTGGTTTCACCCTGTTACCTACCGTGAACGAGGGCGGCTGGTATGTGCCCAATGGCCTTTTGCTTCTGCCCCCCAGTGCTTTCTTCATCATTGGCCTGGCTATTTGGGGGTTGCGCATCTGGAAGCCGGAGCAGGTTGAAGAGCCGGATTACAAGCTGTCCCGCCATACCGCCAAGGAGGCTTTTTGATGGAACATTATATCAACCTGATCGTAAAGGCTATTTTCGTTGAGAATATGGCGCTGGCGTTCTTCCTGGGGATGTGCACCTTTCTCGCCATATCCAAGAAGATTGAAGCTGCGACAGGCCTGGGTATTGCTGTCATAGTTGTGCTGACGGTTACTGTCCCGGTTAACAACCTTCTGTACAACAGCGTTCTTCGGGAAGGTGCTCTGGGCTGGGCCGGCCTGCCGAATGTTGATCTGAGCTTTCTCGGATACCTGAGTTACATCGGTGTAATCGCAGCGATTGTCCAGATCATGGAAATGGTCATGGACAAGTACATACCGGCACTTTACGCCGCCCTGGGTGTGTTTCTGCCACTGATTACAGTGAACTGCGCCATTCTCGGTGCCTCGCTGTTCATGGTGGAGCGTGACTATGCCTTCGGCGAGAGTGTGGTGTATGGCTTTGGTGTTGGCATCGGCTGGGCATTGGCAATTATCGCTCTGGCGGGTATCCGCGAGAAGCTCAAATACAGCGATGTTCCGGAAGGCCTGCGCGGGCTGGGTATCACCTTCATTACCGTTGGTCTGATGTCTCTGGGCTTTATGTCCTTTTCCGGCATTTCCCTGTAACTCATCCGGTGATACGGTTTAACAAAAAGGCGAGACCATGAATACAGAAATTATTCTCGGCGTGGTCATGTTCACCGTTATCGTTCTGGCCCTTGTCGCGGTGATTCTTGCGGCGAGGTCCAGGCTGGTAAGCACCGGTGATGTGACCATTGAGATCAACGATGATCCAGAGCACACGTTGAAGACCGAAGCTGGCGGAAAGCTGCTCGGTACCCTGGCGAACAACGGAATTTTCCTGTCTTCTGCCTGTGGCGGAGGCGGTACCTGTGCCCAGTGCAAGTGCAAGGTGTTTGAAGGCGGCGGTGCCATGCTGCCGACGGAAAAGACTCACTTCACCAACCGTGAAGAGAAAGAGGGTTGGCGCCTGTCCTGCCAGGTTCCCGTCAAGCACGATATGAAGGTGGAAGTGCCGGAAGAGTTCTTCGGCGTCAAGAAGTGGGAATGTGAGGTCGTCTCAAACCACAACGTGGCGACCTTCATCAAGGAACTGGTGCTGAAGCTGCCAGAAGGGGAAGAAGTAGACTTCCGTGCCGGCGGTTACGTGCAGCTGGAGTGCCCCCCGTATGAAATCGACTTCAAGGATTTCGAGATTGAGGAAGAGTTCCACGAAGACTGGGACAAGCACAACATCTGGCGTTACAAGGCGATTAACAAGGAAGACACCATCCGCGCGTATTCCATGGCGAACTACCCGGAAGAGAAGGGCGTTCTCAAGTTCAACATCCGTATCGCCACGCCGCCTCCGGGTACCGATCACCTGCCGGGCATCATGTCCAGCTACGTATTCAACCTGAAGCCGGGTGACAAGGTCACCGTGATGGGACCGTTTGGTGAGTTCTTCGCCAAGAAGACCGACGCCGAAATGGTATTCATCGGCGGTGGTGCCGGTATGGCGCCCATGCGCTCCCACATCTTCGATCAGCTCAAGCGTCTGAACTCCAAGCGCAAGATCAGCTTCTGGTACGGTGCGCGAAGCGTTCGCGAGATGTTCTATGTGGAAGACTTCGACGGGCTGGCCGAGGAAAATGATAACTTCGAGTGGCACGTTGCACTGTCAGATGCGCTGCCGGAAGACAACTGGGAAGGCCCGACCGGCTTCATCCATAACGTGTTGTACGAAAACTACCTGAAGGACCACCCGGCTCCGGAAGATTGTGAGTTCTATATGTGTGGGCCCCCAATTATGAACGCATCTGTTATCAAGATGCTCAAGGATCTGGGCGTTGAGGACGAAAACATCATGCTGGATGACTTCGGAGGTTAAGCGATCCTGATGACATTCCGCATGCTTCGACCCGCCAGGGTGGCCCTGGCCAGCGCTTTTGCAGCGCTGGCCATCGTCGCTCTGGCGGGTTGTTCGTTTGAGCCCGAAGAACAAATCTGGGAAATATCGGGCCCCGTTTTCGGCACCAGGTACCACATCAGTGTGGTATTGACGGACGATCAGGAAAGGCTTGAGACGCTGTCAGACGGTATCGAAAGGGTGCTCGAAGGGGTAGATGCCTCTATGTCCACCTGGCGTGAAGATTCGGAATTGTCCCGGTTTAATCAGCAACCGGACCAGTCGGACTGGACGCCGGTCTCCGAGGAGCTCTTTGAGGTGCTTCAAAAGGCCGATGAAATCTCGAAACTGACCGACGGAGCCTTTGATGTAACAATTGGCCCAGTGGTGAATCTCTGGGGGTTCGGGCCGCAGGCACAACCGGAAACGATACCCTCAACTGAGGAACTTGCAGAGGTTTTGTCTGCGACCGGTTTCGAAAAGCTTGAGCTGAGAGCCAGTCCGCCGTCAGTGCGGGCATCCACGCCACAATACGTGGATCTTTCTGCCATTGCCAAGGGCTATGGCGTGGATGCGGTGGCCCGCTTTCTCGACAGTCAGGGCGTGCAGGCCTACCTCGTGGAGATCGGAGGGGAAGTCCGGGTCAATGGGCGAAAACCGGACGGCAGCACCTGGCGTCTGGCGATAGAGCAACCGATATCTGAAGGGCGGCAGGTTAACCGGGTGGTGTCGCTGGAATCCCGCTCCATGGCGACATCCGGTGACTATCGGAACTATTACGAATCGGAAGGACGCCGATATTCCCATACAATAGATCCTGCGACCGGTGAGCCGATTACGCACAATCTGGCGTCGGTAACCGTGATTGCAGCGGACTGTATGACCGCAGACGCCCTGGCAACGGGGTTTAATGTGATGGGCTACGAGCGGGCCAATGAGCTCGCGGTAAGGGAAAATATCCCGGCCTATTTTATTGTAAGGACAGATGAGGGCTTCGAGACGCATCAGACGCCGGCCTTTTCGTCTTACGTGACTCAATGAGGGGGAGGGCAACATGGGTACCTTTCTTTTGGTTTTGTTTATTGTAGTGCTGCTGGTTGCAGCCATGTCCATTGGCGTGATTTTCGGGCGCAAGCCGATCAGCGGAACCTGTGGCGGCATTGGCGCCCTGGGTATCAGCCAGTCCTGTGATATCTGCGGTGGTAATACCCGGAAATGCGAGGAAGAAAACGAGCGACTGGCCAATGAAGGAAAAGAGCCCGAGGCCCTGGCATACGACGCCACCAGGACCAGCAAGCATTGATCTGATTCTGTTTTCAACAATTACAACCATTTTTTCACGACGTAGATAAGGAGTCACTGCGCGCATGGCAGAACATCATTACGACGTCGTCGTTATCGGCGCTGGTCCGGCCGGCGAAGGCGCGGCGATGAATGCGACGAAACACGGTAAACGTGTCGCGATCATCGAGGACAAGCCCACGGTTGGCGGCAACTGCACCCACTGGGGCACCATTCCGTCCAAGGCCCTGCGTCATTCCGTCAAGCAGATCATCACCTTTAACACCAACCAGATGTTTCGGGATATCGGTGAACCCCGCTGGTTCTCCTTCCCGAGGGTTTTGCAGAATGCCCAGAAGGTGATAGGCAAGCAGGTCAAGCTCCGGACCCAGTTCTATGCCCGGAACCGGGTGGATCTGATTAATGGTCGTGCATTTTTTATTGACCAGAACCGGGTCGAAATCCGCGGCAGCAAGTCGGTGGACACCCTGCACTTCAAGCAGGCCATCATAGCTACCGGCTCCCGGCCCTATCTGCCACCGGACGTGGATTTTCGTCATCACCGGGTCTACAACTCGGACACCATTCTGAACCTCTCCCATACGCCACGAACGCTGGTTATATACGGCGCTGGTGTTATCGGCTCGGAGTACGCCTCCATTTTCGCCGGGCTGGGTGTGAAAGTGGATCTGATCAACCCGGGCAGTCGGCTGTTGTCATTTCTCGATGACGAGATTTCCGATGCCCTGAGCTATCACCTTCGCAATAATGGCGTACTGGTGCGCCACAACGAGCAGTATGAGTCTGTCGTGGGTGACGACCATGGCATTGTGCTGTCGCTGCAGTCCGGTAAAAAGATCCGTGCAGACGCTTTCCTGTGGTGTAATGGCCGAAGTGGCAACACCGAGAAGTTAGGTCTTGAAAACATTGGCCTGGTGCCGAATGGCCGCGGTCAGTTGGCGGTTGATGAGCATTACCGCACCGAGGTTGAAAATATCTACGCCGCAGGGGATGTGATCGGCTGGCCAAGTCTGGCCAGTGCCGCCTACGATCAGGGTCGTTCGGCATCCTCGGACATCGTCCGGGATGAGTACTTCAGGTTTGTCTCGGACGTACCAACCGGCATTTACACCATTCCCGAGATCAGCTCCGTAGGCAAAACTGAGCGCGAGCTGACTGAAGCCAAGGTGCCCTATGAGGTTGGGCAGGCCTTCTTTAAGGATCTGGCCCGGGCCCAGATCACCGCTGAAGCGGTGGGCATGCTGAAGATTCTGTTTCACCGCGAGACGCGCCAGATTCTGGGTATTCACTGTTTCGGGGACCAGGCAGCCGAGATTGTCCACATCGGCCAGGCGATCATGAATCAGGACGGGGAGGCAAACTCCCTGAATTACTTCATCAACACCACCTTCAACTACCCGACCATGGCCGAGGCTTACCGGGTTGCTGCTCTTAATGGCCTGAACCGAATCTTCTGATTCGGCTTCAGTGCGAACCAGGGGTCAGATGAAGGCTTTCATCTGACCCCACGTTCATCTCGGGCTCCACATTTAGCGCTTCCCTCGCAGGCAAGCTCAACAATGCCTTGGCCCGGTTATCGAAAAATATCCGGGTGCTGGTGGGGTAGTCGGTAATAATGCTGTCCACCCCTATTTCTTCCAGTTGCAGCATGTCGTGAATGCGGTTCACTGTCCAGGTGGAGACGTGCATGCCACGGCGGTGTGCATGTTCAACAAGGTCCTTTGAGCACAGCTTCCAGTTAATGCAGAGGTACTCGCATCCCAGACGGCTGGCCATGCTCAGGGGGCGCGGGAACTTTCTTTCTGTTACCAGACCGATGCGGATGTTTTTGTTGCGCCGCCGGATTTCCTTCAGAAACCAGGTGTCCGACGACGTGATCGCGGCGGTCTGATACAGGCTCCGGCGCTGGATCACCTCCGTCAGCCGGTTACAGAGGATATTGAGCCTGGCGCGACTGTCCTTTTTGACCTCCAGTTGCAGGTGTTCCAGATCGTCAAACTTATCCAGAAGGTCTTCCAGTGTCGGTATACCGGTAGGCCTGGGCCATGAACTGGTATTGCGCCTTGCATCCATGGCCGCCAGTTCGGCAGCGGTGTATTGGCTGATGCTGCCTTTCTGGCCGGTGGTGCGTTCAACCGACAGGTCGTGCACCAGCACCGGCTTTCCGTCCTTCGACAGTACCAGATCCAGTTCGAAGTGCCGGATGCCGTGGCGGTAGGCGTGCACAAAGCCGGGCAGGGTGTTCTCCGGGGCCTCTCCTTTGGCGCCTCTGTGTCCGTACACAATCATTCGGGTGCTTCATCCTTCAGGCGTTGATAAATGGCCTGGCGTTTCTTCCAGGTGTCATGGCAGAGACGGATATCTTCGAGGTAAGCCGGCAATTCGTGCATCAGCAGGGCCTGGGGGCCATCCACAAGGGCTTTTTCCGGTTTCGGGTGGAAGTCCACCAGCACCATGTTGGCGCCCGCGATAACGCCCTGGGCTGTCGCGTGCATGACATCGAGAATGCCATCCGGCGATTGCTCACGGGTCCCGACCGAATGGGAAGGATCCACGCACACCGGCATGCGGGTCAGGCGTTTGACTGCAGGCACATGGGCAAAATCCACCATGTTGCGATGGGGCTGACCGGCCTCTGTTTTCATGCCCCTCAGGCAGAAGATGACGTTGGCGTTGCCTTCGCTGGCCAGGTACTCAGCGGCGTTCAGGGATTCATTCAGGGTGATGCCAAAACCACGCTTTAGCAGCACGGGGTAGGTGCTCTGCCGGCCAATGGCCTTCAGCAGCTCGAAGTTCTGGGTGTTCCGGGTGCCTACTTGCAGCATGACACCGGTGGGCCGGCCGAGTTTTTCCAGGCAGGTGTCGATTTCTTCAATATGGCTTTCGTGGGTGATCTCCATGGCGATCACCTTGATGCCATGTTTGCCGGCTTTCTCAAACACCCAGGGCAGGCAGCCCTTGCCATGCCCCTGGAACGAATAGGGGTTGGTGCGCGGCTTGTAGGCGCCCATCCGGGTGCAGACTTCGCCACTTTCCTCCAGAGCCTTCATCATCATGTCGACGTGCTCGGGTACATCTACAGCACACAAACCGGCGAAGATGTTCAGGTTGGTCTGATTGAATTCCACACCATTGTAGGTGAAACCGCTCTGTCGCCGGTCGTCCCGGTGACGGCCGAGAATGCGGTAATCCTCCGATATGCGAATGGCCCGCTCAACCGCCGGAAGTGCCTCGATTTCTTCCTTGTTCAGGGGTTTGGTGTCGCCCAGCAGATAGATTTCCGTCAGCCGCTGGGTGGCGCCCTGAACCTCGTGAACCCGCACGGTAACACCCGGAAGATTCTCAAGGTAATGCATTGTCTGGTGGTATTCTTCACTGTCCAGAGCTGTGTTGGGGTGAAGGATGGCTAACATGCTGTCTCCTTTTATGAACCGGCCCCTTCCGCGCGGTGCCGCGCCTGCATGTATTCCCGATGGTTAAGGTGCAGCAGGTCCGCCATGCGGCGAATAAGGTGTTCTTCGTATTTGTCGATGCGCCCGTCCGCAAAGGCCACGCGCCAGATGCTTTCCAGCAGTGCCTGTTTGCCTTCCTGATCCAGATGTTCGTTGATCTGACCGGTAAATTCATAAAGCGAGGTGGCATCGTCGGCGTGGCTGAGGGCGTCCTTCAGGATCTCCCCGGCTTCCGCCCGGGAGACCTGGTGTGCTTTAACCGCGCTATCGACAATGGCCTGCAGTTCCCGCTCATCTTCATGCTGATCAACCCGGGACAGTTGCACCATCAGCGCCGTGGCTGCCACGGCCAGCTGATGGTTATCAGGCTTTTCGTTTTCAGCTTCCGGTCCCGCAAACAGTTTTTTCAGGCGCTCGATCATGATCGGACAGTCGTACTCCTGTGTTCAGTGTCAGGCTCGGAGTCAGGCGGCTTTCGCGAGCTGCCGGACCCGGTTTTCAAGTTCAATCTGGTCCGCCGTAAAGCGGCGAATACCATCGGCCAGCTTTTCCGTGGCCATGGCATCTTCGTTGGATTCCCAGCGGAACAGCTTTTCATCGATAGTGCCAAAGCGATCCGGCGAGCTGGCCGAATCAGCCGTCAGTTGTTGCGGCAGACCGCCCTGGTCGTCTTTCAGCTCCTGTAAAAGGGTAGGGCTGATCGTCAGTCGGTCGCAGCCGGCGAGCATCTCGATTTCACCAGTGTTGCGGAAGCTGGCCCCCATTACCACGGTGTTGAAGCCGTTGGCCTTGTAGTAATTATAGATCCGGGTTACTGAAAGCACGCCTGGATCTTCGGCGGCCGGATAGCTGTCGCGGCCACTGTTGGCCAGGTGCCAATCCAGAATTCGCCCAACGAAGGGCGAGATCAGGAATGCCCCGGCCTGGGCGCAGGCGGCAGCCTGGATAAAGGAGAACAGGAGCGTAAGGTTGCAATGTATGCCTTCCTTCTCCAGTTGCTCGGCGGCTCGGATACCTTCCCAGGTAGACGCAACCTTGACCAGCACACGGCTGGCATCCACACCCTGCTTGTCGTAAAGCTCGACCAGGCGGCGGGCCCGTTCCAGAGTCCCCTTGGTGTCAAACGAAAGCCGTGCATCGACTTCGGTGGAAACCACGCCAGGAATCAGGTTCAGGATTTCCCGGCCGGCAAACACGGCCAGCATATCCGTCGCCATGGTCAGTTGCTCGGCATCTGATCCTCCGTGGCGGCGGGCTTCGGCTATTGCCTTGTCCAGCATCGGGCGATAGGCCTCGGAGGCGGCCGCCTTAAGCAGAAGCGACGGGTTTGTGGTGGCATCTTCCGGCCGCCATTTGGCGATTGCGTCGATGTCGCCGGTGTCTGCCACTACGGTGGTCATGGTTTTCAGTTGGTCGAGCTTGCTGGTCATTCGTCCTGTTGTCCCGGTTGATTTGTTATTGATGTGCCCGAATCCCGGGCGCTGGCTATATGCCTACAATAACGGGCCGCTCTGACAGGAACAAGACAACAAATGGTATGGGGTGTACTGAGAGCAATTAAGCTTCGGCAATCTCCGGACTGACCGGCTCCCTCACCTTTTCCAGGGCGGTCTCGATGACTTCCAGGCCAGCGCCGGGTTTGTGGGCATTCTCGCTGATGTAGCGCCGGAACCGCCGTCCGCCGGGCTGGCCGTGGAACAGGCCGAGAAGATGCCTGGACATGTGGGTGAGGAACACGCCCCGGTCCAGCTCGCTCTGAATGAACGGGAGCGTTGCCCGCAGCGCCTGGTGGCGCGTTTCTACGGGCGCGGCCTGTCCGAAGAACTCCGGGTCAACGCCGGCGAGCAGCCAGGGGTTATGATAGGCCTCCCGGCCGAGCATTACGCCGTCGGTGTGCCGGAGGTGTCCGTGGCACTCGTCGAAGGTCTTGATGCCGCCGTTAATGATCATTTCCAGGTGCGGGTATTTGGCCTTCAGGCGGTATACCCAGTCGTATTTGAGCGGCGGTATATCCCGGTTCTCCTTCGGACTGAGGCCCTCCAGAATGGCAATGCGGGCATGCACGATAAAGGTCCGGCAGCCGGCAGCGGCCACCTTTTCCACGAATTCACACAGATCGTCCCAGGATTCCCGGCCATCGATCCCGATCCGGTGTTTCACGGTAACCGGCAGATCCGTTGCCTCAATCATGGCGCGGACGCCTTCAGCCACCTTGTCCGGGTGCCCCATCAGGCAGGCGCCGATCATGTTGTTCTGCACCCGGTCGCTGGGGCAGCCAACATTCAGGTTTACCTCATCAAATCCATACTGTTCTGCAAGCCTCGCACAGTGCGCCAGCTCACCGGCATCACTGCCACCCAGCTGCAACGCCAGCGGGTATTCGGCTTCGTCGTGGCGGAGGAAGCGTGCGGTATCGCCATGGATCAACGCCCCGGTGGTTACCATCTCGGTGTAGAGCAGGGTGTGCCGGCTAAGCTGCCGCGCCAGGTAGCGATAGTGGCTGGTGGTCCAGTCCATCATTGGTGCTACGCAAAACTTCCGAGACGGCCCATCGCCAGTGTTACCGCTGCTTACCGCTGAATTTCCTGCCTTTTCTGCGTCACTAATATAGACCATTTATTGCCCGTTTTTCACCATTTTGGAAGGTAGTATATCGCGAAAGCCGCACCTTTGACCGTAAGGCTTTGGCGAAAGATTGGGCAAGCCGCCGTGAGCCGTGAGTTGGAGCTCCAGGAGCCCGGGGCCATCGATAAGGTTCGTCATCGCGGTGTCACTATTGGCGACTGGATGAGCGGATCTTTCCCTTCAACTCAAAGTCCATCAGTGCCCGGTTCACCGATTGGTGCAAGTTACTGGGCATCCCAGACCCGCACTTCAATGATCTCAGGCATGAGTGCATAAGCTGGTTGTTTTGAGCGAGGGTGGGATATTTCGAGTGTGGCAGGAGTGAGTGAGCATGCCACCTGGTCTTCTCTGCAGAGGTATACCCACCTGAGTCAGCATGAGCCACACGACAAATATGATGGGTGGAAGTGGCGCCCGGCTCCTGTCGATAGCCAGAGCGACCAACTGTAAAAACATTGTGAAATGTGAACTCTGACCCCCTTGCATCTTGAAAGACTCAATCGGCTTCTGTTTCTGGTGGTACTGAATGATCAGCGAAAGCTCCCGCAGGCTGATTGTCTCGATAGACTTCCCGCGCTTCTCAGGGAGCTCCAGCACCTCGCCCTGTTCTTCCAGGTCCATTTGCTTTAATTCCGGCGCCGGCTGACGCATGTCCATAGCTTGCAGGGTTCCAGGATTCTGCGGATTAGGGTCGCTTTCATCTTTGGCGGTCCTTTTCGAGCTGGAGCGGTGTATTGGTAATGCAGGCTTGCGTACTATCCCGGACTATTCCTGAATTGTTTTTCTGTATTCAGTTGGATACACTTTGATCATGAACGAACTGAACGAAACGGAAGAATTCGCCAGTTGGTTGTCCAAGCTGAGGGACCCGATTGGAAAGGCGAGCGTGATTCGCCGAATAAAAAGAGCGCGTAAGGGCAACTTTGGAGACCATGAGCCTGTTGGAGATGACGTCTCGGAGATGCGCCTTTTTAACGGTCCGGGGTACCGTCTCTATTACACGATGGTGAAGGACAAGGTTTATTGGCTGTTGGTCGGTGGAGACAAGTCCACGCAGGAAAAAGATATAGCAAGGGCCAAGGAAATGGCCGCTGATATTCACGGAAAAAAGCCGTGAGAGGTGGTGAAAATGACTGTTAATCAGGAAGCAATGGAAAAATACGGTGTTCGCCCATTCGATGCAGCTGAATACCTGGATGATGATGAGGTAATTGTTGCCTACCTGTCGGAGATCCTGGCAGATGGTGATATGGATGAACTTCTGGAAGCTCTGGGAGAAGTTGCCAGGGCGCGGGGTATGACCAAGCTCGCCGAAGATACAGGACTTGGCAGGGAGTCTCTCTACAAGGCTCTGACCCCTGGAGCGAAGCCGCGATTCGATACGATCAATCGCATTTTGAAAGGCCTCGGAGTAAACCTGCGAGCTGAGCCGGCTGAGCCACGAGTAACCAGAACTGCCACTGCTACTTATACTCATTATGGGCGTCGTGGATTGAAGGCCGGTGTGGCCAAGCGCGGCGCTAGAAACAAACTGAAACACGCTTAGCCCCCTGGCGAGCAGCGCGCGCCTGGCTCACAAGGTACCCGATGGCAACTTGAAGATGTGACTCGTTGGAGCCGGGCCTGTCGGCAGTTGTCATTTTGCCTGGAGCCAGATCAGCGCAGTTTTTTCCGGGGTGCCTGCGCTTTGCATGGCCGCGACAGGACGATGCGGCAGGCTTTTGCTATCCTCCATGGCTTGCTAATAACGGGCGGTTCTACGCCCGTCCTCTTCAGGTCTTGGAGTTTGCGCGTATGCCCCTGATGGTACAGGCTCTGCTGCCGGTATTTGTCCTGATCATGTTCGGGCATCTGTTCCGGCGTATTGATTTTCCGGGTGGCGATTTCTGGCCCCAGGCGGAGCGCTTTACCTATTACGTACTGTTCCCGGCGATGCTGGTTTTCAAGCTGGGGCAGGCACGCTTGCCAGCCTCGGCCTACGGCGAAATAGCGGTTCTGATCGGGTCCATGCTGTTAGCGATGACCCTGGTTCTGGCGATGGTGCAATGGTTCTGGCGCTGGAGTGGTCCGGTGTTTTCATCCGTTTACCAGGGTGCCATCCGGTTCAACTCCTACGTTGGCCTGGCTGCCGGGGGCATGTTGCTGGGCGATGAGGGGTTGTCGTTGACCGCAATAGCGGTTGCCGTCATGGTGCCGCTGCTCAACCTCCTATGCATCCTGATGTTTTCTCTGGTGGCGACGGACGGGCCGGTACGGCTTGGGCCGGTGTTCCGGGCCATTGGCACCAATCCGTTGATTGTTGGCTCGGTTACCGGTGTTGTCTGGAGCTTTTTCGAAATTGGTTTCCATCCCCTGATCGGCGGCATACTTGAGCCACTCAGTAATCTGGCTTTGCCCATGGGGTTGATGACGGTCGGCGCGGGTCTTCAATTGAAGGCGTTGCGCGGAGCGTCACTGCCTTTCATCGTCTCCTCCGTTCTGAAGCTGGTGGCTTTTCCCCTGATGACTGCCGGGCTGGCGCTGTTGCTGGGCCTCGACGGACTGATGGTGCAAGTTGCTGTTTTGCTGGCGGCCCTGCCGACTGCCACATCTGCTTATATCCTGGCTCGCCAGTTGGGAGGCGATGCCCCACTGATGGCGGCTATCATCAGTGGCCAGACCCTGCTGGCCATCGCTTCCATCCCTTTAATGCTGAGTATTCTCTGGTAGGCATTTGAGCACGGCATCGGCCATGCTGTGCTGAAAATCGTTATAGCCATCCGCAGTGACCATGATCTCCGTCGCCAGTGGATCCCAGGTACTGAATGTGACATCCAGATTTTGCGTGATCGATTTCCACCATTGCTGATTAAACTGGGGCTCGGTCAGCAGGCAAGGGTGGTGGCCTTTGCGCAGTTTGCCCTGAACCTCGGCAATATGACGTGCGCCCGGTGAGAGCTCCGGGTTCAGTGTCAGAACACCTTCCAGTTTCAGGTCGTAGTGATCAGCAAATCGGGTGAAGGCACTGTGGTAGGAGAACAGGCTGATGTCGTGCGCTGGCGCCAGCCGGGCACGAATGGCGCTCTCAGTTTCCCGAACACTGGCCTGGAACTGCTCGAAGTTCTGATCCATGGCCGGAATGTTGACGCCTTCCAGTCGGACCAGTGCGTCGCGAATGGTCTCAGCCATTTCGATGGCCAGCTCGGGATCAAGCCAGGTGTGCGGGTCTTCACCATTGCCATGATCGTGGCCGTGAGCATCATGATCGTTTTGCCCGGCGTTGTCGGGCTCGTGCTCGCCTGCCATCAGTGTCACGGTGCGGCTGCTGAACTCTTGTCCCGACAGAAGCCGGTACAGAAAGTTTTCCATCTCCGGTCCCACCCAGAAAATTACGTCGGCATTTTCCAGGGCGCGCCGCTGGGAAGGTTTCATGGTGTAGTTGTGGGGGCTTGAGCCCGCTGGAACCAGACTGGTTGTCTGCATGTCTTCCGTGGCAATGGCGCGGACGATCAGCTCGACAGGCTTGATGGAGGTAACAATACGGGTTTCGGCATGCAGAAGGTCGCTTACAAGGAGGGTGCTGGCACCGAGTGCCAGTGAAAGTGCTTTTCCGGGAGCGCGCATGGGTGTTTCGGATCCTGCGATTGAATATGTAACGTTATAATATAACAGATATTTGGTTTTTGTCGCAAAAGTGGTGATTGTCGCAAAATAAGGTGCCAATGCCGGGATTTATCTGGCCTCGGAAACGCCCCGATCATGCGAAACCTGTTGAGGGCCGGTATAATGCCGGATTTATCAAACGGCCACCGACTTTTTCAGGAAGGTTTCATGACAGTACGTACCCGAATTGCTCCGTCACCCACCGGTGATCCACACGTTGGTACCGCCTACGTGGCTCTGTTCAACCTGTGTTTCGCCCGCCAGCACGGTGGCCAGTTCATCCTCCGTATTGAAGATACCGACCAGGCCAGAAGCACGGCGGAGTCGGAGCAGGACATCCTCAAGGCCCTGCGCTGGCTGGGGCTCAACTGGGACGAAGGTCCCGATGTGGGTGGCCCCCACGGTCCTTACCGGCAGTCCGAGCGCAAGCATTCCTACCGCCAGTACGCCGAGGACCTGGTCACCGCCGGCCATGCCTTTTACTGCTTCCGTACCCCGGAAGAACTGGATGCCATCCGGGAAGAACGCAAGGCCCAGGGCCTGAACCCCGGAATCAAGGGTAACCTGGAGCTGTCGGAAGAAGAGGTAAAGCGCCGCCTGGATGCCGGCGAGCCACACGTGATTCGCATGAAAGTGCCCGACGAGGGTATCTGCGAGATCGACGACATGCTCCGCGGCACCATTGAAATCGACTGGGCCCAGGTAGATTGCCAGATCCTGCTCAAATCTGATGGCATGCCAACCTACCACCTGGCAAACGTGGTCGACGACCATCTGATGGAAATTACCCACGTTCTGCGGGGCGAGGAGTGGATCAACTCTGCGCCGAAGCACAAATTGTTGTACCAGTACTTTGGCTGGGACATGCCGGTGCTTTGCCACCTGCCGCTGCTGCGCAACCCGGACAAGAGCAAGCTCTCCAAGCGCAAGAACCCGACCAGTATCAATTTCTACGAGCGCATGGGTTTTCTGCCGGAAGCGGTTACCAACTACCTTGGGCGCATGGGCTGGTCCATGCCTGACGAGCGGGAAAAGTTCACGCTGGACGAAATGATCGAGAACTTCGACATCCAGCGTGTTTCCCTGGGTGGCCCGGTCTTCGATGTGGAAAAACTTCGCTGGCTCAACGGCCAATGGCTGCGGGATGAGCTGACCGAAGAGCAGTTCATGGAGCGCATGCGCCAGTGGTGGTTCAACGAAGACGCTCTGAGCGCCCTGGTGCCTCATATCAAGGGCAGGGCAGAGGTGTTCTCTGATGTGGCGCCCATGGCCCAGTTCATGTTCTCCGGCACGCTCAACCTCAAGCCGGAAGACTTCGCCCACAACAAGCTCGAAGAGGCCCAGATCAAGCGCGTCCTGCAGTTCAGCCTGTGGAAGCTTGAAGCCCAGCGCCACTGGAGCAAAGACACCATCTTTGCTGACATCAAGGCCCTGGCCAAAGCCATGGACCTGAAAATGGGCGACTTCATGTTCTCCATCTTCGTGGCCATTGCCGGCACACCCAACTCCTGGTCAGTGATGGACTCCATGGCCCTCCTTGGCCCGGACATGACCCGTTCACGACTGCGGCACGCGCTGGAGGTGATGGGCGGTTTTTCCAAGAAAGAAACCAGGAAAGTGGAAAAAGAATACGCCGCACTGGGTATTTGATAACCGCTTTGGTGAATTAATAGACGGCCTGAACAGGGATGTTCAGAAAACTGAAAAAAGTATGTGCAAAAGGTTGACGCCCATAGGGCGGATCCTTAATATACGCAGCCGTTGAGGGGCCATAGCTCAGCTGGGAGAGCGCAACACTGGCAGTGTTGAGGTCAGCGGTTCGATCCCGCTTGGCTCCACCAATTTCCAGTCCCCTTCGTCTAGTGGCCTAGGACTCCGCCCTTTCACGGCGGCAACAGGGGTTCGAACCCCCTAGGGGACGCCAATACGGCTTGACGGTTTAGTCCACCGGAAAGCCATCAAAAAAACCGCCTTCGGGCGGTTTTTTTGTGCCTGAATTCGGGGTCAGATGAAAACGGGGTCAGATGAAGTTTTCATCTGACCCCGTTTTCATCTGACCCCAAGTTCAATCAACGGTCAGCGATTGCCCCTTTGCCCACACCTTCGTAAGCCTTGACCCGAATGGTGTCAGTGGGAAACTCCACCTTGAGCTTGTCGGCAATATGCGCCGCAATCAGCTCAACCGTGGTATCGGTATCCAGCATGTAAACCCGCTCCTCGGGCAGTGTCAGCGCAAACTCCCCCTGATTGGCCTCATACTCGAAGGTCACGTACCGAATGCCGTCGTCACCCACATGGCGCCGTACCACGTCTTCTTCTGAGCCCACGTAAATATCGCGCCAAAGCTTCGCCCAGCGACGCTCCAGGTCATGATCCCGGTGCCCGTTGCGATCAATGCGAATCGGGGAGCGATGGCCATGAGCGATGCGTTGGCAGTTGCCGAGATGCTTCTTCAGGCCATGCACGTAGTGATAGTAAGCACCGTCGATTTCCTCTTCCCGAAGATGGATTTCTACAGAGGTTACGTTCGCCGGAAGCACCGCCTTGATCTCCTGTTCCAGCAGGGCAGCCACTGCAGAAGGTACGACCCGTTCCGCCGACAACCAGACGATGGCTTCGTCCGGCGAGCGGTGAATGATCTCGGCGCCATCGGTCAGCGCCCAGTTGAAGGTGTCCGGCTGCTCCTCGTTCCGGGACAAACCCTGGTAGCCACGCGGAATCACCAGCCGGTGGTCGACGCGCTCATCGATAACCCGTTTGATGGTGCGCTTCACGTTGCTAAAGTCGAACACCATTCCCTGTTCGTCCAGCTCCCCGCCAAGCACCACATCCGCAATCCAGCTTTCGCCTACCAGCCCCCTTGTCGGGTCCAGATACGCGAAATCAATAACGGTCAGGTTGTCTACAAACAGATGGTTCATCAAATTTCCGGGCGGGTATGGTTGATTGATGGACGAATTCTAGCAAAAATCCCCGGGTACAGCAGTCTGGCTGAGTGCCGGGGACCATTACTTATCGCTATCGGGCGCAACGTCATAAACTTCCGCAAACGGATCAACGATCAGGAATTTCCGGCACTGATACTGGCTGCCGGTGCTTCGAGCCGAATTGGGCGGCCCAAGGCGCTTCTGCCCCTTGGCGTCGGTGGAGGTGAGGGCAAGCAAATCCTGCTGGACGCTGCCATTGACCAGGGCCGGCTATTGAGCCGTGATGTCAGGGTAGTTTGTGGCGCCTGGTACCCTTTGATCCGTTTTCGTTGCCACAGGCAACCGTCGCTATGGCTGAAAGCGCCAGACTGGCATGAGGGGATGTCGGCGTCGCTGGCTGCCGGAATCCGCAGCCTGGGGCCCACGGCGAAAGGAGTCTTTGTGCTGCTGGCGGATCAGCCACTGCTGGATCTGAATGCCCTGAAGGCGTTTGGGAATGCCGCGCGTTATGTTCCTGAGCAACCAATCGCGGCGGATTACGGCAGCCGGCCCGGTGTTCCGGCCTATCTGCCTCGCTGGCTGTGGCCCCTGGTACTGGATCTGGAAGGGGACCGTGGAGCCGGACGGTTACTGGCGGATGTGAGGGCAACCCGGGTGGACATACCGGGGGTCCGCGACGATGTGGACACCCTGGCCGACTGGCAAAGAATCAGAGCCTTGCTCAGCCAAACAGGCCCGACAACCATGCGATTCCGACGCTGAAGATGCCAAGACTGACGGCCAGGCCAACGGTATAGACCCGGGACGACGCTGACCGCTGTTGGGCAACGAACAGATCGATGGTGCGCTGGGCGATGTCTTCCGCGGTTTCCCGGGAAATCTCGTGGGCCTGCTGAATCGCCTCGGATTGCAGGGTTTGCCAGAACTCCGTATCAATGGTCTGGACGCTGGTGATGTGATCCTTCAGTTCGGCCATGTGTTCGCTGGTAAACCCGGAATTCTTTTTCAGCTCTTTTTTCAGCACCGCAAGCTCGCTGCCCAGATTGAGATTAACTTCGGCGGCAACGTCATCCCGCAGATTTTTCGTGCGCTCTTCGACCATGTCGGAAACGGTATTGAGGCGTTCCTCAATGACCGCCTCCTGTTTGCTGCGGGATTCGTCCAGAGCGCGCTTGAGGTGGTCAAACTGCTCATCAAAGAGGGAGCTGAGCAGCTCGTGCAGCCGGTTGTTGATATGGGTTTTAACAGCGGAGCGGGCAATTTGCTCAATGAGGTCGCTGGTCAGCGGGACAACGTTGGCCTGGGTGCTGCTCCGGCTCGCGGAACCTCCGGTTTTGGGTGAGAGTTCGACCGAGGCATCTGCAGGCACATTCAGCAGGTCGTCTTCCCGGGCCAGGGCGGCCTCTTCGGTGGGTGGCTCAGGCAGCGTCCCCTTGGTGACATCGCTGGCCAGTTGATCCAGAACCTGGCTGAGGCCATCGGTCTGGGGCGGTTTGGTCAGGATGTTGTAAACGCCGAAGTTCTTTGCCTCTTCCATGAAGGAGGAGGATTTCTTGGACGTGCACATGATGATCGGAATGCCCGCTGTCTGGGGGTTGCACTTGATGGCCTTGGTGGCTTCGACGCCGTTCATGCCTGGCATCAGGTGATCCATGAAGATCACATCCGGCCGGTCATGACTGCTCAGGAAATCCAGGGCCTCTTCGGCCGAACCCGCCATGTTGACTTCCATATCACGATCCTCCAGCAGTTTGCTCAGGGCAAATCGGGCCACCTTGGAGTCGTCCACCAGCAGAGCGTTCTTGATCGCCATGTCACTACCTCAATCGTTTACTGCAAACGCGTTTGTTATCGGGCCGGCGTGATTACCAGCCTTCCAGTTTCGGGCATTCGGTAGCCCGGTAGCTCTTGTCCCGATAACAGACACCGGGTTCCGTTGTGCGGGCTGTGAAGATTTCCCCCGCCGCCGTGGTCAGGCGAACCTGTCCATAGGGCTCGCCATGACGGAAAGTGGCTTCAATGGAGCTGCCATTCGGGTTCCTTAACAGCCCGTTGCCATGGAACTTCCCTTCGATGTACTGGCCCTCGTACTTCTTGCCATTGGCGAAGACCTCGGAGCCGGTACCGTGGAAGGCTCCGTTGGAAAATTCACCCTCATAGTGGCGTCCGTCCGGGTAAGTCAGTGTGCCGGTGCCGTGGAATTCATCGTTACGGAACCCGCCGACGTAGAGCATGCCGTCAGCGGTGGTCAGTGAGCCGTGGCCATTGAGTTGGCCCTGCTGCCAGTGGCCGGTGAGGATATCCCCGTTCGCCAGGGTCAGTGTGCCTTTGCCGTTGAACTGGTCCGCCCGGAATTCCCCTGAGTAGCGGGCACCGTCGGCACTGCGCCACACGCCTTCACCTTCACGCTTGCCGCCGGACCATTCGCCTTCATACCGGCTGCCGTCGGGATACCAGGCGGTGCCCTGACCATCAAACCCGCCATTCACGAAATGCCCTTCATAGCGCAGGCCATCGGAGTCTTCGTAGGTGCCGTCGCCGGTGCGCACGCCACCGATCCAGGTCCCGTTGCGGAAATTTACCGTCGTGTAGGCTTCCAGTTTGCCGACCAGCGTCATCTCGTTGCCGGCCTCCAGGGCAACGTACTGGCTCCAGGGTTTAAAGCCGGTCTTGCTGATGGTGACATCGTACCGGCCCGGTTCCAGTTCCAGATCCAGGCGGGTTGCGCCGTAATCCTTACCGTTGATGGTGACCTGGTCGCCCACAACGTTCGAGCGAAGCACCAGTGTCCCGGTGGTTGGTGGTTGCTTCCCGGGTTTGTTGCGAGCCGGCTTTTGCGCCGACGGAGCGGCGTCCGTGCGAGTTGCCATTGCCAGGGGCGGTTCGGCGACCGCCAGAACCGTGGGCTCTTCAGGCATGGGCGGTACGGTGAACGGGGTGGTATCGACAACGGGCTGACGGGCTTTGGTACGGGCCTGCACTGTATTTGCGGGATTTGCAGGTGCCGGTTCAACCGGCGCGGGTGCTGGCGGCTTGCCGGTTGCAACAGCTTCAGCGGCAACGGCCTGGTCCATGATGGGGGGATCGAAGATTTCTGTCATCCGCAGCTCGTCCCGGACCGATGCGAACCCGGCGGTGACCAGCAACATCAGCGCCAGGGCGTTGATGAACAGAAGTGGTCTGAAATCGACCATGGCGGAACCTCTTAATCCTGCATTCTCGGAATTCTGTCTACCGCTTCATCTTAACCAGTGAGCGCAACGTTATGTAACAGAAAGTGTCTGGAGTTAACGAGAATGCAGGCCAAATCACACTTTATCCGGAAGCTGGTCATGGTTGAGCTGTTCCCATGATTTCATGTACACATCGGCTTCGTATTCATAAGGCGACTTAAAAGGGGTGAGCACAAAATCAAACACCAGGAAGAAGAATCCGATTGATGCCCAGGCAATCAAAAGGCTACTGATGGTGGTGGCCTGCACCTCCGGGTTGGAATTGACGAAATCCTCCAGCAGAGGAATCAGATCGGATGCCATGACAACAGGGTTGAAGCTGGCCATCACGAACGGAATCCAGAAGGCCAGGAATACCGGGAAAAATCCGAATGACCAGAGCACACGGCGGAGCAGGTAGATGGCAACTTCCCGCCAGAAACGCTGTCTGGTTTCCGGAATCATTCGTATGCGGTTGAGATATCGGCGTCGTTCTGCCCAGTAGGCAGCGACCTCGGGGGCATCAACAGCCTTGGTATGAGGTGCAGGTGTTGTCATGGGTTGGTGGGGTACCTTATCGCTACGGGAGTGATGCATGATAATCGATACTACGTGTTACCCTACAATTCTCCAATTGTTTAAAGACAGGATAGATTGAATGGCTGCAGTGATCGACAACGCAACCCACCCGGCCTTTGAGAAGCTTCGCAGTCACCGGATTGACACGCTCAATCTCGAGGTTGAGGAGTATCGCCACAAGAAAACCGGGGCCCGGCACCTGCATCTGGCGGCAGATAACGATGAGAACGTGTTCTTCGTGGCCCTGCGTACCTTCCCGATGGATTCCACCGGCGTTGCCCATATTCTCGAGCATACCGCACTCTGCGGCAGCGAACGTTATCCGGTTCGCGATCCGTTCTTCATGATGATCCGGCGGTCACTGAATACTTTCATGAACGCCTTTACCAGCAGCGACTGGACCGCGTATCCCTTTGCCAGCATGAACCGGAAAGATTTTAACAACCTGCTGTCGGTGTATCTGGACTGTGTGTTTTTTTCCAAGCTGGATCCGCTGGATTTCGCCCAGGAAGGCCATCGCCTGGAATTCGAAAAGCCGGAAGATCCTTCCACCGATCTGGTCTATCGGGGGGTTGTCTATAACGAAATGAAGGGTGCCATGAGTTCGCCCACATCCCAGCTATGGCAGAGTCTGAGCAGCCATCTGTTCCCCACCACCACCTATCACTACAACAGCGGTGGTGAACCGGACCATATTGTCGACCTCAGCTACGATGACCTGATGAAGTTCTATCGCCACCACTATCACCCCAGCAACGCGATTTTTGCCACCTACGGCGATATTCCGGCTCGCGAGCACCATGAAAAGTTCGAGGAGCTGGCGCTAAAGCGCTTTGACCGGCTCGACATTGACCTGCCGGTCCGGGACGAAAAGCGCATGTATGCTCCGGTTCGGGTGGAACAGGGCTATGCGGTCAACGAAGGTGAGGGTACAGACAACAAGACCCACATCGTTGTTGGCTGGCTCCTGGGCCACAGCTTCGATCTTCAGGAAAACCTGGAAGGGCAGCTGCTTTCCGCAGTACTTCTCGAAAACAGTGCCTCGCCCCTGATGCGGGCCCTGGAAACCACCGGGCTCGGCCACTCGCCATCGCCCATGTGTGGCCTGGAGGATTCCAATCGCGAGATGACCTTCGTCTGCGGTATTGAAGGCAGCGAACCCGGCAAACACGAAGAACTGGAAGCACTGGTCGAGGCAACGCTGCTCAAGGTAGTGGAGGAGGGCGTCAGTGAGGAACGGCTGGAAGCCATCCTGCACCAGTTGGAACTGCATCAGCGTGAAATCGCCGGTGACCAGTTCCCCTATGGTCTGCAACTGATCATGAGCGCGATTGGTCCGATGGTTCACGGCGGCGACCCGGTTGAATTGCTCGATCTGGAGCCGGTGCTGGCAACACTCCGAGAGAAGATCCGGAATCCCGGGTATGTGCCCGGCCTGATTCGCAAAAAGCTGCTGGAAAACCCCCACAGGGTGACAATCACACTGCGCCCGGACGAAAAGCTGGAGAGCCATCGCCAGGACGCTGTCCGGGAAGCGCTGGCTCGTCGTAAGGCCGAACTTACCGGGGATGAGGTGCGGATGATTGTCGAGCGCGCCGGCGCGCTGGAAGAGCGCCAGATGCGCAAGGACGACGACTCCATTCTGCCGAAGGTCGATTTGTCGGATGTGCCACTGCAAATGCCGGAGCCACAAGGCCGTTACGACGGCGAGATGTCGGCAACGGCCTATGCCCGCGGAACCAATGGCCTGGTGTATGAGCAGGTGGTGGTGCCGGTGCCGGCGCTCACAGAAGAGGAGCTTTTGCTGGTACCGTATTACACCACCCTGGTCTCCGAGGTGGGTTGCGGAGAGCTGGACTACCTGCGGATGCAGGACCGTATTTCCGCGGAATCCGGCGGCATTGGAGCCGCATTCAGTGCCAAGGGGCGTATCGACGATGTTCAGGACCTGTCCGGTTACATCATCTTTAATGGCAAGGCTCTGGCCCGTAATCGCAGCGCATTGACCCGGTTGCTCCGTGACGTCTGTACCAGTGCCCGCTTTGATGAGAAAGAGCGGGTTCGGGAACTCATTGCCCAGATCCGTGCCCGCCGCGAGCAGGCGGTCACAGGCAGTGGTCATGCCCTGGCCATGAGCGCGGCCTCCCAGGGTATGAGCCCGGGGGCCTGGCTGTCATTCCGCCTCGGCGGTCTGGCTGGAATCCGGGGCACCAAGCAGCTGGATCAGGCCCTGAAGGATCCGGAAGAGCTGGCGGCGCTGTGCGAGAAACTGTCAGCCCTTCATAAGAAAATCAGTAACCAGGGGCGGGAATTCCTGGTGATTGGCGAGGAAGAGCAGCTTCCGGCCATGGTTGACGATCTCAAATCCTGCTGGCAGGAAGCATCCGCGCCAGAGAGCTCTGACTGGAAAATGGAGCCGGTCAGCTATACCACCCGAGAGGCCTGGCTGACGTCTACGCAAGTGAATTTCTGTGCCAGGGCTTATAGTACTGTGCCGGTAGACCACCCGGATGCAGCGGCGCTGACCGTGCTTGGTGGTTTCCTGCGTAACGGTTACCTGCACCGTGCCATCCGTGAAAAGGGTGGCGCCTACGGTGGTGGTGCCGGGCAGGACAGCGTGAACGGAACCTTCCGGTTCTTCTCCTACCGGGATCCCCGCCTGGAAGAGACCCTGGAGGATTTCGACAAGGCGCTGATCTGGCTGCAGGAAACGGACCACGAATACCAGGAACTGGAAGAGTCGATTCTCGGGGTCATCGGCCAGCTGGACCGGCCCCGCTCTCCGGCCGGTGCAGCCCGCCATGCGTTCCACAACAAGCTGTTTGGTCGTTCCCCTGAGCAGAGGGCCCGGTTCCGGGAGCGCGTTCTGGCAGTTACCCTGGAGGACATCAGGCGTGTCGCCAGTACCTGGTTGATGCCGGAGAAGGCGAGTACCGCGGTTGTTACCAGTCCCGAGAACCGGGCCAGGGTGGAGAAACTCGGCCTGGCTATTCAGGAACTGTAGAGCAGAAGTGCAACGCAGGACACACAGGGGTCAGATGAACGCTTTCATCTGACCCCTTTTTCATGACCCCTTTTTCACTTTTCCCGCCCCTTCAGCGATTCCGCTTCAGCCCGGTGCTCACCATAATCCGTGTCGAAATCTCTTCCACTGAATAGGCCGTGGTATTCAGGTAGGGAATGCGCTCACGCCGGTACATCAGCTCGATTTCCTCGATTTCATGCATGCACTGCCTGATTGAGGAATACCGGGAGTTGGGGCGGCGCTCGTTGCGTATGGTGGCGAGGCGCTCGGGATCGATGGTCAGCCCGAAGACTTTCTCCTTGTGGGGCTTCAGGGCGCCCGGGATCTGCTGATCCTCCAGATCCTCCTCGGTAATCGGATAATTGGCGGCCTTGACGCCGTATTGCAGCGCGAGATAGAGGCAGGTGGGGGTTTTTCCGCTTCGGGAAGCACCCACCAGAATCAGGTCCGCTTCATCGTAATATCGTGTCCGGGCGCCATCGTCGTTATCCAGCGCAAAATTGACGGCCTTGATCCGCCGCTCGTAACTGCCCTCGTTATTGATTGAGTGAGATTTTCCCACGGTGTAGGAAGAAGATGACTGCAGCTCCTGCTCCAGGGGTTTGAGAAAGGTTCCGAAAATATCCACCATGAAACCCTCGGCTGTGGAGATGATATCCCGGATG
Organism: Marinobacter sp. Arc7-DN-1; assembly: GCF_003441595.1. NCBI lineage: Bacteria > Pseudomonadati > Pseudomonadota > Gammaproteobacteria > Pseudomonadales > Marinobacteraceae > Marinobacter > Marinobacter sp. Arc7-DN-1. The sequence goes on along the minus strand of NZ_CP031848.1, from coordinate 947,390 downwards.
TCGCTGTTCACGATGGTGTCGAAAACCAGTGGCCTTGCGCCGTCTGTTTCGGCGGCCTTGTTGATGCGTGTGACCATTTCGCGGGCTTTTTCTTCGTCCGCAATGTAGGGAACGGTCACCCGTTCAAACTCGATTTTTTCAAACTGGGCCAGAAGACTGTGCCCCAGTGCCTCGGCAGTCAGGCCGGTGCCATCGGAAATGAAAAAAGCAGTGCGTTTCATGATGTATCGTCCGGTTCCGTATTCAGCGGGTGGTTCCCTAGGTAATTTCCGCGGGTTACAGTATCATACACGCCAAGTTCGAGACCCCGCAGTGGATATTGCCTGCTTTTACCGCTTGATACCGCTGGCCCGGTTTTGCTCTTTGCTTCATAGACTCAAGGGAGACGTGCTTTGGAAGATTACATTATCTGGTTTGATCACCTGGGAATGTCCGATGTCGACCGGGTGGGCGGGAAGAACGCCTCCCTCGGCGAAATGATCAGTAATCTCGCCAACGCAGGTGTTACCGTTCCAGGTGGTTTTGCCACGACAGCACACGCCTATCGCGAATTTCTGGCCAAAGACGGCCTGAAAGAGCGAATCGATAATGTCCTGGATGCTCTGGACATCAATGATGTCAACGAGCTGGCCCGTGTAGGCGCTCAGATTCGTGAGTGGATTATTGACACACCCTTCCCGGATGTCCTGGAAAAGGCCCTGGAAGAGGCGTTCTCAGCGCTTCAGGATGGCAATGATCGCATGGCCGTTGCGGTCCGTTCCTCAGCCACCGCCGAGGACTTGCCAGATGCCTCGTTTGCCGGCCAGCAGGAAACCTTCCTGAACGTGGTGGGGCTGCAGCAGGTGCGCACCTCGGTTAAAGAAGTGTTTGCTTCGCTGTTCAACGACCGGGCCATCTCTTACCGTGTCCACCATGGTTTCGATCACAAGATGGTTGCTCTTTCTGCCGGCATTCAGAAAATGGTTCGCAGTGAAACCGCGGCCAGTGGCGTTATGTTCACCCTCGACACCGAATCCGGGTTCCGGGATGTGGTTTTTGTAACGGCCTCTTATGGCCTCGGCGAAACCGTTGTCCAGGGTGCCGTGAACCCCGATGAATTCTATGTCCACAAGCCGACACTGGAGGCTGGGCGCCCGGCGGTATTGCGCCGCAACCTGGGCAGCAAGGCCATCAAGATGGTTTACCATTCAAGCCCCGGTGAAGGCCAGTTCGTGGAAACGGTCAAGGTTGGGCAGGACGAGCGTAACCGCTTCTGCATTACCGATGCCGAGGTGGAAGATCTGGCCCGTCAGGCGATGATTATCGAGAAGCACTACCAGCGCCCGATGGATATCGAGTGGGCGAAGGATGGCGACGACGGCAAGATCTACATCGTTCAGGCCCGTCCTGAAACCGTCAAGAGCCGCGCCTCCGCCAACGTGATGGAGCGGTACCTGTTGAACGAAACCGGCAATGTGCTGGTGGAAGGTCGCAGTATCGGCCACAAGATTGGCAGCGGCCCGGTGAAGGTTATTACCAGCATCAAGGAAATGGATCGCGTTCAGGCCGGCGACGTGCTGGTGACAGACATGACCGACCCGGACTGGGAACCGGTCATGAAGCGGGCCTCCGCCATCGTGACGGATCGAGGCGGTCGTACCTGCCACGCAGCCATTATTGCCCGTGAGCTGGGTATTCCGGCGGTGGTCGGTTGTGGTGACGCGACCGAGGTTTTGAAAGATGGTCAGGAAGTGACGGTTTCCTGTGCCGAGGGCGACACCGGTCTGATTTACGAAGGTGCCCTGGACTTCGAGCTGCGGGAAAATACCGTTGACTCCATGCCCGATATTCCGTTCAAGATCATGATGAACGTCGGCAACCCGGACCGTGCCTTTGATTTCCAGGGGTTGCCCAATGAAGGCGTTGGCCTGGCCCGCCTCGAGTTCATCATCAACCGGATGATTGGCGTGCACCCCAAGGCCCTGCTGAACTTTGACGGGTTGCCCCGGGACATCAGGCAGACCGTTGAAAAACGCATTTCGGGCTATTCGTCTCCGGTCGATTTCTACGTGGACAAACTGGTGGAGGGTATTTCCACCCTGGCAGCCGCGTTTGCGCCGAAAAAGGTCATTGTGCGGCTGTCGGACTTCAAGTCCAACGAGTACGCCAACCTGATTGGCGGCACCCTGTACGAGCCGGATGAAGAAAATCCGATGCTGGGTTTCCGTGGCGCATCCCGCTACATCTCCGAAACGTTCCGCGATTGCTTTGAGCTGGAATGCCGCGCCCTGAAAAAGGTGCGCAACGAGATGGGGCTGACCAATGTGGAAGTGATGGTGCCGTTTGTTCGCACCGTTGGTGAGGCGGAACAGGTGGTTAGCCTGCTGGCGGAGAATGGTCTGAAGCGAGGTGAGAACGGCCTTCGTGTGATCATGATGTGTGAGCTGCCGGCCAACGCGATTCTGGCCGAACAGTTCCTTGAGCATTTTGACGGCTTCTCCATCGGTTCCAATGATCTGACTCAGCTTACCCTGGGGCTGGACCGGGATTCCGGCATCATCGCCCACCTGTTCGATGAGCGTAACGACGCCGTCAAGGCATTGCTGGCCAGCGCCATTCAGGCCTGCAAGAAAGCAGATAAGTACATTGGTATCTGCGGGCAGGGGCCATCGGATCATCCGGATCTTGCCAAGTGGCTGATGGATCAGGGCATTGATTCCGTTTCCCTGAATCCGGATTCGGTGCTGGATACCTGGTTTTTCCTGGCCGACGAAAAGATCGACTGAGTTCATTTTCCAGGATGAAGGAGAACGACAAAGTGACACAGATTATTACCCCGGACCTGTGCGACGAGTTTCCGGAAGTGCAGGTTGTGGCGCCCGGCTTTAACAACTACGGCGGTAACAAGGCGTTTGGCGGCGAGATCGTTACCGTGAAATGCTTTGAAGACAATTCCGTGGTGAAGGAACAGGTTGGCCAGCCCGGCAATGGTCGGGTTATGGTGGTGGATGGTGGTGCCTCAAGGCGCCATGCACTGCTGGGCGACATGCTGGCGGAGAAGGCCGCCAGCAATGGCTGGGCCGGCCTGATTATCTATGGCTGTGTCCGGGACGTAGACGAGATTGGTAACACCGCACTGGGCGTTCAGGCCCTGGGGACTCATCCCCGGAAAAGTGAAAAACGCGGCCTTGGCGACCTGAATGTGCCGGTTACCTTCCACGGTGTAACCTTCCACCCGGGTCATTATGTCTATGCCGACAATAACGGCATTGTTGTTTCGGAGAAGCCCCTGGTCTGAGCCAGAAGCCATCTTGCAGGAACAAGAAACGGTGGCTGCTGGCCGCCGTTTCTTGTTCAGCGAGTCACTTCGCTGATGTTCGTTCCGAGCAGGTAGCCTTCACCCTCCGGTTCACACCGAATGACTTCGCACACGGTTTCCAGTGGAGGAAACTGATCGCTTGTGGGGTGGAGGACCGTTTGCAGTTCTTCGCCAACGGCTACCTCGCGCTCGACATAGAGCTGCATGCCGGCTGCACTCAGGTCGCGGCAGACGCCGGTGAACCTGTTACCCTGGCTGTCGGTAATTTCGATTTCAGAGTTCACCTGCATACGGTGAAAGTCGCGCTTTTCCGAGTAATCCTTCATGGCATCAGGCCCAGTTGTCAGTTTTTCTTGTTGGTTTGAGCATCGGAATAATCAGTGCCAGCAACACACCGCCGAGGACCAGGCCGGCACCGAGTAGCATGAAGTCATACTCCTTGCTGGCTTCGAGGCGTTCGTTTTCCGCGGTAAGGATCTCAAGGTCGTTGCGGATCTTCTGGTTTTCCTCGAGGAGTTCGCGGTTGCGGCGCGACAGATTGATAGAGTCGGATGCGATACTCTTGATGCGCTGAAGTTCTTCCTGGAGTTCCTGGGAGCGATTCGAAAGCGACGATTCAGAGTTTTCAAGAGCGTCCCGTTCGTTGGTTACCTGGGTCAGTTGCTCTTTTACCCGGGCGAGCTCCGCACGGGTATTTTCCAGCTGTTGGTTGGCTGTCCGGAGACGGTCGGCGGCGATGGGTGTTTCGCTCAGATATTGGCTGGAGACCCAGCCCTCCGTACCCTTGGGGGTGCGAACCAGGGTGTAAGCCGAATCGGAGGCATCGAGCACTTCCAGGGGCGTCCCACTGGGCACGGCATTCTCGATAATCCGGTACTGGGTACCTGCGCCAGACCTCACCGGAAGGTACAGCTGATCGTCCACCCAGACCGTTTTCGCCTGGGCAACGGCAATTGACGACACTGCAAACAACACACTGATGGCGAGGCGAAAAAGCGTCACTGGTTACGTTCCCTGAAATTCTCTGGATGAAGTCCGCGCATGATTAAAAGCGCAATTTTGTCACAGATGCCCTGCTGTGCAAGCGAGCCATCATTACAATAAACTCATGCTGCAACGGAAGCGATCACGGTAATACAGCCTTGAACGGCTTCACGGTAACCTTCTCGTATACGCCGGCCTCAATGTAGGGGTCAGAATCTGCCCATGCCTGTGCTGCCTCCAGTGAGTCGAACTCCGCAATCACCAGGCTGCCGGTAAAGCCAGCCTCACCCGGTTCCGGTGTGTCCAGGGCGGGGTGCGGGCCGGCAACAAGCAATCTGCCCTCGGCTTTCAGTGCCTGCAGGCGCTCAGTGTGAGCGGGTCGCGCCGTCTGGCGCAGTGGCAGGCTGTTTTCGACATCTTCACTGATAATGGCGTAATACATTCAGCTCTCCGGATTGAAGTTCCTAACGTTACTGGCTGGCAAATAATCAGCAGTCGTGCGGCGCCAGGGATGGCTGGTACAATGTCCCACCGTGGCATATCGCCCGTTACCCTCTGATTCAGGATGTTTCGTGACTATACCGCAAGACCCGGTTTTGTGCATCGACCTGCATTGCCACAGTACCGCCTCGGATGGCGCGCTATCGCCGTCGGCGCTGCTTGAGCGTGCGGCCGAGCGGGGTGTCAGCCACCTTGCATTGACGGATCATGACACGATTGGCGGGTTCGCCGAAGCCTGGGATGCGGCCGGAAAGCATGGTGTCACCCTGATTCCCGGGGTGGAACTGTCCTGCCTCTGGAAAAGCCGTACCATTCATGTTGTTGGGCTGGATTTCGATCCGGACAGTGCCGGATTCCAGGGCGCCCTGGCGCAGCAAAACGAGAATCGCTGGGCCCGGGCAAGGATGATTGCCGAACGGCTGAGCAAGCTTGGCATCGATGATCTGCTGGAACAGGCAACTGCTGCTGCAGGCGGCGATGTCCCGGGCCGTCCGCATTTTGCCGCAGTCCTGACGGGCGAGAGTGTCGTGCGTAACTCCGCGCAGGCGTTCAAGCGTTACCTCGGCAACGGCAAGGCCGGTGACGTAAAAGCCTACTGGCCGGAACTGCCGGAGGTGGTTCGCTGGATTAATGAGGCGGGCGGAATTGCCGTTCTTGCCCATCCACGGAAATACCAGCTCACTGCTACCAAACTCCGGGAGCTGACAGCCGATTTCCGGAGAGCGGAAGGGCAGGCGATTGAAGTTTCCACCTCGGGGCAGTCCAGCGGGGATCTGGGATTTCTGGCGGAGCTGTGCCGAAGGGAAGGGTTGTTGGCATCTCAGGGCAGTGATTTTCACTTTCCCGGAGCACCCTGGTGTGAGCTTGGTCGCATCACGAAAATGCCAGACGGGCTTGAGCCGGTCTGGCATTCATTCAGGCAGCCAATTCTGAGTCCTGCGCCGGTTTAATCCGGCGCGTGAAACAGGAGATACAGATCGGTCAGTGAATCGGGAATGGCATCGGCCATTTGCCGGGACAGTTTGTCGCTGTTGCGAACCTTTTGAAAATCCTCGTCATCGAACAATCCTGACAGCGTAAGCATGGGCACCATCAGGTCGGCGGTTTCCTCTTCGCTGGCAGCGTCCAGCCACTGTTCTTCGTGCTCCAGGAAGGTATCCACGAACCCGGCACACCAATTCTCCAACGCGTTCATGGGGTCGCCGTCTTCCGGTTCCGGTAATTCCAGAGCCTGGCCCATATCCAACGCGTGGGCCATGCCTCCGGCCAACTGCTCGGCACAGCGCCTGAATACCTCAGGAACCCCGCCATCGGGCGCCTCATCGATACCCGTGGCGAGGCGGAAGATTTCTTCCGCCCCCAGTTCAGCCGGGCCAACGACGCTGGCGCAGACAACCCCGTGGAAGCCGAAGAAATCCAGGGCGTCATCGCCCCAGGGTTCGGCAAAGAGAATGTCTTCCAGCGCCTCTATGTCGGAGTTCGATAGCATCAGTTAGTTACTCCCGGCCTTTTTGGCCTCTTCCGCAGCCTTCTGGCGCTTGCGGACCTCTCGGGGGTCATTGTAGGCACGTCCTGGTGTAACAGGAATATTGGCTGCCGGTGTTTCGGGAGATTCGTCCGTTTTCGCGGCCTCAGCCGCAGGCTTCTCAGTCTTTTCAGGCTGCGCATCTGCGGCCAGAGACGGCTTCGGTTCGGGCTGCTCTTTCGGCGCCGCCTTTTTCGGAGCGGTGGACTGCGGTGCCGGCTCGTCAGCCGCTTGCGGCTTTTCGGCAGGGGCCGGCGCTTCAGAGCTGCCGGCCGGTTGCCCGGAAGCGGTCTCAGGCGCTTTTTCGGCCTTGGCCGGTTGCTTTGGTTCAGCTTCTGCCTTCTTTTCCGCTTCGACTTTCGGTGCCTGATCAGCGCTTTCGGCTGCGGGTTCGTTCTCCGGAGCAGAGGGCTTTTTATCGGCCGCGGAGCGCTTTTTCCCAGCCGCTGATGGCTTTTGATCCGCAGCTGAAGGCTTGGCGCTCTTGTCTTCTGCCTTTTGAGGGGGCTCCGCGCTTTTGCCGGACTCAGCAGCGTCGCCGGTCTTCCCGGTCGGCTGGTCAGCGGCTTTCGGTGCTTCTTTCGGCTGCTCTGGAGCCTGGCTGTCAGAAGACGCTTCTGAAGCAGCAGGCTGGTCGGCCTGGCCCTGTTTCGGATCTTGCTTCGGCGCGTCCTTCTGAATCGGCGTGGCTGCCTTGTTTTCAGGTTTTTCAGAAGCCTTTTCACGGCTATCCCGTGGCTGCCCGGCTTTCACCGCAGGCTTGTCGCCTTCGGAACTAACCTCCGGCTGGGTATCCTTTTGGTGCTTTTCGCTTCGGACAGCCTTGCGATCCGCTGGTGTGGAGGCCGGGTTTTCCGCCGGAGAGCCATCGCGATTACGCTGACGGCGGGGCTTGCGACGCTTTTCGTCAGATGCGGTTTTTTCGCCACCGGCTGGCTTGGCAGCGCTTTCCTGTGGGCCGTTGTCCTTCTGGTCCCGACTATCTTTCGGGTCTCGCTGAGGCTTGTTGCGCCCACGGCCCTGGCTGTCCCGGCGGTTATCCCGGCGGTTGTCAGTGCCCTTGCCGTCGCTTTTGTTGTCGCCTTTGGTGTCGCTGTCCTTGGTCTCGGGGCTCTGGCGATTCTGGTTTCCGCGGTTCGGGTCATCGTTGCGATTGCGGTTGCGACCGCGGTTATCCTCGCCACGGCCTTGCGGGCCGCCCTGACGACGTTCGTTGCCGCTGCGGTTGCCGCCGGAACGCTGGTCGTCACCACGGGCTACGCGGGATTTGCGACGATCCTGGCGGCCCTGATTGCGGTGTTCCTCACGCTGGCTTCTGCTCTTTTCGCTGGTCTCGGTCTGCTGTTCTTCTTCTCCGCTGAAGAAGCAGGCAATCTTGCGGCCAAGGCGGCGGAACAGGCCTTCTTCCTGATCGACGGCTTCGGCAGCCTTTGGTGCCGGAGTGGGCGCGGGTGCACTGGGGCGAACCGCCCGTACGGCTGCCTGTTCACGAACCGGTTTTTCCGCGGCCGGAGCTTCGAAGATTTCCTCTTCACGCTCGCTGTATTCCTGGGCCACCTGGTGGCTGGAGATATGCTCGGGCGTTGTTTCATCGTCGCGCATCCGGACGATTTCGAAGTGCGGTGTTTCCATATGTGGCACGGGAACCACGACGACGCTCACTTCCTGGCGCGCCTCGATATCTGCCAGCTGCTTGCGCTTTTCGTTCAAAAGGAAAGTGGCAACGGACACGGGAACGACAGCCCGCACTTCGCCGGTCTTGTCTTTCGAGGACTCTTCGTAGATCAGGCGCATGATGCTCAGGGCGAGGGATTCAATGCCTCGGATGGTGCCCTGGCCTTCGCAACGAGGACAAACCTCACTGCGTGTTTCCCCGAGGGAGGGGCGCAGACGCTGACGGGACATCTCAAGCAGGCCAAATCGCGAGATCTTGCCAACCTGAACCCGGGCCCGGTCAATTTCCAGGGCCTCACGCATCTTCTGTTCAACTTCCCGCTGGTGCTTGGCTGGGGTCATATCGATGAAATCGATGACAATCAGGCCGCCCATGTCACGCAGGCGCAGCTGGCGGGCGATTTCCTCGGCCGCTTCCAGGTTGGTCTGGAGGGCGGTTTCCTCGATGTCGTGGCCCTTGGTGGCACGGGAGGAGTTGATGTCGATGGAAACCAGTGCTTCGGTTGGATCGATAACAATTGAACCGCCGGAAGGCAACTTCACTTCCCGCTGGAACGCGGTCTCGATCTGGCCTTCGATCTGATAACGGCTGAACAGGGGGATTTCGTCCTTGTAAAGCTTTATCTTGTTCTCGAACGTTGGCATTACCGCGCGGACAAAATTCAGTACGTCCTCATGTACGCCATCGGAATCGATCAGAACCTCGCCAATATCCTGGCGAAGGTAGTCACGTACGGCACGGATAATAACGTTGCTTTCCTGGTGAATCAGGAACGGCGCCTTGCGTTCGCCGGCGGCCTGGGAGATGGCTTCCCAGAACTGAACCAGGTAATCCAGATCCCACTGCAGTTCTTCGGTGGTCCGGCCAATGCCAGCGGTACGAACAATGATGCCCATGGATTTCGGTATCTGGACATTGTTCATGGCATCTTTGAGCTGGGCCCGCTCGTCGCCCTCAATGCGGCGGGAAATACCACCGGCACGAGGGTTGTTGGGCATGAGTACCAGATAGCGGCCGGCCAGGGAAATAAAGGTCGTCAGGGCAGCGCCCTTGTTACCACGTTCTTCCTTGTCCACCTGGACGATGACTTCCTGGCCTTCAGAGACCACATCCTTGATGTTGATCTTGCCCTCAATCTGACCCGGGGATTTCTTGAAGTACTCCTTGGAGATTTCCTTCAGGGGCAGAAAGCCGTGGCGATCGGCACCGAAATCAACGAACGCAGCTTCGAGACTGGGCTCAACGCGGGTAATGCGACCCTTATATACGTTGGCTTTCTTCTGCTCGCGGGAGCTGGATTCGATGTCGAGATCAAACAGACGCTGGCCGTCAACCAGAGCTACGCGCAACTCTTCAGGGTGAGTTGCATTGATAAGCATTCTTTTCATGGAAAGAAAGAGTTCCTGTCGTTTAGTTTGACAGAAAACCGGAGGGGATCGCATCAGCGAAGCAGGATGTGCGTACCGCGGGCCCTGTTACGTCAAGGGCGGACCGGCGGCCAGACGAATCAGACCCTTCGGGGGTTTGATCCTTTCGGTCTGAGACCAACGCCGACGATCCGGCTGCCTGTAGGCAGGGAGAGGTCGTGTAAGGTTCGTGTCTGTTGACGCATGTTATCCGTTTTCAGGTTCACTCAGGTGCCTGGGTCTCACGTCGTATTCGTAAGCTGGACGGCCCGGCCCTGCGTGGCAGTGATTCTTCGCGATGTCGCCCGCGGTTTTCTGCGCGGTTTTTTCTTCTCCCGGGGACAGGGTTCAGTCTTTCCAAGATCTGGCCTGGTACTCCGGGAGCATTTACTTCGCCGTTCCCGGTAGTGATTGGGTGCACGGCGTTCAAACTCTCGAATAGTGTCGGTATACTTCTGCCGCTCCGGCTTCTGACTTGAGTTGATCAGGCCGTAGACAAACGGCAGAGCACGCCGGAATATAACAGTATTCAGGTTGTCGTTCAATCCTGCATTCATGTCACCACCATAGGAATTCCATGTCCCGCAAGCCCGCGAACAAGAAGCCAGCCAGAGTCAGGCCCGACAAGGCGGCACCATCGCCCATGGGAAGGGGTGGTGGTGGGGCGGTGGCACACCGCGGCGACGTTCGCCAGGGGGTGCGGTGGGTCACTGTGGGTGAGGACAATGAAGGTCAGAGGGTGGATAATTTTCTTTTGGCGCAGCTGCGCGGCGTGCCGAAAAGTATTATCTACCGCCTGGTCAGAAAGGGCGAGGTTCGGGTCAACAAGGGTCGGGTGAGGCCAGACACCCGGCTGAAAACCGGTGACCAGGTGCGGATTCCTCCCGTAATTCGCAAGGAAAAGCCGGAGCAGGTCGCGCCCGGCTCCCGGGTGCAGGGGGTCATTGAGGCCGCGGTCATTTTCGAGAATGAACAGATGCTGGTGGTCAACAAACCCTCCGGCATTGCCGTTCATGGCGGCAGTGGCCTGAGTTTCGGTCTGATTGAAGTCTTGCGTTCGGCCCGGCCATCGGCAAAGTTTCTGGAGCTTGTGCACCGGCTGGATCGTGACACGTCCGGCCTGGTTATGGTGGCCAAGAAGCGCTCAGCACTGCGCTATCTGCAGGACGAACTTCGCCAGAAACGGGTAAGAAAGCACTACCACGCGTTGGTGGCCGGTGACTGGCAGGCCAGTGTTGACCGGGTTGATGTCCCCCTTCTGCGTTACGAGATGCCCAATGGCGAGCGTCGGGTGAAGGTTGACGAATCGGGGAAAGCGTCATTGACTACCTTCCGTTGCCTTTATCGTTATCAGGGCTACAGCCTGGTGGAGGCCTCACCCATAACCGGGCGAACACACCAGATCAGGGTTCACAGTGCCTGGGCGGGTCATCCGATTGCAGGTGACGACAAGTATATGGATGATGTCAGCCTGAAAGCGTTCAGGGCGATCGGTGGGCAGCGCCTGATGCTTCATGCCAGGGCTCTCGAATTTACCTTGCCCGTGTCGGGGGAGGCCGTGCGCCTTGAGGCTCCGTACGACGATGCATTCAGCGAGGCGCTGGAAAAACTTGGGGCACGCATTAAAGGAACAGGTCAATGAACGTCAGAGTGGTTATTTTTGACTGGGACGGGACGCTGGTGGATTCGGTCGAGCACATCGCCGACAGCCTGCATCAGGCGGCGACCGATCTGGGTTACCCGGCCCTGGAGCGTGAGGCCTACCGGGATATAATCGGTCTTGGTATGGTCGAAGCGCTGGAGAAACTTTATCCGGGCATCAGTTGTGACGAGATGAATAGTATCCGGGAGGGCTATGCGGGTTACTTCTTCAGCAAGACCACCACGCCCCAGAATGTGTTTGAGGGTATGGCGGATGTGGTGGCTGACCTTCGCGGTTCTGGTCGCAGCTGTTCCGTCGCCACCGGCAAGAGCCGTCGGGGGCTCGATTCGGCCCTCGTTTCCAGCGGGCTTGGCAGTTATTTCGAGATAACCCGGTGCGCGGATGAGACCCGCTCAAAGCCGGATCCTGCAATGCTCGAGCAGATTCTGAATTTCTACGGAATTGAGCCGGCCGAAGCGGTAATGGTCGGCGACACCCGCTACGATCTCGAAATGGCCCGGCGTATCGGAATGCCTTCCATCGGTGTCGAGTGGGGCGTACACAAGCGTGATGTTCTGGGTGACTATTCGCCCCATGCCATTGTTGATACCGTGCCCGGCCTGCGCCGGGTACTTGGGCTCTGAGCGAGCCGGATTAGCCAATTTAATCGATGTTGCTGACAGGATGAATGAATGAGTGACTGGGATTCCGATAAGTCCCCTGATTGGGGAGATGAGCCAGTGGAGCCTGAAAAGGACAGTAAGCCGTTGTTTGGCCGCAAGTCGCCAAAATTGCCGCCGGAGTCCGGCCGGGACTGGAAACTCATTGAAAAACTGGTGATGTCGCTCCAGGCCGAGCAGCGTAGAAGCCGCCGGTGGGGGATTTTTTTCAAGCTCCTTACCTTCGGTTATCTGATTGCGTTGCTTTTCATGCTGAAGGCTCCGTTCGGAGACACTTTGAGCAGTGTCTCTGGTAAGCATACCGCCCTGGTTGAGATTAACGGCCCGATAGCGGCGGATGAGCTGGCGAGCGCCGATAATATTGTCGGTTCGCTTCGTTCTGCTTTTGAGGAGCCAAACTCGGTGGCGGTGATTCTTCGAATCAACAGCCCCGGCGGAAGCCCGGTTCAGTCGGGGTACGTATACGATGAAATAAAGCGGCTGCGTGAAGAATATCCGGAAAAGAAAGTGTACGCCGTGATTTCCGACATCGGCGCTTCCGGGGCTTATTATATCGCCTCGGCCGCCGATGAGATTTACGCCAATCGTGCCAGCCTTGTGGGGTCCATTGGCGTTGTTGCCGGTGGCTTCGGCTTTACCGGTGTGATGGAAAAGATTGGGGTTGATCGACGCCTGTACACAGCGGGTGAGAATAAGGCCTTCCTTGATCCTTTTTCGCCAGAGCAGGAAGAAGAAGTGATGTTCTGGCAGAGTGTGCTCGAAAACACCCATCAACAGTTCATTGAGGCGGTAAAGCAGGGTCGGGGTGATCGGCTGGCCGATGATGAGCGTCTGTTCAGCGGTCTGGTCTGGAGCGGCGACCAGGCGGTCGAGCTCGGCCTGGTGGATGGGGTGGGCAGCGCTTCGCACGTCGCCCGGCAGATTATCGGCCAGGAAGAGCTGGTGGATTACAGTCGTCGCAAATCGCCGCTCCAGGACATTGTTGACCAGCTTGGCGTTGCCTTCGGGACGGGCTTTGCCAGTCAGCTGATGGAGTCCCGTCTGGAGCTTCGTTAAACCCGGGGCGCATCAGGCCGGTTTTCCAGCAGCGGATTCCGGCCCCAGCGTCGCAGCATGTCGTTCAGGGCAATCAGTGGTAGTCCTACGAGACTGTTCGGGTCCCGGCCTTCCAGTGCTTCAAAAAGAGTGATGCCAAGGCCTTCCATCTTGAAGCTGCCAGCGCAGTCATAGGGTTGTTCCCGTCGCAGATAGGCTTCAATTTCCGCGTCGGTCAGCTGTCGGAAGTGAACGGTGTAAGGTTCGCAGTGATGCTCCAGTTTTCCAGAATCCGTGTCCAGCAGTGCAAGACCAGTGAGGAACAGGACCCTGTGGCCGCTGCTCAGGCGTAACTGGTACCTGGCTTGTGTGTGATTTCCGGGTTTGTTCAGTATGGAGCCATCCGGCAGGCAGGCTACCTGGTCAGATCCAATAATCCAGTGGCCGGGAAATCGCTCTGTCAGGGCCCTGGCCTTGGTCTCCGCCAGGCGGGTTGCCAGCGCCTCCCCGGTTTCGTCATGAATTGGTGTTTCGTCAATATCAGGGCTGGCGCAACTGAAGGGCAGGCCGAGCCGTTCCAGAAGCACCTTGCGGTAAGGTGACGACGAGGCCAGCAGCAGGGGGTTTTGCCTCATGTGTATTGTCCTTGGGGTAGCGGGGAGGAAGAACTGGAGTGCGCTTATCGTAAATTACACTTACCTGCACGGGAACCCCTGCCCAAAAAGCAACGAAGTCTTTGACACTAGAGGGCTGCGCCCCTAAAATTGCGCGCCTATGTCAAAAGCGCCAAACGCCGAGTTACCCAAATCTGTTGATCCTTACCGGTTGGCGGAACAAAACAGCACTCTGGAGGGAATCATTCCCCTCAGCGGGCTTGGCCGTTTCCGGGAAGCTGTTCTGGGGTTTTCAGAGAATGCTGCGTGTCGGGTGAAGTTGTCCTTTTATATGGACAGTGAGCGTCGTCGTGTTGTCTCGGGTGAGCTGGAGGCTCCGGTGGAGCTGGAGTGTCAGCGCTGCATGGGTTCCATGGGCGCGACACTGGTTTCCCGGTTCAGCCTGGGGTTGGTAACCAGTGATGAACAGGCGAAACAGCTGCCGAACGAGCTTGAGCCTTACCTGACCGATGATTTCAGTGCAGATCTTTGGTCAATGGCAGAAGACGAGCTGTTGCTGGTACTGCCACCGTTCCCGCTTCATGATCGGAATGAGTGTCCGGCCCGGGAAGATCTGGAGGCTTACGAGCCTGAGGGCTCCGCGGCACCGCCAGTGAGAAAGTCGGGCGAGAACCCGTTCAGCGTGCTGGCGGATCTCAAGAAGACAAAGCATTAACCGGGCGCGGGTTTCCTGAGGGGAAGCCGGCGCCCATCAAACGAACACACGTTACTTTCCGAGTAATACAAAGTTTACGTTAACAGGTCAGGAGCATAATCATGGCTGTACAGAAGAATCGCAAAACCCGTTCCAAGCGCGGCATGCGCCGTTCACACGACGCTCTGAGCACTGCCGCTCTGAGCACCGACGCGACCACCGGTGAAGTTCATCGTCGTCACCACGTGTCTCCAGACGGTTTCTACCGTGGTAAGCAGGTAATCGAAGCACGCGACGAGTAATCTCGTTGTCGCTATGCACCGCACGGAATCGGATGGCAGAACGGTGAAGCCGGTCACCATTGCGATTGACGCCATGGGTGGCGACCGCGGAGCCGCGGTTGTGGTTGCTGCGTCGCTACAGGCGGTGCGTGAAAACGAAGCCTTGAGCATCGTTCTGGTCGGAGTCCGGAGCGAGCTTGAGGCTTTGTTGCGTGAGGGGCATGCAAGAATCCGCATTGTTGAGGCGGCAGATGTGGTGCGCATGAATGAGCGCCCGTCCCATGCGCTCCGTCACAAGAAAAACTCATCCATGGCCATTGCCCTGAGTCTGGTCCGTGACGACGAAGCTCAGGGCTGTGTCAGTGCCGGGAACACCGGCGCCCTGATGGCGTTTGGCCGTACCATCATTCGCATGTATCCGGGCATAGAGCGACCGGCTATCGCCAAGCTGATTCCCTCTCTCCGCGGGCGTTGTCACGTCCTTGATCTTGGTGCCAATGTCGATTCAACCGCCGAAAATCTCTATCAGTATGCCCTGATGGGCTCCCTGATGGCCTCGGCTATCTGCCAGCAGGCGGAACCCCGGGTGGCCTTGCTGAATGTCGGGGAAGAAGAGATCAAGGGCAATGAGCAGGTCCGTCTGGCCTCTCACATGCTGGCCCAGTGCGACACTGTCAATTACATCGGTTACGTGGAGGGGAGCGATCTGTTCCGGGATGTGGCCGATGTGGTTGTGTGTGACGGGTTTGTCGGGAATATCGCCCTGAAAACCGGTGAAGGCGTTGCCGGACTCCTGATTGAGTTGATGGAGCAGGCTTTCACCCGGAATCTCTACGGCAGGCTGGTTGGTCTGCTGGCCAGGCCGATTATTGGCCGGCTGCTTCGGTTGATGGACCCCTCCCGTCACAATGGCGCCAGCCTGCTCGGGTTGCAGGGCGTGGTTATCAAGAGCCATGGCAACGCCAACGAGCGAGCCATGCTGTCAGCCATTCGTCAGGCTGTCAGGGAAGTTGAACTGGAAGTGCCCCGCCGGATCAATGAGCGCCTCGACGACCTCATGCTTTGAGCGCCTGAGACTAAAGTCTGTCCCGATCTGGCCACACATTCGCGGATAATTGGCCTACCTTGTACTATTGGCTAATCTCCCGTAACCCTTTAATGACGATAAGATCCCGCTTATGAAATCAGCCTTTATTTTTCCCGGACAAGGGTCACAATCCGTTGGTATGCTTTCGGCGGCCGCTGAAACCTGGCCCATTATCAACAGAACCTTTGCTGAAGCTTCCAATGTATTGGGCTACGATCTCTGGCAGCTGTGCCAGAAGGGCCCGGCCGAGGAGCTTAACAGAACCATGGTCACCCAGCCTGCACTGCTGACAGCCAGTGTCGCCCTGTGGCGCCAGTGGTTTGTTGCAGGCGGCAGCAAGCCGGACTTCCTCGCTGGCCACAGCCTGGGCGAGTACAGTGCCCTGGTTGCCTCCGAGAGCCTTGACTTCATTGAAGCGGTAAGGCTGGTTCGCCTTCGTGGAGAGCTCATGCAGGATGCGGTGCCGGCAGGGGAAGGCAAAATGGCGGCTATCCTGGGTCTTGAGGATGATGATGTCGTCGCTGCCTGTGAAAGCGCTGCTCAGGGCGAGGTTGTCTCCGCCGTGAACTTCAACGCCCCCGGGCAGGTGGTAATAGCCGGTTCGGCGGCTGCCGTCGAACGGGCCATTGAAGCCTGCAAGGAAAAAGGCGCGCGCAAGGCCATGCCTTTGCCGGTCAGCGTTCCGTCCCATTGCGCCCTGATGAAAGGCGCGTCGGAAGAGCTGGCAAAAGCCCTGGATGATGTGCGCTTTAATGATGCTGTCATCCCGGTTATACAAAATGTTAACGCCGCGGCCGAGACGGAATCCGCTACACTGAAGGCCAATCTTCTGAAGCAGCTCTATTCGCCGGTCCGGTGGACGGATTCCGTTCGTACCCTCGTGAGTAACGGTGTGGAAGTGGCTGTTGAATGCGGTACCGGTAAGGTCCTGGCCGGACTTGCAAAGCGTATTGACCGGGCACTGGCGGTTCACAGTATCGAAGATCCGGACTCGCTGGCGAAGGCGCTTGACGCGTTCAGCCAGTCCTGAAACGAAAGGGAGTGATTCATGTCTCTGGAAGGTAAGATTGCACTGGTAACCGGTGCGACCCGCGGAATTGGCCAGGCGATTGCCCGTG
The DNA here is from genome assembly GCF_003441595.1 of Marinobacter sp. Arc7-DN-1. NCBI lineage: Bacteria > Pseudomonadati > Pseudomonadota > Gammaproteobacteria > Pseudomonadales > Marinobacteraceae > Marinobacter > Marinobacter sp. Arc7-DN-1. Next base: position 930,850 of record NZ_CP031848.1, on the reverse strand, counting down.
CATTGGCCGAGCAGGGCGCTGAAGTCATCGGTACGGCCACCAGCGCCGGCGGTGCCGAATCCATCACCAACGATCTGCAGTCTGCCGGGCTCAAGGGCTACGGCATGGTTATGAATGTGGCAGATCCCGCCAGCATCGAGGCGGGTCTGAAGGAGTTGACCGAGAGATCCGGTGCGCCGCTGATTCTCGTCAATAATGCCGGCATTACCCGTGATAACCTGCTGATGCGCCTGAAAGACGAGGACTGGGCGTCGGTTCTGGAAACCAATCTGTCCAGCGTCTATCGCACCAGCAAAGCTGTGCTTCGTGGAATGGCGAAGGCGAGGTGGGGTCGGATTGTCAATATCAGTTCAGTGGTTGCAGGTATGGGTAATCCCGGGCAGGGTAACTACTGCGCCGCCAAAGCCGGGGTGGAAGGCTTTACCCGAAGCCTTGCCAAGGAAATGTCGAACCGGGGCATTACCGCGAATTGCGTGGCGCCGGGATTTATTGACACGGATATGACAAAAAAACTGGACGACAGGCAGCGCGAGGCTATGCTGGAAATCATACCCGCGGGTCGTCTGGGTGAGCCGGAAGAAGTGGCAGCTGTGGTTGCCTTCCTGGCATCAGATGCCGCCGGATACGTGACGGGTGAAACCATCAATGTAAACGGTGGAATGTACATGGGATAAGCTTCGTTCCGGAGCCTGTGCGCAACTCCTTGTCGCACAACATGTTTGACAGAATCCCTGCTTGTTTGCAGGTAGGGTTTAAACTAAACTGGCAGCACTTGAGTTGCTTGGTTGACACACAAAGTGAGGACATTATGAGTACAGTTGAAGAGCGCGTTAAGAAGATCGTTTGTGAACAGTTGGGCGTTAAAGAGTCCGAGGTTCAGAACTCATCTTCTTTTGTAGAGGATCTTGGCGCTGACTCACTGGACACCGTTGAGCTGGTTATGGCCCTGGAAGAGGAATTTGAAACCGAGATTCCTGATGAGGAAGCCGAGAAGCTGGCAAGTGTTCAGGACGCGATCGACTACATCGTCGCGCACACCTGATACTCTGCATTCAAGAAAGCCAGGCAAAAAGCCGTCCTTGTGAAACATCGGGGGACGGCTTTTTTATTGGCTGAAAATCAGGTTCAATCCGGGTTCAGATTTATACGGACAAGATCAGGTGCAAGGGGTTATGAGCAAACGGCGAGTTGTTATCACAGGCGTGGGCATGCTGTCTCCACTGGGAAATGACGTGGAGTCATCCTGGGAAGGTATCCGGGCAGGACGCAGCGGGATCGGAATGATCGACCGTTTTGACGCGTCGGGCTACAACACCCGGATTGGGGGTGCCATCCGTGAGCTGGATATGGAGCCATACCTCTCGACCAAAGACGCCAGAAAGCTTGATGCATTTATTCATTATGGCCTTATTGCCGCCCAGCAGGCGGTGGACGACAGTGGTCTTGAGGCTTTTGAGGCGCTTGACCGGGAAAGAGTGGGGATCGCAATCGGCTCCGGGATCGGTGGTCTCGAATACATCGAGAAAAGCGTTCTGACCATGGACAAGTCCGGCCCTCGCAAAGTCTCGCCTTTTTTTGTGCCGGCCTCCGTGATCAACATGATTTCCGGCAATGCGGCGATCCGTTTCGGCTACCGTGGTCCCAACATCGCAATCGTTACCGCTTGTACCACCGGCACTCACAATATCGGCTATGCTGCCCGCACTATTGCTTACGGGGATGCCGAGGTGATGCTCGCCGGTGGCTCGGAAATGGCAACAACGCGTACCGGGATGGCGGCCTTCTCTGCCGCCCGGGCACTTTCTACTCGCAACGACCAACCCACCAAGGCAAGCCGGCCATGGGACAAAGACCGGGACGGATTTGTGCTGAGTGACGGTGCGGGTGTCGTTGTCCTTGAAGAGCTGGAACACGCGAAGCAACGAGGTGCCACAATTTATGGCGAGGTTGTCGGCTTCGGCATGAGCGACGACGCCCACCACATTACCGCGCCGCCGGAGAATGGCGAAGGAGCGGCCCGGTCCATGGCGAATGCGATCCGGGATGCCGGCCTGAAGCCGGATGAAATCGATTATATCAATGCCCACGGCACGTCAACCCAGGTGGGAGATGTGGCGGAAGTGGCTGCTGTCCGGCGTATATTCGAAGGCCATGCCGACAAACTTGCCATGAGCAGCACGAAATCCATGACCGGGCATCTGCTTGGTGCTGCCGGTGCGGTCGAGGCGATTTTTTCGGTGTTGTCGATCCGCGATGGGGTGCTGCCCCCGACCATCAATCTGGACAATCCCGATGACGGATGCGATCTGGATTTTGTTGCCCACGAAAGCCGTAAAGCGGATGTGCGGGTGGCTTTGTCCAATTCCTTCGGATTCGGTGGTACCAACGGAACCCTGATTTTCCGTCGCTTTGAAGGCTGACCATGGCCGTTTTTCGCCTGTTTTGGGCAGAGGAGGGCGGTCTGCCAGCGGATGACCGGGGACTGGCCTATGGTGATGGCCTGTTCGAAACCATCCGTATGGTCGGGCAAAAAGGTGTTCTTCTTTCCCGGCATCTCGAGCGTATGGTGCGGGATGCCGGCAGGCTTGGTATTCATGTTTCGCGCCGGGAACTTGCGACTGTCTGTACCCGGGCCGGCCAGCGTTTTTCTGAGCGATTCACCGATGATGGCTGGATTCTCAAACTGACCCTGACCCGTGGTGGAGGTGGTCGTGGTTACCGCCCGGACCCAGGCATGGTGCCTAACCTGCTTGTGTCTGCGTCGCCACTGGCTTCCACACCCGATGCTTCTGGTGTTGTGGTCGATTTCTCCAGGGTTCCGCTGACGGTCAACCCTTTGCTTGCCGGCATCAAATCCCTGAATCGGCTTGAGCAGGTAATGGCGGCAGCCGATCTTGGCCAGTCCCTATTTGAAGTCATAATGTCTGACGGCGACGGCAATCTCGTGGAGGGTACCCGGACCAATCTTCTGCTGCGGACGGATAATGCCTGGGTGGCGCCGCCTGCTGCCTGCCTGGCCGTTGCCGGAGTCCTGCGCCAGTGGCTGTTGGAGCGCCTGAGACAAAGGGGGGAGGCGGTGACGGAGCGGCCGTTAACGGTCGAAGACGTACTGGGCCCGGAATGCCAGGGCCTGTTTCTCCTGAACAGCGTTCTCGGTATTGTTCCGGTTCGCACGATTGCCGGTCATGATTTGCCTGTCGATAGCGGACTTGCGACAATCTTCAATCCTCTCGAATTACTGGAATAAATCGTTTGCTCAAGAAGTTATTGCTTGCGAGTGTTTGTGTTGCCGTGCTGGCCTCGGCCGGAACCGGGCTGTGGGTCTGGCAAGGCCTTCAGGGTCTTGAAAAACCAGTGACTCTGGAAGAGCCGGTGCTTTTTAACGTTCCCCAGGGGGCCACCTTCACGGAAGTGGTTCAGAGACTGGAAGCGCAAGGGCTGGTCGGGCAAAGCCTGTGGCTCAGGCTCTATGGTCGCCTGAATCCGGAGCAGGCCCGTATCAAGGCCGGTGATTATGAGTTTCTCAATGGCATGAGTCCGAAAGCCATGGTCAGCCTCATGGTGTCCGGGGATATCAAACATTGGTACGTGCAGTTCATTGAGGGCTGGACGTTTCGGGACATGCGTGAAGCCCTGGCGCGCGCTGAGCGGTTGCAGCGGGTAACGGGCGAGTGGACCGATGAGCGGATCATGTCCGCCGTCGGGGCTGAAGGAGAGCATCCTGAGGGGCGGTTCTTCCCCGACACCTATGCCTTTACCAGTAATGAGACCGATCTGGATATTCTGAAGCGGGCCTTCAGCAAGATGGAGACCGTTCTGGCGGAGGAATGGGAGGCCCGGGAGGAGGGTTTACCCTACGACAGCCCCTATGAAGCCCTGGTCATGGCCTCTATTGTGGAGCGGGAAACCGGTGCACCTGGCGAACGGGATCAGGTGGCCGGAGTGTTTGTCCGCCGTCTGCAAAAGGGAATGCGGCTCCAGACCGATCCGACCGTTATTTACGGCATGGGCGACAGCTACAAGGGCCGGATTGGCCGGAAAGACCTGCTTACCCATACGCCCTATAACACCTACCGGATTGATGGTCTCCCTCCCACGCCGATTGCCTTGCCGGGGCGCGATTCGATTCATGCGGCTCTGCATCCGGATGACGGGGATGCACTCTATTTCGTCGCCCGTGGTGATGGCTCCCACAAGTTTTCCCGCACCCTCGCCGAACACCAGAAGGCCGTGCGGGAGTTTCAGCTCAACCGTCGCCAGGATTACCGGTCTTCTCCGGCACCGGAAGACGGCTTCTCGGGTACTGATGGAGGCGCCGGATGAGTGCTCGGGGAAAGTTCATCACATTTGAAGGCACCGAAGGTGTTGGTAAATCGACACAGCTCGCCAATGCCGCGAGAACCCTGAAGGGCCTTGGTGTAGACTTTATCGTGACCCGGGAACCTGGCGGGACGCCCATGGCAGAGGCCATTCGTGAGCTGTTACTGTCTCCCAGGGATGAGCCGGTGAACGAAACCACGGAGCTTCTCCTGATGTTTGCGGCGAGAGCGCAGCATCTGTACAACCGCATACTGCCGGCTCTGGATCAAGGCAAATGGGTCCTGTGTGACCGCTTCACAGACGCGACATATGCCTATCAGGGCGGTGGAAGAGGCGTGCCGGTTGAACGGATCACCCTTCTGGAAACCCTGGTCCAGGGTGAAATACGGCCTGATCACGTCGTGCTTCTGGATGCCCCGGTTGAAACCGGAATGGCCAGGGCTCGAAAGCGAGGTGAGCTGGACCGTTTTGAACAGGAAGACCTGGAATTCTTCCAGAGAATCCGGGATGCCTATCTGGAGAGGGCCGTGGCGCTACCCTCCAGGTATCATGTGGTTGATGCGGCACTTCCGCTGGAGGTGGTGTCTGAAAGCGTTTCCAGAGTGTTGACAGGGCTGTTCAGGAGCTCCGGGTCGTCCTGAAAGGTGCTGGGATTTGCGAATGCTTTCCCCGGCATTCGTGCACTTTTTGTAATGATCTGCTTTAATTGATGCACATTCTCAATTATAAGCCGGCAGTTTTAATGCTCAATACGAAACTTCTGAAACTTCCAATAGCCGCTCACCAGCACAAACATGAACATCATCAGATTGTTGTCGGAGTGCGGGGAGAAGCTGAACTGAGCGTCGATGGGACCGGGTCCCATCTCGACACATGGAAGGCCTGTTTCGTTCCAACTGAAGCCAGACACGACTATTGTGGTGATGACAAAAATCATGTTCTCGTCATTAACCTTGACCCGCTGACCCCGGCCATCAATACACCGGCTCATGCCGACTATGAACGGATGATGCGGGTGTTTGAAAAGCCACGGACCCTGCAGATGGATAGTCGTCTACAGGGGCTGGTCCAGTTTGCTGCCGGCGAGTTTGATCGTGCACCGGACAACATCACCCTTCAGCAGCATCTGGCTGCAAGTATTCTTTACTGTATGGCTGACCGGATCAGTGACCGGCATGCCAAATTCCCGAATCGTTACAGCATCAGCCCTGAAGCCGTTCGACGTTATATCCTCAAAAACCTCCATCGCAAGATTACGGTTGAAGACATGGCCGGCGAAGCCTGTCTGAGCGTCAGCCGGTTCCACGAGGTTTTCAGGGAAGTGGCTGGCATTACACCTCACCGGTTTCTGTTACTCACCCGCCTTGATCAGGCAGCTGAACTGCTTGTGTCCACCTCTCTCTCGGTGTCCGAAATCAGTTATCGAACCGGTTTTTCTTCCCAGAGCGCACTGACTAATGCGTTGCGAAAGTATAAGGGTACAACACCGTCCCGGTTGCAATTCCGTGAAAACGTGGCCTGATATGGTCCGTGTTTAGAGTGGTACCGTAGGATTCTGTAAAAGAATCGTAGGATTTTGCAAGCCTGAGATCCGTAGTAATACTAACTTATAGCAGCTGGAGGCCCGTCTGGCGCAATTGCTCAAGGCAGCTGTCGCAATCCCTGGATGGTTGGCTATATTCAAGGAGTGCTTTTGCAGTGTATCGCCTTGCTTCAATCAGAATGGGATTCGGGTATACAAGAAGAATAGTACAGCATGCTGGCGTTGGATCGGCTCTGTGCTTCGCGAGCGGATCTAATCCGACTCATTAAACCGGAGGAGCCTTATGGCTATTGGTGTTTGGATCAGTCTATTTGCATATTTTGCGCTCATGATTGCCATCGGCATTTTTGCAATGCGCAGATCTACTTCTTCGTCTGAAGATTATATGCTGGGCGGGCGAGCTCTCAGTCCTAAAGTGGCGGCCCTTTCAGCGGGCGCTTCGGATATGAGCGGATGGTTGCTTCTGGGGCTGCCGGGGGCGTTGTATGTTTCCGGTCTGGCCTCAGCCTGGATCGGTATTGGCCTGTTTGTGGGTGCCTTTTTTAACTGGGTGTTCGTTGCGCCCCGGCTCCGGGAACAGACGGTGCATTACGGTAACGCCATTACCATCCCGTCCTTCCTGGCGAACCGGTTCCCGACCCAGGCATTGTCGTTGAGAACGGTGTCAGCAGTTGTCATCGTTATTTTCTTCGCGGTCTATACGGCGTCCGGCCTCGTTGCGGGCGGCAAGCTGTTTGAAAGCGCGTTTTCCGGAATTTTCAATTTCGGTGGTCTGAGCGATTACGCGGTGGGTATCGTGATCACCCTGGGCGTCGTGCTGGCCTATACGGTTGTGGGTGGTTTCCTTGCGGTGAGCATGACGGACTTTGTTCAGGGCTGCATCATGATGCTGGCGCTGGTGATCATGCCAGCCGTTGTGCTCTTTGGTGAAGGCGGCGGTGGCTACGCCCAGGCGTCCCAGACCCTGAATGAAGTCGATCCCACGCTGTTGTCCTGGACCGAAGGGCTTACCTTTGTCGGTTGGCTTTCAGCCGTAACCTGGGGGCTTGGCTATTTCGGTCAGCCGCACATTATTGTGCGCTTCATGGCCATCCGCACGTTAAAAGAGGTCCCGATTGCCCGCAACATCGGCATGAGCTGGATGGGGATTTCACTCTTCGGTGCCATCTCTCTGGGCGTGTTCGGCCGCGCATACGCCGTGCGCAACGGCCTGGATGTTGCGGATCCGGAAACCATCTTTATCATCCTGTCTGACCTGCTTTTCCATCCGCTGATCACGGGTTTCCTCTATGCGGCTCTTCTGGCTGCGGTCATGAGCACCATCTCCAGTCAGCTTCTGGTATCGTCTTCTTCACTGACCGAGGACTTCTACCGTCTGTTCCTGCGTAAAGAAGCAACGGATAAGGAGTGCGTGGGCGTAGGCCGGATTTGTGTGGTGCTGGTGGGTCTGGTTGCAGCCGTTATCGCCTCCGATCCGAACTCTCAGGTTCTGGCGCTGGTCGCGAACGCCTGGGCAGGCTTTGGCGCCGCATTTGGTCCGCTGATTATCCTGTCGCTGATGTGGCCGCGTGCCAACGGCGCTGGTGCCATCGCAGGCATGGTTGCCGGTGCGGCCACCGTCATAATCTGGATTTCACTGGGCTGGAACGGAGAGTTCATGGGTGGTCCTGGCGTGTACGAGATCATTCCGGGCTTCATTGCTTCCTGGATTGCCATCATGGTTGTGAGCCTTGCCACTTCCGACGCTGGTGAGTATCAGCACATCACCCGTTGAGGCAAGGGGCGCGTGAGCGCCGGAAGAAGGAACGGGGCTCCGGGAGGAGCTCTGTTACGACTGACAAGCCCTCCGCCCCCGGCGGAGGGGTGTTGCATTTGGTGCTTCGTATTTTTTAGCGGAGCAGGTTGCGACTCATACCAAGGTCTAGAGTTGGCCTCATGAACTGGTAGATCCCCGTCCAAGCCGCTACCTTAATAGGGTTGCATCTCAGTTGCGGACTAAAATAATGACGAAAGGACGAAGGGTTATGAACAAAAACCAATTTCTGACATCCACCGTGGGCGTGCTGGCGGCCGCCCTCTTTTCTTTTTCTTCCGGGGTGCAGGCGGAAGGGAACTACGTGATGGGCACCGCGACAACCGGGGGCACCTATTACCCCGTGGGCGTTGCCCTTTCCACTCTGATCAAGGTAAAGCTGGAGCCCAAGACCAATATTTCCGTTTCTGCCATCAGCTCTGCCGGTTCCGGCGAGAATCTCAAGCTGATGGACGAGGATCAGATTCAGTTTGGTATTCTCCAGGGACTTTACGGCGCATACGCCTGGAACGGCACCGGGCCGGTTCCCAAGGCCTATAAGAACCTGCGTTCGGTGTCCATGCTCTGGCAAAACGTTGAACACTTTGTGGTGTCCAGGGAATTGGCGGAAACCGGCACCATTGCCGATATGACCAACCTTTACGGCGAAAGCTTTTCCATCGGCGCCCGGAATTCCGGCACCGAAGGCTCCGGGCGCTTTATCCTGGGCAAGGTCGGCATTGACCTTGAAAAGATTGATCTGGCTTATCTCGGCTATGGGCCCAGTGCAGACGCACTTCAGAACGGCAACATCGATGGCATGAACATCCCGGCCGGCGTTCCCGCGTCCGCCGTTACCCGGGCCTATGCCAACATGGGCGACGACATTACCACCCTGAACTTCACCGAAGAGCAGCTCGCCAGTGTGAACAGTGATTTCGAGCTGTGGACACCCTATACCATCCCGGTGGGCACCTACCCCAATCAGGACGAGGTGATCGAAACGATTGCCCAGCCCAACATCCTCGCCGTGCGGGCGGACGTTACCGAAGAGGATGTTTACCAGATCACGAAAACCATTTACGCCAACCTGCCGTTCCTGAATAACATCCACCCCGCCACCAAGGCGATGGCGCTGGAAAAAGCCATTGCCGGGCTGCCCATGCCGCTGCATCCGGGCGCTGTCCGGTTTTATCAGGAGCAGGGGCTGACCATTCCTGATCGGCTGATTGCTGAGTAATCGTGGCTGAACGGGAAACAGGCGAACCTCCGGTGGAGGTTCGCGACGAAAGCGCCAGCGAAGCGGCTGAACGACTGGGTCACTGGCTGATCGGGCCGGTGATTTTCTGGCTTGCCATCGGTGCCGCGCTGATTCACCTGTACTTCAACACCCTGTCCACGTTGTCGACCTTGTGGACGTCGGCGTTGCATTTCGGCATTTTTGGTCTGATCTGCGCCCTGACGACCCCCATGCTGAAGACCCGCTCGGTCACCGGTCAGCGTGTGGTATTTGGCGTGGATGTGGTGCTTGGTCTGGGGGCATTGGCCTCTGCCTTCTACCTGATCCTCTTTGAAGATGACCTATACCAGCGCGGCGTCAACTTCAATACAGCGGACTGGATCGTCTCTATTGCCGCGGTGATCCTGATTCTGGAGTTCGCCCGCCGGACCGTCGGCTGGTTTATTCCGCTCCTGTGTATTGTCGCCCTGTCCTATGTGGCCTGGTGGGGCCAGTATGTTGACGGTATCTTCAACTTCCCCGGCCTTTCATGGGAAACGGTACTATTCCGTTCCTACCTTGGGGGCCAGGGTATGCTGGGCTCGATCGCCCGGATTTCCTGGACCTACGTGTTCATGTTTATCCTGTTCGGTGCCTTTCTGGTTAAGTCCGGCGCCGGCGACTTTATTATCGAGCTGGCCCGCTGCGCCGCCGGCCGGTTTGTTGGCGGTCCGGGTTTCGTCGCGGTCTTCGCATCGGGCCTGATGGGGTCGGTATCCGGCTCCAGCGTAGCCAATACGGTGTCTACCGGCGTGATTACCATACCGCTGATGCGCAAGGCAGGCTTCCCGGCCCGTTTTGCCGCCGGGGTTGAGGCGGCGGCATCCACCGGCGGCCAGTTGATGCCGCCGGTGATGGGCGCAGGGGCGTTTATCATGGCGTCCTACACCCAGGTGTCCTACCTCACTATCATTGGTGTGGCGGCGTTACCCGCCTTGCTGTACTTCCTCTCGGTGGCCATGTTCGTCCGGATTGAGGCCAAACGCAGCCACGCGGTCGAGCTGGAAGACGATCAGGCGCCCACCCTTAAGGACGTGATGAAAGACGGCTGGCATTTTCTGCTGCCACTGGTGGTACTGGTTGCAGCGCTTATTTACGGATTTACCCCCACTTACGCCGCAGGCATCGCCATTCTCTCAGTGATCGTGGCTTCCTGGCTTTCCAGGCACCCGATGGGATTCCGGGATATCCTGGACGCATTGGCCATGGGGGCGCGAAATGTAACCACCACGGCCATTCTGCTGATCGCCGTTGGTTTGATCGTGATGGTGGTCTCCACCACCGGTATCGGTAATACCTTTTCCCTGATGATTACCGACTGGGCCGGTGGCAGCCTGGTCATTACCATTGTGCTGGTGGCCCTGGCATCACTGATTCTGGGTATGGGCTTGCCGGTGACAGCGGCCTACATTGTCCTTGCGACTCTGTCGGCACCCGCAATCTATAACCTGATTGCCCAGGGCCAGTTGCTGGAGTTGCTGATGAACGGTAACCTGCCGGAACAGGCGAAAGCCATCTTCATGCTGGCAGCCCCTGACAAAACGGCTTTGCTCAACGCTCCCATGGACCTTGCCACGGCCCAGCAGCTTCTTGCGATGGTGCCCGACACCTTCAGCACCCAGTTGCTTGAGCAGGCGCTGTCGCCGGCGACCCTGTCGATGGTGTTGGTGGCCGCGCACATGATCATTTTCTGGTTGTCCCAGGATTCCAATGTGACACCGCCGGTGTGCCTGACCGCTTTCGCGGCGGCGGCCATTGCCGGTACCCCGCAGATGCGTACCGGATTTACCGCGTGGAAACTGGCCAAGGGTCTTTATATTGTTCCGCTGCTGTTTGCCTATTCGCCGCTGATCACGGGTGATTTCACTGAAATGATCCGGGTGTTTCTCTTTGCCCTGTTTGGCATTTACGCCATTATCGCCGGACTCGAGGGCTATCTGGAGCACAAGCTCCATCCGGTTGTCCGACTGTTGATGTTTCCCATCGGCGCGCTCATGCTCTGGCCTCATGGTCAGATCCTCCTGGACGGAGCCGGCGTCGTGATTTTCATCGCGGTTCTGGTCTGGAGCAGCCGTCGCGGCAGAGCTTCTCCGGCATTGGCTCGGGCCGGCCGGGCTGATTCATGACGGTAATCGATGTCCTGGCACTGCTTGCCATCGGTGGTCTGGCCGGGTTCATCAATGTGTTGTCCGCTGGTGGGTCCATGCTGACCCTGCCACTGCTCATGTTTCTCGGGTTGCCACCGCAGGTGGCAAACGGTACCAACCGGGTCGCCATTACCCTTCAGAGCATCACGGCGGTAGGTGGCTTCCACCGGATGGGGCATGGCAACCTGATGGTCAGTCTTCATCTCGCGGTGCCGGCGGTCCTGGGCTCACTGCTGGGAGCCTGGGTGGCCACCTCGGTCGCCGACGCGGTTTTCGAGTTCGTGCTTGTAGTCGCCATGATCGGCGCGTCTGTCTTCATGCTGTTGCCCCAACCAAAGCTGGACACCCGCCCGCTGACACCGGACCGGCTGGGCCCGGTGATCTATCTGGCCATGTTTCTGATCGGCGTCTATGGCGGCTTCATCCAGGTAGGTGTCGGCGCGCTGTTCCTGGTGGTCCTGTACCGCATGCTGCGGATTGATCTGCGCCAGGTGAACGTCTTCAAGGTTTCCATAATCTTGCTGTATACCTTGCCGGCCCTGGTGATTTTTGCGATCAGTGATCAAGTGCGCTGGGGCATGGGGCTGACGCTGGCCCTTGGCAATATTACCGGTGCGTTCATTGCGGTGCGGGTCAATCTGAGCGAGAAGGGCGCCCAGTGGGTTAAGTGGATCACCCTGGTGATGGTGGCGGCTATTCTGGTCCGGCTTATCGTGTATTAGTCCGCAACCCGGCCCGGACTCCAGCCGGTGTGCGCCCTCATCATAAAAAAACGCCAGCCCGAGGGGGAATATAGTAGAAGGCGTGTAAATTTCTAGCTGCTTGACTAAAAGCCCCGCGATCAATGAGATCCGGGGCTTTTTTTGTTTTTACATAGTGTGTAATTACATGTGTAAATACTTTGCTAGTGGTAACGAAGCCATAACCAGCCCGCAACTCTCGAGCCCAAGATGGACTTTTTCGGTCGAAATTGAATGCTGAGGCTGTGCGATCATTCCGTCATACCGGCCCTACAGCAGTCCAGCAGGCAATAGTTCAGACGACTCACGAACCCGACGTTCAACCCGGACCGTTTGATAATCTAACAAGGTAGTCGGAATACCCATCTTCGGCCAAATAGAGCGCCGCGCTCCCTGTGGTGCGTTCCACCTAAATTTGAGATGATTAGCCATTAATATTCACGAATTCTAAAATATCCTGTATTTTGAGGTGCTTATGTATCTGTTGAACTTAAAAGACACAAGAAGTGATTGCCACTCTCTCATTTACGAAACAACCGTCGATAATTATCTGAGCCTTGCCGAAAGAGTTTATGAGGATCAACAAGGAGGCCTTGAGGGACAGCGAGCTCCGCTGAAAACTAAAACTGGAAGAAGTATCCGAGCTCGAATGGTTGAGGATATTAGGTTGGGATCAATTTTGCCGCCGCTCGTATTGGGCGTTGTCGTCGAGGAAGATATTTTTGATGAGATAGGAAAAATACAAACTCAAGAAGAATTGGAAAGTCTATTGTCCCGCCTAGATTCCGATCAGTTGTCGGTAATTGATGGAATGCAGAGAACAACGGCTATCCTTAGCGCGAAAAGCGAGAGCGATATCGGCGATAATCCCGTGCGAATAGAAGTCTGGGTTTCAAGAAATATTGGAAACTTGGTTTACAGAATGCTTGTTCTTAACACGGGGCAAGTTCCTTGGGATATGCGTCGCCAGCTGGAAACGATCTATAGGCCACTGTTGAGAGAAATTAAAGAAAGAGCTCCGAATATTAAGGCAATTGGCGTTGATGATAGGGAAAGAAGAAAAGGAGCTGCAGAATATCATGCGGATAAGATCGTTGAATTGTTCCTAGTCTTTACTTCACGAAAGGTGCACATCGATCTGAAAGACAGAGTTGCTGAAGACTTCGCTAGAATGGATGCCACTGAAGCTACGGCTCATTTGGAGTTTATTGATTACTTTGCTAAAACGCTAGATTTTATGGCAAGACTCGATGAGCAAATGTCGAGAGTTCCTGCAAATGAAGATCTTGAAGGGAAAATCTCCAGCGGAAGGGATATATTTAAGAGTTCGCCAGCAGGTGTTGGTTTTTTTGTTGCATGCGCTACATACATATACGGCGATCCAGGTTTCAATTACGATGAAGAAAGAACCCATAAAGAATTCGCTCGACTAGAGGACTCACTAGAAAGGCTTATCAGAAAGCTAGAAGCTATGGAACAAGACCAGCTTAGCGAGTTCTTGGATCTTGCGACTATAAACGAGCGTTTGAGCCGCAGGAGTGGAAAGGTCGGTGAGTTTGAGAGGGAGTATTTCTTCGCTGCCTTCAGAACTCTAATTCAGCACTCAGACCAGTTACCTTCTTTTGAACCTTGTTGGGTTGCTAGATAATGCCGAACGCTATCAAATATATTCAATTTCTTTTCAATCAGTTGTTAGGCGATCTTGTTTCCGATGAAGAGCGAAATAAATTGCGCCTAAAACCTAATCCTGATGATCATGAAAAGGAGTTCGAGCATTTTGAGCGATTGAAAATATCAGGTCATGGGGAGATCCTTCATGATGTAAAGTGGTTCTCATTTAACTTGAGTTTGGACCCTGGCGGCGCTGAGGAGAGTCGGCACAGGACTTTTGTAGGATTTACTGGCTGTAAGTTTCAAAAACAAGATTTGGAAAATTTAGAAGGTGCAGAAATTTTTGAGCATGATATTAATGCTGGAATCTTTCTCAGATTGGTCAATGATGTTGGTCTTGAATTGAAAAGCGAGATCTCTCCGATCCATCTTGAACAGGATCTCGCATCTCAGCATTTAGACCCATTGTACGAAGGTCATGATTTTGATGAAATAAAAAAATATTTTGAGGATGTCATTCTATTTGAAGTCAAAAAGGATAGTATTGTTAGAGAGTTGAATGAAAAGTTAAAAGTGCAATACATTCTTAGTAATAACTCATCATGTGTTCGCCTTCCCTTTGGAGATGTCGGTGACGGTATGCGTGAGTTGTTCGTCGAGAAAAGTCCACTCCTATTTGACAATATATTTAGTGCGCTCACGTCCACTTATTGGGAGCATGCATTCTTAGAGCTTTATAGATCGATAGAGGCTATCTACCAAATTCCAAGAATGATTAAGCTAAAAGGGAAGTTGGGAGATGATTTCGACGGCGTGTCTACTTTAGATTTGGCGAAGCTGTGTTATGAGGAATTGGGGTGGCGCCCTTTTGAAAAAGAATCGCTGAAATCACTGCTAACTATTTTGCCAGAGGATCAGTTAGAGTGTCAATGGCCATTTATTTTGACCCACCTTTGGCCAATAAAATTGACCCACCTTTCATAGTCTAGCCTGTCGTTTTCTGCTTCAGCCGATAGCTTTCTCCTCCCAGCATAAAGATGTGTGAATGGTGGATGACCCGATCAATGATCGGCACCGCCACGTTGTCGTCGTGGAAGAACTCGCCCCAACTGGTGAAGTCCTTGTTGGTGGTGAGGATGATGGACCGGTATTCGTACAGGCTGTTGATCAGCTGGAACAGGTTGTACCGGGCCTGCCGCGTCATGGGCAGGTAACCCAGTTCATCGATGACCAGCAGGTCGTACTTGGCCAGTTGGCTGACCCGCTTTTTCAGCTCACCCTTCATCTCGGCCAGCTCTAGTTCTTCCACCAGATCGAGAGCGTTGCGGAACAGCACCCGGTAGCCGGCCTCCACAGCTTTGTGGCCAATGCCGATGGCCAGGTGGGTCTTGCCTACACCGGGCGGACCGATGAACACCAGGTTGTTTCGCTCGTCGATGAACTGGAAGTCCAGCAAGGCATTGACCTGGCGTTTGGTAATGGTGGTCTGGTGCCGGTAGTCGAAGCCCTCCAGGCGCTTCTCCGCTGGGAACGCAGCCATTTTCCGGTTCCGGCGGATGCGTTTGTCCTGGCGCTGGGTCAGTTCGTGCTCGGCAAGCCGGTCCGCGAAGCTGAGATAGGACATCTCGTTGGCTTCAGCCTCGGCCAGCAGGTTGGTCAGTTCGTCGGCGGCCGCGCTCAGGCGCAGGCTGCGGTAACGGGCCACGGTCTGTTCAAGCTGGCTCATGGGTCACCCCCTGGCCACTGGAGCGGCCAATATGGCGGTAAGCGCTCAGATCCAGTGTTTCTTTTGGTTCCGATAGCGGTTCCGGCTGTCGCTCCCGGAGAACGGCGGCCTGGGCTGCTTCCAGATAACTTTGCAGCCGTGTCGCGGTCATGCCGGGACGCTCTGCCAGCGTCGTAATTAATGCCGGATCCACGGGCGCATGGCGCTTGAGCAGGTCACGGGCAGCCACCAGCTGGTCCTTGTAGATCTTGGGCTCGGAACGCTTGAGCTGTTGGCACAACCGTGGCCCGATGTCACTGCCGATCAGGTCGTTGATCTTACCCTCAAGGGTGGCCACCCGCTGGGCATGATCCCGGTAGTGGTGGGTGTTCTTGATTACCTTGCCTTTATCGGCACACAGAGCATGGCTGGCAATGACTTCCCCTGTGTTCAGGTCGCTGATGTGGAGTTGGCCGCCGGACTCCAGAACGCCCACCCGGGCCTGCTGCCAGGCCATGGGCACAGAGTACTTGTTGGCCTTCCAGGCGATCAGGCCGGTCTTGTCGGCTCGACGTGTCTCGTGGGCCACAGATTGCACGCAAGCTGGTGACAGGTAAGCCTCCAGGTGTTCTCGCTCATCCCGTTCGAAGCGTTCCCGGGGTGGTTCTCCGGTGGTGCCGTGGATGCGGACATTGGCTACGCTCTCAAGCCAGTCCTGCACGTGCTGGCGCACGTGCTCCTGGTCCCGGAAGACTTCACCGTAGAGGCAATCCTGCTTGACGTACTTCACGCCAGCTTCCACCTTGCCCTTGCTCTCCGGGTCATAGCCTTCGCAGGCATGGATCCGGAACCCGGCCGTGGTGGCATACTCATGGAACCGTTGGTTTAGCGTCAGTTCCCGGTACTGCTCGTTGATCACCACCAGCTTGGTCTGATCGTAGACGCACTCCTCTGGCAGGCCACCGAAGTAACGCAGGGCTTCGTCATGGAGCTGGATAAACGTCTGGGTATCCAGCGGGCGGAAGGCCAGACCCACGTACATCAGCCGTGAGAAGGACAGCACGAACACCACGAAGTGGAGAATCCGCTCTTCGCCACCGATCAGCACGCCGCGCAACTCACCCGGATCCACCTGACACTGAACACCCGGCACATCGTCCAGAATGGGTTCGTAGTAGCGCATCTGGGCCGAGGCCACTTCCTCCTTAAGCACCCGCACATAGCGTCGGATGGTGCGATCCGAGGCCGACAACTCGCCAACCCTCTCTTGCAGCTTGCGGGCAATCTTGACGGCGCTGAGCTTGGGAAACTGCTGGAGCAAATGCACCAGATAATCCCGGTGATCATCGAGTCGCTTGCTCCGCGAGGGGTCTGCAAACCGTTCTGAAATCGCATCCACCTCCATCCGCAGGTACTTGCGAACGGTATTGCGGGACAACCCCAGTTCCTGACTGATGGCGCGGATCGACAGCCCTTTGCCGTTATCGTGCAGTGCCTTGATCTTGTGTATCACAACCCACTCCTTCACTGACATGCCCCCGGCCATGGATAAAAGCGGGGGACAGTAGCTGGTTCTGTGGCCTGACGGCCACCCGGGGGTGGGTCAAAATTAATGGCCAGTAGTGGGTCATTTTAATTGGCCACTAACAGTTAGAGCAACTGATAAACCTTGGGTTAATAAATGAACCTGAGGATGTTGGTTCAGAAAAGGATAGGTTGAGAAAGATTATTGAGAAAGGTGCTTCAAAAATTTATGAAACTAGAAATAAGCTAGTGCATAAGATTTACTACTATCATGAGAAGGATACAGACTATGTCGAGTGGAAGAGTATGCTAAGATTTCTGGTTATCTTTGTTTCGGGAACATATTCTCACTATTCTGGTTATTTGAAGTAGTAATTGGACGTAAATGGTTAGACTCTTTCAATGTTATCAAATTCATGATTTGGTTTGTTGTTGGTCTGGATTAAAATTTCTCCTATTATTAATCTTAAAGATGGCGATCATGTGATCCGGCGGGGAGATCCTTTTCCATATTCAAGTAAATGGACATCTAGGATTCGAAATCGTCTATTTCATCACTTGATAGTTATTGCTGATGGTCGAGTTTAGTTCCGTAAAATTTGCATAGATCTTGCAAATAGGAGTGCTTCATGACGTTTCTTTCTTTGTCTTTCATATAGAGTACAGTCTCGGCTACCGGTCGACTTCACCCAGTATCTTTTTAAGCGCGGTCAAAAATCCACGAGGCAAGACTTCAGCACCATACTCATCCTTCACCTGCCCCAGTTCATTTGCCCGAAACCCCAGCTTCTCCAACCACTCCTCGGTGCAGACCGTTTGCAGCGCTTTGATTTCGTTGTCAGAGCAAATCCCGTTCAACGATGGTAGCCACTCTTCGCTGCCTTCAGACTGGGATGCAGTGAAAGCAGTGGGTCGCTTATCAATGATGATTTTGGTTTGATTCTTGAGCATATTGGCTTCGCTCTTGTAGCGATCCCGCTCACGAATAATCTGTCCAAAGAGGGCGCGTACAGCTGTATCATCGATGCGCTTTAGTAGCTGATAATCCTGACTGGTTTTCTTAGCAAGGCCTACGCCTGGCTTCTTAGTTGTAGTTTGAGCCTTGGCGGCCCACGCTTCGATTAAGTCGCGGTAATGCTTATTCGCGGTAGCACGAATCGACTGGTAGCCCACCCCGCCATTTTCCGCAGACATGCGACCGATTGTGGTGATGGAGAAATCTCGCGCACCAGATTCGTAATAGCTCTTGAGGGACTGACTGAGTTTATCCAGTGATGCTCGGGTTTTGGCCGTTTTACCGTCCTTGAGTGTGTCGAGGACGGAATCAACGTCGATATTCATTCTCCTACCTCCACTGACGGTATACGTTTCATGGAGCCAAGCGACAGCGCAATTGGGGCAATTTTCTCCACTACCTCAAATCCGGATCTCAGAAGCCCGGCGTCGCTCAGGTACTCTTGCGCTTCGATGTAGTTTGCGGCGATTCGATAGCCCTCCAATTTGTTATCTGGATTGGCGATCTTCGCCATTTTCCGCATGATAGCGTTGCCCGCAATCAGCTGAGTGCTCTCGTCCATTTCAAGAAAGATTGGCTGATAGCCGGAACGGGCCATCATCCGGCTCAGCATATTGGTCCGCTTGGCGATAGCTGGAGTCTTGCGGAGATCATCGTGCATGTCGGGGTAAAACTCAGCATCCTCACACAACAAGGATAAGTGAAGTAATTCTGAATCTGTTTCGGTGAACTTCATACTGACGTTGAGATCCTCCAAAGACCCAATCGCGATAAGCTTTTGACTTTCATCGTCCTCTTCGCGCTGATTCTCGATTTCAATCACGCGGTTGATCAGGTTGAAGGTAGCGATATAGTCTTTCGCATACTCGTCAGATTCAACACGCTGCTTTTCGTAGCGGCGCTCCAATGCCTGCAATTCGCTATGTTTGAGGAATACCTCGCCCGCTTCCTCGGCTATGAATAATTCGTCTTTCAGCGCCTCTAGTTCCCCCTCGATTTCAACGGCAAGCTCAGCCGCTTGATGAGCCTTGTAGCTGATCTGATTGAATTGAGAGTTGAGCGCTGGAAGATAGGTGGCATCGGTGATGAGCCAGCGGCATCGGGGGCAGTTTTCAGGGCCGTGTGGCACAGGGCCATAAATCCTTGAGTCTACCGATACTGAATCCCTGATAAGGGGGCCTCCATTCCAGCAACCCCCTACTGTAGACAACTCATCCGAGCCTACGGTGTTACCGCCTACTAAGCATAATCCCGTGGCACGCTCCTCCCACCCAATCGGATTCTGGTTCGCGAGCGCGGCTTCCACAGAGTTGTATTTGTCGCTGTGGTACGCGCTACGGAGTTGGATTTGATTCATCTTGGCATCCGCGAGGAAGTCACGAAGCGAACCTTCACCTTTTTCAACCAGAGCTGCGTCAGCCTTTTTCATTTTTTCGGCCATAACGGAGGGGGTGATCTTGTTATAATAGATTGTCATCAGTAGACGCGTATGCCCTGCGAGAAGCTTAGAAATCACCGGTAGTGGCAGGTCGGTGTCCATTGTGTAGCAGGTGATCAAGGAAACCCGAAGACTGTGGAGGGGGTATTGCGTTGCCACCTTTGAGGTTTCTTGCCCTTTATAGTCATCACCATAGTCTTTCACGAAGCGCAGGCGCTCGCCGTTGGCCAGTGTTTGGCCCGTATTAAAGACATCTTCTTCCAATTTGGACAGCAGGCGATACCAAGGATTTCCAGGGGTGCCGTAGGTAATTGGAAAATTTGAATTTCGCTCCCGAAACAGAAACGCAAACTCACCCATCGTTTCCAATTCGGCACTGGATTTAGTGTGGCGCGTATGCTTTGTCTGAAGCCCCGAGCCTTTGGTCAATCGATCAATCGGATTGTATTTCTCCTGCCAGTTACGAAGTTTTTCCAACCAATACAGAAGCTCATCGTGCTCCCAGGGGATAGTGTAACCCCGCTGAATATCGTCCTTGTTTTGATCGGCGGTCTTATTGGTGGAGACGTAGAGTCCGGTGGCATGACGCTCACTCATGGAGTCATAAATGCGCCGAAAGACGCCTTTCTGATAAGGGCGTCTCGGTGTTCCGCATTTGAACGAATGCTTGGCGTTTTCGACCCAATGACCTCGTTCGTAACGCCAAGTATCACCTTCGCCGGAGTCCAGAAATCTTACCTGGAATGAGCGCAACGGCAAATGGAGCTTGGTGAACAGGAACATCGCCATGACCGGAGACCAAATCTCGTGGATCTCAACTCGCTTCCTGTTCTTGGTCACAGTACGTGTGCGTGCAATGCAATCTGGGTCGCTCGGGTCAATGACGTCAGGAGAAACTTGCATCCAAGCCACATCTCCAGCTTGAAGTTTATCGATGGCCCAGTGCCAGTGTCGAAAATGGCGGTCCACCCATGGTGTTTCGCTGCGCGAGTCATCGGTTGAATACGGGCAGAGGATTTGCCTGAGTTGCTGGATATAGCGATACGGTAAAGGGCTGTGAACTGTTTCCGTGTTCTGAGTTTTTCTCCTGATTCTCTGAAAAGGATTCTCAAACAGAGGTCGTGAAAAGCTGTTGTCGTTTTCGACGCTCAGGTGGCGTGAGAGGATGTGATCGCACAGCAACACCGCATGCAACACGTATTTATGGTTGCTTGTGTTCGATCCAACGGCAACCAGATACGTGGTAAACTCTTCGGTGGACACCTTGTGGCCGCCTGGATGGCCCTTGAACATCGTTGCCACATCAAAGGCGTAAGGGGCTTTAAACTTTAGGTAGTTCAGGAAGTGCCTTAAGCCCTCCAAACGTTGGGCAACGTTTTGTTCTTGCGTGGCGATCCACTCGGCAGCGTACTGCTGCCATTGGAGCCATTCCGAACCAAGGTCTTTAGTGATCCACCCCAGCGTTAGGTCAGTGCTGTAGCCTTTCCCTTGGATCTTTCTTGTCATTGGTGTTTCCCTAAACGTGGGTTTTTTCCCGTGAAGTTACCGCTTGGATCAATATCGTCAAAACCGTGTTCCACTAGTGTCTTCCAGTCGAAAGATGCAACGGTTTTTGATGCACCTGCACCCAGTAGAAGTTGCTGCGATGCTTGGGAAAGCGCCTGTGAGACCTTGGCGCTTGATGGCATGGTATAAACTACCTGGGATTCCAAGCTTTTGTGATGCAGACACTTTTTTCGTATGACAGGATCGATTCCAGCATCAGTCAGCCTTCGCCCATAGTTATGCCGATGGCCATGGGGATCTAAGCCTTCAGCCTTATTTGGTTCCAGGCCGATTCTTCTCAGCCCCGCCGCATAATTCTGGTTAAAGGCATTGTAAGTATAAGGATTCCCCAAATACCGGGAATCAAAGCTGATGAATGCATAAGGGTGGTGGCACCCCACGGATGCCCGGTAAATCAGATATTGCCGCCACAGTGACATGAAGACCCGCCCAAACTCCTGTGGGAAGAAATACGCCTCTAGGTAGCCGTCCTTGTGATCAGGAACCTTAGACTTCCAACCGAGATGCTGGGTGTTTTGCATCTCCTGGCGTGGCGCACGCCCATACTCTCCTTGAAGGTAGGCCTTGCGGGTCTTTATTCCTCTACGGGTTTTCCAGCCTTGAGGCGCTAAACCTTCCACCTCGTTGTAAATCCTCACAATTGCACGATCAGGGTCAGAGGGCTCTTCAAACACATCCGTGACCCAGAGCAGCAGCGCCTCGCTACGTCTGAACCCAGCTCCATGCAGAAGGAGCAGTATGAGTTTGTCTCTCAGGGCAACGCGGGGGTCTTGCGCGCCACCCAGCCCATGCATGTAAAAAGGTGCAAACTTGCCAGCAGGAAAGGCTATGGCGTCATCTTCTGTTTTTGCCAAAGGCGCTCTACCTTTGATGCTGCGGGCTCTTTTTACCGTAGCATTGATGGACTTGTCTTTGATATGTCCTAGAAAGTCGTTCTGATTCCGCCTGAACCATGCGGCATACTGAATACGTTCCTCATGGCGGGTGGCCGTTCGTAGGGTATTTAATGGTTTACCCAGGCCTTTTTCTGATATCCAGTCGGTGAAATTCGTCAGGTGACTGATATGTCGAGCTATCGTGCCGGTGGTTGCCGGTATCCAGTAGAGTCCAGAAGGGTCCAGCCCATTTTCGCCGACGGTCCCGCTGTATAACCTTCTAACAAAGACCGAGAACAGCTCCTCAGGGTTATCGAACATGCCTTCGTTGGCATCCATGAATTCAATCAGCAGTATGATCGACTGGATATGCTTGTTGATCGTTGAAAGCGAGAGGCCATTGAGGTGGAGGCTGAGCACATAATCTGTGGCCGATTCCAAAACGCCTTCGTCAGTCAGAATGACTGGGATATCAGTGGTAACTCCGCTGTTGTCCTGAGCAATTTTGGCAGTCACTTTCGTTGCAATCATCTCTATTCCTTACACCTATTACATAAATTACACTATATCCCTGTGCAATTCTCAAGCAAAAAATAACCCCCTAAGAAGGAGGTTATTATCAAAATTACACCGTTCAAGGCACTATACGTACCTCCAGGCTGGCGTTTTTTTGTGGAGCTGAACCGAGAAAGTCAGTGCTCAGGCAACGTTCGCCTCGGCGGCCTTCCTGGTGTAGTTCTCCATCTGAT
Source organism: Marinobacter sp. Arc7-DN-1 (assembly GCF_003441595.1). NCBI lineage: Bacteria > Pseudomonadati > Pseudomonadota > Gammaproteobacteria > Pseudomonadales > Marinobacteraceae > Marinobacter > Marinobacter sp. Arc7-DN-1. The sequence continues at coordinate 908,546 of NZ_CP031848.1, read as the reverse complement.
CGAAGTTGAGATACTTGTAGATCTCTTTCGACATGCTGTTCAGATCCTTGGCGTACTCCATGTACTCCTCGGCGGAGGGGAGTTTGCCAAGCACCGCACCAACCGCTGCCAGTTCCGCAGAGGTCAGGTACACGTTGGCACCATCACCCAGTCGGTTCGGGAAGTTACGGGTGGAGGTGGACAGGACCGTGGACTTGGCCGCCACGCGGGCCTGGTTGCCCATGCACAGGGAGCAGCCCGGCATCTCGGTGCGAACACCGGCGGTGCCGTAGATGTTGAAGTAGCCTTCTTCCATCAGCTGAGCCTGGTCCATCTTGGTGGGAGGGGACATCCACAGGCGGGTCTTCAGGGGCTCCTTGTTCTGTGCCAGCAGCTTACCCGCGGCACGGAAATGACCAATGTTGGTCATGCAGGAACCGATGAAGACTTCGTCAACCTTGTCGCCGGCCACTTCGGACAGGGTGCGGGCATCGTCCGGATCGTTCGGGCAGCACACGATGGGCTCTTTGATCTCGGCCAGGTCGATTTCCACTACGTGAGCATACTCGGCATCTTTGTCGGCACGCATCAGCTTCGGATCGGCCAGCCATTCTTCCATCTGCTGGGCGCGACGTTCCAGGGTACGCGGATCGCCGTAACCTTCGGCAATCATCCAGCGCAGCATGGTGATGTTGGAGCGCAGGTACTCGGCCACGGACTCTTCAGACAGGTTGATGGTGCATCCGGCTGCCGACCGTTCCGCGGAAGCGTCGGACAGTTCGAACGCCTGCTCCACGGTCAGGTGCTCAAGGCCTTCGATTTCCAGGATACGGCCGGAGAATTCGTTGATCTTGCCTTTCTTCTCAACGGTCAGCATGCCCTGCTTGATGCCGTACAGCGGAATGGCGTGGACCAGGTCACGCAGGGTGATGCCCGGCTGCATTTCGCCCTTGAAGCGAACCAGAACCGACTCCGGCATATCCAGCGGCATTACACCGGTGGCGGCGGCAAACGCCACCAGGCCGGAGCCGGCCGGGAAGGAAATGCCCATCGGGAAACGGGTGTGGGAGTCACCACCGGTGCCGACGGTGTCCGGCAGCAGCATACGGTTCAGCCAGGAGTGGATGATGCCATCGCCGGGGCGCAGGGAAACACCACCCCGGGTACGGATGAAGTCCGGCATGGTGTGCTGCATTTCCACATCAACCGGCTTCGGGTAGGCGGCGGTGTGACAGAAGGACTGCATCACCAGGTCGGCCTGGAAGCCCAGACACGCCAGGTCTTTGAGTTCGTCGCGGGTCATCGGACCAGTCGTGTCCTGGGAGCCGACGGTGGTCATGTGGGGCTCGCAGTAGGTACCAGGGCGAACGCCCTTGCCTTCTTCCAGGCCACAGGCCTTGCCGACCATCTTCTGGCCGAGGGTGAAGCCCTTGGTGCCTGCTTCCGGATCCTTCGGCAGACGGAACAGGTCAGTCGCGCCCATGCCCAGTGCTGTACGGGCCTTGGCGGTCAGGCCACGACCGATGATCAGCGGGATGCGGCCGCCGGCCTGAACTTCGTCCAGGATTACGTCGGATTTGAACCTGAACTCGGAGATGGTCTCGCCGGCTTCGTTCAGGATCTTGCCTTCGTACGGGCGGATTTCAATGACGTCGCCCATGTTCATGTCGTCGACCGGGGCTTCGAATACCAAAGCGCCGGCGTCTTCCATGGTGTTGAAGAAGATCGGGGCAACCTTGTTGCCGATACAGACGCCACCGGCACGCTTGTTCGGCACGCCGGGGATGTCCTCGCCGAAGAACCACAGAACCGAGTTGGTGGCGGACTTACGGGAAGAGCCGGTGCCTACTACGTCACCTACGAAGGCGACCGGCAGGCCCTTGGATTTGATGTCGTCGATCTGGCTCATGGGGCCAGTTACGCCGGGCTCTTCCGGCTTCAGGCCGTCGCGTTCCATTTTATAGGCGGCGCGGGCGTGCAGCGGGATATCCGGGCGGGACCAGGCATCCGGAGCCGGAGACAGGTCGTCGGTGTTGGTTTCGCCAGTGACCTTGAATACCACCATTTTGGTGCTTTCGGGAACCTTTTTCTTGTTGGTGAACCATTCGGCATTGGCCCAGGATTCAACCACAGACTTGGCGACGGCGTTGCCCGCGTCCATCTTTTCCTTAACGTCGTTGAACGCGTCAAACATGAGCAGCGTGTGCTTGAGTTCTTCGCCGGCCAGCCCGGCCAGTTCGCTGTCGTCCAGAAGGTCAACCAGAGTGGCGATGTTGTAGCCACCCTGCATCATGCCCAGCAGCTGGACGGCCTTCTTTTTGTCGATCAGCGCAGAAGCAGCTTCACCTTTGACAATGGCAGACAGGAAGGCGGCTTTTACGTAAGCGGCTTCGTCCACACCCGGCGGAACGCGGTTTTCCAGGAGGTAAACCAGGGTTTCTTCCTCACCCACTGGCGGGTTTTTCAGCAGCTCAACCAGAGCAGCAGTCTGCTCGGCGTTCAGGGGCTTGGGAGGAATACCCAGGGCTTCACGTTCGGCAACGTGTTCACGGTAGGCTTCTAACACGATATGGACCCTCATCAGTTGGAATGTCCCGCGCCGGCTTCTTGCCTGGCGGGAGGTTTTTGGCGGAAAGGCCGCAGGAGCCTCTGAATAATGCCTCAAATCACCGATGGGGTTTCAGGGTTTATTCAGAGACTCCTTAATCTGGCGCTGCATTCTATAGGAAACCCCTTATAAAGTTAAGTTGGACAGAGGTCGGAGAAATCTGCTAGCTGCGTTATACTCGCGGGCCGCAAATCAACCACCGTAATGACGCCATGAACGACGCCCTGCAAGAGATTCACGACTTTCTGCCGTGCCGGACACCACAACAATGGATCGACAACGCCCTGGCCAACCAGGACCTGATGCTCATCGACCATGCCCATTGTGAGAAAAAGGCGGCCTCAACTGCGCTGAGCCTGATGTACCGGTACGTGAATAACACTGAGTTGCTGAACAGGATGTCGCGGCTGGCCCGTGAAGAGCTCCGGCATTTTGAGCAGGTACTTGCGATCATGAACAAACGAGGCGTGGAGTACTGCCATCTGACACCGGCTCGCTACGCTGCCGGGCTGAGGCAGGAAGTCCGCTCGGAAGATCCCGGCCGGCTGGTGGATGTTCTCATCGTGGGTGCCATTATCGAAGCGCGTTCCTGCGAGCGGTTCGCGGCACTGGCGCCTTTTCTGGATGAAAAGCTGGAAGATTTCTACACCGGCCTGCTGAAATCCGAGGCGCGGCACTACCAGGATTACCTGAAGCTGGCGCAGCAGGCCGCCGCAGGCCCGGTGGATGATCGCGTGGCAGAGTTTCTGGTGATCGAGAAGAGACTGATCGAGGAACCGGACAGCGAGTTCCGGTTCCATAGCGGGCCGTTGAGGTGAAGTTGGGGTCAGATGAAAGCTTTCATCTGACCCCGGCTTCACCTCAGCCGCCGGCAAAGCTCAATCCAGGCATCAATCCCGGCACTGCGGTATTTCTGCTTGTGCAGGATGAAGTAGAACTGCCGGTCAAAGCGCCGATGCTCCGGCACTGCCAGGGGAACCAGACTGCCACGCTTGAAGGCGTCGGCCAGAACCACGTCGGACAGGCAGCCAATACCGAGGTTCGCTTCGACCGCGCGCTTGATGGCTTCCGTGTGCTCCAGCTCCAGCAGCACGTTCAGATCCGGCAGCAGACCGTGCATGCCTCGCTCAAAACTCTGCCGTGTTCCGGAACCTTGTTCCCTCATAATCCAGGTGGCTTCGCGCAGATCCTCGTCCGTGAGTGAACCTTTGCTGGCCAGGGGATGGCTGGGCGAGCAGAAAACCACCAGTTCATCGCCCCGCCAGGGAATGACATCCAGTTCTGACGACTGTAGTTCCCCCTCAATCAGCCCGATATCCAGTTCAAAATCCTTGACCCTTCTTGCGATCGTGCTCGTGTTGGCAACCTCCAGCGCGACTCGTGGCCGGGTAGGGGTATTCATGTATTGGGCCATGACACCTACAGCCAGATAGTTACCAATAGTGAGTGTGGCGCCGACTTTTAAGGCACCCACTTCCGTGTGTTTGCTGAACGCCCGCTCCAGTTCGTTTGCCTGGGCGAGGACGGCCTCAACTTTTGGCCGGTAGAGTCGACCGAGCTCGTTTAGCTGAAGGCGTTTGCCAACGCGGTCAAACAGCTGGATATCAAACTGGTTTTCCAGCTCCTTGAGCGCACTGCTGGCTGCGGACTGCGACATGGCGAGCGACTCGGCGGCGCGAGTGATGTTCTGGAAATGGGCCGCGGCCAGAAAGACTTCCAGTTGTCGAAAACTGTATTTCATAACATTTTGCTCTAAATCGACTCGCTCGAATAAGGTTATGAGAATATCCCATTTTCCCGATAGGTTAGTGTCGGGTTACACTTAACGCAATCCAAAGTTGAAACATTCGCCGTAAAAAGCGTAACGAACAGGCAAGAGGTTTACATGAGCAACCTGATCAAAGAGAAAGTTACCAGCGTCCACCACTGGAACGATACCCTGTTCAGCTTCACCACAAGCCGGGACCCGGGATTTCGTTTCAAGAACGGTCATTTCGTCATGATCGGTCTGGAAACCGACGGCAAACCCCTCATGCGTGCGTACAGTATTGCCAGTGCCAATTACGAGGAAGAGCTGGAGTTCTTCTCAATCAAGGTTCAGGACGGCCCGCTGACCTCCCGCCTTCAGAAGATTCAGGTAGGGGATGAGATCCTGGTGAGCCGCAAGCCGACCGGTACCTTGATACTGGACAACCTGCTGCCGGGCAGGAATCTCTGGCTGATCAGTACCGGTACCGGGCTCGCGCCGTTCATGAGCATCATCAAGGATCCGGAAGTCTACGAGGCGTTCGACAAGGTGATCCTGACTCACGGCGTACGCTATGTGTCAGAACTCGCCTACCAGAAGGAGATCGAAGAGCTGCCGGAAAACGAGTTCTTCGGTGAAATGGTCGAAGGCAAGCTTGTCTATTACCCGACCGTCACCCGTGAGGAGTTTCGTAACCGGGGCCGCCTGACGGATGCCATGAAAACCGGAAAGATTACCCGTGATCTCGGCCTGCCGGAGTTCGACCTGGAGAACGACCGGTTCATGATCTGCGGCAGCCCGAGCATGCTCAAGGACACCTGCGCTATCCTTAACAACATGGGCTTCAAGGAAGCTCGGGGTGGTGACATGGGGCATTACGTTATCGAGCGGGCGTTTGTGGAGCAGTAAAGGGTGCATCACACAGGCCCTGATAAAGCCGGAGCGTGATGCTCCGGTTTTTTTCGTGCTGAAATCGGGGTCAGATGAAAGCTTTCATCTGACCCCAGGTTCACAACCGGGGCCTTTCTTTGTAGCCAGTGTGCCAGTGTATAGTAGGCGGTTTTGGAAATAGGGAAGACACGATGTTTCATCTTGAACTGGAACCACGTTTCAGCGATACCGATGCCCTGGGGCACATCAGCAACACCACCTTGCCGGTCTGGTTTGAACAGGCCAGAACGCCGGTTTTCCGGATTTTTCATCCTACCCTGGAAGCCGAAACCTGGCCGCTGATCATCGCCCGGCTGGAGATTGATCTGATGGCACAGAGCTACTGGCATATGCCGGTGGAGATCCGCACCGGGATTGGAAAAATCGGCAACAGCTCCTTCCACGTGGTTCAGGAGGCCTGGCAGAATGGCAAACAGATTGCCCGTGGCATCGCTGTCTTGATTCATTTCGATTATGGAGCCGAAAAAGCCCTGCCGATTCCTGACGAGATCAGGTCAAAACTGTCCGGACATCTGATGGACTGAGGCGTACGATGTGATCCACAGAAGCCCGGAGCCTCATGTTGCCGGGCTTTCTGTTTTTTTGCGCGGATCAACAGTGTCCTCATCGAGCCAGGTTCCGCAGAATTTACAGTAGCGCGCATCCTGTTCATGGTGATCCCTGCCGCATCCGGGGCAGGCTTCACGGGAGTAGCGCTCTTCACGCAGGGCCCGGATCACTTCGGCGGAGAAGATGCCCGCGGGCAGTGCAATGATCGAGTAGCCGGTGAGCATTATCGCTACCGATATAAACTGTCCCAGAGGGGTGACCGGTGTTATGTCGCCGTAGCCGACCGTTGTCAGTGTAACAATGCCCCAGTAGATCGCTGTCGGAATGCTGGTGAATCCGGCGTCGGCGGGTTCAATCAGGTAGAGGACAGAAGAAAAGATTGTCACAACCATCAGCACGGTAAAGAGGAACAAAAGGATCTGATGCCGGCTCCGTATCATGGCATCCAGCAGGAGCCTCTTCTCTCCCTCCAGGATCACCATGTCAAGCACCCGGAACAGCCTCAATGCCCGGAGCATCCGAACGATAATCAGGGTCTGGAAACCGGGCAGGATCAGTGTCAGCCATGACGGCAGGATCGCCAGCAGGTCGATGATGCCGTAGAAGCTTTTCAGGTAGAGCCATGGCTTCTGCAAACAGTAGATCCTCAGAGCCAGCTCGATTGTGAAGAGAATGGTAATGCACCATTCTGTATAGAAAAACAGGTCACCATAGCGTTGGTGATAGCTGTCTATGCTATCGAGCATGACAATCCCGACACTGACGAAAATCAGCAGGACCAAACCAATATCAAAAGCCTTGGCTGCGCGGCTGTCGGACTCAAAAAGCAGCTTGAAAAGTCGGGTGCGCAGTCCCAGCTTTGCGGGCTCAAGGCGGGTTGGCATTCTTTTCAGTCTCCATTTTACTATCGGGCGTCTGAACTCCTCTAAACTCTAGAGAGCAGTGGGTTTCCCCGTCAACATACTTTCTCCGAAGGAGGGGCTATGAAGGGACTTTCAATCAAGAGTGTGTTCGGCGCGGCTGTTTCTGTTCCGGGGATGGCTCTGGTGAAGTGGTCAAAAATGCGCGGCATCGACAAAAGCAGCCATGCCGAACCCGATTGATGCTTTACGTCACGAATAACGACCTGACGAAATCTGGCGGAGTATGTTATTGATTGACTGACTGTGTTTAACACCTACTCGCTCGGAGCAAACCATTGGCTTTTAAATTCCTCGTAGTGATCTTCGTGGCCAGCCTTCTGGGTTTGGCTGGTTGCGGTTCTGATGAAAAGGCGCCAGCAAGTGATTCCGGGAGGCAGGTTGCAAAGACTGTTAATCTGCCGGCTGGAGATATATCACTTGCGCTTACCCCTGCTCAGCTGGACTGGGTCGGTCAGCAGATTTTCCGAAACGAGTGCGCGGGTCGTTTCGAGTGTCTGGTTCACTGGAACGAGGGGGAAGCCTTTCCATCTCTGGGTATCGGACATTTTATCTGGTATCCGGAGGGTGTGGATGGAAGATTCGTGGAAAGTTTTCCTGCTCTTGTTGAGTACATGAAGCAGCGTCAGGTCAGTATTCCCGAGTGGCTGAGAGATCTCGACCCCTTTGACGCCCCCTGGGGCGACAGGCAGTCCTTTCTGGCTGTCGTTGATTCGCCGGAAATGGCAGAGCTCAGGGAGTTTCTGGCAGGCAGTCAGGGTATGCAGGCGGAGTTTATATTTCGTCGGGCCAGAATGTCTCTGGAGAAGGTGATTGATGCGGCTCCCGAAGAACAGGAAGACGACATCACCGAGCGCCTCGAAGCCTTGAGCCAGACGCCCGGCGGCGTGTATGCAATCATGGATTATGTCAACTTCAAAGGAGAGGGGGTGTCGCAGACGGAGCGTTATAAAGGTGATGGCTGGGGTCTGTTGCAGGTGCTGATGGCCATGTCCGGCGATCCGGAAGAAGCGGCCATTAAGCAATTTCGGGAGGCGGCCCGCAAAGTGCTGACCCGCAGGGCAGAGAATGCTGAAGATCCGGTTGAGCGGGAACGCTGGCTGCCGGGCTGGCTGAAGCGGCTGGACACCTACTCTGAACCTCCTGAAATGAAAATTCCCTCGGAAAATTCCTGAAAATCAGTTCAAACCCTGATCTATGTTCTATCTTGTAACTGAGCGTTCTGGAAAACACCTTTCCACCGACCTGTAGTCTCCCCGTGCGCCGAACTGAGGCCCGGTTTGCACAGTGGTGTGGCCGAAGTGTGTTAGCGGAAACGCCTCGTAATAGAATAAACACAATAAATCAACGTGTTAAGTTCTCTGGCTCATAAATTGCTGAGAACCGTTGCTCGTATAACCAACGGAACTTCGGAGATAATAAATGAATAACGCCAAGTCGATTGCCGTCGGCGCCGCCCTGATTCTGGGTGCATTCACCGCTTCAACCGCTAGCGCGGCCACAACGCTCGAAAGTGTCAAGGAGAAAGGGCACCTGCAATGCGGTGTGACCAGTGGTCTTCCCGGATTTTCACAGCCTGATGAGAAGGGCAACTGGACAGGCATTGATGTGGATACCTGCCGGGCTGTGGCCGCTGCCATCTTTGGTGACGCCAAGGCTGTCCAGTTCACCCCACTGACCGCCAAGGAGCGCTTGACAGCACTGCAGTCCGGTGAAATCGATATATTGTCCCGGAATACCACCTGGACCCTGACCCGTGATGCCTCCCTGGGTCTGAACTTCACCGGTGTCAATTACTATGACGGTCAGGGCTTCCTGATTAATAAGGGCATCGGTGTGGACGATGCCACCCAGCTTGATGGTGCAACCGTGTGTATCCAGGCGGGTACTACCACCGAACTGAACCTTGCCGACTATTTCCGGGCCAAGGGCATGGAGTTCAAGCCGATTGTATTTGATACATCCGAGCAGACAGTGCAGGGGTTTGCCTCTGGCCGGTGTGATGTGCTGACATCCGACCGGTCGCAGCTTGCGGCACTTCGGTCCAAGCTCGCCGACCCGTCCTCGGCCAAGATTCTGCCAAACACTATCTCCAAAGAGCCCCTGGGCCCCGTGGTGCGCCAGGGTGATGACCAATGGTTCAACATAGTGAAGTGGGTTCTTTTCGCCCAGATCAACGCCGAGGAACTGGGCGTCACCATGGAGAACGTGGACGACATGCTGAAGTCGGATAACCCGAATATCCAGCGTCTGCTTGGATCCGACGGTGACATGGGCGCCAAGTTGGGCGTGCCGGCGGATTTCGGGTACAAGGTGGTGAAACAGGTTGGCAACTACGGTGAGATGTACAACCGTAATGTCGGACCAGACACCGCGCTGGGTCTTGATCGCGGTCTCAACGCACTGTGGACCGAAGGCGGCATCATGTATGCGCCACCGGTTCGTTAACACCTGAGAGCGGACAGGGGGCGGGCTCCCGGTGAGCTTTGCCTCCGGTCAATCTGTGATGATGTGTTTAACCGCACGGAAGCTTTTCGGGAAAATGCATGAAAAGACAAACAACTGATTCGAGACCTGCGGGTCCCAAACCCTGGTATGATCCGCGTATTCGTTCCATCTTCTTTCAGCTCGTTACTCTGTCGCTGGTCTTCTGGGCTGGCTGGACCCTGATCGATAACACACTGTCCAACATGGAAAGCCGTGGCATCAGCACCGGTTTCGGCTTTCTCGATGAAACCGCCGGCTTTGGCATCATCATGAGCTTGGTCCCCTACGACGCCACCATGTCGTATGGCCGGACCTTCTGGGTGGGGCTCACCAACACCCTGCTGGTCTCCGCCATGGGTGTCGTCGCTGCCACGATTCTCGGCTTTATTCTCGGGGTTGCCCGACTGTCCAGTAATTGGCTGGTGGCCAAGGTTGCCCTGGTTTACATCGAAGTGATCCGCAACATCCCACTGCTGCTGCAAATCTTCTTCTGGTACTTTGCGGTGCTCAGTAATCTGCCTTCGCCCCGGCAAAGTGTCGAGGTGGGCAATGCGCTGTTCCTGAATAACCGGGGCCTGTACCTGCCGGAACCGGTGGCCCAGGATGGCTTCGGCCTGGTCTGGGGTGGGGTGATCGCCGCCGTCGTTGCGGTTGTGGCTCTGCGAACCTGGGCCAAAAAACGTCAGTTGGCCACCGGGCAGATCTTTCCCACATTCAAGGTGGGTCTCGCCGTTCTGGTTCTGGTGCCGGTGCTGGCGTACCTGATGGCGGGGCAACCGCTGACCTGGGACTTTCCGGCCCTGAAAGGGTTCAACTTCGGCGGTGGCATTTCCATCATTCCGGAGTTGGCGGCCCTATGGATTGCGCTATCTCTCTATACGGCCAGTTTCATCGCGGAGATTGTCCGCTCCGGCATCCTTTCCGTGAGTAAGGGCCAGACAGAAGCCTCCAAAGCGCTGGGGCTGCCGAACAGTCTCACCCTGCGTCTGGTCGTTATTCCGCAAGCCATGCGGGTGATTATTCCGCCGTTAACGAGCCAGTACCTGAATCTGGTCAAGAACTCCTCGCTGGCGACAGCGATCGGCTATCCCGATCTGGTGGCGGTGTTCATGGGGACGACCCTGAACCAGACAGGCCAGGCCGTTGAAGTCGTTGCGATTACGATGGCCGTTTATCTGACAATCAGTCTACTCATTTCCCTGTTTATGAACATTTATAACCGGGCTGTGGCGATTAAGGAGCGATGATGGCTGAGTCTGTAATGAAACCACCCAGGAAAACTCTGGGCCCGGTAGCGTGGATGCGGATGCATCTGTTCTCCAGTTGGTACAACACCCTGTTGACCCTGATCGTGGGCTACCTGTTGGTAACCAGCGTGGGGCCAGTGCTGAACTGGTTGTTCCTTGAGGCCGACTTCAAGGGCAGTGAGCCGAGCGACTGCACGGGCGCCGGTGCCTGCTGGCTGTTTATCAACCAGCGCCTGAATTTCTTTATCTACGGGTTTTATCCGGATTCCCTGCAGTGGCGTATCGATGTGATGTTCGCCCTGCTGGCTCTGTCGTTCGTGCCCCAGTTCATTGAGAACTTACCGGGCCGCAAGTGGCTGGGCATTTTCGGCATGACTGGCCTGCCGGTGGTCGGCTATTTCCTGATCCCGGGCGGCAGCTTTGGCCTTGAGGCAGTGGACAGCGCCAAATGGGGCGGCCTGATGCTGACGCTGATCATTGCCTATATCGGCATAATCGCGTCCCTGCCCATCGGTATTCTTCTGGCCCTGGGGCGGCGTTCGGATATGCCCATTATTCGCGGCCTTTGTGTCGTGTTTATCGAGGTCTGGCGGGCGGTTCCGCTGATTACCGTGCTGTTCATGGCGTCTGTGATGCTGCCGCTGTTTTTGCCGGAAGGCATGAACTTCGAGAAGCTGATGCGGGCACTGATCGGCATTACCCTCTGGCAGTCGGCCTACATGGCGGAAGTTATCCGGGGCGGCCTGCAGGCCATTCCGCGGGGGCAGTACGAGGCAGCGGACGCGCTGGGGCTCGGGTACTGGAAAAAAACCGGGCTGATCATTCTGCCCCAGGCCCTCAAGATGGTCATTCCCGGGATCGTTAACACGTTTATAGCGCTGTTCAAGGACACCACGCTGGTGCTGATCATCGGCCTGTTCGACATCCTTGGCGCAGTTCAATCAACCATAACGGACCCCGCCTGGCAGAACGTCGCCATTGAGGGGTATGTCTTCGTTGCCTTCAGTTTCTGGGTGTTCTGTTTTGGCATTTCCCGGTACAGCCAGAAGCTGGAGCGCAAACTCGACACTGGTCATAAATCATGATGGGTAATCCAATGACAGAAACCACCCGAACACCGGACAGCCAGCAGAATGCCGAGAGCCGGAGTGAGCCGAAAGTCGATATTATTCGAGTCGAGGGTATGCACAAATGGTATGGGGACTTTCACGTTCTGAAAGATCTGAACCTGACCGTGAAGCAGGGCGAGCGCATCGTTATCTGTGGCCCGTCAGGTTCCGGCAAATCCACATTCATCCGCTGCATTAACCGGCTGGAAGAGCATCAGCAGGGCAAAATCGTGGTGGATGATGTGGAGTTGACCGATGATGTGCGCCAGATTGACACCGTGCGCCGGGAAGTCGGCATGGTGTTTCAGCACTTCAATCTTTTTCCGCACCTGACCGTGCTGGAGAACTGTTGTCTGTCGCCCATCTGGGTCCGGAAGACCCCCCGCAAGGAAGCTGAAGCGAGCGCAATGGAATACCTGGAAAGGGTTAAGATTCCCGATCAGGCCAACAAGTACCCGGGTCAGTTGTCCGGTGGCCAGCAGCAGCGGGTGGCCATTGCCCGGGCCTTGTGCATGAAGCCGAAAATCATGCTGTTCGACGAGCCCACCTCGGCACTGGACCCGGAAATGATCAAGGAAGTGCTCGACGTTATGGTGGAATTGGCGAAAAGTGGCATGACCATGATCTGCGTCACCCATGAAATGGGGTTTGCCAAAACGGTGGCGGACCGGGTGATCTTTATGGATAGCGGTGAGATTGTGGAAGAGGCTCCGCCCCAGGAGTTTTTCTCCAACCCCAGAGAACCGAGAACCCGGAAGTTCCTGGAGCAGATTCTGCACAACTGAGACGGAAAGGCCGGGCAATGGCCCGGCCTTTCTACGTTACAGCGGGTGTTTGTCGAGAAGGGGTGAAGCGCCGGGCGTCACTTCCAGCCACCAGACGTTCTCGGCCCAGTCGCCCAGGACAATCCGCTTCGCTGGCTGCCCATTCGCAGTCAGCGCATGCTCCGCCGGACGGTGTGTGTGGCCGTGGATCATCCGTTGCACGCCGTGGGCTTCCAGCTCCCGGACCACTTCCTCGGGTGTTACGTCCATGATGAACTCTTCCTTGCCCTGATTTTTGGCCATGCTGATTTCCCGCAGTTGGCGGGCCATCTGCTGGCGATCTTTCAGCGGCCGCTGGAGAATCATCTTTTGCCATTGCGGGTTGCGCATGTTGGCACGGAACTTCTGGTACTCCTCATCGGCGGTGCACAGGCTGTCACCATGCATCAGCAGGGTTGGCGTGCCATATAGATCGATCACGCAGGGATCTTCCAGCAACGTCGCCCCGGCACGATCGCAGAAATCCTCGCCGATAAGGAAATCCCGGTTGCCATGCATCAGAAAGATCTCGGTGCCCCCGTCTCTCACTTTGCGAAGGGCGGCAGCAACCTTTTCCTGCAGCGGTGTGCGCTCATCGTCCCCAATCCAGGCCTCAAAAAAGTCGCCAAGGATGTAGAGCTGTTCAGCCCCGGCGGCTTTTTGCTCAAGAAAGGCCAGGAATGCCCCGGTGATGTCCGGGCGTGATTCTTCCAGATGAAGATCCGAGATAAACAGCGTGGTCACGCCGCGCCTCCGTCCTCCAGAACTTCGGCTTTCTCAATGACCACATCATCCGCGGGAACGTCCTGGTGTCCGCCGCGCATGGTGGTGCGCACAGCACGAATGGCGTTGACCGTTTCCATGCCTTCAACCACCTTGCCGAAAACACAGTAACCCCAGCCCTCGGCGTTCTTGGCGGTGTGGTCCAGAAAACCGTTGTTCTCAACGTTGATAAAGAACTGGGCCGTGGCGGAATGAGGGTCCATGGTGCGGGCCATGGCAATGGTTCCCTGCATGTTGCTCAGGCCGTTATCAGCCTCGTTCTGGATGGAATCCCGGGTTTTGCGGGGTGTCATGCCCGGCTCAAATCCGCCGCCCTGAATCATGAAGTTGCTGATCACACGGTGAAAAATCAGACCATCGTAAAAGCCGTCGCGGACGTACTGTTCAAAGTTCCTGGCGGTTTCCGGTGCCTTGTCGTAGTCCAGTTCGAGCTTGATGTCACCGTAGTTGGTTGTCAGCAGAATCATCAGGTTTTCCTGTTCGTAATGGTTGAATGCGTTACGGGCCCCATTGTACTCAAGACTTTCCCGCTATGCATGAGTCCGGCAAGGATTTGTGAGTATAATACGCGGTTTAAGATTCACTCCCCTTTTAACAGAGATTGTATGAGCGCCGAGTCGAAGAAAGCCCACAACTTTATCCAGAGCCTGATCGAAGACGCCATCGCCAACGGAGAGCATACCGGCAAGGTGGTCACCCGTTTTCCGCCGGAGCCCAACGGCTACCTGCACATTGGCCACGCCAAGTCGATTTGCCTGAACTTTGGTATCGCCGAAACCTTTTCCGGAGACTGTAACCTGCGGTTTGACGACACCAACCCGGAGAAGGAAAACCAGGAATACATCGACGCCATCAAGCAGGACGTGGAGTGGCTTGGCTACGAGTGGGCCGGCGAGGTTCGCTACGCGTCGGATTACTTCGACGCCCTGTATGAGTTTGCCGAGGAACTGATTACCCGGGACAAGGCTTACGTGTGCGCCCTGAATGCCGACGAAATGGCCGAGTACCGGGGCAGCCTGAGAGAGCCGGGCAGAAACAGCCCCTATCGTGATCGCCCGATTGAAGAAAGCCTGCAACTGTTCCGCGACATGCGCGACGGCAAGTACCAGAACGGTGAGCTGGTTTTGCGGGCCAAGATTGATATGGCGTCCCCGAACATTAATTTGCGGGATCCGATTCTTTACCGTATCCGGTACGCCGAGCACCACCAGACCGGCGACAAATGGTGCATCTACCCGATGTACGATTTCACCCATCCGATTTCGGACGCTATGGAGGGAATCACCCATTCGCTCTGTACCCTGGAATTCGAGGATCACCGGCCGCTGTATGACTGGGTCCTGGATAACATCTCAGTCCCCTGTCACCCGCGCCAGATCGAGTTTGCCCGGCTGAACCTGAATTACACCATTACTTCCAAGCGCAAACTCAGGCGCCTGGTGGATGAGGGGGCTGTTGATGGCTGGAATGACCCGCGGATGCCCACCATTTCCGGTATGCGCCGGCGCGGTTATACCCCCGAGTCCATTCGCACCTTCTGCGATATGATCGGCGTGAATAAGGCCGGTGGCACTGTGGATGTGGGTATGCTGGAGCATGCCATCCGGGAAGATCTGAACAACCGGGCCCCGCGCGCCATGTGTGTGATGCGGCCACTGAAGGTGACGCTGACCAACTATCCGGCCGGCCAGAGCGAGACCCTGACGTTGCCCGTGCACCCGCAAAACCCGGAAATGGGCGAGCGCGAAGTGCCCTGGACCCGGACCCTGTATATTGACCGGGAAGATTTCGACATGGAGCCTCCGCGGAAATGGAAGCGGCTGGCGCCGGATCAGGCGGTACGCCTGCGGGGCGGATATGTGATGACCTGCCGGGAAGTTATCCGAGACGACAGCGGCGAGATTGTTGAGCTCAAGTGCGAATACGATCCGGACACCCTGGGTGTGAATCCCGAGGGCTACAAGCCTAACGGCGTTGTTCACTGGGTGTCCGCAACTGACAGTGTGGAAGCGGACATCAACCTGTACGACCGCCTGTTCAGCCATGAATCGCCGGACAGCGATAAGGACAGCGATCTGATGGATCACCTGAATCCGGAATCTCTGGTCGTTCTCAAAGGCGCCCGGGTCGAGAAGAGTCTGGCGCAGCCTCGTACCGATCTGCCCTACCAGTTCGAGCGCGAAGGCTATTTCTTCTGCGATCAGGAGCACACCGCCAGTGCCGGCCGGCCGGTTTTCAACCGCACCGTAACGCTCAGGGATTCCTGGGGTAAGGGGGGCAAGTGATCCGCATCTACAACACGCTGACCCAGCAGAAGGAAGAACTGCGGCCTATTGAACCGGGCAAGGTCCGGATCTATGTCTGCGGCATGACGGTTTACGACTACTGCCATCTTGGCCATGCCAGGGTTCTGGTGGCGTTTGATGTGATCACCCGTTACCTGCGCCACCGGGGTTACGAGGTGAACTATGTTCGCAATATTACCGATATTGACGACAAGATCCTGCGTCGTGCTGACGAGAACGGCGAGCCCTACACTGAGCTCACTGACCGTATGATCAAAGCCATGCACGAAGACGAAGCCCGCCTGGGCGTGCTGTCTCCGGACGACGAGCCCCGGGCCACGGCATTCATTGACGAAATCATCGCGATGATCCATAAGCTGATTTCCGGGGGGCATGCCTATGCCGCCGATAACGGCGATGTGTATTTTGCCGTTGATTCCTTTGATGACTACGGCAAGCTCAGCAAAAAGAAGCTGGAAGATCTGCTGGCGGGTGCCCGGGTCGATGTTCAGGAAGCCAAGCGTAGCCCGGCGGATTTCGCACTGTGGAAAGCGGCCAAGGCGGGGGAGGTGAGCTGGCCTTCACCCTGGGGTGATGGTCGACCGGGCTGGCACATTGAGTGTTCGGTAATGTCCACCGCCTGCCTGGGCGACACCTTTGATATTCATGGCGGTGGCCCTGATCTGTTGTTCCCGCACCATGAAAACGAGATTGCCCAATCCGAGTGCGCCACCGGCCATACCTTCGTGAATACCTGGATGCACGCTGGAGCTATTCGGGTGAACAAGGAAAAGATGTCCAAATCCCTGGGCAATTTCTTCACCATCCGCGAGATTATGGAAAAGTACCCTGCGGAGGTGGTTCGTTATTTCCTGGTTTCCAGTCATTACCGGAGCCAGGTGGACTATTCCGAGGAAAACCTGGCTGAGGCCGGTCGCACGCTCACCCGGCTTTACCATGCGCTGCGCGGCATTGTGCCCGCTAAAGTAGCGGATGTGCCGGAAACAGAGTACGACCAGCGGTTCGCCGAAGCGATGGATGATGATTTCAACACCGCAGGCGCGATTGCTGTGTTGCACGCCGTCGCTAACGAGATCAACCAGCATCGTCGGGACGGGCGTGAAGAGGAAGCGAAGCGCAGCGCAGCGGTGCTGGTAAGACTCGGTGGCGTACTTGGCCTGCTGCAGCAGGATCCCGAGGCTTTCTTCCAGGCCGATACTGGAAGTGAACTCAGTGCCGAGGACATTGAGACGCTGATCCAGGCCCGGGCAGATGCCCGCAAGGCGAAGAACTTTGCCGAGGCTGACCGGATTCGCGACGATCTCGCGGAGAAGGGCATTGTTCTGGACGACTCCCGCGAGGGGACGAGCTGGCGGAGAGGTTGAATTTCGGGGAAATGGTGGTTGGTCAGACCAGTTTTGCGCCTGCAGGAATGATCTTGTAAGGATTTTCCCTTACAATGCGGCGCTCTAATTAGAATGCCCCCTCAAGGTGAAGGGGGAGTCGGGAAACGTAACCCACTGAGGCAGACAACGATGACAGAACGCGTACAAGTCGGCGGCATTCAAGTCGCAAAGAATCTGTATGATTTCGTAAACAACGAAGCGATTCCGGGTACCGGAATCGATGCCGACAAATTCTGGGCAGAATTCGACAGGATCGTGAACGAGCTGGCGCCGCGCAACCGCGAGCTGCTGGCAAAGCGTGATGCGATCCAGGAAAAAATGGACAGCTGGAACCGGGACCGCAAGGGTCAGAAGCTGGACATGGCCGAGTACAAATCTTTCCTGAACGACATTGGTTATCTGGTTGACGAGCCCGCAGAATTCAAGATTTCGACCGCCAATGTTGATCCGGAAGTCGCCACCATGGCCGGCCCGCAGCTGGTTGTGCCGATCATGAACGCCCGCTTTGCCCTTAACGCGGCAAACGCTCGCTGGGGCAGCCTTTACGACGCTCTGTACGGCACTGATGCCATCTCCGAAGAGAACGGTGCCGGGAAAGGTCGTGGCTATAACCCGGTACGCGGCGCCAAGGTCATCGAGTGGGCCCGCGATCTGCTGGACAGCTCCGCGCCGCTGGTTTCCGGTAGCCATAAAGACGCTGCCAAGTACCTGGTTGAGGGTGGCAAGCTGGTGGTAAAGCTGCAGAATGGTGAAGCCACCGGTCTGAAGGACGAAGCCGGCTTTGTCGGATACACCGGTGCCGCCGATGCGCCCACTGGCGTGCTGCTGGTCAAGAACGGCATGCACTTCGAGATTCAGATTGACGCCAGCCATCCGATTGGCAAGGACGACGGCGCCAATGTGAAAGACGTACTGATGGAGTCTGCCCTGACCACCATCATGGATTGCGAAGATTCGGTTGCGGCCGTCGATGCCGACGACAAGGCTCTGGCCTACCGCAACTGGCTCGGCCTGATGAAAGGTGATCTGCAGGAAACCTTCGAGAAGGGCGGCGAGCAACTGACCCGTAAAATGAACGCGGACCGCACCTACACCGCACCGGACGGCGGCGAATTGAGCCTGAAAGGGCGCAGCCTCATGTTTATCCGGAATGTCGGTCATCTGATGACCAACCCGGCCATTCTGCTGAAAGACGGCAACGAAGTGCCGGAAGGTCTGATGGATGGCCTGATCACCTCGCTGATTGCCATTCACGACATGAAAGGCAATGGCAAGTTCCAGAACAGCACCAAAGGCTCCATGTACATTGTGAAGCCCAAGATGCACGGCCCGGAAGAAGTGGCGTTCACCAACGAATTCTTTGGTCGTGTTGAAGACGCACTGGGCATGCCACGTTTTACCCTGAAAGTTGGCATCATGGACGAGGAGCGCCGCACGACGGTTAACCTGAAGGCCTGTATCCATGCCGCCAAGGAGCGTGCTGTGTTCATCAACACCGGCTTCCTGGACCGCACTGGTGACGAGATCCATACCTCCATGGAACTGGGTCCGTTCATTCGCAAAGGCGCGATGAAGCAGGCAACCTGGATCAACGCCTACGAGCAGTGGAACGTGGACATTGGTCTGGAGACCGGTTTCCGTGGCGTTGCCCAGATTGGTAAGGGCATGTGGGCCATGCCGGATCTGATGGCGGGCATGCTGGAGGCCAAGATCGGTCACCCGAAAGCTGGCGCCAACACTGCATGGGTTCCGTCTCCCACCGCCGCCACCCTGCATGCCACTCACTACCATCAAGTGAGTGTGGCTGACGTTCAGAAGCAGCTGGAAAGCCGTACCCGTGCCGCCCTGGAAGACATCCTGACGGTACCGGTGATGGACGATCCGTCGTCGCTGAGCGCCGAAGACATCCAGCAAGAGCTGGACAACAACGCCCAGGGTATCCTCGGTTATGTTGTACGCTGGATTGATCAGGGCGTTGGTTGTTCCAAGGTGCCCGATATTAATGATGTGGGTCTGATGGAAGACCGTGCCACCCTGCGGATTGCATCCCAGTTGCTGGCCAACTGGCTGCACCACGGCATCTGCTCTGAAGAGCAGATCATGGAAACCATGAAGCGCATGGCAGCTGTGGTCGACAAGCAGAACGCCGGTGATCCTGCGTATCGCCCGATGGCCGGAAACTTTGATGACAGTGTGGCCTTCCAGGCGGCCCTGGATCTGGTTCTGAAGGGCCGTGAGCAGCCGAATGGCTACACCGAGCCGCTCCTGCACGCATACCGCCTCAAGGCGAAGGCGAAGTACGGGCAGTAAGCTCTGGTCACAAAAAACCCCGCCACGGCGGGGTTTTTTGTGACCAGCTTTTCATAGCGGGGGCTGACCCCAAAGGGGTCAGCCCCCCTTTTCACCAGAATGTGGGTGGATCCCTCGAAAAAAAGCTGAAAATCGGGTCAGACCCCTTCGGGGTCAGACCCGGTGCAATATGTTAGCAGCGTACAGGGTGTTCTGCAGCAGGGTGGCAATGGTCATCGGTCCGACACCGCCGGGGACCGGTGTGATGTAGGCAGCACGTTCGGACGCTGTCCTGAAATCCACGTCGCCGTGCAGTTTTCCGTCTTCCATCCGGTTGATGCCCACATCAATCACGGTTGCGCCTGGTTTCACCCACTCTCCCTTGATCAGGCCGGGTTTGCCCACGGCTGCCACCAGAATGTCCGCTTCACGAACAAACTTCTCCAGATCCGGTGTGAATCGGTGGCAAACGGTTGTGGTCGCGCCTTTAAGCAGCAGTTCCATACTCATTGGCCGCCCGACGATGTTGGAGGCGCCCACAATCACGGCGTGCTGGCCCTTGTAGGGAGTATCGATGCTGTCGAGCAGGGTGATGATGCCCGCCGGGGTGCAGGGGCGCAGGGTGGGTTTGCGCTGCATCAGCCGGCCAATGTTGTAGGGGTGAAAGCCGTCCACATCCTTGTCTGGCCGAATCTTCACCAGAATCGGATCCGCATCCAGATGGTCGGGGAGGGGGAGCTGTACCAGAATCCCGTCCACCGTCGGGTTCTCGTTCAGTTCGTCTATCAGTGCCTCCAGCGCGTCCTGGGAGGTGTCTGCCGGCAGGTCGTAGGAGAGGGAAAGGATTCCGGCTTCATCGCAGGCTTTGCGTTTGTTGCCTACGTATACGTGGGAAGCGGGATCGTTGCCGACCAGCACCACAGCAAGTCCTGGTGCACGAAGCCCTTGCTGCCTGCGGGCTTCCACGCCGATGGCGACCTGCTGTCTTACTTCGGCGGCAATTTCTTTTCCGTTGATCAGTTTGGCGGTCATGTCTCGTCTTGTCGGTTGGGCGTTGGTAAGTTGGAGGCCGGGCATTGTCTCATGCTTCCGGGGGAACTCCAATTGGAGGGTGTGCCGGCCCGCTTCGGGGGAACTTTTGTGCCGGTGTTTTGTCACTGGGGAACCGTTGTCTCAGGGAATTTAAAATTCCATGTTGACGGAGCCCGCCGGCGCCGGTAATATGCGCGCCAACTTTGCTGAAGCACTTGTTGTTCAGTTCAGTCGGGGTATAGCGCAGTCTGGTAGCGCGCCTGCTTTGGGAGCAGGATGTCGGGAGTTCGAATCTCTCTACCCCGACCATTTTCTGGATATTCAGGTGGGCGAACGGTCAAGCGCCCGTAGCTCAGCTGGATAGAGCACCCGCCTTCTAAGCGGGTGGTCGCAGGTTCGAGTCCTGCCGGGCGCGCCATCAAGTCGTCGGCTTGGTCCGCGCCGGAGCGACCGTAACCGGCAAAGTTGAAACCTTGACGATTCGGTCGTCAAATAGAGAATGCCGAAAGGTATGTCCCGATGTGGTGGACGTAGCTCAGTTGGTAGAGCTCAGGATTGTGACTCCTGCGGTCGAGGGTTCGATCCCCTTCGTCCACCCCACTTTTCTTTCAGGTTTGATTCCGCGTTTGGTGAATGTATTGATGGCAGTCTTGTCATCGGCCATTCCTCATCCCGTTGTGCGCGAGTGGCGGAACTGGTAGACGCGCTGGATTTAGGTTCCAGTGGGGCAACCCGTGAGAGTTCGAGTCTCTCCTCGCGCACCACTCCTTTCTTTTTTCGTTTCGCCTTTCTTTTTCCGGTTTTGTCCCCAGTTCTGATTTCTATCCCCGGAAGTGGTTTCGCCGGTCTTATCAGGGTGCGGTCCAAAGTGCCTTGCCAGGTGATTCTCTCGGCGGGGCAAAGCATGATAAACTACTGGCTTTTAATTTTCGGTCCTTTTGCGGGAATTCTCCCGAAATCGGACTTTTAGGTTTAATTTCATTCACATACCGAACCTGTAATTTGAGGATCTTCCATGCAAGTGTCTGTTGAAACGACCTCCAACATCGAGCGTCGCATGACGATTGGTGTGCCCGCCCAGGAAATCGACCAGGCGGTCCAGAAACGGCTGCAGGAAACCGCGCGTACCGTGCGTCTTAATGGTTTCCGTCCGGGTAAGGTGCCCATGAGCGTGGTCAAGCGTCGTTTCGGTGACAGCGTCCGCCAGGAAATTGTCGGCGAGGTAATGCGCGACAACTACATCAAGGCATTGCAGGAGCAGGATATTAATCCGGCAGGCTGGCCGAAGTTTGAGCCGAAGACCATGGAAGAGGGCAAGGACCTTGAGTTCGTAGCCATTTTCGAAGTACTTCCGGAAATCGAGCTGGGCGATCTGAGCAGGATTTCTGTTGAAAAGCTGACCTCTGAAATCACCGACAAAGACGTCGACAACATGATCGACAACCTGCGCCGTCAGCAGGCCACCATGAAAGAGGTCGGCCGCAAGTCCAAGAACAAGGACGTTCTGACGATTGATTTTAAAGGGTTTATCGACGGTGAAGAGTTCGAGGGTGGTGCCGCTGAAGGCCATCGCCTGACTCTGGGTTCCGGTCAGATGATTCCGGGCTTCGAAAAAGCCATCGTGGGCGGCAAGGCCGGTGAAGACATGGAAATCGAAGTGACCTTCCCTGAGGATTATCACAACGAAGATCTGGCGGGTAAGCCGGCCAGGTTTGAAATCAAGATTCACAAGGTCGAAGAGCCCCAGTTGCCGGAAATGAATGCCGAGTTCTTCAAGAAGTTCGGTATTGATGCCGAAGATGAAGCGGCATTCCGTGAAGAAGTCAGAAAGAACATGGAGCGGGAGCTTAAGCAGGCAGTCGCGAACAAGGTCAAGAACGACGTTGTTGACGGCCTGCTTGAAACCACCGCTCTGGACATCCCGGCTGCGCTGGTGGACCAGGAGATTGACCGCCTGCGTCAGGACGCGGTTCAGCGTTTCGGTGGCCAGGTTGATTTCCAGCAACTGCCGAAGGAAATTTTCCAGGAGCAGGCTGAGCGCCGCGTGAAAACCGGCCTCCTGTTCCAGGAAGTGGTCAAGAAGAACGACCTGAAGGCGGACCCTGCCAAGGTGGACGAAAAGATCCAGGAGATCGCGTCTACGTATGAACAGCCGGAAGAGGTTGTTGCACATTTCAACAGCAATCCGGAGCAGAAGTCCCAGATCGAGTCCTCTGTGCTGGAAGATGCGGTTGTTGATCACGTGCTTGAGCAGGCCGACGTGAAAGAAAAGAAGGTCAAGTACGAAGAGGCCGTGCAGGCTGGTCAGCCCCAGCGCTGATTTGCCCCGGGGCAGGATTAATTCCGGCCCTGTTGGCCGATCCCTGAAAACAGCCGGCATGCCCGGCTGTTTTCATCTGGGGCTGCTGCTGGCAAAGTATGGGGTACAACATTACTGAAACTGCCGTGGCACGAGTCCACGACCTATTGTTCTTAAGGAGTCCAGTCGCATCATGACGCAGAAACCAATTGATGGCCCCGCAATGGTGACCAGTTCCGGACTGGTACCGATTGTTATCGAGCAGACAGCTCGCGGCGAGCGGTCGTTCGACATTTATTCCCGTCTGCTCAAAGAACGGGTGATCTTCATGGTGGGCCCGGTAGAGGACCACATGGCGAACCTGATTGTGGCTCAGCTCCTGTTCCTGGAATCGGAAAATCCGGACAAGGACATCCATCTCTACATCAACAGCCCGGGTGGTTCTGTGACTGCGGGGATGTCCATCTACGACACCATGCAGTTCATCAAGCCGGATGTCGCCACTCTGTGTGTCGGCCAGGCGGCCAGCATGGGCGCCTTCCTGCTCGCCGGTGGCGCGGCTGGCAAGCGCGCCTGCCTGCCTAACTCCCGCGTGATGATCCATCAGCCGCTGGGTGGTTATCAGGGGCAGGCGACGGATATTGAGATCCACACCCGTGAGATTCTCAAGATCCGGCACACCCTGAATTCAATCCTGGCCCATCATACCGGGCAGGATCTGGAGACCATCGCCAAGGACACCGACCGTGATAACTTCATGGATCCGGCGCAGGCGAAAGAGTATGGGCTGATTGATTCAATACTTGATAAGCGCGTACTGAATAAATAATACTGGAAGTAATCGCATCATACTTGTCCGGCGTATCAGGCTGTGACGCCGGCAAAACGAGATCAGAGGTATTTCAATGGCAGATGAAAGAAACGGCAGGGGCGACGATAGCGGCAAGTTGCTGTACTGCTCGTTTTGTGGAAAGAGCCAGCATGAAGTCCGTAAGCTCATTGCAGGGCCCTCGGTGTTCATCTGCGACGAGTGCGTCGACCTGTGCAATGACATTATCCGGGAAGAAATCCAGGAAAATGCACAGGACGAGCCGAGCGATCGCCTTCCTACGCCGGCCGAAATCCGCATTACCCTTGACGAGTATGTCATCGGCCAGGACCGCGCCAAGGTGGTGCTGTCAGTTGCAGTTTACAACCACTACAAACGTCTTCGTTATGGAGAGGGCAAGGGCGATGTTGAACTCGGCAAGAGCAATATTCTGCTGATCGGTCCAACGGGTAGCGGTAAAACCCTGTTGGCAGAAACCCTTGCGCGCATGCTGAATGTCCCGTTCACCATTGCCGATGCCACAACACTGACTGAAGCAGGTTATGTCGGTGAAGATGTCGAGAACATCATCCAGAAGCTTCTGCAGAAATGTGACTACGATGTCGACAAGGCCCAGCGGGGTATTGTTTACATCGACGAGATCGACAAGATTTCCCGCAAGTCAGACAACCCTTCCATTACCCGGGACGTTTCCGGTGAAGGTGTGCAGCAGGCATTGCTGAAGCTGATCGAGGGCACCGTTGCCTCGGTTCCGCCCCAGGGAGGCCGGAAGCATCCGCAGCAGGAATTCCTGCAGGTGGATACCGGAAACATGCTGTTTATCTGTGGCGGTGCCTTTGCCGGGCTGGACAAGGTCATCCGTGAGCGCACCGAGAAGAACAGCATTGGCTTCTCCGCCTCCGTGGCCAGTCAGGACGATGCCAAGAACATGGGCGATGTCATCAAGGACGTGGAAACCGAGGATCTGGTCAAATACGGCCTGATTCCCGAATTCGTTGGCCGTCTGCCGGTGGTCGCAACGCTCAACGAGCTTGATGAGGAAGCATTGATCCAGATTCTGACCGAGCCCAAGAACTCCCTGACCAAGCAGTATCAGAAGCTGTTTGATATGGAAGGTGTCGAGCTGGATTTCCGGGATGATGCGTTGCGGGCGGTTGCCAAGAAGGCCATGGTGAGGAAAACCGGTGCTCGCGGATTGCGGTCGATCATGGAAGCAACGCTTCTGGATACCATGTATCAGATTCCGTCTGAACATGATGTCTGCAAAGTTGTGATCGACGAAAGTGTGATCAGTGGCGATTCCGATCCCTTCAAGATCTACGCGAGCAGTGATCACGCCAAGGCGGTTCCTGAGGATTGAGCCCGTTCAGATGAGCGGCCAAGTCAGACCGGGGGTCAGATGAACGCGTTCATCTGACCCCATTTTAGTTACGCCATTCCCCTGCTTTCCCTCCGGTAAAAATATTGCAATTTACGTCGGCGCCCCAATGAAGGGTGATATGCTGAAAGAAATATCGTCAGAGGATTCCCTATGACCCGGATACCCGAAAATGCCGTGCACGAATACCCGCTGCTCCCGCTGCGAGACGTAGTGGTGTTTCCGCACATGGTGGTCCCGCTGTTTGTGGGCCGAGAAAAATCCATTCAGGCTCTCGAAGCCGCCATGGAGGGAAGCAAGGAAATTCTTCTGGTTGCCCAGAAGGATGCTTCCACAGATGAGCCGGGCCCCAGGGATGTATTTGATATGGGCACCCTCGCCACCGTTCTGCAGATGCTCAGGCTGCCGGACGGCACCGTGAAGGTGCTGGTTGAAGGTAACGCCCGCGCCACCATCAGTGACATTGCTGAAGGCGAGTACCTCTCGGGCGGTGCCGTTCTGATGGATGAAGAGAGTCTGCCGGAGCGTGAGGAAGGGGTGCTCATCAAGACCTTGATGGACGAGTTCGAGAAGTACGTGAAGCTCTCCAAAAAGATACCCTCGGAAGTGTCCAGTGCGCTGACCGGGATTGAAGAACTAGAGCGCCTGGCCGATACCATGTCCGCCCATCTGGAAATGCGCATCCCGGAAAAGCAGGAGCTTCTGGAAGCCCTGGATATCCGCAAGCGCGTTGATCTGTTACTCGGCAAGCTTGATGGCGAGATCGACCTGATTGAGGTTGAGAAGCGCATTCGTGGCCGCGTGAAAAAGCAGATGGAACGCAGCCAGCGCGAGTACTACCTGAACGAACAGATGAAGGCTATCCAGAAGGAAATGGGTAACCTGGGCGAGGGCAATAACGACTTCGAAGAGCTTGAGCAGAAGCTGGAAGAAGCCGGCCTGCCTGAGGAAGCCCGAAAGAAAACAGAAACAGAACTGAACAAGCTGAAGATGATGTCACCCATGTCTGCGGAAGCCACCGTGGTCCGGGGTTACATCGACTGGATGCTGGCGGTGCCCTGGAAAAAGCGCAGCCGTGTTCGTCATGACATAGAGAAAGCCCGTGAAATCCTGGACAGGGATCATTACGGCCTGGATGAAGTGAAGAAGCGCATCCTGGAATACCTGGCCGTTCAGAGCCGTGTGAAGAAGGTGAAAGGCCCGGTGCTTTGTCTGGTCGGCCCTCCCGGTGTTGGTAAAACCTCACTGGGGCAATCCATCGCCCGTGCCACCAACCGCAAATACACCCGTATGGCGTTGGGCGGTGTGCGTGATGAAGCCGAGATTCGCGGCCACCGGAAAACCTACATTGGTGCGCTGCCGGGCAAGCTCCTGCAGAAGCTGTCCAAGGTCGGAGTGAAGAACCCGCTGTTCCTGTTTGATGAAATCGACAAGATGGGTATGGATCACCGCGGCGATCCGGCGTCAGCGCTGCTTGAGGTGCTTGATCCGGAGCAGAACCACACGTTCAACGATCACTACCTGGAAGTGGACTACGACCTTTCCGATGTGATGTTTGTGTGTACCTCAAACTCCATGGACATTCCGCCGGCCTTGCTGGACCGCATGGAGATTATCCGCATTCCGGGTTATACCGAGGATGAGAAGGTTAACATTGCCCTGCGTTACCTGCTGCCCAAGCAGATCAAGGCCAACGGGCTGCGTAAGGACGAGTTGAAACTACCGGAGGAAACGCTTCGGGACCTGATCCGTTACTACACTCGGGAAGCAGGCGTTCGTGGCCTTGAGCGCGAGATCGCGAAAATCTGTCGCAAGGTGGTGCGCAACCACGTTGAGAGTGGCGACAAAGCCTCCGTAACGATAGTGCAAGAGATGCTTGAGGACTACTCAGGGGTCAAGAAGTTCAAATACGGTCTTGCGGAGGAGAAAAACGAGATCGGCCAGGTAACCGGCCTGGCCTGGACCCAGGTGGGTGGCGAGCTTCTTCACATTGAGTGTGCGCTCACCCCGGGCAAGGGCCGTGTGGTCAAAACCGGCTCCCTCGGCGATGTCATGCAGGAGTCGATTCAGACTGCGCTGACGGTGGTTCGCAGCCGGGCACCGGGTCTCGGCATTGCCGATGACTTCCATGAGAAGCACGACCTTCACGTCCATGTTCCCGAGGGCGCAACGCCAAAAGACGGCCCGAGCGCTGGTATTGGCATGTGCACAGCACTGGTTTCCGCGCTGACCAAGATTCCGGTTCGGGCCGACGTTGCAATGACCGGCGAGATCACCCTGAGAGGTCGCGTGTTGGCCATTGGCGGGCTCAAGGAAAAGCTGCTGGCAGCGCACCGAGGAGGCATCAAGACGGTTATAATCCCGGATGAGAATGTCAGGGATCTCAAGGAGATACCGGATAATATCAAGGAATCCCTGGAGATTCGACCGGTGAAATGGATTGATGAGGTTCTGGACATTGCACTGGCTTATCCGCCGGAGCCACGGGCCGGGGATTCGTCACGGGAAACCGGTTCAGGTAAGCCGCGTGATGAAGAAGGCGATGCGTCAGAACGCATAAATACACATTAAAGCCTTGATGAGTTGTTGACACGCCAGAGAGCCCATTGGTATAACTGTTTCGCCGTGAAGCAGCCAATACCAAGGGCTCCCGCGCAGTAAGTGCCTATTCCGAACACCGGTTTAAAGCCGCAAGGAATAAGAAAACTGAAGAATGGAATTCTCTGACCGCTTATGCGATAGTCGAGAACGCCCGAGAAAAAACAAACCAACCTATAACATCTTCAACCTGAAATCGAAGGGGTTTAGTGTGAACAAGTCCGAACTTATCGATGCAATTGCAGAGTCCGCAGATATCTCCAAAGCCGCCGCTGGCCGTGCTCTGGACGCAATGACCAACTCCATCACCGGAGCCCTGAAAAAAGGCGATCAGGTAACCCTGATCGGTTTTGGTACCTTCTCCGTAAAAGAGCGTGCTGCCCGTACCGGTCGTAACCCGCAGACTGGTGCCGAGATCAAAATTCCGGCCTCCAAAGTGCCTGGGTTCAAAGCAGGCAAGGCCCTGAAAGACGCCGTTAAGTAACGGTTCTTTCTCCGGTGGCTCCTGTCACAGGGAGTCACCCAAGAAGAATTCAAGGCGCATTCCGAACCGGGTGCGCCTTTTTACGTTAAGCCGGACCGTAACAGCACGCTGAAACCAATAACACTGCACGACCTTGAACAGGGATTCGGGAGAAACATGCTTCAAGATATTCGGGAAAATGCCCAGGGCACGATTGCCAAGATTATTATTGGCGTACTGATTGTGTCGCTATCCATCTGGGGAATGGACGCCATTATCGGCGGATTCTCTGGCGAGCCTGAAGTGGCAACCGTCAATGGCGAGGATATTACTGAGCGGGAGTTCCTCCGCGTGGTTCAGATGGAAAGCCAGCGCCGGCTATCCGCAATGGAAACCCCCGATCCGTCCTTGCTCAATGAAGACCAGATTCGTAAAGACGTTCTCGATTCCCTGATCCGGGAGCAGGTTCTGATTCAGGATGCCAATGCCCAGGGTCTTGCGCTCAACGACGCTGACGTTGACGCGCTGATCACCCGGATGCCCCAGTTCCAGGTAGATGGCCAGTTCAATCGTGACCGCTTTGTTGCCACGGTTCGCAACATGGGGATGGGTGTCTCAGAATTCCGTGAGGCAATGCGGAAGCAGTATGTTCTCAACCAGATCAGGGCAGGCATCATCCAGAGCGCTGTTGTTGCTGATGAGAATGCAGCCCAGCTTTTACGCATCCAGAATCAGACCCGGAGTTTTCGGGTTCTCGACATTCCTGCCAGTGCGGTTGCAGACACTGTTTCAGTGACCGATGCTGACGTTGAGGAATTCTACCAGCAGAACGCAGGCGCGTTTCAGAAGCCTGAACGGGTGGATGCGGCGTACATCACGCTTTCCCTGGGAGCGTTGGCTGAGAAAATAGAGATCAGCAATGAGGAACTCCAGGCTTATTATGAGCAACGTGCCGCTGATCTGGCCAGTGAGGAGCGCCGTGCGTCCCATATCCTGATCGAGGAGGGCAGCGAAGCCGACCAGACCATGGCAACCATCCAGAAGCGTCTGGAGGCCGGAGAGTCGTTTGCTGACCTGGCGAAGGAATACTCCATTGATACCATCTCGGCGCAAGATGGTGGCGATCTTGGCTATGCTGGCCGGGGTATCTACGATGAAGCCTTTGAAGAGGCTCTGTTTGCCCTTGAAGAAGGCGAAATTTCCGAGCCGGTACGGACGTCATTCGGCGTCCATCTGATTCGTCTGGAGGACGTCCGACAGTCCGAGGTACCGTCGCTGTCGGAGATTGGCGGTCAGTTGCGTCGGGAACTGGCCCGTGACAAGGCACGAGAGCGTTTTGCCGAGGTTCGGGCCCAGCTCGCGGATTCCGCCTACGCGGCAGACGATCTGGCCGGACCTGCGGAAGAACTTGGACTGGAAGTGCGTGAAGCCAAGGGAATCGCCCGGGAAGGTGGTCAGGCACCGTTTGATCACGGCGGCCTGGTTCGGCAGCTGTTCTCCGAAGACGTGCTGGAGGCGGGTTACAATACCGAGCTGATTGATGTGGGCGACAATGTGTCCGTTGTGGCGCGGGTACGCGAATACCACGAGGCGGAGCAGCTGCCTCTGGCAGAGGTTCGTGAGAATATCCGGGCGACGCTGGAACAACGCAAGACCCGTGAAGCCCTTGTTGAAAGGGCGGATGCAATCATAGCGGATCTTGAGGCGGGAGAGCCTGTTGAGAGCGTGGGGGAATGGGTCAGCTACGAGAGTCTGGCCAGAAACTCCTCCGAAGCAGCCCCCGCTGTGATGCAGCAAGCGTTTTCGCTGCCGCGTCCGGGTGAAGGCGAAGCCCGCTACGGCAAAACGGTGACAGCGAATGCTTCCTCCGTTGTAGCACTGGAAGCAGTCAAAGACGGCGAGGTTGCCGACGACGGCACGGAACTGAACCAGCTTCGCGATTTCCTGGCATCGCTTGAGGGGCAGCGGGAGTATGCCGCCTATCAGCAGTTCCTGAGAAATCAGGCCGAAGTAGATCGCCCCTGATTTTCGCCAGGAAAAAGGGCGCCGCCTGGCGCCCTGCGGATGTAACAGCGCGGTTGTAAAAGAAGGCCCGGCGTAATATTTCGCCCGGGCTTTTTTTATTCAGCCTTCTTGATATAGGTCTGAGACACTTGGCCGGAGGCGTCAGAGTAAAAGCCGTATACTGCGGATTGGGGGCGCAGGAGGATAAGCCCCTCTATTGGTCGCTTTGCTATTTTTCTGTGGCGGTGGTCAGATTTCGTTTGGCGGGAACCGGGTGGGCTTGAGGCTTTCCTTGATCTTCTTGAGATGGCCGAGGAAATCCGCGCCGCGCTTGAGGGTTACGCCGGTTGCCAGAATATCGATAACGGTCAGGTGAATGATGCGTGACGACATCGGCATGTAGACCTCGGTGTCCTCTGGCGCGGTAACGCCCAATACCACCGTGCAGGTTTCCGCCAGGGGCGAGTCCGGATTTGTGATGCCGATCACAGTGGCGCCGTTGGCGCGCGCCAGCTGGGCAATGTCCACGGTTTCCCGGGTCCGGCCGGTGTAGGAAATCAGCACGATCACATCACCGACGTTGGAGCCTGCGGCAACCATTCGCTGCATCAGGGCATCGTCGTAGGACATGACCGGGATATTGAAACGGAAAAACTTGTGCTGGGCGTCCAGTGCGACCGAGGCGGAGCCGCCCATGCCGAAGAAATTGATCTGTTTGGCCTGGATCAGGTAGTCAATAGCGGTGGCCAGTGCTTTCGGGTCCAGCGCCTGGCGGGCCTTGTCCAGGCTGGCAATGGTGCTGAGCATGATCTTGTCGGCGAATTCGGCAACGGTGTCGTCGGGTTCGATATTCTGGCCGATGTAGGGGGTGCCGGTGGCAATGCTCTGCGCCAGGCGAATCTTGAAGTCCGGGAACCCGGTGGCCGAGAAGCCCCGGCAGAAACGGTTAACCGTAGGCTCGCTGACGTCCGCCGCCCTCGCCAGGGCGGCTATGCTGTATCGGGTGGCCGCGCTTGGATCGCGGAGAATGGCTTCGGCCACTTTCCGTTCGGATTTGTTAAGGCTGTCCAGCCTGGACTGGATGTCCTCAAGCAGATTGTCGTCACGGTGCGCCTGGTTCGCGGCCATCAATGGTACTCCCTGAATCTTGGGCGGTCGTTATCGTAAAAAACGCGCTGATTATACCGCTTTTTTCCAGCTTTTTGGGTAGTAAAAATATCATGAAACGCAGTTTTTTCTTGGAAAAATCCTTCTTTGATGCCATTATTTGTTTAAAATTACTACATTAAGGTCTGTCGGTGAGTTCTTGCCGTCGACTGTCCACCAGAGAGAAGGAACCAATGGTCAACAAGATTACTACCCGTTGTGACCTGATACTATTTGGCGCGTTGGGCGACCTCGCCCAGCGTAAACTGTTCCCGGCCCTTTACCAGCTGGAGCGCGCAAACCTGCTGGCCGATGGTAGCCGGGTGCTGGCGGTTGCGCGCACTGACGCTGATACTGAAACCGTGCGCCAGCAGTTGCTTGAGAAGCTCAAGCAGCATGTAAAGCCGCAAGAGTTCGATCCGGCCCTGGCGGAAACCTTTCTGCAGCGTGTCGATTATCAGGTTCTGGATTTTAACGATTCTGAAGGGTTCAGTGTCCTCAACGAGTGGCGTGATGATGCCCACAACGAGCTCATCGTTTACATGGCAACGCCGCCATCCATGTATGGCGTCATCGCCAGAAACCTTCGTTCGGCCGACTGCTGCACCGAAAAGACCCGGGTAGTGGTTGAAAAGCCGATCGGCCACGACCTGGAATCCTCGAAGGTCATCAACGACGAGCTGGGTGAGGTTTACAACGAGAACCAGCTGTTCCGTATTGACCACTACCTGGGCAAGGAAACGGTTCAGAATTTGATTGCCCTGCGGTTCGCCAACAACCTGTTTGCGTCCCAGTGGGATCAGAATCACATCTCCTACGTAGAAATCACAGTGGCAGAGAGTGTCGGCATCGAAGGCCGCTGGGGCTATTTTGACAAGGCCGGCCAGATTCGCGACATGATCCAGAGCCATCTGCTCCAGTTGCTGTGCCTGATCGCCATGGACCCGCCCTCGGACCTGTCCGAGGACAGCATCCGGGACGAAAAAGTGAAGATTCTGAAGGCATTGAAACAGATTACGCCGGACATGATGGACAGCTATGTGGTTCGTGGTCAGTACACCGCCGGTACCAGCAATGGCAAACCTGTTCCGGGCTACCTTGAAGAAGAGGGCGCCAACAAGGGCAGCGCCACCGAAACCTTTGTGGCACTGAAAGCCGAGATCGACAACTGGCGCTGGTCCGGCGTGCCCTTCTATATCCGGACCGGCAAGCGCCTGCCCGAGAAGCTGTCGCAGATCATCATTCACTTCAAGCCGGCGCCGCACTACATCTTTGACCCGGACCAGAAGCACCTGGCCAACAACAAGCTGATCATTCGCCTGCAGCCGGATGAGGGCATGTCCCTGAAGATCCTGACCAAGGACCAGGGTCTGGACAAGGGCATGCGCCTGCGCCAGGGCCCGCTTGAGCTGACCTTCTCTGAAACCTTCGATACGGACCGTATTCCCGACGCCTACGAGCGTCTGCTTTGGGAGGTGATGAAGGGTAATCAGTACCTGTTTGTACGCCGGGACGAAGTGGAACACGCCTGGCGCTGGGTGGACCAGGTTATCCAGAACTGGAAAGACTGCGGCGAACCGCCCAAGCGTTACGCCGCCGGAACCTGGGGCCCCGTTGCATCCATCGCCATGATCACCCGGGATGGAAGGAGCTGGTATGAGGATGTCTGATCTGCGGTTGCCCGAGGGCGTGCAGGCCCGGTTCGGAGAAACCCCGGATGAAGTGGCCCTGAACCTTGCCGACGCTGTCGCTGAATTTCTGGCTGTTCGCCTGAAACAAGCGCCGCGGGCCAGCCTTGTTGTTTCCGGCGGCTCCACGCCCCTGCCGTTTTTTAAGGCGTTGTCTGATAAGAACCTCGACTGGAGCAGGGTAGACGTTCTGCTGGCGGACGAGCGCTGGGTAGACGAAGACGACCCTGCGAGCAATGCCCGTCTGGTGAGGGGCAACCTGCTGCAGAACCACGCAGCATCGGCTCGATTTCTGTCCCTCAAACAACCCGGCGCCACGCCCGCAGAGGGGTTGGGTGCAGTGAAAGCGGAGCTGGCGGACCTGGCCCTGCCACTGGACGTGCTGGTTCTGGGCATG
Organism: Marinobacter sp. Arc7-DN-1; assembly: GCF_003441595.1. Lineage (NCBI taxonomy): Bacteria > Pseudomonadati > Pseudomonadota > Gammaproteobacteria > Pseudomonadales > Marinobacteraceae > Marinobacter > Marinobacter sp. Arc7-DN-1. Next base: position 875,549 of record NZ_CP031848.1, on the reverse strand, counting down.
GGTAACGACGGCCACACCGCCTCCCTGTTTCCGGACGCCCCGGAACTGGCCCACGCCATGAGTCCGGAGTGCCAGGATATCGTTTCTGCTGCAACACCGGCATCCCAGCCCCAGAAGCGCATTACCCTGACCTGGCCGCCGCTTAGGGACGCACGATTCACGGCTTTGCACCTCAAGGGTGAGGACAAACTGGACACCCTGGAAAAAGCAATTTCCGATATGGACAGGGTTATGGAAATGCCCGTCAGGGCCTTCCTGAAACCCGGTCTGCAAGTGTTCTGGAGTCCCTGAAACGCCCTGAATCGATTATGGAGAAGATTATGAGCCAACTTTCCGATTATCATCGCGAGCGAGTCAGGGCGGTACTGAATTCCTCCCCTCTGGTACCGGTGATCACCATTAACGACATCGACGACGCCGTGCCCCTGTGCCAGGCGCTGGTCGATGGTGGTATCAACGTTCTGGAAATTACCCTGCGAACCAGGCACGGTATCCAGGCCATCGAAAACGTCCGCAAAGCCATCCCGGACGCCTGGGTAGGTGCGGGCACCGTCACCAGCATCGCCCAATATCGCCAGGTCGAAGCCGCCGGCGCCCAGTTCGTGATTACCCCGGGCGTTACCGAGGCCATCCTGGAATTCGCCCTGACCTCCGAAGCGCCGCTGTTGCCCGGTGTTGCTACCGTCTCGGAATTGATGGTCGGCTACAACCTGGGCTACCGCGAGTTCAAATTTTTTCCGGCCGAAGTCGCCGGCGGCATCCCCGCCCTGAAAGCCTTCGGCGGCCCCTTCCCGGACGTCACCTTCTGCCCCACCGGCGGCATCCGCCGCAACACCGCGGCAGACTACCTGACCCTCGGCAACGTCCAGGCTGTTGGCGGCACCTGGTTGACGCCGCCTGATGTGGTGGCGGCCAAAGACTGGTCGCAGATCACCGAAATTGTGCGTGGTAGCCTGGCTGATCTTTGATCCGTGGTCTGTTCCTTCTAGCCTGTGAGTATTGGAGTAGGCGCACTTTGGGGCGGGGCTTCCGGGAAACGCTACGAGCACATCCATGTGCGCTTGAGGCTGGCCGTCCCTGGCCAGCCACATTCCCGCAAGCCCCGCCCCAAAGAGCTCTGTCTGACCGAACGATATCGCGTAGCAAATCAATGAAAGCCGGGTGGTCGGATTGGATTCAGTTGTATTTCGACCTATATCCATTGCGGAAAATCGTTCACCCAGGGATTTTTCAGAAAGGAAGGATGGAGGTAGTGGGGTTACCGTTTCCAAAAATGTCTGTGGCCATGGATGGCCGGAGTCAAGCCACAGGGACGTGCTTGGAGCGGTTTTGGGCAGGGGCTTTCCTCCGCTGCCAGGCACTCAACCATCAGACTACAAGGTCAAGCACCAATAGCAGCGGGCTCAAGAAAAGAAACGATAATCAGCGAATATCAGAACCAACCCGAACAATCTTCATGGTATTGGTTCCGCCCTGGGCATTCACATAATCACCCTTGGTAATCACCACCAGGTCGCCTTCCCTGACCGCCTCACGGTTGACCAGTTCAGACACCGCCAACGCATTGGTCCGCTCATTCGGAATCTTTGCCGAATCAAACGGAATCGTCTGAACACCCCGGAACAAGGCAACCCGATGCTGGGTTGAGTGATGGCGCGAGAACGCAAAGATCGGCAAGCTGGACTTGATGCGGGACATCAGTCGGGGCGTGGCGCCGGTTTCGGTCATGCAGATGATGGCCGAGACGCCCTCCAGGTGGTTGGCGGCGTACATGGCAGACAGGGCGATGGCCTCATCTACCTCTTCCATGCTCTCGTGAATCCGGTGCTTGGACTGGTGCATGGAGGGGTGCTTCTCCGCGCCCAGACAGATACGCACCATGGCTTCCACCGCTTCTTTCGGGTAATCACCCACGGCGGTCTCGGCAGAGAGCATCACCGCATCGGTGTAGTCCATCACCGCATTGGCAACGTCTGAGACTTCCGCCCGTGTGGGCATCGGGCTGGTGATCATGGATTCCATCATCTGGGTTGCGGTGATCACCGCACGGTTGAGGACCCGGGCCCGGGAGATGATGTGTTTCTGGACGCCTACCAGCTGGGCATCGCCGATCTCAACGGCAAGATCGCCTCTGGCAACCATCACCGCGTCGGAAGCCTCGATAACCGCATCCAGTGCTTCCACATCGTCGGCAAGCTCGGCACGTTCGATCTTGGCGACGAGGCCCGCATCGGAGCCTGCATCCCGGAGCAGGCGGCGGGCAATGTGAATGTCCTCCGCCGTCCGGACAAAGGACACGGCAACGTAATCGGCGCCCAGCCTGGCTGCGGTAACGATGTCCTGTTTGTCTTTCTCGGTGAGCGCCTCGGCAGAAAGCCCGCCGCCACGCTTGTTCAGGCCCTTGTTGTTGGAAAGGGGGCCGCCGATCAGTACCGTTGAGGTGATGCTGTGCTCAGCCACGGATTGAACTTCCATTTCGATACGGCCGTCATCAAGGACCAGAATATCGCCGGGCTCCACGTCCCGGATCAGCTGCTCGTAATCGATTCCGACTCTTTCCCCGGTGCCGGCTTCCTTGTCCATGGCGGCATCCAGGATGAAGGTCTGGCCGGCTTTCAGCGTAACCTTGTTTTCTGTAAAGCGGGCAATACGGAGTTTCGGACCCTGCAAATCGGCCAGGAGAGCGACAAACCGCCCTTGCGCAGCAGCAGTTTCACGAACGCGGCGGGCGCGGCCGATGTGCTCCTCTGCGCTGCCATGGGAAAAGTTCAGTCGGGTGACGTCTACGCCCGCCGCAATGATCGCGGCCAGGGATTCCGGCGAGTCGGTTGCTGGGCCGAGGGTGGCGACGATTTTGGTACGCCTGAGCATGGTTGGTGTCCTTTGGTTCTTCAAAATGTTCTCGAACAGAGTAGCGGAATAACTCGGGCTGGCCAGTTTTACTGGCCGGCGTTGATCAGGGCGACGGCATTATCCAGCATGCGATTCGAGAAACCCCATTCATTATCGTACCAGGCCATGACTTTTACATGACGACCCAGGACCCGGGTGTGGTTGGCGTCGAAAATGCTTGAGAGTGCGTTATGGTTGAAATCCACGCTCACCAGTTTCTCGACGTTGTAGCCCAGAACCGGGTTCTTCTCGGCGGCGGCCTTCACGGCGTTGTTTACTTCTTCCACCGTTGTCTCCCGGCCGGCAATAAAGCCGAAATCCACCAGCGATACGTTGATGGTGGGCACCCGAACGGCCAGGCCGTCCAGCTTGCCTTCGAGTTCCGGAATGACCTTGCCGATTGCCGCAGCAGCGCCGGTCCTGGTTGGAATCATGGACTGGGTGGCCGAGCGTGCGCGGTAAAGGTCGGAATGGTAAACGTCGCTCAGTTTCTGGTCGTTGGTATAGGAGTGGATGGTTGTCATCAGGCCACTCTCGATGCCAACGGTCTTGTGCAGAGCCTCAACAACCGGGGCCAGGCAGTTTGTGGTACAGGAGGCGTTGGAAATGATGTCGTGTTCGGCTGTCAGCTTACCATGGTTCACGCCATAGACCACCATGGCGTCTGCATCCGGGCTTGGGGCCGATATGATGACTTTGTGGGCGCCGGCTTTCATGTGTGCCGCCGCCTTGTCTCGTCTGGTGAACAGGCCGGTGCACTCGAAGACAACATCCACACGGTAATCTTGCCAGGGCAGTTCTTCCGGGTTGCGCAGTGCGGTGGTGGCAATCCGGTCTCCGTTTACGGTCAGGGATTCTGCGTCGTGGCTGACATCGGCACTAAAACGGCCATGAACACTGTCATACTTGAGCAAATGAGCGTTGGTCCCGGCGTCGCCCAGGTCATTGATGGCAACAACCTGCAGCTGGCTCCGGTAGTTATTTTCATACAATGCTCTCAGAACATTGCGACCGATGCGGCCAAAACCGTTGATTGCGATACGGATCGTCATTGTCTGACTCCTTGATGGGTCGTTTTTGTTCGTTTAATTCATTAGATGTAGTAAATATAACAACAAAAAAAGAATAAATGAACGATTAAAAGGTGGAAATACCAAAAAAAGAAAGTAACATTACGTCTAAAAACGAATACTCCAATAATTTATGCAATGGAGCCCAGCATGCACCCGACCGTCGACAAGGTTACACAGCGAATTATCGAGCGCAGTCGTGCCACCCGGCAGGACTATCTCAGCCGGATGAATGCATTGAAGGCACAGTCGCCGCACCGCAGCTCCCTGTCCTGCGGTAATCTGGCCCACGGCTTTGCGGCCTGTAACCAGGGCGATAAAGACGCACTGAAGTTCATGAACAGGGCCAACGTGGCCGTGGTGACGGCCTACAACGATATGCTTTCGGCCCACCAACCCTATGAAAGGTTCCCGGACCTGATCAGGGAAGCGGCCCGGGGCATGGGCTCGGTGGCCCAGGTTGCCGGTGGCACACCGGCCATGTGCGATGGCGTGACCCAGGGTCAGCCGGGCATGGAACTGAGCCTGTTTTCCCGGGACACCATCGCCATGAGCGCGGCTGTGGCGCTGAGCCACAATATGTTTGATGCGACCCTACTGCTGGGGATCTGCGACAAAATTGTTCCGGGCCTTCTGATAGGCTCTCTCAGCTTCGGTTACCTGCCCACCATCCTGGTTCCGGCAGGCCCGATGCCCTCGGGACTGTCGAACAAGGAAAAGCAGCGGATCCGTCAGCTCTACGCCGAGGGCAAGGTTGGTAAGGAGGAACTGCTTGAGGCGGAGAGCAAGTCCTATCACAGCCCTGGCACCTGTACGTTTTATGGCACCGCCAACAGCAACCAGTTGCTCGTGGAGGTCATGGGGCTGCACCTGCCCGGGGCGGCGTTCGTGAACCCGAACACGCCGCTGCGCGACCAGCTCACACGGGCGGCAACCGAGCAGGTGATCAAGCTGTCGAAGCCTCATGGCGGCGAACTGGGTCTGGGCGACATGGTGGATGAAAAGAGCATCGTCAACGCCCTGGTGGCGCTGCTGGTAACCGGTGGCTCCACCAACCACACCATCCACTGGATCGCCATTGCCCGTGCGGCGGGGATCATCATCGACTGGAACGACTATGCCGAGCTTTCCTCCGTGGTTCCGTCCATGACCCGGATCTACCCCAATGGGCAGGAAGATGTGAACGCCTTCCACGAGGCCGGCGGCACCCCGTTCCTGATCAGGGAGCTGCTGAGCGGCGGCTACCTGCACAATGACGTGAACACTGTGATTGGCTATGGTCTGGAGCGCTACACCGAGATGCCGGAGTTGGTGGATGAGAAGCTGGTGTGGAAGCCGGCGCCGGAAAAAAGCCTGCGTCCGGATGTCCTCAGCCCGGTGGCGGAGCCGTTCGCACCGGATGGCGGGCTCAGGGTGCTTGATGGCAATCTGGGCCGGGGCGTGATCAAGGTATCAGCCGTTGCCCCCGAACACCGGAAGGTGGAAGCGCCGGCCGTGGTCTTTAATGACCAGAACGAACTCAAGGCGGCGTTTGAAGGCGGCGATCTGGACAGGGACTGCATTGTGATCGTGCGTTTCCAGGGCCCGAAGAGTAATGGCATGCCGGAGTTGCACAAACTCACGCCCTATCTCGGCGTGTTGCAGGACCGCGGGTTCAGGGTGGCCCTGGTGACCGATGGCCGTATGTCCGGCGCGTCCGGCAAGGTACCCGCGGCGATCCATGTTTACCCGGAGGCACTGGATGGTGGTCCCCTGGCCAAGGTCAAAAACGGTGATCCGATCTGCCTGGATGCCGAAAAGGGCGTTCTTGCCATCCGGGTGGATGAACAGGACTTTGCCGGCCGGGAATCTGAAAAAGCGGACCTGACCGGGTATCATCACGGTTACGGTCGGGAGTTGTTTGGCTGGCTGCGTCGCGCTGCCGGCAATCCCGAGGAAGGGGCCAGTTTTTTCTGGAATCACGAGGCATGACAACAGCACGTTATTCACTGGTTGGTGATATCGGTGGCACCAATGCGCGTTTTGCCCTGGTAGGGCCGGGCAGCGTTCAGCCGTACGCTGTCGAAATCCTGTCCTGTGGAGATTACAACAACCTTGATGACGCGGTTCGCGATTACCTGGCCCGCGTGGGGGTCTCCGAAGTCGGGGAGGTCTGCCTGGCGGTGGCATCGCCGGTGCGTGGAACCCAGGTGCGGATGACCAACAATCACTGGCGCTTTGATACCGAAGAAGTCCGGCAACAGTTTGGCTGGTCGGCGTTCAAGGTGATCAACGATTTTACCGCCATGGCGCTGGGTGTTCCCCATGTTGCGGGTGATCAACTGGTTCATGTTTGTGGCGGTCCGGGTGACAGCCGTCGCCCCAGGCTCGTTATGGGGCCTGGAACCGGGCTCGGGGTTTCCGGGCTGGTGCCGATCAGGCAGGGTTGGGTGCCGTTGATGACCGAAGGCGGGCACGTGGATTTTGCGCCAACGGACGATACCGAGATGGCGGTTCTGCGTATCCTGAAGGCCCGCTTCGGGCGGGTTTCGGTAGAGCGGATTCTGTGTGGTCAGGGCCTGCTGAATCTGTATCAGGCCCATGCTGAAATACAGGGTGTGGCTGCGCCGCTGGATGCACCCGAGAAAATCACCGCAGCTGCTGTTGATAATGCCGATAACCTGGCTCGCCACACTCTGCGTCATTTCTGCGAGATTCTGGGCCGGGTTGCCGGCAATGGTGTCCTCACCCTCGGAAGTACCGGCGGCGTTTACCTGTGTGGTGGCATCTTGCCGCGATTTCTCGATTTCTTTCTGGAGAGTCCGTTCCGCAACGGCTTTGAGGACAAGGGCAGGATGCGGCCGCTGCTGGAATTCACGCCGGTTTACGTGGTAACGGAGCCCTACACCGGGCTGCTGGGAGCTGCCGAGGCGCTGGGCAATCCGGAGGTTTGATTCGGCATTGTCCGGCCTGATCGGAGAAAGCGTACCAGTTCGCTTCGACCAAAACGGTACTGGTGGTTGCACGGTGTTCATGGTGGGTCCTTTGGTACTTGTTGTGCAGGTCTTGTGGCCCTATCGTTACGGGAAATACCGGTTTATGCAATTGCCCTGATGAGGGGCCTCCCCATGAGTGACAATCTCTCACAACTTTCCTTTGATAATCTGGTGCGCCGGGTGAGGGCCTGTACGATTTGCCAAGAGGCCCTGCCGCACAAGCCGAGACCCGTGATCCAGATATCCGAATCGGCGCGCATCCTGGTGGTCGGTCAGGCGCCAGGGCGGCGCGTGCATGAAACCGGGCTGCCGTTCAACGACCCCAGCGGAGATCGGCTCCGGCAATGGATGGGAGTTACACGGGATACCTTCTATGACGAGCAGAAGCTCGCAATCCTGCCCATGGGGTTCTGCTATCCGGGTACCGGCAAGTCCGGGGACCTTCCCCCGCGGCCTGAATGCGCGCCCGCCTGGCGTGAGGCTCTTCTGGACCGTCTGCCGGACATCGGGTTGACTCTGGTCATCGGCCAATACGCCCATGCCTGGCATCTGGCCAACAGCCGGAAATCCGTAACCGCCAACGTTCAGCACTGGCGGGAGTATTGGCCCGGGGTTCTGCCCATGCCTCACCCCAGCCCACGAAACAACCTCTGGCTGCGTCGTAATCCCTGGTTCGAAAGCGAGGTCGTGCCCGAGCTGCAACGGCGGGTTGCCCGGCTTCTTGAGCCTGGGCCGGCCACCAGTCAGCTCCCTTGAGCTGCTCCTCTTCGGCCATCTTCGGGCCAAAATCGTGGGCAAGGAAATTGCGCTCAATGACCGACAGGGTTCTGTCCTGGGCGGCTGCAGGTTGTCCGGCGCTTGCTGGGGGGCGGCACCATTCCATGCGAATACCCCATTCATCAACCGGCAATCCGTTGGGAATTCCCCTGTCACCTGCGCCTGCCATGGAAAACCAGGCATTGGTGAAGCGCCATCCCAGGGACGGGTCCCGTTTGCCGTAGTCCATGTGGCCATAGACGCGCTCTCCATCGATCTCCTTCACGTGAGCGGTGAAGAACTCTGCAATGTCTTCGTGGGCAGACCAGTTTACGGGTACGCCAAGCTCGTAGCCGTAACGTTGCCGGAACTGTGCCCTCAATTCCGGCCGCTGAAATCAGTCGTAACGGAACCAGTACAGGTTGGCAAACTGCTGGTCGGGAAGCTGTTAGATCTTGCCATCCGGGCCGGTGATGAATTCCAGGCCGATGAAGTCTTCCAGTGCCAGGGTCGGCAGGGTGAACGCTTTCCCCGCGCCCTCCATGTAATCGCTGAGCGCCAGAACCCGCGCCTCGTAGTCGTTGGTAGGCAGTTGCTCGGAAAGAACCCAAATTCCCGTGCCCCTCAGATATGCCGCCGCGTGAGCGAACCAGGCCAGTTCTTCGGCCTGCTCATCCCTGGAAAGCGTCGAATCCGGAAAGTGGTCCCGGATCAGCGTTTGAATGAACATTTGTTTCTCATCGGGCAGCGAGTCGAACAGTGGGCCGGCATCTGCCGGCTGGCTCATCAGGAGCATCAGACTGGTTAGCAGTGGCAGTTTTTTCATGACCGTCTCTCGTTTTGTTGGTTTTCGTACAATTTGCGGTCATAGAATTCGTTAGCAAGTTCGTACACGAAAAAATATACAGGCATGATGTTTATTATTAAGCTATAAAAAACAATATAATAGGTTGTGTTTAAGGTTTTTTATCATTCCTGGGGCCGCCTAAACGAAAATTTTTTTCGATCATAAACTTTCCATTTGCGATTTTGGGCGCTAGATTTGTTCTGTTACGAACGTTTTGGTCTTAAAACGAAAAACCGTCAGTTCGATAACGCCGTTGGTCACCGGGCTCCGAACGAGTGTCCTGCCGCGGGCAGGTCTATGCGGATGGCTGACGATAGTCCAGCGCTAACAAAAACAGGAAGCTAACATGATCGAAAACAACAACGTTTTAATGTCGTTCAACAACCGTTCATTCCGGAAAGCCCCTCTGGCTGTCGCACTGTCGCTGCTGACAGCCGGCGTCGCCTCGCCGGCCTTTGCTGAGGTTTCTTTTGAGTCAGACAGTGGTTGGAAATTCGGTATCAATGGCCACATTCCGGTTTTCGCACTGATGAGCGATAACGATAATCTTGAAGAGGATGCCTTCCGGATTACCACCGGGTTCAACCCTGCGACCGCCCAGTTCAACGTGTATGCCCCCACTCAGTACGGTCTCAATGTGTCGGGTCACTTCCAACTGAACAGCCACTTGTCCGGGGCAGATGGGGTGCAGAATTCGGGGTTTGGCCGGGTGGATTTCGGGAGAGTGTCAGGTGTCGAAAGTCGTGTCGCGGAATTTGCGGTCTCCGGCGGTTTTGGCGTAGTTAATATTGGCAAGGGCTACGGCATTTTTGGGGTGCCGGCCATCGGTGATACTGGCAGTGCGAAAGGTATGGGGTTATTTGCTCCGAACAATGGCGATTCGACGGCGGGTAGAATTGGCAACGGCTATTTCTATGCCAACTTCAACCCACGCGTTATGTACACGTCGCCGACCATGAGCGGCCTTACCTTCAAGGTCGGTCTTTTTCAGCCGGAAAAACCTAAGTCGGGAGTCATTGATTTTCCGGGTGCTGCAGATCCCGCCGCCGCTGCGGAGGCTACCAATGCCTCGGTAGGAACGGAAAGCCCACGTATTGAAGCCAACGTTGTCTGGTCTGGCGACATGGTCACCCTCTGGTCCAGTGGTTTCAGTCAGTCCGTGAGTGTGAAGGACCCCGCGGTGGAAGATTTCACCATGACCGGTGTCGATTTTGGTGGCGCACTGTCCCTGGGTGATCTGGGCGTGCGGGCAAACTATGCGATGACTCAGGGCACCGGTAATTTTGTTGTGGGCGGCCATGGAGTTGTCGGAGGCTCCCAGGAAGAGGATGCGGACCAGTGGTATGTTGAGACCACCTACGACATTAACCGCACAACACTGGGCGCGAGCTACGGTGAAGGTTCGGATGACCTGTCGGACGAGGACACTGAACTGACCATGCTGTTTGCCCGCTACCGTGCGACCGACGCCTTAACTGTGATGGCTGAAATCCAGGACTACGCCAGCAGCACGCCCAACAGTGACTACAGCGCTTTTATTCTGGGTTCCCAGTTCACTTTCTGAACCAGCGACTAAGTGACCCCCGACGGAGCGGGGGTCAAAAGGCCGGTACTCCGGAAGGGGTGCCGGTCTTTATTTTGGCATGGAAACAGGCGGGCTCCTCCGGAGAGTCAAGTCCGATGTTTGGGTTCCGTGCAGGGGGCTTGCGAGTGGCCAAAAAAAGCGCCGGCCGGAGATCATCCGGCCGGGGCAAAGATGCCTGAGAGAACTTCAGGCGCTGTGGTGGAGAGAGGTCTTGCGAGTTTCGGGGATTGCGGTGTTCATGAGAAACCGGTCCAGGGCCTCAACGTCGCTGTCTGTTGCATAGAGACCTTGCTTGGTCCGGCGCCAGAGAATGTCTTCAGAGGTCAATGCCCACTCATTTTTCATCAAGTGAAGCACTTCCCTTTCATACAACGTGCCTGCGAAATGAAACCCCAGGTCTTCCATCGAGCCGCAATCCTTGAGGATGTCATAGGAGGTCATACCGTAAGTGCGAACATAGCGGCTGATGACCTTCTCCGAGAGCCATGGACAATCGTGACTGAGCTTCTGCTCAAGCGATGCATGGTTGTCAAAATCGCCACCGGGCAGCACCGCGGTCTTGGTCCACTTGCCTCCCGCCTCGGGAAAGAACTGGCACAGCTTGTCGGTTGCCGCTTCGGCCAGTTTTCGGTAAGTGGTAATCTTGCCCCCGAAAACCGAAATAATGGGAGCCTTGTTTTTTTCGCTGCTCACTTCAAAGGAGTAGTCCCGGGATGCCTTCTGCGCGTTTTCCTCCTCGCCGTCCATCAGCGGACGAACCCCTGAGTAGGACCAGACTACATCCGCCGGTTCAAGCTGGCGCTTGAAGTGGGAGTTCACTATGTTCAGCAGGTAGTCGGTTTCTTCTGGTGAGATTTTCGCTTTCTTCGGATCCCCTTCGTAATCCACGTCGGTGGTGCCCACCAGAGAGAACTCATCTTCGTAGGGAATCACGAAGACAATGCGCTCGTCTTCGTTTTGAAGGATGTAGGCTTCGGTGCCCCTGTTCAGTCTCGGTACCACGATATGACTGCCCTTGACCATACGAATTGATTTCGGCGCTGGCATGGAGAGGGTCTCGCCAAACAGTCTGCTCACCCAAGGGCCTGAGGCGTTCACGATTGCTCTGGCCGAAACCGTTGTTTCGGTTTCGTTGGTCATGTCACGGAGTGTCACCGTCCAGTCCTTCGCGTTACGTTCGGCTCTGACGCACTTGGTCCTGGTCATGATCCGCGCGCCGAATTGCTGGGCTTTTTTCGCAGTCAGTACCACCAGACGAGCGTCGTCGACCCAGCCATCGGAATACTCAAAGCCTTTGGTAATGTCGGGCTTCAGTGGATCGCTCTCAGTAAAGCGGATTGAACGGGATCCCGGCAGGATTTCCCGTTTTGCCAAATGGTCATAAAGAAACAGGCCGGTCCGGATCATCCAGGCAGGGCGAAGGTGAGGGCGGTGGGGCAGGCGGAAGCGCATGGGCCACATGATGTGTGGCGAATTGCGGAGCAGCGACTCTCGTTCGGCCAGGGCTTCCCTGACCAACCGGAATTCATAGTGCTCAAGATATCTGAGTCCACCGTGTATCAGCTTGCTGCTGCTGGAAGAGGTGGCGGATGCCAGATCGTTCATTTCACAAAGCAGGACTTTCAATCCCCGGCCTGCTGCATCCATGGCAATGCCGGTGCCGTTGACTCCGCCGCCAACGACAACAACATCAAACTGTTCGTGCTCCATAGTCATTGTTGGTCATCTCCTGACGCCAATGGAAAAGACGCTTTGTTGTCATGCGCACTTTTCAATGTTCAATATACGGTATAGAACTATTATGCGAAAGCTCGGGATATTCGTAAAGGAAAAATTAGAAAAAAAACGAAAATAAAGAGGCATTCACGTTTTCGATTGGGTGGTTAACCGAAAAGTCTCAGACGAGGTGAAGTTCGACGTTGTGCTCGCTAAGAAGCTGGCGGATTTCGACCGGAGGCTGCTGATTAGTAAACACGTGGTCCGCCTGGGTAATGCTACCGAGGCGAACCATGGCGTTGCGGCCAAACTTGGAGTGGTCAGCCGCGAGCAGAACCTGATTGGAGTTTTCGATAATGGCCTGGGCGACCCGGACTTCGCGGTAATCAAAATCCAGCAGCGAACCGTCGTTATGGATGCCGCTGATCCCAATGACGCCGAAATCCATCTTGAACTGATTGATGAAGTCGCGGGTGGCCTCGCCGACAATGCCGCCATCCCGGTTTCGAACCTCGCCCCCGGCAATGATCACGTGAAAATCCTCTTTTGCCGAGAGAATGGAAGCGACATGGAGGTTATTGGTGACAATCTGCAGATTGTTCTTTTCCAGCAGTGCCTTGGCGATGGTTTCGGTGGTGGTGCCAATGTTGATGAATATGGAGGAGTTGTCCGGAATCATCTCGACCAGCGCTTCGGCGATGCGCTCCTTGGCTTCCAGGTCCATGATCTTGCGAGCCTGGTACGCGGTGTTGACCGTGCTGGAGTCAATACCGGCGCCTCCGTGATGCCTGCGGAGCTTCTTCTGTTTCGCGAGTTCGTTCAGATCACGGCGGATGGTCTGGGGCGTTACCCTGAACTGGTCAACCAGCTGCTCGGTTGTCACGAAACCGTTCTGCTGGATCAGCTCCATGATCAGATCCTGTCGGCGACGCTGTGCCATTACTACCTCCTCCGCGTTGTCGTTTTTCTCATGCGAAATATTGTGCGTCCGGAAACATGTTTAAAGTTTAGTGGTTTTCAGGAGTTTATGCAGCTTTTTTAGAGAGTTGCCCATCACCAACGCGCGGATCCCGTGAAAACTGCTTGGCATTTATGTTCAAAAAGGGAAAAATACGAAAAAATAAGAACCTTAGGTGGAAAACAATATGAGTCAGTACATTCTTTCCATTGATCAGGGAACCACCAGTTCCCGGGCCATACTCTTTGACCTGCAAGGCAACATCCACGCTACCCGACAGCAGGAATTTCCGCAGCACTTCCCGGCCAGCGGCTGGGTGGAGCATGATCCCGGAGATATCTGGTCATCGGTCCAGCGTACCTGTGACGCCGTGATGGCCGAAGAGTGCGGGGAGGGGGGTGAAGTGGTCGCTGTGGGTATTACCAATCAGCGTGAAACTACCGTTCTTTGGGACCGCAAAACCGGTGAGCCGGTGTATAACGCAATCGTGTGGCAGGACAGACGAACGGCCTCCTACTGCGAGTCCCTGAAAAGCGAGGGCCTGGAACCCTGGGTAAGCAGCAAGACCGGCTTGCTGATCGATCCGTATTTTTCCGCCACCAAGATCCGCTGGATCCTGGAAAACGTTGCCGGTGTCCGGGAGCGCGCGGAGTGCGGCGAGCTGGCCTTTGGCACCATCGACAGCTTCCTGCTCTGGCGACTGACCGGTGGACGGGAACACAGGACCGACGCTACCAATGCCAGCCGGACTCTGTTGTTCAATATTCACACTCAGCAATGGGATTCCGAATTGCTGGAACTGTTCGGAATCCCTGAGGTTCTGTTGCCTGAAGTCATGGATTCAGCGGACCAGTTCGGGCAGATCACTGACGGTGGTGCTCTCAATGGCACCTCGGTGCTCGGTGTTGCAGGTGATCAGCAGGCGGCGTTGTTTGGCCAGACCTGTTTCCAGACCGGTATGGCCAAAAGCACCTATGGCACGGGCTGTTTTCTGATGCTGAACACGGGTGACAAGGCCCTTCAATCGGAACACCGGTTGCTTACCACGGTGGCCTACCGTGTGAATGGCAAGCCCACCTACGCACTGGAAGGGAGTATTTTCATTGCCGGGGCCACAATCCAGTGGTTGCGGGATGGCTTGCGGTTGATCCGCGATGCCTGCGAAACCGAGCCGCTTGCAGAGGGAACCCCCGTGGATCACGGTGTATACCTGGTGCCGGCGTTTACCGGACTGGGCGCGCCCTATTGGGACCCGAATGCCCGGGGGGCCATTTTCGGGTTGACTAGGGACACCGGCATCAAGGAAATCGTGACCGCCGGCCTCCAGTCTGTGTGCTACCAGACCAAGGACCTGCAAAAAGCCATGGAAAAGGATGGTATACGACCAGTCACGCTGCGTGTGGATGGCGGCATGGTGGCGAACAACTGGGTTTTGCAGTTCCTGGCGGATATTCTCGGCGCGCGGGTTGACCGCCCTTCACTGGTCGAGACCACGGCGCTGGGTGCTGCCTATCTGGCGGGCCTCGAGGCGGGAATCTACGGCTCTCTGGAGGAGTTGGCGGGGTTGTGGCGCTGTGACCGGAGCTTTGAGCCGGTGATGACAAAAGGGGATCGGGACCAGCTTTACGATGGCTGGATGACGGCGGTGCTGAAACTTTGACAGTAACTTTATAAAAAATCTGAGGGGGTCACCGGACCCCGAGTTCCCGCAGGCGCTTGTAGAGGGTATTCCGGCTGATGGCCAGCTCTCTGGCCGCCCGCGAAATGTTCCCCGTGTACTTGTGATAGACCTGCAGTGTTCTGGCAAACGTGTCGGTTACCTCCGTATCTGAATTGGTGGGTTCTGCCGGCGCCAGACCCTCCATGCTGGCCTCGTTGTTCACTGCCAAATCAAATTCCGCCAGGAAGTCCCCGGGCAAATGCCAAATCTGTATGTCTTCACCATCGGCGATAGCGATGGCCACTCTCAGCACGTTCACCAGCTGCCGGATATTGCCCGGCCATGGATGGTTTTCAAGGGCAGACAGCACTTTCGGCGATAGCTCTTCAGCCTGGCCCTGGTCTCTGTGCCGGCCATAGATATTTTGTATCAGAAGCCGTCGATCGGCCCGATTTCGGAGCGACGGGAGCTCTACACACAGTCCGTTGATACGGTAGTAGAGATCTGGCCGGAAATGGCCGCTGTCGATGCGTGAGTTGAGAGGGCGATTGGTCGCGGTCACCAGCAGGATATCGACCGGAACGCTCTCTGTAGAGCCGACAGGCGTGACAACCCGTTCCTGGAGTACCCGCAGCAGACGGGACTGCGCTGACAGGGGCATTTCACCAATTTCATCGAGAAACAGAATGCCCTTGTGGGCCTTTCGAATGAAGCCCAGGGAGCCCTGGGCCCGGGCTCCGGTAAAAGCACCTGCTTCGTAACCGAACAGCTCCGACTCCACCAGCTCCGGTGGAATGGCTGCGCAGTTCACGGCAACCAGGGGCTGGTCTTTTCGATGCGATGCCTGGTGCAGTGCCTTAACAAGGACCTCTTTCCCGACCCCGGTTTCGCCGGTGATCAGCACTGGTACGCCCCGCTCAAGCACCTTGAGGCTCTGGGTCGCGCACCGTTTCACCACCGAATCCCCGTGCTCCAGGTTGTCTATACCCGGCAGGCGGAGGTCTTGTCCGGTACCCCTGGTCCCGGCAGGGTCTGCCCGCTCAGGATTCCGTCTTGTCACAGACGGGCGCTTTAGCCGCGCGCTTAGCCGAACCCTGCTCCGCGTTGTCAGTTGCAGCGTCTCCTGTTCGGGATGGCCAAGAATATGGTTTCGATGGGTGGTGAACAGTTCATCAAGGCGCGCATCAACGGTCGGCATTCCCAGCAACTGGTCCGCCCTCTGGTTGCTGGCAATAATCCGGCCGGAGTCGTCACAGGCAAGGATGCCAGACCAGGGGCTGTCAAAATTGTCCGCGGTGGTATTGACCGTTATCTGGAAGTGATCCGGGCCAAACTGGCGACTGATAAGCCGATTTTCCACCGACTGTGAAAGCAGCCGCACCATGCCCAGAGTATGAGCCTGGGGCAGGTAAGCGTCGCTGAAGACACTCAAAACTCCGGTAATTTTCTTATGGGCGTCAAAAATCGGGGCGGCGGAGCCGATGATGCTGCGGTTAGCTTTAAGGAAATGTTCATTGCGCTTTATCTGAACCGGCGCGCCGATGGCAATCGCTGTCCCGATGGCGTTTGTTCCGCAGTTCCGTTCCTGCCAGTTGGCGCCCGTCTGGAGCCAGGGCTTGAGGCGTGTCTCGGTGATGCGTTCATCGCCCCAGCTGTTCAGAACGGTGGCATGTTGATCAGCAAGCAGAATCAGACAGCGACTGTTTGCGAGCACATTCCGGTAGTAGGGAAGTACCTCTGCCTCGGTCACTGACAGTAACTCGCCGTACAGGCGTTGTATTTCCTCCAGCCGGCCGGCCTCTGACTCAAGAGGGGCTGGCTCGTGTTCATGATCAAGGCCCCAGGCGATGCAACGGTTCCAGGAATCGGCAATCACGCTCCGATAATCGGAGTATTCGTTTTTTCTCATCAGTCCGCGCTCTCGTGTTCGTTTGTTGTTTTTGCCGCCACATCCTCCGGACAGCTGTTCAACTCCGAGCTGACAAGTGTTCAATCATCTGTGCAAAAGCTGTTCACGTCAATGTTCAATTTGCACAAAGTGTTGCTAAACGAACATTATAATTTTCGAATGAGAAATTATGGTTTAGTAAAATTAGTTGTAAAAACAGAAGGATAGGTAAATATACCTGGAGTAGCGTAAAAGCTGGTACAGGCTTTGCGTATTGAGATTCGAAATCGAATTTCCGGGGCTGACGATGCGGGCCCGGAATGCGTTTCCACAAGAACAAAAAGGAAGGCCTATGTCTTTAACACTGGAGAATCTCTCCCGTGTGGTTGACGGCGTCGACTACATCCGGGATGCGAACCTCACCTTTGAGGCGGGTTCTTTTAACGTTCTGCTCGGCCGGACACTCGCCGGAAAAACCTCTCTGATGCGACTGATGGCCGGGCTGGACAAGCCCGATACTGGCCGTTTGATCTACAACGGAAAGGACGTAACAGGGCAGAGCGTACAGGACCGCAATATCTCGATGATCTACCAGCAGTTCATCAACTACCCCAACCTGACTGTCTACGAAAATATCGCTTCGCCCCTGCGGTTGGCAAAAATGGCCGAGTCAAAAATTGATCGCCGGGTAAAGGAAACGGCGGCCATGCTCCAGATTGATCCGCTGTTGAAACGGTATCCCCTGGAGCTGTCCGGTGGTCAGCAGCAGCGCACGGCAATGGCCCGGGCGTTGGTAAAAGACGCCACCCTCGTTCTGTTCGATGAGCCTCTGGTAAACCTTGATTACAAGTTGCGCGAAGAACTCAGGGCCGAGTTACGGGAACTGTTCCGAGAGCGTCAGTGCATTGCTGTGTATGCAACCACGGAGGCGAACGAAGCGCTTGCGCTGGGGGGCACTACCACCCTGTTGCATGACGGCGGGGTTGTTCAGAACGGACCGGTGATGGACGTGTACCGGGCACCGGTGAACACCCTGGCCGCACAACTGTTCAGTGAACCCCCGATGAACATGATTCGCGGTCGGGTCACGGATACCGAGGTCACTTTTGACGAGTATTCGCACCACGCCCTGACCAAGGAGCTGCGCAGGCTCGAACCGGGTGATTACTGGTTCGGTATCAGGCCCAGCCATATCGGCCTGGTTCCGGCCAGCGATGACGATCTGGAAATGTCGATGGAAGTTGAACTCAGTGACATCAGTGGTTCTGAAACCTTCATGCATGTCGAGAACAGCCACTTTGAAATGGTGTTGCAGCTGATGGGCGTTCACCAATACCACACCGGTGCCCCCATCAAGGTTTACCTGCCGATCAATAAACTGTTCGTTTTCGATGACAACGAGCAACTGGTGCACACACCATCCCGGGCTTCACGAGGGTCGATCTGATGGCTGAAATTCAATTGAAATCACTCGCCCACAGTTATACCGATACGCCGCAGGGGCCGGATGATTATGCCATCCGGCAGTTGGACCATGTCTGGCACAAAGGCGGCGCCTACGCTCTGTTGGGGCCGTCGGGCTGTGGAAAAAGCACGATGCTGAACATCATCTCCGGGCTGGTGCAGCCTTCTGAGGGCGATGTTCTTTTCGATGGCAAGCGAGTCAACGAACTGTCTCCGCGAGACCGTAACATTGCACAGGTATTCCAGTTCCCGGTCATTTACGACTCTATGACAGTGTTCGATAACCTGGCGTTCCCTCTCAAGAACAACAAGGTGCCTGCCTCCAAGATCGCGGCCCGGGTTCATGAGATCGCGGAAGTTCTGGAAATCGGAGACAAGCTCTACAAAAAGGCCAGGAACCTCACGGCGGACGAGAAACAGAAGGTCTCCATGGGCCGTGGTCTGGTCCGCGAAGACGTATCCGCCATTCTGTTTGATGAGCCGCTCACGGTGATCGACCCCCAGCTAAAGTGGAAGCTGCGGCGCAAACTGAAGCAGATTCATGAGCAATTCGACATCACCATGGTGTATGTCACCCACGATCAGTTGGAAGCTTCCACCTTCGCTGACAAGATTGCGGTCATGTACGGCGGCCAGATTGTCCAGTTCGGCACCCCTACGGAGTTGTTCGAGCGGCCCAACCACACCTTTGTCGGGTTCTTCATCGGCAGCCCCGGTATGAATCTGATTGAAGTGCAGCGCTGCCCCAGCGGTGTCTGCTTTGGCAGTACGGTGGTGCCCCTGGAAAACGGCAAGGTGGAGGCGCTCAAACGCCTGAAAACCGACAACATCAAGGTTGGTATCCGCCCTGAGTTCGTTGAGATTTCCGGCCAGTCTTCCGATGACACCTACGAAGCCTGGGTTCTGGATATTGAGGACCTGGGTACCTACAAGATCGTTACCGTGCAGCTCGACCATGAGACCCTGAAAGTGCGCCAGAGTGAGGATTTCGAGGCTGACATCGGCGCCCGCGTGCACCTTTCCTTCCCTAGCCAGTGGCTGATGCTCTACGTGGATGAGTTTCTGATCAAGGAGCAAGACTAATGGTTAAGACACCTAACAACCGCGCCTGGTGGCTGGTGCTGCCGGTCTTCCTGCTGGTGGCTTTTTCGGCCCTGATTCCTTTGATGACCGTTGTGAACTACTCGGTTCAGGATATCTTCGGGCCTGGCAGTGCCTACTACGTTGGTACCGAATGGTTCGAAATCATTCTGCATGACCAGCGGCTTCAGGAGTCACTCCTGCGACAGTTCATCTTTTCCGGCGCCGTGCTGCTGATCCAGATTCCGCTCGGCATCGGGGTTGCCCTGATGATGCCGAAATCGGGTATCAAGGCGTCCCTGGCCCTGATATTACTGGCCATTCCCCTCCTGATTCCCTGGAACGTGGTTGGCACGATCTGGCAGATCTTTGGTCGCGGCGATATCGGCCTGTTCGGCTGGGCCCTGAACGCCCTTGGGTTTGACTACAATTACACCGGCGACACCCTGGACGCCTGGCTTACGGTGCTTTTGATGGACGTCTGGCACTGGACGCCACTGGTGGCCCTGCTGTGTTATTCCGGGCTGCGGGCCATACCGGAAGCCTTCTACCAGGCGGCGGAAATTGACCGTGCTTCCAAGTGGGCCGTATTCCGGTACATCCAGCTGCCCCGCCTGAAGAATGTTCTGATCATTGCGGTGCTGTTGCGTTTCATGGACAGCTTCATGATTTACACCGAGCCTTTCGTGCTGACTGGCGGTGGCCCCGGAAGCTCAACCACCTTCCTGAGTCAGACGTTGACCACCATGGCCATCGGCCAGTTCGACCTGGGCCGGGCGGCAGCCTTCTCCCTGATCTACTTCCTGATCGTGCTGCTGATCTCATGGCTGTTTTTTACCGCCATCACCGCCGCCGACAAAGAAAAATAAGGAGACTGTGATGAAACAGACACGTTCCAAGAATGTCGGAATCACGATTTTTATCGTGATCCTGCTGACTCCGATCTACTGGTTGCTGAACATGTCCTTCAAGACCAACCAGGAAATCCTCAGTGGCCTGACACTCTGGCCGGAGAATTTCACGTTTGCGAACTACGCCGTCATCTTTACCGATCCGAGTTGGTACAACGGTTACATCAATTCGATGATCTACGTTTCCATGAACGTGGTCATCACCCTGTTGGTGGCTCTGCCTGCCGCATACGCGTTCAGCCGGTACAAGTTCGTGGGCGACAAGCACCTGTTCTTCTGGCTGCTGAGTAACCGGATGGCTCCGCCAGCGGTTTTCCTGCTGCCATTCTTTCAGCTCTATTCCTCCATCGGCCTGTTTGACACCCATATCGCCGTGGCGCTGGCTCACTGCCTGTTCAATGTGCCGCTGGCGGTCTGGATCCTGGAAGGTTTCATGTCCGGGGTGCCTCGTGAATACGACGAGATGGCCTACATTGATGGCTACAGTTTCCCCCGGTTCTTCGTGAAGATATTTCTACCGATGATCCGCTCCGGCATTGGGGTAACGGCGTTCTTTGCCTTCATGTTTTCCTGGGTGGAACTGTTGCTGGCCCGAACGCTGACCTCTGTTGATGCCCAACCGATCGGGGCGATCATGACCCGGACCGTGGGGGCCAGTGGTATCGACTGGGGCGTGCTGGCCGCCGCCGGTGTGCTTACAATTCTTCCCGGGATCCTGGTTATCTGGTTCGTTCGCAACCATGTAGCCACCGGGTTCGCCCTCGGACGCGTTTAACAGGAGAACGAACATGCTTGCGTGGATGAACTGGACACCGTCCGTGGCGATTTTCTTCGCTGTGATTGCAACGATTCTTGCGATTATGACCGTTTACGAAATTGTTTCACCCTGCGTGGAACGGAAGGGGTTCCTTCCGATCTCGACCACCCGTGGGGACCGGCTTTTTATCGGGCTGCTTTCCGCCGCGTATATCCATCTGACCTTCCTGGCAGTCAGTGACATCACGCTCTGGATCGCGCTGGCGGTTTCCGTGATCTGGCTTCTGGTGCTGCTGCGCTGGGGCTGAATGGAAGCTGTGCCCGGGTGTTGTGTTAAACCGAACATCCGGGCGCAAATTACGACGAGAAAAGGCTTGTAAATATTTCGAAAACGAACTATTTTCTTAAGTATGATCGGAATCGATCATTGATTGGTTCCGGCTTCAACGGATAGCGACTCAAAAGCGCTATGCAACCGGAACGGAGCACCCGGTGATTCGTTCTACTCAAAACAAGACGAACGAGGTTGGATATGTTCAAGAACAATAAATATCCTGGAACCCTGCTTCTGAGCGCCGCCATCGGTGCTGTAGGGCTGGGTTTGAGCCTGCAGGTCAGCGCTGATCAGTATACTGATGCGGCTGAGAAGTGGGTGAATCAGGATTTCAAGCGGTCAACCCTGACCAAAGAACAGCAAATGGAAGAAATGAAGTGGTTTATCGAAGCTGCGAAGGAATTCCGTGGCATGGATATCAACGTTGTTTCAGAAACCATTGCCACCCACGAATATGAATCCAACGTTCTGGCCAAAGCCTTCTCCGAAATTACCGGCATCAATCTGACCCACACGCTGATTCAGGAAGGCGATGTTATCGAGAAGTTGCAGACCCAGATGCAGTCAGGCCGGAATATCTACGACGGCTGGGTTAACGACTCAGACCTGATCGGTACGCATTTCCGGTACGGTAAGGTGTTCCCGGTTGATGACATCATAAACGGTGAAGGCAAGGACCTGACCCTGCCGACGTTGGATCTTGAAGACTTCATTGGTCTGGATTTCACCACTGGCCCCGATGGCAAGCTCTATCAGTTGCCGGACCAGCAGTTTGCCAACCTGTACTGGTTCCGTGCGGACTGGTTCGAGCGTGAGGACCTGAAGAAGCAGTTCAAGGATATTTACGGTTATGAACTGGGTGTGCCGGTGAACTGGTCCGCCTATGAAGACATTGCCGAGTTCTTCTCGGTCCATGTGAAAGAGATTGATGGCAAGCGCGTATACGGTCACATGGATTATGGCAAGAAAGATCCGTCCCTGGGCTGGCGCTTTACGGATGCCTGGTTCTCCATGGCGGGAGCCGGTGACAAGGGGCTGCCGAATGGTCTGCCGGTAGACGAGTGGGGTATTCGCGTTGACGAATGTCACCCGGTTGGGGCGAGCGTCAGCCGCGGTGGCGCCACCAACGGCCCGGCGGCCGTATACGCAACCACCAAGTATGTTGACTGGCTGGAGGAGTACGCGCCGCCAGAGGCTCAGGGTATGACCTTCTCGGAGGCGGGTCCGGTACCGGCGCAGGGCAATATTGCCCAGCAGATTTTCTGGTACACTGCGTTCACCGCGAGCATGATCAAAGACGGCCTGCCGGTGGTTAATGAGGATGGCACTCCCAAGTGGCGTATGGCACCGTCTCCACGCGGACCCTACTGGGAAGAAGGCATGAAGCTGGGTTACCAGGACGTAGGTTCCTGGACCTTCATGAAGTCTACTCCGCAGAAGCGTCGCCTCGCCGCCTGGCTGTATGCACAGTTCACCGTGGCCAAGACCGTTTCACTGGAAAAAACCATCGCGGGCCTGACTCCGATCCGTGAGTCCGATATCGAGTCTGAAGCTATGACGGAGATGGCACCGAAACTGGGTGGTCTGGTGGAATTCTACCGTAGCCCGGCCCGTGTCCAGTGGTCACCAACCGGCACCAACGTACCGGACTATCCCAAGCTGGCTCAGCTCTGGTGGCAATATATTGCCCAGGCAGCCAGTGGTGAAGCGACTCCGCAGGAAGCTCTCGACGGCCTCGCTGAAGCTCAGGATCGAGTGATGGAGCGTCTTGAGCGCGCCAATGTAATGCCGACTTGCGGTCCCAGGCTGAACGAACCCCGCGATCCGCAGTACTGGCTGGATCAGCCAGGTGCGCCCAAGCCCAAGCTGGCAAACGAGAAGCCGCAGGGCCAGACCGTTGCCTATGACGAACTGCTGAAAACCTGGGAAGAGGCTCGCTAAGGTGGGCTGATTCCTGAAGAGCAATGCCTGCCGCAACAGGACCCTTCAGTTGCGGCAGGCAGAGCACCGTTGTCACTGTGGGTTTTGGCCGGTTGCTTATAGTTCCCCCCTTTCAGGCATTTCAAGGTAACCCCTCCCGGGGTGAGCCCTGCCGGCCCTTTTTCTACCGTTTGGCCCGCGCTTTCGGGTCCACTGACCAAATCTGTTACGGGCTAACTTTCGTTTCCATATCAAATTTGTCTGATCGACCGGTTGTTTTCGATTGATGATGTTCGTTTACGAATATTAATATAGTGTTTATGTTCGTTATCCAAAAAAATATAATTCGCAAACAACAATGATGTAACAGGAACGACGCTATGGAACACATAAAAACAGTCACGGCCCGGGAGATTCTGGATTCCCGGGGATTCCCCACAGTGGAAGTGGACGTTGAACTCCGTAACGGCGTAGTCGGGCAGAGCCGGGTGCCTTCCGGGGCGTCGACGGGAACCCGGGAAGCGCTGGAAAAGCGCGATGGTGACAACAACCGCTATACCGGCAAGGGTGTCCTGCAGGCGGTCCGGTCTGTTAACGAACGCATTGCACCAGCTCTGGAGGGACGCGTGGTGTTTGACCAGATGGTAATGGACCGGCTCATGTGCGAGATGGATGGTACTCCCAACAAGGCGGAATTTGGCGCCAATGCCATTCTCGCTGTCTCGCTGGCCATGGCCAATGCAGGTGCCAATTACCGGCAACAGCCTCTGTACCGGTATCTTGCCGAGTTATACGGCTGCAGCGGCCCCAGCATCCTGCCTGTGCCCATGATGAACATCATCAACGGCGGCGCCCACGCCGACAACAACGTGGATATTCAGGAATTCATGATCCAGCCAGTGGGCGCGCCCAGCTACAGCGAGGCGCTTCGCATGGGAGTGGAGACCTTCCATGCCCTGAAGTCCCTGCTCCGAAAAAAAGGCCTGTCCACGGCCGTGGGTGATGAGGGCGGCTTCGCACCCGATCTGCGTTCCGGCGAGGAAGCTCTGGACCTTATCCTGGCCGCTGTCGAAAAGGCGGGATACCAGCCAGGAACCGATGTTGTCCTTGCTCTGGATTGCGCCGCTTCCGAATTCTATGAACGTGGCCGTTACAACCTGAAGGGCGCCAGCAAACAGTTTAGCTCCGATGAGTTCTCCGACTACCTCCTCGACCTGGCCATGAAATACCCGATCGCCTCAATCGAGGATGGCATGGATGAAAACGACTGGGACGGCTGGAAACTGCTGACCGAAAAACTCGGTGAACGTGTTCAGCTGGTGGGCGATGACCTGTTCGTGACCAATACCGCGATCATCACCGAGGGCATCCGCAAGGGCATTGCCAACTCGGTGCTGATCAAGTTCAACCAGATAGGAACCCTGACCGAAACCCTGGACGCCATCGGTATGGCTCAGGATGCCGGGTATACCACGGTGATTTCCCACCGCAGCGGTGAAACCGAAGACACCTTCATCGCGGACCTGGCCGTGGCAACGCGATCGGGCCAGATCAAAACCGGCTCGCTTTGCCGATCAGACCGGGTCGCCAAGTACAACCGTCTGCTGCGCATTGAACAGGATCTGGGCGCTCACGCCTTTTATCCCGGTGTTGGTGCTATCCGCTGTGCCCTCGACACCTGAACCGCTTTTTGGGAGAAACATCATGAGAAAACCGATTCTGATCGGAAACTGGAAGATGAACGGCAGCCTTCAGGCCAACCAGGCCCTGATGGTGCGGGTACTGCCGCGCCTGAGGAAGTTTCGTAAGTCGATTGATCTGGCGGTGTGTCCCCCTTATCCCTACCTGTTCCAGGTCCGGGATCTGCTGGGTTACACCGGCATCATGCTCGGAGCCCAGAACGCCTCCGGGTTTGTCTCCGGAGCCTACACGGGGGAAGTCAGCGCCACCATGCTCCAGGAAATGGGGTGCCGCTATGTGCTGGTGGGTCACTCCGAACGCCGGTTGCTGTTTGGCGAAAGCAACCAGGAAGTCGCCGCCCGCTACCGATCAGTCCTCGGCGCCGGGGTCGCTCCGGTGTTGTGCGTGGGCGAAACCCTGGAAGATCGGGAGTCAAACCGCACCGGTCTGATTATCGAGCAGCAGCTCCAGGCGGTCATTGGCGAGGTGGGGCTGGCGGCCATGGCTAACGGAATTATCGCCTATGAACCGGTCTGGGCCATCGGTACGGGCAAAACCGCAACGCCGGAGCAGGTGTCCAGGGTACATCAGCAAATCCGGCAATTCATAGCTAACAATGCACCAGAGGCGTCCGATGACATCAGCCAGGAACTGCGGGTGATTTACGGAGGTAGCGTCAAAAGTGCAAACGCCTTTGAACTGTTCAGCCTTGCCGATGTGGATGGAGGGCTGATTGGCGGGGCCTCCCTGCACGCGGACGAATTCGGAACTATCGCCGGTGCGCTGGCTGAGGCTTCCGGCATTCTGGCAGGCGAATGCGATACTAATTGATGGAGAAAGAAATGCAGCCAACACGCTGGATGCCGAGAGAGAGTTTTCCCGGGGAGAATGCCGTGTCTGAGCAGTTTTGTAACGGCGGCGTCGTTCAAAGATCCTGACAACGGACTACCTGTTCTGATAGTCCGCTCAGGATGAAGCTCAGAGCCGGGGGGGCTTGCCAGCCTCCCGCCGGCGCTCCTCCCATTCCTCCCTTGTCTGGGCCGCCTGATCGCCGGGCATGGAATCGATGATGCTGAAATAGTCGGAACTGTACTCGTCCTCCACGACGGTGTTTCTTGGTTTTACCTTGACCACATACACCGTCTGAACGTTCTGGTGGTCAAACTCCCGCCAGTACTGTTCGTCTTTCAGGAAGGTGTACCGATGTCCCTCCAGGGCCTTTATGATTGCGCCGGTATCGGTGGTACCTGCCCGCTCGACGGCGTCCTTGTACTGGTAAACGATGCTGTAGGCAGACGCTGCTGCGGTTGACGGGCGCATCTCGTAGTGCCTGGAGAAGGCTTCGACAAATTCCTTGCCGCGGGGGTGGTTCAGTTCGTAGGGCGCATTCCAGACCCAGGGCGATCCCCCTACAACTCCTTCCATGATGGTGGGGCCGACCTGCTTTGCCATGCCGAGGGTCAGGTTGGGTACGACGACCTGCATTTTGCTGGTGAGCCCCATTTCATAGGCGACGTTCAGTGCCCGCACCATGTCGTTGCCGAACAGTACCATCATCAGAACCTTGGCATTGCTTGCCTCCGCCTGTTCCAAAGCCTCACGGAAGTCGGTAATCAGGGCCCGTGGGAACGGAGTTTTAACACCCTTGTGGCGTGCGGTGTCTTCGGTGCCAGAGAACTTCCGGACCGATTCTTCCACCGACCAGCCCCAGGTGTAGTCGGCGGTGATGTAGAAATAATCGTCGTTCTGATGGTTGGTTTTCAGGTAATGGCTCAGGGCCCTGGCTGTCATCCAGGCGTTGTAGGGTTCCCGGAACATGTGGGAATGGCCTTCAGCGCCGGTGGTCGCGTTCGAGTATGTGAGGGTGCCGAAGTAGATCCGGTTACGATCCCGGGCCGCTTTGCCCGAGGCGATGGCTACCGCGCTGGAGACACCGCCGAATACCATCTGGACGCCCTCACGGTCAATTAATTCTGCGGTGTTTTTGGCACCCCGGCCAGGTTCCCCCCGGGTGTTTCGGATCACCAGCTCCAGTTGCCGGCCCATAACGCCACCGGCCTTGTTGATCTCGTCAACAGCCAGAAAGGCGCCAAGACGCTGTTGCAGCCCCTGGTCTTTGTAACGGCCGGTCTGCGGGTAATTCAGCCCGATTTTCAGGGTTTCGGCATAGACGGTGGTACTTGCCAGCAATAGCAGGCAAGCAGAAAAGAGTACTTTTCTGACATTCATTCAGGTTGGCCTCCAGAATTGCAGCGCCACTGGGGGAGCAGACTGCAATCATTTTTTTGATTATTTGTTAAGCACAGTGCCCCGCGGCAGATTAAAGAATTGGCCGGGCGGTACATCAAGTTTCAGCGCTGAGTATGGAGCCAACAATGGGACTAAAGTGGAAATTTAGGTAACAAATTGTAGGTTAGTGACGGGTATCAAGACCACTCCCCGCTTTAAATCTGAGTAGGTTCGTAATCGGGAGCACAAAACGCTCACTTTTGACGTGCACCAATTTGGTATTTTCAGTGCTCAAAAATAAATCAATGCGCACTGTAAGTGGGCATTGTTTTGCATGAACGCTCCTTTGAGATGCCCCAGCTACGAGTGGGGCATGGGGTGCTTTCATAGCCTACAGCGGGCCTGAACTTTGCTAGGGAACTTTTCGGTCTGGTCGCGCGCTGCACCTGAGGCGCGATCAGGAAGTACCGTCTGGAGGAGCATCCCATGACACTGAAAAGCACATCAATGAATCTGACGCCGGCGGAGCGCCGCTGGTTACCCGTGTTCGGGGAGAGCGGGAAACTGGCCATGGGCTGGTCCTGTTTTCTCAACAGGGGCATGTATGCGACCAATGAACAGATTTTCGAGAGTATCGCCAGAACCCGTCGGGATGCGTTGATTGCCTGGGCAGAGCACAAGTGGTCGTTCATGGAGTCAATGGCGAGCCGGGTTTCGGCCGAGAACGAGGCGACAGTCCGGGGCATTATTACGGCATCGGCAGGGCGGCTGCGGGAAATTTCCGAGCTGTTCGTAATTGATAAGGACGGCACCGTTATCGAATCAACCGCCGGGGGCCGGGCAGGCAAGAGCGACCTGCCGCAGGGGGCGGTTGCCGAAGGTATCAGAAACCGGTTTCTTCACGGGCCATATAAAGACCCCGTAACCCTTCGGCTCGGAGCCACGACGTCCCGATTCCACGATTCGGTAACTCTGATGTTCTATCAGCCCCTCACCCTTGCCAACGGAGACCCCGGGGCCCTGTGCGCAAGAATACCCAACGATGTGATGAGTGATCTTATTCAGCGGGAGGCCGGGCACGTCTTCGAGGAATCAGGCGACAACTACCTTTTCATGATTGAGAGTCATTTCGACCGATCCATTCTGCCCGGAACGGCCCTTTCACGCTCTCGATTCGAAGACGCCACTTTCAGCCATGGCGATAATCTGAAAGACGGCATCCGAACCGGTTTTGGCATCGTGGGAGTGCGCGAGCATACCGAGTTTGAAATCCGGTTCACGGACCCTGCCACTGGCGAGCTGCACCCGGGGGTGCGGGAAACCATCGCCAAAGGCGAAAACCTGTATATCAAGTATCCAGGCTATTCCGATTATCGTCATATTCCGGTGATCGGAAAGGGTGTCACTTTTCGCCTGCCCGGTTCTCCCGACCTTTGGGGCATGATGTGCGAGGGTGACCTTGAGGAGGTTTATCGCCGACGGTCCCTGTCCTACCGGCTGTCGATGAGGTTTGCTCTGTTTATAGCTGTACTTTGGGCGACCAGTTTTGCCATGGCGTGGGCGGGTGTGCCGCTCTGGCTTGAGGGGCTGGTCAACGCCGGCGTCGCGTTTTGCCTGGTGTGGTTGTTCAGGATCACTGCAGTGCTCCCCGTCTCAGATAAACTAAGTGCCATGGCGGAGGTTATTCGCAATATTGCCGAGGGCGGCGGTAACCTCAGGCAAAGGATGGACCCATCCCGGATGCGCCGGGATGAAACCGGTGATCTGGCTCGCTGGATCAACAGCTTCATAGACAGTCTTGATGGCATGGTCGGGCAGGTTATCACACTGGCCTCGGAGTCCCGCCAGGCGAGCGATCAACTCATGGAGCAGAACCGGCTCGCTGATCAGAGAATCCGCGACGTTCTGGCGCATATCGACGAGATGCTGCAAGGCGCAAATTGGCAGCAGAATGAAATCCGGAATGCTTCAACTACCGCCCATGAAATGCGCTCCGGAATGGATGAAGTGGTTGAGCGCGCGAGGGCACAGTTTGCCCGCGTGAGTCAGGAAACACAGAGTATTCGGGCGATCATCAACCGCTCGGCAGAGGGAATTCGTGCGGCAAATGACCGGACAGACGAGATAGCAAAAACGGCATCAGTCATAAATGACATTGCAGCACAGACCAACCTTCTGGCTCTGAATGCGGCCATTGAGGCCGCCCGGGCAGGGGAATCCGGGAGAGGATTTGCAGTTGTGGCAGACGAAGTCAGGAAACTGGCAAGCAGAACCGCCCAGGCCACCAGCGAAATCGGGGAGCGTCTTGATCGGGTGCAGGAGGAGACCCGGCGAGCGGTTTTCACCATGGAAGAGGGCATGTCAGAAATGGAAGACCGTCTTCGCAAGGCTGAAGCGGCGGTTGATGACAATTCAGCCCTGCATCACATGGTCGAAAAGCTGTTCAAAGCCATCGACGGTATCGAAGAGACCAATCGACGCCAGAGCTCGCAGACCTCCGGCGTAGCTGAGAGTGCTTCGGTAATGAGGTCTGTAGTCGAGCAGTTGGTGCTGAGTTCCGAGCGCACTCAGGCTTCGGCCAACAAGCTTCAGAGACTGACCGGGCAGTTCCAGGTGTCGGCAGGGATTGCCTGAAAACCGTCATTTGGTTTCCGAACGGGGACTGGATACACTTCTCTCGAAACGGCCGGACAGGCCACCAACGAGCGGAGAGTGTCTGGTGCAGGTAGGGGCAGAGGGTAATCGCACGTTTCTGAAGTCCGGATTCCGGTGCCGGCTTGTCCTGGCAGGACTTATGCTCCTGCCTCTGACCGCCAGCGCCGACTGGTACAGATTCACCGATACCGCCATGACGACCCCCATCGAACTGGAGTTCTGGGCAGACGATAAAGAGCTGGCGGACCGGGTTGGAACAGAAGTGTTGGCGGTTTTTCATCAGGTAGATGAGCAGATGAGCCGCTACCGTGATGACTCGGAAGTTTCCGGGCTCAACCGCAGCGCGGCCAGCGGACCGGTTGCCGTCAGTGCCGGCCTGTTTCAGGTGCTGCAAAAGGCCCGGGAAGTGTCTCTTCTCAGTGACGGCGCGTTTGACATAACGTTTGGTTCCGTTGGTTATCTTTACGACTTCAGATCCGGGAAAAAGCCCACGGAAGAAGAAATTCGGTCCGGTTTGCCCCGGGTAAATTTCCGTGACGTGATTCTTGATCAAGACGTCCGAACCGTCGAGTACCGCCTGCCAGGTATCCGGGTCGACCTTGGCGGCATCGCCAAAGGCTACACGGTGGATCTGGGGATTGAACGCCTGCCGGGGGTCGTCGCCAATACCGCAGAGCCTATTACCCGTAAAACCGGTGATACGCTGGCGTCCCGCGCTACCGCAAACACCAGGAGCAGCGGTGTGAATGAGGAAGCGCTGAACCGGGAGGCCCGTCAGGTTGCCCTGGCCGAACGTCAGCGCGCCGAAGTTGCGGAAGCAGAAAGGATTGCAGCCGCAAAAGAGACTGCACGCAGGGAGCAGCAGGAAACGGCCGCCAGAACCCGGAGCAAGGAAGAATTGCGCCGCACCATGGACGCCAACAAATCAGCGATCTACAGCATTTACAACCGGGAGTTGCGCCGGAAACCTTCCCTCCAGGGAAGCATCACGCCTGAACTGGTTATTGAGCCGAATGGAGCAGTGTCGAGCTGCTCGGTGGTGGAGTCCACGCTTAATGAGCCGGCGCTCGAGAGCAAGATCTGTAACCGTTTGAGGCTGGTGGATTTTGGAGCCCGGCCCGGGGTCGACCAGACCAGGATCCGGTACCCGATTGAACTGCTGTCCAGCTGAAAAGCCGGACAGCACTCTCTCAACGTTTTGGGGTCGTAGCTGCGACCACGAGACTAACCACTCCGGAGCCCGCAAGGGCACCAACAAACGGCATCAGTGTTGGGATGCTGCCGGGGAAGCTGGCGGCTTCCAGGCCGGCCATAAAGCTGCCTCCGGCAATCCAACCCGGCAGAATGGCGCCAAGAAGCCCCGCCAGACAGCCCAGAATCGCCGCTCGCGTGGTCATTCTGCTCCAAAGCCCCATCAGTACAGGCAACACCGCCGTGGCGCACAGCAGGTCGGCGATCAGGAACAGCCGGAGCACCGAGATCCCCTGCAGTGCCACCAGAACCACCGGAATCATCAGCAGCACGGTGAACCATCGGGCACTGACAATGGAAAGCCCCTGTTTCTCGGTAACAGCCAGGGACGCCAGGGCATTTTGCAGTGTATCCACCGACGAGGCGACCAGGGTGATCGCCAGAATAAGTGCTGGCAATGACAGCCAGGCCGGGGCATCGGCCAGCAAAGCAAAGAAGGGAATCGGCGGATTACCAAGGTCGGCGCCGCTCATGGCCGCCAATATCCCAAGCCCGCCAACCACAGCGACCACGCCGATGGTGACCACGCCGCCGAGCAGCGCCCCCCGGCTCAGGGCGTCGGTATCCCGGGCTGACCACAACCTTTGCCAGTAGCCCTGGTGGAACAGGTTGGCGGCGGTCACCGCTATCACCAGGGTCAGCGCCACGCTCAGGGCAGCGGAGGTCGGGATGTCCGGGAGCGCCGCCGGAGCCGCTTCCGGGAGTTTGCCGATAGCAACGAAACTGACAATGGCCAGCAGGGCGATCAACAACAGGGCCTGCCACTGATCAGTGACGATGCTTGCGCGAAGGCCACCGACTGCGGTGTAAATCAGTGTGGTTATCGCAACACCCACTACCACAATACCGCCATTGATGCCGGACAGGAGTGAGGTGATCGCACCAATGGCGGTCAGCTCGGCGGTCAGGAAACAGAGCATGTACAGCACGGAGATCAGGGAAACGTAATGGCGGACTCCGTTGCCGTAACAGGCGTGGGCGAACTCACCAATGCTGCGGCCCTGGGGCAGGAAATGACGGATGGCGGGCCCGCAGAAGGCGAACACGATAAACGGCAGGGCGGCGCCAAGGGCATAGCCCGCCAGTGCCAGAGGGCCGACCAACGCTCCTACCTCCGGCGGCGCGAACAGGATCCATCCCCCCATGCCGGAAGCGAGGAAAGAAAGCCCGAGGGCTCTGGCTCCCTGGCTGTTCCGTGCGGTCACGTAATCGTCCAGGCCGCCGTCAGCGAGACGAGCTCTGAGCCCGAGCCAGGCAAACAGGATCATGGCGGCTGCAATCGCCACGAGGGTAGTATAAAACATCAGGTGGTTCTCCGCCGGTCATCCAGCGGGCCATAGTGCCACACTGGCGATTCCGGGGCGAGATCAGGCGTCTTCAGCAACCGCAGGGTTGAATAACCGGAACAGGTTCCGTCCGTCCTGCTTGGCCCGATACATGGCGATGTCGGCACCTTGCAGCAATTCGGAGGCGGTAATGCCATCCCGGGGGTAAAGGCTGATGCCGATACTGGAACCCACGTTCAGGGACTCGCCGTTGATGTGGTAGGGTTCATGGTTTCTGGCGATCAATCGTTCTGCCACCCGATAGACATCGTCAAGATGTTCCAGATCGGGCAACAGGACAATGAATTCGTCCCCGCCGAGCCGGGCCAGGGTATCGTCTTCACGCAAGCAGCTCTGGACACGGCTTGTGAACTGAAGCAGTAATTCATCGCCGGCAGCGTGGCCAAGCCTGTCGTTAACGCCCTTGAAATGGTCCAGATCCATGAACATGACTGCCAGCAGGGATGAGCGGCGATGGGCATGGCGAATGGCGTGTTCAAGGCGATCCTCAAGAAGCCGGCGATTCGGAATGCCCGTTAGGGCATCGTAGTAGGCAAGTTGGCGGATCTGCTCCTCGTTCTTCCTGTTCTGGGTGATGTCCGTGAAGAGCCCGGCGTAGTGGGTGGTGTTGCCCTCTTCATCGGTGATGGCGGTGATCGTCAGCAGCTCCAGATAGAGCTCTCCGGTCTTGCGCCGGTTCCATATCTCGCCCCGCCAGTAGCCATGGGTGACCAGCGAATTCCACATCCGCTGGTAAAAATCGTCGTCGTGACGGCCCGAGGACAGGATTTGCGGTGTTTTCCCTACAACTTCGTCCTGGCTGTAACCTGTGAGTAGCGTGAACGCCGGATTGACGAACTCAATGTTTATGTCCCTGTCCGTCACCATGATGCCTTCGAAGGAAGACTCGATCACCCGCTCCGCCAGTTGCAGGGTCTGCCGGGATTTCGCAAGTGCCTGGTCCCGTTGCTCCAGTGCTTCCCGCAAATCGTCCAGGTACATCTGCTCGGCACCCGCAAGCATGTCGTTGTAGCCAATCAGGCCAGTGACCTCACCCCGGCTGTTGGTTACGGCCAGATGCCGGATCCGGTGATTGATCAGCAGGTCCCTGGCACGAATTAACGGCTCGGATTCGCTGACGGTCAGTAATGGCCGGATGGCCAGGTCGGCGGCCAGGGCATTACCGGTATTGCACGCAATCAATCGGACTATATCCCTTTCGGTGAGAATGCCCAGCCCCTCGTCATGGCAATCGACCACGACGGCACCAGCCTGATGCCGATGCATGATCGCCGCAACCTCAGCGAGGGCAACCTGCCCATCCACGACCAGCGGGGGGTGCGGGATGGCGGTACTGACCTCCCTCAGCCGCAGGTAGGGCTCAAGTCCCTGATTGAGGGCAAGGTCGGTCTGGGACAGGATGCCCAAATGTGAACCGGACTCATCGACAATAAGGAAATGCCGTTTCCCGGTATCCCGAAACCGCAGGGCGGCCTCGCCCGCATCCATATCCCCGGGCAGGGTGAGCACCGGCGAGCTCATGACTGAACTGATCGGACGTTCAAAGCTGGCCGGCTCGGAAAAGTCGATTGTCAGGGCATCACGCTCGGTCCAGATGCCGGTCACCTGACCATTTTCGGTAATCAGAATCGAGCTGACCGAGCGCTCTGCCATCTGAGCCGCTGCGTCAGCGATGGGGGTGTCCGGAGAGCAGTGCAGCAAAAAACCGCTGTGCATGATGCGTGATATTGGTAGCGGTCGCCCCATGGGCTTTCCTTTCCTTTGTTTTATTATCAGTCTAACATTTCGCCGCATCCGCCGCTTTAACTTTCACATAGCTCCCGGGAGCGTCCTCAAGTGCGGGCAGTTTGCCATCTCCCGGTACGCGGGCTGGTACTTTCTCTTCAGAGAACGTAGCAATCCACTCAAGCCAGTGTGGCCACCAGGATCCCGGATGGTGTTCGGAGCTGTCGAGCCAGTCGTCGGCGTCCGGTACCAGCGTGTCGTTGGTCCAGTAGCCATATTTTTCCTTGTAAGGCGGGTTGATCACCCCGGCGATATGGCCCGAGCCGGAGAGTATAAAGCGAACATCACCACCGTGCGCCAGCGCGCCTTTGTAGGTGGTTTTCCACTTGGCGATATGGTCTTGCCTGGCCGAGAGGAAAAAGGATGGCACATCGATCTCGGACAGGTTGATGGATTCCCCGGCCAGGGTCAGTGAATCCGGCTGCACCAGCCGGTTATTCAGATACATTTCCCGCAGATAGAAGCTGTGCATCTTCGCCGGCAGGTTGGTGCCGTCGGTGTTCCAGTAGAGCAGGTCAAAGGCGGCCGGTTTCTGTCCCTTCAGATAGTTATTGGTCCAGAACGACCAGAACAGCTCGTTTTCCCGGAGCAGGTTGAAGGTAAAGGCCATGGCGCGGCCGTCCAGATAGCCCTTGCGCTCAAGCATGCGCTCGATCCCCCGGAGGGAGTGATCGTTGATAAACACGCCGATGCCGCCCGGGTCCGAAAAATCCAGCAGGGTTGTCAGATAAGTTGCGCTCGCCACCGGGTTGCGCCGCTTTTTCTTCAGCCAGGCGAGAGTGGAGCCCAACAGGGTGCCACCGATGCAGTATCCGATGACATTCATCCGTTCTTCGCCGGTGGTCTCGGTTACCGCATCCATGGCGGCCAATGGCCCCAGTTGCATGTAGTCGTCCCAGCCCTTGTCCCGGAGCGAGGGCCCGGGGTTACGCCAGGAAATGATAAAAACGGTCTGACCCTGGTTCACCAGCCACTGGATGAAGGAGTTCCTGGTGGTCAGGTCCAGGATGTAATACTTGTTGATCCAGGGAGGCACGATCAGAAGGGGACGCTTGCTGACGGTTTCCGTTGTGGGCGAATACTGGATCAGTTGCATCAGCTCATTCTGAAAGATTACCTTGCCCGGGGTGGTTGCCAGGTTCCGGCCCACCTCAAAGGCGGAGCGATCAGTCATGCCGACATTGAACAGTGACGGGTTCTGACGCAGGTCCTCGATCAGCTGGCGGCCCCCATCGACCAGGTTCATGCCCTTGCGCTCCCAGGTAATCCTGAGCACTTCCGGATTGGTTGCCGGAAAGTTCGAGGGCGAGAGCAGGCTGGTCAGTTGCCTGCCATAGAACAGCATCTGGTCCCGCCCCGCCTCGGGCATGCCTCCGATACCTTCCACCCAGTTCAGGAACGCCCGGGAATTGATCAGGTAGGCCTGGTGCAGAACATCAAAAGGCAGATGCCGGTGCCAGTCTTCAGCCTGGAAACGCCGGTCGTCAGGCTCCGGCGCAGCCACCGGCGGCTCCCCCTTGCCCGCCAAACGCGCAAGGGTGTAATAACTCAGCGCCAGGTGTTTGCGGGCCAGATCCAGCTCCGCACCGGCAAACCTGAGCGGATGGAGCAACAGATCCTCGGCCATGGTCCGGTAGGCATCAGACATTTCAGTCAGGGTAGAGAGTTTCGCGTCGTCCATGACGCCTGCATCCCCGAGCAGCTTCTCCAGTTGCTGCTGCCCCTGCCGGACATTGGTTTCAAAGCTGTTAACCAGCTGATTGACGGTTTTGCCGAGCGTATCCAGGCCGAACATAACAATCCCTTACTTGGCGGCTTTCGGGCCGGGTTTTGTGGTTTCTTCCTGGGCCTTCTCGAACACCTTCTGAAATTGCTCCCGGCTTTCGTTGAAGTAGTCCTGCCAGGCTTTCCAGTCTGCAGTAAACTGTTCGCTGAGGGACTTGAGGGTTTCGGCCTGGTCACCGGTCAGGGATTTCAGCCCCTCCAGGTCCCGTACTTCAGAAACTTTCCTGGCCTGTTCCCTGGTGACATCAGCATAGCGGCGGAAGGCATTCATCTGCATTTCCGCAGCCTTGCTGAACTGCTCGAACAGGGTCTCGTTCAGGCGCGTGGCTTTTTCAAACAGGTCATTAGTCATTGCTACAACTCCCTTGCATACAGGTCAGTTAAATGAAGCCTTATTTTGCCTCAGTCAGTATTACGCAATTTGACAAGTATCAACCCCGGGTTCAGCTTATGCTTTACTGTAGACGTTTGTATATCCCGGATTATCCGCACGGGGCAGGAGGCGTAATATGAGTGACCGCAAATCGGAACTGGAAACACTGCGAGCAGACCTGAAGGCCAGGCTTTCCCGTTATGAAGCCCATCAGCATCGCGAGGGCGGCGCGCTGGACAAGGACTTCGAAGAGCAGGCAGCCCAGACCCAGAATGACGAAGTGGTTGATTCCCTCGAAACAGAAACCCGCGCCGAACTGGTACAGATAGAGCGAGCGCTTGAGCGTATCGAGAGCGGCGTTGGCGATGAGTGCGAATCCTGTGGCGAGGCCATTGACCCCCGTCGTTTGCAGGTGCTGCCCTACACCACCGTATGTGTCGACTGCGCTGAAGACTGATCTCATGGAACCAGGGACGGGCACCATGACAGAGCCACCGGTATTTCACACCCGGGGGCTGACCAAGACCTACGGTCAGGGTGAGGTCCAGGTTTACGCACTCCGGGGGGTGGACCTGGATTTTTACCCTGGTGAACTTGTCGTGATGCTGGGCGCCTCAGGTTCGGGAAAATCGACCCTTCTGAACATCCTCGGCGGACTGGATGTGCCGACCTCCGGTGAGGTTTGCTACCGGGATATTGACCTTAGTGCGGCGGGGGATCGTGAACTGACCCGCTACCGCCGGGAGCACGTTGGCTTCGTGTTCCAGTTTTACAACCTGATTCCAAGCCTGACCGCGCGGGAAAATGTAGCGGCAGTTACCGAAATTGCGTCCAATCCCATGTTGCCCGAAGAAGCTCTCGAACTGGTTGGACTAAAGGCGCGCATCGACCATTTTCCAGCACAGCTTTCCGGTGGCGAGCAACAGCGCGTTGCCATTGCCCGGGCCATCGCCAAACGACCAGAAGTGCTGCTTTGCGATGAACCGACAGGAGCCCTTGATTCGGCCACCGGCGTGTTGGTTCTCGAAGCCCTGGAAAAGGCGAACCGGGAAACCGGCACTACGACGGTTATCATTACCCACAACGCTTCCATAGCCGGCATGGCGGATCGTGTGATCACGCTTTCCGACGGCAATATCAGCGGCGAACGCCGTAACGATCAGCGCCAGGATCCCCGGACTCTGTCCTGGTAACAGGGCGAAAAAGTGAACGCGATGGCCAGCAATGCACTGAACACCAAACTTTGCCGGGAGCTCTGGCAGATGCGGGGCCAGGTGCTCGCCATTGCCCTCGTGATCGCCGGCGGCGTGGCCGTGTGTGTCATGTCCCTGGTGAATTACTCCTCCCTGGTGGCAACCCGGGCCCAGTATTACGAGCAGCACCAGTTCGCAGAGGTGTTTTCCGCCCTGAAACGGGCGCCCCGCCATATCCTTCAAGAGATTGAAAAACTGCCAGGTGTCGCACGTTACGAAGGCCGCGTGGAGGGCGGCGCCAAACTGGAGATGCCCGGCTTCGCGGATCCGGTCTCGGCCCGGCTGGTGTCGATCCCCCCGGATGGCCAGCCGGACATCAATCGTCTCTTCATCCGGGAGGGGCGGCTTCCAGCCCCCGGCCGAAACCAGGAAGTCGCGGTCATCGGGAGCTTTGCCGAGGCACACGAGTTGTCACTGGGTGACAGGTTCGAGGCCATCATTAATGGTCGGCGGCAGGCTCTTATTCTGACCGGCATTGTTGAATCGCCGGAATTCATTTACGTGATTCCGCCTGGCGCAATGCTACCGGATTACCAGCGGTACGGTGTGCTCTGGATGAGCAGAGAGGCTCTGGAAGCCGCCATGGATATGGGGGGCGCGTTTAACAGCCTGGTGGTTACGCTCAGGCCGGGCTATTCGGTTGCCTCTGTGGCGGATGCTCTTGATCGGTTACTGGCTCGCTACGGTGCGACCGGAGCCTATGGCCGGGATGACCAGTTTTCGCACCGTTTCCTGAGTGATGAGCTGAACCAGCTGAAAACCATGGCCACGGTTTTTCCCCTGATTTTTATGGGGGTGGCCATGTTTCTCCTGAATGTGGTCATCAGCCGGCTGATCAGTACCCAGCGGGACATTATCGCGGTGCTCAAGGCCTTTGGTTACGGCAACCGCCAGATCGCCTGGCACTACAGCAAACTGGTGATTGTGATCGCGGTTATCGGATTGTTGCTCGGGCTTGCCCTGGGATTATGGCTGGGGCGGGCGCTGGGGGAGCTTTATATGGATTTCTACCGGTTCCCCGGCCTGCTGTTCCGTATCAATCCGCTTTGGCTGGTGTTACTGGCCATACTGACCACTGTAGTCGCGTGGCTCGGTGCCTGGAGGGCCATCAGGCAGGCGGCGGCCCTGCCGCCTGCTGAGGCCATGAGGCCGGAGGGGCCTGCCAGATACCGGGTTACCGGGGTGGAAAAGCTGCTCTCGGGAATCCGTTTTTCCCAGCCATCGCGAATGATCGTGCGCCAACTTTCCCGCCGCCCTGCACGGACACTGCTGTCCATGAGTGGAGTTGCCATGGCCTCGGCCATTGTCATGGTTGGTAATTTCCAGTTTGATTCGGTGTCATTGATGGTGCATACCCAGTTTGCACGGGTTCAACAACAGGATCTGGCCACCACGTTCATTGATCCGGTGAACAGTTCGGCTCTGTACGGAATACAACGCCAACCGGGGATCCGTTACGTTGAGGGCCGGCGCACGGTACCCGCACGCCTGAAATTCGGGCATCGGGAATGGCGCAGTGCTGTGACCGGGATACCCGCCGACGCGCGGCTGCAGTATGTTGTCGACAGCGACCTGGAGCGCGTAAGCCTTCCGGGCGAGGGACTTCTGCTGACGGATTACCTGGCCCGGGAACTGGGGGCGAAACCCGGCGATACCCTTCAGCTGGAGCTGCTTGAAGGCGACCGGAGAACGGTACTGGTGCCTGTAGCAGGGGTTACCAGTGAGTTTCTCGGCGTGGGCGCCTACATGAACCTCGATGCCCTGAACCGGGCCTTGGGCGATGGGCCCCTGATCAATCAGGCCATGATAAATCTGGATCCCACCAAAGCGGCGGAAGTCTACGACAGCCTTCGGGAAACCCCCGGAGTTCTTGGCCTGAGTATTCGTCAGGCCATGCTGGACAGCTTCTACGATACCCTGGCCCGGACCTTCCTGACGTTCACCTTTTTCAACAGTCTGATGGGCGGCATCATCGCCTTCGGTGTTGTTTATAACACGATCCGCATATCCCTCGCCGAGAAGGGTCGGGAGCTGGCAAGCCTCAGAGTACTCGGGTACACCCACAATGAAGTTGCGCATATATTGTTGGGTGAGGTGGCGCTGTTGCTGCTGCTTGGCGTGCCACTCGGGTGGTTAATCGGGCAGGGCCTGGTGCTGTTGATTGTCACGGCCATGCAAACGGAGCTCTATCGGGTGCCGCTGACCATAACTTCCCAGACCCTGGGTATTTCGGCGTTAGTCGTGGTGGTATCTGCGATTGCTTCAGGGGTTATTGCGTGGTGGCGCCTGAAGGCGCTGGACCTGGTGGCCGTGCTGAAAACACGGGAATAGTTGCTGCAGGAAACAAGGAGTGAATTGACGCTATGGCAGCAAAACGGTTTGCAGGAAAATGGCTGTTCTGGGGCGCGTTCGTGTTGTTGGCCATCGCAGCAGTCGTGTTCACCGTTCGCCCTGATCCGGTGTGGGTGGATCTGGCAACGGTGAGCCGCGGGCCAATGGAAATAACCATCAGGGAAGAGGGTAGAACCCGGGTTCGGGACCGGTATGTGGTTTCATCCCCGGTGGCTGGCTTCCTCCATCGGGTGCTTCTGGAGGTGGGCGATCCGGTTATCCCCGGAGAACTGCTCACCGAGGTCGACCCTATGCCCGCCAGCACCCTGGATGCCCGTAGCCGTGCGGAGGCGGAAGCCAAGGTTCAGTCGGCCCGGTCAGCGCTGAACTCCACTCGCCAGAAGGCCACGGCTGCCGAGGCGGAAGCGGATCTGGCGATGCGGGAGCTGGCCCGCCTGCAGGCGCTCCGTGGTGATCATTTTGTCTCCGAAGAGCGTTTGCAGCAGGCCAAGGCCGCTTCGGACAGGGCTCAGGCTATCCTGCGCTCAGCCCGTTTTGATGAAGAAGTCATGGCACACGAACTGGCAGCCGCCAGAACCCGCCTTGAAGTCTCTGCAGCCAGGGCTTCAGGTAATGGCGCCGTGGAACGGGTTCCGGTTCGGTCCCCGGTCAATGGTTCGGTGCTGGGCATTATACGGAAAAGTGAGGGCGTAATTCATGCCGGCGAGGCTATCCTGGAGCTGGGTGATCCGGGCGCGCTTGAGGTAGTTATCGACGTCCTGAGCTTCGACGCTGTCAAGCTCAGCCCCGGAGTGACTGTGCGTCTCACAGGGTGGGGTGGTGGCACTCTGGATGCGGTAGTCAGGCGGGTTGAACCTGTCGGATTCGAGGATGTCTCCGCGCTTGGCGTGGAAGAAAGGCGGGTACAGGTGGTTGCGGATATCACCAGTCCGCTGGAAGCCTGGGAGACACTTGGCGATGGCTATCGGGTGGATGCGGAATTCGTGCTCTGGGCCTCTGCCGATGAGCTTCAGATCCCCGAGTCCGCCATTTTTCGCAAGGATGGCCAGAGCCTTGTATTCCGGGTGGTGGGCGAACGGGGGGAGCTCACAACCGTTTCAACAGGCCGCACCAATGGGTTCTACACGGTCATTCTGGACGGCCTGAGCGAAGGCGATCTTGTGGTCCGCCATCCGGGTCGCCAGTTGGAAGATGGCAGTCGGGTGAGAGTCCGATAGTGTCGGCCTTTTCTTCAGCGCCGACCCGGCCGATAATCACAATACTGGAGTGAGAGAATGATCAATCGACTTGCACCTGTGGCCTGGGTAGTCGTATTCCTGGCTGTGTTTTTCTGGTCTGCCATCGAGCCGAAGGACCGGGCAACCTGGGTGCTGGAGGTGTTGCCGGCAGCAGTCGGTTTTGGCTTGGTTATCTGGTGCTTTTTCCGGTATCCGCTCACGCCGCTGGTGTACCAGCTGATACTGGTGCACGCCATCATTCTGATGGTTGGCGGCCACTATACCTATGCTGAAGTTCCGGTATTTGACTGGTTCCGGGACTGGTTTGGCTGGGAGCGCAACAACTACGATAAACTGGGGCACCTGGCCCAGGGCTTTGTGCCTGCGATCATTGCCCGGGAACTGGTGATTCGGTTCGGCGTTTTTGCCCGCCGCAGGTGGCGATCATTTTTTATCGTCTGTTTCACTCTCGCCCTGAGTGCCTTCTATGAGATGATTGAGTGGTGGGTGGCCCTGCTGAGTGACGAAGCGGCCGAAGCCTTCCTTGGAACCCAGGGCTATGTGTGGGATACCCAGTCGGATATGGCCTGGGCGTTGTCCGGTGCTGTTATTGCCCTGATTCTGCTGGGCCGTGTTCATGACCGTCAATTGCAGGGCCTGTAAAGTTGTGATCGTCACAAATTTCACCTCCCGGAAAATGGAATAGAGCGGCATGTCTGAACAACAACCGGCTCAGAGCACATCGGATGGACTTCCACGCAGCCAGGTCGCCGGCCTGATCCTTGGCGCCGCATTTCTGCTGGCAACAATGATTTTCCCACCCCCGGAAACCATGAGCGCAGAAGCCTGGGCAGCCCTGGGTCTGATGCTGTTGATGGCCACCTGGTGGTCAACGGAAGCCATTCCGATTCCGGTCACCGCCTTGCTGCCCATCGTTCTGGTGCCGGCGCTCGGGCTCGGGAACGTTGGCCAGGCCACGTCGCCTTACGCCCATCCGATTATTTTCCTGTTCCTGGGCGGCTTCACACTCGGGCTTGCCATGCAGCGCTGGAACCTGCACCGCCGGATTGCCCTGATGACCCTGAAGGCCGTTGGCAGTGAGCCGCGTCGGCAGATCGGCGGTTTTATGCTGGCCACCGCTTTTTTGAGCATGTGGGTAAGCAATACCGCAACGGCCATCATGATGCTGCCCATTGGCCTGTCGGTGGTGGGCATGTTGGACAGCGGTAATCCCAAGGGGGTTCGCCGCTATGCCACCGCGCTTTTGCTGGCCATTGCCTATTCCGCCAGTATCGGCGGCATCGCAACACTGATCGGTACACCGCCCAATGCTCTGCTGGCGGCGTATCTGAGTGAAAACCAGGGCATCTCGGTCGGCTTTGCCCAATGGATGCTACTTGGGGTTCCGGTCACGATCGTTATGTTGGCCCTGGCCTGGTGGTGGCTGACCCGTCGGGACTTTGACCTGGGCAATTCCAGTGATGGCGGCAGCGCAATACGGGAGGAGCTTGATGCTTTGGGGCCGCTTGGCAAGGGTGAAAAACTGGTTGCCGCAGTATTTCTGATCACTGCCAGTGCCTGGATTTTCCGGCCGCTGTTATCTGGCAGCCTGATGCCATGGTTAAGCGATACCGGTATTGCCATCGCCGCCGCTATTGCCATGTTTGTTATTCCGGTAAATACCAGCAAACGGGAGTTCCTGCTGGACTGGGAAACGGCCAGGGGTATCCCCTGGGGGGTTCTGTTGCTGTTCGGTGGTGGCCTGGCAATGGCCGGCGTGATCAGCAGCTCCGGGCTGGCGGAATGGATCGCGCAAAGTCTCGGGGTGGCGGGCACCCTGCCAACACTTGTGATGATCGTGATGGTGACAGGTGTGATTATTTTTCTCACTGAAGTCACCAGCAATACTGCAACGGCCGCCGCCTTTCTGCCCCTGCTGGGTGCACTGGCCATGAGCCAGGGAGTATCACCACTGCTGCTGACGGTCCCGGCAGCTATCGCAGCCAGTTGTGCCTTCATGATGCCGGTGGCGACGCCACCCAATGCGATTGTGTTTTCCAGTGGCCACATGCAGATCAGCGACATGATCCGGGCGGGCTTTGCCCTGAACCTGATGGGGATTGTGGTGGTGACCCTGCTGAGTTACCTGCTTCTGGGGCTGGTTTTCACCTACTCTCCCTGAACCCCACCGCTGACAATCAGGCGCTGGCCTCCGGGCCCCAGGTACAGTGGCTGGTCATTGTCGAGTCCGTTTTCGTGTTATCCCGTCAAACTCCGGGGTCCTCCCGGTCGTTGCCATGAACCAGTTCTCAAATCCCTTCTGGAAAGCCCCCTCTGCAGCGACAGATTTGAGGCACAGTTATCTTTAAGGGGACAGGCTTTTCGGTATCTTACCGTAACAACATGTAACCCAATAAATACCGTGGCCAATAAAAACAGGGACTTCGTCTGACATGCTGCTGGTGCTCGCCGGATCCATTCTTACCTTTGCCATGGCGCAGGAAGCAACTGTGGTGGAGCCCTTTGAAAGAGGGGCTGTTGTCATTGAACAGGATGTGGATTCCAGCCCCGTAGAGCTGCACTTCGATGTGCGGATTGAACCGCTCATTGAGCAGAAGTTCCGGAATATCGTGCGCCAGGCCTATGACTACAGTTGTGGCAGTGCCGCGCTGACCACCGTGCTGAATTTCTACCTGGGGCGAACGTTGTCGGAACGGCAGGTCATGGAGGGGCTGCTGCATTACGGAGAAAGCGAGCGAATTGTCGAACGCCGGGCGTTTTCCATGCTCGACATGAAGCGGCTGGTTACTGCTCTGGGTTATCCGTCAGGGGGGTTCCGGGCCACCATTGATGACCTCAAGGATCTGGACCACCCGGCAATCGTTCCGATTCATCATGCGGGTTTCAAACACTTCGTCGTGCTACGCGCGATCCGGGACGGGCGCGTTTACCTCGCCGACCCCTCCGTTGGCAATATCTCCTTCACGCTTGAGCAGTTCAGGGAAAAATGGGACGACAACGTGTTGTTCATAGTATTTCCGGGAGGTGACAAGCCCCTGGACAACCTGGAGCTGAAAGAGGAAGACCTTCGCTTTGTGGACGACCAGACCATGACGTTGCTGGCGCTGGAGAGGATACCGGAATTTCACGAATCCACTGAGAGGCGCATCCAGAATCTGCTGGAGCGCCAGAAAAACAATCCCGATGGCAGCGTCGAGAATACCCGGAAGCAGTTGTTTTACCGTCGTAACTAACTTGCCGGGGTTCACCGGCGTCAGGAAAATTACTAATAAGAAAGGGAGTCAGGATGAATCGTTGGTTTGCGCGAGGCGTTATCCTTGTTTCCATGGCAGGTCCGCTTTCGGGCATGACCCTGGCGGATGAAGGAAGTGTGGATCAGGCGCGGGAGGCGCTGGCCAAACAGGAGGGAGACGAGGATGCGTCACAGCAGCTG
This sequence comes from Marinobacter sp. Arc7-DN-1, assembly GCF_003441595.1. NCBI lineage: Bacteria > Pseudomonadati > Pseudomonadota > Gammaproteobacteria > Pseudomonadales > Marinobacteraceae > Marinobacter > Marinobacter sp. Arc7-DN-1. Next base: position 831,357 of record NZ_CP031848.1, on the reverse strand, counting down.
GAAGAGGTCTTCCAGGCTGCGGAGAAGAATTATTCCCTTCAGAGGAAGGGGTCTCACTACCTGAATTACTCATTCGACTATTCCTATACCGCCGACCAGCGGCTGGACCTTGCCATTACCAACGGCTCGGTGAGGAACCTTGATGTGGTGCCGTCGGCCACCCACAATTTCACCAATTCCTTTACCTACGACTACGGCCTGCTTGATAACCTGACGGTTGGTACCCGTATTCCACTGGTGGTCAAGTATGACACCCAGGATGAACTGAACGTTTACGATTTCGGTGACATCTCCTTTACCGGCCGCTGGCAGCCCTTTGCCTATGTGCCCGGCAAGATGTCGACCACCCTGTTCGGAACCCTGACGAGCAAGACCGGCGTCAGCCCCTACGAGATCGATATCAACGAACAACTCTCCACTGGCAGCGGCTATTATTCAATCGGTGGCGGCGCGAGTCTGTCCAAGGTGCTGGATCCGGTGGTGATCTTCGGTTCGGTGAGCGCCACCTATAACCTGCCTGCGGAAGACCTTCAGCAAGTCCGGGGAGCACGGCTGCTGACGAACGTGGATCCCGGATTCGGGCTGTCGGGTTCGGCCGGCTTCGCCTATTCACTGTCCTATGACATCTCCCTCAGTATTTCAGCTCAGCTCAGCTACACCGACGAGACCGTGCTGAGCTTCTCGAATGGCGATCAGGCGGTGGCTCAGGACCAGATGACCGGTTTTCTGAGCCTGTCCCTGGGTACTCGCGTCAGCGATACCACAATAGTCAACACCAGCCTTGGCATTGGCCTCACCGAGGATGCGCCGGACTTTTCCCTGGGGGTATCCCTGCCCATTAACTTCTCCGGCCTCAAAGAGTGATTGGTGTCGTTGACGAATTACGGGAAGGGAAGGATTTCATGGCACAGAAAAGCCACAACCGTCGGATTCTCGCGGCCCTGATTGCCACGACCATCTCGTGTGGTACCCAGGCCCAGCTTGCGCAGAACCTGACCATTCATCCCAAGGCGCTGGCGCTCGGCAATGCCGTCACCGCTGACCCACCGGGCATCATGGCGATTCACTACAATCCGGCGGGTCTGACCAAGCTGGACGGTCGTCAACTGGAAGTGAATCTGATGAGCGTCTACCTGGATATCGACGCGGATTTCACGGCGCCTGAAGGCTACGAGATTTTTGGCATAGACGGGCTGGAGATTGATCCCCGGACGGGCAAGCAAAGGGACCCGGTTGCCAATACCCACAGCCATTCCAACAACGTGGCTCTGTATCTACCGGGCTATGGCATTCTGAGGGCGCCGCCGGGGCCGGCTATTGCGCCTTCGGCGGGTATCAGCATCAATTCGCCCGGGTCCAAACTGACCTTCGGGAATGCGTTTTACCTGCCGCTGGCGGCGGGTTTCTATCGGGACAAGGACGATCCGGGCCGGTATCAGCCCCAGGCCACCGCCTTGCAGAGAACGACCTATCTGTCACCAACGGTTGGTTACGAGATCAACGACCAGTGGTCGGTTGGCGCCGGTATTCATCTGTCGCAGATGGGGATCGCCGCGGATCAGTACATGCGGGCGCCCAACATGTTGCTGGGCGTGGCGGAAGTCCTTCAGGATGCCTTTAATTGTGAAAGCGGTGACGAACCGCTGCAGCCATGGCTTGCGCTGTGTGGTGGTAATGTTGGCCCCTGGGATGATATTGGCGCCCTGAGCATCAATGTGCAGGAAACGCTGTCGCCCACTTATGCGCTGGGCGTCATGTGGGAGCCGACCGACTGGTTCAGCTGGGGGGCAAGCTATACCTCCGAAGCTGAAATGAACATGAAGGGTACCTTCGAGATCCAGTATACGGATGACTGGTCCGGCTTTTGGCAAAGCGTCAACGGTTCGGTGCTGGGTGCCATTACCTCGGCCATTCTGAGTCTTCCCTCCGGTGCCCCCAAGGAGGCCGGCAATGTCAGCATGGACCTGGTTTATCCCCAGCATTTCCAGACCGGTATCAGTGTCGACGTGCACCCGAAACTGACCCTGAACACAGACATTGGCTGGACCGACTACAAGCAATGGGACGCCTTTGTCTTCCGCTTTGACCGCAACCTTGAATTCCTGAACGCGGCACGGATCCTGTCGCCGGATAACGCCACGCCGAATACCCTGAGACTGCCACTGGGGTTCAAGAGTCAGTGGAACTGGGCTTTCGGGATGGAATTTCATGCGTCGACCCGTCTGGACCTGCGGGCGGGGGTCGAAATCCGGGATTCGGTTATCCCGGATGACCAGCGGCAGGTGATGGCGCCGTTCGGGGGTGCTAACCTGTACAGCATCGGTATGGGGTATCGGTGGGACAAGAACACAGAGATTGATATGAACCTCAGCTATCTTCAGTCGGTGGAGTCGATACCCGCCAACGGCAGTTGCAACCTGAACTGTGACAATATTTCCAATATCATTTATAACCCCTACGCTGGCCTGGACGTGAAAACCTCGCTTCGGGTTGTAATGGCTGGCCTCAGTTTCCGGACCAAATTCTGAAGACGATTTCGAACCCGGGGGTAGTGATTGTCAGTGACTAACGGCTCCAGACTAAAACGGATATTACCCCTGCTGCTGGCAACGTCGCTGGCGGGTTGCCAGATCGGGGGTTCGGTCGTATCCGAGCGAGAGGGTTATTTTACCTGGGTGGATGAGCAGGGCAGGGTGAGATACTCACCCATTGCCGGCGCCACGGGTGAAGAACCGGAACAACCAACCGGGGAAGAAGGCGGTACCGATGCCGCTGCCCCGGCCCCCGCAGGAACCGGACCGAAGCCGGAGTTGCGGGAAGAAACGGAATACACCCTTGAGAATTACCCGGACGCCGGCCAGCTTGAAAAGGACGGTTACGTTCGCCCCGGCGAACGGCAACCCTACTTCACCTGGCGGGACGCCGAAGGCAATGTCAGGGTCGACTATTACCAGCCGGATACCCGCTCCGATCGCCAGAAAGGTCTGGTAGCGCCGCCTGTCCGGATTACCGAGGCCCGCGTTTATCATGCCGGTCCGGACACAGCGGACCGTGCACGGGTGCCCGGCCATGATCCGGACGCTTTTACAATCCTGGGTATTGAACCCGCCATCAGCGATTACTTCTCCCGCTTCTCTGAGGCCTGTTGTGAATCGATGGACATTCGTCATCGTGAAAGCTGGCAGTCGGGCCGGGAGTTCGGAATTGCCCTAACGGAAAGCTCGCAGGTACATCCATTTCTGACGGGTCCGAGCCCCTATCAGGTGGTTGAACTTCCCGGGCCGGACAGAATTGACAGTTTTGTCATGCGGCTGCGTTCCTACGCCAGAAACGGGGTGCTGGTGCCATCGCTGGTGTTTCTTGATGACCAGATGAAGCCGCTCAGGCTGGTGACGGATCTGGTGATGGATTTTGAGCCTGAGAACTGGCGCCGTCGCGGCTATCTGGAGGCATGGATACCCGCGTTTCCGGCCCGGGGGGAGCGATGGATGGTCGTGTTCACGCGTGCGGAGGACCTGAGCGGCCAGACCGTTATTGAAACACCGTCCGGCCCCCGGAAAATCCCACATGTCAGCGAGGGCGAAATCGGACTGATGCAACTGGAGGATTGACGTCGCTGTCCTCTCAGTTCTCTCAGTTCTCTCAGTCCTCGGGTTTGCTCAGGTCCAGCCACTGTTGCGACAGCCAGTAGTAGCTGCCATCACCGGCAGGGTGGGTACAGTTGTAGCGAAAACGCCGGCTGTTGAAGCTGTCCGGGGCCTGCACTCTCACGTTGCCGTCAATCACCTCGAAACCGATCCGCCCCTTGCCTGAGGCAAAGCAGGTCAGCTGGTTGGCATCAATGGGGGAAATCAGCGGAAAAGTCAGTGTCGGTGGGTTGTCGGAGATCACGCCATCGGGCAGGTCTCCGGCACTTACAGGAAAGGCCTTACTGCGAAGTTTGTCATCAAGGCTGCCCAGCTGCCCGTAGGCATTGGCCATCGGAAAACGGGGTAACCGCGTGGGGGCGGATTTTGACCCAATGGCGCCGGATTGCTGGCCGAAACCATACCAACCGCGCGCTGCAATTTCCTTTTCAAGTGCTTCGTCAAACTCACCGTAGGGATAAGCGAACAGGGGGGCATTGGTACCGAGCTCGTCGGCAAGGGTTTCCTGGGCAGAGTCGAGACTGTTCGAGACGCGGGTTTGCCATTTGCTGTCTGTCTCGCCGGGCTTTTTCGCAAGGTGGCCATGGTCGGCACTGTGGTTGGCTATGGTGATGCCTTCACGTCCGGCAAGTTCCTGTATCTGATCCCAGGTCATGTAGCCGTTGCGCCCTACGGCCTGGGTGTTCACGAATATGGTATAGGGATAGCCTTTCGACGCCAGCAAGGGCGCTGCCTCTGAATAGACGGACTCGTAGGCATCATCAAAAGTGATGGCGATGCGGTTGTCACTTTCGTCCCCGCCAGCGAGAGTTTTCCTTGTACCGTCGAGCAAATTGACGACCTCAATATCCAGATCCGAAATCATTTCGAGTTGGCCTTCGAATAGCGAGACCGATGTGGAGGTCGCCGGCGGCGTGGCATCGCTCACATGGTGGTATTGGAGCACGACGAGATCAGCCCATGCTGGAAAGGCTGTCGCCAACAGTGAAAACACGGCAAGCGGTTTAGCGAGTGCTTTGATCGGCATTGTGTCTCCTGAATTGACTGAACCGAAAACAGATCTTTTTTCAAGATCGATCAGGTGCTGTGGCGAAAATGGGCTCTGAGAACGGCGAACGCTTCATTCAGATGCTGGATAGTTTCCGTGTTGCCCCCCCGATCAGGGTGCGCCCGCATAACCGCGCGTCGAAAACGTTGCTTCACGGAGGGGAAATCCGATGGCAAGGCCTCAAAACCCAGTACCTCGGCGGCGGCTTTCGTTTCTGCCTGTGCCGGGCCCTTGCCAGGGCGACCGGCCCAGAAATCATCCATCATCTGGTGTATTGCGTCTTCCGGCAAATGGTACTGGGAAAGGTCGAGATAGAATTGGCGAAGTGTGTCGACACCATCTGGTACCCCTTTGCCACCGATGACCTTCTGGGTTTCCAGGCAGATATTCAGCGGTGAAATCCGGAGACTTTCACCCGTGTCGGACAACTGGTCACGCAGCCGGTATAATACGTGGAACAACAGAAAATGAACCGGGTAGAGCTTTTCCGGTTCGTTGAAAGTGACTTCGCCGAGAAGTTTCCACGGTGGTCTCTGGAGCGACTTGATCAGCGACAGCTCGCTCATTCCCGCAGGCGCCGTTCGAAGTTCATGCTCCACGGCGACCAGAAGATGTTGAATCTGGTGCTCAAGCAGGGCATCGGTTTCGATCGCCCGGGGGGATGAGGAACTCATGCTGGAGTAGTAATCTGTCATAAGCCCAATGGTAGGGGACTCGGGTCCCTCAGGGAAGTGACTCCAGCCAGGATGGCCTTTCGGTTCCCTATGCGATTGTGTTCCCGTTTCCCGGTGGCTTCTTTACCCGGTTGCACCATATCCATGTTGGTAACCTGTCCCTGAATCCATGTGACGCGTATAATCCCACGTCCACTTGCCTTATGAACGGCCTTATGAACGTAGTTGGTATGCCCGAAGCAATGATCGCCAGTTCCGAACAGTCTCTCAACCCAGAGCGCGAACGCCGCCAGAAACTGGAGTTGAACAAGCTGCAGAAACGTCTGCGCCGCGAAGTCGGGCAGGCGATTGCCGATTTCTCGATGATTGAAGCCGGTGACAAAGTCATGTGTTGTCTCAGCGGCGGTAAAGACTCTTACGCCATGCTCGACATTCTGCTTAACCTGCAGAAAAGCGCGCCGGTTTCGTTTGAGCTGATTGCCGTCAATCTTGACCAGAAGCAGCCCGGGTTTCCGGAAGAGGTACTGCCCGAATACCTTGAGTCCATGGGTATCGAGTATCACATCATCAAGAAGGACACCTACAGTATTGTTAAGGAAAAAGTGCCGGAAGGAAAGACCACCTGTGGCCTGTGTTCCCGCCTACGTCGCGGAATTCTCTATAATTTCGCGGAGGAGCACGGCGTTACCAAGATTGCCCTGGGCCACCACAGGGACGATCTTCTGGAAACCCTGTTCCTGAACATGTTCTATGGCGGCAAACTCAAGTCGATGCCGCCAGTGCTCCACAGCGACGATGGCCGCAATACGGTCATCCGGCCGCTGGCGTTCAGTCGTGAGAAGGACATTGCCCGCTACGCCGCCCTCAGGGAGTTTCCGATCATCCCCTGTAACCTCTGCGGTTCCCAGGAAAACCTCCAGCGCCAGGTGATCAAGGATATGTTCCAGAGCTGGGACAAGCAGCACCCCGGGCGCCTTGAAACCATGTTCCGCGCCATGTGCAACGTTGAACCTTCACACCTGGCGGATACCAACCTGTACGATTTCCGGGAGGGCAGACGGCTGGGCGGCAAACGCCAGGCGGTGCAGACGGCGGAACCGGAAGAGGCAAGCAGCTTTGGTCGCCTGGATGTGCTGAATATCTAGGCAAAGCCGCGCATTAATGCCCGACCAGATACTGGAATGGCAGCGTCCAGACGCCGAACAGAATCAGCAGGGCGCCGGTGACTTTCCGGAATAACCGGTGTTTCTGCAAACCCCGGATCCAGCCTGCTGCATACCCTGTTGCCAGCATGGACGGCAGGGTTCCCAGCCCGAAAAACAGCATGGTCAAAGCAGCCGAACCCACCGTCGGCTGCAATGCTGCCCAGCCCAGGGTACTGTACACCAGGCCGCAGGGCAGCCAGCCCCAGAGCGCACCCAGGGCCAGTGCCTGTCCGCCGTGGTTTACCGGCAGGAAACGTCGGGTCAGGGGAGACAGTCGGCTCCAGATCGGTGCTCCGACGCGCTCGATATGCCGGATTCCCTGCCACCACTGGCCCATGGACAGACCCATGAAAATCAGCAATACGCCCGCCAGGGTCCGCAGGACCAGGCCAGCCAGCTCCCACTGACTGGCGGCGAAGGTACTGGCCAGTGCAACCAGGGTTGCGATCAGGACGTAACTGCCGATGCGACCAAAATTGAAGGCAAGCAGCATGACCGACTGCCGAAGCCGGAAGCCCCTGCCAACCGGCAGGGCCATGGAAAGTGAGGCACTGATGCCTCCGCACATTCCCAGGCAGTGAGTGCTGCCGAGCAGGCCGATCAGGAAAGCGCTTGGATAGCTGAGGTAGAGTTCCGGGCTCATCCTTGTTTCGGCTCATCCTCTCCTGATTTGGTCTTTGCGCCGGCCTCGGTTGTCTGCCCGGTGGTTTTTTTGTCCGCCGGCTTATCGGTCCGGGCTTCGTCCGGAATCATGTCCTTGTCATCATCGTAGAGTATCCGGTGGGCGGGACCTTCAAGGTCGTCATACTGGCCGTTTTTGACGGCCCATGAGAACAGTGCGATCCCCAGCGTCACCAGTATGAGCATTACCGGAACCAGGAACATTACGATTTGCACGGGTTAAACCTCGCGGAAAAGAGTATAGGGGCACGTTATCAGGCCAGCGTCCGGGCGCCAACCGGGCGATTGTCCGGATGTCCCTCGCCAGGGGCTTTGCCGAGTCTCAGGGCGTTAAGGACAACGACCAGTGAACTGAGCGACATGCCGATCGCGGCCAGCCAGGGCGGCACCATGCCAGCCGCAGCGAGTGGCAGTGCGAATACATTGTAGCCAAGGGCCCACCACAGATTCTGGCGGATAACCTTGCGGGTCTGGCGGCTGGTTTTCAGGGCTTCAACCAGCTGTAATAGTTGGCCGTTGAGCAGTACTGCATCGGCTTTCAGCTGGGTCAGGTCTGCGGCGGTGCCCATCGCAACCGAAATGCCGGCTCCGGCCATGGAGGGCAGGTCGTTCAACCCGTCACCCACCATCATGATCTGTCGCCCCTCGGCCCTCAGCTTTTCAAGCACTGCGAGCTTATCTTCCGGGGAGGCCTGGCCGACGGCTTCATCAATCCCCAGAAGGGCGGCAATCCGATCGACATGGCCCGAGCGGTCGCCGCTCAGGAGCAGTGTGTGAATGCCTTCCTTCTGCAAAGCCCTGATGGCTGAGCGGGCATCGTCACGGGGTTGATCGTCCAGCCTGAAACAGGCCAGCCATTCCTTGTCAGACGCCAGCCAGACTTCCATACCCCTGTGCTGCCCGGTATCCGGGAAAGGCGCCCCAGTATGTTGTTCTACAAATCCCCGGTGGCCAATAAAAAGTGCGAGACCTTCCAGCTTTCCGGAAAGTCCACCGCCAAGGTGGTTCTCCACGCGTTCGACCGCGGCGGCGGTTCGTTTATGGAAAACCCTGGCAATCGGGTGTTCGGAGTATTTTTCCAGCCCGGCAGCGAGCCTGAGGCAGGTTTGTTCGTCCATGCTGCCGACAATGTCGGTTTCCACGAGGCTCAGCTCACCCCGGGTCAGGGTCCCGGTTTTATCAAATACCACGGTATCAACGGTGTTCATCGATTCCAGGGTATGCCCCCGGGTTGGCAGGAAACCAAGGCGGCGAAGCTTGACTGTTGCCGAGGTGATGGCGGTGGGTGTTGCGAGCGACAATGCGCAGGGACAGGTAACGACCAGGACTGAGAGGGTAATGTCGAAAGCATTATCGGCACCGGCCAGCCACCAACCCACCCAAACAATGGGCGCGAGGATCAATACCCGGCCAACGAACTTGCCCGCCATTCTGTCGGCCATCCTCGCTACCTGGGGTTTCTCTGACTGCACCCGGTCCAGAATCCTCAGAATGCCGGAGAGGCGGGTCTGGGAGCCGGCTTTCACCACCCGGATGTCCAGGGGGTTTTCACCGTTGACGCTGCCGGCATGGACCGGGTCCCCGGGGAACCGGGTCTCCGGCAGATACTCGCCGGTCAGGGCTGCCTCGTTGAGGGTTGACTGGCCCCGGACAATCTCGCCATCAATAGGCAGGGTTTCTCCCGGCCGCACGCGGATCGTATCGCCTGGTTTTACCTGGTGGGCGGGCACAATCTCCGAATCATCACCCGTCACCAGCGTCGCCACGGTTGGCTGGAAGCCGGCAAGAGCATTGCCTGTCAGCCCGGCGCGATAGCGGGCCTGAACCTCAACGTAGCGTCCCAGGAGCAGGAAAAAGGTGAACATGACCACAGACTCGAAGTACACCTCCTCGCCACCAAACACGGTTACCCAGGCGCTGGCGAGATAGGCAAGACCGATGGCGAGAGCAACGGGTACATCCATGGTCAGTTGCCGGCTCAGGATATCGCGCCGGGCGTTCCTGAAAAAAGGCGCGGCACTGTAGAAAACCACCGGTGTGGCGACCAGCAGACTGAACCAGCGGAAGAAGCTGACAAACTGCGGGGACAGGTCGTTAACCAGCTCAAAATACAGAGGAAACGCCAGCATCATGCTCTGGAAGGAGCCAATGCCGGCAATCGCGAGCCGGATCAGCATGGAACGGTGTTCGGCCTTGAGGGCCTGTTCAGCTTCGTCTGCCTGGTAGGGGCGGGCGGTATATCCCAGTTCGTGGATGGCAATCAGCAGGTCGCTCAGCGGCGCCTGATTCTGGGACCAAACCAGCCTTGCCCGCTGAGTGGTGTGATTGACCGAGAAGGACACTACGCCCGGCTGCTTTTTCAGGTGGTTTTCCAGTAGCCAGATGCAGGCAGCGCAGGTAATACCACCGATCAGTAACTGGGCTTCCTGGGCGCCTTTGACGGGAGCAACAAACGATGCCTGAACCAGTGGATGGTCCATTTCTCTCAGGCGGCTCACCTCTGCAGGAGTCAGCTGCTTTGGGGTAACCGCAGCCTCTGTCCGGAATTCGTAGAACCCGGTCAGACCCTCATTGTGGATGGTCTGGCAAACCGCCTTGCAGCCCTGGCAGCAAAAATGGCGGGTGGTACCATCGAGTTCAAGGGTGATGGGCGGCTCACCGTCGGCTGGCTCGCCGCAATGAAAGCAATCCAGGGTGGTCAACCTTGGGCATACTCCGCAGCTTTGACCGTGATTCCGCTTTTCGAGGGTAGCTGGGTTTCGCCCTTCAGGCGCCATTCATTGGCTGGCCCCCGAAGGTCGTAGTACCAGCGGCCTTTAATGTCTTCATGAAGCTGGCCGACGAACTTGCCCGGGGCAATCTGTTTGAACTGGACGATACGGTCCTGGCCCGACAGAGTGGGATGAAACAGGTTAAGGACGAGATACGGAAAATCCGCAGGGCCATCAGCGGTATTCAGGTTGATGGTGACGTTCCGTTTGTTGAAATCAATCTGGGCTTCCATACTCAGGTTGGCAGCTTTCTCGTCCCGTGCAATGGACATATTGATACCGCGGCCTTGCTTGGACCAGTCGTCCGTCACCAACGAATTATCCATATTCAGGGAAACCGTAATCGCGATGGCGCAATAAACGATTGACGCTGCGGGGAACATAAGCAGGAACCAGAGCCAGGGTTGACGATACCAGGGGCCTGTTTGTGTTTCAGTAGTCATAAATCAATGTCCCGTTTTAAAAATTGGAATCGCCGCGAAATGAAGGGTCAGCGCGTTGGACCAACAAACCGGCTTTCAGTTTCAAGGTTCAGAGAAGTATCTGTTTCCGATTGGGCCCTGAACAGGATTTCGCTATTCGATTCCACGATGGATTCCGGCGGCACGTCAACAACCGTAGGCATTGACCGGTTTTCCCCGCTTTCCACCGTGACTTTGGTTTCGGTAAGAATCCGGATGTCTTCCATGCCGGTCACGGACAGGGAGAAGGTCTGGGGCACCTCGGACATGTTCGCAATTTTCAGCGTGTAGGAGTTTTCAATCCGGCCTTCGCCGTTAAAGCTGTAGAGGGCGCCGCGGTCACGCAGTACATCCAGTTGGGCCGGAACCCGGGTTGCAATGGTGAACATAATCGCCGCGATCATCAATGACAGCACCGCGCCATAACCAAAGGTACGAGGCCTCATGAGCTTTGACGCCTTGCCTTCCAGTTGGTTCTCTGTGGTATAGCGAATCAGTCCCCTCGGGTAATTCATCTTGTCCATGATTTCGTCGCAGGCATCAATACACAATGCGCAGCCGATGCATTCGTATTGCAGCCCGTCCCTGATATCAATACCTGTGGGGCAGACCTGCACGCACTGACCGCAGTCAATGCAATCACCCAGGCCGACTTCTGCAGGATCAACGCCCTTCTTGCGGCCACCCCTTGGCTCGCCCCGGTTCGGATCATATGAAACGACACGGGTGTCGGGGTCAAACATCACCGACTGGAAGCGGGCATATGGGCACATGTAGAGGCAGACCTGCTCCCGCATCCAGCCCGCATTCAGGTAAGTGGCAACGGTGAAAAAACCAACCCAGAAGTAGGCCCAGCCATTTGCCTGTAATGTGAAAAGGTCGCCCAGCAGCTCGCGAATAGGGTAGAAGTAGCCAACAAAGGTCAGGCCGGTGGCAAGGGCAATCAACAGCCAGACGGCGTGTTTGGCGGACTTTTTGACCAGTTTCCCGGCTGATCGGGGAGATTTGTCCAGCTTCATGCGCTTGTTACGGCTGCCCTCGATCCGTTCCTCGACCCACATGAAGATAAAGGTCCAGACGGTTTGCGGGCAGGTATAGCCGCACCAGACCCGGCCGAACAGAGTTGTGACGAAGAACAGACCGAAGGCGGCGATAATCAGCGTGCCCGAAAGCAGAATAAAGTCCTTGGGAAAGAAGGTAACGCCGAAGAGGTGAAATTCGCGGGCTGGCAGATTGAAATAAATCAGTGGTTGCCCGTCAAGCGTAATCCAGACAAACAGGAAATACATGCCCATCAACATGGTCAGGCTGACATTCCGGATTCGCTGAAAGGAGCCTTTAACTTCCTTTACGTAAATTTTCTTGCGGCTGGCGTAGAGTTCGACGGTTCCGGATTTATTGTTGTCGCCGGAGGGATCAGAGGATGGGTCAACCTGTTTGACCGGGATCTCACTGCTCATCGTTACCTCCAGAAAAACTGTAATGCGGGACAACAGGCCCTGGGACTGCTGATCTTTTCAAGCCTGTGCCCGCAGGGCAGACACAGGGTTGAAAAGACCGGTCCGGGGCAACCCCCGGCCGGGTGACTCAGTTAGACAGGCTGTATACGTAAGCTGCCAGAATCTGAATCTGATCCTCTGAGAGGCGACCCTGCTGAGCGGGCATCTGATTCTGACGGCCATTCATCACGGTTTCCTTGATCCACTCGTAGTTGGATCCGTACAGCCAGGTGTTGTCTGTCAGGTTGGGGGCGCCCATGGCCTGATTGCCCTTGCCGTCCTGACCGTGACAGGCCACACAGGCCTGAGCGAAGACCTGTTCGCCCGCTTTCGCAGCCTCGGCATCCTGTTCCCGCCCGCTGAAGCTCAGGACGTAGTTAACAACCTGATCAACCTGCTCGTTGGTCATGCTGGGCATGGTGCCTTTGGCGGGCATGTTACCCATGCGGCCCTTGTGCAGGGTTGTCAGGATAGCGTCAGGCGTGCCACCCCAGAGCCAGTTGTCATCCGTCAGGTTCGGGAAGCCAACCTGGCCGCGGGCTGCAGAGCCGTGGCAGACCGAACAGTTGTTGGCAAACAGGCGCTGGCCGATTTTCATGGCATCGCTGTTTTCCGCCAGCTGCGGAACCGGCGTCTGGCCGAACTGGGCATAAATCTCGCCGTACTTGTCTTCAGCTGCGGCAACTTCGGCTTCCCACTGATTCGTGGAAGTCCAGCCCAGAAGGCCTTTCCAGTTGCCAAGACCAGGGTACAGGGCAAGGTAGCCGAGCGCGAAAATACAGGTAGCGAGGAACAGATAGAACCACCACTTGGGCAGGGGATTATCGTATTCCTCAATGCCATCGAAGGAATGGCCCATAGTACGGTCGGTTTCGCTATCGGTCGTCTGGCTTTTACGGGTTGCCCAAAGCAGCCACCAGCAGCCAAAAACGGTACCGAGCACGATCACACTGATCCAGATGCTCCAGAAGGTACTCATTGTTTCTTCTCCGTTTTTTCCTGTTCGAGCGTACGCTTTTCCACGTCGTCATCGTCGAAGGGCAGATGGGCTGCCTCCTCGTTGGCCTTCTTGCGGTGGGCGCTGTAGGCCCACCAGACGATTCCAAAAAAAACCGCCATTACCAGAAGAGTGTGAATGCCGCGTAACTCATTAATATCCATGGGTTCACCGTTTTTCTGAAATCACTGTACCCAGCTGTTGCAGGTATGCGACCAGAGCCTCAATTTCAAATTTGCCTTCAACCTGAGCGGATGCGTTGGTAATCTGCTCGTCGGTGTAGGGCACGCCCAGAGTCTGGAGAGTCTCCAGCTTCGCGGCGGTCTTGGTATGGTCTACCTGGTCCTCAAACAGCCACGGGAACGCTGGCATATTCGATTCGGGTACCACGCTGCGCGGATTGTAAAGGTGCTGGCGTTGCCAGGCGTCGGAATAACGACCACCTACGCGGGCGAGATCCGGGCCGGTACGCTTGGAACCCCACAGGAACGGGCGGTCGTATACGAACTCGCCCGCGACAGAGTAATGGCCATACCGTTCGGTTTCCGCACGGAACGGGCGGATCTGCTGGGTATGGCACACGTGGCAGCCTTCACGGATATAGATATCCCGGCCTTCCAGCTCTAGCGCGGACAGGGGCTCAAGGCCCTCCACTGGCTCATTTACGCTCTTCTGGAAGAACAGGGGGACTACTTCGGCAAGAAAGCCACCGCTGATGGTCAGGACGATCAGTACGATCATCAGACCAATATTTTTTTCAACAATTTCGTGTTTCATCTGATCTCTCTCCCGTTACGCAAGCTGTGTTGCCGCATTGTCTTGCGCAACCGCGTCTTTCTGGCGCACGGTCATGTAGACGTTGTAGGCCATGACGAGCATGCCGGCCAGGAAGATAACGCCACCGAGGAAGCGGACGAAATAGCCCGGGTACGAGGCTTCCAGTGCTTCAACGAAACTGTAGGTCAGCGTGCCGTCCTGGTTAACTGCGCGCCACATCAGGCCCTGCATGATGCCATTAACCCACATGGCGACGATGTAAAGCACGGTGCCTACTGTCGCAAGCCAGAAATGAGCGTTGATCAGGCTGGTGCTGTACATGGCCCGGACTCCCCAGAGCTTGGGAATCAGGTGGTAAACCGCACCGATACTGATCATGGCAACCCAGCCCAGGGCACCGGAGTGAACATGGCCGATGGTCCAGTCAGTGTTGTGAGAAAGCGCGTTCACCGTCTTGATGGACATCATCGGGCCTTCAAACGTAGACATACCGTAGAAGGACAGGGAAACCACCAGGAAACGCAGGATCGGGTCGGTGCGCAGTTTGTGCCAGGCACCTGATAGGGTCATCATGCCGTTGATCATGCCGCCCCACGAAGGCGCAAGCAGGATCAGGGACATAACCATGCCCGCAGTTTGGGCCCAATCCGGCAGAGCAGAGTAGTGCAGGTGGTGACCACCGGCCCAGACATAGGTCGCGATCAGTGCCCAGAAGTGAACGATGGACAGACGGTAGGAGTAAACCGGACGGTTGGCCTGCTTGGGGACGAAGTAGTACATCATGCCCAGGAAGCCGGCAGTCAGGAAGAAGCCCACGGCGTTGTGACCATACCACCACTGCATCATGGCGTCGGTGACACCGGCATAGGCAGAGTAGGACTTGAAAGCACTGGCGGGCAACGCCATGTTGTTGCCAATATGCAGGAAGGCCACAGTGATGATAAACGCGCCGTAGAACCAGTTGGCCACGTAGATGTGCGGGGTGCTGCGCTTCATGATGGTTCCGAAGAACACCAGGGCGTAACTGACCCAGACAACTGCGATGGCAATATCGATCGGCCATTCCAGTTCGGCGTATTCCTTGGAAGTGGTAAGGCCAAGCGGCAGAGTGATGGCTGCCGAAACGATGATCGCCTGCCAGCCCCAGAAGGTGAACGCTGCCAGTCCATCTGAAATCAGGCGGGCCTGACACGTACGCTGCACCACATAATAGGCGGTGGCGAACAAGGCACTTCCACCAAAGCCGAAGATGACGGCGTTGGTATGCAGCGGCCGGAGACGGCCGAAGTGGGTAAAGGGCAGGTCGAGGTTGAGGGACGGCCAGACCAGCTGTGCTGCAATCAGCACACCCAGCGCCATACCTACAATACCCCATACCACTGTCATGATGGCGAATTGTCTCACCACCTTGTAGTTGTATGTCAGGTTTGCATTTACTGTGCTCATAGCCTTACCAATGGGTTTAAAGTGGGGAAATATGCGGGCGCAAGTATGGAGAAACCATTACCTGTTTGCAATGACTCAGGTCAACTCATGACATCCGTCAAATGCGCCGGAATCAGCAACATGGCTTCCTTTTTTTATGCCGTTATTGGAGTTGTTCAGCGCTCGGAATGTGTGTTGCCTAGTTTGCAATGATAGACCCTCAAACAGCAGAGGTGAATTCTGTGAGATTGATTAAGATCAAAGGTTGTGGAAATCGTCCGGAAGTCGTGCTTGTTTTGGCGCACGTGCCGGTGCACCGGCCCGGGAAACGCGGCTATTTGTTGATGAGTGTCTGAATGCCTGAGGGCTACGCCAATTCGGTTGCTTCAGAAAACAGCGCGCGGTTGCGGCCCTCACTTTTCGCGGCATAGAGGGCTTCATCTGCCCGCTCGAAAAGCTGATTCTGGCTTTCGCCGGCACTCAGGGAGGCAATGCCCGCACTTAGGGTGATCCTGATCTCGGTTCCATCGGGTGATGTCAGTGGTGTATTGGCGATGTCTGCGAGCAATGTCTCGCAGACTTTTCGTGCTCCGGCCGCGTCTGTTTCCGGCAGCAGGAGCGCGAACTCCTCGCCGCCAAACCGGATAGCAATATCCCGCGGGCGTTTCACATGCCGGGTCAGCATTTCGGCAATAAACTGAAGGCAGGCGTCTCCAAAGCTGTGGCCCCAGGTGTCGTTGATTGTTTTGAAATGATCGGCATCTACCAATGCCAGGGTCAGTGTATGGCCCGTGCGGCGCGCCTCGGCACATAATTCAGGGAAAATGTTATCCAGGTGCCTTCGGTTGTGCAGGCCGGTCAGGGCATCGTTCGTGCTCAGCGCCGACAGCTGGCGGTTGGCCTTTTCAAGCTCCCGCATGATGCTCCTCAGTTGTGCGGTACGCTCATGCACTTTGAACTCAAGCTCGGTGCGTGCGTTATGCTCCACTTCCAGCAACTTCTGATTGAGCAGCCGCCACCGTTGCACCATGGCATAGTTCAGAAGAATGACCTGTCCACCGACCGCAAACTGCATCAGCGCTTCCCGGGCCAGGAAGTCGGTCAGATAGCCGAACGCCGCCAGTGCATAGATCAGCCCGCCAATCAGCATCACCAGCCAGGCCAGAAGGTACCACAGGGCCGGCTGATAGCCCTGTTTCCAGCGAACAGCAGCGATGACAAAGAGGCTTGAAATGACGGTCAGTGCCAGCACGGTGTTCAGCACAATGGTTTTGCTATACGGCAGAACCAGCGTCAGCGCAAGAAATCCGACGCAGGACCAGGCCAGGGTTTTCAGCGCGGTTTCCGAGGTGGTTCCCCTGGAGACTTCCAGGAATGAACGGCCAAAAAGTGTCATGGCCAGCGCGGAAAGGGTCAGGGACAGGGGAATGGACATGTTGGCAAAGCCAGTACTATTGGGCCAGAAATACTGGTTGGCAAACCCGCCCATGGCAAACAGAAACAGCCCGAGGGCGGCCATATAAAAGGCGTTGTAAAAGTAGTAAGCCGTTCCGGAGCTGA
The DNA here is from genome assembly GCF_003441595.1 of Marinobacter sp. Arc7-DN-1. Lineage (NCBI taxonomy): Bacteria > Pseudomonadati > Pseudomonadota > Gammaproteobacteria > Pseudomonadales > Marinobacteraceae > Marinobacter > Marinobacter sp. Arc7-DN-1. Next base: position 814,612 of record NZ_CP031848.1, on the reverse strand, counting down.
AGAAAAGCAGCAGATTGAACACGGCAAACACCAGTAACGCCCCGTAGAACAGTCCGTGGGTCAGGGTCAGGTGATTGCTGCCGGCAATCACTTCCGCCGGGGTTTCCAGGCTCAGCGGAACATTCAGTGCTCCGCTGCTGTGAACCCTGAGGGTAATCGAGCGGGTTTCGCCGGCATCCAGTGTGACGGGCAGCAGAAAATACCGGTAGTCTATCCCACGAGAAGAAAACGGGTGCTGATCCCCGGTTACGATGGACTCTGTAGTATCATCCCCCGTTTGCCAGAAGGTGATTTCATCGAGCAGGGGGTAGTTGAGTTTCAGGTACCACAGGCTACGCTCCGCCCCGGAGTTCCGGATATGCAGATGAATCCAGTACACCGATTTCGTGGCGCTGAAGACCAGGTCCCGGCCATGTGCCGGTGTCCATGCAAGATTCTCCGGAAGTTGCTCGGGCCTGGATGCATTGTGGGCAGGTTCGCCGGGCGGCGCACTGTAGAAGCAGATGTACTGCATCAGCGAATTGCGCGCTCCGCTGTCCGTTGCCTCAAGCGTCGGACACCCGGTCCTGAGTGAGCCGGAATTTGCCGTTGCCAGGGCAGGGAACAGCGAAAGACTCAGGATGGCAAACAGGCGCATAATCAGCGACATTTGGTACTTCCTGCGGATATCAGAGCAGGAAGTGTAGCCTGAGAAGACAATCAGCGCTGTTAAACAGATTCAACTTTTGCGGGTTGGCTTTCAGTTCGCATCTTTCAGGTATTGCATGGAACAGATTCTCGTATTTTGCCGGCCCGGGTTCGAAACCGAAGCCGGCCGTGAAATGGCAGACTCAGCTGCCGATGAAGAAACGCTATGACGAGTGGGTGATCTGCCGTGATATTCTGGTAAACGGGCTCAGGGAGGCGGGCATCGGTTTTCGTTTGAAAGCCCGCCATCCCTACCATGATCGTGAGGAAACCACCTGTTTCATTGAGCGGACAGGTTAAAAGGCGCTCTGCTCCAGAACAGTGATGTGCTCCTCGTGGTCCATCATGGGAACTAATTCAAGCATGAGGTCACGGCGTTCCTCGGAGTGAAACCAGCGGTCCCAGTCTGCCTCGGACCGCCAGTTTGCCAGGGTAATACGGTGATTGGGGTCGTGACTGTCGATCAGTGTTTCTCCCGAAATGAAGCCGGGGGCGCTGACCGCCTGCTGCAAAACCATGCGAGAGCGCTCTTCGTAGGCTGATTCCAGTGATTCAGCAATGTGACGTTCAATCAGAACCCGGATCATGGCAAACCTCCACGTACTTTAACTGTTATAAACAATAATTTAGCAGGTATTTCCAAAAAATCAGCTCAAACGACAGGAGATAGGGCTTGAGAGCATCTGAGTACGACGCTGAACTGGACGCCCGTGGTCTTTTCTGCCCGGAACCGGTGATGATGTTACACAATCGCATAAACGATGTGGAGCCTGGTGGCGTCTTGCGGGTCGTTGCCACGGATCCCTCCACCACACGGGATATTCCAAGATTCTGCCAGTTCCTGGGGCATGAATTGGTCGGTCGGGCGGAGTCCGGCGATCTGTTCATCTACCTGATACGCAGAGGCACATAGAGAGGCCAATAAAGCGCGCCTTTAGACTTCCGGGCGCAGCTTCCGGAGGTGGCTCAGGAACTCGTCGCGGTTCATCTCACCCAGCACCCTCCGTTGGGGCAACTCCTCGCCGTCGCTGCGGTAGAACAGAATAGCCGGCGGCCCGAACAGGCCCAGTTCATCAAGCATGGCCTGCTGCTCGGGCGTGTTGTCCGTTATGTCGATCTGCAGCAGCGTGAAGGGGGCGAGAGCCTGAATGACATCCGGCTGGCTGAAGACGTTGCGCTCCATGACCTTGCAGGAAATGCACCAGTCGGCGTAGAAGTCCAGTACCACCGGACGTTCCTGCTCCCGGGCTTGTCTGAGCATGGCCCTTATTTCAGCAGGCTGTTCCACCCGCTGAAAATCCGCGTGCTGCGCACTGGCCGTGCCACCGTATCCGGCGGATGCGCTTGCCGTGGTAAAGGGTGCCAGTGGTTTGAACGGGTCGTTGGCGCCGCTGACCGCACCGGCAAGCAGGGCCAGGCCGTAGGCAAACAGAACCAGGCCAAGGCCTTTGCGCGTGCGTTCCCAGCCTGCCTTTGCCGCATCAAACGCCCCGATCTGAACACCGGTGATGGCAATCAGCAGCCCCCACAGCGTCAGCGCCAGCCAGCCCGGCACCAGGCGTTCAACCAGCCAGATCGCCACCGCCAGCAACATAACGCCATAGAAGTGTTTTACCGCCGTCATCCAGTGCCCGGTGGTTGGCAGCACTTTTCGGCCGCCAACGGCAACCAGAATCAGTGGAATTCCCATCCCGAGGCCAAGCGCGAAGAGGGCGATACCTCCGATGACGGCATCCTGGGTTGTAGAGATATAAAGGAGGCTGCCGGCCAGCGGGGCCGACACGCACGGAGAAACGACCAATGCCGACAGTGCGCCGATGCCGAATATGCTGACAACCCGGCTGCCCGTGAGACGATGGCTGGCATCGTTGAGAGGTTCGCGGATAAACCGGGGCAGCTGAATCTCGAACAGATCGAACATGGAGAGCGCAAATATCACGAACATCAGGGCGAATATGCTCAACACCCAGGGCGATTGCAGTTGCGACTGCAGGTTAAAGCTGGCACCGAGCAAGCCGGTCAGAACCCCGGCTGCGGCATAGGTCAACGCCATACCCAGAACATAGCTGCATGAAAGGAGCAGGGCATGGCCGGTGGTAGAGGTATTTCTGCCGGAAACCAGCGTTGAAATGATCGGCACCATGGGCAGAACACAGGGCGTAAAAGTCAGCCCCAGGCCAAGGAGCAGAAAGACGCCGGCAATCACTAGGGTGGACTGCCCAGCGAGGAAGCCCGCAAGGCCCGTCGCGGTCTCGGTGTTCACCGGTCCCTGGTTTGCGGTGCCGTCGACACCTCCGGTGGAAACAGTCTGGGATCCGGCACTGGGGCTACCCCGGTAGAACAGGACGTCCCGGGTCTGGGGCGGGTAACACAAGCCGGCCTTTGCGCAACCCTGATAAGTCACCTGCAGTTGGGCTTCCCGAACGCCTTCGGGCAGCGTGACCGGAACCCGGGCTTCCACCGGGTCAAAGAATACGGTGGATTTTCCAAAAAAATCGTCTTCAATGTCCGTGCCGGGCCTGGAGTATACCGGGTCGCCAATGCGGACGCCCGGGTCCGTGGCCTCAACGCTGATCCTGTCACGGTATAGATAGTGGCCAGGGGTGATTTCCCAGGTCAGCACCACGCTGCCATTGTCGGTTGCGAAGCTGAATGGCAGAGCTTCGTCTACCGGGAGAAATTCGTTGCCCTGACCGCCGAACAGGGAACTCCCGCCGGTGCCCAGTGCCCAGGCCGGGTTGGCTGTTGACAGGAACAGGGCGAATGCCAGGATCAGAGTTAGTGGGTTCGCCCATTGGCGTTTCATCTTCGTTACTGCAGAGAAAGCCGTCATTGATCGTAGAGATTCCAGGTTAGTGTCTGATTCGGCCGGACTGTCGCGGTGCGATTGCCACTGGCAGGCCGGTTTGCCACGCCTGCTGTGGACACGGGGCACCTGTCAAAGTTCCCTCTGGTATTGGCGGCAGTAAAGCCGCACAATAGCCAGCCAATGAACCACAGTCCAGATGATCTTATCATGCTGTTTAATGACCTGTTCCGGGAAGCATACCGGACCGAGTTGGTTAAAGGCAGCGATGAACCTGAATACATACCGGAGAGCGGGCCGAATCGGCCGGCACGGGTCGTTTTTGCTCACGGCTATTATGCCAGTGCTTTACATGAAATAAGCCACTGGTGTATTGCTGGTGAGTACCGGCGCACACTTCATGACTATGGTTACTGGTACTGTCCGGATGGCCGTACACCGCAACAGCAACAGGCATTCGAGCAGGTGGAAGTGAAACCCCAGGCCATCGAATGGTTGTTTTCCCTGGCCTCGGGGTCCCGCTTCCACATCAGTGTGGACAACCTTTCCGGAGGTGGCGCCTCAAATGAAGAGCGCTTCCGCCGGAATGTGCGGACGCAGGCGAGCGAGTTCCTGGAACGCGGGCTGCCGACCCGTGCACAGGCTTTTTTTTGCGCGCTGGCAACATTTTATGGAACCGGAGAAATCCTCGGGGAGCGCTGGCGTGAAGATGCCCGGCGCATCGCTCCGTTATACTCTGAATCAGGACATTTGCAGGAAAACTGAGACTCTATGACATCTGACCCAAAACACACCGGCGATCTGAGATTCAGTGATCTGAACCTCGACAAGCGTTTGCTGGATGCGATTACGGCCATTGGTTTTGAATTTTGCACCCCGATTCAGGCAGAAACACTGCCCTGGACACTAGCCTGTGAAGATCTGATCGGCCAGGCTCAGACGGGTACCGGTAAGACAGCAGCCTTCCTGATCACGGCTATCCAGAGTCTTCTGGAAACGCCGATTCCGGAAACGGACCGGTGCGCCTCAGAGCCCCGGGTTCTTGCCCTGGCGCCAACTCGCGAGCTGGCCATGCAGATTGCCAAGGACGCTGAGCAGCTGTGCCAGCACACCGGCCACAACGTAGTCACGGTGGTGGGCGGCATGCACTATGACAAACAGCGCGATCAGTTGCAGAATGAGATTGTCGATATTCTCGTTGCCACCCCCGGCCGCCTCATTGATTTCCTGGGCTCCCAGGACGTGTTCCTCGATCAGATCGATATCCTGATCCTGGATGAAGCCGACCGTATGCTCGATATGGGGTTTATTCCGGATGTGAAGCGGATTATCCGCAAGTGCACGCCCAAGGACGAGCGCCAGACACTGTTGTTCAGTGCCACCTTTAACCAGGATGTGCTGAACCTTGCATCAATGTGGACCAGCAATGCCGAGTTCGTGGAAATCGAGCCCGAACAGAAAACGGCCGAGCGGGTAGAGCAGACGGTTTACCTGGTGGGCGATGACGAAAAGCTGCCGGTGTTGGTGAATTTCCTCAAACGCCCGGAAGTGGAAAAAGCCCTGGTATTTGCCAACCGGCGTGATCAGTGCCGCGACCTGGAAGAAGATCTCAGGAATCAGGGCGTGAAAGTGGCCCTGATGTCCGGTGAAATTGCTCAGAACAAGCGCCTCAAAACCCTCGATCAGTTCAAGAAGGGCAGTATTCAGGTGCTGGTTGCCACCGACGTTGCTGGCCGTGGTATTCATGTGAACGGTGTCACCCACGTTTTCAACTACAATCTTCCGGACAATGCCGAGGACTATGTCCATCGCATTGGCCGCACCGGCAGGGCTGGCAAGCATGGGGTTTCAATCAGTTTTGCCGGTGAGGATGACTCTTTCTCACTGCCGGCCATCGAGACTTACATCAGCCAGAAGCTGAAAACCGCTGTGCCTGATGAAGCGCTCATGGCGGCCATGGACAATCCGCCGATTACCCGCAAGCGTGGTCGCCGCCCTCAGGGGCAGGGTGGCCGCGGTGGTCAGGGCGGTCGCAATCAGCGTCAGCGCAGGAACTGACAGGCCGGACATCATTATGTTGATCGTAGCAGACGAAAACATTCCGTTACTGGACTCCTTTTTTGGCGATATCGGTGAGATCAGACGTGTTTCCGGCCGCTCCATGACTGCCGGCGAGGTCCGCGCTGCCGATATCCTGCTGGTCCGTTCCGTTACCCGGGTAAACCGTGAGCTGCTTGAAGGCAGCCGCGTGCGTTTCGTGGGTACGACCACGATTGGCACCGACCACGTGGATCGGGACTGGCTCGAACAGCAAGGTATCCGGTTTTCCGCAGCGCCCGGCTGCAATGCCAACAGTGTTGCCGAGTACGTGCTGTCTGTTCTGTCTCTTTATGCCGAGAAGCGGGGGCTGATCGACTGGTCGCGGCTCAGTGTCGGTATTGTCGGTGTGGGTAACGTTGGTGGCGAGTTGGCGCGTAAACTGGAACGCCTTGGCTTTGACGTGCGGCTTTGCGATCCGCCAAGAGCAGACCTGGGCGAAGAAGGCCAGGAGTTTGTGTCCCTCGAAGAGGCCATGAAGTGCGATGTAGTTACCTTGCACACACCGTTAACCCGTGAGAGTAACCATCCGACGTTCCACATGGTTGGCGAACAGGAGCTGGATAGTCTGGGTGCAGGTCAGTTGCTTATCAACGCCGGCAGAGGCGGGGTTATCGACTCATCAGCCCTGCTGGCGCGTCTCGGTAAGAGCAATGTGCCCACCGTGGTACTGGATGTCTGGGAGCAGGAGCCAAGAATCCACCCTGAACTCGTTGATCAGGTATGGCTGGCAACACCGCATATCGCCGGGCACAGCCTGGAGGGGAAGGTTCAGGGCACGGAAATGATTTATCAGGCGCTGAGCCAGTTCCTTGGGTTGCCGGTTCGCAAAAAGGCGGGCCAGTTTCTGCCGGAGCCGGCACTTAGCAAAATTTCTTTTACCAGCTCCGCGGAGGAGGAAGATGCAATCCGCATTGCATTGAGGGCATGCTATGATCCCCGCCGGGACGATATCCGGCTTCGGAACGCCATGAGCGGTTCGGTTGAGGAGCGAGGGGCGGCATTTGACCGACTTCGTCGTGACTACCCGGTGCGTCGGGAGTGCTCCAGCCTCAAGATCCAGCTGAAGGGAACGAGTAAATCCCTGCAGGACAGTTTCCGGGCCATAGGGTTCAAGCTGAAGATCTGATCAGTAGTGTTGGCAGGAAAGAAAAAACCGGGGCAGTGCCCCGGTTTTCTGTTTACAGCTTTGCGCTCTGCAAGGCCTGGATGCGGTCTTCCAGCGGAGGGTGCGTCATAAAGAGTGCGCTCAATCCGCCCCGGGCGCCGCGGTTGATGCCGAACGCCTGCAGGGTGTCGGGCATCTGGTCCGGGACCTCACTCTCCTGCCTGAGCCGCGCCAGTGCGCTGATCATCGCCGAGCGCCCGGCCAGTTGTGCTCCAGCGATGTCGGCCCGGAACTCCCGGCGGCGCGAGAACCAGAACACAATGGTGCTGGCGAGGATCCCCAGTACGATTTCGGCCACGATACTGACTGCAAAAAAACCGAGACCATAGCCGCTCTCATTCTTGAACACCACACGGTCAACGAAAGAACCTATCACTCGTGCCGCGAATATTACGAAGGTGTTCACCACCCCCTGAATCAGCGCCAGGGTCACCATATCACCGTTGGCTACATGGCCGATTTCGTGGCCAAGCACTGCCCGGATCTCATCTTTGTTGAAGCGTTGCAGCAGGCCTTCGCTCACTGCCACTAACGCGTCATTCCTGTTCCATCCCGTGGCAAAAGCATTCGACTGTGACGCCGGAAAGATGGCCACTTCAGGCATGCCAATACCGGCGTTTTTGGCCATTTCAGCGACCGTCCCGACCAGCCAACGCTCGGCGGGTGTTCTCGGAGATTCAATGACCTTCGCCTTGGTGCTCCACTTGGCCATGGGCTTCGATAGGAGCAAGGAGACGATGGCGCCGGCAAACCCGAAGATAGTGGCGAAAGCCAGTAGCGAGCCATACTGAATGCCGTTCTGGGCCAGGTAGCTGTCCACCCCCAACAGTCGCAGCGTGAAGCTGGCGACAAGGATCACGGCAAGGTTGGTTGCCAGAAACAGCAGAATACGCATGTTAGGTCCCTGTTCTGTCCGTCACGAAAAAAAACCGGTGTTCAGACCGATATATATGGCTCGGGTTCAATCAATCAACGCTCTTACGTCGATTTAATAATTGCCACTGTCAGCAAAGAAGACCGCCTGCATTGCCTGACTGATGCGGCCGGAGTTGCCGCTTCTGAGTACGGTGCGCACCAGGTGGATATGGGTGGAAAGATCGTCCTGAACCGAGGGGGGCAGGGTGCTGACGGATCCCCCATCCGCAATTCCCAGTTCCCGGGTCAGAGACGCCGGTGCCGGAGCGCTCAGGCGGATAAACGCACCCCGTGTCAGGACCGCCTGGTCCAGCGCTTCCTGACGAATGGTATCAACATACCGAAGCAGGCCTTCCTCGGCGAGCCAGAGCAGCGCGCCAAAGCAGGCCATATGTCGCTTGCTGTGCAGGCCGAACTCGTCGGGTTCATCGGGCCCGGCAATATCTTCAACAAACAGGTTTATTCGCCTCGGGAAGGCGCCATAAAGTTGAACAAGAGCAATTGCAGCATCCTTGTAGAATTCCTCGACGTGAAGATCCGCCATGATGAGCCCCGTTACTGCTGGTATTTGCCCAGGAAGTTTCCGAGCCGGCCCATGGCGTCTTCCAGGGTGTCCTCCCGGGGCAGGAAAACCACCCTGAGATGCTGCCTGTCATCGATATTGAACGCTGAGCCCTGTACCAGAAGGATTTTTTCCTGCAGCAGAAGATCCAATACCAGCTTTTCATCATTAACGATGGGGAAGCGCTTGGGATCCAGCTTCGGGAACAGATAGAGCGCGCCCTGGGGTTTGACGCAGCTTACGCCCGGAATATCGTTGAGCATCCGCCAGGCCGTCTCCCGTTGCTCGTAGAGCCGTCCGCCCGGGGCTACCAGGTCGTTGATGGACTGATACCCGCCCAGTGCAGTCTGGATGGCCAGTTGGGCGGGCACGTTGGCACACAGGCGCATGTTGGAGAGCATCTCAATGCCCTCGGTCAGGTCCTTGGCGCGGTGTTTGGCACCGCTGACAATCATCCAGCCTGAGCGGTAACCGGCCGCCCGGTAGTTCTTTGAAAGGCCGTTATAGGTGAAGAACAGAACATCGTCGGCCAGTGAAGCGGTGGAAATGTGCTGAGTGCCGTCGTAGAGAATCTTGTCGTAGATCTCGTCGGACAGAACGATCAGGTTGTGCTCGCGGGCAAGCTCGATCACCTGTTCAAGCAGTTCTTTTGAGTAGACGGCACCGGTCGGGTTGTTCGGGTTAATCAGCACAATTGCCCGCGTACGACGGGTAATCTTTTTACGAATATCGTCAATATCCGGGAACCAGTCCTGCTGTTCGTCACAGCGATAATGCACCGGTTTGCCGCTGGACAGGGTAACAGCCGCTGTCCAGAGCGGGTAATCCGGTGCCGGGATCAATACTTCATCGCCAGTATTGAGCATCGCCTGCATGGTCATGACAATCAGTTCGCTGACGCCGTTGCCAAGAAAGATGTCGTCAATATCGACCTTGTCGATACCTCGCTGCTGGCAATAGTGCATCACAGCCTTGCGGGCGGAGAACAGGCCCTTTGATTCCACGTAGCCCTGGGCCAGGTGCATGTTGTAGATAACGTCCTGCTGGATTTCTTCCGGCACATCCAGCTCAAATGTGGCCGGGTTGCCAATGTTCAACTTGAGGACGCGGTGGCCTTCTTCTTCCAGTCGACGTGCTTCCCGCAGAACTACGCCACGTATTTCATAACACACGTTATCCAGTTTGGCGGATTTATAGTAGTTCTGCATAGGACCCGGGCTTCCTTCTTGTGAGATCGGAAAATGACGCCTGCCAAAACGACAGGCCTTTATTCTAGCGGAGCGACGGTCGGCGGCAACAGGGGAATTATGATGAATTGTGTCGTGTTCAGGCAGATTTACAATGCAAAGCTGAACCGGTTTGTAAAAGTGCGTCCCGGGAGGCCTGCACGGACATGGTTTTTTTAACTAAATTGTGCACAATATAAATGTGGAAAAGATAAATTCATTATGGGAGAGTCCGATGGCTGGCAACACGATATACGACTTCGAAGTACGGGATATCCAGGGCAATGAGAAAAGCATGGCAGACTATCGGGGAAAGGTGCTCCTGATTGTTAACACCGCCAGTAAATGTGGATTCACACCGCAATTCGAGGGTCTGCAATCGCTCCATACTGAGCTGGGGGGTAAGGGGTTCGAAGTGCTGGGCTTTCCCTGCAACCAGTTCCTTAACCAGGATCCGGGTGATGACGACGCGATCAGCCAGTTCTGTAGCCTGAATTATGGGGTGGATTTCCCGATGTTTTCCAAGATTGAAGTCAATGGCGATGGCGCCCATCCGCTGTTCCGGTTTCTCAAGCGCGAGGCCAAAGGCCTGATGGGGTCAGAAAACGTGAAATGGAACTTCACCAAGTTCCTGGTCGGCCCCGATGGAAAGGTAGTCCGCCGCTATCCGCCCACAACCAAACCCGAGGATATTCGGGCTGACATCGAGAAGTTACTGCCGGCATGACAGCACAGAGTGACCCGTTGAGCGACATGCTGAGTGTCGATAACCAGATCTGCTTCGCATTATACGTTGCAAACCGGGCGGTAACCGCTCGTTATCGTCCACTGCTGGTGGACCTTGGCCTCACTTATCCGCAGTATCTGGTGATGCTGGTGCTTTGGGAGCAGGCAAGAAACGGATGGCTAACGAGGGTTTCTGATCTGGGAGCGCGGCTTCGACTGGACTCGGGAACCCTGACACCGTTGCTGAAGCGCCTGGCGGACCGTGGGCTGGTCATCCGACAACGGAACCTGGATGACGAGCGGGTGGTGACGGTAGCGTTGACCAAAGCTGGGCATGACTTGCGAGAGCAAGCCGGGCAGATTCCCGGGCGCCTCTTGTGCGGTATTGATGTCGAGCCGGGCCGGCTGGTTGCGCTCCGGGATGAGCTCAGGCAGGTCCTGAGTGTTCTGGAGCACCAGGTGGGCGCCAGCGATTGATCACTGCCCTGAGCTCGTCACATTTATAGGGCTTGGTGATGTAATCATTCATTCCTGATGCCAGGCAGTCCTCCCGGTCTCCCTGCATCACGTTGGCAGTAACGGCAATGATGGGCAGGTTCTTCCAGTCCGGGTTCTGGCGTATCCGTTGCGTTGCCGCATAACCGTCCATCACGGGCATCTGACAGTCCATCAGCACCATGTCATAATGCTTTCGCTCCAGCGCATGGATGGCTTCCTCGCCATTCTCTGCGTGGTCTGTCCGGTGACCAAGCTTTTTGAGCAGGCTCGTGGCCACCAGTTGATTGACCTGATTGTCTTCTACAAGAAGAATCGACAGCGGCTGATCGGTGTCGGTTTGCGATGGCTCCGGAGTGATGCCGAGACGGTTTTTCGGGGAAGCCACGCTTTCAGCGTCTGCTGGCCCGGCATCATGGACCGCCAACGGCAGGATAACGGTGAAGTGGGTGCCGCTGCCCTCCCGGGAGTCCACCAGGATCTGGCCATGCATTCGTTCCACCAACTGGCGGCAGAGCGTCAGCCCAAGACCGGTCCCGCCATAAAGTCGGGTGGTGTCCGCGTCGGCCTGGGAGAAAGGTGAGAATATCCTGTCCAGACCCTCTTTTGACATGCCAATCCCGGTATCTACCACGCCGATTCTGAGACTGCCGCCAGAATAGCCCGCCCGGATTCGGACGCCGCCCTCGTCAGTAAATTTGATGGCGTTGCTCAACAGGTTATTGAGCACCTGCCGGACCCGGGTCGGATCGCCCAGAAAACTCTCCGGGAGATCCGGATCTATTTCGTTAATCAGGTAAATATTCTTGCGACGGGCTTGTTGGGTATGGAGCGTTGCGCATTCCTCGATCAGCTGCCGGACGCTGAACGGGATGTTTTCGAGGCTAAGCTTGCCGGCTTCAACCTTCGAAATGTCCAGTATATCGTTCAGAAGCTCCAGCAGGTTCTCTCCGGCATTCAGGGCGATCTCCAGTCGGTTGCGCTCAGCGGAATCAAGATCTCCCTCCAATGCCAGACCAAGCAGCCCCAGAACGCCATTCAGGGGAGTACGGATCTCGTGGCTCATGCTGGCCAGGAAACTGGCTCTCGCCCGGGCGCGGCGTACGGCGTCTTCCTTCGCTTTCACCAGGGCGCGGTTACCCCGTTGCAGGGCCTGATTTTTCTCGGAGATTTCCCGGGTGCGGTCTTCAACTTCCTGCTCAAGCTGAGTGGAGTAGTTCTTCATGGCGCTCTCGGCATGCCGGAGTTGCGCCAGACTGGCATCCATGGTTTCAAGGTGCTGGTTGATGACGCCAACCATGGTTCCGATCTCGTCTTCCCGATGGTTGTGCGGTATTGGCAACCTGACTTTCTCCGGAGAATTTGCGCGCACCTGGCTGAGGGCACTGATGACATTGAGCATGGGGCGGGTGAGCACGAAATAGAAAATCAGAAACAGCGCGGCGGACAGGATGAGGGTTTTGAATAGCCCGCTCATGAGAGTGTAGCCGGCCCGCTCAAGAAACTGAGCGCCATAGTGGAAGGTATCGATGGTGACAACGAGTTCTCCGAGGGGCAGATCCTCAAGCTGAGGCACTCTCAGCTCATGCCTGAAAACCCGGTCTGAGCCGAACAGAAGATCGCTGACCCAGCGGTAGGACGACGTCGGGCTGCTTTTGCTGGAAGCCGCCATGGGCTCGTTGTCGCTGTCGATAATTCGGGCGTCGATTGTCGCCGGGTGTCTGAGCAGGCCATCCAGCAATTCTTCCGCCAGCCGGATGTCGATGTTGTAGGCAATCTGGGACGCCGGGCTGGTACTGATGTCCATCAGGGCGTGGATTTCGCTTTCCAGGGATTCCCTGGCGCTAAAATAATCCAGGGTGATCTGGATAAAATTGAGCACCAGCCCCAAGGCCATGGCAACCAGTACGGTGTCACGGGTGAGTCGGTAGGAAAGCCGCTGCTTGAAGCGTTTGCTCACGGGTATGCACTGTCCCTGTTGGCGGGCCGGACCTATTAACGACCCGGTCTGTGCCTTCAGTCGTCGTAGTCGGCTTTTTTCTTCCACTCATCATCGTGGAGGAAGGTGTCCCATTCCCGGTCCAGCTGGGACTGGGATTCATGGTACTGGCCATCCTTGCCTTCTGCGCTCATTGCCTCCAGTTCCTTGATACGTGTCCGGAAGCTCTTGACCGCTTTCATGGCAAGGGGATTGTCACGGGACTTGCCCATTTCGGTGCTGGCCAGGTGATAGGCGTGGATGGCTTTGCGAATCTGGTTCTGGCGGACATAATCCCGGGCCTGGAACACATGCAGGTCGGCGTGGGTCTTGTGAACCAGAAACAGGACATACCTGAGGTTCTTCTTGGCAGTGCCAGCGTCAATCCGCCCGCTTTTATGCATCGCCTCAATCATTTTGAACAGATTCTGAAGCAATTCCTTGACGTAATTGGATTTTTCCGGGGAATCGATCTTTACCGGCACGGTGGTGTCACGTTTTTCCATGACCTGTTTTTTCAGATCGGTCGCCGAATCCTGCCACTGTTTAACCGGGAGGCCGGACTTAAGCCCCGCGAGTTCATTACACGCTTCTTCCATGCGTTTGATCAGCACGAGCTTAAGGTCTGCGGTCAGGTACTGACCGGGGATCTCCGAGAGCAGCCGAAAGGCGCGGTTGTACGCGTCCTCCTGTGCGGTGATTTTCCGGGCCCGCTCGATTCGGGCCCGCTCTCGCATCTGGCTGATCACAATAATGACAATCGAGACGGTAACGATGGCGGCCAGCACAAGGACAATCGTAGTGGTATCCATTTTGTCAGTAACGACTCCGGCTTCAGGATCAAAGGACGGCGGGAATGCAGGCCCGGCCTCAAAATACCGATATTATTCAGCAAGTATCCGAAAGACTAACAGAAATACGGCGTTGAATCCGTTTTCAAATGTGAAAGTTCGTATTGCACATTGATTACGTGAATTTTCCGTATCATGTATATTGTCCCCGTGAATGAAGGTTCTTTTACCCCGTTATTATGGCGTTCCGGAGTTGTCTGTGGATATTTCCCGTGTTGATCTGAACCTGCTCGTTTATCTGGACGTGCTCTTGCGCGAGCGGAATGTAACCAAGGCAGCCAACCACCTGGGCATCACCCAGCCTGCCATGAGCAATGGGTTAAGGCGGTTGCGTGATCTGTTCAGCGATCCATTGCTGGTGAGAACCAGTGAAGGTATGACAGCCACGGAGCGCGCCCGGGAGCTTCAACCGCTGGTACGCGGGATCCTTTCAGATATCGAGCAGGCAGTGCAGGAAAAGACGCCGTTCTCGGCTCTCGAAAGCCAGCGGGTGTTCAGGATTATGGCCAGTGATTACGCCGAGTCCTGTCTGATGCCCCGCGTGCTCCGCCGCATCCGGCAAGAGGCGCCACAGGTGACGCTGGACGTCCTGACCCCGAGTGACGTCAGTTTTCTCGACGTCGAGCAGGGCAGGCTGGACATGGCCATTAACCGGTTCGACAAGATACCCCAGTCGTTCCACCAGAAAACTCTCTGGACCGAATATTTCGCCTGCCTGATGAATGCCCGTAATCCGCTGCTCAGGGAGCCGTTTACGCTCGATACCTACCTGGATGCCAGTCACATCTGGGTCAGTAAGACCGGCTTTGGCGTTGGCGTGGGTGTAAATCCCAAGGACGTCCAGCGCCTGGGCTGGGTTGACGAAGCCTTGTCCAGAATGGGGCGCAAGCGTCAGATTTCCGTCTTCACACGGCATTATCAGGTGGCAATGCTGCTCGCTGAGCAGCATGACCTGATTGCCACATTGCCCTCCCGCGCCGCCTGGCTTCAGAGGGACAATCCGAATCTTGTCGTCAAGGTGCCGCCGTTCGAGATTCCGCCCTTTGAGTTGAAAATGGCCTGGAGTCCGTTGCTGCAACACAATGCCGACCATCAGTGGCTGCGCAAGCTGATCGCTGAGGTTGCCAGTGAGGTGGATGCCGAATTTGCCCCGTTCGGCGCCAAGTTTGAAGCGCCGGACGCGCCACAGGCTCATCACTCAGAGCGGTAATTCCCGCAATTCCAGGGAAGGGCGGGCGGCATCCCACATTCGCTGGAAACTCTCCGAGAGCAGTTTCACCCGGCCACCGTCCGAAAACCTGGCGAAACCCTCCGGCTTGTAGAAGTCATGCCGGTACACCACACCTTCCCGATCCGCCAGAATGAACGGCTGATCCTCCACCGGGTAATCTTCATTGACCAGGCGCAGTTCCATCCGACTGGGTAACCGACGCATGAGCTCGACCAGTTTGTGGCGACGCTTCACCAGCGGTTTGTCGTCATGGATCAGCAGCCTGACCTCACTGAGCCGGTGCCGACGGGCGAGGGCGGAGATCAGCTCCCGGAAACGATGGCGGTCGTACAGATCGTGTTCCAGCAGGCGGTCGTAAAGCCAGATTCGCTGACCTGCCTGGCCAACCACGGAATCCATCAGGCCCAGGAGCCTGGCCTCGGTATCAAACAGCCAGGACTCCGTGTCATTACCCAGAATCATCGGCTGGTCTTTGCCGGCAAGGGCCTCGGCCGCGAGATCCGGTGCCAGGCAACGCATATCAAAGTGAGGAATGCCGGCATCGTCGTAGACACCCGAGCAGACATGAAAGCCTGAACGCTGGTAGAAGGGGATAGCGTGTTCCTGGGCAGAGAGCCTGAGCTCTGAAAACCGTCCCGCGGATTCATTGATCAGGTGTCGCAGCAATGCCTCGCCAATACCCTGTCCGCGGTACTCCGGCGGTATCGCCATGCGACCAATGTGGCCGGTTTCTTCCAGGGCCGGGAACAGCCGGGCGACGCCGGCGGGCGTGTTGTCAGGCAACACCGCCAGGTAATGATCGGCAATTTCGTCGGTTTCATCCCACTCCAGCTCCGGAGGGACCTTTTGTTCGTCAATGAACACCTGCTGACGAATTTCCCGGATTGATGCTGGAGCGAGTTGCCAATCGTATTTTCTGAATCGGATATTCATGATGATGCCTGATAAGGCGAGCGGGTAAGCCCTGATAAAACCGTGCGGAGCCATGGGTGAAGTGCAAAGCACTTCACGGGAAAGCCATGGACGGCTTGCCCCGGACCTTTAGCGCGACGCAGGAGCGATAAGCGCTAAAGGGCGGAGCCGAGCGTACACGGATGTATTCACAGCGTGTTTTATCAGGGCTTACCCGCTCGCCGATACCTCGACCGCCTATGTTTACTCGAAATAGACAGAGCCCTGATTGTAGAGCGTGGTCAGAAGCCCAAGCAACGCTTCGTCGTCGGCAAATCCGGCCAGTGCCGCCATATCGATGCGGGCGGAGGAACATAGCAGCGGGGCCAGAGGCCGGGCCTCACCTTTTAGCAGGAATTGTTCGCCGTCCACGAACAGCGCGGTTTCGCTTTCAAAATCGTAATAGGCGAAGCGCGAGCCTTCATTCCAGCGCATCTGCTCGCCGGCCTGAATCGCTTCCGCAATATCCCCGGCATCGGCCGGTTCGTCGGCAGGGACTACGATGTCCATACTCTTCGGAGCCGTGGAATATTGACCAAACCAGAGAGTCAGTTGCCGGCGATCACCCAGTTTCTCCCGAATAACACCTTCCAGGCGGTCCACAACGTTGGGCCGGATAGTGCCCGGGTTATCCTGAACCTGCAGGTCCGGGTCGTTGAGATGCTCGGAGGTATCGGACTGGCTGGCCAGAAAGTCGGTGAACCCGGTAAGAATGTCGTCGATGGTCGGCGCCCGGAAACCCACTGACAGGGTGATGCAGTCGTCCTCGGCAATGCCATGGTGTCCGATGCCTGGCGGCAGGTACAGCATGTCACCGGGGGACAGGGTGACGGTTTCTTCTCCATCCCAGCTACTCAGAATCCGGAGCGGGGTGCCTTCCACTTGTGGAGAGGCGTGGTCGCAGTGGCCGCCAAAGGTCCAGCGCCGGTGCCCCTGGGCCTGAAGTAGAAAGACATCATACTGGTCATAGTGAGGGCCAACGCTGCCGCCCTTGGGGGCGTAACTGGCCATGATGTCATCCAGGCGCCAGTTGGGTATGAAACGGAAGTGCTCCAGCAGATCGGCAATGTCCGGCACCCAGTGGTCCAGGCCCTGAACCAGCAGGGTCCAGTCCTGCTCTGGTAAAGCGCTGAACCGGTCCGGAGAGAAGGGGCCGTTGTGGAGCTGCCAGGGTTTGCCATCGTCGTTTTCAATGACAATCCGGGACTCCACGCCTTCTTCGCAGGCGAGGCCCGCGAGCTCATCGGCACTGACCGGGCACCGGAAACCTGGAAATGCCTGACGGATGACAAGGGGCTTCTTCTGCCAGTAGTTCCGTAGAAATTCAGAGGGTGTCAGTCCGCCAAGCATGTCCATGGGCGTGCTCCCGGTTTCAGATGTTTTGTGCTTGATCAATGGCGTTGCCGATGTAACTGCCTGGTGTCAGCGCCATCAGTTCTGCCTTGGCTTGCTCCGGAATCTCAAGGGTCTCAACGAAATTCTTGATCACTTCCGGGGTCATTGCCTTGCCGCGGGTCAATGCCTTGAGCTTTTCATAGGGCTTTTCGATGTTGTAGCGGCGCATCACGGTCTGGATCGGCTCGGCGAGTACTTCCCAGGCGTGGTCAAGGTCGTCATCAAGACGGGCCGGGTTGATTTCGAGCTTGCCCAGCCCCTTGAGGCTGGCCTCATAGGCGATCAGGCTGTGGGCAAAGCCAACCCCCAGGTTGCGGAGAACTGTTGAATCAGTCAGGTCCCGCTGCCAGCGTGAAATGGGGAGCTTGGCAGAGAGGTGGCTGAACAGGGCATTGGCGATACCAAGGTTGCCTTCGGAGTTCTCGAAGTCGATCGGGTTGACTTTGTGGGGCATGGTGGAGGAGCCCACTTCGCCTTCCACGGTCTTCTGCTTGAAGTAACCCAGGGAAATGTAGCCCCAGATGTCCCGGTCCAGGTCGATCAGAATCGTGTTGAAACGGGCGACGGCATCGTACAGTTCGGCAATATAATCGTGTGGCTCGATCTGCGTGGTGTACGGGTTCCAGTCAAGGCCGAGACCTTCGATGAATTCCCGGGCATTCAGCGCCCAGTCAATGTCGGGGTAGGCTGAAATATGGGCGTTGTAGTTGCCAACCGCGCCGTTGATCTTGCCCAGCAGCTCGGTTTCACGGATCTGTTTGACCTGCCGGCGTAACCGGTAGACCACATTGGCCAGCTCCTTGCCCACGGTTGTGGGTGAAGCGGTTTGCCCATGGGTACGGGAGAGCATCGGCTGGGATGCGTGATCGTGTGCCAGCTGTGCCAGCTTGTCGACAACCCGGTCCATGGCGGGCAGCATGCCGTGATCCAGACCCTCCCGAAGCATCAGCGCGTGGGACAGGTTATTGATGTCTTCCGAGGTGCAGGCAAAGTGGACAAACTCGGTCACCGCGTGCAGTTCCGGAACGCTGGCGATTTTCTCCTTGATGAAATACTCCACCGCTTTCACATCGTGATTGGTGGTGCGTTCGATTTCCTTGATACGCTCGGCGTCCTCCAGGCTGAATTCGCTCACGATGCGGTCGAGCACGGCATTGGCTTCAGTGGAAAAAGCAGGCACTTCGGTTACGCCGGGGTGAGCGGCCAGTTTCTGCAGCCACCGGATCTCGACGGTCACGCGGTTCCTGATCAGGCCATATTCACTGAAGATTTCACGGAAGACGCTGACTTTACTGCCATAGCGTCCATCGACCGGGGAAATGGCGGTCAGGGCGGTGAGTTCCATCGAAAACCTCTCAAGTCATCAAAGAATTGTGTCAAAAGAAAATCAGGGGGTGCCTATCATACACCAGCGCAGGCACTGAATCAGCGCTGTCAGTGGTACAGGGAGCGATTCGCTTCCTCGGCCAGTTCCCGGGCCAACAGGATGACCTTCTTGCGGGAAAAAATCAGTTGCCAGCGACGCCCGCCGGTCTGGCGCCAGAGCACCGCCGACCGTATACCCGCCAGCAGAAGAGCCCGAACCTTGGCGGCGTTCTCTTCCTGCTGCAGGACTGAGGGATTGCCGCTCACCTGGATGCGCATCCGGAACGTGCTGATGGTATCGGCGTATACCGAGGCCAGGTTGCTGATCAGGTTGGGGTGGGTATAGCCGAAGTGGCTGGCGGTATGCCGCGCCTGGTCGATCCTGCTGCCGATGACGTCCAGCATGTCTGACCGGCGGTTCAGCCTGGATTCCAGGTGAACCAGGTTAAGGGCATAGCGAAGCACTTCGATATCCTGCTGCTTGCTCTGCTGGCTGAGCACGGAGGAAAGCGTTACCAGGCCCTCCCGGATATCCCGGAGTTCACCACCGTAAACGTCCAGGGTGTTCTCCGGATTCGTTGCAAACAGGGAGCGTATGGAGGTTTCCAGACTGGCCTGATTACACTGGCCGCTGTGGGCAATCTGCTGAACCAGGTTAGCGGCCTGGAAAACCCCGGCCAGGGCCAGGGTCTGGTCTTTCAGAGAGCGGCTCATACGGATTCTTCCTGAGTCCGGGAACCGGTCAGGCGGGCCGGCAGGGGCTCGCCATCACGCCAGGTTTCCTCAATGACACCACCGCCGAGACACACCTCGCCGTCGTAGAAGACAACCGATTGTCCCGGCGTGACCGCCCGTTGGGCATCCTCAAAATCGACCCGCAAGCCACCGTCAATGACAGAAACCTGACAGTCCTGATCCGGCTGCCGGTAGCGGGTCTTCGCCTTGCAGCGGAAGGACTCTGCGGGAGGCTGGCCGGCGACCCAGTCAATCGGACCGGATACCAGGCCCCGGGAGAACAGCAGGGGATGATGCTTGCCCTGAACGGCAATGAGCACATTGCGACTGAGGTCCTTTTCCGCCACATACCAGGGCTCATCGCCAAATTCACTGAGGCCACCGATGCCGAGGCCCTGGCGCTGGCCAATGGTGTGGTACATCAGGCCCTGATGGCGCCCGATCTTCCGGCCATCCGGTGTTTCGATATCGCCGGGCTGGGCGGGCAGGTACTGTTTCAGAAAGTCCCGGAACTTGCGCTCACCAATAAAGCAGATGCCCGTGGAGTCTTTCTTGTCGTGGGTCACGAAGCCCTGCTGTTCGGCAATCCGGCGCACTTCCGGTTTCTCGAGTTCGCCCACGGGGAACAGGGTCCGTGCGATGCGGTCGCCTGAGACCGCGTGCAGGAAATAGCTCTGATCCTTGTTCGGATCCAGGCCTTTCAGCAGCTGGGCCTTGCCCTGGGAGCCGGCAATGGGGCGCTGGCGGGCGTAATGGCCGGTGGCAATATAGTCAGCACCCAGGGTGATGGCGTAGTCCAGAAAGGCGCGGAATTTGACTTCCTTGTTGCACAGAATGTCGGGGTTCGGGGTGCGGCCTGCCTGGTATTCCGACAGGAAATGCTCAAATACCCGATCCCAGTACTCGGCGGCGAAGCTGGCGGTATGCAGTTTGATGCCGATGGCATCGGCAACGGCCCGGGCGTCCGCCAGGTCGGTCATGGCGGTGCAGTATTCGGTGCCGTCATCCTCATCCCAGTTCTTCATGAACAGGCCTTCAACCTGATAACCCTGATCCTTGAGTAGCCAGGCGGCCACGGAAGAATCCACACCGCCGGACATGCCGACGACAACGCGGGTGTTGGTTGGGCTGGTTGAAGAATGAGCTTCAGATGCGTTGGTCATTACAGCGTTGCTACCGGTTAAAAAACCGCGAGTTTACCATTTTCCTAGTACGCCGTCTTTGAATCGACGACGACGTCCAGCGGGTATTGGCGGCCGTTTCGGTAATCTTCTATGCACCGCAGTACAAGCGGGCTGCGAAGTTTTTCGCCGAGGCCACGAATCTCGTCAAGGGTCAGCCAGTGGGCGGCAATGATGCCGTCGTCCAGATGGTCTGAAACCTTCGCCCCGGCTTGGGCGACGTAACAGAAGCGATAATAGGTAACGTCATTTGCCGGCGCCTTGTAGGTGTAGATGCCCAAAAAGTGTATCGGGTCAATCTCCCAGCCGGTTTCCTCCAGGGCTTCCCGGCGAACGGCATCGAGTATGGCCTCGTTTTCCTCGATATGGCCGGCGGGCTGGTTGAACACAACCTTGCCACCGCTGAACTCCTCCACCATGAGAAAACGTCCTGTCTGATCTTCAACAACAACCGCTACAGTGGCATGGGGTGTCCAGGTCATGACTTTCTGGTTCTCCGGGGTCGGGCCCCGGGTCCGGCACGACCGGGGCGGGATTTGGTGTTTGAGCTGGCCGGCAGGTTGACGGTGACTGTCCGGTGTTCACCGGATTTCAGGCCAGCCAGGGTCCAGTCGCCAATGCGGTAACGGATCAGTCGCAGCGTCGGGAAGCCGACCGCGGCAGTCATTCGCCGGACCTGCCGGTTCCTGCCTTCGGTAATGGTCAGCTCCAGCCAGCTGGTTGGAACGGTATCGCGGTGCCTTACAGAAGGTATCCGGGGCCAGATGGCCGGCGCGGGCATTCTTGTGGCTTTTGCCGGCCGGGTCAGGCCATCTTTCAGCTCAACGCCTTCCGCCAGACGTTTCAGGGCGTCGTCTGAAATCTCGCCTTCTACCTGCGCCCAATAGGTCTTGGGCATCTTGAGCGCCGGCGACGCAATCCGGTGCTGCAAGGCACCCTCGGATGTCAGCAGAAGCAGGCCCTCGGAATCATAATCCAGTCGACCGGCCGGATAGACGCCGGGAATTCGCAGGTAGTCCGCCAGCGTCGCGCGCGGCGAGTCGCCTCCAGCGGCACCATCGTCAGTAAACTGGCTCAGGACCTGAAAGGGTTTGTTGAAAAGAATGAGCTCAGCCATGCAATCGCACGTTTCCAGAAGTTGCAGAGTGCTTCAGAGAGAGTAGGGTACTTCAAAGGTAAGGAGTGACAAAGTCAGATTGCGGCGTCAAGTTTCAGCCGTTAGCAGGATCGTCAGGTTTTCAGAGAAAAAATAACACCTCCCACCAGCTTTCGCCGGTGGGGGTGTCAGGCTCCCGACGCCAGACAGGTCAGCCGTTTACTGCACGGGGCGGATAACCGTCCCGGCCGGATTCCTGTTGCCCCGATTCTTCTGCAGCGTCGCCTCCGGCACCAGTCTGGGCCTTGCTGGCGGGCTGCTCATCCGGAATGATGTTGACTGCGTGAATGCCCTTGTCGCCTGGCTTTTTATCAAAGGATACGGCTTGACCGGCTTTCAGGGTCTTGTAGCCGTCCATTTGGACCGATGAGAAGTGAGCAAACAGGTCGTCACTGCAACCATCCTCGATGATGAATCCGTACCCTTTGGCATTGTTGAACCACTTGACTTTGCCTCTTGGCATGATGAACTCCCCTGTTCTTTTGCTGTCACTGTTCTTATTCGTGGTGTTTGCCTTTCGGCCGTCGCACTTTCCGTCCGAATTACCGTCGGAATCGCGTTACACAAACATTGCATGGATTTACATTATTTTACAATGCTATTTAACTTTCGGCCAATCGTAGCGTCGAGTCAATAGTTTCTATGCCGGGAATGTGTGGTTGAACGCAGTCTGGAAGCGGTATCATGTTTGTATCAGTAAATATCCCACACGTCCTGCTTGAAAAGCTTGGGGCCGACATCCACATTTAGACAGGAGCACCGATAAACCGGTAAGCAATGATGCGGACTATCGAAAATTCTCTACTAGTATTAAATCAGGGGGAGGACGAACAGCCGGGGCGGCAGGATGGCCTCAGTGTTGCTCCCGAAAAGCCTGCTCTCAAGCGCCCGGCGCGATACAGGGTAGTGCTCCTGAACGACGATTACACACCCATGGATTTCGTGGTGGATGTGCTGATGACGTTCTTCGGAATGAACGAGGAAAAGGCGACGCAGGTGATGCTGCTCGTCCATACGCAGGGAAAAGCTGTATGCGGGGTATTTACCCGGGACATCGCGGAAACAAAGGCGGCACAGGTGAACCAGTATTCCTCGGAATGCGAACATCCGCTCCTTTGCGAGATTGAACGTGCGGACTGAAAGACGTTGGGGTGGCCCATGCTGAGCAAAGATCTGGAAATTACGCTGAACACGGCCTTCAAGAATGCCCGCGATAAGCGTCATGAGTTCATGACTGTGGAGCATTTGTTGCTGGCCCTGCTCGACAACGAATCGGCGGTGGGCGTTCTGAAGGCCTGTGGTGCAGACCTCAAGCGACTTCAGGAGGAACTGGTCGAGTTTGTTGACTCAACAACACCATTGATCCCGAGCAGCGACGGTGAGCGGGAGACCCAGCCCACGCTGGGTTTCCAGCGAGTGCTGCAACGGGCGGTGTTCCATGTGCAGTCCTCGGGCAAGAAAGAGGTAACCGGGGCCAATGTACTGGTCGCTATCTTCAGCGAGCAGGAAAGCCAGGCAGTTTATGTGCTCAAGAAACAGAGCATTGCCCGCATTGATGTGGTCAATTTCGTCTCTCATGGAATCTCCCGGGTTCAGGGCGCCGAAGATCAGGAAAGTCATGATCAGGCTTCCCATGATGAAGCCGGAGAGGAGGGTGGCCATTCCAAGCCACTGGAAAGTTACGCAACCAATCTCAATGAGCAGGCCCGCCAGGGCCGGATTGATCCACTCATCGGGCGCGAGCACGAGGTTGAGCGGGTGGTACAGATTCTGGTGCGCCGTCGCAAGAACAACCCGCTGCTGGTCGGTGAGGCCGGCGTAGGCAAGACCGCCATCGCTGAAGGGCTTGCCAAGCGAATCGTGGATGGTCAGGTACCCGACATCATTTCCGATGCCGTGGTCTACTCGCTGGATCTCGGTGCCTTGCTGGCGGGTACCAAGTATCGCGGTGATTTCGAGAAGCGCCTGAAAGGGCTGCTGGCGGAACTCAAGAAAGAGAGCCACGCGATTCTGTTTATCGACGAGATCCACACGATTATCGGTGCAGGTTCTGCATCCGGTGGCGTTATGGACGCTTCCAACCTGTTGAAGCCGATGCTGAGTTCCGGGGAGATCCGTTGCATCGGCTCCACCACGTTCCAGGAATTTCGTGGCATCTTCGAGAAGGACAGCGCGCTGGCCCGCCGCTTCCAGAAAATCGATGTCAACGAGCCCAGCGTTGAGGATACCTACCAGATCCTCAAGGGGCTGAAGCCGAACTTCGAGAAGCACCACGATCTCAAGTACACGGACAAGGCCTTGCAGGTTGCCGCGGAGTTGGCAGACCGGTACATCACCGATCGTCATCTGCCGGACAAGGCTATTGATGTGATTGATGAGGCGGGCGCCCGGCAGCGGTTGCAGCCGGAAGGCAAGCGCAAGAAGACCATCGACGTAACTGATATCGAGGATGTGGTAGCGAACATTGCCCGCATTCCGCCGAAGAATGTCTCCACCAGCGATAAGGACCTGCTTCGCAATATCGAGCGGGACCTCAAGATGGTGGTGTTTGGTCAGGATCCGGCCATCGAGTCCCTCGCTACTTCCATCAAGCTGGCCCGTGCCGGCCTGAAGGCGCCTGAGAAGCCGGAAGGTGCGTTTCTGTTCGCGGGGCCGACAGGTGTCGGTAAAACCGAGGTCACCAAACAACTGGCCAAGGTTCTGGGAATCGAACTGGTGCGCTTCGACATGTCCGAGTACATGGAGCGCCACACTGTCTCAAGACTCATCGGTGCGCCGCCGGGCTATGTTGGATACGACCAGGGAGGCCTGCTGACGGAGTCTGTCACCAAGCACCCCCATTGTGTGTTGTTGCTGGATGAAATCGAAAAGGCCCATCCGGAAGTCTTCAACCTGCTTCTGCAGGTCATGGACCACGGTACGCTGACTGATAACAACGGCCGCAAGGCGGACTTCCGCCACGTGATCCTGGTTATGACAACCAATGCCGGCGCAGAAAGCATGGCCCGTCGTTCGATTGGCTTCAGCGAACAGGACCACAGCACCGATGGCATGGAGATTATCAGCAAGACCTTCACGCCGGAGTTCCGCAACCGTCTGGACGGTATCATCCAGTTCGGCGACCTTCAGAAGGACACCATCACCCATGTGGTGGACAAGTTCCTGACCGAACTGCAGGCGCAGCTGGACGAGAAGCATGTTGTGTTGCATGTGGATGATGCTGCGAAATCCTGGCTGGCAGACAAAGGCTACGACGTCACCATGGGTGCCCGTCCGATGTCCCGTCTGATTCAGGACAAGATCAAGCGGCCGCTGGCTGAGCAGATCCTGTTCGGACGCCTGTCAAAGAAGGGTGGAGATGTGTACATCCATCTCCGTGACGATGAGCTGGTGTTTGAGTACGAGGACGAACCGGCGGAAGCCGTCTGAGGTGCTGACGTAAAGAAAAGCCGCTGTCCGGTTGCCCGGACAGCGGTTTTTTATGACCTGACAAAAAAAAGCCCCCGAAGGGGCTTTTCAGATGTCACGTGAGCCTTAACGGGCGCGGTACACAATGCGGCCCTTGCTCAGGTCGTAGGGAGTCAGCTCAACCTTGACCTTGTCACCTGTCAGGATGCGGATATAGTTCTTGCGCATCTTGCCGGAGATGTGAGCTGTGACAACGTGACCGTTGCTCAGCTCAACGCGGAACATGGTGTTTGGAAGGGTGTCGATAATAACGCCTTCCATTTCAATGACATCTGATTTCGCCATTCAGTAGAAACCTCGTTTGGATATGCTTCTCGTGATTTTAAATTGCGCAATTCTGCCTGATTTATCCGCGTTTGGCAAAGTCAGCCGGCACTCAGTTCTCGCCAGTGCCCGTCACGGAGGGCCTCAATGGGGCGGAACCGGGTTTTGTAGTTCATTTTCCGGCACTGTTTGATCCAGTAACCGAGATACAGATGCGGCAGGCCCTTGCGGCGGGCCTCGTCAATTTGCCACAGGATGGCAAAAGTACCAAGGCTGCGATCCTCCATTTCAGGTTCGAAAACCGTATAGATGGCAGACAGGCCGTCATCCAGCAAGTCGACGGCGGCCAGACCCACCAGATTATTGTCCTTGCGGATCTCCAGAAACCACGAATCGGTCGCACCTTCCACTAGAAACGAGGTGAACTGCTCCCGGGACGGCGGGTACATATCGCCGTCCTGGTGCCGCTGCTCGATATAGGTGGCGTAAAGTTGATAATACCGTTCGGAAAAGGTGGCGGGCACCAGGGTGCACTCCAGATCCTCGTTTTTCTTCAGTACGCGTCGCTGGCTACGGTCGGGTTTGAAATCATCGACCTTCAGGCGAACGGGAATGCAAGCGTTACACTGCTCGCAGTGGGGGCGGTAATAATGGGATCCGCTGCGGCGAAAGCCTAGGGCGGTGAGCTGGCTGTAGAGTTTTTTGTCGATATGGGCCCGCGGATCCACGAACATGGTGGTTGCCTCCCGGTCTGGCAGGTAACTGCAATCGTGTGGCGGGGTTGCAAAGAACACCAGGGTTCTGAGATTGCTCATTCACGCCTCCGGCCCGGGCCATTGCCAGCGGAAGGTCCAGTCGGTTTGATCCGGTTTCTGATCGATGCTCATCCTGAGTATAGATAAAAACTCTTCCCGGGGAATAGTTTTGGCACCCATGGTCAGTAGGTGGCGGCTTTCCACCTGGCAGTCCATAACCCGGTAGCCCCAAGCCTGGAGCTGATGGGCAAGGTGGACCATCAGGACTTTGGAGGCGTTGGTCTCCAGGGAGAACATGGATTCGCCGAAGAAACACCGGCCGATGGCCAGGCCGTACATCCCGCCAGCCAGGTCACCGCGGCGGTTCCAGACTTCAATAGAGTGTGCCGTGCCCATTCGGTGCAGTTCGGCGTAGCTGGCGATCATTTCTTCTGTGATCCAGGTGCCTTCGGCCCGGGTGGAGGCGCACAGGCGGATAATTCGCCCGAAGGCCTGATCGGCGGTGACCTGAAAGCGTTGCTGGTTCAGGGTGCGGCGGAGGCTTCGGGATACGTGGATGTCGTTAGGGAACAGCACGCATCGGGGGTTGGGGGACCACCAGAGTATGGGTTGTTCGTCGCTGTACCAGGGGAAGATGCCGTTCCGGTAGGCGAGCATGAGTCTGTCTGTGGACAGGTCGCCGCCGAGTGCCAGGAGGCCGTCGGGGTCGTCCAGGGCTTCGTTGGCTGGGGGGAACCAGAGTTGGTCAGGGTCTAGCCAAGGTAGTGAGGTCATCCTTCTCCGGCAATTACTTCAGTGTTTCGGGCCTGTAGAGTACCGGCCGGTGGGACCCGCCTTCTGAAACACGCTGTAAATACGTCCCTGTACGCTTGGCTCCGCCATCCATGGCTCCGCACAGTTTCAGAAGGCGGCTCCCACCGGCCTTCGCAAACTTTTGAGTTCGCGTTCCTTTTGTTACTGAATCACAATCAGTCTTGCTGATCCAGAAACTTTTCCGCATCCAGGGCGGCCATGCAGCCGAAGCCGGCGGAGGTGACGGCTTGGCGGTAAACGTGGTCGGCTACGTCGCCGGCGGCGAAGACGCCGGGGATGCTGCTCTGGGTGGCCATGCCTTCGAGGCCGGAGCGGATGCGGATGTAGCCGTTTTCCATATCGAGCTGGCCCTGGAACAGGTCGGTGTTGGGTTTGTGGCCGATGGCGATGAAGACGCCTGCCAGTTCCTTGTCCTGAGTCGAGCCGTCTTTCATGCTTTTGATGCGCATGCCGGTGACGCCGGTGCCGTCGCCCAGGACTTCGTCGAGGGTGTGGTCCCAGACGATGTTGACGTTGCCGTTTTCGGCTTTCTCGAACAGTTTGTCCTGGAGGATTTTTTCGGCCCGGAGGCTGTCGCGGCGGTGGACCAGGGTGACTTCGTCGGCGATGTTGGAGAGGTAGAGCGCCTCTTCAACGGCGGTGTTGCCGCCGCCGATGACGGCGACTTTCTGTTTTTTGTAGAAGAAGCCGTCGCAGGTGGCGCAGGCGGAGACGCCCTGGCCTTTGAATTTCTCTTCGGATTCGAGGCCGAGGTACATGGCGGAGGCGCCGGTTGCGATGATCAGGGCGTCGCAGCTGTATTCGCCGCCGTCGCCCTTGAGGCGAAAGGGGCGGTTGCGCAGGTCAGCTTCGTTGATGGTGTCATAGACGATGCTGGTTTCAAAGCGCTCGGCGTGTTTGAGCATGCGCTGCATCAGTTCCGGGCCCTGTACGCCGTCATTGTCGCCGGGCCAGTTGTCCACGTCGGTGGTGGTGGTGAGCTGGCCGCCGACTTCAATACCGGTAATCAGGGTCGGGTTCAGGTTGGCGCGGGCTGCGTAAACAGCAGCGGTGTAGCCTGCGGGGCCGGAACCGAGGATGATCAGTCGGGAATGTTTGGTGTCGCTCATTGAAGGTCTCTCACTGAAAAAGCCGTACATTGCCCGGCCCGGTGTTCAGGGCCAGACGCTTCGGGGAAAGGTGGAAAGGCTAACATGAAAGAAGCGGCCTGCCATTCGTTTTGGGTAATACCGCTTATAAAACCTTGCTATTTACTCAAGCACTGAAACGGTGGCAAGCAGTTGTCTGACACGTTCGGTGCTTTTGCCGGATTCGCCCTGTTCCAGGCGATGTTCCGCTACTGCCGGGAAGACGGCCTGGATATCATCCGGCAGTACGTGATGCCGGCCCTCCATCAGGGCCCATGCCCTGGCAGCCCGCAGCAGGCCGAGTCCGGCTCTTGGCGAGAGCCCGTACAGCAGCCCCGGCATTCTGCGGCTTTGCTCCAGCAGGCGTTGAATATAGTCCAGCAGGGCCGGGCTGGCGGTTATCCGGGTTACGGCTTCCTGAAGGGTCTTCAGATCCTCCCGGGAGAGCAGGGTGCCAAGCTTTTCGGTCAGCACACGCCGGTCTTCGCCCTCCAGCAGTTCCCGCTCGGCTCTGGGATCAGGATAGCCCAGGCGCAGGCGCATCAGGAACCGGTCCAGTTGTGATTCCGGTAAGGGATAAGTGCCACCCTGTTCGGTCGGGTTCTGGGTCGCAATCACGAAGAACGGGTGGGGCAATGGCCGGGTTTCGCCCTCGATGGACACCTGGCGTTCTTCCATGGCTTCAAGCAGGGCGCTCTGGGTGCGTGGTGATGCCCGGTTGATTTCATCGGCCAGTACTACCTGGGCGAAGATCGGGCCCGGGTGGAAAACCAGGCTGCCGGCCTGTTTGTCATACATGGAGTAGCCAAGCACATCGGCCGGCAGCAGGTCGTTGGTAAACTGGATGCGCTGGTAGCTGAGCCCCATCACTTTGGCCAGGGCATGGGAGAGGGTGGTTTTGCCCATGCCGGGAATGTCTTCAATCAGCAGGTGGCCCCGGGCCAGAAGCCCACAGAGAGCGAGGCGAACCTGTTGATCCTTGCCGAGAAGTATCTGGTTCAGTTCACTGACAACGGTATCGACCAGTTTTTTCATTCCGGGCTCAGTCCCTCACGCGTTTGAGAATATCTCCGTAGGCGTCAATCCTGCGGTCTCTCAGATACGGCCAGATGCGACGAACCGATTCACTGCGGTTGCGATCAAGTGTTACGGCCAGGATGCATTCGGAACTGTCATCGGCCCGGGCAAGAAATTCGCCCTGGGGTCCGCAAATGAAACTGTTACCCCAGAAGCGGATGCCATCGCTCTGGCCGGAAGGATCCGGTTCGGTGCCGACGCGGTTTGGCGCCACCACAGGCAGATTGTTGGCGACGGCATGGCCTCGTTGCACGGTTACCCAGGCTTCCAGCTGCCGGGCCTGTTCGTCCGGTTCGTCGGTGACATCCCAGCCGATGGCAGTCGGATAGATGAGTATCTCGGCACCGGCCAGGGCCATCAGCCGGGCCGCTTCCGGGTACCATTGGTCCCAGCACACCAGGACGCCCAGCCTGCCCACGGAGGTATCTATGGGAGTAAAACCACTGCGGCCATCGTTAAATTGGGCGTCACCGGGGGTGAAGTAGAACTTTTCATAGAAGCCGGGATCATCCGGAATGTGCATTTTACGGTACAGCCCGGCCATGGAGCCGTCTTTCTCAAACACCACGGCGGTGTTGTGGTAAACACCGTTCATTCGCCGCTCAAAGATGGAGCCTACCAGGACAATATCCAGCTCAAGGGCGAGATCAGAGAGTCTCTGGCTGGTGGGCCCGGGTATGGACTCCGCCAGTTCAAAAACCGAGGTGTCTTCGGTCTGGCAGAAGTACAGCGTGGCGTGGAGCTCCTGCAGAATGATCAGATCGGCCCCGTTTGCTGCGGCTTCCCGTACCAGTTTTTCCGTGGCGGCGAGGCTGGCGGCCTTGTCCGGACTGCAGGCCTGCTGAATGGCCGCGATGGTGATCCGGTTGTTGCTTGAATTAATGCTCATCAGGTAACGACTCCGGCCGGAATCTGCATGGTGACACAGTGAAGGCTGCCATGCTGATGAATCAGGGCCCGGCAATCAATCGGCACAATGTCCCGGCAAGGGAAGATCTCCTTCATGACCGCAATCGCCTCGTCGTCCTGGGCAACGCCATAGACGGGAAGCAGAACCGCACCGTTAATAATCAGGAAATTCGCATAGGTGGCAGGCAGGCGTTGTCCGTCTTCATCGTGGATTGCTTCCGGCCAGGGCAAAGCTGTCAGCTTGTAGGGCGTGCCGTCGGGCTGGCGGAATTCCTGCAATTCCTCCTCCATGGCAGCCAGGGCGCTGTAGTGTTCGTCGGCGACATCCGGGCAAGCCACATAACAGATGTGGTCCGGGGCGCAGAATCTGGCCAGTGTATCGATATGGCTGTCGGTGTCGTCGCCTTCAAGATAGCCGTGGTTAAGCCAGAGAATGCGGTTGACGCCCAGAACCTCGGCCAGCAGCTGCTCAATCGCGGTCCGGTCCACGGAGGGATTTCGGGAAGGAGTCAGCAGGCACTCCGAGGTGGTCAGCAGGGTGCCCTGGCCATCGGATTCGATGGAGCCGCCTTCCAGTACAAAATCGACTTGCTGCATCGGAGTGGCGCCAAATACGCCGGCGTTGGCCAGATGCTGGTTGAGGGCGTCGTCTTTTTCGAAGGGGAACTTCCCGCCCCAGGCATTAAAGCGGAAATCGAGCAGCGCCGGGCCGTCTTCGGTTGCGATGGTAATCGGGCCATGATCCCTGGCCCAGGTGTCGTTTGCCGGTGCCGGAACGATGCGTACCCGACCCGGAAAGTCGTTTTCCTCAGCGTACCGGTTCAGATCCCGGTCAAGTTCCTGCAGGCGGGCGACGTACTCGCAGCTGATCAGGAGGTTCTCGTAGCGAAGTACGGCCCTGGCAATGTCGAGGAATACCGGCTCGACCTCATCAAGTATATCCGCCCAGTCTGTTCCGGGGTGAGGCCAGGTCAGCATTATGGCACTCTGGGGAGCCCACTCTGCGGGCAATACGCGTCTGGTTGTCACTTCGCAGCCACCTTAAATCACAAAAGACGCCATTCTAACCAAAGGTCGGCTGAACGTCAGGACATGAGTGGGGAAATTCGGGCCTTTGAGGGCCGCTATCGGCTATTCAGCGATTGTGCTTGAGAACGGTATGGATTACCCGATCATTTTCGAAATAAACGACAAAAGTCGGGTAGTGCCACTGGCTGATGGGAGGTTGGCCAACCGGACCCTGAATTTCCAGGGGGGCGCCCCAGGAAGCCCGCACCAAAGCCTGGCTCATTCCGGTGCCAGGAACGTTTGCCTGGTCGCGATCTGCCTGGGTTCCCACCGGTACGCGGATTTGCTCTGCAACCGCAGATGCGGCCGGGAAAAGGGTCAGGGTGGTAGACAGAGCCAGTACGCCGAGCAGGATTCTGTTTTTTTTCATTGATCGATCTCCATGAAGGCTAACGTCCTCTGAAAGTTTGCTCCGGAGGACATGGATAAAGCGTAATATCCGAAAAAGATTAGTAAAAGTCACCCGTTTCCCTCAGTCTACTCTTTTTGGCGCTGGCGAATCTGCCACCGCATCACATGCCGCGCGATCTGCTGCCGGTCGCCGTCATCAATCCGGGCAAACTCGGTGTGGACCCTTGCCCCACCTGAGGAGTCGGGGTGTACCTCCAGTACCCGGGCGATAGCCTGAGGCTGGAAAAGCTCTGGCGGAAGTGTCATGCGAACGGCAAGCCGGTCCCCCGGTTGCCAGGCAGGCGTACTGCTTGAGAATGACAGGCCGCCCTCGCTCAGGGTCACATCCTGCCAGTCCTCCGGTTGCAACGGATTTTGCTCAAAGGCCATAATGCGCGCAAGCATATCCAGCTTGCCGTTCAGGGATTTGATCAGTCCGGTAAGTAGCCGGTCTCTTTCGGCAAGGCTGGCAAGCTGGGACTTCACGTCCTGGTCCAGCCGCCTGAACTCCGCTTTCAGGCTCTCAAGATGGTCGCCGTCGAAAGCATCTGCATCCAGGGGTGTGTCGGGCGCAAGCTTGCGGATTTCCAGGCCGATTCGGTCTTCAATGCGGAAAAAGTCCCGGCGCTCGGGTGAATAATCCGCCGGTTCGCTGGGGATGTTGGATGACGGCATCTCGGCTCCGGAAAACTGAAATTTTATTGATACAGAGTAGTTTAGCAGTTTCCCTCTGTGCTGGAAGGTGCCAGGGAAAACCAGACCACGACAGACCTGAAGGTAGCAACAGGCTCCTCTCCATGTTCAGACCCTTATCGTTTTATATAGGCTTGCGATACACGGCGGCCAAGCGCCGGAATCACTTCATTTCCTTTATCTCCCTGACGTCGATGATCGGGTTGATGCTGGGTGTTGCGGTCCTGATTATTGTTCTTTCCGTGATGAACGGATTCGACCGGGAGCTTAAGCAGAGAATTCTCGGTATGGTGCCCCACGCCACGATTCAGGGCACAGGCCCCCTGGACGACTGGAAATCCGTGGATGCCCGGGTTGAGAAGCATCCCCGCGTGCTGGCAGCTGCTCCCTTTATTCAGGGACAGGGCATGGTCACTGGCGGTGGGAATGTCCGCGGCGTGGTGCTCAATGGTATCCTGCCGGAAGAGGAGCGCACCGTCTCCATCATTGAAAATCACATGATCGAAGGCAGGCTTGATGACCTGGTGTCCGGTGAATTCGGCATTATCATCGGTCGGCTGATGGCAGCCAGTCTGCGCCTCCAGGTAGGTGACAAGGTCACGGTGGTGCTGCCAGAGGCATCCGTAACGCCTGCGGGCGTACTGCCGCGGCTCAAGCGATTTACGGTAAAGGGCGTGTTCAGCGTCGGGGCGGAGCTGGATGGCAATTACACCCTGATCCACATGGACGATGCCTCGAAACTCATGCGCACCGGAGGCAAGGCGGAAGGCATTCGCCTGCTGGTGGATGACCTGTTTGCAGCTCCCCGGGTAGCGGAAGAGGCTGCGAAGCAGCTTGGCGGGCGTTATTACGTGTCCGACTGGACCCGCACCCATGGCAATCTGTTCCAGGCCATCCGCATGGAGAAAACCATGATCGGTCTGCTGCTTATGTTTATTGTCGCCGTGGCGGCGTTCAATATCGTGTCCACGCTGGTGATGGTCGTCACCGACAAAACCGGTGACATAGCCATTCTCAGGACTATGGGGGCGACTCCGGGCCGGATTATGCGGATTTTCATTGTTCAGGGTGCGGTGATCGGTATCTTTGGCACGGTCATAGGCACCTCGCTGGGTGTGTTTGGCGCGCTCAATATCAGTACCTTCATTTCCTGGCTTGAAGGCGCGTTGGGGCACCAGTTTCTCAGTGCCGACGTCTATTTCATCAGCTACCTGCCTTCGCAGCTGCAATGGCAGGATGTCTTAATAATCAGCGGCGCCGGCCTTGCCATGAGTCTTCTGGCAACCATCTACCCGGCCTGGCGGGCTTCGAGAGTGGATCCCGCGGAGGCGCTTCGCTATGAGTAAGGAACATTCGGCTATGGTGGATTCATCCCTGGTGATTGACTGTCGGCAGGTGACCCGTACCTACAGTGAGGGCCCCGAAAAACTCACCATTTTTTCGGATATTTCTCTGGAAGTGGCGCCCGGAGAAACGGTCGCCATTGTTGGCAGCAGTGGCGCCGGTAAAACCACCCTGCTCAACCTGCTTGGCGGGCTGGACAAGCCCTCATCGGGCCAGATTTCCATTTGCGGCAAGGATATTCACCGGCTTTCCGAAGCCGGCCGCGCCAGGTTCCGTAACCGTTACCTTGGGTTTGTGTACCAGTTTCATCATTTGCTGCCGGAATTCTCGGCACTGGAAAACGTCATGATGCCCTGCGTACTGGGTGGCATGGCGGTCGCTGACGCCCGGAAGAAAGCGGAAACGCTGTTAGGCAGAGTTGGCCTTGCTGCGCGACTGACCCACAAGCCGGGTGAACTGTCGGGCGGCGAGCGTCAGCGGGTGGCCATTGCCCGGGCACTGGTCAATGAGCCGGATTGTGTATTGATGGATGAACCAACCGGCAACCTTGACGAGCACACGGGAGAAGGGGTCAGGTCGCTGATCGAGTCTCTTCGGGATCAGCTGGGCATTGCATTTGTCATGGTTACCCATGACATGAAGATGGCCCGGAGTCTGGGGCGGGTATTACGGCTTGAACAGGGTCGGCTGATTCAGGAAGTCTGATCGGTCTCCCGACGACGTTTCCGGCGATTGATCCGCCGCACCTGCCAGTCTGTGCGTATTTTCCGGCGCCACAGGAACTGGATGACCAGGTAAGCGAGGCAGGCTGACACGGTCGCAACAATGAGGGATCCAAGATACAGAGGGATGCCTATGTCCATGAGCCGTTCAGTGATCCAGGACCATGACAGCTGAAACTCGAAACTGAGAACCGGGCGGCTAAGGGCCCAGGCCCCGACTTTGTAATTGAAGTAGAAAATCGGTGGCATGGTTACCGGATTGCTGATCCAGACCAGAACAACCGACAGCGGCAGATTGGCGTTGAACCAGATCGCGAAAAATGCAGCAGCAAGCATCTGGAAGGGCATGGGTATGAAACAGAACCAGACGCCGACGAGAAAGGCGCGGGCAACACTGTGGCGATTGATATGCCAGAGATTGGGCTCGTGAAGGATATCGCCCAGAAAGCTCAGCGACTGCATCGCTTGCACCTTCTCTGGTGAGGGCAGATAGCGTTTCATGAACTTCTTCGGCATTGGAAGTTCTGCCTTTAAACGGAGTTAAAAAACCGGCACATCGGATGTCGCCGGTGAATGTGACATACGGGAGGACAAGGATTGTCCGGAAGTCTGAACCGCTCGCCGTACCCGCCGGGCAGGC
Organism: Marinobacter sp. Arc7-DN-1; assembly: GCF_003441595.1. Classification (NCBI taxonomy): domain Bacteria; kingdom Pseudomonadati; phylum Pseudomonadota; class Gammaproteobacteria; order Pseudomonadales; family Marinobacteraceae; genus Marinobacter; species Marinobacter sp. Arc7-DN-1. The sequence continues at coordinate 779,817 of NZ_CP031848.1, read as the reverse complement.
GCGGTGCCGCAGTCCTGGGCGTTATCGCCTTCTCTGGTGGCGTCATCTTACTGTATTGGCTGTCGATACTGCCACCTCCGCAGTGGCTGGCGGCACCCGGACTTCTGCTTTTTTTGACCCTTTGCCGTCCGGCGTCTGTCATGATCCGCCGGTTAACGGTGCTGGCTCTTGGCTTTCTGGTGGGACTTTCCTGGGCAGCGTGGCATGCCCGGAGCCAGCTTTCGGAAGTGTTGCCGCCTGAAGCCGAGGGGAAACGTCTGTCGGTATCCGGTTACCTGTGTGATATCCCGTCACCGGGAAGTTTCGACAGTTTGCGCTTCAGTTTCTGTGTTACCCGTTGGCATAACCTTCCCCCGGTAAACGTCCCGGGCACGCGTCCGCCCGAGTTGCTGCGGCTGGCCTGGTATGGTCACGCAGCAGAGAGATTACCGGGGGCCCGTTTGCGCCTGGAGGTCAAGCTCAAAAGACCACACGGGAACCTCAACCCGGTGGGTTTCCGGTATGAAAACTGGCTGTTCCGCAAAGGGTACCAGGCCACCGGAAATGTCCGTAGTGTTCAGGTGGATCCAACCGTGCCTTGTTCCCTGCACTGCCAGTACCGGAGTGCACACCTGTCGCTGGGCGACTGGGTGCAAAACCGGTTCGGCGGCACCGAACACTTCGCGCTGGCTTCCTCGCTGTTGATTGGTCATCGCGGGTACATGACCCAGAAGCACTGGGACGTTCTGAAAGCAACGGGAACCATTCATCTGGTCGCGATCTCCGGTTTGCACCTGGGGCTGGTCGCTCTGGGTGCAGGTTTTTTGTGTCGGCGCCTCTTGCTGGCCTGGCCGGCCCGCCGCGTGAGCGAACTCAATGGGCGCCGGATTGTCTTTGTTTTCGTGGTGGTATCTTGCCTGGCCTACGCTCTTGCGGCCGGTTTTACCGTGCCCACCCGCCGGGCACTGGTTATGGTGATCGTGGGCGGCTGGCTGCTTCTGTTGGCCCGACAGTCATCCGTCTGGCAACCGTTTCTGGTTGCTCTGGCGGTGGTTTTGCTGCTGGATCCTCTTGCACCCCTGGACCAGGGATTCTGGCTATCGTTCGCTGCCGTCGCGGTACTCATCGCTGTATTCTCGGCGCGGCTGGCAGGCGCCGGGTGGTTGGGTAGCCTGTTGGTTGCCCAGATCTCGGTGTTTTCTGGCTTATGGCCAGTTCTGGAAACCTTCGGGCAGGGGCAGCCCCTGGCGGGATTGCTGGCAAACCTGATTTCCATTCCCTGGGTATCCCTGGTGGTTATGCCTCTGCTGGTCACGGGCGGGTTGATTACTGCCGCTATTCCGGAAGCGGCGAACCTGTTCGGGCCCGCATTTGATCTGGTGCTCGGTCTGCTCTGGCATTTTCTGGACTGGCTCGCACGCTGGCAGGTGCCCGAAATCGCTGCCAGCGCCGAAGAAATCGCTGCTTTATCGATGCTGTCAGTGTTTATGGTGCTTGCGCCATTCACCGGGTTTCGGCTGGTGGCGGTTGTGTCGGCGCTTGTGTGGCTGGGATCTTCATCCTCGTCGTTACCGCAGAATTCCCGGGTGGCTCAGCCCGAAATCCGGGTTTGGGATGTCGGGCAGGGCTTGTCGGTGCTTGTCCGTCACGGCCGGGAGGTCCTTGTCTACGACACCGGGCCGGCTGTGCCCGGGGTGTTTTCAGCCGTTGAGTCGACGCTGTTGCCAAATCTGAAGGCAGAGGGCATCCACAGAATCGATACCCTGGTGATAAGTCATGGGGACAGTGATCATGCCGGAGGCGTATCAGAGCTCGCGGAGCAGATCGAAATCGGTCGCGTTGTTGCCGGTGAAACCGGGGCAATCAGGAATCGAATTCCGGATGTGCCCACCGTACCCTGTGAACGGGCCACTGAAACCTTCGGCGCTCTGACCATCGACTACTGGCAAGGGGAGGGTGTTTCCGAAGGCAACGATGCGTCCTGTGTAATCCGGATCCATCATCCCGAATCGGGTATTGAATGGATACTGCCCGGGGATATTACCGACCCCATGGAGTCGCAGTATCTGGCCTTTCTTTCGGCCGGCGGGAAATTGCGTCATTCGGGCAGTCGGGTGGTCCTCGCTCCCCATCATGGCAGCAAGACATCCTCTTCCGAAGCCTGGGTTCAGGGGCTTGATCCCGACTGGGTCATCTACACCGCCGGATACCGCCACAGGTATGGTCATCCCCATCAGATGGTAACCGCCCGTTACCGGCGCTCTGGTGCGGTCTCACTGAACACCGCCTGTTCCGGCAGCGTATTGATGACTATTGCCGATAACCGGTTGGTGTTAAAGGAAATGCGGCGTGAGGCGCCATTCTGGATAGGTGGCCCGGGGCTGACCCGTGATCAATGTGAAATACCGTGACATTGCCGCTGTGGCCTCCACGGGTAGCTATGCTAAAGTAGCGCGGCTTGTAAACAACCAGGGAGACCAAGCGTGTTCGAGCTGTTGAAAGCCGGTGGCATTCTGATGGTGCCAATTGTTGCCTGTTCCATACTTGCACTTGCCATCATTCTGGAACGTTTCTGGACCCTTCGTGCTTCCAGGGTTGCGCCGTCGCAGACCATTAACGAACTGTGGCGCTGGATCAAGAAAAAAGAACTGAATGGCCGGAAACTGAAAGCCCTGCAGGGATCATCTCCCCTGGGCCGGATTCTGGCCGGCGGCCTGATCAATGCCAAGCATGGCCGCGAAATCATGAAAGAGAGTATTGAGCACGAAGCCAGTCAGGTGATTCATGACCTGGAGCGCTTCCTGAATCCGCTGGGCACCGTGGCCACCATCACACCGCTGCTGGGGCTTCTGGGCACGGTCATCGGCATGATTAAGGTGTTTGCCGAGATTCAGCTGGCCGGTGTCGGTAACGCAGGCAACCTGGCCGGTGGTATTTCCGAGGCGCTGATTACCACGGCTGCCGGCCTGAGTGTGGCCATCCCTGCGTTGATCTGTCACCGCTACTTTATCCGCAGGGTAGACGAGCTGGTGGTCGGCATGGAGCAGGAAGCCATCAAGCTGGTTGAGGTTGTGCACGGAGACCGCGAAATCGACGTGGAAGGAGCCTGAACACCGTGAAGTTCAAGCGCCAGAGAAGCCAGGAAGTCGGGGTTGACCTGACACCATTGATCGATGTGGTGTTCCTGCTGCTGATTTTCTTTATGGTTTCCACAACCTTTACCCGGGAGAGCCACCTTCAGGTGGAGCTGCCGGAGGCAAGCGGGGAACCCGCGGAGGCCTCAGAGGTCAAGCAAATTGACGTGGTGATCAATGCCGAAGGGCAGTACATCCTGAACGACCGCACGCTGGTCAATAACCGGCGTGAAACCCTGGAGCGGGGCGTGCGTGAGCTGGCGGAGGGTAACAGCTCGATGCCGTTTATCATCACGGCGGATGCCCGCACCCCCCACGAATTTGTGGTTCGTGCCATGGACGTTGCCGGCCGCCTGGGGTTTGCAAAGCTGAGCATCACCACGGAGCGGGAGGCTGAGAGTCAGTGAGGGTAACCGAGCCTCTGCCTGATCCCTCTCCGGTAGTGCCGGCCGGCAGTTGGGAAACCTACAAGCGTTTGTTGGCCTACGTGAGGCCTTTCTTGCTGGCGTTCTCCCTGGCTGTGGTCGGCAACATCATTTACGCTGCTGCATCAACTGGCATGGCGGCCGCCATGGAATACGTGATTGCGGCCATCGAGAACCCCACCGAGCAGAACCGTCTGATGCTCACCCTGGTCATCGTCGGGGTATTTTCGTTCAGGGGCCTGGGCACCTTCCTGAGCCAGTATTTCATCAGCTATGTTGGTCGTCAGGTTATCAACTCGCTGCGCAATGATGTGTTCAATCGCCTGATGACATTGCCGTCCCGGTATTTTGATGACAATGCGGCCGGGCGTCTGGTCTCCAAGCTTACCTTCAACGTCGAGCAGGTGGCGGAAGCCACCACCAACGCCGTCACCATTACCCTTCGGGAAGGTCTGACCATCATCGGTCTGCTGGGCTACATGTTTTACACCAACTGGAAGCTTACACTGATATTCCTTGCCGTCGGACCGCTGATCGGTGCGGTGGTGAGTTATGCCAGCAAACGTTTCCGAAAAATCAGTAAGCGGATTCAGGGGTCCATGGGAGACATCACCCATGTGGCCTCCGAATCCATCACCGGATACCGGGTGGTGCGGACCTTCGGTGGTGAAGACTACGAACGCCAGCGTTTTCGGGACGTTAACGACAAAAACCTCAAGCAAAGCCTCAAGATGGCATCGACTCAGGCGATCAGTGTTCCTGTGATTCAGGTACTCGTGGCCATCGCGATCGCCGGTCTGGTGTGGATGATGCTGGCCCCGGAAATCCGGGGTGGAATGACCACCGGCCAGCTCGTGGCCTTTATCACGGCGGCAACCACCATGGCCAAGCCCATCCGGCAGGTGACGTCGGTCCACGCCAAGATACAGAAGGGCGTGGCGGCGGCTTACGATGTGTTCGAAACCATTGACGAATCGCCGGAGCAGGACCCGGGCACCTACTCCCCCGACCGTGTCGAAGGCAAGATCGAGCTCAATGATGTGTCTTTCCGGTATCGGGACCAGTTGGACAATGTACTGGAAGGCATCTCGCTGCAGATTCCTGCGGGGCAGAGTGTTGCGCTGGTCGGCCGCTCCGGAAGCGGAAAATCCACACTCGTAAGCCTGTTGCCGAGGTTCTATGAATTTACCGGCGGTGATATCCGCATCGACGGCCATTCGCTGCGGGATTTCTCGCTGAAGGCCTTGCGGGCGCAGATCGCTCTGGTCACCCAGAGCGTTGTGCTGTTCAACGATACCATCGCCGCCAATATCGCCTATGGTGCCCTCAGGGATTGCAGTCGCGATGAAATCCGGGAGGCAGCGGCCAAGGCCCATGCTCTCGAGTTCATTGACCGGATGCCCGAAGGCCTGGACACCATGATTGGTGATAACGGTGTGATGCTTTCCGGTGGCCAGCGTCAGAGGCTCGCTATTGCCCGGGCATTGCTCAAGAATGCACCGATCCTGATCCTGGATGAGGCCACGTCTGCGCTGGATACGGAATCCGAACGCCACATTCAGGATGCCCTTGAAACCGTGATGCGGGGACGTACCACCCTGGTGATCGCACACCGTCTGTCCACCATCGAAAAGGCAGACCGGATACTGGTGATGGAAAACGGTCGTATTGCTGAATCCGGTCGTCATGATGAACTTCTTGCTACTGGTGGCGCCTACGCTCAATTGCACCAGATGCAGTTCAGTGAGCAGTCATGAGCTCGTTGGTAGATCGTCTCTGGTATGGCAGAAATCGTCCTCTGGGGTTTCTTGCACCTCTTTCCTGGCTATACCGCGGCCTCTCGGAAGCCCGCCGCCGTTCTGCGTGGGAGGCCCGGGATGTCTCGCTGCCGGTTCCGGTTGTGGTTGTTGGCAATATCACCGCAGGTGGTACCGGCAAATCGCCCCTGACCGCCTGGCTGGTTTCGGAACTGATCGGTGACGGGTGGTGTCCGGTGATCCTCAGCCGCGGGTATGGCGGCAAGGCCGCTGACTACCCCCTGGAAGTTAATGCCCGAACCAGCCCCCTGGAGGCCGGCGACGAGCCTGTAATGCTGGCTCTCAGCACCGGGTGCCCGGTTGTTGTGGACCCCCGGCGCCGGCGTGCGGCGGAATATGCCCTGGACAATAATCTCGGAAACCTGTTGGTCTGTGACGACGGTCTCCAGCACTACAAGCTGCCCCGGGATGTGGAATTGTCGGTGTTCGATGGCAAGCGTGGCATTGGCAACGGTGCCCTGATTCCGGTCGGACCACTGCGCGAACCGCTCTCCCGGCTCGCCTCCGTGGATTTTGTTATTGTTAACGGCACGGATTATTCCGATCAGGTCATGGGGAGTTTTGCTGGTATAGAGCACCCACAGATCTATTCAATGGTACTCGAACCCGGAACCCTGGTTCACGTCAGGACCGGTAAACCCCGGCCCATCTCCGATCTGAAAGGGCTGTCCGTAAGGGCCGTGGCGGGAATCGGCAATCCGTCCCGTTTTTTCGATACACTCAGGGCACTGGGCGCCGTGGTTACCGAGGCAGCTTTCCCGGATCATCATCGCTTCCGCGTTGCCGACCTGAATGCCTGCCCGAATGATTTGATCGTTATGACTGCGAAGGACGCGGTGAAGTGCCGTGGCTTCGCTCCCGACAACGCCTGGAGCCTGACCGTTGAGGCCAGGTTGCCGGACCGGTTCCGGGACGCTCTTCTGGCCCGGGTTCGCCAGTGCTCCGAACAGTTAACTTCTTGATAGCGAGTGAGTAAACACCATGGATAAAAAATTGTTGGCAATGCTGGCCTGTCCGGTCTGCAAGGGAGATCTGAAGCTCAACGACGCCCGAACCGAGCTGATCTGTTATCAGGATGCCATGGCGTTCCCGATCCGTGAGGGGATTCCGGTGATGCTGGCCAGCGAGGCCCGGACGCTCTCCACCGACGAGCGCCTGCACAAGCGTTGAAACCAGAGGTCATCAGGGTAGCTACACCATGTCTTTTACTGTTGTGATTCCGGCCCGGTATGCCTCCACCCGCCTTCCCGGAAAGCCGCTGGCGGATGTCGCCGGAAAGCCCATGATTCAGCATGTCTGTGACCGCGCCGGCGAAAGTCGGGCAGGGCGGGTGGTTGTCGCGACCGACAACGAACGTATCCGGAGCGTCTGCGAAGGCTTCGGTGCGGAAGTGGTCATGACATCGCCAAACCATGCCAGCGGTACTGACCGGCTGGAAGAAGTTGCCCGGGCGCTCGGTTTTGAACCGGACCATCGTGTCGTTAACGTGCAGGGTGATGAGCCCCTGATTCCGCCGGAACTGATCAACCAGGTGGCGGACAATCTGGAGTTTTACCCGGAAGCCGCCATTGCCACCCTGTGCGAGCGCATCCACGATCCGGAGCAGGTTTTTAACCCCAATGTGGTCAAGGTGGTGTTCGACCATCAGGGCATGGCCCATTATTTCAGCCGTGCGCCCATTCCCTGGGCCCGGGACCATTGGCAGGATGGCACGCCTTTGACCCGTGTCGACGTTTCCATGCCTGATCACATCGGTTACTTCCGGCACATCGGCATCTACGGTTACCGGGTCTCGGTGCTGGGGCAGTTTGTCCGTTGGGCGCCCGCGCCAACCGAGTTCACCGAGTCCCTTGAGCAATTGCGGGCCCTGTATAACGGCGCCCGGATCCACGTGGATGTGGCGTCGGTGAATCCGCCCGCCGGTGTGGATACCGAAAGCGATCTGAAACGGGTGAGGGAATGGCTGGAAAGGAGAAGCAACGACAATGGCTGAACAGGTAGACATTGATTCCTGTGGTACTGCGGGTTTGCTGGCCGGTATCCGGGAGCGGCTGACTTGAGGCAGAATCCGGAGATCCTGGAAGACGTTCAGATGGAGTCGCTGAACACGCTTCGTGTGTCTGCCCGGGCCCGTTTTTTTGTCGAGGTCGAAAGTGCTGCCGAGCTGGCCTGGTCGCTGGAGTGGGCAGCAAAAGGGCCGCACAAGACTCTGATTCTCGGCGGTGGAAGTAATCTGGTGTTTGCCGGTGATTTCCGGGGGCTGGTTGTTCGCATGGCCATCCGGGGGCGGAGCTGGGAGCGAGTCGTTGATCACCGGGCCACGCTGGTTCTGGGCGCCGGAGAGAACTGGCACGAGGCTGTCCTGTACGCTGCCAGGGCCGGTTATCGCGGTATTGAGAATCTGGCCCTGATTCCGGGCACTGCAGGTGCTGCCCCGGTTCAGAATATTGGCGCCTATGGGGTTGAGCTATGTGACTGCCTGGAATCGGTCACGGCACTGGATCGCACCACCGGTGAGTTGGTTGCCCTCAACAATGCCGAGTGCCGCTTCGGCTATCGCGATAGCCTGTTCAGGCACACCCCCGGTCGTTTCGTGATTACGGAAATCCGCCTGGGGCTATCCCGTAACAAGCCCCTGGCACTGGGTTACCGTGACCTGCAGGAGTATCTCGGCGATACGCCGGACTCTGCTCTGAACGCCCTGGATGTCGCCGAGGCGGTCATGGCGATCCGGAGGCGAAAGCTGCCGGACCCGGCCATCATTCCCAACGCAGGCAGCTTCTTCAAGAACCCGGTGGTGGATGTGGCGCAGTTCGATTCGCTCAGAACGCAACATCCGGATATTGTCGGTTACCCTCAGGAGCATGGCATTAAACTGGCCGCGGCCTGGTTAATTGACCAGAGTGGCTGGAAAGGTTTCCGGAATGCCCGGGTGGGTGTTCACAACCGTCAGGCGCTGGTTCTCATTAATCACTCCGGCGGCAGTGGCAGAGACATTCTGGCGCTGGCGGAGGAGATCCGGAAATCCGTTGAGAAGCGATTCGGAGTTTGTCTGGAAATGGAACCCGGCATTGTTGCCGGGGCCGGGAGCCTCTGACGGCACTCGTTCGGTAGTACCGTCAGCGTTTCAACCCGTCGTCCGACGGGTCGGGATTAAAGCCCTTTACGGGGCGAAGCATTCACCAGGAAAGGCAGTGCTTCAGCCACCGGGATATCCTGTTTTTCCTCATCCCGGCGTCCCTTGTACTCGAGGGTGCCCGCCGCAAGGCCTCGCTCTGAGACCACGAACCGGTGCGGAATACCAATCAGTTCCATATCGGCAAACTTCACACCCGGGCGCTCGTTCCGGTCATCCAGCAGGACGTCATAGCCCGCCTGGCGCAGCTGTTCATACAGTTTCTCGCCAGCTTCGGCAACCGTGGGTGATTTGTGGGCGTTGAGTGTGATGATGGCCACCTGGAACGGGGCAATGGCGTCCGGCCAGATGATGCCCTTATCGTCGTGGTTCTGTTCAATGGAGGCGGCGACGATCCGGGATACGCCGACACCATAGCAACCCATGTCCATGATCACGCTTTTGCCGTTCTCGTCCAGGACCGTCGCGTTCATGGCGGTGCTGTATTTGTTGCCGAGCTTGAAGATATGGCCAACCTCGATGCCCCGGCGGATTTCCAGGGTGCCCTTGCCGTCCGGGCTCGGGTCGCCTTCGACGACATTGCGCAGATCCTCCACGCGATCCACCGGGACGTCCCTTTCCCAGTTCACGCCGGTCAGGTGGAAGCCGTCCCGGTTGGCGCCGCAGACAAAGTCCGCCAGGTGAGCGGCACTGCGATCAACAATCACCGGTACGTTCAGCTTGACCGGGCCAATGGAGCCGGCCTTGCAGCCAATGACCTGCTCGATTTCCTCATCCGTAGCCATGGTCAGCGGCTCAGCCACGCCTGCCAGGTTCCCGGCCTTGATCTCGTTCAGGGTGTGGTCGCCCCGGAGGATCAGTGCCACCAGGCCTGAGTGGCCTTCCTCATCGGCCTCGGCCTTGACCAGCAGGGTCTTGACCGTGCGCGTGGCATCAATGCCCAGGAATTCAGACACCGCGTCAATGGTTCTCTGGTCCGGAGTGGCGACCTCTTTCAGCGCTTCAGCAGGCGCCGGGCGCTGGCCGGCAGGGGCCACGGCCTCGGCCTTTTCGATGTTGGCGGCGTAGTCGCTGTCGGTGCTGAAGACGATGTCGTCCTCACCGGAGGAAGCAAGCACATGGAATTCATGGGAGGCACTGCCGCCAATGGCGCCCGAATCAGCCTGTACCGGGCGGTAATCCAGCCCCAGGCGATCGAAAATCGCGCAGTAAGTGCGGTGCATGAGCTGGTAGGTCTCATCCAGGGACCCGGCATTGATATGGAAGGAGTAGGCGTCCTTCATGATGAATTCCCGGGCACGCATCACGCCGAACCGGGGACGGCGCTCATCCCGGAATTTGGTCTGGATCTGATAGAAGTTGGCCGGCAGTTCCTTGTAGCTCTTGAGCTCGTTGCGGATCAGGTCGGTAATGACCTCTTCGTGGGTCGGGCCAAAACAGAAGTCCCGGCCGTGACGGTCATTCATCCGCAGCAGTTCTCCGCCATACTGGGTCCAGCGGCCGGATTCCTGCCACAGTTCCGCGGGCTGAACAGCCGGCATCAAAACTTCCTGGGCACCGCTCCTGTCCATCTCTTCACGAACAATCCGTTCAACCTTGCGCAGAGTCCGTAGCCCCATCGGCAACCAGGTGTATAACCCGGCAGCCAGTTTGCGGATCATGCCGGCGCGCAACATCAGCTGGTGGCTGATGATTTCCGCGTCGGCGGGGGTCTCTTTCTGGGTGGCAATCAGGTAACGGCTTGCTCGCATCGTGTCTTCCGTTTGTCAGAAATCTGGAGTGTTAGACTAATGGACAGTCGGCGGTTGCCCCGCCGCAGCCTTTATTTGTCGTAAAGTGGTCGTTATTGTACGGAGCCTGTTGCACAAGGTACAGATGATGACCGACGAATCCATTGATGTTGCCCCGCGGCGTCGGCCGGTCCAGGCTCGCAGCCGAGCCTGCGTTCGCGAACTGGTGTCCTGAATCAGGACAGGTAGCCCAGGGGCAGGGCGGTACTGTCTGTTACCCGTCGAAGCACAAAGCTTGAATGTACACCACTGACCCCCTGAATCCGGGTGATCCGGTTGAGCAGGAAATGGTGGTAGTGGTCCATATCCGGAACCACGACTTTGAGCATGTAATCGGCATCCTGTCCGGTGATCAGGTAGCACTCCTGCACTTCCGGGTATTCGGCAACCTGTTCTTCGAAGGTGGCAAAACGCTCTGGCGTGTGTCGGTCCATGCCGATCAGTATGATCGCCGTGAGTGACAGGCCCAGCTTCTTGTGGTCCAGGATGGTCACAGTCCTGACAATGATGCCCGCTTCCTCAAGGGCCCGAACCCGGCGCAGGCAGGGAGAGGGAGAAAGCCCCACCTTTTCCGCCAGTTCCTGGTTGGTCAGGGAACCGTCGTTCTGGACCTGTTCGAGGATCCGCCGGTCAATTTTATCGATTTTGATGAGATTTTTCTGATTATGTGGCATAAAATTCCATGAATATTATATAAATAGCAATTAATGAATTAAAAAGTACGCTTTTCAACCAAACTTCGCAATCAAATATCAGCGTTATCGCGTTAACCTGTACGCACTGAGAATTTCACCCCCGAAACTGCAAGGAATAACACGCATGGCTTTCGATCATCGCAAATACGTTGCGTTCAAACCTGTTGCCAAAACCGATCGCCGCTGGCCCGACAAGGTCATCGAAAAGGCGCCGGCCTGGTGTGCGGTAGACCTTCGGGACGGTAACCAGGCGCTGGTGAAGCCCATGTCGGTTGCCCAGAAGCAGCGGATGTTCGATTTACTGGTCAAGCTGGGCTTCAAGGAAATTGAAATCGGTTTTCCTGCTGCGAGTCAGCCTGACTTTGACTTCTGCCGCAAGCTGATCGAGGAAAACCGCATTCCCGAGGATGTAAAGATCCAGGTACTGACCCAGGCCCGGCCGGAGCTGATCGAGCGCACCTACGAAGCGCTCTCTGGTGTCCGCAAGGCCATCGTGCATGTCTATAACTCGACATCGACCGTGCAGCGGGAGCAGGTGTTCGGGCTCGACCGCGACGGCATCCGTGATATTGCGGTAAATGGCGCGAAGGTGGTCAGGGACATAGCGGCACGCCATCCGGAAACGGAATGGACGTTCCAGTATTCACCGGAAAGTTTCACTGGCACCGAGCTGGATTTCGCGGCGGAAGTGATCGATGCCGTGAGCGACGTCTGGCGTCCGGACCAGGGGCAGCCGATGATCATCAACCTCCCAGCGACCGTTGAAATGGCTACGCCGAACGTGTTTGCCGACCAGATTGAATGGATCTGCGACAACATCAGGCGTCGTGAGCACATCAGTATCAGTGTGCATACCCACAACGACCGCGGCTGCGCCGTGGCGGCTGCGGAACTGGCTGTGATGGCCGGTGCCGACCGCGTTGAGGGTACCCTGATGGGTAACGGGGAGCGTACGGGGAATATGGATCTGGTCACCATGGCGATGAACCTCTATTCCCAGGGCATTGACCCCACGCTGGATCTTTCCGGAATGGCGGAGATCAGCGAGCTGGTTGAAGCCTGTACCGAGATCTCCACCCATCCCCGCCACCCCTACGCCGGGGAGCTGGTGTTCACCGCCTTCTCGGGCAGTCACCAGGATGCCATTCGCAAGTGTCTGGCGCGCCGGAAAGAAGGGGAGACCTGGAATGTGGCCTACCTGCCCATTGATCCGTTTGATGTAGGCCGCCGCTATGAGGAGGTTGTGCGCATCAACAGTCAGTCTGGCAAGGGCGGTGTCGCCTATGTGCTGGAGCGGGATTACAACATCAGCCTGCCGCGCTGGCTGCAGATCGAGTTCAGCAAGGTGGTGCAGAGAGAAGCCGAAACCAACGGCGGCGAGATCGATTCACTGACCATTCACCGGCTGTTCGAGGACCGCTACCTGAAGGTTCATGCTGACTGGGCATTGAGGTCCTACGATCTGCACCGGGACGAAGAGGGCGTTCGCGCCGAAGTGTCCGTTGGCAGTGAGTCTGCACCAGTGCGCCTGGACGGCCGCGGCCTGGGTGCCGTGGAAGCGGTGTCTGAAGCCCTGGAAGGCCGGTTCGGACTCTCCATTGCGGTTGAAGCGTATGACGAGTTTGCCCTGGGCGAAGGCACCAATGCCAATGCCCTGGCCTGTATCCGGCTGACTGCGAATGGCAAGCACTGCAGTGCGGCGGCACTGGCGGAAGATACCGCCTCTGCGACGCTGCAGGCGCTGTTCTCGGCCGTGGCACAGGCGGTGGGAGCCGAAATGCCGGAGCCGGCGAGGGAGGCCGAGGTTGCGGGCGCCTGAGCCAGACCGGCGCCCGGAACGACACAAGCCGGCACGAATGCCGGCCTGTTGATTTTCCAATGCCCGTGAGGGGCAAAGGACGGAACGGAAACCCTTAGACGGGGGTTACGTTTTCCGCCTGGGGACCTTTCGGGCCCTGTGTAACGGTAAACTGTACCTGCTGGCCTTCGGTCAGGGTACGGAAACCGCTTGAATTGATTGCGCTGTAGTGAACAAACACGTCACTGCCACCGTCCTGAGCGATAAAGCCAAAGCCTTTGGACTCGTTAAACCACTTAACGTGGCCAGTTTTAGTATCGGACATTGATCTTTCCTGTCTTTCTGTAATTTGCCCTCACGGGACCTTCAAATTCCATGTGGAACCGGTGCTGAGAAATCCAGAGAGTACTGAGGAAAGGGGCAACGAAGAGCACTTCGGCAGGACGTTGAAACGCATTCACCAAATACCGCTGTATGTTCACAGCATTTTCAGTATAGACCGAGTTCGGGGGCCGTCAACGAAATTTTCAACCCTTTCATGCAGGTTTTAATTTGCCTGGAAACAACGGGTTGTGAGTCAGGACATACAGACCCATCGTCCCCGGTTTGACCGGGGACGATTACCGGTTGCCGACAGGCTGCTAGTGGCGGAATTGCTCGCTGATTTCCTCCAGTATGGCCGGGTCGTCAATGGTGCTGGGAACGGTGTATTCCTCGCCATCGGCAATCTGCCGGATCACCCGTCGCAGGATCTTGCCGGAGCGGGTTTTCGGCAGGCGTTCGACCACCAGGGCCCGCCGGAAACAGGCAATGGCACCGATCTTGTCACGCATCATCTCCACCAGCTCATCTTCCAGCTCATCGTGGTCAATGGTCGCACCATCCTTGATCAGCACGAGACCAATGGGAATCTGTCCTTTCATGTCATCGTGAGCACCCACCACGCAGCACTCCGCGACGGCTGGATGGGAGGCCACCACTTCTTCCATCTCGCCGGTAGACAGGCGGTGGCCGGCAACGTTGATCACGTCATCCGTGCGGCCCATGATGAATACATAGCCGTCATCATCAATGAAGCCGCCGTCGCCGGAACTGTAAAACCCGGAAATGGGTTCCAGATAGGTTTTGCGGAAGCGCTCGTCGTCGCCCCAAACGGTCATCATGCAGCCCGGTGGCAGTGGCAGTTTTACGGCAATCTGCCCCTGTTCGCCCGCGGGTATCTGGCTGCCGTTCCTGTCCACCACCTGAACGTTGTAACCGGGTGAGGGTACAGTCGCAGAGCCGGGTTTGGTGGCCATCATTTCGATGCCGACCGGATTGCAGCAAATGGCCCAGCCGGTTTCGGTCTGCCACCAGTGATCGAGAACCGGCAGGCCGGTATGTTCCTTCAGCCATTCGTACGTCGCCGGGTCCAGCCGCTCGCCGGCCAGGAACAGGCGCTTGAGAGAGCTGATGTCGTAGCGGGAAAGCTGGTCCGCCTCGGGGTCTTCCTTGCGAACCGCCCGGAAGGCCGTCGGAGCGGTGAACAGCATGTTTACCTTGTGATCCTGAACCACCCGCCAGAATGCGCCGGCATCGGGCGTTTTTACCGGTTTACCCTCGTAGAGAATGGTGGTGCAGCCCGCAAAGAGCGGGGCGTAGACGATGTAGCTGTGGCCGACTACCCAGCCCACGTCCGAGGCGGCCCAGTAAACATCGCCGGGTTTGGCGTCGTATACCAGGTTCATGCTGTAGTTCAGGGCAACCGCGTGGCCGCCATTGTCCCGGACCACGCCTTTCGGCTTGCCGGTTGTGCCGGAGGTATAGAGGATATAGAGCGGATCGGTTGATTTGACGGGCACCGGGTCAGCCGGTTCGGCGGCCGCCATCAGTTCGTTCCAGTCGAAATCACGGCCCGGGCTCAGGTCTGCCTTTGCCTGGGGTCTCTGGTAAACAATGCAGGTTTCCGGTTTGTGGCTGGCCTGGTCGATGGCCTTGTTCACCAGTGGCTTGTATTCGATGACGCGAGTCACTTCGATACCGCAGGAGGCGGTGATAACCGCTTTGGGTGTGGCATCATCAATGCGAACCGCCAGTTCGTGGGCGGCAAAACCGCCGAACACCACCGAGTGAATCGCGCCGATGCGTGCGCAGCCGAGCATGGCGATAACGGCTTCAGGAATCATCGGCATGTAGATGATGACCCGGTCACCTTTGGTGATGCCACGATCCTTGAGGGCGCCGGCGAAACGGGCCACCTCGTCGGTGAGTTCGTTGTAGGTGTAGGAGCGCTTGGTGTTGGTGACCGGTGAATCGTAGATCAGGGCTTTCTGGTCGCCCCGGCCGGCCCGGATGTTGGCATCCAGCGCCACGTCACAGGTGTTCAGGGTGCCGTCGGGAAACCACTGCCCGTGGCCGTTGTCGGTCGGCTGCCAGATGGTTTTCGGCGGTTCGAACCAGTCAATTTTTTCCGCCTGTTCACGCCAGAAGTCGTCCGGGTTGTCTATTGACCGCCGGAATTCTGAGTGGTAGTCCATATATTCCACCTCATCGTGCCTGTTGTTGTTTTAGTGCGTTTCCTGACAACTTTAGGCCGTTTGAAATCACGGACTAGTAGACCATTGGCTTAGTCTGGCCGGTTTATGGCTCCGTTTCCTCCGCAGATTTGACCGATGTCACCTTTGCCGTCAGCTCACCCTTGGCAACCCGGGCAGAAACGGTTTCCCCGGCACTGACCGCCGATGCCTCCCGGATGATCCTGCCATCACTATCCCGCACGATGGCGTAACCACGGCCCAGGGTCGCCAGGGGGCTCACGACATTGAGAGTCTGTGCCGCGTGTTCCAGGTTTTCCCGCCGATACCTGAGGCCCTGTTGCATCAGCGAGACCAGTTGATCGGTAATGCGGTTCACCGTAGCCTGGTTTTGCGAAAGCTGCCGGCCAGGTGATTGCATCACCAGCCTCTGGCGCAGGTGGTCATTCCTGGTACTTACCGTGCTCAAGCGCTGTCGGATAGCCTTTCCAAGCCTCAGCTCCAACTCATCCATGCGCTGGGCCTTTTCAAGCAATTCCCGTCTCGGATCCCGCAGTCGCGCGGCCAGGTGCCCGAGCTGGGTGTTGAGGCGTTTCAGGGCAAGCTCCATGGCGTTGGAGAGCCGGAACTCCCGCTCACGGAGCTGCTTCAGCCAGTCGGACTGGTCCGGTGAGATTTTTTCGGCAGCGGCCGAGGGCGTCGGGGCCCGCAGATCGGCAACGAAATCAGCAATGGTGACATCCACCTCGTGACCGACCGCGCTGACGGTGGGGATTGTGCAGGCTGCAATGGCCCGGGCCACGGCTTCTTCGTTGAAGCACCAGAGGTCCTCCAGAGATCCGCCACCCCGGCCGATGATCAGTACATCGGCAACGCCATGGGCCTGGGCCCGTTCAATGGCACGGACAATATCGGAGGTTGCTGCCTCGCCCTGCACGGCGGTTGGATAAAGGGTAACCGGAATGGCCGGGCAGCGACGTGCCAGTACCGTGAGGATGTCGTGAATGGCCGCGCCGGTTGGAGAGGTAACCACACCAATGTGTTTTGGTAGTGAAGGTAACGGTTTTTTTCGGGCGTTATCGAACAGGCCTTCGGCGAGAAGTTTGCGCTTGAGCTCATCAAAGGCCTGCTGCAGTGCGCCGAGGCCGGCCGGCTCTATATGCTCGACGATAATCTGGAAGTCGCCCCGGTTCTCGTAGAGGGTGACTTTGCCGCGGATGCGTACCTGGTCCCCTTCTTTTGGCAATGTGCGGATTCGCTGGTTCAAACCGCGGAACATGGCGCAGCGTACCTGGCATTTTCGGTCCTTCAGGGAAAAGTACCAGTGCCCGGAGGAAGGCCGTGAAAATCCCGACAGTTCACCTTCCACCCACACCTGCATAAAACTGGATTCCAGCAGGTGCCTGGCCTGGTGGTTCAGTTCGCTGACGCTGAGTGCCCGGGGGCGGGTGTCCTGAAGGGGAGATGTCACCGGTCTGACTCCGTCGTTATGCATACGCAAAAGCCGAAAAATGGGAGGTTAAAAATAGCGAAATTTCAAAAAGATGCAATCGAACGTTGAAAACGGCGCGGTTTACTGTCCCCGAGAGCCCCTTTATAATGGATCGATTAAGGATTTTGCTTTGTTGTACCGCCGCGGGTACAGCACGGAAATTCCCAACTTAGCACGTTCAAAAGGCGGATCCCAATGCTGCGAATTGCCGAAGAAGCCCTCACATTTGATGACGTTCTGCTGGTTCCCGGATATTCAGAAGTTCTTCCCCACCAGGTTAGCCTGCAGACCCGGTTGACCAAAGGTATCACTCTGAACATTCCGCTGGTGTCTTCCGCAATGGATACCGTTACCGAAGCGGACCTGGCCATCGCCATGGCCCAGGAAGGCGGAATTGGCATCATGCACAAGAACATGACCGTTGAGCAGCAGGCAGCAGCGGTTCGGAAGGTCAAGAAGTTCGAAAGCGGAGTGGTGAAAGACCCGATTACCGTGACACCGGATACCACCGTCCGCGAGTTGGTGGATATCACCATGGCCAACAACATTTCCGGCCTGCCGGTGGTCGATGGCCGCGATCTGTTGGGCATTGTCACTGGCCGCGACATCCGGTTTGAAAGCCGGATGGACACCCCGGTGCAGGACATCATGACGCCCAAGGATAAGCTGGTCACGGTGAAAGAAGGGGCCTGCCTGGACGACGTCAAGGAGTTGCTGCACCGCCACCGCATCGAAAAGGTGCTGGTGGTCAATGACAATTTCGAGCTGCGTGGACTGATCACCGTCAAGGACATTCAGAAGGCCAAAGACTACCCGCTGGCCTGCAAGGATGACCAGGGGCGGTTGCGTGTCGGTGCCGCTGTCAGTACCGGCGGCGACACCGAGGCGCGGATTACGGCGCTGGCAGAGGCCGGCGTGGATGTGCTCGTGGTTGATACCGCCCACGGTCATTCACGGGGTGTGATCGAGCGTGTTCGCTGGGTCAAGCAGAACTTCCCGGAAGTTCAGGTGATTGGCGGTAACATTGCAACCTCCCAGGCGGCTCTCGCTCTGGCGGACGCCGGTGCCGACGCCGTGAAGGTGGGTATTGGTCCCGGTTCTATCTGCACTACCCGCATTGTCGCCGGCATTGGCGTACCCCAGATTTCAGCGGTCTCGAACGTGGCGGCTGCCCTGAAGGAACGCGGCGTACCGCTGATTGCCGACGGTGGCATACGATTCTCTGGCGATATCGCCAAGGCCATAGCCGCCGGTGCCCATTGCGTCATGATCGGCAGCCTGCTGGCCGGTACCGATGAAGCACCCGGCGAGGTTGAGCTGTTCCAGGGCCGCAGCTACAAGGCATACCGTGGCATGGGCTCAATCGGCGCTATGGGGCAGGGCTCCAGCGACCGTTACTTCCAGGATGCCAGCAAGGGTATCGAAAAGCTGGTGCCCGAGGGCATTGAAGGCCGTGTCGCCTGCAAGGGGCCAATGCGCAACATCGTTCACCAGCTGATTGGCGGCCTGCGTGCTTCCATGGGCTACACCGGTAGCGCCACAATGGAAGAGATGCGTACCAAGCCGGAATTTGTGCGCATCACCAACGCTGGTATGCGTGAGAGCCACGTGCACGATGTGACCATCACCAAAGAAGCGCCAAACTACCGTATCGGTTAATCATTGCCTGACCAGACGCGGCTCCCCTGAGGGCCGCGTTGTTCATTTAGCTCCGAGGACTCCATGGCCCAGAACATTCACGACCACCGCATCCTGATTCTCGATTTCGGTTCCCAGTACACCCAGCTCATTGCCCGCCGTGTACGGGAGATTGGCGTCTACTGTGAGATCAGGGCGTTTGATATTACCGAGGAAGAACTCAACGAGTTCAACCCGAAAGGGATTGTTCTTGCCGGTGGGCCTGAGTCGGTCACACAGCTGGGCGGCCCCCGGGCGCCGGAAGGCCTGTTTGATCGCGGCATTCCGGTCCTCGGTATCTGTTACGGCATGCAGACCATGGCGGAGCAGCTCGGCGGCCGGGTTGCCAGTTCCGAGAAGCGGGAATTTGGCTACGCCCAGGTGAAAGTGCGCGCCACCGGCCCGCTGCTACGGGATATCACCGATCACCTGACCACCACCGGCGATTCGTTGCTGGATGTCTGGATGAGCCACGGTGACAAGGTGGTGGCTATGCCAGAAGGCTTCGAGCTGCTGGCGTCTACCGAAAGCGCCCCCATTGCCGCCATGCAGGACCTGAGCCGGAACCTCTATGGTGTTCAGTTCCATCCGGAAGTGACCCATACGCTTCAGGGCAAGCGGATTCTCGAGCATTTTATTCTGGACGTGTGTGGTTGCGAGGCGCTGTGGACGCCGGCGAAGATCGTGGACGACGCGGTTCGGCAGATCCGGGATCAGGTAGGCAGCGACAAGGTGCTGCTGGGCTTGTCCGGGGGTGTCGACTCCTCCGTGACTGCTGCGTTGCTGCACCGGGCGATCGGTGACCAGCTGACCTGTGTGTTCGTGGATAACGGCCTGTTGCGTCTCCACGAAGGCGACCAGGTGATGGACATGTTTGCCCGCAATATGGGCGTGAAAGTAATCCGGGTGGATGCAGAAGACCTGTTTCTGTCTAAACTCAAGGGCATCAATGATCCTGAGCAGAAGCGCAAGATCATCGGCAACACCTTTATCGATGTATTTGACAGCGAAGCGGCCAACATCCGCGATGTGAACTGGCTCGCCCAGGGCACCATTTATCCGGACGTAATCGAGTCAGCCGCCTCCAAGACCGGTAAGGCGCACGTCATCAAATCTCACCATAACGTGGGTGGCCTGCCGGAAACCATGAAAATGAAGCTGGTGGAGCCGCTGCGGGAACTGTTCAAGGATGAGGTGCGCCGGATTGGCCTTGAGCTGGGCCTGCCTTACGATATGGTCTATCGTCACCCGTTCCCGGGTCCGGGCCTGGGCGTGCGCATTCTCGGTGAAGTGAAAAAGGAATACGCCGATATCCTGCGCAAGGCAGACGCCATCTTCCTGGAAGAGCTCCACCGTGCCGATCTCTACCACAAGACCAGCCAGGCGTTTGCCGTGTTCCTGCCGGTCAAGTCGGTAGGCGTGGTTGGCGATGCCCGCCGCTACGAGTACGTGGTGGCCCTGAGAGCGGTTGAGACCATCGACTTCATGACAGCCCGCTGGGCACATCTGCCGTACGACCTGCTTGAAACGGTCTCCAACCGGATCATCAACGAGATTACCGGTGTGTCCCGGGTAACCTACGACGTATCCTCCAAGCCGCCGGCGACCATTGAGTGGGAGTGACAAAAATTTTAACACATTGAAATATAATAATAAAAATTACCTAATCGATAATACAATCTGCATTATCAATGGCATTTTTCATGGTATTATCAAGTAAGAGAAGCGTAAACTGATATCATTCCATAAGTAAATGCCGGCGGGAATGTGTTTTGGGCAGGCGCCGCAGACTATGCCTGTAGCCAGTTCTCCACTTTCAGCCCTGGCACCCGGGAGAATTCCCTGACATTGGCGGTTATAACTGTAAGGTCATTTGCGAGTGCATGTGCAGCAATCAGCAGATCATTTGGCCCAATGGGTGTTCCCTGACGTGTGAGGTGATGGCGTAATGATGCGTACTGGTGGTCGGCGGGTGTTTCCAGTGGCAGGATTTCCAGTGCCGAGAGGATCATGTCAATGCGCTCTGCAAGTTTTGCAGAGTTTGACGTGATTGCGCCATAGCGGAGTTCCGCGGCTACAATGATGCTGGTGCAGACAGTATCCTCGCCTGCCTTGGTGATCTGTGCTGCTACCACGCCTTGCGGATTGCGGACAAGATCGGACAGGATGTTGGTATCCAGTAAATACGCCAGGGATCCATTCATAGCTGCACGTCATCCAATGGAGGCAGGTCATCATCGATATCGGGGAAGGGTTCAGTCAAGGGATCCAGAGAGGCTAGCAGCGCCAGCAGCCTGCCTTTACGGATCGGCTCCACAATCAGCCGGTCACCCTCCTTGTGGATGAGTGCTTCCTCACCCTCCAACTCGAACTCGCGAGGGATGCGTAGGGCCTGGTTGCGCCCGTTGCGAAAGAGGCGTACATGGCGTTCAGAAGTTGACATTCGAATATCCTCCGGCTTATAAGGCATATGTCAAAGCATATGCCTAGGAGTCCGGTAAGTCAACCGATCCTGTAAGTGTGCGGCGTGACAGCGTTATCCCGGTAAGTTACAAGGTGATTAGCAGCACAACTGTACATGGTATCTGTCATGGTAATGTCACTTACCAATATGCTTAAGCTATTGAAAATAAAGTATAAAAATGACCAGTTTGTAATTGAGTGGGAGTAGGCCAGATCTGGCACTGGCAGGCAACAGCAGGCATGTCACCCTTAATACCTGATTGTTCAGTCAGGTAGAAAATAAGTAATGATATCCATCTCCTTGTGCGGGACGCCGATAATATCAATGCCTTTTTCACCAATCAGGTAGAAGACAACATGCTCGCCTTGAGGGAAACTGTAATAGCCTTCAGCCACATCCAGGCGATGTTTGCCCAACCGTGGATTTTCTGCTAACCAGCCAAAGCGTTTTTCGAGTGCTTTCAGGTAATTATTTCGTTGGCGTTTACCCCAGTGCTGCTCTGTATATCGGCCGATGTTTTTTAAGTCATCCTGAGCCCTCGGGGTAACTCTGAATCCGGGCATCAGACTTCGTTATCCAGATCGTTGATCAGTGTGTCCATTTTGAAATTATCAATGAACTCACTGGCTCTGGCCTGTTCAACGCCCTGCGCCAAATGACTTCGTAAAGCGTCAAGTTTGCTTTTGCGCTCTTCCATTGAGCGTAGGGCATCCCGGACAACTTCACTGGCAGAGCCGTAACGCCCGCTGGCAATCTCATTCTTGATGTAAACTTCCCAGTGCTCACCTAGGCTGAGACTTGTCGTTGCCATATTGCTCTCCAAATATTCATAATTAACAAATATGAATATATATCAAGCTGGAAAGAGAGGCAACCGTTGTTTGATCCGTCAGTTTTTCGAGTGATTAGCAACAATTTCTGAACATGATATTTTTCATGGTATTAACATTAACGGAAATCGTAAGAGTATGAAAATAAATACAAAAAACTGCTCGTTTGTAATTGAGTGGGAATAACCGGAGTCCGCATGAACAAGGGGTCAGAAGAAGGCTTTCTTCTGACCCCGGCTTAACTGACGCCAGGCCCGAAAAAGCAATGTCCCGGACAGGCGCCGATCAATATTTGAGCAGAAAATAAATCTGGGTGTCTCCTTTTCCTTTTTTTGGTCAGGCATGAGCTTGAGGCGGTTTGATCAGCGATTCAGCCGGAATACCCAAGCCTTCGTGGAGCTTCCAGATCATCTTCAAAGTCAGCGAGCGCTTGTGATTTAGGATCTCGTACACGCGATTACTTTTGCCGATCATCGGCTCCAGGTCTTTAGCGGTTAAGCCCTTGCGTTCCATTTCGAACTTGATCGCCTCAACAGGATCAGGCAAATCCATCGGGAAATGCTTGGCTTCATAAGCCTCGATCAGTGTGACCATGACATCCAGCTTTTCGCCTTCTGAGGTGTCTGGTCCAGCCATCATCAGGCTTTCAATTTCTTTTAATGCCGCTTGGTAGTCGGTATCAGTTTTAATCGGTTTGATATCCATCGTTAATCCTCCGGCAGTTAAATCGTTTGCACATCAATCTTGTCATACTGTGAGTGGGTGCCAATAAAGCGGATGTATACGACGCGATAGGCGTAGCTTATCCAGACCACAAGTCGATACTTGTTCCCCGCAATATTGAACACCACCCGGCCATCCTTGAGGATGCTTGCGTTCCTGAAGTCCTGCTTTACCTCTGCAGGTGAGCTCCAATCGGCATGTTGGGTATGACGGTGCCAGGCCAGTGTCGGCTCTTTGGCATCCTGGTACTCCGGGTTTTCTTCCCAGAAGGCTTTCAGTGTCGATAGTGCGATGATTCTCATGCTTAAAACGTTAGTCCCAATACGGGACTATTACAACAGTTTTTGGATGTACCCTAATTTGGCTGACGACCTTGGTCGTTATCCCCATACTGGAAACAAGGAATGACTCGTCCGGCACATCCGAAGAAAGAGATTGAAACCGCGCTCAAGCATGCGGAAGAGGAGGGCTGGCGAGACGGTACCGGAGGATTGATCTATGGAATACATTTTTACGCTGAAGTACTAACTGTCCGACCGCGACTGTGACCCGGATGCGCTGGTGGAGCGCCTGATCGAGGCCTCGCCGGATCTTGTCGGCTTGACGGATGTGGCGGACGTCGTGGGCGTTCTCACGTCAAGTCCCGTGAACAAGGGGTCAGAAGAAAGCTTTCTTCTGACCCCGGCTTAACTCAGGTCGTCAAAGCTGCTGGCGGCCGGATTGCCATGATTCAGGTATATGGTGCGGGTCTTCTGCTTGAGCTAACAGGTTATTGCCCGGCATCGGAGAACTGAGTATGATCCCGAAACCATGCATCGATCACAATTAACCACGCTCACGAAAATCTTCTGGGTAGCCTACCTGGCTATCGCCCTGGTGTTTATCCAGGGCGCGCGGTTGCACATGCATACTTACGATCATGAGTCGACCACGTCGGAACATGCGCATCAGGAACATGGCCACGTCGACTACGGAGTTTCGGCTAAGAAACATCCTGACCAAGTGGGTCAAATCGACCTGTCTCAACAAGGAGTCCTGAAAAAACTGCCGCCTGGATCGCTGGTCATCGCTTTGTTTTCGGCAGTGATCCTGCTTCTGCCGAGACGGCTTTGCTCCCGGATATCGTGGCGCCTCTATCGCCATGCACCATTCCTCTCTTCCGCTTTCAGTCTAAGACCGCCCCTGCGCGCACCCCCGCTCTGAGACTCTGAGACTTCCCTTTAGATGGTTTTGCCTGCGAAGACCTGCCGTTGGTCTGTGCTGAGCAATGCCGCATGGCTTTTTATCTTGAATGCTTTTCCGCGCGTGTCGTATCACCGACGCAGCGCTCAGGAGTGGGTAATGTTCAATGTTTTGTTCTTGGCGCGCCGAAAAAACCGGCGAGCGGTAGTACTGTGGTTCCTGCTGTCCTGTACTGTGCCGGTATCGGCCATGGGTCAATCGCAGGGTATATGGACACTGGAAGACAGTATCCGGCGCGTGGTCGAGATTGCGCCGGAAATCCGTGGTGCGCAGGCGGCGGTCGGTGCCCGCCAGGGTGCACTGCAACAGGCCGGTGTGTGGCCGAACCCGCAGATCGAATTGCGTGCCGACGACAGTATCGGCAAGGACGCGGGCACCGGAGGCACTGATTTTACCCAGTTTGCGATCAGCCAGCCGCTGCCGCTGAGCGGTCGTCTTGGACACCAGCAAGCGGTCGCCGGGGCGGCCCTGGACGCTGCCCGTGCTGAGCAGAGCTATCAGCAGATCCGCCTGGAAACCCAGGTGGCGCAGCGCTATCACAGCCTGCAGCTGGCTTTGGGGCGCCTGCGCCTGGCACAGCAGCGCCTGCAACTTGCCGATGACCTGCAGAACACCGGGCGCCGCCGCGCCCAGGCCGGGGAGCTTTCCGAGCTGGAGCGTCTGCGCATGGATCTGATCCGGGAAGCCGCGCAACAGGCATTGAATAGTGCCGAAGGCGCCTATAACGAAGCGCTGAGCAGATTTCGTGTCTACTTGGGGCTATCCGGCGAGACGACACCTCAATTGACTTCCCTTAAACCGTTCGGCCTCGTCCCCGCGCTGGAACAGTTGCAAGCCGGTCTGGCGAACCATCCGGCGCTGCTCGCCGCGAAACACCGAGTCGAGGCGGCGCGATCAGGTGTGGACCTGGCCCGTGCCGAGCGCTTGCCGGATCTCAGCCTAAGTGTGTTTCGTGAGCAGGATTTACTCAACGGACGTCGCCAGGATGTCACCGGAATCGGCCTGGGTATCACCATACCTCTCTGGGACCGAAACAGCGGTCGCATCGGAGAAGCCCGGGCTCAAGTCATTGAGGGCCAGTCGGAACTGCAGGTGCTGGAACGGGATTTGGATAGCCGCCTGCGGCAGAGCTATCTGAATCTGAATCAGCTCGTTAAGCAGGGAGAGCATTACCGCACGCGGGTGTTCCAGCCTGCGCAAAAAGTATTCGAGCTGACGCGCAAGGCATATGCCAGCGGTGAGGTGGAGATCCTCTCGGTGATCGATGCCAACAACACCTATTTTGACGCCCACGAACGCTATTTGGAACTGCTGCAAGAGGCGTGGCTGGAGGCCGCGGATCTGCGCCTGGCCGCCGGTCGTGCCCTTGTCGCCACTGAACAGGATACTGATAATGAATAAGCCTTTAGCCACTCTGTTTTTCCTGCTAATCCCGGCGCTGGCGCCGGCCGCTGAACTGGTATTGACTCAGCAGCAACTGGCCAGCGCCCAGCTTGCCACCACTACCGTGACTGCCCGTGAGCTGAAACCACGCCTGGGTCTGACCGCTACCCTCACCGCTGACCGGCGCAAGAGCCACCGTGTTACACCTGTCGTGGATGGCCTGGTGACCGAGTTGCTGATGGTGGAGAATGACACGGTGCATAAGGGACAGGTACTGGCCCGGTTGCGTAGCAATAGCCTGGGCCAGGCGCAGGCGGATTACCTGGAGGCATTGGCCCGCTTCGATCTGGCGCGCGCCGAGCGCGCCCGCATCGAGGGGTTATGGAAGGACGGCATCGTCGCGGAAAGCCGCTGGCTCGCGGTGGACAGCGAATACAAGCGTGCCCGTGCCACCCTGGATGCCCGCCGTCGCTTGTTATCGCTGGCCGGGTTGTCGGACGACCAGATACAGGCGCTGGCGCAAAAGCCCGACCGCCTGGCGGAGTTCGAGCTGATCAGCCCGATTGATGGCATGGTCACCGGTGTCGAGATCGAGTCGGGGCAACTGGCTACCGCTGGCCAGGCCGCTTTTCATGTCGACGACCTGTCCAGCCTGTGGGCCGAGGTACGAGTGCCGGTGGCAAGCCTGCCCCGGATCGAGCTGGGAGCGGAAGTCCTGATCCAGGTTGAGGCCAGCCCCGGGCGTGAATACCGCGGGCGGCTGCAATCTCTGGGCGGGGAAGTGGAGCGTCAAAGCCAGACCCTGGGCGGTCGAATCGTGGTCGACAACCCGGACGACGTCTTGCGGCCTGGCATGTACGCTGCCGTGACGCTGACCGGGATTTCCTACCAGGGCCTGGTGGTGCCGGCCAGCGCGGTGTTCCGGGTCGGCGAGCAGGCTTACCTGTTCGAGGTGACGGGTCCACGGCGCTTCAAGCCGGTTCCGATCGAAATCGGCACGGAGGCGGGCGACTGGATTGCGGTGCGCGCCGGTATCGCGGCCGACACCGAGATTGTCAGCGGCGGTGTGGCCGAGCTGAAATCGCACTGGCAGTACCAGGGAGGCGAGTAAGCCATGATTGCTGCACTGATTCGTTTCTCCCTGATCCAGCGGCTGATGATCCTGCTGCTCGCTGCCGCACTTACCGTCGGTGGGATATGGGCATTTCGCACCCTGCCGATCGACGCCTTCCCGGATATCGCCTCGCCCCAGGTGCAGGTGATCATCAAGGCGCCGGGCCTGTCGCCCACCGAGGTGGAAAGCCGCATCACCTTTCCCATCGAGGCGGAGATGCAGGGGCTGCCGCGCCAGACCGTGCTCCGTTCCACCACCAAGTACGCCCTGAGTTCCATCACCATCGATTTCGAGGACGGCACCGACATCTACTGGGCGCGCCAGCAGGTGGCCGAGCGCCTCAACCAGGTCTGGGGCGAGCTGCCGGCTGGCGTGGAGGGCGGTCTGGGCCCAATCACCACGCCGCTGGGCGAGGGGTATATGTACCGGGTCGAGGGGAAAGGTTACAGCAACCGGGAGCTGCGCCGTATTCAGGACTGGGTCATCCGCCCACGCTTGCGTACACTCGAGGGAGTGGCGGAGGTCAATTCCCTGGGCGGCGAGGTCAAGGTGTTTGAAGTCGTAGCCGATCCCGAGGCGCTGCTGGCCTACGGTCTGTCGATCGAGGACCTGGAGACCGCACTGGAGAATAACAACCGCAACGCCGGCGGAGACCGCATCAACCGTAACAACGAAGTATTGCTGGTGCGCACTGTGGGACAACTGCGGGATCCGGACGACATTCGGAGCATCACGGTGGCAACCCGTGACGGAATTCCTCTACACATCAGTGACGTAGCCAAGGTCCGCATCAACTCCCTGACCCGCTACGGGGCGGTCACCGCCGACGGCGAAGGCGAGGTGGTTACCGGCCTTGCGCTGTTGCGCAAGGGCGCCAACAGCCGCACCACCGTTGATGGAGTGAAACGCGAACTGGAGGCGCTCAAGACAGCGCTGCCCGAGGGGGTCCATATCGTACCCTTCTATGATCGCACCGAGCTGGTGACGCAGGCGGTATGGACCGTGGAAAAAGCGCTGGGCGAGGCCGTGGTGCTGGTGTTGCTGGTGTTGATCATCATGCTTGGCAACCTCCGGGCCGCCTTGACCGTCGCGCTGATCTTGCCGCTTTCGGTGCTGTTCACCTTTGTAATGATGCGCCTGTTCGGCGTCAGCGCCAATCTCATGTCGCTCGGCGGGCTGGCGATTGCCATCGGTATCCTGGTGGATGCCGCGGTGGTGGTGGTCGAGAACATTCATGCGCAACTCAGTCATGCGCCCAAGGGGATTGGTCGTCTGCACCTGGTCTACCGGGCAACACTGGAGGTGGCGACTCCGGTGATCTCCGCCGTGCTGATCATTATCGTGGTGTTTCTGCCCCTGTTCAGCCTGTCCGGGCTGGAAGGCAAGATGTTTACGCCGCTGGCGGTGACAATTGCGTTCGCGCTCATCGGCTCGTTGCTCCTGTCGCTGACGGTCATTCCGGTGTTCGCCAGCCTGTTGATGCGCGGTGGCGCGGAAAAGGATAACCGGGTGCTGGCTTTGCTGAAACAGGCCTATCTGCCGGTAATGCGTTGGGCGTTGAACAGCCGCAAGACCGCAGTTGGCGGTGCCTTGGTATTGCTGGTGATCGCAGCCGCACTGTTTCCTATGATTGGCAAGGAGTTCATGCCGGTCATGGATGAAGGCACCACCGTGGTTATCATCGAAAAGCTGCCCAGCATTTCGCTGGAGCGCTCGCTGGCGCTTGATGAGCCCTACCAAAAGGCCATGATGGAACTACCCGAGGTCACCGGCGTGGTGTCGCGTACCGGCGCCGACGAACTGCGCATGGACCCCATGGGCCTGTACCAGACCGACAACTTCATCATCACCAAGCCGCGCGATCAGTGGACGGTAAGCCTGGAGGAGTTTCAGGAACGGTTGCGTGAGAAGCTCGACCGCTTCGTCGGCATCGACTACGCCTTCACCCAGCCCATCGACATGCGGGTCTCGGAGATGCTGACCGGCGTGCGGGCCGCGATGGCCATCAAGTTGTATGGCGACGATCTTCCGGTGTTGGAGGAAAAATCCAAACAGATCGAAACGTTGGTCAACAGCATTCCCGGCGCCGTCGATGTCTTTCGTGCGCCGCTCTCGGGTCAGACTTACCTGCAGGTCGAGATCGATCCCCAGGCCATCGCCCGCTTCGGGATCAATGTCGATGACATCAATCGGCTGGTGGAGATTGCGGTCGGTGGTCGTGTGGTCACCGAGGTGATCCAGGGCAACTACCGGGTAGGTGTACTGCTACGCTATCCGGAAAAGTCACGCACATCCCCGGCAGACATCGGTGCGCTAAAGGTGGAAACACCGACGGGAGAAAAGATCCTCTTGAGCAGTCTGGCCAGGCTGCGGGAAGTGGATGGGCCGGTGGCGATCACCCGCGAATCGGCCAAGCGCCAGGTGGTGGTGCAGGCTAACGTCGAAGGCCGCGATGTGGTGGGTTTCGTCGACGATGTACGCGCCACACTGGAACGCGAACTGCAACTGCCACCGGGTTATTACGTCACCTATGGCGGCCAGTTCGAGAACCAGCAGCGCGCCGGCGCCCGTCTGGCGCTGGTCGTGCCGGTGGCCGTCGCGCTGATTTACGTCATGCTGTTTACCACCTTTCGCTCCCTTCGCCAGGCCGGCCTGATCATACTCAACATCCCGTTCGCCATGATCGGCGGCGTGATCAGCCTGTACCTGTCCGGCCTGTATCTGTCGGTACCGGCATCCGTAGGCTTTATCACCCTGTTCGGTGTGGCGGTGCTCAATGGTGTGGTGATGGTGACCTACTTCAACCAGTTGCGTGAAGCCGGCCGAACGCTGCTCCAGGCGGTTCAGGAAGGTGCCGAACGCAGGTTGCGCCCGGTACTCATGACCGCATTAATCGCCAGCCTGGGCCTGGTGCCGCTATTGACGGCGACCGGGCCGGGCTCCGAGTTGCAGCGCCCGCTGGCGGTCGTGGTGATCGGCGGACTGTTCACGTCGACGCTGCTCACACTGGTGCTGCTTCCTACCTTATATGCCTGGACAGAAGGGCGGGCGCAGCGACGCCTGGCTCAACCCGCAACGGAGGACCACGTGTGAAGATTCTGACGCTTATTGTGCATGCCAATACCCAGCAGGAATTGGGCGACCAACTGCGGACCCTGAGCGAGGTATCCGGCTTTACGTTCAGCCATGTGGAAGGGCACGGGGCTCAGGTGGAACGCGACCCGTTTCTCTCGGCACGTGATAAAGTGGTCGGCTACACACCGCGGGTTCGGGTGGATATCCTGCTTGATGACGCCGATGTAAGTGCCGTACTGGAGGCGCTTCGCCAGGCGGAAAACAGCGTGACCGGTGACGCTGTTTACTGGATAACGCCTGTGGAAGAAGGAGGTCACCTTTGATTGAGACAACCGATAGGCGAAAACCCATTCTCGGTCTGGCTTCCGACTCGCCGGTATGATGGCGAAAACGGCTCCCGGAACAGAAGTGTTTTCAATAGATTTTTGATCATGGTATTTTCATCGCACTTTAAATCTTCTGGAAAATCATAACCTGCTGTATTTAAGTGGTTATTTGAATAAGGGGTCAGTGAACAAGGGGTCAGAAGAAGGCTTTCTTCTGACCCCGGCTAAACTCTGCCCCCGGCTTAACTGACGCCATGCCCGAAAAGACAATGTCCCGCACAGAAGCCGATCACTATTGGATGACCCGGGCTCTGCAGCTTGCATCGGAAGCCGCGGCGAAGGGGGAAGTGCCTGTGGGCGCCGTGGTGGTGCTGGAGGGCGGGGAGATCGGGGCGGGCTTTAACGCGCCCATCTCCGGCTGCGATCCGACTGCCCATGCCGAAATCCGGGCATTGCGCGACGCCGCGTCCCGGGTTGGCAATTACCGGCTGCCTGGCGCCACGCTTTACGTTACGCTGGAGCCCTGTACCATGTGCGTGGGTGCCATTGTCCATGGCCGCATCAGTCGCCTTGTGTACGGCGCTGCCGAACCCAAGGCCGGGGCGGTGGAATCGGCACGCCGGACGCTGGAAGAGCCTCATCTGAACTGGGGTGTGACCTCGGTCGGTGGTGTTCTGGCAGATCGTTGCAGTGAGATGATCACTGAATTTTTCAGTCGGCGGCGGGCGGAAATCCGGCGCCTTCGCAAACAATCTTCAGGGAAGGAGTAGTTCCCGCCTATGAAAGTCCTCGTTACCGGCGGCGCCGGGTATATTGGCAGTCATGTGGTTCGCCAGCTGGGCCAGGCCGGTCACGACATCGTGGTGTTCGATAATCTGTCCACGGGTTATCGCTGGGCGGTCACGGCAGGGGAGCTGGTTGTCGGCGATCTGGCCGATGAAGCGGCGGTCGGGGAACTGTTCTCCCGGCACCGGTTTGAAGCGGTCCTGCACTTCGCAGCCAACATCGTCGTGCCAGAGTCGGTCGCCAATCCCCTGAAGTATTACAGTAACAACACCCGCAACACCCTGAACCTTCTGAAAGCGGTCGAGAAGCACGAAGTGCCCTACATGGTGTTTTCATCCACTGCGGCGGTTTATGGCATGCCGGAGCAGACGGTGCTGACCGAGGATCTGCCGCTGGCCCCCATCAATCCCTACGGCGCCTCCAAGATGATGAGCGAGCGGATGATCATGGACCTGGCGGCGGCCTCCGGCCTCAACTACGTGATCCTCCGCTACTTCAATGTGGCGGGGGCCAACCCGGATGGCCTGCTCGGCCAGGCCACGCCCGAGGCGACCCATCTGATCAAGGTGGCCTGTGAGTGCGTCACCGGCCAGCGCGAGGGCATGAGTGTCTTCGGTACCGACTACGACACCCGCGACGGCACCTGCATCCGGGATTACATCCATGTTGAAGACCTGGCCAAAGCGCATGTCATGGCGCTGGATTACATGGCGGACGGCGGTCGTTCGAAGGTCATGAACTGCGGTTATGGTCGCGGGTTCACGGTTCGGGAAGTGATTGATGTTGTGAAGAAACAGTCCGGCACCGATTTTCCGGTTACCGAAACCGGCCGGCGCGCGGGCGACCCGGCGGCGCTGATGGCGGATAACACTCTTATCAGGCAAACCCTGGGTTGGCAGCCTGATTATGACGACCTGAATACGATTGTTGGCACCGCGCTGGCCTGGGAAGCCATCTGGCGGAAGAAAAAAGCCAGCGACACCCATTAATTTTCTTGTTTGTGTTGGGATTTAACGGATGAAAATTACGATTTTTGGAACCGGTTATGTAGGGCTTGTGACCGGCGCATGTCTGGCGGATGTTGGTCATCACGTTCTGTGTATGGATGTTGATCAGGCCAAGATCGGGAAGCTGAAGAATGGTCAGATTCCCATCTACGAGCCAGGTCTGGACAGCATTGTGAAGCACACCGTCGAGGCAGGGCGTCTTTCCTTTACCACAGACACCGAAGAAGCCGTCGGCCACGGGACCTTGCAGTTTATTGCGGTCGGCACGCCTCCGGATGAGGACGGGTCAGCGGATCTGCAGTACGTTACTGCTGTGGCCCGGTCCATCGGTGAATTCATGGACGACTACAAGGTGGTCGTGGACAAGTCCACGGTGCCGGTTGGTACTGGTGACAAGGTCGGGGCAGCGGTTCGGGCCCAGCTTGACCGCCGTGGGCTGGAGCTTGATTTTGACGTTGTGTCCAACCCCGAGTTCCTCAAGGAAGGCGCTGCCATCAATGATTTCATGAAGCCCGACCGCATTGTTGTCGGTACCGACAGCGAGCGGGCGGCGGAACTGCTGCGGGAAGTCTATTACCCGTTCAATCGCAGCCATGACCGCATGATCTTCATGGATCTGCGATCTGCGGAGCTGACCAAGTACGCTGCCAATTCCATGCTGGCTACCAAGATCAGCTTCATGAACGAGATCGCCAACCTGGCCGAACGACTGGGCGCGGACATCGAAGCCGTCCGCCGTGGTATCGGTTCCGATCCCCGGATTGGCTATCATTTCATCTACCCGGGCTGTGGTTACGGTGGTTCCTGCTTCCCGAAAGATGTACAGGCGCTGGCCCGGACGGCCAGTGACTGTGGCTATGAGGCGCGTCTGCTGAACGCGGTTGAGGCGGTCAACTACGCCCAGAAGCACGTCCTGTTCGATAAGATCAGTCACTACTTCGGTGGCGACCTGAAGGGCAGGGTCGTGGCCATTTGGGGGCTGGCCTTCAAGCCCAACACTGACGACATGCGCGAAGCGTCCGCCCGTACCCTGATGGAAGACCTGTGGAAAGCCGGCGCCACCGTTCAGGCCTTTGATCCCGAGGCCATGGAAGAAACCCAGCGCATCTACGGTGACCAGGACGGTCTGACCCTCTGCGGTACCAAAGAGCAAGCACTCAAGGGCGCGGATGTGCTGGCAATCTGCACCGAATGGAAGGAGTTCCGTTCACCGGATTTCGAGTCGGTCGCTTCCGCTCTCCGTGAGCCGGTCGTGTTCGACGGCCGCAACCTGTACGAGCCGGACATGCTCGAACGTTATGGGCTGATTTACTACGCCATCGGCCGTGGCCGTACCCAGTTCCATTCGCAGTAATCACATTGGCAGCAAACAAGGGGGGGGGCGATCATGAGCAGCCCAGAGGACTTCCGGTTACACGAACGGTTAAATGCCGATACCATTGGTCTCGGCAATAGTCCGCTGTGTGAGATCCGGCTGATGAACGACAGTACCTGGCCCTGGGTGCTTCTGGTTCCGGCTGTTGCCGGGGTCCGGGAGATCTACCAGTTGTCGGCGGATCAGCAGCACCAGTTGGTGCGGGAGTCCTCGGTGCTCAGCGAGGCCATGATGGACGTGTTCGGCGGCGACAAGATGAACGTCGCCGCCCTCGGCAACATGGTGCCCCAGCTTCACATTCACCATATCGTGCGTTTCGAAGGCGACCCGGCGTGGCCAGGCCCGGTGTGGGGCACGCAGGCGCCGGTGCCTTATACCGATCAGGAGCTGGAGCTGGTCAGGAAGCAGCTTGGTCCGGTGCTCTTGGAACTCCGGTCGGGCGTCTAGCGTCCTGAACGAGCCTGGTATTTTGCCAGCGTCTGGGAACCGACCAGAATCATCCGTAGCTCGGTTTTCAGCTTAACCTTGAGTTCCTCACGCTCCTTCGGAGTCGCATCCAGCGCCTCGGCACCCTGGTTGAACACCAGCGTCACCATGGCCTCGGCCACCAGCCTCGCTTCAGAAAGCGGCTTGTTCTTTTCCTCCGCGACCCGCCGAAGGTCATCGGCCAGTTCCGTCACGAAATGATCGATCTCCGCTTTCACCGCTGTTCGAAACGTGGTTGAAACGCCCGTACGCTCACGCAGCATCAGCCGGAAAAGGTTCGAATTGTTGCCAAGATACTCCATGAACGTCTCCACGGATGTTGAAATGGCACTGCCACCGTCCCGGGCGATCCGTTTACGGGCCTGACGCATCAGTTGCCGCAGAGCAACGCCACCTTCATCCACCAGGGCCAGACCCAGTTCATCGAGCTCGGCAAAGTGTCGGTAAAAGGAAGTCGGGGCAATGCCTGCCTCCCGGGCAACCTCCCGCAAGCTCAGACTGCCGAATCCCCGATCGGCACTGAGTTGCGAGAGCGCCGCATCCATTAATGCCCGCCGGGTTTTCAGTTTCTGCTCCGCTCTGGTGGCCAAGTTCAGACTCCATCTGCTGATAGAAAAGGCAGCATTCTAGCCGGCTGCCAACCCACAGTCATCCGGTCGCCTCATTTGCGTGCCAGCACGCCTGATTTTCAGCGCCATTGTGTTTATAATGGGCGGCTTTTCCGCTATGGTCGCAACATTTTTTGAGCGGGCACGAACAACGTAGCGCCGGGTGTGGTGGGCTTTTCCGAAACCTTGCGGAGCCATGGATGGCGGAGCAGAGCGTACAGGGACGTATTCACAGCGTGTTTCGGAAAAGCCCACCACACCCGGTGCGGCATTAAAGCACCAAATTTGAACACATTAAACGTAACGGGAACCGGTATGCGCAGTCATTATTGCGGTGGGATCAACGAATCCCACATTGATCAGGAAGTCACACTTTGCGGATGGGTCCACCGCCGCCGTGACCACGGTGGGGTTATCTTCCTGGATCTGCGGGATCGGGATGGTATGTCTCAGGTGGTTGTCGACCCTGATACCCCTGAAAGCTTTGCCCTGGCGGAGAAAGTCCGTAGCGAGTTTGTGATCAAGGTTACCGGTCGCGTGCGTCGTCGTCCCGCCGGGACCGAGAACAACAACATGCCCACCGGGCAGGTTGAGCTGCTGGGCAAGGAGTTGAGTATCCTGAATGCCGCCGCAACGCCGCCGTTCCCGCTGGACGAGCATGTGGATGTTGGTGAGGACGTTCGCCTGCGTTACCGTTATGTGGACCTGCGCCGTCCGGAGATGATCAACCGTCTGCGTTTCCGCTCCCGGGTAACCAGCTACATTCGTAACTACCTGGACAGTAACGGCTTCATGGATGTGGAAACCCCCATCCTGACCCGAGCCACACCCGAAGGCGCCCGTGATTACCTGGTACCCAGCCGTACCCACGAGGGTTCGTTCTTTGCGCTGCCTCAGTCTCCCCAGCTGTTCAAACAGCTGCTCATGGTGTCTGGCGTTGACCGTTACTACCAGATTGCCAAGTGCTTCCGGGACGAAGACCTGCGGGCGGACCGTCAGCCGGAATTCACCCAGGTGGATATCGAGGCCTCCTTCATTGATGAAGAGATCCTGATGGGCCTGAACGAGGACATGATCCGCTCCCTGTTCAAGGATGTGCTGGATGTCGATCTTCCGTCCTTCCCGCAAATGCCGTATGCCGAGGCCCTGCAGCGCTACGGCAGCGACAAGCCGGACCTTCGTATTCCGCTGGAGCTGCTGGACGTGAATGATCTGGTCGAGGGTGTGGACTTCAAGGTGTTCGCCGGCCCGGCCAAAGACCCGAAAGGCCGTGTTGCCGCCCTGCGTGTACCCAAAGGTGGCGAGCTGACCCGCAAGCAGATTGACGATTACACCAAATTCGTCGGTATCTACGGTGCCAAGGGTCTGGCTTACATCAAGGTCAACGACCTGTCCAGGGGCGTAGAGGGTTTGCAGTCTCCGATCATCAAGTTCCTGGGTGATGATGTTGCCCTTGCGATTATGGAGCGGGTGGGTGCTGAAGATGGAGACATCGTTTTCTTCGGCGCCGACAAAACCAACGTTGTGAACGAAGCCCTTGGCGCGCTGCGTATCAAGGTTGGTCACGATCTGGACATGCTGACCTGCGAGTGGGCACCGCTGTGGGTTGTGGATTTCCCGATGTTCGAGGAAACCCCGGACGGTGGTCTGACCGCTATTCACCACCCGTTCACTGCGCCTTCCTGCAGCCCGGAAGAGCTGGCGGCAGATCCGGCCAACGCGTTGTCCCGTGCCTACGACATGGTCCTGAACGGTACCGAGCTGGGTGGTGGGTCGATCCGTATCCATGACGAGAAAATGCAGGAAGCGGTGTTCCGCATCCTGGGTATCGGCGAGGAAGAAGCGCGGGCCAAGTTCGGCTTCCTGCTCGACGCCCTGAAGTTCGGTTGCCCGCCCCATGGTGGTCTGGCCTTTGGCCTGGACCGTTTGGTGATGCTGATGACCGGCGCTACGTCCATTCGTGACGTGATCGCTTTCCCGAAAACCCAGACCGCTACCTGTCTGATGACTCAGGCGCCGGGCGAAGTGGACGAGAAACAGCTGCGCGAACTGCACATCCGTTTGCGTAAGCCGGCAAAGCCGGTGGAAGGCAACAAGGCCGAAGCAGGCGAGGGTAAAGACTAAGTTGTGAGCAACGGGCGCGAGGCCTTACGCTCTGCGCCCGGGCGACCGTCAGAGTCGCTGTGACCAGACAGAGGCATTGATGTGGCGATAATTCTGGGCGTTGATCCCGGATCGAGGATTACCGGTTACGGCGTCATCCGTGTGGAAGGTCGGCACATCGAATACATCGACAGTGGCTGCATCCGCGTGGGTGAGAAACCCATGGCAGAGCGCCTGCAGACCATTTTCCAAAGTCTGGCCACGCTGATCGGCGAGTATCGTCCGGAAGAATTTGCCATCGAGCAGGTGTTCATGGCGCGCAATCCCGATTCGGCCCTGAAACTGGGCCAGGCCAGGGGGGCAGCTATCGTCAGTGCCGCCAACAGCGGCCTCGCGGTTCACGAGTATTCCGCCCGACAGGTCAAACAGGCCGTTGTCGGCAAGGGTGGGGCAGACAAGTCCCAGGTCCAGCACATGGTCCAGGTGCTGCTTTCACTCTCACGCAAACCTCAGGCGGACGCGGCCGATGCGCTGGCAATTGCGATGTGTCATGCCCACATGAGTCAGAGTATCCTGCGGTTGGCCAGTGGTGCCGGAAAGGTTCGAAGCGGTCGCGTGCGACAACAGTAAACTGCTCACAAGAGCCACAGGAGATACCCCTTGATTGGTCGTATCCGAGGTATTCTGGTTGAAAAAGCTCCGGGCCAGGCGCTGATAGAGTGCGCCGGTCTTGGCTACGAAATCGACATTCCCTACACCACCTTCTTTCATCTGCCCGAAACGGGCGATGAAGTTACCCTTCACACCCATTTTGCCGTCCGGGAAGATGCCCAGAGTCTCTACGGCTTTGCCTCTCGGCTGGACCGGAACCTGTTTCGCCTGTTGATCAAGGTTAATGGTGTGGGGCCAAAACTGGCGGTGGGCATTCTTTCCGGCCTTGATGCCCGGCAGTTTATCCGCTGCGTGGAAAACCGGGACTCCGCCTCGCTGGTCAAGCTGCCTGGGGTTGGCAAGAAGACGGCTGAGCGGCTTCTTGTTGAAATGACCGACCGGATAGGGCAACTTGAAGGGCAATTCGTGCCAACGTCGCCTGATACGACAGGATTGGGGCAGGTGGCCGGACATGCGGCGTCTGCCGGGCCGGGGGCGACAGAGGAGGCGGAAGCCGCGCTGATTGCGCTGGGGTACAAGCCCCAGGAAGCGGCCAAGGCCATCAGCAAGGTGGCAGAGGAGGGCATGACCAGCGAGACCCTGATCCGGCTGGCCCTTCGCAACATGATACCGGCCTGATCACCGACACCTGTCGCGAACCTGTAGAGAGCGTAACGTGACACCCTCAAAGCCCTTTGTACAATTGGGGCAGCCTGGAACCGCGGGCGAAGGTGAGGCACGATGTTGATTCCCACACTATGGGTGATGCCATGATCGAATCCGACCGGTTGATTTCGGCCCGGGCCGGTGAATACGAAGAAGTGCATGACAGGGCGATTCGCCCGGCCTTACTGGCCGAATACGTTGGCCAGCCGACGGTCCGTGAGCAGATGGATATTTTTATTTCAGCTGCCCGTGGGCGCCAGGAAGCTCTGGACCATGTGCTGATCTTCGGCCCACCCGGTCTTGGTAAAACCACCCTCGCCAATATCATTGCCAACGAGATGGGTGTGTCCATCAAGACAACCTCGGGCCCGGTTCTGGAGAAGGCCGGGGATCTGGCGGCGATGCTGACCAACCTTGAAGAAGGCGACGTTCTCTTTATTGACGAGATCCACCGCCTCAGCGCTGCTGTGGAAGAAGTGCTGTATCCGGCCATGGAAGATTATCAGTTGGACATCATGATCGGTGAAGGCCCGGCCGCCCGTTCAATCAAGCTGGATCTGCCGCCGTTTACCCTGGTAGGGGCCACCACCCGTGCCGGTTTGCTGACATCGCCATTGCGGGACCGCTTCGGCATTGTTCAGCGCCTGGAGTTCTACAACACTGAAGATCTCACCAGTATTATTATCCGATCCGCCCGCCTGTCTTCTGTTTCTATCGATGAAGCCGGTGCGTTCGAGATTGCACGCCGGTCACGGGGCACCCCGCGGATCGCCAACCGTCTGTTGCGCCGGGTCCGTGATTTTGCCGAAGTCCGCTTCGATGGTCGTATCACCTCTGACATCGCCGATCAGGCCCTGAACATGCTGAAAGTGGACAGTCAGGGCTTCGACCATATGGACCGCCGGCTGTTGCTGGCGATGATTGAAAAGTTTGATGGTGGCCCTGTGGGCGTGGAGAGCCTTGCCGCCGCCATCAGTGAGGAGCGGGGCACAATCGAGGATGTGCTCGAACCCTTCCTGATCCAGCAGGGCTACATGCTGCGTACGCCGAGGGGCCGCATGGTCACCTCCAACGCCTACCAGCATTTCGGGGTTGTCCCTCCGAAATCGGGCAGGGAGGGCGATCTTTTTGGTTGAACAGTCGGTAGAAGCGAGTTTTGAATTGCCGGTCCGGGTCTATATCGAAGACACGGACGCGGGAGGCATCGTATTCCATGCCAAATATCTTCATTACATGGAGCGGGCCCGGACCGAGTGGGTGCGCAGTTGTGGCGTCGGTTTGAGAGCGGGTCTTGCCGAAAACATCAGCTATGTCGTGCAGAGGCTGTCCATCCACTACTCTGTAGCGGCGAAGCTCGACGACGAACTGCTGGTAACTGCTGAGCCAGTGGCTTTCGGCCGGGTGTGGATGGACTTCAGGCAGAGAGTCAGTCGCGCGGCAGACAGGAAACTGCTCTGTGACGGTGAAGTGCGGGTTGCCTGTGTCTCTCTGGACACCGGCCGGCCCCGTCGCCTGCCGGACAATATGCAGGAACTGCTGGCCAGAAATGTCCAGCCTCCTGAAACAACTAACAGAATGAGTCAGGAGTAAGAGGTGGATTCAGAACTTTCAGTCTGGTACCTGATTGCAAACGCAGGTGTATTGGTGCAGTTGGTCATGCTTTTGCTGGCCCTGGCATCAATTATGTCCTGGGCGCTTATTTTTCAGCGCCTTCAGGTGTTCCGACAAGCCAAGCGGGCGCAGCTGGCATTTGAGGAGCGTTTCTGGTCTGGTATGGATCTCGGCCAGTTGTACCGGGAAGTGAATGCTGAACCGACACCGTTTTCCGGTATGGAATCGCTGTTTCGAGCCGGCTTCAAGGAATTTTCCCGGCTGCGCCAGCAAAGCCGCGATGCCGATGCCGTGATGGAAGGCACTCAGCGGGCAATGCGTGTTGCCT
The DNA here is from genome assembly GCF_003441595.1 of Marinobacter sp. Arc7-DN-1. Lineage (NCBI taxonomy): Bacteria > Pseudomonadati > Pseudomonadota > Gammaproteobacteria > Pseudomonadales > Marinobacteraceae > Marinobacter > Marinobacter sp. Arc7-DN-1. The sequence goes on along the minus strand of NZ_CP031848.1, from coordinate 740,583 downwards.
TCTCCCGCGAGCAGGAGCGCCTGGAGGCCCATCTTCCGTTTCTGGCAACGGTCGGCTCGACAAGCCCCTATGTGGGTCTGTTCGGGACCGTGTGGGGCATCATGAATTCATTTCGCGGCCTGGCCCAGGTGCAGCAGGCGACTCTGGCAACCGTTGCCCCGGGTATTTCCGAAGCCCTGATTGCAACCGCTATGGGTCTGTTTGCGGCAATTCCGGCGGTTATCGCCTACAACCGCTTCTCCGCCATGTCCGATGCGTTGCTGAAGAATTATGAAACCTTTGCTGATGAGTTCTCCAGTATTCTTCATCGCCGCGTTCACCAGACTGAAAAGAGCGCCGCGTGATGGCTACACCTTTTGAGGGTAGGAGTCGGGGCAGGAGCGAAAGTTTATGAAAGGCATGGGAATGATGCCGGAACAACGGCGAAAGCCAATGTCGGAAATCAATGTGGTTCCGTACATTGACGTGATGCTGGTGCTGCTGATTATTTTTATGGTTACCGCGCCGATGCTGACTCAGGGCGTCAAGGTGGACCTGCCACAGACCACCGCTGATCCGATTCAGGCGGATAAAGACGTCGAGTCGGTAATCGTTTCAGTGGACGCTAACGGTGCCTACTACGTGGAAGTGGGCGATAAGGGCAGCGATCCGATGTCGCTGGCCGAAGTCCGGGAGCAGATCGCCAAAATTCTGTCTCAGCGCTCCTCCAGTGAAATTCTGGTCCGTGGCGATGAATACGTTGAATATGGCACGGTTGTCCGTCTGATGGCGGAATTGCAGGGTGCCGGTGCCAGCAGTATTGGCCTGATCACTGAATCACCCCGGGACGACAAGTGACACCGGTGCGGGCAGGAGTGTTGTGAGAGATAACCAGCGCGAAGTAACCACAACCGGAGTGCCGCCCTGGAAGTCGCCAGTGGTGCTTTCGGTAACGCTTCATGTGCTGATCGTCGGTATTGCACTGACAGGCTGGTCCTGGAGCTCGCCGGAACACGAACCACCGCCCAGAAGCATCTCGGCACGCCTGATCACGCAGCAGGAACCAGAGCCAAGCCCGGTCGTGGATCTGGCAGATCAGCAAAAACGTGACGAGGAACGCAGGGCCGAGGAGCAGCGCAAGCAGGCCGAGGCCGAGAAGCGACGCCAGGAAGAAGAGGCACGGCGGGTTGCCGAGCAGAAGCAGCGCGAAGAGGAGAAGCGGCTCCAGCAACACCAGCAACAGAAGGAGCGTGAGCAACAGGAAGCCGAGGCGAGGGAACGGGAGGCCCGGAAAGCCCGTGAAGAGGAAGCCGCCCGTCAAAAAGCCGAGGCTGAGGCGAAAGAGCGCGAACGCCAGAAAGCTGAGGAAGAAAAGCGGCGGCAGGAAGAGGCCAGAAAGAAGGCTGAGGAACAGAAGCGCCGGCAGGAAGAACAGCGCAAGCGTGAAGACGCGGAGCGCAAGCGCCAGGAAGAGTTGGCGCGCCAGGAGGCTGAACGTAAGCGCCTTGAGGCGGAACGGAAGCTCCGGGAGCAGCAGTTGGAAGCTCAGGCAGATGAAGCCCGGCGAGCTCGCGAGGCGGAGGCTCGCCGCCAGCAAGAGGCGGCAGCAGCAAAGGCCAGAGAAGCGCAAATGCTGTCCGAGAGTGAAAAGTATCAGGCTCTGATACGGGAAAGGCTCAGTCAGGCCTGGTATCCGCCGTCGTCGGCCACGGAGGAGATGACAGCGCGGTTGCAGATCACGCTGCTGCCCACGGGTGAACTTGCCAGTGTGAAACTGGTCAGCAGCAGTGGCAATACCGCTTTCGACAATTCAGCTCTGGGCGCTGTACGCTCCCTGAGTCGTTACCCAATACCCAACGAGCGTGATACGTTTGAACGGTATTTCCGGCAGTTTACGATTGAGTTCAACCCACGCAGGTTGAGATAAGGATACGGATAACACCATGACACAGGGGATTTGGTACAACCCGTCAAAGACAATTCTGGCAGCAATCGCTCTGGTATTCGTAGCTGTTTCAGGCGTGCGGGCAGAACTGCTAATCCGGATAACCGAGGGTGCAGATTCCGCCATACCTGTCGCTGTGGTTCCATTCGCCGAGTCCGGTCAGATGCCCGCCGGAGACAAGGTCAGCAGTATTGTTCAGGCGGACCTCACCATGACAGGCGAATTTCGCGCCCTGTCACCGGAAAAGATGCTGAGTCTGCCATCCAGGCGGGAAGAAGTGTATTTCCGGGACTGGCGTTTGCTAGGCCAGCGTTACGTGCTTGTTGGCGGGCTCAGCCGCAGTGGCGACCGGGTTCAGGCCCGCTACGAGCTCTTCGACGTAAACCGCGAGGAGCGGATTCTCGGAGAAACGGCGGCGGCGCCCGCCTCCAACATGCGCTCCCTGGCCCACCACATCAGCGACAAGGTCTACGAAGCGATTACCGGCGTGCCCGGGGTATTCTCGACCCAGCTTGCCTTTGTGACTCTGGATGCCGCCGGTGGCAAGCCGCGCTACCGTTTGCAGGTAAGCGATGTGGATGGCAAGCGGGCCCGCATCCGGCTGGAAAGTCAGGAGCCAATCCTCTCGCCGGCCTGGTCGCCGGATGGTAAAAAGCTGGCTTATGTCTCCTTTGAAACCGGAAAGCCGGTGATATTCGTGCATGAACTTGCCTCTGGCAAGCGTACCAAGGTTGCGGATTTTCCGGGCCTTAACTCGGCGCCCGCCTGGTCTGATGATGGCAGGTCGCTGCTGATGACGCTTTCCAGGGACGGTAATGCGGAGATTTACCGCATGAATCTGGAGACCCGTCAGCTGACCAAGCTGACCAACCATTGGGCGATCGATACCGAAGCGAACTGGGACGCCAGTGGCAAAGGAATTTTCTTTACCTCCGACCGTTCGGGGGGCCCCCAGATCTATCATATGGAAACACCCGGTGCCGAACCCCGGCGCATTACCTTTGGTAGCCGTTACAACGCCCGCCCGCGGGCCGATAGCAACGGAGAATTTGTCTATTACGTACATCAGCGTGACAGCGCGTTTCACATTGCCCGTACAGACCTTGAGACCGGGGAGGAAACCATCCTCACCCGGACAGAGTCTGACGAATCTCCAAGTGTTGCCCCTAATGGCAGGATGCTGATCTATGCAACCGACCAGAATGGCACCAGCGTGCTTACCGTCATATCGTCGGATGGCGGGGCTGCATACAGTCTTCCGGGCTCTGAGGGGGAGGTTCGGGACCCGGCCTGGGGGCCTCTGGTTCGCTGATTGCCATAGCCCGACCGGCTTCGGTAATTGTTCAAGAAATAACGTCAATCAACTGAAAGGAAAAGATTATGAAGTTTTCAGCTCAATCCAAGGCATTTGCACTTTTACTCTCCGTAGGCCTGGTTGCAGGCTGTAGTTCGACCGGCGGAACCGCGGAAGACGGCGAGTACGGCTCAGACGTCGGGGCTGTGGATCAGGAAGGCGGTTCTACCGTGTACGGCGGTGATGATCAGCGTGGCGTTTCCTCCTCTGCAATGACAGAAAAAGAGCGTATGGCCGCCCGTGAGCAGGCCGAGCAGGCAGCGCTGCGTGATATTACCGTGTTTTATTTTGATTTCGATACTGCGGAAATCAAGCCCGAAGCCCGTGACGTCCTGGTGGCCCATGCCCGCTACCTGGCCAACAATCCGGGCCGGAATGTTCGTCTGGAAGGCCACGCTGACGAGCGCGGCACCAAGGAGTACAACCTGGCCCTCGGTGAGCGCCGTGCCAACGCAGTTCAGCGCTTCCTGATTGTGAATGGTGCTTCACGGGGACAGATTGAAACCGTAAGCTATGGCGAAGAGAAGCCGGCAGTGATGGGTTCCAGTGAAAGTGCGTGGGCCCAGAACCGTCGTGTGGAACTCGTATTTGAGTAATCACACAGGAAGGACCATGAGACAAACACTCATGGCGACAGTGTTGCTCCCGCTTGCCTTCGGGCAGGCGGGGGCAGCCCTGGCGCAATCAGCTCAGAACGCTCAGCGTAGCGCCAACAACAGCCAGGCCACGGCTGAGCTGTTCTACATGATCCAGCAGCTTCAGGGCGAAGTCAGGCGCCTCCAGGGTGAAGTGGAGGAGCAAAGGCATCTGATTAACCGCCTGCAGGAACAGGGGCGCGACCGGTATATTGACCTGGATCAGCGTATCCTGGACCTGTCTGAGAAGTTGGCTTCGCAACCGGCTCCTGAGCCCTCAGCAGGCCCGAATCCGGCCACTTCCGGTTCGGCCCCGGCAGTCAGGGAGTATCGCCAGCCCGGTGCCGAAGAGCGCAAGGCCTACGAACAGATTCAGGATCTTATCCGCAACCAGAAGAAATATGATGAGGCCATCAGCCGGATTTACGAGTTTATCGATAAGTATCCGGAAGGCGACCTTACCGTAAACGCCTATTACTGGCTGGGTGAGGTTTATCTGGTCAAGCCGCAGCTGGAACAGGCGAAGCAGGCATTCACCATTGTTGCCACCCGTTTTGCCGATCACCGGAAAGCGCCGGATGCGCTTTACAAGCTCGGCGTGACTCATGATCGCCTGGGTGAAAAGGCTGAAGCGCAGCGCCGTATGAAAATGGTGATTGAGGATTACCCCGCCAGTAGTGCTGCAGACCTGGCAAGGAAGTATCTGGCGTCAGGAAACATCTGAGCTCTCCGTACGGGAAAAATGTTGAGAAACCTGAAAAAAAGGGGTTGATCAGCGGCCAAAAATCATTACTATATGCGCCTCGTTTGGGTCGTTAGCTCAGTTGGTAGAGCAGTTGGCTTTTAACCAATTGGTCGAAGGTTCGAATCCTTCACGACCCACCAATTACGAAATACCGGATGGGCTGAATCGTTCGGTATGGATTGAGGCCACAGGCTTTGATCAACAGTCATGGGTCGTTAGCTCAGTTGGTAGAGCAGTTGGCTTTTAACCAATTGGTCGAAGGTTCGAATCCTTCACGACCCACCAAATAACAGAAGCCTCCGGGTTTTTGTGAAAAAAGAGCCTTAGGGCTCTTTTTTTTTTGCGTATACGATCTTACCTAGGTAATACTCCCCCCTGAAAATGCAACACAGAGATGCCGTAATGACACACGCTGAAGACCGTATCCTTGTCCAGGAACATCTGGCCCATGCCGCCGAGCCGAAGCCGCTCAGCGCCAGCGAAAAGGCTGACCTGGAAGCCCGTATCAAGTCCGCCCTGAAAACTGAGGATGCGGTGCTTGTGGCGCATTACTACACGGATCCGGACATTCAACGCCTTGCCGAAGAGACCGGCGGCTGTGTCGCCGATTCCCTGGAGATGGCCCGGTTTGGTAATCAGCATCCGGCGTCGACGGTGGTGGTGGCCGGTGTTCGCTTCATGGGGGAGACCGCCAAGATCCTGAATCCGGAGAAGCGGGTGCTGATGCCTACGCTTGAGGCGACCTGCTCCCTGGACGTCGGTTGTCCGGAAGACGAGTTCTCGGAGTTCTGTGACCAGCATCCGGATCGTACCGTAGTGGTTTATGCCAACACATCTGCTGCAGTCAAGGCGAGGGCAGACTGGGTAGTTACCTCAAGCTGTGCCCAGGCCATTGTCGAAGATCTTGACGCCCGCGGCGAGAAAATTCTCTGGGCGCCGGACAAACACCTGGGACATTACGTTCAGAAGACGACCGGTGCCGACATGTTGCTCTGGGATGGTTCCTGTATTGTCCATGAGGAATTCAAGTACCGTGGCCTGGAAGATCTCAAGGCGCTCTACCCTGATGCCGCCGTGCTGGTGCACCCGGAGTCTCCGGATGCGGTCGTGGAAATGGCCGACGTGGTGGGTTCAACGTCCCAGTTGATACATGCGGTCCAGACGCTGCCAAATGAGAAGTTCATTGTTGCCACTGACAATGGCATCTTTTACAAGATGCAGCAACTGGCACCGAACAAGACGCTGATTGAAGCACCAACGGCCGGTAATGGCGCTACCTGTCGCAGCTGCGCCCATTGTCCGTGGATGGCGATGAACGGTCTGGAAAACCTGTTGCACGTACTGGAGCAGGGTGATCAGGAAGTTCATGTGGACCCGGCCCTGCGGGAGCGGGCGCTAAGGCCGCTGCAGCGTATGCTCGATTTTACCGCAAATACGAACCTGAAAGCCGCAGGCAACGCCTGATCAGTTGTTGAAGTGGGCGTTCAGGTGGCTGGTAATTTCTGCCAGCCGTTCGGTCACGACCTGCCTCTGGGGCGCGCCTGCGGGAAGTTTCTCCTGTGCCTGCCTCAATTGTCGCTGTGCGGCTTCCAGATCTCCCATGAGAACGTCGTATTCCGCGCGGGCCCGGTGCACGCCCACGATGTTCCGTGCCATACCCTCGGCCTCGGCGAGCTTCAGCCAGAGCTGCTCCTGGCTCGGCAGCTTGCGGGTTAGTTGCCTTAGGTATTCCGCAGCGGCGGTGCCATTGCCGTCGGCAATTTCCGTTTGGGCCAGGGTGTAGGTAATCGGATAGTTGCCCGGATTTCTTGCCAACGCCCCCATGAGGATCGCCCTGGCGTCGTCTGGCCGGTTCTGGGCAAGCCGCACTTCCGCCAGTGACACCTGGAAGGTGATCCTCCCGGGATTCCCTGCCAGCAGATCGTTCAGGATGTCAGTGGCTTTTTCATACTGCCTGTCTTCCGTGTACGCGACCGCGAGGCCATACCGGATGGCGTCGTTTCGCTGCGCATCCGGCCGTTTCAGGTAGGCTTCGAAGGTTGCGACGGCCACATCCGGAGAGGGGGCGTAACGAACCTGCAGGCGACTGCGCATCAGATGGTATTCCTGCCCGTCCCGGATATCTTTATCGGGGTACTGTTCGGCACGGTTTCGGGTGTCTGCGACCCGGCTCTGGGTCAGGGGGTGCGTGGACAGGTACTCGGGCGGCCGGTTTCCCTGCATCCGGTTCTGACGCATCATGATTTCAAACATCTCCGGCATGCCGCGAGGATCCATCCCGGCGGTGGCCAGGATGTCGAGGCCAACCCGGTCCGCTTCCTGCTCGTTGGCCCGACTGTAGGCAAGCATGTTCTGGACCGCCAGGGCCTGGGTTCCGGCAATAGCGGCAATCCCGATATCGGACTGGGTGACTGCTGACAGTACGATTCCTGCAATCATCCCCGCAATGGTCAGGGGCGCACTGGTTTCCTGCTGTTGCATGCGGCGGGCGAAATGCCGCTGGCTGAGGTGCGCAAGTTCATGGGCCAGTACCGATGCAAACTGCTGCTCGGTTGCGGCGTTGAGGAAAAGGCCTCCGTTCACCCCGACGATACCGCCTGGCACGGCAAAGGCATTAATGGCCGGGCTGTCGATCAGCGCCAGCGTAAGATCGCGGTTCTGAAGCGGGGCGGAAGGTACCAGCCGGTATGTAATGGCACCCAGGTAGTCGTAAACCAGAGGATCCGCGATGCGTGGTGTCGAGCGACGAATGGAGATCATCACCTGCTGGCCGATATCCGATTCCTGCTGGCCCGCGATCAGACCGCCACCGTTGCCACCAATACTGGGGAGTCTGCTTTCCTGGGCGTGGACTGGCCGGGAGATGATCAGCAGTGTGAGGGTAAGCAGCGCGGCGCTTCCGAACGTCAGGAATGCCTGATAGCGGGATTGGTTTAGAATCATGTAGTGCCGGTTGCCTTTGGTCTGAATCGCCGGTTTGACAGCGGGTTACGATAAAAAGTTCTGATCCCCTCCTTGAAGAGGATTGTGATGCAATACATTATCACTGTCGGCATAATGCCTGCTTGTTAAATCCGCTTATAGTGACTGTGATGGTGCCTCGTTTGTATGGTTGACCGATCCCTCGATGCCTCCGGGCTGCATTGCCCGATGCCGCTGCTGAAAACCAAACTGGAACTGAACACCATGGCGCCCGGCGAGGAGCTGGAAGTTATCGCTACCGACGCCGGTTCTGCCCGGGACATCCCGGCGTTTTTGAAGCTTTCCCCGCATACACTGATGAGCAGCTCTGAAACCGCCGGGCAATACCGGTTTGTGATAAAGTGCGGCGGCTAATATTTCGGAGTTGTCAATGATCAGGACATTACGCGGTCTCGCGCATAAATATTTCTCGGATGAAGAAGCAGTTATCCTGTTCCTGATTCTGGTAACAGGAACGGTCTTTGTTATCTGGTTTGGTGCCATGCTGGCCCCGGCCATCGCTTCGCTCATCATCGCCTTTATTCTGCAGGGGCTGGTCACCAAGCTCAACAGGCTCGGCATTCCCGAGACGGTCTCCATCCTCGGTGTGTTCCTGGTGTTCCTTGGCGTGCTTGTGGGCTTTCTGTTCGGCTTGCTGCCGCTGATCTGGGCTCAGCTCAGCGCCCTGGCCGGGGAGGCACCACGGATTATCCGCGAGCTGCAGTCCTACCTTGAGCTGTTGCCGGAGCAGTACCCACACCTTATTTCATCAGAGGCTGTCGGTACGGTTTACCAGCAGGTCAGCACCGAAGTGGGTCAGTTCACTCAATGGCTGGTGTCCTTTTCACTGTCCAGTATTCCGGATCTGGTGGCGCTGCTGATCTACATGGTACTGGTGCCCATCCTGGTGTTTTTCTTCCTGAAAGACCGGGAGGTCCTGCTTGGCTCCATTGCCAAACTGCTTCCGCCTCAGCGCCCGATGATGCTGACGATCTGGCATGAGGTAAACCTGCAGTGCGCCAATTATGTTCGCGGCAAGGCGCTGGAAATTCTCATAGTCGGCGGGGCAACCTACATTGCCTTCAAGCTGCTCGGCATGCCCTATGCCGCGCTGCTGTCTCTGCTGGTTGGCTTGAGCGTGGTGATTCCCTACATCGGGGCCGCGGTGGTGACAATTCCCGTGGCGGTAATCGCGCTGTTTGCCTTCGGCTGGGGCAGCCAGTTTATCTGGCTGATGGCCATTTACGGTATTATCCAGGCCCTGGACGGCAATGTGCTGGTTCCGGTGCTGTTCTCGGAAGTGAACAACCTGCATCCGGTCGCCATCATCGTGGCGGTGCTCTTTTTCGGGGGCATCTGGGGCCTGTGGGGTGTCTTCTTTGCCATTCCGCTCGCCACCATGCTCAAGGCTGTGTTTTCCGCCTGGCCGGTGAAGGACTCCCTTCCTCCGTCGGATAGCGAAAAGGTCTGAATGGCGTTCAAAGCCCCTTCACAGCCTCCAGCACTTCATCCGCGTGGCCCTTTACCTTGACGCCACGCCATTGGGCTCTCAGCGCACCCTCCTGATCGATCAGGAAGGTGCTGCGGTCGATCCCCATGTACTCCTTGCCATACAGCTTTTTGAGTTTGATGACATCAAAGAGCTTGCATAATGCTTCGTCCTTGTCGGAAATCAGGTGGAAAGGAAACTCGTGTTTTGCCCTGAAATTCTCGTGTGCTTTCAGCCCATCCCGCGACACCCCGAGGATCTCGGTGTCCAGTTCCTCAAACTGTTTCATCCGGTCCCGGAAGTCCTGGCCTTCAGTGGTACAGCCGGGCGTGTTGTCCTTCGGATAAAAATAAATAACGACATTCCGCCCTTTGAGATCGTCCAGGCGAATGGTCTGGTCGCCCGTGGCCGCTGCTTCAAAATCCGGAACAGGTTTGTTTAACTCGACGAATGGCATGACATCTCCTTTAATTCCCTTGTGTCAGTTCGTGCCCAACATTACCATATCGGTTTTATTCGGACGGAGCTTTTATGATTACGGGTAGCCTTGTCGCACTGGTCACGCCCATGCATCCAGACGGTGAAATTCACTGGGAGGATCTGGACAAGCTGGTAGACTTTCATATTGAAAACGGCACGCACGGTATTGTAGCTGTCGGTACCACCGGTGAGTCCGCAACGCTTGACCCGGAAGAGCATTGCCGGGTTATCGGCCACATCATCAAACGTGTGAACGGCCGGATTCCGGTTATCGCGGGTACCGGTGGTAACAGCACCCGTGAAGCCATTGAGCTGACCACCGAAGCCCATAAGCTGGGTGCTGATGCCTGCCTGCTGGTGGTGCCATACTACAACAAGCCGACCCAGGAAGGCCTGTACCGGCACTTCAAGGCGATTGCCGAAGCCGTCCCGGGCATGAGCCAGATGCTCTACAACGTGCCGGGCCGGACCGCCTGTGACATGCTGAACGAGACCGTACTGCGGCTGGCGGATATCCCGAATATTGTCGGCATCAAAGATGCCACCGGTAACATCCCTCGCGGTGCCGAACTGATCGAAGCTCTGGACGGGCGCCTTGCGGTCTACTCCGGCGACGACGCCACAGCAGCGGAACTGATGCTTGCCGGCGCCAAAGGCAACGTCTCCGTTACCGCTAACGTTGCTCCGAAGGGTATGTCGCAGCTGTGCGAAGCGGCGATTGCAGGCAATCGTGAGGAAACAGAGCGGCTCAACGAGTTGCTGATGCCGCTCAACCGGAAGCTGTTCCTGGAGGCCAACCCGATTCCCGTAAAATGGGCACTGCATCGAATGGAAATGATCGGGGAAGGCATTCGCCTGCCACTGACACCGCTTAGTGAAAAGTTCCACAACGAAGTGGAAGATGCTCTCAAGGCCTCAGGTGTACTCTGAGTTTGCTGAAATCGTCCCCGACCCGGAGTGACCTGATGCAGGTTCTACAAGGAACCGGTAATACCTTCATGCTTAAACCCGTTGTATTGTCCGGACTGTTGCTTGTAGCAACAGTTTCCGGATGCAGTATGGTTAAAGACCGATCCGAGCGTTATGTAAACGCGAAGGAAGGGCAACCGTTGGAACTCCCGGAAACGGCCGATGGTTCCCGCTTCAGCCAGACCATGCCAATCCGTGACGTCAGATCGGCCGACGCCAGCAAAATGTATCCATCCGCCATTCCCCGGCCACCGGATATGACCTCCGATATCCTCGATGAGAATTATGTTATCGAAGAGCTTGATGGCAGGGCCTGGCTGCTGGTGAACGATGTGCCCGGAAGGATCTGGCCGGCGGTGAACACCTATCTGGCAGAACGCGGTCTTGGCGTTGGCTTCGACAGTCCGCAACTGGGGATTCTGCAGAGTGAACTGGCCAACTTCAGCAAGCGTGCCCGTGAGTTGGTGGAATTGTCTGACGATCCCTCGGCCGGTGAGCAGAAAGTGGTCCTTCAGGTCCGCATAACACCCGGCGTTCGGCGCAAAACCACGGAAGTTCAGGTGCGCAAGCTGGAAGTTGCCGATCAGCCGGACGAGCTGATTCCCTGGACCGGCGTATCCGCCCCCCCGGAGCAGGTTCTGGCCTTGCAGAAACGCCTGCTGGCGGACATGGGCGAATTTCTCAGGGCCCGGGAAGAGAGCAAATCCTTTTCCCGTGCCGCAGCAGGAATGGTGAGGGATCCTGTTGTCCGCCTGATCTCGGAGAATGATGAGGCCGTTGCTATCCGCGTCGAGCTGGACTACGGTCGCTCCTGGGCGGAAGTCAGCCGCGCGCTTACGGATTCCGGTATCCCCATTGTAGACCTGAATCGCAGCGAAGGGTGGTTCCAGGTTGATTTCCGTACCGAAGACGAGCGCAGTCCGGGCTGGTTCAGCTGGTTCCGTGATAAGGAAGCACCCCGTCATAGCCACACGGTGAACCTGAGCCAGCGTGATGATGCAATTGTCATCTCCGCCGAGCGCCTGCCGGATTACACTGGTAGCCGGTCAGCGTCGGATTTGCTCACGCAACTGTTCGATTACCTATACTGATTCAGAAAACGGCCGCCTGATGCGGCCGCTTTCCGGAGAACCTCTGATGGAAAAACGCGAAGAACTCTATGCCGGCAAGGCAAAATCCGTCTATCGGACGGACGATCCCGAACGCTTTGTGCTGGTATTCCGTGACGACACTTCCGCCTTTGACGGCGAGAAAAAGGAACAGCTGAACCGAAAGGGCATGGTGAACAACAGGTTCAATGCGTTCATCATGGAAAAACTGGAAGCAGCGGGTGTGCCTACCCATTTCGAAGGGTTGCTGTCTTCCACCGAATCCCTGGTAAAAAAACTGGACATGATTCCGGTTGAGTGTGTGGTTCGCAACATTTCCGCCGGAAGTCTTTGCCGGCGCCTGGGTGTGGAAGAGGGCCGGGAGCTGAATCCGCCCACCTACGAGCTGTTTCTCAAGAACGATGCGCTCCACGACCCGATGGTCAACGAGTCTCTGGCGGTCAGCTTTGGCTGGGCAACCGCCGATGAGCTGGCCCGGATGAAAGAACTTACCCAAAGGGTTAACGATGTTCTGAAGTCTCTGTTCGAGCAGGGCGGCATGTTACTGGTTGACTACAAGCTCGAGTTTGGACGCAGCAACGGGCAAATTGTTCTGGGTGATGAGTTCAGCCCTGACGGCTGCCGCATCTGGGACAGGGAAACCCGCAAGAAAATGGACAAGGATCGCTTCCGCCAGGGCCTAGGTGACGTTATAGAAACTTATGAGGAAGTCGGACACCGTCTGGGAATCCAGTTCGACTGATTGAAACCGAAATCAATTTTAAGGATGTGTCATGCGTAAACTGATGCTTGCTGTGGGCGGTTCGCTGGTCCTGGTGGCCCCTCTGTCCCAGGCGGACGTGGTTGGTCTGGGGGCCAGTGTAAGTTACTGGGATTCGGATCTGTCTGGTAAGGCTGCGACGAACAACGACGTGGTCGATGTCGAAAACGACCTGAACCTGGGCGGCGATTCCACTGCCAACGCCTCGCTGTACCTGGAGCATCCGGTTCCGGTATTGCCGAATATCCGGTTAAACTACACGCTGGTTGAACAGAGTGGTCGTGGTGAACTGGGTACTTCGGGCTTTATTGACATTCCCGGCAATGTCCCGGTCCAGTCCGATTTCGATCTTGAGCAGCTGGATCTGACCCTGTATTACGAAGTGCTGGATAACTGGGTCAACCTGGATCTTGGCCTCACCGCGAGGGATCTTTCCGGTGAGCTTGTCGTTCGGGACGTTGACGGCAACTTTAATCCCAGCGAAACCAAAGTTGATGCCGTTATCCCCATGGGCTATCTCGCTGCCCGCTTCGATCTGCCGTTCACCGGCGTATCGGTGGGCGCGGAAGGCAACTTCATCAGCTATAACGGCGATTCGCTCCTTGATTTCAACGCCTACGGCCAGTATGAAATGGCAGTTCTGCGGTTCCGGGCCGGCTATCGCCAGATGTCCATCGATTACGAAGATGGCAACGACCGGCTGGATGTGGAAATTGGCGGGCCGTTTGTGAGTGCGGGCGTTTCATTCTGACATCGCCGTTTGGTTCAAAGGCCGGCATTTCGTTCAAAGGAGAGACACTTGAAGATTCTCGTAACCGGTACTGCGGGCTTTATTGGATCACACCTGGCTCACCGGCTGCTGGACAGGGGTGATGAGGTCATTGGCGTTGATAACGTCAATGATTATTACGATGTGAACCTGAAGGAAGCTCGCCTGGAACGGCTGACCAGCAAAGCGGGCTTTACCGAAGTCCGCGAGGATGTGTCTGACCGGGCCACCATGGAAGCGCTCTTTGCCAGGCAAAAGCCGGAGCGGGTAGTGCATCTGGCGGCGCAGGCCGGGGTACGTTACTCCATCGAGAATCCGAACGCCTATGTGGACGCCAATCTGGTTGGCTTCATGAACATCCTCGAGGGTTGCCGTCACAACGGTGTGAAACACCTGGTGTACGCCTCCAGCAGCTCCGTATACGGTGCCAACGAGACCATGCCCTTCTCGGTGCATGACAATGTGGACCACCCCCTGAGTCTCTACGCAGCCTCCAAGAAGGCCAACGAGCTCATGGCACACACCTACAGCCATCTGTACAACCTGCCGACCACCGGCCTTCGGTTCTTCACGGTCTACGGCCCCTGGGGCCGGCCGGATATGGCACTGTTCATCTTTACCAGGAAGATTCTGGCCGGTGAACCCATCGATGTCTTCAATCACGGCCACCACCGCCGGGATTTCACCTACATTGATGACATCGTGGAGGGCGTGATCCGCACCCTGGACCACGTAGCCGGGCCAAATCAGGGCTGGAGTGGCGAAACCCCTGATCCGGGCACGAGCAAAGCACCTTATCGCCTGTACAATATTGGCAGTAACAATCCGGTGGAGCTGTCTCGCTTTATCGAAATTATTGAACAGCGGATCGGGAAAAAAGCCGAGAAAAAGCTGTTGCCCCTTCAGCCCGGCGACGTGCCAGCCACCTACGCCAATGTTGATGACCTGATCGCAGATGTGGGCTACAAGCCATCGACCACGGTTGAAGAAGGTATTGCCAACTTTGTGGACTGGTATCGGGATTTTTACCGAGTCTGACTGTGCAGGTGATTGAAATATAAGTCTGGTTCCCACCACGCGTCATACATCAATCACGACTGCATGCTCGGCCCCATCATCCTGAAGTGCGATGCAGCTGGGTCCGTCGATGTCGGACGTTGATTCGGTGCGGCGTTGTACCGTGATGTGGTAGACGCTCTTGCCGAAGCGGTAGTCCAGGGTGTATCCCGGCCAGTGTGGCGGCAGGCATGGCGACACCCGCAGGTTATTGCCCACGCGCCGGATTCCGAGAATACCTTCGAGAATAAAACGGTAGAGCCAGCCGGCGGAGCCGGTGTACCAGGTCCAGCCACCGCGCCCGACATGGGGAGGCTCGCCGTAGATGTCGGCGGCCAGCACGTAGGGTTCCACCTGATAGTGCGCGATCCGCTCCGCGGAATCCCCGTGTCTGACCGGGTTCAGGCAGTCCAGCACAGCGCTGGCGCGCTCGGCATCGCCCAGGGCCGCGAATGCCAGCCCGACCCAACAGGCCGCATGGGTATATTGACCGCCATTTTCACGCACACCCGGTGGATAGGCGGCGATATAGCCGGGGTCAGGCTGGCCCTGACCCCGGCCGGTGAACGGTGGCGTAAACAGAAGCACCTGGCCCGGATCCGTCCTGACCAGTCGCTCCCAGACTGCTGTCATGGCGCTTCGGGTACGGTCGGGTTCGGCAACGCCGGATAAAACCGCCCAGGACTGGGGAATGGAATCAATCTCGCATGCCTTCTGCCCCGCGGAACCCATCGGAGTCTGGTCGTCGTAGTAAGCCCGCCGATACCAGTCTCCGTCCCAGGCCTGCTGATGAAGGGCGTCGGCCAGACCGGCTGCCCGGGCGCTGAGATTGTCCGCCGTGGCCTGGTCGCCCCGTCCAGTACAGACCTGCGCGAAGCGCTGAAGGGCCTGAATCAGGAACCAGCCCATCCAGACACTTTCGCCGCGCCCACCCAGGCCGACACGATTCATGCCGTCATTCCAGTCCCCGCCGCCAATCAGGGGCAGCCCATGGGGGCCCAGGCGGTTAGCACGCTCCAGTACCCGCAAGCAGTGGTCGTACAACGAACTGGTGGCCGTTGAAGATTCAAACTGCGCATACCGTTCCGCCTCGTTGTCGGCCAGCGGATCCCCCACAAGCCAGGGCACGGGTTCGTCCAGTAGCCCGGTGTCACCGGTGGTCTCCAGGTATTCGCTGACCACCAGGGGCAGCCAAACCAGGTCATCGGAAATCCGTGTGCGGACTCCCCGGGCGTGAGGTGGATGCCACCAATGCAGAACATCGCCTTCGGGGAATTGGCGGGCGGCGGCGGCAAGAATCTGGGCACGGCAGACATCCGGCCGGGCATGCAGCATGGCCATGGAGTCCTGCAGTTGATCGCGGAAACCGAACGCGCCGCTGGACTGGTAGAGGCCACTGCGACCGTGGATACGGCAGGCCAGGGTCTGGTAGAGCAGCCAACGATTGAAAATGAAAGCAACACCGTCGTCCGGGCAGGATAATGTCTGCGCGCCCAGTGCCTGCTCCCAGTATTGGTTGGTGGCTTCCCATGCGTTGGCGACGGCGTCAGGCTGCTGGTACTGGTTGAGCAGCGCCAGGGCGGCATCGAAACTGTTTTCGGCGCCAAGGAAGAAGGTCACAGTCTGCTCGCCGGATGCCAGCAGATCCACATGCACCTGAAGCGCGGCACAGGGGTCGCGTCCCGGTTCAACGCGGTTGGTCAAACCCACCCGCTTTAAAGCGGCCGGCTTCTCAAGACCGCGCTGGCGATCCAGGAATTCGCTGCGGTCGGTGGTGTAGCCGTGGACGGGAGTGTCGGTGGCGAGAAAGGCGATTTGCTCGGGCCAGTCGGGGTTATAGGGGTTGGCTGCGATCAGCGCGCGCTGCTCGGCAAGGAAAGCCGGCTGGATATACTGACTGGTATCTTCCCGGCGGGTGCCCAGAACCCATTCAGCGTAGTAAGTCAGCGTCAGGCGCCGCTGCCGGTCCGAGCGGTTGCGAAGGGTTACCTGGACGATCTTGAGTGAGTCGTCGGGCGGTACAAAGACGGTCATCCGACTCTCGATGTCATGGCGGATATGTTCAAAGCGGGTGTAACCGGCGCCATGGCTGACTCGGTAAGTGGACTCATGGGGCACCGGGTTGGAGGTCGGTGCCCACAAGGCGCCCGTCTCCTCATCCCGCAGGTAGAGGCATTCCCCCGGCTCATCCAGAGTAGGGTCGTTGCGCCAGGGCGTCAGACGGTTTTCGCCGCTGTTCTGGTACCAGCTGAAGCCGCCGCCGGATTCCGATAGGATCGAGCCGAAGGTCGGGTTAGCAAGCACGTTGATCCAGGGTGCTGGTGTCGGCGAGCGATGACTGACCGTGATTACGTATTCCCGGCCATCGGGCGTGAAGCCGCCATGGCCGTTATCGAAACGCAGAGGTGGCAGGGGCGGGAGTGACGGCGAGCTGATCGGTGGCAGGGCATTGAGCGGTCGTACCCGTAATCTTGGCAGAGGAGACTCACCGTGCTCCAGCGTACCGAGCGCTTGGGATAGCGACGCGGTCGTGGCATCCAGCACCACGTTTGCGGCGGTTTGTAACAGAACCACTTCTTCCTTGCCCAGCGCATCGGCAGTGAGTGGGTAAACGCCGCCACGGCTGCCGACAAAGGGCTCGGCATTGTGCTGGGCCAGCAACCGCCGGACGGTATCTTGCGTGGTGCCCTCGTAACCAGTGTCCCCGGTGTTCAGCAGGATCAGGTCAACCTTGAAGTTGCGTTTGCGCCAGAACGAGTGGATTTTCAGCAGCAGGTGGGCGGTTTCGAGATCCGCCTCACGACCGATGCGCACCAGCACAATGGGGAAATCGCCGGAGATGCCCACACCCCAAAGGTTGGCCTGCTGAAGTCGATTTGCCGCCAGTATCGGTACCGGCGCCCGAAGTTTCGGTTGGTTATACAGCAGCGCGGACGTTACGGCGGTCAGGGCACGGAATTCGTCGCTGCTGAGCTTGCTGCGCCAGAGCTCCCGGCTGGCCTGGGCCTGGCCCTCATCGAAGGTTCGCTGAACGCGCGGCCAGTAAGCAAATCGTGTGGCGGTAGCCAGCACATCGTCGCGGCTGTCTCCGACGATGCGCAGAAAGGCGAGCTGGATGGACGTTCCGGGTTCGATGTGGATGGTTTTCTGCAAGACGGCAACCGGATCGAGGGTGTATCCCAGCGAGCCGGAAAGAACCTCGCCTGTTTCCAGTGCCCGCGGATGAGCGATGGAACCGCCGCGACCGAGGAAGGCAGCCCGGTCCGTTTCCATGGCATCGGGTGTCAGAACACCAGACAGGCCCATGATGACCTCACCCACCACCGGTGCCTGGTCGTCCGGGTCCCTGGTGCGACGCTCAAACAGCAGCAGTGAACGGGCAGACACGTACTCTGAATGAACGAAAAGGTTGCCGAAGGCCGGATGCTGGCTATCGGCACGGGGGTCGGCCAACACAATTTCGGCGTAACTGGTGAATCTCAGGTGTCGCGACTGATCGCCGTGATTGGTGATCGTGACGCGTCGTAATTCAACGTCGTGCCAGGGTGACACCGTTATTTCGAGCGTTTGTATCAGGCTTTGGTCGTGGCGCTGGTACTCGGCGCAATGACTATGGAAACGCACATGCTCCCGGAGGCCCTGGCCTTTCGCCGGCGCTCGTGGAATAGACCAGATATCGCGGCTGCCGAGATCCTGAACATAGAGCCAGTTTCCCCATCGCTCAAGGGTGCTGTCCGGCCGCCAGCGGGTTATGGCGTCCGACTTCCAGTTGGTGCCACCGCCACCCCAGCTCGACGCCAGGACGTTCAGCCGGCCATTAGACAGCAGATGAACCCGTGGTGTCGGGCTGTCCAGGGGAATTTCCCAGGGCGTGATGGAAGGGGCTTCCTGAGTGCCTCTGACGCTGTCTTCTTCCTCGCTGTGGGTCGGGTATTCGATGTCTGCATCCAGATCGATCCGCTCCTGCAGAAAGAGTTCACAGGCCTCCACCCGCGGGTCCCGCGAAAATCGCGATATCGCGTGTTGCGGGCTCAGGGAAATACCCAGACTGATCAGCGACATGCCATGATGGTGGGCCATGTAGCTGCGCACGATGCTGTATGAGCTGCCCACATCCATCCGGCGTTCGGTGTAATCCAGCGCTTCGAAGAAGCCATAACGCCCCAGCATGCCCAGTTTCTCCAGGTGCCGGAGATTGTCGAAGGCGGCTTTTGGTCGCCAGAACAGGGCCAGAAAGGTTGCGTAGGGCGCGATAACCCAATCCTCGATTCCCTTGTTGCTTCGAAGCGACAGTTCCGGCACACCGAAAGCGTGGTAGGCGTAGTTCTGGGCACCGTCCAGAAGGTAGTAGCCCGATTCGGAGATGCCCCAGGGCAGGCCCCGGCTCGTGGCATAGCGGATCTGGTGGTCAATGGCACCCCGGGCACTCAGACCGAGCAGTGTTGTTGCCGGCTCTCGCATCAGCAACTGGGGCATCAGGTACTCAAACATCGTACCGCTCCAGGACAGCAACAATGGCTGCCCTTGTTCACGGGTCAGCGGGCGCCCAAGGTGGACCCAGTGGTGGGCGGAAACATCGCCTTTGGCGATGGCCAGAAAACTGGCCAGACGGGCTTCCGAGGCAAGAAGATCGTAGGCGTTGTCGTCCAGTTTGCCCAGGTCCACGTTGTAGCCAATGCGGAACACTTTTTTTTCCCGGTCGTAGAGGAAGGCCATATCGGTATTATCGAACCAGCCCTCACAGGTATCGGCCAGCTGCTGGGCCGTCACAAGCAGGGAACTGGCGGCCTCGGCTGCTTGATTGAATTTGCCTGCAAGAGGTTGTAGCCAACGTTGCAGACTGGTGGTCAATGCTCCGTCCCGGCTGGGGGCCGTGAGCTGCTCAATCAAAGGCTGAAGCCGTGACTCCAGCGTGGTCAGCTCGTGGAAGGTCGGGGGTTGCAGGAGTGACTGCTCCAGTGACAGCCAGGCCCCATATTGCTCGGGCGTCAGTTCACCCTTGTCGATGGTTGGCCAGGTGTCCGGTGCCGACCACCAGGGCAGAAACTGATCACGGCTCTGAAACATGCGTTCGAGGTGATGGTGTGACCGCTCCAGCCAAAGCCCCATGTCGGCCAAAACCTCCGGTGGCAGCGATGGGGTTTCGAGCAAAACTTCCTGCACCGCCGGGTCCAGGCCCTTGACCAGACGGTTTGCCAGTGTCTCAATCAAACCGGGCCATTGCCGGGGCGCGAGGCGGACATCCATTACCCGTTTGCGAATATCCGCCAGCGCCCTGGCAAGGTGTCGCCTTGGGGCTGTTCCCGGGTGGTCCCGGAGCGAGTCCTCAAGCACGCCGATCGCATCGAGCAGCCCCTCAAACTGGTTAAAGCGCCAGACAGGATCGTCCTCAAGTCCCGTCAGCCCCTGCTTCAGCGCCAGCAAAGAACCGAGGAGGTTGCCGCTATCCACGGTCGACACATACGCTGGCGGCAGGGTTGTGAGGTGATGGGTGTCGCACCAGTTATGGATATGGCCCCGGAAGCTTGGCAAGTTTTCCATGGAACGCAGCGTGTTGCGTGAGCGGATGACCAGTTCTTGCGCATCCACATAACCCATGTCATAGGCGGTCAGGTTGCTGACCAGCAGCAAGCCGATGTTGGTGGGTGAGGTGCGGTGAGCGACCACACCCTTGGGCTCTTCCTGGAAGTGGTCAGGGGGTAGCCAATGATCTTCCGGTCCGACAAACCGTTCAAAAAAATACCACGTGCGGCGCGCCAGTCTTCTCAGGTGCGTTCGGTCTTCGGCACGGATTTTTTCCACTGGTGGCTTTCGGTCCCGGCGAGCCAGGAAGGCTATCTGTGGTGACACCAGCCAGAGCAGCAGAATGGGGATGGCGTAGATCAGCGTCATGGGCGTGCTGGCGGCCAGCAGCGGTGTGATGACCAGCGCGCTGACCGGCCCTGCCCACATGGCACGCCAATATTTCCATGGCGTGGACGTGCCGGTACGCCCGGCCTCCAAAGCTGCCGGTGCCCATTCCAGCAGGCGCCGGTGACTGACGCGGCTGCGGTACAAGGAGCGAATCACGGCATCCAGGGTGAGAGCGGCTTCCTGGGGCAGAAAGGCGACAACGAGCAGCCATCGCTTCAGATCCCCCTTCAGGTTCTGAATCTGTTGCGCTGCCCGCCGCCTGCGGACGGTGGCATGGGCCAGCCCAACAATGCCCGTCAGACTTGGAACCAGCAGGGTGAGCATGGCCAGAGCCGTCCAGTGAAGCGGTGAGCCGGGAAGCGCAAACCAGCCCAGTAGCAGCAGCAACAAAAGCCAGGGCGCCTGAAGACTGCGCAGCAGATTGTGAACCAGCTGCCACCGGTGTAACCCGGACAGTCGGTTGGGTCTGCGCTCTCCGGTTTCCGTGGGAACGGTTGGCCAAAGCCAGGGCACCAGCTGCCAGTCCCCGCGTATCCACCGATGCAGTCGCCGGCCGAAGGACAGGTATTCGGGTGGGTATTCCTCGTACATGACAATGTCGCTGACCAGTGCGGTGCGCCCGTGAATGCCTTCGAAAAGATCGTGGCTGAGTACCGTGCCTTCCGGTACCGCATTGCGCAGGCTGGCCTCGAACGCGGCTACGTGGTAGAGACCCTTGCCTGTGAAAATGCCTTCGCCAAACAGGTCCTGATAGGCATCCGAAACGGCCAGGGTGTAAAGGTCCAGGCCCCGGTCACCGGAAAAGATTCGGGTGAAAATATTTCGGGTAGCGGTCATGGGATTGATTTCAATACGGGGCTGCAGAATGCTGTAACCGGAGCGGATTACGCCGGTTTCTTCATCCCATACCGGCTGGTTCAGTGGATGGGCGATGGTGCCAACCAGGCGCCGCGCCCCGTCTACAGGCAGCAAGGTATCGGCGTCCAGGGTAATGACGTAACGCGCCTGTCGCAGCCACTCGACATCACCAGCCATGTCGGTGAAAGAGCCGCGCTCACCGGTCAGTATGTAGTGATTAAACTCCTTGAGCTTGCCGCGCTTACGCTCCCACTCCATCCAGATGGCGTCTTGCGGGTTGAGGCTTCGGGACCGGTGCATCCAGAAAAACGGGGCGTGGCCATCATCGTTGTAATGTTCGTTCAACGACGCGATGCCTGCTCGCAACCGGGCCAGCAGCCCCTTGTCCCGCGGTGTGGTTTCTTCGGCGGCGTCGAACAGGCCGGTGAGCAAGCCAAAACGCAGCTGGTTGTCGGGATTGGCAAGATAATGACGCTCAAGCTGGTCAATGGCGCCCTGAATGTCCTCTTTCCTGCCGATGAGCAGGGCCATGCATACGACCGCCTTGTGATCAGCATCAATGCCGTCGGTGAAGTCGAGCTTGGGCAGAACCCTTGCTGGCACGGTCAGAGTGGCTAGCCAGTTCACCAGAATCGATGCCAGCACCAACGCGGGTACCGCCACCACCAGGGTGACCGGTAGCGCCTGCCAAAGACCGCCCTGGATGAACGCGTAGGCAGTGGGGATGGCAAACAGTATAAGCGCTGTCAGTGACAAGCAGCCGAAATAGAGCGGTTGGCGATGACGAGCCAGCCAGCGCTTTAATTGGCCTACCCGGTCCGGACGGACATCGATCTGCCGCTCCAGTATCCGGTACCCTTCACCGAGCAGGAAGTAGCCGATGTGACCGGATGCGGGCGTGAATGCCCGGGCTACCTCGCGGGCGTCCCGGGCGAGGCTCAGCACGCATCGTGCAACTGCAAGTTCATCTGTTTTGCTGCGTCGGGCCAGCTGTTCAATCCGGGTACGGTAGCGGTTCCGGGTGCTGAAATCCATGCGCCCGTAGGCCCCTGCCGGGTCCTGCCTGAGCAAGGCCTCGACCTGGGACGTGCGTTCGAAAAATCCTTGCCAGTTGGTGCGCTCAAGCCGGTGCAGGGTGAGGATGCCATCGGCCACCACGTCACGGCTTTCAACATCGACCATGCCCCGGTGTGAGTCACGGGAGGCCAAGTCAATTGATCGCTGCTGAACCGTCTCCATGACCAGCATCAGGGCCTGGTAACGCAGAAGCAGCGGCAGCGCCCAGAGTTCGGCTGTGTTCAGGGGTGCGGTATCTTTTTGTTCCAGTACCATCGCCTCGAGGACGTTATCGTCAAACCGTTGCTCCGAGCGCTCCAGTGCCACGCGTGCCATTTCCTGAACGCGGGTCGGGCCTGCCAATGGCCCGGACACAAGTATGGGCAGATGGGCAACAAAGTCGGCCGACAGGTCCCGCCGTAACATGCGCAGAACCCGGCGTATCAGGTATTCGTTGTCGATATACCAGTCGATCCAGGGCGCGGCGGCGGAGAGATCGCTTCTCAGGGTATAGAGTTCCAGATGGATTCGGTCCAGCTGGTGGGCATAGCGACTCAGTGTCTCGCCCAGTGTCCGGTGAGCCTGGCGTGTGCCCGGCCCGATGGCTGTCCACGGGCTCTGCTGAGCACCTGGCTCATCGCTCAGCGTCTCCCCGGCATCGGCGCTGCCATCCGGCCGCCGGCTTTTTTCGTTGTGTAGGGCCATCAGTGCCCCCAGGCTTCACGCGCGGACTTTTCGGCAAAGGTGAGTTCGATTTCATCGGGTTCGAGATCCTGAAGCACCAGCAAGGGTGTTTCACCATAGACCAGCGCATTGAGGGGCAGGGCGCCCAGTGGCCAATGGCTGACGCAGGTGTTCCCATGGGCGGCCATGACCACCAGGTCGGACTGACCCTTGCGGGTTATTTCCCAGAGAGCCGCTATGGGGGAATCCCGAACGTCAACTCTCGACTGAACGTGAAGCCCCTCATTTTTCAGGCGTTCTGCGATGTGTGACAGGTTATCCTTGATGCGCGCCCTGAATTCGGATTCCAGCGCCCTGACCGTATCGAGCCGTGGGTCGTCCCTGGCAATCTGATAGCGATGGCCAAGCGAGGGTACGAAGGAAACCAGATCAACAGTGCTCTCATTATGGCGAGAGAGCATTTCAACCAGGGGCAGCACGCACTCGGATCGGCTGCTGCCATCGAGCGGGACGGTCATCCGGTTGTAGTGGGACTCCTGCAGGGGGTTACACTGATCGCTCAATGCACGTACCAAAAGAAACGACACGTGGGCCTGAAGGATCGACTTGTGGGCCACACTGCCGAGCATGTAGTGGCTGATGCCACCAAAGCCATGGCTGGTCATTACCAGCAGGGTCTGACCGTCTTCCCTGGCAAAATTGATGATTTGATCGACCGGCTCGCCTTCCAGTGTGGCTGTCTCGATCTCAAGCCCCAGAGCGCCCAGTCTTGAAACCACTGAGTCGAGATACGCGGTGGCTTCTGCCTGCAATGCATCCCAGGCCACGGGGTCGGCAGGGTAGTGATAGTGACTGTCATTTTCCTGCTGCAGGACGCGAATTAACGCGAGTTTTATGTCGAGAGCCTTGGCCAGATTGATGGCATGAGGCAGCGCCCATTCAGCCAGACAGGAGCCGTCCAGCGGCACAACGATGCGTTGAAACATAGCAGTGTCCCTCGCTCAGCCTTCAGAGCACCGGCACAGGGAATAATCAGACGACAAACTTGATGGGAGGTGCTTCCTGCAAAATGCCCGGTCCACTCCTTAGTATTGAAGCATTGGATCCATGGAATGACTCTAACACTTATAGCCGCAGTGCTGGTCCGTTGCAACGGTAATTCACCCATTCTAAATGGGGCCGACGCCGCTTGCTGTACAGGAAAGCATGGGTATCAGAGATCAAGAAAAACAGCAGCTAAGGCTGATACTGCATTAGGTCGGTATTGAGGAGATTTGCATAGAAGAGCTGCAGGATCAACGTAACTTGTTGAAAATTGGTAGGACCACCCAGATTCGAACTGGGGACCTCTACCATGTCAAGGTAGCGCTCTAACCAACTGAGCTATGGTCCTGTGTCCTGCAACGGGGACGAAATATACTGATTCCTCCGATGCTGGTCAACCACTTTTATGTGGTTTTCCGGCTCCGCAGCTTTTCCTTGATGGCTTTGCTCAGCACCGCCCACCGGTTCACGATAAGTGCCGCGAAGATCAGGCCGCATCCACCGAGTTGGATACGGGTCATGGTCTCATCGAACCAGCCTGCAGCGAACAATGCCACCCATACCGGCTCCAGAACAAGAATAACGACACCATGGCTGTTTGCGGACAGGCTCTGGGCGTAGGTCTGGATCAGGAAACGTCCGGCGGTACCTATCACCGCGCTGGCCATAACCCACCAGATCAGCAGAGGGTCCGGCTCGCTCAGGGTGGGCTGCCACTGCTCAAGAATCATGGATTCCACGAGGGTCAGCAGGCCGACTGTGAGCAGTGCCAGGGCGGTCAGGGGCAGGGCGGGCACCCGGTGCTTTTCCACGGTTTCGCCAAGCCGGTTCACCACTGTTCTCCGGTTGGCAGCCCGGGTGTTGAGGGTGAAATACAGGGCGAAGATGGTTGCCGCCATCACGAAGAAGATCTGGCCTGCTTCCGGCCGAAAACCGTTTTTCAGCGAGAGTAGGGCAAGACCGCCAACGGCGATGGGTATTGCCAGCCAGGTGCTTGGTGGCTGCGCTTCCTGAAATACCAGCCGGGCAATGATGGGCACAATAACAACGCCCAGGCTGGTCAGAAACGCGCCTTCACCCAGGCTGGTGCCATGAAACAGACCCATCACCCAGAAGGTCATGGCCGTGCCGAACACCAGGCCCACACCGATACTGCGGCGGATCTGATCCAGACTGAGGGCCATCAGGGAGCGGCGGGCAAAGAAAGCGAGTATCCCGCCGGCAATCAGGAATCTGGCTGCCATAAACATCAGCGGAGGCATCAGCAGAACCGCTTCTTTGGAAAACATCCAGCTGATGGCGGCAAACAGGGTAACAACAACCAGTAACAGATCGGATTTGTGCGCGTCAGACATCGGGTAATCGCTTTGCCGGCAACCGGAGAGTCAGTGGGAAGCGCACCAATGTATAGTTTGCGAACTAAAAAGAAAAGATGGGAAAACTACCGAGACCGAAAAGGCTCGTCCCTGAGCCGCAGTGTTCCTGATTGAACCGCTGTTTCAGTGGCTTTAGTTGTTGAGGGTGCTGTACACAAGGTTGGACATGTCGGTCTGGTCTGAACCCGGAACCTCAATATACCGGTCACCGGACCCCCACCATTGCCACCAGGCCCGTTGATTGTAGGTACGGCTGGCGAAATCCACCCGCAGGCCATTCAGCGTGGTGTTGTTCACCACCGGCACCGAAATGTTCCCGGTCTCGGACCCGAGCACACCGCTGTGGGTGACGCCCTCGTTCATCAACACCGGGTAGTGGTTGTAGTACAGCCCATCAGGACCATTCTGGCTGGTGACTTTACCAGCGAGGCTGAGGCTCGAAGAGCAGGAATCGATCCCTTCCGCCGTGGTGGCACCGCAGGCCGAATGTGTAGGCACCACTCCGTCGTCGGTTCCGGCGATAAATGGCTTGGTGATGCCACCGTAGGAGGAACCACCCGCCACAAAACGCAACCGCGGAATCGAATTCGGGCCCACGGCCAGGTTGCGGGCCGTGTTGGTTTGCAGATCGTTCACCACACCCAGTTTGCCCGGTTCAGGTTCAATGCCGGTGAACGCCTCCACAGCTGCCCGCAGGGGCCAGTTGTACCAGCTGTTGTTATAGGCAAGACTCATGGCGAGGTTCGCCAGTTCGGTACCACCTCCGGCGCCTGAATAGTCCAGGGCTGCCAGGATTTTCAGGGGTTGCAGGCCTTCGGACTGAAGCCAGCGGGCCTGGTTTTCCAGCAGGTAGCGGGTAACCAGATCGCCGGTGGAGTGAGAGACGATGACACAATAGTCATTACACAGGCCCTGTTGGCTGATCTGTCGCATTTGCTCATAGGCCTGCTGGGCAATGCCACCCTCAATGCGCCCGTTGCTGCCCCAGTCTATACGGGCTTCGGCACGGGACAGCCAGAAGGTTCGCCAGTAGTCCTCGCCGGCATTTTTGACGTCCTGGAGGTTTGCCGGCGGGTTGGCCAGGTCTTCCTGCTGGAAGCCGTGCACCAGGATTACATTGTGCCCGGCCAACCGGGCCTGGGCGGTGCCGGCAAACAGGCTGCCGGTGATGGCGACCGCCAGGGCCGCTTTGCAGGCACTTCCGATCTTTGTTGTTGTCATGCTAGCTCCGTCTTTGCTGAGTTGTTGTTGTGAAAAGACGCTTCTCCGCCGGTTTCGGCGGTACAACCCGGGGTCAGCCGGTGCAGGGCCGGGGCCCTGTCATCAGAACTTGTCGGCAAGCTGCCGGAGCAGCGCCGCCCGTTGTTCCGATTCGGGATTTACCGCCGGCGTATCGGTTAGGTTGTCGAGATCCGGGGGTGTGAATACGTAGCCTTTCTCGGGCCCAAACGCATAGTTGGTCCGGTCGCCGGGCCTGGCGGGCAGCTGGCGTATCTGGATGTGGCGCAGCTGGAGCTGACCGGTCTCAGTCTCGTTGGCCAACACGGTGCCGTGGGCTTTGAGGTTGATGGTGTCCGATGTGCCGTCCAGCCGCTGCTCCATCTGCAACTGGGCAACAGGCCGCTGACCGGAATACAGCTGGGCAGAGAGCGCGTAGAAGCCGGGCTCTTCGGGCGAGAACCTAACCGGAATGATCAGATTGTTGTTACTCACGTGGGGCTCACCGAGCCCCCCGAAATCGCCGAGATAAGGCTCGATGGTAAGCGGTGATGCGTGACGAACGGGCCGCCCGTCCAGGCGTGCCTCTACGATCAGGCGGTATTCTCCGGGCTCCTCCTCGCTTGCCTCCAGCGTCCCCTCGAAATAGCCCGCCGAACCGGCTTGCTCCAGGGTGGCACTGGCAACAGCCTCCCGGCTGTCCGGCTTTTCAAGAGTTGCCGTGAGCGAGCGGCCAACAACCTGGGCGCTCTGGATGGCGGCGGCGACAAGAATCGTCTCGCCCCGGGTGAACCGGTATTTCTCAAGCGTGACGGTAAATTGCCCTTCACCCTCCAGCGGAAGGCTGACCGGCTCGTAGCGATTGCCCTGGTAGGCCTTCGCCTGTGCTTTGCTGAGCGGGACGGACCAGGCAGGGTAGCGAGTAGACTGTTCGTACTGCTCGGCAATACCGGCCAGCATAAAGCCAAGGGCGTTGTCTGAGGGTGGCTCCGGCGCCTGGTCAATGGAGGGTAAAACGGCAGGGGCGGTGGAGGCGGCTTTCCCCGCAGGCGCGGAGGACGCTCCGGTGGCCAGGGTGGTCAACCATCGAAACGCAGAGCGATTCTCGTCAGACAGGATATACCCCATCCCGACCACGCTGGTGGACACCAGTGTCAGAAGCAGCAACGCCTTTCGGGCCATGCATCAGGTCTCTTTGTTGTTTTGTTCCTGTGCCCCTAAACATAACGGGCTTTGCGGTGCACGCCAAAATTCTGGCCGGTTTATGTAACAGAATCTGCCCGGATTGAGCAGCGGGTCACATTCCCGGGCCGTTGAGTTTCACGACCGCTTTGGCAGTGCCCGGCGCTGGCAGTGCCATATCCGGTACAGGCAGATTGTGCGCCAAGCGGTTTGTGCGTTACATTTCTGGATTGATTCACTTCGCAGGGCATTTACCGGGGCTGGGGTCCTGGTTTGAATGACGAGGTACATGGACATGCAGCACTTGCAACCCATTCGGCACTGGGAGCCAGAGAAGCCTGGATACGACGGGCAACTTGAACTGCCCGGGATTGCCCTCGATAAAAGCGATGATCTGCTGTTGTCGCTGAATGAGCTGGAGGAAGAGCTTGAGCGGGTGCAACTGACAGCGGAAGAGGTGGAACTGCTTCGCCGGTTCCGCAGGACAACCGCGGAAAACCGGCGAATGATTCTTCAGATCCTGGGCCGCTGATCCGGCCCGGAGCTTTTACTTACCTTTCTTGTAAATGTTCTCGTACACGTAGTTGGTGGCTTCCACAAAGCCGTCGATACTGCCGCAGTCAAAACGGCGGCCCTTGAACTGATAGGCCAGTACACAACCGTTTTTGGCCTGCTCCAGCAGAGCGTCGGTAATCTGTACTTCGCCGTTCTTGCCAGCCGGTGTTTGCTCGATAATGTCGAAAATGTCCGGTGTCAGAATGTACCGGCCGATAATGGCCAGGTTGCTGGGCGCGTCGTCCGGAGCCGGCTTCTCAACCATGTCGGTGATCCGGTAAAGCCCATCCTTCATGGATTCGCCGGCAATCACACCGTATTTGTGGGTTTCGTCCGCAGGTACCTCTTCAATGGCAACGATAGAGCAACGGAACTGGTTGTAAAGCTTCACCATCTGCGCCAGAACACCGTCTTCCCCTTCGGGGCCGATGCAGAAGTCGTCTGCCAGAACCACCGCAAACGGGCTGTCGCCCACCAGATTACGGCCGGTGAGGATCGCGTGGCCCAGGCCCTTCATTTCATTCTGACGGGTAAAGGCGAAGGTGTTGTGATCAATCAGGTCACGGATTGAGGTCAGCAGGTCTTCCTTACCGGAACCGGCAATCTGGTGCTCAAGCTCATAGCTGATATCGAAATGATCTTCAATCGCCCGTTTACCCCGGCCGGTTACAAAGCCGAACTCGTGGATGCCCGCTTCCGCAGCTTCTTCGACGCCGTATTGCACCAGCGGCTTGTTCACCACCGGGAGGATCTCCTTGGGCATGGCCTTGGTTGCCGGAAGAAAGCGGGTGCCGTAGCCGGCAACAGGGAACAGACACTTCTTGATCATAACGCTTGTCCTTATATTCGCTTGGGTCACCGCCTGTTGCCAGTCGGTCGTCCGTGAAAGGGACTCATTAAGTGTGCCAAGTGTAACCAAGTTGTTGGCCTAAATGGAGGCCCCGGTACTGAAATGTAAAGTTTGGTAAAAAAGGGCACCCGGTCACCTTCGGGGTTGTGCATTGATTTGCATAGAAAAAACTTGCAAATACGTCAGTAAGATACTGTATTATTGGAATATTTAGTTTGTAATTTTTGGCAACGGCAACTGGATTTATCGTCCCGGGTACAATACATTCCCCGCATGAAAAGTTATTTAGATTAAGCGGCTTTCCTTTCGTGCTGTGGCCGGCGCTATCTGGCAGGACCTTATTACATTGAAATCGCCACTTTTAACCGCACTGTTGTGGTGCGTAGTCAGTCAGCCTCTCTACGCCGAAGACGGCGGCTCGTGGCTCCGCAACGGCTGGCAACCCTATTCGAGCAATTTAGCCGGCAGTGTGGACGCGTTCCGGGAGGAGCGCGAACACTGGTTGAGGTCCCGGCTGAAGTTTTCCGGCAAGACGGAACTGAACAGTGATGGCATCGATGGCTCTGTGGGCGTGGCCGCAGACAGACTGCTCGGTCAGAGTGATGCCATTGGATTCGACTACCGTGATGCCCGATCCTATAGGAACGAGACCGATTCCAGTGCCGCGTCATTCCGTTATCGCTTCCCGGCAGGGGCGAATCAGTTGCGGATTGAGGCGGGGAGCTCTCGTTACGAGTACGCTGCCAGCAATGCTGGCAGCCGCTTTAACGCCAGCAGTAAATCCCGTGTGCTCGGTCTGGGGGCGAGCAGACCGCTGTTCTCCCGGTTTGGCATGGCCTTTGATGGCATCGCCCGGCATCGGGGGCGAGACAGCGTATTCTTTGAGCAAGACAGCCTGGTATCAGAATCGCGTTACCAGGTTTCGTCCATTGGCCTGGAGGCAAGCGGAGGTCATGAACTGGCAGCCGGCCTGGTTGCCAACACCCGAATTCTGGCATTGAGTGGCCGCGAATTCCTCGCAACCGATTATCCGTCGCATGATGACATGGCAGATGAAAAGGAGTTCTACAAGATCGCCGTGTCCGCTTCTGTTGAGCAGGAGCTGTTCCAGTGGAACTGGCGGGTGAACGGACGGTATCAGTTTGCGGATGAAGATCTCCCGTCGTCGGAATACCTGACGGTCGCCGGCCCGTCCATGCTCACCGGATTCAATGGCCAGACCGTTTCTGTGTTCAGGGGCGGCTGGCTGCGAATCGATACCGCCAGCCCCGCGTGGCCCGTGCCATTCGTGGATGGCGTATTGTCCACTGTGAACTTTGCCGTGTTGCAGGGCTGGGTTCCCGATTACGGGGTCCAGACAGCCCGCCACGGTAACGCCAGTGCCGGTCAGGTCTCGGTGAAGATGCAGGGCCGGGCCTTTACCGCCAACGTCAGCGTGGGCCGGATGATCCGCGCCTCCACCATGGCCCTGACAATGCCCGATTATCCGGACGTGCGGATCTCGCTGTCCATGGGGATCTGACCCCGAGTCTTAAGAAGTTGTCACTTGAGTAAGTTTCGACCGCTGGTGTTACATTACTATTCTACGGAATGTTAATGGGGTTGGAGAACCATGCGCTCAGGGACAAGATTGCTCACGCTGCTTTTGTTGCAGTGCTCTCTCTATACCGGAACCGCTCAGGCTTTTAAGTTTGAGGAGGTAGTCGACAAGGCCAGGGCCCTGGCCAACGCCAAGTATGAGCCGCCACCCGAGGTGCCGGGATTTCTCAGAGATCTGGATTACCAGAACTATCAGGCCATTCGGTTCAATCCCGAGGCGAGTCTCTGGCGTGAAGGTCGTTCCCGTTTTCAGGTCATGATGGTGCCACCCGGCAATTTCTACACTCACACCGTGCAACTGAACGAAATTGACGCGGATGGTGTAGAGCCCATCCCTTTTGACAAGTCTGCCTACAGCTTTCCCGACAGTGACCTTGCCAAACGAATACCCGCCAATCTCGGTCACGCCGGTTTCAAGCTTACCTATCCTCTGGGCGACGGAACGGAGCAGAACCAGTTCCTGGTTTTTGCCGGAGCAAGTTACTTCCGGGGAGTCGGGGCGGGTAACCGGTTCGGGCTCTCCGCCAGAGGCATTGCTGTGAACACGGGCTTGCCCTCCGGCGAAGAGTTTCCCTCATTCGTTGAATTCTGGCTTGAGCGGCCCGGCGGCGGCAGTGATCGTATGCGGGTATACGGGTTGCTGAATGGCCCAAGCGTGTCCGGCGCCTACAGCTTTGATATACAACCCGGGCCCACTACCCGGATTGACGTCACGGCCGAACTGTTTTTCCGGAATGCAGTGGAACAGCCGGGCCTTGCGCCACTCACTTCCATGTTCTATTACGGCGAAAATACCGCGCGTCCGGTTGGGGAGTGGCGGCCACAGGTTCACGACTCAGACGGCGTGTTGATTCACGACGAGGGCAGTGGCGAGTGGTTGTGGCGTCCCCTGATCAATCCCTCCCGCCTGCGCCTCAGTTACCTGCAGGTGAATCGCCTGGGCGGCTTTGGACTGATCCAGAGAGATACGGCCTTCCACCAGTTTGAGGACGCAGAAGCCCGTTACGACCTGCGTCCCAGCGCCTGGGTATCACCCCGGCCAAGCTGGTCCAATGGGGAAGTGGTACTGGTAGAGATCCCCACGAATTCTGAAACCAACGACAACATCGTCGCTTTCTGGAAACCGGGGGAAGACGCGAGTGCCGGCGCTCACCACCAATTTGCCTATACGCTCAGCTTTGGTAGCAGTGACGTGGCTGGTCAGGATACCGGACGGGTGGTGAAAACGTTCGTGGGGGATGGTAGCCGCACCGGAGGCGGCGACGCAGAGAATGCTTACCGAATCATTGTTGATTTTGCCGGCGGACCACTGGAAGAACTCAAACCGGACGCGGCGGTGATCAGCAACGTCAGTGCAGGGGGCGGTGGCGAAGGCTTTGAAATTATTGAGCATTATGTCGAATTCATTGAGGCGGACAAGAGCTGGCGTCTGTCCATGCTGGTGCGGCCTGGTAAAGGAAAGGATACGGTTCTTCGCGGCCAGTTACTGCTGGATGACAAGCCCCTGACGGAAGTCTGGACCTATCTGTTGTTCGAGGCTTCCAGGGCCACTCAGAACAGATCATGAAGGGAGGGAGCCCTGATCATGCCCGAGATCTTGTGTCAGCAAGCGTTGGAAAGGGTACTTACCTACCTGGATGACGATGGCGTTGAATTGACAACAGACGCCTGCAGGCAAGCCCTTCGCCTCCTGGAAATGTCGATGGCTCAGGGCGCCGGGCCGGACCTGCCCGCCCGGTGTATCGACAGCATTCCCGGTTATTTCGAGCGTCCCCATGAGAGCATTCCGGACGCCAGCCCACCACTGAAGCGCGGGCACATCGGCTATGACTGATATAGCCAACAGGGAAGCCACACTGGCTCGGAGACGTTCCGGTGGTTGGCGAAGAGTCGCTACGTTCAGGCGACTGCTGCTGACCATTTTCGTGGTGGGGCAAACCCTTACAGCCTGCTATTTTCTGCTCTGGGTTTTACCTTACCACGGGGGCACCATGGTCGAGTTGGGGCTGTTGGTGCTGTTTGCGCTGCTGTACATGTGGATTGCCGTTGGCTTCTGGACGGCCGTATTTGGTTTTCTGCTCAGACTGATGGGTGGTGATCGCCACAGCCTGCTGAAGCGACATGCCGGGAAGGAGCTGGAAGCGACACCGTTGGCCCGAACGGCCATTATCATGCCGGTCTATCACGAGCCCGTGCACTGGACTCTCAGCGGGCTCAAGGCGGTGTATCAGGACCTTGAACGCTCCGGCCATCTGGACCAGTTCGAATTTCATATTCTCTCGGACAGCCGCGACCCGAATGTCTGGCTTGAGGAGCAGGCCACCTGGTATCAGCTGTGCCGGGAGCTTGGGGCAGAGGGGCGGCTGTTTTACCGCCGGCGCCGGGTGAACCTGAACTTCAAGAGCGGTAATGTGGCGGATTTTCTGCGCCGCTGGGGCCGCCGCTATCGTTACATGGTGGTCCTTGATGCCGACAGCCTGCTCAGCGCAGACACCATCGTGCGCATGGTGCAACTGATGGAACGTGAGCCGAAGGTTGGCATACTGCAGACCGCCCCCTCCATTATCAACGGCGAGTCACTGTTTGCCAGGGTGCAGCAGTTTTCCAACCGCCTCTATTCCACCCTGTTTGCCACTGGTCTTGCCGCCATTCAGATGGGCGACGCCGCTTTCTGGGGACACAACGCCATTATCCGGATCAAATCCTTTATGGATCATTGTGGCCTGCGCAAACTGCGTGGGTTCGGCCTGTTCCGGGGGCCCATCATGAGCCACGACTTTGTGGAGGCGGCCTACATGGGCAGGGCCGGTTACGAAGTCTGGCTGGAGCCGGGCCTTGGCAACAGTTTCGAGGAGTCTCCGCCAACGCTGTCGGACGAACTATCCCGTGACAACCGCTGGTCCCGGGGAAATCTCCAGCATTTGTGGATTCTGCTGTTCGGGCGCCGGCTTCGACTGGCCCACAGGATGGCTCTGTTGAACGGGGTCATGGCCTATCTGGCTTCGCCCCTCTGGCTGGCGTTCCTGATTCTGACCACCGTGGAAGCCGTACAGATGACAGTCGCCAGAATCGACTACTTCCCGGAGGGGCATCAGGGTTTGTTCCCGCTCTGGCCGGAATGGCGACCGGAATGGGCGCTCGGCCTTGCGTTAAGCACCCTTTCCCTGCTGTTTATCCCGAAATTCCTGGCCATTCTGGACGCGGTTATTCACGGTACTGCCAGGCAGTTTGGCGGGGTTTTGAGGCTGTTTATCAGTGTGCTGGCTGAAATCGTGGTTTCGGTCCTGCTCGCGCCTATAAGAATGATGGCTCACAGCCGCTATGTTATTGGCGCCCTGTTGAACCTTTCGCTGAGCTGGGCTGGACAGAACCGCACACAGGAGACCTCCTGGCGGGACGCCTTTGTTACCCAGCTTCCCGGAATGGTGGTCGCGGCAGGCTGGTCCGCCTTTGCCTGGAGCCTGGACCCCATCTTCTTCCTCTGGTCATTGCCGGTTGCTATTCCACTGGTACTGGCAGCTCCCACGTCTGTGTTGCTGAGCCGGGTGGGCGCAGGTCAGGCGCTGCGAACCTGGGGCATGCTGCTGATACCGGAAGAACGAGTGCCCGTTAAGGTGTTGGAAGACGCCCGTGCAGCCAGGCGCAACGGCGGTAGAGGATCAGTGTTAACGGCGGTGGAAGCTGCGGTGGTACGGCCCCGGCTTAACCGGCTCCATCAGGCGCTTGCCCGCAAGGTCCGCCTCGCCAGAAGGGCGGAGCTGCTGGCGCCCCTGGTGGCGCGCTGTGGCAGCGACGGCCCCGCCTCATTGTCGCGAAGCGAACTCAGCCAGTTATTCCGAGACAGGCAGTCGCTGGCGGAACTGCACCAGCTTGCCTGGCAGGCTCCGCCAGACAGTTTCTGGGGCCGGCGCATCACTTTGCTAGGCAGAAACCATTGAAGCCGGACGGCCAGGTGCTGACAGACACCTGGCCGTATCAGTACACGCCGCCGCCTGAGCAATAGAGGGCATAGCCATGGAAAAACAGGAAAAAAACAGAAAGAGCGACGGGGCTCTGTATTTCATCTCCTGGGCCCAGGCGGGTGCTTCCTGTTTGTGGTGCTGATGATCATCAAAACCCTGTGTGACCACGTCAGCAATCTGAGAGCGGTGGGGGAGTTACTGGGTAAATGAGCTTGCATTTGTCAACAAGTAATCAGTCTTAGCTCAAAGGATTGTTGACAATACTTCGTTTCAGGCGTAGTTTTTGGGTAACTACGGTCAATATTGTTAACAAAGTATGTCTGAAGCCATTATTCAAACCTACACTCGCGCTGATGAAGCCTTTGATTGTCTGCAAACGGCTATTGTGAAAGGCGATCTCATCCCCGGCGAGAAAATCGGCGAAGTTGAACTCTGCTCCCGATTCAATCTTACCCGTGGCCCCTTGAGGGAAGCCCTTGGCCGACTCGAATCCCGTGGACTACTGGTGCGCCGCCCGCACGCCGGAGTAAAGGTGGTTTCGGTGAGCGCTTCGGAACTGATGGAACTTTACCGGATCCGGGAAGTGATGGAGGGCCTGGCAGCACGCCAGGCCGCCGAGCGCATGACCGACCAGGAAATTGCGGACCTTCAGCGCACCCTCGACACCCACGAACAGATGATTGAGGAAGCTCAGGGGCAGGCCTATTATCAGGCTGAAGGCGATTACGACTTTCACCACAGGGTTGCCACCGGCAGCCGCAACACCAAACTGGCCCAGATGCTACTGGGTGATCTTTACTACATGGTGCGGATGTACCGTTACCGGTTAAGCACCTCCACCGGTCGCCCCCATCGGGCGCTGGGTGAACACCGCCGTATCGTCGAAGCGATTGCGCAGCGAGACGGTGAGCTCGCCGAATTTCTGATGAAAAGACACATCAACGCCGCCCGCCTGAACATCGAGAAAAAAATCCAGGAAGGCGAACTGACAATCTGAATAAGGGGTCTGACTCGAAGTGTGAAGAAGGGTCTAACTCCGAGTTTGAAAAAGGGGTCTGACCCCGCGGGGTCAGACCCCAACTTCACGCACCAAATCAGCAGGCTAAAAAGGGGTCTGACCCCAAGTTCACAAACAACCAAGAGAGGCCAACACCATGTCCAAAAAACTCAGCCCAGGCGCCCGTTTCCGCAAGGCCCTGAAAGCAAACCAGCCCCTGCAGATCGTGGGAACCATCAACGCCTACGCCGCCATGATGGCCGAGAAAGTCGGTCACCAGGCGATCTACCTGTCCGGTGGTGGTGTGGCCAACGCCTCCTACGGCCTGCCGGATCTGGGCATGACCTCCATGAACGATGTGGTTGAAGACGTTCGCCGCATCACCGCAGCCACCGACGTTCCGTTGCTGGTCGACATCGACACCGGCTGGGGCGGCGCCTTCAACATCGGCCGAACCATTCGCGAAATGGAACGTGCCGGCGCGGCAGCGGTCCATATTGAAGACCAGGTTGCCCAGAAACGTTGCGGTCACCGCCCGAACAAGGAAATCGTCTCCCAGGAAGAAATGGTAGACCGTATCAAAGCCGCGGTTGATGCCCGTGAAGACAAAGACTTCTTCATCATGGCCCGTACCGATGCCTTCCAGAAAGAAGGCCTGGAAGCCGCCATTGAGCGTGCCAAGGCCTGCATCGAAGCCGGTGCAGACGGTATTTTCGCCGAAGCGGTTACCGAGCTTGAACACTACAAGGCATTCTCTGACGCCCTGGATGCACCCATTCTGGCCAACATCACCGAATTCGGCGCCACGCCGCTGTATAACCGCAAAGAGCTGGCCGATGCCGGCGCCGACATGGTGCTGTACCCGCTCAGCGCCTTCCGCGCCATGAACAAGGCCGCCCTGACGGTTTATCAGAACATCCTGGAGAAGGGCGACCAGAAGGACGTGGTTGACCTGATGCAGACCCGGATGGAACTGTATGATTTCCTGAACTACCACGACTTCGAGCAGAAGCTGGACCAACTGTTCCAGCAGAGCAAAGGTTAAAGACTGAAAATGGGGTCAGATGAAAACGGGGTCAGATGAAATTTTCATCTGACCCCATGTTAAAACTGAAAATGGGGTCAGACCCGGTTGGGTCAGATCCCGAATAATGGGGAGACAACAATGGCTGAAGCAAAACAACTGAACGGCGCCGGCCTTCGGGGCCAGGTGGCTGGTGAAACCGCATTGTGTACCGTTGGCAAGAGCGGCGCAGGCCTGACTTACCGCGGCTACGACATCGCCGATCTGGCAGAAAAGGCCCAGTTCGAGGAAATCGCCTACCTGCTGCTGCGCGGCAAACTACCGAACCGCCAGGAACTGGCTGCCTACAAGACAAGGCTCCATGGCCTGCGTGGCCTGCCGGCTGCCCTGAAAACCGTGCTCGAGCAGATTCCCAAGGATGCGCACCCGATGGACGTGATGCGTACCGGTTGTTCCATGCTGGGTATCCTGGAAACCGAACAGGATTTCAGCGAGCAGGACGACAAAATCGACCGAATGCTGGCGATCTTCCCGTCGATCATTACTTACTGGTACCGCTTCGCCCACGAAGGCGTGCGCATTGAAACCGACAGCGATGTCGATTCCATCGGCGGGCACTTCCTGGAACTGCTCCACGGCAAGAAGCCCAGCGAGCTGCACGAGCGCGTGATGAACGTGTCGCTGATCCTCTACGCCGAGCACGAATTCAACGCCTCTACCTTTACTGCTCGTGTGTGCGCCTCCACGCTGTCGGACATCCACAGCTGCGTAACCGGCGCCATCGGCACCCTGCGAGGCCCGCTGCACGGTGGTGCCAACGAAGCCGCCATGGCGCTGATCCAGAAGTTCAAAACCCCGGACGAAGCCGAAGAAGGCCTGATGGGCATGCTCGAGCGCAAGGAAAAGATCATGGGCTTCGGCCACGCGATCTACAAGGATTCCGATCCGCGCAACGCCATTATCAAACAGTGGTCCAAAAAGCTGGCAGACGAAGTGGGGGATACCGTGCTGTACCCGGTGTCCGAGCGCTGCGAAGCCGTCATGTGGCGAGA
The DNA here is from genome assembly GCF_003441595.1 of Marinobacter sp. Arc7-DN-1. Classification (NCBI taxonomy): domain Bacteria; kingdom Pseudomonadati; phylum Pseudomonadota; class Gammaproteobacteria; order Pseudomonadales; family Marinobacteraceae; genus Marinobacter; species Marinobacter sp. Arc7-DN-1. Next base: position 702,962 of record NZ_CP031848.1, on the reverse strand, counting down.
GAAGAAGCTGTTCTGCAACGCGGATTTCTACCACGCCTCGGCCTATCACTTCATGGGCATCCCGACCGAACTCTTCACCCCGATCTTCGTGATGTCCCGCGTCTCCGGCTGGACCGCCCACGTGAAAGAGCAACGCGAAAACAACCGCATTATCCGCCCAAGCGCCGATTACACCGGCCCGGCGGATGCAAAGTGGGTGCCGATCGACGAGCGGCCCTGAGGGAGTGAAAAAGGGGTCTGACCCCGTGGGGTCAGACCCCAAGTTCAGACCGCGAACTCCGAGCCATGAAGGAGGGGTCTGACCCCAAGGGGTCAGACCCCATGTCCACACCACCGAGTTGCTGACCATGAACACTGAATACCGCAAGAATCTCCCAGGCACCGACCTGGACTATTTCGACACCCGCCAGGCTGTGGAAGACATCCAGGCCGGCGCCTACGACAAACTGCCGTACACCTCCAAAATCCTGGCCGAACAACTGGTTCGCCGCTGCAATCCCGAGGCACTGACCGATTCCCTCAAGCAGCTGATCGAGCGCAAGCGCGACCTGGACTTCCCCTGGTACCCGGCGCGAGTGGTGTGCCACGACATCCTCGGCCAGACCGCATTGGTGGATCTGGCAGGCCTGCGTGATGCCATAGCAGAGAAGGGCGGTGACCCCGCCAAGGTCAACCCGGTGGTTCCCACCCAACTGATCGTGGATCACTCCCTGGCCGTTGAGCACGCCGGTTTCGAAAAAGACGCGTTCGAAAAGAACCGTCAGATTGAAGACCGCCGTAACGACGACCGTTTCCATTTCATCAACTGGACCAAGACCGCGTTCAAAAACGTGGACGTAATCCCCCCGGGCAACGGCATCATGCACCAGATCAACCTGGAGAAGATGTCCCCGGTGGTGCAGGCTCGTGATGGCGTTGCTTACCCGGACACCTGCGTAGGCACCGACAGCCACACCCCGATGGTTGATGCCCTGGGCGTCATTTCCGTGGGCGTGGGCGGCCTGGAAGCGGAGAGCGTAATGCTTGGTCGCGCTTCCATGATGCGCCTGCCGGACATCGTGGGCGTGGAGCTGACTGGCCGACTGCAGCCGGGCATTACCGGGACCGATATGGTCTTGGCCATCACCGAATTCCTGCGTAAGGAGCGCGTAGTCGGCGCCTACCTGGAATTCTACGGCGAAGGCGCTGACAGCCTCACCGTCGGCGACCGTGCCACCATCTCCAACATGACCCCGGAATACGGCGCCACTGCCGCCATGTTCTATATCGACGGCCAGACCATCGATTACCTGAAACTGACCGGCCGTGAAGACGACCAGGTCGCCCTGGTAGAAACATTCGCCAAGGAAACCGGCTTGTGGGCCGACAGCATGAAGAACGCCGAATACGAGCGCGTGCTGAAGTTCGACCTGTCCAAAGTCACCCGTACCCTGGCCGGACCCTCCAACCCCCATGCTCACCTGCCCACTTCCGAGCTGGCAGAGCGCGGCATTGCCGGTGAATGGGAACAGGAAGAAGGCAAGATGCCGGATGGCGCGGTGATCATCGCTGCCATCACCAGTTGCACCAACACCAGCAACCCCCGCAATATGGTGGCGGCAGGGCTGATTGCCCGCAACGCCAACAAGCTGGGCCTGACCCGCAAGCCCTGGGTAAAAACCTCCCTGGCGCCCGGCTCCAAAACGGTGAAGATGTACCTGGAAGAAGCCAGCCTGATGCCGGAGCTGGAAAACCTCGGTTTCGGCGTGGTGGCCTTTGCCTGCACCACCTGTAACGGTATGAGTGGCGCCCTGGATCCGAAAATCCAGCAGGAAATCATCGACCGGGATCTGTACTCCACCGCGGTGCTCTCCGGAAACCGGAACTTCGACGGCCGGATTCACCCCTACGCCAAGCAGGCGTTCCTGGCGTCGCCGCCGCTGGTAGTGGCCTACGCCATCGCCGGCACCATCCGTTTCGACATCGAGAAAGATGCCCTGGGCTATGACAAAGACGGCAACCCCGTCACCCTGAAGGACATCTGGCCGGATGATGCGGAGATCGATGCCATCGTGAAATCCAGCGTCAAGCCGGAGCAGTTCCGCAGCACTTACATTCCGATGTTCGACATCACCCGGGATGCCCAGGCCAACACCAACCCGCTATATGAGTGGCGCCCGCAGAGCACCTACATCCGCCGCCCGCCGTACTGGGAAGGTGGCATGGTGGGTGAGAAAGCCCTCAAGGGCATGCGTCCGCTGGCGGTGTTGCCGGATAACATCACCACGGATCACCTGTCGCCGTCCAACGCCATCCTGATGAACAGTGCGTCTGGTGAATACCTGCACAAGATGGGTGTGCCGGAGGAAGACTTTAACTCCTACGCCACCCACCGGGGTGATCACCTGACTGCCCAGCGTGCCACCTTCGCCAACCCGAAACTGTTCAACGAAATGGTCCGGGATGAAAACGGCAACGTGAAGCAGGGTTCGCTGGCGCGTATCGAGCCGGAAGGCAAGGTCACCCGCATGTGGGAAGCCATCGAAACCTACATGGAGCGCAAGCAGCCGCTGATCATCATCGCCGGCGCCGACTACGGCCAGGGCTCCTCCCGTGACTGGGCCGCCAAGGGCGTGGCACTCGCCGGTGTCGAAGCAATTGTGGCCGAAGGATTCGAGCGGATTCACCGCACCAACCTGATCGGTATGGGCGTGATGCCCCTGCAGTTCGAAGAAGGCACCACACGCAAGACCCTCGCCCTAGACGGCACTGAAACCTACGACGTAGAAGGCACCCCGGCGCCCCGTGCCGAACTGACGCTGGTCATCCACCGCAAGAACGGCAGCACCGAACGCGTGCCAGTGACCTGTCGCCTGGATACCGCCGAAGAAGTATCGATCTACAGTGCGGGTGGCGTGTTGCAGCGGTTTGCGGAAGATTTCCTGCAATCGGAAGGTGCTGCGTAAACAAGGGGTCTGACCCCGTGGGGTCAGACCCCATTTTCAAACTCCGAGGTCGGGGTTGAAGAAGGGGTCAGAAGAAAGCCTTCTTCTGACCCCATGTTCACCGCACCCATAGCATCGACAAAGGGGTCAGATGAAATTTTCATCTGACCCCGTCTTCACCAAGAGAGCAGAAAAATGACCCACGCTCCCCAAATTAAAATCCCCGCCACCTACATGCGCGGCGGTACATCAAAAGGCGTGTTCTTCCGCCTTCAGGACCTCCCAGAACCCTGCCAGACTCCAGGCGAAGCCCGGGACAAACTCCTGCTGCGCGTTATCGGCAGCCCCGACCCCTACCAGAAACAGATCGACGGCATGGGCGGCGCCACCTCCAGCACCAGCAAAACCGTCATCCTGGCCGAGCCCACCCAGCCGGACCACGATGTGGACTACTTGTTCGGCCAGGTCTCCATCGACAAGCCCTTCGTAGACTGGAGCGGCAACTGCGGCAACCTCACAGCCGCCGTGGGCGCCTTCGCCATCAACGGCGGCTTCGTCGCCAAAGACCGGATTCCTGAAAATGGCACCTGCACCGTGCGCATCTGGCAGGCCAACATCAAGAAAACCATCGTCGCCCACGTGCCCATCACCAACGGTGAAGTCCAGGAAACCGGCGATTTCGAACTGGACGGCGTCACCTTCCCCGCGGCTGAAGTGCAGGTGGAATTCATGGACCCGGCGGATGGTGAAGGTTCCATGTTCCCCACCGGCAATCTGGTGGACGATCTGGAAGTGCCTGGCGTAGGCACCCTCAAGGCCACGATGATCAACGCCGGCATTCCCACCATCTTTCTGAACGCGGGAGACATCGGCTACAAGGGCACGGAGCTGCAGGACGCCATCAACAGCAACCCCGAAGCCCTGGCCATGTTCGAAACCATCCGCGCCCACGGCGCCGTGAAGATGGGGCTGATCCAGAACATCAAGGAAGCCGCCAATCGCCAGCACACCCCGAAAGTCGCCTTCGTGGCCAAACCCTCCGATTACGTGTCATCAAGCGGCAAACAGATCGGGGAAGGGGATGTGGATGTACTGGTCCGGGCCCTATCCATGGGCAAACTCCATCACGCCATGATGGGCACAGCCGCCGTAGCCATTGCTACTGCTGCAGCCATTCCGGGAACCCTGGTGAATGAAGCCGCCGGTGGTGGCGACCGCACCTCAGTGACCTTCGGTCACCCGTCCGGCACCCTGCAGGTTGGCGCAGAAGCCAGTCTGGTGAATAACCAGTGGACCGCCACCAAAGCCATCATGAGCCGCAGTGCGAGGGTGTTAATGGAAGGTTGGGTGAAAGTGCCTGGGTGAAAGTGCCTGGGTGAGAGTGCCTGGGTGAGAGTGCCGGGGGATTCGGTCTGACAGGACCTTAGTAAAGCCTGCATTTAAAGGCCGGGGTTGCCCCGGCTCTGCTTCGCCTGAATACTGGTCACCGGCCCCACTTTACCAATCAGGCTCGCTCGTTTTTCATTCCAAGTGTTGACCTACAGTAAACCTATTCGTAAACTTTCCGCATGTACTCACTGAAATACAAAAAATCCGCACTGAAAGCACTGAAGAAAGCCCCCAGGCCAGTAGCAGAAAGGATAATGTCCGAACTCGAAGCGATTGCGCTGGATCCAGACAACTACCGTGGCGACTGGAAGCCGATGAAAGGAAAGCCTTATTGGCGCCTTCGCCAGGGTGGATACAGGGCGATTTGCAGTTTTGATAATGGTGAGCTGATTTTACTGGTATTGAAAGTCGGCGCCAGAGGAGATATTTAAAAATGAGCGTGCAGATTATTGAAAAATCGGGAAAACCCGAATACGCAGTCATTCCCTATGCCGAGTATCAAGAGTTGCTTGAGATGGCACAGGATGCGCGTGATATTCAGGATGCCGATGTTGCGATGGCTGAACTTTCCGCCGGAGAAGATGAAAGCATTCCTGCGGCTATCGCTAAGCGCCTCATGTCTGGAGATGAACACCCGCTGAAGATTTGGAGGGAATATCGCGGCTATACTCAGGAATCACTGGGCACAGAAGCCGGTATTGGCAAATCGTATGTGTCACAAATTGAGGCTGGCACCAAAACGGGTTCAACAAAAGTTCTCAGAGCGATTGCGAAAGCTTTGCAGGTTGAAATAGACGATCTGTTGGGCCGATAGTGAGTGATGCGCCTGGCTGGGTGAGGGTGCCAAGTACCCAATTGTCAGATGGCTGCTTACTGTAGTCATCTGCCGGATATATAGTAATGACTATACCCAATGACCATGGTGTGACAATTTCTCGTGTCAGCTATATCAGCATGGGAAATTGCATTGCTTGTGGGGCGGGACCGGCTGACCCTGGGCATGAATCTCGATGACTGGCTTGAGACAGTCAGTGAGATTGAGGGGGTGCGGTTTGTGGCTTTGGATGAAGTCGAATCCGAGCGTATAAACACGTTCGATCAATTTGGTAATAGGGTGGGGACTTCCTCGCTGGCGGGTCCACCTGGATGCGATATACTCCGGTCCCGGGTTCCTGGCGTCAGCATAATTTACGCACTCGGAAGTCAGTCTGCTGTTTAACGGCATTTTTAATTCTGTAATAACTATAAATCGATCTCTTTAAATGTTTTTGTTCTAATCGACCCTGCTTACATACCTCTCCAAAAAATACATAGCGTGGAAGACGATGCATTTACGCTCCTTCAATGTCGAAGATACTTACACCTGCATCTCCACATCCACCAGGCCGAAATTTTAAGTTTATGAAAGATAATCAGTTTAAATATTTGGTATGGATGATGCGTGTAGCGATACACCGCTGACGTGCTTGCCTGAATTCCAGCTGCCAGCGTTCACCTTCAAGGAGAGATAACTATGAACACTGCACTTAAAAGAACGCTTTTATCAACGCTTGTTGTGCCATTTGCGCTGGGCGCGGCATCTGCCAGCGCGGATCTGATTACCACATGGGATTATACGGTCGACAGCAATTTCTCCAACGCGACATTCACTAATAAAGGGAGCGCCAACCCCGGTACTCAGGATACTAGCGACCCAAATGTGATTTCATGGGGTGGAACGACAGCTACGAGTCGGTCGTCCGTTTCGATTACTGATGTCGATTCCACAGCTGATGGTAGCCTTCCAAAACTTGAAACCAATATGGGCTCCGTAGACGGTGGCGTATTTACCCATAACAATAATACTATCGATTTGAGTTTCGATACGCTGTTATCGTTTGACCTGACCTCCACGCTCACCCTGAATCCGCTTTTACCGATGGGTGTTGGCAGTACCGAGGTGCTGCCCCCGATTACCTTCAACAGTCGCTTTACGGAAACGCCGAACAACCCGGGTAGCGGAACCTGTGCCGATGGACTGCCCGATCCCTGCGGTGATATTTTCACCCTTACCGACATTGAGGGTTTGGGTCCCTTTACCGGTGGAGCCCTCCCTCCACAGCAGTTCACTATGGAGGGCTATACCTACTCGGTGTTCCTTGACCTGGCTGGCCTGATGACGCTGCCTGATGATGCCTGTACAGCCGCGGGTGCTAATAGCGGATGTGTGGGTCTTCTGACTCCAGAGGGTGGCCCCAACACTTTCGAGACCTCGTTCCGTATTGAGGCTAGACCGGTTAGCGTACCTGAGCCAGGCACCCTGGCACTGCTGGGTCTGGGCCTGGCCGGCCTTGGTCTGTCGCGCAGGAAGAAAGCAGCGAAAGCATAACGTTTGAACAGTTTTAATGTTCAGATGAGAGTGCTGAAAAAAAGAAGCCCCCGGCAGGAACCCGGGGGCTTTTTCGTTAGTCGGTGTTCGGTTTCGCAGGCAGGTACCGTCCGGCGTCCGTAATCAGCGACCAGACATCCGGACGGCGCCTCCTTATACCTTCAATCAGTGACGCTGCCTCAGTGAAAGCAGGGCGGCGGAGGCCGTGATACTCCAGCACCGGTCCCACATGATCAAACTCCACACCAAATCGCTTTAACAGGCGCAGCTGCGCCGGCTCCATGACTGCCATCCAGTGGGTTATGCCATGTCTGACCGACATCTGGAGAATCGCGGCGAAAAGCCCAAGACTGATATAGGGCATGGCGCGTTTACCATTTTCCGAATCGCTGTAGCAGACGAAATCGCTGGTGCCCGAGGCTGATTCGCCCTCATTGAGACGCCGCCGAAACTCCCGGCTGACCGCCATGCGGGAAATTTCTGCGATCCGCTCGCGGCGTGCGCCTGCAAATGCGTCCCGTGCCTGCTGACCCATCCGGTGGATACAGGGGGCTTCCATCGGAAAGTCAGCCTGTTCCGGGTTATCGCCCGTCATAACGAGACGAACGGTGGCAACGCTGTCTCCCGTCATTTGGTGTCGGATCAGGGCGTGCGCGGATCGCGGATCGTAGGCATCGTGCTCGCGTTTATCAGCGAAGCAATCGGGGTCCTCGAAAGGCCGGTCAATGCAATAAACCTTGTACCGAAGTTCGAAGACCTCGTTAATCACCTCTGGAGACGTCGCCAACTCGACATTGAATACCGAGTTGAAAATAGTACTGACGTCTTCCTGGGTCGGTTGGTTATTTGTGTATTCTGTTTCATGCCGAAGTGCAAACCCTGTGTTCATTTTCAGGTCCTCATGTTTTCCCGTTCAGGGAGCTGTTTTGACGATAGTCCATGGAGAAAAAGCGCCGTCTTAACTTCCACTGGCGGCGTACAACGGGTGTATCGAGGTTACAGCCCATCAGACCTCGGAACGCTTGATCCTGGGCACGTAACGTCCGGGCGCCAGGATGAAATTGGGGTCGACTGCAGCTTTCAGTTGACTGGCCAGCCTGGAGAAAGCAGAGTCACTGGTATTCAGGGTGCTCATCGCGTCGATGTTGAGGCGGTAGGGCAGGAAGCCTTCTTTCTGCCCCGCTTCATACAGGGCGCGATAGCAGTCGTTGGCCCGTGCTGTCGCATTCTCGTCCCTGCGATCAAAGAGCAGGGGAACGGTAGAGTCGAAGCAGCGATCGTTTACTGTCGTCAATGTAATTAACGGATTGACACCGTACTGCGGGCAAATTCGTTCAATCATATTGATGTAGCGGCGAACGTCTTTTCCCCGTATCGGAACCAGCGGCGCGAACCATATGAGCCCACAGCCATCCCGTGCGGGGTTTTTGGGCTGCCCAGTCTCGGGCAGGGTGCCTGAGCGCCAATAGGCCAGCGCCAGCGCGACATCGTTGGGGGTGCCATGCATGATTTCCAGCGCGCCGGAGAGGGTATCCGCCATGCCCTTAACCCGTGCAGCCAGCCTGCCGGGTAGCACGCGGGCAATAGTCCGCGCCAGGTCAACTTTTCGCTGGTTGATAAAAACGAGACGGTCGGTTACCGGGCCCAGAAGCCGCCGTAGCGTGCGTCGGGCCGCTCGGGCTACCTCCTTTGAGGCATAAATCGCACCAACCCCGCTCCAGGCAGGAACGCCATGACTGTTGGCGAGACGTTCAACTTCGTGAGCAGGCAGAACACCGTCAATGGCCCTGTCTTCAGGGAAGGGTGTCATCATCGAGAGCATGCGTTGGCTGTTGAGCAGGTTAATCGCCACAACCGAACCGCCGAGCGCTCGCAACACCGCCCTGACGGTGGGCACCAGCGCTTCCAGTTTGGCGTCGTCCTTCGTGGAAAAGAAAAACGCCGTCACGGTGTCGGGAGCCGGCGCAAGGGCGATGGTCATATTCACAACCACTCCGAAATTCCCCTGGCTGAAGAGCCCATCGAGATAAGGGCCGAGGCCCCATTTGAAAAGCCCGTCCACTTCCGCACCGCCAAGTTCGCTGAGCGGCGTCCGGTAAAGGGTGCCGTCGGGCAGGATCGCTTCTATCTTTGTCACCGCTGCAAAATGGTCAGTAATCGGCGTGATGCCGTAACCCCGCTCAAGCGCATTGCCAAGAATGCTGCAGGTGGGGCCCGCGCCGGTTACCGGAACGAGATAATTGCCATCATGGTGATCAAGGAAGTCCCTCAGGGCGCCCTGGGTTACGCCGGGCCCAACAGTGACAACGCCCATGTCGGGATCAAAATCGGAAATACGGTCAAGCCGGCTCAGATCAAGGATGACGCAGCCGTCTTCAACCGGATTGGCACTACCGTAGCCCCAGTTATTGCCCGTGCTTACGGGATAAACCGCAACTTGCCAGCGTTGCGCAACCTGAAGAACCGCTGCGACCTGCTCCTGGTTCTCAGGGCGGAGCACCGCCGGAATTGAGCGCTTCGCTCCTGTTGTGGAGGCGCCAAACTCTGCTGCGTCAGCCGCAACGACTCCGGATTCACCCAGAATAGTGGCCCATTCGTCAATTGCAGATTCGGTAGCGGTGCGATTCACTGGCATTTCCATGGTTTATCGATGACTTCTATGAATGCTTCGTTAAAGTTTGCTAATGGGTTGTTCATTAATTGCGCAGAGATTATAGGCGAGATAAGGTCGGCAAAACCATGTTGTACCATTACGGCTTTGAAAACGATTTACTTTAAAGAACTGAAGTGCAAACAAACAGTTGAAGTGAAATTAGAGAAATACGGCGGGGATCTGGTTATTAAAAAAAATTAATTAAGGTTGGGTTATGTCCTGATAACAAATAGTAAGATAATGATTTATATATAAATTTTAGCTGCCCGGTCAAGCAGGTGTAGTTAATGTTAACAGATATATAAAGTTAACAGGTATTTGAAAGAGTGTGTAAATATTGTGTTACAACCGCCGCCATTCTGGCTGTCAGTTTTATTTACATATTTGGTGGAGGAGTATAATACGAATTTAATAGGGTGCTTTTTCAAGCTCCTACTAATGAAGGCTCGCTGGTTTCGGTTTGAGCAGAAGAAGGTTTGAGCAGAAGAAAGAGCCAGGCCTGATTGGCAAGCCAAGTCCGGGTACTGGAAGTGAGAAGTGAATGGTGCCCGGCACTTCTTTCCTTTTGCTGTCCTTTGGATCTTGGGCCTCAGTGCCGGGTGCGCTAATCTGTGACTGAAGGGCACCAAAATCAGAGGAGTCACTGCCATGTCAGCAACATTCGATCTCAACGAACGCCCCGACTACGACCAGCTCATACAGACCATCGCCGATTACACCCTCGGCTACCGGATAAAAAGCAAAGAAGCCTGGAACACGGCCCGAAACTGCCTGATGGACACATTGGGCTGCGGCCTGCTGGCCCTTCGGTTCCCCGAATGCACAAAACACCTCGGCCCGCTCGTCGAGGGTACAGTAGTCCCCCACGGCGCCCGTGTTCCCGGAACCTCCTTCCGGCTGGATCCGGTGAAAGCGGCCTGGGATATTGGCTGCATCATCCGCTGGCTGGACTACAACGACACCTGGCTTGCCGCCGAATGGGGTCATCCGTCTGACAACCTGGGGGGTATACTTGCGGTCGCTGATCATCTTTCCCAGAAAAAAGTGGCGGAAGGCAAAGAACCGCTGACCATGAAGGACGTGCTCGAAGCCATGATCATGGCCCATGAAATCCAGGGTGTGCTGGCGCTCGAAAATTCCTTCAACCGGGTAGGGCTGGACCATGTGGTGCTGGTCAAAGTGGCATCCACCGCCGTCACCGCAAAACTGATGGGTGCCAACCGGGAGCAATTGCTGTCGGCCCTGTCCCACGCCTGGGTAGACGGCCAGTCATTACGAACCTACCGCCACGCGCCCAATGCCGGCTCCAGGAAATCCTGGGCAGCAGGGGATGCCACGTCCCGCGCCGTACGATTGGCAGACATCGCCATGCGAGGGGAGATGGGTATTCCGAGCGCACTGACAGCCCCTCAATGGGGCTTCTATGACGTGCTGTTCAGCAAGACCAACAAAGATCAGAAGCTGAAGCCCGAGGATAAGCGCCAGTTTTCTTTGCCCCAGGAATTGGGCTCCTACGTGATGGAGAACATCCTGTTCAAGATCTCCTTCCCGGCGGAGTTCCACGCCCAGACAGCGGCGGAAGCGGCAGTAACCCTGCACCCCCAGGTCAAAGACCGGCTCGACGAGATAGACCGGATTGTCATCACCACCCACGAATCCGCCATCCGCATCATCTCCAAGCAGGGCAGGCTTGCGAACGCGGCGGACAGGGATCACTGCCTGCAGTACATGGCGGCAGTGCCGCTGATCTTTGGGAGCCTCACCGCGGAACACTACGAAGACAGCTTCCACGAAGCCAATCCGGTTATCGACCAGATTCGGGAAAAAATGGAAGTGGTGGAAGACGAAAGGTATACCCGCGAGTATCTGGAAGAGGACAAGCGCTCCATTGCCAACGCCATTCAGGTGTTCTTCAACGATGGCAGCACCACCGACAAGGTCGCAGTCGAGTATCCCATCGGCCACCGTCGCCGCAGAAAGGAAGGGATTCCGCTATTGGAAGACAAATTCAACAACAACCTCGCCACCCGGTTCCCTGGCCAGCGCTGTGATCGGATCTACCAGCTCTGCAAGGATCAGAAGGCGCTGGAAGGCACGCCAGTGCATGAGTTTGTCGCACTTTTTGTGATCTGAATATGAAACAGTGGGTGTCAGTTTAATTTACAGCGGGGGAGGTGCGTTTTCATACGTCACTGAAAAATAATCAATTAATATTATGGCACAAACCGTGCATTCAGTACTCCAGTGAAAGCGAATTACATCAGGTGAATGGAGTACTGATATGAACAAGGTAACAATCATTATTGCAACCGGACTGCTCTTTGGCGCCTGCTCCGGGGTTTCCGCGGTGCCCATTCTCTCCGTCAGCCCCCAGGGCGGAACCGCCGCTGGCCAGGCCGAAAGCGACTTCCTGGCAACCCTGAGCGGCGGCTACCTCACCGAAACGTTCGACGATAACACCTTTTACAACCCTGGCGATCAGTCAGTTTCCATTAACTCCCAGGTTGGTGTTGGCAGCTTTACCAGCGCGTCGCCGGGTTCGGGCGGCCTTTGCGACAGCGGCGGTTACGACTGCACCCAAGGCCTCGCTGTTCTTGACGCGGGCACAACGCCTTTCAGCGGGCGCTATTCCGTGTCTGGTGACAACTGGCTGGACAGCATGGACGCCAGGGAAATGAGTATCTCGCCGGCTGCGGGTTACAACGCCATGGGGCTCTACATGACGGATCCTAATGATTCAGGTGGCCGGTTTTCCATTGGCGGCGTGGACTTCAATTTTAGCGACATCTTCGGAACAGCTTTGGGTAACGGCAGGATTTTCTATATCTCCATTTTCGACACGGCTGGCCTTGGAAGCGTGTCGATCTTTTCCAACAGCCCGAATGACGGCTACGGCCTGGACAACGTAACCGTCGGCACCGTTGCAGTCCCGGAACCCGGCACCCTGGCGCTGTTCGGTCTTGGTCTCGTCGGACTTATTCTCGCTCGCATGCGCAAGAAGTCGTAACGCCAGATACAGGGGAAACTGACAACTCGGAAGCCCTGCGTTGTCAGTTTCCTTTACACTAAAAGGGACCTGTTTTGCTTACCGCCAATTGCAGTTACAGAAATTTACAGTACACTGCTGTTCATATAACGCTGTATGTAAACGCACTGGATGCGTTGTTTCATTGTTGTGAGCAGCAAAAGGAGTTGGCGTGGCCCACGTCAGATTGTTCAGACATTACATCCATCTTCCGTATCTCATCCTCGGCCTGATTGACTTTTTGCTGCTGGCCTTTGCCTTCGCCCTGACCGTATTTTTTCGCTACTTCGGCGATCTTTCCTTCTTCCTTGAAAACCTGCGTTTTTTGTTGCCATCCGCGGTTGTTTTTTCGGCAATGAACCTTTTGGTGATGGTGGCGCTTGGTGTTCACCAGTCCCACCTGGAGGAGGGCATGTCGGGCATGATGCTTCGCACCATCATGGCGTTGATTGTCAGCATTCCTTTAAGCGGTTTCGCCTACCTGCTGGCTGCGGATTGGCTGTGGTACCTCGGCGCAAGTGGTGTTTTGACAACAGGGTCTGTATTCGGCTTTTTCCTGATCGGCATCGCGCGCTCAATCTTTTTCGACACTGTGGGCAAGGACGCCTTCAAGCGAAAGGTGCTGGTCTTGGGCGCTGGCTTCCGCGCCAGGCAGATTCACGAAGACCTTAAAACGCCATTGAACCGCAAAGGCTTCATCCTGGTGGGCTTTATCCCTCTGCCGGACGAGCCGGTTGAGATCAGCGAAGACTACTTGCTGAACATTCCCACTACACTTCACCAGTTCATCATCAAGCATCCGGTCAGTGAAATCGTGGTGGCCGTGGACGATCGGCGCAAAGGCCTGCCCATGGAAGACCTGTTGGAATGTAAGATGGAAGGCGTAAAGATTGTCGATGGCGCCAGCTTCTATGAGCGGGAGTCCAGAAAAGTGGCGCTGGAAATGGTCACTCGCGGCTGGTTGGTGTTTTCCGATGGTTTTACCGTCTCGTCCGTCTTCGGATTTGGTAAACGGTCACTGGATATCCTGGCAGCAACAATGCTCCTGCTCGTGAGTTTGCCGTTGATGATCCTTTCCGTCATGGCCATAAAAATAGAAGATGGCTTCAGGGCGCCGGCGCTTTACAGCCAGGAACGGGTGGGGCTCAACGGCAGGGTCTTCAAAGTGTACAAATTTCGCTCCATGGTTACCGATGCGGAGAGACATGGAGCGGTCTGGGCCAGCAAAAACGACACCCGGGTAACCCGGGTGGGCGAGGTTATCCGAAAACTACGGATCGACGAACTGCCACAAATCTTCAACGTGCTGAACGGTACCATGGCCTTCGTCGGCCCACGCCCGGAACGCCCGGTGTTCGTGGAGCAGTTGTCCGAAAAGATACCGTTCTACAGAGAGCGCCTTCGTGTCAAACCGGGTTTGACTGGCTGGGCTCAGCTTTGTTTTGCCTATGCAGATAATGAAGAGGATACGCGGGAAAAACTTCGTTACGACCTCTATTACATCAAGAATCAAAGCCTGTTGCTGGATTTATTGATTATAATTCAGACAGTAGAAGTGGTATTGTTCAAGAAAGGATCAAGGTAGTTTCGGGACTTGCTCTCCCCGAGACATGGAAGCAGAAACGGAATCAGAGAGGAATGACAATGTCATCGAAGAATTCATTACAGGGATTGTTGGTGTCCCTCATGGCGGTAGCGTTTGTCACGGGTTGTGCCGGGCCTCAGCCATCGTCGCAAGAAGCCATAAACGAAGCCCTCAGTATGCAGACCTCAACGGGTGTTGACGAGTACGTGCTCGGCCCAACGGATGCAATCCAGATCTCGGTCTGGCGTAATGCGGATCTCAGTATCAACGTTGCCGTGCGGCCGGACGGCCGGGTATCCATGCCACTCATTGGTGATCTGATGGCCACCGGTAAGACCCCGGAACAGCTTGCCAGCGAAATCGAGCAGGGACTGACAAACTATATCCGCGAACCTCAGGTAACTGTTGTGGTTACGTCAATGGGCAGCTACGAGTTTAGCGACCGGGTGCGGGTAACCGGCGCGGTCAATCAGCCCATTTCCGTACCCCACAGGTCCGGAATGACGGTCCTGGACATGGTGCTGAGCGCAGGCGGTGCAAATCCCTTTGCCAAACTTAATGATTCCATGCTGTACCGCTTATCGGGCAATAGGGTGGTAGCTATCCCGGTACGGCTCGGCGACATTCTGGACAAGGGCGATATATCCACCAATTACCGTATGCGGCCCGGAGATATCCTCACCGTTCCGGAACGGAATTTTTGAGATCGGCTATAACCGTTCTGTAAAGCAGGCCGCCGAATCGGCTAAAAGGTAGGATAGATGGCACTTCCATTAAGTCAGCTCCCTTCAGAAATAATCAGAGAGGTCCGGTTACGTAAGTGGCTGGCCTTATTCTTGTTCGCTATTGTCAGTTTCGCTGTATTATTGGCGGGATTTGTCTACCCTTATCAGTATCAGTCTCAGGTTGTGATATTTGTGGATGACCAGAACATTATCCGACCGCTAATGGAAGGCAGTGCTGTCACTACCAAAATCAGCGAACGCACGTCGGTAGTCAGGGAGATGCTCTGGTCCAGGGATGTCATGTTACAGATTGCGAAGGATAAGACCATCTTCGGCAAAGATGCCGACCAGCTCACAGACGAGGAAATGGAGCGGAGGGTCGGTATACTTCGCGCCAACATGAACGTACGCCCCCGCGGAGACAGCTACTTCAGTATCGGCTACACCTCCGAGTCGCCGATGCAAGCCTTCCGCATTGCACAACGCCTGGGTCAGCTTTTTATCGCCGAGAACTCGGCAAGAAAGCGCAAAGAGAGCCGCAACGCCTACGATTTCATCGACAAACAGGTCAAAAACTACGAGTCGATCCTCGCCGAGGTTGAACAAAAACTGAAGAAGTTCCTCTCTGAGAATGTTGACGGAACGGAAAGCGAAGCGAATGCTCGCATGGCGAATCTGCGTCGGGAACTGGAACTGGCCGAACTGGAGCGCTCCGAATTGATGGCGCGGGCTGAATCACTGGAGTCACAACTGGAAAACGTGCCCTCCATGCTCAGTCAGAGCCGGACGGCGGATGCCTACACCCGCAGAATCCGCGAGAAGGAAACGCTGCTGGATGAGCTGCGGCTGCAGTACCACGACACCTACCCGGATATTATTGTACTGAAGGAACAGATTGCAGAGCTGAGAAAGCAACGGAACCGGGCAACCCAGAGCGGTGAACTGGACCAGGCCGTTAGTGAAAGCGACCAATTGGTCAATCCCCTGTACCAGGACATCAGCGCGGAAGTGGCCAAAACCCGCGCCAGCGTCCGTACCCAGGAATCACGCATCAATTCCCTGGAGAACCTGATCGCTGAGCAGGAAAAGCGTATGGCGCGCATCCAGGAAAATAAGACCCAGTATTCCGAGCTCACCCGGGATATGGAAGTCAACGAGCAGATCTACAACGACCTGCTCAGGCGTCGCGAGAGAGCCCGTGTATCGATGCACCTGGACATAGAAGGTCAGGGGCTGAATTTCCGCATCAACGAAACCGCTCAATATCCTTTGGACCCGATTGGGCCGCAGTTCCAGCTGTTTGCGGCCGCTGGCCTGATTCTCGGAGCCCTGACCCCGTTCGGCCTGGCGGCCGGCGTACTGCAGATTGACCCCCGTATACGGGCCCGAAAACAGCTTGAAGATGGCATTGGCCTGCCTGTGCTGGCAGAGATTCCCCATGTACGAACGCCCTACGAGAAACGTAGAGATCGCTTTTTAACCGTTTCGGTCGCTGTATGCGCCGTGCTGGTTGTAGCTGCCTATGGTGGTGTTGCCGGTGCTGCTCTGATGGGAGTTATTTAATGACAGAGCAAAAACGGGAAAGGGAAAGGAAAAGGGAAAGGGAAAGGGAAGATATGAAAGCCGATACCCGCGCCCGCGATAACAACAGCGATGGAGTGGATTTCAAGGCAACGGAGCGAGCGGGCGATTTGCGGAGGCAGAGCACGGCTCCCGATAACATGCACGGCAATGACTTCTCCCAGTGGGATGACTCCCGCATGCTGGTACCGAGTTCCCTGGAGCTGGGCCCCGGTGCCGTCGACAAGTACGTGATCAGCAAACAGATCGTCAAGATGCAGGAGCCTCGCCGGCTCACCCGCGACGATATGGATGAGCGGCGCATCATTTATCCGGAATCCCAAAATCGGGCGCTTGTCAACCGGTTTCGCCACCTGCGTACCAAACTGCTGGAACTGTCAGGTGGCAACAACTTCACCATGGTGGTCAGCGGGGCCTGTGAAGGTGCGGGAGCCTCTTTTATGGCCCTCAACCTGGCAGCAGCGTTTGCCTTTGACCAGTCCAAAACCGCACTGATCATCGACTGTAACCTACGCAACCCAACGCTGCACTCCCAGTTGGATCTGGCCGCCGAAACCGGGCTGACGGACTTCCTTGAAGACCCGGACTACGACATCGGTCGGATTATCTATCCCACGGGCATCCCACGCCTGCGTCTGATACCAGCAGGCAGCCAGCGTGAAACGCCAGCGGAGTTCTTCACCTCATTCCGCATGAAGCAGTTCCTGCAGGCAATCCGCCGCCGTTACCCAGACCGCTTCATTGTGCTGGACACAGCGCCCATTGGTGATTCACCGGATGCCCGTATTCTTGGCGAACTGTGTGACTACTCCATGCTAGTGGTACCGCACGGTCGGATAACCGCTACCGCCGTGGAAAATGCTGCCCGGGCGTTTGATCCCGAAAAGTTTGTAGGAGCCGTAATCAATGGATGATGTAGACGGATCAGTGAAGACCCGGTGGATTGCCTCCATCGGCGCAGGTTTGTTGCTGGCAGGAACCGGACCGGCAGTCGCTGCCACCAGCAGTCTGTCTGGTGGTATTGACAACCGCTACTCCGATAACTCGCGCCGCGTTGAAAACAACGCAGAAAGTGATCTGAAAACCCGGGTAAACCTGAATTTCCAATATCTTGGTGACCCCGGGCGATGCACATCCTCGGTAGACATGGGGCTCGGCTACGGCTACTGGTACCAGGACACCTTTGATCCGGAGGTATACACCAATGGCAGCTTGAGCGGGCAGTGCGAACTGGCCGATGGCTTGGTGTGGCAGGCTTTCGATAGAATCAGCCAGGTGACACAGGATACCCGCCTGGCTAGCACCCGGGACAACCGCACCCGCAAAAACGTGTTCCGCACCGGCCCGGTTTATACGATGCGATTAACCCAGGTCGACCAGTTGCAGTTCTCCGCCGCCTACGGAAACACTGAATTTGAAGAACCGGAGCAGCCAGACAGCGACCGCGTTACCGGAATAGTTGCCTACAACCATAGCTTCAGCGAAACACTGCAGGGTGGCCTGTCTGTCAGTGCAGAACGTACAGAGTTGGATACTGACGAAGAACTGGACCGTGAATCCGCAGTTGTCACCTTCAGTAAGGTCTGGGCAACAACCCAGATAAGCGGTTCCCTCGGCGGAAACCGCCTTGAAACCCGATTGGGTAGCCAGTCGGTCTCCAGCAGCGGTGTCACCGGCACCTTCAACCTGATACGGGCAATCAATCCCAGCAGCGAATTTACCCTGAATGCCAACCGCCGCCTAACAGACCAGACCTCTATCCTGGGCCTTCAGTTTGAGGACTTCAATTTTAACCTGACCCAATCCTCCACTGTGGAAGTCACTGCTATAAGGGCGGGCTACAGCAACCAGTTCAGCGATGGCTCGGCAATCAGGGCCGGGCTATTTATCAGTCGCAGTGATTATGTCCAGACCGGCGACCGTGAAGAGCGAAGAGGGATTGACCTGCTCTATTCACGGCCGGTTACGGAGCTGCTCTCGTGGTTTACCGACGCCAGATACGAGCGGCGGAGCTTTGAAGAGGAAGACACCGAAGATGACCTGGCCCGGTTGTCCGTCGGGCTCGATTACCAGTTGACGACCAGAATGGCTATTCGATCTGCCATCGGGCACGAGCAGAAGACCAGTGACGTTGCGTCCAGGGAATATAAGGAGAACTGGGTTGTGGTTTCCCTTAACTACCAATTTTTCTGAGTAGGGGGGTGTACCAGTGAAAAATGATATCGATACCACCCAGATAGCAAACGCCCTCACCATCGACGTGGAAGACTATTTCCAGGTTGCTGCCCTCGCCGAAGCGGTGCGGCGTGAAGACTGGGGTTCCATGGAATACCGCGTGGAGGCCAACACCCGGCGTTTGTTGGAATTGCTCGAGCGACACAACACCCGGGCAACCTTCTTTACCCTCGGCTGGGTGGCGGAAAAATCGCCCCAACTGGTTCGCGAGATCCAGAAAGCCGGGCACGAGGTTGCCAGCCACGGGTACAGCCATCAGTTGATTTATAACCAGGCGCCTGAAGTCTTCCGCGAAGAAACCCGGCGTTCAAAACAGATCCTCGAAGACATAACCGGCGAATCCGTCACTGGCTATCGCGCCGCGAGTTACTCTATTACCAGCCAGTCACGCTGGGCCCTGGATATACTCGCCGAGGAAGGATTTACCTGGGACTCCTCCATTTTCCCGGTGCACCACGACCGTTACGGCATGCCGGGTACACCACGCTGGCCCCACCGCCTGAAAACCGACAAAGGCCATGAACTGGCCGAATTCCCCCTGAGCACATTGAAGTTTCCCGGGTACACCCTGCCAATCGCCGGCGGTGGCTATTTTCGGTTGTTTCCCTACTGGTTCAGCCGCTGGGGCCTGGGCAGCATCAACCGCCAGGGCCAGCCGTTCGTGTTCTACCTCCATCCCTGGGAGGTAGACCCGGGCCAGCCACGGCTGGACGTTAAATGGTTTTCCCGGTTTCGGCACTACAACAACCTGGATGTGTGCGAACACAGGCTGGGCCAACTGCTGGGCCATTTCCGGTTTACCGCCATGGGTGACGTGCTAAGAAACCTGCAATTGCTCGAAAAGGAACCATTGGCAACCGCCGGCCAAGAGAGAATGGAATTCACATCCCCATGCTAGTCCCACTGTTCTGGCTATCCCTGTTGCTGCTTTTCTACATCTATTTCGGGTACCCGTTGATGGCAAGAGCGGTGGCTGCCCTGTGGCCCAGGCCCGTAAAAGCCAATGCCGAGTACCAGCCAAAGGTGTCTATCCTCATTGCCGCCTACAACGAGGTAAAGGACATTGAAGCCACCCTGCAGAACAAACTGGCCCTGGACTATCCGGCAGACAAACTGGAAGTTCTGGTGATCTCGGATGAATCCGACGACGGCACAGATGACATCATAGCGCGTGTGGCAAGTGAATCTCGCTTCCCGGTCCGCCTGTTCCGCCAGGTACCAAGGCGGGGAAAAACCGCCGGCCTGAACACTCTGGTACCGGAAACCACCGGCGACATCATCCTCTTCTCCGACGCCAACTCCCAGTGGGACAGCCAGGCGGTCAGACAATTGTGCAGCAACTTCGCCGATCCCGATGTGGGTTATGTAACGGGCAAGATGGTCTACGTGAACGACGACGGTTCTCTGGTGGGCGACGGCTGCAGCACCTACATGAAATACGAGAACTGGCTGCGTGAGCAGGAAACCCGGTTAGGTTCCGTTGTCGGTGTGGATGGCGGCATAGACGCCATGCGCAAGGGGCTTTACCGACCCCTCGCCCCCGACCAGTTGCCGGACTTCGTACAACCGTTGAAAGTGGTCGAGCAGGGCTATCGGGTAATCTACGACCCCCAGGCCCTGCTGAAAGAGGAAACCCTGAACGACAGCAACAGCGAATTCAGCATGCGGGTGCGTGTCAGCCTTCGTGCCTTGTGGGCATTGAAAGACATGCGGCACCTGATGAACCCTGTGCGGTATCCATTGTTTGCCTGGCAGCTCGTTTCTCACAAGCTGTTACGTTATACCGCCTTCGTACCTTTGATCACTCTGGCCATCAGCACACTGATACTCGCCCCGGCCCGTGGCGTCTACACACTGGCATTCATCGGCCTGGTCATCTTCATGGCACTCGCGTGGACCGGTCACAAGCGGGAAGGGGAAGGGCAACCGCTGTCCGTGATTTACTCGATACCCTACTACTTTATGTTGCTGAATATTGCCTCCTACAAAGCAACGGCAGCGTTTCTGAAGGGTGAGAAGAAGGTTATCTGGAATCCGAGGAAGGGATGATTACAATAACTGTTATATCTTGGACTTTATCATGACCTCAGACAGAATCTTCGGGCTCGATTTTCTTCGTTTCCTGGCGATAATGCTGGTAGTTGTAGGGCATGGCCTGACACTCATGCCTTCTTTTCCCGAGATCAAGATTTTTTTTCGAATATTCGATTTTATCGGAGTTGAATTATTTTTCGTGTTAAGTGGATTTCTGATTGGTACGATTTTTTTAAAAACATTTTCGTGTCAATCGAGCGTCAGCGATTTGGTTTATTTCTGGAAGCGGCGTTGGTGGCGCACCCTGCCAAACTACTATCTTTTCGTTCTGATCAATTTTATCGGCTTCAGCTTCCTCAAGGATGAGTTTAGTTTTGATTGGCGTTACCTGTTTTTCCTCCAGAATCTAATTGGTCCACATTCGGGATTTTTTAGCGTTTCATGGTCGCTTACAGTTGAGGAGTGGTTTTATCTTTCTGTACCCCTTGTTTTTATTGTCGGGCTAAGAGTTTTCAAAAGTAGAGCGATTGCGATCTGGTCTACGGTTGGTTTAGTTACTGTGGCATCATTAATGGCCAGATACCAATATGTCGTTGGCTTTGATGCGACGTGGAATAATGAAATACGGCAAGTCGCTGTACTGCGTCTGGATTCTCTGATCTATGGCGTGGCTGCGGCATGGCTTTGGCTCAACCATAAAGAGTTTCTAACGCGGTATAAGATGCATTTTTTTGTGTTAGGTGTGTGTTTTTTGGGCGCTGGAATTGTTATCAGGAACGATCCGGAGATAAATCAGACACATTGGATGCTGTTGCTTCTTTTTCCGATTCTCTCCGTGGGTATCAGTTGCTGGCTGCCGGTACTGGCAGCCTGGCGTTCCAGTATTGAAGGGGAGGGAGCGCTAGCAAGATCGATTAGGAATATTTCCGTTTGGTCGTATTCCTTGTATTTGGTGCATGTACCGGCAATGGAAGGCTTCTCAATTTTTGTTTTGCCAAAAATCCTGGATAATTATTTTTTGCAATTGTGCGCCTTTCTTATTTGGATATTTTTGGCAATATTTGCATCCTCTTTAATATACCGGTTTTTTGAGAAACCCATTATGGATATGCGTGATGGCGTCCCGGATGATAGCTTGATTAAGTCCGTTCTTGGTGGGCGGCGAGGATAGGCACAACTAGGTGGTAATTCCCGTCCGCCTCGACTCTTTAAAGAGTGTAAGTTTGTCAATGAAAGTGTTACACCTGATCGACAGCGGAGGCCTCTACGGCGCGGAAAAAATGGTCCTCAACCTCATGGAAGAGCAGATCAAAATGGGCGATAGCCCCATGCTCCTGAGTGCTGGTGCCCATGAAGATGGCGAAAAGGCCATCGAACTGGAGGCACGCCGCAGAAATCTGCCGGTAACCCCCTGGCTCATGAAACCGGGCCTAAACCTCTGTGAATCCGTCAGGATCGCCCGGTGGGCCAAGAGCAACGGCTACCAGATCCTCCATTCCCATGGCTACAAATTCAACATTTTGATGGGCCTGCAGAAGCTTGCTGGCTTGAAACTACCCTTGGTCACCACTCTGCATGGCTATGTCCACGCGCCAAGGTTCAGCAAGCTGTGGGTTTATGAAAAAATGGACAGAGTCTTCTTGCGACTGATGGACAGGGTTTGCTTGGTGGCCCCCCACATGCTTGATCTGCCGATAGTCCGCCGACTGCCCGAAAACAAAATCGCGGTTATCGAAAACGGCCTTCCTGAGTTGCAGCCCGAGGAACAGGAGGCGAACCTGGGGCCGGAGCTGGAACAGTTCCTGGAAAGCAATACCTTTAACCTCCTGGCAGTGGGTAGGCTCTCACCGGAAAAAAACTTCTCGGAACTCCTGCGGGCAATGGCCCGGGAACCGCTCAATAAAATGCAACTTGGGTTGTGTATTGTGGGCGAGGGTGGCAAACGCTCTGAGTTGGAGAGGTTGCGTACAGACCTTGAGCTTGAGCCAAAAGTGCGCCTGCTTGGCTACAGGAATGACGTGCCGGGACTGATGAAGCATTTTGATTTGCTGGTGATACCTTCGTTGACAGAAGGATTGCCAATTACCTTGTTGGAGGCAATGCGAGCAGGTTTAGCGGTTTTGTCCACGGCGGTGGGCGGCATACCTCAAGCATTAGACCAAGGGAGGGCCGGTATTTTGGTGGAATCCAACTCCTGTAGCCAGCTTTTTGAAGGCATCAAAAGGGCTGTCAATGATCGTCATGATCTCATTGTTCATAGCAGGGCTGGAATGCGGGCCTTTGAAGCCCGATATACAGCCATTGCTATGGCGCAAAAATATCGTAGCGTTTACTCGGTCTTGCCTGGACAAAAGAAGCCCACGAAACCAGGAGTAACTCCTTGAGTATCAGAAACTTAATTTTCAAGTATGGTGTCTACTACCCCGTGGTCCTGTTGCGTGGAGAATGGATTGGTCGACATCTGAAGGCGTTGGAGAAAACCCAGTATGCCCCGCAGAATCAGATTGAAAGGTTGCAACTGGGAAGGTTGAACCGGCTGTTACAGCATGCTAAGACAACGGTTCCTCATTACGCGGATCTTCCGGAGTTACCGCTGACCTCACTCGAACAGCTTCGCGAAATTCCTTTACTGGAGAAGGATTTCCTCCGTAACCATGCGGACCAGCTTTACTCAAGAAAAACTGGGCTTTTGACCCGCTACAAGACGACTGGTGGCTCCACTGGGGCACCGGTCACACTTCGAAAGGACAGTGCCGGCATGGCTCATGAGCTGGCGGCCACCTGGAGAGGTTACCATTGGGCGGGAATTGATGTTGGTGACAAACAGGCCCGCTTTTGGGGCATACCGGCCAGTAAGAAGGACTATTGGCGAGCAAGGCTTATCGACTTTGTTGCCCACCGCAAACGGTTGTCTGCATTCGCTTTTTCGGAGGATGACCTAGGCAAATACTTTCTGGAGCTACAGAAGTTTAAGCCAGATTATTTTTACGGTTATGTATCCATGATCCGCCAGTTCGCCGACTACATCGAGCGCGCAGGTGAATGCGGGACCCTAAAACCGAAAGCCATTGTCACTACTGCTGAAGCTCTCACCGAGCCGGATCGACAGCAGATTGAAAAGATTTTTGAGTGCAAGGTGTTCAACGAATATGGCTGTGGAGAGCTTGGAACAATTGCCCATGAATGCGAGCAGCGGAGCTTACACATCTCCGCAGAGAACATGATTGTGGAGGTCTTGGCTGATTCCGGGGGCCCCGTGAAAGTGGGTGAACTCGGTGAAATTGTTGTTACTGACCTCGTCAATTTTACAATGCCACTAATACGTTACCGGTTAAAGGACTATATCATGCTATTAGATAAAAATTGTCGCTGCGGATTATCTTTACCGGTGATGTTTGGCATCCAAGGGCGAGAGTATGACGTTTTAATAAACAGCAAAGGTCAACGGTTTCATGGTGAATTTTTCTTATACATGTTCGAAGACTTAAAAAAGGTCGGACTGCCTGTAAGAGGTTTCAAAATAACACAAAATAGCAACAACATCAGGTTGTCCATTGTGGCTACCGAAGAGACCTTCAATTCAGTAAAATCTCACCTTTTGCGTGAGCTTAAAGATCGGTTTGACGTCTCGTATGATTATACCTTTGAAAGGGTTAAGTATATTCCACGAGAGCCATCCGGAAAATTAAGGTTGGTGGAAAGGGTTGCATAATGAACCATGATAAAGAATCAGGGGCGCCACGCTTAAAAATAGTCGAACTAAATGGCAGAAACAAGATCGAGAACATTTACATATATATTATAAGGGTTTTGAGATCTTTGATTGGAGAGTTAGTCCCCTACCTTAGACAGGTAATACGTTTTTTGTTTCTGCCGTACGCTTACGCCTTTCTGATTGATTGGAAAGTTTGCAAGAAATCAAAGATTGGAGTCGTAAAAGATTTTTTGTACATATTTTTTGTTTTTAAGACGTTTCCAGATCATTATCAACAATGTCGTCTTTGGGAAAAGAAGCCTCAGGAGTGGGCTTTGTATTGGGGGTCAAACTACAACCCCTTCCAGCGAAGAAGTCTTTTTCGTGTTTTGCAGCTCCCAAAGTACAGAGTGGTTTATGAGGATAAGAGGCTATGTCATGATATTTGTGTTTTAAATGGCATTTCAACCCCCAAGGAATACATGATTGTTGCTCCAGGAGAAAACATTGAGCGTGCGGTAAGTAGGTTGGTGGAAACCAACAGAAATTTAAGCAAGCGTATTGTTGTTAAGCCAGTGAATGGAAAAGGAGGGCATGGTATTATTTTTTTTGAGATTTCAGGAAGCGAGATAAACAGTTTATTTTCATCTAGTCGAAAGTCATCGCACGCCGTAGAATCGATGATAGTTCAAGAGTGCATTGAGCAACATAAACGTCTAAATGAAGTTTCAAAGTCAATAAATACTGTTCGATTCGTGACCGCCCTTGATAAAAGAGAACAGGTTGTAGAATTAGGAGCATACATGAGATTTGGTTCCTGCTCCTCTTTAATAGACAACCTCAGTAAGGGTGGTTTGGCAGTAAAAATAGATACTAAGAAGGGTTGTTTAGTTGGTTCTGGGCAAAATATAGCTGGCAAATCATTTCCTGAACATCCAGACTCGGGCGTACTATTTAAAGACTTCGCGATACCTTGTTGGGATCAGGTTAGATCTCTTGCCTCTACTGTCCAGAAAAAAATAAACTACCATAGAATTCTTGGAATGGATATCGCTATAACGGATTCAGGGCCGGTAATAATTGAGATTAACTCGATATATGATAATGTGGGCTTAGAGGGTATTTGTGGCCCCCTTTTTTCAAGGAAAGATATTTACGACCTTTTTATGTCATATAAATTGATATCTTGCAAAAGGCAGATATTATTGATCGAAAAGTGGCACGCTTCTTTTGAGGTAAAGTAGAATTGAACGATGCAAAAAAAAACACAGAAACAGTATGGATAACTTGGGAAGATCATCGTCGCTCCCGAGTTCTAGCTAAATCTTTTTCTGCTCGGTACAAAGTGATTGGAGATAAAAAATTAAAAAAAATCAGGTATTTTGTTCTTTGTCTTGAAACACTAAAATACCTAATTTCTATTCGGCCAAAGGTGGTGGTTTGCCAAAATCCATCTATCATTCTTAATCTTTTTCTTTGTATGATGAAGAATACGTTTAGCTTCTATCTCGTAGCTGATAGACATACGAATTTCGCTTTTCGTTACTCCAAAAGTTATAAATTTAAGTGGATTTTGTATAGGATGCTTAGCAATATAACGATTAGGCATTCTGACTTAATGATTGTTACGAACCCTTTCTTAAAGGAGTTTGTGGACTGCATGGGAGGGAATGGTGTTGTTTTGCCCGATAAAATTCCAGCTTTTCAAGCCCCTCTAAAAAAGGAAAAGCTACAGGGCGAATTCAATGTGTTCTTTATCTGTACATTTAGCGATGATGAACCTTTTCAGGAAGTGCTCGAAGCCGCAAAGCTTATGCCGTCTGACTGGGTTATCTATGTTTCCGGAAACTATAAAAAGGCTAATATTCAACCTGATCGTGTTCCGCAGAACGTGGTGCTCCTTGGTTTTGTAGAAGAAGATGATTATCTGCTTTACTTGAGTTCAGTCGATGCAGTGATGGTTTTGACGACGTTGGACTACACTCTTAACTGTGGTGCATACGAAGCTGTAGCATTAAATAAGCCCATGGTATTGTCTTATAAGAAAACTATCATAAATTATTTTAACAAGGGAGCTGTGTACGTTGAGCCTGTCGCTCAATCAATAATTGAAGGTATTGGGTCACTCTTTGAAAATTTTGAAACTTTCGAAAACGAAGTTAAGGAGCTAAAATGTGAACTGGAATTAAGTTGGAATAAGCAGTTTTCTAATATCGATTCCAAAATATCGAGTTTTACTGATGATAGCGCTGGACAATTGAAATAACGAGTTCCCATCCCGAAAGGCAGGTTATACTTATAGTGTGTGCGGTGACAGGATTAATTTAACACCTGCGCCTTTCGGGGAGAAGCTTACTTTCTTATCAAAATTTATCTGTTCGGCCCATACAAAAATTTGGTATAAGACTATATTTTATCTATTATTGAGGGTCGTCTGGCGAAGAATTTAGTCTTATGTGTGGCTAGTCAACTTTCATCTCTATCCTTGCAGGTGGAGCCAGGCAATCCTGGCACAATGGATAACCTTCCGAGTTAAAATCACCATCTCTGTTTGATACGAATGCGTATATTTCCTGTGCTTTAGGTAGTGATCCTTTGTTGAGCTGGAACTTTATGGTTGTATCTGACCAAGATGTTGGATATTGCACCTCAATATAGCGTGCCTCTTGTATATTTTTCGAATCAGCAATAATAACTCTCTGAAACGAGTTGTCTATATAGATGTCATCAAAGTCGCTTTCTTGCAAATGCCCTACTTTCCCGTTGAGGCCGAGAAGTGCGACTGTAGGGCTCCATTCGCCTTCAAAGGCTAATTTTGGATCAAAGTTAAAGCTCGTCATCGGTTGAGCATCTATGTTGATTTTGAAGATCCCTTTATCGGTATCAATCATGAACTCCATGAAATGCCATCGGTCTCCTTCAAGAACTCGCTTTTTCCAGTTTACCAGCACGTCAGCTGTGTTGTAGCCACTCAAAGTCTGGTGCATTTGGGTCCAAGATAGAGCTATCCCAATCTTGCCGTCAGCATCTTCTCTTATCCTTAAATATTTCTGTGATCCAGGGCCGAGATACCCAAAGCTGCCTCCTCCTTTGAAAACCTCCGGGAATGTCGTTGTAGCGTTTGATAGCGAGCCTCTTACCAACTGGCCTTTTAGGTCGTTGCTATTGACAGGGTCATCGAAAACTAGATTAATCATTCCTTCATCATCGACACCGATAAAGGTGGCTGAGATTCCGTTCATGGCGAGCTTTTCACCGGGAACAAATATTCCGTCCTGATTCAGTGGGTCAATTCTCCAGTAAAGGCTGGGAGAGTACTTGGGTTTGTACCACCAACTAACGTAAAGTTGCGGTTCGTCGGCGGGTGTGTCGAATCCCGATTGTCCGCCATAAGCGACCGGCTTGCCCACAAAGCCGTTAAAGCCTTTGAAGTAGTAATGTTCAGAGGAATTGGCGTGGCGGGTAGGCCGATTAGAGGTGACTTGCACGCGGGAAGCGCCGAAAGCGGTACTTGATGGCCCTGCCCATATAGAATCGGGGTTTTCATTGGTATTCAGGATAAGGTCGCCATTGCTAAGCTGACTGTGCTTGCGGTTGAGGACGCCATTTTCATAGGCGGCGTCAACGGTGTCGTATAGGATAGGCTCAGCTTGGGCCTTCGATCCAAACCCTGAACCCGTGATGGTGATCGTGGAGCCGTAGGTCAGGTCAGGAGAGGGTGGGATGTCAACGCCTGTAATAGTCGGAGTGGCGGTTGCCGGAGAAGCGCCAAGGACAAAAGCCACCGCAGTGCAGAGTGTTAGCGACATGTTTTGGACGGTGCGATTCATCATCTACCTCACTTCATCAGAGATTTTCTGGCACTGTATGGTGACTCGGGGCAACGTTTTGCGACGGACCGCATGGAATTACTTTAACACCATCAAGTGTTACCGTTTTGGGATCGGATTAACACAATATTACGTGGATTGGGGGTGAATCCCTAGCCCTAGAAGATTGCAGTGTGTTAACGGGCTGACGATAGATAGGGATACTACTGAGCGCTCGCGGCTATTCACTCAGGATCTTACTAAAGCCTACTCCGGAAAACACGCAGCCAGTGACGTAAGCGCAAATAACTGCTCGCTGTGGGAGAAAAAAAGTGACGATAGTCCCGCCGGTTTTGCAGGTAGTAGCTGTCTAATCGGGGTAGCTCGGCGGCTCTGAGCTTCCGCCCTAGCGGCAATAACGCCGTCGTCACACAGGTTTGATATTTTTGACCGACAATCCCAGCAATCCGTGCATCGTAGTTTCCGTAGGGGTAAGCAAAATGCCTGGGCCGGCGCCCAAATTGCTTTTCGATACTCAGGTCGGCAGTTTCACACTCTTCTTCAATTTGCTCCTGGGTAAGCCGGCATAAGTCAGGATGCGATACGGTATGGTTTTCGATCTGCATGCCGGCCTCGACACAGGCTTCGATCTCTTGCCAGTTCATCATTTCAAAGGTTGGTGCGCCGGCGGGCTGCGTGGGCCAGTTATTCTTGCCACCCACATAGCCTGTTGTCAGGTAAAGGTGTGAGGGCACATTCGCGTCTTTTAACACCGGTAGCGCATTGTTATAGACCGAACGCATGCCATCATCAAAGGTAATTGCGAGGGCATTATCGATATTCGGGCTGAGTAATTGATCCAGAGAGCAGATGGTAACGTCACCGTCCATGATCTCTGCAATCATCCTGGCGAACGTTGCAGGCGGGAAGCTAAGTACCGAGCCCCGGTCATCAATGCTGTGAAAGGTAAGGATGGCTTTCATGCAGGTTTATTTCAGTATTCCCAGTTTGGTTTCGGTCAGTGCCCAAACAAATGCGGATGCACTATAGAGATAATAAATCTGGTGAAATAACAAACCTTTCAATGCAAACCAAAGTCCCTTGCGCTGATAAAACAATTGCAAGATATCCCAGTTGGCATACACGACAACCATCACCACCAACACAGGGTAGAGCCAGGATAGCAAGCCCCCAAGCGCAAAGAGGACAGTTAGAACGAGCAAGCCGGCCAAAACCGCTTTAATCCGCTCATTAACACCTACATTTAAATCGTTATCCAAACCTCCGCGGCTTAGCATTAATCTGGCCCATGGAATTGCCCGGCAAAACACCTCGGTATGAATAAGGTTGATGAAGTGCCATTTTTTGAGGTGTGTGCACTGAAGGTTGGTCAGTAGAGAAAGCTTTCCTCCTGCTTCGATCAGCCGGTAACCCAGCTCAATATCTTCAATCGAAGGTCGGTTGAACATTTCAACGTCAAAGCCCTCCTGTTTGAGGAAGGCCTCTTTTCGAATCGCGCCGCACCCTGACCAGAACGTAGACGCCTCTTTTCTTGCGCGCTGGTGATAGTAGTGGTGAACCAGATTCTTGTATTGAGAAAGAAAATTCTGTGCCGGCGGCTTATCGTCATATGAACCGAAAACACCTACCACACCTGCTTCGTCGAAACCCGCAAGCATCACCCTGGCGGCATCTTCATGAACAACGACATCGGCATCAATAAACCACAGGATATCGCCTTTCGCCTCTCTCGCGGCGATATTGCGGGCAGCGCCGGGTCCAAGGCGACCGCCGGAGGGCATTACCTGTGCCCCCAGGCTGCGGGCAACATGAGGTGTATCATCCGTCGACGTATCATCCACGACAATCACCTCAAGCACTTCGCCGCGCTCTTTCATGGCCACCAGTGGCGGCAAACTTTGCCGGATAAACTCGATGCCATTGTAGACCGGCATAATGACACTGATTGACAGTGGCTTTTTTCCATCCGATGATTTTCCCTGACCATCCATGCTTCAGACCCCTTAAATAAAAATTCCCATCCGCCCGCTTTTTTCTCTTTCAAAGAACCGCCACGGAGACTATTTACGATTGAGTCTCCTGTTTCTTAGCATAGCCGACGGTTTCACCAATTGACCAGGCCAATACAAACACCAGCAGCCAGAACATGTCGCGATTCAAACCCAGGTTAAACTGTTTATCACGGCGGGCGGTGGCCATTATTTTCCGGGTAAACACCACCGGGATCAAAGGAGAGAGGGCAATCATCATCAACCGCTTGGGAGCGTTCATGACTTTCGCCCTCGCCATGCCAAATTCAATGCCGTGGCTAAAACGCTGGTGTATAAATTGCCTTGTGCTGTAGCAATTCCTATGGACAACAACCAGGTCGTTATCAAATGTCATGTGCTTGCCCTCGGCCAAAAAGCGCTCATGAAATGATGGCTCCCAAAAACCGATTTCCAACAAGTCTTCATGGGCCAGTATATCGGCTTTGCGGTAAAGTGCATTGTCGGCTGCCAGATCGTCTGCGCGACCGCCTGGTCTTGATCTCGTGTAGCGTACATACCGCAACAGGTAAATCACCCGTCCGATCGTGGTATCGTTTTCGACATTCTCAATTGCGCCACCAACGGCGACCTGATCCCCTTCCAATGGGTAAGCAAGCAACTGTTTGATCCAGGTTTGCGAAGGAACACAATGTGCGGTGGTCAGTGCGACTTTGTCTGCCTGGGCCGCACGAATGCCGTCGCGCCATAACATTGGGATCCTGCTATCGGATTGGGCGCGAATGATACGGACATTTTGACTGTCCGGCATGTCGTTAAGCAAAGTGTCGTCATTTCCACTACAGATCAGAAATTCAACGCAGGGGTATTTCTCTGGTTGTAAGTGGATAATAATATCCGGAAGGTTGGCCGAGGCCATTTCTTCGGCGACGATGACTGTCAAATCATACCTTTTTTCCGATAGCTTATGGTCCGTATCCTTAACCACGGAGAGCTGCCCCTTCCAGATGCCCCAAGGCAAGCTTCGCTGCCCGTTCCCAGGTAAACGTCCCGGCTCTTGCAATGGCAATGTTTGACAGTTTTTGTCTCAGCTCGTGTTCAGTTGACATGTCCTTTATCGCGCGACTGATTGATGTGACGTCGTAGGGGTCAAAAAATATCCCCGCATCACCGACCACTTCAGGCAGCGCCCCCTTGTCGCTGGAAAGGACCGGCGTTCCGCAGGCCATCGCTTCGACAGCGGGCAAACCAAATCCTTCGGAAAAAGAGGGCATTGCCACGGCCATGGCATCGTTATATAAAATAACCAGATCCTCGTCGGAGATAAAGCCGGTAAAATGAACCAGGCCTTTTAAGCGGCTGTCATTCGCCAGTTGTTGCAATTCGTCGTAGTTCGAATGAAAACCGGCGCCGTCGTAGTCACCCACCAGAACAACGTGCACATTCTCAAGTTGCCGGCTTTCTCTTGCCAGCGCAAAGCCCTCCAGGAAGCCTTGCAAATTTTTGTGTGGTGCCAGCCCGCCGACATACACAATCAGCTTGCCGTCCAGGGGAAGACCAGTCCGGCGACGCAGGTTTTGACACGCTGCCGAATTGTCTGTTGGGCGAAACAGTTTATTCGGCGCTTCGCTGATGACATCAATCGACTCGCCTCCCACCCCCAGATACTGTTCGATCTCTGCCTTTGCGGCATGCGAAACGGTCATCACCCGCTGGCATTGCCACAGGGCCAGCTTTACCTTTAGCGTCCAGAAAAGTCGGCCTTTCCAGTCAGGAAAAATCATTTCCGGAAAGTGCTCGGCAATGGCATCGTGCAGCGTTACCACCGTGGGTAGTTTCAGCGGGACAGGGAACCATGAGTAGACCGCCGGGAAAAACATCAGATCAATCGGGGAATCCGAGACCGCTTTGTACAGCCGCACCATATCTCCAATAGAACGGCTGGAGTTGGCAACTGCGGCATCTGTCACGGGTCGATCAGGAAATACCTGCACGATTTCTATATTGGGTAAGTTCATTGATTCGGTCGGCGCCTGGTCAATGAATAGATAGAACCTATGTTCGGAATCAAGCGCAAACATAGCCGACAACAATTCACGCGCCATTCGCCCGAAGCCGCGTTGATTCCACCAGCAGGTTGCATCTATCCCAATTCTCATCAACGCCAATGCTCCATGTTTTTTGGTGCGCCAGACACCGAACCAACCGCTTCGCCAGCCGACCAGAAGGTTTCCAGCAGACAGATCCACAGGCTGACTTTCAGTGGGTGCCTGATTTCATTCATCCCAGGCATACAGCGAATTGCCCGGAAAGACAACACCGTGGGCAATAACAGTGATTTTAAAAACTGCACTGCACACGCAAACACATTCTTCTGTTCCGCCTTTCCACCGGCATAGATCCATCCATGATGGAAACGGGTGGCAAGGCGCCCGCTCCACTGGTCTTCAGCGCCATAGGTGTTGGCCAGCATGGGCTCCATGACCAGTGAGCCGCCTTCCGACAAAAGTCGCTGGTTGATCACTCCTTCGACCAGGCCGTCACTGTGTTCGCTCAATACCGAGACCAAAACCTCCCGACGATAACAGATGAAATTTCCTGGCAATCTTTCCACTGTTTTTTGGGATTGCTGATGAGGGTGATCAAATAATACGCTTGGGTGATATCGTCCGTATTCCGTGCATGCCAGCGCCTGATAACGGCTTGACAGATTGTTCCCAATCAGCACCGGGCCGGATGCTGCGAGGGTATTATCATCTGTAAATGCGCTCGCCAGGCCATTGAGCAAGCTGTCACTGGGAAGTGTCGTGTCTTCAACAAGGGCCACTACATCGCCACTGGCGAGAGCGACACCGCTTTTTCGCCGCAGCGGCACGGGTTCGTTTCGTATTTCAAAGCGCACGTGATCGAACCGGGCTTGTAATTGGGGGCAGGCTTCTTTCAATACGACAACGATTTCAATATCAAATTTCTGCAATGCCGAAAGACAGGTCGCCAACGCTTCGCCGCCGACAAGTTCAATAACGACGATAGAGAAACGTAAGTGAGCGCTAGTAGATGGACTCATATCATTTAATGACCAGCTTCGGGTAATGATTTAACGGGAGAGTTTACGCTCGACCAATTCGGTTATTGTAGCGACGGCAATAATGCTGTCGCGAGTGATCGGCCCGTCCGTTGACCTTTTTATCGATTGATAACACTGTGCGATGAGTGACCTCAAGCCAGGGTAGGCTGGTTCACGGTTGACGGAGCGCCTTAACAAATTGTCGGTCGCTGCCAAAAGTGTCTTCAAGGAAAGGGAAAATGGCGAAATGATTTTACGGAACCGTGAAACGGCAGGCGACTCAAAAGCCGCGAAACCATGAAACAGATTGGCATGGATGGCTCCCTGCTCGTGATAAATTGTCATTTTACACTGTGTGGGCCGGGCGTTCAGACTTAGTTTGATGGATACGGGAAACGCCTGGTGGTGACAATACGCAAATAATTCTCCGGGCCTTGGGTTATCTACACACCAGGATTCCTTCTCCAGCGGAGTCTCAGGCCAGATCTCTGACATAATCGACAAGGGATGAGGTAGAATCTCGATCAATATCCGGTTCAATTCATGCGCCTGGCGCCCCACGCCTCCAGCTGAAGCAAAATCAAAAGTCACTGCCAAAGGGCCACCGGTTCGGCGTGCCAATTCATTCTTTACTGATGCGACACCGCGCTGAAAAGCAAACTGATGAACCGGACATAACAAAAGGTCCTGGCCTGCTGCCAAATCGAGTAATTCAGAAACCTCATTGCGTGCAGGTGCTACGGGCTTCTCTATGATCAGGTGTTTACTGGCCGTCAGCGCCTTTTTTGCGAGTAACACATGGGTATCAAGCGGTGTACAGAGATGCACTATATCGAAACGGGCTTGTTCAAGTGCTTGGTCAAAATCCGCGAAGGCACGGCCGCCATATCGGGCAACAAGCACCTTCGCCGCATCCAGGTCCGGATCAATAATGGCCGTTATCGTTGCGCCGTTTTTCCTGGCCGCATGTGCATGCCAATTGCCCATGAGTCCAGCGCCCACAATCGCGACCGTTAGTTGCTCTCTTTCATGCATACTTAGTTGCTCACTATAGCGCCACCCAGCCTGATGACAGCTCCTCACAGGGAAAACCCCAAACCCTTTCAATGTAGCGGCCAAAAAACATGTCGTACAGTTTTGTGGCAGACTGTGGTGGTTTAATGTCGTTAATTCCCGTGAGTAGCAATCATGACTTCAAACCGAAAAAAAATCGCCCTGGTGGGGTTAGGGGCGGCTGCAAAAACTATTCACTTGCCCGCGTATAGCAAACTTGCCAACCTGGAGCTTGTTGGTGGCCATGATCCGGCAATAACGCCTGCGGCAGGCAAGGGTGCATTTCCGTTTCCGGTATACGAAGACGTCAACACGCTACTGGAGCAAACAAAACCGGATATTCTGGCCATTGCCAGCCCGACCCAGTTTCATTACGGGCTGGCAGAGCAAGGGTTAAAGTACGGCTGTCATATCTTTTGCGAAAAACCTTTTACCACGACATTGGATGAAGCGCATCAGTTGATCGCCCTGTCTGAAAAACAGCAACGCTGGATCGTTGTTAATAATGAATTCCGTTTCATGAATATATATGAGGCGGCAAAGGATAAAATCGGCAGCCCCGGCTTTGGCGATCTGCTTTTTATTAACGCTCAACAAAGCTTTTACGTAAACGAAAAAACGGAGGCTGGCTGGCGCGGAAACGATCCCCAGCGTACCTGTAAGGAATTTGGCATCCATGTACTGGATCTGTGTCGTTATTTTTTTGGTGAGGAGCCATTGCGGATCAGCGCCAGAATGCCAAAACCCTCCAACCCGACCGGACCGGATTATCTGAATCTGATCCAACTCGACTTTACCGGTGGCCGCAGTGCGCAGATCACGCTGGACCGGCTTACCCGAGGCAGGCATCGCTATCTTGACTTGCGGCTCGACGGCAGCAAGGCGTCCATCGAAACGGAGTTTGGCGGCAATGTGCAGTTTACCGCCGGCATTCGTGGCGGTGACCGAAAACCCTTTGTGGGCTTTGATGTTTCATTGGGCGGCAGGGCTCTTCAGTACCATTCCGAGAAAGCCAAAAAGATTGCCAGTGATCCGCTCGATATTTTTGCCAATGCCACCAGCAAGCTCCTGAAAAACTTTATTGACGCGATAGACAATGGCGGGGTCCCCGCCTGTAGCGCGCAGGATAACATCAAGACACTGGCACTGATGCTGGCGGCCTACACCTCCAACGATCAGGGCAAGCCTGTCCCCTTTGCCGAGCATTGGAGCTGAGCGTGCGCTTAAATACTGGAGGTGAAAATTTTTTTGTCTGCCCGCAATGCCGAACAAAGCTGTCAGCGCAAACGGATCACTATCAATGCTCACGCTGTAACAGGGAGTACCCGGTTATTTTCGGCATCGCGGATTTTCGCATCAGGTCTGATCCTTACCTCAGCCTGCAGCAGGAGCGGGCAAAAGCGAAACGCCTGGTGACGGAAGCTGAGCAGAATTTTTCCGCCATGCTGGATTATTACTATGAGATCACCGACGATGTTCCTCCAGCCCTGGCAACCCGCTATAAAGCCTATCACCTCAATGGCCCCAGGCAGGCGCAACAAAGTCTGGCTCGCTTGGGCGTGTCCTCTGGCGATGTTTTCCTGGATGCAGGGTGTGGTACCGGAGGCGCTCTTATTGCGGCTGCGGAGCATTGCTCCCACATCTACGGGGTGGATATCGCGTTACGCTGGCTTGTCATCTGCCAGCAGCGATTGAAGGAGCAGGGGATAACCGCGACTTTGGTGTGTGCGGACATTGAGGCGCCCCCGTTTCCCGACGGGTATTTTTCAAAAATCACCGCAACCGATCTGTTGGAAAATGTGTACTCGGTGGACAACACACTGGTGGCACTGGGACGGCTTCTCAAGACAGGCGGCAAGTTATGGCTTGCCGGCAGCAATAAATTCTGCCTTGGCCCCCATCCGAGCACCAGGCTCTGGGCCGTCGGTTACTTTCCCGGAAAACTGCGTAGCCGACTGGTAAAGCGTCTGCGAGGCGTCGACTCACTGCGCTTTATCAATTTGATTTCACCAGGGCGCATCATCCGCTATGCTAGACAAAGTGGATTGCACGCCCAAATGCTATCTCCAAGGATGGTGGCTCTGGATGAGGAAGGGCATTATCCGGCAATCGACAGACTTCTGATTAAGACCTATATGTTAGTTGCACGCCTGCCCGTATTGCGCCAATTGCTGATCTGGGTCGGGCCAGCATTTGAGATGATACTGGGCAAGTCACCATATTCAATGGAATCAAAGGGAGTTGATCAGGCATGATGCGCTTTGGACTTATAGGGCTTGGCGGTATTGGCGAGGTGCGTAAACAGGCCCTTGAGGTGTCCACTGAATGTGAACTGACAGCCGCCTTCGACCTTGATTCAGCGGCCCTGGCCAAGCTGCCTGGTCATGTCAGTGTGTTCAAAGACGCAGAACAGCTCCTGAAGTCAGATGCTTGCGATGCGATCATCATTTCTACACCCACCCACTTTCACAAAGATCTTGCGCTGACCGCACTGGAAAACGGTAAACACGTAATCGTGGAAAAACCGATGGCCAGCTCGCTTGCGGACTGTGAGCAGATGGTTGAAACAGCCAAGCGCTGCGGAAAACTGTTGACTGTCGGTTTTAACCATCGCTATTTCGCGGCCATCAAGGAAGTGAAAGCTGCCATCCAGAGCGGGGCTTTGGGCACGTTACGTTATGTCAAAGGTTACGCCGGGCATACCGGCCTGTCCGAATTCAAATCGGAATGGATGTACGACAAGGATAAGATGGGTGGTGGCACGCTCATGGATAACGGCATCCATACCCTGGACTTGATCTGTTACCTGATGGACGACAGGGTAAGCGATGTGTCGGGCATGACCAGCACAAAAACCTGGCAACTTGACCGCACCGAAGATAACGCCTTTGTCCACCTGCGCACTCAGTCCGGCATCATGGGAAGTCTCCATAGTAGCTGGACTGAATGGAAAGGCTATCACTTCTACGTTGAAGCCTACGGCGATCTCGGCATGGCTCGCGCTTATTACGCCCCGATGAGCTCGACCATCATTACGATGGACAAACCAGGGGGGCAGGCCCATAAGAAGAGAAACTTCTATATACCCGCCATTTTCCGGGAAAAATTCAAGGGCTGGCAATCGACCGTTGTGCAGACCTTTGTCGAGGAGTTCCACGATTTCGTCAGCCTGGCGAGCGGTGGGCCAGCAGGCGCTATCGCGACAGCGGAAGATGGCCTTCGCAGCATAGCAATACCAAATGCCGTGTATGAGAGCGACAGGGACCGTAATTTTGTAGTTTTGGACCGGCCGGGCTAAAAGCGAGTTGGGCTCGACAACGGAATCAAGGTGCGCAACAAGATTCAAACAAGTGGGCGGGTAGCATGAAAAACAGGGTCATTGTAACGGGTGGAGCAGGGTTTCTCGGTAGCCATCTTTGTGAGCGCCTTCTAGG
The DNA here is from genome assembly GCF_003441595.1 of Marinobacter sp. Arc7-DN-1. Lineage (NCBI taxonomy): Bacteria > Pseudomonadati > Pseudomonadota > Gammaproteobacteria > Pseudomonadales > Marinobacteraceae > Marinobacter > Marinobacter sp. Arc7-DN-1. Next base: position 665,377 of record NZ_CP031848.1, on the reverse strand, counting down.
TGAAGGCCATGAAGTTATCTGCGTTGACAACTTCTTCACCGGGCAAAAGCGCAATATTATCCATTTGCTGGATAACCCCTATTTTGAGGTTATCCGCCATGACATCTGCTTTCCGCTCTACCTGGAGGCCGATGAAATCTATAACCTGGCTTGCCCCGCCAGTCCGGTTCATTACCAACGGGACCCTACGCAGACCACCAAGGTTAATGTCAATGGCAGCACCAATATGCTTGGCCTTGCCAAACGCATTGGCGCCCGAATATTGCAGGCGTCCACAAGCGAAGTCTATGGCGATCCCACGGTTCATCCGCAAACGGAAGACTATTGGGGCAATGTTAACCCGATAGGTCCGCGTTCGTGCTATGACGAAGGCAAGCGTTGCGCTGAAACCCTATTCATGGATTACCGGAAAGAACATCAACTGGGCATTAAGATTGTTCGGATCTTCAATACTTACGGTCCCCGTATGCATCCCCACGACGGGCGGGTTGTTTCGAATTTTATTATGCAGGCTCTGAAGAATGAAGCTATCACCATCTACGGTGACGGCAGTCAGACGCGATCATTCTGCTACTGCGATGATTTGATTGATGGCTTTGTCAGGATGATGCGAACGCCGGATGACATCATTGGCCCCACCAACCTGGGCAATCCGAATGAGTTTACGATCAAACAGTTGGCGGAACATGTCATTGATCTTACCGGCTCAGGGTCGCGCATCAACTACCTGCCGCTGCCTCAGGACGACCCCAGGCAACGCTGTCCGGATATCACCAAAGCCAGAACCGAACTGGGTTGGCAACCAACGATTGAATTAAAGGAAGGGCTGACAAAAACGATAGCCTATTTTGAAGAGCTTTTGGCCGAGAACCCCGATCTGTAATGCGCCGCGGCACGAAATTATTGCCCGAATCCCGTGCCGCTATTCGATCTCTTGCAGGGCATCCCGTGGCCCAAACAGGTAGCCCCAGGCTTCCCCAACACCCCAGACAAGATAAAACAACATTAAATAAGGCGCGGCCTCAGCCAGGTGGGAACGGACACTGGCCTTATGGCGCGCGTTCTGAAAAAACCGGAACGTTAGCAGCGGCGGCAGGACGACCGATGCCATTGCGTATGTCAGTCGCTTCGCTTTCTGCCCGGAGGCGAAACGTATCCCTGCATAGTACCTTGAATAGACAAACCGCTGCCTCAGGAACAGACCAAGACTGAATTTCTTGCAGTGAAAAATACGCACCTTGTCGTCGGCAACAAGGATGTGCCCCCGTTTGTGCAACAAGGGGTGCAAGGTGGTTTCCCAGAATCCCGATGTCAGTATCTGCTCGTCCACCTCCTCGAAAATCTCGCGCCGGTAGGCGACATTCATGCCCGCAAGGTTTGGGGTGGGTCCGCTCTCGATCGGGGGAGACATGGGCGCGTATTCACACAGGAAGGTGGCCCAGTCGAGAGCTGTATCCGTTACGCCATTAACCACACTGCCGCCAATTGCGGAAGCCTCGGGGTGTTCGGCAAATGCCCGGGCAAACTGCTTTAGCCAGTCCCGGGGCGGCACGCAGTGATCTTCGGTCACCAGCACGAAATCTCCCGTTGCCTGCTTCGTCGCCAGTGTGCGCATGGTGGGAAGGTCCGTTGTCGATGGACATTCGATGATCGTCACGTCCGGATACTCGCTGCGAATCCGCTGTGAAACATGATCGCTGATTCGATCAGCAAGCAGCACTTCCAGTGATGGAGCTTCATCCTGTTTGTAAAGGGACTCAAGAGTTTCCAGTATTCGTTCGTCATCTTCCGTGCTCACCCGGCCGATGACGACGGAATAGGTAACGTCCCTGTCCTTTTCGTTTTGCATGTGACTCAATGTAGAACCTCTCCCTGTTATCTCTAATCCAGAAACACCCCGTCGTCCGGGGCACCAGCGATATAACCGGCACACTCTCCCATGGACCAGGCACACTCGGATATCAGAATGGGAACGGAAAACCGCATCACATTCCCTGACAGCGCTGGCGCCCGACTTGACGCTCGCAGTATACGACTATATCGGAGCAGGGGGAGTATGACTATTCCAACCGCGTAGAGGAGGCGGCGATAACCCAGTATTTCGGCGTGGCTTGCGCCATAGAGGCGACCGTGATGGTAGCGCCTGCGCAGGTAATAACTCCATGAATACTGCTTTCGATAGATTACGGCCATGTCGTTGCATGCTGCGGGTGTGATGCCCAGCTTATCCCGCACCTGGCGCAGGAAAAAGGTTTTCTGAAAACCCGAGCCCACGAGGGGGACCTCTCGGAGCAAATCACGCCGGAACGCGATATTGTTGCCCGGGTATTCCGGCAACGCCGGGTCGAGAGGCTCCCGGAATTGGGCGTATTCGATCAGATAACCGATGTTGCGGGAATCCTTGCCAGGCCAGCCACTGTTGACCGGGCCATAAAACACCGGCGTCTTGTTCCGCATCATCTGGCGTACTGCACGAAGCCACCCTTCCGTGGGCGGGCAGGAGGCATCCAATAGAGCGATATAGCGGCTGCCGGTCTGTTGGATGATAGTCGCATACTGTTCAAAAAAAGGCGTGCGGCTGGAAACTCTGAACAGCGACAGGTTGTCGGCCGGGCTATCCATGGCCTGCTCGTCTGCCAGTGCAATACATACCCTGATGTCGGGCTGGTTCAACAATCCGGCGCTTGCCAGGCTTTCAAGAAGGCCGGCGTGATCGCCCTGTGTACTGCTGGAAGCGATGGCAATCATGAGCAGTGGTTCGGAAGCACTTGGCTGGTCTTTCATCGGTCATGACCCTGAAGTGTCCTGGAGTGCTGCTCGCCTGCTGTTCCGCGGCTGCTTCGCAGTTCATCAATCACGGCCAGATAATCATCCAGGTACCGCTGACGGGTGTAGAGTTTCCGGCTTCCGCTCTGGGCCAGCTCTGACAACCGCTGACGCAAACCCGGCTCCCGGACGATCCGGTGCAGCAAGGCAGGAAGCTCACTGTCCTGCCGATAAACAAAACCGGCTCTGGTTGTTTCGATGATTTCCGCGCAGCCACCGGCATCCCTGACAATCGCCGGAGTGCCACAGGCCATGGCCTCAACCGCCGTCAAGCCGAATGTCTCGGGCGCAAGCGACGGAAAGAGCAGTGCCGTGGCATTGCTGTAGAGCTGGATCAGGGACGTTTCATTAAGCCTGCCGGCAAAATGGATATTCGGATACCGGGCGAAACGCTCCTTTAAACGCGGCAGGGCATCACCTTCACCGGCAAGTATCAGCTGGTAATCCTCCAGTGTCGTGAAGGTTTCAAGCAAGGATTCCACGCCCTTGGATGCGGTGATGCGACCGCTGTAGACGAAGCAGGGAGGTCCCTGATCGTTCCTTGTGCCAGTTATTTCCTTCGATGGCTCCAGCCGTGAGTAAAGCGGGATAATGCGAATCGGGACGCCGGGATAGAGTTGCTGGTGCTGGTCCGCAGTGAATTGACTGGGTGCAATCAGGCAATCAATCTTTTCGAGATGACGCTTCGTCAGGCCTGTGTATCGCCAGATCTGGGGCGGTATGCCAGAACGTAAACAACATTGCAGGCACTGGCGGGAGTCACAACGCCTGACGCCATTTTTCCAGAATATATGGGTAGCACACACCAGCCAGTGTTCATGCAGGGTATAGAGCTTTACCGGGGCATTGCCCAGAGAGAGTACGGCAGGCCCGCCAATCAGCGAAATATTGTGATAATTGATAACATCAAAATCGTCCTTGAGCAGCTCGACAAGGGCGCCGGTTTTCAGGCCGGGATGCCCGAGTTGCTGGGTCAACAAGGGAGATAGTGGGCCCATGGAGCTTTTCAGCCGGCATACGTCTACGCCCTGATCGTTGTATCGCTGGGGGAGCCCCGGATCGCTTGAGTTCGCATTGAGCCGGTAAGCATCCTCGCAATGGATAACGCGCACGTAGTGCCCAAGCCTGGCCAGTGAGAGGGCCAGTTCCCGGACAAATATGCCGTCCCCACCAAAGTTGTATGGCGGGTAGAAGGTGGTCACCATACAGAGTCGCACAATTATCCCCGCATCTGGTGAACGTTGGACGGTTGGCGCCGGCCGGTTCCGCTGCCCTCAGGGCAGGTGTGTATTCCAAAGGACTCAGTCACTCCAGCTCCGGGCAGTATCTTTTGCCGTAACGGTAAACAACGAAGTAGTCGTTTTTGAAAGCCGGGCTGAAACAGTTGCTTGGGCGCTCCGAATGGGTAAGTGGGAGCATCCACGCAGCGAGGTTCATGTCAACGTAGTAATCGGCGCCCACGGCTTCGAAGAAGTCGTTCATGGACTCAGGACTGCTGTATCTCCTCGATGGCCATGTCGCGCTGTTGCGGCCAGTCATCAACGCCATAATCCTGGGCTTGATGAAAACAATGGTATCGTCTTGCCTGGTCTCTTCCCTGATAAATCGGAACATGGCTTCTGCATCCGGATGGGTAATACCGCGCTCCAGCTGCGGATACTCCATGTTGGTCATGACCGGTAAACTGATAGTCGCCAGAAGCAGGAAATACCCTCCGGCCACAAGGTATTTCAGCCTCGGCAGATGAGGAAAAATTGTCTCCTGGCAAAAAAGAAATCCGTAATACAGGAAAAAAGGGAATATGGGGGTCAGGTAGCGTATGGTCGGAGCGGCACCGAAAAGCAACAGTACCGCGATATATCCGGCAAGAAAGATTTCCACGACCGTTATTCTGCAAAGCAGCGCCAGAATATAGCCACCAATAGCGAGCAGGCTGAACAGGTTGAACAGCAGCTCATTCAATGTGTTGATGAAGGCGCTGGAGGAGGGGGGCCAGAAGCCCTGTAATGCCCACCGATAACCGATAATCCGCTCCAGGATATTTCGTGGATCAAGATCCACAAAGCTCAGGTGATTCAGCCCAGCGGGCGAGGAGTATTTGTCAGTCAGGTGTTTCAGGTTCTCCTCAAAATGCCCGGGGACAAAAGAGGCTGAAAACCAGAGGCTCTGCAACCAGGCCAATATTGCGAAAATCCCCAGGGCAACGATGCTCAGCAGCGAGATCCGCCGCCTGCACACAATGTCGTACGTCAGCAGTGTCAGTGGCAGGACAACACCGATTTCACGGGCGCCGAATGCCAGGTACATGGAGAGACCAATCAGGACGCCCGCCGTTATTTGTCTGCCGGGAGTCTGAGGCCTGCCCGGGTCGCCGGCGAGAAAACGCAGCATCAGCAAAAGCGAGAGATAACAGAACACCATGAAGGTGAAATCGGCGCGGATAAGGTTGGTGAAATCCCAGATGTAGGGGTTTAGGCCGACAACAAGCACAAGAAAAAAAACAAAGCGTCGCTCAAGGCGGAGCTCGAATACCTTGGCCGCCAGCCATAACGACAAGCCGAAGGAGAGAACGCCAACCCATTTCAGCGCCTCCAGGTCGAGGCCGTACAAGGCATACACCGGAGCAAGCAGTAACGGGAAAACAGGGGGGTAACCGTAGGGCCCGACGAATTTTGAAACCGGGTTCAACAGGTAACCGGTATCGAGATAATGCCTGCCCTCCACCAGGTTTTGGGCGTGAAGAATATAGAGGCTGAAATCGCCGCTCCAGTTCTGCCCTTTCACCAACGTGACAAGGTAAAAAACCGCAAGGGCCAGAATGGCCAGCGGAACAGCTGCGGGATGGTCTATCCATTGCGCGATGGCAGGCTGCCATGGGCGATTCGCGAGAAATGGATTTGAGTAATGCCGTCGCAGTCGTGGTGTCATTCTGGTGTCGTCCTTGATTGACTGGCAGTCAGGGTGTCTTTCAATTTTTGATGTTGCCCCATACACGGTAATAGGCACCGAAAAACGGCAGGAACAGTTTCGTCAGTGGTATCCCAACCAACCAATTGTAGATAAGCGCCAGTCTTTTCCTGGAGCTGGTGAAGCCCGAAAGTTCATGCTCCGGAATAGCCGGAAACACGACTCTGGCGTCGAAACCCCTTGCCCCGGAAAACAGCCTTTTCGTTTCCCAGACACTCAGCAGACGGGTAAATGTATAGGGCTGGTTCCTGACAAGTTTCACGTAACGGGCCTGTAGCGGCCGGGGCAAATAGCCAACCCCCCAGACATTGACATGCGGCTCTGGCGAGAGACTGAAACGATTCGGGGTCGACAGCGCGAAAAATCCGCCCGGCTTCAGCACGCGCCTGAGATCGCTCACATACGCATCCTGATCACCAACATGTTCGATGACATCCAGCGAAACAATGGCAGCGACCGAATTGTCGGCCAGCGGCAATCGTTCTGCAAAACCGGCGGCCAGTTTGGGGCTGCCGCCGTAGTGCTCAGCCAGATGCCGGGCGATCACCAGCCATTCCATGGAAACATCAATCCCTGTTATCTCATGCCCCAGGCTGGCTGCCGCGGCCATCATTTGACCGGGGCCACATCCGATTTCCAGGATGACGCCATCGGCTTCAAGGGCGGGCCGTAACCAGTCCGAGCATTGGGATTGACATTTTCCAACACCGGCGAGTACCTGGCGAGTACGGTAACCGGCTTTTCGTTCATCCATGCCGCGGCTGGAGCGAAAAATATGGTGGATGGAGGCCTCGAGCCCGTCACGTTCGACCCGGTCAGCCGCCTCCCGGGCTCTCTTGCGGTCCTCGTCCAGATCAATCCAGCAATCCAGCGCCACGCGCAGATCGGGAATGCCGTCAATGACAGGGTAGTGCGCCTGGCAGGACTCGCAACGCAGATTCGTGTCAATTACGCCCAGCGAGCCGTGGCAAGTGGGGCAACGCCAGATCATCGTGGCTGTATCAGACATGCCGGATATTCCCTATCTCGTCGAATCGTGGTTAAAGAAGTATAGTCGAAAACGACAGGTCCATAAATCGCTACAGGAACCCTCGCCCGGAAAAGGAACAGCAATCCTCATGCCCTGAACCGGCCGATCATGTCGGCAATCATCCGCTTTTGTTCATCCGGCAGCAATTTCCATAGCAGGGGAGTCAGTAACGCGATATAGAGCACTCTTGCCAGAAACCCCGTAACCGAGAACTCTTCAAGTTGCGAGAATATCTGGCCTGTTATAACGATACCGCCAAGGCAGATGATTGTCCTGATCCACAGGCCTGAGGGAATGCTTGTCCGGAATTTGGCGGCCAGTCTGAACGGGATGACCAAACCGTTTAAAAACACGCTTAAGGACAACGCGAAGGCGGCTCCGGGAAGCCCGAATAGTTCAACCAGGTAAGGTGCAAGCACAATGGCGACAATATAGGAAATCAATGAGCTGACAGAGATGAACCTTACGTCATCGAGTCCAATCAGAAGCTGTGTGTAGACGTTGACAATTAAATACAGGCTCTGCCAGAAAACATACAGGTAGAGATGGGCGGATGCCGGCCTGAACTCGGATGAATAGAGTAAGGTCAGGGCCAGATTGGGGAATAGTAAAAAGGGAATGGAAAGCGTGAAAACGATGATGATCATCAGGCTCTGGAATTCGTGAGCTTTCTCGAATTTATCTTCGTTCGGAATGTTCCGGTTCAGAATGGGGGTCAGGTAGAGGTAGTTCAGCGGGCCCGATATCGCGCCCAGGGCAAGTGCAATGGCGAACAGGGCCTGCAGCAATCCGGCCTGTGCCTCGCCCATGGTCGAAAAAACCTCATAACGTGCTATCAGCATCGTGATCGAGTAGGCCGACAGAGCCATATGGCCGTACAGGGAAAAGGAAATGATTTCAGGACTTCGTCGCAACTCCTTGAGGATGCCCGCGGAAGCATCAGTCACACGTAACGACAGCTTCTTCCTGATATAGAAAATAGATCCGATTGTGGTCAGAACGCCGGTAATGGCCACAGTTATATAAATGCCATCCATACCGAAAAGCCAGGCGGCACTGCTCGCGGCAAATGCTAGACAGAACGTGACCACAAGATTCAGGGTTGCACTTGCCGATGTCATCTGGGCCGCGGCCAGTGTATGAACGAAAAAGATTCCCAGCATCATCGCAGGAACATTCAGCAGTGCGAGAAGAATGAACAGCTTGTAGGGGACAAGCTCAACACCAAGAAGGGCCGGGTGCCACCAGGTGATACCGATAACCAGAATGGTGACCATTATGGAGAGCAGGAATAGCCCCCGAAGAAAACTGGAAAACACAGTCTGGAAACGCCGGTTTCCCTCGCTATGCGCCCTTGACATGAACTTCATAGAAAAGAAGGGGATGCTGAACCCGGCTACCTGCACGACGGTAAGCACGACCTGATCAATCGTTGCGATGATCCCAAAACCTGCCGGGCCAAGCACTATGGACAGGATTTTGGCCCGTATCATCCCCGTCAGAATAATAAAAACCTGTATGACTCCTACGGAGATGAGGACCCTGGACATTCGGAACCGGCCTATATCAAGGTTGTTAAAAACGACGGAAAACTGACCTGCTCGCCATCATAGGCTCCTGAAAACCTTTGCCAGAATCCGGTTCTGGATCGGGTGAGTCAAGTGGCCAGAACCTGGCAGTATACCGATGCACAGCAGCTTGAGTAAGATGGTTTCATCTGAGCATGCGCCCTTGGGAAACTGCAGGGGGATTTCAAGGACTTTGTGGTTTGTCAATTGGGCTCAATTGAATCGTGAGGCCAATTTCATCAAAATAGCGTGTATTTCTAGGTAGGAATACGTACGATAAGTCGATAGGTGGGGTTTTCTCCCACGGCTGGCGCGGCGTACGGAAGCTGCACGGTAGTCTCGGCCCTAATAGGTGATACCGCGACAACCAGCTTTTTACCCGGTGAGTCAGTCGTCGGGGCAGCAGGGATTTTGGGATAGCACGCCGAAAGCCATCGGTCGGGACAGGGATTATATCGATAAGGTCCGGTTACTTAATATGAATAATAAACTCGCCGACCCATTCCGAAGCAGGCGGGTATAGCCTTGACCCACCTATCGAACCGAATAATTTCCAGCGATGATTAATCGTATTCTAGAAGTTTTCAAACATTTCATGGATGACCTGCGATGACCGACTCCTACCAGGCCGTAACCCCGTCGCACGACAAGCTGTTCAAGCTTGATGACGCCGACAGCTATAACGAAGTGGTTGACCTGTTTGACAAATACACCGAGCAGGTCACTGGTCATTTACCTACCCCTATGATGTCTATGGCGGGCATAAAGGCCGACCAGCGAGTTCTGGATATCGGCGCTGGTACGGGGATCGTAGCGCTGGAAGTTGCCCGCAAGCTCGGTGAACAGGGCGAGGTTGTTGGCATAGATCTCTCTGACGGCATGCTTGCCACGGCGAAAGAAAAGGCGGAAAAAGCCGGGCTGGCCGGAACGGTGCGATTCCTGAAAATGGATGCAGAGGCGCTTGAGTTCGATGCCAACTCGTTCGACAGTGTTCTTTCCCTGTACGCTCTGCGTCACTTTCCCAACCCCGAAAAGGCGGTTTCCGAGATACACCGTGTCCTCAAACCTGGAGGCAAAGCGGTAGTCGCGGTTGGAAGCCGGCCTGAGTTGTTGTCCAAAGATGGCATGGCTGCTGTGGTCAGAAAAATCGGAAGCGTTATCAGGCGACTTACCGGGCGGGAGCTGGCTGCGTGCGAATTCCTGGATGAACTGGTCAACAAACATATCCCTGAGAGCGCCAATAGCGAGACGGCGGAATGGACAGGGCATCGCCATGGGTTTACGGGATCTGTGAGAGACCTGCTTGAGGCGGCAGGCTTCACTGATATCAACAGCAGTTGGCGCGGGCAATATTCGGTTATCCAGTCGCCCGAGGCGTTTTGGGAATTACAAATGACATTTTCCAGCCTTGCCCGCAAACGAATCGGGCAGGCGGAAAGGCCAGCAGTAGATGCATTGAAAAAAGAGTTTATATCGACTTGTGAAGGTGTTCTGGCAAGGAAGGGGAGGTTGGTTTACCAGTCCGGGGCGGCGATTATCTCCGCAGTTAAGCCCTGACGTAACCACCACATTAGTGCAGAGAAGCAATGTAATCCGGGAAGATTAGAAAATGAGCTCAACAGATAGCAAAGTTCGCTGTGTGATCATCGGCGCTGGGCCTGCGGGCCTTACCGCCGCGCTGGAGTTGTCGAGGGCAGGAATCGAGCCAATTGTCTTTGAGATGGACCGGCAGGTCGGCGGGATATCACGGACGGTTGATTACAAGGGCTATCGCTTCGACATTGGCGGCCACCGTTTTTTTACCAAGGTAGATAGGGTTCATAACTGGTGGATGGATATTCTTTCTGAAGAATTTCTGGTTCGACCACGTTTGTCCCGGATCTATTACCAGGGCAAGTTTTTCGATTACCCGTTAAAGCCAATGAACGCATTGCTCAACGTGGGGCTCTTTGAGTCCGTCCTGGTTGGCCTCAGTTACGTCAAAGCCCAGGCGTTCCCCTCCCGTGAAGAGAAAAACCTTGAACAGTGGGTCACCAATCGCTTTGGCAAGCGATTGTTCGAGATGTTCTTCAAGACTTACACCGAGAAAGTTTGGGGAATGAAGTGCACTCAGATCGGGGCAGATTGGGCGGCGCAACGAATCAAGAACCTGAATCTGGGCAAAGCGGCTCTTTCGATGCTCGCTCCCAAGCTCCTGACCGGCAAAAATCAGATCACGACACTGATCGAAGAATTCTACTATCCCAGGCTTGGGCCTGGCCAGATGTGGGAACGGGTCACCGACATGCTGGAAGAAAGGGGGCATCCGGTGCACCTGGAGCATTGGGTGAAAACGATACATCGTGATGGAGAGCGGGTCATTGGCATTACGGTTGTTGACGTCAACGGTAAAGAAGAGCGTTTCGATGCTGACCATGTCATCTCCACCATGCCGGTGAGGGAACTGCTAAATGCGATGGACCCGCCGCCGCCCGCAGAATCCCTGGAGGCGGCCAATCGGCTCAGGTACCGCGATTTTTTGACGGTGGGGCTGGTCGTTGAATCGACGGAGCTGTTCCCTGATAACTGGATTTATATCCACTCCCCGGATGTTAAAGTTGGCCGTATACAGAATTTTGGCAACTGGAGTCCCTATATGATTCCTGACAAATCAACCAGTTGCATTGGCCTTGAATACTTTGTCCAGGAAGGCGATGAACTATGGACCGCCAGCGACGAAGAACTCATTGAGCTTGGCAAAAAGGAAACTGCCAGGCTGGGTTTGATTGACGCCGAAAAGGTCATCGACGGTGTGGTCATACGCGTGCCAAAGGCTTATCCCGTCTATGACCACGGTTATAAAGAAAATATCGATAGCATTCGTGACTACGTAGACCAAATTCCGAATCTCCACCTGATTGGTCGCAACGGCCAGCATCGTTATAACAACCAGGATCACTCGATGGTGACTGCCATGTACGCGGCAGAGAATATTCTTGGCGCTAACCACGATGTTTGGGATGTAAATGTGGAAGAGGAATATCACGAAGACGCGGGAGCCAAGAAGAGTCATGGAGCGAGCGGTGAGCGTCTGGTTCCACAGCGAGTTCAGGATGCATCACCGATTGAGCTTTTGAATGACGCCTTCGCAAAATACGACCCGGTCGCTCTGGGCGGGGCGCTTGGCACGATGCTCGGCTTCGTGGTGTTTTTGGCGACCGCAGGCCTGCTTTTGAAAGGGGGCGAAGATGTCGGGGTGACCCTGGCATTGCTGGGCAATTATTTTCCCGGCTATGACGTCACCTGGGCCGGTTCGTTAATGGGCGCTCTTTGGGGCGCGATATTCGGCTATCTTATCGGGTTCATCATTGCTGTGGCCATCAATGTCACAGTATCGATACACCTTGGCAAACTGCTCCGGCGCCTGGGTGTGCTGGATGGATCAATCGGCTAATGTTCAGACAGGGATAGAGGGTACCGTTTCATGAATAAAGAGCATTTTTCAGAGGATGAGTGGAAAGTCATTGGTCAGGCTGTCGCCCGTCTGCGGGCGTCGGTGATGGCAGTGACCTTCGGAATCGTCGGTGGCCTGATGTTGTTTGTGGCAACCGTCTGGCTAATCATCCTGGGACCGACAGGAGGGTCGGAGCATGTTGGGCCGACACTGGGCCTGCTGGCAAACTTCTTCCCGGGTTATAGCGTTACCTGGTCCGGTGCGGTCGTGGGGGCCTTCTACGGTGCGTTGAGCGGAGCTATCGCCGGCTTTGTGCTGGCGGTCATCTACAACCGTATCGTCATCTATCGGCGGCGCTGAGAACCTGCAGCGCCGATCACTCCGGCTCACTGGCGCGAGGTCTTGAGTTTCCGGTGCTGAATAAAGCCCGACGCCTGCACAGCAATGACGATCAGCGTGGTTGCCAGCAACAGCACGGTATATATCCCGATGCGTTTTTCAAGCAACTGATAGACCAGACCGTGAATTGGTATGGCCAACACCAGAAAATACGTCAACCGCTGCCATTTTTTCCATGAAGACGCACCCATGATGCGGATGGAGCGGTTATTGGACAGGCAAAGAAGCGCGATCATTATCAGCGCACTGATCAACCCGATATAATTGGTCAGCCCGAACGGATCGGTTCTGAAGGGAAGGACGTGCGATTCATCCGGCGGGTAGATAAAATATTGGATAAGCCTGCCCTTGAAATGGACCTGCAATCCTGTGATGGTGTGCGCGAGGGCCAGTATACCGGACCAGATGCCAAGATCCCGCCGCAGAAGGCTTGACAGCGGATTGCGCCTGGAGCGTATCAGGTTCGCCGGCCCGATAGACAGGGTAACAGCGAAGTAGAGAAGGCTTGTGTAAGCGGTGCCAATCGAGAGCGCCTGCATAAGTGGTTTGTCGGGTAGCAGTTGGCAAAAGGCGTAAATCAGTATTAATGCCACTGTGAACAGCAACAAATGCCTTGCGCATCTCCTGAAATTCATTGGTCTGCCTGTCATTGATGTCTGAGTTTCTATAGTGAAATCCGGCGAGATTATACTATCCGGGCATGTGTATCAGAAGCAGAAAAAGTCTCTGTTGTATTCACCCGGTGCTTACTGACATGTTGATAAAGCTCACAAGGCAGAACAATAAAAACGAAAGTCATGTCTGTCCCGAAAAATCGGTCTGCGTTAAATTTTCAGGATTCCTTCGACTGGTAACAATCGCATCCGTCCTGATTTCCGGTGCCTGCTTCGCCGCTTCTTTGGAAACCGGTTCCGGGAAAATGGATGTGCCTGTCACCGTGCGAATAGACAACGCCATCGAATACCAGGAAATAGCCGGATTTGGCGCGACAACCCTTGCCGGGATCATGCTGACGGAAAACGGGCTGCGCGACATGCTGGGCGAAACGTTAAGGCACCAGGCCATCAAGGCGGTCTATCATGACGTGGGCCTGACGCTTGGCAGCCTGGAGTTGTGGCTGGAGCCGGCCAACGACAACGACGACCCCATGCTGATCAACAAGGATGGTTTTCAGTGGGAAACATCAAACGCGATGCACGATCTGCTTGTACGTCCTGCCAGAGCCTATGGTTTCAGCAATTATTCGCTTGGCCTGAAGATAGACATGCGGCGGGAATTGCGCTGGATGGATGAGCTGCGTGAAAGAGATTACAGTCGCTATCTTCAGGAAGTCGCCGAATATGTAGCCGCCGGTGTTTTACACTGGCGGGAAATAACCGGGGCCGCCCCCCGGTTTATTACACTGTTTAACGAACCATTGAGCGGTAACCGGGAACTGCATGGCGGCTCGAAGCACAAAATAGTCGATATTATCAAATCCGCTGGCGAACGGTTGCGCGCAGAGGGGGTTGCGCGCACGAGATTCATTGTTCCCGCTGAAGAGACCGTTGCCAAATCCATCGATACAATCGAGTCCATCCTTGCCGATGAAGACGCGCGCTCCTATATCGGTGCGTTGGCTTATCACGCTTATCCCTATGATTCTGCTTACTCCAGTGTCCGGCGTATTTTGCAGACATCAGGGAGAGGGCTGCCGGATCACGATGAGATACGGATTCGCCAGCGGCTTTATGAACTTGCCGCCGGTTATGATATCCCGGTGTGGATGACAGAGACCTCCGAGGGTCCGGGCCGCGCTGATTATCCGTTCGGTTCTCCGGAAAACCTGCGGGCTCGTGCCAACCATATTCATGATGAGCTGGTTTATGCCAATGCATCAGCCTATTTTGCGATGTACGACATGTGGGACAGGCAAAGCCACGATGCGCATTTCAAAGGCAGAGACATCGATTTTTTTAGTCAATCCAGTCATATCGCACTCGTTGACCAGAGAGCATCTGAGGTCCATATAACCGGAATCGGGTTTGCTGTTGGTCACTTTGCCCGTTGGATCAAGCCGGGTTCGTTACGAATTAATGCCGAATCAGACAATCAACTTGTCAAGGTTATAGCCTTTCGTTCCGACCGCCAGAATGAGCTGGCACTGGTAGTTATCAACAATTCAAGTTTCGAGGTTGAAATGGATTTCGCTATGAAAAATATGGCCTTGCAGGGAACTGTAAAAGGAGAGTATTCGGACAGGTCAAACCGCTGGAAACAACTTCCGCCCCTCACGCTTTCAGATAACGCGAGCTTCGGATTAACCGTCGGTCCAACAAGCGTGACCTCCTTGTCCGCAACCCTTATTAATCCGGGTTAGCCACCGTGAAATGATCGATCAGCTCTGCGCGCACCGCATCGTCCAATGGGGGCAGTACCATCGATGTTCCGGGCGCAAATGCCTGGGGGTCTCGGAGGAAAGCATCGAGCCTGGCCTCATCCCAGACACCGCCGAGTGCCGTCAGCGCCGGCGAATAACTGAAGCCGGGCACAGTGGCAATTTCGCGACCGATCAGACCGACCAGTGACGGCCCTGCGGGGACGCCAAACGTCGGCGCATGACAACCTTCGCAGTACCGGCCAAACGCCGACATTTTGGCGCCGGTGCGCAGTTCCAGCAACACGCCGCGGTCGACCCACGCAACGATGCTCCCATCTGGCAACTCCGCCAGATCGCGCAGCCGTTCACCCAGGAACATCGCTTCGGAATAGACGATCCGGTCCCCCACGGGGCGCAGCCGGTAAAGTCTGTTGGTTCGCAGAGTAGCCAGAAGCAGATCGCCCTTCCAACGCGCAAACATCGGCCCCGTCACTTCGATTATGGCCGAGGTAGCGACCGACGGCACAAAGCTAAGCGCAGGTTCGGCGAAGCCGCGATGGTTAAAGCCATCGACATCGAGAGGCCAACTGGTGGAACCGTAGTTGGTGCCGTAGGTCACCAGCGGCCAGCCGTAATTTGCGCCCTCGCGAATCAAGTTAATCTCGTCACCGCCCTGCGGCCCGTGCTCGGACGACCAAATCCGTCCGTTCTGCGCGACCACGAGCCCTTGCGGATTGCGGTGGCCGATGCTGACGATCCGTGCAGCGCCGGTGTCCGGTTCGATCCGCCAGATTTTGCCATATGCGTTGTCTTCCTCTGCCTGTGCAAATGGCATTGAGCCGTCGAGTCCGCTGAATCCCGCATCGCCCAGCGTCAGCAATAACGCGCCGTCTTGCGCCCATGCAAGTCGTCCGCCGGTTTCGCTGTCGTCAAATTGACCCTCCGCAGTCAGGCAGGGCGCGGAGTCATAAAGCGTCGTCCAGGCGTTCGCCGCTCGTGGAGAGGAGCCCGCATCCCAATTCAGTGCAAGAACCGACACCCGCATTGTGTAGCAACGTTCTGTCGAGGACCATGCCTGATGCGCTGCAAACAGCCGCGTGGGTCTGACGCCGGGCGCGAATATAACATCGGTGAGCCGCAGCCGTGGCGCACTTGCGGGATCGTCAAAGTCCGCTAAGTAGGCGGCGCGGTCGGCAGGTGCAGGCAAGTCGAGCTGAAGTGCCGTTCGCCCGCTCAGACCTTCAGTCCCTGCAAGCCACTGAAAGCTCCCGTCGCCACCAGCCAGCAACAGCCCATCCGGCAACACCGCCAATGCGCCACCATCCGCCGCAGGTATTGCCACCAGCCCCTCAAAACGCCGCAACTCTAGCGGATAAAGCGCGCTCGACATGGTGGTCATTGGATCGTTGCGCGAAGTATTACGCGTCATGTCAATCAACAGTGCCGCGGTGCCTGCCAGCGCCGAAACCGCGAGCACCGTCAGCCGCCCGCGCCACCCTAAATGGGGGGCCAGGACCGCAAGCGCCGCCAGAACAAGACTCGCGAACAGCACCGGCACTGCGAAAGCAAGTCCAAGTTTGCGAAGACCCATATACCCTGCGGCCATCGCCAGCAGAGTCATGGTCACCCAAAGACCAAACAACAGGTTCGGTCGGGGCGTTGCGGCGATGATCACCAAAGATAATGCAAGATAAAAGCCGATGACATAGCCCACCGGAAGCCATAAATCGGACGGAGCCCGATCAACCCCAAGCGCAACCGCTACCAGTACGCTAAGTGCAATCGTCACTACGCCATGCCAACTTCCCCATCTCAACACTTCAAATAGGGTGCCCGAAGGGCGCAGTTTAGTGCCACCAATTTGAACCAAATCGATAATCCTATCTCTACGGGCATTTCCCATTTGAAGGTAAGCGCCGGTTTCACTCACCCACAGAGTAATTCCACGGCATTAGTTCGTCCAGCCTGTTGATTTTGTAGTCAGCGATGCGGGACAGAGCGTTTGTGGGAGCCGAGGCCGGTCGCTTATTTTAAGTCGTCAAATCCCCGATAGCAGTTTTCAACTGCTTGGATCCTCTATCGTTGTCATTTCACACTGAAAATGGATCTGCCATGACCGTTTTCTGCCTTGATGATAACTCATCGAATCTAGCAACCCGTCGGACTTAAGGCTGATCTACTGTGCCGGTGGGCTTTTCAATCAATTTACCCAGTTTGCCAGGCGTATCGCCGGCACGTTTTCAAACTTTTTCGTGTTGTTCGTAACAACCGCCAACCCCTGGATAACAATATCCACTTGTTTCACGGTGTCCGGGTAGGCTACGGGGTTTGGGAGCCGCAATGCCTGACTCTTGTTGCTTTTAAAGATGCTTGCTCGTTCCACGATTTGCGCCTCTCGGTGTAGGTACGTGTGGTATATCCCTGCTTGGCACTTGGCACTGCATTTCATGATGAAGAGGACCTTTTTTATTTGTGGGGTGCGGCCTATAATTAACACATGCATACAGTGTATGAGGTTAATACCATGACCGCCGAGCCAGATACCACTATCAACGTCAACTCGCAGGACCTGCAGGCTCTGGGGAATGCGGGCATCAATAAGGCGGACATTGAGAAGATGCTCCATGCGCTGGCGACCGATCTCCGGTCCGGGAACGAAGCAGCGGTTCACGATCAGGCCAATGGCCTCACGGCCGCTGAGATTGAGATTCTCCGGGAGGGCGGCGCCTACGGCCTTGATGACACATCCCCCGGCGCCTTGGCGAGGTCCCGGCGCCTCGCGGTCATGCGGCTCCAACTGGAATTCAAGCAGTTGCAGCGTGACTCGCTGTACGCCTCAGCTGTGGCCGAGCTGCTAGGTATCTCAGCTGCCAGGGTGCGGCAACTCACCAACCCGGGCAACCCGGGGCTGTACAGTTTCAAAGGGGCCCGGAGCAAAGCGTGGTTTCCACGCTGGCAGTTTGTCGAGAGTTCCGTAATACCCCATCTGCGACTGGTACTCCAGACCCTCAGCCCCCAGGCACACCCGGTCACAGTTCAGCAGTTCATGACGCAGGTGAACAACGACCTATGGAGCTCCGAACTGGAAGAAAACCTGTCTCCCCGTGACTGGCTGATCGCTGGGTACCCGGCTGAGCCTGTCCTGAGCCTGATCAGGGATATCTGATGGCAAAGTTTCCAGAGCCGCCAGATGTCGACGCACTGAAAAGCATCCCGTCTCAAACCGTCAATCTGGAGGCCGGGGAGAAGATCTTTCGGGTATTTCGCACCGAAGGGCCGTATCCTGTGTCATGGAATACCTTCCGGTATTTCGGTCCCACGTCGTCCCGTTTCGACCACCATTTGCGAAACAAAGTTGGCCAGCCGGGTAATGGTGAGCGAGGAGTCCTCTACGGCGCCATCGGCCCCCGGGCCATCCCTACTTGCCTGGCTGAGTTCTTCCAGGGAACCCGGAAGATCAATCGAAAGGACGGGGTACCTGTTCTGAGTGCTTTTGCTCTCACCGCGCACTGACCTTGCTGGATTTACGCGGTTCCTTCGCAACCCAGATCGGCGCCAGCATGGCGATCAACACCGGGCCACGACCCCGGGCCCAGCGTTGGGCTCAGCGGCTATATGAGGCGTACCCCCGGGCGCATGGGATCATCTATCCCTCGTCCATGCATGCCAATGAGCCTGCAATTACCTTGTGGGAGCGTAGCACGGCCTTCATGCCCCGCCACCCACTGGTCCATCGTCTGCTGTCTGACCCGGCCCTGAAACGCGTGATTCTCGAAACCGCTGACGCTATAGGCTACCCGGTGGTCGACCCCTGACCCGAACACTGCTTTCAGGGGCTCAGAAGATTAGCGGATTGCCCAGACGGGGCACTGATTGTTTTGGCTTGATTTTGGCCGTCTCAGATATCCAGACTCATAAGAGTGGCATTCGTTAAGTTACGGATCATTCCGGGCGCCAATATAGGCTGTGATGGCGATCATGGCGAGAATTGTTTACCTTGTGTCCAAGCTTTGGCCGGATAATGGTTGGTGGGTGCGTATCTATGGGCCTGGAGTGCTGGTCTCTGGCGTGGTTCCTGGGAGGAGTTTCGGGCTTGGCTGTCAGCCAGTTGAATCGGTTTACCCAGTTGGTGCTTTTCCGAATTAAATAGGTGGTGGTTTGCAACCCTTAGTGACAGTTCTCACTCCGGCCTATAACCGGGCCGGGTTTATTGGCGAAGCCGTCGAATCAGTGCTCAACCAGTCCTATGGGAATATTGAGTACATCGTTGTGGATGATGGCTCCTCCGATGGCACTTTCGAGATCCTGCAGGAATATGAAGCTGCCGGTAAACTGACGTTGTTAACCCATGAAAATCACAGTAACCGTGGGCAGTCCGCTGCACTGAATGTTGGTTTGCGGGCGGCTAACGGTAGTTATCTCGTGATACTTGATAGCGACGATCTGCTCCACCCGGAAAAGCTGAGTAGGCAGGTGGAGTTTTTAGAAAATAACACTGAAGTCGGCATGGTTTACGGGCAAGCCATGGCAATTTCAGAAGATGGTCGCGAGTTATTCCCCATCCCAGGCGACGGGCATGTCGAGCCCGGAGATCCGAACCGCTTGCTCCTGGATTGCTACATGGCCTTGCCGGGCGGTGCTATGGTGCGTAAATCGGTTTACGATCAGGTTGGATTTTTTGAAGAAGATTTCCGTGCCAGCCAGGATCATGACATGGCGGTTCGAATTGCGGAAGCGGCGCCGTTTTCTTTCATGAAGGGCACTGTTTTTTACTACCGAAAGCATGAGGCGTCGATAAGTAACCAAGGGTTGGAAAGGCGTTGGCAAACAGGGTTTGAGATTCTCCGGCGTGCGGCTGCTCGATACCCTTATCGGCGATCTACCATCCGGAAACGGCGTGCGCTGTTGCATTTCAGGATTGGGCAGGTCTATTGGCAACAAAAGCGCTATTCGACCGCGATTGTCCATTTGCTGAAAGCCGGCCTTGGTGACCCCATGCGCTCCATGGGTGTTGTATTTGGTTCAGAGAAAGCACATTGAGCGGTTGGGCCATGTACTATGGAAAAGGCAGGTGCTTTGGAAACAGGTGTTATGGAAAAGGAAAGTCCAGTTCGTATTCTGTTCGTGATTGACAATTTCACCAGCCCCCATGCCGGGACAGAGGGGCAGTTACTGCAGCTTATCGCAAATCTCCCTGTGGATCGGTTCCAGCCTGAACTATTGCTACTTCGGTCATCCGACTATGTTGAGGCAGGCAATATGCCCTGCAAGACAGAGGTGTTGGGGGGCTCCAAATTGTTCAGTATAACAACGTGGCTGGCCATGTTTCGGTTTGCGCGGCGGAAAAAGAAAGACGGCATTGCCTTGTGTCACGTGTTTTTTAACGATTCGTCGGTTATCTGCCCGCCGGTTTTTTCTCTTGTGGGTATTCCCACTGTAATTTCACGCAGGGATATGGGCTATTGGTACACTGGAAAGTATCTGCGGGCACTAAGGTTGACAGCGCGCTTCGTTCGCGGCGTTGTTGCCAATAGTGAGGCGGTTAAACGGGTGACTGCTTTGAAAGAAGGGTATTCGTCCTCCAGGATTTCAGTGATTTACAACGGTTATCCCGTGCCAGATAGTGATCCATCGCCTTTGCCGCCCGAAGAACGACCGGCGGTGCTGAGCGCTCTTGGTTTGCCGACAAGCGGTCAGTTTGTCGCTCTGGTGGCGAATTTGCGCGAGATAAAGCGCATAGGCGATGCCATTAAAGCGATTGCCAAGGTTAGCGAGCCGGTACCGGATAGCCACCTGGTCCTGATTGGCGCGGGTGACCAGGAACCTTACCGGGTACTGGCTGAGTCTTTGGGCGTCGCGGACCGTGTGCATTTTCTGGGAGTGCGCTCCGATGTCAGGGATATCCTCCGTACAATGGATGCCGGTTTGCTTTGTTCTGAATCAGAGGGTTACTCCAATGCGATTGTAGAATACATGCAGGCTCGCCTTCCTGTGATTGCCTCGGATGTGGGAGGTAATAGCGAGGCCGTGGAGCACGGCGTAACCGGGTACCTGTTTCCCCGAGGGGACATAACGCGGTTGGCTGCTTGTTTGGAGGATTTACTGAAAGATCAGGACGGCCTGGCCAAAGCGATGGGTGAGGCCGGTTATCAGAAAGCCCATCGCAGGCACGGCTTGCAAACGATGATCGAGTCCCACGCAGCCCTGTATGCCAGGGTAGTGTCGAACCGGGTGGGCCTGCCTGATGTGGAGGTTCGGTGAATGCTTCGAGATTGATAAAACTGGCCGGTAAGTTCGGTGGTTATTCCGTAGCACGAGCGATTACTGCGGGTCGCCCCCGCATTCTGATGTATCATCGTTTTTCAGAGGCATCGGCGGCCGGCCATGTGAGTGCCGATGAGTTTGAACGGCAGGCGCGTTACATCTCGAAGTATTTCAATCCCGTAACGGTATCGCGCATTGCGATGGCGCTTTACGAGGGCGAGGTGCTCCCCAAAAACAGCGTTGCGATAACTGTTGATGACGGCTACGAGGATTTCTATTCCATTGCGTGGCCTATACTGAAAAAGTACAAAGTGCCGGCTACTTTTTATGTAACCACAGGTTTCGTGAGCGGCGATTTGTGGCTGTGGCCTGATCAATTGCGTTACTTGCTGGAGCGGTCGCCGGAATCCGGGAACAGATTCGATTTCGGTTTGTTTAAGGTTCAGACTCCGGTAAAAGCAGGCGAGTTTGAACGGATGTTCTGGCGTATTAATCAGGCCCTGCTGAAGGCTGGTAACGCGGAAAAGTTGCGGTGCCTTGCCGCAATGGCCAAAGCCTGGCAGGTAGAGCTGCCGAAAGACCCTCCGGAAGCCTACCGGGCGGTTACCTGGCAGCAGCTGGAAGAAATGCAGGCCGAAGGGCTCGAAGTAGGAGGGCATACGGTAACCCATCCATCGCTCGCCAGGGTTAGCATGGCGGAGGCTCGTAACGAGATTCTTGGATGCTGCGAGGCGTTGGATCAGAACCTTGGGAAGTCATTGCGCTCTTTTTGCTACCCCAATGGCACTCCGGATGATTTTGTTGGTGGGCAAGTTGAATTGATTCGTGAAGCTGGGTTTTCATGCGCTGCCGTGGCCTTTGCCGATAGCCGGGAACACCGTCAGAGATACGCCATGCGCCGCCACGCCAGTTCTTCAGATCAGTTTCAGTTTTTGAAAGCGGTGTCGGGTATCGAATTGTTGGGGATGAAGTGGCGAAAGGCCCAGAGAGAAACGCCTTATGAGTAACGCGGCCTTAAAGTTGTCGTCAGCAGATTACTTTGATGAGCAGGGAGCTTCGGCAAGGTTTCAGGCCAGTTCGTTTACCTTCGGCCTGTTCATTTTTTACCTGATTGATTTCTTTCTGCACCTCTCACAGCGCATTCCCGGTTACGGGTTGCTGAGGCCAACGCTGTTATTGGCCCTGATAATTGCCATCAGCCTTTTTATACAGCGGGAAAAATTCAGGGGTTGGTCAAAAGATCCTATCGTAGCTTCGTTGTTCGTGTTGCTGATCTATCTTGCCGTTTCATTACCTCTGGTAGAGTGGCCAGGTAGTGTGGTTAAGAACAATCTGAGTGATTTTATTAAGGCTATCACTTTCTTTTTCTTTACAGTCTTGCTGGTGGATTCAGATCGTCGACTGAAGATTTTCTTGCTGGTTTTTATAGGTTGCCAGTTAATCCGGGTATTTGAACCGTTATTTCTGAATCTGACCGAAGGATACTGGGGCAGTAGTACCTACCTTGGCGGTGGTGAATTCTCCCAGAGATTGTCAGGTGCACCATCGGATGTGATTAATCCAAATGAGTTGGGTTTTGTGATTGTAACCGCAATACCCTTTCTTCATTATCTTCTATGGTCATCCGGACCTAAGGCCAGGCTCCTTTATTTGCTGCTGATGCCGCCAATTCTTTATGCGCTGATTCTCACTCAATCGCGGGGGGCGTTTCTTGCCTTGTTGGTTGTCGCGTTCTTCGTATTCAAGGAATCCAGCCGGAAGTTTAGCCTGATTGTTATTGCAGTATTGGTTGCCATGGCGGGATGGCAGGTGATGACGGATGAGCAGAAAGATCGTTACCTGTCACTGGTTGGCCAATCCGAAACATCCAACGCAACATCAGCGGAAGGTCGCCTCGAGGGATTAATGAAAGAATTCTCCCTGGGGTTGGAGCGACCTGCTGTAGGGCATGGGTTGGGCACTACACCCGAGGCAAAAACACATATACTGGGCAGGCGCCAGGCATCACACAATCTCTATGCGGAACTGCTGGTAGAGTTGGGCCTCATCGGCATGTTCATTTTTCTCAGGTTTTTGTTCAAGGTCTATAAAGGGCTAGCCGAAAATAATAAACGCATCGCGGAGCATGGATCTAATACTTTCTATGTGAATCTGAACAAAGCGATGACTGCTGTGTTCTGGATGTACGCGGTATACAGCCTGAATTACTGGGGGCTTTCCCAGTACTATTGGTATCTGTTTGCTGGCGCTGTTGTTGTCTTTCACCGGTTAATGCAGTTGAACCTTGTTGTCCCGGAAACTTCGGAGGCCACGCCAGTACGAACACTCCGTAAAAACCGTTTCAGTAATCTGGTCGATCTATCCGGCAGGCGCTGATTGTGCCTCCAGAAAAGGAATTTTGATGCAAGTTGTTGTGTTTGCGAGGCATCCTGGTGGGGGAATCAGAACCTACTTCTATTATGTCTATGGTGATGAAGCGTTAAAGAGCCATGCTTTCAGGCTGGTGTCGCCCCGGTCTGACGCGTTGCAGTCTCTGGTAGGGCCCCTGGAAAATGTCAGTTGTAGTTCCCAGACTTCCGAGGGCTTGATTCCTTTGTTGCTGGTTCTTGTTCGAGAGGTTGTAACGAACCGGCCGGACCTGGTTCACTCCCACGGATTCACCGCCGGGTTGATCGCAGCATTGCCCCTGTGGCTTTTGCGTATTCCTCACGTGATTACCACTCACGATGTCTTTATGCCGGGCCAGTTCAAGGGCCGACTGGGCCAGGTAAAGAAATTTGTTATGGCCCGGTTGTTTGCCATGGCAAATCTGGTGAACCCGGTTGGTGAGGACGCGGCGGAAAATTTCCGTGCGACTTTTCCTGCTCTTTCTGCAAAGGGGAAGGTTGTCGCGGTTATGAATGGTATAAGAACGGTTGCATTCCTAGGGGATGACTCGAGGGATCTGCGAGCCGAGGCTTCGATCCCCCGAAATGCTCTGGTTGTAGGATTCTTTGGCCGTTTCATGGCCCAGAAAGGGTTTGGTCTTTTGGTCAATGCGCTTGAGCGCTGGAATGAGTCTCGTCCCCACCGGCCTTTACACGTTTGTTGTTTTGGTTGGGGCGGGTTCATCCGCGAAGAGCAGGCGGATATTAAACGCCGGGGGTTGACGGATTTTTTTCATTTCTTCCCGGCGACTGATTCCATGGCTTCCGCAATTCGTGGTGTCGATGCGGTCGTAATGCCCTCCAAGTGGGAAGCCTGCCCGCTGTTGCCCATGGAGGTGATGGTATCCGGGCGGCCGCTGATTGCCACCGACTGTATTGGCATGAATGAGGTTGTGGCGGATTCCCCCACGCTGGTTTTCAGTGTTGGTTCCGTAGACGGCTTACTGGAACAGTTGGAGAGATTTGAATCGGCGCAGTCGGAGGTTAAGGCGGAATTCGATAAATATCGAAAAATGGCGGCTGAGCGTTTTGATGTCAGCATTACCGCCTTTAAGTTGAAGCACCTGTTTGAGCGTGTGCTTGAGAGCCGGGGAGCAGCGGGGTGATCCGTACCCTTTTGGTCAATACAGGGTCTAACGTTCTCGTCATGCTCGTCAAACTGGCGATCACTTTCGTGATGACCCCGATCTTTGTATATAACCTTGGCAGATACGATTACGGGCTCTGGGAAATGGTCGGGGCCGTTGTCGGGTATATGGGGATTCTGGACCTTGGACTGCGCCCGGCAATAAGCCGTTTTGCTTCCCGGCATCTGGCCGAGAAGGATGAAACTGCTTTGCAGTCGGTTTACATGTCTGCCTTAGCATTCATGGCAGTGGTCGGGGTGCTGCTTTTCCTGTTTTTCTTCTTCTGGGGATTCTGGTTTTCGGGTTCGGTAGCTCCGCAGGGTGAGCCCCATCAAAAGTACACCCTGTTTCTGATTCTAATCGGTGCATACTTGCTGATTTCGTTTCCGGGATATGTGGCAGAGAGCTATCTGGAAGGGTTTCAGAAGTATTATTTAAAAAATAACATCACGATTTTCAATTCAATTGTCGGGTCATCACTCTTATATCTCTATATTTCGCCGGAAAACGGGCTTGTATTACTGGCAGGAATTAATGCTATTGGTTTGTCTGTTAAATATCTCTTGTTTATGTGGATTCTTTCCCGGCCTGCGCATGGCGCGATTCGGGCCCGGCCTGTCAATTTCTCTTGGGTCAGGCTTCGGGAGTTGATTGTTTTTGGCTTCAAGTCGTTCATTCAGGGTATTTCGACACGCGTAGAAAACGCAACAGATGTGCTTGTGATTGGTGTGATCATGGGGCCTGCAATGGTGCCCTTTTATAGCATTCCCGCGAATCTGACCCAGCACATACGTGGTCTTGGTTGGACGCTCACGCATGCTTTTATGCCCCTGTTCAGTGGATTGAGCGCCAAGGAGGAGAACGAAACCATCCGCCAGGTGTTTCTGGTGTCGTCTCGGTATGTAGTGAGCATCCTTTTGGCCATGGGCACGGGCGTGCTTATTCTGGGGGTGCCATTCATTTCCATCTGGCTTGATCCGGAGTTTGGTGAAAAAGCGGAACTGATTATTGTCTTCCTGGTGTTCTTTACCATCTTCCCGTTCATCAATCCGTTTGCCAGCCGTTATCTCACCGCAATTGACCGGCACGGTATATTCGCGAAGCTTACGCCCATGGCTGCGCTGTTGAATATCACCCTTAGCTTGATTTTGGTGCATCCTTTTGGCCTTGAGGGGGTCGCCTTTGCGTCGGTGGTGCCAGGGCTTATTTTTGTGCCGGTGTACCTGCGGTATACCTGTAAGCATCTCGATCTGCCAGTACGGCAGTATTTGCTATCGGCTGTTCTGCCCGGGGCGGCTCCCGCCGTAATCATGGCGGCGATCCTGCTCGGCATTGGTGAGGTGTGGGTATACGATTCCTATTTTGATATTTTGACGGGTGTGGTGTTCGGCAGTTTTGGCTGGCTCGCTGGTTTCTGGTTTCTGGTGTTGAACAGGGAAGAGCGGGAGTACATTGTTGAGTATGTGTCTCGCAGACTGGGAAGGAATTAAACAATGTGCGGTTTTGCAGGGTTTGCCAGGGCTGGCCGTAATATCGACAGGGATTTCTGCGAGACAAGGCTCCGGAAAATGGGGGAGGCCATTGTCCATCGTGGGCCTGATGCCGGTGGGGTGTGGCTGAACGATGCCTTGTCTGTTGGCCTGTCCCATCGTCGTTTATCCATTCTGGATTTGTCGCCCCTTGGTGCTCAACCGATGGTATCGGCTTCGGGCCGGTTTGTGATCGCTTTCAATGGAGAAATCTATAATTTCCAGGCATTGGGCGAAGAGCTGCTGGCTGATGGGGCGCATTTCCGCGGCCATTCGGATACAGAGGTTATGCTTGCGGCCTTCGAGGCCTGGGGCGTGGAAGCCGCGCTCGGGCGATTCGCCGGCATGTTCGCCTTTGCGTTGTTTGACCAGCAGGAACGGCGGTTGTACCTGGCCCGGGATCGTATGGGGGAAAAGCCCCTGTATTACGGGTGGCAGGGCAGTACCCTGGTCTTTGGCTCAGAGCTCAAGGCGTTGCAACAACACCCTGAATGGCAGGGCGAAATTAATCGCGGCGCCTTGCCTTTGCTGGTTCGGCATAACCTGATTCCTGCGCCCCACACGATTTACTCCGGTATTTTCAAGCTTCTGCCTGCCTCGTTTGTTGCCGTTGACCTTGCGCGTCTTGAGCCGGGGCAACTGCCGGAACCCTCTCGTTATTGGCGCCTTGAGGATCAGTTTGTTGAATCCGATGATTGGACGGTGGAGGCTGCTGCGGACCATCTTGAAGCGCTGCTTACCAAGGTGATCGGTGAGCAGATGGTGTCTGATGTGCCGCTGGGGGCTTTTCTCTCCGGCGGAGTGGATTCTTCAACAGTCGTGGCCCTGATGCAGAAGCAGGCGTCGACCCCGGTTAAGACCTTCAGCATTGGTTTCAACGAGGAAGGTTTTAATGAAGCAAAACACGCGGCGGCAGTGGCGGGGCACCTGGGCACGGACCATACTGAGCTCTATGTAACAGAGCAGAACGCAAGGGATCTGGTGCCACGTTTGCCGCAGATTTACGACGAACCGTTTGCGGATTCGTCCCAGTTGCCCACGTATCTGGTCAGCGAGATGACTCGCAAGCACGTTACCGTGGCGCTTTCCGGTGATGGCGGCGACGAGTTGTTCTGTGGTTACACCCGCTATCCGGGTATGTTGCGTGGATGGCAGCATCGCCGTTCGTTTGGTTCCCGCCTGAAAGCGCTCTCCGGTCGGCTGCCGCCCGAATTAACTGCCCGGGCCATTCGTGCCCTGGTACCTTCCCAGAGGGGGCGCAGTGTGGAAGCAATCCGGTTACGCCTGGCGCGAGTCAGAGCTGTCGCCTCTTCACAAAGCCTGTCGGATTTCTATCGCCAGTCTGTTTCTATCTGGCCAGACCCAGCCATGGCCCTGGTGGAACCGGGCGAGGGCAGTTATGGGTTGACGGCCCCACTTCCGGGCCGGGTACCCGACAATGACCTGAAAACACTGATGTGGCGGGACCTGAACTGGTATCTGCCAGACGATATTCTGACCAAGGTGGACCGTGCCGCTATGGCCTGCAGCCTGGAAACCCGTATCCCCATGCTGGACCATCGGGTGGTGTCGTTCGCCATGGGGCTGCCCGCGTCTCTGAATATGGAGGGAAATGTCGGCAAGCAGGTGCTTCGGTCGGTGCTGTACCGCCATGTGCCCCGGGAACTGATTGACCGGCCGAAACAGGGTTTTGCAGTGCCTGTCGCGGCCTGGCTGAGAGGGTCTTTGCGGGAGTGGGCGGAGACTCTTCTGGATCCGGTGAAGCTGAGAGAGCAGGGTTACTGGAGAACGGACATGGTTCGGCAGGTTTGGAGTGAACACCTTTCTGGCAGGGAAGACTATAGTTTTGAGTTATGGGGTATTCTGATGTTTCAGTCGTGGTTAGACTGAGTGGACATCATAATTCGATAGATGGGTTCAACTATTTCGAATCATGGTTAAAGGGCATCGTTGTGGCGAATGAAAATCCGTTAGTTTCTGTTATCACACCCACCTTTAATAGGTCTGATTTTTTGCCTGAGTCTATAGATAGCGTGCTTGCTCAAACCTATCAAAACTTTCAGCTTATAATTGTAGATGATGGCTCAACTGATACCACAAGAGAGGTAGTCGAGCCTTATCTGACGGATCAAAGAATAAAATATTTTTATCAGTCCAACCAAGGTCAAAGCGTAGCAAGAAATAGAGGCATATCTGAGTCCAGTGGAGAGTTTATCTGCTTTCTCGATTCTGATAACGCGTGGTTGCCTAACAAACTTGATCGTTCTCTTCTGGAATTTAGCCGGTTTCCACAGTCTGATATCGTTTATGGAGACGGCATCTTGATTGATGAGAAGAGCGCTGAGATCGGTAAGAATACCATGAAACGTTATTCTGGCCGCATTACTCATCACCTGCTAAAAGATAATTTTGTAAGCATGAATACCACTATGACACGTAGAAAATGCTTTGCCGAGTTGGGCAGCTTTAATGAATCAGATCGTGTAGCGGAAGATTATGAGTTGTGGCTCAGGTTTTCTACCAGGTTCGAGTTTCGTTATATTCCCGAATTTTTGAGCTATTATCGAGTTATGGAGAACCAGATTTCGTCCGATAAGATAAAGCGATTATCCAGTAACGAAAGATTGCTTCTGAAATTTCTTGAGCAGTATCCTGATGCTGTTACGAGCAGGCAACGGCGGCAGGGTCTGAGCCACTTTTATATTAGAAAAGCCCGTTATGAAATATCTATTAAATCGTTCCGGGATTCCATTTACGACATCGCCAGGGGGATTAATTATTACCCTTGGTGGCAAGGGCCCTGGCGAGCGTTGGGCAAACTACTCATAAAAAGATAATCGTCATGGATGACTTCAGGAGCGTGCAATGGTGGTCATTAGCGTAATTACGCCCACCTATAACAGGGCCCGGTTCCTGCCGAACGCGGTCGCCAGTGTTCTGGCTCAGACTCATGCTGATCTTGAGCTCATCATTGTGGACGATGGCTCTGAAGACAATACCCGTAATGTCTTGAAGCCCTTTCTTGCAGACAAACGGGTTCGTTATTTCCACCAGGAAAACCAGGGCCAGAGCCATGCCCGTAATCTCGCCCTTAAGCAGGCGACGGGGGATTTTATCGCGTTTCTTGATTCCGATGATGTCTGGGCTCCAGACAAACTGGAGAAGCAACTGGCTGTTTTCCGGGCAAATCCGGAGGTTGATATCGTTCATGGTGATGAGGCCATAATTAACGAGCAGGGTGCGGTTATCAGCCTTCAGAATATGAGGCGTTATTCCGGCCGGATCACGCGGTATCTGTTGGCTGACAACAGCGTGAGTATTACCACGGCGCTGGTGAGGCGGCGGTGCTTTGATGAGATGGGCGGTTTCGACACCTCGGTGGGTGTTGCTGATGACTACGAGCTCTGGCTGAGGTTTTCCGCCCGGTACTGTTACCAGTATGAGCCCGGCATTGTCGCCTCGTATCGGGTGATGGCGGATCAGATTTCATCGG
The DNA here is from genome assembly GCF_003441595.1 of Marinobacter sp. Arc7-DN-1. Classification (NCBI taxonomy): domain Bacteria; kingdom Pseudomonadati; phylum Pseudomonadota; class Gammaproteobacteria; order Pseudomonadales; family Marinobacteraceae; genus Marinobacter; species Marinobacter sp. Arc7-DN-1. The sequence goes on along the minus strand of NZ_CP031848.1, from coordinate 635,956 downwards.
ATAAGCGCAGGCGATATGCTGCGAACGAGCGGATTATCCAGCAATTTCTGGCGCGGTATGGTGAGGTTTTGTCTCCCGGTGAACGTCGCTGGGGGCTGGCCCGTTTCTATTGTCGCAAGGCAAGGTACTTTGCCAGTGCCGGTGAGCGTGGCAAGGCCGTCGGCGCCATTGCCGGGGCACTGCGCAATGCGCCGCTGGATTCGGTTGTCTGGCGAGCGTTGTATCGCGTTGCGGTGCCCCGAAGATGACACAGGGTACAAAGGTAAGCGCGGTGCCTGCTGGTAGCGGGGTGCCCCGATGTGTGCCCTGGCAGGCGAAATACCGGGAAGGCGTGCTGAGGCTCTTCCGGGAAGTGCCCTACAAGGCGGAGCTGTGGCAGTGGCAATTTGAGTCCAATCCGTTTGGTTTGCCTTTCACGCCCGTTGTGCTGGTTGACGACGAGGACACAGTGGTGGGATTCAACGGCGTGATGGCCGCTCGCGTGACCGACCGGGGAGACGCAATAAGGGTTTTGTGGAGCTGTGATTTTTACCTCGCTGAGCAGTGGCGTGGGCAGGGGTTGGGGAGTGTCATCAAGCACGAACTGCATAGGAAGGCACCTTTAATCATGGCCTTTGGCATCAGTAACCGGGCCAGCGAGGTGCTCCGTCACCTGGGTTGGGTGCCCGATGAATCGGTGAGAAGCTACCGGATGCTACGCCGGCGCAAGGGGCTTCGCAGCTGGTTGCTGGGCGGTCTCCAGTGGCTGAATCGCCTACGGAGGGCTTTCTCCGCCGTGCCGGGCATCTCTGGAATGAGTATTAAAGTACACTCAAACCTCCCCGAAAGGGCACGGGTTGATGCGCTCTGGGAACGTTGTGCCCCGGAGTATGGAAGGATTGTTAAAAGAGACTTTGGTTACCTTGACTGGCGTTACCAGCGGCACCCGTTGGGCCGGTACGGGTTCGTTTGTGCCTGGTATGACGATGAGCTGGCGGCAACACTGGTTACCCGGTTCAGCCAGGGCACATTGCGTATTGTCGATTATTGCGGTCCGGCCCGGAATCAGCCGCTGAAACGTGCCCTTGTGGGTGCAGCGGTCCGGCACTGGCCCCACGCAGATCAGGTGTTTTCTGTTACCTCGGATCCGGGGCTGGCGGAAGCGTTTCTGGCGGAAGGCTTTGTTCAGCTCCGGGGCCGGCCACGTTTCTATATTTATGAACCGGGGGGGCAGCCTTCCGGATCGTCTGCCTGGTTTATTATGGCCGGTGACTCCGATGGGGAGTTCCTTCAGGCCGCCAGTGATTTTTACAACCCGGAAACCGTGCCGGGTGTGTCGGCTTTGGAGCGTGCACCATGCTGAGGGTTAAGCCGGTTTCCGAGGCAGGATTTGCCGCCATGGCGGAGGAATGGCAGGCGTGCCTTGGAGCCTCCGATGCCAATCCACTGTTCATGAGCTGGCCTTGGCTGTATAGCTGGTGGGAAACCTGGTCCCAGGTTCTGGGTATGGAATTGGTGCTGCTCGGCGTCTTCGATCAGCGGGGTGAGCTAGTCGGCATTGGCCCTTTCTGTCGCCGGGTTCTGGTGACGCCTGGGGGTGTTCGGGTTGCCCGCCTTTTTAGGATCGGCAATGCCTGGCGGCTTGCGCCAACGGTGCGGACGGAGTATTGCGCAATCATTGCCCGTCGGGGCTATGAGCAGGCGGTCACGGCGGCGCTTGTTCCGGCGCTGGAACAGCTGGAATGGGATGAGCTGATCTGTACCGATGTGCCCGTGGATCAGTTGGAGAACCTTAAAGTCGGGGGGTTTAATGACCAACGCGGCTACCGGATGATTCACCGAACCGAAGATGTGGGAATTCGCATCGATACCGCTGGCCGCTTTGATGACTGGTTGGCCGGGCTTGGAAAGAATACCCGGCTTAAAGCCTATAACCGCAGATCGTACTTGAAAAAACAGGGTGAGCTTGTTTTTCTTGACCATGAGGAAGGCCGTGATGGGGACTTTTTTGAGCGCCTCAATGCTTTCCATATGAATCGCTGGGGGAAACCGGCGTTCGACAGGGAGGCGCTAAGGTTTCACCGCCTGCTGCTGCAAAGGCTACATCTGTGTGAAGGTGAGCCGGCTATGAGTCTGATCTTGTACAATGACCAATGTGTTTCTGTTTTGTATGATTTGGTGGTTCGCGGCTGCCGATATAATCTTCAGGCCGGGTATGAGGAGGATTTCGACCCGAAAGTGTCCCTGGGTTATCTTCACCTGGGGCTCGCGATTGAAGCTGCTTTCAGTCACGGGACAACGAGCGCCTATGATCTGCTCGCCGGTAATGGTAAAAATCAGTTCTATAAATCGCACTTTCATGGTGAAGCAGTGCATTTCTCCACATTCCAGGTAGTTCGCAGCCCTCTGCTCAAGGCTCTGTATCGTATCCAGGCGGCCAGCCCCCCGTTTATGGCGAGGGGGTTCAATCGTAGGGTGGGATTGTGATCCTGTCGTGGCAAAAACCGCTGCGTGCAGGCACAATGAACCGGGGATCGGCTGGCATGTAAGGGATGTAGACGTATGACGATTGAAAGGATTCGTTTTCGCAGTTTGATCCAGACAGTACTTCCGTTCCTTATAGTATTTGGCGCCCTTTCCCTACTTATCTGGCCAACCGTTGAGGGTATTGTCAGCCGGTGGCTCAGGTTTGATGAATCCTACTCTCACGGTTTTCTGCTGCTATTGGTTTCTGTTTTTCTGATATTCCGTGTGCTGAAACAGCGAGCTCTGGTACCCGGTTTTTATCCCTTGTGGCTAATGCCCTTTGTGCTGGCGCTGCTAGCCTATGGTCTGGGTGATCTGCTGCGGGTGCAGGCGCTCCAGCATCTGATGTTGGTCCCACTACTGCTTGGTGCGCTGGCCATTCTTTTAGGATGGAAGCAGGTCCGGTTCTTTATTGCGCCGGTAGGGTTGTTGTTTTTCGCGATGCCGGTCTGGGACTTTCTATCCTGGACGCTTCAGGTCATTACGGTAGAAATCAATCAGTTGTTACTCGGCCTGTTTGATATTGAGTTTGAAATTGAGGGTGTGTTTGTTTATCTCATAGGGGTGGGGGCCTTTGAGATTGCCCATGGCTGTTCGGGTTTGCGGTATCTGCTGGTTGGCCAGTCGTTGTCGCTGATCTATGGCGAGTTGAATCTGCACACCCTTCGCGCCCGTGTAATCCTGTTTGCGACGGGTGTGTTTCTTGCGCTTTTCGCCAACTGGATAAGAGTTTTCGTGATTATTTACATGGGCCACGAAACCAACATGCAATCCTCTCTGATTGAAAACCACGAAAGTTTTGGCTGGTGGGTGTTTGCAGTCACCCTGGTTCCTCTGTTCCTGGTGGGCCGACGGCTGGAGTCGATGAAGGGAGAGCGAGACTCGGATCAGAAGGTGGAAGCGAATGAACCTGTGGCATCTTTTAATCGCACTGGCGCCATGGGGCTGAAAGTTGGTGTTGTTGTCACCGCTCTTTTGCCGGTTCTGGTATGGGCCGCGTTGCCATCATCGGATCGTGCCATTAAGCCGGAACCTCTGGCTTTGAACCTTGAGCTGGTTGGGGAACGTTACGGTCCGCTTTTCTCAACCAACCTGGAGGGTTGGCGTCCAAGAGTTCAGAATCCAGACTGGCTGTATACCCAGACACTGTTTGACCGGAGACGTGCTGGCGATCAGTCGGGGCTTGGTGAGTCCCTTTTTGCGGCGGTGTACAGTTATGACTATCAGCGGGAGGGTGCTGAAGTAATCCAGTATTCGAATCGGGTTTATGATCGGGAGCAATGGTATCCAGAGACATTTTTCACTCTGCCCCGGCCAGGGAAAGTTCCCCTCAAAGGCTTGACGCTTCGTCAACGGTTTACCGACACGCGGATCCACATTGCCTACACCTATTACGTAGAGGGATTCTGGGAGACGGATAACCTGAGAGCCAAGCTAGCCCAGGTTTGGGGGCTTATGAATTCCCGTAGCGATGCTTCTTTGATCGTGTTTGCTGTGTATTGCGAAGACTGTGATGGGAAAAATCGTTTGTCTTCAATAATAGATTCAGTGATGGAAGAGGTGGTGACCGCTGTGGATAAACAAGTTGCGGAAAAGAAAAGAGGCGGGGACTAACGCACTACCTTCCTTGCGCAACAATTACGATGAGTAAAGTACTGTTGTTGCGAAGGAGGGAGAGTGCCACCAAAGCCTACGAGCGGTTCGGTATTATGTGGCGGTAGTTATGGCGTCTGTGTCTTTCCGCGTTTACCCCCGGTCACCAAACTTCTCCAGCACCCGTTTTGCGTCCGCATCGCGGCCGTTGGCGCGATAGGCCTCAGCCAGGTGCATGGCAATTTCCTCCGAATCAGGCTGCAGCTCGTGGGCTTTTTCAAGCACGGGCAGGCTTTCTTCCGTTTTTCCCGCCTGGAACAAAATCCAGCCGTAGGTGTCTGCAATGGCGGCGTTGCCGGAGTTCAGCTCGAAAGCTTGCCTGGCCAGTTCCATGGCGCGTTCGTCGCCTTGTTGGTGATAGATCCATGCCAGGTTGTTGAGTGCCACCACGTTCCGGGGTGTTACTTCAAGCAATTCTTCATAGGGCGGTATTGCCTTTTCAGGTGCCTCGTTTTCCTGGTGCAGTACCGCCAAGCTCATCAGCACCTGGGGGTTCCGTGGAAAAGCCTGGCGTGCGTTTTCGAGGGATTCGATCGCCTTATCGCGTTGTCCCGCCCGGGCCAGGGCGCGGGCATGGGCGACTTCCAGCTCGGCGGTTTGTTCCAGTTCAAGGGCAAGCTGATAGAACTCCGCTGCTTCCTGGTACTCTTCCCGCCTCTCAAAGTAGCGGGCTTCTATACGGAAGGGGGCGGCGGATTCCGGATGTTGTTGCTTGACGTCTCTCAGGATGTCCCGGGCCTCTCTGGCATTTCCCTGGGTGAATTCGATGACAGCCGCCTGGATGCCGATTTCTTCGTTCTCGGGGAAGAGTATGCGCCCCCGGCGAAGCACGTCAGCTGCCTGCTCCAGGCGTTCCCGCTGGGCCAACTGAGTGGCAATGCCGTGATACACGGCGGCAACCAGCGATTCTGCCGGGGCGGGGCTGGATTCGTCTTCCCGCTCAAGCAGTCCTGCGGTCAGCTCATCTGACCGTTGCGTGTCGTTGTCAATCAGCGCCGATTCCAGCAATATCAGCCTGGGGCCATACGCGTCCGGGTGTTTCTCCCGGACCTCTTCCATCAGCGCCTTCAGTTCTTCACGCGGCATAACCGAGGAGATCCCCTGCAGTGCCTGGCGATTGTCCGGGGACAGTTCAATGGCACGGCGGTAGTAGTCTTTTGCCTGATCTGTTTCATTGCGTAACCGTGCGAGATTGCCAAGGGCGTTAAGTCCGGCGGGATTCTCGCTATCCGCCTTTACGGCTCTCTGATAGTACTGCCTGGCCTCCTCGATATTCTCGGCGTTGGCGGCGACATTGCCGCGGGTAACCAGTGCGGCAACACTTTTTGGTTGCTCCTTAACCCAGTCGGAAGCCGCGGCGATGGCTGCATCGTTGTTGTTGGCGGATACATGGGCCTGGACGACCAGCAATCTTGCCCGCTCCGATTCCGGATCGCTCTCCAGTACTCGATTGGCCTGCTCGATGGCCCTGTCGGTTTCGCCTGTGCGCACCAGATACGTCGCATACCGCAGCCGCAGGTTGTTGTTGTCGGGGGCGAGGTCCAGCGATTTTTCGATGAACTGCTCGCCGCTCTGGGTGTCGCCGCTGACCAGTGAGGCGATGCCCACCAGCGCCAGGGTTTCCGGGTCTGAATCCTGGTCTTCGAGATTGGCAAGGATTTCCCGGGCGCCTTCGGGGTTGCGCATTTGTAGGCGGGTGGCCGCAAGTAGTTTTCTCGCCTGCGCGGAGTCGCCCATATCGGCAACCGGGGCCAGCAGGGCTTCAGCCTCCTCTGGCCGGCCCTGGCGATAGCGAATGAGGCCCAACATCAGTGCGGCCTGCTGCTGGCTCGGAGCCTGGGACAGTACTTCCTCAAGGTAGCGTGCGGCGTTATTCAGTTCGCCGTTGTTGAATGCCTCTTGTGCCGCTATCAGGTTGCTCCTGATGGTGCCAGGCGCTGATTTTGCGAGAATTTCTTCGTAGACAAAGGCTTCAGAGGATTTGCCCTGTTCCCGCAGGACATTGATCAGCGCCGACATGGTTTCAAACTTCTGGTATGTCATTATGTCGTACTGGCCGATGGTTTCCAGTGCATTGACGTAAGCCTGTTCGGCTTCAGCCCAGTCTCCGGCGGCGTGGGCCAGTCTCGCTTTCCAGAGCCAGAGCTCCACGCTGTCCGGGTTCAGCTCTTCAGCCTGAGCAATGTATTCGTCACCCTGCTCGGATTCATTCTGGCTGTATGCCACTTTCGATAGCCCGATCAGCGGCTCTGCTGTATTTGAATCGATGTCCCGGGCGGTGGAGTAGGCTTCCCTGGCGGCATCCGGGCGGCTTGCCGCCAGGTGGATATCACCCTTGATCAGGGCGCCTTTGAGTTGTTGAGCCCGATCCGGCTCCTGTAATTTTTCCAGAGCGGCCAGCGCTTTGTCATACTTTTGCTGCATCAGTCTGGCCTGGGCGCGGATCAGGACTGCATCGTTTAGATTCTGTTGACTTAGGGGCTGTTCGCCAACGTTCGAGAGAAGCCGATCCAGTTGACGTTCCGCATTGAGGGCATCGCCGGCGGTGAGCAGGTTATTTATGATGAGCAGGTACGGATCGATTCGATCAGGCTGCAATTCAATAGCACTGCGCGCCTCCAGCGTACTGGCCTTGAGCTCACCCTGGCGCTGGAAAAAGCGCGACTGGTCCAGGTGGCTGATATACTGGATTTCTTCCGGGCTCATTTCATTGTCGTCGCCGCCACAACCGGCGAGGGTCAGCGAAATGGCAACTGAAAGAAGGGTGGCACGTACTGCTGACACTGGTTTCATGGCCCTGTTCCTTTCCCTTATTGGGTCTTGTATTGGATTCCCTGTTTTCTACTCAGGCACTTGACGATTCAGACGAGTTTTTTATCCGGTATTTGTCGGTCAGGTTGTAAAGTGTTGGCCGGGTGACGCCCAGCAGGCGCGAGGCCTGTGCCATATTGAAACCGCAGGACTGAAGTGCCTGTAAAATGGCCGCCCGCTCGGCGTTTTCACGCACTTGCCGCAGGTTGAGCTGGCTCTCCGGGCTTCCCTCGTCGCAACTGAGCTGCAAGTCGGCGGCGGTCACCCGTTTACCATCCGCCATAATGATGGCTCGTTTCACCTTGTTGATCATTTCTCGCACATTGCCGGGCCAGGGGTGGCTCTTGATGGCGTTGATGGCGTCTTCAGTAAACGCCAGGTTGGGGCGGTCCATTTGTTTGCCCAGGGATTGCAACAACGATTGCGCAATCACAAGGGCGTCTCCCTCCCGGTCCCGAAGGGCTGGCACATCCAGAGTGATTTCGCTGATCCGGTAGTAAAGGTCCTCGCGGAAGGTACCCTGGCTGATGAGTTCCTGAACGTCCCGGTGGGTGGCGCACACCACACGTACATCCACCGATATCGGTTTAACCGACCCCACCCGGTCAACAACCCGCTCCTGAAGAAACCGGAGCAGCTTGGCCTGAAGCGCCATGGGCATGTCGCCAATTTCGTCCAGAAAAAGGGTGCCGCCGTTGGCACTTTCTATTTTGCCTTTTTTGCTTTGGGTGGCACCGGTGAACGACCCTTTCTCGAACCCGAACAGTTCACTCTCGAGCAGGTTTTCGGGGATGGCAGCACAGTTGATGGCAGCAAACGGTTTGTCCCCGCGATGGCTCAGATCGTGAAGGGCACGCGCCAGCAGTTCCTTACCGGTGCCGGTTTCGCCGGTGATCAGGGTGGTTACATCGGTAGGGGCGACTTTCTCAAGGGTACGGCAAACGGAGAGCATCTGGGGGCTGGCGGCAACAATGCCCTTGATGCTGGTGCCATTGCGCTGGTGCGCGAGTTCACGGTTGTTCCGTTCCAGTTCCGCCAGCCGGAATGCACGGTTCACCACAAAGGCAAGAATGTCGGCATCCAGGGGTTTCTGGTAGAAGTCGCTGGCACCCATGCCGATGGCTTTGACGGCGTTTTCTTTGTCTTCACGACCGGTAACGACGATCACCTTGGTCATCGGGGCCAACTGGAGAATGTCCTCAAGCAGTCTGAAGCCTTCTGTGGCGCCACCCGGGTCCGGTGGAAGACCGAGATCGAGCGTTACCACCTCCGGCTCCTCCCGCCGCAGGCAGGCGAGAGCTGCCTCCCGGTCCGACGCCAGGGATACTTCCAGGTCTTCGCTGAAACACCAGCGCATCTGGCTCTGGAGGCCGGGGTCATCTTCTACAATCAGGAGTCGTCTGGTCACAACGGCAACAAGTCCTTTTAAAGATACTTCCACACCACTGATTCTCAACCGAACATTGACACTTTGCAATGCCGGTTTTTGCTCATATTCAGTAATGACAATTAATTGGCGCTTTGTATGGGGTCCTGGGAGGCAGAAACTGGCCGCGATGCCTCAGCATCCTGTGTCTCGGGTTTTTCGTTCACGAGCGGGATCCGGATGGAAAAACAGGATCCGACACCCGGCTCACTGGTGACGTCAATGTTACCTCCGATTTTGCGGATATATTCGCGGGCCTGATACGCACCGATGCCCATCCCGGTGAGCCCCTTGGTGCTCTCGAAGGGCTTGAATAACTGAGTGGAGATAAATTCTCTGGTCATGCCTGTGCCCGAATCCTGAATGAACAAGACCGCGTTGCCTTTTGCGATTTTCAGGGCAATGGTGATTTCGCCATTCTGCGGGGTGGCATCCTGGGCGTTTTGGATGAGGTGGCCAAGAACGCTGCGGAGCTGCTCAAGGTCGGCTTTAATGATGGCATCTGGAATTTCTCCTTCCAGATGTGGGGCAGGGGCCTGACGTTGATGATGCCCGATAAGCTCTGTTACCAGCTTCGTAAGATTGACCGGCGTTAACGGGTCTTCATCATCGGCGCCAGGTCTGCGAATGTGGTCTACCAGGCCCGACATTTTCCGCACGGCATGGTCGGTGGTGTGGATCATGTCATCAACAAAGGCGGGGTTATTCCGGTGCTTCGGCGCGTTCTTCACCAGAAGTGACAGCTGGGCAATCACTGTTTTAAGGTCGTGAACCATAAAGGCCGAGGCCTTGCTAACCGCCTCGAACTGCATCGCCCGGGAGAGTCGGTTTTGCGCATCGGCCTGGGCGAGCAGGTTACAGGTCTGGCGGGCAACTACCTTGATCAGGTCGAAGTTCTCCCAATTCAGGGCAACACGGGCATAAGGGGTACCGACCAGAGCCATCCCGTAGAGATCGTTACCCAGGTACAGCGGAATGATCAGCCACCCGTCCGGGGTTTCTGCTATGGCGTCCGGTATTTCCACGAGGTCGTAGCTGACCGGGTCTGATTGGTATTCATGCAAATCGATAATCCATTCTCGGTTTGAGAAAAAACGGACCAGTTCAGCATCACTGTCAATCAGAGTGTGCCTGGGGGGGGATAGATGGATGGCAGCTTTCAGGGCATAGCCTTCCCTTTCTCCTTTCAGCCAGATTGCACCGCCATTGCTTTCGACCAGGCCCGCCAGAATGTGGATCACACGTTCGGGAACTGGCGGATCGTTGCTGAGATCCGCCAGTTCCCGGGTCATTTTCAGCCATTCTTCCCGGTAATCGTATTTGTAATCGAAAAAGTTCTGGCTGATCCGCACCATAAGTTTGGCGCGGATTCGCCGTGACAGCATGAGTGTTGTCAGGAAGACCAGTGAGATCGTGAAAAACAGGACCTGGAGTGCATCTCCCCACTCACCGCCGAGCACCTGAACATAATAGCCACCCAGGGCCAGGAACAGCAGATAACCGCCGGCGAATACCAGGGTTCCTGCGTGAAATACCGCTGAACGGGACAGCTGGAAATCGACAGGTTGTTTGCGTGTGTTGATGACGTTGACCGCAAACAGGGGGGTAAGCAGGGCATTAACGAACCCGCGGGCGTTCCAGAAGGAATCGGCTACATGCCCGAACAGCAGGGCATCGGTATACATGAAGAAATCAAAACCAAGGATGCTGGCAACGCCGATGCAGATGTATTTGATGCTGGAGCGGCCAAAGTTGGGGGAGTTTCTCCAGATCTGCTCCACCAGCGAAAGGCCCAGCAGGGAAAGGCCAATCTGGCCAAGCAGTTTGACTTTGCCGGTGGAGATGTCGACGCTTCCAAAATGCTCGATCACACTGGTACTGATTAACAGAACCAGCAGAATGACAACGCTGGCGCCGAGGATCTGTTTCACCTTGCCGGTGAGCCTGTTTTCCCGGAGCCCGTCTTTAAGCAGGGCAAACAGCAGGTAAACCCAGGCGGCGTCCCGGACCAGTTCAATCAGGTAGCGTAGGTTAAAGCCCGGGTGCCCCCAGAGACTCTGGCTGACAATAGCAAGCGCCCATAGGGCCGAAACGGCCGCTGCCAGAGCAAGAGCCCGGTCCACTCCACGACGCAAGTAGCGCGCGGCTACCAATATTCCCAGTAGCCCGAAGGTAATCGCCGCCAGCGAGTAGCTGAGTGCGTCCATGTTGCTGAGCATGCGTTATTGCCCCAAAAATAAATCCCTGTAAGAGCATAGCTACGTTTGGCGCTTAGGGTAAATTTCGCCTGTTACCCAAACCGCTAAACCGGCCTTTTGTTCTCTCGATAAAACCGAAAAATCTCCTTCAGCGACCGCCTGGGTTCGAACCCGAATTCCCTGGCAAACGCCCGCCCGTCAATCACCACTGGGTATTTGAAGAAGGCCAGCAGATATGACGGAAAGCTTTTCAGCTTCAGCGTACTGAGAATGAATTTCGGCAAAACAGGCGGAATCGATAGCACGGAAATGCGCCTGCAGCCGCAAAGCTTGAGCGCGTGCTGGTAGGCCACCCAATCCTGAGGCGCCACGTTGAACACACCCCGTGTCGGTGTTTTATACGCCAGTACGATGGCGTCTGCCATGTCATCAATATGTATGAACTGCATCATCGGGGAGAAGCCAGCCAGCACCGGCGCCCGTGAGCTTGCCAGAAGGGTGCTGATGGTATTGCGCACACCGGGGCCGACGATGTTGCATGGGCGCAGAATGGTGATGTTGAGTTCCGGGTAACGCCAGAGGTAGATGTTGGCCAGGTTCTCCAGTTCCACGGAATCGACGAGATCGGCGCTCAGGCCGGCGCTTTTCAGCGGGGCCGACTCATCAATGAGCGCTGGGTTGTAGGCCACCGCTCCGTATACATGAAAGGTGGAAAGTACCACCACGCGCTTGATGCCGTATTTGTGGCTCAGGTCCAGCAGTTTCTGGGTGCCGAGCACGTTTGCATTGTAGCGTCGCATGCGGGTGAGCTGGCTGGACATGATGCGGCCCATGTGGATTACGCCATCAAACCGGTAGCGCCGGAACAGGTCTTCAAAAACGCGCTTGTTGAAATCGATGCAGTAACTGGGAATATCGTCGCCCAGGTAGACCTGTTCCCGGAAATCCACAGCCACCAGATCGCAGGTGTCCCGGAGCTGGTTGATTACCTGTTGGGCAAGGGCACCGGCGGCACCGGTTATCAGGATGTGGGGTCTGCGTTGTTCGGTCATCAGAAAAGCCTTTTTCGTTCGCTCAGTCCCTTGTCGATCAGCCGGCTGATCTCGGCCTTGACCTTTTCCACCCGTTCAGTGACCTGTTCTTCCGGAATTTCCAGGTCGTCAAAAACCATAGGCGCTCCAAAATTCAGGTGCACCTTGGCTGGAAGTACCACGGGTAGGGCAACGGGCGCGTAGGGGATGCCGAGGGCTTTAGCCAGGGGCTTGATGTTGGCGATGGCCGGGATGGTTTCCTCGCAACCCACAACGCCCACGGGAACAATGGGCGCCTTGTACTTCATGGCCAGATGCATGAAGCCATTACCGAAGCGCTTGAGCTGGTACCGGTCCCGGTAGAGCTTGCCAGAACCGCGTACACCTTCGGGGAAGACGATCACGGCTTCGTCGTTGGCGAGCATCTTGGCGCAGTTGACCGGGTCTCCCAGTACCGCGCCGACTTCGTTAAGAAGGTTGCCCAGCCACGGCACGGTAGGGAAGAAGCGTTCAATCATGGCCCTGGGAATACGGGCGCTTTCCTTACGGGTCGCGAGGGCGTAGCCGACGAGCACGCCATCGATGGGTAACTGGCCGCTGTGATTGGCAATGATGAGTACCGGACCTTCAGCAGGTACCTTCTCTACTCCGTGGGCCTCAACCCGGAAGTATTTTTCATAAATCTGTTTGGTGATCGAGAGGCCATACTTCATGGCTTCGTTATTGTAGCCCCAGGGGTCGTACCCGAGGGTTCCGATGGGTTTGCGGATCCGGTTGATATGGTCGTCCAGTTCCGCTGGAACCAGTCTGGACTTCAGAAACGATGCCAGGCTCATGCTTTCCTTCCGATAAAAACGCCCAAGGTGTGGCTTTGTCCATTATTTAACACCCGGTAATCGCCTGCGGCATTGGCGGTTTCGACGCACAGCATCGATTGCCAGGCCGTGTCCGGGAAGTCCGACAGTTTTGCGGCCTTGGCGGGGCCGGGGTTCCAGACCACCGTTGAGTCGCTGCCCACAGCGGAAAGCTTACGCCCGGTTCTGGGTGTCACGATAGTCAGCGGTTCACCGCTCTCATAAATCCGGTCGGTTTCGCCTTCGAAATAGACCGGGCCGTCCTGTGTCCGGTATTCCCAGTTATCCAGGGTATCTGTGTATTGACTGCCACCAAGCCCCAGAACCCGTGTGCGGCTGATGTCGCTGGTGGGAAAATAGCTGTGCAGAGCCTGGGTGAAGGCGAGGGGGTCATTCCCCAGGTTTGTGGTGGTCAGTGCCAGCTGGCAACCCCGGATAGAGAAGCTGAAGGTGAACAGGGCCAGGGCGTGACCGGTCCAGACATTGCTGAAATCCTCATTGGCGTCCAGAGACAGGCTGATTTCTACCTCATGGGCGCTCTCGCGGACGTCCTCCAGCTTCCATAGGGCTGTGCGGGCAAAGCCATGGGCGCTTTCGGTATGAATCCGTTTCCGGACCTCTGGTGCGTTCTTGCCAGGATCGCCAAACCAGGGCCAGCAAACGGGAATGCCACCGCGGATGGCCCGGCCCGGTTCAAATCGGGCGGTGGGGCTCATCCACAGCCAGTCCGCTTCGTCCTGGGGTGCAAAACGGGCCAGGTGGGCGCCTTGCAGGACAATGGTGGCCTGAAACAGGGGGTGGTGCACCTCAAGCGCTTCCAGTTGCCCGATGGTTTTCCAGCGTGTGAAGGACCACTGGCCCGGAGTGAGTGATATCGGTGGCCTGTTACTGCTTTCTGACATGGTGAGCTACTGCTGACTGAAGCCGGTTAAGTGTATTCGCTTATACAGAGAGTAAATTAAAACTGCCGCTCCGGCGAGAATTGCGCCTAAAATACGCGCAAATTCTGCATAAGGCCCGCCGATGGGAACGCCCGTTGTCACCCCCATTCATGATCCCCTGATCGCTCCTGCCAGTGCTGTGCAAGTCGCTGTTGCTGGTAGTGATGTTCAGTCAGTGGGCCTGGTGCACGATCGGCCAGGCGCGGTTTCTGAAATCTGGCTGGATGAGCTGGCCCTGGGGCTGAGCGAGCAGGGCTGGATGGCACTGGATGTGCGGGCCCGGCTGGGCAGCGACCTGTTGGCGGCGTTACAGCAGGAAGTGGAAATTCTGGACCGCACGGATGCCATGCAAAGGGCGGGCATCGGCCGGGGCAACGATCTGGTGCGTGACCGGTCGGTTCGCCGTGACAAGATTGCCTGGCTGCAGGGGATCACCGCGCCCCAGGCCGCCCTGTTTGAATTCTTTGATGCTATCCGCCAGGGACTGAATCAACGCCTGTTCCTCGGCCTGAAGCGGTTTGAAACGCACTACGCCACTTATCATCCCGGGGATTTCTACAAAAAGCATCTGGACAGCTTTCAGGGCCGTGCGTCCCGTGTGGTCAGCCTGGTGCTCTATCTCAATGAGGACTGGCAGGAGGCCCACGGCGGCGCGCTTCAGGTGTTCAATCGGGATATTGAATACGAGGCATGCGGCACTGTGTTGCCCGAGGCCGGTCGCATGGCATTGTTCATGAGTGAAGAGATCCCCCACGAGGTGCTTCCAGCGAATCGTACCCGTTACAGCCTGGCCTGCTGGTTTCGCCAGGACGAGGTGCCCTTGCCGCTCTGAAAGCGGGTATCTGCGGTGGCTGTGGATTTCTCATTGTAGTCGGCAAACCCTTTTGCTAATATGCGCGCCGCTTTCAGGGAATTGTCCTGAAACGCCGTTATGGTGGCTCCATTGGTGCCTCCGCAACATGAAACCGTGAACCCGGTCAGGCCCGGAAGGGAGCAGCCGAAGCGGTGGAATTGTGTGCCGGGGTGTCGCTGATGGAGTCACCCCCAGTTTTCCCTTCCTGTAGTTGTTGTTACTCTGATTTTGCTAGTTGTTATTACTCTGATTTTTCCTCGATACCCGTAACCTTTGCTGCCTGTTTCCGGGATGAAGTTTGCTTCTTCTCACAACCGGTCCATGCTAAGGTTAAGCCCGTTTTTTCACTGCAGTTGACGGAACATGAGCTACCAGGTACTTGCCCGTAAATGGCGCCCACGCACCTTTGAGGACATGGTGGGCCAGGAACACGTGCTCCAGGCGTTGATTCACGCCCTGGAAAGCCAGCGTCTGCATCACGCATACCTGTTCACCGGTACCCGGGGGGTGGGCAAGACCACCATCGGCCGTCTTTTGGCCCGATGCCTCAACTGTGAAACTGGCATTACCCCGAATCCCTGCGGCGAATGCTCCAGCTGCAGGGAAATTCAGGAAGGCCGGTTTGTCGACCTGATCGAAATTGATGCCGCCTCCCGCACCGGCGTGGACGATATGCGGGAACTGACGGACAACGTTCAGTACTCGCCAAGCCGCGGCCGCTACAAGGTGTACCTCATTGACGAGGTGCACATGCTGACCAACCAGTCGTTCAATGCCTTCCTGAAAACCCTTGAGGAGCCGCCGGAACATGTCAAGTTCCTGCTGGCCACGACGGATCCCCAGAAACTGCCGGTGACGGTGCTTTCCCGGTGCCTGCAGTTCAACCTCAAGCGGATGACACCGGAACACATTGCCGGCCACCTGAGGCACGTGCTGGGCGTGGAGGAGATTCCGTTCGAGGAACCGGCGCTCTGGCTTCTGGCCCGTGCTGCGGACGGCAGCATGCGGGATGCCCTGAGTCTGACCGACCAGGCCATCGCTTTTGGTAACCAGAAACTGGCGGCCGGTGATGTCAGCAATATGCTGGGTACCATTGATCAGCGCGATATTGAACGTATCGTGAGTACGCTGGTTGAGGGGAATGGCCCGGCCCTGCTGGCGGAAATCAGCCGGATTTCGGATTTTGCACCGGATTACAGCGTGATCCTGGCTGATCTGCTTTCCCTGTTTCACCGGGTTACCATGGAACAGGTGGTGCCCGGAAGCGCCGATAACGCCCTGGGCGATGCGGAACAGGTGCAGTCCCTGGCCCGCAAACTCAGTGCCGAGGATGCCCAACTGTTCTACCAGTCTGCCCTGATTGGTCGAAAAGACCTGGCCATTACGCCGGATGCCCGTATGGGGTTCGAGATGACCTTGCTCAGGATGCTGGCTTTCCGGCCGGGTGCTGATCGCCGGGAGCCGCCCGCCATAAGTTCCGGCGGCCAAAGCGCCACGTCCGAGCCGCGGGATGAGCCCGACCCGGCCCCGGAACCTGACCAGCCAGAGCCTGGGCAACCTGAGCCTGAGCAGTCCGTGCCTGAGCAACCGGAGCCTGAGCAACCTGAGCCTGGGCAACCTGAGCCTGAGCAGTCCGTACCTGAGCTTGAGTCTGAGCCAGAACCGGAGTCTGAGTCAGAACCCGAAAGCGTTGCTCGCGAGCCTATGGGCGAATTTGTCTGGCACCGGGATTTTTCGGAGCTTGGCATTGTAGGTATGCCCGGCAATCTGGCCAGCCACGGAGCCATGGCCCGGGATGGTGACGCGATCACCCTGACCATTGACGAAGGCCACGCACGGCTCCTGAGCAGCCGGCACAAGGAAAAGATCCTGGCCGCCTTGAGAAACCGCTTTGGCGACGCCATTCAGTTACGTATAGAGCAGGGCGATCCGGGGCCGCACACACCGGCGGCCTATGACGCAGGGCAGCGAAGGGCCCGCCAGGAAGCGGCGGAAGCATCCATTCGGCGGGACCCGGTCGTACAGTCTATTGTTGAACGATTCGGGGCGCGGGTAGTCGAAGAGAGTATCCGGCCGGTAGAGACGGCGGAGACTGCAAAGACAAAAAGGCAAGCAGGAGATAAGGCATGATGAACAATATGGGCGATATGATGAAAAAAGCCCAGAAAATGCAGGAAGAGATGCAGAAAGCCCAGGAAGAAATCGCGAAAGCGGAAGTCACCGGTGAGGCAGGTGCCGGGCTTGTGAAAGTAACCATGAACGGCCGTCACGACGTTCGCAAGGTGGATATTGATCCGTCGCTGATGTCCGAGGAAAAAGACATTCTGGAGGACCTTCTGGCTGCCGCAGTGAATGACGCCGTACGCCGGGTTGAGGCCAATCAGAAGGATAAGATGTCCGGTATGATGTCGGGCCTGGGCCTGCCTCCCGGTTTCAAGATGCCGTTCTGAATTTCATCCTGCCGTAGTCTGAGGACATTTCATGGCGTTCAGCCCCCTGGTTGACGAGCTCGTCGAGTCCCTTCGTTGCCTGCCCGGTGTCGGGCAAAAGACCGCCCAGCGCATGGCCTTTCACCTGCTGGAGCGGGGCCGTTCCGGCGGCACCCGTCTTTCGGAGGCGCTGAACCAGGCCATGAACGGTGTGCGGCGCTGTGAAAGTTGCCAGAATTTTGCCGATACCGAAATCTGCGGCATCTGTGACAATCCCCAGCGACGCACCGGAACCATGTGTGTGGTCGAAAGCCCGTCAGACCTGCTGGCCATTGAGCAGGCGGGTGATTACCGGGGTGGCTATTTCGTGCTGATGGGGCATCTGTCACCCATTGATGGCGTGGGGCCCGGAGAAATCGGCATCGAGCGGTTGTTGAGGCGGGTTCGGGAAGAAAGTGTTGCCGAGCTGATTCTTGCGACTAACCCCACGGTTGAAGGCGAGGCTACGGCTCACTACATTGCGGACCGGCTTGATGGCCGCGGGATTCTGATTACCCGGCTGGCCCATGGTATTCCGGTGGGTGGCGAGCTGGGCTACGTTGACGGCTTTACCCTGACCCACGCTTTTCGAGGCCGTAAACCTCTCTCCGAATAAATCTGACCAGGCATTTCTATGGATATTTCTGCCCAGGCCGCTGCCGCTGTTGATGTTCCTCCGGCACCCGCCAGCATCCACTGGATCCGGGAGCCGGAGGCGCTGGATCAGTGGCTTGATCGCGCACCCGGCAAGCCCCTGGCACTGGATACCGAATTCGAACGGGTAAACACGTTTTATCCGATTCCGGGCCTGGTTCAGCTCGGACTGGATGGCGGGTTTTGTCTTGTGGACCCGGCCGTTGCCGAACAATCCCGCCGTTTCCGCGAGGTGCTGACCGATCCGGAAACGCCCAAACTTCTGTATGCCATGAGTGAAGACCTGGAGCTGTTCCGTCAGTGGCTGAACCTTGAGCCCGCCGGTGTGACAGACCTGCAGATTGGCGCCGCCATGGCCGGTGCCGGGTTCTCCCTGGGTTACGCCAGGCTGGTGGAAACCCTGTTCGGCGAAACCCTCGACAAATCCGCTACCCGGTCCGACTGGCTGGCCCGGCCTTTGAGTGAGGCTCAGCAGCGCTATGCCATTGACGATATCCGCTTTCTGGAACCCATGTACGAGTGGGTAACCGGTTTGCTGCGGGAACGGGGCCTGGAGGCTGCGCTGGCGGAGGAATCCACGCGATTCGCCAACGAACTGGCCGGGCAGGAAGATCCGGACAGTCATTACCTGAAGCTCCGGGGCGGCTGGACACTCACTCCACAGCAGCAGGGCGTGCTCAGGGAACTGGTTCGCTGGCGGGAACTGGAATGCCAGAAACAGGACCGGCCGCGCAACCGGGTGCTGTCGGATGCCCTGCTGATCGCCATTGCCGAAAATATGCCGGGCTCCCAGAGGGAGCTTTCAAACATTCAGGGCGTGCCTTCCGGCGCGGTCCGGCGTTACGGCGACACCCTTATCGAACTTGTTAGCAAGGGGGCAACAGCGGATAATTCCGGCCTTGAACGCATCGCTCCGCCGTTGTCGAGGGATCAGCAGGGGTTTTTCAAGCAGTTAAAGCGGTTATTCAGGAAGGCGGCAGAAGATGCTGATATTCCAATGGAACTGCTTGCGCCCAGGAAGCGGCTTGAGAAAGTGGTGCAGCACCGTGATCTGGCGCAACATGAATTTTTTCAGGGCTGGCGGGCGCAGATTCTGGCTCCGGTTCGCGCTGATATCGAGGAATTACTGACGTCATGAAAGAGCGGGAATTTGTTTCTGTATTCCGTAGTAGCAAAAAGAGCGACACCTACATTTTTGTCCGCCGTGGCCAGGAATGGGAGGAGCTTCCGGAGAGCCTGCGTGGCATTTTCGGGCAGCCTGTTCATTCCATGGATCTGGTAGTGACGCCAGACCGCAAGCTGGCAAGAACAACCGGCAAGCAGGTGCTTGAGGCCATCGGGGAGAAAGACTTTTTCCTGCAGATGCCCGAGGAGAGGGAAGGTTACGTGGTGGACTTCCGGAAGAAGCCGGAGCAGCGCAACCCATGATTGCCCAGGTGGCGTTCTGGCAGCGCAAGCGCCTGGACGAAATGACACCCGGGGAATGGGAATCCCTGTGTGACGGCTGCGGAAAATGCTGTCTGAACAAGCTGGAAGACGAAGACACCGGCGAGGTTTATCACACGGACCTGGTGTGCCGTTACATGGATGAAGAGACCTGCCGCTGCACCGTTTATGGCGAGCGGCTGAAAAAGGTTCCGGGTTGCACAATGCTGACACCGGGCACCGTCACGGACTACCATTGGTTACCCTATACCTGTGCCTACCGAACCCTGGCCGAAAGCCGGCCACTGGCGGACTGGCATCCGCTGCGAAGCGGGGATCCGGATTCGGTGCACGAAGCGGGCGTTTCCATCCGTCACCGGGCTGTTTCAGAGGCCGGGGTGCCGGAAGAGGACTGGCAAGAACACATCATTCACTGGATTCTGTAATGATCGATACCGATGCACAAATGGCCTACGGGATTTTCTGGGCCGCCTACGCCATTGCCTTCGTCGTGTTCTTTTACATGATGAAGAGTCTGATTCGCTTCCTTCCCCTGTACGGACTGAGAACCCTGATACTCGCAGCGCTGGTTGCCCTGCTGCTCACCCCGGTGGAGTCTCCGGACCTCGCGGGCTGGTGGATTCCGGCCTGGTTGTTTGGCGGCTATGAAATGATCCTGGGGGAGGAAGATGCGGCGGGCCGGGCGCTGTTCAACCTTGGCCTTGCCGGTCTCGTGATGCTGCTGGTCTGGGTGCTGGACCTGGTTCGTTATCGTCTGGTTCGTCGGTAACATCAATCAATAATAAGAACGGATGGATGCCTTGAGAGCGATTAAACCGAGATTGCTGAGCCTGTTTGCACTGGTTCTCGCATTCAACCTGCCCCTGCCGGTAACGGCGCAGGAGGCTGACGATGTTCAGTTGCCCGGACAATCGGATGTGCGGATTATTGTCGATATCTCCGGCTCCATGAAGGACACCGATCCGACAAACCTGCGTCAGCCTGCCGTAAGACTGCTTGCCCGACTCTTGCCAGAGGGCGCGACGGCCGGGGTCTGGACCTTCGGGCAGTATGTGAACATGCTGGTTCCGCACCGTGAGGTGAACGATCAGTGGCGGGATACGGCCATCGGGCGCTCGGAGCAGATTAATTCTGTTGCCCTGAGAACCAATCTGGGCAAGGCCATTGAAGTTGCCAGCGATGGTTACTACACCGACGGTGATCTGAGCAGAACCCACTTTATCCTGCTGACCGATGGCAAGGTGGATATTTCCGCCGATTCTGCTGCAAATTCTGCCGAGGAGCAGCGCATCCTTGAAAAGATTGTTCCCGATCTGGTTGCCAGGGGCGCTACTTTTCACCCGGTCGCGCTTTCTCAAGCCGCTGATACGGATTTTCTGAGGGCGCTGGCCACGAAATCCGGCGGTCGCTATCAGATTGCTGAAACCGCGGACGCCCTGAACCTTGCTTTTCTGGAGGCCCTGAACACGGCGGTTCCCCAGGAACAGATTCCGATTGAGGGCGACGGCTTTACTGTTGACGACGGCGTTCGTGAGTTTACCGCTCTGATCTTCTGGGGTGAGAAAGAAACTACGGCCACCCGTGAGCTTGAGCTGATTGGCCCGGATGGCGGCGCAGTCAGCCTGGCGGATTCCCCAGACAACGTCCGTTGGGCAAGAGAAGCCGGGTACGATCTGGTTACGGTGAATGACCCGCCCGCCGGGGAGTGGCGACTGAACGGAGAACTGGGTGAGGGCAGCCGGGTGACGGTGGTCAGCGATCTGCGAATGGTGGTCAATCCATTCCCGGCCACCTTTTCTTCGGAACGTCCGGTCGATATCCGAATCGCCTTTTTTGAAGAACAGGAAAAGATCACCAACCCGGACTTTTTGGGAGTCCTGGACGTTGAGCTGACCATCACCTCCGAGGATGGCCGTAGTGGAACAAAGGTGTTGTCAGCCGGGCAACCACCGGAAGACGGTACCTATCGGGATGCGGTCAGGCGGCTGCCGGCTGCCGGCCTGTACCGGATGGATGTGGTTGCCGATGGCCAGACCTTCAGCCGCAAGTTCAGTGCGACTGTCGGGTTTACGGTTCCGGAAGGCGCCGAACCTGCCGAACCGGTTGGTGAGCCATTGGGCGCGCCGCAACCAGAGGCTGAAGCACCAGAACCAGTGGCTGAACAGCCTGAGCCGGAGATTGCCCCACCCATAGATGTGAGTCAGGTAGAAGAGCCTCCTGCGCCGACGGCCGAGCAACCTGAACCAGAGCAACCTGAGCCAGAGGGCCCCGCATCGGAGTCAACGGAACCGGCGGAGGGGCAGGATAGCTTCCCGGTACCCATGTCGGTGATCGCTGCCGCTGCGGGTGGGGTTGCACTGTTTGCCGGCGTTGTATGGGTCGCCCTTCGTCAGCGCAAGAAGCGCCAGGAGGCCCTGGCGGAGGCTGCTTCTGAGCGGGAGGCTCTGGAAGACCTGGAAGAGAAGCCCGAGTCCGAACCAGAACCGGAACCCGAACCGGAACCGGAACCGGAACCGGAACCAGAGGAAATTCCGGAGGTCACTGAGGAAATGCCGGACGATGATAGGGCGGAACTTGAAGCGGTGATCGATGAGCACGAAGCGGCGCTGAAGGCCGGCGATGAGTCGCTGGATGAACCGGAAGTGCAGACGGAAGAGGATATCCCGGTGGCCGATACGCTGGTGGAGGAAGAGCCCGCTGATTCGGATGAGGACGTTCCGGAACTGGAAGACGTCGCCGATCCGTCTGACGCCGACCTCCCGGAAGACGATGACGATGAGGAATTCGGGCTTGAGGATTTTGACCTGTCCGAGTTCGACGATTTACCCGATTTTGACCAGGACGATTCCGGATTGCCGGATAACGGTCCGAAAAAGAAACCCGACGACAAAGATCAGAAAAAGTAACCAACAGGAACCAGACCATGAAGTTTACCGGTACCGAGAACTATGTAGCCACCGATGACCTGCAAATGGCCGTCAACGCCGCTATCACACTTCAGCGTCCGCTGTTGATCAAGGGCGAGCCCGGCACCGGAAAAACCCTGCTGGCGGAAGAAATGGCCGCAGGCCTTGGCATGAAACTGATCCCGTGGCACATCAAGTCCACCACCAAGGCCCAGCAGGGGCTTTACGAATACGATGCGGTATCGCGCCTGCGGGACTCGCAACTGGGTGATGAGAAGGTCAAGGACATCGGCAATTACATCGTCAAGGGCAAGCTCTGGGAAGCCTTTGAAGCCGATGAACAGGTGGTTCTGCTGATTGATGAAATCGACAAGGCTGACATCGAATTCCCCAATGACCTCCTGCTGGAACTCGATCGCATGGAGTTTTTCGTCTATGAGACCCAGGAATCGGTAAAAGCAAAGCACCGGCCGATCATTGTCATCACCAGTAACAATGAAAAAGAACTGCCCGATGCGTTTCTGCGCCGGTGTTTCTTCCACTACATCAGTTTCCCGGACCATGACACCATGCAGGCTATCGTGGATGTCCATTTCCCGGGCTTGCAGCAGGAAATCGTTCGTGATGCCCTGGAAGTGTTT
Organism: Marinobacter sp. Arc7-DN-1; assembly: GCF_003441595.1. Classification (NCBI taxonomy): domain Bacteria; kingdom Pseudomonadati; phylum Pseudomonadota; class Gammaproteobacteria; order Pseudomonadales; family Marinobacteraceae; genus Marinobacter; species Marinobacter sp. Arc7-DN-1. The sequence continues at coordinate 613,569 of NZ_CP031848.1, read as the reverse complement.
TTCGATGTACGCAAGGTGCCGGGGCTCAAGAAAAAACCCTCCACCTCGGAGCTGATTGACTGGCTGAAGCTGTTGATGGCCGATGAGCTCTCGGCAAAAATGTTGCAGGAGAAAGATACCAGCTCGGCGTTGCCGCCTCTGTACGGTGCCCTGGTGAAGAACGAGCAGGATGTGCACCTGTTGCAGAAGCTCGCCTTCATGGCCCGTCGCCGCAGCTGATACTCAGCAAGAACATTGGCAAGAGTCACGTTTTATGTTGATTGATTTTTTTCTTGAAGTCCGGCGCGCAAAGGTACCGGCCAGCCTGCGGGAATTCCTGGATTTGCTGGAAGCCCTGCAGCATCGGCTCGCCTTTGCCGACATGGAAGAGTTCTATTATCTGGCGCGTCTTTGCCTGGTCAAGGATGAGCGCCACTTCGACAAGTTTGACAGGGCTTTCCAGGCGTATTTCGAGGGCATCCAGAACCTGGATGACCTGCTCGAAGCGCTGATTCCGGATGACTGGCTGCGGGCCGAGTTCGAAAAGCACCTGTCCGAGGAAGAGAAGGCCCAAATCGACTCTCTCGGTGGTCTCGAGGAGCTGATCGAGACGTTCAAGAAGCGCATGGAAGAGCAGCAGGAACGCCATGCCGGGGGTAACAAGTGGATTGGCACCGGCGGTACCTCGCCATTCGGTGCCAATGGCTACAACCCCGAAGGCTTCCGGATCGGCCAGAAAAACGGCCGCCATGGCCGGGCCGTCAAGGTGTGGGAGAAGCGTGAATACAAAGATCTGGACGACAGCATTACCCTGGGCATCCGCAACATCAAGGTGGCGTTGCGGCGGTTGAGGAAGTTTGCCCGCCAGGGTGCGGCGGACCAGCTGGATATGGACGACACCATCCGCTCCACCGCCCGGAATGCCGGTTACCTGGACCTGAAAATGGTGCCGGAGCGGCACAACGCGGTGAAGGTGCTGATCTTCTTCGACGTAGGCGGCTCCATGGACCCGCACATCCGCGTCTGTGAGGAGTTATTCTCCGCCGCGCGTCTCGAATTCAAGCACATGGAATATTTTTACTTCCACAACTTTATCTACGAGAGCGTCTGGAAGAACAACATCCGCCGGATGAACGAGACCATGAGCACCTGGGACATCCTTCACAAATACACGCCGGACTACAAAGTCATCTTTGTGGGTGACGCCACCATGGCGCCCTATGAGATTTCCCACCCGGGCGGCTCGATTGAGCACTGGAATGAGGAAGCGGGCGCCACCTGGTTCCAGCGCATTTCCGACCACTTCCGCAAGGTAGTCTGGCTCAACCCGTTGCCCGAGAACTACTGGGGCACCGGCGGCTCACTGGGCATGACCCGGCAGCTGGTTAACGACCACATGTACCCGCTCACCGTTGAAGGCCTTGAATCGGCCATGAAGCAACTGAGCAAATAAAAATGGGGTCAGATGAAAATGGGGTCAGATGAAAATTTCATCTGACCCCATTTTCATCTGACCCCATTTTTGACCCCAAACTAAAAAAGCCGATGCGGTTGAGGGCATCGGCAAAGCTCGGCATATCAAACGGAGTCGCCGGTCAGGCTTTCCCGTCGCCTTCGATTCAGCAATTACAGGGCCAGTTAAACTAGACGTAATCAAATCAATTGGTTGGTAGTATCCGGATTCAGGTTCTATGGCCCGTCTGCCTTGGCCACTTCTGCTTTTGTCAAATAACTCGACACTCGATCTTCCCTCTATTGGTTCCGCGTTTTCCATTTGGTGATCTGGATACCGTTCTTGGCGGTTACCAAGTGTTACGCTTTCTGCCGATCTGTTACAGAAGTTTGCGTGGGTTACAAAGGCAGGAGGCTTATGTTCGGCATACAACAAGCACATAAGCGCCGGATTCATGAACGCAGAACGTTCATCGGCTGGTTGTTTCCGTTATTGCTGCTGCCCGCTCCGGTAATGGCGGCGGCGTCGCTGGATGAGGAGATAGAGGAGCTGAGCGCCGAGGTTGCCGGGCACTCTGCCAGCGTCTTTGCCCTTGAGCAGAAACTGCTGCATCCCGCCAATACCCGACTGGCAGTTTTTCTGACACTCCAGAGCCGGGATGCGCTTGATCTTGATTCGGTGGAGCTGTTCGTAAACGGCCAGCCAGTCGCTTCCCATCTTTATACCGAAAGAGAACGGGCCTCACTGGAACGCGGTGGGGTCCAGCAACTGTTTACCGGCAATCTCAGGAACGGCGACCACGAGCTGAAAACGGTTATAACGGCCCGCTCCGCCAATGATGATTTTGTTCGCCGCGAATCGGTACACCGTTTTCAGAAACGCCCGGGCACCCTCCGGTTACAGATGAGTCTGGAGGCGCGTGCACCGGACTATGAACCCCGGGTTTCGTTTGTTGAGTGGAAGTAGGTTGCCATGACCTTTCGACTCCTGTTTATGTCCTTATCACTTCTGGTCATCAGCCCGCTGATGGTTTCTGCCGCACCGGTATTACCGGCTGATATTCGAGACGGTCTGGAAGCATTCAGGCAGGCCAGTGGGGTGGGCGTGGATTTGGGCGACAAGCGCCAGCAAGCGCTTTATCAGGATGCCGAAGAGGCCCGTTTGAGCGGCCAGACTGACGATGCCGGGCGCGTCCTCGCCGGAATGAAGGAAGGCTACTGGGCGGCTGTAGGTTACCTTAATCTGTCTACCGATTATGCCAGGGAGGATCTGAATCCTGCCCGCGCGCTGGTCGCTCTGAGGGTCGCTCTGGCCATGCTGGAAGGCGATGGGGATTCCGCCCGCCGTGAACAGCTTCGGAACCGCCTGCTCACTCGGGCCGGCTACCTTGCATACCAGCACGGGGAGTACGAGAAAGCGATCGGTTTTCTGGAAAAAGTAGCATTGGACAGCTTCAGCACACCGAGGGCGCTCTACCTTCACGGCCTTGCACTCTCGCAGCGGAGCAACCACCGGGCCGCCATGCAGAGCTGGCACCGGGCCAGGAAATACCCATTGGCTTACCCGGGTGTTGCGGATGCCTGGATTGCTATGGGCCGGGGGTATGATCTCTCTGGCTACCTGGGTCAGGCCGGAGAAGCCTACCTGGCGGCCAACGCAGCCTTTGAAAGTGAACGGGTGACCTTGCGCAAACTGGCAGAAAAAATCCGGGACCAGGGGGCTTACAAGACATTGATCGAAGATGCCAGGGAAACCGGAGTTGACTGGTTCCTGGCCGATAGCCGTACCCTGACCCAGCCACGCATGGCCTATCTGCTGGGTTTTATGGCGCAACCCGCCGCCCAGCATGCCGGGGGGAGGGTCGCCGCTCTGGAAGTGATGGCCGCAAGGCTTGTGGGTTACCAGAGGGATCTGGAGGTCTTCGACAGCGCACTGGCCGAGCAGATCGCCAACAGTCAGCGGCAAACTGCCTATGAAAATACCAAAGCGCTATCCAGGCAGGGAGCTGATCTCAGGGCCCGGATCGAGCGTTTGTCGGCTGAAGCGGTGGATTCCGCTCAGAAAAACCGGCTCTCCAGCCTGGCGCAAACCCTGGCGGATACCCGGGACCGGCTGGCCAGCCTTGATCAACGGGCATCGGGACGACCGGCGGTGCTTCGGGCACTGCGCGATCAGGCTCTCGCGCTGAAGAGCAGGAATGAGGCGCTGGTCGCCTCTGTTAAGCGTCTGAGGCTCGAAGCCGGGGAGGCTCTGGACAAACTGGCCCTCGATTACGTCGCCAGCCGGGATCGGCAGATGGCGTTCGCCCTCGACAAAACCGAACAACAGATCGCCCACCTGTACGAATACCTTGCCCTGCAGAATCTTGCCAACGCAGATCTGTCCGGAGACACAGCCGGGGAGGGACGCCCGTGAGACGACTGGCCCCAAGGTTTTTCACCGCACTTTTCATCGCACTTTTCATTGCACTTTTCATTTCACTCTGTCTCGCCTCGCCAGCGATAGCCCAGGAATCCTTCCGGGTCGATCTCGGGCGCGATGGCGAAACCATCGGTGACATGCGCCCCGTTTTTCTGACATTCGAATCCCGCCCCATGCCCGCTATTTCGCCATCGGAAGTGGTGCGTCGCTACCATCGCCTGTTTCTGAACTCCGATGAGCCTGAGGTAAGGATCGATGCCCTGAACCGTCTGAGTAATATTCGCGACAAATCCGGTGAGGACATCGGCTTCTCTGTGTCCGAGGAACAGAAGGTCTACCGTGAGGCCATCAGTAGCTACGAATCGATTCTGGAACGAGGCTCTTTTGGCGGGCGGCTTGATGAACTGCTGTATCAGATGGCCAAGGCCCATGCGCTGACGGGTCACGATCAGGAATCCATCCAGCGCCTGAAACAACTGGTCGGGCTTTATCCTGATTCAGCACTGGTGCCAGAGGCCAGATTCCGGATTGCGGAATCCGCCTTTGCTTCCGGTCGCTATGCAGAGGCAGAAACTGGCTATCGACACCTGGTTGAATCCGGCGAAAACGGAGAATTCAGCACCAAGGCCAGGTATATGCTGGGCTGGAGTCAGTTCAAGCAGGGTGCCGGGGCCTGGGACCGGGCAGCCAACACCTTCGTTACGGTTCTGGACGAGTTCCTGCCAGACGCCCAAAGTCTGGAAGACGTCAACGAATCCAGTGTCGACACGATCGATGATACCTTCCGCGTGCTTGCCTTGATGGCCGCGAGAAAGCGCGGCCCCGAGACGCTGATTTCCTGGCTGGACGAGACCCGGATGCGTCCCTGGGCGCATCTTTTGTTTGACCGGCTCGCGGATTATTACGCTGTCCAGGGGCAGACAGAGGCCAGCGTTGCCGTTAACCAGGCATTTATTCGCTACGCGCCGGATCACGCTAAGGTTCCCGCCTTCATGTTGCAGGTCGTCGATGTCTGGCAGCGGGCTGCTCTGCCCGAGCGGATCCGTGAGGCGAGGGCAGGGTTCGTTGCACGTTTCGGGTCCGATGCTGGCTACGATCGCCTCAACCCGGGCGAGCAGGAAAAATGGCAAAGCTTCAGCCGGGTGCTGGCGGACTTTCAGTATAACCGGGGAACAAATTCGGCTAACACGGGCGATGTAACCGCTGCCAGGGCGGCTTTTGTTTCGGCTGCTGGGTATTACGAGGGGCTTGCCCGGCGGTCGGTCCGGATCGGTGAAATCCTTCGGCTGGCGGGCGACGCCCGGCTCCAGGCAGGACAGTTCCCCGAGGCACTGGCGAACTTCAGGCGCGCAGCTTATGAGGTGGCGAATTACAGCGAGGCGGCTGATGCCGGCTGGGCGGCCATTACGTTGCTGCGCGATGGCCTCAATGGCCGGCGAACCAGCCAGGGATTCAGCCCCGGGCTCGAGGAAGTTTCTGCCGAAGCGGATCAATTCGCAGAACGTTTTTCCGGAGATGCCAGAAACGCCGGCCTGATGGCGGATCTGTCCGCCCGCTGGCTCGCCACAGGCAACCACCAGCGCGCCCTGGATTACAGCGCGAGAGTCATCACCGGTGCCGAAGCTACCGCCCGGGAACGTTATGCAGCATGGCAGGTAACCGCAGAAGTCCGGCAGCACCAGGACGAATACGGTCTTGCGGAAAGGGCCTGGAAGCAGGCTCTGGACCTCGCTGAAAACGGCGACCCCGGGGATCTTCCAGGGGATCAGGCGGAGAATGTCCGAAAACAGCTCGCCACGGTTGTATACCGTCAGGGCGAGCGGGCCGCGGCCAAAGGCAAGACCGAAGATGCGGTCCGGCACTTCCGCCGCGTCGGTTCTGTGCTGCCCGGATCAGACCTGGCCATCAAGGGCCGCTACGACGCCGCCAACACCCTTCTCAAAGCCTCGGATTGGTCCGGGGCCATTGAAGATCTTGAGCGTTTCCGGTCGGATTTCCCCGGGCATGAGCTGGTGTCGGGCATCCCTGAAAAGCTGGTCCACGCCTGGGTTGCATCCGGGCAGCCAGCGCTGGCTGCCTCAGAGCTCCTGCAGATGGCGGCAGGCCAACCTGACCCCTGGCAGCTGCGGCTCAGAGCTGCCGCATTGCTCCATGACGCTGGCAATATCGCTGAACGCAACGCGCTGTACCGTGACTATCTGGCCACTGGCGTCGTTGCCGGGGATGGTCCGGGCCACCTGCGCCTTCAGACCATGCGTCACCGCCTTATGGAATCCGGCGTTGAGGGGGATGACTGGCGGGAAGCACTGGTCAGCGCGGAGCTGGAAAGCCCCTGGCACAGCCCGGAGACCCTTGAGTGGGCTTCTCGTGCCTCAATGGTTCTCGGTGCCCGTGCCGCAGCCGCTTTCACCAGTATCGAACTGACCCATCCCCTGGAAGATTCGCTGGAACGCAAGCAGGGCGCGCTGGAAGCCGCGCGTCAACGATTCCTGGATGCCGAGGCACTCGGCGCTGAGGCGGTGCTGTCCGAGTCCCTTTACCGGCGTGCGGAACTTTACCGGGGGCTGGCCCGGGACCTGATGGCGTCGTCAGTGCCGGCTGATCTGAACGAGCTGGAGACCATGCAATACCAGATGCTGCTGGAAGAGGAAGCCTATCCGTTTGAAGAGAAGGCAATTCGGCTGCACACCGAGAACCACCGGCGGATCACCGCCCGGGGGTACGATGCATGGATTGGCCGCAGCCTGGGCGTTCTGGCCGATCTGCATCCGGGGCGTTACCAACGCAAGGTGAAATGGTTGAGCTGGAACATGGAGGCGGGTGATGGCTCGTTATAACCGGTTGAAGAACACGTTGGCCTGGAGTCTTCTGCTGGTTCTGCTGGGCGGCTGCGCCGGGCAAACCGTTCAGGAGCCTGAACCCGCACAGACGAACCCGGAGTTGGCAAGAAGCTTCGCAAGGGAGGGGCAGCTGGCTCTGGAGCAGGGCCGCAGGAATGCCGCCGCCGAGGCGTGGCAGAAAGCCGTTGAGCTGGACCCGGGCAACGCGGTCGTCGTTAATAACCTGGCATTGGTGATGAAGGATCAACACCGCTTTGCCGAAGCCGCGAAGCTGCTCGAGACCGGTATTTCGAACTCGCCGGAGGTTGCCGAGCTGCATTACAACCTGGCCGTGATTGCTGAACTGTATCTGTTGGAACTCGACAGGGCGCTGACTCACTACAACCGCTATCGGGTACTGACGGAAGAAGACGACCAGCTCGTCACCGGATGGATTGCCGATCTGGAACGGAGGCTGCAATAGATGCAGATGCGCCATTACTTGCAGGTAACCGTAACAGGTATGCAGTCAGTTGTTCTTGCCGGGCTGGTTTTGCTGGCGCCGGCCCTTGCCGGGGCAGGTCAGGAGGACTCGGTTCGCCTGAGCGTTGACGGCATATCGGCCAGCCTTGGCGAGGATGAGCCGCGGGTACTTTACATATTGCCCTGGCAGGCGCCGAGCCTGCCAAAACGTCCCCGGGCAAAGCTGGATGATACCGCGCCGGAACTGATGCGGCCGGCAGACCCGGTGACTCTGGAAAGGCATCGCCTGTTTCGTGAAAACCTTAACCCCCTGATCCTGAGCCCCCTCGGGGACTCAGCCGTGACTGCGCAGTAATAACGGGAGAACAATCATGCTGGACACCATCGTACGTTTTTTCCAGGAAGGCGGCCCCTTCATGTACCCCATTGCTGTTGTATTGGCGCTGGGCCTGGCCATTACCCTGGAACGATTTTTCTACCTCTCCGGGGTGAGGCGGCGCAACCGGGCGGCCTTCGAACGGGGCATCCTGCCATTGCTGCAGAAGCGTGATTACCAGCGGGCCATGAAAGCGGCAAGCAACTCGGATAGCGCCATTGCCTCCATCATGGGCGCGGGCATCGGTCGGTTGCTGAGCAACAGCCGGCGGGAAGATATTGAATACGCCATGGAGGAGGGTCTGATGGAAGTCCTTCCACGGCTGGAAAAGCGCACCCAGTACCTGGCGACCCTGGCCAACATCGCCACCCTTCTGGGGTTGTTGGGCACGATTATCGGCCTGATTGCAGCCTTTACCGCAGTGGCAGCGGCAGACCCATCCCAGAAAGCCAGCCTGCTTTCCGAGAGCATATCCGTGGCCATGAACACCACTGCCTTTGGACTGATGTCGGCGATACCCTTGTTAATGTTCCATGCCGTGCTGCAGACCCGCACCAACGAAATTGTGGACAGTTTTGAAATGGCGGGTGTGAAACTGCTGAACATTGTTTCTGATCCTGTTTCGAACCCCAATGCCCAGCCATCCGCAGCCTGAGTTGATGCCATGAGACGCCGACACCGCAGGCTGAGTACATCGCCGGAGCTGGACATAACCGCCTTTCTGAACCTCATGATCGTTCTGGTGCCGGTTTTGTTGCTGGGCATGGTGTTCAGCCAGGTCCGCATAATTGAACTGAACTTTCCCGGAATGGAGGCCGGGGAAGTTCCAAAAGCCGATGAGCTTCGCCTGGTGGTAACACTGATTCCGGCGGGTATCGAAATTGCTGACAGCGATCGGGGGCTGATTCGTGTGCTTCCGAAAAAACAGGGTGCACAGGACTTTGAAGCGCTTGGTGACGTCCTTCGCCAGGTGAAAGGCCGGCTACCGGAGAAGACCGATGTGGTGCTGGAAGTCGGTCCCGATATCGATTACCAGACGCTGGTTACCGCCATGGATACGGTTCGCTCATACCCGGCCGTGGTGGCGGCCAGTGTGGTGGAGGCCGAGCTGTTTCCGGACGTTTCCCTGATGGATGCATCGGATAATCGCCAGTTGGCGGCCACTGTCCAGGAAGAATCCGGGGAGGGCGCGTGAGAACATCCCGAAAGGCCCGCAGGATCCAGCGGCAGCGGCACTACGGCCGCATGCACAGACCGGGTGGCCTGAACCTGGTGTCGCTGATGGACATCTTCACCATTCTGGTTTTCTTTCTGATGGTGAATTCCTCCGATGTGAAAGTCATGAAGAACACCGCCGATGTGCCGTTGCCGAAATCGACGGCACAGCAGGAAGCCGCAGAGAATCTCACGGTGCAGGTAACCGGCAACGCCATTCTGGTACAGGGAAAGGAAGTGGCCCGGCTGGAGGGAATCGAAACGGGAGATGACCGTATTTCCGGTTTGTCGGAGGAGCTCACCTGGCGACGTAACCGCTGGACCGAGATCCCCGAGGAGGGACTGGAAGTTACCATCATGGCCGGTCGCGATACCGATTACCGGCTGCTCCGGAAAGTGATGCAGACCTGTGTTGATGCGCAATACCGGCAGGTGCGGCTTGCGGTGGAAGGGGAGGTTCGCAATGGCTGATACCTTGTCTCCTGCGGGGCATTCCGCCGGGCTGCCGTGGGGCCGGGATACCGGTGAGAACCTCCGGTTTGGTGCCATTGTCGGGGTGACGTTGGCGCTGTTACTGCCTCCGGCACTGTTGATTCCGACACTGGACCTGCCGGAGATTCAACGCAGCGAGGCTGAACAGATCCCGCCCAGGCTCGCGCGCCTTGTGGAGCGGCCAAAACCCATTGTTACACCAGAGCCTGTGACGCCAGAGCCTGCCAGACGGGAGCCGGTTGAGCCAGAGCCGGAGCCCGAGGCTCGAAAAAAAGAACCGGAAAAGGCGCCCCCTGAGCCGGTGAAGGCTGAACCGAAACCCGAGCCCCGGCCGGAGCCTGCCCTTGCCCGGCAGGCCAAACCCCGGCAAACCACTGAGCAGGCGAGGGAGAAGGCGTCCCGGTCCGGGCTGCTGGCGATGAAAGACCGGCTGGCCTCCCTCAGGGAGCCTGAACCGGCGCCGGCCCAGCAATTCGTGGCGAATACGGATTCCGACAGCATGGCGCGCACCGTTCCCCCCGGGGATTCCGGGAAGGTGCTCAGTGGCAGTGGCGGGGTTACAGACACTGTGGCCCCGGAAACATCGGTGAATGTGGCCGGGCACGAAGTCAGGAAAGTCGAAGCGCCTGTTGAGGAAACCCGTGCCGTAGCGGCGAAGCCGGCTAATCCCGGGCCGTCCGTCGGTGAGCGGGCCATGAGCAATATTCGCAAGGTATTTGACGCCCAGAAAACCGCACTCTATTCCCTGTACCGGCGGGAGTTGCGGCAGGACCCAACGCTTGAAGGCAAGGTGTTGCTGGAACTGGTGATCGAACCAGACGGTTCGGTTTCCGCCTGTGACGTTGTCAGCTCCGAATTGCAGCATCCGTCCCTGGAGCAGCGTATTGCCATGAGGGTAAGGTTGTTCAATTTCGGTGCCGACAAGGTCGGGACCCGCACGGTTCGGTTCCCGATTGATTTCCTGCCCGGCTGAATCAGCTCTCGATGGTGATCCTGGGTAGCCGAGGCTTGTGCAGGGAGACTTTTTCCGTCGGCGCAATAACCCTGGCTTGGCCGGAGACCACCTGCTGGCCATTCTGGTTCCGCACATCACAGCCAACCACAATACGGTTTCTCGGATCCTTGCGCAGCACTTTCAGGTTTACCGTCAGGGTGTCATCCAGCTTTACCGGACGCCTGAATGACAGGCTCTGCTCCAGGTAAATGGTGCCCGGGCCAGGCATAACCGTTGCCAGTGCCGCTGAAATCAGGGAGCCGCTCCACATGCCATGGGCAATGCGTTCCTTGAACCTGGAGCAGGCGGCGAAATCGGAGTCCAGGTGTACCGGATTCACGTCACCGGACACCGCCGCAAACAGCACCAGCTCGTCTTCCGAAAGGGTGCGTATGAAGGTGGCGGTATCGCCCTCGTTCAGCTCGTCATAGGTAATATTTTCAAGAGTATCAAGAGTATCAAGAGTATCAAGAGTATCAAGAGTATCAAGGGTATCGCTCATGGTGCGCTCCGCACTGATGTCATTTGTGTACAGCTGTTCGGGTAAGAACCCCGAAAACTACCTCATCGGTTACAAAACTGCTATTCTCTCCCCACTTTTTTGAGTCTGATACTTTTGTCGGGTTGATTTTTTGACCAACCTGACATCGGTAAATCATTCTAATCAAAAGCGCCAAACAGGAGATGGTGATGGATTTTGAGCAGTTTTATCAGGATAAATACCCCGCCGGCGTACCTCGCGAGGTTGACCTGAGCAAGTACAAGAGCATGGTGGATGTGTTTGAGCAGGCCGTCAAAAAGTTTGCTGACCGTCCTGCATTCTCCGCTGTTGGCGCAACGCTCTCCTATCGTGACCTTGACACCCAGAGCCGCAACTTTGCAGCCTGGATACAAAACAAGACCGATCTGAAACCTGGCGACCGTATCGCGGTTCAGATGCCCAATGTCAGTCAGTACCCGGTGGTTGTGTTTGGCGCCATGCGTGCTGGCCTGATTGTGGTGAACACCAACCCCTTGTATACCACCCGGGAAATGGAGCACCAGTTCAACGATTCCGGTGCCAAGGCATTGGTGGTGCTGGCCAACATGGCCGGGAACGCCGAAAAAGTGCTGCCCCATACCGGCATCGAACACGTCATCGTGACTGAAATTGCCGACATGCATTCACCGATCAGGCGCACCCTGATGAATGCGGTGATCAGGCACGTCAAGAAGATGGTGCCCCCGTTCAACATACCTCAGGCCCATAAACTGCCGGCAGTGCTTAGTGCCGGTGGCCGGGAAAAGTTTACACCGGTTGAGTGCAAACGGGACGATATCGCAGTTCTGCAGTACACCGGCGGCACTACCGGTGTGGCCAAAGGCGCCATGCTGACCCACGGAAACCTGGTGGCAAACCTGTTGCAGACCCGCCCGATGATGGAGGGTATGGTCGTCGAGGGGCAGGAGGTTGTTATTGCGCCCTTGCCGCTGTACCACATTTATTCCTTCACCCTGAACTGCGGCATCATGCTTGAGGCCGGTGCCCACAATGTCCTGATTCCCAACCCGAGAGACATCCCGGGTTTTGTGAAGGAGCTGAAAAATCACAAGTTCACCGCGTTCCTGGGCCTGAATACTCTGTTCGTAGCACTGTGCAACAATGAGGAATTCCAGGCCCTGGACTTCACCAGCCTGAAGCTGACGTCCTCCGGCGGTATGGCCCTGACCAGCGACACGGCGAAAATGTGGCAGCGGGTGACTGGCTGTGAGATCTGCGAAGGCTTCGGTATGACTGAAACCTCGCCAGTGGTGACCTTTAACCCTCCCAGTGCCATCCAGATTGGCACTATCGGCCTGCCCATTCCCTCAACCCTCGTTCAGACCCTGGACGAAGAGGGTAGTGAAACGCCCCTGGGCGAGCCTGGCGAGCTGTGTGTGAAAGGTCCTCAGGTTATGCGTGGATACTGGCAGCGCCCGGAGGACACCCAGAAGTCCTTCACGGAGGACGGTTTCCTGCGCACCGGTGATATCGCCCTGATCCAGGAAGACGGCTACATTCGCATCGTTGATCGCAAGAAGGACATGATTATCGTGTCTGGCTTCAACGTGTTCCCGAATGAGGTTGAGGATGTTGTCAGCAGCCACCCGAAGGTGGTCGAGTGTGCCGCCGTGGGCATTTCCGATGCCAAGAGTGGCGAAGCGGTCAAGGTTTACCTGGTGCCGACAGCCGAGGGCGTGACCGGGAACGAGCTCAAGGAGTTCTGTCGCGAGCGTCTGACGGCCTACAAGGTGCCCAAGTACTTTGAATTCCGCGATGAACTGCCCAAAACCAACGTGGGCAAGATTCTGCGGCGCGAACTGCGGGACGAGGCCAACAACCAATAAGCCTGCCCCGGGCTCTTGCAAGGAATACCCTGCTTCGGCGGGGTTTTTCCGTTTTTAACCACCTGACTTTCCCGATAGACTGTCGCCCAATCAGATCCGAGTGAGCGTAATTCCGGCAATTCAATGACAGACACCCGTTCCGATACTTCCAGAACACCGACACTCAAACCGGACGGCGAAGCCGCCGTCAAGGCCATGATGGCGCAGCTGGACGCCTGCAACCAGCAGGAAGCGGCACGCATCGTGAAAACCCTTGCCCGCACCAAGGGCAAGCCGGGCCAGAAAGACCTGGAAAAGATGGCCAACTGGCTGGAGCGCGGCCTCGGGAAGGTGCAGCAGCGACACGCCCTGCACAAACCGGCGAGTTTCCCGGAGGGGTTGCCGGTTTCCGAGCGGGTGGATGATATCCGGGAGGCCATCGAAAACCACCAGGTGGTGATCATTGCCGGTGAAACCGGTTCCGGTAAAACCACCCAGATCCCGAAAATCTGCATGAACAGCGGCCGGGGTACCCGGGGGCTGATTGGCCACACCCAGCCCCGCCGAATTGCCGCCCGCAGTGTGGCCGCCCGGATTGCCGAGGAAATCGGTGAACAGACCGGTCAGCAGATCGGCTACCAGGTTCGATTCACCGATAACACCTCGGAGCAATCCAGGGTCAAGGTGATGACGGATGGCATCCTGCTGGCGGAAGTTCAGCACGACCGGTTTCTGGACCGCTACGACACCCTGATCATTGACGAAGCCCACGAGCGCAGCCTCAACATCGATTTTCTGCTCGGCTACCTGCGCCAGCTCCTTCCCAGGCGACCGGACCTGAAGGTCATTATTACCTCGGCAACCATTGAGGTGGACCGGTTCAGCGAGTTCTTCGACAAGGCTCCGGTGATTGAGGTAAGCGGGCGGACCTATCCGGTGGACATCCGTTACCGGCCGCTGACGGGCGATGAAGATGACCGGGATCAGGGCTGGACCGACGGGGTTCTGGGTGCCCTGGAGGAAATCGAACAGCACGAGCGCAGTGAAAAGCAGCCACCGGGCGATGTGCTGGTGTTCCTGCCCGGCGAGCGGGAAATCAGGAACCTGAGCAAGGTTCTGCGCCATGTCGATCTGAAGCATACCGAAGTGCTGCCGTTGTATTCCCGCCTGAGCAATGCCGAGCAGAACCGGGTGTTCCAGTCTCACAAAGGCCGGCGTATTGTGCTTTCGACCAACGTGGCGGAAACCTCGCTGACGGTGCCGGGCATTCGTTATGTGATCGACACCGGCGTTGCCCGGATCAGCCGCTACAGCGTTCGCTCCAAGATCCAGCGGCTGCCGATAGAACCCGTGTCCCAGGCCAGTGCCAATCAGAGAGCGGGCCGCTGTGGTCGTGTGGCACCAGGCATCTGTTTCCGGCTGTACGACGACACCGACTTTATCAACCGCCCGGAATACACCGATCCGGAAATCCTGCGCACCAACCTTGCTTCAGTCATCCTTCAGATGGCCACTTCCGGGCTCGGCGAGATCCGGCAGTTCCCGTTTCTTGAACCGCCGGACAAACGGCAGGTCAACGACGGCTACAAGCTGCTGGAAGAGCTGGGGGCAGTTGATGACAAGCGTCGCGTTACCAAGCTCGGGCGAACCATGGCGCGACTGCCTCTGGATCCGCGGCTGGCCAGAATGCTGGTAACCGCCGCCGACCTTGGCAGCTTGTCGGAAACCCTGGTCATCATTGCCGGCCTGAGCATTCAGGACCCCCGTGAACGCCCCCAGGACAAACAGCAGGCGGCCGATCAGGCGCACGCCCCGTTCAATGACAAGGAATCGGATTTCGTTACCCTGCTGAACGTCTGGAACTATTACGAGGAGCAGCGCCAGGAGTTGTCCCAGAATCAGTTGAAGAAGGTCTGCCAGAAGAGCTTCCTGAGCTGGATGCGAATGCGGGAATGGCGGGACATCCATCGCCAGCTCACCCTGATTTGCCGCGAACAGAAACTGGCGGTGAACAAGGAGGCCGCCAGCTACGAATCGCTCCACAAGGCTATTCTGGCCGGCCTGCTGGGGCAGGTGGCCGTCAAGGTTGAGAAAAAGGAATATCTCGCCACCCGCAACCGGAAGGTGATGCTTTTCCCGGGCTCCAGGGTTTCCAAAACCGGTCCCAAGTGGATTGTCGCCACCGAGATTGTTGAAACCAGCCGGGTGTTCGCCCGGGTGGTGGCGTCCATTCAGCCGGAATGGATTGAGCCCCTGGCTGGCCACATTGTTAAACACCATTATTTTGAGCCCCACTGGGAACAGAAACGGGCTCAGGTGATGGGCTACGAGAAGGTGACGCTTTACGGCCTGGATATCGTGGCCAAACGTCGGATTCCCTACGCCAAAGTGGATCCGGCCGAGTGTCGCACTCTGTTCATCCGCAGGGCGCTGGTTGAGGGCGATTACCGGTCCAGGGCACCATTCATTGCCCGTAACCGGGAAATACTCAATACCGTGGAAAACCTGGAGAAGAAAACCCGGAGGCGGGATCTTCTGGTCGATGATGACGTTCTGGTGGCGTTCTACGAGGAGCGCCTGCCGGCGGATATCGTCAGCGGGCGCCATTTCGAGAGTTGGTGGAAAGGCCTTTCGGCGGAGCAGCTGAAAGATCTGGAACTCACCGAAGACGACATTCTCCAGCGCCCGGTCGACGCCCAGGCGGCGGAGTTGTACCCGGATTACCTGGAGTGGGAAGGCGTCCGCTACCCGCTGAGTTACGAATTCGAGCCTGCCAGCGAACAGGACGGCGTTACCCTTCAGGTTCCCCTGATGGCCCTGAAGCAGATTCCGTCCCGCCGGCTTGAGTGGCTGGTGCCGGGGCTGTTACGGGAGAAATGCGTAGCCCTGGTGAAGTCCCTCCCCAAGGCATTGCGCCGCAATTTCGTCCCTGTACCGGATTTTGTTGATGCGGCCCTGGCCAATCTCCAGCCATCCAATGAGCCGCTGGCTTTGCAACTGGGCGAACAACTGCGCCGGATGACTGGCGTGAGAATCGACCCGGACGCCTGGTCTGAGGCGGAATTGCCCAGGCATTTGCGGATGAACCTCCGGGTTATGGGCGATGGTGGAAAGGCGATTGCCGAAAGCCGGGATACCATCGAGCTTCAGGGTCAGCTTGAGGGCCGGGCAGAGGAGGCGCTGGCTTCGGCGACCCGTGACAATGCCTCGACGGAGCCGGTGGGGGCCTATACCGACTGGAAGTTCGGACAATTGCCCGAACAGGTACAGACCGAAAAAGGCGGGATGCAGGTAACGGTGTACCCGGCACTGGAAGACCTCGGCAAACAGGTCCGGCAGATTCGGTGTCTGGACCGTTTGACGGCAGAGGACATTACTCGCAAGGCGGTTGCCCGCCTGATTCTCAACCGGTTCGGCAAGACCCTGGATGACCTCGAGCGCAAGCTCCCGGAGTTCCGGCAATCCGCCCTGATGTTTGCCCCGGTGGGCCAGGCAAAAGTTCTGCTGGACGACCTGCTGCTGGCGACGGCCATGCAGCATTTTCTCATCGAAGGTATCCCGAGAAATGCCGATGACTTTGAGCACACGTTTGACAGGCACCGGGGAGATTTCATTCCCGCGCTTGAGCAGGCGGACGAGCGGCTGTTTCAGGCCATGTCCGGCTACCAGAAAGTGGCGAAGCGGCTCAAAGGCAAGATCAACCTGGCCCTGGCGAACAGCATGGCGGATCTGAAGTTCCAGCTGCGGAATCTTGTCTATCCGGGCTTCCTGGTAGATACGCCGCCGGAGTGGCTGGCGGAATTCGGTCGTTACTTCGAGGCCGCCCTGATCCGGCTTGAAAAAATGCCCCGGGAAATGGGCCGGGAGCGCGAATTCCTGCATACCATCGAGCCACTCTGGTCCCGCTATGCGGTAAAGCGTGACGAACAGCAGCACCAGGGTGTGCGGGATCCGGAGCTGGTGCTTTACCGGTGGATGCTTGAGGAGTTCCGGGTATCGTTTTTTGCCCAGCAACTGGGCACGGTTATGACGGTATCGGTAAAACGGATGGACCGGCAGTGGGAGAAAACCCGGGTTTAAGGCGTCGACAGACCCGCACCAATCCGGCGCCCCTGACTGATTCCCGGCGGGCAAAACCCGGAGACTGTGTTAGTATTTCTGACAGTGGATTTTTCTGACATCCTGTTTTCACAATCATGACGTGGGGTTAGCGTGATTAAAGCCGTTATTAGCGGGACCGGTCTCTACACACCGCCAGCAACCATTGATAACGACGAACTGGTGGAAGCCTTTAACCAGTACGTCGAACTGTTTAATGCAGAGAATGCAGACGCCATTGCCCAGGGCGAGGTTGCCCCATTGCAGCCATCCTCTTCTGCCTTCATAGAAAAAGCCTCCGGTATCAAGCGCCGCCATGTTATCGACAAGGACGGCATCCTTGATCCCAAGCGCATGGCGCCTTACATCCCGGAGCGCAGTAACGAAGAGCGCTCCGTTCAATGCGAAATGGCCGTCGCCGCCTGCCGCGAAGCGCTGGAACAGGCAGGCAAATCCGTACAGGACGTGGATGCCGTTATTGTCGCCTGTTCGAATATGCAGCGCGCCTACCCGGCGGTTTCCATCGAAGTTCAGGAAGCATTGGGGATCAACGGTTTTGCCTATGACATGAACGTTGCCTGCAGCTCGGCGACCTTTGGCCTGCAGGCTGCCGTGAATTCCGTGGAAAACGGCAGCGCCCGTTCGGTGCTCGTGGTGAGCCCGGAGATCTGCTCCGGCCATCTGAACTTCCGGGACCGGGACAGCCACTTCATTTTTGGTGATGCCTGCACGGCGATTTTTGTGGAGCGGGAGGAGGATGCCCGCGCCGGACAGGGGTTCGGGATTCTCGGTACCAGCCTGAAGACGAAATTCTCCAATAACATCCGGAACAATTTTGGCTTCCTGAACCGGGCAGACGAATCCGGCATTGGCAAACCCGACAAGCTGTTTGTGCAGCAGGGTCGCAAGGTGTTCAAGGAGGTTTCACCACTGGTGGCTGAGACCATCCTGAACCAGCTTCGGAGCCTCGCGATTGCCCCGGACGATCTGCGGCGAATGTGGCTGCACCAGGCCAACCTCAATATGAACCAGCTGATTGCCCGCAAGGTGCTGGGCCGTGATGCCACCGAAGATGAGGCGCCGGTTATTCTGGACGAGTACGCCAATACCAGCTCCGCAGGCTCCATCATCGCCTTCCACAAGCACAAGGGAGACCTGGCCAGTGGTGATCTGGGCGTGATCTGTTCGTTTGGGGCAGGTTATTCGATCGGCAGCGTCGTGGTGCGCCGCCGATAGTCTCTCGCCGGGTTAACCCGTTGCCAGCGCCCGCAAGGTCTCTGGCAGCGGAGCCGATGACCGTGTTGCCCGGTTGAACCAGACAATTTTGGCATAACCTTCCCCATAAATGGCGCCGGTATCGACATCTGTCAGCAAATGATAGGTGTCGAGGCTGGTGTTGCCTGCTTTGTCAGCGTATGTTTTCACCTCTACCGTTGCCGGATGGTTCAATTCCTTTAGAAAGGTGGCACTGGTCTTTATAATAATCGGGCCGGTTGGCTCGCCGGGACCGCCGAGTTCCAGTGACGCCAGCCACACAATCCGCGCTTCCTCAAAGAAACGGAAGTAAACTGTATTATTGGCGTGGCCGTATGCATCCATGTCTCCCCAGCGGAGCGGCATGGTAATCGTGCTTACAAGATTTCCCGGGACTGACATCGGGTTCCTCCGTAACAACGGTTTAATAATGATAAGTAAAGCGCCGGTATTTTCGGCGAGTCGAGACGAATTAAACAACCCATGAGCCGAAAATGAAATATCTTTTTATCCGACGCTGGTTGATCGCCATCGTGACGAGCCTTGCTATGGCGGTGCTTTTTCCCGCCAGTCAGGCAACAGCCCAGACCATGAAGGAGCCCGCGCCGGAAGGCTCAGTGCCGGTTGACCTGAAGGACCCCTGGGAGAACTGGAACCGCAAGGTGTATAACTTCAACGAAACCATTGACCGGTGGTTTCTTAAGCCGGTGGCACAGGCCTACCGGAACTTTACCCCGCGGCTGATCGACCGGGGTATTACCAATTTCTTCAACAACCTCACCGAACTCCGGAACTTCACCAACAGCGTGCTCCAGTTAAAAGGGGAGTCCGCGGTGGTGGCTGTCGGGCGTTTTACTTTTAATACAACGTTCGGCCTCCTGGGCCTGATTGACGTGGCCACGGCTTTCGAACTCCCGGAGCGGCCGGAGGATTTCGGACAGACCCTGGGCTACTGGGGTGCGGGACCGGGACCCTATCTGATGCTACCGCTTCTTGGTCCCTCGACACCCCGGCACTTCACCGGCTTTGTAACTGACGGGTTTGCTCTGCCTTCAGCCTGGGACACCGTGGAAAGCCATGAGGCTTATTCTGCCCGGGCTCTCCAGATTGTCGATAAGCGGGCTGATCTGATTCCGGCGGAGAGCTTCATTTCCGGCGACAGGTATGTTTTCCTCCGAAACGCGTTTTTACAACGTCGTGAGTTCCTGATAAACGATGGGAAAGTGGTCAATGATCCGTTTGCCAGTGGCAATGATGAAAATCTGATGCTGGATGATTTCTGAGTTTCGGGCGGGTTGAAAGGAGGTCAGCGGTGCTAGAGGATCCAAGATTAGCCAAGTTCCGGAAAATGCTGGCCGAGGCGCCGAACTATGAAGTCTGGAAGGCGGCGGCGCTGGAACTGGATTTTCTGGAGGGCAATGCCGAGTGGAAAGAGGACTTTGCCTCTGGTCTCTACCACTACGAGCTCATTTATGATCGCCTGAGCAACCTTAAGCAGTATCGTCAGCAGAACGACGTTGAGCGCCTGAAGCGGGCCCTGAGGGAGGGCTTGCATCACGATCTTGGTAACATGGGCAATCCTGCGCTCTACACCCGGTCCCGGGTTGGCACCAAGCATCTGATCGAGGAATACATTGCCCAGGTGTGCGAAGCGCTGGATTTCCTCTGCGACCATTCGGTGCCCGGTTTCCCCGTGGCGGACAAGCTCCAGTTTTTCCGGGATACCCTGACAAGCTACGGCCGGCCGACATTGCTGCTCAGTGGCGGTGCCACCCTCGGCATGTTTCATTTCGGGGTGATCAAGGCGCTCTGGGAGAAAGGCCTTCTGCCCCAGGTGATCGCCGGTTCCAGTATCGGCGCCATCATTGCCGGTATTCTCGGTGTGCATACCGATGCGGAAATACCGGAAATGCTGGTACCGGAAAACCACAACCTCAAGGCCTGGAAGTGGCGGGGCCTGATCAGTGCCGTTCGCGGCGACGGCCTCATGGATCAGGAGCAGTTGCGCGGCTGCCTGCGGGCGAATATTGGTGAATACACCTTCGAAGAGGCCTACCAGCGTACTGGTCGCTCTATTAACGTAAGTGTGTCACCGGTACAGGCGCATCAAAAGGCGCGATTGTTGTGCGGCTATACATCGCCCTACCTGATGGTGTGGAGTGCGGCTCTGGCCAGTGCGGCGGTTCCGGGTATTTTTCCGCCGGTCACCCTGATGAAAAAAGACATCCACGGCAATACCCTGCCTTATATGCCACGCCTCAAGTTTGTGGACGGTTCGGTGGTCAGCGATCTCCCAATTGACCGCCTGATGCATCTCTACGACGTTAACTACACAATTGTGAGCCAGGCCAACCCCCATGTTGTGCCGTTCCTCACCCAGCGAGGCAGAGACGAAAAGCTCTCCCTGGGCAGTCTCCCGATGCATCTGCTGAAATCGGAAATCCAGTTCCACGGCAAGGGGGTATTCGATTACCTGCGCAAACGGGTAAGGCCGGAACTCCTGCGGCAGGTGTCCGGTCAGTTGTACACGATTATGGCTCAGCGGTATTCGGGAGACGTTACCATCGCACCAACCTATTCATTCAGGGACTATCGCCGCATGCTGGCTAATCCGGATCCCGCCTACGTAAGGGAAATGATTCTTGCCGGCGAACGGGCCACCTGGCCCAGGATTTCCATGATTCGCTCCCATGCCCGGATCTCCAAAACCCTTGAGCGGTGCGTGCGTCGACTGAAACAGCAGAACCGGCGCACTGCCGGGCTCAGGTTGGTTAATAACGCGGATTCCGGTACCTCCTGACATGTATTACGATTTTTTCGGCTTTCGCGAACCGCCGTTTTCTATCGCCCCAGACCCCCGTTACCTCTATCTCAGTGATCGCCACAAGGAAGCTCTGGCGCACCTGATGTACGGTGTTCAGGGCCAGGGCGGCTTCATTGTGATTACCGGTGAAGTAGGGACCGGGAAGACCACGGTATCCCGCTGCTTTATTGAAAACGCTCCGGACAATGTCGATATAGCGCTGATTCTCAACCCCCGGCTCTCTGCGCGGGAGTTGCTGTCCTCCATCTGCGACGAGCTTGAGATTCCCCACGACATCGGCGCCACCATCAAGGAACTGGTGGATCTCATCAACCAGGACCTGCTGAAGGCGCACGCGGCGGGCCGTCACAAGGTGTTGATGATCGACGAAGCCCAGAATCTGTCTGCGGAGGTGCTTGAACAACTCAGGCTCCTGACCAATCTGGAAACCGCCGAGAAAAAACTGCTGCAAATTGTCCTGCTTGGCCAGCCGGAACTGCAGGAGATACTTGCCCTTCCGGAACTGCGGCAACTGAACCAGCGGGTAACCGCGCGTTATCACCTTGATGCGATTGGCAAGGACGAGCTGCCGGCCTACCTTCGCTATCGACTCAGCGTGGCCGGCATGCGCGGGGACATTTTCTCGCCCCGGTCCGTTCAGCGACTGTACCGGGAAAGCCAGGGTATTCCCCGGCTGATCAATCTGATCAGCGACCGGGCTCTGCTTGGGGCCTACGCGGAAGGTGAGCATGAAATTACCGCTGATCACATTCGGCACGCAGCAAAAGAGGTTCGTGGCCATTCCGCTGGCCCCGGGCCATCGCGGCAAGGTGGCTCACCAGACAGATCCCAGTACCTGATCGTTGCGGCATCCATGCTTGTTGCCATTATCGGAACCGCCTGGCTGTTTGAGCGTTGGGCCCCGGGCGAGCCGGCTTTCGCTGAGCAGCCCCCGGGGGAGCCATTGCAGGGTGCCATCGAGCGGGTTGCGGATGAGCCGGGCAAAATGGCTGAGGCGGAAATGCCGGAAAGGGCGGATTCCGCGAACAACAACGAAGTTGCTGAGCGTCAGGCTCTTGCGGAACTGGACGTTCCCGGTCAGCTGCTGGATTCAGTCGATGCCTTCCGGATGTTATTCGGGATCTGGGGGCGCAATTATCAGCCTGCCGATGCGCCAGTGGCCTGTGATTTTGCCAGAGAAAACGGGTTGGCGTGTCTGGAGCGGCAGGGCAGTCGCCGGAGCCTTGAGTTTCTGGATCGCCCGGCGATGTTGCGGCTTCAGGATCAGGCCGGCAACGACGGTTACGTTGTGATTCGTCACCTAGATGGCGACATGGCCGAAGTTGCGTTGCCGTCCGCTAACGTGGAGCTATCGTTCGCCAGTATCGAGCCTTACTGGTTTGGGGAATACCGGGTATTGTGGCGCCTTCCGGAATACCTCACCGGCGACGGCTTTTACAGTACCGGGAACGGCCAGCAGTTATGGATTGGCGCCCGGATGATGGAGCTGGCGGAGACGCTCAGTGCCGGCCGCCCGGAAAGCGATCAGATCAAGCGGATGAGTGCCGAAGAGCAGGTTCGCTGGTATCAGTCCCTCCGGGGTCTTACCGTTGACGGAATCGCCGGCGCCATGACCATCATCCAGATGAATAACGATCTTGAGGCGTCTGTTCCCCGGCTTCAGCCCTCAGTGCCGGGAAACCGGTCGGGAAATCGGTCGGGAAATCGAGAGTAACTATGTCTTATATTCTTGACGCATTAAGAAAATCCGAAACGGAGCGCCGCCAGGGGCGGGTGCCCGACCTTGGCCAGCAGGTGCAGCTGATACACCGGCCAAAGAAGAAGCGGGTATCGCCGGTGGCCTGGGTCGCTGTCGCCCTGATGCTCAACGCCGGCGTGCTGGCGTTTGTCTTCTGGCCAGGCTCCCAGCCACCAGATCAGCCGGCCGAACAGGTTGAAGCGCCACCGGTGACACCGGCACCGGAACCGGAACCGGAACCGGAACCGGAATCACCTGTGAGCCTGCCGAAGGCTGAGGCCGCCGCGGCGCCCGTGCCCCGGGAGCGGGCGACCATTATTGTACCCTCATCCGATTCATCACAGACTTTTCCACCCTTGCCGGTGCCTGAGCAAGCGGGCAGGGTGCCCCATCTGGTAGAGTTGCCCCTTTCGTTTCAGAAGAGTGTCCCGGATTTGACCTTTAACAGCCATATCTACTCATCATCCCCGGCGTCCCGCCGCGTCATGATTAATAATGCCTATCTGCGAATCGGTGATTCGTTTTCCGGTCTGCGGGTGGAAGACATCACCGGGGAGGGCGTTGTACTCAGCCTTAACGGTCAACGCTTCCGGGTTGGTGTGGTCCGGGACTGGGTGAGCCCCCGATAATGGCTCTGACTGACGACACCAAGCACGAGATTCAGCAGGGCTACCGCGACGTGCTGGCAGGCAAGGATATCCGTGCCCGCTACGGCCAGCGGTTGATGATCGCTGAAATTGCAAAATACATGGGTGAGATCACCGGGAACGATGGCCAGAGAACCTCGCCGGCGTCAGCGTGCGTTGTAGAGGCGGGGACCGGTACCGGCAAGACCCTGGCTTATCTTATCGCGGCAATTCCCGTGGCCAAAGCCCTGGGCAAAACCCTGGTTATTTCCACGGCCACCGTTGCATTGCAGGACCAGATTGTTCTGAAGGACCTCCCGGACCTCAAAAAGCACAGCAAGATGGATTTCAACTGGACCCTCGCCAAAGGGCGGGGCCGGTATCTTTGCATGTCCAGACTGGAGGCGCGCCTGCACGACGAGGGCAATGGCGACAGCGACACCATGCCGCTGTTCCTGCTGGATGGCCCCAGGTCCGAAGCGTCGGGCACACGGGCTTTCTTCGAGGAGATGCTCGCCAGTTATGGTTCAAGAAACTGGGATGGCGACCGGGACCACTGGCCGGAACAGATTCCGGACGATGTCTGGCGCCAGGTCACAACAGACCACCGGCAGTGCACCAACCGCCACTGCAGCTACTTCGACAGCTGTGCGTTTTTCGACGCCCGGAAAGATCTGGATGATGCCGATATCGTAGTGGCGAACCATGATCTGGTGCTGGCGGATCTGGCGCTCGGTGGCGGTGCCATTTTGCCCGAGCCTGAAAACGCTTTGTACATTTTTGATGAGGCCCATCACCTTCCGGACAAGGCCCTGAATCATTTTGCCGCCTCGGTTTCCCTGAACGCCACACGCCAGTGGCTGAAGCAGCTCTCCCAGGCGCTGGTCAAAATGCAGCCTTACCTGCCGGGAGGCAGCCAGGCTGCCAAGAGTCTCGACCGCATTGGCTCTGCGTCCCGGGATGTCGATCTTGTTCTGGCCAGGGTCTATGAGGAAGCAGAGCAGAATACCGGCTGGGAATTCAACGAGGAGCGCCGAACAGCCCAGTGGCGTTACCCGGAGGGTGAGCTCCCCGAAGCCATGGCGGATCTGTCGGCTGAGACCCGGATTGCCACCGCGAACCTGGTGCGTCAGCTTGGTGTGCTGGCGGATGAGTTGCAGGGGGCGTTTGATGAACGCAAAGAGCACGAATTAGACCGTGAGACTGCCGAGGCATGGTATCCGGTGATCGGCTCTTTCCACAGTCGTGCCGAAGATCAGTTGAGACTTTGGACGGCCTGGTGTGAGCAAGGAGGTAGCCCGCCTCCCGCGCGCTGGGCGGTCCGGCAGCGATGGGATCACGCCGAAGACATTACCCTCTACAGCTCTCCGGTGCTCGCAGACGATCTGCTGTATTCCCGGCTCTGGTCCCGGGCCTACGGGGCTGTGCTGACCAGCGCAACGCTGACCGCGCTCGGCCGGTTTGACCGGCTTAACGCCCGGGCGGGATTGCCCCAGGACAGCCGTTTCCTGGTGGTTCCCAGTTCCTTCCGTTATGCCGAAATGGCCACCGTGGAAGTGCCGGCGATGTCTGCCCTGCCGACCGATGACGGGTTTACCGATGAGCTGGTCAAGCGCCTGCCCGATCTGTGGGCAGGTGAAAAGGCAACGCTGGTTCTGTTCACTTCCCGGCGCCAGATGATCCAGGTGCGTGACGCACTGGCGCCGGACTATCCGGAGCTGATTATCACCCAGGATGACATGGCCAAGGGTGAGGTGCTTCGCCAGCATTGCAGCCGCGTGGATGAGGGGCGGCCCAGTGTGCTCTTTGGGGTGGCCAGTTTTGCCGAGGGTATCGACCTGCCGGGTAAATACCTCCACCACGTGGTCATTACCCGACTGCCGTTCTCTGTGCCGGATGATCCGATAGAGGCGGGCCTTGCTGAATGGGTAACCCGGCGTGGTGGTAATCCGTTTATGGAGATCACGGTGCCCGATGCCTCGATCAAGCTGGTTCAGGCGGTCGGGCGCTTGCTCAGGACCGAGCAGGATACCGGCCGGGTCACCATTCTGGATCGCCGGATCATCGCCAGGCGCTACGGCCAGCTGTTGCTTGATGCCTTGCCGCCGTTCCGGCGGATCATCGAACGCTGATCCTCCCCGGCACCATTCTTTCGAGTACGATGCGTTCAGGTAGATAGCCCGCCCAAAAAAAAGAGCCAGCCCAGATGGGGTGGCTCTCATCAAAGGGGTCCTTTTGAACCCGGGCGTCGAAACAACGCGGAACAAGAAATCTGAAGGCCTGAAGTTTCAGAATTCCTGGCAAGGTTTCCCTCACCGTTGAACAAATGATAGAGGAGCAGGGGGCGTAAACGGATCGTCCAAAGGGCGTAGCAGGCTTAGAAAGTTGCAGTTAAATGTGACAGGGGTCCCATTTCGTGGGCGCTGTTGTCAGTTATCAAGGAGCCCGAGTTGCCGCGCCCGGGCCAGCGCTTCGGTTCTTCGGCCCACGCCCAGCTTGCCGTAAAGGTTACGGATGTGGGCCTTGACGGTGGCCGGAGCCACACTCATCCGGGAAGCGATCTCCTTGTTGGCGTGGCCCTGGTGAATCAGTGCAAGCACTTCCAGCTCACGCTGGCTGAGGGGCTCTGGAAGGGTTTCCGGTGTTTTGGCTGAGCGTTCCGGCGACCTGACGGTTTCAGTCGCCCGGGTTGCCGCGGCCGTTCCAGCCATCTCTTCCTGCTTCAGAAGCATGGTCCGCACGCCGCTGTTCCAGCTACCCGGTGCGTTCAGCGCGGGTAAAGACAGCAGGAGCGAACGGAGGTGCGGGCTTTCTTCTGCCAGCAACCGCATAAATCCGGCGTCGGCGGCCCGGCTGATTGCCCGGGTGAGCATTTGTCGGGACTCTTCTGTGCGGCCCTGAAGTGCCAGGGCCTCGCCATAAACCAGCAGGATCTCCACCAGATGACGGTTGTGGGCGTTACGCTCGGCCGGCTGAAGGAGTGCGCTGAGAATTTCCTGGGCCCGTTCAGGTTGATCCAGGGCCACCATTACCCGCGCCTCACTGATCCGGTTCTGTTCCCGGTTCAGGGGATTGGTGAACTCGGCATCCACTCTTGAATCGAGACAGCCCCGGGCTTTGTCCGGGAAACCGGCGGCCAGGTAGCACCGAGCCAGCAGGGCGGTACTGGCCGGTGGTTCGAAAAGAATCTGTTCCCGGCGTTTCCGGGCGGTTTGGGCGGCGTCCTCCAGCGCCTCGATGGCCTCCTGGAGTTTGCCCTCGCTGAAGGCAAGGTGGCCGCGGACGTACTGGATGACCACGTGCTGCCCGGCTTCCGTGCCCCGTTCCACGTGTTCAAGCAATGGTTGAAGGTGGGTGGCCGCAAGCTGGGGATGGTCCCGCTCCCGGTGAATTTCGCACAAGGTGCTGTTCTGCCAGCAGGAAATCAGCCTGGGCTGGCTGGGGTCCGCATAGTGCCGGTCCACCCACTGACGGATATCGGTGCAGGTATCCAGGGCCAGGTCAATATCGCCACGGTTGTACTGAATCCATGCCAGCAATCCGCCGCTGGAGAGAACGGTGCTCGGCTTTTGTTCCACCTGACCGTAGCGGACGGCGGACTGCAGGGCGTCTTCGGCTTCGGTGAGCTCGCCCTTGCCATAGTAGTCCAGGCCCAGACCGTAATAGGTCACCGATTTCAGGGGGATGCGGGTATGATCGATTTCTTTCAGAACCTGCCGTGTGAGATCGGTGGCGCTTTTGTCATCGCTGCGGGTCCGGGCCAGGTATGAGCGCATCAGTGAGATCTCGCTCTGGAGCCCGAGCGCGCCTTCGGCATCAGGATGGGAATCCGCCACGTGCCGGTCGAGAAGATCTTCCAGAGAGCTCAGCAAGGGCGCCAGGGTGTCCACACGGTTGGCGAAGAACAGCCCCCAGATTCGCAGCATCTGAAGTTGTGGGTTGTCGGTGACCAGATCCTGGGGCAGGGCGTCTAGCCAGTTCAGAACCGGTAAATGATATCCGCCATGAATCAGGTTATTGCCATGCTCGGCCAGTACCCGGGCCAGCCAGTGCCAGTCTGCGTGACGGACGATCTGGGCAATGCCTTCCTGAACATGGCCGTGGGCCAGCAACCAGTCTACGGTTCTCTGCCACAATTGCGCTGCCTTCTCGGGTTGGCTGTGACGAATACGAAGGAGCAGGGCATCCCGGAACAGATCGTGATAACGAAACCACTCATTCCGGGTGTCGAGGGGGATCAGGAAAAGGTTCTGGCTGAGCAACTTCTCCAGGATTTCCTGGCTGTCGCCGGAGCTGCGGATCGAATCGCATAATGAGGCGCACAGGCGCGGACAGCAGGCGGTTTCCAGCAGAAAATCCGCCAGTTCCGCCGGCTGTTGGTCTAATACCTCGCTCAATACATAGTCACTGATATGGCGCTCGTCCAGATCAATCTGCTTCGTTCCCGCCGGGTTTCCTTTGCCGGACAGTGCCGACAGCTGCATGGCGGCAACCCAGCCTTCTGTTTTCCGGCAAATTGCCCGGACGTCTTCCTCGGAAATGTCCAGGCCCATGGTGCCCTGAAAAAATTGCCGGCATTCTTCTTCTGAAAACGCCAGGAGTCCGGGATGTAGGTCCTGGGTCCAGCGGCGCACCCGCCACCGTGCCAGAGGCAGCGGCGGTTCGGTCCGGGAAGCAAGGGTTACGGCGACGCCCGGAGGCAGGTAATCGACAAAATAGGCGAATTGCCGGTGTATGGCAGGTTCGTGAATGAAATGAAAATCGTCCAGTACCAGGGTCCAGGGGCTGCCATCCCGTGCCAGGGTGTTGATTAGCCCTGTAATCGCTTCGGTGAAGGCCTCGTCGGTGCCGTGGGCCAGTTGTTTGCGCAGCTCACCGGCACCGGCCAGGCCGGCGTGTTCGAAGGCGCCGGTAACATACTGCCAGAAGCGCCTCGGCTCATCATCGTGCTCGTCCAGGGAAAGCCATGCGGCCGGTGATGACGACCGCGAGCACCATTGAGTCACCAGGGTGGTTTTTCCGAACCCTGCCGGTGCAATCACCAGATTCAGGCGTCTCGGGCCATCGGGCTCAAGGAGCGCACTCAACCGCTCGCGTTTTACCGCGCGGGAATCAGAGGTGGGCCTGAGGAATTTGGTGGTCAGCAGCATGGTTTCCCTGAAAGGTGGAGCGTATCGATTAGGGATTGTGTCCTTTGTCGTGACCAAGTCAAGGGCCATGGACGCACTGGATCACTCGTAATCAGTCTTAATCACTATTAATCAGTCTTAATCGCTCTTGTTCACGACCGGGTTTTATCAGGGGCTGCGGAAATGCAATTTTGGTCTAAACTGTGTGAAGAGAATTGCCTATATTAAAAAAGAATGAAAGCCTGTATTTTTATGCGTATTCTTCTTCAGGGTCCTTCGATCTCCAGGGAGCAACAGACTCAATGAAACTACAACAGTTGCGCTACATCTGGGAAGTTGCGCATCACGACCTGAATGTGTCCGCAACCGCTCAAAGCCTCTTTACCTCCCAGCCGGGTATCTCCAAGCAGGTCCGTCTGCTGGAGGATGAACTGGGCCTGGAGGTATTCGCCCGCAGCGGTAAGCACCTGACCCGTATTACCCCGGGCGGCGAGATTATCATCCGGGAGGCGGGAGAGATTCTCCGGCGGGTGGAGGGCATCAAGAAGATTGCCCAGGAATTCAGTAACCAGCGCAAGGGGGACCTGAGTATTGCCACCACCCACACCCAGGCCCGTTACGCGCTGCCGCCGGTGATCAGCGGTTTCATTGAGGCGTATCCGGACGTTTCCCTGCATATGCATCAGGGAACGCCCATGCAGATCTCGGAAATGGCCGCTAACGGCGCTGTTGACTTTGCGATTGCGACAGAGGGCATGGAGTTGTTTAACGACCTGATCATGATGCCCTGCTACCGGTGGAATCGCAGTGTGATCGTGCCCAGGGATCACCCGCTTGCGACGTTGCCGGAACTGACACTGGCCGAGCTGGCGGAATACCCGTTGGTCACCTACGTATTCGGTTTTACCGGTCGTTCAAAACTTGACGAAGCGTTCCAGTCCCAGGGGCTGACACCCAAGGTCGTGTTCACGGCGGCGGATGCGGACGTTATCAAGACGTATGTGCGGCTCGGCCTCGGTGTCGGGATCATCGCCAGTATGGCATTCGACCCGAAAACCGATACCGATCTGGTTGCTTTGGACGCCCGGAAACTTTTCCGCCCCAGCGTGACGCGCATCGGGTTCCGAAAAGGCACTTTCCTACGGGGCTATATGTACGACTTCATCCAGCGCTTTGCACCACATCTTGCCAAAGAGAAGGTGGACGAAGCGGTCGCTCACCAGGGAAGTCGATCAGAAATTGAGGAGTTGTTCAGGGAAATCGAGCTACCCACTTATTAACCGGTGAGCGCGGGTAGCTCGCCGCCCGGTCAGTCCCGGGCGATCAGATTATCCGCATGAAGGCCACACTCTTTCTGGGTGGCTTCTTCCCACCACCAGCGACCTTCCCGCTCATGTTGTCCCGGCAGGACAGGGCGGGTGCACGGCTGGCAGCCAATGCTGACGAACCCTTTTTCATGCAGCTCGTTATAGGGCGCCTCGGACATCCGGATGTAGTCCCAGACTTCTTTTGAAGTCCAGTTCGCCAGCGGATTGAACTTCACCAGGGTTTTCTCATCGGTTGAGAACGCAGTATCTTCCTGAACGACCGGCACGTCGTTGCGGGTATCCGGGCTCTGGTCCTTGCGCTGGCCGGTTATCCAGGCATCAACCGTGGCCAGCTTGCGGCGCAGCGGATTGACCTTGCGGATACCGCAACATTCCCCGTGGCCATCTTCGTAAAAGCTGAACAGGCCCTTCTTGTTGACCATGTCCTGAACTTCCTCCGCGTCCGGAAACAGAACCTCGATCTCTATGCCATAGTGTTTACGAACGCGTTCCACAAACTCGTAGGTTTCCGGATGCAGGCGCCCGGTATCCAGGGTGAATACCCGCAGATTGTCGGTGAGCTTGTGGGCCATCTCGATCAGTACCACATCTTCCGCACCGCTGAAGGAGATCGCGATGTTGTCGTACTGTTTCAGGGCGGCCTTGAGAATCGAACGGGGGCTCTGGCCTTCGAGCTCCTCCCGCAAGGTTTGAATATCGGTCATGCCGGAATCACCTAATCTAAATGTGTGAAAAGGCTACCATCAAATGCCTCATACCCTGAAGGAATGACAATCTATATGGTTATTCCGCCGTTTATCAGGATGGACTTACACTTCCACGATGCATTCCCGCCCGGTTTTTCTTATCATACGCTCCGTATCCCGGCCGGTGAATTTGCCGCTGCTGCCCCTACCAATCAATCAGGAGACCGTTGTGGAACTCGCATGCCTTGACCTTGAAGGAGTATTGATCCCGGAAATCTGGATCGCGTTCGCCGAAAAAACCGGCATTGATGAGCTCAAGGCCACCACCCGCGACATTCCGGATTACGATGTCCTGATGAAGCAGCGCCTGAAACTGCTGGACCAGCATGGCTACGGCTTGCCCCAGATTCAGGAAGTGATCGGTGAGCTGGACCCGCTCCCCGGTGCCCGGGAATTCCTGGACTGGTTGCGGGAGCGTTTTCAGGTGGTGATTCTGTCGGACACCTTCTACGAATTCGCCATGCCCCTGATGAAGAAGCTGGGCTACCCGGCATTGCTTTGCCACAAACTTGAAGTGGCGGATAATGGCCGGATCGCCAACTACCTTCTGCGCCAGCGCGATCCCAAGCGTCAGTCTGTAAGGGCCTTCCAGCTGCTGAACTACCGCGTCATCGCCGCGGGTGATTCCTACAACGACACCACCATGCTGGGCCAGGCCGAGGCCGGCATTCTGTTCCACGCGCCCCGGAATGTCATTGATGAGTTTCCGCAGTTCCCGGCGGTGCACAACTTCGATGATTTGAGGCAGGAATTCCTTAAGGCCAGCGCCATTCACAGCGCCTGAGTCGACGGCTGAAAAGGGGTCAGAAGAAAGCCTTCTTCTGACCCCATTTTCACTACTCGATAACCAACGTTTCCAGAAACCGCATCAAAGGCCCGACCTTCGCCAGGGTCTCCTGATACTCGGCCTCCGGATCGGAATCCGCCACGATACCGCCACCGCCCCAGCAACGAATGGTGCCCTTGCCGTCGCACAGCATGGTGCGTATGGCGATGTTGCTGTCCAGGGTGCCATCCAGTCCGCGATAGAAAATCGAGCCACAGTAGGGGCCGCGCCAGTGGGGTTCCAGTTCCCGGATGATTTCCATGGCCCGGATTTTGGGCGCGCCGGTGATGGACCCGCCCGGGAAGGCATCGAACAGGGCCTTCATGGGGGTTATGCCGTCCGCCAGCTCCGCCCGGATGTGGCTGACCAGGTGGTGGACGTTCCGGTAGGACTCAAGGGCAAACAGCTTGCCGACTTTCACGCTGCCGGTTCTGGCGTTCAGGCTGAGATCATTGCGCAGCAGATCGACGATCATCAGGTTTTCGGCCCTATCCTTTTCCGAGGTCTGAAGTTCGGCGGCGAGAGATGCATCCTCATTGGTCGTTTTCCCGCGGGGGCGAGTGCCTTTGATGGGGCTTGTCCTGACCGTACGGCCCTTAATTTCAAGGAATCGTTCTGGTGAGATCGAAAGCACGGAGTGCTCTCCGGCACGGACGAACGCGCTATAGGGCGTGGGGTTGGCGTTTGCCAATGCCTGAAAAGCGCACCAGGGGTCACCAGTGAACTTTCCGACAAATTCCTGCGACAGGTTGGCCTGATAGCAGTCGCCGGCACGGATGTAATCCCGGATGGCCTGAACGCTTGCCTTGAAGGCTTCGGGCGCTTGCCTGGGTTTGAAAGGTTCCGTGACCTTCCAGGAGCACGGTTGGCTTTCCGTATGAAACGAAAGCGAAAGCCATCCGTTGATCTGAGTGACCAGGCTACCGGGACAGTTCGGGTGTATCCAGAGGCAATAGTCCCCGGTTTTCCGGTTATGGCTGGCCAGCCACAGGTAAAGCCCTGCGGCGAGCAACGGCACGGGGGGCGTGGGGCAGATGGGAGCAAGTCGCGGCTCCCGGATATAACCCAGTTCGTAACTCAGAAAGCCAATCCACCCACCGGCGAGGCAGTCAAGGCCAACCGAATACCCCGCATACCTGGCCGCTTCCGTTTCCATTTCTTCGGCCAGCCGTGCGATCCTGTCACTGTCCGTATCGCCCGGATACAGAACCCGGCTTTGGACCGCACTGCACGAAAACCCACTCCAGGTACCACGCCCCGGGCCTTCACCCACGGTGCCGACATGGACAAAATCATCCTTCCCCGAAGCCTCCCGAAGCAGGCGCCTGAATTCATCCCGAGAAAGCTGGCGGGTCGTGGCCGGGCTCAAGGTACCTCCGAAGAATTTTGAAAAAATGATAAACAGGGCACAAAACGGGCGTTGTCGAAATCGTCGGGCCACTGATCTAATGAAAATGGAATTAAAGGGTAGCCGGCAGGCTTGTTGCTATTTTACAGCACTAACGTCCGCGCTTCCTTACCAGACAACGGAATATAAGGACAACAACGATTATGGGGCACGTGAAACCGTTTTTTCTATCCACTCTGCTGATCCTGGCAGCCGTTTCGCCGGCTGTTGCAGCGCCAACTGGCGCCGATGAAGATATACCAGATCGCAACGCTCTCGCTGACGGCCAGTTAACTTCGGATGAAATTAAGAAATACGCCGGGCTCGCGGCGAAGCATATCCAGACTTTGACGGCCGTTGCCCGCGACGAGGTGGGGGGTGAGCTTGAGCAGAGTGGTGTGGTCATTCCCGCCGCCTGGATGATGATGAACGATGGCGAGGTTAAACGGGTTCGGCTGGGCGAGAGCGGGGAGAAAGCTGCCGCAACCATGAAGGTGCTGATGTTTAGGGCGGCTTTAAAGTCCCTGGCCCGGCACGGAAAGATTCTCGCAACCGCAATAGTCTATGCAGGCACCGTGGAAGAAGGTGAGAATACCCGGGTTCTTGCTATCGAGCATGAGCATCGTCTGGGGCTTTCGGGCTTACAGGTTGTGCCTTATCGTTTTGATCAGGGCGACCTGAGTTTTGGCCAGCCCAGCACCCAGAAAAAGCCATACGAGCTTTTCTATGACGGCCGGGAAGCTGAGAGTGAAGGGTAGGAGCAGGCGCAAGGAAAAACGTGACGCAAATCCGCTTTGTAACGGTTTGTTTCAGTGTCGTTGAGAATTGTGAGTGCAATCACGGATTCGGACTGTAAAACAATCTTAAATGGATTCGTGGGATCGCGGATCCTGCTTCAAAAAATACAGACTCACACAAGAATAATGATGAGTTTATAAGGAGATAAAGATGAAAGGCCTGAAGAAAATTGCACTTGCTACAGCCGTAGCCGCCGCTCCGTTCGCCGCACAGGCAGAACTGACGGCATTGAATGACTCCATGATGGGTAACGTCACCGGTCAGGCTGGTGTGACCATCGAGCTGGAAACCCAGGTAAGCATCGGTCAGTTCAGGTACACCGATACTGATTCAGGTGCTGCCGGCGAGATTGGTGGCGGTTCCTTCACCGTCAACGACATTGAGCTCGGCGGTGCTGGTCTGATCACCGGTGCGAACCCTATCTTTGATATCGACGGTGATGGAACTCCTGACATCGCAGCGACCGAGCTTCTGGACGATTTGGCCATCAACATTGACCTGGCTTCCGACGGTGATGCTGTCATTTCGGTTAAGACGATCAGTGGTCTGCCGATTGACTGGGGCTTCACTGCTTCCTCGATGAACCTGGAAGGTACTGCCGGTGAGAGCACTACCCTGATCTCCGGAATGAAGGCCTGGGGTATGGTGGGCAGACTGGATATCCGGGTCGATACTGAAGATGCCGCAACGACTCTCGGCGGAACCGGTGACGGTTCTCTGAACATCGACACCGCCTTCACCGTGAACAACATGGAATTTGACGTTCCGTTCCTGGCGGTGGGTGTCCGTGGCCTGTCGGTGACCGGTGCTGGTGCCAACTTCGATTACAATGGCGACGGTGTGGTTGATCTCTCAGATGTGGATCTTGATAACAGTGGCGTTGCCGGAGACACTAAAGAAGAGAAGCTAAACATGGGCTTTGCAAACGTCAACATGGACGTATACAAAGGAAATGGCCTGGGTGCATCGGCTAAGACCGACGTGCTGCGGGTTGATGTCAACGACGTAATCATGGATGTGAACGTCGCGGGTGTTCTTGTCGGTGGAACCAGCGTCGGTTCTTTCACTATGGACAACCTGCATATTCAGAACACCAAGCTGGCTATCTACGGTCACTAATCTGACCTGAGACCAACGTTGGTGAAGTGACGCCCCGCTCTGCGGGGCGTTTTTATTGGTTCTCTGAAAACGTCAGGCCAATAAAAACGGCAGCCAGTCAATGGCTGCCGTTTTGTTTCAGGATCAGCGGAACCGGGCGTTACTGATCCGGCACCGCAATGGAAAGATCAAACCCACCACCCGGCCTTGGCGTCAGCGTAATCGGCCCTTCGTTGATCGCCTGGGGGATCCGGATCTGGTCAATGCCCGGCGGATTGCCGATGCTGAAATTCAGATTCTGGCCGTCAAAGCCGATCCCCAGTTGATCGTTAAGAAAGGTCTGGGTAAAGGGCTCTTCCGGAATCTGGGCCTGCTGTCCGAAGATCAGCGGCGGGATCGTCGGGGTGAACTCCGCCGGGGGCTGCGCCCGGGCAAGCTCTTCCTGAGGCAGGAGCAGGGCGCGCCGCAGGAACTCTTCCTCTGCATTTTCCAGCGCATCGGTCTTGCCCTCATCAATATAGCGTTGCAGGGCTTCCCGGTAGGCTTCTTCTTCAGCTTCGGTCAGAACCGGTTGGCCGGGGGAGATGGTCAGGGAGCGCAGGATGCGTTGCCGGTCGGCTTCGGTTTTCTGGCGGTGTTTGGGGACAACAATGACCGCGGAATCCTTGACATAGGTTTCCACCATTTCGTCGGAGGTCATGGTCTGAACGCCACCAAAGGCGGGTAAGGCAACAACCAGGCCGCTAATGGCGGTGGTGAGCAGGTGTTGGCGTTTCATAATCTGGCCTCTTGCGGTTTAAAAAGCACGCTCCGTGAGCCGAGTATTCGGTTTGTAGGACAGGAATTCAAGCCGGAATATCCGGATTGTGATCAGAATCTTTGATTTTTCGGTACTGTTATCAATAACGGCAAAATCATGGTCGAATACCGTGAACTTTTTTGGCATTACTTTTTCGGCATTACATGGCCTCAGCGACACTATGAAAAATCTGTTCAGAAACCGCTGGCAGCGCTGGATCAACCGACGGATTCCGCGGTCTGATCTTCAGTCCTTCAGCCAGAAAAATATCTTCATTCTGCCAACCGGCGCCGGCGTGGTTTTCGGTTTGTTGCTATTCATCATGCTGTTAACCGGCATCAATTATCAGAACAGCCTGATTTATCTGAGCACGTTCCTCCTGGGTGCCGTTTTTGTCGGCGCCATGCACCAGACCCATCGAAATCTCTCTGGCCTTGAACTGACCCTGGTTCAGCCAGGGGAAGGCTTTGCCGGCGATGATATTCCCTTCCGGTTCCGGCTCAGGGCGGGCCGGGATGATGCCATTGCCATCCTGCTTTCCTGTGGGGAATCGGGCCATGCCCTGGTGCATGTCCATTGCGGGCAGGCGCAGGATGTCAGCCTGCCAGTTCATTCCGCTCACCGGGGATACCTGCGCCCGGACAGGATCCGTATAGAAACCCAGTTTCCGTTTGGCTTGCTGAAGGCCTGGTCCTGGATCCGGCCGGTGTCCGCCGGTGTTGTCTTCCCCAGGCCGGTGCCCGCGCCGGAGGCGTTCAGCATGGTTGAGGATGGCGAGGAGTCCGCCCAGGCGCGATCCGTTGATGGTAACGACCATGCCGATATCCGGCCCTGGCGGGAGGGGGATCTGAGCCAGCGGGTTTTGTGGAAGCGGTTTGCAAGAACCGGGCAGATGGTTGTCGCAGACTGGGAGGGCGAGCAGGGAAGTCCGCACTGGCTGGATTTCAATGCCTATCCGGGTGCGGATCATGAGTTGCGGCTAAGCTATCTGGCCTTTCTGGTCAATGAGCGTGGCAAAAGCGGGGCCCGGTTTGGTCTGAATCTTCCGGGGCAGATTATTGAACCGGATTCCGGGCCTGCGCATGCGGCCCGGTGCCTCAGGGTGCTGGCAACCTGGGGTGAAGAACGGCCCAGGGACGCAATGTCTGAACCCCATGGCACCCGGAAACGGTCTTCACGGACATCGTCGCGGGTTATCACGGAGGGTCGGGTTTGAGCCTTCTGGATCGTCTGAGCGGAAACGACGCGGACAAGGTACCGGCAACCAGCCTGCCATCGAGAGCCCTGCTGTGGCTGATAGGCAGTTTTGCGCTGCTGTTAACACCCCAGTGGGACCGGCTTCCCCTGTGGCTCATCGCGGCCTGCGCTGTACTCGCCAGCTGGCGATGGCTGGCCCGGTATGGCCGGGTCAGATTGCCGGGCCGCTGGCTCAGAACCGGGATAATGCTGGTGCTGACTGGCGTCTATGTGGCTACGGTACAAGGGCGCTTTACGGTAGACACGGCTGCATCCTTCTTTGTGCTTGCTGTAGGCCTGAAATGGCTGGAAACCCGGTCAGTGCGCGATTTCTACGTGTTGTTTTTTATTCTCGTTTACCTTGCTACGGTCAACTTCCTGTTTCATCAGGAGATTCTCTGGGCTCTGGTGAATTTTACCGGCATTGCGCTGCTTCTCGTGGGGTTGCAGGTACTTAACGCACCGGAACTGCCAGGGGGGATGAAATCCGGATGGCGGAGGCTGGGGGCCTTGTTCCTGAAGACTCTGCCTGTTGTGGTTCTGCTGTTCGTGTTCTTCCCGCGCATGTCACCGCTGTGGAGCGTCCCCCTGGTTTCGGGTGAGGCCCGGACCGGTATCGGCGACACCATGCGACCAGGCGATATTTCCAGTCTGGCGCAGAGCAGCGAACGGGCGTTCCGGGTGACCTTCGGTGGCGAGATTCCGCCGTATCGTGATCGCTACTGGCGTGGCCTTACCCTGGATTACCTGGACGGCGAAACCTGGAGGCAGGGGCAAGCCGGAGACTTCCGTGCGCTTGGTCGGGTCGCCGTCGATGGCGGTGTTGGCCCGCTCAAACCTGAAGAGTACGACGTATTGCTGGAACCCACGGACCAGCGCTGGGCGTTTGCCCTGGAAAATTCCCGGGCCGTGTCCGACAACGTGGTTGAGGAATCGGCCGACCTGTTCCGGTTTCGTCGGCCCGCTGACAGCCCGGTTCGTTACCGGTTGGCCCTGGAAGAGAAAGCCGGCTCAGGTGAGCAGATCGAAAGGCCTGAACTTCGCCGGTATCTCCAACTGCCCGGGGAAGGCAACCCAAGGGCCCGTGAGCTGGCCGGGGAGCTCCGTCGAAGCATGGGCGACGAGCAGATCATCCGTTCACTGATGGAGCGGTTTCGGGAGCAGGCTTATTTTTACACATTGAGGCCGCCTGCCATGCCGGACAACGGCATTGATACCCTGCTGTTCGACAAAAAGCGGGGCTTCTGTGCCCATTACGCGGGCGCGACAACCTTTGTATTGCGGGCCGCAGGCATACCGGCCCGCGTGGTGGTTGGTTATCAGGGCGGTGAGCCCGGTGCCGGGAGGGATTACCTGATCGTACGCCAATACGATGCCCATGCCTGGGTTGAAGCCTATCTGGATGGCCGGGGCTGGGTACGGATCGACCCCACCGCGGCAATTGCACCCGAGCGCATCGAATCCGGCCTGAGAGAAGCGGTTGCGCAAGAAGGGTCGTTTCTCGAAAACGATTGGGCCTCGCCCCAGCGGTACGCAAACGTTGCTTTGGTTCAGTGGGCGAGCCTGCAACTGGACCGCATCAACTATCAGTGGCAACGTTGGGTCGTCGGTTATCAGGGCCAGAGCCAGATGGACTTGATGTCCCGGTTGCCGGGCGGCTTTGGTATGCGGGAGCTGGGGTACCTGACGGCGGGCATTGTCGGGGCCGGATTACTGATCGCGGGCCTGATATCAGCGTTGCAGATGCGCCGTGGGGAAAAGCGGAACGCCTTCCGGCGGGTTGTGGATACCTGGCACCGGCTGTGCGCGAGCGCCGGCGTGCCGGTTCGCCATGGCGAGACGCCGTCTGTGCTGGCCACGAGACTGGCAAAGGCGGAACCCGCGGCGGCGGATTCCGCCAGGCTTTTTGCCCGGATGGTCAACAGCCATTACTATAGCGCAGGCACAGAGGATGAGGGGGGCGAGCAACTGAAACGAATGCGCCGGCTGCTCGCCACCATGAAGCGACAATTACGCAGATCCAATTCCCGGACAGGAAGGCGCCGTGACTGATATTGCCCAAGACATGCCCTGGCTCAAGCGTGCCTGGCGAACGGTACAGAGCCGGGTGGCCGGGGACAGGCTCCCCCACGCTCTGATTCTCGCCGGGGAGCGGGGTGTCGGCAAGCGCGCCTGGGCAGAGGCCGTGGCCGGGTTGCTGCTTTGTGACAAGCCGCTGAACAGGGATTCAGGCCAGCCGATTGCCTGTGGTCACTGCAAGCAGTGCGAGCTTTTCGCGGCATCCAGCCACCCGGATGTCCGTGTCTATGGGCCAGAGAAATCCCGCATGGTCAAGGTGGATCAGATCAGGGCGCTCTCGTCCTTTGCAGTCGCGTCGCCCCAGGTGGCGCATCACAAGGTGGCCATCATTGATCGTGCGGATCAACTGAATATCAACGCGGCGAACGCATTACTCAAGACGCTGGAAGAGCCGTTACCCGACGTCACCCTGATCCTTTTGCAGGAGACCGGCCGCCCGGTCATTCCCACAATTCGCTCCCGCTGCCAGATACTGACCATTCCGGTGCCCGGTAACGAGGATGCGAACCACTGGCTGACCAGCCGGGTTCAGGAACTTGCCGAAGACGCGAGGCCATCTGCCGATGTGCTGGCCAGGGCCCTTATGCTGTCCGGTAACGCGCCCAGACTGGCTTTTGACTATGCAACCGGGGACTTCATTGGTCTGCGGGATGCGGCCCTGGAGCGGTTCAAGGAATTCATGAAGTCACGAATTGCCGTGGGGGAGGCCGCCAAGGCGTTCAAGGCCCTGGGGCTGGAAGATACGCTCTGGCTGTTCGAAACCTGGGCGGCGGATCTGGCCCGGCTTATCGCCGGGGGCACACCACAGGACACCGATGCGGCCGATATGCTCGGATTCCTGGCAAAAACGAATCCGCCCTGGCGAGCTCACGAATTGCTGGATATGGTAAAAGAATCGAGAGCCGCCGGTGTTTACAATGTCAGTCCGGAACTGGAAGCCAGCCGACTGCTGATAGCCTGGCAGAAGCTGATGCCTGTCAAGCGCCCGGCCCGGCGGGACTAGGATTGCGCCTTCAGGCCCAACAGCTGCTATGATTCCGGAATGAAAGGGATTTTTGTATCCCGCCAAATGTTAAAAACGATCTTACACAAAGGTGTCAGTTATGGGGCCCGGATTCGGTGCGCGCAGTGGCATTCTCACCCTGACGATAAAAGACAAGGCCGTATTGTACGCGGCCTATATGCCATACATTCGCCAGGGCGGTCTGTTTATCCCGACCCAGAAACAGTACCAGTTGGGGGATGAGGTGTTCCTGCTGCTGAACCTGATGGACGAGCCTGAGAAAATTCCCGTGGCCGGCAAGGTTATCTGGATTACACCGAAGGGTGCCCAGGGCAACCGCGCTGCGGGAATCGGGGTTCAGTTCAACGGTGATGATGAAACCGCACGCACCAAAATCGAATCCTACCTGGCAGGCTCACTGAGTTCCGATCGGCCAACACACACCATGTGAAGGCGGAGCCTGCATGAACGATATTGCTATACCTCCGGGAGCTGTTGATGGTCTGGCGGGAGGTGACGTGAATGGGGAAAGTGCGCGGGGCTTCCGTGAATCCGAGTGGAAACTCCGGCATATAGCGCTTGCCGGGCTTAGCTGGCAGGCGGATGAAGGTGTTCACGAAAACACCCCGGTACTGATGCTGCATGGTTGGCTTGATAACAGTCTTACCTTTGTAAAGCTGGCTCCGGAACTGACAGGCCTTGGTCCTGTCTACGCACTGGATATGGCCGGTCATGGTCATTCCGGTCACCGGCCGGAGGGGCAGGGCTACCTTTTAATGGATTACGTGGCAGACCTCGCTGAACTTGTGGAGCGCTATTTTCAGGAAACCTCTGACGGGCGAATCAATCTGGTTGGCCATTCCCTGGGGGGCATTGTCGGTGCCCTCTACGCCGCCGCCTTTCCTGAACGGGTACGCAACCTGGTGATGATTGACAGCCTCGGTGCGATCAGCCGACCGGTTAGCGACACAATTCCCCAGCTGAGAAAGGCCATCAAGAAGCGTATTGCGGGGTCCGGCCGGCAAGTGCTGTACCCGGATATTGAAACCGCGGCCAAAGCGAGGGAGGGCGGACTGAGCCCGCTGAGTCCGGAAGCCGCATTGACGCTCATACCCAGGAACATGAAGCCGGAGGAAAACGGGTTCGTGTGGCGGACTGACCCGCGTCTCCGGCACCCGTCACCGCTGATGATGACCGAAGAGCAGGTGATGGCGTCCCTGGGTGCCCTGGAAAGCCGGGCGCTCTTTGTCAGAGCCGATCAGGGGCTTCTGTCGTACAGAAACGATCTGGATGAACGCGCCAGCGCCATCCCGAATCTTCAGGTATCGAACGTGCCGGGTGGACACCACTGCCATCTTGATGGGGAAACCGGTTACGTTGTAGATGCCGTCAGACAATTTCTGGAAAATGAGTAATCGCTTGCTGAAACTACTGTTCATCCGTTTTCTTACAGCCACTTTTTGTGCGCTGGCCCTGCCAGGTCTTGTTATGGCTGCGACCGGAGATAGTCCCGCAGCCTTCCCGCAGTCAACCCTGGAAACCACGGTTAACATCGAATCTTCAAGCCACCTGGTTCTTTTCAGTGCGGTACGGGAAGTGAATAATGAAATCCGGTCCGATAGTTTGGCAAGGCTCCCCGTAAGCGGGGAGGGGCGTCTTTACCAGATTGCCCGCGATTCAAGCCGGGAACGGGCGCGGGCCCATTATCTGCGGCTGCTGGGCCAGAGAAACGCCGAGATTCTGTTTGATTGCTCCGGCGTCCGTTGTGGCAGAAGTAACGTCTGGGCGAACCAGATATTCAATCAAGCGGTTCTGTATGGAGCCGATGCTACCCAGGACTATCTGGTAGCGGGCACTGCCTC
Source organism: Marinobacter sp. Arc7-DN-1 (assembly GCF_003441595.1). NCBI lineage: Bacteria > Pseudomonadati > Pseudomonadota > Gammaproteobacteria > Pseudomonadales > Marinobacteraceae > Marinobacter > Marinobacter sp. Arc7-DN-1. The sequence continues at coordinate 572,160 of NZ_CP031848.1, read as the reverse complement.
TGAAGATGGAACCCGGTGGCTGACACTGGTTTACACCGTCACCCGGGGCAACTTGCGGGAGTACGTTTGGGTTGAGCATCTGCGCGTGGCGCCCGGTGCTTCCATTCCCGGGTTCGGGAATCTGGCCAGGCGGGTTGAAGGGCCGGTTATCGTCCCGTGGCAAGGTGGAGTAACCTACCGTTTTAACTGGCAGGCAGGAGACCGGCAGCGTGTAACCGATCTGGCCCGGGATGAGGGCACCATCGTTGCGCTGGTGAGCTATTCTGTATTGGAAGCCGATGAATCCTTCAGTGATGCCATGGAGCGCGCACGCAGGGCGGCGGAATCGCTTTCGGAGGTTCTCTCAAAGACCGGTGTTTCCCGCGACCAACAGGAAATCATCGTGGCAGGTCCTGCCGTGGTATTCAGCGAACCGGACCGACAGGGTAACCGGGTAGAAGTGGTCATGATCTCGAGGTAAACACAATGGGCAACGCAAAGGACGACGATCAGGGCGGCAAAGGCCCGCCCTCGGAGGACGCGCCCCGGGATAATGTCTCCAGGCTTTTACAAAGTTCAGATGTGTCGGCTACCGATGCGCCGGCAAATCCGGATACGGTAGAACGCAGGCGCAAGCCCCGGACGACGGTTGCCCTCACTTTGGGGAGCGGCGGGGCGAGAGGCTACGCTCACATCGGCGCCATTGAAATTCTGGCAGAGCGTGGTTACGAGATTGTTGCCATTTCCGGCTGCTCCATGGGGGCACTGATTGGTGGTATGTATGCAGCGGGAAAGATGCAGGATTACAAGGACTGGGTAACCGGGCTCGGTCAGTTCGATGTGCTGAAACTGCTTGACGTAACCTTTAATTCTGCCGGAGCCATCCGGGGCGAAAAAATCTTTTCGGTTGTGCGGGAAATGTTGGGGGAAACCCGAATCGAGGATCTGCCCATTGCCTTTACCGCCGTGGCAACGGATTTGCTCGCCCACAAGGAAATCTGGTTCCAGGAGGGCCCGCTGGAACAGGCTATCCGCGCCTCCGTGGCGATCCCGAGCGTGGTTACGCCCCTGGTGCTCAATGGTCGGGTTCTGGTGGATGGGGCCCTGCTCAACCCGTTGCCGATTATCCCGACAATTTCCTCCCATGCCGATATCATTGTGGCGGTCAACCTCAGTGGTGAGGATGACCGGAGTCGCCGAATCCCCGATGCGGCCTTTTCCGGGGCGGAAAACGAAAGCGCAGACATGGACGAGTGGATGGATACGATCCGGGAGAAAGCCTCCCGCTGGTTTGACTGGGATGCGCTGAAATCGCTGGCGGCGCGCAAACAAGACCACGACGACAGCCCGGAGGATAAAATCACCCGGGAGATTCGTAAGAAAGAGCACCAAAAGCAGGTTGAAAGGAAGACGACTGACAGGAAAAGCCACGAAGACCACGAAACCGTTGACTGGGACAAGCTGGGGATTGGCAGGTTCGATGTGATGAATCTGACCATAGAGACCATGCAGAATGCCTTGGTGCAATACAAGATTGCTGGTTATCCGCCAGACCTGTTGGTGAATGTCCCTAAAAACGCCTGTAGGACTTACGATTACCATAAAGCCCCGGAGTTGATTCAGCTAGGCAGGGAGCGTATGGCGGCGGCTCTGGACCGGTTCGAGGAAAGCCGCAACAGTTCCGGCCCGCTCGCGGTTTAAGGCAATCCTTGCCGGCTCTGTCCGCAAGGCTGCAGTCAGATCGATAAACAGCGTATAATCCGGCGCTGACACGCTCTCGCACAGGATTTACGTTTGTGACCAGCCCTATCGATGATCTCCACAGCGTTCGGGATTACCTCCGCTACGCCTCCTCAGAGTTTGCCGCCTCGCCCCTGTTTTTCGGCCATGGCACCGACAATGTCTGGGACGAGGCGGTTCAACTGGTTATGCGCAGCCTGCATCTGCCGTTGGAAAACAACACCCTGTTCCTGGATGCCCGGCTTACCCGGCAAGAGCGGGAGTTGATTCTGGAGCGGATTCGGCGGCGTGTGGATGAGCGCGTTCCTCTGGCTTACCTTTTAGGCGAAGCCTGGTTTATGGGGATGCCGTTTCACGTCGATGAGCGGGTGCTGGTGCCCCGTTCACCGATTGGTGAACTGATTGGGAACGGCTTTCAGCCCTGGTTGGGTGGCAAATCGGTTGAGCGCATTCTTGATCTTTGCACCGGTAGCGGCTGTATTGGTATTGGTGCGGCGTCTGTTTTCACCGAGGCGGAGGTGGACCTTTCCGATATTTCCGCCGATGCTCTGGCGGTGGCTGAATCGAACATCGGGCTTCACGGAGTCCGGGACCGGGTTCGCACCGTACAATCGGATGTCTTTGAAAACATCGACGGGCGCTATGATGTCATTGTAAGCAATCCGCCCTATGTGGACGCTGGAGACCTCGCCAGCATGCCGGACGAATACCGCCATGAGCCAGAGCTGGGTCTGGCCGCCGGGCAGGACGGGCTGGATATTGCGCACCGGATTATCGCCGGCGCTGCGAATCATCTTACGCCGGGAGGTCTTCTGATTGTCGAGGTTGGCAACAGCTGGGTGGCCCTGGACGAAGCCTGTCCGGATCTGCCGTTTACCTGGCTGGATTTCGAGAATGGCGGTGATGGGGTGTTTGTAATTAACGAGCAGGACCTGCGCCAGTGGCAGACTTCCAGTTAACCTTATTTCTTATAAAATCCTAGTAAGATACTGAATTATGTCTGGAAATACTTTTGGAAAGCTGTTTGCGGTCACTTCATTCGGCGAAAGCCACGGGGCTGCTCTGGGCTGCATTATTGACGGCTGTCCTCCGGGGCTTGAGCTCTCCGAAGCCGATATGCAGCGCGATCTGGATCGCCGCAAGCCGGGCACATCCCGTCACACGACCCAGCGCCGGGAAGCGGATGAGGTAAAAATTCTCTCCGGGGTTTTCGAAGGCAAAACCACCGGCACGCCCATCGGATTGTTGATTGAAAATACCGACCAGCGTTCGAAGGATTACTCGAAAATTGCCGGGCAGTTCCGCCCCGCCCATGCCGATTACACCTATATGCACAAGTACGGTGTCCGGGACTACCGGGGCGGTGGCCGCTCCTCGGCCCGGGAAACCGCGATGCGGGTGGCTGCCGGTGCGGTGGCGCGCAAGTATCTCGAGCAGCGACTGGGTATCCGTATTCGCGGTTACCTGTCTCAGTTGGGGCCGATCAGGGCCGAAAAACTGGACTGGGATCAGGTGCACCAGAACCCGTTCTTCTGCCCGGATCCGGACAAGGTTGCCGAGATGGAAGCCTACATGGACGCCCTCCGCAAGGAAGGCGATTCCATTGGCGCCCGGATTAATGTGGTCGCCGAGGGTGTGCCTCCGGGCCTGGGTGAGCCGATCTTTGATCGCCTGGATGCGGACCTGGCCCATGCCCTGATGAGCATCAATGCGGTGAAGGGTGTGGAGATTGGTGCCGGCTTTGACTGCATCGCGCAGAAGGGCACCGAACATCGGGATGAGATGACCCCTGAGGGGTTCCTTTCCAACAACGCCGGTGGTGTGCTGGGTGGTATTTCTTCCGGTCAGCCGATTGTGGCGAGTATTGCCCTGAAGCCCACATCGAGTCTGCGTTTGCCGGGCCGGAGCATTGATGTGCACGGCAATCCGGTTGAGGTGATTACGACCGGCCGGCACGATCCCTGTGTCGGGATTCGGGCGACGCCGATTGCCGAGGCGATGATGGCCATTGTTCTGATGGATCATTATTTGCGGCATCGGGGGCAGAATGGGGATGTTTCGGTCGCTACGCCCGTTATTGGCCAGCTCTAGGATCTAACTGATGGTGTAGCGAATCCGGGGGTGTGGGCCGTTCAAAAAACGCCCGTAAATACGTCCCTGTAGGGCTTGGTCGCGCCATCCATGGCGCTCCACATTTTTGAACGGCCCACACCCCCGGCTCCGCCCTGGCTTTTCGATAGTCTGGAAGAGGTTTTGCCATTTACTTTCGACTTTCCAATCTATATTTCTGGTTTTTTGCCCTTTTAGGCGGACTCCTGCCTTATTGGTCCCTCTACCTGGAGGGCCAGGGGTTTTCCTACCTTCAGATTGCCACCTTGATGGCGACGATTCAGCTGACCAAGATTGTTGCACCCAGTGTCTGGGGCTGGCTCGGGGACAGGACTGGCCAGCGGGTGCGCCTGGTGCGGTTCGGGGCGATTACCGGTTCGTTGTTTTTTGCCGGGGTGTTCCTGGAGCCAGGGTTCTACGGGCTGCTTCTGGTGATGCTGGCGTTCACCTTTTTCTGGAACGCGATTCTGCCCCTGTATGAGGTGATCACGCTTCGCACCCTGGGCAAGAACCGGGAGAAGTACGGCAAGGTCCGCCTCTGGGGTTCGGTCGGGTTTATCGGGGCGGTGGCGCTGGTGGGTGGTTTGCTGGAGCTGGTTCCGATCCAGAACCTGCCCTGGTTGTTGTTGCCGGTGTTCGCCGGGATTGCGGTGTCTGCTTTTCTGGTGCCGTCCGAGCAGGGGGAGCGGAAACCGCCGGCACCGAAGGGCAGTCTGAAAGCGATTGTCAGCCACCCGGCGGTGGTGACGTTTTTCCTGATGAATTTTCTGCTCCAGGTGTCCCACGGTGCCTATTACACCTTCTTCAGCATTCACCTGGCGCAATATGGTTACGGCAAGCTCTCGATCGGGCTGCTGTGGTCTCTGGGCGTTTTTGCGGAAATTGCGCTTTTTCTGGTTATGCACCGGCTGACCCGGAACTTTACCGTTCGGCAGATTGCTATCGGCGCACTCACACTGACAATGATTCGCTGGATCCTGATAGCCGAGATGACGGATGTTCTGGCGATTCTCCTGTTTGCGCAGTTGCTGCATGCGGCGTCTTACGGGGCGCTTCACGCCATTTCGGTTCAGTACATCCAGGGTTTCTTCGGGCAGCACCATCACGGCCAGGGGCAGGCGTTGTATAGCGGGCTGACGTTTGGTGCCGGTGGCGCGCTGGGCGCCTGGTTGTCAGGCTTTCTGGTGGATGGTTTCAGTACCTCAGCGGCGTTCTGGGGCGGTGCGGCTGCCATGGCCATTGCAATCGTGATTACCTGGCGGGGCCTTCGGCCACCGCCGGTTCATGGCGAGGTCTGAAAGTCAGGCGCCTTCCTCTTGCTGAACAATCGCCAGAAGGGCCTTCGAAGCATTGCCCAGCTGCCGGCCGGTGAGGCCGATTCCGCCCAGGACCCGGGAAACCGGGCGGCCTACCTCCAGCACGCGGAGGCTGTCATCGACCATCCGCGAGGGCAGAACACTCCAGCCAAGGCCGACACTGGTCATCATTTTCAGCGTTTCCAGGTAATTGGTTGGCATCTGCGGGTTCAGGTGAAGGTTGGCCTCCAGGAACAAGCGGCTGACAACCCGGTATGTTGCTGTTGTCGTGTCCGGCAGCAGCGCAGGATGATCTGCGAGGTCTGAAAGCGCCGGTTGACTCAGTGAAGCGAGCGGATGCCCGGCTCCTGCCACAAACACCATCGGGTCTGGCCACTGCGCGAATACCGTGAAGCTGGGCGCCATGCTGTCGCTCAGGGTGACAAATGCCAGCTCCGCATTTCTTTTGCGCATCTGTTCATAAGCCGCATCGGATTCCATGAATTGCAGGTTAATGGACACCTGAGGGTATTCCCGCTTGAACCGCCGCAGCCAGTTAGGCAGGTGGTGAAGACCGATGTGATGGCTGGCAATGATCTGAAGCTCGCCTTCCACCTGTCCCGAATCCGGGGAAAGGGCAATCCGGGCATTGTGGATTTCGTCCAGGATCCGGCGGGCATGGGGGAGTAGACGGCTGCCGGCGTCTGTCAGGCGGATCTGGCGGTGGCTGCGGTCGAGCAGGGTGGTACCGAGCTGGTTTTCCAGGGACGCGAGGCGTTTGGAGATCGCCGGCTGTGTCAGGTGCAGGGTTTCGGCTGCCTCTGAGAATGAGCCCTGATCTACGATTGTCAGGAAAGCCTTCAGTGCGTTTGAGTCCATGCCTCTTATCCAGATTTTCGGCTATTGGTGGAAGGCATATGGAGGGGAGAGTCTCCCAAAACACGCCCGTGAATACGTCCCTGTAGGGCTCGGTCGCGCCATCCCTGGCGCTCCACGGTTTTGGGAGACTCTCCCCTCCATATGCCCCATACATATCGGGTGCCCGCTCAAAGGTTTGGGGAGCGGGTTGGGCCAGCACTTTCAAAACCGTAGAGGGCCAGGGATGGCCCGAAACGAGCCCACAGGGATGTGCTTGTAGGCGTGTTTTGAAAGTGCTGGCCCAACCCGGGACCTTCACCCAAATTCTATAGAATAACCAATTGGAATGCGATGGATGAAAAACATGAATTGAGGTTATCTATGAGTAAACGGTAACATAGAGCAATCGAACGTGATAACCAGAAACCCCCAGAGAGTGAGAGAGAACCATGGCGGGCAAGACCTTATACGACAAATTGTGGGACGATCATCTCGTCAAGCAGCGGGACGACGGCTCCGCGCTGATTTATATCGATCGTCAGTTACTGCACGAAGTTACCTCGCCTCAAGCCTTTGAAGGGCTGCGTCTGGCCGGGCGGAAGCCGTGGCGGATTGATGCCAATATTGCGACTCCGGACCACAACGTGCCCACCACCGACCGTGCCCGGGGCGTGGAAGGCATTGTGGATCCCGTATCCCGGATACAGGTGGAAACCCTCGACAAGAACTGCGATGAGTTCGGAATCCTTGAGTTCAAGATCAAGGATCAGCGCCAGGGTATCGTTCATGTTATCGGGCCAGAGCAGGGTGCGACCTTGCCGGGTATGAGCGTTGTCTGTGGCGACTCCCACACCTCTACCCACGGCGCCTTTGGCTGTCTGGCCCATGGTATCGGCACCAGTGAAGTTGAGCATGTGCTGGCTACCCAGTGCCTGGTTCAGCAGAAAATGAAGAACATGCTGGTGAAGGTGAATGGCAAGCTGGGTCCGGGCGTGACCGGCAAGGATGTGGTTCTGGCCATCATCAGCAAGATCGGTACCGCTGGTGGTACCGGCCATGCCATTGAGTTTGGCGGCGAGGCTATCCGTGGTTTGAGCATGGAAGGCCGTATGACCATCTGCAACATGTCGATTGAGGCGGGTGCCCGGGTTGGCATGGTGGCTGTTGACGACACCACCATTGACTACGTGCGTGGCCGTCCGTTTGCGCCGAAGGGCGAGCAATGGGACGCGGCGGTTGACTACTGGCGCACCCTGCACAGCGAAGATGACGCGGTGTTCGACAAGGTCGTTGAGCTGGAAGGCTCGGAAATCCAGCCCCAGGTGAGCTGGGGTACCTCTCCGGAAATGGTTGTGGGCGTTGAAGGCAGCGTGCCGGATCCCGAGAAAGAAGAAGACCCGATCAAGCGCGAAGGCATCGTGCGCGCCCTTAAATACATGGGTTTGAAACCGAATATGCCGATCACGGATATCCAGCTTGACCGGGTGTTTATCGGCTCCTGCACCAACAGCCGGATCGAGGATCTGCGCGAGGCCGCGGCCGTGGTGAAAGGGCGGAAAGTGTCGCCGACGCTGAAGCAGGCCATGGTGGTACCGGGTTCCGGGCTGGTGAAAGTTCAGGCGGAGCAGGAAGGTCTGGACAGGATTTTCATTGAAGCCGGGCTGGAATGGCGTGATCCGGGCTGCTCCATGTGTCTGGCCATGAACGCTGACAAGCTGGGCCAGGGCGAGCACTGTGCCTCCACCTCAAACCGGAACTTCGAAGGTCGTCAGGGCTTTGGCGGACGAACTCACCTGGTGAGCCCGGCCATGGCGGCAGCCGCTGCGGTGACTGGCCATTTTGTTGATGTCCGTGAGTTGATGAACTGATCCACAGGAGAGAACCATGCGCGCATTTACGCAACATCAGGGCGTTGTCGCCCCCATGGACCGTTCCAATGTGGATACGGACATGATTATTCCAAAGCAGTTTCTGAAGTCCATCAAGCGCACCGGCTTCGGGCCGAATCTGTTTGATGAACTGCGGTACCTGGATGAAGGCAAGCCGGATCAGGATTGCGCCAAACGCCCGATCAATCCCGATTTTGTTCTGAATCAGGACAGATACAAGAATGCCAGTGTGCTCTTGGCACGCCGCAATTTTGGCTGCGGTTCCAGCCGCGAACACGCGCCCTGGGCGCTGGAAGATTTCGGTTTCCGGGTGATTATTGCCCCGAGTTTTGCCGATATCTTTTATAACAACTGCTTTAAAAATGGGTTGTTACCTATTGTTCTTCCGGAAGAAGTGGTAGGCCAGCTGTTCCAGGAAGTGGAGCAGAGCGAAGGCTATCAGCTGTCTGTGGATCTTGAGGCCAGGACGGTGACCACGCCTTCTGGTGAGACATTCAGTTTCGAGGTGGATGACTTCCGCCGTCATTGCCTGCTTAACGGCCTGGACGATATCGGTGTCACGCTGGAAGATGCGGATGCCATCAAATCGTATGAAGACAGCCGTCGTAAAACCGCGCCCTGGCTGTTTGGCGCCGGTAGCTAAATCCAAAAAAAGAATCTCGGAAGGAAAAACTATGTCCAGAACAGTCTTAATGCTCCCCGGCGATGGCATTGGCCCGGAAATTGTTGCCGAAGCGGAAAAGGTACTCCACAAGATCAACGAACAGTTCAGTCTTGGCCTGAGCTTCGAGTCCGGCCTGGTCGGCGGCGCGGCAATCGATGCAACGGATAGCCCGCTTCCGGATGAAACCCTGGAAAAAGCCACTAAAGCCGATGCCATCCTGCTGGGTGCCGTTGGCGGCCCGCAATGGGACAGTCTCCCGATGGCCAGGCGCCCCGAGAAGGGATTGCTGGGGTTGCGATCCAATCTTGAGCTGTTTGCCAACCTGCGCCCGGCCATCCTGTATCCGCAGCTGGCCTCCGCGTCGTCGCTGAAGCCTGAAGTGGTATCCGGCCTGGACATCCTGATTGTCCGGGAACTGACCGGCGGCATCTATTTTGGCCAGCCGCGCGGCGTTCGCGAACTGGAAAGCGGAGAGCGTCAGGGCTACAACACCTACGCCTATACAGAATCGGAAATTCGTCGTATAGGTCGGGTCGCGTTTGAAGCGGCTCAGCAGCGGGGCAGGAAGCTGTGTTCCGTTGACAAGGCGAATGTGCTGGAAGTGACTGTTCTGTGGCGGGAAATCATGAACGATCTGCGCCGGGAATACCCGGATGTGGAGCTGTCCCACATGTACGTGGATAACGCCGCCATGCAGTTGGTGCGGGCACCCAAGCAGTTCGATGTGATTGTGACTGGCAACATGTTTGGTGATATTCTTTCGGACGAAGCGGCTATGCTCACCGGCTCCATTGGCATGTTGCCGTCGGCGTCGCTGAACTCCGAAAAGCAGGGTATGTATGAGCCCTGTCACGGTTCGGCGCCGGATATTGCCGGCAAGGGTATTGCCAATCCGCTGGCCACTATCCTCAGTGCTGCAATGATGTTGCGGTACAGTCTCAACGAGGAAAAAGCCGCTGAAGCGATTGAAGCTGCGGTCAGCAAGGTTCTGGATCAGGGGCTGCGAACGGCAGATATCATGTCTGAAGGCGCAACCAGGGTCTCCACCCGGGAGATGGGCGAGGCAGTGCTCACTGCGTTATAATCAGCGCTTCTGAAGTCAGTGTATTCGAGACCCGACGGTAACGGGATGCAGTTGCCGCGGGATCATCCATCCTGTCCCTGCCAGCGATAAAGGCAGTGGGCGGGCATAAAACGAGGTTCAAAGATCGCACATGAAGCGAGTTGGACTTGTAGGTTGGCGTGGCATGGTGGGCTCGGTCCTCATGCAGCGCATGCGTGAAGAAAACGATTTCGCCGATATCGAACCGGTCTTTTTCACCACGTCCCAGGCTGGCAAGCCAGCACCGGATGTAGGCAAGGAGGGCGTTCCTGCACTCCAGGACGCGTTCGACGTTGAGATTCTGAAAACCCTGGATGTGATCGTGACCTGTCAGGGTGGCGATTACACCGGTGCGGTTTACCAGAAGCTCCGCGACGCGGGCTGGGAAGGCTACTGGATTGATGCTGCATCCACGCTCCGGATGGTTGACCACTCGGTTATTGTTCTGGATCCGGTCAACCGCAATGTTATTGATGCTGCGCTGGACAAGGGCGTCAAGGATTACATTGGCGGTAACTGCACCGTAAGCCTGATGATGCTGGCCCTGGGCGGCCTGCTTGAGCAGGACCTGATCGAGTGGGTATCGCCCATGACCTATCAGGCGGCTTCTGGCTCCGGCGCGCAGAACATGCGTGAATTGCTGAACCAGATGGGTGAGCTCAACAACAGTGTGAAAGCCGAGCTGGACGATCCGTCTTCCGCAATCCTCGAGATTGACCGGAAGGTGACCGAAACCATGCGGTCCGATGGGTTCCCCACCGAGCACTTCCAGGTACCGCTGGCCGGTAGCCTGATTCCGTTTATCGACAAGCAGCTCGATAACGGTATGAGCAAGGAAGAGTGGAAAGCCGGTGTAGAGACCAACAAGATTCTGGGTCGTTCGGACAACCCGATTCCAATTGATGGTATCTGCGTGCGGATTGGCGCCATGCGCTCCCACAGTCAGGCACTGACCATCAAGCTGAAGAAGGACCTGCCGGTTTCAGAAATTGAGTCGATCCTGGCGAAGGCCAATGACTGGGTAAAGGTTATCCCCAATGATCGTGATGCGACTATTGAGGAACTGACTCCGGCGAAGGTTACCGGTACCCTGAGTGTGCCGATTGGCCGCATCCGCAAGCTGGCCATGGGGCCGGAGTATATTTCCGCGTTCACCGTGGGTGATCAGTTGCTCTGGGGTGCTGCCGAACCGCTGCGTCGTATGCTCCGGATCCTTCAGGAGCGTTAAGAATTGTTACGCAGAGGCAATAAATGCCAACTGTGTCCGGTTTCAGTAAACCGGTAAGGGGGCGGAGGCTGATTTCAGCCTCCGCCCCTGTTATTTTCAGGAGCGCTAGGCAGTTCCGCGCGATTGATAAAAAAATGGTGCAAGGATTGCGGCTGATTGATTGATAAAAGAGGTTTTATCAACAATACTTGCCGGGCTGAATATTAAAAAGAACACATAATAACGAGAATTATCCAGACGGAAGTCATCCAACCTCGTCCGATTCTGTTTGAAAAAAGCAGTAACGAATAACGGAGACTGGAAAGGAAAAAGCATGAAGGTACGCAAGCTTGCGGTTGCCCTGGCTCTGGCGGGAGGGCTTGGGTCCGGCGTCGCACAGGCCCTTGGGCTGGGTGAAATTGAACTTCAGTCCTATCTGAATGAGCCACTGGATGCGGAGATTGTTCTGCCCCAGAGCCGTGGCGTTGATCCAGGGGATGTATTCGTCAACATTGCTTCGGAACAGGCATACGAACGGGTGGGGCTGGATCGCAACCAGTTTCTCAGCAAGCTCAGGTTCCAGGTGGTTACCCGTAACGATGGCAGTCTCGCTGTTAACGTTTCCTCGCGCGAGCCCCTGAGGGAACCGTACCTCAATTTCCTGCTGGAAATGACCTGGCCGAGCGGTCGATTGATGCGTGAATACGCCGTTCTCGTTGATCCGCCTGTATACGCAGAGGACTCGGGGATACAGGAGCAGGTTAATGTACCTGCGGCGGCTTCCACGGAAACGGCCCGCCAGCCAGCAGCAACCCGCAGCCAGGAGTCTTTGCGCCGTCAGTCGCAGGCCGAGCGGTCACTGGGCGCGGGATATCAGGCGGATACCTTCGGGCCAACCGGGTCATCCGATACCTTGTGGACTATTGCTTCCCGCGTACGCCCCAATGACAACGTTTCCATGCAGCAGGTCATGCTTGCAATACAGGACCTGAATCCGGATGCATTCATCAACAATAACATCAATCGCCTGAAGCGCGGCGAAGTGCTCCGTGTACCCTCCATTGACCAGATACAGAGCCGGACGCGTGCTCAGGCAATCCGCATCGTCAGCCAGCAGAATCAGGAATTTCAGTCGCCCCGGCGTACCGTTGATGCAACTGCGAGCCAGCGGCAGCAGCCTGTGGTCCAGGAGCCGGCGGCGGGTGGTGATGAGCTGAAGCTGGTTGTCTCCGGGGAATCCGGTCGCGATACGTCCGAAGGCGGCTCGGCCGGCGGGGATGGCCAGCTGCCTGGTGGCGTTGACGCCGGCACTGCTGTTGCGATGGAAGAGCTGGAAAGCGCACGACGTGAAAATACAGAGCTGAACAGTCGGGTAGAAGATCTTCAGGATCAGGTTCAGACACTCCAGCGTCTGCTTGAACTGAAAAATACCCAGCTTGCCGAGATTCAACAGGCAACCGGGGCTGACTCTCCAGAGCAGGCTGCCCCTGGTGAGAGCGAGGCTGCCGGTACTGCGGCGGCTGAGGACGTGACACCTCAGGAAGAAACCGCCGTTGCGGATGAGAAGGCCACCGGAGAGGTTGAGCCCGCCGTGTCCGGTGAGCAGGCCGAACCCGGATCGGAAACCGCTGAACTGGCGGGGGCTGAAGATGCACCGGAAGGCGCGGCCGCCGATGCTGCCTCGCCATCTGATGAACAGGTCATGGCGGAGGCTGGTGCCGGTACCGACGCGACTTCTGAAGACATGAGCGAAGACGTTACCGGGCCAGCCCCTGCGGCCTCTCAGCCTTCGCAGGCTGCAGAGCCCGAACCAAAGCCGGCACCTCAGGCTCCTGCTGCAGAGAAGGGCTTTCCGGCTAATGTTATTGATGCGATCACCAACAACCCGATGTACCAGATTGCCCTTGGGGGTGGCCTGATCATTCTTCTGTTGCTGCTCCTGCTCCTTGCCCGTCGCAATGCGAACCGGGAAAAGGCGTTTTACGAACAGCTGAACAGCGAAACGGAGGAAGGTACAGATTCCTTTGATCTGAATCTGGATGAGGGCGATCAGGAATCAGTCGCCAGTGACGCCCTCGAAGAAGCAGACACGTACATAGCCTATGGTCGTCACGATCAGGCAGCACAAACGCTGGAAACAGCAATCTCCCGCGAACCAAGCCGCACTGATCTGCGTCTGAAGCTGTTGGGTGTATATGCCGATATCCAGGATCGTGAATCCTTTGAAAGGCAGTTTGGTGAAATCCAGGCACTGGATGACGAGGAAGCCCTGACGACAGCGAACGAGTTGCGGGCGAGACTGGAAGAAGCGGAGTCCATGCCTAGCATCGATGACCTTGAATCACAGCTTCGCTCAGACTCCTTCGCGGCCTCTTACGATTCCGAAAAGGGGGCGGGTGACGACTCGGTTCCTGGTGAAGACTCGGTTCCTGGTGAAGACAAACCTGCATCTGAAGAGCTCTTGGCGGATCGGTTCGATTCGGAGCAGGAAGAGCCGGCCGAGAACGAATTTGGTGACTTCGATTCCGATCTTTCAGACTTTGATCTGAATGAGTTTGAAGAACCGGAAGCTTCTGGATCGGAAGACCAGAAAGAAGAAAGCAAGGATGACCTGATCGAATACGACCTCTCGGGCATTGAACTCGAGTCCGGAGAAGAAAAAACTCCTGAGCCTGGGGAGTCCGGTGAGTGGGATATGTCCTCAGAGTTCGGGATGGATCTTGATGAATCCGCCGACCCTGAAACAAAGCCCGATGAGGTCGAAGAAGATCTGGGTCTGGAGCTCGACGAGAGTGATCTGGGGGAAGAGACGCCAGCGGGTGAGTCGGGTGAGGCTGCCGATGAGGTCAGTCTGTCTGAAGAAGACTCTGAAGCTGATATCGATTCTCTGGACGAGTCCTTTCTTGATGAACTTGATGCCGAGCTCGACAAGGTAGCCGGTGAAGAAGAGGACGAGCTGGGCGGTAGCGAGATGGAAGAATCCTCTCTGGATGATCTTGAGCTGGATGTGTCAGATGAAGACCTGGCGCTGATGGAAGAGTTCTCCGATTCCGCGGATTCGGCGAATCACGATGAGGAAGAGCCCGCTTCCCTGGATGAGGAACTGGGCCTTGAAGACACCCTCGCAGAAGGCGATGTTCTGGGCGATGCCGAGGAAGCCGGTCCTGAAGAGACCGTTGAGGGGGCCGAGGAGCTTGAGCAGCAGGGCGCTGCAGATGGCCTTGATGACCAGGACCTCCCGGCTGACGTCGATGAGGCTTCAGATGAAGATCTGGACTTGCCCGTTGCATCCGATGAGGTGGCCGGGGAGTTTTCCCGTTCGTCTGTTGCTGATATTGACGAGAACGATCTTGGGGATGACGACGACTTCGATTTCCTCGCCGGTACCGATGAGGCTGCCACCAAGCTTGATCTTGCGCGGGCCTACATCGAGATGGGTGACGCTGATGGCGCCAGGGACATCCTCGAAGAAGTCGCCCTGGAAGGCAGCGAAGATCAGAAAGCGGAGGCACAAGATCTCCTTAAAAATCTGTCCTGATCCGTTATAATCGGGTCTGACAGGCAGCAAGCGCCGGCTGCCGGGTTGACTCCCGGCATCAAGCCGGCGCTTTGTTTTTACAGAAACATACTTTCCGGATTCGCACTTGTTTCTTGAAACCCAGCAACTCACCACGGATAACGCCATCGGTGCAGGGCGCGTCGCGCTTGCGTTTGAGTACGATGGCCGCAGTTTCCACGGCTGGCAGCTCCAGAAATCCGGCGTCCGGTCGGTCGAAGCCGAACTTACCAAAGCGGTCGCAAAGGTCGCCGATCACCCCGTGGATCTGGTTTGTGCAGGGCGCACAGACGCCGGTGTTCACGCGAGTTACCAGGTTGCCCATTTCGATACCCCTTCGGTGCGGAACCTCCGATCCTGGGTGATGGGCATCAATACCGCATTGCCTGATGATATTTCCGTGCACTGGGCCGGGAATGGCGAGGGCGATTTCCATGCCCGTTTTTCAGCCACGTACCGCCGCTACCGCTACATCATCTGCAACCACCCGGTGCGGCCCGGTATCCAGCGGGGGCAGGTGAGCTGGACATTCCGCCCTCTCGATGCCGAGCGAATGCATGAGGCAGCACAGGCGCTGACAGGTGAGCACGATTTCTCGTCCTTCCGCGCAGCCGGCTGCCAGTCCCGAACGCCGATCCGTTTCCTGGAAAGGATCTCGGTAACCCGGAAACGTAACTTTGTCGTAATTGATGTGCAGGCCAACGCATTTTTGCATCACATGGTGCGGAATATTGCCGGGGCGTTGATGGCGGTGGGTTCAGGGAAGCAGCCAGTAGAGTGGATTCATGAGATACTGGCTGCCAGAGACCGGACAGTGGCCGGTGTTACCGCGCCTCCCCATGGTCTGTATCTGGTTGATGTGGGTTATCCCGGTGAGTTCGGTTTGCCTGCTGCCGAGTGTGGCCCCGGCTTTGTGAGGCCGTGGTACAGTCGGGCGGAAAACCGCCCCCTGACGCCCACACATATCCATCTCAAGCAACGGGTTCTGAGCCAATGAGCGCACGCGTAAAAATATGCGGCCTGACTCGCCCTGAGGACGTTGATGCGGCGGTTGAATGCGGCGCGGACGCTCTGGGGTTCGTCTTCTATGGGCCAAGCCCGCGGTCAGTCAATGCGGATCAGGCCGCGGCTCTGGTTCGCCGCATCCCTGCGTTTGTGTCCGTTGTCGGCCTGTTTGTGAATCCCTCTCGGCAGGAACTCGAGACAGTGCTCGACAAGGTCCCGCTGGATCTTCTGCAGTTTCATGGCGACGAAACTGCCGCTTTCTGCTCAGGCTTCGGGCGCCGCTGGATCAAGGCCGTCCGGGTTCGGGAATCCGGTCAGATCGAGCGTGCGTTTGAAGAGTTCCGGGACTCTGCCGGTTTGCTGGTAGATGCCTGGGATCCGGAAAAATACGGCGGTACCGGGAAGGGCTTCAACTGGGAGCTGATACCGGAGGACCGGCCACTGCCGCTCATATTGGCCGGCGGGTTGTCATCTGCTAACGTATTTGCCGCGGTAAACCAGGTGAAACCGTGGGCGGTGGATGTCAGCGGCGGTGTTGAACAAGGCAAAGGCATCAAGGATATCCAGAAAATTTCTCATTTTATCAAAGAGGTTCACCGTGTCTGTAAAACTGACTGAAGAAATGCTGAGCGCACTGCCGGACGCGCGGGGTCACTTCGGGGCCTTCGGTGGGCGGTTTGTTTCCGAGACTCTGATGGATTCCCTGATGACACTCGAGAAAGAATATAACCGCCTCAGGAAAGACCCGGAATTTCAGGCGCGGTTCGACAAGGAACTGGCGGATTACGTGGGCCGGCCCACGCCTCTTTACTTTGCCGAGCGCCTGACCCGGGAGACCGGCGGTGCGCAGATCTGGCTCAAGCGTGAAGATCTTTGCCACACCGGCGCCCACAAGGTGAACAACACGATTGGCCAGGCACTGCTCGCCAGTTTCCTGGGGAAGAAACGGATTATTGCAGAGACCGGTGCCGGCCAGCACGGTGTTGCGACGGCAACGGTCTGCGCCCGTCTGGGGCTTGAGTGTCATGTGTTCATGGGTGCCGAGGACGTTCAGCGCCAGTCTCTGAACGTCTTCCGTATGAAGCTGCTGGGCGCTCAGGTCCATGCCGTGCAGAGTGGCTCTAAAACGCTGAAGGATGCCATGAACGATGCCATGCGGGACTGGGTGGCGCACGTTGATAACACCTTTTACATCATTGGCACTGTGGCGGGGCCACACCCGTATCCGATGCTGGTTCGGGATTTCCAGTCGGTAATCGGTCGTGAAACCCGTCGTCAGTGCCTTGAGAAGACCGGTAAATTGCCAGATGCACTGGTGGCCTGTGTCGGCGGCGGTTCAAATGCGATAGGTATGTTCTATCCGTTCCTCGCGGACGAATCCGTGGAGCTGTATGGGGTTGAAGCCGGTGGCCTGGGCATTGAAACCGGAAAACACGCGGCACCTCTCTGCGCCGGTCGGCCGGGCGTGCTGCACGGTAACCGGACCTACCTGATGGAAGATGAGAATGGCCAGATTGCCGACACTCATTCTGTCAGTGCCGGCCTGGACTACCCGGGTGTCGGGCCGGAGCACAGCTGGCTGAAGGACATTGGCCGGGCCCACTATGTATCGGTCACCGACGATGAAGCTATGGAAGGTTTCCGCAAATTGACCCGCGTTGAAGGCATCATGCCCGCCCTGGAAACCGCGCACGCGGTGGCTTACGCCATCAAACTGGCGGCAACCATGGACAAAGACCAGACCGTGGTCATCAATGTCTCCGGCCGCGGCGACAAGGACATAAACACCGTTGCCAAGCTTGAAGGCATCGAGATCTGAAGAATCAACAGGAGCAGGCATGAGCCGAATCGAAGGGGTTCTCAATACCCTTAAAGGACAAGGTCGCAAGGCACTTATCCCCTACATTACCGCCGGAGACCCGCATCCCGATGTGACGGTAGATCTGATGCATACCCTGGTGGCGGCCGGCGCTGACATTATTGAACTGGGGGTGCCATTCTCGGATCCGATGGCGGACGGTCCCGTCATTCAGCTGGCCTGCGAGCGGGCGCTGGTCCATGGAACCTCCCTCCGGCAGGTTATCGGCATGGTCAAGGAGTTCCGCACGACCAACGACAGCACGCCGGTGGTTCTGATGGGGTATCTGAACCCCATGGAGGCGATGGGCTATGAAAAATTCGCGGATGCGGCCAAAGACGCGGGTGTGGATGGCATCCTGACGGTCGATCTGCCGCCGGAAGAGGCCGACGAGGTGGCTCCTCTGTTTACCGAGCGCAATCTGGATGCCATCTTTTTGCTGGCACCGACCACGACTGATGACCGGATCCGTGCAATCAGTGAGCACTCTTCCGGTTATGTGTACTATGTTTCAATCAAGGGTGTGACAGGCTCTGCCACAATCAACGTGGAAGAGGTTGCCGCAAAAGTGAACCACATTCACGAACTGACAGCGCTTCCCGTGGGCGTCGGCTTCGGTATCCGGGATGCGGAAACGGCTGCTGCAGTCGGCCGGGTATCCGATGGTGTAATTGTTGGCAGTGTCCTGGTCGATACAATAGCCAGAAATCAGGCAGATACCGGCCAGCTCAAACGAGCATTGACGGATCTGCTCCACCCGATGCGTGAAGCGCTGGACAGCCTGGCCTCCTGATTTATCAGGGGTGAGGGCAAACAGGCATCAAAGGACAGGATGAAACCATGAGTAACTGGCTGGACAAGATCATGCCGAGCAAGATTCGCTCGGAATCCAAGCAGAGAACCGGTGTGCCGGAGGGGCTGTGGAAGAAATGCCCCAAATGCGGCGCCTTTCTCTACAAGCCGGAGCTTGAGAAAAATCTCGATGTTTGCCCGAAATGCAACCACCATCTCAGGGTTAATGCCCGTCGGCGCCTGGATGTATTCCTTGACGAGGACGGCCGGGAAGAGATTTCGGCTGAGCTTGAGCCATGGGATCGCCTGAAGTTCAAGGATACCAAGCGCTACAAAGACCGTCTGTCCCAAGCCCAGAAGGCGACAGGAGAGAAGGACGCCCTGATTGCAATGAGGGGGACGACTCTGGGTGTTCCACTCGTTGCCTGCTCCTTCGAGTTCAACTTCCTCGGCGGTTCCATGGGTCAGGTGGTCGGCGAGAAATTCGTTCAGGCCGCCAACGTCGCTCTGGAGCACCGCATTCCCCTCGTCTGTTTCTCGGCCAGTGGCGGTGCGCGAATGCAGGAAGCGATTCTGTCATTGATGCAGATGTCCAAAACCGCTGCTGTTCTGGAGCGTATGAAACAGGAAGGAATTCCCTATATTTCGGTCATGACGGACCCGGTCTTCGGCGGCGTTTCGGCCAGTCTGGCAATGCTGGGCGACCTGAATATCGCCGAGCCAAATGCGCTGATCGGTTTTGCCGGGCCACGGGTCATCGAGCAGACGGTTCGTGAAAAGCTTCCTGAAGGGTTCCAGCGCAGTGAGTTCCTGCTGGAGCACGGGGCGATTGATATGATCCTTCACCGCCACCAGATGCGGGAGCGGATTGCCCACGTTCTGGCCAAGTTCACTGGTCAGGAACGTCCGGGCACGGAAGAGCCTATCGAGTTTGATGTGTCAGAAAAGCCCGAAATCGATGCCCCCACCGAGTAGCCGCTCTGTCCGGCCCCCGGTTTCTCCGGGGGCTGGTGCCACAGTTGACCGGTGGCTTGCCTACCTCGAAGCGATACACCCGACCGAGATTGACCTGGGGCTTGATCGGGTCCTGATAGTGTTTCGTCGGCTCTTCCGTCGCAAACCGGAAGCACGCATCATCACTGTCGCCGGTACCAACGGCAAGGGTAGTGCGGTTGCAGCGGTTGAGGCTCTGTTGCGGGCTGCGGGGCGCCGCACCGGAGCCTACACTTCGCCTCATCTCCAGAGCTACAACGAGCGTGTTCGCCTGGACGGTACCGATATCTCGGATGCAGAACTGGTAAAGGCGTTTGAGGTGGTTGAGGCAGCCCGGGGAAAGGTCTCTTTGACCTATTTCGAATTTGGTACACTGGCGGCGTTCGTGGCCTTCGCCAATGCGGGCGTCAATCACTGGATTCTGGAGGTTGGTCTGGGCGGGCGGCTGGATGCAGTGAATGTTCTGGATGCCGATTTCGCCATACTGACATCGGTGGACATCGATCACGTTGCCTTTCTTGGCGATAACCGGGAGGTTATCGGCTTTGAAAAGGCCGGCGTGCTGAGGCCGGGTATCCCCGCGGTCTATGCCGACAATGATCCGCCCCGTTCCGTGCTTCAGCAGGTTGCGGCGCAGAAAGTTGATCTGGCACTGCTGGAGCGTGATTATCACCTGTCACCGCGTGAAGGCGGCAGAGATTCGAATTCCGGTCCGGCTCTGGAATATGGGGGCCAGTTGATTCGCTTGCCGGCCGGGCCGTTGCCGCTGAAAAGTGTCGCTGCGGCAGTCGTGGCCATCCGCAATCTTGAGCCGGAGCTGGATAGTGCTGCGATCGAACAGACCCTTTCCAGCTTGAGTGTCCCCGGTCGATTCGAGTTGCTTGGAAAGCGTCCGGATATCTTTGTGGATGTGGGCCACAACCCTCATGCTGCGGGCTGGTTGTCTGGCCAGTTGGAGAGCCTGAAAACGCCGGGTAAAGAGGTTCACGCCGTTTATGCGGCGCTGGCCGACAAGGATGTTGAAGGCGTTGGCAGAGCCATGGCCGGAGTAGTGGATCACTGGTACCTGGCGGGGCTTGATGCTCCCAGGGGGCTTTCCGGGGCAGTCCTGAAAGACAGGCTGTGGGCCGCCGGGCTGACGGCTGTGAGCGCCTCCGAAACCGTCCTGCAGGCACTGAATACCGCATTGTCGAATGCATCAGCGGATGATCTGGTGGTTGTTTTCGGTTCGTTCCATACCGTCGCCCAGGCTCGGGAAATTCTGCTTCACTCTGCGTCACAAAAGCGAGCCCCGGGGCTGACCTGACTGCCTTAAACTTTGTCCATGGCAGCGGGTCTGCCTTTGAGTTCCGGCTGCCGGACGGTTAGTATCTGCGGGTAGGCGTCTCTCGCGGCGCAGTCACAACAGCGCAGTCACAACAGATGGGAGCCTGGTAACGTGGATGGATTGAAACAGAGAATAATCGGGGCGTTGGTACTCGTTTCCCTGGCGGTTATCTTTGTTCCCATGCTTTTTGACGAGCCTCACTCGGAACGCAGTTCCACAACTATCAAAATTCCGGAAGAACCCCCTTTCCCTGAAGTTGAGGCGCCTGAAACCGAAGTGGCACCGGCGCCTTCCTATGAGCTCAGCGAGAACGCACCTGATGTGCCTGAACCTGGGGCAGGGGAGAGCAAGGACTCGCCCGCGTACCGGATTCTTGAAGAAGGCTCCGATTCCGCGCCCGTTGCCTCCGCGCCCGTTCCTGAGGTCAGGGAGCCCGCTGAGCCGGAAACGGCCGAGTACGAGCGCTCCCTTGAGGGCGCCTGGGTGGTCCAGCTGGGAAGTTTTGGCAACGAAGACAATGCCCGCCGGTTGCGGGACAAGGTTCGGGAAAAGGGCTATGGCTCTCACCTCCAGGCCGTAGTCCGTGGAGATACCACGCTTACCCGGGTTTTCAGCGGTCCGTTTGCCACCAGGTCGGAAGCCGAAGCAGCAAAACGAGCCGTGGATGATGCGTTTGGCGTGAACAGCCTGATCACGTCCGGCGAAAAATAGCCACGCTCAAGCGGTTTTATGTGGGTAAGGCGGTTTGGCGAACCGGGGTTTCCTGATAGAATTCGCGCTTCCTTTTCTCCACCGGGTTTTCCATGGAAGCGCTGATCTGGATTGACTGGGTCATTATCGCCCTGATTACAGTTTCCACGCTCATCAGTCTGAAGCGGGGTTTCGTAAAAGAAGCTCTGTCTCTGGTGACCTGGGTTGGCGCGTTCATCCTTGCCAGAACCTTCCATCCACAAATGCAAAGCCTGCTGGAAAGCACGGTAGAAACGCCCCTGGTCAGGCTCATTGCCGCCTTCGCCATACTCTTCTTTGGAACGCTCATTGTCGGAGCCATCATTAACAACATGATTGGTCACCTGATCAGGGTCACAGGGCTTTCAGCCACGGATCGGGTACTTGGCATGGGGTTCGGGCTCTTGCGAGGTGTTGTGGTCGTGATTGTCGCCATCGCCTTCACCCGATATACCCCACTGGCACAGGATACCTGGTGGCGAACGTCCATTATCATCGATCGCCTTGCGGTGGTTGAAGACTGGTCCCGGCGGACCCTGGGCGATGAATTTGCGCGTTTTCTGGGGCCTGCGCCCGAGGGTGCGCGAGAACCGGAACCCGGTACACTGCAGGAAGGCGTGGAACCCGCGTCTGCGTCCCGCTAACATTCAGTTTTAACACTCGGAGAACACCTTATCCATGTGTGGCATTGTCGGCATCGTCAGTACTTCCAACGTCAATCAGTCGCTCTATGATGCGCTGACTGTACTTCAGCACCGGGGCCAGGACGCGGCGGGCATTGTTACTTTTCAGGATGATCGTTTTTACCTTCGCAAGGATAACGGGCTGGTGCGGGACGTGTTTCACACCCGGCATATGCGCCGCCTGGTCGGTAACGTGGGTATCGGGCATGTGCGTTACCCGACAGCCGGCAGTTCCAGTTCCGCCGAAGCCCAGCCGTTCTATGTAAACAGCCCCTACGGCATTACCCTGGCCCATAACGGCAACCTGACCAATGCCGATGATCTCAGCAAGGACCTGTTCCGGACCGATCTTCGCCACATCAACACCAATTCGGATTCGGAAGTGCTGTTGAACGTGTTCGCCCATGAACTGCAGAAGCTGGGTAAGCTCGATCCCACCAAGGACGAAATTTTTTCAGCGGTAAGCGCCGTGCACAAACGCTGCCGGGGTGCCTATGCCGTGATTGCGATGATTACCGGTTACGGCATTGTCGGCTTCCGGGACCCGAACGGAATCCGGCCGGCCTGCTACGGCGAGCGAACCGCTGAGGATGGCCGGAAGGAATACATGATCGCCTCGGAAAGCGTGGCTCTGAGTGCCGCGGGTTATACCCTGGTTCGTGATATTGCGCCGGGCGAGGCCGTCTATATCGAAACCGACGGCACCCTCTACACCCGTCAGTGCGCCGAAGATCCGCATCTTTTCCCGTGTATTTTCGAGCATGTGTATTTCGCCCGCCCGGACTCCATCCTTGACAAGGTGTCGGTCTACAAGGCGCGCCTGCGGATGGGGGAGACCCTGGCCGAGAAAGTTCTGCGAGAGTGCCCGGACCATGATATCGATGTGGTGATACCGATTCCGGACACCAGCCGGACCTCCGCCATGCA
The DNA here is from genome assembly GCF_003441595.1 of Marinobacter sp. Arc7-DN-1. Lineage (NCBI taxonomy): Bacteria > Pseudomonadati > Pseudomonadota > Gammaproteobacteria > Pseudomonadales > Marinobacteraceae > Marinobacter > Marinobacter sp. Arc7-DN-1. The sequence continues at coordinate 549,447 of NZ_CP031848.1, read as the reverse complement.
GATGGCCCATCGCCTTGGGGTCAAATTCCGGGAAGGCTTTATCAAGAACCGCTACATCGGCCGGACGTTCATCATGCCTGGCCAGAAAATGCGGAAGAAGTCCGTTCGCCAGAAGCTGAACCCGATCGATCTTGAGTTCCGGGGCAAGAATGTGATGCTGGTGGACGACTCGATCGTGCGCGGCACCACCTGTAAGGAGATTGTCCAGATGGCGCGGGATGCGGGTGCCCGCAAAGTCTATTTTGCGTCGGCAGCGCCCCCCGTTCGCTACCCGAACGTGTACGGGATCGACATGCCCTCTGCCAGCGAGCTGATTGCTCACGACTGCACCGTTGAAGAGATCCGGGAGCTGATTGGCGCGGACTGGCTGCTCTATCAGGACCTGGATGATCTGGTAACCTGCGTCAGTGACGTGAATGACGATATTGAGGGCTGGGAGTGCTCGGTCTTCACCGGTAAGTATGTGACCGGAGATGTCGATGCGGCCTACCTTAACCGGCTCGAAGAACTGCGCAACGACGACAAACGTTTCGAGAGTACCGGAGCCACATCCAGTGATAACGGTATTATTGATTTGTACAACGACGAAGACTGAAGCCGCCGTATCAGGCAGGAGACGTTGATGACCTTACGCCGCGAAGAAGCTGTCTGGATTCCGGAATCGGATCTTGAGGGTATGTCCGTTGATACCCTGGCGGTGAGGGCGGGGCAGATCCGCACCGGCCAGCTTGAGCACAGCGACGCCATATTTCCCACGTCCAGCTTTGTCTACGGCAGCGCCGCCCAGGCGGCTGCCCGTTTTGGCGGAGATGAGCCGGGCAACATCTACTCCCGCTTCACCAATCCGACGGTTCAGGCCTTCGAAGCCCGGATTGCGGCCATGGAAGGTGGCGAGCGGGCGGTGGCAACCGCCTCCGGCATGGCCGCAATCCTGAGCACCTGCATGGCGCTGCTGCAAAGTGGCGATCATGTTGTCTGCTCGCGGGGCGTATTCGGAACCACCAATGTGCTGTTCCAGAAGTACATGGCAAGGTTTGGGGTGGAAACCTCGTTTGTCAGCCTGACGGACATGGAAGAATGGAGCGCATCGGTGCGCCCGGAAACCCGCATGCTGTTCATTGAGACTCCGTCCAATCCGTTGTGCGAAGTAGCGGATATGGCCGGGCTGGCTCAGCTGGCCCGCGACAGCGATGCACTGTTCGTGGTGGATAACTGTTTCTGCACTCCGGTCCTCCAGAGGCCATTGGAGCAGGGGGCGGATATCGTGATCCATTCCGCCACCAAATATCTGGACGGCCAGGGCCGGTGCGTCGGCGGCGTGGTGGTGGGCTCTGAAAAGATGATGGAAGAGGTCTACGGCTTCCTGCGGTCCGCGGGCCCGACCATGAGCCCTTTCAATGCCTGGGTTTTCCAGAAGGGCCTGGAAACCTTACCAATTCGTATGCGCGCCCATTGTGACAATGCGTTAGAGTTGGCCTTGTGGCTGGAACAGCAACCGGCGGTGGAATGTGTGTTCTATGCCGGGCTTGAGAGCCACCCCCAGCACGACCTGGCGAAAAAACAGCAGAAGGGTTTCGGGGGGGTGTTGTCGTTCCGGCTCAAAGGCGCCCGTGAAGAGGCGTGGGGATTCATTGACGCTACCCGGATGATTTCCATCACCGCGAACCTGGGTGATGTCAAAACCACCATTACCCACCCGGCTACCACGACTCACGGGCGATTGTCGCCGGAGGACAAGGAACGTGCCGGGATCACGGAAAACCTGATTCGTATTTCCGTTGGGATTGAAGCAGTTGAAGACCTGAAAACCGACCTTGCAAGGGGCTTTCAGGCGCTTCGGAACGCAAGCACCGACAACGTCTGAGCATTCATGGCCGAATCCGCAAAAGCGAAAAGAGCACCACAGGAACTGACAGAGAAGCAGCTGCGCTTTCGCCGACTGGTTGCACAGGGCGCCCGTGAAGGCGCTGTGATTGCGTTAATTTCTCTCTGCATCTACCTGTCCATGGCACTGGTGACCTTCAGCCCTTCAGACCCGGGCTGGGCCAGTATCGGCCACGACACCAGCGTCCAGAACTACGCCGGTCGCACCGGCGCCTGGCTGGCCAGTCTGTTCATGGATTTCTTTGGCCATGTGGCTTACCTGTTCCCCCTGATGATTGCAGGCTACGCCCTGATGCTCATCCGTCGCCGCAATGATTCCCTGGATCTGCACTGGCCGCTGTTTCTGATGCGCTTTGGCGGGTTTTTGCTGATTCTGCTCTCGGCAACCAGCCTTTTGTCGCTGTACTCGGTGTTCGGCCTTGGCGTATCGTCCGGTGGAGTGCTTGGAACGACGGTGGCGGATGCCATGGTGCGCTTCTTCAACCTGCCGGCAACCACTCTGCTTCTGATTGCTATTTTTCTGTTTGCCCTGACCGTTACTACGGGATTGTCCTGGTTCTGGCTGATGGATCAGGTGGGTAGCCTGACCCTGAAAACCGGGTTGGCGATCAAGGGTTTGTTCAGCGGTGGCCGCAAACCGGCCACGGCCAGACCGGATTCCCGGGAAGGGCCTGCACCAGGGCCTGCACCGAAGGCGGAACCGCCGGTTATCAAGGATCGAATACCCCCGACCGAAAAACCCGGAACTAGAGACAAGGCGACGGGCCGGCGATGGTGGCAGCACATCCCTGGCTTCGGTCCGAAAAAACCGAAAAAGCCCAAGGCAGCTACGAAGCCCTCCGGGGATCGTGTTGAACCGGGTCTGGACGGATTGTCTGCGACTGTTGATCCGGAGCCGGCGCGGCTCGAGAGCTTCAGCTCGCGGGACGAGGCGCCTGCCAGTGCCATCAAGCCTGAAAAATCGCAAAACGCAGCGGCCCCTCAGCCGGCAGGCCGTTCTCTGAAGATTTCACCGTTCAAGAAGGACGAACAGCCGTCCCGGTCAAACGACAAGAGCAACAAACAGCCATCGTTGCTGGAAGATATTGAAAGCCCGATCCCGCCCATTTCCCTGCTTGATCCCCCCGAGGAGCATCAGGAGAAGGGCTATTCGGAAGAATCCCTCGAGCATATGTCCCGATTGCTGGAAGAGAAGCTGGCTGACTTCGGGGTTTCCGTGGAAGTGGTCGAGGTTAATCCCGGCCCCGTTATCACCCGATTTGAAATCAAGCCTGCGGCCGGGGTGAAGGTCAGCAAAATCTCTAATCTTGCCAAGGATCTGGCCCGGTCACTGGCGGTACTGAGCGTTCGGGTTGTTGAGGTTATTCCCGGCAAATCCGTGGTTGGTATCGAGATTCCCAATGAAGAGCGGGAAATGGTCCGTCTCAGTGAAGTGTTGGGCGCGCGGGTATTCCAGGAGTCCAGCTCACCGCTGACCCTGGCGCTGGGTAACGACATCGGCGGCAATCCCATGGTGGCCAACCTGGCAAAGATGCCGCACCTGCTGGTAGCCGGCACCACCGGTTCCGGTAAATCCGTTGGCGTTAACGCCATGCTGCTGAGTATGCTGCTCAAGGCCGGCCCCGAAGATGTCCGCTTTATCATGGTTGACCCGAAGATGCTCGAGCTGAGCATCTACGATGGCATTCCCCACTTGCTGGCGCCGGTGGTCACCGACATGAAGGAAGCGGCCAATGCCCTGCGCTGGTGCGTTGCCGAAATGGAGCGGCGGTACAGGCTGATGGCCAGCCTCGGGGTTCGTAACCTCGCCGGTTACAACCGCAAGGTAAAGGATGCGGTGGCGGCGGGTGAGCCGCTGCTGGATCCGTTCTGGAAGCCGGACGAATACCTTGCCAATGATGAGCAGGAACGGCCGGAACTCGAAACGCTGCCGTTCATTGTGGTGGTGATCGACGAATTTGCCGACATGATGATGATCGTTGGCAAAAAGGTTGAGGAGCTGATTGCCCGGATTGCGCAAAAGGCAAGGGCGGCCGGTATTCACCTTATTCTGGCGACACAGCGCCCGTCCGTTGACGTGATCACAGGTCTGATCAAGGCCAATATTCCAACCCGGATGTCCTTCCAGGTCTCGTCCAAGATCGATTCCCGGACCGTGCTGGATCAGGGCGGCGCTGAACAGCTGCTGGGCCACGGTGACATGCTTTACCTGCCTCCGGGCTCTGGGTTGCCGGTCAGGGTGCACGGGGCGTTTGTGGATGATGACGAGGTTCATCGTGTGGTCAGTGCCTGGAAGGCCCGGGGCGAACCAGTGTACGTGGACGATGTGCTGAGCGGTGCCGAGGGTGAGAGCCTGCCGGGCGTGCCGAACCTGTCCGAAGGCGGCGACAGCGAGGGAGACGCCCTGTTTGACGAGGCAGTTGCCTTCGTCACCGAAGGTCGCCGTGTCTCGATTTCGTCCGTGCAGCGGAAGTTCAAGATCGGGTACAACCGGGCTGCAAACCTGGTTGATGCCATGGAAGCATCGGGCGTGGTGAGCGCCGCGGGCCACAATGGCGCCCGCGAAGTTCTGGCTCCGCCTCCACCAAGAGATTAGGAGTAAGTTGTAATGCGACAGTCATTCCTGAACCGCCTGCTAACGCTGGCGTTTATTGGCGTCTTCACCAGTGTTGCCGTGGCTGGCGAAACCAATTCCAGCGCCGGGGCCGGTGAACTGGCCTCCCTGCTGGAAAGCTACGAATCCTACCAGGCGGATTTTATCCAGATCGTGGTCAACGGAAACGGCAACAAGGTGCAGGAAACCCGCGGTTCCCTGAAAGCCAAGCGTCCGGGCCTGTTCTACTGGGAAACCAGTGCGCCACTTTCCCAATTTATCGTGAGCAACGGTGACACCGTTGAAGTCTACGATCCGGACCTGGAGCAGGTGACGATTTATAATCTGGACGACCGGGTGCAATCCACGCCGGCGCTGCTGCTCAGCGGTGAAGTGGATAACCTGGAAGAAACCTACCGGGTGTCCGGCCGCCGGATTGGTGACCATACCCGTGAGTTTACCCTGGAGCCACGAAGCCCGGATTCCCTGTTCATATCCCTGAGGCTGACCTTTTTCAAGGGGGAGTTGCAGGAAATGCGAATGCAGGACTCCCTGTCCCAGATCAGCATTCTGAGCTTTGACCGGATCAGGCTGAACGAGCCGGTTGAAGCCAGCGCCTTTACCCTCGAATACCCGGAGGGCGTTGATATTATCCGGGACGGGGCCTGATGCAGGACAGCCTGTTCACGGAAGCCGGGGGCTTCCGGCCTCTTGCTGCGAGAATGCGGCCGGCAACCCTCGACGACTATGTCGGGCAGGCCCACCTGGTCGGCCAGGGCAAGCCTCTCAGGCGTGCGGTGGAGCAGGGGCAACTCCACTCGATGATCCTCTGGGGGCCTCCCGGTGTTGGTAAAACCACCTTTGCCCAATTGCTGGCCAATGTCGGTGACCTGAGTTTCGAGACGGTTTCAGCCGTTCTGAGCGGCGTGAAAGAGATTCGCGCTGTCGTCGAGCGGGCCCGCAACCGAAAGCAGTCCCAGGGGCGGGACACTCTGTTGTTCGTGGACGAGGTCCACCGGTTCAACAAGAGCCAGCAGGATGCCTTCCTGCCGCACATCGAAGACGGCACTTTCATTTTTGTGGGTGCCACCACCGAAAACCCGTCCTTTGAGCTGAACAGCGCACTGCTGTCGCGCACACGTGTCTACGTACTCAGGAATCTCGGGGAAGAGGACATTCTCCGGCTGTTGCGACGTGCGCTGGTAGTCGGGGAGGGGTTTGGCGGCCGCCTGATGGTCGAAGACGACGTGTTAACCCTGATGGCTTCAGCCTCCGGCGGAGATGCGCGTCGTGCGCTGAATATTCTGGAAGTGGCTGCCGATCTTGCCGAGCCGGACGAGGCAGGAAACGACCGGATAACGGCGGATCAGCTTGAGCAGGTCATGCAGACCAGCCTGCGCCGGTTCGATAAAGGCGGTGATGTGTTCTACGATCAGATTTCCGCCCTGCATAAGTCGGTTCGCGGTTCCGACCCGGATGGCTCACTGTACTGGCTGTGCCGGATGCTGGATGGTGGCTGTGATCCGCTGTATGTGGCCCGGCGACTGGTTCGTATTGCCAGTGAAGACATCGGCAATGCCGACCCCCGCGCCTTGCAATTGAGCATGGAAGCCTGGGATGCGCTGGAGAGGCTCGGCTCACCGGAGGGTGAACTGGCTCTTGCCCAGGCCGTTACCTATCTGGCGCTGGCGCCCAAGAGTAATGCCGTCTACAAGGCCTTTAACCAGTGCATGGCAGACATAAGACAGGACCCGGACTACGAGGTGCCGGTTCACCTTCGGAACGCACCCACCAAGCTTCTGAAAAGCATGGGCCACGGTGATTCCTACCGGTATGCCCACGACGAACCCGAGGGGTTTGCAGCCGGGGAGTCCTACCTTCCAGAAGCCATCCATCAGCGCCGGTATTATCAGCCTGTCAATCGCGGCCTGGAAATCAAGCTGGCCGAGAAACGCCAGCGGCTTGATTCCCGCAACACTGAAAGTCCCCGTAAACGCTACCGCTGAGCCTTTCACTGCGGTAGCCACCAGCGCCAGTGCAGGTATAATGGCCAGTCAATCATTACATCGCTAACCGGAAGACTCAGGATAATCATGCTCGATCCCAAACGTGTCCGTACCCAGACAGAAGAGATCGCCCGTCGGCTGGCCATCAAGAATTTCGAATTCGATACCGCCACCTTCGAGCAGCTTGAGGAGCGCCGTCGTGCCCTGCAGGTACGCACGGAAACTCTGCAGAGCGAGCAGAACAAACGGTCCAGATCGATCGGCAAGGCCAAGGCCGCCGGTGAGGACATCCAGCCGTTGCTGGACGAAGTGGAAAACCTGAAGACGAAGAAATCCGGGGCGGAAGATGAGCTGCGCGCACTTCAGGAAGAGCTGAACGCTTTCCTGGCCGGCATTCCCAATCTTCCGGATGAAGACGTTCCCGCCGGCGAGAGCGAAGAGGATAACCTTGAGGTCCGTACCTGGGGCACTCCGAAGCACTTCGATTTCGAGCCCAAAGACCACGTCGCCCTGGGTGAGAGCCTGAACGGCCTCGACTTCGAGACCGCGACCCGTCTTGCCCATTCCCGGTTTGCAGTGATGCGTGGCCCTGTGGCCCGTCTTCATCGTGCTCTGGCCCAGTTCATGCTGGATCTGCACACCCGTGAGCACGGTTATCTGGAGACCTACGTTCCCTATCTGGTGAATGCCGATACGCTGTATGGAACCGGCCAGCTGCCGAAATTCGAGGAAGACCTTTTCAAGACAGAAGGGGAAAATCCACTTTACCTGATCCCGACCGCCGAAGTGCCGGCCACAAACCTGGTGTCTGACAGCATTCTGGACGCCAAAGAGCTGCCCCTGAAGATGGTCTGCCATACCCCGTGCTTCCGCAGCGAAGCCGGTTCCTACGGCCGTGACACCCGCGGCATGATCCGCCAGCACCAGTTCGATAAGGTAGAGCTCGTCCAGGTGGTGCGCCCCGAAGACTCCGAAGCCGCCCTGGAAACGCTGACCGGCCATGCCGAAAAGGTGCTTCAGTTGCTGGAGCTGCCTTATCGCGTCGTCGCGCTGTGTGGCGGCGATATGGGCTTTTCCGCCGCCAAGACCTATGATCTGGAAGTCTGGCTGCCGGGGCAGGACAAGTTCCGTGAGATCTCCTCCTGTTCCAACACCCGCGATTTTCAGGCACGGCGCATGCATGCACGTTGGCGAAACCCGGAAACCGGGAAGCCTGAACCTGTTCATACCCTGAACGGTTCCGGCCTTGCTGTTGGCCGTGCCCTTATTGCGGTTATGGAGAACTATCAGCAGGCCGATGGCAGCATTCTGGTTCCGGAAGTTCTGAAGCCGTACATGGGAGGCATTGACCAAATCCAATGAGTGATCAACCAGAAAGCGCACCAGGAACGGGCGTTGGTGCACGCCCTGCACCGGTCCGGTACAGGGTTAATCCGGTTACCTCGAATCCGAACACATCCGCAGGTGAGGTGGCCCTTGTCGGGGCCGGCCCTGGTGACCCTGAGCTGCTGACTCTCAAGGCCTGGCGGCTGATCACCTCGGCGGAGGTGGTACTCTACGACCGCCTGGTCTCACCGGAAATACTGGCTTTGATTCCCGAATCGGCAGAGATGATCCACGTCGGGAAGCAACGGGCCAACCACACCTTGCCCCAGGATCAGATTAACCAGCGTCTGGTGGATCTGGCCAGGCAGGGCCGCAAAGTGGTTCGCCTGAAGGGCGGTGATCCGTTCATTTTCGGCCGGGGTGGGGAAGAGATCGAAACCCTGGCGGAGGCGGGGGTGCGCTTCCAGGTAGTGCCGGGTATTACCGCGGCCTCCGGCTGCGCCGCCTATGCCGGCATACCACTGACCCATCGGGATCATGCCCAGTCGGTCCGGTTCGTTACCGGCCACCTCAAGAACGATACCTGCGACCTGCCCTGGAAGGACTTTGTCCAGAACAACCAGACTCTGGTGTTCTACATGGGTCTGGTGGGTCTGCCCATCATCTGCCGGCAGCTGATCGACCATGGTATGTCTGAAGACATGCCTGTGGCGCTGGTATCAAGGGGAACCACGAAAGAGCAGCGTGTGGTGACGGGCAATCTCTGCAACATTGTAGACAGGGTGGAGGCGGACGCGGTTCAGGCGCCGACCCTGGTGATTATCGGCCAGGTTGTGACGTTAAGGGACCGGCTGGACTGGGTAGGTGGTGTGACGGGGAGCTGAGGCTCCCCGTTCTGATACTGATGGCGCCTAGCCGATCTTGCGTTTCGGCAGCACATCCTTCAGCTTCTCGCGCATATCCCGGACAGCTTTCTCCGTGGTTGGCCAGTCAATACAGGCGTCGGTCACGGAGACGCCGTATTTCAGGTCGGCCAGATTGCCGGGAAGAGGCTGGTTGCCCCAGTTGATGTTGCTCTCAACCATCAGGCTCTGGATTGAGGAGTTACCCTCAAGAATCTGGTGGGTCACATCCTGCATAACCAGCGGCTGGATAGCCGGGTCCTTGCTGGAATTGGCGTGACTGCAATCGATCATCACGGACTTGCGCAGGCCGGCCTTGTCCAGTGCCTGCTCGCACAGGGCCACACTGACGGAATCGTAGTTGGGCTTGCCGCCACCGCCACGCAGAACAACGTGGCCATAGTTATTACCCCTGGTTCGGATGATGGCCACCTGGCCTTGCTGGTCAATGCCCAGGAAACTGTGGGGGTGTGAGACAGACTTCATGGCGTTGACCGCCACATCGAGGCTGCCATCGGTGCCGTTCTTGAAGCCGATCGCCATGGACAGGCCACTGCTCATTTCCCGGTGCGTCTGGGATTCCGTAGTACGTGCGCCGATGGCGGACCAGGCGATGGTGTCCTGGAGATACTGGGGGGAGATCGGATCGAGTGCCTCGGTGGCCGCCGGCAGTCCAAGCTCATTGATGTCCAGCAGCAAACGGCGGCCGATATGCAGCCCCTGCTCAATATCAAAAGTGTCGTTCAGGTGCGGATCGTTGATCAGGCCTTTCCAGCCAACGGTAGTACGGGGCTTTTCAAAATAGACGCGCATTACGATCAGCAGGGTGTCACTGACTTCGTCGGCCAGTTTCTTCAGTCGCGTGGCATAATCCCGGGCGGCTTCAACGTCGTGAATGGAGCAGGGGCCAACGACCACGAACAGCCGGTGGTCTTTGCCGTCCATAATGTCGTAGATAGCCTGGCGACCCTTGGATACGGTCTCAGCGGCCTTCTCGGAGAGTGGCATCTCCTTTTTCAGCGCTTCAGGAGTGATCAGTGTTTCCTGGCTCGCCACATTCAGATTCTCTAGCTTGTTGCCCGACATGTTGTTCTGTTTCCCCGATTCTGATCCTTGCAACCCTGATGTGCGATCGACGGTGCCGGCAGAGTTACAGATTGACGCGAATAACACCGGTGCAATGTTGCGGTAAACCCCGGCGAGTTGGTTATACTGCGTCATTTACAGGGTCTTTTCAACGCTTCTTAAGTACGGGGAACGGATGTCACGATACAGGCAGAGACCGCAGGATGTGCCTTCCCGACGGGCGGTTTCGGGCAAAATAGACGACGTCCTGGCCGGTATCCGGGTTCCTGATCTTCCGTACCCTGCCGGAAAGCTTGCACCGGATGCCATAAGCGACTGGCGCCCATTGCTGCTCTCCTGCTGGTCTGAACAACGGGATGAACGCGTTACCCAGGTTATCCGCTCCGTACACTTGGAGTGGTCGGCCCGCCAGATCAACGCTGCCTATGTTGCCGATCGCATCATGGATGTTTTCCTCAAAACCAGCGGCTTGCACCCGGGCCTCGCCCGCAGGATTGCACGGCTCAGGTTTTACTTCGCCTGGCGAATGAACCTTGATGGTAAAAAAACATTCAGCGAAACCCTGCTGGCGTGGCTGGACAGTTTGCAGGAGTGGCGTGGCTGGAACGATTCCGGAGGTCGTTCCGGCAAGGTTCTGCTTGATCAGCTTGATGCCCTTGTAATTGCCGTGTCGGCAAGTTTCGAATCCGGCAGCGTGGAATCCCTGGAAGCCTTTTGCCAACAGTGGCAGGAAGATGCGGCCAAACGAAATGCCCAGGCCGGAAAACTCAGGCAGCGGCTGCTGGAGACGGAGCACGGGGCGGCCAGACAACGCAAGGCAGACCAGGTTTCAAGGGCGCTGATCGGGCGCGCATTACAGGGGCGCCGGGTGCCTGTGTCCATCGTCCGGTTTATCCTGGATTACTGGCAGGGCCTGCTGAAACAGTCGGTATGGGATTCCGGCCTGGAGGGTGAAACCTTCCGGCACGCCAGCAAGCTCCTTGAATGGCTGGTCTGGATTGGCGACCCTTCGCTCTCGGATAAAGACCGGAACCGGCTCTATCATGTGGGGGAGCAAATCGGAGACCGGATTTTCGACGTCTGGGGCAGGGTGCACAACAGGCCCTTACCGGCAGATGCGCTGTCCGGCATTGAGGCCGTTATGGTGTCCCGGCTTCGGGGTGAGGTGCCGGACCTGGTTGATGCCCTTCCGGCGGCCGGCAGCTTTCAATGGGATCCGGCCTGGCTGGGGTTCGAAACGCCGCCGAAAGAAGCATTCGAATCCTTTGAGGGCCAGTGGTTTGTCGAAGGTGAAGGTTTGGGCGAGCAACGCCGCTTTTTCTATGCGTTTCTGGGCGAATCGGCAGAAATTCTCTGGACAAACGGTGCCGGCGTAAAATTGGGGCTTCAGCCCTGGGGTGACTTCCAGCAGGCTTTGGGTAAGCAGCAACTCCGGACACTGCCGACACTCACGACTTTTGGCAAGGTGCTTGCGGAGACCGTGGAGCTGTTGGCCCGCGTGTGTAACAAGCAACGCCGGCTACGGGAACAGGCCGCCGAGGCTGCCAGAGTGCGGGCGGAAGAACTCCGGCGCGAGAAAGAGGCTGCCCAGGAACGCCGCAGGGAGCTGGAGGCGGCAAGGGAAGCGGAACTTGAACGCCAACGGCAGGCAGTGGAAGAGCAGCGTATAGCTGACGAGAAGGCCGGGCAGGAACGAATCCGAATGGAGAAAACGCTTCTGGCCGAGAAGCAGGTCGACGGCATCAAACTGGGTGGCTGGATTGTCGTGCAGCCAGACGACGCTTCGGAAGAGCCGGCAAGGCTGAAACTGGCAGTACGAATCAACGCCTCCAGAAAACTGGTGTTTGTAGACCGGCTGGGACTCAACCGGCGCGAGTTTATTGAAGACGAGCTGGTAGGGGGTATTGTTGAGGGGCGGATCCGGGTTCTCGGAACTTCCGCAGAATTCGATGACACCCTCAGCAGGGTAGTTGGCCGTATCCGGGTAGGCCGAAATTGATCGCTGATGCAGGAATAACAACAATGACAGATAACGATTACAGCTTCGGAACGCAGCACGAACCCCGTATTGATCAGGATAACCGGGCGGATTACCGGCTGACTGCCCGGGCCCGGGCTATTCTGGCGCTCGAATCCGGTCCTCCGGGATCGTTGGAAGATGCCGGGCCTGCTGGCAAGGAACTGGTATGTGGTATTCGCGATATTTCAGCCGGCGGGCTTTGCCTGTTTTCTGCCGAGCCGGTCTCACTGGATGCACTGCTACCGGCGATGGTGTTTCTGGGCAATCACGACCAGCCCTTCCGGTTGATGGTGGAAGTGGTCTGGTGCCGGCCCCACGAGTCTGCCTTTTTGGTGGGGGTGCGGATTATCGAGTCCGACGAAACCGCATACATTGAGTGGGTGGAGGCGGTGGCCAGGGCCATGTCCGAGGGCTGACGGCGGGGCTGAGGGAGAGTGCAGCCAGTCAAGGTTACAATCCGTCAGACGAAAAAAGCCGGCATCAAGCCGGCCCTTTCGCTGATTCAGCGGGGAGGGAAAACCTATTCTTCCAGTTCGCCCATACCGGTGATGTTGAAACCGGCGTCGACGTACATGATCTCGCCGGTAACGCCACTGGCCATGTCCGATCCCAGAAACGCGGCGGCGTTACCCACTTCATCAATGGTTACATTGCGACGAAGCGGTGCGCGCCTGGCATTTTCAGCCAGCATTTTCCGGAAGCTCTTGATGCCGGAAGCGGCCAGAGTCTTGATCGGGCCCGCGGAAATGCCGTTCACGCGGATGCCATCCCGGCCGAGGCTGGCAGCCATGTAGCGAACGTTTGCTTCAAGGGATGCCTTGGCAAGGCCCATGACGTTGTAATTCTGCAGAACCTTTTCAGCCCCCAGGTAGCTCAGGGTGATCAGGGAGCTGCCTTCATGCATCATGCCGCGGGCGCCCTTGGCCAGGGCGACAAAACTGTAGGAGCTGATGTCGTGGGCGATTCGGAAGCCTTCGCGGGTGGTCACGTCAACATAGTTGCCATCAAGCTCGTGGCCCGGGGCATAGCCAACCGCGTGCACGATGATGTCGATGTTGTCCCAGTGTTTGCCGAGCTCCCTGAAGACATTTTCGATTTCGTCGTCGCTGGCGACATCGCAGGGGAAGGTCAGCTTGCTGCCCCATTGCTCCGCGAATTTTTCAACCCGTGGCTGCAGCTTTTCATTCTGGTAGGTAAACGCCAGTTCGGCGCCTTCCCGGGCGAAGGCCTCGGCAATGCCGTAAGCGATGGACAGTTTGCTGGCTACGCCAACGATCAGTGCTTTCTTGCCACTGAGGATTCCCATGGGTCGTTCTCCCTGTGTTCCTGATTTTGGTGCATTATCCCTGATGTGGTCTGGCCAGGGTAACGCTCAAATAGTCGTAGTTGTGTTCTGGTAAAAGAACGCGGCATTCAGCAGCTCGCGAGTATAGTCCGCGCGGGGTGAGCGGAAGATGTCGGCCGCGTTTCCGTATTCAACAATCCGGCCATGCTGCAGCACCAGCAGTTTATGGCTGAGGGCACGCACAACGGCCAGATCGTGGCTGATAAAGATATAGCTTAGACCATAACGGGCCTGGATATCCCGCAACAGCTCAATTACCTGCTTCTGGACGGTGCGGTCCAGGGCCGAGGTAGGTTCGTCGAGAATAATCAGATCCGGTTGCAGCACCAGCGCCCGGGCAATGGCAATCCGCTGGCGTTGGCCCCCGGAGAATTCATGGGGGTAGCGGTGCCGCGCCTCCGGATCCAGGCCAACATCGGTGAGCGCCCGGATCACTTTCCGGTCATGTTCACTGGCGTTTTCCCGATCATGAATTTCCAGGCCCTCACGGACAATTTCGGCAATCGACATCCTCGGGCTGAGGCTTCCAAACGGATCCTGGAACACGATCTGAACCCGGCGGCGCCAGGGGCGGAACTCTTTCTGGTTGAGAAACGCCAGTTCTTCTCCCGCCAGGCGGATGCTGCCGGTGCTGGCGGTGAGCTTGAGCAGGGCGTGACCAATGGTCGTTTTGCCACTGCCGCTTTCACCGACAATGCCGAGGGTTTCACCGCGGTTCAGTTCAAATCCGGCGCTCTGTACGGCATGAAACGACTCTTTTACCTTGCCAAACAGGGTTTTCCGGATAGCAAAGCGAACGTCCAGCTGGTCAACAGTAAGCAGTGCCTCGGCATTCTGCCCCAATGCCAACGGCGCTTCTGGTGGTTCCGCATCCAGAAGCTTTTTGGTGTAGGCATGCCGGGGGGACGAAAACAGGTCTATTGTATCTGCTTCCTCCACCAGTTTGCCGTGTTCCATCACCGCAACCCGATCCGCGTAGCGGTGCACGATGGACAGATCGTGGGTAATCAACAGAATCGCCATGCCCAGCTTTTTCTGTAGATCCCGGAGCAGCTCCAGCACCTGTTTTTGCACGGTTACGTCCAGCGCCGTCGTCGGTTCGTCCGCAATCAGAAGATCCGGCTCGTTGGCCAGGGCCATGGCAATCATCACCCGTTGTTTCTGGCCGCCGGACAACTGATGCGGGTAGGCGCCCAGTTTGCTTTCCGGGTTCTGGATACCGACGAGCTCCAGCAGCTCCAGAGAGCGCTCTCTGGCCCGGGGCCCTCGCATGCCTTTATGGAGTTCGAGTGCCTCTCCAATCTGCTTTTCCACCGTATGCAGCGGATTCAGGGAAGTCATCGGCTCCTGAAAGATCATTCCGATCTCCCGCCCGCGGATCTGGCGAATCCGTTTCACGTTAGCAGTAAGCAGGTTCTCACCCCGGTACAGGATTTTGCCGCCTGGATAACTGGCGTGCCGCTCATCCAGCAGCCGCAGTATCGAGAGCGCCGAGATGGATTTCCCGGAGCCACTTTCACCCACCAGCGCCAGCGTTTCGCCTTCATGAATGGCCAGTGACAGTGAATCGACCGCTGTCGGGCCCTGATCGAACCGGATAGAAAGATCGGAAATCTGAAGCAGGTGGTTCATATCAGCTCTTTCTCGGATCAAAGGCATCACGAACGGCTTCGCCGACAAACACCAGCAGGGTGAGCATCAGTGACAGGGACACGAACGCGGAAATCCCGAGCCAGGGTGCATGGAGATTGGCTTTGCCCTGGGCGATCAGTTCGCCGAGGGATGGCGAGCCCGAGGGCAGGCCAAAGCCCAGAAAATCCAGGGAGGTCAGACCGGTAATCGCCCCGGTCAGGATAAACGGTAAAAAGGTGAGGGTGGCCACCATGGCATTGGGCAGGATATGCCGGAACATGATCTTGCCGTTGTCCAGCCCCAGGGCCCGGGCAGCCTTCACATATTCGAAATTACGGGCCCGCAGGAACTCTGCACGTACCACATCCACCAGCCCCATCCAGCTGAAAAGCAGCATGATCCCAAGCAGCCACCAGAAATTTGGCTGAACAATACTGGAAAGAATGATTAACAGATACAGCACTGGCAGGCCGGACCAGATCTCAATAAAGCGCTGACCCAGCAGGTCGATTTTGCCACCGTAAAAGCCCTGAACGGCGCCGACAATGACTCCGACAATGCAACTGGCGATGGTCAGTGTCAGACCAAAGAGCACAGAAATCCGGAAGCCATAGATTACCCTGGCAGCGACATCCCGCCCCTGGTCATCGGTTCCCAGCCAGTTCTCCGCGCTGGGCGGCGCCGGTGAGGGGACCTCAAGATCGTAATTGATCGTGTTGTAACTGAACCGGATGGGTGGCCAGAGCATCCAGCCATTGGCCTTGATCTCGCCGGCAATAAAAGGGTCCCGGTAATTGGCCTCGGTAGGCAGGAAGCCGCCATACGTTTCCTCCGGCACCGATTCAACAACCGGAAAATAGAACTCTCCCTTGTAGGAAACAATGAGAGGGGAGTCGTTGGCGATCAGCTCAGCCACCAGGGAAAGGCCGAAGAGAGCGAGGAAAAGCCAGAGAGACCAGAACCCCCGTCGGTTGTTCCGGAAGTTTCTCAGTCGTCTTTGCTGAACAGGTGTCAGAGACCGGAAGCTCACGCACCCTCCCGGCTTTCAAAGTCGATTCGCGGGTCCACCAGTACGTAGGTGATGTCGCTGATCAGTTTCAGTATCAGGCCCATCAGTGTGAATATGTACAGGGTACCGAAAATCACCGGATAGTCCCGGTTCAGGGCGGCTTCGAAGCCCAGGAGCCCCAGACCATCCAGGGAAAAAATGACTTCGATAAGTAGCGAGCCCGTGAAGAACAGGGCAACAAGCACACCGGGCAGGCTGGCGATAACGATCAGCATGGCGTTACGGAACACGTGCCCGTATAGCACTTCTTTTTCACCAAGCCCCTTGGCCCGGGCAGTCACCACATACTGTTTTCCGATTTCATCAAGGAAGGAGTTTTTGGTGAGCAAAGTCAGCGTGGCGAAACCACCGATAACGTTAGCCGTAACCGGCAGTGCCAGATGCCAGAAGTAATCACCGACCTTCTGGTACCAGGCCAGCTCCTCGAAATTCGAGGACGTGAGGCCCCGCAGGGGGAACCAGTCGAAATAGCTGCCGCCGGCAAACAGGACAATCAGCAGGATGGCGAACAGGAAACCCGGAATGGCATAGCCGACCACGATGGCCGAGCTGGTCCATACATCGAACCGGGAGCCGTCGCTGACGGCCTTGCGGATGCCCAGGGGAATGGAAATGAAATAGATAATCAGGGTTGACCAGAGGCCGAGGGATATGGACACGGGTATTTTGTCCAGGATCAGATCGATAACACTTCTTTCCCGAAAGAAGGAGTCTCCGAAGTTGAAAGTGGCGTAATCTCCAAGCATCTTGAAAAAGCGCTCGTGGGCCGGCTTGTCGAAGCCGTACATCACTTCGATTTCTTTCAGAAGCTCATCGGGGATGCCACGGGAGCTGCGGCTGTCGCCGGAGGAGTCCGCTACCTCACCGCCGCTGCCACCGCCGGACGCTCTGGCCAGGGCGCTGCCGCCGTGGCCTTCCATTTCCGCAATGAGCTGCTCAATCGGGCCGCCCGGCGCGGCCTGCACGATGACAAAATTGAGCAGCATGATCCCGATCAGCGTGGGGATGATCAGCGCCAGACGCCTGAGTATGTAGATGCCCATTTATCGGCGGATTCCTCAGGGCTTCGCCCACCAGTTGTTCAGATCAACGCCGTTTTTCGGGGTCTCTGCGGGACGCTGGAGGAAATTCCAGTAGGCCACCCGGTCCCGGGTCAGGTGCCAGTGAGGAATCACGTAATGGCCGTTCAGCAGGACCCGGTCAAGGGCCCTTACACGATGTACCAGCTCTTCCCGGTCTGGTGCCTGAATGACCATATTGACCAGCTCGTCGACAACGGGATCACTCACGCCCATGTAATTCCTGGATCCCTTCGCGTCTACCGTTGAGGAATGCCAGTACTCCCGCTGCTCGTTACCCGGTGAGTCAGACTGACCGAAGACCTGGGTGATCATGTCGTAATCGAACTCACGGAGACGCTGAATGTACTGGTTGCTGTCCACCAGGCGAACAGTTACATCAATACCAAGGCGGGCAAGATTGTTCTTGAAGGGCAGGACAACCCGTTCAAAGCTTTTCTGGAACAACAGGATCTCGAAAGCCAGTGGTTCTCCGGTTTTGCCATGTGCCATCTTGCCGTCCCGGATTTCATACCCCGCTTTCCTGAGAAGCTCCAGCGCGGTTTTCAGGTTCTGCCGCAAGCCAGACTGACCGTCTGTCTCTGGTGGTGTGTATTCTTCGGTAAAGACATCGTCATCGAGCTGATCCCGGAAAGGTTCCAGTATTTCCAGTTCCCGGCCCTGTGGAAGGCCTGTCGATGCCAGTTCACTGTTTTCGAAATAGCTGTCCGTGCGGGAGTACTGGCCGAAGAACAGGTTTTTGTTGGTCCACTCAAAGTCGAATCCATAGGCAAGGGCTTCACGGACCAAAGGGTCGGAAAACACGTCTCTGCGGGTATTGAAGGCAAAACCCTGCATGCCGGTCGGGCGATGATGCTCAATGGCCTCTTTTACGATCGTGCCGTTTTCGAATTTTTCACCGGTATAGGCGGTGGCCCAGTTCTTGGCGGAGGACTCGAGGCGGAAGTCAAAGCTGCCGGCCTTGAAGCCCTCCAGGGCGACGGTGTCGTCGGTATAGTAGTCGTAGGTAATCTGGTCGAAGTTGAACCGGCCTTTGCGTACACCCAGGTCCCGGGCCCAGTAGTTATCCATCCTCTGATAGGTGATCGAGCGCCCGGCCTCAAAGCTGCCGATGCGGTAAGGGCCACTGCCAACCGGCGGAGTAAGGCCGTTCTCTCCAAACTCCCGGTCTTCCCAGTAATGGGCCGGAAGTATCGGCATCTGCCCCAGAATCAGTGGCAGTTCCCGGTTACTGGTGCCGCTGAAATCAAAGCGGACACGGTGGGAGCCTTCAATGGTGACCTTGCTGACATCCGCGTAATAGTTTCTGAAAAAGGGGTGGCCCTTGGTGGTAAGGGTCTCAAAGGAAAACTTCACATCTTTGGCGGTGATCGGTTCGCCATCCTGAAATCTTGCCTGTTCCCGGAGGTTGAACACCACGTAACTGCGGTCTTCCGGTGTTTCCAGGGATTCCGCAATCAGGCCATAGGCTGAAAACGGCTCATCATCGGAGGATTCCAGGAGGGTGTCGTAAAGGTAGGTGCTGATGCCCGCAGCGGCCACGCCCCGGATATCGAAGGGGTTGAAGGAATCAAACCCGTTGGCAACCACGGCCATCTTCAGGGTACCGCCTTTAGGCGCTTTTGCATTCACATAGTCGAAGTGGCTGAATCCGGCCGGGTATTTCGGCTCGCCGTGCATGGCGATGCCATGCTTCGGTTCAGCCGTTCCAGCGGCAGAAACCGGGGAGAAAACGGGTATGGCGACGAACGCCAGTACGGAAAAGAGTGACGTAAGGGTTGAGGCTTTCCGTGTTCTTGTCATGAGTCTCGCGCGTCAGGGACTGTTTCGGATATCAACGTAGAGTACCAGACTTTGTCCGGGTTGCAGATAACGTGACATCTTCAGGTCGTTCCAGCTTGCGATGTCCTGCACATTCACGGAAAAACGGCTGGCAATACGGGCCAGGGAGTCGCCTTTGCGGACACGGTAGCCCACCTTCCGAACCATCGCCTCGCCTCGTGCGCTGTTGGCTGCCAATACCGTCGGTTGGCTGGTCTTCGACCAGATAACCAGCTCCTTGCCGGGCATCAGGGGGTCTCCCGGTGCCATGCCGTTCCAGGCTGCAACCTCGCGAACTGACACCCGGTGCTCCCGGGCAATGTCCCAGAAGGTATCGCCCTTGCGAACAGTGTACCGAATCTTGCTGCCGTCCCGCTCCCGGGACTGTTTGCGGTTAAGGCGCTGGGAAGCACTGAGTACATAGGCGTCACTGCCCTTGGAGGCAGAGGGAATAAGCAGGCGTTGGCCAATCCGGATCAGGTCACTGTTCAGGTTATTGACCTGCTGAAGCACCGACGGTGTGGTCGAAAAGTTGCGGGAGATGGAGTTCAGGCTATCGCCGGATTTCACCACATAATTGCGCCAGGAAACCCGGTTTTTGGCCGGTATCTGCGCCAGTGCCGACCGGAAGGTTTCCGCATTTTCAACCGGCACCAGCAAACGGTGCGGGCCTTCAGGAGTGGTTGCCCAGCGGTTGTAAGAAGGGTTGAGCAGGTAGATTTCATCAATGTCCACGCCGGCCATTTCCGCCGCCTGCGCAAGATCCAGTTGGGATCCGGTTTCGACGATCTCGAAATAGGGTTCGTCCTTCAGCGCGGGCAGTTCAATGCCATAGGCCTCGGGATCGTCAAAGATCTTTGCCAGCGCGATCAGTTTCGGTACATAGTGGCGGGTTTCCCGCGGCAACTGAAGTGACCAGAAATCGGTGGGTCTGTTGCTGTTGCGATTACGGCGCATGGCGCTGGACACCGTGCCGCCACCGCTGTTATAGGCGGCCAGCGCCAGCGTATGGTCGCCATCGAACCGGTTTGCCAGCCGTTCAAGATAGGTAAGAGCCGCATCGGTGGCAGCCACAACGTCGCGCCGTTCATCGTGCCACCAGCTCTGTCTCAGACCGAAATGTTTCCCGGTTGAGGGAATGAACTGCCAGAGGCCGGCTGCGCGACCATGGGAGTAGGCGAAGGGATCGAAGGCGCTTTCCACAACGGGTAAAAGGGCGTATTCCGCTGGAAGCCCGCGCTTTTCCGTCTGGTTCAGAATGTAATACAGGTAACGGCTTCCCCGCTCGACCACCCGGTCGATGTAGCCCGGGTGACTCGCATACCAGTTCAGTTGGTCACGAACACGCTCGTTGTCCACGTCATGATTCAGGACAAACCCGGAACGGAGTTTTGCCCAAAGATCTTTCTCAACAACTGCCGCCTCAGGGGATTCCTGGACAGGATTATCGAGCTTGTCACGGGCATCCCTCGCCGCAGCCTTGAGCTCGGGCGCTATGGCTTCATCCAGCGGCTCATTACGGGCAGCATCTCGGTTCTCTCCGGATACAACGGACTGTTTAAGGCCGTCGTCGCCCGCTGCTACAGTGACTTTTTCGGAGTTCAGGGGATTATCCTGAGCCTGTCCATCCAGAATACTGCACCCGCTGACGAGGGCTCCGGTGAGAAACAAAAACGACAATTGTCTGACCGACATAAGAGACATCCGGTTCCAGGTTGAAGCCGGGTCCCACGTCTGAAAATCCGGCATATTGAATAATTTACGGTCACAAAGTTGCAACGATTCTATGGGACCGCTTTTCAAGGGGTCAAGAAACCTCTCGTTACGTCGATGAGAGGATTTGTTAATCGCGTATACCCCGGCGTCAGAAGTTGTCCTTGCCATGTCGGATGGCGGCAAATATGGCGTTGTCCGAATCGGCCGGCAGCCCCTGCCTGGTACAGTAGGACCGGGCGGCATCGACCACCGCAGGATCGTCCCAGCGCAGAAACGGGTTGAGGCGCTTTTCATCTGCCAGAACTGAAGGCACTGTCGCTTTGCCGGCGTCCCGCGCCGTCCGGCACTGTTCCTCAAAATCTTTCAATGCGTCGTCCTGGGGTAGCCAGCTACGGGCGAAGCGAAGGTTCGCCAGGGTGTATTCATGAGCGCAATAGACGGCGGTCTTTCCGGGCAAAGCCCGAAGGGTCTGCAGGGATTGGCGCATCTGCTCCGGCGAGCCCTCAAACAAACGACCACAACCGCATACAAACAGGGTGTCGCCGCAGAACAGAACCGGCCGGCCTGCAACCTCCACATCGGAAAAGTAGGCAATGTGATCGAGGGTATGGCCCGGAACACCGAGGACCTGGAAGGTAATGTCTTCCCAGATCACCTCATCTCCCGGGTGCACCTTGTTGGTGCTGCCCTGGAACGGAGAGTCCGCCGGACCGGTCACCCGGCAGTCAGGAAAGGCGGATCGGAGTTCCTTAACGCCTCCCACATGGTCCGGATGGTGATGGGTGACCAGAATGGTGTCCAGAGTCAGATGCTGTTCAGCCAGGTGGTCCAGAACCGGTTGCGCCTGCCCGGGGTCCACGATCAGGGCTTTGCCATTGGGGGTGTCAGACAGACACCAGATATAGTTGTCACTGAACGCAGGTATCGCGGAGATGGTCAGCATAGGGCCCCACATGTGCTTATCGAATGTGACTGATATGATAGAGCATTAAATACAAGGCCCCAACCACGGGTTCGGCCTTCACGGAGTGGCGCAACGGTGAGTGATTCCGACGCAGTTGATTTTTCGGCCAGGCATGAAAGTTTCGAGCGCTGGTTCCAGACCCCCCTGGGAAGGGCGCTGCTCGCCGATCAGCGGCGATTTGTCGATGCGGAGTTGCAGCACCTGACCGGGGCGAGGCAGCTTCAGGTTGGCGTGAGCCACCGGCTTCCTCTGGCCACCGGCACCGATTTTGCCCAGCGAATCATGACAACCCCCCGGTGGAATCCTCAGATACCCGATGGCGTTGCCATTTGTGACGCCGACGAGCTGGCATTTCCCGGTGATTCCATGGATCTGGTGGTGCTGCATCACACCGCGGATTTTTCACCCTATCCTCACCAGGTTATCCGGGAGGCCGCGCGGGTGCTCAGGGGGGAGGGCACCATGGCCCTGATCGGTTTCAATCCCCTCAGTCTCTGGGGTGTGCGGAAACTCATATCCCGGAGCAATGAGGGTCCCTGGGGCGGTCGTTTCCTTCTGCGGGGGCGCATGGAAGACTGGCTTCGCCTGCTGGGCTTCAACGTTGAGGCATCTGTTACGCGTTTTTTCAGATCACCGTTCCAAAGAAGTGGCCGGAAGGCCGTCAGCCGGATTGACAATCGGCTATCCGGGAACAGGTTCCTGCCAGTGGGTGCCTATTACTGTATCCTTGCCAAGAAGCGCGTGCATGCCCGGCTTCCCAGGCGACCTGTCTGGCGCCAGAGCAAGGCGATCAGCCTGCCAGGCACCGGAGCGGTCGGTGCCTCAAGGGGGTGCCGGCGAAACAGAACACCGGTGCACAGAGCGGAATGACACATCGATTGACTGATTCAGGAGAGTGAATGGCTGGCAAGGTAATCCTTTACACCGATGGTGCCTGTAAGGGCAATCCGGGCCCTGGAGGCTGGGGCGTTGTATTGCGTTACGGCGACAGCCGAAAAACGCTGCACGGCGGCGAGGCCGGGACCACCAACAACCGAATGGAGCTTATGGCCGCTATCCGGGGGCTGGCAGCTCTCAAGCGCCCCTGTGAGGTGGAGCTGTTCACTGACTCGCAGTATGTCCGCAAAGGCATCACTGAATGGATGGCCGGGTGGAAGCGCAACGGCTGGAAAACGTCTGCCAAAAAGCCGGTAAAGAACGAAGATCTCTGGCGTGAGCTGGACGCCGAAGTGGCAAGACACACCGTTAACTGGCACTGGGTCAAGGGGCATTCCGGCGTTCCTGACAACGAACTGGCGGACGAGCTCGCCAACCGCGGGGTTGAAGAGCTCGCCAATGCTTGATTCCCCGATGAACAGACTGCAGATAACCGGGTACAGGTAATGAGACAGATTGTACTGGATACAGAAACCACGGGCATCGACCCGGCAGAAGGCCACCGGATCATCGAGATTGGCTGTGTTGAATTAATGGAGCGCCAGCTCACAGGGCGCAACTACCATGTATACATTAATCCGGAGCGTGAGGTTGAGGCCGAAGCCATCACCATTCACGGCATTACCAACGAATTTCTTGTCGACAAGCCAAAGTTTGCCGAAATTGCCGACGAGTTCTTCGGGTTTATCAAGGGGGCCGAGCTGGTCATCCATAATGCCGCGTTTGATGTGGGCTTCATGGATGCCGAATTCGCACGCCTGAAACCGGTGCGAAAAACCGCTGATCATTGTGGCGTTGTGGATTCCCTTGCCATTGCCCGGGCACGGCATCCGGGCCAGAAAAACAACCTGGATGCCCTGTGCAAGCGTTACGGTGTTGATAACAGTAACCGGGAGCTTCACGGAGCGTTGCTGGACGCCGAGATCCTGGCCGATGTCTATTTGCTGCTGACGGGCGGCCAGACCGCCCTGTCTCTGGATGCCAGCGCGGATAATGGCGGCGGTGCCAGCGGTATCCGCAGACTGTCGTCAGACAGGGGACCGCTGCCCGTGGTCCGGGCTTCCGAAGCGGAAAGTAACGCCCACAAAGAATTCATGTCCCTCCTTGAAAAACAGGCCGGCGAAACCGTGTGGGGCAAACTCCGGAGCACGGAATGAGAACTGGGTCAGCCTGTACCAAATGTTACATTCCGCCTTTCTTGAGCTACTTGAGTTTTATGTTATAAGTAATGATAAGTTCGCCAGTTTTTTGCGAACTTTCTTTGGCCGGAAAAGGGTTCGACCGGCTCACAACAAAAAGGCCTGGTCCGCCATTGCCGGGCCAATGTCCACCAAAGAGGATGCGGTAGTCTCCGCAAAGTTAACGGGAAGCGTTTATGGTTCAGTCGTCTCTCGCGACGAAATCGCAGTCGTTTGATCTGGTCAAGAGTGAAATAGAACAGACCATCAAGCAGGCAGAATCCAGCCTTGAACGCTTTCAGGAAAACCGCGAAAGGGGTGAGGATCTCCAGAATTGTGTTGATTTCATCAATCAGCTTCGGGGCATTTTCATTCTCGTGGAGTTGCGGGGCGGCACCCTGCTTTGCCAGGAAGCGGTGACCATGGCCAACGACGTACCCGTTGGCGCCAATGATGATAAAAACATCCTCCTGACCACACTGAACAGCGCACTGTTTATCCTTCGCCGTTACGTGGAGTACTACCACCAGCAACGGGAAGATCATCCCGAACTTCTTTTGCCGGTTATCAACGATCTCCGGGAAGCCCGCAGGGAAAAACCCTATCCCGAATCCTGTTTTTTTGATGTTGACGTCAAGGAGCGGCCGGATTTCTGTGCCGGTTTTTCCGTTCAGTCTTTCGAGGGTGACGAGGCCGGGTACGAAATACTGGCCCGGCGCATGCGTCTTACTTTCCAGGTTGCACTTCTGGGAATGCTCCGTGAGCGTAACGATGCGGTGAACAAAAAACTGATCGGCCGCGCGGCGCGAGGTTTCGCCCGTCTATGCCGGGGCGCACCCATGGGCCAGATGTGGTGTCTGGTGGGTATTGTGGCTGAGACCATGCTTGATCGGGCCATGATGATTACCAAAGCCCGCAAGCGCATGTTCATGCGGATTGAAAAGTACGCCCGGGAAGTGGTTTATGTCGGCAAGATAGCAACAACCAAGGACGCACCGGATTCGCTGATCCGTGATCTGGTCTATCTGCTTTACCGGAGCGGTTCCGCCAATCCGGAAGTCATCCAGGTTCTTTCTGCCTACCATCTCGCTCCGGCCGACTACTCGGATGCCATGCTCGAAGCCCATGCCCGTCGCCTGTATGGCCCGGGCACCGACGTGCTCAAATCCCTGTCGGAAGCCCTGCAGGATGAACTGAACCAGCTTAAAGACAAACTGGACATCATCGAGCGCGGAATTGAGCCAGATCTTGCGGAGCTGTCTTCCATTGCGGACGCGCTGGAGCGCCTGGCCAACACCCTGGTTATGCTTGATCTGAATAAGCTGGCGGCTGTTTCAAGAGAGGAGGCCGGCAAACTGCGTGGCTGGGAAGAAGAATCCCGCCTGCCGGGTGACGACGAACTCTATCGCCTTGCCGACTCGGTTCTCGGTATCGAAGACGCAGTCATGCAGATTGTAACCCGTGGTATTACCTCGGAGACCGATGCTCTGGCCAGCGGCGAAAGAAAGCGGGAAGAGTCCGTGTATCTGAGGGAAGCCCTTTACGTGGTTGCCGATGAAGCCCGCAGTGCCCTGACCCTGGCAAAACGGGCGATAACCGCCTTTATTGAATCCGACTACGACAAACTCCACCTCGCCAACCTGCCGGCAACACTCCACAGCATCTGGGGCGGTTTACAAATGGTGAACGACCCCGCCTCTGCCAGTGTTCTTGAGCGGGTTGCAGCGTCAATTCAGGAGCGCCTGCTGGATGCCAAAGAGGCCCCGGCCGAACAGGTGCTGGAGGCACTGGCGGATGCCCTGACGTCCCTGGAATACTACATAGAAAGCATCGGCAAGAGCGAAGACCACAACCTTGACCTGCTTAAACTCGCTGAATCGTCGCTGGACGATGTAGGGCTTTGAGCAGGCGAGGGCAGCGGTCCGGTTCTGAGGCCAGTAATTGATTCCGGGCATAAAAAAACCCGCGCAAAACGCAGGTTTTTCTGATTGCTCAGTCAGGGCAGTCAGCCCATCTTGAACAGCTCGCCCAGCTTGGTTGCCAGCATCATGTCGCCCTCGGCGCGCAGCTGGCCGGCCATGAACGCCTGCATGCCGTCAGTTTCCCCGGAAACAATGCCCTGCAGGGTTTCGGAGTTCATGATCAGGGTAACGGACGGGTCGTCATGGGCGCCCTCGTGCATCTTGCAGGTGCCATCGGTGATGACCAGGTGGTAGGTTTTGTCGTCTTCGATGTCGAACTGGAAAACCAGGTCCAGGCCCTGCGCTGCGTCTGCGTTGAAATTCTGTTCGAGCTTTTCAAATACCTGAGCTACAGACATTGTTTTACCCTTTTTGATGGTTGTCTTGTCTTGTCATGACGGCGGCTTGATGTCCCTGGCTTTACGAGCCTTTTCGGGTGCCTGGGTGGAGCCGGCCTCGCAATCCGACTTTATGGCGAGTGGTCGGTTCTGTCAAGGTCGATCGAACGCTTGTTTTAATTTTTTTGCTCTCCTTATCACCGCAAATTCGGTAAGTTACACTCTTGCCTTTGCACACTCAGTTGGAGAAGCACTTTGGAGTTCCTGACAGAATACGGTTTGTTTTTGGCCAAGATCGTAACCTTGGTAGTGGCGGCGCTGGTCGTGATCTCTGTCATCATGTCGGCAGCCCAGAAGGACCGGGGCGATCATGAGGGCGAGGGAGAGCTCAAAATCCGGAAACTCAATGAAAAATACCGCAAATTGCGGGAGGTCATTCAGGCCAGGCTGATGTCTGACCACGAACGCAAGGCGTTCGAAAAGGCCCGGAAGAAAGAACAGAAAGCCGAGAAAAAAGCTGCCAAGGTGAAAAAGCAGGAGAATGATGCCAAGGAAGAGAGCCGCGGGCGCGTCTACGTGCTTGATTTTGACGGCGACATCAAAGCCAGCGACACTGATCCTCTGCGCAGGGCCATCACTGCCGTACTGAGCGTAGCCGACCCGGAAAAGGACGAAGTCGTCATTCGCCTTGAGAGCGGTGGCGGGCTGGTTCACTCCTACGGTCTTGCCGCCGCTCAGCTGGATCGTATCCGCACCAAAGGTGTCCGCCTGACCGCCTGTGTCGACAAGGTCGCGGCCAGTGGCGGTTACATGATGGCCTGTGTTGCAGACAAAATCGTTGCGTCACCCTTTGCCATTCTGGGGTCTATCGGTGTTGTTGCCCAGCTTCCCAATTTCCATCGCTTCCTCCAGAAAAACAATGTCGATTTCGAAGTTCTGACAGCTGGCGAGCACAAGCGGACCATGACGATTTTTGGTGAGAACACCGATAAAGGCCGCCAGAAATTCCTCGAAGATCTTGAAGATACCCATGTTCTGTTCAAGGAATATGTCAGCGAACGTCGGCCGGAACTGGATATCACCGCCGTGGCCAACGGCGATATCTGGTTTGGAAAGCGGGCACTGGAGGTGAAACTGATCGATGAGATCAAGACCTCCGACGAATATCTCATTGAAGCCTGCGACAGGGCAGATGTAGTCTCAGTGGCCTATCAGCGCAAACGGACGCTCCCGGAAAAACTCGGGTTGGCCACCAGTACAGCGCTTGAACACACCGTCTGGAAAATACTGAGCGCGTTTCGCAACCAGAAAATCCAGTAGCCTACAGAAAGCGGGGAACAATCATGACAAACAACACCGAATTCAAAGCATGGCGCGTTGAAGAACAGGGTGGAGAATACGTCGGGGCAGAAAAAACCCTCAGTACCTCAGACCTTCCAGAAGGTGACGTACTCATCCGGGTTGCTCACTCTTCTCTGAATTATAAGGATGCACTGTCGGCTTCCGGTAACAAAGGGGTTACCCGTTCCTTCCCTCACACCCCCGGCATTGACGCCGCCGGCGAGGTTGTGGAGTCGGCCACCGGCACCCCATCAACGGGCAGCCCGGTTATTGTCACCGGTTACGATCTGGGCATGAACACCGATGGCGGTTTTGGCGAATATATCCGTGTACCCGCTGGCTGGTGCGTGCCCATGCCTTCCGGCTGGAATGCCAGAACCGCCATGATCTATGGCACCGCCGGTCTTACCGCCGGCCTCTGCGTTCAGAAACTCCTGACCATGGGCGCGAAACCCGAACAGGGAAAAGTCGCCGTTTCCGGTGCCTCCGGCGCAGTTGGTTCCGTCGCCGTTGAACTGCTCTCGAAACTCGGGTTCGATGTCGTCGCCATCAGCGGCAAAGCCGACCACGCCGACGACCTCAAAGCCCTGGGCGCCAAAGAAGTCGTGGGCCGCGAAACCCTGGCCGAAGAAAAGAAACCCATGGTTAAACCAGTCTTCGCCAACGCGGTAGACACCGTCGGCGGCGGCCCACTGGCCGAACTGCTCAAACAGATCCTGCCCGGTGGCTCCGTTTCATGCTGCGGCCTCGTTGCAGGACCTGGGCTGCAGACAACCGTGCTGCCGTTCATCCTGCGTGGCGTCAACCTGCTGGGTGTGGATTCGGTTGAAATCCCGCTGGCGGAGAAAGAAGCGGTCTGGAAGAAGTTCGCGGGTGAATGGGCCTGCCCGAAGACTGAAGCTTCGGCCCGTGATATCGGGCGAGGTGAGCTGGATAGGGCGTTGAAGGCGTTCTTGAAGGGTGAGTCTTCCGGGAAGATTGTTCTTGATCACTCGAAGTAAGAAGCAAGATTGAGGAAGAGGCTTCCTGGTTTGTCGGATTACGGCTTCGCCTGATCCGACCTGCAGGTACCGGGAAAGCCAGGAAAAAGAATTCCCTGGAACCAACCGAGTAGCTGGTCGAGTAGCTGATATAGTAGAGAGGGAACTTGGTTTCCAAAACTGTGCGGAGCCCAAGCGTCACAGGGATGTGCCGCAAGGAGCGTGTTTTGGAAACCAAGTTCCCTCTCTTCGTACTCCCAGTCCTATTAAGAGGCCCGGCGCCGGAATAGGGGAATGTCGGTATCGGTAGCCGCCTGATACCCAAAGCTGAAGAAGTTCAGACACCTCTCCGCCTTGGTAATATCCTTGTCAGGTCGAAGCACATAAGCATCGAACCCGCACCGCTTCATGAACTGAAGCTGATCCAGCAACACATCCCCGATGGCCCGCAGCTCATTCACATAGCCGAAACGTTCCCGCAGCAACCGCGCAATACTGTAACCGCGGCCATCACTGAACTTCGGAAAATTCACCGCAATCACCGGCAACTCATTCACCCGGCCATCCAGAATCTCCGGCTCATCGTGGCTGTCGAACCACACGCCGATGTCCTGGCGGCCAGCAAAATGCTCATGGCCGGCCAGCCACAGATCGGCCGGAATCAACGCCGGCTGGTCTGCCGGGATATCCAGCGATTCACCTTCGGCCGGGCGGGGCACCACAACCCAGTTGTCGTGACGGATGCTGCCATCCCGGGAAATAACGTTAGGCATAAACCCGCTCCTTGAAAGGCTCAATTCCAACACGGCGATAAGTGTCCAGGAAGGTTTCTTCCTCCGTGCGCTTATCCACGAACACATCAATGATTTTGGCGATTACCTCGGGCATCTCGTTCCGTGCAAACGACGGCCCCAGAATCTTGCCAATTGAGGCATCATGGTGGGATGAACCGCCCAGACTGATCTGATAGAACTCCTCACCCTTCTTGTCGACCCCGAGAACTCCGATATTGCCAACATGGTGGTGACCACAGGCATTCATACAGCCGGAGATGTTCAGATCAATGTTGCCCAGGTCGTACAGGTAATCGAGATCATCGAACTTTCGCTGGATGGCTTCGGCTACGGGGATCGATTTGGCGTTGGCCAGGGCGCAGAAATCACCACCGGGGCAGCAGATCACATCCGTCAGGGTGTTCAGGTTCGCGGTGCCAAACCCCATGGGCGTGATGGCCTGCCAAAGTTCCAGCAGCCGATCCTGGCGAACATCCGCAAGTACCACGTTCTGGTGGTGGGTTACCCGGATTTCGCCAAAACTGTATTCATCGGCCAGATCCGCGATCTGTTCAAGTTGCCGGTCAGTAACATCACCCGGAGGCGTCCCTGTCTTCTTCATGGTCAGGTTAACAATGGCATAACCCGGTTTTTTGTGGCTGTCCACGTTATGAGTCAGCCACTGGTCAAAGCCTCTGTGCTCGAAACGCTGGCTAGCCAGTAAGTCCGTGGCATTCTCAAGTGCAGCATAATCCGGCTCGGTGAAGTAGCCCTGGATGCGCTCAATGGCCTCGCGGGTCAGGCGCGTCGGGGAATCCTTGATGTGGGCCCACTCGGCTTCGACCTTTTCGGCAAACCCTTCCGGCGTCAGTGCCTTGACCAGAATCTTGATACGGGCCTTGAACTTGTTATCCCGGCGACCGTACCGGTTATAAACCCGGAGCACGGCTTCCAGATAGGTGAGCAGATCCAGCTCGGGAAGAAATCCACGAATCACCGGCCCGACCATCGGCGTGCGGCCAAGGCCACCGCCAACATGAACCCGGAAGCCCAGTTCACCGGCATCGTTGCGGACCATCTGCAGGCCGATATCGTGCACCTGAATGGCCGCACGGTCTGTCTGTTCCGACGCATTCACAGCAACCTTGAATTTGCGCGGCAGGAACGCAAATTCCGGGTGGAAAGTAGACCATTGGCGAATGATTTCGCAATAGGGCCTCGGGTCTGCAATTTCGTCAGACTGAACCCCGGAGAACTGGTCCGTGGTGGTGTTCCGGATGCAGTTACCGCTGGTCTGGTTGGCGTGCATCTCCACTTCGGCCAGTTCTGCCAGAATGTCAGGAACATCCTCAAGCGCCGGCCAGTTCAGCTGCACGTTCTGACGAGTTGTGAAATGGGCATAGCCTTTGTCATAGTCACGGGTGACGCGTGCCAGCCTGCGCAACTGGTCAGAACGCATCATGCCGTAGGGAACACAGATCCTGAGCATCGGGGCAAGACGCTGAATGTACAGGCCATTCTGCAGGCGCAGGGGAAGGAACTCATCTTCAGCCAGTTCGCCGGCCAGGGCCCTCTCGGTCTGGTCACGGAACTGGGCAACCCTTTCGGCAGCTAACTGACGATCGTGTTCATCGTATACGTACATAGTAGGAAGATCCTGCTTGAAAGCGTCATATCCGGGCCGACGGCCTTATATCTGCGGGAAAGGATAACAGCGGGTTTTTATTCTTAAAATGATTATTTCAAAATATGTTTATCGATTCAGGCGATAAGCGGGCGGAACAACGGACTGGACGAATATCAATTTCCTGCTTAACTTAAAAGCGTCAGCGGAGCAGTTGCACTTCGCTGTTACCTTGATAACAAGAACGCGACATTGAACCCGGAAAGAGGAAAAGACATGAAGAAGACCGTGCGCTCAGATAGCCAGGCTGATGCCGTTGCCGCCGTTCTGCTGGTCATCCTGGCCGTCGCATTTGCGGTGGTCTGGGTCTCCAGCCAATAACCTTACTGGCTGGCCAGGACCAGGTTCACGATCACAATCAGCCCCACCACAAAACTGGCGGTGAATAACACGCCGGCAATAATGTAGGGCCAGGGGCTGTGGCTTGAAAAATCCTCTTCCCGGCGCTTGTCGGACTGAACCCCGAAAGCGCCGGCCAGAATGCTTTGCATGACTTTCAGAACGCCGGGTCCCTTTGGTTTTTGTTGATCCTTGTTTTCCGCCCCGGAGGATTCCGTCATAAAGCCGCCCCTGTTATCAGCCGTATCTGAAGCTTACTCCGCCGGATCGTATGCCAGGCTTGGCGCCAGCCAGCGTTCCGCTTCAGCCTTGGAAATACCTTTGCGTGCAGCATAGTCCTCAACCTGATCCGCGCCAATTTTCCCGACCGCAAAGTATTTGGATTCCGGATGGGCAAAGTACCAGCCAGACACCGCCGCCGCCGGGAACATGGCAAAGTGCTCGGTCAGTTCGATACCGGCCTTGTTGGTGGCATCCAGCAGATTGAACAGCGTGGCCTTCTCAGTGTGATCCGGGCAGGCGGGATAACCCGGCGCAGGGCGAATGCCCCGATACCGCTCCTTGATCAGATCGGCACTGCCCAGCTGCTCGTCGGCGGCGTAGCCCCAGAATTCCTTCCGGACCCGCTCATGCATGCGCTCGGCAAACGCTTCAGCCAGCCGGTCGGCCAGGGCCTTGACCATGATGGCGTTGTAATCGTCATTGGCGTCCTTGAACTCCACCGAGAATTCCTCGGCACCCACGCCCGTGGTTACCGCGAAACCGCCCACATAATCACAGGTGTCCGACCCTTCGGGGGCCACAAAATCGGAAAGGGCCAGCATCGGTTTGCCTGGCGCCTTCTCGTCTTGCTGGCGAAGATGGTGCAGGGTGGTCAGCTCTTCAGAGCGGGACTCATCCGTGTACAATACAATGTCGTCTCCGCGCCGGTTCGCCGGCCAGAAACCGATGGCGCCACGGGCGGATACCCGGTTTTCATCGATCATCCGGTGGAGAATCGTCTGGGCGTCGTCAAACAGGTGCCGCGCAGCCTCGCCACGCTTCGGGTCATCAAATATGGCCGGGTACTTTCCGGAAATATCCCAGGACACAAAAAACGGTGTCCAGTCGATGTAATCGATCAGCTCGTTAAGATCATATTCCTCAAACACCCGGATCCCGGTGAAGGCCGGTTTTGGCGGCTGGTAACCCTCAAAGCTGATGTCCGGCGCGCGATCCCGGGCTTCCTTCAGGGATACCAGCTTGGTGCGGTCGCCCCGGTTCTTGCGGCGTTCGCGGATCTGGTCGTATTCGGTACGAGCGGCGCCCACCAGGTCTGGTTTGGCGGTCTTGCTGAGCAGCTGCGAAGCCACATTCACACAGCGGGAGGCGTCCGACACGTACAGAGCGATATCGTTCTTGTACTGGGGCTCGATCTTGACGGCGGTGTGGGCCCTGGACGTGGTAGCACCACCAATCATCAGCGGAATGTCGAAATCCAGCCGCTGCATTTCCCGGGCGACGTGGACCATCTCATCCAGGGACGGTGTGATCAGGCCGCTGAGGCCGATAATATCGACGTCATGCTTTTTTGCGGCGTCCAGGATCTTGTCACAGGGCACCATAACGCCCAGATCGATCACCTCGTAGTTGTTGCACTGAAGCACCACGCCCACGATGTTCTTGCCGATATCGTGGACATCACCTTTGACCGTGGCCATCAGGATCCTGCCCTTGGCTTTCTGGTCTTCGGTTTTTTCGGCCTCGATGTAGGGTATCAGGTGCGCCACGGCCTGCTTCATGACCCGGGCGCTTTTGACCACCTGGGGCAGGAACATCTTGCCGTCGCCGAACAGGTCACCGACCACGTTCATGCCGTCCATCAGCGGCCCTTCAATGACCTCAATGGGATGGCTGGCTCTCTGGCGACAGGCTTCCGTGTCATCCACGATGTGGCTGGTAATACCCTTTACCAGAGCATGTTCCAGTCGCTTTTCTACCGGCCACTCACGCCAGGCCAGATCCTCTTCCTGGGTTTTGCCGCCTTTGCCCTTATAGCGCTCGGCGATTTCAAGCAGGCGGTCGGTGGCATCATCGCGGCGGTTCAGAACAACGTCTTCCACCAGTTCTTTCAGTTCCGGGTCGATCTCATCGTAAATGACCAGTTGCCCGGGATTCACGATGCCCATGTTCATGCCGGCCTTGATGGCGTGGTATAGGAACACGGAATGAATGGCTTCACGCACCACGTCGTTGCCCCGGAACGAGAAGGACACGTTACTCACACCGCCGGAGATTGAGGCGTAGGGCAGGTTCTTGCGAATCCAGTGGGTGGCATTGATAAAGTCCACCGCGTAGTTGTTGTGTTCCTCGATACCGGTGGCAATGGCAAAGATATTCGGGTCGAAAATGATATCGCCCGGGTTGAAGCCGATGCCGGTCAGAACATCGTAGGAGCGTTTGCAGATCTGGGTCTTGCGCTCGTAGGTGTCTGCCTGGCCCTGCTCATCGAACGCCATAACCACAACGGCGGCGCCATAGCGCATACAGTCCCTGGCGCGCCTGATAAACTCCTCTTCGCCTTCCTTGAGGCTGATGGAGTTCACCACGGCCTTGCCCTGGATGCAGCGCAGGCCCGCTTCGATGACATCCCACTTGGACGAATCGATCATGATGGGAACCCGGGAGATATCCGGCTCGGAGGCCACCAGATTCAGGAAGGTAACCATCACCTCCTTCGACTCCAGCATGCCCTCATCCATGTTGATGTCGATGATCTGGGCGCCATTTTCCACCTGGTCCCGGGCAACGCTCAGGGCTTCTTCGTACTGTTCTTCCTTGATCAGTCGCAGGAAACGTTTGGAGCCGGTGACGTTGGTACGCTCACCCACGTTGATGAACAGAGTATTTTCATCGCCGGTGAACGGCTCGAGGCCAGACAGGCGCAGGGCCTTCGGACGCTCCGGAATCTTGCGGGGCGGGTACTTGGCAACAGCCTGGGCGACGGCTTCGATGTGGTCCGGGCGGGAGCCGCAGCAGCCGCCAATGATGTTCAGGAAACCGTCCCGGGCAAAACCTTCGATAATCTCGGCCATTTCCTCCGGGGTCTGGTCGTATTCGCCAAACTCGTTCGGAAGACCGGCGTTGGGGTGGGCGCTGACGTAGGTTTCGGCCTTGGCGGAGAGTTCCTCCACATAGGGGCGCAGGGCGTCGGCACCGAGGGCACAGTTCAGGCCTACTGAAATCGGTCTGGCGTGAGCCACGGAGTTCCAGAAAGCTTCGGTCGTCTGGCCCGAGAGTGTGCGGCCGGAGGCATCCGTAATGGTGCCTGAGATCATGATCGGCAGGGTGACGCCGCTGTCTTCAAAATATTGCTGGGTCGCGTAAATCGCGGCCTTGGCGTTCAGTGTATCGAAGATGGTCTCGATCAGAATCAGATCACAACCGCCTTCAACAAGACCTTCTACCGCCTCGTAATAGTTATCAACCAGGGTCTGGAAATCGACATTCCGGTATCCCGGGTTGTTCACATCCGGTGAGATCGACGCCGTTCGGGACGTGGGACCAACCGCGCCTGCCACAAACCGCGGTTTGGCCGGGTCCTTCACGGTGTATTCATCCGCGACCTGCCGGGCCAGCCGGGCCGCCGACACGTTCAGCTCTTTGGCAATTTCCTCCAGGCCGTAATCCGCCTGGGACAGGCGTGTGGAGTTGAAGGTGTTGGTCTCGATGATATCCGCGCCAGCATCCAGGTAATCCGCGTGAATGTTACGGAGCAGGGCAGGCTGGGTAAGGTTCAGCAGATCATTGTTGCCCTGAACTTCCCGCTCGAAATCGGCAAACCGGTCGCCCCGGAAGGCCTGCTCGTCCAGTTTCAGATTCTGGATCATGGTCCCCATGCCGCCATCAAGGATCACAATGCGTTCCTGCAGGGCCTTGTGGAGCTGGTCGAGACGGGTGTTGCGATCGGTCATAGGATTACTTCCGGGTGTCGTTATTAGCGCTGTATTGAAGTCAATAGCGCGGGATCATAGCAAAAATGCCTGAGCCCGTCTTAGTGCGAATGACCATTATCAATTACCTTCCTGAAATGAGCTTGCATACGGGAAATTCATTACCCCGGTAAAGCCCGACTATTTTACTTGGTCTTTCATGTTCCCGCGAACTGCCTTAAAATGAAGTCAAACTTTCAAACGGGTTGAAAACATGGCTTTGGTTACTGTGACAGATCCCGCACGGGACTACCTCGCACAACTTATTGAAAAACAGGACGTGGAAGGCATGGGCGTACGGATCTTCGTGACCCAGCCCGGCACCAGGAATGCCGAAACCTGTCTGGCCTACTGCCCGCCCAATGAAGTGGTGCCAACGGACGAGCAGGTAGACCTTGAGAAGTTCACCCTGTACCTGGATCACACCTCCGTGCCTTTCCTGGAGGAAGCGTACGTCGATTATTCAAAAGACCAGATGGGGGGGCAGCTCACCATCAAGGCTCCGAATGCCAAGGTGCCCAAGATCGACGACGACGCCCCCTTGCCGGATCGCGTCAACTATGTTCTGGCCTCCGAGATCAACCCGAATCTGGCGTCCCACGGCGGCGAGGTGTCTCTGGTGGAAATCGTCGATGAGTCCGTGGCTGTTCTTCGCTTTGGCGGTGGCTGCCAGGGTTGCTCCGCGGTCAGCCTGACCCTGAAACAGGGGGTTGAATCCACGTTGAAGGAGCGGGTGCCGGAAATCACCGCCGTGCGGGATGTCACCGACCACTCCTACACAGAAAACGCCTACTACCAGTAAGCGATCCGCGATCCTCACCTTGAGGTACCGTAGCTTCCGGGCTGCGGTACCTGCCTCCAGGCTGCCGCAATACCGAGTTCACAAAGGCTACACGGCCAATGTTGTGACAACTCGGTTGCTCCATCATTCGTCGCACAAACAGAAACAGCACACAGGTATTATCGTGTGTGTTCGTTA
The DNA here is from genome assembly GCF_003441595.1 of Marinobacter sp. Arc7-DN-1. NCBI lineage: Bacteria > Pseudomonadati > Pseudomonadota > Gammaproteobacteria > Pseudomonadales > Marinobacteraceae > Marinobacter > Marinobacter sp. Arc7-DN-1. Next base: position 513,524 of record NZ_CP031848.1, on the reverse strand, counting down.
ACGGATATATTGCCGGCTTAACCAGACTACACACTCAAACCGGGGTCAAACTTGTTCGACGTTGCACTTCTGTCCTTGCCGCTCATGGCGGCTGTGGTTGGCTGGTTCACCAACTGGCTTGCCATCCAGATGTCTTTTTTCCCCGTTCAGTTCATAGGCGTAGGGATTGTCGGCTGGCAGGGCGTTATTCCCCGCAAAGCCGAGAAGATGGCTCATATCTGCCTCGACAGAACCTTGCAGCAATTTGGCGACCTGAACGCCGTCTACCGGAAGCTTGAACCTCAACGCATTGTCGAGCAGGTCATTTCCCAGGTCACGCCCCGGATGGACGAGTATATTGATGAAGTCATGTACGAAATCCAGCCGGTGCTCTGGGATAACCTCCCCGTATTTCTGAAAAACCGGATTTACCAGTGGGCGAGGGAGCGGTTACCGTCCCGGATTGAGGATCTGGTGGAGGATTTCGGCGACGACCTGGATGAACTGGTGGACCTCAAGGCACTGCTCAGCCGGGAACTGGCAACCCATCCGGACCTGATGAACCGGATCTTCAGGCAGGCGGGGGCGGTTGAACTCAGGTCGGTGATCAACCGGGGCGCCATTATCGGCGGTATTCTGGGTGCGGTTCTGGTGCCGGTGTGGTCCAGGTATCCGGAGCCCTGGCTGCTGCCGCTCGGTGGCTTTGTGATTGGCTTTGTCACCAACTGGATTGCCATCAATCTGATTTTTGCACCGTTAAACCCCCGGCGGGTTCTGTTCTGGAAAATCCAGGGTCTGTTCCTGCGTCGCCAACCCGAGATCAGTGATGTCTGGGCGAAGCTGGTGGCCGAAGAGCTGATGACCGTGGAAAAAGTGGCCGATGCCATGATCAACGGCAAGCATGGCGACCGAACCCGGGCCATCATCCAGAAACACCTGCGGCCTTTGCTGGACAACTCTGTCATTATGAAACTGACGGCGCAGGTAACCGTGGGCATGACGGGTTACACGGAACTGAAAAAGGCCATGAACCAGAAGGCGGTGCTGGCCACTCATGATGTGTTCAGTGATCCCGCCTTTAACCGCGAGCGGGCGCCGGTCGTGGCGGAGGTCCTGTCAGGCCAGATGAAAGCCCTGAAACCCTCCGAATTCCAGGACATTCTTCGCCCGGCTTTCCGGGAGGAGGAAATCCAGCTGATGATCGTCGGCGGTATGTTCGGCGGCCTGGCGGGACTGCTGCAGTTCCTGTCCCTCACATACATGACATTCTAGGCAAAGTACGCTCTGTTCCTTTGAGGGCGCACAAGGAGGAAGGCCATGCCTCTCTGGGTATCACTTACAGTTCAGTTTTTTGTGACGGTTGCCGCCGTGCTTCTCACACTCTGGGGTTTCTGGCGTTTTGTCGTGCGTCCCTACCTGGACAAGAAAGTCTCGGAGCTGATTGAGGTCTCCCGGGAAATTGAGCCTGCGGTTACGCGGGGAGTGAAAAAGGGTGTGACAGACACTCTGCGAGCGCTGCCCGAGAGTGCCCTGGACGGCACCGTCAAGGAATCGACCCGCCAGTTTCTGAAATTCGGCTCCGGGCTGTTTGAAAACGGGCTGAGCAGCTTCCTTGGGACTGCGGCAGACCTTGAACGGAATAAGCGGGAAAACCCCGGCAAGCCCTTCGAGCGCCCTACAGACAGTTAGTAGGCCGGGGCAGCCCGGCAATCCGGCAGGCGGTTTTTGCGGGTGTACCGGGAAACAGCTGCATCAGATAGATGCTGTTGCCCTTGTTCTCTCCAAGGGCCTCCTTCACGGCCTTCACGAACAACCTGTTTGAGGGTGGCGATATTTCATGTTCTTTGTAAAAATAACGAAGAAACATGATGATTTCCCAATGATTTTCACTTAGATGAATGTCATCCTCAGCAGCAATCGTGGTCGCGACGCCTTCCGTCCAGGCGTGGGCATCCTCAAGAAATCCTTCGTTATTGCGTTCCGGCATCGTGCTACTGGTCATGGCTTACCAACTGATTACCCGTCGGGCCTGAAGCGACAATGACACCATATCGCCAAACCCCACCAATGTCGCATTACCAACCATATTACCGACGCCACGCGCGGAAACATCCGGCGAAAGTGCGAATACCTTGCCGATAGCCGGCAGACTCCCCGCAGAGAGTAACAGAACGCCGTTTTCGGTCAGCAACAGGGCATCCCCCTCGGATAGCAAGTCAAGGCACTGCGCTGCCCTTGGGTGCTCCGGGGATTTATTCAGAATATGCAGAGTATCGAATGAGCTCATGTCCGGTTAACCTGCAAACGCGGTGTGGTCGTATTGATCGAGCAGGGTTCTGTTGGCATCCACCAGAGTCACGCCGGTAATAAGCGAGGTCTCATCCAGCCCATACTTCTGGCAGGCTGAACGGTCTGCAAGGATCGCCTCAATGCCGAATATGGGCGCCGCCGAAAGGTTTTTCTCCACCGACTTCTGGGCTATGCCGGCCGTATCCTGTGCCCGCTTCAGCCAGGTGACTCCCGCACCGGTAAACAGCAGCGATGCCGGCTGGTCGAACGCTGCGAGGGAGAATGCCATATCCAGTGCTTCTCGCCCGCTCCAGGTGCCATAGGATGCCTGGTCAATCATGATCAGTGTGCTCATGGTCAGCCTCCGGCGTGGAAATAGAGTGTTCGTGCAGACGTCCTCCGGCCTTCGACCCATTCGCCAAGGCCGGCGATTTCGAAAGGGTGAAGCAGGTTGGAGCCGGGCAACGCGTAGCGCTTCCGCTCAGCTTCGTTCACCAGACCCCGGCGCAACGCTGAAGCAATGCAGGCTATCCCGGGGATGCCGTGGTGTTCGAGAAAGCTCGCCCATTCCTTCGGCCAGTGCGTCTCGTCAGAGGGGGGGGTGCACAGTGCCGAGGCAAGATGCACGCCGTCACCATACAGGAAGACGCGGGCGATGCGGTGGCCTGCGTCTGTGGCAGCCCTGGCGAAACCCAGAGCCGTCTGGGGCGCCTGGGAGGAATAAGGCGCGCCAGTAATGACCAGGGTGAAGGTTTCAGATGAGGTATCGGCCATGATTCCGGTTCGTTTGTGGTTATGGACGCTGGGATTTTCAGTGTAGCTAAAGCAAAAACCCCGGCAACTGCCGGGGTTTCAAAATCGGCTATTTCAGCCCGGCATCAGTTGTCACCGCTGAAAGCGGACAGCAGGTGCAGCAGGCTGAGGAACAGGTTGTAGATTGAAACGTACAGGCCGACCGTCGCAATGACGTAATTGCGCTCGCCGCCCTTGATGATCTGGCTGGTCTCAAACAGGATCATAACGGACGCGAAAATGGTGAAGCCTGCGGATACCGCCAGTTGCAGAGCGGAGCTCTCCATCAGGAAGGCCAGCAGCATGGCGCCGATCAGCACAAACGCGCCAGCGGTCAGGAAGCTGGACATGAAGCTGAAGTCTTTCTTGGTAATGATCGCCGTAGCGGACAAACCTACAAAGGCGATTGCAGTCAGCGTCAGCGCTTGAGCAACGATCTGAGAGGCACCGGCGGCAACGAACGCACCAATGATCGGACCAAGGGTGTAACCCATGAAGCCGGTCAGGGCGAAGGTGGTCACGATCCCCCAGGGGCTGTTTTTCAGCTTATAGGTCGCGAACAGCAGACCGATGTATCCCACAATGGTGATCAGAAAACCCGGATGGGTTCCGTTCATGTTCAGGAAAGCGGTAAGCGCCGAGAAGGCGAGGGTCATGCCCAGAAGCATGTAAGTGTTGCGCAACACATTCATCGCGTCAGCGCTGATTCCTGTGGTCGCGCGCTCGGTCTGGGGAGCAGAATAGGCTCCCTGAGAGTTTTGAACGCCGAAACGTTTGTCTTCCATTGTCATCTCCGTTTTATAACGACTGGATACTGTGTCTCATCATAGTGTCAGATACGTAACTTTCAATCATTTACGACATGAAACTGGCTCCTGGATTCCATTAAAAACCGTTAATATTGAAAAATGCGACGGGTTTTATGCAGGGCGTTGACAGCACAGGCAATTCCGGTATCATGCTCACCGCTGTCGCAATGGCAGCAATGGGAAACGGTGGGCTGGCAGAGTGGCTGAATGCAGCGGTCTTGAAAACCGCCGAAGGTTAATAGCCTTCCCGGGGTTCGAATCCCTGGCCCACCGCCATTTTTCCTTTCTCTTCTTTCCCGGAGACACCCGATCGCTGTTCACTTTTCCGGTGGTTTTCCCTACTTGGTTTAATGCCAGGTTACCCTCATCATCAGCGTATTGATATCGCGAGGGCTCATTATGACCGACTCACAAAATACCCACCAATCCGCAGTCGAGTCACCGGATCGTCGTGACCGGAAGTTTTCTGTGTCAGCAAATCGGGGCAGGGCCAGCCACAAGATCCGGTACGTTGAAGCTGGCGGTGCTGCGGTTGATACGGAGGAGTGCACCTTCTGCCAATCGGTGCCGGATCTTTCGGATGAGGGGACGAGGTAGAAGTACGGAGCGGCTGATACCGCTCCGGGAACAATTGAAAGCTCCGATTGAAAGCTCCGATCAGAGATCGCGGCCCGGATAGGCCGTCTCTTTTTGTTCGTCCGCCCGTTTCTGCCGCGCAGCCAGAGCTTCTGGCTCATTCCCCGGCACCTGCCAGCCCAGCAGATTCTCCTCAATCAGCTTGACCAGGGCTTCAATGTGGCCCGGCGTTGCGTTCAACGCGGTTATGTAACTGAAACCCTCGCCACCGGCTTCCATAAAGTATTCACGGTTCTCCTCATCGATTTCCTCAATGGTCTCAAGGCAATCGGATGAGAATCCCGGGCAGAATACGTCGATGGATTTAACGCCTGTGCCAGGCAGTGATTTGAGCGTCTCGTCCGTGTAGGGCTTTAGCCACTCTTCCTTGCCAAACCGGGACTGGAAGGTGGTCAGGTAATCTTCTTTGCTCAAACCAAGCCGTTTGGCCAACAGCCGCGAGGTTTTCTGGCATTCACAATGGTAAGGGTCGCCTTTGGTCAGGTATTTCAGGGGAACCCCGTGATAGGAGAGCACCAGCTTCTGATTGCGCCCGTGATTGGCCCAGTGCGCCTCGATATGCCGCGCCATGGCTTCTATGTAGGGTGGGTAATCCGGGTAATGGGAGACGAACCGGAGATCCGGTAACCACCTGCGCCTGGCAAAATCGCTGGCAATGGCATCAAAGGTTGAGGCAGAAGTCGATGCGGAATACTGGGGGTAGAGTGGCAGTACCAGCAGTTTCCGCACCCCCTGCTGCTGCATTTCATCCAGAACCCGGGAGATGGAGGGGTTGCCGTAACGCATGGCAAAACCAACCACCACGTTGGGCCCATATTTGCGTTTGAGCGCTTCCCGGATGCCCTCAGCTTGCTTTGCAGTGTGTAGCAGCAGGGGTGAGCCCTCTGGCTGCCAGACACTGGCGTAGGCCTCTGCACTGCGCCTGGGGCGAATCCGCAGAATAACTCCGTGCAGGATCAGCCACCACAATGGCCGGGCCAGTTCCACCACCCTTGGGTCCGAGAGAAATTCAGCGAGGTACCGGCGGAGTGCGGAGGTCGTGGGGGCATCCGGGGTACCCAGGTTGGTTATCAGCACGCCCAGCCTGTCAGGCTGGGCGTGGCTGAAATTCTCTGAACCTTTGAATTGCATGCGGTCGATCCTGAACGTTGGTTTTGCGTTATGAAAAGGTCAGCCTTTCTCTCTGGCCTGCTGAGCCATACGTGGTGCCAGACCGGAAATGTCGTAACCGGCGTTGCGGGCCTTGGTGACGATTTCGTCGGCTGACGTGTTTCGGGCCGAACTCAATGCCCAGAGCACAGTGCAACGGGTCCCGGAACGGCAGAATGCCAGTACGGGTTTTTCAGCGTCCTGGATCATTGGCGCGAACCGGCTTACATCGTCGTCGGTGATATTTCCGGACGCCACCGGCATGAACACCCAGGCCAGGCCATGCTCACGGGCTGCTGCTTCGATATCAGCCATGGAAGGTTGCCCGGGTTCCTCCTGATCAGGGCGATTGGCTACCAGGGTTCTGAATCCCAGCTTTGCGGCCTCTGCCACGTCTTCAACGGAAATCTGCGGAGCTACCGAGATGTTGTCATCAATCTTTCTGAAATCCATGGGGGGGGGGTCGCCTCCGGGATGGGTGGGGGGTGAGCATATACCCATAGGCGATTTTACCAAAAAAAAGCCCGGCAAAGTATGCCGGGCAGAGGCGTGCGAGTAGTATCCATGAAAGACTTCCAGACAAACCGGCATCAGCAGGGACACCGGTATAGGGAAGTATTGACTATATTTTGAACACTTCAAGCGAGAGCCACTTTCGTTTGAAAACATTTTTTCATATCGGATAGGTCTTTATACTGCGCCCTTTCACTGAGCGGTTTTCAGGCCGACTGAAATCCCGCCCAAGCTGTAATACAATAGGCTTTCAAGAGAAATATCCGCACCCCGAGGTTGTTACATGTCTGAACAGAACGACGATAAGCCGGAGAATGATGCGCAACTGGCCGCAAAAATCAAGGGTTCCGCGCGCCAGATCTGGTTGGCGGGGCTGGGTGCCTACACCAAGGCCGAGGAAGATACCGGTCGTTTCTTTGACCGGCTGGTTCAGGAAGGCGAGCAACTCGAGAACAGAACCCGGGGTGTCGTTGAAAAGCAGATCAAATCCGTTGAAGACCGGGTTGAAGGCGTTCGCGAGAGGGCGACGGGCACCTGGGACCGCCTTGAGCACATGTTCGATGAGCGGGTGTCGGGTGCCCTCAGAAGACTTGGCATCCATCGCCGGGAAGAAATTGACTCCCTGGCGCGCCGGGTCGAAGTGCTTGAAAGGGAACTGGCACGGCTGCGTGATCAGGCCGGAGACGACGAGGAAGAATAACGCCAGCTGTCGTCAGAGCCGGTTGTCTTTAAAGGGTTGTCTTTAAAGATAGTCCCGGCTCATCAGCCGGGCTTCTTCCCGGTCGGCTGGTGCCAGGTAGGGAATTACCAGGTGCATCATATGGTAAACGCCCCGGCCGGGGTCTACCGACTCCCGGTCGTCCAGGTGGGAAAGTGTATCGAAAGCGCTCCAGTAACAAGCGGTTAGCGTTAACTGCTCACACAGGGAATCAAGCTCTTCCTGATCAATTATCAGGGTGCCTTGCCGACGGAAGCTTTCGCAGATCGCTCTGAATGCCGACGTTTTCTTCTTCTGAATCCGCTTGAACCGCACCCGCAACTGGTCGTACCGGGACAGCACATTCACCAGATCCTGGTAAAGAAACCGGTAACGCGCCACCGTCTCAAACAGCAGGTGCAGAAAGAATCCCTGCTGGTCCAGAGAGATATCAGCATCTTCAGGAACCGTCAACAGATCCAGCATGTCCAGCTCGTACTGGTCGAACAGTTCCTCGACGATGTCACCCTTGCTCTTGAAGTGGTAGTACAGATTGCCCGGGCTGATGTCCATTTCGTCGGAAATCAGCAAGGTCGTAACATTGGGCTCGCCGACGCTGTTAAACAGCGCCAGGCTGGTTTGCAGGATGCGGTCGCGGGTTTTGATTTTTTTCATATCGCGCCGTGCCAGACCCTAGAGCTCGAAGCTCGCCCAGACCGGGCAATGGTCTGACGGCCGGTCCATGGCGCGAATGCCGTAGGAAACACCCGCCTCCCGGGCTTTCGGGAGCAGGCTGTCGCTGGCCATGATCAGATCAATTCGCAGGCCCCGTTTCGGATCCCGCTCAAAGCCCTTGCTGCGGTAATCAAACCAGCTGAAGGTGTCGGCCTCCTCCGGATGAAGGTGGCGGAATACATCGGTATAACCACGGGCTTCCACCTGGCCCAGCCATTCCCGCTCCTCCGGCAGGAAAGAGCACTTGCCGGTGCGGAGCCACCGTTTGGCGTTATCGGCGCCGATGCCGATGTCCTTGTCGGTGGGCGAAATGTTCATGTCACCCATCACCACCACATGGCCACCGGCCTTGTTGAGGTCGTCGAGGTACCGCATGAGGTCGGCATAAAACTTTTCCTTTGCCGGGAACTTCACCGGGTGGTCCCGGCTTTCTCCCTGGGGAAAATAGCCGTTAACCACCGAGAGCTTTTCGCCGTTCACCGTAAACTGGCCGGTAATCAGGCGGCGCTGGGAATCTTCCCCGTCCCAGGGATAGCCTTTGATAACCTGCTCCGGCTCCGCCTTTGAGAGCAGGGCAACGCCGTAATGGGTTTTCTGGCCGTGGAAATGCACGTGGTAACCCAGCTCGCGAATGGCGTCTGTTGGGAAGTCGTCGTCCTGGACCTTGGTTTCCTGAAGCCCGATAAAGTCCGGGGCGAGGGCATCAATCACAGCGTCGAGCTGGTGCAGGCGGGTACGGATACTGTTGACGTTGAAAGACACGAACATCATTGCGAAAACTCTCCGGCGTTAGTTCCCGCCGGAGTTTAGCACACTGACCCCCGGGTGCTGCCCTGGCAGGGACGACAGTTTCAGGGAGTCAGTTCACAATCCGGGTAGGTATCGACTGAATAACGGATGTGGGCGGTATAATTGCTGTCCTGATTCTTGCGGATGTTGGTCAGGCCATGGTAATCCGTGAGGGCACCGTTATCGTTGTAACCGAGCACAATCGGATCCACCAGGAATCTCAGAACCATGCCCGTCGGGCGTATCTGGACCACGTGGTCAGCGTCGACCTTATCGCTACTGATCGGTTCGAGCACAAAGCCATAGTGTTCGCCCCGCGTCGGGCCGAGAAACCGGAAATCGACTGACTCACCAGCCACCACGCTTTGCCAGTTCTGACGCACAAGGTTGTCGAACCCGGCATCCACTACAGTGCTGTCCGGATACTCCACCTCGAACCGTTTCGAATCGCCGGTGGGCGTGTCCCAGTTGATGACCAGGATATCCGGTTGGGGGTAGACAATTTCCATGGCCTCGCTGAAATCTGGCTGAACGAAGTTCACAGCCGGTCGAATGACGGAGAGATCGTATTCAAGGGCTTTCCGGGCGAAAGGCTCGTTCCCGTCCGGTTTGTGGTAATCCACACTGTGCTGCTGGGGACGAAATACGCCCTCCTGGCAGGTGCCATCGACACTGTGGCGCTCTTGATAGAGCACCTGGCCGTCGGGGGCGGTGGCCTCTCCGGTAAACCGGAAATCGTTCGCGATTGCCGGTGTGGTTATTATCAGGAGGGCAGACGAAACAATCCAGGCGGCCGTTTTCATCGGGCCAGCTCCGGGTAAAGCGTTTTACGGGCGAAAAGAAGCAGGGGGAAAATGACCAGCCAGCCAAAACCGAGGGCTATCAGTGAGGGTATGAGGTCCGGCAATTCCACCGCCCCGATCTGACTGGCGGACCAATAGGTAAACGGCCCGGCGATGGGGGCGAAGACGAAAGGCAACCAGGGTTTTCGGCTCATCCAGTTCAGTGAATGGCTCAGCGTGGTCATGAAAATGGCCCAGATAGCCACCAGCCAGGGAGGGGTTAACAGAATCGCCCCGCTTCCATCGTCCAGGATGCCGGTGCGAAACCAGATGCCATCAAGAACAGAGCCCGCTACCGTTCCGAGTACAACGAATTGCAGTTCTGTGATCCTGTTCTGACTCACCAGTACAAAATGAAGGATCAGGAACAGAACAACGATACCGGCTCCCACAGGACCGGGATAGAATACGCAAGCGAACCACCCGGCCTGGAAAAGCAGGAAGTTCAGTACATTACGACCCGTTTCTGACGCAATCACAGGCTCAGGATGTTCTCACGTTTATTGCCCGGCTTTGCGAACACCATTTGGGCCACACCAATGGCGCGCTCGCTGAACCCTGCTTCGCAGTACGCGAAGTAGAAGTGCCACAGCCGACGGAAAGCCTGGTCGTAACCCATGGCATCCAGTTGATCCCGTTTGGCGATGAATCGCTCATACCAGTCATGCAAGGTGCGGGCGTAATGGAAACCGGTATCTTCGGCGTGTGTCAGTACCATATTGCTTTCTTTGCGGACCGATTCAAGGATGGCACCGAAGGACGGTATGAAACTGCCCGGGAAAATGAATCGCTGGATAAAATCCACATTCTTCAATGCCCGCTGATAACGCTGCTCTGGCATATTGATAGCCTGGACCAGCGCCAGACCATCCGGCTTCAGCAATGCGTTTATCCGGGAGAAATAGCTGTCCAGAAACTGGGGGCCGACTGCCTCGATCATCTCGATGGACACCAGTTTGTCGAACTGGCCTTCCAGATCACGGTAGTCATCAAACAGCAGAGTCATTCTGTCTGCCAGACCTTCCTGTTGAACCCGCTCTTTCGCCAGCTCCAGTTGTTCCTTTGAAATCGTGGTGGTTGTTACGTGGCAACCGTAGTTTTTGGCAGCGTGAATGGCAAAACCACCCCAGCCGGTCCCAATTTCCATCACCTTGTCGCCGGGCTGAAGATCCAGTTTGCGACATATGGTGTCCAGCTTGTGCACCGCGGCTTCTTCCAGAGTCGATCCGGCGCTCGGATAGATAGCCGAGGAGTACATCATGGTCGGGTCCAGGAAGGTCTCAAACAGCTCGTTACCCAGGTCATAGTGAGCGCTGATGTTTTTCCGGGAACCTTCCCTGGTGTTACGGTTCAGCCAGTGAAGGCCTTTCAGCACAGGCTTTGTTACCCAGCTGAAACGGTCCTCGAATTGGTTCATGCGGTCGACGTTACGGGTGAAGAAGCGGAGCAGAGCGACCAGATCCGGGGTGGTCCAGTCTCCGGCCACGAACGCCTCGGCGGCACCAACACTACCGCCGGTCAGCAGGTCCCGCCAGGTGCTGTGATCGTGGACGACTAGCTCGGCTGGCTGGTAGCGGGTATTGCCATCACCAAATACCAGGTCCTCAAATCCGGTTTCACGAACCGTCAGTTGACCTTCCCCCAGTAACCGGAGCTGCTGAATCACCAGGTTTCTCGCAAACCGACTAAGCATTGGCACACTGGCTGAGCCGGATGAGGTGGTTTCAACCGAAGTATTCAGGTTCTCCATGAGTTTACCCTTCCACGAGTCTTGTCGTTGGTTTCAGCACTGGTCACGTCCAGCCCTGAATCATCATGCCCACGGCGATGGGCGATATCGCCTGCCGGAAGTTTGTCCGGGTGGGTATAGAAAGGTGCACCCTTGAGCTTAAGCCGGAGGGCATGCCAGTAGATGCCTGCCACCACCTTGAATGCTTCAACCGGAAATTTCCGAAGACTTCTGTGGACATTTCTACGAGTGACAGGGGTACGTTGGACTACCAGGGTGGCATCAAAATGCTTGCGGCCTTGTTCCAGAACATTCATGTGGATTCTCAGCTCCGGGCCCCGGAAACTGAAACTCCATTCATAGTGCTGGTTCATGCCATTAAACGGGGAAACGTGAAAGCGCTTGCTGAAACCGAACTGCTCGGTGCGCCAGCCTGTCTTGTTGGGTTCTGAACCCGTGGTTTCCAGGCAATAGACATGGCGGTCCTGCCAGGGTGTGTTGGTAATCTGAGCAACAATAACCCTGGGCACAGCGCCTTCGGCGGACCGGTCTCCGGCACCGTAGCAAAAGTAGAAACTGACCGGATTGAACACCTGGCCGAAATAGCGGGGGTGGGTAATCAGCTCCACTTCGCCCTCAGGGCGCCAGCCCGTCGCTTGTTCCACATGATCCCGTACAGCCGCCGACAGGTCCCCTGCCTCCGGCCGGAAGTAGTCCTTCCGTTTCAGGGAAATCCAGTTAAAATGTTCCAGAGAAAACAGCGGACTGACATCGGCGATGCTACGCCACTCATCGGTGTCCAGAGCAAGCATGCCGGTGCCGTAGCTGAATTCATGGTGCACAGGGTACTTCCGCCTGTGCCGGACAGTACCCTCCAGCCACTGGCTGTTCACGGTCAAAACTCCACCCCGAATGCCCGGGTTACCCGGAGTGCGCTGCGAACCCCGTCCTCGTGGAAGCCGTTAAACCAGTAGGCCCCGCAGAAGTGAGTGCGGTTCCGGTTACCGATCTCGTCATATCGCTCCTGGGCGGCCACCGCATCCAGTGTGAACACAGGATGGGCGTACTCGAAGCGCTTGATTACCTTGTCCGGGGCTATATCGTGGCTTCGGTTCAGGGTTACGCAGAAGGTTTCCGGCGCATCGTGGAAATTCTGCAGAACGTTCATGTTGTAGGTGACCGACACGGGCTCCGTGCTGTGGGCAGGAATAAAATAGTTCCAGGCCGCCCAGGCGCGCCGGTTGTCCGGCAACACATTGCTGTCGGTGTGAAGCACAACATCGTTTTTCTGGTATCCCATGGCGCCGAGGATATCCAGCTCCTTGTCAGTCGGGTCCACAAGCATGGCAAGGGCCTGGTCGCTATGGCAGCCAAAAATAACCTGATCGAAGCGGTGCTCCTGTCCTCCGACGCAGACGGTCACGCCGGTTTCATCCCGGACCACCTTGTCTACCGGGCTGTTCAGGTGGGTTGAGTCGCCGAGGCGTTCCATCATTTTTGTCACATACTGGGCTGAGCCCCCGGAAATCACTCGCCAGGTCGGGCGGTCGTCTACTGACAACATGCCGTGGTTATTGAAAAACTGCAGGAAAAAGCGAATCGGGAACTGCTCCAGCACAATCTCCGGGGCGGACCAGATGGCAGCGCCCATGGGCACAATGTAGTAATTCCTGAAATACCGTGAGTAACCATTCCTGTTCAGGTATTCGCCCAGAGTTTCCTCATTGCTGATGCTCCCGGACTGGAGATCTGCCCGGGATTCCTTGTTGAACCGGAGAATCTCCCGCACCATCTTCAGGAACGGCAAGTTGATCAGGTTACGGCGCTGGGCAAACAGAGTGTTCAGGCTGGTACCGTTGTACTGCAGGCCGCTCGTGCCGCAGTCAACGCTGAAACTCATATCGCTGACTTCCGAGGCGATGCCCAGCCGGTCCATCAGGCGGATGAAATTCGGGTAGGTCCAGTCATTGAACACAATGAAACCGGTATTGACTGGCCAGGCACGGCCACCGGCCTCAATCTGTTCCGTGTTGGTGTGGCCGCCGGCGTAACCGGCCGCCTCGAAAATCTGAACCTCGTGCTTCTCGGCCAGAAGCCAGGCAGCCGTGAGGCCGGAAACGCCGGCACCGATGACAGCAACTCGCTGACGTTCACTACTCATCTATTGTTTTCCTGTGCGGTGTTGCTTTTACGGGCCATGGAGGCCGCCATGCGGTCAACCAGAGGCCGGGGAAGGGCGCTGAGTGCTCTCAGCATCCAGGTAAAACGCTTGGGGAAGGCGATTTCATTGTGGCCACGGGCCAGGCCGCTGACGATTCGTTCGGCAGCGTCTTCTGCAGAAACCAGAAACGGCATCGGGAAATTGTTGCGGTCGGTCAGCGGTGTTTTCACGAAGCCTGGCGAAACCACCACCACATCGATACCTTCTGCGTCCAGGTCTGCTCTCAGGGAGCGGGCAAAGTAGGTAAGGGCTGCCTTGGACGCGCCATAGCCCTCGGCCCGGCCAAAGGGAAACCACCAGGCAGAGGAACTGACGATCACCAGAGTGGCCGGCTTTCCCTTTGCCCGGCTGCGGCGCAGAGCGGGCAGGGCGATGTCCAGGCAGCGGGCGGTGCCAATCACGTTGGTGTGAATGTTCTTCTCGATCACATCACTGCTGTAATTGCCGATTTCCAGGTATTCACAGGTGCCGGCGTTGAGGATCACCATGTTCAGGTCGCCGTGCATCTCAAGAGAGCCGGCCACCGACTGGAGATCTTCTTTGCCGGTAGTGTCTGCCGCAGCCGTAATGATCCGTTCAGGGGCGGCGGAGGCAAGCTCTTCGAGCGCGCCCTTTCGTCTGCCGGTGATGACCAAACGATGCCCACCGCGGGCCAGGGCCCGGGTTACGGATTCGCCAATGCCGGAGCTGGCGCCAGTAATCCAGATATTTGAGGTTTCCTGAAGTCGGTCACTCATCCTGCCTGGTCCTTGATCCAGCGAATAACCCCGCCAACCACCGGCAGGTTTTCGTAGAGCATTTCTCCTACGTCAAAGTAATCGCGGTGGTAGCACACCATGTTGTCCCGGATTTCCAGGTGGCTCATGCCCTGAACCAGCACTTCCCGGCCTTTGCGAATGCGCTTGTGGCGCAGGTACATCACCCACGGAACCGCTGCAAACTCACCCTGGACAACGGCTTCACCAAACTCGAAGCGACAGGAGATGACGTTGGCGTAGGCCCCGGCGAAATAACGGGTGAGCTCATCGAGCCCTTGAACCGTGCCCAGTGGGTCCTGAAACCGAATCTCTTCACTGTAAACACGGGCGAGTTTGTTCAGGTCGCCCTTGTCGAGTTCGTTGAACAGCGCCCGGAAGTTGTCGAGCGTTGCCGGCACCGCCGAGTTACGCGTACCTACTTCGATCTTTGAGGCGGTTGTCATTGCCTTCTCATCCTCATCTTATCCAGCTCGGTTGTCTCTTCCTGAATATGCTGGGGTATCGGGTTGAGCTCCCAGATTATGCCCAGCTTTGACATCAGCCAGAGGCCATACCATGTGATGTCGATTTCATACCACCGGAATCCCTGGCGCACAGACTGGGGCCAACGGTGATGGTTGTTGTGCCAGCCCTCACCCAGGGTGAGCAGAGCCAGCCAGAAGTTGTTCCGGCTGTCGTCCGGTGTCTCGAACCGGCGCTTGCCCCAGACATGGGACAGTGAGTTGATCGAGACCGTGGCGTGGAATAACGCTACGGTGGAAATAAAGAATCCCCATACCAACAGCTGCAGACCATTGGTTCCCAGGCCAGGCGCCCAGGCGGCCAGGGCCTCACCGAGGACGTAGATACCGGCAGCGGCCAGGGCGGGCACCAGGGAGTCAAACCGATTGATCAACTTGAGCTCAGGAAACTTCAGCCAGTCCCGGATTCGCCGTTCATCGGTCGCGAATCCTGCGTCACAGGTAAACCAGCCCATGTGCGACCACCAGAAGCCACCATGATGGGGGGAGTGAAGATCCTGCGCTTCATCGGAATGCTGGTGGTGATGGCGATGGTGAGCGGCCCACCAGAGCGGCCCGCGCTGGGCGGCACTGGTGCCAAGAACGGCGAATACGAACTGGGCAGGGCGGCTGGTTTTAAAGGTCTTGTGGGCGAAATAACGGTGGTAGAACCCGGTAATCGCAAACATGCGCACCAGGAAGAAGGCAATCGCAAATCCGATGGCGAAGGCGCTAGCCCCGGCATAAAAGGCCAGCAAGCAGGCCATATGAAGCGCTATGAACGGAACAACACGTAAGAAGTTGAACGATCTGGACGTGGTGTCGATGTGATCCGAACCTGCCTCGGAATCGAACCATCTCAGAATGTTTGTAAGCCAATGCTGCACTCGGGTCATACCCTGATTGCCCTTTCTCTTAAATGGAACCTTGATCGCACGATCAGCCCGGTGGCTGATTCTGTTTCATGAGGGGTTGTACGATCTCACTACAGGAATTGGATGCACCATAAACCATGTTTAATCAAACCTTTGATTCGCCTGTTATTCGCCGTACCGCGATTGTTGGTTCAGGGCTGGCCGGGCTGACAGCGGCGATCTTCGAAAATTCGCCGACAACGAATGCTTTGGCCCATGGCAAAGGCGGTTTGGTTTCCAGACCCTCGGGTCGGCAGGTTGGCCCGGAAGGACCAGGCGTGGTCGGTCTCCGATAACCGGGGCGGAGAGCAGCCGGGTCACCCCTGGTTTGCGGACCACTATATTGGCCTGGCAGGCGACTGGCTCAGTGGCGGCCGCGTTGAGGGCGCGTTTGACAGCGCCTGTGGACTGGTCGTCGAAATGAACGCGGTGCCCACTACTCAGTAAAAGAATCCTGGCTGCCGGTGGTTACGTCCGGGCGGGTGTAAAAGTGGGTGATGGTGCCGTCACTGAACTTGCTGAAGAAGGCGCTGACATCGGTGATCTTCTTCAGCGACCGAGTACGGCGAATGGGTTCCCGAACCAGAACCTTGATGCCATTGAAATTGTCCTGGATGTTGGAGAACCGCGCCCGCATTGAACAGGTCACCACCTGGGCAGGGTTGAGGGCAAGTTCCCCGGCCAGCCAGGCGCTGTGCCGCTCAATGCCCCTGGCCGAAAGGTCCTCCCGGGTATCAAGATGGTTCAGTTTTACCCGGTTCACAATGCAGAAGGAGAAACTTTTCGGGTGTTTGCGGGCTACTTTCCGGAACGCCTCCCAGAAGAAGTTGTCGGTGAGCTCCGCAAAGTAGGTCATGTCGCTTAAACAGGTATCCACCCACTGAAAATTCTCCGGATCATCCAATACCTCGTTTATGGCCTCTCGTAAGAGCCAGTCAAAGCCCAGGGCCGTCTTGTGGGCGTAGACCTTGCGATACATCTGGTGGCGGCTGTAAACAAAATCCTCAAGCGCCCCCAGCCCTTTCTGGGTGATCGCCAACCCAAGCCAGGGTTCAGACACATCCCAGCCAAAACGCAGGTTGCTTAACAGGTGATCCAGGTTGAAGCCGCCGATAGTCACTGAAGAATGGAAGCCGTCCCGCAGCATGTAATCGGCCCGGTCAGCATCAATCTCGCCGGAAACGATTGATGACAACAGGTCCATTACCAGGCCGGGAATGTTATCGCTCAGGGGTGTGCCTGCCGCGGCGTCTTCACCGGCAATAAACGCCCAGAAGGTTCTGGCGTGCCGGCAAAAGGTCTCGCTGGGCCTCACGTCCGTGGTCTCCATAATCCCGATCACATCCCGGGCATGAAGACCGGCACTTTCCAGGTCTGTCGCAGAAAGAACGTCGTGGGCGACACGCACTGAATAATGTTCGTGTTCCAGCTCATCGGGCTCTTCCGGGTGGTAGGCTGAATAATCCACTCCCCGCCAGAGATCCCGGAATCGCCCGGGCCGGGACATCAACTCCCGGATCTGTCGCGCCTGCGTGAACTGGTGGGAAAAGCTGGAATGGCCGCTGTCGTGGAGCAGGCAGCCAAGCCGAATGGTTTTCGCCAGGTAGTCAATGGCGTCCAGCTGGCTCAGGCTCAGGTCGGTCTGCTCGCTCAGCTGGCGCTCCCGAAGGTAGGCGTCGATCATCGAGCGGAACATACGGGTTCCCACATGCATTACGCCAATACTGTGCAGGAAGCGGGAGTGGGTGGCGCCGGGGAATACCAGGCTCAGGATGTCGTTCTGGCAGATGTTCCGCAGCCGCTGGAACAGCGGATGGTCAATAACCTGGATCTCGTGCCGGTAAAGTGGAATACCACCGTGAACCGGATCCATGATCAGCTTGTCATAGGCTCCGAGAAGATCATTAACGGCACGTCTCATTGGCAGGAATCTCCCAATTTCATAAAACTGGCCTTGTTATATCACAGGGGCGTGCCAGAATAGGCTTATTCAAGCCAATTTATCGTTTATCGCTGGTAGTTTAGGGCAGTCGCCATGGCTTCGCGCACCGAGCGCATACTGATTATTGACGCCGATGAAAAGGCTCGTACGGATCTTGCCCGTTACCTGGAAGCGAGGGGCTTTTATGTTACCGGCTATCCGGGCCTCGCTGCCGCCAAGGCACTGTTCAACGATAACATCCCCGACGTCATCTTTGCAGACCTGTCCCCGGAGGCTATCCGGGACCTGGCCAACCGGCTTGAAGAAGCCGAAACCTTCACACCCATCGTTGCCTGTTCGACCAGTGACTCCAGCGCTGATGTCGTCAGTGCGCTGCGGGCCGGGGCCGCAGATTTTGTTCTGAAGCCCTGCAACGACGACAAGGGAGCGCTGGACGATGTTATCGGCAAACTGTTTGACCGGGTTCGGGTCAATCGCCTGAACCAGCTTTACCGCCACGAACTGGAAGAGGCCAACCGGGATCTGCGTGACGGTATCGCCGAGCTGCGGGCCGACCAGCGCGCCGGCCGCAAGGTTCAGTTGCGGATGCTGCCGGAACGTGAGCAGGTCATGAGTGGCTTGCATATAGACCACCTGATCAAACCGTCACTGTACCTGAGCGGTGATTTTCTGGATTACTTCCGGATTTCCGACGACAAGGTTCTGGTCTACATTGCCGATGTATCCGGCCACGGAGCCAGTTCCGCGTTCGTTACCGTGTTGCTGAAGAACCTTACGAACCGGTTGCAACGCAACCTCCGCCGTGGATCGAGTGACGACATTCTGTTCCCTGAGCGCTTCCTTGAACGGATTAACTCGGAATTGCTGGATACCGGTCTCGGTAAACACGTCACCGTCTTTGTTGGCATCATTTCTGTCAGCGAACGTAGATTACAGTATGCAGTAGGTGCGCATTTCCCGATGCCTATCCTTTCCTTTGAAGGTGGTGAAACCGCTTTCCTGGAGGGAAGTGGGCTGCCGGTGGGGCTTTTCGAGACGCCGAAATGGGAAGTATACGAGGTGCCATTGGACAAACCGTTCCACCTGACCCTGTTTTCGGATGGAATTCTGGAAGTTATCCGGGAAAAAAGTCTTGATGAAAAGGAACGGACACTACTTGAACTCGTGTCAGGAGGCCGTCACACTATCGCAGCTCTTAGCGAAGCTCTGAATCTCGAGGAGATCACAGAGTTGCCGGACGATATCGCTATTGTGTCGGTTACTGATACTATGGATGGGTCAGACAACACCTCGTCGAAATAGTGGCAGCGTGAAACATGGCTGGTTACAAGATCCTGCAAGCTGAAAAACAGGGCATTTACGTCCTGAAGTTTATCGGGGAAATCCGGCTGAACCTGTGTTCGACGCTGGACAATCTGGTTGAGTCCATCACTCAGGATCCCCAGTTCAAGACCGTGGTGATTGATCTCACCGAAACGGAGATCATCGACAGCACCACACTCGGTCTGCTGGCCAAGATCGCCATGGCGGCTCAGAAGCAAAGTCATTTCCTGCCCACGCTGATTTCCACCAATCCTGACATTACCCGCATTATCACATCCATGGGGTTCGACAAGATCTTTATCATTGTCCGTGAACCCGCGTCCCGTATTGAAGAACTTGAAGAAATTCCTGTTCTCAGGGCCAGCGAACAGCAGGTTCGGGATAAGGTTCTCGATGCCCACAAGGTGCTGATGGGCCTGAACAATCGCAACAGGGAAGAGTTCAGGAATCTGGTGCGCGCTCTGGAATGTGAAGAGCCCGGTTAACGCCACCCGCCTGCTGCGCCTGGCGACACCGGTTTCACACCTGATCTGAAAAAACGGAAGAACTATGTCTGAAAAAACGACGCCTCAAAAAAATGGGGCAACAGGGCCGGTGCATGACGTAGCGGTTCTCGGCGGCGGCAGTTTTGGCACCGCCATGGCCAAAGTGCTTGGGGAGAACGGCCATCGCGTTCATTTCTGGATGCGTGGTGAGGCCCAGGCCAGGGAAATCCGCAGCAGCCGCATCAACAGCCGGTATATGCCGGGAATCGAACTGACTGGCGATATTCGGCCAACCACCGACCTTGCCGACGCCGTCAGCAAGGCAGAAATCGTGCTGGTTGCCATTCCCAGCAAGGCTTTTCGGCCCGTTATCCGGGAAAACTGCGACAAATTCCGCGATGACCAGATCGTCGTCAGCCTGACCAAGGGCATTGAGGAACACGGCTTCAAACTGATGAGCGAGATTCTCCAGGAAGAGATTCCGCGCTGCCGTATCGGCGTACTCAGCGGGCCGAACCTGGCAGCTGAAATCGTGAACCGCGACCTCACCGCCACCGTCATTGCCGCCAAGGACCCGGACGTACGCCGGGCCGTTCAGGATCTGTTGGGCTGCGAGTATTTCCGCGTCTATGCCAACGTGGACATTTACGGCGTGGAACTTGCCGGCGCCCTCAAGAACATCTATGCCATTGTCGCGGGCCTCGCTTCCGCTCTGGAGATGGGTGAGAATGCCAAGGCCATGCTGATCACCCGAGGCCTTGCTGAAATGAGCCGGTTCGCCGTAAGCCTTGGTGCCAACCCTATGACCTTCATGGGGCTGGCCGGCGTCGGTGACCTGATCGTGACCTGCACGTCCTCCAAAAGCCGGAACTACCGGGTCGGCTACGCCGTGGGGCAGGGCCAGAAGCTGGATGACGCCGTGGCGGAACTGGGGCAGGTGGCTGAGGGTATCTATACCCTGAAGCTGGTGAAAGAAAAGGCTGAGGCAATCGGCATTTATATGCCACTGGTGCGCGGCCTTTATGAGATTCTGTATCGCTCTGCATCCATCAAGGCAGTCATCAACAGCCTGATGATGTCGGTCCAGAATTCCGACGTGGAATTCATACTACCCCGCACCATAACCCAGTAGCCGGCCACTTAGCGGAGGTTGCCTTTGCAATTGCTCATCATGCGCCACGGTGAAGCCGGCTGGCACACACTGGATCAGGAGCGGGAGCTGACCGAATCGGGCCGTCTGGGCGCTGCGGAGGTGGCAGCACGGATCGCCGAATCCCCCTGGCGCCCGAAACTGATCTGGAGCAGCCCCTTGGTAAGGGCCCGGCAAACCGCCGCGATTGTCTCCGAAATCCTCAATTGCCCGGTGGAAGAGAAAATGTTCATTACCCCGGACGACGATCCCGGGGAATGCCTTGATGCGTTGATCGAGCAGGATCAATCACCACTGATGATTGTTTCCCACATGCCGCTGGTTGGCAGCCTCGCTACACTGCTGGTGGATGCCCATCGCCGGGGCATACCCTTCATGACCTCCCAGGCGGTTATGCTCGACATGCCTGTAGTGGGGCCCGGCTGCGCAGACTTGAAAGCACAGTTTCTGCCCTGATACTCCGAATCACTGAACCGGGAGCCACCGTTATGCACACGAATCCGGAAAGTCTTGCAAAGCAGGTAGAGGAAACCGTGAAAAATCCCGGAAATCCGCCCCTTGATCAGTGGCACCCCGAGCTGTCGGGCGACATGGATCTGCGAGTCAGCCGGGATGGTCAGTGGATCTTCAAGGGTGAGCCACTGGCTCGTGAGGCCATCGTGCGGCTGTTCTCAACCATCCTGCGCAGGGAAGAAGATGGCGAATATTACCTGGTCACGCCGGTGGAAAAATGGCGGATTCAGGTGGAGGACACGCCGCTGCTCGCACATTCCCTGCAGGTCACCGGTGAGGGTGACTGCCAGGTGATTTCTCTGATCACCAACGTCGGCGAAACCCTGGAAGTCGGGCAGCAGCATCCGCTGGAGGTTGGCACCTATCCCCGCTCAGAGGAGCCAAGACCGGTTGTGGCGGTGCGGCACGGTGTGGAGGCCCGGTTGGTGACCGCCGCCTACTACGACCTGGCGGAACATGTGGTCGAGCGAAACGAAGACGGCCACCCGGTTCTGGGCGTGTTTAGTCACGGAATTTTCTACAAAATCGGGCAGGTTGGTTGAAAACCCGTACCATGCCCCCAGAAATGACGGTAGAAAACGCACTCTGTCACTTGTTAAACTGTGTTTTCGTACTTGTTACGAGCCTGGCTCTCTAACGAGGCCCGGTGGTCGTTAGTCCCTCTGTGCAGTCTGGCTGTTCACGATCACTTTCGATTGCCTAAATCAATTAAACAGTCATTGCGACACGCAAGGAGATCACATGGCCCAACCTCGTGTTGTCACCATCCATTACACGCTCACTAACGATCAGGGAGAGCAGCTTGATTCCTCCCGTGTAGAAGGTCGCGAGCCCCTGTCTTATCTGGAAGGTGCACAGAACATTATCGGTGGACTGGAAAGTGCACTGAACGAAAAGAACCCAGGCGATCAGGTGAAGGTTTCTGTAGAACCTACTGAAGGCTACGGCGAAGTTAACGAAGAGCTGGTTCAGCCTGTTCCGCGTTCTGCATTTGAAGGTGTCGATACGATCGAGCCGGGCATGCAGTTCCAGGCACAGACTCCGGGCGGCCCCCAGGTTGTTCGTGTAGTTGAAGTTGGCGACGAGACCGTTACCATCGATGCCAACCATCCGCTCGCCGGACAGACTCTGCACTTCGATGTGGAAGTGGTAGAGGCCCGCGAAGCGACTGACGAAGAGCAAGAGCACGGTCACGCCCACTAAGCTTTTCTTAAGCGCTAGCGAACGAAAAAGGGGTCAGATGAAAAGTTCATCTGACCCCGAGTTCACCGGCTATCCGGCAGATCGAGAAAACGGGGTCAGATGAAAACCTTCATCTGACCCCAGGTTCACATGTTCGGATAGTTCGGGCCACCGCCCCCCTCCGGCGTCACCCAGGTAATATTCTGGGCCGGGTCCTTGATGTCACAGGTCTTGCAGTGAACGCAGTTCTGGGCGTTGATCTGAAAGCGCTTGCCGCTGCCGTCGTCTTTTTCGACCACTTCGTACACGCCTGCCGGACAATAGCGCTGCGCGGGCTCGTCGTATTTTGGCAGGTTGTCCCGGATCGGAAGCTCCGGATCGGTCAGCTTCAGGTGAACCGGCTGATCTTCCTCATGGTTGGTGTTGGAAATGAATACCGACGACAGACGGTCGAAGGTCAGGGTGTTATCCGGCTTCGGATAGCTCACTTTCTTGCACTCAGAGGCCGGCTTCATGGTGGCGTAATCCGGCGTGGTGTCGTGGAAAGTGAACGGAAGGCTGCGATGCAGGATGTTCTGCTCGAAGAAGGCGATCGCGCCGCCAATCACGTTGCCGAACTTGTGCATGGCCGGGCCGAAGTTACGCTCTGCGTACAGCTCCTTGTAAAGCCAGCTGTCTTCATACCGCTTCTGGAAGCTGGTGATTTCCTCGCCATTCCTGCCTTCTTTCAGCGCTTCAAACACCGCGTCTGCGCCAAGCAGACCGGACTTCATGGCGGTATGGGAGCCCTTGATCTTGGAAAAGTTCAGGGTGCCAGCATCACAACCGAGCAGCAGGCCGCCAGGGAAGCTCATCTTCGGCAGGGAGTTGAAACCGCCTTTGGTAATAGCTCGGGCGCCGTAGGCGACACGCTTGCCGCCTTCCAGGTATTTTTTCACTTCCGGGTGCAGCTTCAGGCGCTGGAATTCTTCAAACGGGCTCAGGTGCGGGTTGCTGTAGGAAAGATCGGTGATCAGCCCCACGTAAACCTGGCCGTTTTCCAGGTGGTACAGGAAAGAGCCACCAGTGGAACCGGTTTCGTTCAGCGGCCAGCCCGTGGTATGTACAACCAGGCCCGGCTCGTGTTTGGCAGGATCAATGTCCCACAGCTCCTTGATGCCGATCCCGTAATGCTGCGGATCCTTGCCTTCATCAAGCTTGAAATCGTTGATCAGGCGTTTGCCCAGGTGCCCACGGCAGCCTTCAGTAAACAGGGTGTACTTGGCGCGCAGTTCCATGCCCGGCATGTAGCCGTCTTTCTCGGAACCGTCACGGGCAACGCCCATGTCACCGGTGATGATGCCTTTTACCTGGCCGTCTTCGATGATGGTCTCGGCGGCCGCGAAGCCCGGATAAACTTCAACGCCCAGGCCTTCGGCCTGCTCGGCGAGCCAGCGGCACAGGTTGCCCAGGCTGATAATATAGTTGCCATGGTTGTGCATGTTTTTGGGCACAAACGCATTAGGGATCCTGGTGGCGTTTTCCTGGTTCTTCAGCAGGAAAATGTCGTCACGGGTAACCGGCGTGTTGAGCGGGGCACCTTTCTCTTTCCAGTCCGGGAAGAGTTCGTTGAGGGCGGTGGGCTCGAATACGGTACCGGCCAGAATGTGGGCGCCGATCTCAGAACCTTTCTCTACCACGCATACGGTGAGTTCCTCGCCAGCTTCCTGTGCCAGTTGCATGACACGACAAGCTGCCGACAGGCCCGCCGGGCCACCGCCGACGATCAGAACATCAAATTCCATCGATTCGCGTTCCACGTTGGTCTCCTCAAACATCTTTAATGGATATTATGTGCCCGCAGGCGAATTTTTCTGGGTCGTCATCATACCGGTAAAACTGCCTATAGACGACTGCCAGAAGCCGAATTCAACGACTTGTTTATAGCAAAGGATACCGTATTTGATGAATCAAACAAACGTTTGTTTGAAATTTGGTCTGTCCTTTGGCATTGTATGAGCACACTGAAACATCGTGTGTTTTGAGTCGAAATCTAGTATCGTCTCATCGCCATTCCCGGTCAATACCGGGAAACTGGCTGAAACATCTGTCCTGACGCGTCGTCTGAGGCTATTGATTCTGCTGAGCGTTGCCTCCATTATTAGTGCGCATCGAATTTCGGCAGGCTTCACGTGAGGACTGCAAGTCATAAACCCATCGTAGAAGAACGAGGAATCTATGAAGGTTCTGGTCGCTGTAAAACGAGTAATCGACTACAACGTAAAGGTGCGCGTCAAGCCGGACAATACCGGTGTTGATCTCGCCAACGTCAAGATGGCAATGAACCCGTTCTGCGAGATCGCGGTAGAAGAAGCGGTTCGCCTGAAAGAGAAGGGTGTTGCCAGTGAAATCGTGGTGGTTTCCATTGGCCCGAAAGCCTGCCAGGAGCAGATCCGTACTGCGCTGGCGCTGGGTGCGGACCGTGGTATCCACGTCGAAACGGACGAGGAGGTTCAGTCTCTCGAAGCGGCCAAGCTGCTGAAGGCTGTTGTTGAGAAGGAAGAGCCAAAGCTGGTCATTCTCGGCAAGCAGTCCATTGATTCCGATAACAACCAGACTGGCCAGATGCTGGCCGCGCTGACCGGAATGGGGCAGGGCACCTTTGCATCCGAAGTGGTTGTTGAAGGCGACAAGGTTAACGTAACCCGTGAGGTAGACGGTGGTCTGATGACCCTTTCCCTGAACCTGCCGGCGGTTGTCACCACGGACCTGCGTCTGAACGAGCCGCGTTACGCTTCCCTGCCGAACATCATGAAAGCTAAGAAGAAGCCGCTGGACGCCATGAGCCCGGCCGATCTGGGTGTCGATATTACACCGCGTCTTTCCACTCTGAAGGTTGAAGCGCCTGCCTCCCGTCAGGCGGGTGTAAAAGTGGCCGACGTTGCCGAGCTGGTCGATAAACTGAAGAACGAAGCGAAGGTGATCTGAATGAGCATCCTTGTAATTGCTGAACATGACAACAGCAGCCTGAAGCAGGCTACCCTGAATGTTGTAGCGGCTGCCAAGGCCATCGGCGGAGACATCGACGTACTGGTTGCCGGTGAAAACTGTGGCGCCGTTGCCGAAGCAGCAGCCAAGGCCGAAGGCGTTAACAAGGTACTGGTTGCCGATAACGCTGCTTATGGTCACTTCCTGGGCGAGAACCTGGGCGAGCTGGTTGCCGAAGTGGGCAAGGGCTACAGCCACATCCTGGCTGCTGCCGGTACCACTGGCAAAGACTTCATGCCGCGCGTTGCAGCGCTGCTGGACGTCGCCCAGGTATCCGACATCATGCGTGTTGAGTCTGATGACACCTTCGTTCGTCCGATCTACGCGGGTAATGCGATCGCGACAGTGAAGTCCAGCGACAGCATCAAAGTCATCACTGTTCGTCCGACCGCGTTCGATCCGGTTGCAGCCGAAGGTGGCTCCGCCGCCGTTGAGCAGCTGGAGGTGGTCAAGGACGCTGGTCTGTCTTCCTTCGTAAACGAAGAGAAAGCCAAATCTGACCGTCCGGACCTGGCCAGTGCCGGTATCGTTATCTCCGGTGGCCGCGGCATGCAGAACGGCGACAACTTCAGGATGCTGGAGCAGGTTGCTGATCTGCTGGGCGCCGCCGTTGGTGCATCCCGTGCCGCTGTCGACGCCGGTTTCGTACCGAACGACATGCAGGTTGGCCAGACCGGTAAGATCGTCGCCCCGCAGCTGTACGTTGCCGTTGGTATTTCCGGTGCCATCCAGCACCTGGCCGGTATGTCCGATTCCAAGGTGATCGTTGCGATCAACAAGGATGAAGAAGCGCCGATCTTCCAGGTAGCCGATTATGGCCTGGTAGCGGATCTGTTCGAAGCGGTTCCGCAACTTGAAGAAGAGCTGAAGAAAGTTCTTTAACTTTCTGTTCAGCTTGAGAAAAGGCACCTTCGGGTGCCTTTTCTATTATCGAGCAATCCTGTTAAAGAACCATGGACTCAGAACCTCTGTTTTGCTACTGTCCTCCCGTATAAAGCCGACAGGGCACCCGCAGGAAGCGGGGCTTCTGGCTTTGCGAAACTAAATGGATTTAGTTTATCAAGGATGGAATCATGCCTCAGGCAACCGGACTGCAGTTCACGGCCACCCTTGGCCAACTCCCCAAAGACCTGTTCGTGGTCGCCCGTTTTGAACTGACCGAACACCTATCCAGGCTTTGCCACTGCAAACTGGAACTGGCCAGTACCTCCCCGGACATTTCAGCCGAGGAAGTCTTGGAACAGCCCGTGGAACTGGTGGTCTGGCAGGACGGTGTACCGCTTCGGCGCTTTACCGGCGTGGTCAACGAATTCGCCCGGAGCGACTCCGGCCATCGCCGCACCCGCTACGAAGTCATCGTCCAACCCCCGCTGTGGCGCCTGGGCTTGATGCACAACAGCCGCATCTTCCAGACCCAAAGCACCGATGCCATCGTGCACACCCTGCTCGAAGAGCGAGGCATCATTGATACCGTCTTTGACCTCAAGCGCACCCCCGAGGAACGGGAGTACTGTGTCCAGCACCGGGAAAGCGACCTGGACTTTGTCGAACGACTGGCCGCCGAGGAAGGCTGGCACTATCGCTATAGTCACGGTGAGGTAGAAGGAAACGAGCCTCCCGCCCTGATCATCGCCGACCACCACGGCGACGCCCCCAGGCTCGACCCGGTGGCGTACAACAGCAAGGCCGGTGGCAGCACCCGCCAGAGCGCCGTCTTCCAGTTCAGCTACCGGGAACGGATCAGGGCCGCCTCCGTGGCCATGAAGGACTACACCTTCAGGAACCCCGCCTACGCCCTGATTCACGAACAGCAGGCCGGCAGGCTGGCGGCCCAGCGGGACGACTACCAGCACTACGACTACCCCGGCCGGTTCAAACAGGACGCCAGCGGCCAGCCCTTCACCGAGAGCCGCCTGGATGCCCTCAGGAACGACGCCGCCACTGCCAATGGCCAGAGCAACCGCCCCGACTTTACCGTGGGGGCAGTGGCTCTACCACCTACCACAACGCCTTCAACGCCATCCCCGCGGATCGCACTTGGCGGCCACAGGTCACACACCGCCCCTTGATGGACGGCCCCCAGATCGCCATCGTAACCGGCCCGGAAGGCGAAGAAATCCATTGCGACCAGTACGGCCGGGTGAAAGTCCGATTCCCCTGGGATCGCTATTCAGAAAATGATGAACACAGCAGTGCCTGGCTCAGAGTCAGCCAGGGTTGGGCCGGTGGACAGTACGGGTTCATCGCACTTCCGAGAATCGGCCATGAAGCCGGCAGCGAAATCCACCACAAGGCCGGCATGAAAATCGTGATCGAAGCGGGCGCGGAAGTCACCCTCAAGGCCGGTGGCAGGCACCAAGGTTACACAGGGATCGTTAGCGCAAACCAGCACCCGAGCCAACGCCGACCCGGAATCCGCGCCTGCAACAACGGCCCTCACTGGCCGGGCCAGGCAAGCCGAGAGCAACCCGACTCAAGTGGCCCCGGCCAGCGAGGAGGATGGGCAGGACCGGCTTGCGGACGTCAGAGGCCGGGACAGTGAGCAGGACCTGCTGAAAAGTACATCAACCTCAGGGAAGAGCAAGACGGTATGAGCGAATCTTTCACTCTCAAACCTGAAAAACTGGAAAAAACAATCCGCCTGAGGGCCGAAAACGACACCGGTGAGCCAGCAGGGATGGTGATGGCTATCCCAACCCGGGAGGGTGAACACCTTCAACGTGCCGGTGCTGGAGGACTGGACACCACTGGAAGAAAAGCCAGAAGGCGAACTCGGCAATACCCTGCTGAGCGTGTGCCCGGTGGCCGAAATTCACCGCAAGCGCCCCATCAAGGTCAGCGGCGTGACCGTGTTTGGTGGGCGGGCTGTTTCCACACTGCGCCCCGGTTACCTCTATGTATTCCGGGGGCAGACACTCTGGCGGGAATTCGAAGTCAGTTCCGAGGGCACCCTCAGCGAGGTCGACCTGACACCCGCCCGCCAGCAAAAAGCCGACCGCCGTTCACCGGTGGGCAAACCCGTGACCGACTTCCTGGTGCCGGTTTTTCTGCAGAATCGCTTTGAACTTTCCGACCTGACCCTGAAGGCAGACCCGTCAGACGATACCCTGGCCGAAGCCAGGGCGCACAGTGCCATCGTGTGCGTCGCCATTCCCGACCCGCTGTTCCGCCTGCGCCATGCCCTGGCGCAGTTGCACCTGGCCCTGTATTACCTCGATGCCATCGACCTATCCCTGAAAAACCGACCGTTGATTCATTCCGCCACGTTGATACGCCAGGCGCTGTTCGATCCACAAGCGTCAGCCCCAAGTGAACAAGTTGAGACCCTGCGAGCCGCAGTGGACCGGAATAAACTCCACAAGGTTCTCGATCATTCCGAGCGCCAGAAGGTGCTCGAGGAAATCTCTGTCCATCTGGGGACGCTGGAAACACTGGCCAACAGCGGCGACTTCGACACCGCCTGTAATGATTACCTCAACCACAACGGGCTGGGGCCCTGCGAAGCGTTTGCGCTCCAGGCCGATCTGTTGAACCTGACACAACAACTCCCCGGCGTGCTGAATGCCCACGGCCTGGAATCTCCGGGCATTTTGTCACGACTGCTCAAACAGGGCCTGGGTAAGAACCCGCTCATCGACGCCCTCGCTGAGGGGGCAAAGTCGGACCGTGAGCTTCCTCCCATGCTGGCGCGATTAAAGGAACTCGCGGGCGATCAAAATACGCTGACGGAGGACAGCCTGACCGGAGCGGGCCTCTCGTCCATCAGCGCGTTGGCCCAGCAACTAAAGCAGGAAGAAGGTGACTCCAATCCGGGCAATGGCTCGTCCGCAGTCCCCAGCGGTGCAGCAGGCACCGCAGCGGGAATGGTTCAAACAGCCTTGGGAGGCTGGAGCGCTGCTGTACTCAAGGCTGTTGAAGGTTTACGCCAGAGTGGCGACCTGGCTGCCATCAAGCTGGACCGCGTGTTCACGTCCGTCAAAGAATCGGCCGATATCGCGGATCCCAACCTTGGAGGGGAATTGCGGGTAATGCATCGGGGGGAGGTTGATCTTACTCGCTACAGCATCGTGGGGGTCCACGGCAAGGGCCTCTCCTTCGGGCTAACCGATGCAGACCGCCAGAGCGAAGCCCTGACAAGCCGCAATGATTACCTGTTTGCAGACAGAACAGACGCAGCGGGTAAACGGATAGCGTCCACCAGCCCGAGCCGGTTGATCGATGAAGGGAGCGAAACCTTGGTCAAGGCCGCGGCTCATACCTGGGTGTTTGTTCTGCCCGTTGATCACCCGGAAGCCCGGACATTCAGTGCCGTGAAAATTGACTGGGCGAAAAAGGCCAAAGCGTTTGCTGATGGGCCGGGGTTATCCCGGGTGTTGGTTGGGTTGGCGGCGTATAATCTCGCTTCAGAGATTTGGTCCTGGAGACAGTTAAAGCCTGAAGAATATGGAATTGCAGCTGTTAAATTCATTGGGGCTGTCTTAGACCTCTCCACAGCATTGATGAAGCTTCATGTCGTAAGCGCTCCGGCGGATAGCAAGCTGGTCTCAAAGGTCATACTCAGGCCCCTTTTTGAGATTAAATCCGTGCCAATGATTGGCCCCCTTATCCAGAAGCGACTTTTAAAGGTTGGGGCCGGCACAATTGTTCGGGCTATGGGGCTGGTCAATTATATGACCGGGGGTTTTATGGTAGGTATCAGCGCCTGGGACTATCGAAATAGTCTCAGCCGTGGTGATATGGATGCTGCTCTTGGGCATGGTTTGGCTGTTGCCGGCGGCAGCGTCTTCCTGGCGTCGCCACTACTGACCGGATTGCTGGCGGTACCCGGTTGGGGCTGGGCACTGCTTGGGTTGGGTGTTGTATTGGGTGGTAGTGTGTTCGCAGCCATAGCTACCGACAGTGAGATAGAGCGCGTGCTGAAACAGGGCCCCCTTGGCCTGGGTCCGGCCCACGAGGGAATGCCTGCTGACGATGCTGTCTATTATCCGCAGTTGCTCAGCCAGCTTTCCCCGGTAACGGTATCCGCCAAACGGTATGGTGACTTGAGCGGTAAGGAACAGGCGATGCTTGCGTGCCACAACCCGTCCCCGGACGACTACAGGGTGACGGTGCGTTCTCCCTTGGTCAGCCGCTTCAAACTTGGCCAGCCAGCGGAAGGTAAAGCCAAAGACAGGAAGCCGGATTTGAGGCTGGGCGTTCAGGAACTGGAATATACGCACGGCGTAATGGATACCCCCGCCGGACAAGTCGATGAATATTACTTGACTCGAAACACGCCCTTAAGAAAGGTGACGACTTGGGTTCCCGTACCGGAAGACCACGCCGTGCATTTTCTGATAGAACGGAACCTGGCCGGTGGCGAAACCCATGCGTTTGGTCATGGTGAAAGGCGAACCATCAGCCTGAGGGTTGTCTTGCAGGCGCGCATTGAGAGCGAAATAGCGCCATTTAGGGTTCCTATGCCGGTACTTGATGATTACGAGGCGTTTGATATCAGTCGTCACAGTGTGTTGCCCGATAAACGGCCCCAGGCTTTGAACCCATTCGACAATGAGCCAGTACCCTACTGGATTGTGAAAGAGGTCGCCGTGTGAGTGAGAATGGCCACACAAGTAGCCAAGGGAAAACCAGTTTCCGAGCGGATCAGATTCCGGAATTGCCGGAGCCTCCAAAGAAACGCGAACGACTTGGTGAGGACCTTCAGCCATTTGGTGATTACGCCGGTATCGAGCCCTATTACCTGGTGTGTGAAGATGTAGCTGCGGTCCATCATCAGGAACAGGGCGACCCGGATGGCTTTACATCTGGGGAGTGGTGGTGGGATCAGCGTCAAATTCGTTTTCTCAATGGTAAGGCATTTATTGGCCTTTCGGTTTTGCTGCTGCTTATTCCATCTGTATGGGGCACCGCCTTAGTTGGCGGTGGTGGCGTTGCCGCAGTGTACTATTTGCTAGTTACTACAACCGATACGGCATATTTTCTTCGAGTTCTAGTGATTCTATTTGCAGTTTTCGTTTGGATGCCAGTTTCATTTTATATCCTCATTAAAACCATGCCTTGGGTCATGGGCGGTTTCGCCCTGCTATTGAGACCATTCGACAAATTACTGGGCAAACTCCTGGACCGCGGCCTGGATTCAGGCGAAAGCGCCTTCAACCGAGAGACGGGCAAGCTGAGTTTTGCCCTTCCGGGTGGAAAGAAGCTGACGGCTCCGTTTGAAGAGTTCGACGCCTACGTGGAACGTGTGGTCCAGCATGGCGGCATCTTCTACCGCCTGATGTTTGTTCATCGCTACACCGGTAAGCAGTTCAGCCAGACCTCCCTGAGCCGGATTGAGCCAAGCAAAGAAGAGGTCATGGCCCTGTGGGACATGCTTCAGCGGTACATGGACGTATCCCAGCCGCTGCCGGATGTGCCAAGGCTGGAGCCCTTCCGTCATCTGGATCCGGTAACAGCCGAGCACGACCAGCAAGCCGGGCGTAATCCCCGGTTCTGGCGTGACCTGGATCTGGAAGCCTGGAAACAGGGCGAAGGCGCTGAATGGCTGAAGCGTCAGGCGGAATACCCCTGGGATAAACGTACCTGCCGGCTGACACCACGCTTGGGAAAGGTCTCCACGCAGGCGTACCGGGAATTGCGCCCGCAAGACGCTTACCCTGTTTGACTATCCGTCGTATCAACGTGCCAGGTCAACTAATTGCCTTTGATCAGTTTTTTCTCTTGCTGGTCCGACTGCTGTAAGTTAAAGATTGAAAAACCCAGATTTCAGTGCTTGGGATGGCAGTGGGCCGAGGGTACCTTTCTCTTTGGGTAAGACCAAAATACCTGCCATGATACCCGGCCCCGACTGTTGAACTGGATACACGAACCATGATCACTATGCCGTTTGATGCATTAGCCTGCCCACTGGACGGTTGCCCGCTCATCCCCAGCGAAAAGACCTGGCGGTGCGAGAATGGGCACAGCTTTGATGTTGCGAAGCAGGGCTATGTGCATCTGTTACCGGTTCAGAAGAAACGCACCCTGGACCCGGGTGACAGTAAGGAAATGGTCGCGGCCAGACAACGGTTCCTGAATGCCGGCTTCTACAAACAAATCGCCGACGCCGTGAGCGAACTCGCGCTGCAGTCGCTTCCGAGTGAGGGGACTGGCTCGGTGCTGGATGCCGGTTCCGGAGAAGGCTATTACCTGCGCCACCTGGCAGGCGTCGCTGGCGACAGAAGCCTTGCCATGATTGGCGTCGATATCTCGAAATGGGCGGTCCTGGCAGCGGCAAAACAGGATAAGCAGACCCGATGGGTGGTCGGCAGCAACGCAAACCTGCCGGTATTGCCGGAATCAGTGGATCTGGTGCTTTGCCTGTTCGGGTTTCCGGTTTACAGCGAATTTTTCAGGGTACTGAGGTCCGGAGGGCAATTGATACAGGTGGATGCCGGTGCGGACCACCTCCGGGAACTGCGCGAAATCATTTATCCCGAACTGAAACCGCCCGGAGACAATGAGACCCTTGCCCCGGAGGGTTTCCAGCAGCTGGATTCAACCGTGGTACGTTTCCCGCTGACCCTTCCAGAACGGGACAGCATTGCCGACCTTCTGGCCATGACCCCGCATCTTTACCGGGCCAGCTCAGAAGGCCTTGAAAAGGCAGCGGCACTTGAATCACTGGATGTGACGGTGGATGTCATACTGAAACGTTTCGAGAAGTTGTAACGACTGAAATCACTGACTATCTTCTGAACCCGGTGTCGTTCCACACTTGCGGGAGGCAAGACGTTTTTCGGCTTTCCCGATAATCAGGGTGTCCGCGAGAATGTGCAGCGCCTTGTTGGTGGTGCGCACGGTTCGATAAATCTGTTGGCTGGTCTCATCGTGGGTTTCCCGCGCCTTGCGCGCGGTCTGCCGGAAGTCTTCATCCCGTGAAAACAGATCGATC
Organism: Marinobacter sp. Arc7-DN-1; assembly: GCF_003441595.1. Classification (NCBI taxonomy): domain Bacteria; kingdom Pseudomonadati; phylum Pseudomonadota; class Gammaproteobacteria; order Pseudomonadales; family Marinobacteraceae; genus Marinobacter; species Marinobacter sp. Arc7-DN-1. Next base: position 480,617 of record NZ_CP031848.1, on the reverse strand, counting down.
AGGCCAAATGTTGTATTAGAGATAGCCTTATGCAGTTTTTCGACCGCGCTGGCACCGTTTGAAACGGTATCCTCGAGGAGTCTGGCGCGATTCCGAACCTCAAGAAGGTCCATTCTGCTCTTCTGGATGGCGCTGTTTGCCGCCAGGCGATGGGAGTTGAGGATCCGGGCCTGCCGCCGGCAAAGCAGCAGTTGCCAATACGTGTAGCACAGCCCAGCGAAGGCCAGGAGAAGGAGAGCTGACACGATAACTATAGTGATCACAACAATGCGCTCCTATCGGTACTCGATCTGCATATCCACATCAATTTCACGCTCTGTCAGCTCTTCTTCAAGCTCTTTCATCACTTCCTGGTAAACCATTTTACGAACCATTACCGGAAGTTTGTCCGCAAGCACGCGGGCTGAGCGGGATTCCCGCTTGGCCAGGGCAATCGGATCCAGCACCCGCAGCGTAATAACCAGCTCCGGTTCCTGCGCTGACTCCACGATATTGTCATTCTCCATCATTCGGGCGATCACTTTACGCTGTTCCAGAACCTGCCAGCAGACAAAGCCGCTGAACAGGGCAAGCAGAATGCTCAGTACCGTAAGAAAGGTGATCAATTCGGACCTCCGGGAATCGTTCTGTTCACTGCCTGGCAGTGTGCCTGGGCAGTGTGCCTGATAGAGTGTGACAAACGATTGGCCGTGACGACGGATTTACCGGTGGGGCGGGGAAAATAGAACGGCGCTCAAACCTGCTAATATCGGTTAGGGTTGTGCAGTGAACTAGGCTAAATCAATGAGTTAAGGTCGACTATTCATGCTAACGGAGGATTGCTCATGGTTTGGTTCAAAGCGTTTGTAAGTGGTTTTCTCGCGACCCTGGTGTTCCATCAGGGCCTGCTCACGCTGTTCTGGCTTGGTAACGTAGTGCCCAAGGCACCTTTCAACCTGTCCCCGGTGCCACCGCTGGGTGTTCCGGCCGTTGTATCGCTGGCGTTCTTTGGCGGCCTATGGGGTATGGTGTTATGGCTCATTCTTGGCCGTCTGGCCGGGGTGAGGTTCTGGCTGGGTCATGTCATTGTAGGGGCAATTGGTCCCACGGCAGTCGCCATGCTGGTGGTTTTCCCCCTCAAAGGGCTTGATGTGTCCGCCCAGACCTGGGTGGGCGGGCTTCTTCTCAACGGCTTCTGGGGCCTGGGTGTTGCCGTGTTCATGCGCCTGATGGCTGCAAAAGCGCCATCGGGCCTCCGATGAATATTCAATCAACAGTCTCGACTAAGGAAGATCAATGACTAAATCCGCAGAAACGACCCATGATCTGGTGGTGTTTGGTGCCACCAGTTTTGTCGGCCAGATTCTTACCCGTTACCTGCTCGACACCTACGGAGTGGGTCAGTCGGTGAAATGGGCGATTGCCGGGCGCTCCGAGAGCAAACTGAATACCCTGAAATCCGAACTGGGTAACACCGCGAAAGATCTGCCGGTGATTCTGGCCGATGCCTCTGATGAGGCGGCGCTTCAGGCCATGTGCGAACAGACCCGTGTCATCATTTCCACCGTCGGCCCCTACGCTCTGTACGGTGAGCCGCTGGTGCAGACCTGCGTACGCACCGGGACCGATTACTGCGACCTGACCGGCGAAGTGCAGTGGATCCGTAAAATGGTGGAGCGCTACGAGGAGGAAGCCAGGTCCTCCGGCGCCCGCATTGTTCACTGTTGCGGTTTCGACTCCATTCCGTCCGATATGGGTGTCTGGTTCCTGCAGAACCAGGCAGAGCAGGTCTTTGGTGAGCCCTGTCGCGATGTCCGCATGCGGGTGAAGACGGCCAAAGGCGAGTTCTCCGGTGGCACTGTGGCCTCCATGATGAACGTGGCGAAGGAAGCAGCGGCGGATCCCAAGCTGCGGAAGGAACTGGCTAACCCATTCTCCATCTGCCCGCCGGAGCACCGCTCCGAAACCCGTCAGCCGAGTCTGAAGGGCGCGGAGTTCGACAAAACCTTTAACGCCTGGCTGGCGCCGTTTGTGATGGGAGCCATCAATACCCGGGTGGTGCATCGCTCGAACGCGCTGCAGGATGCCCGATACGGCAAGGAGTTCACCTACGACGAGGCAATGATGACCGGCCGCGGCACCAAGGGGCGACTGGCTGCCTACGCCATCATCGGTGGTCTGGCGGCGTTCTTTACCGCCTCTGCCATCAAGCCTACCCGCTGGCTGGTTGAGAAGTTCGTGCCTCAGCCCGGCGAAGGGCCAAGCCCGGAAGCCCAGAAATCCGGATTCTACGATCTGCGCTTTGTGGGCCGGACCGAGGATGGCAAGACCATCATCACCAAGGTGACCGGCGATCGGGACCCGGGTTACGGTTCCACCGGCAAGATGCTGGGCGAAGCGGGGATGTGCCTGGCTTTTGATATTCCGGCAGACCAGCCCGGCGGTTTCTGGACCCCGGCGTCATTGTTGGACGGCAAACTGATGGAACGTCTGACCAGCAAGGCTGGCCTGACCTTCGAGGTGGTTGAAACCCGCTAGCGGCTCAGGTAAATCACGCGGTCGGTGCCCGGAAGGGCATCCGGCCCGTGCGCCAGGCTGATTACCGTTTTCCCGTCCAGAAGACCATCCATCCGTTTCGCTATTCGAGCCCGGGTCTCAGCATCCAGGCCGGTAAACGGCTCATCCAGAACCACCAGCGGGGCAGGGTTCAGCAATACCCGCGCCAGCGCCACCCGCCGAGCCTCACCACCAGACAGCCGGCTGCCCGCGCTTCCCAGCCAGGTATCAAGCTGGTCCGGTTCCGAAGCGAACCGCTCCGCCAGCTCCACCTGCTCCAGAATGCTCCACAGGTCGGTATCGCTCGCCGCCGGGGAGCCCAGCAACAGATTTGCTCTCAGAGTATCCTCAAACAGCACGGTTTTCTGGGTCAGATAAACCCGTTCCTGGCACGCGAATGTGCCATGTGCTGGCAGCACCCCGGCGAAGGTGTCCGCCAGGGAAGACTTGCCACTACCGGAATGGCCAAGGATTCCAAGTCGCTCGCCGGCCTGAACCTCAAGCTCGAAATGTTTGAACAATGGCGCGTAACCCGCATGTTTTACTGTGATATTCTCTGCCAGAAGCGCGGTATCCGCCGGCAGATCCACAGCGCCGGAATGAACAGCCGGTTGACTTGCCCGGCAATCCCGGTTCAGGCGTGTAGCCGAGGCCACGGTCGCCCCCAGCTTGCCGAATGCATCCGGCAGCATGGTGTAGGCTTCTGCCAGTCCGAGCAGGGCAATCGGCAAAAGAACCAGCACCGGCCCGGATAATGTACCGGCCTGATACAGGGCAAAACCGGCCCAGAGCGCGAAAACGGCAGAAAGGTTGATCAACAGGTGAGCACCGGCCAGGTGCCAGCCAATCCGGGCGTCTGCCTTAGCCTGCTCTGAGGTTACCTGATGAGCCTGGCGCATCAACCCGGCCGCATGTTTTCCGGTTCTTCCGGCCGCGGTCAGCTCCGCAAAACCCTCGATGTGTTCAACCACGGCGGTTCGCAGGGCTTCCTGCCGGTCACTCTGCCCGGCTGAGAGGTGTCGGGTTCGCAGATAAACGCCGATGGTAGCGATCAGGAACGCCACCAGCAGTACCAGGCCCACCAGCATGGCTGTCTGTAAATCAAAGAGCACCGCTGCCAGCATCACGACCAGTACGGAAACCAGCGCAGCAAGTGCGGTTGGTGCGATCAGCCGAAGATACAGGGTGTCCAGGGAATCGACATCGCTGGTCAGTCTTGACAGCCATTGGGCCCCCGTCAGCTCACTCCTGTGGCTCCGGCTCGCGAGAGATAGTCCCCGGAACAGCGCCACCCGGATGTCGGTCAGCAAGCGCAACACCGTATCGTGGTTGTACACCCGCTCCAGATACCGGAACACCGTGCGGGACACCGCAAAGAGCCGGATGGCCCCGCCGGGCACATACAGATTGATGGTAGCGGCAACTCCGGCAGCCAGAAGAAGTCCCACCAGCGCCGTTTCTGTGATAAACCAGCCGGAAATCGCGAGCAGGGCAATGCCGGAGAGCAGGGTTGCCAGAATCAGGAACCCACCCATTACAAGCCGGCCAGGGCGTTTGCAGATCAGGTCCAGCCAGGGTTTCAGTTCACGCATCCCGAACCTCCCCGCCGGACACCAGCAGCACCCGGTTGGCCAGTGTAAGCAAGGCCTGGTGATGGGTGGAAAAAATCAGGGTTTTGCCAGCCACCGCCAATTTGTGCAGGGCCTCCAGCACAAACACTTCACTGTCGCAGTCCAGACCCGCCGTGGGCTCGTCCAGCAGGATCAGATCGTAATTGGCCAGGAAGATACGGGCCAGACTCAGGCGCCGCGCCTGCCCGCCAGAAAGGCCGTGACCGTCTTCGGACACTGTACTGTGAATTCCGTCTTTCCGACTGTCCAGCAGGGGGCCCAGGCCAACATTGCGCAGGGCAGCTGCAATGGCAATATCGGAGGCGTCCGGCGTGGTCAGCCGAAGGTTGTCCGCCCATGTGCCCTGAACCAGAAACCCTTTCTGTCCCAGCCAGCCAAACCGGAAACTGCCGGGAGTCTGGCCGAACAGCTGGATGGTACCGCTGTCCGGTGCCATAAAGCCGGCCAGCAGGTGCAACAGGGTGGATTTCCCGCCACCGGAGGGACCGGTAAGGGCAATAACGTCGCCCTGCCGGATCGTCAGCGACAGTTCCTTCAGAACCTGATGGTCAGCCCGGAACACCTTTGACACCGAATTCAGCTCAATCACATCGATTGCGGCGGCTGTGTCCGCCAGTTCAACCGACCGATGGCGATCCACCTTTCTGTTCAGGCGCTCAAGAATCTCCGCGCCGGCCCCCATAGCCGCGGCACGGTCATGGTAGTGCTGGGAGAGGGTCCTCAGCGGCTGAAAGAACTCCGGAGCCAGCAACAGGATCAGCAGCCCCGAGAATAACGTCAGCTCCCCCGAAGGCCCATAGGTGATGTAACCCAGCAGGCCAAACCCGATATAGATCGCGATTACCGCGATGGCAACCGAGGCAAAGAACTCCAGCACCGCCGACGACAGGAAGGCGATCCGCAAGGTTTTCATGGTGATACGCCGGTAATAGTCCGACCGCTTGCGAATAAGCTCGGCGGCACCGGTGGTCTGGCCAAACAGTTGAAGAGTTGTCAGCCCGCGAACCTTGTCCAGGAACTGCCCGGAGAGCCGGCTGATGGTCTCGAAATGCTGCTGGTTCAGCTTTTCCGCGCCCATCCCCACCAGGGCCATAAAAACCGGAATCAAAGGGGCCGAGAGCACAAGAAAGATCCCTGCCAGCCAATCCAGCCAGAACACCAGAGCCAGAACCAGCAAAGGCACAATCATCGAAAGGCTCATTTGCGGAAGGAAGCGGGCGAAGTAGCCGTGCAGGGCCTCAACATGGTCTATCCATTCCCGGGCGAGGGTGCCGGCTGAAGACTGGCCCAACCCGACCGGGCCAGTGGCTTGCCAGTGCTTGTGAATCTGCCGCCGGGCATCCCGGCGCACCTGCTCGCTGCAGCGGGCGGCAAGCCGGGTCTGAAAGCCCTGGCCAATAGCGCGAATGAGGATGGCCAGAATCAGGCCAAGAAAGAGGGGAGTCAGTTCCGCAACGGGAACGTTATCGGTCACACCCAGATGAATAATCCGGGCGAGAAGGAACATCTGGACAATGGTGGCCAGCCCGGCAACCGCACCCGCCGCAACCGTACCCCGGATCCAGAGACGGTTGCCACGGGCCAGTTGCCCAAGCCACTGCTTCACGGCTTGCTGGTTGGCGGCGGCTGTCTCTCCGCCCCCGTCAGCCCGTGGCTCAGCCACTTAGTGGTAGCCCTCGCGGCCGGAATACCCAGTCGGTCCAGGCGGTGTAGGCCGGCACCACCCTGCACCAGCCAGGTCTCGTTGCCATGGCACATAAATGATGATGCCGAAGCCGGTAATGAAGGCCCGGATAAGGGGCGGATCAGACAGTTCCATAATCAGCAACCTCCCTGACTGGCCGGGATCACCAGAGCGTGCATTACGATATCATAATCCGAAACGACCAGAAGACGATGGCAACCGGCACTTCATTCAGGCCAGGCCCTCGAGAACCGCAATGCAGGAAGTCAGGCCGATGGTAAACACTGGAAAAATGGCGTGAAATGACACCACGAACGCGAACTGGATTCGCGACAGGATGAGAGGATCAAGTACCATGGGAACCCTCCGGTAATGTTCACATCAAAATAAACGGGTCCAGCGAACCCGTTCAGCCGCTGCCTTGGCTCATTTTGTTATGTTGTTATTACCGGCAGATGGTTGTCATGCTACTAAACATGGCGACAAAGCCGATAGGGCAGATTGTCGCACCCCTTGATATAAAACAAGTAAGGGCAAGCCAATGAGCTTTTACGAGGACCGGATACTGCCACACATCATAGACTGCGCTTGTTCCATGGGCCAGGTGATGAAACTGCGCAGCCAGGTAGTACCCCACGCTAAGGGCCGGGTGCTGGAAGTGGGTATGGGCTCCGCCATCAACCTGGAATTCTATAACCCCGACCAGGTAGAGATGGTGTACGGCCTTGAGCCCTCAGACGGCATGCGCCGCAAGGCCCAAACCAATCTCGCCCGCTCTCCAGTCAAGGTAGAATGGCTGGACCTGCCCGGAGAGAAAATCCCACTGGAAGACCACTCCGTGGACACCGTTCTGCTCACCTTTACCCTGTGCACCATCCCGGACTGGCACACCGCGCTCCAGCAAATGAAGCGGGTGCTAAAGCCCGGCGGCGAACTCCTGTTCCTGGAGCACGGCGAATCACCCCACGACAGCACCCGAAAATGGCAACACCGCATCACCCCGGGCTGGAAGAAACTCGCTGGCGGCTGCCACCTGAACCGCCACATCGCCGACCTGATCCGGCACGCCGGCTTCGAAATCCTGGAGCTGGAAAACCTCTATATTCCCAAGGCGCCGAAGATCGCCGGCTACATCTACAAGGGCAGGGCCATCAAGCCTGCAGAGGCCTGATCAGCGGAGTAGAGAGCAAGGGCAGAATCCGAATTGCGTTACCCTACGCAGCCTTATACAATTCTGCCCCTCAAAACCTCCCTCCGAATGCCCGGATGGTGAAATTGGTAGACACAAGAGACTTAAAATCTCTCGGCCGCAAGGCTGTGCCGGTTCGATTCCGGCTCCGGGCACCATATTTTTATGGTTCGAGCGATTGATGCCTGCAAAGCGTCTTGCCGGGCCTCCGCTCCAAGATCATCATTGATGAACCCATGCGCGGCATACTGCCACTCCTGAATCTCGACTCGAAGACGGGCGAGAGCTACCATGAAATGGGCGGCGAAACCGTGCAGAAGTGCTGGCAATTGTCGCTGGCGCGCCGGACCCTCATTGAGTACGTGGCGTATCGCATTTGTAATGCAGGGTTGAAAGTGAGATCGGGGGAAACATGACATCGCCGGAGACAGCATCATCCCGGTGGGCGGCGACCGAAGGGCTTCCGTTCCCCCTGGGCCCGACCAGGATAGAAAAAGAGGGCGCCTGCAACTTCGCGCTTTACTCCAAACATGCGGAGAGCGTCACGTTGTTACTCTATACCGAGAGCGATGTGGTCAATCCGGTATTCGAATTCCGGTTGGATTTCCTCAAGAACAAAACGGGCCGGGTCTGGCATTGTCGTATCCCGTTTACGTCAATGAAGGACGCGGCCTACTACGCGTATCGTGTCGGGGGACCCAGACCGGATGGCCGCTTCGAGTGGCACACGTTCGATCACGACAAGATCCTGCTCGACCCCTATGCCAAGTCGGTGTTCTTTCCCCCGGCCTTCGACCGGCTCGCCGCCGTCCGGCCTGGCTCGAACGCCGGCAAGGCACCGCTGGGCGTGCTTGCCGGCGACAGCGAGGGCTTCGACTGGCAAGGCGACCATCGCCCCCGGCACGAGGCCGACACGGTCATTTACGAGCTGCACGTCGGAGGATTCACCAAAAACCCCAACTCCCGCGTCAGGGACGAGGCGCGCGGAACATATGCGGGCCTGGTCGAGAAGATCCCGTACCTGAAGGATCTGGGGGTCACCGTGGTGGAGTTGATGCCGGTGTTCCAGTACGACCCCGCCGACGGCAACTACTGGGGCTACATGCCGCTGAACTTTTTCTCCCCTCACCACGATTATCTCAGCAACCACACGGTCAAAGCGCAACACAACGAGCTGCGCGACATGATCAAGGCGCTGCACCAGGCGAATATCGAGGTGGTACTCGATGTGGTCTACAATCATACGGGCGAGGGCGATCACATGGGCCCGGTCTATAGCTACAAGGGGATCGACAACAGCACCTACTATCTGATGGCGGACCGGCCGGATGCACCCTACGAAAATTTTTCCGGTACCGGCAACACGCTCAATACGTCGAACCGCGCCGTCCGCAAGATGATCATGGACAGCGCCCGTCACTGGGCCCACGAGATGCATGTCGACGGCTTTCGCTTTGACCTCGCGTCCCTCTTTACCCGTAAAGCGGACGGCTCGGTCAACGCCAACGACGTGCCGCTGCTCAGCGACATGGCCTCCGACCCGGATCTGGCGCAGCTGCGCCTGATTGCCGAGCCCTGGGACGCCGCCGGAGTGTACCAGCTGGGCCGGGCGTTCCCGGGCATCATGGCCTGCCAGTGGAACGGCAGATACCGGGACGATCTCCGTCGCTTCGTCAAGGGCGATCCCGGCATGGTGCCAGCCCTGATGCGTCGTCTGTACGGCAGCGACGATCTGTTCCCCGATGACCGGATGAATGCCTATCATCCCCACCAGAGTGTCAACTACGTCGCCTCGCACGACGGCTTCACCCTTTACGACCTCGTGGCCTACAACCAGAAGCACAACTGGGCTAACGGCCACGACAACAGCGACGGCATGGCGGAAAACCACAGCTGGAACTGCGGCTGGGAAGGCAATGAGGACGTGCCGCCGGACGTCATGAAACTGCGCAAACAACAGATCAGGAATTTCTGCTGCCTGCTGTTGCTGTCGAACGGCACGCCCATGTTCCGTGCCGGGGATGAGTTCATGCACACCCAGGCCGGCAACAACAACCCTTACAATCAGGACAACGAAACGGCTTGGATCGATTGGCGCCGACTGGACGCCAACCCGGACATCTTCCGTTTTTTCAAGTTGATGATCGCGTTTCGCAAGGCGCATCCGTCGCTGGCGCGGAGCCGGTTCTGGCGCGAGGATATCCAGTGGTACGGGGTTGGCCGGGATCCCGACCTTGGCGGTGATTCCCGCAGCCTCGCCTTTGCCCTGTACGGCGGCTCGCAGCAGGATGACGACCTCTACGTGATGATCAACGCCTGGTGGGAGGAACTGACCTTTGAGATACAGGAGGGGGAAGCTAACACGTGGCGGCGCCTGATCGATACCAGCCTCGACAGCCCGTCCGACTTTCTCGAACCCGGCACCGAAAGCCCGTTGCCGTCGATGCATTATCGCGTTCCGGCCAGGACCGTGGTCGTGCTGGTTCGCGATCGGCCTGAATCCGCAAGCGCCGACCTTTGAAGAGAATGATATGACCGCCGCCGAGCTGTTCTGGGCGACCAAACAAGGCATCCGGTTTACCGGAATGCCCGCCTGGGGCCCGTCCCGAAGCGACCAGGAGCTGTGGGACATTGTCGCGTTTGTGATGACACTGCCGAAAATGAATGCCGCGGATTATGATGCGCTGCGGGTGAGACCCGAACAAAGGAGATTGAAGATGCAGATCGGAATGATAGGCCTGGGACGTATGGGCAGCAATATGGTGCGGCGCCTGCTGCGGGGAGGGCACGAATGTGTGGTGTACAACCGTAGCCCCGAAGCCGTCGAGGCACTTGCCAACGAAGGCGCCGTCGGCTCGGTGTCGCTGGAGGATTTTGTCGCCCGCATGACCCCGCCGCGCGCGGTCTGGCTGATGGTGCCCGCGACAGTCGTGGATGAGATGCTGGCACGGCTGGCGCCGCTGCTCGAAGCGGGCGACATCGTCATCGATGGCGGCAATTCCTATTACCGCGACGATATCCGGCGCGCGGCCGAACTGCAGCAGAACGAGGTGCATTATGTGGATGTGGGAACCAGTGGCGGCGTCGCTGGTCTGGAGCGTGGTTTTTGCCTGATGATTGGTGGCGAGCAGGACATCGTCCGGCACCTCGATCCGGTTTTTGCCACGCTGGCCCCGGGAATGGGCACGGCGCCACGCACCCCTGGCCGGGACAAGCCCGGCAGCACCGCCGAACAGGGCTACCTGCACTGCGGTCCGCACGGCGCCGGGCACTTCGTCAAGATGGTCCACAACGGCATCGAATACGGTCTGATGGCGGCGTACGCCGAGGGCCTGAACATCCTGCACAACGCCAACGCCGGCAAGCGCGCGCATGATAGTGATGCCGAGACTGCGCCAATGCCCAACCCCGAGTATTACCAGTACGAGCTGGACCTGCCCGAGATCGCGGAAGTCTGGCGGCGCGGCAGCGTGGTGGCGTCATGGCTGCTCGATCTCACGGCCGCGGCGCTGGTGGAGGATGCCGATCTGCGCGGCTTCTCGGGGCGGGTGTCGGATTCCGGTGAGGGGCGCTGGACAGCACTGGCGGCTATCGACGAGGGCGTGCCGGCGCCGGTCATCAGCGCGGCGCTGTTCGGGCGCTTTGGCTCGCGTGGCGATGCCGACTATGCCAACCGGGTGCTGTCTGCGATGCGAAAGCAGTTTGGCGGGCACGATGAAAAGAAAAAGGAGCACTGAGTTGGATATCGGCCACAACCACATACCGCCGGCGGATGCACTGGTGCTGTTCGGCATTACCGGTGATCTTGCCCGCAAGAAGATCTTTCCGGCGCTCTACGCGATGGCCAAACGCGGCACCCTCAACGTCCCGGTGGTCGGCGTCGCCAATTCCAGGTTAAGCCCGGCGCAACTGCGCCAGCGCGCCCGGGATGCCATCGAGGCGTCCGGCAAGATCGATGACAAACCCGCCCTTGATAGACTGCTCTCCCTGCTCGACTACGTCAGTGGCGACTACAACGACCCGGGTACGTTCACGGCACTCAGGAAAGCGCTGGGCGAGGCCCGGCGACCGGCGCACTACCTGGCTATCCCGCCTTCCTTGTTCGAGACAGTCACCCAGGGGCTCGGTGCCGCGGACCTGGCCGGGCAGGCCCGCGTCATCGTCGAAAAGCCGTTCGGGCGCGACCTGGCTTCCTCGCGGGCACTCAACCACGTGCTGCGTTCGGTGTTTGCGGAAGATGCAATTTTCCGCATCGATCACTACCTCGGCAAGGAAGCGATCATGAATATCCTCTATTTCCGCTTCGCCAATTCCTTCCTCGAGCCGATCTGGAACCGCGACCACGTGGCCAGCGTGCAGATCACGTTGGCCGAGGATTTCGGTGTGGAGGGGCGCGGCGCATTTTTCGAAAGCGCCGGCACGCTTCGGGATGTCGTCCAGAACCACCTGTTCCAGATCCTCGCACTGCTGGCCATGGAGCCGCCGGGCTATCAGGGTTTTGACGCGGTGCACGCCGAAAAATACAAAGTGTTCCGGGCCATGCGCCCGCTCGCGCCCGACGACCTGGTGCGCGGCCAGTACGCCGGTTACCGCCAGGAGCCGGGTGTGGCGAAGGAGTCCGACGTCGAGACCTTCTGCGCTCTGCGGCTGTTCATAGATTCCTGGCGCTGGCAGGGAGTACCGTGGTATCTGCGCGCGGGCAAGAGTCTGCCCACCACGGTGGCCGAGGTCCTGGTTGAGTTGAAGCCGCCGCCGCAGCGGCTGTTCGACGATTCGCTGCCGGCGACCGGGTCGGCCAATTATCTGCGCTTCCGGCTGTCCCCGGGCTCCACCGTCGCCCTGGCCGCCCGCATCAAGCGCGCAGGCAAGGACTTCACCGGCGACCAGCACGAGCTCTTCCTGCAGGATCAGCAGCCGGAAGATGAATCGCCCTATGAGCGGCTTTTGGGAGACGCCATGGCCGGTAATGGGGCGCTATTCGCCCACGAAGATTGTCTCGAGGCTGCCTGGGCGGTCGTTGACCCGGTTCTGACCACGCATCACCGGGCTCTGGCGTATCCACCCGGTAGTTGGGGGCCAGAGGCAGCAGATGCGCTTATTGCGGCAGACGGCAGCTGGTACAACCCGATACCGGTGAAGGCGAGAAAATGACAATGACGAACGAAGTGGTGTTTCTGCTCGACGTGGACAGGCTGCTAGACAACATCACGCGCGATCTGCTGGACCGCGTCGCCTCAAAAATCGAAGTGCTGACCAAGGCCAGGCAGACATGAGCGGCGCGACGCTGACCACAGTTTCGGCCGCGCCGGCGCAACGCCTGGCAGAGCCGCCGATCAACGTGACGGAAAAACGCGCCGTGCTGCACACCGTCCTGCCGCGGAGCGGACGATCATGAAGCCGAGTCCCCTTGCAGGCAAGCCGGCCACGCCAGCGGTACTGGTCGATGTGTCTAAACTTGTTACGGCCTATTACTCGGACGTGCCAGATGTTTCAGTGCCGGAGCAGCGAGTTAAGTTCGGCACCTCGGGGCATCGCGGTTCCGCGTTCGAAAACAGCTTCAACGAAGGGCATGTGCTCGCCATCAGTCAGGCCATTTGCGATTACCGAGTGCAGCAGGGCATCAATGGCCCACTGTTTCTGGGTATCGACACACATGCGCTGTCCGAGCCCGCCTGCGCCAGCGCGCTCGAGGTGCTGGCGGCCAACGGGGTGGACGTCATGCTTGCCGAGAACGACGAATACACGCCCACGCCAGTGATTTCTCACGCCATTCTCTCTTACAACCGCGGACGCGCTAGCGGACTGGCGGACGGCATTGTCATCACGCCGTCGCACAATCCGCCCGACAGCGGCGGCTTCAAGTACAACCCGCCCAACGGCGGGCCGGCGGATAAGGACGTTACCGGATGGATCGAAGCCAGAGCCAACGGATTTCTGAAAAACGGCCTCCAGGGCGTGAAGAGAATGCCTTTGGAGAAGGCGCTGCACGCCGCCACCACCCACCGCCACGACTTCCTCAACGCTTACGTGAGCGATCTCGGCAACGTGATCGACATGGAGGCGATCCGCGGCGCGAACATCAGTATGGGCGTGGATCCACTCGGCGGCGCCGGCGTTCACTACTGGGGACCGATTGCCGAGCGCTACGGTTTGAATCTGACGGTGGTGAACGAAGCCGTCGATCCGACCTTCCGCTTCATGACGGTTGACTGGGACGGCCAGATCCGCATGGACCCGTCATCAGCCTACGCGATGCAGAGCCTGATCGGCCTCAAGGATCGCTTCGACATCGCTTTTGCCTGCGACACCGACCACGACCGGCACGGCATCGTCACCCGCAACGCGGGTTTGCTGCCGCCCAACCATTACCTGGCAGTTTCCATTTTCTACCTGTTCCAGCATCGGCCGGAGTGGAGCAAGGATGCGGCGGTGGGTAAGACGGTGGTTAGCAGCCAGATGATTGATCGCGTCACGACCAAGCTCGGCCGCCAGCTCTACGAGGTGCCGGTCGGTTTTAAATGGTTTGTGGATGGCCTGCTTGACGGGTTGCTCGGCTTCGGCGGCGAAGAGAGCGCGGGCGCATCCTTCCTGCGTCGTGACGGCAGCGTCTGGACGACGGACAAAGACGGCATCGTTCCGGCTTTGCTCGCCGCGGAAATCACCGCGCGCATGGGCCGCGATCCCGGCGAGATCTACCGCGAGCTGACGCGCGAGTTCGGCGAACCTGCCTATGACCGGGTCGAGGCGCCTGCCACGCCGGCGCAAAAAGCGATGCTGTCAAAACTCTCGCCACAACAGGTGCGGATCTCGCAACTGGGCGGCGAGAAGATCGACCGCATACTCGACCGCGCGCCTGGCAACAACGCCCCGATCGGCGGCATCAAGGTGGTCAGCGCCAGCGGCTGGTTCGCCGCGCGGCCGTCCGGCACCGAGGACATTTACAAAATCTACGCGGAGAGCTTTCGCGGCGAAGACCACCTGCGTGCCCTGCTAAGCGAGGCGCAGACCATCGTCGACCAGGCGCTGACGGGGCATTGATGCGCGCCACACTATTTGCACAGTTAAGGAGTGGCCATGTCAGACCCACTCGATCAGCTTTGCATCAACACTGTGCGGTTTCTGTCGGTGGACGCCCCTGTCAATGAAAGACACTATTGAATGACAAGACATCGCGAACATGAAGGCATCTAAGGAGTCACCAGTGGCTCAGCAGGTTGACGAATTAACCAGTCGGAACACTGTCTACGGATCGTTCTGCTCCGGCAGTGGCTGGATCCTATTGATGTCTCCGGTTGGGACTGCCGGATCGTCCTTGATGATCACCATGATGCCGCCGCCGATAATAGCAATGGCGAGGATGGCTTTGATAATGATCGATTTCCACATGAGTGGCTCCTGTCGGCATTTTTGACGTCTCTACGGACTTTATGGGCAGCGGCGGCCTGTAACAACCCTGTAGCCGAAAAACTGTGGACCCTACAAAAGTCGCTTCGACAGTATAGCCGGTCTCGGCAATACTGGAACCTGGACTTCGGAGAAGGCGGTCGGAAGTTGTTCCCAAAATACGCTGTAAATACTTCCCTGTACGCTTGGCTCCGCACGATTTTGGGAACAACTTCCGGACCGCCTCTGCCACGTATATGGGCTCGAACAGGAGAGCAGTCATGACAGAACAATCGGAACCGCTGGTCCACAAGTACAGCGAAAACGGCATTACCACACTCACGCTGAACCAGCCCGGTAAGAAAAACAGCCTTTCGATGGCCATGCTGGAGGCATTGTCCGAAGAGCTGGAGACCATCGCCTCGGATTCTGAAACCCGGGTTGTGGTTCTGGCGGCCCATGGCAACGTGTTCTGCGCCGGGCACGATCTTCGGGAAGTCCGGGAACAGTTCGATAGCCACGAGTTTCAGCTGGCACTGTTTAACCAGTGCAGCAAGGTAATGCAGCAGATCGTGAATCTGCCCCGGCCGGTGATTGCCCGGGTGGCGGGCGTTGCAACAGCGGCGGGCTGTCAGCTGGTGGCCAGTTGTGATCTTGCGGTGGCGGCGGATACCGCGCGGTTTGCCACGCCCGGGGTGAATATCGGGCTGTTCTGTTCAACGCCGATGGTAGCGCTGTCGCGGAATGTGTCGCGCAAGCATGCGATGGAAATGCTGCTGACCGGTGAGCTGATCAGCGCGCCGAAGGCAGAGCGCCTGGGGCTGGTGAACCAGGTGGTGGATGAGCAGATTTTGGATGAAGCCGTCTACAAGCTGGCCCGCACCATTGCCGGAAAATCGGGCCATACCCTGAAGATCGGCAAGGAGGCGTTCTACCGGCAGTTGGAAATGCCACTGGCCGAGGCCTACGAGTACACCTCTCAGGTGATGGCGGACAATATGATGGCGAACGATGCCCAGGAAGGTATCTGTGCGTTCCTGGACAAACGCAAGCCGGACTGGAAGGACAGCTGAGGCCTGCCCGGCTAACGTGCCGGGCAATTCTCCGTTCTCAGGTTCAGGCGATCACCTTGCCGGAGCTGGTGTTTCCGGAAGAACCCGGCGTTCATCTCCACTGCCTTGATGAAAGGCACGCCGGCCGGGTAGCTGGGGCACCTGGAACCACTGGCTGAAACGCAGGGCACCATCTGGCGGATACTGCCAATCACCCCGTCCCGGTTCAGGTACGCGATGTCCAGCGGAATCAGGGTGTTGTACATCCAGAAGCCGTGACCGGCGTCTCTGGGTTCCCGGTACTCGAAGAGCATGCCGGCATCGGGCGCCAGGGAGGTTCGACCCATCAATCCTTTTCGCCGCTGTTCCGCGGTGCTGGCCACTTCCAGTTGGACGGGCACGGAGCCTGCCTCTGAGACAAAGCAAGCATCAATGACCGGCAGGCCCTCCTGGGGCGCGGCTACGCCCAGGGAGCAGCCATACACTGCGGGACCGGCTGCAAGTATCGCCCAGTACTTCAGCGTGCGGAACAGGCTGATTCCCGGGTTCACGAGCGCAACCGGTAGCCGGTTTTGAAAATCCACCAGATGCCTGTCATGCACGCGGTCAGGAACACGAGGGTCATGCCTACGCTGATGCCCACATGGACGTCGGACACGCCATAGAACGCCCAGCGGAAGCCACTGATCAGGTATACCACAGGATTGAACAGGCTGATGGTTTGCCAGGTTTCCGGCAGCATATCGATGGAGTAAAAGGTACCGCCAAGGAACACCAGCGGCGTTACGATCATCATGGGTACAATCTGCAGTTTCTCGAACCCGTCCGCCCAGATGCCGATGATGAATCCAAACAGGCTGAAGGTGATTGAGGTGAGCACCAGGAAGGAGACCATCCAGAAGGGGTGCAGCACGTCGTAATCCACAAAGAATTTCGCCGTTGCCAGAATAATCAGCCCCAGGATGACTGACTTGGTGGCCGCAGCACCCACGTAGCCAAGCACCACTTCCACGTAGGACACCGGCGCCGAGAGCACCTCATAGATGGTGCCGGAGAACTTGGGCATGTAGATGCCGAAGGAGGCGTTGGAAATGCTCTGCATCAGCAGGGACAGCATCACCAGGCCGGGAATGATATAGGCACCGTAGGCGATGTTGTTGATGTCGCCCATGCGTGAGCCAATGGCCGAGCCGAAAACGACAAAGTACAGGGAGGTGGAGATCACCGGTGAAAGCACGCTCTGCATCACCGTGCGCTTCATGCGGGCCATTTCAAAATTGTAGATTGCGCGGATACCGTAAAGGTTCATGCCTTTCTCCAATGGGTCGGCGGGCTTATTCATGCACCAGGCCGACAAAAATCTCTTCGAGGGAACTTTCCCGGGTTTGCAGATCCCGGTACTCGATACCAAGGTCGCCGAGTGTGCGAAGCAGCCGGGCCACGCCGGCTTGTTCCTGCTGGGAATCGAAGGTGTAAACCAGCTCGTAACCGTCGTCCGACAGTTCCACGGGCTCCAGCATGAGTTCGCCGGGCATCTTGTCCAGCTTCTGCTGCAGTTGGAGCCGGAGTTCCTTTTTGCCCAGTTTGGTCATCAGCTGGGCTTTGTCTTCCACCAGGATGATCTCACCACCCCGGATCACACCGATGCGGTCCGCCATTTCCTCGGCCTCTTCGATGTAATGGGTGGTGAGGATGATGGTGACGCCGTTTTCCCGGAGCTTGCGGACCATTTCCCACATGTCCCGGCGCAATTCCACGTCAACGCCGGCGGTGGGCTCATCCAGGAACAGGATCTGCGGCTCGTGGGACAGGGCCTTGGCAATCATCACCCGGCGCTTCATGCCGCCCGAGAGGGACATGATCCGATTGTTGCGTTTGTCCCACAGGGACAGGTCTTTCAGCACCTTCTCGATGTGTGCCGGCTTCGGTGGCTTGCCGAACAGGCCACGGCTGAAAGACACCGCGCTCCAGACGGTCTCGAAGGAATCGGTATTCAGCTCCTGGGGTACCAGGCCAATGGTTTCCCGGGCCTTGCGGTAGTCTTTGACGATGTCGTAACCGGCGGCTTGTACTTGGCCGGAAGAGAGGTTGACGATGCCGCAGATGATACTGATCAGCGTGGTTTTGCCGGCGCCATTGGGGCCGAGCAGGGCGAAGATCTCGCCACGCTTGATGTCCAGGTTGATGTCTTTCAGGGCCTGGAAGCCGTCATCATAAACCTTGCTTAGGTGCTTAACGGAAATATCCGGCTGCACGGGCGTGTCCTGTGGTCAGAATGGGTCAATTGAAGGCGCCGTATTTTCTCATGACTGGCGCCAGTTTAGAAACCTTTGCCTTGGCAGGAGAAACCACCATAATACCGTGCTGGTTAATTCAGGGTGCGGTTATGGTACGCGCAATAGCAGTTGTGGGATTGATCGTGGGTTTGATTGCTGCCGTGGTCTTCGGCCCGCGAATGCTGGGGGATGCCGTTAACCAAAGCGGGAGCGGCCAACCCATGGCCGAGTGCAATCTTCTCGCTGCGCCCTGCCAGTGGACGACGCCCGCTGGCAAGTGGGAGGCGACTCTGGATACATTAACCGGGGAGGGTGAGCCGGGTATTGAATACCAGCTCACAGTAACCACCCCGCAGCGACCTGAGCGGTTTCTGGCGGTTCTGAGAGGCGAATCCATGTACATGGGGGAGTATCCGGTGCCTCTGGGCAACCGCATTGAAAACAAATATTCCGCACGCTTTACCGCGCCTTTCTGCACTATGGACTCCGCCATGACCTGGCGTATTGATCTGCAGCAGGGCCAGGAGCCGATCGGTGATATTCCGCTAAAGCTGGTATTTCAGGCCCAGTCACGCTGAGAGCCGCAAACCGGGAATCGGTTGGCTGACAAGCGGTCGGGATTGTGTAAAATGGCGAAATTGCCAATGTCAGGGGGCACGTGATGGATTACGGAGATAGTGTTCAGAAGGTACTGCTGAGGAAAATCCGCAAGGCCGAGCAGGATCTGATCCAGCTGAAACTCGATTATTGCCGTTTTGTCTTCGGGTTGACCCACCGGGCGAAAGTGCTGGCCGGCGGCGTCACCTACGTGGTGCGGTCGGTGGATGTGGACAGCATGGCCAATACCGATGATGGCGGGTTCACACACCCAGAGATTACCGGTACCCGGGCAGACGAACAGGACCACGCAGAACCGGTTGCCCTGGGCACTGACTGGGTGCTTGAAACCACTCCGAGACAGGCCACTAGATAAACGCGTTGGCGGTAATGGCCTCGTAAAGGCTCGACGCCGGCGGCACGTACTGACTTTCCCGCCAGAATTCCGCGCCTTCCAGCCCTGCCCGGAAGCAGGCCAGCAGTACGGTGCTTCCGGTTAATGTGCTTATTGCCTGGAGGGCTTCCTGTTGCGGGATGCCGGTCTTACGGCTGGCGATCTGGGCGACCACGCGGGCCAGCGCCCCGGAATGGCGGGTGGATTTTTCGCTGAGTGCGCATCCGGCACCGTACAACCACGCCGCGGCATACGCCCGCACCACTTCCGGTGCCGCAGGCAGTTCCAAGCCGTTCACCCTGCAATCCCGCTCCTGCAAGCCGGCAAGGATATGCAACTGGGTGATCAGCCGGGCCCGATCTGAAACAGGTCTGGACGAATGCTGCCCGAAACTTCCCCGGGCAGCGGTGCGGGGCTCACTGACATAGACAGGAGACGTGCAATTAACGGGTTCCGCGCGCACCAGCGCCGACATCCGGAAAGCCAGTAAAAGAAGCAGCGCCAGCAGCCCCACCTGAGTAAGAAGAATCAACCCGTCAACCATGGTCACCAGAACCCGGAATGTTGCAAAAGGTGATTACATTGTAACGGTATGTATCTGACCAATACCGCCAACCTGTCGCCATATCCTGGCTCAGAATTGACTCAAATGACGGAACTGTGACAGGGATCGCAGCGGGCATTCCGTGAAAAGCAGGCCGATCAGCAGGTTGGCATGGTCTGCAGGGCCAGTTTCCTGCGAATGTAACGGCCCAGGGCATCAATGCCGATGTTCAGAAGGGCGGTGATCAGGATCAGGATCATGGCCCGATCAAACCGGATGTTCTGGATGGCACTGTCGACATAGAAGCCCAGCGTGTAGATACCAAGAATGCCGAGAATGGCGGTTTCCCGCATGATGATTTCCCACCGGTAGAAAAGAAACGCAAGGAAGGACCGGTAGACCCGCGGAACCAGTTCCCAGCTGTAACGGTTGAAACCGGTGGGCGCGTCCGGGCGCAGGTGTATGGAGTTGGTCTGCCGGCCAATCAGGTGGCCGATGATGCCGCCGTTATGAAGCGCCAGTGCCACCACCGCTGGCAGCATGGACGGTCCCCAGAGCTGCAGGAGAATATAGGCCAGGATGTATTCCGGCGTGGAACGCGCAATCACCAGGAAAACATGTCCGGAGGTACGCCGGACCGGGCCGCCGAAATGATTGGAGATCAACGGGAAAGCCAGAAGGGTCAGTATTCCGGTAGCCACAAGGGCGATCTGGGTAAGTACCAGGGTATTCCAGATGCCGGGCAGGGCCTCGTTAATCATCAGGTCGCTCAGCCAGGGCAGCAGGCCTGCCAGCCCCTCGCCATCCCGCAGCGGGCTGGGGACGATGTCCTTAGTGAAAAAGCGTTCCATATTGCCCCAGACAATCGGCAGCCCTTCGCCCAGAAAGAATGGAGCACCGAGAACATAAACCGGCAAGAGCTTTGGTTTCACCCACAGGGGCATCGTTGCAATCAACACGTAAAACAGGATCAGCATTGCCCCGGCATCGGAGTAGAGCCCCTGGGAGAAGGAAGATTCCAGGTAGAAGCCGAGCGTGGGCAAGCCAACGAACCCGAGAATGGCGCTGGAACGAAGGCCGCATTCCAGGCGGTAGGCGGTGTAGGTCCGCAACTGCACCCAGCACTCGGGAATACGGGTGTAGAGAAACGCTGCGATAACCCCGGTGCGCGGCGGCAGCAGACGCCCGGGTTCCGGGTCCGCCTCATCCAGGATCTCGGAATAGACCTTGGCGAAAATCCCTGAGTAGGGAATGGCTATCGCCAGCACCCCGGTAAGGGGGTGAAATCCAAAAAACTGAAGAAAAATGAGCGCCCAGAAAAGCTCGTGGATGGCCCGGATAAAGGCACAGAATATCCGGACAGGCAGCAAGTGGTAGGCCAGCGACAGTAAAAATCCGCAAACGCTACCCAACGCCACCCCCACAAAGGCAAAGGCAACGGTTCTCAGCAGCGCGGTCATCAAGCCTTCGCTGCTGAAGAAATTCGGAGTGATCACGCCAAGAAAGAAGTTGCCGAGGTCCCGCCAGGGATTCGATGCCGTAATGGCGATGTCAGCAAACAGCAGTCCGACCAGGGCGATGCCAAGGAAGATCAGGCTGGTGCGAACCGTTGGCGAAGAAAGCATGTAACTGGCCGCTTCCCTAGTAGAGAGACATGATGTCGGCTGCCTTCAGGTGGTCACTGGCTTCATCCAGGGCCACCTGTCCGTCCTGGATTCCGACGATCCGGTTGCAGTATTTCAGGGCCATTTCGACATCGTGGAGGGCTATCACACTTGTGGCGAATCGTTGCCTGAGTAGCTGCATTACCAGATGAGCCATGGGGCCGTCGAGTGCGGAAATTGGCTCGTCAGCAAGCAACACCGGCGCATTACGATAAAGAGCACGGGCAATGGCAACCCGCTGACGTTGGCCTCCGGAGAGCGAAGCGGTCGGCATCCAGAGTTTTTCCGACATGCCCAGCGCTTGTAGAATCTCGCGAACCTTATCGCGGTCCCGGAAAAACGGGCGTATCAGGGTAACCGTACTGTACCAGGCAGAATGTTTGTCGAGCTGGCCCATAAACACGTTATGGAATACCGGCAGTGCATTCACCAGGCCCAGATCCTGGGGTACCAGGGAGGACTCGCGATCAACCCGTTCGTGAATCAAGCGCATGAGTGTGGACTTACCGGCACCGCTCTTGCCAACCAGAGCGACCTTTTCACCCTGTTGAACCCTCAGTGAGAGCGGGCCAATAACCCGCTCACCACCGAAAGAGGCCGTGAGGCCCGTTAGGTCAAAGCCTGACATCAATCGAGGATCCCAATCTCTTCCGCAGTCTTGCGAACAGGCTCGTAATCGTCGTTCGATGCAGGAATAAAACCGGAGCGGGGAAAGCTCTCAAGCAGTTTGTGATCGTCCAGGTTGAGAAGAGCTTCGGTGACGCGCTGCTTGAAACCGTCGCCGAAACGCTCGTCGACGTCACCGCGAATGGTCCACTGATAGTCCGGGTAGGCAGGCGTGGTCCAGATGACCTTAACCGCGTCGGTGTCGATGTTGCCGTCGGCCAGTTCTTTTTCCCAAACCTGAAAGTTCAGGGCGCCCACTTCGTAGGTACCGGCTTCCACAAGACGCAGGGTACGGGTGTGGTTGCCGCTGAAGCCAACGCGGGAGAAGAAGTCTGCCGGCCGGGCGCCAAACACGTCACGGATATAGAATTCAGGCATCAGGCGGCCGGATGTAGAGCCCTTGGAACCAAAGGTGAAGGTTTTACCCCGGAGTTCATCTTCCAGCGCGGAAAGCTCATCCGCAGGCTCTATACCGGTGCTGGTGTTGGCAATGAAGTAGGTTTCAAACGCTTCATCTTCCACGCCCTGGGCAATCGCCTCGGAGCCCGGCACCAGGCGACGCGCCTGAACACCGGACAGCCCGCCAAACCAGGCCAGTTGAACCTGATTATTGCGGAACGCGGAAACTGCGGCGGCGTAAGATTTAACCGGGATGTAGCGGACCTCAACATCCAGTTCACCGGAGAGGTAATCCGCAACACCTTTGAAGCGCTCTACCAGTTTGGTTTCATCCTCATCGGGTATGGCTGTAAACACAAAGGTTTCAGCGGCCGCCGATGCTGCGGTGAAACAGAAAAGGCTGGAAATCATCAATTTCCGTATAAGATTAAGAGCCATTGGGCCCCCTTATTTTGCCAGACAGTGTTTTGCTGGACAGTTTGGATTTGCGGCGAGTGAAATCAACGTTCCCCGGTGTCCGGCAGGATACCTTGATTTACGTTAACTCTGAACAGCTATACGATTTCCGGGTTTAATTGGCTCAGGGGCCGGTGCCTTATTTTTCACTTATTCAATCGCAAGCGTGTGCCATGAAGATAGTCATAATTACTCCAGCAGAACCTGGATCAAAAGCGGGCAACCGGGCCACGGCAGAGCGCTGGAAATCCCTGCTGGGAAATGCCGGGCACAGGGTCTCTGTGGTTACGGAATACCGGGGGGAACCCTGTGATGCCTTCGTGGCTTTGCACGCCTGGCGTAGCGTTCGGGCGATTCGCCAGTTTCGGGAAACCCGCCCGGGAAAGCCCCTGATCGTCGCGCTTACCGGAACCGATATCTACCGGCACCAGCATGAGTTTCCGCAGGACACGCTGTACTCCATAACGGAAGCAGATGCGCTGATCGGGCTGCATGAGCTGGTGGCAAACGACATCCCCGCTGGGTTCGCCACCAAACTGGTCACCCTCTACCAGTCAGCGGAGGGGCCTGAAAGCCTTCCTTCACCGCAGCCAGCCCAGGCGAATGCAGGGTTCGGCGTGTGTGTAATTGGCCACCTGAGAGAGGAAAAGGACTCACTACGGGCTGCGTATGCAGCGAGGTTGCTGCCAGACGATTCATCGATCCGGGTTCTCTGCGCTGGTAAGCCCCACAACGGGGAGTGGCAGAGGATGGCCGAGCGGGAAATGGAGCAGAACCCACGCTTCCGCTGGCTGGGCGAACTGGAGCAGGATGAAATCCGGCAACTGATGGCAAACAGTCAGTTAATGGTGATCAGTTCAGTGATGGAGGGCGGCGCCAATGTTGTCTCAGAAGCCTGCAGGGCCGGCCTGCCGGTGATTGCCTCAAGCATCCCCGGGAATATTGGATTGCTTGGAAAAGATTATCCTGGCTATTTTCCCGTGAAGGATGAGCGGGCCCTGGCAGGCCTGCTTTACCGTGCAGAACAGCATCCGGAATTCCTGGCGGCCCTGAAAGTGCAGGTCAGCCAACTGGCCGGGCATTTTGTACCGGAAAACGAGCAGGCATCTCTGGAGCAGGCGCTGACCCTGGCGGTGCAGCGCTGCTCAGAGAGGGCTTAATCCCGAAGGGAGACAGGCTCTATGGGACCGGTTTCGTCCTGAGCCGTGACGCGGCCAATGATGGCGGCGTGGGGATAGCCCAACGTTTTCAGCTCCCGGACACATTCCTCTGCCTTGTCGGCAGCGACGCCGGCGAGCAGGCCGCCGGCCGTCTGGGGATCGAAAATCAGCGGATAGCGGGGATGATTTACCCACGTCTCCTGATCCCGGATACCGCGCCGCAACCGGATATTGGCCGGCTGCAGCGAACTCAGAATGCCCGCGGCTGCGGTTTCCTCGGCACCCGGCAATACCGGAATGGCGGACAGGTCCAGCTCCGCATCTACTCCGGACGGTCTGGTCATCTCCACCAGATGCCCGAGCAAACCAAATCCGGTCACATCCGTGCAGGCCTTGGAACCGAACTTCCTCAGGCAATCCGCCGCGGCCTTGCTGGACTGAACCATGGAGGCGAGGGCAGAGTCGATCCAGCGGCCTTTGGCAGCCAGCCTGGCGTGGGCGGCAAAGAGCGTTCCGGTGCCGATGGGTTTGGTGAGAATCAGCGCGTCTCCGGCTTTCAAACCCCCTTTGCTCATCACGTCTTCCGGGTCGATCAGGCCGTTTACCGCAAAGCCCAGTGCCAATTCCCTGCCTTCGCCGGTGTGGCCGCCAACCAGGGCACAGCCGGCTTCGTTCAGCACTTCCACCGCACCAGACATCATCTGGTACACCACGTCTTCAACCTTGGATTCAATACCGTAAGGCACGGTGGCCACTGCCGTGGCACTCTGGGCTTCTGCGCCCATGGCAAAGACATCGCCGAGGCTGTGGTTGGCGGCAACCTTGCCAAATACGTAGGGGTCGTCAATAAAGGCGCGGAAGAAGTCCACGGTATGAACCACCGCTTTACCCGGCGGTACCTTCAGAACCGCCGCATCATCCGGGGCGTGAAGGCCGATAAGGATGTCGTCCCGTTCGATGGGCCTGAGTTCGCCCAGGGCCCGGGAAAGAACGGTACTACCTACCTTGGCGCCACAACCGCCACAGCGCATGGCCACGGCAGAAATGGCCTGGGAGGCTTCCTCAGAGTTTTGGGCGGCAGCCGTATCCGGTAGTTTCGATTCATCCTCCATGGGAGGCAAGTCGTTGAATTTCTTCATGAACCGGCGGTCGATCCAGTCTTTCCAGCGCCAAACCCAGCGGCCATCAAACCGCATATCGCCACGGGATGCCACCGCATACTTGTTACCGGTGCTGATCAGTGCCAGCCACTTCTGCTGCGGGTAGAAGTCCCTCGGGTCTTTGCCGGTTGCCAGCCGTTTGAGGTTGTCCGCCAGGGGGGGCCCTTGCCGCACCGCAAACACACCCGCTTTCTCCCGGGGATGGTTGGTTACGTTGGCGATATCGCCAGCGGCAAAAATGCTGTCGTCGTTCTCGACCTGCAGGGTGTCTCGAACCCGGAGGAAAAGGCCGTCGTCCAGGGCCAGGCCCGTTTCCTTCAGCCACTCCGGACCTCCGGCCCGGGTCACCCAGAGTACCTCGTCGGTTTGCAGGGTTTCACCGGATTCCGTTATCAGCAGGCCTTGCTGAACCTTGCTCACCGGCGCTCCGAGATGAACCTTCACGCCACGCTCAGACAGTGACTTCCTGAAAACCTCACAAACCTTTGCGTTGTGGGTGGGAAGTATCTCGTCAGCAGCATCAAAGAGGTGAAAATGCAGTTGCGCTGGGTCCTTGCCCCGCTGTTTCAGCTCGTTCTCGAGGCGGAACTGCATGGCCAGAGTCAGTTCAACACCGCCGGCACCGGCACCAACCACGGCCACGGTAAGCGGCCCTTCGTGGTTTTCAATGCGGCAGAGCAGGGCGAGCCAGCGGTTGTTGAAACCGGTAATCGGCTTCACCGGAACCGCATGGTCTGAAGCACCTTCCACGTCATTGACCCGGGGAGACGAACCGATATTGATGGAGAGAATGTCGTAAGGCACATCCGGGCGGCCGCGGCAGATAACCCGCTTTCGATCACGGTTGATGCCGATGGCCTCGGCCCGGTAGAAACGGGCTCCCGCGTATTCCGCCAGTCGACTCAGGTCGATGTGGACATCGTCATAGCTGTAATGGCCCGCTACGTAACCGGGCAGCATGCCGGAGTAGGGTGTGTGGGTATCCCGGCAGATGAGCGTAAGACGCACGCCGGGGACCGGGTTCATGGCGAACCGCTTCAGTACCCCGACGTGGCTGTGCCCGCCGCCAATCAGGACTATGTCCCGTAAAACAGGCTGGTCAGGCGTTCGCATCAGTTAACTTTTTTGGCTTCAGCGGTCAGCTGGCTGTATCCCTTGATGTTTGAGAAGGCCTTCAGCTTTTCCTGATCTGCCTCCGAAGGATTGGCAATCTGATCGATGGAAGTGATGCCCGCATCCTTCATCTTTTTCGCGGTTGCCGGCCCGATGCCTTTGACCTGGGTGAGATCGCTCCTGTCCACCGGCTTCGCGGCCCTGGCGGCAGGTGCTTTTCTGGCAGCAGGTTTCTTGTCAGCGGGCTTCTTGGCAGGTGCCTTGGTGGCTTTCTTCGGCGCGGCTTTCTTGGCTGCGGTGCTGGCTTCCCTGCTGACTTCATCGGTCAGCTTCTTCACCTCGGCGCCCGCCTCTTTAGAGGCGACACCGAGCCGCTCCAGAATGCTGCTCTGCAGCTCGTGGAATTCGTTCAGGCGACGCTCGAACTCCTCATGGAACCGCTTCATCTCTCGGTCACGCAGCTCGTCGATTTCCTTGAGCAGTTTGCGCACCGGCTCCTGAACCTGATTCTGCAGGCTGTCGAACTGCTTCAACGCATCGTTAACAAGGCCTTCGATCTGGGAAGAAGTTTTTTCGAACTCCTTATTCACTTTCTTGACGATTTTATCAACGTTCTGTTTGGCTTTTTTCGCCATGAAATGTCTCCTTCTGGACGGGTTTCAACAAACAATCTGAATCAGGCCATTTGCCGGAAACCGGGTACGGAGCCTGAGGAACGACGTGATCTGAGCGACTGCTTTTTGGAAAGCACTTCCCGGATCCTGCGAAGTTTCTCAGCCGGGGAAGAGTTTCCGTTGGAGTCGAATTCCACGAAATCGATGGAATAAAAGAAATTGCTGCAATGCTTTCTGCGCTCGGTCACCAGACCAGACATTCCTTCGGCACGGATCTTGTCAAAAGGCATATCCATAACCAGATCCAGCACCAGGGTATCGCCCGGGTTGAATACCCTGTCGGTTTTCATAACACACCCGTAGCCGTCCAGTTCATACAGGGAGGCTTCGACAAGTTCCTTTTTGAAAAGGCCCTGCCTGACTTTGAAACGGGCGACAAGATCCGGCAATGCTTCATTCATGAATTCAGGTTCTCTGGTGATTTCCGTATCCACGGCGACCTGCCTCATTGGGAGGCAGATCGGATATTGATTAAACAATAGACACTGACTTTTGGTTTTGCAACGCCATCAGTGCCATACGATGGCCCCCTAAGGCAGTTTTTCAACAGCCTGGCCTGGCTGCCCGGGCCAAATCACTTGTTTTTCTGTTCGTACATATCAACACGGCGATCTTTCAGGTTGGTGACGGACCCCTCGTTACGCACCAGCATCAGCTTTTCCAGATCCATGTCAGAGAACATGATCATCTCGGTATTCGGCGTTGTCTCCGCCATCACCGCATCGTGGGGGAAGGCAAAGTCAGACGGCGAGAATACGGAGGACTGGGCATACTGGACGTCCAGGTTCTCAACTTTCGGCAAGTTACCGACGCTGCCGGTGATTACGACATAACACTCGTTTTCGATTGCCCGGGCCTGGGCACAGTGACGAACGCGCAGATAACCGTTCTTGGTATCCGTCCAGAAGGGCACGAGGATAATGTCCACATCCTGGGCGGCTGCCATGCGGCCAAGCTCCGGGAACTCGATGTCGTAGCAGATCATGATGGCGACCCGGCCAGCGTCGGTTTCGAACACCTTGAACTCGTTGCCACCCTCGATGACCCAGTCACGGCGCTCGTGGGGCGTGATGTGGATCTTGCGCTGCTCGTCTACCCGGCCATCACGGTGGCACAGGTATGAGACGTTATACACCCGGTCATTTTCAATCAGCGGCATAGAGCCGGTGACGATGTTTATGTTGTAACTCACTGCCATTTCAGACATTTCTTCCCGGAACTGCTGGGTAAACCCGGCCAGGAAACGAATGGCCCGGGTCTGGTCCATCTGGTCAGTCAGGCCCATCAGCGGCGCGTTAAAAAATTCCGGGAACAGGGCGAAGTCGCTCTTGTAATCAGACAGCGCGTCAACGAAGTACTCCACCTGTTTCAGCACTTCCTCCACGGAGGTGAATTCACGCATCTGCCACTGAACGGCGCCCAGGCGAACCTGGGTCTTTTTAACGTTCAGAATCGACGAGGGCGGGGTGTAGAGAATATTCCGCCATTCCAGCAGCGTGGCGTAGCCGAGGGATTTTTCGTCCTCCGGCAGGTATTTGTGCATCAGCCGGGTAACCTGGAAATCGTTCGAGAGCTGAAAGCTCAGGATCGGATCGTAGATTTCCTTGCGGTCCACCCGCTGAATGTATTCTTCCGGTGAGTACTGCTCGGCGTACTTGAAATAGTTCGGTATACGTCCGCCTGCGAGAATCGCCCGCAGGTTCATGGAGCGGCAGAGTTCTTTGCGGGCTTCGTAGAGCCGACGGCCCAGGCGATAACCGCGGTATTCCGGGTGGATGAACACATCCAGCCCGTACAGCGAATCGCCATTAGCGTTATGCCAGATTTTTTCGTTCCGGAGGATCAGGTCGTCGTAGGTGTGGGGGTTACTGAACCGTTCGTACTTCACGAGTACAGTCAGCGCTACCGCCACCAGCTGCCCGCTTTCCTCAATGCAGATCTGCCCATCCGGGAACTGCTCTACCAGTGCCTTGATGGTTTCCTTGGGCCAGGCGCCCCCGATGTCATCGTAGACCCGGTCCATCAGTTGCTGGAGCTGGCCATAGTCCTCAAGCTTCAGATTCCGGAGGTTAAGATGCAGTTCTTCATGGGCCATTCAGTTCGGCTCCCGTTTAATTTGAAAAAAAGGACAAAGGGCTGGAACCCGTCAATACTGTGAAAGTTTATCAGAAGCCGTTAAAGACTTCGCATGGTGGGCCGAAACAAGATTTAACGGATATAAATTTCTGCCGGGTGTAGTATCCGGCGCTTTTCCAAACCCCCACCTTTTTGACCGAGGAAGTGAATGTGCAACTGACTTTCGAACAGAAGCTCCTGACGGCTTTCGGTGTTTTGCTGCTGCTGGTCATGGCAGCGTTCACGCTCTCAGGCGATGTACGACTGCAGAGCACCACGGAAACCTATGTCGACGCATTGATCGACGACACGGTAAAGCAGAGTACGTCGAGTATTGCCGAGTGGCTCAATACCCGCCTGACGATGACCGAAGCCACGGCAAAAGCGCTGGAAAGTGTTCAGGATGATGATCAGGCCCGGCTTGTTCTGCAGATGATCAGGAGCGGTGGCGGGTTCAGGGATGCTTACGTGGGCCGGACAGACGGCTACATGCTTATGCAAACGCCTGAAGCCGACGCGACCCTGCCGGCGGATTTCGATCCAAGGCAGCGGCCCTGGTTTAAGAAAGCCGTGAGTCTTGGCAGAGCTTCTTTTACCAAGCCATACCAGGACGCGGGAACCGGCGACATGATCATTTCAACGCTCGCGCCGGTTAAACGTGGAGAGTATGAAGGCGTGGCCGGTGCGGATATTGGCCTGGGAGCGATCGCCAAAACGCTGTCTACGGTTACCCTGGCAGACACCGGCTACGCTGCGGTGATCAACGAACAGGGCACGGTTCTGTTCCATCCCCGCCAGGAACTGGTCGGCCAAAATATCAGTGGATTGATTGGTGGCAAACCGGACCTGGGCGGCAATGCCGTTGTTTATGAGAATGACGAAGGCACCTGGAACGCCAGCTTCCACCCCATCAGTGAAGCCCGGGGCGTGAACTGGTACCTGGGTACCTTTGTCAATGACGACAAGATCAATGCGCCGGTACAGAGTGCCCGGATGACAGGCCTGGTCATGGCTGCTATTGGCCTGATCGTCTCTCTGGTCGTTCTGCACCTTGGTATCAAGGTTCTTATGGCTCCGGTTCGCCGCCTGAATAATGCCATGGCGGATATCGGCAGCGGCGATGCGGACCTGACCCAGCGTCTGGACGACAGTGCCAAAGACGAGTTTGGCCAGTTAGCGAAAAGCTTTAACCGGTTCGTTGAGAACATCCAGACCGTGGTCCGGGATGTTCAGAAGGGCAGTGCCGAGCTTGGCGGCAATGTCAGGTCTCTGAGAGACACTGCCAGCGCCAGCCGCGCCAGCGTTGACAGCCAACAGGCCGAGATTGATATGGTGGCAACCGCAATCAATGAAATGTCCGCTGCGGCCGGAGAAATTGCCCGGAACGCCCAACAGACCGCAGACGCCGCAAACACCGCCGA
This sequence comes from Marinobacter sp. Arc7-DN-1, assembly GCF_003441595.1. NCBI lineage: Bacteria > Pseudomonadati > Pseudomonadota > Gammaproteobacteria > Pseudomonadales > Marinobacteraceae > Marinobacter > Marinobacter sp. Arc7-DN-1. Next base: position 450,504 of record NZ_CP031848.1, on the reverse strand, counting down.
CAGTGACAGCCGTGCGTCGCTGGAGACAGTCGCGGCCTCCCGGAACGCCGTTCAGAAGCTGTCGAAAGAAATCAACACCGCTGCGGAGGTTATCGATACCCTTGGCAAGGATGTGAGCTCCATCACTACGGTGCTGGACGTGATTCAGGGCATTGCCGCGCAAACCAACCTGCTGGCCCTGAACGCAGCCATTGAGGCGGCCCGGGCCGGTGAGGCCGGGCGCGGTTTTGCGGTGGTTGCCGATGAAGTTCGTAACCTGGCCCAGCGCACCCAGACCAGCACCGAGGAAATCAGTAACATGATCGAGCGCCTGCAGAAGGGTGCCAACGATGCCGTGGAGGTCATGAAGGCATCAACCGCGGTTTCCAACGTCAGTATGGAAAAAGCCCAGGACGCAATGGAGGCACTGAATCGAATTGCCGAGGCCATTACATCCATCAGCCAGATGACGTCCCAGATCGCCACCGCCTCTGAGCAGCAGACCTCGGTGACGGAAGAGCTGAACTCCTCGGTCACCCGTATTGCTGACCAGGGCCAGGAAGCCGCTGCCGCTGCCAGTGAGAACGATGTTTACAGCGGCCAGATTGAGAGCATTGGAACAACGCTGAATAAGAACGTGTCCCGCTTCCGGGTCTGACATCACCTTCAACCCAATAGCGGAGTATGATTATGGCGCTTATCGACAACCTTATTGGTGCGACCGGCCAGTGGGTTTCCCGCACGGACCCAAAAGCCACCCTGGCCAGCCCTCTGGCCTGGCTCAAAAAAACCGGCGGCTATGCGGCGGTTAACAGGATTATCGGGTTTTCCATTCCTTTTGCACCGCGAAACGGTTTCAGCGTAGAGGAGGTACGGCCAGGCTATGTGCGGGCAAGAATTCGACTGAAAGGGAACAAGAACCACTTTGGCAGTCTCTATGCCGGCGCCTATTTCCTGGTCGCGGAGATTCCCGGTGGTGTGCTGACGCTGTTTGATCTGGGGCCCTCCTATACACCGATTCTCAAGGAAATGACCCTGCAGTTCCTGCAACCTGCCAATTCCGATGTAACGGTGGAGTTCTCGCTGGCCCCGGAAACGGTGGCAGCGATTCTCGCCGATGCCGATGAAACCGGCCGGGCGAAATTCACCCTGGAAGGAACGCTGGTGGATCAGGAAGGCAACCACGTAGCCACTTCGATGGCGCACTACCGGGTGAGGAAGAAGGGCTTTAAAGCCGAGGCCTGAAACTCAGGCCTGATCCAGACCTGCGATTGTTTCCAGGAAAATCTCGCCGTATTTCCCGAGCTTTGCGGCACCGACACCACTGACTTCCGCAAGTTCTTCGAGCGTGCGTGGTTTGCGCTCGAGCATGCCGAGCAGGGTGGTGTCGTGGAAGATCACATAGGGAGGCACGCCCTGCCTGTCCGCGAGGGCCTTGCGGCAGGCTCGCAGGGCTTCCCAGCCGGCCTGGTCGGTGATCTGGTCTTTTATCGGTGCACTGGCACGGCTACCTGCGGAGCGGCTTGAGGTCTTTTTAACCACCGGGTCTTTACGCAATTCGATGGCCTGCTTACCCTTCAGCAAGGGCCGGCACTGTTCAGTTAGCTGCAACGCGCCGTAGCCGTCCGGATCTGCCCGCAGGTAACCGTTTGCCACCAACTGCCTGAATACCGATTTCCATTCGTTAACACTGAGCTCGGTTCCGATCCCATAGGTCGATACCTGATGGTGCCCGGATTGCAGGATGCGCTCGTTTTCAGAGCCTCGCAGTACGTCGATGAGATAGGTCACACCAAACCGCTGGCCAGTGCGGAATACGCAGGACAGCGCCTTCTGCACGGCAACGGTTCCGTCCCAGGTTTCCGGGGGATTCAGGCAGGTATCGCAGTTACCGCAAGGTTCATCAAGCTGGTCGCCGAAGTAGCGGAGAAGCACCTGCCGGCGGCAACTGGTGACCTCGCAAAGGCCCAGCATGGCGTCCAGCTTCTGGCGTTCTACCCGCTTGAACTGGTCGTTGCCTTGGGAACCCTCAAGCATCTGCCGCAACTTGATCACATCCTGCAGGCCGTAGACCATCCAGGCGGTGGAGGGCTTGCCGTCGCGTCCGGCCCGGCCGGTTTCCTGGTAATAAGCCTCCAGGCTTTTCGGCAGGTCCAGGTGGGCTACAAAGCGTACGTCGGGTTTGTCAATGCCCATGCCAAAGGCAATGGTGGCGACAATAATGACACCGTCTTCCCGCAGGAACCGTTCCTGGTGATGGGCCCGCTGCTCACCTGAAAGCCCGGCGTGGTAGGGCAGAGCGGTGTAGCCTTTCTGGGCGAGGGTTTTTGCCGTGGCATCCACCTTGTTGCGGGAAAGGCAGTAGACGATGCCGCAGTCCCCTTCGTGTTCTGCTTTAATAAAATCCAGTAACTGTTTGTTGGCGTTCGTCTTTGGTGCGATACGATATTGAATATTCGGGCGATCGAAACCACTGACGAAGTGCTTTGCCGTGGTGAGCGACAGCCGTTCTGCAATCTCCCTGCGGGTGCGCTCATCGGCGGTTGCTGTCAGCGCGATCCGTGGTATGCCGGGAAAAGCCTCCGCCAGCAGGCTCAGCTGCAGGTAATCGGAGCGGAAATCGTGGCCCCACTGGGAAACACAGTGGGCTTCGTCAATGGCAAACAGGGCGATGGAGGCATTGTGCAGCAGCTCGATGGTGCGTGGCTGAATCAGCCGTTCCGGGGCGCAGTAAAGCAGATCCAGTTCGCCGGTCATCAGCGCGTATTCGGTGGCGCGGGCCTGCTCGAAATCCATGGTGGAGTTGAGGAATGCGGCTTTTACGCCCAATTCCTTCAGGGCCGCGACCTGGTCCTGCATCAGTGCGATCAGCGGCGAGATGACGATGGCCGTTCCCGACCGTACCAGGGCCGGCACCTGATAGCACAGGGATTTACCGCCCCCGGTAGGCATCAGTACCAGCGCATCCCGGCCTTCCGAAACTTCCCGGATAATGTCACCCTGCAGCGGCCGGAAGGTTTCATAACCAAAGACTTCGTGCAGAACCTGTTCCGGATCCCGGCCTGAGGAGGTGGGGCGCTCGGTGGAAAGCTGTTCGAAGTTCTGATCAAGATACATAGGGTAACCGGTTAAGCCGGCAAGGAGCCGGTGTTTGGGTGCAGGTAAAATGCCCTGTTCGGCGCGCGGTGGCCAATGATACCAGAATAACCCTGGCGATTGGCCAGCAAACCAGGTGTCCGGATGGAGGCAAAGTAGCGGAAGAAACGCTACAATACCGCGCTTTTGAACCACCGGTTCACGCCATACTGTGACAGACACTGATAATAACAGGGCTTCCATGCAGGAATTTGATGCCATCCGTCCCTATTCGGACGAAGAAACCGGCGCTGCGATTAACCGCCTGGTCAACGATCAGGAATTTCTGGATATGGTCGGTCGCTTCAAGTCACCGACACTTGCCCGCTGGGCGCCTGCCATATTGCGGGTGTTTACCCGTCGCTGGCTGGCCAGCCATTTCGGATATTACAGTCGAATCGACGACTTGCAGGCAGGGCTCTCCAGCTACGTCGGTGAACTGGTGGACAACACCACCACACGGGTGACCACCAGTGGTCTGGAAAATCTCAGCAAACACAGCGCCCACCTGTTCATTTCAAACCACCGGGACATTGTATTTGACCCGATGGTGGTGAACTATCTGTTGTTCCAGAATGGTTTCCGCACCACACGGATCGCCATTGGCGACAACCTGTTGGCAAACCCGGTATTTGCGGAAATGATGCGGCTGAACAAGAGTTTTGTGGTGCGCCGTAATATGACCAGCCCGCGGGAAATGCGGGACGCCTACATCACCCTCTCCAGTTTCATCAACCATAGCATCGATACTAATCACAGCATCTGGATTGCACAACGTGAAGGCCGTGCCAAGGATGGACTTGATTACACCGATCCGGCCATCGTCAAAATGTTCTACATGAGCCGCAAGAAAAGCGGACTCGGTTTCGCGGAGGCCATGAACCGGCTGCACATTGTGCCTGTCTCTATTGCCTACGAATACGACCCCTGCGATGCCGACAAGGCTCAGGAACTGGAAGCCCGGGCCCGCACCGGCGGATACATCAAGCGGGAAGGTGAGGATACCGAACAGATCATGAGGGGCCTGACCGGCTTCAAGGGCCATGTGCACGTGCATTTTGGAGCTCCCATCCATGATTCACCGGAGAATCCAAAGGACCTTGCTGCCCGGATAGACCGGGAAATGCACGCCAATTATCACCTTCATGCCTCAAACCTGGTGGCTTATCAGCAGCGAGGACTCCACCCCGGGGCCCACGCCACACCCGATACCGTGAGCGATGCCGTGGTAACCGCGGAAACTTGGTCACCAGCGGAAATGGAGGCGGCCGAGGCGGAAATGGAGCGACGTCTGGGTGCCTGCGACCCGGCGATTCGACCCTACCTGCTGGATATGTATGCCAATCCGGTGGTGACGGCCCTTGAAGCCAACACCGGGAAGGCCAACGGTTCCGAATGACCCGGCCTTACATTTTTTCTGACAAGAGGTAGCCCAGTGCAAGATCTTCAGTATATTGAACTCGAGACCGGGGAAAACCCGACTGCGGCCGTTATATGGCTCCATGGCCTTGGCGCCAGCGGCCACGATTTTGAACCGGTTGTGCCTGAGCTTGGCCTGCCGGAGGATGCGGCGGTGCGATTTATTTTCCCTCACGCCCCCAACCTGCCGGTCACCATCAACGGCGGGATGACCATGCCGGCCTGGTATGACATCAAGGCGATGGACATCGACCGGGTGGTGGACACCGAACAGCTGATGACGTCGGCCAAGGCTGTCGGCAAGCTGGTGGAACGGGAAAGCGAAAAGGGCATTCCCGCCCGCCGGATTATCATCGCCGGTTTCTCCCAGGGCGGGGCGGTTGCCTATGAGTTGGGCCTTAGCTACCCGGAACGCCTGGGTGGCATTCTGGCGTTATCGACCTATTTCGCCACGGCGGATTCCGTTCAGCGCTCCGAAGCAAACGCCGAGGTTCCCATCAGCGTTTACCACGGCACCTTTGACCCGATTGTCCCGGAATCACTGGGTGTGCGCAGTGTCGAAACCCTGAAAGACATGGGTTACGAGCCCACGTACCAGACCTTCCCCATGGAGCACAGCGTGTGCCTTGAGGAAGTGCTGGATATTGGCCGTTTCATCCGCCGGTACGTTCTGTAAGACCGGCCATGCACGGACTCAGACCCAGAGCATGGCGCCCATTTCCAGCGGATGGGTTAACGCCTCGTGATGTGGATACATCCGCAACCTGAGGGTCTGGAGTCCGGGGTAGGGAGGCTGGACCCGGGAGGCAAATACCGTTCGGCCATCCGCTTCACTTTCTTTTTCTAGAAAGAAACTGTCTGGCCCCGGGCTCTCGTGGGTTCCCGTGCACTCCGGGCTGACCAGGCACTCGACCCGCACATCGTCCGCGCTCAAGCCATTGAGTAATGCCTCCACCCGGAGCTCAACGGTGTCGTTGTGGGGGCAGCGAGCCTCAACACAACCCACCACGTGTAATTCAACACCCGGCCACGCCTCCCGTACCTTCGCTTTCCAGTCCGCCAGCCCGGTGGCCACCTTGCCACCATCGGCCATCAGCAGGGCTCCCTGGCTTGAGGCCGGCTGATAATAGTTGGTGACGTAATCCATCACCATACGCTGGCTGTTGAATCGGGGTGTAATCGTTTTCATGGAGGCTTTCGAGCGTTTTACCCAGCCCCTCGAGAAGCCCTGGGAGACCCGCTCGTAATAGAGCGGAACCACTTCAAACTCCAGTAGATCCAGCAGATCCCGGGCTTCCTCTTCGTTACGGAATTCGGCATCCAGCTCCGTGTCCCTGGGCGGAATCGCCCAGCCGTTCTTGCCGTCGTAGCCTTCACCCCACCAGCCATCAAGCACGCTGAGATTCAGTGCACCGTTGAGAGCGGCCTTTTCACCGGAGGTTCCGCTGGCCTCCTTCGGGTATTCCGGCGTGTTCAGCCAGACATCCACGCCACTGAGCAGGCGTCTCGCCATGGCCTGGTCGTAATCCTCCAGCAGGATCAGATGCCCCATGAGCGAGGGATGCATGGAAAGATCGTGAATTACCTTGATCAGGCGCTGGCCGGGTTTGTCCCGGGGGTGGGCCTTGCCGGCGAAAACCAGAACGACCGGGCGATCCGGATCGGTGAGAATGCGCTCCAGCCGGTCAAGATCGGAGAAGATCAGAGTGGCGCGTTTGTAGGTGGCAAACCGCCGGGCAAAGCCGATCACCAGGGTGTCTTTTTCCGAGGAAATCAACTGCCGGGTCATCCTGTCGGTAACCGAATGGCCGGTTCCGTTGCGTTTGTGCTGGCGGCTCAGGCGCCGAACAATATACTCGCCCATCTGTTGCTTGAGGGCTTTATGCACGCTCCAGTAGTGATAATCCGGAATCTGATCGATAAATTCCCAGAACTGCTGGTTTCTCATCTCACTCTTCCAGGTCGGCGCCTGGATATCGAACAGGCTGGACCATTCCGGCGCCAGAAAGGTGGGAACATGCACGCCGTTGGTGATGTAGCCAAGAGGGTTTTCTTCCGCCGGGACCTGGGGCCAGATATCCCCCTCCATCTGAGAGGCCACGCCACCGTGGATGCGGCTGACACCGTTGTGGAAACGCGAGCCCCGCAGGCCCAGGCTTGTCATGTTAAAGGTGTCACCGCCCGCTTTGGCCCCGAGAGCAAACACTGTTTCGAAGTCCAGCCCGGATTCCTCCAGGTAACGACCGAGAGCGTGGTAAACCAGATCCCTGGGGAAGATGTCGTGGCCGGCTGCGACAGGCGTGTGGGTGGTAAACAGGGTGGCGCCAGCGACGGCTTCCAGTGCGGCTTCAAAATTCAGCCCGGAGGCCATGGTGTGCCGGCAACGTTCGAGGATCTGGAACGCCGCATGGCCCTCGTTGATGTGCCAGACCGTCGGTTTCAGATCCAGGGCCTCCAGTACCCGGGTGCCGCCGATGCCCAGCAGCATCTCCTGGCTGATCCGGGTGGACTCGTCGCCACCATACAGCTGTAAGGTCAGTTCCTGGTCTTCCGCGCTGTTTTCCTCTGTGTGGCTGTCCAGCAGGTACAAGCGGATATGACCGACCCGTGCTTCCCAGACCCGCGCTACCACGTCGCGGCCGGGGAAGGGCACGGAAACCTTGAGCACTTCGCCGTCTTTTTCCACGGGCGTTATCGGCAGTTCATCGCTGGAATGGGACTGGTACCTGGCGATCTGCTGGCCCAGAGCGTCGATACTCTGGATGAAATATCCCTGCTGGTACAGCAGGCCAACGGCGACAAAGGGCAACGCCAGATCACTGGCGGCCTTGCAATGATCGCCCGCGAGAATGCCGAGGCCTCCGGAGTAAATGGGAAAGCTCTCATGGAAGCCAAACTCGGCACAGAAGTAGGCCACCAACGTCTTTTCCGGATCCAGCTTTTCGGTGACTTCCGGCCCGGGACCTGCCTCCAGGTAGGCATCATAACTGCTCAGTACCCGGCGGTATTCGGCCAGGAAAGCCCGGTCTTCCGAAGCCTCATCAAGCCGGTCCTGGGCCACACGGCGCAGAAACAGCTTGGGGTTATGCTCAACTTTCAGCCAAAGCCGAAGGTCGATCCGGGCGAGCAGGCTGCGAACGCCGTGATCCCAGCTGTAAAACAAATCGTTGGCCAGCTCATCAAGACGCTCCAGCGCCTCGGGAATAATGGGATGGGCCTCAAGTCGGAATTCCGTCGCTTTATGCATGTTGATTGTCTCCAGGCGGGTACACGCTCCCACTAATCCTGCGGTTGATGTTGACGTTCTTTCAGAATGTTCCGGTAGAGGTCACCATAATTGAGGGCCCGCCGCTTCCAGGAATAGTCCGTCGCCATGCCGTTTTGCTGAAGCCGGCGCCACTGTTTGCGCTGCCTGAAATATTCCAGTGCACGGTTGACTGCTCCCAGAAGTGCCGGGGCGCTGGCCTCGCCGAACCGGAAGCCGTTGGCCCGGTCGATGCCGACGTCCTGCGGGTCGTTTACGGTGTCTGATAACCCGCCAACCCCGTGCACCACCGGCACCGTGCCGTAGCGCAGGCTGTACATCTGGTTGAGGCCGCAAGGCTCAAACCGGGATGGCATCAGGAACAGATCGCAACCGCCGGTGATTCGGTGAGACAGCCCCTCGTCGTAACCGAGGGTCAGGGACATCTGCTCAGGCCATTGCCTCGCCAGCAGTTTCAGGGGTTCCTCGTAGCGGGTCTCACCGGACCCGAGAATCACAAACTGGCAGCCCTTTTCCAGCAATTCGGGCATCACCGCAATCAGCCAGTCCACGCCTTTTTGCTCCACCAGCCGGCCAATGAATCCCAGCAGCGGGCCACCGTTGACCTTAAGGCCCAGTTCCTGCTGAAGCAGGGCCTGGCACTGGGCTTTGTTCTTAAGGTGTTCTCGCCCGTAGTGAAAGGCAAGCTCGGGATCTTCCCCCGGATTCCATACCCGGGTATCAATGCCGTTGAGAATTCCCGTTAACGCCGCCTGCCGATGCCGGAGCAGGCCATCGAGGCCACAGCCAAATTCCGGGGTCTGGATTTCACGGGCATAACCGGGGCTGACGGTGGTAATGCGATCACTGAACACCAGGCCGCCCTTGATAAAGGACAACTGGCCGTAGAATTCCAGTTGGTCCAGCCGCCAGAGTGAATCCGGCAACCCCAGGGCCCGGAAGGTTTCGTGAGAGAAAATACCCTGGTAGGCGAGATTGTGGATCGTGAAAACGGTGCCCGGCCGGTCCTGACAGGATTCCATAAAGACCGGAATAAGCCCGGTCTGCCAGTCATTGCAGTGGACCAGATCCGGTTTCCAGGTTACCCCGGCATCGCCCGTGGCCATCATCGCACCGACTCTGGCAAACAGCGCGAATCGATGGGCGTTATCCCACCAGTCTTTTCCCTCATCGTTTCTGTAAGGGTCTCCGGGCCGGTCAAACAGCGGCGGACAATCCACCAGCCAGAGCGTTACCGCCGTGCCAGGGAGCCGGGTCTGCCAGAGACTGACACTGTATTGCCCGATCTGGAACCGGGACTTTCTCCGGGAACCGGCTTTTCTGGCTGCTTTCAGGGCATCCGGATACCCCGGCAACAGAATCTGGACATCGTATTCGAGCCGGCAGAGTGCCTCTGGCAGGCTGGCTGAGACATCGGCAAGACCGCCGGTTTTCACCAGCGGGTAGACCTCACTGGTGGCGAACAGAACCCGGATCATAAGGCCGGCCTCAGGACAATCGCGCCCAGTGGCGGCAGAGTCAGTTCCAGTGACCAGTTGCGGTTCATCCAGGGTTGTTCGTCCGCAGGCATGGGGTAGGGATTGCCCAGGTTACTGCCACCATAATATTCGGAATCCGAATTGAAGATTTCCCGCCAGATGCCGCCCTGGGGTAGTCCGATGCGGTAGTGGTGCCGGGGCATGGGCGTGAAATTGACCACAATGACTGACGTTTCACCTTTGGCTGTGCGCAAAAAGCTGATCACGGATTGGGGAGAGTCGTGGCAGTCAATCCATTCAAAGCCTTCGGGCCTGAAACACTCACCGTGCAGCGATACTTCCCGGCGATAGAGGCCGTTGAGATCCTGTACCAGACGTTTGAGGCCCTGGTGCTCCGGATAGGCCAGCAGCGACCAGTCCAGCTCCCGTGATTCACTCCACTCCCGGCGCTGGCCGAATTCGCCGCCCATAAACAGCAGCTTGGCACCGGGATAACCGTACATGTAGGTGAGCAGCAATCGCAACGAGGCGCGCTGCTGCCAATCGTCTCCCGTCATCTTGTTGATCAGGCTGCCTTTACCATGGACCACCTCATCGTGGGACAGTGGCAGCAGGAAATTCTCGGTGAACGCGTAGAGCAGGCCGAAGGTCAGTTTGTCGTGGTGGTACTGGCGGTAAACAGGGTCCTGCTGAAGGTAATCCAGGGTGTCGTGCATCCAGCCCATGTTCCATTTCAGGTTGAAGCCGAGGCCGCCGATTTCCGGCGGGCGGGTAACCCGTGGCCAGGAAGTGGATTCCTCGGCACAGACCAGGGTTCCCGGGAAACGGCTCTGGCAAACGCGGTTCAGTTCCCTCAGAAACTCGATGGCTTCCAGGTTCTCATGGCCACCATGGACGTTCGGCAACCATTCGCCTTCCTTGCGGGAATAGTTCAGATACAGCATCGAAGCTACGGCATCCACGCGCAAACCGTCGATATGGAAGGCGTCGAGCCAGAACAGGGCGCTGCCAATCAGGAAGTTCCGGACCTCATGCCGGCCGTAATTGTAGATCAGGGTGCCCCAGTCCTGGTGCTGGCCCTTGCGGGGATCTTCGTGCTCGTAGAGCGCGCTGCCATCAAAACGGGCGAGGGCATGCTCGTCGGTGGGAAAGTGGCCGGGCACCCAGTCCAGAATAACGCCGATGTTGTGACGATGGCACTGGTCCACCAGATAGCGCAGGTCGTCTGGGGTGCCGAACCGGCTGGTCGGAGCGTAGTAGCCGGTGGTCTGGTAGCCCCAGGACTCGTCCAATGGGTGCTCGGTAACCGGCAGCAGCTCAATGTGGGTAAAGCCCAGTTCCAGCACGTAAGGAATCAACTGGTCGGCGAGCTCGCGGTAGGTCAGCCAACGCCCGGAGCCGTGGTGGCGCCAGGAAGCGGCATGTACCTCGTAGATTGAAATCGGTGAGTCCTGCCAGTTCCAGCGAACGCGCCGGGCGATCCAGTCTCCATCTCCCCAGCCAAAGTGGCCGCGCTCAGTCACCACGGCGGCGGTGGCGGGTCTCAGCTCAAAGGCCTGGCCATAGGGGTCGGTTTTCAGCAGCTGACCACCCTTATCGGTGGTTATGGCGAACTTGTAGAGGGTTCCGGTGCCGATACCCGCGATAAAGCACGACCAAACCCCCATGCCTTCATGCAGACTCATGCCGTGGGTGCTGGTATCCCAGTGATTGAAATCTCCGACAACGCTGACCGCTTTGGCCTGGGGAGCCCACACCGCAAACCGGACTCCCTCAACGCCCCGGCTTTTGCAGACGTGAGCGCCCAGTACGTTGTAAATGTGCCAATGCCTGCCTTCGGCAAAGAGATGAAGGTCGAATTCGCTGAGCGTTGGACTATCCATAGACCGTGTTTTTCCTAACCAGGTGGAGCTTCCATTTGACGTTATTGAGCCTGTTTAAAAAAATGACCCCAAACAAGTTTACGTCATAATTCCATGATAGTGTTCTAATATGATTACAGACGTCAAAAACGTAGCAACCCCTTGCGGTTGAACGACCGGTTACAGGGAAATTTTTCTTCAGGGAAGCAACTATGCAAACGGCCAAGCGTTTCGTCAGTCGCCTTACTCGTCAAACTCTCGCGCTGGTTCTTGCCGGAGGTCGGGGCTCCCGCCTCCATGACCTCACCAACTGGCGGGCCAAACCAGCGGTTCCCTTTGGTGGAAAGTTCCGCATCATCGATTTCCCACTGTCGAACTGCATCAACTCAGGCATCGGCCAGGTTGGTGTCATCACGCAGTACAAATCTCACTCCCTGATCCGGCATATCCAGCGGGGCTGGGGGTTCCTTCGAGGTGAACTGGACGAATTCGTTGAGCTGCTGCCTGCCCAGCAGCGCATCGAGACTTCCTGGTATGAAGGCACAGCGGATGCCGTTCTGCAAAACCTCGACATCATTCGCAGCCACACCCCGGAATACGTGCTGATCCTGGCTGGCGACCATGTCTACAAGATGGACTATGGCACCATGCTGGCCGCCCATGTTGAGAATGACGCCGATATCACCGTGGGTTGTATCGAGGTGCCTATTGATGAAGCCTCGGCATTCGGCGTGATGTCGGTAGACGATGGGCTCAGAGTCACTGAATTCGTAGAGAAGCCGGAACAACCCAAATCCATGCCCGGCCAGCCTGGTAAGGCACTGGCGTCCATGGGCATCTATGTGTTCAGAACCCAGGTACTGTTCGATGAGCTGATGCGCGATCACAAGATGAACGGTGAGTCATCCCACGATTTCGGCAAGGATATTATTCCGTCTGTGATCAAGCGCCTGCGGGTGGTGGCTTTTCCGTTCCGGGATCCGGTAAACAACAAGCCCGCTTACTGGCGGGATGTCGGCACCATTGATGCCCTCTGGCAGGCCAACCTGGAACTGATTGGCATCAGTCCTGAACTGAACCTCTACGATTCCCACTGGCCGATATGGACGTACCAGGAGCAATTGCCGCCGGCGAAGTTCATCTTCGATGATGAGGACCGCCGGGGGGCGGCGGTGGATTCCATGGTTGCGGGGGGCTGTATTGTCTCAGGCGCGATGGTGAGACATTCGCTGCTATTTTCGCAGGTTAGGGTGCATTCTTACAGTGATATCTCAGACTCGGTCATCTATCCGGACGTAGAGATTGGCCGCCACTGCCACATCCGCAATGCCCTGATTGACCGTGGCTGCCGCATTCCGGAAGGCTCACGCATCGGTTTTGATGAAGTAGAGGACCGCAAGCGGTTTCATGTTTCTTCCAAAGGTATTGTGCTGATCACGCCCGAAATGCTTGGGCAGGATTACCCCCATGGCCTCTGACACCAAAACTCCGGTGGTGCTTTGCTGGCACATGCACCAGCCTTCCTATCAGGACATGCGCACAGGCCAGTTCCTGTTTCCCTGGGTGTATCTGCACACCATCAAGGATTACAGTGACATGGCAGCCCACCTGGAGCGCGAGCCTGAGGCAAAAGCCGTGGTCAACTTCGCCCCGGTTCTGCTTGAGCAGATTGAAACCTACCTCATTCAGATTGAGCGATGGCACCATGGCGCCGGGGAGATCGGCGACCCACTGCTCGCGGCGCTGGTAGCGGAGGAACTGCCCGAAACCGGCACACCGGCGTTTCTGGGCCTGATGGAGAAATCCCTGCGGGCCAATCCGGATCGTATTATCAGACGCTACCCAGCGTATGCGCGGCTGGCTGAGCTGGCCGATGTCTATCGCAAGAAGCCGGAACTGCAGCGATATATCTCAGGCCGGTTCCTGTCGGATCTTCTGGTCTGGTATCACCTGGGCTGGATGGGTGAAACCATACGCCGTGAAAACCATTGCATTCGGAGCCTTCAGGAAAAGGGCCAACATTTCTCAATGGATGACCGCCGGGCCCTGCTGAATGTGATATTCGATGTGTTATCTGGTATCGGGCCGAGATACCGGCACCTGGCCCAGAAAGGGCAGGTTGAACTGTCTGTCAGCCCTTATACCCACGCCATGCTGCCGTTGCTGCTGGAACTGGAATCCGCCAGGGAGGCCATGCCGGAGATCACTTTACCCAACCACAGCCACTATCCGGGTGGTGAAGAGCGGGCCGGCTGGCAACTGGAGAAGGCGAAAACCGTTTTCCAGCGCTTTTTTGGCATTGAGCCCGCAGGCTGCTGGGCGTCCGAAGGCGGCCTCAGCCAGACCACACTGGGCCTGCTGGATGACGCGGGATTCCACTGGACCGCCAGCGGCGATTCGGTGGCTCACAACAGCCTCAACCGGGCACGGGAAGAGAATCCGGAGCTGCCGGACTCCGGCATTCACCAGCCGTACACCTTCGGGGACTCCCCGGTAACCGTTTTCTTCCGGGACGATGGCCTGTCCGATCTGATCGGCTTCACCTACGCCGACTGGCACGCCAAGGATGCCGTTGGAGACCTGGTCTATCACATGGAAAACATCGCCGGGCAAGCCCGGGGCAAGTCCCGGCCGGTTATTTCCGTCATCATGGATGGAGAGAATGCATGGGAATACTACCCTGAGAATGGCTTTCATTTTCTGGATGAGCTCTACCGGGTACTTGCGCATCACCCAAAACTGAAACTGACCACCTACAGCGAACTGGTCGCGCACCCGGTCGCTGAACCCATTCGCCTGCCGCACCTTGTGGCCGGAAGCTGGATTTACGGCACCTTTTCCACCTGGATAGGCGACCCGGACAAAAACCGCGCCTGGGATCTGCTCTGTGAGGCGAAAATCCATTACGACCGGGTGATGGATAACGGCAGCCTCAATGCAGAGCAAAAAGAATCCGCGAAAGAACAGTTGGCGATCTGCGAGGGCTCCGACTGGTTCTGGTGGTTCGGAGATTATAACCCGGCCCAGATCGTCAGTGACTTTGAACACCTGTACCGCCGGCACCTGGTGAACCTGTACGAGATGATCGGTTATCCGGCCCCACCCTCCGTATTCCAGCAGTTAAGCCAGGGCAGTGGGGAACCGGCACGGGGAGGCACCATGCGGCCAGGGCACGAAGCGGATAAGCCGGTATGACTTCAAGCAACCCCGATGATCTGTTCAGTACCCGGCGGGCCGGTGTTTTGCTCCACCCAACCTGCCTGCCAGGATCCTGGGGTGTTCTTGGCGCGAGCGCCCGCACCTTTGCCGATTTCCTGGCGGACTGCAGCCTGAGCATCTGGCAAACACTGCCCATCGGGCCAACTCATCGGGACCTCTCGCCCTACCAGTCATTGAGTTCCCATGCCGGCAATCCGGACTTCATAGACTTGCATGAACTTGTCGAGGCGGGTCTTCTGTCAGACCGGGAACTGTCGCAGCCCGCGCCCGAAGTGCGCCACCAACTGCTGACCCTGGCTGCGAAACGCTTTTTCATCAGCGATGGTGGCGGCCTGAACGGACTCGACAGGGCAGCCTATCAACGCTTCCGGGCAACCAACGACTACTGGCTGGATGATTTCTGCCTGTTCTGGGCGATTCGGGAGGTTCAGGATTCATCGGACTGGCTGCAATGGCCGGACTCTCTGAGAGACCGGGATAGCGGAGCCTTGCGTGACTTTATTGACCAGAACCGCTCCCGGCTCGCACGGATCCGGTTCGAGCAGTTTCTGTTCCATCACCAATGGCAGGCGTTGCGCGACTATGCCCGGAGCAAGGGGGTTTTACTGTTTGGTGACATCCCCATCTTCGTTGCCCATGACAGTGCCGATGTCTGGGCCAACCGACATCTGTTCAAGCTTGATGAACGGGGTGAATCCACGGTGGTTGCCGGCGTACCGCCGGATTATTTTTCGTCTGAAGGTCAGCACTGGGGCAACCCGCTCTACAACTGGGAGGCCATGGCGGCCGATGGGTACCAATGGTGGCTGAAGCGGCTGGAAAGCCAACGCCACCTGTTTGACCTGATCCGAATTGATCACTTCCGTGGCCTGCACGCCTATTGGGAGATTCCGGCAGCGACACCAGAACCCAGGTATGGCTACTGGGTATCCGGCCCCGGCGACCATTTTCTCGAAGCCTGCTTCACCCGGTTCCCCGACTTGCCCCTTGTGGCCGAAAACCTGGGCATTATCAGCGACGATGTGGAAGAGCTGCGCAAACGGTTCCGATTACCAGGGATGACGGTGATGCAATTCGGCTTTGACGGCAGCCCGGATAATCCGCACCTGCTACACAACCATCATGCACGGGATCTTGTGTACACGGGGACCCACGATAACGACACCACCCTTGGGTGGTACCAAAACCTTGACGACCACACACGGCGGTACGTTAACGAGTACCTGGGAACCACAGGGGAGGGCATGCCGTGGCCCCTTATTGAGGCGGCTTTCCGGTCGGTGTGCTCGCTGGCCATCGTTCCCATGCAGGACTTTTTTGGGCTTGGAACAGAGGCCCGGTTCAACACACCGGGAACCGTGGAGAATAACTGGATATGGCAACTGGACTGGAATCTTTGCCAGAAAGAGCTGTCAGACAGAATCACCGAATCAGTGCGACAACATGGTCGCCTGTCGTGGTGCTGACTGGTTTTTGATCAGCATCAAAGAAGCGTCCTCAAGAGTCCGATATAAGACACAGACAGCTTCAACAATTGGCGTTCTTGATGAGTCACCGGGGGAGGGTACATGGAACACAGACTCAGTAAACGCGTTCACGGAAAGCTTCGCCTGCTGGTGTATAAACGCGGAATGCCCGTAGCAACCGGTCAGATCCGGGACGCCTCAAAGCGGGGCCTCTTCATTGCGACAGATTACACCGATGTGCAGTTAAACCAGACCGTCGAACTCGAATTTCGTTTTCCCGGCAAACAGGAAAAGCAGTGCCGAAGGCTGAAAGCCCATGTTGTCCGCAAATCAGACAAAGGGCTTGGCGTGGATTTCGAAGGCGTTGAGAACGACAGCTTTACCGTCTCCTCGTTAATCTGCTGGCTGAAAAAACATCCTATGCCGATGAACTATTTTCCGGTTCGCCGGCAAGCCTACTGAAATCATCAAGGAGGATTTTCATGGCACGACTCGAAGGTAATGAACTGGTGATTATTGATGGCGGTTACACCACTCATTGATGTTATCTCTGATCTGACAGGACGTCAGCCTTGACCCTAGCCTATACACCGCGGTCCTTACCGGAATTCCTGAACGGTTTGTTTCGTCTGGCACTGGACCTGCGGTGGACCTGGCACCACGGCAGTGACGAGTTGTGGCGCGCCCTTGATGAAGAAACCTGGGATTCCACCCACAATGCCTGGCTGGTTCTGAACAGTGTGTCTGGTGAAAGGCTCGAAGAACTCGAGCAGGATCCTTTATTCCAGCAACGCTATCTCGAACAGCTGGCGGCCCACCACAAATTCGTTAACGCCAACACCTAGTATTCGGAAGACTGTGCAGGCGATCTGGGGCCAGGCATTGCCTATTTCTGCATGGAATACGGGATCAGTGAATCCCTGCCACTTTATAGCGGCGGGTTGGGGGTTCTTGCTGGCGATTATCTCAAGGCAGCCAGCGATCTGGGCCTGCCCGTAACCGCGGTGGGATTACTTTTCCAGCAGGGTTACTTCCGCCAGGCCATCAGCACCGATGGCGAGCAGATGGAGTTCTATCCCTACAACGACCCTACCATGCTTCCTGTCTCGCCACTCAGGGATGAAGACGATCAGTGGGTGAGGGTGGTTGTACCCTTTCCCGGCCGGAATGTGCGTTTGCGAGCCTGGAAAGCTCAGGTGGGCCGCTGCGAATTATTGCTGCTTGACAGCAATGACCCCCGCAATGAGCCCGGCGACCGGGGGATTACCAGTGAGCTTTATACCGGTGACCCGGAAAAGCGCTTACAACAGGAAATGGTTTTGGGGATCGGCGGCTGGCGCTTGTTAAGACAACTGGGCCGACAGCCCGGCTTATGTCACCTTAACGAGGGGCACTGTGCCCTGGCCCTGATTGAGCGAGCCTTCGGCTGGCAGGAGGATCACCAGAGCGACTTTCAGACAGCCCGCACAGCCACCAGGGCAACCAACCTGTTCACTACCCACACCTCGGTGGCCGCCGGCTTTGACCACTTTTCCGGATCTCTGCTCCGGCTTTACCTGGCTCCCTGGCTGGAAGGCCGGGATCTGAACGCGGATCAACTTCTGGAACTGGGCAGCGAGCGTGCCATGACCGGGGCGGACTCCGCCGACCAGCGCCTGAATATGGCTTTGCTTGCGTTAAATATGAGCGGCCGGATAAACGGGGTCAGCCGCATCCATCAGAAGGTTTCGCAGACTCTCTTCCAGCCGTTTTTCCGACGCTGGCCGATTGAGGATATTCCGGCAGACTTTGTGACCAATGGCGTACACACGCCCAGCTGGGATTCACCGGAATCCGATGCCATCTGGACACGGGCCTGTGGCCAGGACCGATGGTGCCGCCCGCTGCCGATGTCC
Source organism: Marinobacter sp. Arc7-DN-1 (assembly GCF_003441595.1). Classification (NCBI taxonomy): domain Bacteria; kingdom Pseudomonadati; phylum Pseudomonadota; class Gammaproteobacteria; order Pseudomonadales; family Marinobacteraceae; genus Marinobacter; species Marinobacter sp. Arc7-DN-1. Next base: position 432,786 of record NZ_CP031848.1, on the reverse strand, counting down.
TGCCCGATGACAGCAATCACGGATGAAGAGTTATGGGAGATGAGGCGGCTTCAGCGCAACCGGCTGATTGGTTACCTCCGTCGACGGCTTTCAAGCCAGCATTGCGAGCAGAACCCGGCCAACAACCACGCTGCCGCGTGCGGGCTGTTGCTGGATCATGAAACCCTTACGCTTGGCTTCGCCCGACGCTTCACCGAATACAAACGGCCCGATCTGCTTCTGAAGGACCAGGAACGTTTGCTCAGGCTACTGGCAAGCCGGGACCGGCCGTTACAGATTGTGCTTGCAGGTAAAGCCCACCCCTATGACCACCGGGGTAAGGAGATCATCCGGCGATGGAAGGCCTTTTCAAGACGACCAGATGTGGAAGGCAAAGTGGTTTTCATCGAAGACTACGATCTGGGCGTTGCCAACCAGTTGATCCAGGGCGTGGATGTATGGCTTAACTGCCCCCGGCATCCCTGGGAAGCCTGCGGCACCAGCGGCATGAAGGTACTGGTCAATGGTGGCCTGAACCTGTCCCAGTATGATGGCTGGTGGGCAGAAGCCTGGAACGCCGATGTGGGCTGGGCTATCCGCCCCGGTGCCACCTTCGAGGAGCTGCGCAGTACGAGCGAGCATGACCTTTCGGACGCCCGGGAACTCTTCGATTTGCTGGAACACGAGGTGATTCCCGGTTTCTACGATGTGGACGAGCAGGGCCTGCCCAGAAAATGGCTGCAACAGATTCGGGCCAGCATGGACCAGCTCACTGCCGCTTATTCGGCCAACCGTATGGTTCGCGAATACGTGGAACGATTCTATTTGCCAATGACGGAACAAGGGAAGCTGCGGAGCCCGGAGACGGCGGCCGAAATTCTGGATGAGCAACGGCAAATCAGGAAGCACTGGCCACGGCTGCGCTTCAGCGCATTCAATGTTGCCGAATCGGGTGCCAGCCAGACTTACACGGTAGAAGTATACCTTGATGGTATCGATGAACAGAGAATTGCTGTTGAGCTGGTGGCAGAGGCCTCTGAATACGGGCCAAGAACGGTTACCGCGATGGCGATGCAGCACCCGTTGAGCGGATCCGCTCATAGCTACCGGTACGAATGTATGGTGCCGTCACGCCCCGAGGGGCACTACACCCCGCGTTTGCGGGTGCATGACGAACGCCTGAACCTGCCCCTTGAGAACCCGGCAATACTCTGGCTGAAATAACCCTCAGGTGCGCCAGAACGCCGGCGCAAGCATAATCACAACACTCAGGATTTCCAGGCGGCCCATCAGCATACCGGCCGATAGCACCCATTTTGCGGCATCTGGCAGCGGCCCGAAATTCCCTGCCGGACCAATAATATCTCCGAGACCTGGCCCCACATTGGTCAATGCTGTGAGGGCGCCAGACAGGGCTGTGACGAAGTCCAGTTGCATGGCTGCCAGGGCAACCGTTATCAGCAGCAGGCAAAGCAGGAAAATAAAGGTGTAAGCGATCATCGAAGAGATGATTTCATCACTCACCGAGCGGCCATTGTACTTCCGGGTAAGCACCGCGCGGGGGTGCAGCAGGCGCATCAGCTGCTCACGGAGAATGATCAGCGACAGCTGGAACCGGAAGATCTTCATGCCACCGGCCGTGGAACCGGAGCAGCCGCCCACGAACATCAGGAAGAAAAACAGCACAAACGTCAGTGGACCCCAGGCCGAATAATCCTCAGAGGCGTAGCCGGTGGTTGTTACGACCGAAGTTACGTTAAACAGAGTGGCTGCATAGTTGTGGACCGGATGGAACGGCACAGGAGAGACCATCCAGCGGTACAGGGTCAGCAGTAAAGGAACGACGAAGAGAATCGTCAGAAACAGACGAACCTGCTGATCCCGGAAAAGCACACCGTGCTGCCCGTGCATCTCCCGCACAAACAGGAAGAAAGGCAGACTGCCAATGATCATGAAAAAGGTGGCCTCCATCAGGATCAGATCACTGAACTTGCCCATGGACATGTCGGAGGTAGAGAAACCGCCCGTTGCAATGCTGGTAAGCCCATGGTTGAAGGCATCGAACAGTGTCATGCCGGAAAACCGGTAAGTCACCACAGCAATAATCGAGAACGCCACATACACGAAAAGAAGGCCCCGGCTCAGTGTCTTCATTCTAGGCAAGGCCTTATCCGTCCACTCCGAAGACTCCGTGGCAAACAGACGCATACCGCCTACACGGAGAAACGGCAGGACCGCAACGAACATGCCGATGATCCCGATTCCGCCTATCCACTGCAGGATCGAACGCCAGATCAGCAGATCCTTATCCATTGTATCCAGATCACTGAGCACGGTTGCACCCGTAGTGGTAATACCTGACGTGCCCTCAAAAAATGCATCGGCGGCGGAAATTTTCAGGTCACTCAGGTAAAAAGGCAGAGAGGAAAGCAGCGCAATAATGAACCAGGACGAAACCGTAAGCACGAACATGTACCTCGGCTTCAGCTCCCGTGGTTTCCGGTAGGTGAGGCCCATACCCAGAATCCCCACGCCACAGGCAATAGCCGCCGATTCCGCAAACGCCATGGCGTTTGGCGTTTCGGAGCCCGCAAGCAAAATGACAGGCAATGTCATGAAAATGCTGAGAAGCACAAACATGACGCTGACTATAAAAATAACGGGGTAAAGATTTCTCAATGGATGCTCGAGCCAGCTGATACCGGGAGACGGCGTCAGAATACCTGTGGGTACAGCCTTCCGCAAGGTAACAAAGGGCCGAACCCGGAATTACCGGCGAATTAAATCACTGTAAATATCGGGTAAATGCGGATCTTTCTGATGGCAAATGTCGTGAGTCTGATGCAAGTTCAGTGTTGCTACACCGAATTTTTCGGTTAAGGAGAAACCATAATGAAACACACACGTTCACTCGCCGTATTTTTTGCGACTGGTCTGGCGGCTGCCGGCACTGTAAGCGCCCAGGATATGTACAAATCCGGCGTTGGCGGCCTCTATACCGGCCTGAATTACACCTTTATCAACCTTGAAAGCGGTAGCGCCGATGCCGATGTGGGCACGCTTTCAGCCAAGGTCGGCGTGATGGCCACGCCATTTCTGGGTATCGAAGCCCGGGGTGGTTTCGGTGTGGATGATGACCGGATTGGCGGAGCAGATTTTTCGCTGGACAACTTCTTCGGCGGCTATGCCACGTTCAACCTGGTCAACGAGTCTCCGATTACGCCTTATGCCGTTCTCGGCTTCACCCGGGTCGAAATCGAAGCGGATTCTTTCCTTGGCACTGCAACCGAGGATGAAACCGACGTTTCCTACGGCATCGGGATGAATATGGAGTTCGCACCGAATCTGTCCGGAAACCTCGAATATATGCGTTACTATGAAGACAACGATACCGAAATCGATGGCCTGGGCGTCGGCATTCAGTTCAACTTCTGAGACCAGACCACCGGGGAGACCGCTTGAACCATCTGGCTCACGTATTTCTTGCGCCTGATTCACCCGAAGCCCGGGTGGGCAGCATCCTCGGCGATTTTTCCCGGGGTGTCGATCTCTCGGCACTCCCGGACGCGGTGAGGCAGGGCGTTCGCCACCACCGGGCTGTCGACCGTTTTACCGATCAGCATCCGGACGTACTTGCCAGCAAACGGGTTTTCTCCCGGCAGCGCAGGCGCTTCGCCGGTGTTGCCCTTGATATCCTTTATGATCATTTCCTACTTAAACACTGGAACCGATTCAGCGATGTTGAACGTGAGTTCTTTATTCACCGGATATACCAGGAGTTGCAGGAATACGAGCATCTGATGCCTTCACCCATGGCCCGGGTAACTCGCAGAATGGTCTGGCATGACTGGTTTGGGGCCTATAGAGATCTGCAGAATGTGGGCTATGCCCTGGACCGGGTTGCGGGACGAATCCGGTTCCCGAACAACTTCACTGGCATCATCATAGAGATCCGGGAAAACGAAGCTGAACTGGAGCAGAAGTTCCTTTCATTTTTTCCCGATTTACAGGAATTTGCAGGAGATATTGAATGAAGTTTGTGAGTAAGGCGGGAGCGGCTGCCGCACTGTTTTTCCTCTCGACGATTGTTGTTTCAGCTGAGTCAGATTCAAACAGTGAAAAACGCTCACCGGAAACCCTTGGCTTTGTGGAATGGGTGGTGATGCAGGATACCAGCCTTCGCCTTAAAGCCCGCCTGGATACCGGTGCCAAAACCTCGTCTCTCCATGCTGTTAACGTCGAACCGTTCGATAAAGACGGCAAGGAATGGGTGAGTTTTCAGATTCCACTGGGCGATCACGAAGACCAGCCAACCGAAGGCGAACTGGACCATGAGAATGTCACTCTGGAGCTTGAACGGCCGGTAGAGCGAACGGTCCTCATCAAACGCAAAGGCGCGCCTTCACAGAGGCGATACGTGGTACGTATGGAATTCTGCATCGCAGGCACCACCCATGAAACACAGTTTTCACTGACGGACCGGGGCAAGTTCTCCTACCCGGTACTCCTGGGCCGGCGCTTCATGCGCGATGACAACATTCTGGTGGACTCCGCCGACGCATTTCTTGCCAAACGGGAGTGCGAGTACATGACGCTGAAAGAACTGGCCGAAAAGCATCAGGCAAAAGTGCTTGAGAAATAATTCTGTGTTATCAAGAGCAGGGACCGGGTTCCTCTTCCCAGTTCGCGAGCCTTTCCCGAAGGATAGCTTCTGCCTTGGGCGAACGGTATGCCTCCAGAGCCTCATCAATGATGGCTTTGTATCGGCCACTCTCTCGTAGTGACGCCAAGCCCTTGTTGAACGCCTGAATCAGACGGGCGGATTTTTCGTCGTTCCTTGAGAATGGCAAGCGAAAGAACGACGTTCTGACGGGCTTCGGGTGAAAAGTGAGCCGGGATGCCGCAACAGGCCCCAACTGCTGAACTATCATGACTTCGCCTACCACAGGGTCCATCGGGAACAGATCGATTCTTCCCAGGAGTAGTTTCTTTAAATTGGCAAGGTCGGAGGTTGTCACATCACCGTAAACGAGCCCGCTTTTGATGACGTCGGCCAATGTCTCCCCATAGCTGTAATCCTGAGTAAGTCCGACGGTCATACCTTGAAGGTCCGTCAAGGTTTCCCAGTCGAAAGGCTGCCCGGCCCGGTAATAAAAATACCATCCGTAAGGAATCAGGGCAGCGGAGAACACGAACTCCCGGCTTCTATCTTCAGTGCAAGACCACACAGCAGATGCTTCATAATCTGGTGAGTGAACCAAGGCCAGCGCTCTGGACCAGGGGAAGTAAGAAAACCTGACTTCAATTCCTTCAAGCGCAAAAGACTCCCGAATGATCCGCGCAAGAAATCCGCCGCCCGGAAGATCTTTATCCAGGTATGGGGGCCAGTGTCCGGTCGTAATACGAACAGTTTCCGTGCTTCGGGTTATCGGAATGTGCAGCACCGTGGAAAAAAGCACAATCAGAAATACGAAGAACCATCCGCGCCTCATAATCGGCAGTGCCTCAAGCTGTGATTAAGCTTAAGTTTAGACTACGGCGCCAACAGAGACTGAAGTGGCCCCCGAAATTTGTATGCCGCCATGACCTTTGCCAGCCCGACCTCATCCCTTACAGAATGCGGGGCACGTCTATCAGGATCTGGAGTTTGGGTATTTCTGATCCTGACAGATGCGCCCATAGTGAACTGGACTCTTCAGCGGGCCTCTAGACGTAGAAGTCCAGATCCTCCTGAGCTTTCAGCAGATCCCGCATCCTGATGGGGTCATCACCAAAGAAGAAGATGAGACCCCAATGAGTACCGAAGGCCGACCGGTCGGGAACGGTCTCTTCTGTCGGTTCATGCAATTCGTGTGACTCGAAGTAGGGATGCTCAATCGTTTCTTTGGGCATTTCCAGCTTGCTGACCACTCGGCGCCTTGGATACACACCGAAGCAACCTGCGTAGCCCTTCGCATCGACCACTTCGCGGGGGAAGAAGTTATCCACTTCCTCTTTGGTGCTTTTTGGATCGAATACCAGCATTGAAGCCTGGTAGGCATTGAACCCGTACGCCCGCTCGATAAGCTCGAAAGCCTTGAACCCGGGCGGACGATAGGCAACTTCCCCAAAGTACATTTCGCCGTCGGCAGTGACGAAGTACTCCGGATGAATCAGGCCAAACTGTATGTCGAACGTTTTGATCAGTAACTCGATCTGTTTGGTGATCGCGTTACGCCAGCTCTCGAGTTGCTCGGTAGCGGGTACAAATACCGAGTAGCCCAGCGTTACGTACTCCGAAATGTTGAGAAACTTGATCTTGCCACCGTGGATCCAGGCCTCAACGGCAAATTCCCAGCCATCCAGGTGACTTTCCATCAGCAGGGGATATTCTTCCGCCGGAATGGTGTCAATTTCCTCTATCTTGCGGATCATTCTATGACCGAGACAACCGGCCTTGTCGAAGGCCTTGACGTGAATCGGGTCATCCGGGTCACCATCAAGTTTGAGCAGGGTCTGGTTGACACGCTTCATGAAGCGGACGATGTCTTCTTTCTCGTGCGCCTCTTCGAAAATCCCGACGCGAATACCGCCAAGCTGGGCACGGCGCTTCATCAGAGCCTTGTCACGAAACAGAATGGACTGCCCGTACATGCGAGGGTTGTTAAGGAGGACAGAGTTAATCGCCCCTGACCACTCGACGGTTTCCTCGAATAACGGTATGGCGACATCGACGCCTTCCGCCTTCAGCTTTTCGGCAATCTCCAGGGACCGATCATTCAACCGGATAAAATCCCACGGGATGAAAGGTATCTTGTTTGCGGTACAGAAATCCGCAGCCCACTCCGGAGCAACGACTATGTAGCGACGGTCAAACTTTTGCGCCGCCTTGATCGCATTGACGCTCCAGCCAAGCAGGGCGATGTAGCCTTTGTTCGGATCCTTGGGGGTTTCAGTTCCTTTAACCGAATCCATGCCCGGATCGAGCCAGGCTTCTATCGCTTCGGGTAATTGCTTTTCTGATGTTATCGACATTCGATGTTCTCCTTGCTGGTTAACCCAGACAAACTGCGCAGATATTGGAGCGCACCAGGTAAACGGAGCCTTCAGGCAGTGTCGTTTATAGGGGATTGAGTGACTCCGGGGCGAGGTGAGACACTTAAGTTCGTGAATTTTTCACCCGGCGGGATATAGCGGGTCACGTGCATCCCACCTATCAACATAGTCGGTCTGGTTACAAATAGAAACGAAAGCCCCGGAATCATTTGCTTGTTGGGCTGCATCCGCGCACCCCTTGGTTTGAGGCAAACCCGGTGTCGGTCTAGTGTAGACGGTGGTCAAATAATCACCACCAACCCCGGATCAGGAAGCCTCCGTTGTGAACTCGCCAATCGCCGGTAGATTCCCTGCGGGCGCGACAACCAATAACCCGGACTCCTCCATCGGTATCCCGAGCACTTCCAGTTGATCGTCACGGGTACGAAAGTCTCCAGCACGAGCGACTGCTTGCCGGACGTCCGGATTCCGGAAGAACACGCGCTCCGAGATGCGGTATTGAATGATCAGACTGTTGCCCCGGCGCATGGCGTAGGCCTGGGCGGGGTCACCTCCCACACTGGTCATCCAGGTTGCCAGGACCCGACTGTTTGCCCACTGCATCGGCGGAGGCACGCCTGAGCCACCGGACTGCGAGGGCAGGTCTTCCCGAGCGACACGCTGATAATCAATCAGCACATCACTGACCATGGGAATCTGGTTAATGTTGCCCGGCGTCAGGTTAGGCATCAGGAGCACCGCCGCAAGTACCAGGGCAACAGCCCAACCCCCACCGCCAACAAGAACCAACGGGTGTAGACGGCTCAGCCAGTGCTTTATGTTCACTACCCGCTGATGACCTGATTTGTGCCTGCCAGTCACCGGGGCTTCTGCTAGCGCGTCATCAAGCCGTTTATCAAAACTTGCAGCAAATCGGGGAGTGGGTATGAGCTGTAGCCGGGCGGACAGGGCCTGTTGGCGAACGACATCGTTACGGCAGGCCTCACACCCAGCGAGATGGGCTTCGACAAGGTCGGTATGATGCTCATCCAACTGACCATCGGCGTAGCCGGCCAACCAGTCCTGTATTCGGACATGCAGGTCAGAAAATCCATGGGTTTCTGTTTTGTTGCTGTCACTCATGTGGCTTCACCGATGCGTGCTTTGCATTACTGGCAACAGGGGCTTCGGGTGCCGCCTTGATCAGTCGTTCGGCGAGCAGGCGGCGCCCCCTTGATAAACGGCTCATCACCGTTCCTGGTGCCAGGTCCAGAATCTGTCCAATGTCCTGATAGCTGAAATCCTCAAAGTCCCTCAACAGAATGACCTGCCGGAAGGTATCCGGTAAGGCCTGAATGGCCGCCATCACGTGCGCATCAGTCTGACTTTTCAGGGCCTGATCGAACGGGCCCGGTGCGGCGCAGGGATGCTCATTTAACACAGGATCCTCGGTTGTGAGCACCGGAGCCAGTTGGTGGCGACGTCCGTCTCGGCGATAGCAATCGGCTACCACACGATTGAGAATTTTAAGCAGCCAGGCATAAACAGCCACATGATCGCCCAGTTGGTCAAAATCCCGCCAGGCCCTTAGCAGGGTCTCCTGAGTCCAGTCCTCCGCCATCTCAGGCGACGGGGCCTGCCGCAGCGCAATACCGTACAGCCGGTAACGCCAGGGGCGTACCAGGGTATCGAATTGCTGCCTGCTTCCAGCGCTGCGCATTGGCTGCCCGTTACGAGTTGATGTTCACTGAATTTGAGATCATCACTTGTTACTCCCCATCCCGTTGATTTTTGTCATGGATTACCGGGTACCGCGATCCAGAAGGGAAATTTGCCCTCGACAGGCTCCCGGCGGACTACCTGCAGGGATTGGGCATCAATGACGGCAATGTGATTGTCCGCGGTGACCGACGCATAAATAAACCTTCCGTCGCGGCTTGCCCGCACTCCGTGAGGACCGGTTCCGACCTCAACGGTTTTCACAATGGTGAGGCTATCGGGGTCGATCACGGTAACGACGGATGCAGAGATAGCACCGGTTGCTACGTAGCGCCCGCCAGGCACCACGTCGATACCGCCATGTCCACTGGCCACTTTCAAGGTCTTGATGATTTTCTCGCTCGCCAGGTCCAGAACGCCAACATTGCCCGTGAAATCACGCAACCACAACCGCTGTCCATCGGCACTGATGTCGATATTGTGGGGCGTTTCCAGCCCTGGCGTCGGGATCTCGTGCTGCTTTTCCAGGGTCTGCATATCAACCACGGCAATGGCGCCTGCCCCCTGAAGCGTGACGTAAGCACGTTTTCCGTCGGCACTGAAAATGAGATTGTGAGGTACTTTCCCAACCGGAATTTTTTTAACCAACTCGAGAGTGTTAAGGTCAATAACAGCGACATCGCCCTGGGAGGGGGCGACGGCGAGACCATAACGACCATCTGGTGAAATTTTAACGCCCTGGGCCACCTCACCAATCGGTATGCTGGCCAACACCTTCCCGTTGGCGGTATTCAATACGTAAACCTTACCGGTTTTAAAGCCCGACACCATGAGCCGGGTTGCGTCCGTGTTGAGAGCATCGTAGTGAGCGCCTGCCACGCCAGGCCAGGCCTGTTTCGACGGTAATACCTTCACCATGCCGCTGTTCTGGACCGCGATATACAGGGGATCGCTGATCGCCTTTTCCAGACTAAGCCCGGGGGCTGAGCGAGATGTTTCAGTTGCTGTCGCTGGCAAACTGACACTGAGCGCGATTCCGGCGACTGCGCCGAACGATTTCATGAAACGCCTTATTTTTTGTTGCATGTTAAAAGCCCCAAACGATGAATGAATCCCGACTGGACACCTGTGCCGGCAACGGCGCGGCAACGACAGATCCGTCGGAAACTATCTCTACCGCTTAGGGCGTCTTCGGGGAGTAATTTATTCCCGGACGGTTTTTGTTGGAGCAACGAAAGGGAAGCTGCTTATTCGTCGCGATGGGGTCACAGAGAGTCGAATAAGCCTGCAAGAAATTCCGGCGCCATTGTGGTAAACTATTTTTGCCAAATGGCGGGAGGTTTTATGTCAGCGATCACCGAGAAAAAGCAAAGCCCTAAAGCGCATTTTGGACCTGGTAAGGCAAACGTTAGAGCCGTGTACGAGGGGCGTGGTGCTGTGAAAGCTCATCGCAGAACCACCACAGGAAAGTACGTGTTTGCCGGTGTCCAGGGCGTGAAAAAGATCCGCCGCGGCGGAAAGGCCAGGGAACTGGATGCCCTGAAGGCCCTATACGACATCGACGACGCTATTTTGTGCACACTGTTGGACATTTCCCCGCGCACCCTGGTACGCCGACGTGAAGACGGCACCGTGAACAAGGCAGAGCTGGATCGGGTAGCCACTTTGCACCTGGTGATGCGTGACGCCGTGGAATTGTTTGAAGGTGACCGAGAAAAGGCACGGCGGTGGCTTAAGCGTCCGGCGCGAGCCTTGGAGCACCAGTGCCCTATTGATCTGCTGGATACCGAGGCTGGCATTCGCATGGTACGGGACCTGATCGGGCAGCTTGAGCACGGCGTGTACGCATGAAGGCGTACCGAATCACAAAACGAAAACACAGGGACACTGCGTTTTCTGGGTTTGGTGCGCGCCAATATGGGGGTCGCTGGAATCTGCCTAATCACCCGGCAGTGTATCTATCCGAGAGTATTGCCCTTGCTCAGTTAGAAATTCTGGTGAATCTGGGTGAGGAAGACAGTCTACAGAATTATCTGCTTTTCCAAATCGAGGTGCCCGACAGTCAGGTTATGATCCTGGCCGACGACGCTTACCCAAGAGACTGGAACGGAACAAGAGTGTCAGCAGGCACTCAAGAGCTCGGAACCGACTTCCTCATCGACGGCGAAGCGCTCGCATTGGCGGTCCGTTCGTGTGTTGTGCCACAAGAATATAACCTCATCCTTAATCCGGAACACCCCGACGCAGAAGCGGTTATCGAAGAGGCCGTTGAGGTAACCTTCCAATTTGATGATCGACTGCGCTCTGATTCCTGAAACGTTGTTTGCGCATCGCAATGTCGTCACCCCGACCAGATTGACCGGGTACAGATCAGCAGGCCAGCGATTAGCGACGGGCACTCGCCACGATGCCCCTGGACTAGCCGAATAGCACTGATAATTTAACTTATGCGCGGTGCAGTAGTTCATGGATCTTAGACTTTGGTGTAAGACGTTGTTTTTGAATGCTTGAAAGGCCTTGAGTTTCATGAAATGGTTCATTACGTGACGTTTTACGAAAACTCATGAACCTACTACGGGGCTGCGGAATCACATCATGAAAGCGCTTCAGACGCCGGACGAATTTAGATCGCCGCTAATTGATAAAAGCGGTCCTTTTCCCGTCAAAAATGGTCTTTCCTCGACAAAATCGGAGAACGGTGACACGGTGTATGCTTCGAGATCCTCAAGTTATGAGATTTGTGGGACCTCGTCGCGCCCTGACAGAAGACGAAGCAGATTCGTGGTTCGAGGACACGCTGGCCAACCCATCCCGCTTCGATGTTGCCGAGGCTGAAGCTGATGAGTTCATCGGGTTCTGCGGTGTTAAAGAGTTAGGTGGCGTTGCGGATTTCGGCTATTTCATAAGATCAGAGTTTTGGGAAATGGAATAGCTGCAAGGGCATGTGAACTTGCAGTTGACAGGCTAGCCTCAATGATTGATTTCCAGAGTCGGTTTAGGTTTTCATCGCAATAAAACTTGAGGTCGAAAGCGTCCGAGATATGGAGGGCGTCAGTCCTGCAACGCGGAATGAGCGAATAGCGAACCCGGAGAAGCCCGGCCCAAAGGGCGCGCAATAATGACCAAGAAAAGTTAGAACAATGTTAGCACTCAGGTTATAACATTGTTGACACACAACCACACTGCCTGTATAGTACACGCCGCTCAAGTGAAAATTATTGTTTATTGAATGAGCACCAAAATCATGAAAACGAGCATCAGAAAAATCGGAAACAGCGCCGGCGCGATACTGCCTGCACAGCTTCTGAAGAAACTGCATCTCCGGTTGGGCGATGACGTCTCCATCAAGGAGGATGGAATGCGCATAGTCATCGAGCCTGCAAAGACTCGCCGGAAGTACAAACTTCAGGACTTGGTCGCACAGTGCAACCCGAACGCACCAGTTGCAGACGACCTTCAAGCCTGGGACAACGCACCCACAGCTGGGGAGGAACTGCTATGACCTAAACACAACAGAAGGATGAATTTATGCCACCGAAACGCACGTTCGATCAGGGTGACATTATTTGGGTAACCCTGGACCCAACCGAAGGATCAGAAATTAAAGGCAATCCCCGTCCCTGCCTTGTCCTGTCTCGCAAAGAATTCAACCAACTCGGAAGAGCTCTCGTCGCCCCAATTACGCAAGGCGGTGGCTACGAAAGAGATAAAGGATTTGCGGTACACCTCTCCGAGACCAAAATCCAAGGCGTAGCCGTTGTCAGCCAAGTGCGAACTTTGGATCTGAAAGCCCGTAACGCCAAGTTTGCAGAATCGGCCCCACCCCAAGTCGTTGCAGAGGCGCTAGCCCGCTTCGAGACCATAACGGACCCAGACGAATAGCCAGACTAAAACCTCGCCGAACCGGGTTCTAGCCCGGCTCAGTTTGTTCTGAATTTGGTGACTACCTATTGCGCCTATTATAGTCCTCTCTCGTCGCGCTCAGTTCCTCGTCCGTCCGCGTAAATTTGACGGACCCTTCGGGCACCATTGTGCCGCAAAGCTTGCCATCTTCAAGTGCACCGGAGAAGAGCCCACACGCAAGAAGCCGGAGCCCATCGTATTGCATGCCGCCAGGTCTGGCTTCAGGCTTGCCGTTACCGCTGCTGCAACAGCGTCAGTCGCATCCGCTGCTCCACCGAGGGCAGGCAGTGACGACTGAGTATATTGACTACGGAGAGCCGCTGGGAAAGTCGGTAACGTCGAATTTGCCGGCACCATTGCGTGACGTGGCCGAAGCGTGCAACGAGCACTCCGCTTTTGACGTTGTTGAATTCCGGCGGATTTCGCCGAATTCACATGCACTTATTGTCGATGTTGGCGATGGGACTTTTGATGCCAAGAATCGGGTCGGAATACGCCGCTTTGAGCGCCTGGCGCTGGTTTATAGTTCCAACCTTGGCTTCCCTTGGGAGGTGAGGGCGCTTCGCTCGGATTTCCCAGTCACCATGCATCAAAACCATGTAGAGCCCAACTCACCACGTTGAGGGTTGGCAGAGCGGATGTTGTCGTGGGTGCGAGACATGGACGATGAGACCTGGAAGCAGAAGGAAGACGACATGATGGCCAGGGTACTGAGCCTGTCCACGCCGCACCGGCCCAATCTGATGCGGCGGTATGTTCGGTATGCCCACTAGCCAAGCGGTGGAGCCCTCACGATACTGAATAACACGCGGCCTTACGCCGATGTTTGAAGGCTTTCATCAGAATCACGGCCGCCGCAAGAACCCACTGGATTTGGTGAGCTCGAAGAAAACATTCTTTGGCTCGGTCTCCTTGCTAGCCTCGAAAGAGTAGGTGTTATCAACTCCATTCGCGGCTCCTCTCACTTGTGCAACGTTTGTTCAGCACTTTGTGCAATCGTCCACTAAAAAATGGTGATTAGAGACTTGACGTAAATTCTGTCGTTCGTGAAATCAGCGACTTAAAACAAAAGTACAGATAGCGTATATTTTCGCTTAAAGCTAAGTCGTAAGTTCTTCGAAAAAATAAAGCTAAAACGTAAATTTCTTTTCCTATAAAATAATTAAAAACATGAATATATGCCGTTCACTTAAAGTAATATAGCATTACTGAAGCGAATGGCAAATAGCTCTGAAAGACGTTGGTTTTGCGAGGATCGCTGTTAGGGAAGTGTCAATTCGGAATGGTTGCGAGGGAGAGGGCTCCTATAGGCCGCAGGGGTTGGCAGATGTCACTTAAGAGCAGCGTTCCAATTATCGATTAGATCGTCGTAGTCCGGATCTTTCTCAGAGGAGCCGATCTCGTCAAAGTTTACGTAGAACCCACCCCGGTCAAAACCGACGTCAGTGATGACCAAGGTTTGACCGAATTTGTGGGCACGCCGATTAAGCTGTTCGAAAAGAAGGTGTCGCGAATCGACAGCCAGGTTTTCTGGATAGAGAAAAATGAGATAGGGAAATCGTGACGATGGCGGAGGTAGAGATGAGGAATATTCATCAAGCAACCGTTGAAGACCTCTTCTGGCCTTAAAAGCTGACATTGAGGAAACACCACTTTTCTGCCTGTCATCGTCCGTCATTTACGCCGCCTCGCTCACTGGCAGTTTGTCCCGTTTAACAATACCCACAAAATGCCCACCTGGCAGTTCTGTCAAAAGCACATCGGCTTTGGAAGGACTGAGTCGCTTCCATATTTCTGAGGTTGGGATTCCTTGGATAAATGATTCCCGTCTGGCAATGCGGTAACGACTCAAGAATTCTTTGATGGTTCCGAATTCGTAGCGAACACCAGGACCGTACCACCGCTCACTTTGAAGAACTCCCTCTTTGCCAAGAAAATCGAGTACGTTTTCCGGCACCCCAAGCATTTTCATTACGGTCAAGCGGTCTAACTCTTCATCAGCGGCTCGTCTCATGAACGACGACTCGCAGTGGTCGATGAGTGTTTCCCTTTCGATCCTAATCCCTGCTAAACACCCTGGAGCATCGGTCAGTGAGAAAGATAAGCTTCCCGAATGGAGCCATTCGATGCAGTCCACCAGGTCGAATCCGAACCTCTGCACTAGGCCATCCGCTTCATCGAGAGTAAGCACGCTTATTTTTTTTGCCGGTTTGGGAGATGCATTCTCAAAGAGATGCGAAATATCATTGGATACCTCTCTTAAGTTGAATACGCGGTCCCGAAGAATCTGTGATGTTGATAGGCACCGAATGACGTCCCTCGAGACCAGTTGGTTAACCTGAGAAATAGACAGTCCTAATACTGCTGCTACAGTATCGGCCTCACAGATATCCTCAGCTTGCACCCATCTCAAATGCTTTTGATGTTTCTTCGGTATCACCAATTCAGGAGCGTCGGGTAAGAACGGTTTATCATCGCCGAAGGACACCTGTGCCGCTGCAATTGGGCTGGCCAATTTCTTTATTCGTAAGGCATGCGTCTTAGCTAAACCGTTATCAAAATGATCCTCTGGTCGAAGGGAGTGATACTTCCCAGATAACGCTTCGTTCCACTCTGGATCACAAACCAAACGGTAAGCGCTTTGCATCAGTTGAGAATGCAACTTTGGATCGTAAGGAACCTGGGCTTTAGGCCAGACACTGTGCCCTTTACTGAACGCAGAATGGAGGTAGCCCCGATACAGCCTGTCTAGATCAGCGACCGACTGCTGCGCCTTGAGGTAGCCTTGCCATTGCTGACGGCTCGAGCCCCTTGATCCCCAGATGTAACCACAGTTTTTACAGCCGCTGAGGATATTTTCGTCCCACTTGAACGAGCACTGGCACTCAGGACAAGAATCCAGGATTGGACTTACGTGCAGGTCGCAAACAATCCGGTGTGCGACCTGCCATTCAAAGCGATGGTAGTGGCTTTCTGAAAGACAATGCTCGCAGATTCTCGGTGAACCAATAGTGATGTCGGCTATGATCCGTCGCGAATCCTCACACTGATATTTCTGCCTTAGATGAACAAAATGCTCGCTAAGGGACGAAGGATCACAGCCATAAATGGCCTCAAGTGAATCCAGCCATTTATCCATTGAAACGGACTTATCCGGCAAGAAACGGGGTAGTGAATAACCGAAGACTTGGCGAGAGAACGCGTCCGCGCTTCTGAAGCCATAGATTGTGGCTAATCTGACACTGAATCCCGGTAGACTCTCATCCGGACGGGGTAGCGGGCGATATGGAAGCTGCATCACAACCTCCCCGCAATTTCTTTCACTTTTGCAATCGGCAAAAGAAATGGATTTTGGGAAAGAAAAGCCCCTGCCGTAGTGTCGCCTGAACCGACAAATGCTCTTTGGTGCGCTTGAGCCAGGTGATCAAGAGTAACTACCTCGTCATTCTCATGAAGGTCGATCAACTCATCTAGTAGATTGGCGATAAATCCCGGTACCCCGAGGGTTGCGCAGTACAGCCGCAGGAGATTGTTTTCCTCGGTCAAATGCTTGCAGTGAAAGGGGAGCGCCTGCTGCAATAGATCAATGTAATCTCGAAAAACCGAGTAATCTTCAGGAGACCGAATTGAAAACGCCCGGAGGTGATAGGCCCCTTTAAAGCGACGGCGCATCTGGTTACCGCCCAATTCGAGCGTAGACTGAACTTGATCGGTGCCCACAAGTATCCACGGCACGCCTGTCTCATTCATAGCCCTTTTTATGAAGCGCACAATTTGCGGGAATTCCTTTGTTTTCTGAGGCAACACCTCCTGGAATTCATCAAAAAACACCAGTTCCACACCAAGTTCTATGAATGCCCTCTTCATAAGAGCAAACAGCTTGGGCATCGTTGCGGTTGAGGGGTAGGGCCAATTCAGGGCATGTAAGACCTCTTGAACAATCATCTTGTCGGTCTGGCCGCTGTGAGTCTCGATTTTCACAACTGGAATGCGCGTGCGATCCCTTTCCTCAACCCTTGGGTTTTCCAAGAGGTACTCATCGATTAGCGTGGTTTTCCCCACACCGGAATCACCGTAAACGATCGTTCCTTTCGCCCTCGGCCCCCGATTTGCGTGGATTCGCTTAATGGCATCCAGGGCCTGGCCAAAGGCCGGGTGTTCAATGATCGTATCCAGAAAAACTTCTCGTTTTTCGTTAATGCGGCTCATGATTTGCGCCTCCTGACCGTCATTTTGCGGTCGTTGGGCGCTTCCGGCAGATTTGCTCGCTCCAGGTCTGATTCGGTTGCATCAATGAAATTGTCCGGAATAGCCACTGAAGCAGAATTCGTCGAATTTGAGTTCTTCTCTCCCTGAGCAAAGTAACCCTCCAGCTGCTGGTTGGTCATTAACTGTGCTTCAGTTGCTTCGGGCTGTTTGCGGCTTGGCTTAGCGCGCTCGATCTGCCGCGCACGAGTTTGAGAGTTCTCGAATTCAGGGGAATCCTTGAGGGTATCGTTGTGTGCCCATTGCTGGACCACTTTTGACTGCGCCTTGAATTTCGCCAAGGTCATACCCTCAGGGAGATCTCTTGTGCAGGGGACGGACAAGTACGTCTTCGATTTAGGATCAAGGACCATAATTTGCGTCAGATCTTGCGAAGACCACCGCACCTCAACCTTACATTTTTCACCGTGTTTTTTGACCGACTCAAAATAGAGATTCTGTAGTGCAACAGAGTGGTAGCGAAGTTTGTTTTGGAAGATACCCTTGTTCGGGTCAAGTACACGTTTAGTCAGGTTGCCACCAAATGAGTTGGCAAAGCTCAAGTCATCTACCATCTCAGGTTCGCCATATTTCTCAACGCCTTCCAGCCATTTTTCATGAGGTGTCATACCATTGAGCTTATGTTGAGCCGCGTGGTTATAACCCTCGACCAAATAAGTAATCATCATTTTTTCGACTTCATGGGCCATGAAGCCCCGTATGTCCTTGAGTTTATGATCTAGTTTGAAGCCGGGAGATCGTTTAGGAACATAGCCCCGCAGTCGTTGTAGAAAATCTGCCCTTAGAACTTTGAAGTAGCTTTCGATGTGGGGTTTTTTCCAGCCTTGACGAGCTTCGGTTACCTCTCGGTGAATCTGGTAATGCCCAGCGAGATTCGTAAACGACTCAGAGATAATCGCGGTGCCAGGATCACCGACGATGGTTGTTGGCTTTCCGCCTGGCCAGGGTTTGGTGAGATACGGAAAGTCGTGATGCTTATCGCGCAATATCGACTTTAGGCATTCAGTCACTCCCTCGGCATTCTCCGATTTATTGAACCCGTATTGCATCGCAAAACCAACGATGGCTTTGGAGTAAACGTCTATCGCAAGATAAATAACCAACTGGTTGGCAATAAAATTCAGATGTTCGTCCACCAAGGCCATCGTCACATGGACAGCATCAATTTCTACCCTTTCTAGAGGGTGTCGTACCTCGTAGGTGCGCAGAGCAATTCGAGTTGCTTCGACAAGCGCAGAGTTACCCTGCTGCTTTTTGATCTTGATTCGCGGGTCGGTTCGATGGAAATGGTCGTAAAAAGCCTGCTGACATGGAATGCGGTTCTTGGACTCAAGAGCTGCCGCTCGGCACCGAAATTCGCGGTAGGCTCGAGCAACTGTGCAGTGGTTGCGAGTTAGTACCAGCTCATCAATAGTGTTGGTCATCAACTCCAAGTATTCGGGGGCGATCGAAGACTTTCTCCGCGAAGTCCTGCCAGCGGGGAAAAAGACCAATATATCTTTGCCAGCTTGTGTCCACTTTCTAAACCACTTATACAAAGTGATCGGACGAGGCGCAGGCAGTACGGCATCTCCGTGCTTTTTCACTACGTCTTTAATGACCGTTGCGGCGGTATTTGTGCTGCCGGTGTTGTCGTAGTGGGTCATGGGCTCAAGATAGGCGAGCAAGCGCGCGGCTTCTTTCGCTTCTGTCGTCGTCAAAAAAGGCTTTCGCGCGATTTCTGAGTCTGGGCTGTCGAGGTTAAAACGCATTCGCCCCTCTTGGTAAGCGATCTGAAGTACCTTTTTCGAAACTTCTTTCTGCCCGCCGTCCTCCGTAAATAGGATGAAAAAGTCTTCATTTTCGTTAGCGATAATGGCGTTCTTACCGTCCAAGACAATACGGCTACCTGATGCAAACATTGGCTTATGCATGGTCAGCCCCCCATACGGTGGTCCATGGACCAATCTTTTGGCGATCGTCGAAACCGAGCAGCCCTTGAGCAAGGCCAGCGTAGACGGTGTTTAGACTGAGTTTTACTCCAGGTGAACGGTCTAGAACACTTTGAACTGTAATGGGTTCGCGAACCGATCCGAGCGCGGAATAGGCCGTGTCACAGAATGGGTATCCCAGGTATCGGTACAGAAAAGCCAGATTCCCTCGCCATTTGCAGTTGTAAGGAGCTGTTGATAGGCGCAGTTTCAAGGGAACGCCAAGGACGTCATTAAAGAGTTCGGTCAGAAAATGATGTTTGTTCTGGAAACTTGGCGCATTCGCGCCCCTCCAGCTCTTAATTTCCTCAAACCAGAATTTTCCGTCCGTGCCTTCACAAAGGACGTCAGGGGTATACCGTCGCTTACAGCCGTTTCTTCGGTAAGAGAATGTGTCCGGTTGGGTTTGGTATCGACGGATCGTTGTATCAAATTCTAATTCGTACAAAGCGCCGACTTCGGTCCTGCTTTCACAGAACATCTGTCCTCGGTTTTTCTTTGAGTAGAACTCGATGGCAGGTTTAATCCGGGAATACTTATCTTTGTGTTTAATGGGCATGTCTTAATCCTCAATTTGGGAAAAGACTAGTGCCAAAAAAAATGATCATCCATACTAGGTTTTGTATAAAAAACGTTATAAACCAGATATTTAAATTTTATAATAATAATTCAATTGATAAATTTTTCATGTAGAACTATGAAATCACTAACAATCATTATTTATATTAAAATTATTGGATATCACCTTTTGATCTAAGCGCATTGCACCAGATAGCGAAAAATTCCAAGAATTAACAAAGAAAATTGTCATGAAATCTGGAATTCAACTCGACACGATCGCCAAAGAATGGTTTTTGGTGGACTTCACCCACCTTGGCGAGCCGATGGATAAGCGGATTTTGCGCGATTGGAGACTCAGTTCTTCCAAACAAAAAATAGCGTGTATCGTTCATAAGAGGACCCACAGCGAATTTCTTTACCTGTCTAGGCAGTTGGGTCCTTAAGCTCAGGCTATTCGCCCGACGAATGATATTCGCTGACAGAGCTGAAGAAATAATTCGCAGACTCTAACTGACCTGGGATCACGTTAGGCCCCACCGATCAGAAGATGGAATGATTGATCAAGGGGAGCTTCCTTCCTTTGAATTCGGCCCGAAGGTGGGTAGGACCAGGGCTTTAGAGTGTTGGCGGCATACAAGACGGATATTTCCCAGCAACATCAAGAACAGCTCGCTGTAGCGGCTGTTCTCCCGAAAGCACTACAGCTTGCATGCACGACATAGCGGCCAAACCATTTGAGTTGCGCAATACGTCATGCAGCAATCTGATGGGGTACCCATCGTGATGCATCCTGATTGGATGTATGCCTGCATGGGCATAGGAATTGAGCGCTTTCCAGGAATTGTCTTTAAAGCGGACTAGGGCATCGTGTAAATGTGCAGGCCCCTTTTTTTCCAGCGCCTGCATCATTTGCGCAATTTGCGGCATGTTCTTCGCCGCCTGTTCTGATTCTATGGAAAGATCGGCCGTAAGTTTTGAAATTTGCTCATCAGAAGCGGCAAACGTGACCCAAACCGAGCGGGTAAGCGCTTCAAACTGCGCACGATGAATCACAGTTGCTGATGGAAGAAGGCCTCCCCTGAGCAATAATCTTGCGGAGTGCCAATGCTCAAGTGAAAGTGAGCAGGCAACTTCGCTGATTGTCACCATTGGAGAATCGTCGCAGAGTGGCAAGCTGATTAATTCGTGCAGCTCTTCGGCAAGACTGTCCGAGTGGTCGAAAATTTCAGATTCGTTCAAATTTTTCATGAAACGCAGCTTAACCGACTATCGCCTTGGTTGGTTTATAACCTCTAGTCTTTTGAGACCAAACTTTGCAGCCAAGAGTCGGAGAGTCCCAGTTCGTCCTTTAACACACGCGGATCTTTAGTTTCGGCGAGTAACGCTAGAGCGTTTTCAAACAGCTCTGGGCTGAGAAGGTAGCCAACGGTGCGCCCCTTCCTTGTAACGGCTACAGGCCCTTGTTGAAAGCATCGAGAGGGGCCTTGACGAAACTCGCTAACCGTTACCGTCTGTTGGACGGGGCGGAGTAGTGAAGAAAACTGGCTGGCCATCAAATAATCACTCCATTTTGATCTTTTGAGTACTTGGTAGCCCCGATTCGCGTTGGCTTTCGAGGCATAACTGATCCTTGATGATAGGCTGCAATCTCTCTTTAGGACAGGTGCTTGGTTTTTCTCAGAAATGTGTGTCCCACGCCAGACTCAAACAGACGCCATGCCAAGGGCTATGAGCTGACGCTTCCCAAACCTGATATTCTTTGTGTATCCTCAAGGGATCGTTGAGCAGGGGAGAGTGCGGGATGGTTGGTCCAAGAGTTTATTAGTTTTAGCAGCTTACGACGTTTCATTCGCTAAAGCGGGTGGCACATTAACGCCGGAAGAGTCCGGAGTCGTGCCAACTCTGCCTGTATCCTCGCATCAGATCGCCTCCGAAGTCCTCTTGGCGTCAAGATCCCTCAAAGCGCTACAAATCTAGGTCAATTTCTGAGCCGAACGTAATAGCCCAGGCAGTGTGTGTGGATTGACCAACCGCTGAACCGCTCACTGCTTGGTAATGTCCCCTAATTCGTTTTCTATGAACTGAAGGACCAGGTTTTCCAGACAAAAGCAGTATCTATCGAGCAGAGGGCTCTGGAGAAAGGGGCACAAAGGTGCTGGAGGCGATTAACGCGCTCCAGGCGGCCATTTCCCGGAGGAACTGGAAGCCTTGGCCAATTTTCAAGAACAGCTCTACGGCTTTCAAGGATCGAAGGGAGTCGATCCCTGTGACGGCTATGCTTCTTTTGGAAACACCGGATGTGCTAATGTCATTTTGAGGGATATGGTTTTGCTACTACAAATCATGACACGGAATGCGAGAAGGCTGAAATTAACGACAGCATATTGGGGAGCGAGAGAGATGGTTGGACCGAAAGTTATTTAAGATCAATGATCTATGTTAGCTTGCCATTCCGTACGCGCATCTTACATTAAGTCGCTTTCTTAAGACTTGTTGGCTGTGCAGAAACGCGTCGGATGCAGGTTTTCAGCCCACGCTTTGAAGTCGCAACTTTGCGGCCCCTTTTTAGGTGGTCCCCCTTGATCTGTTGCTCAAGAGCCTGGTGCACACAACCATCAATAGCATAGGTGCAGACACTATTCGTAAGCTACTGACGTTATTGTAAACCCATACCCTGGACCACCCCGTGATTACTCAGGTCATTTAGCACGCCCGTCTAAGACGCGAGTTATACGTTAAAATTTTCAGCGACGTATAACCCCGATTAAAACGGGATTGTAGTGGTTCAATGATCGCGGACAGTATTTTAGGTTTTTTCTCAGCCGCAACGGGCGAAACTGAAGTTGGTATCGAATTAGGCTCCGGATTAAGTTGCATTTATGAACTAATCTTGAAAGTACTCCTGATCAACGCAAAGGTTTGTCTGTTTCATCACTGGCGTTACACACGAATCCATCCAAGAACATCCTGTGTCAGGGAGTAAGCCCTGCTCGCCTTTATCTGCAAAATTCATCGGATGCCCGTCACCTCGCTTCAGAGCCTCGACAAGTCCGTTGTAGCCAGTTTTCCAAGGTTGAATCTCGGGGAATATTTGACGCATGTGACGGTAGATGGTGAGTCCTGCCGGATCGAGATCACCAAAATAGTAGATTGGTACTGGAAACTCAGACCGACTGAACCAGGCCTGTTGGAACTGGAATAGCCATTGTGGGTCAGGGAAGGGCGAATCGGACCAATAGAACCGGGCCATGCTTTGAGTTCGGATTCGTGAGGTGGTGCCCTTGAAACCTTGTGCATACAGGATGGTTAAATTCTCAGCGCTTTTGATTTGGCCCGTCGATGCAGCTACGAAGGTATCCATATTCTCCACTATTAACACTCCATCACAGCCGTGTCTGTAGGTTCCCTCAATCAGTACCGGACGTGCGAGCCATTGTGCGACCTGAATGTCGAACAGCTGATCAATAAGTTTTTCTTTGCCTCGCAGGGCCTTTGAATCCCCCCAGAATAATTGAGCGCTTAACTGGTACAGTGTGAGAGAGCGTTCTGATAACACTTTGGGGATGCTGGCAAGCCGCTCAATCACCGCACCCGGATCGTATTGTGCCAGCCTGCCAAGATTTCCTGGGCGAATGAGTCCTGGCTCCCTGAAGGCTGTTAAGTGAGGTATCAGAGCCTTCTGCCAGCGAGCCATCTCTTCGTCAACGACAGGCCTTCCAAGCCACTCACGAATTAGGGCTTCTCCCGCCGGAAGCGCCACGATGCGAGTGTGCTCCCAGGAAGCAACAGCGCTCAGACCACGCTTACGGGTCCTCTCGAAAGAAATGACACCATGGGCTTCCAGTTCTCTGAGATGATGCCATGTAACATCATCCTCGCCCGGCTCTTTGGGTGAATAAAGTTCAGGGAAGTGCTTTGTGTCGATGGTTTCCACCAGTCGATTGGACCGCTCCTCAAACGTTTGATTATCCAGCTTGTCGAGAAACCGGTTCAACGTGCGACGGACGCATGCATTATTGAGAAACGGCGGTCGGTCAGACATGCGCATTCATCGATTGAAAGTGATTCGGACAGCTTGCGACCTTATACCGATGCATCAAGTCCCTCCAGAAAGTCGAGTTCACCGTTTTCGGCCCGGTTGCTAACAAACTGTTTCTCGCGGTCATAGAGACCATTAATGGCGTCCTTTTTGAGCCAGGCGGTGTGAACGTAAACTCGCGTGCTTAGCTCGCCCACCTTTTCGGGAACGTAAGACTTGGACACGTCATATTTCAAGTTGACCTGATCGTAGTAGATGGATGAACTCTTGTTGGGCGCAACGAAAATGACCTGTAATCCCAGGTTGGTGCACAGGTAGTCCAGAACTTTCTTAGAGCGAGAGTCATCGAGCTTGGCAAAAGACTCATCAATCAGGACCATACGAAGACTTTGTGCCTGCTGGTCGAACTTCAGCGCAGAGCTGAGTGCCGCTGCCTTGATGACATAGCTAGGCGTCTCCATCTGGGCCCCGGAACCGGTACCGTAGCTCTTGAGTGAAATTTCCTTGTCGTCGACGATCTTAAGAATGTCGTAGGAACGATAATTCCGGTAATCAGTAATCCGGTTTAACTCGACCAGGGATCGATCCGGATCTTCACTGATCAGCAGGTTCCGAATCCTCTCAAAGATCTGTTTGCCCTCTGGTGACAGTTCGCTGTCCACCAGAAGTACGTCATTGAAATCCGAGTCAGTCACTTCCTTAAAAAACCTCAGGTAGTCGTCATACTTGGGCACCATTTCAGAGGTGAACTTGTAACGGTCATCACCAAACTTGATGTGCTGTAGCCTGCGATTCAGCATTTCTAGTCGATCCTTGCCATCTCGAATGGCGTTGACCATCTTGTAGCAAATTTCGTTGACGAAAATGTCCTGAAATTCCTTCGACATGTTGGCAAGGTCGTGCTCGTGTTTTGCTAGGATGTCGTTTCGAAACTGGTAGAGCAGGTTGTCCACCTGGCGAAACAAATCGGTTAGCAGGGTGAATTCGTGTATGACGCTCTCAATGTCGTCCTCATTTGTGTTGACCGAGAAATAGCCGGATACGTCAACCGCACGCTGTCGAACTTTTTTCAGGTTGAATTCGCGGGATGCTTCCTGAAGGGTGCGTGTCGAGGTCATGGTGCGCTTAAGATAGGGCGTCTCGAAATAAAACAGAGAAGCCGTGTTTTCATCCGAAGCCGCATCGATGGCTTGCAGCTCCTCGTCCACATCGATAGCAGGCCAGTATTTCATCATACGCCTAAGCCCGACTTCTTCGTCTTCGACGTCAGCACCAGCCTGGTCTTTTTGGTTGCTAAGGCGATCGATGACTCCGGAAAGCTGCTCGCACTCGCTTTTCAGAACAGCCACGCGATTCGACTCTTCTTCAAACTGGCGATTGACCTCTTGGCTTGATGTTTTGGTTTGCTCGATATTTCGCTCCAGGTCTTCGGCATCTGACAAATCTAGTGAGTCGAGTTCTTCTTTGAAACGCATTTCTTCTTTCAGCGCGGTTTCCACGTCCTTTAGGCCAGCCTCGATCTGCGGTGAACGACATCCATCTACGGATTTCCGCCAGAATGCGGCGTTGCGGAACTGACGATCAACTTCCGTCTGTTCCTCTTCCAGGGAGGCCAGCCGGTTCTTTTTGGCCAGAAGCGCCAGTTCTCGTGCGTTCTGTCCAAACACCAGTTCCTCTTCACTCATCTTCACGGAATACATCTTGTATCCCCCGGAGGCTTTACCGTCTTGTGTGATACCTCTGGGCGTCTGCGTCAGAACATTGTCATCGTAGACTGTG
The DNA here is from genome assembly GCF_003441595.1 of Marinobacter sp. Arc7-DN-1. Taxonomy (NCBI): domain Bacteria; kingdom Pseudomonadati; phylum Pseudomonadota; class Gammaproteobacteria; order Pseudomonadales; family Marinobacteraceae; genus Marinobacter; species Marinobacter sp. Arc7-DN-1. Next base: position 407,556 of record NZ_CP031848.1, on the reverse strand, counting down.
ACGACGTTGCCAATACTGCCTTTAACGTACGCCTCCGCTGTGGGGTGAGTGAACTCCAGAAGATGAAACACAGAATCCGAGGGAGGAGTGCGGCCCTCGCTGTCCCGACGGGCTTTGCGCCCCTGAATAACAGCGTTTGAAGAGCTGATTTTCCGGCGAGCCAGAGCATCAGCCTCTCGTTTTAGCAGTGCCAGAGCGTCCCGCTCATAATCCTCGTCGACCAAGATCACAAACCGGTTGCCACCCATAAAGCCTTCGATAGCTAATTGCCAGGCCGGATCTTTGATCTCAATATGGTCGCAAAGAACGCTAGCATTGGCCTGAGGCAATTGCTGATTGATAAGGTGAACCATGCTTTCGACATGGCGGGGCAGGGTAATCTGACCAGCGTTTTCCAGCTTGTCGATTTCTTTGCCAAGTGCCAGTGCTTGCTCATCAAGATTATCTTTTCGCCCCTGTATGGCGTAGAACGTCTTATCAATTTCATCCTTGGCTGAGTGAAAGAGATAAGCCATGTCGGCATAGGCGGCATCAGTCTGGCGAGCATCTATTCGTGCCTGCGAGATGTCATCCGTGCTGCTATTCTGCAACCATTGCTGAATCGAATTGCTGTCCCATCCATCTTGTTCGATGGCATGGGCGAACACAGACTGCCATTGCTCAAGACTACCTGACGGTGGTTTGGCTTCAGGAAGACTCAGCGCCTGAAGGCCGGAGTCAGCGATTTTCCGTTGTTGATGCCGAACCTGATCCGCTTGAATAACTGCCGCACCAAGTATGGCGATACGAGACTGTAGCTCATTAATCTGACGCTCCAGGCGGTCTTTTTCTTGTAGAACATCAATGCCTTTGGCCTGAGCTTTAAGAGTAATCAGTCTGTTGGTCAGTCGTTCAGACGCCCGGCGTAATTCATCAGCCTTATTCTTTGCGTCGGACATTTGTTGGCGCTTGGTTGTTCGTGTCTCGTTGTGGCCAAGGTATTCACGTTGTAACCGAGCCTCTTCGCGTTTTTTGCTCTCATAGCGGTGCAAGCTCTCCCGGATACGGTGCTTAATCAGCGAAGTTGAAGAGGAATGCATGGCCTCTAGATCCGTAATAGCGCCATTAATCGACTGAGCATCCTGCTCCATGTCAAAGATCGACTTCATCATGCCCGCTACCCGCTGAACGTCCTTGCTCATGTCGTTCTCTTCCAGAACCTCCTCTCTCACGAACTCATCAAGGCCTGTGTCCATGGGTTTGTAGGCCATGAACTTAGAAATCTGCTTCGCCGAATTCTTGGCCTCCGTTCGGTTGCATACTTCCTTGCCTTGGAGCGCGCCGTACAAATGAACCAGATAGTCCTCTTTGCCCGAACAGACCTGGACACCGATCTCCGGATAATACTTCTTGAAATGCTCCTTTACGCGCTCAGGGGGGACAATCGTTTTCCTGCTACCTTCGTCAACCATGAAGTGGTCGCAGGTGAGAGCGTCTCCCTTTACTAGGGCGAAGTGCTGGACGTCTTCTTTTGCGGTCATCTTGGTGCCGGATTTTTCCAGCCGGGCGCTAACACTGACAATGGCCGTCAGGGTTTCGGTTCGTTCACCAGGCGCATCCGGGCGAAAGACAGCAATCAAATGGCAGTAAGCGCCATCCGGTCGGGAATAACGACCGTCGTCACAACCGAGCACATAGGAAGCCAGTGACCGAGTTTCCTTTTTCTGGCTGTGCTGCTTCGTTTCGTCCTGACCTGGGTTGTATTGGAATAGACCGCGTTTTGCTGCCGTCATGACCGTTTGAACGGCATCCAAGATGGTGGTTTTTCCCGCCGCAGAATGCCCCGTAATCAAGTTAAGGCGGGCATCAAATTCATACTCACGGTTTGGAAGATTGGCCCAGTTAATGAGTCCGATTTTATCGAGTTTCATACTGTGCCATCCTCTTCGTCGCTCATCTCAAGGGAAAAATCACCTGGGGTGCTGTAGGTTTCCTCGTCACCCGCCTCAAGGCCCAATACTGCATTGACTTCATCCAGTACCGAGTTCAGCGTAAAGCAGAGGATTGTGCTGCGAATACCGATATAGGCATCGGGTGCCGAAGTATCCTTGTACTCGACAATTCTCAACCGTTTGAGAAATTTCAGTAGTTCTTCGCGCTCGCTTTCCTTGTCCAGGGACTGCTTGGCGATCATGGCAAACGTGTGGCTCAGTTTTTCCAGGTCAACAAAAGCCACCCCTTCCTCACTCACTTTGCCCTCCCTGAGCAATTCCTCAAACAGGTAGCGCACCGTAATAAGCATGATCTTTTCGTTGCGCTTGAGCGTCTGCTGGTAATGCTGTTGCTCGGTGTCGTCGTTGTAGACACCGGGAATTTCCGCCCCTGGCGGGTAACAAACCAGGTAGCGCTGACTTTCATGATGAACCAGTGTGAAGCCCAGAACCCCGAGGTAGTCTTGAACGAGCCCCTCAAGGCGGAGATACATATCGTAGTCTTCGCCCTCCGCCTGGCTCTGGCGTCGATACAGAGCCTGTTGGTTCAGAAGTCGATTGACGATACGCCGAAAGTCAGTCAGGTCGGCATTGGCCTGCTTCAATCCTCTCTCGATGTAGTCAATCATGTTTTTCCTCGAAGTTTTTCAGCTCAGGTCCGACGTATTCAATTTCATAATCATCGGCAATCAGATAGGGGTTCTCATACGTTCGACCAATCGGGTGAACGATAAAGTCATTTTTCTCGTTGGCGATACTTCCAACCACCGGCCCATTGAGCACAAACAGCAACGAATCAACGTCACCAATCAACACATCACTGGCCTGAAGTCTCCGACCGTTTGCCAGTTCCTTGATGGCACTGGATCGGATTCTGGTGGTATTCACCGCGAACAGGGTCTCGAGGGCGTTAACAATATAGCGATTCCGTTTCTGCTCGGCAGTTTCCTCCACCTCTTCAGCAACGGTGTCGTCGATCACCTGCTTCTCGCGTTGCACGGGCAGGCTGACCTTAAGAGGATTAATCAATCCAAGCTCAATGTGGCCCATGTCATTAAGACTGCCATCAAGGACAGTGTTGAAGTCTTCTTCAGCCATGGTCTTGAGTTCACTGACGACCTTGAAGATGGACTCGTGCTCATGTTCACCGAAAGAAATCGTCGTCAGGTGATCGATGAGCAGCTGCATTCGTCGCATAAAAGAGTCGGCCTGATGTCGGAGTTCTGGCACCTTAAACTCACAGGCCCTATTCAGACACAGGTCGATAGTGTCCAGAGCCCACAAAAGGATCGATGGAGGCTTCCCAGGAATTCTCTCTCTGTAGGTCTCATTGCGAAGGGCGCGCTCGATGATGGTTTTCTTTTCTTTTGGCAAGGCATGTAACCTGTCAATAATGCCCAGTATTTCGTTCTTGTAGCGCTCGATGGAATCGGTCTTAATGCGGGTTCTAAGCTCAGGAAGAAGACGATTACGGACGTATCCCATGATGTCATCGCCCGCCTGCTTTGCTTCTTCAAGGTCTTTATTCACAACCTTAATGAGGTATCGCTTTTTGTCATCCAGCTCTTCAATCAGGCTGTTTAGATCGACTACCACCTTGCTAGAGCTTTGGACGGCAAATAGTAGATCTTGAGGGTTGGGGGTGTCTGCAAGGACCGAGTTATAGAAATTGTTGAGCAGAGAGAGAGTTGTCCGGGTGTTCTTTGTCTGGGGTAGCAGTTCGTCAAAGTCTCGGACGAAGGGTGCGCAAAACCGCCTACCAGTTGGGGTCAACTGGTAGGATTTGCGCATCGTTACTGAGTCCATGTAGTCAATAATCCAACCACACTCCATCAGCTTCTTCAGCACCCGAGCTGCACGATCCTGAACCGACAGGTTGTCATCGGCTTCCTCGGATGCATCTACGTCGGGGTCACGGTCGAGCAATGCAGTACGGCTAATTGCGCCCTGAAAAATGGTAAGCACATCCTCCCGATTAAGGTGCACGTTGTAATCGGCATCCCAGCTATAGAGCCGGTAATAAAGCTCCCGTAGGCATGACACGACAACCTCTCGGTACCGTCCAACTAAGGGGCGAAAGAAATTGACGTTATCGTCTACAAAAAAAGATTCCGCCCTGTTATCCATTTCGAGCGGCTCCGGCGTAGCCTTCATGATTTCATCCTGGGTTTTGGGGATAAAGCATCCTTTAAACCGAAAGCGCCCACTCTGGAACACCAAGTTCGTAAAGCTCTGTCTTGTTCTCAAGAAACAGATGCTGAGCTTTTGGGTTACCACTGGCATCGTCAGAGAAGTCTATATTCCACTGGCGAAGAAAATAGCCGACGAAGCACGCCCGAAGCTCAACACATTTAGCTAGATCGTCAATGTCATAGTCCAAGCGAATTGTTTCCGGATGTAGAGCTTTAGGGTGGGGCACCAGATGCAGCGTCACCTTTTTGCACCATTGACTATCATCGTTCAGTGAAGCATTTGACCCTTCACTCCCTTGCTGGGCTTCGAAAAATCGAGTCAGATTAAAATCTCGGAAGTCCTCTTTATTGTGATCAAAACACCGAACATGCCATCGTAGCCCGTCATGGACAATCGCGAGAGGAGACAGCTCACGTATGCTGTTGCCGCTGCTCAGGGACATATACTTCGCGCTCAGCGTTTTTCGTTGAAAAATACACCGCGTGATCGTTGAAACCAAAGGAACGGTCAATTTTCGCTTGATGCTGGAGCTAATCCACCCCTCTATTCTTTTCGCATGGCCGTAATCAAGCGCGATTGCTCGTTCTCCGAGGAGCGAAAACAGTGACTGGTAAACGTCGTGTTCGAAAAGGGCTCGACTGTACTCTCCGCGATAAACGTAGCACTTCTTACGCAAATCATAGTCGAGCATGCCTGGAGCCAAATCCACATATAGCGCTAGATCCTTAGTCGCGGCGGGCTCGCTTATGCCAAACCTTCCAACTAAGTCTTTACGGGTTACCTGCCCGGAAAATACAGCCAAAAACTCTATATAAAACAGTCTTTCGCGCTGAATTTCTCGCTGTTTACTCATAACGTTTTCCTCTCAAGGTGCGCCGCAGGTTACCAGATGCCCTATATTTTATGATAGCGTAAAAACTATGACCACATAAATTTATTGATGTGATCGAAAAATGATCGTATATTGGTTCTCACGGATATGAGGAGACACAATTGTGATTAACGTGACCGTGGCAGGGATAGAGCAGTCTCTGGAGGGGCTTTCTGAGAGCTGGCTTCACGAGCAAATCAGGCGGCGACAACAGGCCGGCGAAAAGGTGTGCGTCCACGTATCAGTGCAAACTTCCGAAATAAACGCTGGAGTCTCGTCAGGAGCATGCCCGTCCGGTCGGGCCAGTTCCCGGCAGCTTACCGAAAAGGAGCATGAGGTGCTGACACTGTGGAAGCACTTTGGCTTGGTGGAGGGAGAGGTGAACAGCGGAAAATTAGTGGCATTTCTTCAGCGACTGCGAGCGCTAATTTAAATATTTCTCAAAGGGTGTCCCATGGCAAAGCTGGTTTTTTCCTATTCCCACGTAGACGAAGAGCTAAGGAATGAGTTGGAAAAACACCTAATGCCTCTAAAGAGGCTAGGGCTGATTAATACGTGGCATGATCGACGGATCATTGCTGGAACTGAGCTGCATGGTGAGATAAATCAGCATTTTGACGACGCCGATGTCATTCTTTTATTGATCAGTCCTGACTTCATCAATTCGAATTATTGCTACGACATTGAAGTGAAGCATGCCCTCGAGCGGCATGCGAAAGGAGAGGCGCGTGTAGTTCCCGTCATCCTGAGAACCTGTGACTGGCACGACTTGCCATTTGGGAAGCTGATGGCAACTCCTAGAGATGGCCACCCAGTCGCCAAATTTAGTCATGTAGAGGATGGTTTCTACGAAGTGGTGCAGGCTATTAAGGCCGTTTTAGGGGAGCTTGGTGCCGGGCGTAAAAGTTCATCATCTGCCGTTTCGACTAGCTCCCAGCCAGCCACATTGTCTTCATCCCTCGGGCACGGTCCTCGCAGCAGCAATTTAGGGATTAAGAAGGAATTCAGCGATCGCGACAAAGATATTGCAAAGCGAGAGGGGATTCAGTTTTTATCGCGCTTCTTCCAAAACTCATTGAATGAGATCTGTGAACGGAATCCAACGCTGGACCAGGATTTTCAACAGAAGGACGCTGACAGTTTCGAGGCAGCGCTTTATAACAAAGGGAAACGCGTCTGCCACTGTGGAATTTGGCGCTCCGGCTCCGACATGGGGTTCGGCGATATTTGCTACAGCCAATCGGGGGTTTCAAACACTAGCTGCAACGATGCGGTTTCGCTGGAAGATGACGGGATAATGCTAGGGTTTCGTTCGATGATGGGTGGAATGGTTGGCCCTGGTCGGGGTTCATTGCTCACCAACGAAGGGATGGCTGAGCATTTTTGGAATGAGTTTATTAGGCCGTTGAAATTTTGAAATGGGTCGCGTGCCGCTGGCGGTCAAAACGTACCTCCAACAAAACCTGCTAAATTAGGGCGCGTGCTCGTTACAAGTGGATCGAGCGATTTTTTTGCCTGGCGTTAATACCCAGCGGCTATGTAGTCGAACGTTCAAACGCCACCATCTCTGATGGCCCGGTCAAATTAGAAGATCAAGGACAGACCTATGCTCGTGAAAGCCATTGTTGGAGAGATGGTCCGTGAAAAATGCAAACTTTATCAGCAGCATCCGGACACGGTAGCGGGGCATATCGCTCACGAACGAGCAGTTACCAACGACTATCGCGGCAGGGTTTTATATGAACTATTACAGAATGCCGTGGATCGTGCTGAGGCCAATATTTGGATAATAGTTGATCCTGTATCACGGTCACTGACAGTTGCGAATGATGGAAAGCCCTTTGGGGCGAGAGCAAGACAAAACGAGCCTCGCTCAGACCTTAAGGCTCTTTGCTCAATTGATACCACGAATAAGAAGCCGGGTGAGGCGATTGGAAACAAAGGCGTGGGTTTCAAGTCGATCTGGGAATTTTGCAATTCAGTCTCGGTTCGGACTAAAGGCGATTCGGACACTGGGAATTGGGGAATACGTTTACGCTGGCCACTCGAAACCAAACATCTTGAGCAATGGGAAGATATCGATTCTGCAAACCTCATTGGCGAAACACTGGAAAGCTCCACCGTAGAAGAAAAATTCCGGGGCCAGGCCCCGTCTTTTTACTTCCCAGAATTCATTTCTAATCCTGCTTGGAAAGAGCAGGGTGCCGTCACGGCAATTGAGCTTGAGGACATTGCAGCGGAAGCATTCGACGAGCTTCTATCTGGCCCTCTCCAGGAGCTGGAATCCGCGCCGCTGGACTTTGTTTGTGACATCCGTACTGACGGAGCACCGCTAAACCTTAGAGTGAGGTCCGGATCTAAGGAGGTTAACAAACAACTCTACACCTCAGCCGATAATTGGATACGAGTTGACGTCGACACGGCTATTCACTCTAAAGAATTGAAAGATGCAATGGGAAGCTTGGGTTTTGAGCTAGATCGCCAACCCAGACTGGTTCTTGGATTTCCTGTTCCGGCTGAGATCCGAGAGATGGCAACTGGAAAGTTCCACGGTTACCTCCCTACTGAGGTTGAGACTGGAAGCCCTCTTCATATCCAAGGCGACTTTTACCTCTCCGAATCTAGAAAACAGATCGATTTCCAGAATAACCGGTACAACCGGTTACTGCTTGATACCGCCGTTGAGTCTCTGTTTTCCAACATTCTGTCCGATGAGAGGGTGGCCGAACTTCCGTATATATTCGAAATGCTTTGCGGTAAAGGTGTTCTTGCCGAGGCTATCTCTAAACGTTTGACGGCAAACGGGGCGCTGCTTTCGAAGTTAATTGGTTCTGCTATATCGAGCCCCGTTGTTCGCCATAAGAGCTATTTTGATCAGCTTTACCGGTTGATAGGGACCTACCTTCCAGCCAAAGGGCGTTATCAAAGGGGGGAAAACCACGACCTTCTCTCCGTTGATCCTTATCTGGCTTGTTTTTCAAAGGAAGGGCTGAAAATTGTTCCAACCCGGTTTGATAGTGAAAGTTATCCAGATGATCCCGTCGTGACCGGAACATGTTCATTGCCGAGGCCGGCCGCAAAGAACTCCAACGTAACTCTATTCTGTAGAGGCAGGGTGTCCAGTAATTTGAAGGGAGACTCAATCGATCTTCCCGGAATCGTCGTTACGGATTGGAACTTTCCGGGATCGTTAAACGTGGCAAATACATTCAAGAGACGCGGTTTATGGGCCGATTACGACGCCACCTCAATCCTTCGCGCGATTCGGAGGGCACAGTTTAATACATCCTGTGACGCGGAGAAGCGTCTTTTCCTTGCGGCTGCTCGCGATGTGTATTCTCCGGACCCGAGCGAAGGCTCGTTAGCGCATACGCATTGGAGATTCCTTGGGAGGGACGAAGTCTTTCCGTCCCAAAGATTGCAGGTTCCGGTTTTGCCGTCGGGTTCTTGGGCTCCTGTAAACGAGTCCTTTATGACCAGCTATATTCCGAGTTTATCAAATCACCTGGATTTGGAACGGGTGAGTGAAATTGATGAGAAGGCCTGTGAGGAAATTCTGGGACCTAAATACCCTGATATCTTGAAATATTGGGGGGTGTGGGATGTGGTTCCACTGGTTTCGAAGGGGGCGGTTGGCCAATGGGAAGTTCCGGTAATATTGCGAAACAAAGTATCTGAATCTAATGCTTTGAAGCTCCTCGCCAAATCATATGGCGTGTGGATGAGTAGTGACTATCAAAGGACAGGAGTCAAAAAGGCATTAGAAGACTTAGCTAAGGAACGTTGGCTAGAGGTATCGTCAGGATCAGTAGATTTCATCGAGCCTTTCAAGGCCTATCTTGGCGTAACCCAGGGGAAGGTTCAGGGCTTTCCAGTTCTTGAAATTGATTCGGTTTCTCTTCTCGAAAAAACTTTTCTAGATGACCTCGGAGTTCGTTCCGTCGATCAAACGGGTGATCTGGAGAAGCTCATCGCTACACTCGAGGATATCGCTCACGGGTGTTCAGATGGTACGCCTATATCCGGGGGAATACGGTCGGTCTACCGACAGTTAGTTAAACAAATTAATAGAGTGCTAGTTACGTCAGGTCACCAAACGCCACCTGATCTTCTGGACAGAATCCCTCTATTTTTTGAAAAGAGTAAATCTCTTCGAAGAGGGATTGCTGGTCCATCTGACCGAGTTTGGTACATACCCGAGGCGCTCAGGAAAACAAGATCCAAAATTGGAGATGGCGATCATTATTTGTGGCTTGCCAACGGCGATTTAGGAACACTGGCAAATAAGCTAAATCAAGTTCAGCAAGTCTCTCTTAAGAGCCCGATCACTGTCGGCTCAGACTTCGTTGACAGCGAGCCCCTCCGTCACTTGTTCGAGACCGACTATCTTCCCAGTTTCCTTTCCCTTGCCTGTTATGGTGATTTGCCAGGGCTGGCAGAAGTTGACGAATCAACGATTCAAAAACGCTGGCAGGCACTTGTTGTTCTTCAAGGTGAACACGCTCAACAAAACGAAAAGCTGGGCACTGAAGAAGTCGAGCTGCGTGCAACCTCAGTGTCTCTTTTGCAAGCACAATTGTTATGGGAGCCTTTGAGATCCGACTCCAAAAGAAATCTAATCGTCTATGTTTCCAGTTCTGCGGACCGATCATCTCGTGAATTTAGATACCGTGTATGTGAGTGGTTCGCTGAGGAAGTATTCCGTCGTCCCCAGTTAGCTTTTCACTTCAAACAGATGATGGACTCACCCGAATCGCCCGAAAGCTTCGAACTCCCGGCGAATGCGGTCCAGGACGCCCGCACATTGATTAATCAATGGTTTCCTGACAGCAAGGTCGAGCATCTCATCAGCGAACTGTCGGAGGTAACCGACGTCAAGCTCACTAAAGCGAATTGGCGCGATCAAACCCTGCTCAAGGATTGCGGAGTTCGCTTTGACCAGATCCGGGAAAAACTATCCGGGGAATTTGCTGCTCATTTAGACCCGCTCAACCCAGAGCATGCCAATCAGGCGCGTTTATTAGAGTTTGTGAGTCATCACCAGTCGCACCTCGACGCTACGAAAACGTTTAGTGATTTCGATGAAGCGAAGTGGGCATCCCTCCTCGGAAAAGATCCAGTAAGGTATAGGTATGATTTTGATCCGCTACGATGGATTTTATCGGCCCTTGAGGTAACCGAGGAGGAGTTCAACGATCTGAAGGGCCGTCTAGATGGAGAGCTTCGAAAATCGGAACGCGAAGCAGACGAAATGGGCCTTAAAGCGCAGATAGACATGATATCTGAATTGAAGCCTACGAAGATAACCCAATCGGAACAGTCCCAACGGTACACCGGCCGTATTTTTGAAGTTTCTTCGGAAGAGCAGCGTACAAACGATCAAATCAACAAAGCCAGAAGTGGAAAGCTTGCTGAGAAGCTGAACTCGATCCATGCCGCAAAAAGGGCGGCCGCGCTCGAACTCCAAGACCAGAAAATATTGCTGGAAAGGGTCGCAGAGGAGTATGCAAGAATTTCAGAAGCTAATCCGAAACTACTGAAGGATGTTAGGTTTCCGGAATTACCTTGCACTGAAGAACAGTGGCGGACGATCCTTCACCTCGCCGATCGGTGGGATGGACTTGGCTATGACTACCTGGATTTTGATCAACACAATGGTCAGCTTCGTCTCTTGCTCGTTGAAATGAAATCTTCACGGCAGGAAGAGCCCTGCATATACCTATCCGAGAACGAGAGGCTCTGCGTTTTGAAGTACTCTGATACAGATTTCATGACGGCGTATCCGGGAGTAGCTTGGAGGCTCCTATTACAGACCGGAGACAAAATGATAGATGCGACCGAGTTTGTAATCGAGCTTGTTCGTAAGCATGCGATAGCTTTTAACAGGGTACCGTCTGGTATGTCCTCGGAGGGTTGGATAATTCGGGTTGCGAGGCTTCAATAAACACGAATTAGCGAACGTTTATTGAGGATTGACTTGAGCATCTGGAGCCAATGGTTGAGACATGAAGTTTAAGCGCAAGACAAAGCAATATATTAAGTTTGTTGTGGTCGATATTATTATAGTGCTAGCAGCTGGGTTTTCCTTTATTGGCGTATCGGCCCTTGCCGGCGCTGATCTCTCAAAAGGAGACTACATCAGGGATGTAACACCCCTTTTCCTCGGTGGCTTCAGTGTGATTGTTGCTTTTACGCTTCTGAAGATAAATATCGATGAAAACCGGAAACAGGCGAAACGTGACAGAGACCTACAGGTGAGACCTGTAGTTACCTTGAGAGTAGTTGACGGTGACCAGCTTGGGAAAAACCTCGAGAAACTCGAAATGTATTGCCCATTAGAATCTGAAGAAGAAAACGAGTTTAAAAGCTTTTTTCTGGAAGCAGAAAATTTCGGGCAAGGGCCCGCGTTAGAGGTGATCTTAATTTTCGTAAGCGATCCCCTTGATCAAGACTTTTTGGCCAGTGGTGGTATCGAAAGTATTAAGGTGAACGAGAAAGTGGCGGCACATGTAGAGATGGAGATGCCAAATGGCTTTTCCGAGCAAATTATATCAGTTTGCTCCGACATCTATGGTCATCGTCATTTTGGTTTTCATACTCTTTGGCTAGACGACGATCTCAACATATATGTGCTTTCAAATTCCTACCAAGAGTATGGAGAATGGTTCTTCAAAAGAGACATGTTTAAAACGATGATGAGCATCCCATGTTCTAAAGAAAACGTCAGTGGTTCTTTGGCGTAGTTGTTACAGGCTCAACGGGTTAATCAGGAAAAAGCCAAACTGTCCCAATAAATTGAAATTTGGAGAATTGCTTAACTGGGCATTAGTGAATCGCTGGTCCGCCCTCAATCTGAGTTGCGAAGTTTGGTGACCTCAGTGGACGGAATCCACCCAGGTCACCGAAGGATCAGTTCAAAACAAAGTAATTTAGTCTATTGAACCGGAGTTTGGTTTTCTTCCAAGACGTTCAATCAAGTCCCGAACATCTTCAGCGCTCAACCCCTTTGCATCCATGATTTCGCGTAGCTCATCCTCTGGCCTTGGGCCATCTTCATAACACCCTGAGTCGAGGTTAAACCATTTTCCGTCTGCAATCTGAATGTCGGTAACTCGTCGATCACCATGTTTCCGCAGCGAAGCACGATTCCTGATTGATTCTTCAAACACCGACTTACGACTGGTTTCACCATGGTTTATGAAAACAGTGGTTTCCCGCATCTTATCTGTGAGTCCTTCCAGGTTAAATATGTGATCAAGAAGCTTTGCTTGGTCTCCGTGTGCAGAATAGTAGTGTGACATTTCGATGACTTCGGCACCGGTGTGGTCACTTTCAGGGTCCAGGGCATTTGAAACAAATTTTTTGCCAGCTGAGCTTGCCGACATAAAACCTGTTGTGACCACAGTGTTTTTGGGATCCCTGCCAAGTCGTTTCAAATAGTGCTTTGCCGGTCCGTGGTCGCACATGCCTGAGCTGGCGATTATGACGTCAGCCCAATCTCTCGCCCGACTTCCGTCTTTGCCGCCTCCTGTTACTGGAACAATTTCCAAACCGGGTAGCGTGACTTTTCGGCCTGAACCCAAATCAGAGAATATCTTGGAAAGCTGATCGCCCGTCATGCCAATCCGCTCTGGAAGCTCATTGTTTAAATATTGGTACTTTCCAGATGAGACACGGGCATTCAAGTGTTGCCCATAAACGTTGCACAACTTTATCGCCAGAGAGCTGTGCAAAGCGACTCGCAATGGTCTGCCGTCGCAAAATATCGGCTCATCCTCGCAAGCCTCATCCTCGGCCAGCCAGATAATATCTGCGATAAGCTCCTGAGCCCGGTGAAACGAGAAAGTTGGAATGAAGACTTTCCCCCCTTTGCTGAAGATCGTTCCTTCAACAACAGCGGATAATGAAGCCAATCTATTTTGGGCGAGTTTGTAGGCCTTCTCACGGACTGTTGCGCCATAGGTCGACTCTACGACCAGGTAGTCCGCGTTCGGAAAAGGTTCAAAACCGTCTTTCATCAGGGGAAGGTAGCAATTGGTTTTGTCTTGGCACCCAATGTCCCCACTGAAACAAATACTTTTCAGAACCGGCTGACCGCTCTCGTTTTTATCGTTTGTCTGCCAGGCAACCGAAATCATGGCGGCACCCAGAACGTGACTGCTGCGCAAAAAGTTGACGCTGAGCCCATCCGATAGCCGCAGCATGTCTTTCCATGCAAAGTTGTGCCGGTCGATGGCGTGCCATTTAATCTGATCAACGTGCTGTTGAGAGTAGTCCTCCTGCTGTCGCGCTGAATCCTCTAGAAGCAGTTTTGCGACATCCCGCGTTGCTGAGGTGCAGTACACATGTCCCCGAAAACCTTCTTTGACTAGGCGGGGTAGGAGTCCGCAGTGATCAATATGGGCGTGGGTCAGCAGGACATACTTAATCTCAGAAGGGCAGAAAGGGAATTTCTCGTAATTTTTGAATTGTGTGTCGTGGGTCCCTTGGTGCATCCCACAGTCTACTAACAGCTGGGTGCCCGAAGCTTCGTGTTTGAGCCAAGAACAGGAACCTGTTACGCCATCGATAGCACCGACAAATTTAACCTTCATAATATTTTTCCTCAAAACGATTGGTTGGATCAAAGAGGGCTTTAACGCCCGGTGATCAGAATCAATCAGTGCAATGCACTACCAACCCCTGTGAGGAAAAAACTTCACTTGTTTCGAAATAAATCTAGTAAATCACTGAATTCATGGGCTTCTCTAAGCTTTCGATCTATCTCCGTTTTGAGGGCAAACAACTCTGGGCTGCCAGAAGATATCTGAGAGGACAGTTCCTGGGCTGTTTCCCAGTCTCCGTTTAGGTAAGCAAGAAGGAACGAATCCGAAGGTTCTAATGATGCCGCCTGGGCGAGGAGGGCGTGTAGGAGGGTGGTATTGTCACCCAACGCAACCTGAGGCAACACATGAAATGGATTTGGCATTAATTCCCGACGCAAATCCCGTTCGTTATTGGCAAGAAATGAGGCCATCTGTTCTGAGGACTGAGACTGAAGCGCTTGGCCTAATACAGATCCGCGATCGGTCAGCACTCGCCTGACGACTGTCGCGCACTGACTGCGGTACTGTTGATCTTCAAAGATCCTTTTGACGTCTTTTGGATTTGGAAACACCGCATTCAAAATCAACGCATTGTGAAGGGCGTTGCTTTGGTCAGCCTCCAAATAAACCGATTTCCGATCAACCTTGAGTTCTGTTCGAACAGCGATGAGCTTGTTGCGGACGAAAGACATAGCCTTGTTCTTTAACAATGGGCTCTCTTTCGCAACGTCTATACCAAAAAGTTTGCGAATGGCTTCGGGGATTGAAAGCCCCTCAGTATCCACAGGCATACTCTTCAAGAATTTCGAACGTTGTGGTAGTCGCTGATTCTCGCTGAGTCAGAGTCAATGAGGCGATTCGTTTGGCGTTTTCAAACCACCCCGCATCGCCCTCACAATATTCTTCATACGCATCTGAGAATTGCTCAAGGACTCCAATACAGTAGCCAGCACGAAGCGCTTCAGAGAGCGATGTCCTGTAAGCCGCCAAATAGCCCGTTTTTTCATGCGAGGAAAAGACATCAACCGCTTCCTGGCAAGACTGAACCAATAGATTGGCATCCCTGTATTGAAAAGGGGCTTCTTTGGCGAAGAGGGCTTGGGGCGCGATCAAAATGGACAGCCCCAGAATGGCCGAATGCAGCTTCACATTGTATCCTTACGATTTTCTGTCGGTTGAAGGGGAGAGAGTAGGCGGTTCTGCTTCAAAGCGGTCGCTTTCGTTGTCGTCGGTTTTCTGAACCGCTGATGGTTTATGACTTGCCAAGTTTGTGCCTGATAGAGCAGGCAATGGCGTTGCGCCGTAAATCGCGACGATGAAGATGCAAAAAATGCTATACAAAAGTAGGTCGTCTCCTCCTCCGGAGAGTTGTTCAGTTGCCAAAGTCGGCTCAACCAGGGCCATAGAGGCGAAAACTCCCAACGCCGAAAGAAGCAGCAACGTGACGAAGGTGAGTGTAAACGTGAATCGTTTAAGAAGGGGCCAAAGGGGCGTTTGACTTTGTCTCCCCCGGTGGAAGTAACGCCAGGAGGCCAAGGTAAGCAGCGCCAAAGCAATCAAATCAGCAAACGCTAGATCGTCTTGCCCATAGCTGTATTCGAACGGTGCTAAAACCAGAAGCACATAACTTGATGCTGCTACTACAGCGGTGACGATGAAAAACATCCCGAGAAAGAAGAGCCGTGTGACATGGCCAAAAGCGAGGCTTACTTTATCTATTAATTCCAGCATCAGTAATCTTAAAAAGTTGGAGGAACGGTCATGTGCTTGGCCAAGATAGTTAGTAAACTAGAAGGCGAGATTTTAAGGATACTGGAAGAAACCTTCCCAAGTCACTAACAAACATAGAATTATTGATTAAAGGCTCCGCTCAAAGGTGGAGGGGGTGTATTCGTAACTCTCACGTTAGCCACGCCTTTTCTTCTCCTCGTAGATTTCTTCCGGAGTCTTCCAAGCTTTCAGGATCTCCAGCACGTCGGGAATCCGCGTTAATTCTCGAGCTGAATGTAATCGGTCATGTAGCTGAGCCTTTCTCTCATCTGGGGAATGACCAATCGCGGTCTCCAGCTCGTCGAAGAATTCATGGATTTTCTTGACTCGACACCAATCCGAAATAATTCCTTCGAGCGCTACCGTGCTTTTGGTTACAGCCTCTTGCCGGATCTTATTGTCGTGTTCAATGCGCCACTTCTCTCGTTGGCGCGCCCATTCCTCCCGCTCACGGCGGATCTGTTCCGAGGCCACAGCGAACTCTTCAGAAATTTCGGTCGTCGCTTTACGCAGCTCTCGTGCCACGGTTTTCGCGAACCGGCTCAAATCTTGTCCATCACGAATTTTCCATTCCCGTTGCCACGTGGTTCTGAGATAGGGGCTATAGGCACGAAGGCGGAATTGGCCAGATGGGAAATCACGCTTGCTAGGCCATCGAGAAGCCATCCAGGGTTGGGACTTTTTCAGGTCCTTCGTAGGGGTATATTTACCGTCCACGTAAACAACTTCAACTTCATGACTGTCTTCGATAAGGGTCAGGCCGATAGTGTTAGTGGCCAATTAAAATGACCCACTACTGGCCATTAATTTTGACCCACCCCCGGGTGGCCGTCAGGCCACAGAACCAGCTACTGTCCCCCGCTTTTATCCATGGCCGGGGGCATGTCAGTGAAGGAGTGGGTTGTGATACACAAGATCAAGGCACTGCACGATAACGGCAAAGGGCTGTCGATCCGCGCCATCAGTCAGGAACTGGGGTTGTCCCGCAATACCGTTCGCAAGTACCTGCGGATGGAGGTGGATGCGATTTCAGAACGGTTTGCAGACCCCTCGCGGAGCAAGCGACTCGATGATCACCGGGATTATCTGGTGCATTTGCTCCAGCAGTTTCCCAAGCTCAGCGCCGTCAAGATTGCCCGCAAGCTGCAAGAGAGGGTTGGCGAGTTGTCGGCCTCGGATCGCACCATCCGACGCTATGTGCGGGTGCTTAAGGAGGAAGTGGCCTCGGCCCAGATGCGCTACTACGAACCCATTCTGGACGATGTGCCGGGTGTTCAGTGTCAGGTGGATCCGGGTGAGTTGCGCGGCGTGCTGATCGGTGGCGAAGAGCGGATTCTCCACTTCGTGGTGTTCGTGCTGTCCTTCTCACGGCTGATGTACGTGGGTCTGGCCTTCCGCCCGCTGGATACCCAGACGTTTATCCAGCTCCATGACGAAGCCCTGCGTTACTTCGGTGGCCTGCCAGAGGAGTGCGTCTACGATCAGACCAAGCTGGTGGTGATCAACGAGCAGTACCGGGAACTGACGCTAAACCAACGGTTCCATGAGTATGCCACCACGGCCGGGTTCCGGATCCATGCCTGCGAAGGCTATGACCCGGAGAGCAAGGGCAAGGTGGAAGCTGGCGTGAAGTACGTCAAGCAGGATTGCCTCTACGGTGAAGTCTTCCGGGACCAGGAGCACGTGCGCCAGCACGTGCAGGACTGGCTTGAGAGCGTAGCCAATGTCCGCATCCACGGCACCACCGGAGAACCACCCCGGGAACGCTTCGAACGGGATGAGCGAGAACACCTGGAGGCTTACCTGTCACCAGCTTGCGTGCAATCTGTGGCCCACGAGACACGTCGAGCCGACAAGACCGGCCTGATCGCCTGGAAGGCCAACAAGTACTCTGTGCCCATGGCCTGGCAGCAGGCCCGGGTGGGCGTTCTGGAGTCCGGCGGCCAACTCCACATCAGCGACCTGAACACAGGGGAAGTCATTGCCAGCCATGCTCTGTGTGCCGATAAAGGCAAGGTAATCAAGAACACCCACCACTACCGGGATCATGCCCAGCGGGTGGCCACCCTTGAGGGTAAGATCAACGACCTGATCGGCAGTGACATCGGGCCACGGTTGTGCCAACAGCTCAAGCGTTCCGAGCCCAAGATCTACAAGGACCAGCTGGTGGCTGCCCGTGACCTGCTCAAGCGCCATGCGCCCGTGGATCCGGCATTAATTACGACGCTGGCAGAGCGTCCCGGCATGACCGCGACACGGCTGCAAAGTTATCTGGAAGCAGCCCAGGCCGCCGTTCTCCGGGAGCGACAGCCGGAACCGCTATCGGAACCAAAAGAAACACTGGATCTGAGCGCTTACCGCCATATTGGCCGCTCCAGTGGCCAGGGGGTGACCCATGAGCCAGCTTGAACAGACCGTGGCCCGTTACCGCAGCCTGCGCCTGAGCGCGGCCGCCGACGAACTGACCAACCTGCTGGCCGAGGCTGAAGCCAACGAGATGTCCTATCTCAGCTTCGCGGACCGGCTTGCCGAGCACGAACTGACCCAGCGCCAGGACAAACGCATCCGCCGGAACCGGAAAATGGCTGCGTTCCCAGCGGAGAAGCGCCTGGAGGGCTTCGACTACCGGCACCAGACCACCATTACCAAACGCCAGGTCAATGCCTTGCTGGACTTCCAGTTCATCGACGAGCGAAACAACCTGGTGTTCATCGGTCCGCCCGGTGTAGGCAAGACCCACCTGGCCATCGGCATTGGCCACAAAGCTGTGGAGGCCGGCTACCGGGTGCTGTTCCGCAACGCTCTCGATCTGGTGGAAGAACTAGAGCTGGCCGAGATGAAGGGTGAGCTGAAAAAGCGGGTCAGCCAACTGGCCAAGTACGACCTGCTGGTCATCGATGAACTGGGTTACCTGCCCATGACGCGGCAGGCCCGGTACAACCTGTTCCAGCTGATCAACAGCCTGTACGAATACCGGTCCATCATCCTCACCACCAACAAGGACTTCACCAGTTGGGGCGAGTTCTTCCACGACGACAACGTGGCGGTGCCGATCATTGATCGGGTCATCCACCATTCACACATCTTTATGCTGGGAGGAGAAAGCTATCGGCTGAAGCAGAAAACGACAGGCTAGACTATGAAAGGTGGGTCAATTTTATTGGCCAAAGGTGGGTCAAAATAAATGGCCATTGACAGATAGCAACGGATCCGAGGTAGACGAGGGTAGAGCGCCCTGGTGACCAATGGTTCACGTCATAACGATCTTTACCGCCTTGAGGCCGATCATCAACCTGAGGTCTGTGAAACTGTTTATTCGAGGCTTCGAGCCTGGCCTCCCAACCTCGCCTTTCAAACTCTAAAAACACCGTGTTCACGATTTTCAGCGCGTTATCGAGCTGCTGAGAAGAGGTTATGATATCAACGAGGTTCCACTTGTAAGGTTTGAGATATCCGTTCCCCGTCTCACGCCCCTTGAGAAACATGTCCCGAGCGCCTCGAATCAGTGGATGTATTGAATTGCCGGGCATGCTTTTCTTTCGACTGGCCCGTCGCTTACAGGATTTGAGTGGTTTTGGCTCAACAACATTCTTGGTAGGGTCCATTGCGCCGGATCGGCACCAGATCAAATCATGATCTGGCGTGGCACTGGGAAGAGTGGGCACGGAGACTTTGTGGCCCGCTGCTAATTTACTCCAGTGCCCACGTTCGGGTCTTGGAACATTGAGCTGAGTGCAGACGCGAGCTAAATAGCTGGAGGAAACTCCATATTGTTGAGCAACTTTTGTCATTGGAGCTTGCCAAACTTGGTCATACAATTCTTCGCGACTCACGTCTGAATATTCCATATTCTGCGTCTCTCTAACGATTTCATAGCATTACTGCGCAAAAGCTCCAAAACAGGCACAATGGAGTGGGCTACACTTGGGATTAAAAATATAGCCTAGAATTAGAGTCTTACCTTATGGCATAGCCTCAGCGTATGACGATTAGCTTGCCGGGATAATCTTTCGAGCCTATCGCCAGGCCGATGCTCATCAACGACACCTAAAAGACTGCGGACAATGGAACGAATTCTGATTACATGGATAGGAAGCCACGACTTAGCTGCCGTTGAGGGCGAGAGCCCTGGTCCAGTGTATGCTGCCATTCAGGATGCCAATGCGGCGGGTCGTCCGTTTAAGGCATTCCACTTTCTATACAATTATTCTGAGGAAGTTGTCCGTCCTTATCGTGACTGGCTCTCAGAAAAGCTGCCACCTGACTCTCTGATCTCATACAGGCCGGTTTCGTTATCTTCCCCATCGGCTTATCAGGAAATTTACCCCATCGCTGAAAAAGCCCTGATCTCCGTGGATAAGGATTTCCCCGAGTTTCAACGCACGGTCCACCTGAGCCCGGGCACACCTGCAATGACAGCGGTTTGGATACTGCTGGTCAAAACCAGGTTTCCCTCGGTCTGTATCGAATCTTGGTATGAGAAGGGCTCTGGTAAACAGCATGTCAACTCTGTCGAGCTTCCATTTGATATAGACGCTAGATTCACCAATGAGGCGATTGAAAGATCCGACAATCGACTCATGCGGCTCAATCTGGAAGAAGGCGAGATGCACAACGCCTTCGAAGGCATCGTCACAGAGGGTGGACTTGGGGAGGCTTTAAGAAAAGCGAAAAAGATGGCCATTCGAGACGTGCCCGTGTTGCTCTTAGGCGAGACGGGCACCGGTAAGGAGGTATTCGCAAAAGCAATTCACCAGGGCAGTACCCGCTCTAACGGCGCGTTTGTGGCGGTAAACTGTGGGGCATTGCCCCGAGAGTTGGCTGAGTCATTGCTCTTTGGCCATAGGAAAGGGGCGTTTACTGGGGCGCATCGTGACCATTCTGGCTTTTTCGCCCAAGCCGACCGTGGGACCCTGTTTCTTGATGAGATCGGTGAACTCTCCCTAGACCTTCAAGTAAAGCTTCTTAGGGCACTGCAAGAGAAGACCTACACTCCTGTGGGAGGGGCAGAGTCCCAGAGGAGCGACTTTCGGATCATTGCGGCCACTCATCGGGATTTAATGCAGCGGGTTTCCGAGGGATCCTTTCGTGAGGATTTGTTTTACCGGTTGGCGGTCGGCGTCATCAAACTACCAGCACTGAGGTCTCGTCCAGAAGACTTAGACGGCCTCGTTGACTTTTTAATGGAGCAGGTCAACGATGAGCTGGCGGACCAAAGCGGCTACCAACGTAAAAATATTCATCATTCGGTAAGAGAAATTATCGCATCTCACAGTTGGCCGGGTAATATCCGAGAGTTACGGTCGACTTTACTGCGAGCGGCAGTCTGGACCGATGGTCCTCTTATCGAACCAGCATCCTTTGAAGAGGCCATCCTTGCACTGCCAACATCAAGTCGTGAGCTTCTGGCGGACACCATCACTCAACCCATTGATATTAATGTGATATGTGAAGAGGTTGAGAGACACTACATTCCACTAGCACTGAAACAAACCGGCGGTAATAAAACCAAGGCTGCGAAGCTACTGGGTTTGAAAAGTCAGCAGGTACTGACGAATAAAATGGAAAAACTGGGGATCCTATAAAAACCTGGCACACTGCGTGCGGTAAGTTGGGCATGGACGAAATTATGCAATCACAAAATTTCGAATTTCTTCGAGAGCAATGGCCTGAATTAGCATCCCTTGGAGGATTCGCGGAGCAATACGCTCACGGCGACCCTGAGAGTGCGCTGGTTAAGCTACGAACATTCGGAGAGCGGACCGTTGCAATCATTTATCAGGAACTTTCGCTTCCACGTCCCCCTATGTCTGGCTTTATGGAGCTTTTGAACAACGATGCCCTTGAGGCAGTGACTCCAAAAGTAGTCATCGACAAATTGCATGCCCTTCGAATGCATGGCAACAAGGCAGCTCATGGGGATAGAGCCTCTGTGAACAGTGCTTTGTGGCTGCTGCGTGAGGCATGGGACTTGGGGCGTTGGCTATTGATAACCTACGGGCAAGTGGGTAAACAGCCAGCCGATGACTTTGTTCAACCGACCCCTTCGAAATCAGCGAAGGGCGAGTTCAAAAAGGAGCGTAAAGCTCTACTTGAACAATACGCAAAGCAAGAAGCCCGGATGCAATCACTTCTTGCGGAGCTGGAAGCTGAAAGACAGCGAGCTTCGCAGTTGGAGAAGACTGCGGAAGAGTTAGAAGTAGTCCATCTCAAGGCCGAACGCGCCGCCAACGAACTTCTTTTCGACGAAGCGACAACCCGTAAGCGTCTTATCGACATGCAATTGGCCGAGCATGGTTGGTACGTAGGCGCTAACGGTGGCGATACCGAATCTGTCACGCAGGAAGAAAAAGTCCTTCATCAGCCCACCAAGTCGGGAGAAGGTTCTGCTGATTATGTTTTGTGGGATGACAATGGAAAGCCATTGGCTGTTGTCGAAGCGAAAAAGACCGCAGTGGATGCAGAAAAGGGCCGACACCAGGCACGGCATTATGCAGATGGCCTCGAAAAGATGCATGGGCAGCGCCCGGTTATTTTTTACACCAATGGTCATGATATTTGGATATGGGATGATCATCTTTCACAAGGTTACCCGCCGCGCCGCCTTTACGGCTTTTACTCGAAAACCAGTTTGCAATATTTAGTTCGTCAGAGGCGTGAACGCAAGGCGCTGAATAGTGTTTCACCTCGTCCGGAGATTCTTGGTGAGCGCCTGTACCAGCATGAAGCTTTGAAGCGCGTATGCGAACGCTATGAGGATAAACAGCGGAAGGCCTTGGTCGTACAAGCCACAGGAACCGGCAAAACCCGTTTAGCAATTGCCATCAGCGACGTCACCATGCGTGCCGGTTGGGTGAAGCGCGTACTGTTCCTCTGTGACCGTCGCGAACTTCGTAAACAAGCAAAAAATGCCTTCAGTGAATTTCTATCTGCGCCAGTGTCCATTTTGACCTCTAAGAGCGTTAACGATGACATGAATAGCATCTTTCTCGCTACCTATCCGGCAATGGATAAAGTCTACCAAAGCTTTGACCCTGGTTTTTTTGATCTCATCATTGCCGATGAATCCCATCGAAGTATCTATAACGTCTACGGAGACCTCTTCCGCTACTTCGATGCGTTGCAACTTGGCCTGACGGCAACACCGGTCGAGATGGTCAGTCGTTCAACTTGTCGTTTATTTGGCTGTGATTTCAAGGATCCAACCGCTAACTACTCGTTAGATCGTGCCGTGGAGGAGGAATATCTGGTCCCTTACGAAGTGGTCAAGCACACCACCAAGTTTCTGCGCGAAGGAATCAAAGGCCATGCGTTGAGCGCTGAGGAATTGGCGCAGTTGGAAGAGGATGGTATCGATCCCAACACGCTTGATTTTGAGAGTGGAGAGATCGACCGCGCCATCTATAACAAGGACACCAACCGAAAAATTCTCCAGAACCTCATGGATGAGGGTATTCGTCAGGCAGATGGACAAACCCTTGGCAAGACCATTGTATTTGCCCGTAACCACCGTCATGCAAAGCTACTGGAAGAGCTGTTCAACGAGATGTATCCGCAATATGCCGGAAAGTTCTGCCAGGTGATCGACAACTACGACCCCCGAGCCGAGTCGCTCATCGACGACTTCAAAGGGGATGGCACCAACGATCAGCTCACAATTGCCATCTCAGTGGATATGCTCGATACCGGCATCGACGTCCCTGAAGTTGTCAATCTGGTATTTGCTCGTCCGGTGAAGTCACCGATCAAGTTCTGGCAAATGGTTGGGCGAGGCACTCGCCTCTGCAAAGACTTGTTCGGTCCAGGCAAAGACAAAAGACGATTCCAGATATTTGATCACTGGGGAGTGGTTGAATATCACGGTATGAAACAGCGCGAAGTAACGGTTAGCCAGAGTAAACCGCTCATGCAGCGCCTTTTCGAAGCCAGGCTAGCCTTGGCGAACGAATCTCTCAACAAGGCGGAAGTGGATCATTTCGATACTCTGGCTCAGTGGCTGGCCAAGGCCATCAACGGTCTTAATGAAAAGACTATCGCCGTACGGGATAAATGGAAACTGAAGCGCCAGCTCGGCGAACTGGATGTCATTCGCCAGTTTGCTCCCACAACCATTAACCTGCTTGAGACCGAAATAGCGCCTCTCATGCAGTGGGTTGATATTCGCGGCCACGCGGATGCTTACCAATGGGACTTGCTACTGACTCAACTTCAGTATGAGAAACTGAAGAACAGTGCGCGTTATGAGGATCTGAAGGGCGATGTTCTAAACTTACTTTCCAGCTTGCAGATGAACCTCAACCAGGTCAAAGCAAAAGCTAAAGACATCAAGAAGGCTCGTGAGCCTCAATTCTGGAACGATGCCTCATTAGAGGAAATCGAGACGATGCGTGTGGCGTTGCGTGACATTGTCAGGCATAGAGATAAAGGCACGCCGCCGAGCTATGAGCCTCCAGTAATTGACCTTGCTGACAGCGGAGAGGTGCGAGAGCAGCAGAGCACTTACCTCAGTTCAGTCGACATGAGAGCGTACCGTTCGAAAGTTGAACAGGCTCTTCTTGACCTGTTCGACTCTGACTCGACTTTGAAAAAAATCCGCCAAGGTGAGGGAGTCAGCGAGCAGGAACTGGATAATCTTAACGCTCTTGTGCACACTCGCCATCCAGACGTCGACCTGCACACTTTGCAGAGCTTTTATGGGTCTGCTGCGCCACTGGATCAGATTCTGCGTAGCATCGTGGGCATGGACGCTGAGGCGGTGAACGCCCGATTTGCTGCATTTATCCAGTCGTATCCTTCACTCACGTCCAAGCAAGTGCAGTTCTTGGGTATGCTCAAACGCCAAATTGCTCAAAGCGGTGCCCTTGAGGTCAAGAATCTATATGAGATGCCTTTTGCTGCTGTCGGCGACTTGGACGAAGTGTTTGAAAGTGAGCAACAAATTGAGCAGCTTTTGGCAATTGTGCAGAGTTTCGGAGAACGGCCGGCCACCCAATCTACCTAGAACTATGGACACTGAAGGGAAGGGCGGCTTAGAGATAGTACATTAACACCCTATTGCGGGTTGTTTCTCAGAAACACCGCCGACCCAAAGCAATCATCACGCTTTAACTACAGTCATTCAGGAAACATTCAAAACCTATGATCACCGGCGAACTGAAGAACCAAATCGACAAGCTCTGGCAGGAATTTTGGCAAGGTGGTATTGCCAACCCGCTTACAGTGGTAGAACAGATCACGTTCCTTATGTTTTGCCGCCTGCTCGATATCAACGAAACCCGTGATGAAAAGCGTAGCAAACGCACTGGCCAGACTTTCCGCCGTCGTTTTAATGAGGATCAGCAGCACATAAGGTGGTCAGACTTTATTCACATAGAAGATGCTGAACGCCTTCATATCTTGGTGCGCGACGAAGTCTTCAAACACATCCGTGAGCACAACAGCGACACGCGCTTTGGCGACTACATGAAAGATGCTCGCCTGGCTATCGATAAACCTAGCTTACTTCAGAAAGCAGTTAGGATGATTGACAAGTTGCCGCTGGAGGCGGGCGATACCAAAGGAGATCTATACGAATACCTTCTGAGCAAGCTTACGACAGCGGGCATTAACGGTCAGTTCCGAACCCCAAGGCACATCATCAAACTGATGGTTCGGATGTTGGATCCCAAGCCCGATGAGGTTGTTTCGGATCCAGCCTGTGGTACAGCCGGCTTTCTCGTCGCTGTCTTAGAGCATCTGCTGGAAACTTACACGTCCCCGGAAGGGGTCATATATGAGCCTGTGACGTTGGAGAATGGTAAGACCGAAGACCAACCGATCTACACGGGCGATCTCCTCGACCAGGATCAGTGGGCCCACATCAAAGGAAAGATGTTCCACGGCTTCGACTTCGACGCCACGATGCTCCGCATCGCGGCTATGAACCTCCATATGCATGGAGCTGAAGATCCTGATATCCATTATCAGGACACGCTGGCGCAGAGCTTTGCCGAAAAATTTCCTAAGGCTGAGCGCGATAGCTTTGATATCGTTCTGGCCAACCCACCGTTCAAGGGTAGCCTCGACGAAGACACCATCAACCCCCCCATCTTGCGAATGGTGAAAACCAAAAAGACAGAGCTTCTCTTTATCGCGCAGATTCTTCGGATGCTGAAAACTGGAGGCCGGTCGGCAACTATCGTTCCTCAGGGCGTACTCTTCGGGTCCTCCACTGCTCACAAGGCTTTGCGTGAGCTGCTCATCGAGAAAAACCAACTTGAGGCAGTTATCAATCTTCCGAGTGGGGTGTTTCGGCCGTATGCCGGTGTAGCCACGGCGATTCTTGTTTTTACTAAGGGCGGGAATTCGGACTATGTTTGGTTCTACGACCTGCAAGATGATGGATTTTCGCTCGATGATAAGCGCGAGCGACTCTATGGAGATGATTTTGCAGGTGATCTTCCAAAGGTGCTGGAAGCTTGGAAAACACGCGACAAAGAAATTGCTTCTACCGATAAGAATGACAGGACATCAGCATGTTTCTGGGTCAGCAAAGAGGATATAGCAGAAAATAGTTATGATCTTTCAATTAACCCCTACAAAGAATTGGTCTATCAAGAGGAAGCGTATGACCCGCCAAAGGAAATCCTCGCGAGGTTGCGAGACCTAGAGGCTAAAATTCTAAAGGAAATGGACGAACTGGAGGGTCTGCTGTAATGCAGTATATTACGGCACCAATTATTGACCATGTCGACAAAGTGGAGTCTTGGAATCCAAAATCGATCGGTAGCGATGCTTTTCAATATATCGATTTAAGCTCGGTTGACAAAGAAATGAAGCAGGTTATTCCTGATTCCGTACCTAGACTTCAAGGTCAAGATGCGCCTAGCAGGGCGCGATATATTGTTCGTAAGGGTGACGTGCTTGTTTCGACAGTTAGGCCTAACCTTAATGGAGTTGCCGTGATTAATGAAGAAATGGACGGTGCGACAGCATCAACGGGGTATTGCGTACTAAGGCCTAACAATACAAGTTTAGACTCTCAGTATTTGTTCCACTGGGTACAAACGCCCGCCTTTGTTGAAAAGATGGTTAAGCAGGCAACAGGTGCCAACTACCCAGCCGTTTCAGATAAAATCATAAAGAAATCCCGCATTCCGCTTCCATCTTTTGATGAACAAAAACGCATCGCTGCCACTCTTGATAAAGCCTACAGTTTGCGTCGCAATCGCCTACAGGCAATGCAATTGGCCGATCAACTCTTGTGCGCTGCTTTTTTAGATATGTATGGTGACCCCGTCACGAACCCCAAAGGATGGGACGTCCAAAGGATGGGCGACGTGATAGATTTTAAAGGTGGCAGCCAGCCTCCAAAATCGACATTTGTTAACGAACCTAGAGATGGATATGTAAGGCTTATTCAGATTCGGGACTTTAAGTCTGATCGCTATCCAACGTATATCCCTGCGGAATTGGCAAAAAGACAGTTTGATGTTGACGACGTGATGATCGCGAGGTACGGGCCGCCAGTCTTTCAAATTTTGAGGGGGTTGAGCGGCTCTTACAATGTTGCACTCATGAAAGCTATACCAAAAGGTGGTATTACAAAAGATTTCATCTTTCATCTTCTACGGCTGCCCGCTTACCAGAACCGTGTTATTGCTGCATCGGAACGGACAGCCGGTCAAACTGGAGTTAACTTGAAGTTACTAAATAACTTCGATGTTCCTCTCCCGCCTGTAGAGGCGCAAAAGAAAATCTGTTTGACTTTGTCCCGCTTGGAAAAATTGACTTCGGAAATGCAATCTTTTACCGAAGATGCTTTAGATCTATTCAATGGATTAAGTCAAAAAGCTTTTTCCGGTCTCTTATAAACCAAGGGGTGGTCCATGCGGCTCAGCTCTCTATATTTGAGTAACTTCAAAGCCATTGGCTCGACAGAGCAGCTAATACAGTTCAAACCTATTACGCTTTTGTACGGACCGAACAGCGCCGGAAAGAGTACCATCGTTCAAGCTCTTCATTATCTATCAGAAATTCTGGAGAGAAATAACTGTGATCCTGGAACTACCCGAATAGGTGGAAAGCTCAATCTGGGTGGGTTCCGAAATTTGGTCCATCTACACGACCCTGATACCACAATAGAAATTGGTATATGTCTATTTTTGGAAAACTCGCTTTTGCCCAGCTATCACGATATTTTCGGAAGCGCTGAGGAGGATGAACACGTCCGGCTGGGCGAGCTACTAGGTACGCAAAAAATTCCGGACCTCTCGGAAGTTCAGTCCCTTGATGTGAAATTAGGAGTGAGCTGGAGTAGACAACTCAATCATGCTTATGTGTCGTTCTATAGTGTAGGGTTTAATGGAGAACATTTTGCTACGCTAGCCACTTCAGCTGATCAAAAACAAACTAATCTAAAGTCTCTTAATTTTGAACACTCTATGTTTGCTGTGCCAAGGGAAGAGGATCCGGAGGCGGAAACTGTCGGTAATGTGCTTCAATCTCTTGTTGATGAACTAACAGTTCAGGCTTCCTCCATCTCAGGCGTGGAGAACGTAACACCACTACAGATTGTCTCATCTTTCGGAGCCTTGCCCGAATTCGACACACTCTTACCATTGAGTGCCCCAGGAGATGCAGTTGAGGACGTTGACTCTGATGTGTTCAGCCAGTTTACGCATTATATATCGCGGGTCATAGTTGGCGCAGGGGAGCTAAGTCGAGACTGCCTCCGAGAGTTTCTTTACTTGGGACCCTTGCGCGAAATTCCCGGACGCCATTATATTCCAGAACTTTCCCCAGGCCTGGACCGGTGGTCTTCAGGTCTTGGAGCATGGGACCAACTTTACAACGAGGGCGACCAGCTTGTTGATAAAATAAACGCTTGGCTTGCTGATGATAAAAGGCTTGATGCCGGATACGAGATTCGCTTTGGGGAGTACAAACCTCTGTATGTCGATTCACCTCTAATGGTAGCTCTACAAAGTGATAGCGAACTTCTTCAGGATCCTGAATGGCTGAGTAAGGAACTGAAGAGTACACCCACAAAGCGTCAAATTACTCTGAAAGATCTTCGAACAAACATAGAACTTCATCCTGAGGATTTAGGAACCGGAATTTCACAGGTTCTACCCGTGCTCGTTGCTGCTCTTGGACATAACAAGAACATCGTTGCAATTGAGCAACCGGAGCTTCATGTTCATCCCAAATTCCAGGTAGAACTCGGTGAACTGTTCATTCATGCCATCAAAGAAGAGGGTATAGCTCGAGACACAGTCTTTATCCTCGAAACTCACAGCGAATATATGATGCTGCGTTTTCTTCGGCGTCTCTTCGAAACAGCCAATGATGAGCTACCCCCGGGGGTGAACGGAATCTGCCCGGATGACATAGCCGTCTATTACGTCAACCCTTTGGGCGACGCTACCGATATTGTTCCTCTTCGCCTAACTGAAGACGGCGAGTTTTTGGACCGTTGGCCTCACGGTTTCTTTCCGGAGAGAAAAAGGGAGCTTTTTTAGTGTTCAAAGAATTTGCTGTAGATCCAAATGTTATCGCATCCAGCTTTGAAACTTGCCGTTTTTTTATCAGCCAATTCGGAGCAGATAAGGGACGCCTGATATCGAGGTTTCCAAAGGACTGGAAGAGACGTGCCATTGAGGCGGCGGATGAACTGCCAGATGGTTTAAAAAAGGAAAGAGTGGTCGAATATCTAAGTAGTCTAGGAAAGGATTGGCTAACACTCGTTGCATCCAACCGCATATACCCCGAGCCTGGAAATACATGGCTGTCTAACGCGATTACAGCTCACTCCCAAAAGCCTTTCGCTGCGATAATTTGTGATCGCGATGATTCCAAGCTCGGGCTCATTAATGCTGATACGTGCGATCCTCGCGAACCACTGTTCTCAGCCAAAACTACAGGCAAAGTGGATCGAACAGCGTATCAACTTGCGTCAGCCGCTGCGCCAGTTCTACAGAATTGTCGAAAGCTTCGATTTGCCGACCCCTATTTTAATCCTGGGCGTCCAAAGTGGCGGAACGGTCTGGCTGCGATGCTTTCATGCATTCCTGACCCGACAAAGGTTGATTGTGAATATCATATCTACGAACGTGAAGATTCCCCGGCTACGCATGAGCTAAAGCGTCGGCTTAAAGATTTGGGTGATGTCATTCCAGACGGCGGTCAGATCCGAATCATCAGATGGAAACAGGTGGAGGGCGGTGAGCGCCTCCACCGTCGCTACATCCTGTCTGAAAATGCAGGACTGTATTATGAGGGCGGGCTTGATATCGAAGAGGAGGCCAAGCAATCCACGGACATTTACCTTCTCAATCAAGAGCACCATGCCGAACGTTGGAATGAATACGATTTGAATGCAACAGTATACCAGCTTGTAACGCCCGTTCTTGAAGTAGACTCCCAGGGCAGGGTCAACGAACTCGATCCGTAAGACCTATTATCATTTTGTGATTTTGCTTACTATTGCAAAGTACCGACTTCGTTTTCATGCCCCGAAAAAGCCATTAAAAACAATCTGATAAAAATTTTATCAACTTGGCATAACCATTGTACCTGTATGGATAACGCTCAAATGGAGTGATAAACATATAGGAGTAGACCAATGGGATATGAAGTAGATTTTCTCGGTACAAATTCAGAAACAAAGAGTGGCGATGCAATCGCCATGAGATTTGGTAATCTTCATGGGACACGTGCGGACCAAGTGGTGATCGTCATTGATGGCGGTTTTACCCAAGACGGCACAAAAGTCGTAGAGCACATCAAAAGCCACTACAAAACCACAAAAGTTGACCTCGTCATCAGCACTCATCCAGACCAAGACCATATCAATGGGTTGGCCGAGGTGCTGGAAGAACTTGAAGTTGGAGAGTTGTGGTTACATCTCCCCTGGGAGCACAACTCTGGCCTAGCTAGTAAATTCCAAGATGGTCGTTTCACCGACAACAGCCTTGGCGAACGCCTCAGGGAATCTCTCAATAGGGCTCACCTTCTTTTTGAATTGGCGAAATCAAGAGGGATCCCCATCAGAGAGCCCTTTACCGGATTGACCCATAGCAGTAGGGCAGTCAAAGTTCTCGGTCCAACCTTGGAATACTATGAATCACTGATTCCAGAATTCGATGGAATGCCAGCAAAAGCTAATGATTCGATGCCAGAAGGGCTCCTAAGAAAAGCGGGAGCCATGATGAAGCGCCTATTTGCCGTATGGGGAAACGACCACATTGATGATAATGGAGTCACATCCCCCAAGAACAACACAAGTGTCATCACGCAGATAGTGGTCGATGGTAAGCGATTAGTGTTTACAGGCGATTCTGGTATTGATGCGCTTCATCATGCAGCAGACGAGATCGATGCGTGCATAGATTCCGCTTCACTTAGCTTTATCCAAGTTCCGCATCATGGAAGCCGTCGAAATGTTGGTCCTACTGTATTAAATCGGCTAATTGGATCTCCGGTCCAAGAGGGCGAAAGGCGGCCCATTACAGCTATTGCCCCCCCTCTGTCAAGGTAGTTGGAACCCCACCCGATGTTAGACTCTCTCAATAAAGTGGGGCGAGAGACAGAGGTTTTCATGAAATATTCACCGGAGCGTCGCGAAGCCATTCTTAAAAAGTTACTGCCACCTAATAACCGGCCAGTTGCCGTAGTGGCAGAGGAAGAAGGTATTTCCGATGCCACTCTTTACAACTGGCGAAACGAAGCTCGGAAAAATGGACAGTTACTGCCAGATCACGGTTCAGATCCGGAAGGTTGGAGTTCTCGCGATAAGTTCAATGCCGTGCTTGAGACCGCCGCACTGAGCGAGTCCGAGTTGAATGAGTATTGTCGCAAACGGGGCGTTTATCCCGAGCAGATTCGACGCTGGCGCCAGAGTTGTGAAATCGCCAATGATCGCGATGAAAAGGTCGAAAAACGCTCTCGTGAAGCGGTCAAGCAGGAGAAAAAACGCACCCGGCAACTTGAACGCGAACTGAAGCGTAAAGACGCCGCCCTGGCTGAAACAGCCGCGCTGTTGGCCCTGCGAAAAAAGGCCCAGGCGATCTGGGGGGACGAGGACGACTGACCAGCACCCGAGATCGCCAGCATGCCTTAGAGCTGGTTGATGAGGCCCGTGTGGATGGCGCGCGCCTGAAAAGCGCTTGTGCCGAGCTGGGCATTGGCACCAACACCTATCGCCGCTGGAAAGCCGGTGATGAGGATGGCCGGCCAAGCGCACCAAAACACACACCGCCTCATGCACTGACCGCAATGGAGAAAGCCATGATCCTGGCCGTTTGCCACCAGTCCGATTACGCCAGTCTGCCACCGTCTCAGGTCGTGCCGCTGTTGCTGGATGACCATGGCTGGTACATCGCCTCAGAATCGTCATTTTATCGCGTTCTGACCGAACACAATGAGAACCATCGCCGGGGCACACGATCATCCGGACGAGTGGGCCCGCCACGCCGGCACGAGGCGACCAGACCGAATCAGGTCTGGTGCTGGGACGTGACTTACTTAAAGTCTATGGTTCGGGGTCAATTCTTTTATCTGTACTTCATGCTCGACGTCTACAGCCGCAAGATCGTGGGTGCCGAAGTCTTCGATGCAGAAAGCGCCGCCAATAGTGAAATCGTGCTGCGCAAAGCGCTGCTCCGTGAAGGCTGTATCAACAACCCACCGGTGGTGCATTCGGACAATGGCAGTGCCATGAAAGGTGGCACGTTACCGGCGACGTTCGAGAAACTGGGTGTCACGCCGTCCTACAGCCGGCCGCGTGTGTCTAACGACAACGCCTATATCGAATCGCTGTTCGGCACCACCAAGCAGCGTCCGGGATACCCGCCTGAAGGCTTTGAGAACCTGGAGCTGGCACGTGACTGGGTAAGGAAGTTCATCGGCTGGTATAACGAAGAACACCGTCACAGCGCTATCCGCTATGTGACACCGGCAGACCGCCATGCAGGCAAAGACGCTGACATACTGGCACGCCGAAAGATCACCTTGCTAAAGGCCAGAGAAAAGAACCCTGGCCGCTGGTCAACCAGCATCCGGAACTGTGAGCCGATCGGAGCTGTGTGGTTGAATCCATTACCAGAAGAGCAAACTGTTAAAGAACAATGCGTGGCTCATTAGAGCCCAACTGAATCAGGTGCCAACTACCTTGACAGACGACGTGCCTCAACGGCGAAAAATGGAGAACCGAAACACCCACGAAAATCAGTGCTGAATGCGTTTACTCATCGTGGAGCGAAGGTGCTTGCGACGAGAGGCATGGGTATATGCCATCACTCAGGTTCGCCTGGTCGTGAAGGTTGGTCATCACTCAGCCCTGAACCATATCACTGGGATTTCGAGGAGGAGACCTGATATGGAGACGTTGGCAAAGTATTTCGACCACTACGTAATTAGCGCCAGAATTAAGCCCAGTTTCTTTGTTGTATTGCCTATCGCGTTGACTACCTTGGCTTGGTGGCCCGAGGTTCAGGAATTTGGTGGGGCAATAATGGCCTTTTTGCTTGCATTTGGTGTTATTGGCTTTCTTTCAAATTGGGTTTCAAACCGAGGGAACAGAATGCAAACTCGCTTATTCTCGAAGTGGGGCGGGGCACCAACTACATTGCTATTAAGGCATTCCGATTCAAAACTGGACGATTACTCTAAGCAGAGGTATCACCAAAACCTGGAAGGACGCATCAATGGTCTGTCGCTCCCAACACGTCAGGAGGAATTAGCAGATCCTCGCTGTGCTGACGCTCGTTATGAGAGCGCCACCAACTTTCTACGTGAGAACACCAGAGATAAAAAGAAGTACCCAATGATTTACACAGATAACGTTGCCTACGGCTATGCTAGAAATCTTCTTGCACTACGGGATTTAGGGTTGGTGTCAGCTGTTGTTGCAGTGACTGTGAATACTACCTTCCTGGTTGGTGGAGCAGAAGTTCTCACTACACAGCGCCTTTTCCATAATTGGGCCGGTTTAGGCGCGCTGTCCGTCTCGGCAATTTTTCTTTTTATATTCTTATTCATTGTCAACGAGCGTCACGTGTACTGGCGAGCGATCCGTTACGCGAAAAGCCTGTTGGCAGCTTGCGAACACAAGTCTCTTTAGTGGAAACCGTCTGAGCGGAGCCTTAAACTTCAGATATTCGGAGAGCATAATGAAGCTCATCGCAAACCATGCGAACAATAATTATTTGAGAAGTGAGCTGCCAGGCCCGAACCATGAGGTTGACTGGGTCAAAGCCGCAATTGCTTATGGAAGCGACTCCGAAACCCTGATTGAAAATTGCCGTCAGTATCAACGTAGGTTGGATATTTGGATGCGGTACGACCATACGGTACCGGTTTCCCCGAACTTACTCGAAACACTGTTGAATTCCACCAGCCAGAATATTTTCTGTTACATGATCCCTGATGTTCACCATGCAAAGACAATTTGGTGGAAGGGTTATGGCGTCTATATTGGTTCAGCAAATCTGACGGACCGGGCTTGGGTCACGAACCTAGAAGCCGGAATTTTTTTCAGCGAAGAAGAGTTGGAAAATGCTGGCGGTTTACAGCAGGTCGCTGATTTTTTCGAGTACCTTGAATCGTTAGAGGCTGCATTTCCACTAACACAGGAAATTGTTAACGAGCAAAGAGAACTATATCAAGAACGCCGTAAGGTGCTGAAAAGTCTCGACGACATGGCTAAATCGAAAAGACGAAAGCCAATATGGGACGGTCCGGCCTTCGTCGATAAAAAACAATCGGTGGAAAAACGAAAACAAAATTTTTTAAAGGAATGGGAAAATGGGTTAACCGTTTTACGCGATATCGCATCAGTAGTGGAAAACCATAAACCAGATTGGCTACGTCCCGACATACCCCCATCTTGGCAGGCAGATCAGTTTCTACATGCCTACTACTACAATAAGGTCACTGGCAGCGGTGGCCATCCCTATGAAAAATATTACTGGGAAAACAGAGCTAATCCGAGGGCAGCACTGAAACGGGCACTTAGTTGGTGGCAAGCCCAACCGAAAGCTCCCTCAGAGGAGGACGTTAATCTGTATGACCGAGCGCCTATTATCAGGTCACTGCTAGATCCTAGTATAGTCAATAATCTTAAGGAGGACGATCTAATTGCCATTATCTGGGCAAATCACTCAACGAAGGATCACGTATCTAAATTCCCGGCGTCCATGCTGGGCTTGCCAAGCGGGACAGTAGTAAAGCTGACTGATCGAGTAGAACGTTTCGCCAGTTGGCTGAGCACCCAACGCAATGAGCGCGGGCAGAGCTTTACGGAACTTGTCAGGTACGTGCTATACGGAGGACCGCGGAAGGATTTGCCGAACCGTTTATTCGAAGCCCAACACAATCCAGTTCTCAAAATCCCTCACATAGGAATAAATCAACTCGCAGAACTGGCGGGGTGGGCCCAGCCAGATTGGTTTCCACCAAGGAATGGTCGAACCAGCAAATCTCTCCGCGCGTTGGGATACGACGTAAAGATTTACTAGCCGTGTGAGGAATCCGTGATTAGACAACGAATCTTGAGTTTGAACAGGGGATTACCAGGATTTCCTCTAAATGGAATCATTTCGCCGCAAAGTGTAATTACCAAAAACTCGTGAGCAAAAAGATACACCGCACCTGATTTAACATAATATACATTATGCGCAGTATTGTGTGACGTTTAGTTGTGTTGGTTGATCAGAGTGGACGACCACAGCAAGTGCTAAAGAATAGCCACAGAAAGTCCTAAATTTTCACAGGAAGTACTAAATTCGTCGTCCACTCGCCTATAGCCCTGTTTCTTAGGTCTTTTTTGGATTTACGTCAATAACGGCTTTTGAGGCTCAAAATCGCGCATGCGTCAGACCTTTTCCGCCTAAGTTAGGATCGAGCTTCTAAGTCACTGCTGATGGTTTGCGACGTGCGTGAGAATGAAACACACGGCTTGGGATTGCAGAAGAACATGAGGTCTAAGACGTAGGTTTATTGAGTTAATGCGATCCAACGCCCTGGACCTTTCTCTGGATTGGAATAGCCTGCGTGGAAGCGATGATCTCTTCCCAGGTATTTAGGATGAGCACGGTCTAGCTCTCGAAAACTTTCATGGGATAAGGACTTGAGGATCACCAACACGGCAACGAAAGCTTTCTTTCGTCAGGCGCGTATCAGCCAGTTATAGCTGCCCTCAGCAATCATTTCCTGTCCAAATGCTATAAATCCGTTAAAATAACATTATTACGGATTTTATCTTTACCCTCTCCTCGCATTCTAGCGGCTTACCAGGAGCTTCTCCGATGAGCAAAACCGGCCAGGCACGCGTGCTCACTCCCGAGCAGTTCGCCCACCTCTTAGGTGAGATCAAAGAGCATCGTTACCCGGAAAAGAATACAGCGCTGGTTCAGATCAGCTTCAAACTCGGACTTCGAGTTCAGGAGATCGCGCTACTCCAGATCAAAGACGTCGCCGAGCTTGGCCCTGGAAGTTCTAGTTCTGGTCAGCGCTCTTTCAAACTTAAGGAAATCCTTGCGTTGCCTGCGGCTTACACTAAGGGTGCCGATGCGTTGAAGCGGTCCAAATCCACGTATCAGCGGCGTCGGATCAGTTTTAGTGTTCACGACTTCCACCAGCTTGTTCAGCGAATTGAAGCCATGGCCAAGGCCGGCGCCGAGATCAAACCGGAGGATTTTTATCCTGAGGTCAAAAAACATCGTGGTAAATCGCGGGATCTTCCCATGGATGACATTGCACTGAGAACAGCTATCGAAAATCACCTTGCGATCCGCTTGGCAGCGCAACCTTCAGTGAAAAAGACCGATCCTCTATTCCTGACTCAAAAAGGAGGCCCGTATTCACCCAATACTCTCCAGGAACACTTCGCTCTCATGCAGCGGCAATGGGCAGGTATTGAGCGAGCCAGCTCCCACAGTGGCCGGAGGACTTTATTGACGAATATCATTCATGAACAAAAGAAGTCCGTTAAAGTCGCACAGAAAATCGCCGGCCATGTGTCACCGTCAACAACGCTCATCTACGAGGAACCTCCCGAGAAGTCACTAAAGGAAGCATTGCAAGATGCTGGGTACAAATATGTTAGTTAGTCCAGCAAACGAATAAAGTTTAGAGCTCAGTAATTATTCCTGGCCGAACTCCCCGGGAGTAGCCGATAGTTAGCTTACCTGACAAGTTGCAATTTTCAGCCCATTTGTCCGTGTAGCGTTCACATCGCTGCCCTGCCCTCTCTAGATCGTCACGTATGGGGGGCTCTGGCCCATGAAGTGGACCCCGAAATTTGGACAGGTGCCTAAGCTCTGATTCATCATCTCCACAAGGAGGAGAATCATGAGCAAGAAACGCAAGCAATACAGCGCATCGTTCAAGTCCAAAGTCGCCCTGGCCGCCCTCAAGGGTGACCAGACCACATCCGAAATCGCTGCCCGTTTCCAGATCCACCCCACCATGGTCAGCACTTGGAAGCGTGAGCTGCTGGAGAATGCTCCGGACCTCTTCGAAGGCAAGAAAAAGTCTGGCAAGCAGTCCAACGAGCCCAGTTCTGACGAGCTTTATCGCGAGATCGGCCGACTGACGGTAGAACGCGATTTTTTGTCGCGCAAGCTCGATCAGTAAGCCGTCAACAGCGGTTGACGATGATCGAGCGTGGTCATCCCCAGGTCAGCATTTCGCGCCAGTGTGAGCTGCTCAAGCTGAGCCGTTCCTCGATCTATTAGAGGGTTGGCAGACAAACGTGAAAAATTGTCTAAAAATGCCCCTAACCCAATGAATAATTAATAGTTTAGCCGTTTCTATTTCGGCTCATATTTGGGGTTCACCTGATCACCGGACGTTCTTTGAGAGGTAAGCTCAGCAAGTTTCAAATCAAACAACTGCTGCCCTACCGGACGTCTAAAGTCCAATGTGTAATCTCCAAAACGATTGATATGACGGGTTCGGTACGGCGAGAGCGTTTTCAGGACATCTTCGGTGATGGCGATCCCTTCCGCTGCCATATCGCGCAACACCCGGCTGAGGGCTTCGACGTTGTGTAAGATCAGCATATTCGCCACCAGGTGGTTGTACTTCACCACCTTTTGCTGTTCATGCCGGAGGTTGGCCGCAATGATGCCCTCGCCACCAAAAAAACTCCATTTTGCAAACCCGTTAAACTGCTCGTTCTTATTGGTTGCGGCGTGAATGGTCTGACGCAATTCCACATCGTCGATGTAATTCAACAGGAAGCCGGTCCGAACAACCTTGCCCAGCTCCCGGAAGGCGAAATACAGCTTGTTCTTGCGGCTGTAGGTTCCCAGCCGTCTCAGGATCGTGGATGCGGTAATTTTACCGAGCTTGATGGATACGGCCACACGCAACATATCCGGGAGGTGTCGTTCAATTCGTGCCCAGTCTATATGGCCGTTGAACAGTTCTTCGATATGCGCGTAACGGAATCGCCTGTCGGGCCGGTAGAAGTTCAGATCCTTGATATTCCGGATACGCGGCATCAGCTTGATCCCCAGTAGATACGCGAGCCCGAAAACGGGATAGCTTTGGGCCTGCGTATCACCGTGCAAGGTATCCGGCTGGATATCGCTCTGGTTCTCAAGCAGTCCGTCGAGGATGTACACCGCCTCGTGAACGCCACAGGGGATGAAATGGCTGAACAGTGCGATATAGGTGTCGGAGACGTGGTAGTAACCGATGCCACCGTAGCCGCCATAGCGAATGTGGTATTCGCTGAGCAGGTTTTGCTCGTAAAGATTCCATTTGGTGCCGTCAGCGGCGGCCCGCCGACCTGTACCCCAGTATCCGGGCAGTTCGTACTTCTTGTACGCGTTGATGACTTTGACGATAGCGCGGTCTAGCCTGTCTTCAGTGACGTGATTGAGATTGAGCCAGGCCACCTGGCGACGGTTTAGTTGCTTGATGGAGTCGGCTGTCTGGGAGGGACCCAGATTGCAGCCGTAGCAAAAAAGCGTAGCGATGAACCGCAACCGGGGGTTTTCCACGCGCCCCTCATAGCCTGACAGCGGCCCGAATTCCCGATGTAACCCAAGCCAGCGCTCCGCATCGACCAGAACGTCGACGATGCTGCGGGTGCCAAGCCGACGCGTGATGTCGTCATCGAGCGCCTGCCAATTGGTCGGTAGCCCCTGTTTCTGGTTGCGTTTGATTACGATGCGACCGTCTTCAATCGCGGCGTGTGTGTTGTCCGGGAAGGCGGAGTCCACCGAGCGGCTCACCTGAGTCAATTGATCCTTGAGATGGCGGCTGAGAGCCTTCGGTTCGATGGGAAGCTCCACTTCCAGCCCGTACTGGTCAATTTCCTGCTCGTAAACCGACCAACTCACCAGTTGATCGCGATGGTCATCGAAACGATCCCCGTGAACGACCGCAATATCGGCCGACTTCAGCTCCTGCTTCACCAGGTTAAAAACGGCCAATTCAAGATATTTGCGGTGAACCGTCAGACTGTCCGGCCGGATGAAAATCAGACGGCGCCACTTTTCGAGCGTCCACTTGGTCTGTTGGATGCTTTCGACCAGATCCGGCGCATGGACCCGCAAATCCAGCGTCTCGGCTTTCAATGAACGGGTGTTCCGGAGTAACTCGATCAGTTGAATCGACAGCAAGTCGCTGGAGGTGCTTTGAAACGTGAGTATTTCCAGGCAGTTGTACAGCAGGCTTCGCTTGGTTCGAAACGGTCGCAACATGAAAGGCAGGTAGTTATTGCCCGCGTAGGCCAGATGCTCCTCGCATTCGTCCAGCCACTCCTGGCGCTTGTCTCCGACAACGGCTTGAAGCGATTGCCACGGGTTCGGCTCGGCCTCCATGGCAGTCAACACGTCTTTAAAGCGCGACACCAGTCGATCGGTGCGCTGGGTCTGCTCCATTTGATAGGCCAGGAGATTTTGCTGGGCGGTGTTTTCCAGCTGCCTCATCAGCTTGATCAAGAGCTCAGCGGTGTCGTCCAGCGATTGGGCATACTGTTGCCGGATCAGAATCACCGCCAGGGCATAGCGTTTACGCGCAGGGATTCGAGCCATTTTGGCCACATCCAACGCTCGTGCTTCGTGGGCGAACTGTCGCCGCTTGGTCACGGGAATTGATTTGACGCCCGGCAATTGTTCGACGATATCCTTCAGCCACTTGAGGTGTTGCAGGTAGGACCGGATCTCTTTATTCGTCGGCTTGCGAATCTCACGCTTCAGACGTTGCCAGCCGCTGATCTCGATTCCTGGTGGTGATATCAGCAAGTCATTGACCAGTGCCTTTGTTTCGTCGTTGAGTTCGCTGACGATGGATCGGTAACAGCGGTCATTGACGATAGCCCGGGAATCCTTGGCGAGCCTCAATAACACCGTGAAGCCGGGGATCTCGAAACGGTGACGTACCAATTCTTCCAGAAGAATATTGATGATATCGGCCAACACCTCGCGGGACTCGGCGGCTTTTATGGCCTGACTGGACAGCCAAGCATGAGCCGCCTCGTCCAGAGTCCGGCTGCCCACATAAGTTCGAATCCACGGGATATGGCGTTTACGGGTGGCAGAACGATCATACTGTTGTCGTTGGGCTTTGGTCGGCTGCTTGTCGAGACCAAGGCACTGCGCAATGTGACGACGCAAATCGCCCGGCAAATCGACCGACGAGGAAAAGAACCCTTGTTTCTGATACGCCTTCAGGTGAAGCAGTAAAAAGAAGCGCTCCAGGATCGGCCGGGTGCGCCGACGAGCCCAGTGCTGTTCGCCGGACGTGGGCGTGTATACTGCATCAAGTTCCTGTTGCGAGATATCCGTCCGAAACCGTGGATAGGCTGTTTCCTGAATAGCACTCATAACCGGCTCAATCCCATGCTTGCCCGGTGGCCGGGTCCTTGATCAGTGTCTCCACCCAGCAGGCTTTATCGGACGCAATGCGGTGTATCTCATCGATCAAGTCGTCCATCATTTCGTCCAGCTGCTCATCCGACGTTGCAGGCACCTCAATGCGGTAGTCCCCATTGTTCTGCTGTTCCATCTCGAACGGTTTCAGGCAGTGGGCTTCGATTACCGTGCGGGCCTGATGGTGTTTCCGGCTGCGAGGACGTTGCGGCTCCAGGGTGAGCTGAACGGTTAATGCCCGGTAACTTGGCTCGGATACGCTCGCCAAGCGCGGCTGACCGGCAGCAGGACGCCACTTCGGTTGGAATTTGCATCAGGGCCTGCTCGAACGGCGATTTAGCTTCAATGTATCGCAAGGCGGTCTGGGTATCCTGCCAACCGACGTACTCCATCAGCGCTTTGATTTCCCAGCCGGAAGCACTGGCCCAAGTGGCAAAACCGCGTCGCAGCGAATGGCTGCTGAACGCTTGTGCTGCGTCAATGTCTGCGTCAGACAGTAGCTGACGTAGCAACGGCACGATGCTGTTCGGGTGCAATGAAGTATTGGAAATATTTCCCCAACGATCAATCGCCCTGAATAGCGCACCGCTGGGCTGGTTCAAAAAGTCCAGCCAATCCTGACAGGCCTCGACCGGACAACACTGCCTCAGAGCGGGTACCTTGTACAGGCGACCTTCGGCCTGACGGTCCCCCTTACTTCTCCGCAGGTACAAGGACATACCGGCACCGGGGGCCAGCGTGATGTCTTCAATGGTTAACCGACAGAGTTCGTCACTGCGAAAGGCGCGCCAGAATCCGAGCAAGACCATGGCCCGGTTACGCAACCAGGTCCCGAGACGCCGGGCATCGTGCTGCCGCGCCTCTGCGATCTGTCCTGCTAGCCACTGATCCAATTGCTGGAGCTGGGGGATGGCCAGCGGCTTTGCTTGTTTTTGCCGGTAGGGATGCTCTTCGCGAATGCCCTTCAGAACCGTGCGTACTAAAGGAGCTCTCGTCGGATCTGGAAAACCTTGGTCCCAGTGCCAGCGAGCCAACGCCGCCAGGCGCTGCTTCAGGGTGGCAGCAGAAAGACGTCCGGCATGGTCGGCCAGATAGCGAGCCACGCTGTCGGCTGTTGCGGGCAGAAACCCGCCCCAGGTCACCTCAAAATGCTCGACCGCTGACCGATAGCTGCGCCGTGTATTGTCCCGTGTGGCGGCGCTAACGTACCGATCAATCGTCATTGGGCGCACCGACGTCGTTCGACTTCGGCAGTGCTCGTATCGCTTCCCTTAACCACCTTTCTGCCGACGCGCACACGGCCTCATTGTCTGCCTTTGAAACCATCTTTGTGAACGTCATAGTCACCGCATCGCGCACTTGTTTTTCAGTTGGATCGTCGGGGTTGGAGATCAGTGAACCGGCGAGCCTATCCAGCGGAGAACCCTTGGCTGCTCGTTTCTGGCGGGCCTGCACCCAGCTTTGGGCCTCTGCCAATGACGCAAACGGCTTTTGCTCCACCCAGAAGAAACTGTTTGGAATGGCAATCGAGCGGCCGTCTTTGAGGTAGGCCCTGATCTGTGCCTCAACATCCGGCATATAGGCGTCCTCGCTTTGCAGGCATTCCAGGGCGGCACGGAAGTTCGGTAATGGGTCTGGAAATCGGTTCCGAAAATCAAACGCCCGAAAGGCAAACACTTGGTCAAGTGGGTCGGCTTGTTTGTGCACTTGTGGGCTCCTTCATTGTGAGCGTATGGCCTCGGGCCGGGGTAGTTGACCAACGCCATATCGTACCGGGCTTTGGTCAGTATAGTCGTCGAAATGGGTATCACAATGGATAACTCTGGATTATCACATGCCTGTAAAGCTGTACTTTCCAACGAACTTTCTGGTGTATATAGTACGTAATTACATATTACGTACCAAAGTACGAAATAAACATGAGGACACGATCATGGCCCGAGGCGGCATCACCCAACCCCTGGTCGAGGACGCCCGTAAACGTCTTCTGGCTCGCAATGTTCACCCCTCCATCGACGCCATACGAACCGAGCTGGGCAACACCGGCTCAAAGACCACCATCAGCAACCACCTGAGAGCGATTGAGGCGCGTGAAAGTACTCGTCTGGACGACGAAGCGCTTCTGAGCAACCACGTAACCGACTTGGTAGGCCAACTGGCTCGGCAATTACGCCAGGATGCGCAGGAGACCATCGAGCAGGCCGAACAGCGCCAACAAGCCGAGGTGGCCGGCCTGCAGGAAGCCTTAACGGTACAGACCGCTGAAACCAGGCAACACCAGGCACAAAATACCGTGTTGGCTCAGGCGCGGGATGATTTACAGGCGGAGGTCCGTGGGCTGCGTGGGGCGCTCTCAAAACTCGAAGGCGATAACCGCGCACAGGCCCAACGTATTGAAAGTTTGACTGAGCAGGTTCAGGACAAGCAACGCCAGGTGAATTCACTCGAAGAAAAACACAAGCATGCCCGGCAGGCGTTGGAGCACTATCGCGGTTCCGTGAAAGAGCAGCGCGAGCAGGATCAGCGGCGGCATGAGCAGCAGGTCCAGCAAGTCCAGGAAGAGCAACGCCACCTGCAACAAGCCCTGGCCGTGAAACGCGACGAGCAGACCCAGGCCACCCGAGAGATCACCCGGCTGTTCACGGAGGTGACTGAAGTTCGAAAGCAGTCGGATGGGTTGACTCAGCAACTGGGCGAGCGGGAGCGCGAAAATCGTCGTCTGGCCGACAAAACGGTGCGGCTAGAGCAGCAAGCCGTGGCGTTACGCCAACGAAAGGCTGCCTTTGAGAAGCAGCAGCGCGTGAACGACCAACTGAAAGCGAAGGTGCAGCAGCTTGAAACCGAGCTGAGCGTGAAGAATGAGCTGTTGGATCGCTTGAGCGCTGGCAACAATTCCGACGATGTGAACAGGGTTTCTTGAAATTCCTCCAGACTATGTTTTAAAGCCTACTGCAAGGCTATTGTCGCTCAAGTCTCAGGTGTTTTTCATTGGGGGAGCCCGAGTGGTTTGGATGGCGGGTTTAGGGCGACGTGTTGTCCGGTCTTTTGTCGTCCATCATGCTTAGCTGTAAAAATAAAAGTCGTTTTTTTTCCTCTGTTTCACGGCATACATGGCCATGTCTGCCCGCTCTACCAGCGTTTCCGCTCCCGCCCCGTCTTCAGGGTACATTGCAATCCCGATGCTGGTTCCGATAGAGACACGAAGGTCGGTGCCCTCAAACTGAAAAGGGGTTTCGAGTGAGTTCAGAAGTTTGCGTGCGACCGTTGTGACCCGGTAGACAGTCACCTCGCCAGAGTCATCGACCCCGGCCAACTCATGGGTGTAGTCGTCAACGAAGGAGCTTTCCTTGACCAGATCATCATTACTGAAGTTGGACCCCATCCAAGGCTGCAGCATCATCGACGGCGGAATCTTGATGGTGCGATCCACTTTGGGAAGGTAATTCCACATGGCATCATCGATTCTCAGCGAACCAACGCCAGTAAGCACAAGGCCATGAGCTATGACCGCATGCGGGAGGAAGAAGCCCGTCTGTCAAAAGAGGTTGATGAGCTTTGTGGCCAGGCTCGCCGTGTGGATGAATCGGAAGACCAACAGTTTGGCCCGGATCAGCGGGGCGACGAGTTACCCGAAGAGCTTCAGCACCGTCAGGGGCGGCTGGACAAGATCCGGGCAGCGAAGGAGAAACTGGAAGCGGATCAAAAAACGCAAGATGAGGCCAAAGGCCGGCATCCAGACGATGATCGCCGCTCACCCAAGGGTGGCCGGAACTTCAAGAGAGATTATGGAGTTCCGG
This sequence comes from Marinobacter sp. Arc7-DN-1, assembly GCF_003441595.1. Classification (NCBI taxonomy): domain Bacteria; kingdom Pseudomonadati; phylum Pseudomonadota; class Gammaproteobacteria; order Pseudomonadales; family Marinobacteraceae; genus Marinobacter; species Marinobacter sp. Arc7-DN-1. The sequence goes on along the minus strand of NZ_CP031848.1, from coordinate 363,501 downwards.
AGGACAAGGCTCAGAGTAACTTTACCGACCCCCAAAGCCGGATCATGAAAACGAATGATGGGTTCCAGCAATGCTATAACGGCCAACTGGCCGTGGATGGCGAGTTCCAGATCATCGTGGGCAACCGCCAGGGTAACAACCCCAGTGATAACGGCTGTCTGGTGCCGCTGCTGGGCGAGGTAAAAGAAACTCTGGGAAGTTACCCGGGCCAATGTCTGGCTGATGCGGGTTATCGCAAAGAGGAAGACTTGCAGGCATTGGAGACAAAAGGCATAGATGGCTACGTCTCGCTGCGCCGGGAAGGCAAAAAAACCGGAGATATAAACGCGAGCCGGTACCCGGCGACGGCCCGCATGGAGGAGAAGCTTACCACGGCGGAGGGGCGAGCAGTCTACGCTCAGCGCAAGCACATGGTTGAGGCGGTGAATGGCTGGATCAAGAATGTCCTGGGCTTCCGGCAGTTCGGCTTGCGGGGCCTTCAGGCGGTGCAGGGTGAATGGGATCTTGTCTGTCTGTCGCTCAATCTCAGGCGCATGAGTTCACTGATGAGGCTGGCATAAGTCGCTGAGGCAGCCTTTGGCTCACGGTAGGTACAGCTGGGGCCCTGCGATGCCCCTTTTAACCGGTTAACTGGCTGGATCGAAAGCGATGATGGAGCCGATCCGATATCGCGAACACTCCTTCCGGCCAGACAATGATCCGGTCTGGCGGAAACGAGGGCTCAAAACGTTTCTGCCGCGCAGACTCCTAGCAGGTAAATGGTGAGCGGGAAGCCGTACATCTCGGCATACAGAGCGATGATAAAGGCCTGTACCACCCCGGCGCCCGCCCACTCGCGCCAACTTCTAGGTGCAAAATAACGATAGAAAAACCAGGATACCAGCACGATAAAAATAATCGCGATACCCCAAGCCCCTCCGTGACTGATCGACTGGTCCATCACTGACATTCCAAGCCATTGCAAAGGCCAGCCGGCGGACTCCCTACCGGCCAGGCCGTTTTTCTAGGGCTCATCCGGCCTACCGGTGATCCTTCTCGTAACGCCGACGCAGTAACATTGAGTTACCAATGACCGAGAGCGAGCTGACAGTCATCGCCACTACACCAATCATCGGGTGCAGCAGCCCCGCCGCAGCTATAGGAATAGCCGCAGCGTTGTATCCACTGGCCCATAGGAGGTTCTCAACGATCTTTTTGAAGGTCGCACGTGACAGCACCATGGCGTCAACAACACCAGATAATTCGCCACGGACCAGGGTAACGTCAGCAGCTTCGATAGCCACATCCGCACCAGCGCCTATGGCAATGCCTACGTTAGCCTGTTTGAGTGCCGGGGCGTCGTTAATGCCATCACCCACCATGGCAACATGATTGCCGTACTTTTCCTGCAGTTCCCGAATGGCATCCACCTTGCCTTCCGGCAACACCCCGGCGCGAACCTCGTCAATGCCCACTTCACGGGCAACGGCGTTGGCTGCACGCTCGTTGTCACCAGTAATCATCACAACATACAGTCCTTGCTCGTGCATGGCCCGAATGGCGGCCACCGATTCGTCCTTGAGCGTGTCGGCTACCGCGACAATGCCGTAGGCCTCGCCATCACGGGCAACAATAACGGCGGTTCTGCCCTGATCCTCAAGGTCGGAAAGACTCTTGTCCAAGGCATCCAGCCCATTAACGCCCTGCTCTTCCAGCAGGAGGCGGTTACCAATCAGCACGGTGCTCTCACCGACCCTTCCCGAAACACCTCTGGCGCCGGTGGAGCGGAAATCAACAACGTTCCCGGGCACCGTCCACAATGGCACGGGCGATGGGATGCTCAGACGCATTTTCTACCGCGGTGGCAAGCTCCAGCAGCTCGGTCTCCGAAACGCCGGCGGCGGGTACTACATCGGTAAGCTTCGGCTCACCCCTGGTAATGGTGCCTGTTTTATCGAGGACCATTACCTTGACGTCCTTGAAGGTCTGAATGGCCTCTCCAGAGCGAATCAGGATGCCCCGCTCGGCGCCGACGCCCGAACCCACCATCAGCGCAGTCGGCGTTGCCAACCCCAATGCACAGGGGCAGGCAATTACCAGCACAGCAATAGCCGCCAGGATAGCCAGCACCGGCGTGGCCGCCGTCGGGTCCACCCACGGCAGGAAAGCGGCGCCCCATTCAAGGATTGGTCGGAGTGTATCGCCTGCAAACAGCCAGACCACAAGACTGCCCAGGGCAATAACAAGAACCAGCGGCACGAAGCGACCGGTCATGCGGTCAGCAAACTCCTGGATTGGCACCCTGGAGCCCTGAGCCTCGTCGATCAGTTTCACCACCTGGGCCAGGAAGGTATCACCACCAACACGGGTAGCCTTGACTCTCAGGCGACCTTCCTTGCTAATGGTGGCACCAATAACCGTGTCTCCCGTGCTTTTGTATACCGGGACAGACTCGCCAGTGGCAATGGATTCATCCAGATGACTCTCACCATCCACCACTTCACCATCAGTGGGCACCTTGTCACCGGGCCGGACAATCATGATGTCGCCTGGAGCCAAATCCTTCACGGGAATTTCGACCTCTTCCCCTTCCCGTTCCACGCGCGCGGTCTTAGCGCCGAGGGTGAGCAATTTCCGGATGGCCTCCGAGGCCTTGCCCTTGGCTTTTGCTTCCAGGTACCGACCAAGCATATGGAAGGTCATGATGGTAACGGCCATTTCGATGAAAGAGGTCATCGGATAGACAAAGCCCACCAGACCAATCAGGTAGGGGGGAAGGCTGCCCATGGAAATGAGCACATCCATGTTGAAGGTGCCATTCTTCAGTGAACGCCAGGAAGCCTTGTGGGTAGCGGCACCGCCATAAAGAAACACTACCGGGAAGCCGAGCACTGCAATAATAGCCAGATACCCCGGAATGGGCTGCCAGAACATATGAAACATCATCAACACCATGATCAGTGTTGTCGGTACCGCAGCGATCCAGAACCTGCGTAATGCAAGCTTCAGATAGGCCTCTTCAACGGCCGAGTCCTCCTCCTGACTGGCATCTCCCTCAAGAGCGACAGCAGCAACATCATATCCGGCGCCCTCTATCAGCTCTTTCAGCTCATTTTCTGTCGGCCCATCCGAGCCGACCACCACGCTCACTGTGTGATTGGCTATGTTGGTTGACGTCGTCTGCACGCCGTCGTGTCGCGCAAGGGTACTCTTGATAATACCCGCACAATGGTCGGACCCCATTCCGGGTACCGTGACCCTGAAAGTCCTGCCACCCACTTCCCTCACGGAGGCCACATCGTAACCGGCACCCTCCACAGCGTGTTTTAAGGCTTCCCCGTCAGGCCCCGACGCAAGGGAGCGAACACTCACCTTATGTTTGGCAATGTTAGTCTCTATCTGGTCGATTCCGTCCAAGCGGCCAATCGTTTTGTTGATAATGCCGGCGCAGTGGTCTGACCCCATTCCCGGCACAATCAGCTCAAGGTCCCTTTGCCTTTGCGGTGCCTATGTTTTCGTACTGTTCATCAAGATCTCCCGTCATTGTTTCTGTTGCTTGGCCAGTCACTGAACGCAATGAAATAAAGTAATACGAGATTGACGATGGGAATCAGTATCAGGATGCCCATCCAGCCCGGATACCCGGTACGCTGGCAAATACGCCAGGCCGGAATCACAACTACAATGGCAATCACCAGCATCCACAGCCAGTGCCCTGCCCACATGGTGTTGCCAAACATATTACCTTCCATCATAGCACTGCCCTCCACGTCGAATGCCGGTTAATGGTGATCATGAGCATGAGATTCCTCATCTCCCGATTGCCGGGAATTCTCGGACTTTTTCAAAAAAATCTGCTCTGCCACTGCAATAACGATCATGGTGGCCACCGCAACACGGATGACAAACGGGTCCGTATTCAGCTTGACCCACACAAAGCCCCCAAGAACGAGCAAATCCAGCAAAATGGCCATGACTGGCACCCAGGCGCTGGCCTTCACGTCTTCGCGTAGATAGCGAAGTACACCCCAATGGATGGCAATATCCATGATCAGGTAGAACACGATCCCCAGTGCTGCAATTCGGGAGAGGTCGAAGAAGGCCGTAAGGATCAGCCCCAGGACCACGGTGTAGACCAGGGTGTGCTTCTGGATGCTGCCAGGCATGCCGAAATGCCGGTGGGGGACCAGCTTCATCTCCGTCAGCATGGCCAGCATGCGTGAGACCGCAAAAATGCTGGCCAGAATGCCTCCGGCAGTAGCCATCATGGCAATGGCAACGGTGAACCACACGGCGTACTCCCCCAGTGCCGGGCGGGCGGCGGCGGCAAGGGAGTAGTCCTGTGTCTCGATAATCTCGGCCAGGGACAAGTTGCTGGCAACAGCAAAACCAACCAACGTATAGATCACCACGCAGGCTGCAATGGAAATAATGATCGCCCGTCCTACGTTCCGCTTGGGGTCTATTACTTCGGAGCCGCTGTTGGTAATGGTGGTGAAGCCCTTGAAAGCTAGGGAGGGTCTGATTAACGCCTGATTTATCGCTGAATCGCTTTTCAACTCGAAAAAAAGCCATTCAAGCGCGATTTTGGCGTTATCACCCTCTGTTTTGTTCGATTTTTGCCTATTTCCCGCCGTTTTGGCGGAAAACAGGCGCACTGACCCTACGCCAGCAGGTATTTTTCACCCATCAGCAGGTTGCTGAACGCAGCCAGCAAGTGCAATCGGTTACTGTTTTTGGCCAAGCCGCGATAGCGAACTTTGCTATAGCCAAAGACCTGCTTGATGTACCGGAATGGGTGTTCCACTTTGGCCCGGGCGCTGGCTTTGAGCTTCTCGGCCTTTAGCTTTCGGTCGTCCAGTTTTTTACGAGAACCGGGGCGCTTGGCAATGAACCAGGATACATTTTGGCGATCTTTATGCTCATCCCGCTTTTGAATGCCAAGATAACCGGCATCACCGAACACGCGCAGCTCGTCACCGTGAAGAAGGTTGCCGGCGGACACGATGTCGTGGACATTGGCAGCGGTGGTATCGATGCTGTGGATCAAGCCGAGCGTATCGTCCACGCCGATATGCATCTTCATGCCAAAGTACCACTGGTTGCCTTTTCTGGTTTGTCGCATCTCAGGGTCGCGCTGGCCGCTTTCATTCTTCGTGGAGCTTGGTGCAGAAATGATGGAAGCATCCACAATGCTGCCTTCACGCAGCATCAAACCATTTTTCTCCAGGTGCTTGTTCACCTCTTTGAACAACACCTTGCCAAGGCCATGGCGCTCCAGGAAATGACGAAACTTGAGAATGGTGGTTTCGTCCGGCAATCGGTCCAGCTTCAGGCCGGCGAACTGGCGCATGGATTCGATCTCATACAATGCGTCTTCCATGGCAGGATCACTGAGGTTATAGAACAATTGCATGCAGTGGACTCGCAGCATGGTCGGCAGCGGATACGGTGGCCGGCCAGTCTGGCCCTTGGGGTAATATAGGGCTACCTTCTTCTCCAACTGCTTCCACGGAATCAGCTTGTCCATCCGTTCCAGAAAAATCTCGCGGCGGGTTTTACGCTTCTTGGTCTGGTACTCGGCTTCGGAGAAGGTGATCTGATCCATGGTGGCAACGAATCCTGTGCAGTTAACGATGACCGTATTATCGCTGATTTTGAGACTTATTCAGAGTCTCCCTAGAATTCCGAGCGCGGTTGCTCCAAGGAAGTTGCCCACAGTTCCGGCCTCTCCGGGATTCGAGAAGTCAACCGATATGGAGTCGGCGACCCATACCCCCACCAACCCGAAAATCAGTATGCCGCCGATTTTCAGGACGCCGATAAAGGAAGCCACACCCTGAATCATCCGGTTACCCAGCAGATTTATGAGAAACGCTGCCAGGATCAGTGACACCCCGAGAATGGGCACCATTCGCCCGCTTTCGTCGCCACCGAAGAGCTGCATGGTGTAGGAGCCGAACGTGCGGGCCAGAAAACTCTGGGCGATCACCATGGAAAAGTACATCAGCAAGGCGTTAAATGCGGTCGGCAGCCGGTTTCCGTAGGCCTTGTGTAAGTACATGCCGATACCGCCCGCAGACGGGTACGCATCGGAAATTTTGATGTAGGAATAAGCACTGAAGCTGACGATCACGGCGGCCGCCAGAAACGCCAGGGGGAACAGAACGCCCGTCATCTGTGCCATCTGTCCGGTCAACGCAAAAATACCAGCGCCTATCATGACGCCGGTACCCAGCATGACGGTTCCTGGCAGGGTGAGACTGCCTTCCTGATAGCGAGTGGTTCTGTCTTGCTCCCTGCTCATTCAACCTCCGGTTATTGTCGTTTCTATTTACGCTTCATAGGTGGGATTTTGGAACAGCAAAACGGATCATGTTTTGCGTTGGCCCGAACATTGTCGTCTGTAAACCGACACCACGCCAGTTTCCGCTGGGTCCACCACCCGGCCTGCAACCCGCCTCCGTGGGTTTTGATCAGTTCCATTAACTCGTCAAGAGACCAATGGGTTCCATCGTAGACGACATGCAGCTGGTTGTTCGGTTTGCGCTCGGCAAAATCAACACAGGGATGATGGTTGAGTTCATGGATGAAATCGCCCCACTGACTCTCGCCAAATCACTCACCATTTTGGCACGTAGATGCCGGTGAGGTGAGGAGGAGTCCATCCCATTGATTCAGGTTACTGATGAAAATGAATAATCACGGTAATCCTGATGCCTATGCGCCGTATCCTCTTGGCCGTGTAGCGACAAACGTCAGGCACTCACCCAACCGATCTCATTGTACCCGGCGTCGAAAGACCCAAAGGGAGAAAATAAACAGCGTGACACCGATTACCAGCAAGGCGAGAGCCTCATCCCAGAGAACCGCCAGGCCGGCGCCTTTGAGGAAAATACCGACGATGATATCCATGTAATAACGCAGTGGACTCAGCAGGGAGAGGCTTTGCAGGAAAGGCGGCATGGCTTCTACCGGCGTCAAACTGCCCGACAGGAACATCAGCGGGAAAAGTCCGAAAAAGGAGAGCAGCAACGCCTGCTGAAGGGTCCGGCTGTAGGCGGCAATCAGTACGCCCAGCGCAATCGCACTGAGCAAAAAGATGGCGGTCAGCACCAGAAATAAAAGCAGACTGCCCTGAAGGGGCACATCAAAGACTCTGACAATCACCAAACTCGGAAAGATGGACAGTACGCCCATGATCAGCGTGGGTGTGACCTTGGCCAGGAACAGTTCCAGGGTGGAAATGGGCGTCACCAGCAGCTGCTCGATAGTGCCTCGCTCCTTTTCCCGGACAATAGAGGCGGCCGGGTGAATAACGCCCACCATCATACCGGCCAGAGCAATCATCGATAACACGATAAAACCCGATGTTGTCAGATCGGGGTTATACCAGATACGGATCAGGGGTACCGCGACCCCCTTCTTCCCGGCAGCAGGGAGCGCTTCGCGCTCCTGGCGCTGGACGATCTGCAGAGCATCATTGACGGCATTGGCGGCAATGTTGGAATTGGTGCCGTCCTGGAGCAACTGGAGCTGAGCACTCTTGCCAGCGAGAAGAGCACCTTCGAACCCGGCGGGAACGACCAACACCATGGTGGCATCGCCTTTCTCCAGGAGGTCAGTGGCGGTTGCCACACGGGTTTCCTGAAATTTCAGGTCGAAGGTTTCGCTCACCGCAAATTTCTGGATCAACGAGCGACTCAAGGCGCTGCGATCCTCGTCCACCACCGCCAGGGGCAGGTGGCTTACATCAAAACTGAGCGCAACGGCACAAATGACGACTTCAATGGTGTAAAGCCAAAGTATCAGGGTCAGTATCAACCGGTCACGAAAGAACTGCACGAGCTCCTTGCGCAACAAACCAAATAAGGCAATTCCCATCAGGCCACCTTCTGCTTCATTCGCCAGGCCGCGAAGACAAATACCAGGACCGTATAGACGATCAACATCATCAGATTTGGCAGAACGGCTTCAAGGCCGGCTGATTTCAGTACGATGCCCCGGGAGATTTCCATAAAATAACCGGCAGGGAAAAGCCAGCTATACAGTTGCAGGGCAAGAGGCATGGTGAACAGAGGGAACAGAAAACCGGAAAACAAAAACGACGGCATCAAGGTGACAATCAGCGTTATCAACATGGCCGCCAACTGGGTACGGACCAGGGATGAGACCAACAGGCCGATACCCACCGTGGTCAGCACATAAACGAAAGCGGACGTCAGCAGCAGTATCGGGCTGCCGGCAATGGGGACCTGAAACCAGGCAAACCCCACCACCATGACCATAAGAATCTCCAGGAAAGCCACCAGACCGTAGGGCACCAGCTTGCCGACAACAAACTCGGTTGAGGTGACCGGCGATGCATAGATCTGCTCAATCGTACCGGTCTCTTTCTCACGCACGATCGCCAGGGCGGTCAGCAGGGGTGGGAACGCCATCAGGATCACGGCAAATAACCCGGGGATGACGAAATTGACGCTGCGCAGGGAGGGATTGAACCAGACCCTGGCCTGGACCCGGACGGCGCTCTGACGCGGGGCGGGGAAATTTGCGATTACCGCCTCGGCATAGGCCGATGCCAATCGACCCAGAACAGGATAGCCGCCGTCCACGATCACCTGGACAGGCGCCTCGTCGCCTCTGAGCAGTTGCCGGGCCAAGCCGGCTGGAATCACCACGCCCATGCTGATGGTCGAGCTTTGCAGTGCCGACTCCAGATCGCGGAGATCGGTCGTTTTCTGCTCTAATTGAAAATACCGCGAGCTGTCGAAACGGGCTGACAGGTCGCGGCTTGCCGGCGTGTTGTCCAGATCGTAAATGCCCACGGCAACCTGTTCCACATCCAGATTGACCGCATAGCCGAACAGAAAAAGCATGATCAGCGGCATGATCACGGCCAACGCAATGGTAACCGGGTCGCGAATCAGCTCGCGACTTTCCTTGACGATGAGGGCTCCAAGCCGATGAGCCTTCATGGTCCCAACGCCCGGGAATTGGCCGTTCCCGCCTGTTCTATGGCCGCCGTGAAGAGCATCTCCACCGTGGCGTCGGCTTCGAGGCCGAGCGAATGATTCAGCGATGATCGGCTACCGTGTGCAAGCAGCCGCCCGTCCAGCATTAACGCCAAACGATCACAATAGGCCGCTTCCTCCAGGTAGTGGGTAGTGACCAGCACGGTCATACCGCTGGCGGCCAGCTCACGGATAACCCGCCAGAAACGGTACCGGGCGACGGGATCGACACCCGAGGTGGGCTCATCAAGGAACAAGACCCGGGGCCGGTGAAGCAGGCTGCAGGCCAGCGCCAGACGCTGGCGCAAGGCACTTGAAAGATCACCGGTGAGCTTGTCGGGAATATCTGTCAGCCCCGTTACTTCCCTGGCCCAGTCGATCGCAGCCCGCGCCGCGCCTCCGGCCAGGCCGTAGGCATTGGCAAAGAAGCGGAGATTCTCCCAGGGGGTCAGTTCCAGATAGAGTGAAAACCGTTGTGACATATAACCAATTTGCCGGCGCAATGCGGTGCTACCCCCGCCGGAGCTCACCCCGGCCACCCGGGCGTTGCCCTCATCGATGGCCACCAGCCCGCACAAGGCCCTGATCAGGGTTGTCTTGCCCGCCCCGTTGGGCCCCAGCAACGCAAGCAGTTCGCCAGATGGCGCCTCGAAACTCACCCGGTCAACGGCCTTGAAATGTCCGAAGCGGACGCTCAGGCCGGTGGCCACCAGCCCTTCCTCTTTTCCCCTGTCTTGCCGGGCCAATTCCGGAAACTGCTGCTCGCCGGCCCTCCTGTCCGTCCGCAGCACAAACAGATCCTCGAGCCGGGGCTCGGCCGCCGCCAGGTGGGTTCCCTCGGGCAATAACTCGGCGAGCTGGTTTTCAGCGATGTCCGCGTTCATCACCAGTCGCAGGTGATCCGGCAACCACTGCACTGAATGGACGCTGTCAATTTGAGCCAGGATGCCGGACAACTCCCGCAAGCCTCGTCCGGTATCTCCAGCATTTACAGTGAACACCCTTCCGGCGGCGGGCCTCAGCAGCTCTTCCAGCGACCCATCCGCAAGAACGCGGCCCTGTTCCAGCAGCAGTATCCTGTCGCAGCGCTCCGCCTCGTCCATGTAGGAGGTAGCCACAACCATGGTCAGGCCCTGCGACCGGAAGCGGTCGAGCATGGTCCAGAGATGGCGCCGGGACAGGGGGTCGACGCCGAGCCCCGGTTCGTCAAGGATCAGCAGCTCCGGTTCATGGACCAGATTGGTACATAGCGACAACTTTTTCCGCATGCCACCGGACAGTTTGGCGGCGGGCCTGTCAGTAAAGCGGCCAAGCCCCGACATGGATAGCAACCTTTCTGAACGCTCCCGATAGAGTTCGTCGGGCACATCCCGGATGCGAGCGGCAAAGCTCAGGTTTTCCTTGACGCTGAGTCGATCGTAAAGCGTAAATCCCTGGGACATATAGCCAATCCGGGCAGCAACCTGCTTGGCCTCACGACGGGTATCGAAGCCCAGGACCCGGCATTCCCCCACAGTGGGGTCCAGGATGCCAGCCAACATCTGTAACAGCGTCGTCTTGCCAGCGCCATCAGCACCGACAATGCCCACTCGTTGGCCGCGATCAACGGAAACATCCAGTGGCTCGATGACAACATTGTCTCCGAATTGGCGGCCAAGGCCTTTGGCGACGATGGGTTCCGGGGAAGACATGACGGCTCAGCGCGCCGGAACCGAGAGGGTCGCTGGCCACTCGGCGTCCGGATCCCAGCGAATCCAGGCATCTGCCGGCATACCCGGTTTCAGAGCATCGGCCGGATTATCCAGCACCAGGGTAACGCCATAGACCATCCGAACTCTCTCGTCGGGCATGTGGACATCGCGGGGGGTGAACTGGGCGAAATCGTCAATCCTGCCGACTTTGGCGGAAAAGTCCCCGGGCAAACCGTCCACGCGGATTCTGGCGGGATCCCCCAAGCTGATCCGGTTGAGGATATCACCGGGGACATAGACCTTGAGTTCGAGCTGCTGCAGATTCACCATCGTGGCCAGCGGCTGGCCGGTATCGACAACCTCTCCCGTCTCCACCGCCCGGATCAGGATGGTTCCGGAGAGCGGCGCGGCAACCTCCGCTTTGTCCAGTTGCGATTCAGCCAGTGCCACCTGCGCCGCCCTTGCAGCCACCTGTTCTTCGGCGGCATCCTTCTGCCGCTGGAGAGACTCAAGTCGGCCCCGGGCCTCACTGACGGCATTTTCCGCCTGATCCAGATCACTCGAGCTGGCCAGATTGCGGGACCGCAAGTCCCGGATCCGCTGCCGTTGTTTCTCGGCATTCTTGAGATGATGACGCCAGGTGGTGATTTGGCTGTCGAAGCCGTCACGGACTTCCCGCGCCGAGGCCAGCTCGGCCTGTGCCGAGCGCAGGCGGTCTCTGGCATCGGCGGGGTCGATCACGGCTACCGTGTCGCCAGCCGAAACCTTGCTGCCTTCCGCGAGATGGTGCTCGATGACCCGACCGGCCACTTCGGCCGCGATCCACACTTCCCGCCCCTCGATATGGCCATTGCCATAGACGATTCCCTGCGGCAAGGGCTCTTCCCCAAACAGAACAAAAACCCCATAAGAACCGCCGGCGAGCACCAACACCGCTATCAGAGACCAGAGCCAGGATTGGGATTTCACCAAACACTCCTTATGACATTACTGTTCAGGTTGGAGCCGGGATCAGGGCCACTGCCTCTCACTCCAGCCAATGAGATCGCCCACTCTAGCACTCGGCAGCCGCCGCGAGCAAGGTCGTTGCCGGATCTTAAGCGGCTCATTCAGGTCGCCCTCGAAGATGGCCGTCAGGGCATCGTCAAAGACGCAAAATGGATTGGTAGCTTGCCACCTCCACCTCAAACCGGGTGTTCTGACGCAAGTGATCCTTCATGGCCTCCAGCGCATCAGGGTCTCCATGAATCAAGTTGATCGGCGTTTCGGGGGCTAAGTCACTTTGAGCCAGCCACTGTTCGATCTCTGTGAAATCTCCATGTCCGGAAAGCCCACTCAACACTTCCAATCTGGCTTTGACAGGAAACCAGTCACCGTGGATCTTGATCCTTTCCGCTCCGCCAATCATCTTGGCCCCTCGTGTTCCCCCGGCCTGATAGCCGGCGAAAATAACAGTTGTGCGGTGCTGGCCCAGGAGGCGCTTGAAATGATGAAGTATGCGTCCACCTGTTGCCATGCCACTGCCGGCAATAATTACGTGGGGGTATGCCTGGCCAGCCAGCGCCTTGGAGTCCTGAACACTGCGACTGTAATGAACGGTGCTACACATTTCGTGGCACTCGGAACTGCTCAATCGGTGCTGATCCTCGTAGCGGCAGTAAATCTCGGAAACATCGATTGCCATGGGACTATCGAGGTAAATTGGAAGCACTGGAATTCGCCCCGCCTTCATCAGGGTAGTGAACATATGCTGTAAAACCTGCGCCCTGCCCACAGCAAAGGCCGGAATCAATATATTGCCCCCTTTGTCGACGGTTTCATTAACGATGTCTGCCAACTGCGACAACGGGTCCGCATCGTCGTGGCGACGATTGCCATACGTTGACTCCAGCATCAGCATGTCCAGAGCTGGCAGAGGCGCAGGTGGCCTCATGAAAATATCGTTGAGGCGCCCAACATCGCCGGAAAAACCGATGCGTTTACCTTCCGTCTCAATAATGATGCAGGCAGCACCGAGAATGTGCCCAACCGGCCGAAGATGGAAGCGTATATCACCGAGCTGGACTTCTTCGTAAAAGTCTACCGGCTGAAACAACTCCATACAGGCGTCCGCATCATCCTGGTCATACAGAGGCTCCGGAGTTTCATGTTTACTCAGTTTATGGCGGCCGAGGTAATGCGCCTCCTCTTCCTGGAGATGGCCGCTATCAGCCAGCAGTATTTCACTCAAATCACGGGTAGCGTGGTGGGTATAAACCGCCCCTCGAAACCCCTGCTTGTACAACACAGGTATATAGCCCGAGTGATCCAGGTGGGCGTGGGTCAGAAGCACTGCGTCCAGTGATTCTATATCCAGCGGCAATGGCTGCCGGTTGCGCTTTCTCAGCCACTTGTAACCCTGGAACAAACCACAATCAACCAGAACCCGCGTCTCCCCCGCTTCAATCAGGAACTTGGATCCGGTAACCGTCTCTGCGCCACCAAGGAATGTAATATTCATCGACTCTTACTCCTGTCCTGATTGAGAAAATGCCTGATCGGTGGCGCCAGCAACTCACTGACATCAATACCGTTGGTACTGTGTGGAATGGTGTTGGTGGTCACCAGAGACTGTAAACCCGCAGCCAAAAGATACTGATCCGAAGCCTCGGCAAAGATGCCGTGCACCGCAGCACAGAGAATAGCCTCCATACCCTGCTCCTCGAGGCTGTCAAGCAGGCGGACCAATGTCGGATTCTCGATGGTCATCAAATGGGCTAACTCCCGCTGGGTCAATCCTCCACCACCACGCTGCAGGCAGACCATGGTGAACCATCGAGCCTGGGTAACCCCAAGGTCTTTCAAGCGCTCATCCAGTAAACTTGCGCCAGCGCCTTGCCACCCGAGCACTGGTGAAAGGAAACTGATCTCGAGGGATTTGTGGGTCCATATCGCTGTCCTGCTATTGCTGACTCAGTAACAGTAAATCGTAAGCTAATCATTGAGGCCAACATAAGTCACACATTGATCTGGGATCAGGCTTGCGCCAGATCAATATGCAACATCACGCGGATTCCGAGGCCAGCTAAGGAACTTCTCCTTCCAGTGAGACAGGTAACTCCTCACTTTTTCAGAGACAGGAGGCCTTCAGCGTATTGTCGCCCTGGTAGACACCCTTGCACCGTGACCGGCAACCGGCTTAAAAAAGCTGGCGCCGAGCGCTCCACAACGCTGTAGCATCTTCACTCGAAACCAGCCCGGTCTTCGGCACGACGTCTTCCAGGCAATCCGCATCCGCTAAGGTCAGTCCCCAGTCGGGTAGAGTATGCGGGGTCGACAACAAGGCCAAGTTCCGCTTATCGGCCAGAATGGCATGTACTCGGGAGGTTGGGTGACCAAAAAATCAGTAGTTCAATAGGTTGAGAGTGTTTTTGCGCTATTTTTCGCGTTTGTCTGCCAGCCCTCTATTATGTCCCTCGTGAACAGCCACAGGAGGACCTGAATTTGATGTATCTGATCGACCGGCAGCATCTGGAAACACCGTATTATGGTTCTCGCAAGATGCGTGTTTACTTGCAGCGTAAGGGCCATCAGATCAATCGCAAGCGAGTGCAACGGCTGATGCGCATCATGGGCATTCAGGCCGTGTATCCGCGGCCCAGAACCAGCATTCCGGGTGACGGGCACAAGATCTATCCGTACCTGCTCAAAGGGCTGATGATCGACCGCCCCAATCAGGTGTGGGCGGCTGATATCAGTTATAGTGTGCCCGGAGTTCAGGGCGAGCACGGAAGCTCAAATTGAACCACGAGTCTATCTGGAATATTGAACCATTACCTCATGAAGAGGGTAACGAAACAATCCCACCTACTTGAGGGTGGTGAGGCCTGAGCGGCAGTGACCTGCGGTATGCCCGCAGGGTGATGTAAACCCGCTGACAAGCGGATTGAGGCGAGCGTCACTAAGCCAAGATGATCCTCAAGGCTGCAGTGTTTGAAAGGCTGAAGAACATGAACCCATTCATCCGCCTCTGTGGGTTGAAATGTCACACGGCTTACGTGACCTGATAAGCCGTACAGGAAGGTGAGGCAGGTCTGAAATGTAAGCGCTGCGAACGAAGGAAGCCTGGACATTAGTAGCTGAGCGGCCTTTGGTACAGCAGTATCCATCACAGAACGGACTGCTGGCTTCCTGTCAACTTGCGGCAAGCAAGGGTAAAGAGTGCGATGGGCAGCCCTCCTCAGCATGCTGGAGTCCAGATAGGGGTGAACCGGGGAAGGTCAATATTGGATGCCAAAGGGGCATGACCCCGATGCCAATTGACTGGCGGAGCTCCCGTAGTAGTCCGCGATGGGGAAAGCCCATTACATGGCGCGAAGGGAGCAGTTTAAACGTGTTTGGCCAAGCAAACTACCTGACCAAACAAGGTGAAGACCTTTTGATAAATCAGGCGAAAATGCAACGCAAGCTAGCGACTTGGACAACAGCCGACCCCGCTCGCCGGGTGGACCGGCTGTTGCGCCTGATAGCACAGCCTGACTGGCTTACAGAAGCAGCTCGGATCACCTATCTTCCAAAGGGGCAAAACACGCCCGGGATAGACGGGGAGACCAGCTGGACTGTTCAGGCCAGGACTGCCGACCATTCTGAAGGCAAATCAGGCACGATTTACTCTCTGATGCTTATCAGCCGTTACCGGCTCGAAGGGTGTATATCCCGAAGGCCAACGGCAAGCAACGGCCACTGGGCATCCCCACCTTGCGCGACCGCATCGTTCAACGGGCTATGTTAATGGCGATGGAGCCCATGTGGGAAAGCGACTTCCATACGCTCTCCTACGGGTTCCGACCGGAGCGAAGCGTTCACCATGCAATCCGCACAGTAAAACTACAACTGACGGACAATGGTGAAACGCGTGGACGCTGGGTCATTGAAGGGGATCTGTCCAGCTACTTTGACACCGTGCATCACCGGCTGCTGATGAAAGCTGTACGCCGCAGAATCAGGGACCGACGCTTCCTGAACCTTCTTTGGCGATTGATCAAAGCCGGTCACATTGATGCAGGCCTATTCCGGGCGGCAAGCGAAGGCGTGCCCCAAGGTGGCGTTATCTCACCACTGCTATCGAATATCATGTTGCATGAATTCGATCAGCACCTGAACCAGCGCTACCTTGGCAAGAAAGCCCGGAAAGATCGATGGTACTGGAACCACAGTATCCAGATCGGTCGAAGCTCAGCCATCCGAGAGAACCGACAATGGAAGCCAGCTGTCGCATACTGCCGCTACGCCGATGACTTTGTGGTTATCGTCAAGAGGCACCAAAGCCCAGGCAGAGGGCGATTAGAGAAGAATGCCGGGAGATGCTGGAAGGAACTCTTAAGCTGAAAACTTAACATGGATAAAACCAAGATTACCCATGTGAACGACGGCTTCGTGTTCCTGGGGCATCGCATCATCGCAAGCGAAGCCGTTTATGGCGATATGCGGGTGGTGGCGACGATCCCCCGGGATAAGGCACGTAACTTTGCAGCATCTTAACCGCTAAGCTGTCAGGGCAATTATAGTGAAAGCAAAATCGACATGTCGAATCCATCAACCGAAAGCTGAAAGGCTGGGCGGCGTTTCTATCAGTTCGTCGATTACAAAGCGAAAGTCTTCAGCTACATCGATGGGTGTCGTGTTCTGGAAACTGGCCCATTGGCTGGGCCGCAAAATATCGCTCCCGGCTCAAACGCTGATGCGTCACTGGTTCAAAAGTCCCGGCTTCAGGTCAAAGTAAGACTTGGGGTGCTGCTATGGCAAAACCAATCAGGGGCTATTCAGTGGAGCTATCCTATACCGACTCGGTCGGTCACGGGAAAAAGCGATTCCGTTGGCGTCTTCCAGATGTAATCCCTACCTGAGGGACAGAGTCCAGAAAACACGTGGACCTCTCGCTTTCCCGAAGTTGCTATGGCCTTCGCCAGCGTTTAGGCGGAGAGCCGGATGCGCTGAAAGGTGCACGTCCGGTTCGGAGAGGAGAGGCAGGGAAATAGTCCGACTACGCCCTGCCTCTTACTCTACTTCCGCTGGCTCGGGGCTTTCATTGTACCTGGGTCGCCATCATCGACTGGTACAGCCGCAAGGTGCTGGCCTGGCGGGTTTCCAATACCATGGACACAGACTTCTGCATTGATGCCCTGGAAGAGCCCTACAGCGCCATGGGAGCGCCGGAAATCTTCAATACTGATCAGGGTGCCCAGTTCACCAGCGAGGCCTTCACAATGTCTCAACGAGAGCATGGCATTACCGGATTAGCATGGACGGCAAAGGCTGCTACCATGACAACATTTTCGTGGAACGGCTCTGGCGCAGCGTCAAACATGAGTGCGTCTACCTCACTGCATTCGAGGATGGACAGCACCTGAAACAGGCGCTCCACCGGTACTTCCGGCATTACAACCAGACCCGGTACCACCAAAACCTTGATTATCAAACACCAGATGAGGTGTACTATGGGCAAACCATAGCCTTGGCAGCCTGAGCCAGGGAAACAACAGGATCATAGCTTAGGAACACCATCAGGTTGTCCAACTGATTGGGTCCACCTCAACACCAAGCGTGGATCATGGGCATGGTGACCGATGCTTGAAGACGCTTAACGCCGTTGTTCAAAGGCCTTTTTAGTTAGGAGCCGAAGCGTAGAAAAGATCGTCCGGTGGAGGTCCTTCGGGGCTGTAACGAAATGGAATGGACGGTTATACAAATTCGAGTCAGTAGAACCAACTCTGGAGTAACTGTACTACCAACTCGATGTTGTCTGGATCCAAGAATCTGGATAATCCGGACCTCATGACCCCAATGAACGAGTCAATGCTATCGATGACATATGACCAGTCTGGAAACTGGTTTCTAAGCCAATCCAAGACACTATCGGCAACATCGTCATCGAGCACTTCACGAGATGCATCAATGTACTCAGCAACCCCTTCGACAGTCACGGTTACCGGATCGCCATCGACAGTGACGGGTTCACCGTCAACCGTTACGTATTGGGTTTCTTTCACTAGTAAGTGTCTCCTATTAGCAGTGCATAACGCTTGCCGCATGTGAGCCCACGCAATGAAGCCGAAGGCGCAATTTAGTGGGAATCGACGTGCCTACACTGGTTATTTTTTGGGTGCCTGGGCCGAGCCGAAACCCGGCCCAGGACTTCTAGAGGTACCCAGCTAATTTCGCTACTAGTGACAGCAAACCCGTCAGAGCCACTATCACGCTCGCTACGTTAATAGATACCACTACTTTCAGATCGATTTTCATCGGCAAGAGCCTCGAATCTCGACCTGGGCGCCCAGGTATTAACCCTGGCACTTATATAGCGCCTTGCCAGGCGCTTGCTCATCGCCTACCGCGAATCGGCTCTGAACGACAGCTTCAAGCTGCTTTGGTAGCTAGCGTAGGGTTTGCGCTTTTTACGAGACTCGACCTCGATCAAACACCAACGCCTCCACAACTTTCCACCTTCAGCGGCTTGCTAGGCCGCAACCGGGGGCCAGCTAGCCCCCTCACAGGAGGTTCCAGTTAGTCAGGGCCTGCCCGACTCCTTCCCCTCCAGTGTTCGATAAATACAACACCAGTATCGCACACTTGGCATGAAGCCGAGGACGTGATGTAAAGGACGTCCGCATGCCTTCACTGGCCGGCTTTAACCACGCTTAGCTCGGAAATTCATATCAGTAACCAATGGCACAAGCCTTGAACCGGCCAGATCTATCTTAAATGCAGTGCTCAGTAAGGCTATTGCTCTTGCAAATCTTGCTCGGATCTCCTGAATACTTCTAAACAGTTTCATGTTCCTTTTGGGATCTGAATCATCGATTTCATATAAGAGCATGAGTTCCTCGCTCAGTTTGAGTACCAAGTTGAGAAACACTATGTCAACCAAATCATCTCCAATTCGAAGCCTAGCTGCTTCTGTTTCATGTTTAATGTTTTCAAGACTTTTAATAACAGCCGGCAGAACCTCTTGCTCAAAAGGAGCTGTTAGGACCTTTTTGCCAGCCAAAAACTTGATGTACTTTTCTACTTCAACTCTGCTCGCTCGACTACGCGAAAGGAGCATCTTCAGTGTAACTCCAGAGATGCTGGCAGCGGCGGCAAGACCTGTAACAATTTCTGCGATCACCTCTCAGCCCTCATTAAATAAAACGCTTGCAGAATGCTCGGCCACGGAAGGCAAAATGTAGAGAGCGCCCCCGTGCATGAACTCGTCATGTTCGTCTATCACGGCGCTCCGCACCTTGCACCATCTGCGCAAATTCGTTTTGCACAAATTCTTCGTTTACTCCGTACTCGTACCAAGGGGCAAATATAAACTTGTTAAAATCTCATCCGCCTTCTTAAATGCCGAGAGTATGGACTTAAACTCATTATTTGCTCTTGAAATCCTCACTTCATTTTTCCGTCATTTAAAGACAAGCGAGTCAACGCTGGAAGCAAAAATCCAAAATTTCATCGAATCCCGCCTCTTCACGTTCCAAACTAATTTCTAATTCATTTAACTCTTCAACGGTAGGTAATTGGGTAGTGACTGAAACCGCAACCGAGAACTCAGCATTGTAAGGTCTACCAATTCTAGAGAGCTGATTACTAATTTGTTTCAGAATACTATCCCTAAGCAGCAGCTGATTTCGGCGAAATCGGATCAATCTATGACAAGTATAGAAATCTGAGCGATTCACTGAGTCATAGTTCCTACCGTTCCACCCAGTACTTCGAGTTGCACGGCACAAGACGCGCTCTTGAATATCCTTCCAAATGCGAAAATCGAAATTGCTGGTAGGGTTCGGGTTTTCGAGTTTTGCTTTTGGCAAGAATTGGGTTTCTGCAAATTGGTGTTTATCGAGAATCGCCAGAATTCTGTTTTGAGTGTTTAAAGCTTCTTTGATTGAGGATGGCAACTCGAAGCGCACCAACTTCGCAGCATCCAAAAGCCGGATCTCTCTCGGGTGCTCTTTAGAATCAAGATCCCAACTTTGTTCCAGGCGTTTCGGTACCCACTGAAAATGTTTGCCTAGTAGACGAAAAATACCGCGGGAATCGAAAGAGGCGAGGCGAACCCCTTCACTCTCAGGATTACCGTGCAAATAATAGTAAGCTTTTCCGTGCCACACCAACGACAAAGCTATTTGTTCTGTAAGTTCTCCGATCGACTCATCAATGGAATTCGACGCGTATCTGGTCTCTGCGCTTAACAACAGCGTTTGAGCCAATTTGTCGTCATTTGACTGGACCATAAATCTATTACGGCTTCGATGGTTCATTACACTGAAGATATTCGCAAAATCCTCATCAAACATTCGGCGGTTGAACCCAGGCTCTCGCTTTTGACGCTTCAGAAAAAGGCTATCAACCAACCCAATCTGGTTGTTCTGGAAAATTTGCCTGTGTATTGGTTCAGCTTTGAAGATTCTTAGACTATTCATCTCCGTCTCCTTTCAACCGTCGAGCTAGGGACGTAATGCGATGATCGATCTTAAAATCCGCTACATCGAGCTTTGGAAGGAGTTCTGTTGCAAAGAACAAATGAGATGCATCAGAGAGTGAGCTGAGAAATTCTCTTACAAGTACGTTAGCGTGCTGTTTGCCTTCAGAAAACATCATTTGATCGCCGTAACCATCCTCTCTCGCTTGATGTTCAAAGGCCATTTTCCAGTTCATTCGGATTAAACCACGAGGAGACGCACTCATGCTAATGCCGGACAGATCTGAAAGAAGCAGCATCCGTTTGAGATACTCCTGCTTGCTCGTCGCCTTCTCTACTAGGGTATGAAATTTCTGGAGGACACCCTCTGATAATTTTTCATTACCGAAATATGCGCCGTAAAGAATTGCGAATCCAAGAACTGAGGCCAAGTCGTTAATCACTGAAGAAATTAGGTGCAATCGGAATTCATCATTTACTTTCAAAGATGGGTCCGGGAACTTCGAATCTGCAGCAAGAATCGCCAGAGAAAAGAACATAGGGAAAACTCTATCCAGCTTATGTTCATCATTTTGCTCAATGGCATTTATGCATGCTTCGGCAAGCTCGAAGTAGGTTTGTCCAAAATGGTCTGGTAAATCATCATCTTGCTCAGCGTCGAAAATATGGCCCACTATTTCCGGATTGCCCAGTGAGCTGATGGCGTCATCTCTGGCCTTGCTCAGCTGCTCGATCATCTCCGAAATATCGATCTCGGGTAGCCTGTAATGCTCCTCAGAGTAATGCTGGTACTCCTTATATCGCTCAACCATGTTGGCTAGTTCACCAAGCCAGAAAGAAGCCAATTTCCAATGGGTGTGTAGGCTCGACAGGACAACTTGCGTCGCAGCTTTTGACATTCTCAACTTCGTCATCGCTTCCACAAACTCCGGGAGCTCATGCTCGAAATAGTGGCTTATCGATGGGAGGATTTTTGAGTAATGACGCAGTAGTTTTTGAATTGCTAACTGTTGAAGGTACCGAGGCTTCGATAAACGTCGACCTTCGACCTCTATTTCGAATTCAATTCGTTTTACGATCGGTGATAGTTCAACTTGAAGAAAAGCTGGCAGATTTCGAAGCGATTTCCGACTCCAATCGTTTGCGTCAAAGTATTTTTGAAGCTCGTTCTCAAAAGTCAGCATTCTTCGAAGGGTTTCCAAGCATAGGTTGCTACCATAGGTAGCCCATGTATCTGCTAAGCCAATCTTCGCCTTCGAGGATTCCTCATCATCAGGCGTTTCGTTGATTGAATCAAAAGCTCTTACAAGAATTTGCTTGAACTCTGTTAGCTCACGCATGCCATCTTCAAACTGAAGCTGTTCTGAATATGATGATGCACGAATGGAGAAGCGACCAATTAGTTTCAGTGCAAGAGCCAGATCACCTGCACCAAGTGCCTGCTCAAAATGGCCGACCAATTTTGAAGAAATTTCTTTTTCAAGCCATTCGTAATCTGGCCTTTCCTCAACCATCAATTGCTGGCTTCGGGTATTCATTGCCGAAGAGGTCGCTATGTCGCCTGCCAAGAACCATTGCTTGTGTACGACACGCCGTGGAAACCAATAGCTGTTTTGGTCAATTGTGTGTTTTCGCCGAACGTAATGTTGAAGCAAAAACGTATAGTCATCGGTAAGAGCAGGTAAGCTATATTTTAAACCCGTTCGATCAGATTTAAGATGACTATCTATATAAGATAACTGTTCAATTGCCCTTCTCGCTGCCTTTGAGTGATGATTAGCCAGAGAACTCGAATTTCGCGGATTCGCTGCATATTTTATATTTCTTACAAGACTAGGAAGTACTTCGCTGCTAACAAGTTGGTTGAGATCAAAGAAGTTAAAAAGCCTTTGGCCTAATGGAAATAATGCTAACGCACTCAATAACATTAGAATTGTTCCGACAGTATAGACAAGTATTCCTGGATTGAACCCAAACGAAGGTAAAGCCGTTGCTAGTAAACAGAAAACTGCTGATAGCACTAAAACCTTGGAATACACGCTGCCGACCTGCTCAGTGGTGAGCATTTGGATTATGTCTCGGCGAAGCCGGGTATAACCGGAGCTTAGTATGATTCCGACTGTAGCGAAGTAGATTGAGAATATTGCGGTGAGAAGTTGCCCGTAAAGTCTGAGTTGTTCGATATTGAACTCGCGGTCGTCCGAACTCAGCGACGGCAAGTGTTAGTGGCCAATTAAAATGACCCACTACTGGCCATTAATTTTGACCCACCCCCGGGTGGCCGTCAGGCCACAGAACCAGCTACTGTCCCCCGCTTTTATCCATGGCCGGGGGCATGTCAGTGAAGGAGTGGGTTGTGATACACAAGATCAAGGCACTGCACGATAACGGCAAAGGGCTGTCGATCCGCGCCATCAGTCAGGAACTGGGGTTGTCCCGCAATACCGTTCGCAAGTACCTGCGGATGGAGGTGGATGCGATTTCAGAACGGTTTGCAGACCCCTCGCGGAGCAAGCGACTCGATGATCACCGGGATTATCTGGTGCATTTGCTCCAGCAGTTTCCCAAGCTCAGCGCCGTCAAGATTGCCCGCAAGCTGCAAGAGAGGGTTGGCGAGTTGTCGGCCTCGGATCGCACCATCCGACGCTATGTGCGGGTGCTTAAGGAGGAAGTGGCCTCGGCCCAGATGCGCTACTACGAACCCATTCTGGACGATGTGCCGGGTGTTCAGTGTCAGGTGGATCCGGGTGAGTTGCGCGGCGTGCTGATCGGTGGCGAAGAGCGGATTCTCCACTTCGTGGTGTTCGTGCTGTCCTTCTCACGGCTGATGTACGTGGGTCTGGCCTTCCGCCCGCTGGATACCCAGACGTTTATCCAGCTCCATGACGAAGCCCTGCGTTACTTCGGTGGCCTGCCAGAGGAGTGCGTCTACGATCAGACCAAGCTGGTGGTGATCAACGAGCAGTACCGGGAACTGACGCTAAACCAACGGTTCCATGAGTATGCCACCACGGCCGGGTTCCGGATCCATGCCTGCGAAGGCTATGACCCGGAGAGCAAGGGCAAGGTGGAAGCTGGCGTGAAGTACGTCAAGCAGGATTGCCTCTACGGTGAAGTCTTCCGGGACCAGGAGCACGTGCGCCAGCACGTGCAGGACTGGCTTGAGAGCGTAGCCAATGTCCGCATCCACGGCACCACCGGAGAACCACCCCGGGAACGCTTCGAACGGGATGAGCGAGAACACCTGGAGGCTTACCTGTCACCAGCTTGCGTGCAATCTGTGGCCCACGAGACACGTCGAGCCGACAAGACCGGCCTGATCGCCTGGAAGGCCAACAAGTACTCTGTGCCCATGGCCTGGCAGCAGGCCCGGGTGGGCGTTCTGGAGTCCGGCGGCCAACTCCACATCAGCGACCTGAACACAGGGGAAGTCATTGCCAGCCATGCTCTGTGTGCCGATAAAGGCAAGGTAATCAAGAACACCCACCACTACCGGGATCATGCCCAGCGGGTGGCCACCCTTGAGGGTAAGATCAACGACCTGATCGGCAGTGACATCGGGCCACGGTTGTGCCAACAGCTCAAGCGTTCCGAGCCCAAGATCTACAAGGACCAGCTGGTGGCTGCCCGTGACCTGCTCAAGCGCCATGCGCCCGTGGATCCGGCATTAATTACGACGCTGGCAGAGCGTCCCGGCATGACCGCGACACGGCTGCAAAGTTATCTGGAAGCAGCCCAGGCCGCCGTTCTCCGGGAGCGACAGCCGGAACCGCTATCGGAACCAAAAGAAACACTGGATCTGAGCGCTTACCGCCATATTGGCCGCTCCAGTGGCCAGGGGGTGACCCATGAGCCAGCTTGAACAGACCGTGGCCCGTTACCGCAGCCTGCGCCTGAGCGCGGCCGCCGACGAACTGACCAACCTGCTGGCCGAGGCTGAAGCCAACGAGATGTCCTATCTCAGCTTCGCGGACCGGCTTGCCGAGCACGAACTGACCCAGCGCCAGGACAAACGCATCCGCCGGAACCGGAAAATGGCTGCGTTCCCAGCGGAGAAGCGCCTGGAGGGCTTCGACTACCGGCACCAGACCACCATTACCAAACGCCAGGTCAATGCCTTGCTGGACTTCCAGTTCATCGACGAGCGAAACAACCTGGTGTTCATCGGTCCGCCCGGTGTAGGCAAGACCCACCTGGCCATCGGCATTGGCCACAAAGCTGTGGAGGCCGGCTACCGGGTGCTGTTCCGCAACGCTCTCGATCTGGTGGAAGAACTAGAGCTGGCCGAGATGAAGGGTGAGCTGAAAAAGCGGGTCAGCCAAACTGGCCAAGTACGACCTGCTGGTCCATCGATGAACTGGGTTACCTGCCCATGACGCGGCAGGCCCGGTACAACCTGTTCCAGCTGATCAACAGCCTGTACGAATACCGGTCCATCATCCTCACCACCAACAAGGACTTCACCAGTTGGGGCGAGTTCTTCCACGACGACAACGTGGCGGTGCCGATCATTGATCGGGTCATCCACCATTCACACATCTTTATGCTGGGAGGAGAAAGCTATCGGCTGAAGCAGAAAACGACAGGCTAGACTATGAAAGGTGGGTCAATTTTATTGGCCAAAGGTGGGTCAAAATAAATGGCCATTGACAGCAAGAAAGTAGACCTTTCGGCAACGAAGCTCTCAACATAATTGAGAATAGCTAGAAATACAAAAACCCAAAACAGGCTCTTAACACCTATCCAAAAGAAGGAGCCAAGAATGAGGCCGTTTGTTTCTGCCTTGGTAAGTAGAGCGGTCTTTGCGTAAGCGGTGCGCTCAAAGAAAAAAGAAATTTTTTGGAGCCACGCCCGCAGGCTCCAAAACCAGGTCTTAGACGCAATCGAAATCTTTAGTTGTTCAATCAAAAACACGACCCACTTTCCAAATTATATTTAAACGCATGCCTTTCCTTGGTCGGATGGGAGGCGGCTCAATCCAAAATTCGTGCTATTAGGGCCCTCTAATCAGGTGCACGAACGTGACTTTCGAGTTACATGCTAATGGAAATCCACGCCTTCGAGAAAATGCGCTCCGTCGAACGTTAGCACATTCGTGTACACCTCTGTGGATTCGACGCTCCGATGCCCGAGCAGTTGGCTCACAAACTTCAGCGGCCGGCCGTGTAAGAGCAGGTGCACTGCAAAGCTGTGCCGAAAGGTGTGGCACCCGATTTTGAACGGCGGCTCTCCCCCAACCTGCTCTATTAAGCGATCGATGTTGGCGCTGACCGCCTGGCGCGTGATCGGAAAGATCCGCTCGTCCTTCCGAAACTTCCCCATCCACAGGTAGCTCTGAATCCGGGTCTGGAAGTCCCGGTCGAGGATCGGGATGAAGCGTTTGGGCGAGCGTTGCAGGCTGCGTTTGCTCGGCCGCCCTGCCCCTTGCTTCAGCGTCTTGAGGACGACCCCGAAGTCGTAGCCGTCATCAATGAAACTCGCCGGCGTGATCGCCAGCACCTCGGAGACCCGCGCGCCGGTGCACCACATCAGATCCAGGATCAGCCGGTGCATGGGGTGGGTCTCGGCCTCCAGCAGCGTCAGTACCTCGGGCTTGAGCAGGTACTTGGGCATGGTGTCGAGGGTCTCCAGCAGCAACGGTCGCTTGTCGATGAGCCGGTCCCAATCGATGGTCACTTCCTGTATCGGGAACGACACCAGCGGGCGCTCCTGAAAGCCGAGCGAACGCGTATTTCGAGACGGGCGCGGAAATGACCGCGCACTGGTGATGGATTTTGACATTTCCCCCCCCGGGGTTCTGTCAATTCATGGGAGGAATTACAGGGTTGGTAAAACGCCCTTTTCCGCTCTCTTCAGTATGGCAAGCGACGGGGAAACCGCAAGAAACGGGGGACGTTTGACGAACTAGGGGTAAACGTCAATGATTGTATGCTTTGGACAATCTTTGTGCCGAAAATTGCAGTAGCTTCAAGCTCAGCCTGCGATCTTTTCCGGTATGGCGAAATCCACTTCGTCCAGCGATTCGGCAACAAAATCCAGAAGCGCCCGCACAGCCGGCAACAACCCTCTCCTGGAGGGGAATACCGCGTGAAAAATGCCTCCTCTGGGCTGCCAGGACGGAATCACGCTGGTTAACCTGCCTTCCAACAGATCTCTGCCCGCGACAATAAGTGGCATGCGCACCACTCCCAGACCGGACATCGCCGCCTGCCGAAGGGTAAAAACGTCGTCGGTGACCAGCCGAGGATCGTGATGAACCTGAACCGAGGCGCCGTCAGGCTCGTCGAGGCACCAGAGATGTCTGCCTCCCGGCTGCTCAAAATCCAGGCTGGGAAGATCCCCTAAATCAGTGGGTGCTTCGATCCTCTTGTGGTTGGCCACAAATTCCGGAGACGCCATCAGGCACTGTGGACTTCTGGAAAGAACCTTCATGGTCAAACCGCTGTCCTCCAGAGGCGGAAATCGGACACGCAAGGCAACGTCAAATCCTTCCTTGATGACATCGACGCGCCGGCTGGTGGCGTCCATTTCCACCTTAACCATCGGATACTTCTCCATGAAGCGCACCAATAGCGGCGCAATCAGAAAGTAAATCATACCGGGCGGGCAACTGAGCCGGACAACGCCCCGTGGCTCCGCCTGCGACCGGTCGATGAGTTCTTGCGCGGCCTCTGCTTCCACCAGCATGGCAAGGCAGTGGCGGTAATACTCCCTGCCCAGTTCCGTCACGGTAAAACGACGTGTCGACCGGTTTATCAAACGGGTATCAAGGCGATCCTCAAGCATGGCGATACGGCGGCTTAGCTTGGATTTTGGGATGCCAAGCGCCCTGCCCGCCGGCGCAAACCCTCCGTGGTCCACCACCTGCACAAAGTAATAGAGGTCGTTTAAGTCCTGCATGTTTGATCGTCCTATTGGTGAAACGGTCTGTGTGAATTTTTCCGTCTACTCAGCCATACCCAACGGTTTTAGTCTAATAGGCACCGATCAACCACGACAGGAGAAATATCATGAAACGAGTAAAGGCAACATACAGCCCACCGAACAGCCACTGGGTTGGTGATGGTTTCCCTGTCTGCTCACTGATGAGCTACGACCAGATGGGAGCCCGGAACATCAGTCCCTTCTTGTTGCTCGATTATGCTGGCCCTGTCGATTTCAAACCCGGCAAGCGGCCGCGTGGCGTTGGTCAACATCCCCATAAGGGGTTTGAAACCGTCACGCTGGTTTATCAGGGAGAGCTTGAGCACAAAGATTCGTCCGGTGGTGGCGGCATTATCGGGAAAGGCGACGTCCAGTGGATGACTGCCGGTTCTGGAATTGTGCATGAGGAATTTCACTCCCAGGCTTTCACTCGTTCGGGCGGGCCTTTAGAGATGGTTCAGCTGTGGGTCAACCTGCCAGCGAGACACAAGGATGCGCCCGCCGCCTATCAGACCTTGCTCGACCGCAACATACCAAGAGCGAAACTGAGCCATGGTCAAGGCGAGCTAAGGGTCATTGCCGGTGAGTATCACGGTCATAGGGGACCTGCCCAAACGTTTACGCCCATCAATTTGTGGGATCTGACGTTAGAGCCAGGTTGCGCGACCGAGATCAGGGTTCCGTCCGGGCATATTTTCGAAATTCCGACCATTCTGACCAGTACTTTCTGTGGAAATGCGAATTGGTGATGCTTTCTAGAATTTACTTTAAGTTTGTTTAGTACTTCGTGTGGTCGTCCAATAGACGACCACAGAAAGTGCTAAACCTATCGTGATGAGTGTTCGGTGCAGCTCTACCTTCCATCATTACGTTTTCCAACTAGTGTTTGATGCCAGTGTCACAGCGAGGACAGTCAGCGTCATAGCTACGATCACGACCGCTTTCGAAGAAACGCACCATCAGCGCATCCTTGCGTTCTTTAGAAATCGCTCGC
Source organism: Marinobacter sp. Arc7-DN-1 (assembly GCF_003441595.1). Classification (NCBI taxonomy): domain Bacteria; kingdom Pseudomonadati; phylum Pseudomonadota; class Gammaproteobacteria; order Pseudomonadales; family Marinobacteraceae; genus Marinobacter; species Marinobacter sp. Arc7-DN-1. Next base: position 335,454 of record NZ_CP031848.1, on the reverse strand, counting down.
GAAACCCGGCCTTGCTCTACTTCGGTGAGGGCAACTGATACACAACCACACAACTCCGACACTGGCGCAGCTTCAAAATAGGGGTTTCTTCACTCACGATTTTCTCCTGGATTCCTATCACCAAATTGACCGAACGTGCTTGTACGCCCGGATGTTTTCGTCTGCTGTTACCAGCGGCACATTGAAGTGTCTGGCGAGGGCGGTAATCATCCGGTCGGCTGGGTCTTTGTGAAAGTCACCCGGAAAACGTGTTGATTCAACGCCCACCACCTCATCAACAGGTACAAACTTCACCCCCTCAATTTCACGGACGGTTTCAAGCCAGTCATCGAGGTTCATCCCCAGAGTCAAACGGTCACGTCCGACAAGCAGGGCGATCTCCCACGCCGATATTGCCGAGACCAGGATGATTCCGTCCTCATCCTGCTGCTCGTGATCTATTGCCGCCTTGGCGTTCGGGGAAAGCTGGCTGTCACCATTTACCCACCAAATCAGGGCGTGAGTGTCGAGAACGATCAATCCAGAGCCTCCCAATCGTCTTCAGCAACCGGTTCTGTCGGGCTCTTGAACTCCAGAACGCTCCCGCGCAACCGCTCAAGCGGCGACCGCTTATCGCTCCGGTAGCGTCGAATCTCTACAGTTGGTTGACCGCGATCCGTAACCACTACCGACTCTCCAGAGGTCTCAACCTTGCGGAAATACTCAAGTGCCCTTGCCTTGAATTGCGATTTCGTTACCTGTTCCTGGTTCATGGACACACCATAGTCATTGGGTATAGTCACCACAATAAATCAGCGTGGTGACTACCACAAGTGGTCATTTGCAATTTGGGACTTTTAGGCCCGACCAAATAGACTGAAATCCCTTTCGATCCAGCCAAGTCGCTAACGTGCGTCTGCCTGAATGACTGGACCCATAGTTCAGGCCCGCACCTTATAAGGAGTTCACGAACCAGGTTTTCAAGACTGCCACACACCTTGGTTGTCACCGTCTCACCAGATGCGTTTTTATACTTTTTGTCGTTGAAGGCCAGTGCAAGCTGATCAACATGAGTAATCAGGTAGCACTTTGTGCGGACCTCAGCGCCCAACTTATTGATTTGTTGCTCGGGAAATTTAGTGCTTTCTGTGGTCGTCCAGACTCGGCACCCATGGGAGTGATACTTCCCTGTTGAAACACTAAAATCCGTTAAAATGGCATTACTAAGGAATTTACTGCGTAGCCGCCCACCTGAGTCAAGAGGGCTGGTGCATGGGGTGTGAGCTGGACCGGCGTCTACGAGCCCTTTATTGGCAAACTGTGACGAGCCATCGCGCTCGATAAACTTGGGCTATTTGGGAGCCACCAGTGCGAAAACGCGTGTTCTACCTGACTATTGCTTTTGTGATCCTCGCTTTCATCGGAACCGGTGTTCAAACCTATCTCCGCGGCGCGCTTGCAACGCCATACGACCCGCAATCGATGACGCTTAACTATGAGCGGATAGGTGATGGTCCTACGAAGATAGTACTTCTGCACGGTCTGACGGGCTCGTTGAGGTACTGGAAGAAGGGTTTGGCGTATGCGCCGGACTCTTACTCATTATTGTTGATCGACCTTCTGGGTTTTGGCGACTCACCCAAACCCAATGGCAAATACGATCTGGAAGAACACATAACAGCCATTGAAAAAGTGATGAAAAAAGAGGGCTTTGATTCCGGCAATTCGTTCGCGGTTGGGCATTCGCTTGGTGCCATCCTGGCGATGGGGCTGGTCGGAGAACATCCCGAGTGGTTTGACGGGTTGGTGACCATCGGCCTTCCGAGTTTTGCCGATAAAGAGGAGATCAAGGAGACTTTCGCGAGAATTTCTTTGTGGGATGAATTATCCGTCGATTCGACCTACCAGTTCGTTTGCTATTTCCACCCGATTTACATGACCGAGTGGTTTCGGCCAAAAAACATTCCGAAGGAGATTTTTGACGAGGCAAAAAAGCATACCTGGGTCAGCTATTATCGCACGCTTGATGAAATTTTGGCGAACGCGGATTTGCAGAGGCTGGCGTCGAAAATACAGGACAAAAAAATACTGCTCATTCATGGAGAAAATGACCTCGCGGCACCGGTGGAGAACGCAGTCGCATTGCTGCCGTTTTTTTCAAACGCAATATTTGAGCGGCTCATGGGAGAAGACCATCAAGTCTATCTGTCAGACCCGGCAAAAATATGGGCTTTGATTGATAATTTTGCAGCGCCAGAGAGCCGCAACGTGGATAATATGGCCGGAAGCCTTCCTTGACCGAAATTTAAAACCGACTCTGCTCTTTCAAGATAGTCACCTTCGGTGTCGTGCCTGTGTTCGCATTCTTCAACGCAGGAATCGCGGTGAGAGATGGCATTGAGGGTTCGCTGGTGGCACCTCTACGGGGTGGCCGTGCTGGCGGCAACGCTGCCCAGCAGAGCCGACTTGACCAAACTTCATCCTGACACCGAGAGGTAAAACCACTATGAATGCCAAGCCAACGACAGACAAGGCGCCCGACCCGTCGGTCAGGCCCGACAAACACGCCACCATCCCGAGCAACCCGGCGGCGGAACTGTTCGCCTACCAGACCGACCTGTGGCGGCGCGGCGTGCGCTACCTGGACACCCTGCGCGAGCGTGCCAATAACATGCTTGAGCATGAGCAGGCCGGCAAGCCACCGCTACTCGACTTCGACTATGAAATGATCCTGGACGGTCGCCGGCTGGAGCGCCCCGCCAACTATGCCCTGCTACGCATCACCCGGGTCGGCGAGGACTGTCTGGAAGACTGCCTCGACGAGACCAAACCGCCGGTGATGATCGTCGATCCGCGCGCCGGTCATGGTCCCGGTATCGGCGGTTTCAAACAAGACTCCGAAGTGGGCATGGCACTCCACGAGGGGCACCCGGTCTATTTCGCGATCTTCTTCCCCGAGCCCATGCCCGGGCAGACGCTGGAGGACGTGTTACACGTACTACGGCGCTTCGTCGAGACGCTGGCCGAGCGCCACCCCGACATGCCGCCGGTGCTCTACGGCAACTGCCAGGCGGGATGGGCCATCGCACTGCTCTCGGCTGATTGTGAGGGCCTGGTCGGGCCGGCGGTGCTTAACGGCTCACCGCTGTCCTACTGGTCCGGCGAATCCGGCGTTAATCCCATGCGCCTCGCCGGCGGGCTGCTGGGCGGCGCCTGGGTGACGCACCTGCTGGCGGATCTGGGGGGCGGGCGCTTTGATGGCGCCCATCTGGCGGCCAACTTCGAATCCCTCAAGCCGGCAAATACCTTGTGGCAGAAGGACTACCAGTTGTTTGCCGACATCGACGGCCAGCGCGAGCGATTTCTGGACTTCGAGCGTTGGTGGACCGGCTTCTATAGCCTGAGCAAGGAAGAGATTGTTGCTATCGTCGAGAATCTCTTCATCGGTAACAAGCTGGAGCGTGGCGAGTTTGAAGTCCATCCCGGTTGCACCGTTGACCTCAAGCGCATCCGCAACCCGCTGGTGATCTTCGCCTCCAGTGGAGACAACATCACCCCACCGCACCAGGCGCTCAACTGGATCCCCGCGGTGTACCCAGACACCAAGGCACTCAAGGCCGCTGGCCAGCGAATCGTCTACCTGATCAACCCACACGTTGGCCATCTGGGAATCTTCGTTTCCGCCAAGGTCGCACGGCTGGAGCACCGGGCGATCCTCGAGAGCGTCGGCGATCTCAATGACCTTGCCCCCGGGCTCTACGAGATGAAGATAGACAATCCCACCGGCGACCCGGACTGTCACAAGCCCCAGTTCCAGGTGCGTTTCGAGGAACGTCATGTGGAAGATCTGGAGTACCCCGACCAGGCACCGGAGTTCGAGCGCGTAAAAGCCCTCTCCAAGCGCAATGTGACTCTCTACGAGACCTTTGTCGGGCCCTGGGTGCGGCGGGTCACCACCCCCTGGTCGGCCGAGATGCTGCGCCAACTGCATCCGGCAAGAACCAGCCGCCTGATGTTCTCGGAGCGCTTCGCGCCCTGGATGGGCGGGGTCAAGTGGCTGGCCGAGAGGATGGAGGCCACGCCAACGCCGGTCAATAGTAGTAGCCCCTATCGGCAATGGGAGACGTCAGTGAGCGACTCAATCACCTCGGCACTGACGCTTGTGGGCACGACTCGCGACAGCATCTTCGAGACGGTGTTCAAGAGGCTCTATGGCGGGTTATGGCCCGGCAAGGACAAAACAGATACGCGAGGTAATCAATCATGAAAGAATCCAACGTCGTTCTCTGCGCTCCGGTACGCACGGCCATCGGCACCTACGGTGGCACACTCAAGGACACGCCGGCACCCGAGCTCGGTGCTACTGCTATCGCCGAGAGCCTGCGCCGCTCGGGCCTGACCCCCGAGGATGTGCAGAGTGTGGTGCTGGGTCAGGTGATCCAGGCCGGCGCCAGGATGAACCCGGCGCGCCAGGCTGCGATCCACGCCGGATTGCCGGTGTCGGTGCCGGCCATGACGGTCAACCGGGTCTGCGGCTCCGGCGCCCAGGCGGTGATTAACGCCGCGCAGGAGATAATGCTCGGGCATCGTGACTGTGCTATCGCCGGCGGAATGGAGAACATGGATCTTGCGCCCTACCTGGATCTGCACGGGCGCTGGGGCCACCGCATGGGCAATGCCGAGATTTACGACAGCATGCTGCGCGACGGGCTCAATGATGCCTTCTCTGATCAGCACTCTGGGTGGCACACGGAGGATCTGGTCAGCCGCTTTAACATCAGCCGCGAGGATCAGGACCGCTGGGCGGCGCGCAGCCAGCAACGCTTCAGCGAGGCTCAGGCGGCAGGACGCTTCGACGCCGAGATCGTGCCGGTCGAAGTCACATCCCACAAGGGCACGGCGGCCTTCGGGCGCGATGAGCACAATCGCCCCGACGCCACCGCCGAGGGCCTCGGCAAACTCAGACCGGCCTTCCGCAAGGACGGCACCATCACCGCCGGCAACGCCCCCGGGCTGAACACGGGCGCGGCAGCGATGATCGTCGCTGATCGCGCCTGGGCGGAACACCATGGCCTGGAACCCATGGCGCGGTTGGTGAGCTACGGTATCGGCGCGGTGGAACCCGGCTACTTTGGCCTGGGCCCGGTGCCGGCGGTGCAACAGGCACTGGCACGTGCCGGCTGGAGCGTAGGTGATATCGAACGCATCGAGATCAACGAAGCCTTTGCTGCCATCGTCCTTGCCCTGACCCAGGAGCTCGGTCTGGCCGAGGATATCGTTAACGTGGAAGGCGGCGCGATTGCGCACGGCCACCCTATCGGAGCCACCGGCGCGGTGCTGACCACCCGGCTATTACACGCCATGGCCCGAGATGGCGTGCGCCGTGGCGTGGTTACCCTGTGCATCGGTGGCGGCCAGGGGGTGGCGCTGGCGTTGGAACGCCTGGCGTAACCGCGAATTAACCTGAACGCGCTGCTCGGGTTCGTGCGCGAGGGCATCGCGCTCGTCAAGCAGCGCGGGGGCCTACCGGGGCTGCAATGAACCGCTGCTGAATCTTGGCTTCTGCACCTGGGATATTAGAGAATTCTGTAACTTGTCTATTGTCATCAATTGCCACCACAGTGATGAAGTCATCCCTGAGAGTGTCGTTGTGGTAGGGCACCAAGGCTTTGTCTCGGCGCCCGCCGGCGTGGGGCAGATACTGAATATAACCCTGGATCAGTGACTCAGGGAGTTTTGAGGTGGCGTCAGCTGCTTACCGTTGCCCGGCTTTAGTCGCCGGGTTGGCTGGCGAGCACTTTCAGTGCTTCCATGGCCTCATCAATTCGATCACTGGGCACGAACATGTGGTCGTGATAAAACCCTGCGATGACATTGGTGGTAATGCCCCGGTCGGCAAGCAGGCTCGTTACCACGGATGTGAGGCCCAGAGCTTCAAGACTGGAGTGGCCTTCGAGCGTGATGCGGCGGAAGACTCTGTAGTAGTCCAGGTCCTCGGATTTGGCCTGTGCCAGAGGAATGACCAGAGTAAGACCTTCCAGTTCGGCAATGCTGACAATGGGTTTGAGCTTTTCCAGCTCACCATACTTTGCACGAGCCACTGTGCAGTAGACATAGGACGTTGAGTCCAGTTTTGGCGAGAGCTGCTTGATTAAATCCTGGAGAAACTGTGTTTGCTTCATCTTTAACTATCCTCTGGCCGAATGTCGTGGACATGCCGAAAATTTAGCACTTTCTGTGGTCGTCCAGAGCAAAATATCATTATCCGTGCATGGAGGCTTAAGTACCCCAGCGTATACCTATACTCTAAACGCACTTCCCCGATAATCCAGGAAACAAAGGCACGGACTTTGTCCATCCGGAATTTCGCCTCGGGTGCACCTCATCAACGCAATTCCTCTACCGGTCAGAACTGCTCTCTGTCTACCGCAGATTCCTACTAAAGCATAGGCCAATTTTAGCCGTTTGTTACCGGGACCGTCGGTTGATTGAGCTCGGTTTCGCGATGATCAAGGTGAACGGCTCGAATGTGTGCTGGTTATGAAAACTCCCGAGGGTTGGCCTGCACGCTAGAGTTCACTGCGGCTGGCCCAGGCAGCGTGAGACATTCGAGCCCTGACCCCAACACCCAGGAAAGGCTGCGGTGGGTTGATAGCGGGTTTTCCAGACACTGCCAGCATATCCGCCAACTGGCTGGAATTCTGGCCTGTGGCGAGCTCCGCAATGAGCCTGCCGGAAATGGTGCCGCGGGCCACACCGACACTCTGGTGAACACCTGACATCCATGCCTGTTCCCCGACTTCGCCGAAAAACGGGGTGAAATTGCGGGACAAGCCACAGGCGCCACCCCAGGTGGAATCGAAAGGCACATGATCCAGTGATGGGTAACGGGCCAGGAAGGAATTCCGATGGCCCTGACGAATGGCCATACGGCCGGCCAGGTTGTCGTGGTATTTGGGTACGAAGCGGTACTGATTGCGAATGATCAGTCGCCGATCCGGTGTCAACCGAACGGTGGTGCCAGCGTGGTCGGCGGGTGTAAGACCAAAATGATGCGGCGCCTGGGTGAATAGCCCCATCTCCTGATCGGTAAGTTGCCGGGTCATGCTGGCGAACGTCATTACCGGCAGAATCCGGTTTTTCAGAAAGCCGAATTCCTGCGAATAGATATTGGATCCCAGGATCAGTCCCTTCGCCTGCACCTCACCCTCTGGCGTCAATGCATGCCAGTAGCCGTTTCTGCGGGACAGTCCAACAACTGCCGAGTTTTCAAAGAGCTGTACGTTCTCCGGCAACGTTGCGGCCAATCCTCTCACCAGTGCCGCCGGATGCATCAGGGCGGTATCTGGAGTATAGATTGCGGCGGCGTAGTGAGAGGTGCCGAGAATGGGGGTCAATGCCTCGCGTTCCAAGCGCTGGTAAGGATAGTCAAACGCCTTGAGCAACGCCTCATACCCGCTCAGGTACTTGAGCCCGCGCTCGCCCACTGCACCCTGGTACTTCCCCGCCAAAGACCAGTCGCAGTCTATGCTATGCCGTTTGATCAGGGTGTCCAGATCACTGATCGCCGCCCGGTTGAGGGTCAGCAGCTTTTGCTTGCGCTCAATGTTGTTGTCTTCCAGGTCACGTTTGTGGGGGAGGTCAATCACGAATCCGGTATTGCGTCCGGAAGCGCCCTGCCCGACTCGTAACGCATCAAGCAGCACCACCTGGTGATGCGGACGTAACTCGCCGAGGCGCCTTGCCGCCGCCAGGCCAGTGAATCCCGCGCCAATGACCAGCCAGTCAGCGACGACCCGGTTGGCAAGCCGCCGCGCCTGGGGCGGCTCGTCAAGCAGGTGATACCAGCCGTTGCATTTATCATCCTGAGGAATAATTGCCTGGGTCATCTTGGGTCCCTCGTCGCTGCGCGACGTCCAACTGGGTTTCTGGTTGATTGATACGACGTCCCTCATGCCGCCGAGGCCATGCCACACGCCTTGATCCATTCGCTGCGCCTGGCCATTGCTTCCTCACCTACCAGGGCAAAACCGGTCATCACACCATCTGTGTTGTAAAAGGCGGCCCGAATACCATCACCACTCTGATCCGTTTGCCACCGGCCGTTGCTTCCTTCAGGGGGAACCACAACACAGACCGGCGCCGCCGGTGTTTTCACCAGCACGGGCATGGTCGGGTAGCTCACCGCAGTAGGGCTGCCATCCAGGGTTGCGGCCAGGGCCCGAATCCCGGCATTGATCGGCGCCAGATAAGGCAACAACTGCCCTTTTATTTCAACGGCATCACCGATCGCGTACACGTCAGGCGCGGACGTGGCAAGGTAATCGTTCACCCGCACACCTCGCCCGCAATCGATCCCGGCTTGTCGGGCCAGATCCGCGTTCGGGACCAGACCAACCGCGCTGATCACCAGATCGGCGTCCAGCTCTGTGCCATCGGTCAGGGTCAGCCGGACATCGCCGGCCGGCAGACTCTGGACATCCGCCAGAGAACAAGACAGATACCACTGGACACCCACGGAACTCAGCGCCTTGCGCAGGACGGCACTGCCGGCTTCCGGCAACAGCCTTGGCAAGGGACGGTCGGCAAGGCCAACCACCGTCACCCGATGGCCTGCCTGGGCAAGATCATTGGCAAACTCACAGCCAATCAGCCCGTCACCAACGATGGTGACGCGCGCTGGCTCGTCCAGAATGTCCAGTTTGGCCCGAAGCCGCTGATAGTCCTGACGGTCGTTGACCGGAAGCACGGAATTCTGGTCGCCGGTAAAACCGATCCGGATCGGCCTTGCACCGGTTGCGAGAACCAACTGGCCATAGTCGATCTCACCCAGCCGGGTAACCAGTACACGTTGCTCATGATCAAGGGAAAGCACTGGGCAGAATGCGTGTACACGAATGTTGAGTCGTTGCTCAATAGACAGGGCAGACTCCTCAAGCAATCCCCCGGCATCTTTCCCCAGAGCCAGCGCATTGGAAAGCGCTGGTTTCGAGTAAAGGCCGCCGTCATCGGCTGTGAAGACATGAATCTCACGCCCCGGGTTGCGGGCGCGCAAGGCTGCGGCAACGCCATAGCCTGCGTGACCGCTGCCAATAATCACAACCGGCCCGGTTGGCGATACACTGGCAGCGACCTGTTCCGGGAACTCAACCGGGACCTCGGCCTCCGACGGGCTGTCTTCACTGATATCCAGCATTTCAAAATCGGACTTACCGACACCACATTCCGGGCATACCCAGTCCTCAGGCACATCCTCCCAGCGGGTACCAGGTGCGATTCCGTCGTCAGGCCAGCCCTTGGCCTCGTCATAGATCAGGCCACAGATAACGCAAAGCCAGGTTTTCATGATGTCGCCCTCACTCGCCGGAAATCCGGATGGCAATATTTCGAGTCTGCACGTAGCTGTAAAGTGCTTCCTGGCCCTTCTCCCGACCGAAGCCGGAAAGCCCGACGCCGCCAAACGGTGTCTCAATGCCACCGGCAAACCATTCGTTGATGAACACCTGACCACCTCGCAGTCTGCGGGCTGTCCGAAGGGCGCGATCCAGTTGTCGATCAAAAACCCCTGCCACCAGACCGAATGCGGTGCCATTGGCAAGCTCAACGGCTTCGTCTTCGGAATCGAAGGGGTGAATCACCAGAACCGGGCCGAACACCTCCTGCTGGAATATCTCACTGTTGACCGCCACATCGACGAACACAGTCGGTTGCATGAGGTAACCGGCGGTTCCGGAAACCCGTTCGCCACCAGTGAGACATCTGGCACCGTCGGCCATGGCACGCTGGCACATGCCCTCGACCTGAGCCAACTGAGCCTTGGACACCAAAGGCGTGATGTACCGATTTTCAAAACCGCTACCGATGGACAGACTCTCTGCCAGTTCGGTCACCCGCCTGGTCACTTCGGCCAGGCGGGAACGGTGCACCAGCAGCCGTGACATCGCCGAGCAGACCTGGCCGGAGTTGAAGAAAATGCCACTCCGCACGCTGGCAAGTACCTGCTCAATGTCGGCGTCGGGGTGTACGATAGCAGCCGATTTGCCGCCCATTTCCATCACGCAGGGCGTTGCATGCTCGGCGGCCGCCCTGAGAATGCTCTGGCCGGTGGCGACCGAACCGGTGAAAACGATCTGGTTGGTGAGTGCATGTCCCACCAGGTGGGCGCCTACCAAAGAGCCATCTCCGCACAGCAGGTTTACCGCACCTTTGGGCAGCCCGGCCCGTTCACAGGCTGTCATCAGGAAAGTCATCGCCAGCGGCGAGACTTCCGGCGACTTCACCACCACGGCGTTGCCAGCTGCCAGAGCCGGCGCCAGAGAGCGTGCGCAGATCGACGGCGGGAAATTCCACGGCACAATCTGCACAGAAACGCCCATAGGCTCATAGCTGGTGAAGTCCACGTAACCATCGCCCAACGGAATCGACACACCCTCGATCTTATCCGCCATGCCCGCGTAGTATTCGAAATACCGCGCCGCTTCTGTGAACTCGCCCCGGGCAACGTCAAGGGATTTGCCGTTTTCCCTGCTCAGAACCGCTGCGGCTTCTTCGGTCAGTGCTCTGATTTCGTCGGCGATTGCCAACAGCCAGGTGACTCGCTGGGCCGGGCGCACGGAACTCAGGGCACACGAATCGACGCAGCGACGCGCTGCTTGCAGAGCCGCATCGGCGTCGCTTGTGCTGGCGTCGGCAATTTCAGCGTACGGTTCGCCAGTTGCCGGATCGTCGATCAGTCGATAAGTTTCGGCACCTACCCAGGTACCGTCAATGTAGTTGTAGTAACGCTCAAGCCTGGTCACGGCGCGCTCCTTTTTTAGTGTCTGAGGTCAGGCGGCGGCTGATTGATTGCCGACACGGCGAGCCACCCACTGATGGAAAAAGTGTGTGGGATGATCAAGCACCGGCGAAAAAACGCCGCCCTGGAAGCCCGGAGACTGACGACCACGCTGCATGCCTTCAACAACGCCGATATCCTCGCCAAATACCACTCGCCAGGATTCCAGAGTGGAGGTTCGGCAAGCCGCATAGGAGTCCTTCGCAGCCTCTTCACCAACGTAATAGACCCGCAAATGTTCTTTGGTCTGGCCCGCGGAAAGTGGCTCAAGCATCATCGCAAAGGCATGGTCCGCCTGGATGCCCAGCAGCACATTGGGGAACAGCGACACGTATTCGGCATGTTCCAGCTTGTCTTCTGGCCATGACGGGAACTTCGGCAGGTGGGTGCCGGCGACATTGGACAGACGATAGGCAAAGCTGCCCTGGCCCGAGCAATGCTCGCCTTCCTGGATGTTGTAATGGTCTTCAAGCCTTGAGTAGCTGTTCAGGCTTGGGTGAACCCAGGGTAAATGATAGCTTTCGCAATAATTCTCTACGGCCAGCTTCCAGTTGCAGTTGACAGTCATTTCCAGGCTGCCGCCCATGTTGACCCTTCGCATCAAGTCAAAACCATCAGCGCCAATGAAGTCGCGCCAGCGGTTCTCCAGCGGCGCAATGTGCTCTGCAAAGTCAGGACCCTGTCCATCTGCATTAACAAAGACCAGGTCCATCCACACCACACTGCGCAGAGGCTTGAGGCCATGCTTTTCACACTTGAAGCCCTCTACCTTGTGCTGGCCAACCCCACCGATGTGGGGCGTGCCCTTGAGGTTGCCATTCAGATCGTACGTCCATGAATGGTAGGGGCAACGGATCACCCCCTGCACTTCTCCTTCCTCTGCCACCAGTTGCATGCCGCGATGGCTGCAGACGTTGTGAAACACCTGTACCAGGCCGTCTTTGTTCCGCATCAACAGCAGCGGTAAGCCCATGAAGTCAACAGGCTTGACGTAGCCGCTCTTGACCAGGTCACTGGCAAAACCGACGCAGACCCAGGTTCCGGCCATGAGCGTGTCTCGCTCATGATTGAAGAACGCCTCACTGACATAGGCGGCGTTGGGCATACCAGTGGAATCAGAGATGGGTGCGAGTACGCTGTCCAGTTGGCGAGCGGAGATCAGGTTCGGATTTGTCATGATGGTCTCACTTTCGAAATTGCCTGTTGGATTGTTGTTGTTCTCTCTCTGGCCTACTTCACATATGGCCCCGGATTGAGTTGATTCTGTAGTGGGGGCCCTGACCTGGACAATCGACGATTTTTCATCGATGGATGAGTAAAAATAATCCATAGCGCAACGTCGTTTGACGGCTCATGAGGTTCGGTCGAAAGGTGGCGATTTCATGACAAAATCTCATCTGCGAATCCCTTCTCGGAAGGGTTAAGCGCAGAATCAGCCAGTGCGGCGATGCGTCTGACCTTTTTCCATTGGGGCCTTCATCCCTGGGCCACCTTTATTATAGTGGCACTATCGCTGGCCTATCTCGCGTACCGCAAGGGATTGCCCCTTACGCTCCGCTCCATACTTTACCCATTCATCGGCAACCGGATTTACGGTCCCTCCGGCTGCTTTCTGAATGGAATATGGTGCTGTCCGTTGTGATCGTGATCACCATCCTCGCGATCGGACCAACCCGCTACATACTCAATACACTACTGGAAACCACCGGCGACTATGCCAGCAGCCTGCTGAGTATGAGCTTGTGGAGCGATACCTATGCCGACACTGGCTGGCAGAACTACTGGACAGCGTTTTACTGGCCCTGGTGGATGACCTGGGCACCTTTCGTCGGCATGTTCATCGCCCGAATTTCCCGGGGCCGTACGATCAGGGAAATGATTGGTGGAGCACTGATTGTTCCGACTCTGGTGACTTGCGTGTGGATGTCCGTCTTTGGCGGCGCTGCCCTGTACCAGGAGTTGCAGGCTCAAACCGCCTACAACGAGGCGGTATCCGAAGACGCTGGGATTGCGGCAACAGCCTTCACCGGCGGTGATGTTCTACAGGCCACTCAGGCAGACACCACATCGGCTCTGTTTACCATGTTCGCTGGCCTGGATGCTGGTGCGCTGGGCAGCATACTCTCGATTCTTGCAGTGCTGCTGCTGGCAACCTATTTCATCACCTCGGCCGACTCGGGAACACTGGTGCTCTGCATACTCGACAGCGGCGGACATGCAGGCGCAGAGACTACCACAAGCGCGAGGCCCGTCCCGGCCTGAACGTCCGACAGCAGGCAAAAAATCCCACTGCCGCGAGGCAGCGGGGTTTGTTTTCCGATCAGGTTAAACCAAGGTCGCCTACTTCCTTCGGGATCGTTCCCAGCAACCACTGCTGGAAAGCTCGAACACTGGCGTGCCGTGATGGAGCCTGGGTCGGCTCCAGCATGCAGAATCGCGCGTTTGTCTTCAGCACGGTATCCATAGGCCTGACCAACTGGCCGCTCAGAAGGTAGTCGTCAACCAACTGCCCCCAGCCAAGCGCCACTCCCTGCCCCATCAACGCAGCCTGCACAAGCATTGAGTAACTGTTTATATGGAGGCTTCGTTTGGACGACCGGGTCTCTGCGCCCACTTCCGCAAACCATCGCTTCCAACTGACCCAGTCAATGTCGGAATCCTCCAGGGACAGCAAGGTGCAGTACTGCAACGCATCGGGTGTGTCGATTGGGCCATGGTTCTCCAGATAGTCTGGGCTGCACACAGGAAACACTTCTTCATAAAAGAGTGTTGTCCCCTTCATTCCCGGCGGCGGCGTCTGGCAGTAGAAAAGTGCGATATCAAACTTTATCCGATCAAGATCTCGGACCTGTTCAAGGGCCGTGATACGCAGATCAATATCGTCGTGTTGCTGTTGAAGGGCCGTAATTTTGGGCAGTAGCCAAAGCGAGGCCATGGCGCTCGAGGTGGCCACAGTAACCTGTTGCATGCTCCGCCATGAGCGCACCTCGGACGTGAGAGAGGAAATCTCAGCAAGTGAACTGCGAATGGTCTGGGCGTACTGCAAGCCCACCATCGTAAGATTCACTTTGCGCGTCGCCCGCGTGAACAACGGTTTGCCCAGATAATCCTCAAGCACACGAACCTGCCGGCTGATTGCACCCTGGGTAACATTTAATTCGTCGGCGGCGCGGGTGAAGCTGAGGTGACGCGCCGCAGCTTCAAAGGCCACCAGACTGTTGAGGGGCGGTAAGGGTGAAATTTTCATTATTGTTGAGCTACCCTTGTACGCATAAAAAAGATCACCTTGAATCGGGCGTCAATACGCACTCCTTGCTACTTATTTTGCTCTTACTCAACACAAAATAAAACCTGCATCTCTTATGACTGATTGGGTTTTTAATCTGCACCGATAGACGTCCACACAAAGTACTCACCGTTCTAATTCAAATTTGCCGTTCACATAATGATGGGCGTGCCACTCATTTCGAAGATGACATTCCCGCCGTTGCATCTTGCGAGACTGATTTCGCCTGAGCCCGACATCACTTTCTCCTCAGTAATGCTAGAGCTCGTTTTTAGTCCGATTTCTATTTACCATGGTGGCCTCACTTTTTTGTCAGGGACGACATTGAACGATGGTAAAGCATCGCTTTCGTTACTCTTCCAGCATCCTCAAAACAAACCACTTGCTTGCCGGAATCGGAGCATTGCTGGCATTCCTGTTTGGCAGCCTGTTTTTGGTATTGCCAAATGTTGGTGAGCTGGATGTAAGCCAGCTTGTTCTGAACGAACAAGGTAATGTGCCTTTCGAGCTGCACTTGCTCGCGGTTCTTCTGCTGGTGGGCTGTGTTGTGGTCTTTGCCAATCGCCAGGTCTGGTTGGAGCTGGACAGCGAGAATCTCACGATTCACATTCCGCGTTTGACGGGCCTTGGGCTTTTTGGGTTGACCACGGTGTCTGGCGTCACAGGCAATGCCGATTTTACCTCGACCCCCGTTAACCGAACCGGGCCGCTGGCAAACCACTTTAACTTGCTGCAACACAAGGGCATGGTCATCCAGCTGATTCTGCTGGCCGGGCTCGCCACCTATGCGCTCGTTGATTATACCCTGCTCACCAACTACCTTGTTTCCGGTGACTTGCCACTCTGGCCCTTTGTGTCGGCGGGACTGCTGGCAGGTGCCCTCGGTTTTCAACTTGGGAAAGGTGCTCCGGGAGCAGAGCGCCTGGGCCTCGCCGCCCTGCTCGGTGTCATTGCGATGGTGGCCGCCTACCCTGGCCTTCAACGGTACACACTGATGAATTCTCCCGAACCAGTGGCCGTAGCTTTCAAGATGACTCAACCCGGCTACTTTGAGCACTCTGACTATCCGGCTATCAACCAACAGGAAAGCAGCATCCCGGAATACTGGCAGAGTCTGCCTTCAGGAGAGCCTTACACATTCTTTTTACATGAATCGGGGCTGGGTTTTGGTCTGATCGACATGTCACCGTTTTACGAGAAGAGCCGTGCGTTTTATCGAGACAGTGAGCGTTAATACGCCAATTTAACGTCGGATCATGCAATCGGATAGCCTTGCTCTAGAGGCTAGTGCCGAGCGCCTTGGTGTCCGAGGTAAACGCCCGGTTTCTATTAAACGTCCAGCGCCTTCAGCAACTTTTTCAGGCCAGCGGCCAATCGATCAACCTCATCCGCTCCCAGCCGGCTATCGATCAAGCCATTGATCGCAGAAAACGGCTCCTGCATTTTGTCCAAAGCTTTCAATCCGCGGTCAGTGACTGACAGCTCCCACACCCTCGCATCCGTTTCTGACCTGCTTTTGGTTATGTAGTCCGCCCTAAGCAGGCGATTGGTCATTGTCATAACAGCACTTTCTCTTTGCGCGAGTTGGTCCGCCACAAAGCGTTGGGAAACAGGTCCCCTATTGGCAATGATCGAAAGGGCAGCGGCTTGGGCCGTTGACAGGTCCGCCGCGTCGGCGAGTGCGGCGTCTGCACGTTTTTTTAGGCGGTGTGCGGCGAGTTGCAGCAGGAAATAGAGTCTTTGATCGGATGCGGCCATGGATTTCCTTGTTGATTGTAGGAATTCTGTTCTAAGATACTCCTACATATGTGTAGTAATATCAAGAGGAGGTTCCGATGAGTGCAATTGATGTGTGGTCACAAGTAATGACCGAGCGCATGGCAAGAGAGCCCTGGTTAGAGCCTCTGTTGAAGTGGACCAAGCAGACCGGTGCGCCAGTGGTTCCCACAGTGGAATCGACCATTCAGGTAATGGATGAGGCGAGTGTTGAGATATCAATTCTGTCGGCGTGGCATGGTCCGACGGGATCACTGATAAGCAATCAGGAGGTCTCAGACCAGATCGATCAGGCGCCAGACAGGTTTCGTGGCCTGGTGTCAGTTAACCTCAATGAGCCGATGCAGGCCGTAAGAGACATCCGCAGGTGGGTTGATAAGGAGAGGTTTGTTGGCGTCAGAGTCGTGCCCTGGCTCTGGGATTTGCCACCCAATGATCGCCGGTATTACCCGATATACGCGGCCTGCGTTGATCTTGGCGTTCCATTCTGTACCCAGGTTGGCCACACAGGACCACTTTTGCGTTCGGAAACCGGAAGGCCAATCCCCTACCTCGAGGATGTCTTGCTGGATTTTCCAGAGTTGGTTGTGGTTGGAGGCCATGTGGGGTTTCCCTGGATCGACGAACTTATATCTCTAACGATCAAGTTCCCCAACTTCCACGTTGACACTTCTGCCTATGCGGTTCACCGACTACCGCCAAATTTCATCGAGTACATGAAAACGATTGGCTCGAAACGTGTCATGTTCGGAACCAACTGGCCAATGCTCTCGCCAGCGCAGTGTCTGAAGCATCTGGAAAGCCTGGCGTTATCGGAGGAACAAAAAAACGCCTTTTTGTCTGGAAATGCTCGACGGGTCTTCAGTCTATGACCGATGTTCCGTGACCTCCCTCATTTTTCGTCAGCCTTCCTTTCCCCGCAACCTTGAGCTAGTTTTAAGTCTTAAGCTGCATTTCCCGCATTGTTCACCGCTTCATACCGGTTAACGGAGATCAATGGTGAGTAATCCAACCAGGTCCATCGAACTTGACTGCCACATTGCCCAGAACTGTGGTGCCATAGAGCTAATCATTCAGCTAAGAAAGAGAGATCTTGGTGGGTTTTTTCCTCCTTGAAAGGACAGTCGCTCGAACTCCCCTATGCTGTTGAGCGCGCAATCTATGTCGCTCAGGGAGCGCTCAAAGCAGCGGATACCGACATCCGCAAATTCGCGATGGCCGTATCTGGCGACCCGCTTAAACTTCAGCAATTTACGATGAACTGTGAAGGCTTTATCTTAATTGGACTCACTTCTGGGCTCTTCTTGGCGCCAGCAAAAAAACAATGGTTAAGGATCTACAATGGCACTCAAACTTCATACAATCATCTGCAGTACCCGCCCCGGAAGGGTTGGACCATCTATCGCCAAATGGTTCAATGAGTTCGCCAATGCCGACGGGCGCTTTGAGTCCAAACTGATCGACCTGGCGGACTTCCAACTACCGATCTACAACGAACCCAATCATCCGCGCCTACAAAAATACGAGCACGATCATACCAAGGCTTGGTCAAAAAGCGTCGATGAAGCGGACGCCTACGTTTACGTTATCCCTGAGTACAACTATTGCCCACCCTCCTCGTTCACAAACGCACTGGATTACGTTTACAACGAGTGGAATTACAAACCGTGCGGATTCGTGAGTTACGGTGGCGTATCAGGAGGCCTGCGTTCTGCACAACTTGCAAAACAGCTGGTAACAACCTTGAAGATGATGCCGATGATGGAGGGAGTGATGGTACAGATGCCCTGGAATTTGCTGGATGAGAATAAAGTGTTCCAGGCAAATGAGCACCATGAGACTTCTGGGAAAGCGATGCTTGAGGAACTGGAAAAATGGGCCCAGGCCTTACAGGCGATCCGTCAGGGGTGACTAACCCTGTTTCTTGATGGCCGCCCAATCCACGCTGGGGTTCTGGCGCCCATGCTTCCCTTTGTAAGGAGCATAGTCCGGGGACGCCCAGTTCCTCAGAAGCTCCGGCTTGACCCGATAAACCTCCACCCCCAGCGGATGACAGGTTTGTAGGGGATCCTTGGCGTTTTCGCCCCAGAGATCCACCGAGAGATCTCCGCCCGGACAACAGGACATCGCACACAGCAAGTCAATCTCGGCGAAAAACTCAAGATAGTCCCCTTTTCGCGCCGGGCAGGCTTTCATGAAGTACTGATCATCCTTGTTAAGACCGGTGCACTGGAAGATGTTCAGAACATCGTGGACATCAAATTCCGTCAGCCCGAACGGCTCCACGGCTCGCACCAGATTTGAATGACAGTGGAAGTCAAAATCCTCGCCAGTCAGCAGGCGATTCACATACGGGTCGCACCGCGTCCCCAACAGATCATGAACCCGACCACCTTCACTATCTACCCCGTAATTCGCGAGCGTATCGTCAATAATGGTCGCCATCGGTCGCAGGTACGGCAGGGTAGACCATAGCCGGTCATAGTTGCTGACATGAGCCCGCTGCAACTGCCGGGTACGGGACGCCCACATCCGCTCCCGTGGGTTATGCAGGCTCCACATATTGAAGTCGCCAACCTGCGACCCATCGATAATCTTTACCCGAAACACATGGCCCGCGGGCACCTTCCATGCAAGACCATCTCTCACGGGAACCGTGTACGTGGCCACCAGTTCACGTTTCGTGCTGGCATCAGTCAAGGTGTCGTAGAACGCTTTATCGACATCCAGTACGGAGCCTTTGTTTGCCCGGTACGCTGCAGCAACGTCAGACATTTCAGTTTCTCCTTCTAATAGGGGGCACCTGCGCCATCGCCACCATTCCCTCACCCGCATCGAAACCCGCCTTGCTGAGCGCATCCACCAGAACCTCGCGGGATGAAATGTGTGGGTAATGAGCTACCAGGATTCCGAGAAAGGACGGGCATCCTGCTCGAAGGTCCAGGCGGAGCGAGGCTGCCTATGGAGCTGCCAGTAGATTTCCGCGAGGTCGTCCGGCTCAACGATGCCCCCATCTCCCTTGCTGGCATAAAGGTCAGGCAGAAATTCAGCGGTTGCCTCGTTGCGGATGAGCCCGTCAACAACCACGTGGGCGACATGGATACCCTGTGGCCCCAGCTCCCTGGCCATACTTTGGGCCAGGGCCCTCAAGGCATGTTTGCCACCGGCAAAGGCCGCAAAGCCACGGCCACCTCTGAGGCTGGCCGATGCACCGGTGAACAGGATAGTGCCTTCGTTGCGAGCCAGCATCTTTTTCGCCACTTCCCGCCCGACCAGAAACCCTGCCAGCGCACACATTTCCCAGACTTTCCGGTAAACCCGGGTGGTGGTCTCGCAGATGTCGAACCGGACGTTTCCACCCACATTGAACACGGCAACCCGAATGGGACCCAGCTCGGCTTCCACCTGATCGATCAGTTCGCTGACCTGTGCCTCGTCACGGGCATCGGAGTGAATCGCCGTCGCACTGGAGCCCAGCGCAGTGATTTCGGCCCTCAGTCCATCCAGATCGCCCCGGCGACGGGTGATTACAAGATGAAAGCCTTCCCGCGCAAAACGCCGGGCTATGGCCGACCCGAGATGGTCGCCGGCCCCGATCACCACTGCGATTGGCTTGTCTGTGGTAGCCATTTTATTCTCCTGATCCATGCACGTTGCGGAATTCCCTTCCCGGTCACCAGGCCACGCCCTTATCCGACCCCCTCTTGATAATCGGCGTTTCATTTTCCCAGATGGCCAGGCCATTCTGGAGGTCGGTGAGGCTGAGCTGGAAGTAGTATTCCACCTGTTGTTCGTCTTTCACTTTATGATTGCGCTGGATGATCTTGCCGGACAGGCTCAGGTCCGGCGCTTTTAACGTGCCCTTTTTCTGCACGCCGGACTGGTCGAATTCCTCGGAATTGCGCAGTTCACGGGCCTTTTCATTCATGGCGTCTTCGGCGCCATCAACGCCGACGGCGGTGGTTGTGATGACTTTGCCGGAGCGCAGCAGCCCCACCCGGATCTTTTTCACCAGTTGATCCGTATCGATGCGCTGCATGGTGTCGTTGACGATCCGGCTCACGGCCATCACGTAGCGATCGCCGCTGGGGTTGTCAACGGCGCCGCTGGAGAGCAGGTCCTGCAACGCGGCATCGGCGGCCCGCTCAAAGTCGCGGTAGTCCATAGTCATGGCAACCGCGCCATCATCGGCTGCCGGGTCGATGTAACGTGTTGGGGTCGCGCAGGCGGCCAGGAGTGTTGAACACAAAACGACGGGCACCCATTTATTCATTACTCATTCCTTTTCGCATAACGCACAATGACAGTTTTATGGACGGCGATATCATCCGGCTCAGGGTTCGCGGTCCTCACGTAAGTGAAGTTGGTAGCTGACGACCTTTTCATGTGGCGCTGTCGCCGTAAAGAAGCGGGTCTGGTTCGGGAGCACGCGGGCGGGACGATACCCTTCACCGACACCGGGCACGACCATGCCCTCTGCATCAAACCAGGTGACAGCCCATTCCATCAGCGTGTCCTGATACGCCTGCACCGCGAACTGGATTTTGAGCAGATCGCCGCCGCCCGGCATGTCGATCCGCTTTTCGAGCAACTCTGTCACCGTCACAAAGCCCCCGATCTCAGGATCGACCCGGAGATCGTCGCGCTGCACGACTTCCCTTTCCGGCTGTATGGGCGCGCAGGCGCCCAGCAAACTGGTCACGAGTATCAGAACGGCTAACTGCATCATTCTGGACATAGTGTCTCTCCTATAAAGGTGCGGACGTCTGGTTCGAGGGGGCTGGCAGCACCAGGCGTTGTCCGGGATTGTTCCCTTGCAGATCCAGTAACATTACCGTAGCCGGGCTGACCATGGTAGGCCGTTTGACGTAAATCAGCGTGAACGGTTGATCCGGCACCTTTATCCGGCCCAGCAACCCCTGCTGGCTGTCTTTCAGGGTGAGGTTGCCGTCGGCCGGTCGCTCAAGCCGGGCAACCTCCCAGTGATCCGGCAGGGCCTGCCAGCCCCGCAGGTCGGCCTGGGTGGTGGCCAGGGTGTAGATAATTGAGCCAATCTGGCCAACAGCGCCCAGTTGTTCGGTGGCCTGATACTGCATGACTCCCTTTACCACGGCCGCTGAAATTGCGCGGGTCAGGATGCCGGGGAAGCGCGCCTGCATTTCCGTACGAATGACCCTGCCCATCTGGGCCATGGTGTCCGTGTTCACTGACGGGCCGTCACCGGAACTGGCAATCAGGTTGCCGGGCACAGCGCGGCGGTCTTTGTAGCGCGGGAGCGCGATGGCGGCGAAAATCAGTGATGGTCGATCCCGGGGAGTCACAATGAGCGGTACGTCAAAGCGAACTTCCTCGAGTACCGGCCCCAGGCCGTTTTCGTAGAGCACCCAGACCATGGGCGGCAACTCTTCCCGCCGGAGCTTGCCTGCAGCCAGTGACTGAGCCAGTCGGGCATCAACCGCCAGCGTTGGATTGCCCGGCGTCATACGGGCAACCCGCTCGAAGGAACTGACCGCTCGATCAATATCCGACTGGCCGTTACCCGCAGCGAGAAAATACAGGCCGTGCAGGTAGGTACTGACCGGCACGATATAATCGGCATACACAGCCCAACCCGCCGGATCACCGTAGCGGTCCTCCAGCACTGAGCGGAATTCCCTGCTTTCAGCGTTGCGGCGCACTGAGGCGGCATTAGTGGGCCCGGACTGTACCGCCTCGCGCTGGGCCCGAATATCTTCGGAAAAATAATCCACCGCACGCCGGGTCCGGTCATCGGCCCGGTTGAATTCTACCCGGGCAAAGTCGCTGTTGCCCTTTGCCAGAAAGGACAGCCCCTTGTAGGTATTCACCAGAATGGCCTCAGACATCAGCGCCCGGTAATCCCGCGATGATTCGTTAACCAGTACCGAGGCGACCTTTCCCATAGCGGAAGAAGCCACCGTTTGGGTATCCAGGTACTTCATGCCAGACTCCGCCTGGTCAAAGGCGCTGATGGCGGCATCGTAATCGCCCGCCAGGCGGTAGGCTTCGCCCAGGTGCAGCAGTTCCAGTACCCTATCGCCGGAACGGCCATTCTGCCCGCTGTCTTCCTTTTTCGTCGGCAATGCCATGGCGTTGGCGGCAGACTGATAATTACCCCGATCGTATGCGCTATTAAAGGTTGCCATCCGGTCACGCTGCTGGAAGGCGGAACAGCCCACAATGCCCGGCAGGAGGATCATTGCTATGGAGAGGTTCAAAAAACGGCTTGGCAATCGGCTGTTCAACATCATTATCCCGAGCGGCGCCTGGAACTGGCAGGTCTGATAGAGAGTCCGAAGTCATTGGCTTTGCCCCCTCATGGGTGAGGAAGAAAACCGCAGTTCGGACTCAGCTATGGCAAGAATACATCAAGTGAACCGGATATGTTTCCGGACCACACTATCGATGGCCCTCAGTAGACATCCTCCAGATACCGCCCCTCGGCTCTGAGAGTTTCCACATCGGTGCGCAATGGCTCGAGAATGTCTTCAATGACCTGCATTACCCCTGCTGCCATATCCCGGCCACCACAGACCAGGATCTGAGCCCCCTTTTCAACCATCTGACGCACAGCGATCTGATCCTGCCTGAGCTTATCCTGAACATAGACACGCTCGTCAGATCGAGAGAACGCCGTATTCAGGGCCGTCAGCCGATGGTCTTCAAGGTAGCGCCCCAGCTCGGGTTGATACAGAAAATCCGACTGCGAACTGCGCCCACCCCAATAAAGATACATAGGATGACGTTCGGTATTTTTCCGGATAAAACCGGTTAGTGGGCCAATCCCTGCACCGGCACCAATCAGAATAATCGGGGTGTTGCCAGTCGCTGGCCGAAAGCCAGGGTTATGGCGGATAAAGCCATCGATACAATCCCCAGGCCTGAGCTCGTGTAAATATCCGGAGCAAAGACCACCAGGTTGTTTGCGTACGCATATCTCCAGAATCCCGTCACTGGCAGAGGATGCCAAAGAGTAAAATCGCGCGGCCTGGCCATGCGGAGGCATGACACCAAGCAGGTCGCCCGCGTCAAATGGTGGCAGAATTTTGCGGCCTCGGAAGAGAAACTTCGGCCACCGGCCCCGACCCGGCTCTGCCGCCCTGAAACGAAGGATGCTGGTCGGTGCCTGCACGGCGAGCCCGTAATCCGCCCGCTCCACTAGTTCCAGCTTTACCGTGGGCGGCGGCAACGGATCGTGGCTCAGCGAAAGCGGAGTCCCGATAAGCTCACCGACCTTGTCTCCCCATTCGCTGAATTGCGTGGCGGAACACCGATCAATCAGCTCAATGGTCTGCAATTGGCTCAGGCCTTTACTGGCGAGCGCCCCATCCACGTCCAAGGCAAACTGACAGAAATTCGGAAACTGGCTGTCACCAAAGCCCAGAACGGCATATTTCAGTGTCTTCTCGCCCCTGAAATCACTGAGTCTGGCCATGAACCGGCGAGCGGACGCCGGCGCGTCGCCGTCGCCATAGGTCGAGGTCAGTACAAAAAGCAGGGAGGCCTGCGGATAATGGTCAGCCAATGCGTTCATCTCGCCGCAATGCACGCGAAAACCTGCCTTGTTCAGGCTGCCATGGAGTTCCCGGGCAAATCCCCTGGTAGTATTACCTTCGGAACCGACGAGGATAATAGCTTCAGCCTGAGAGACATCGGCATTGTCCGGAATCTGCCCTGACGACCGGCGACGTCGCCACCAGATGCTTATCCCTGTCACCGAGAGCACCGGCACGGTCAGCGCCGCAGCTCCGAGAATCAAACCCAGCCACCACAGGCCCTCGCCGGTATGCAAACTGATCATCCACTGCTGGAACACGCTACCGCCAGAGCGGGGCTGGTACTTCAGCAGCTCACCGGTCGCCTGATCAACAAACCCGGAACCGCCGCTGGTGGTCAGTGAATAGACATCCTGCGGGTCATCAGGATAGGGAAACACCAGTTCCCGAAATTCGCTGAGGTCCACCTCCGAGAGGGCGCCCAGCGTTGCCACCGGAGCCGGTTTTCCACCAGAGACCTCAGCAGGGAAAGTCGGCCCGGTTTCGGGAGTTTCCGGCAGCAAACCAAAGCGCTGTGCCGACATATAACTGCCGGTCAATGCCGACAGCAGCAACCCGAGAACGGCAAACCGGGCCAGTTCGGAATGAATCCGTTTGCCGCCGGAACCGGCGAATGGCCGTAACAATGCCTGCCAGCCGCCGGTCCGACGGACCAGCAGCAGAATTCCGGAGATGCAGAGAAGTAGCATCACGGCGGCCATCACCCCGGCCAGCCCCCGGCCCGCGTCATCCAGCAGAAACGAGCGATGCAGGTCCCTGATCCAGATAAAAAAGGCCGATGGCTCATAGGGCGCAATGCCTTCGCCAGTCAAGGGATTAACCAGATCCGCCCCGGGCCGGCCGTCACGGTTGTAATAAACGACTACTCCACCTGAAGGGCCACGCACAATCTGTTCGGTTCCCGGGTAATGGGCCACGACCCGTCCTGCCAGCTCCGCCACGCTTACCTCGCCAGCAGCCGGGATCACAGCTGCCGCCCTGTCCATGGCGGGCGCCAGGGCCAGTACCGCCCCGGTGACGGCAAGCGTCACCAGGAACAACGCCACTAGCAGACCCGGTAAACCGTGCAATTGTCGCAACATAGCCTTGGCTCCTGTCAGTCCGTTAAAAATCGTAGCGGAATGAGCGAACATAACCACGCCCGGTGACCGGCTTGCCGGAACCTTCAGTGGTCAGTGGTACGGCGACATCCGCCCGGTTGTCCCGCATATCTTCAACGGCGGTGTCGATACGGATCTCATAGCCCTTGTCGATCAGCGCATCGTCCAGGTTCAGGGTGATTTTCAGGGTGCGCCCGCTGGTTATACTGGCTCCGGTCAGGCCATCGTACTCAGCCGGATTCAACCCGCTGCCACGGGCCCAGCCACTCAGGTGCTTGTAGTATTTGGATTTTTTCCCCGCAACCCAGAGAGTCCCCTGATATTTGCCGGAAGCATCCGTAAGGTAAAGCGCCAGGTAGGCGCCATCGCCACCGTAGTCGAGTAACTCGGTCGTAAAGGTCACTTCACGAGCCTGTGCAAGAGCGGGTAAAGCAATGGCTATAGCCAGGGCCAGAGCAAAAAAGATCTTTTTCATACAGTCTCTCCGATAGAAACGTACAACGCGTTAAACAAGAACGGACAGGATTGGCGGATTATTCGACCGTCACACTCGGGCGACCCTTGACGATGCCATTTCGCGGAACCGGCGTCTCGCCAGTGCCCTGGCCGCCGTCACGTGCCTTTGTCCGGTAATCTCCATCGCTGTCATCATCGTCATCGTCGTCCTCTTCCTCTCGCTCCATGTCCATCAATATCAGGGAGGCGGGTCCGAAAGAGGCCTCCGCCCGGTTACCCTCCGGGTCACGGCCCTTTACCTCATAACAGCCGTCATCCACCTTGATGCGGTATACCGTCCAGCCCTCGGCTTCCAGTTTCTGGCGCAGGTTTTCCCGGGGCTGCCAATTGGCCACCGGGTCATCACAGTCATCGTCAGCCAGCAGAGGCGTACTCAGAAATAGTAGAGCGAGGGATATAATCACGGGTTTGGTCTTCATGGGATGTCTCCTGTTGAATCCACAATGAATACCCTATGAGGTTTTCCTGACAATGGCCTGAACGCGGCCAATCATGGACATCTTCCACCGTGTTAAAGTCACGAACGCAAACTGTCCGCGCCATTCAGGCTGCTGTCAGGTCCCGGCTGTAGTATCTTTCTCCCAGAACTGGATCAGAGGTGAACTATGCGGGTACTGTTGGTTGAGGATACTGCAGGGCTTGGCGAGGCAGTGCGGGATCAGATCGCGGATGACGGCCACGCGGTAGACTGGGTGCAAACCCTGGCCTTTGCCGAAGCCAGTGTTCAGACCACGGCTTACGACCTGATTCTGCTCGACCTGATGCTTCCGGACGGCCATGGCTTCGGTTTCCTGAGGAAACTAAGGGCAACCGGAAACACGACTCCCGTAATCATCCTTACTGCCCGGGATCAGGTGTCAGACCGGATTGAAGGACTGAACGCCGGCGCCGACGACTATCTGGTAAAGCCCTTTGATCTTTCCGAGCTGTCGGCCCGTGTGGCAGCGGTAGCCCGTCGTTACCGGGGCAACCCGAGTCCACGGATACGCGTGGGTCATCTGGAGGTGGATCTTGGTGATCATCGCATCAGTCGCGACGGCAAACCGGTGGAGCTTACCGCTCGAGAGTGGGCACTGTTCGAGGGCTTCATCCAGCGACCTGGAATGTTATTATCACGGTCGCAGTTGGAGGATCGCCTTTACGCCTTCGGGGCAGAAATCGAAAGTAACACCATCGAGGTTTATGTCAGCCGTTTGCGTAAAAAACTGGGGCGGGACGCCATCATAACGGTCCGGGGCATGGGCTATCGCCTGGAAACACATGACCAATAGAACCAGCTTACAGAAAAACCTCGGCATCGGCCTCACACTCGGCGTCATCCTTCTCTGGCTGTTAGGCGTTACAGCTTCCGGACTCGTGGCACAGCACGAAATGAACGAGGTTTTCGACAGTGCTCTGGAAGAAACGGCCCAACGCATTCTGCCGCTGGCCGTTACCGATATCCTGAACCGGGAAACTGGCACCGGAAATCAACGGGCCCCCGCCATGAAAGACCATGACGAATACCTCACTTACCTGGTCCGGGACGACCAAGGCAACCTCCTGCTCCAGTCCCACGATGCCGACCCCCGGGTTTTTGGCACATTACCCGGGGAAGGGTTTTCAAACACGTCGACACACCGGATCTACGGAGCATCTGCCGTCAGTGACACCATCTACATTGAGGTGGCGGAACCCCTGGCTCACCGGCGCGAAGCTGCGTTGGAGGCGGGTCTGGCATTGCTGATGCCTCTGATTTTCCTGATTCCGGTCAGCCTTCTGGGTGTCTGGTGGATGGTCCGGCTTTCCCTGCGCAAGGTGGTCGAATTCCAGCAATCGATAGAATCCCGGGGCGCTGGAGATCTGTCCCCCGTTGCGGGCGATCGGTTACCAAAAGAATTTGAGCCGATCGCCGTTGCCGTCAACCGGTTGCTGGAACGATTGCACCGCGCTCTTGAGGCAGAACGGAGTTTTACGGCCAACAGCGCCCATGAATTGCGGACACCACTGGCAACTGCACTCGCCAAAGTGCAGCGACTGAAAACCCAGGTACAGAGTGATCAACTTAAGAATAATGTTGCCGAGATTGAGGAAGCTCTGCGCAGCCTGTCGATGCTGTCCGGAAAACTGCTCGAGCTGGCGAAAGCCGAAGGAGGGGGCGCAATATCGCAAAGTCGGCACAACCTTGTGCCAATACTGGCGATGATCGTTGCTGATTTTGAAGGTCAGGTACCGGGTCGAATCATCCTGAACCTGCCCGAGAGTGAAGTGAACTCCTTCCTTGATCCCGATGCCTTTGCCATCCTGGTGCGCAACCTGATTGAGAATGCCCTCAGGCATGGCTCCCATAAACAGCCTGTGGAGGTCAGCATGGTAAACGATGGCACGCTGAGAGTATGTAATGGCGGTAACATCGTGCCACCGGAACAGCTCGCCCTGTTACGGAACCGGTTTGCACGCTCAAAAACGGATGCGGCCGGTTCCGGCCTGGGCCTGGCCATTGCGGATGCTATTGCCACGGGTGCGGGCCTGACATTGCATTTGCGTTCGCCGGCAACAGGACGCCAGGACGGTTTTGAAGCGGAGCTTAATGTGGCAGGCGCCCGGTAAGTCCGCAGTATTGGCAGCGTGGGCCGATCTCATTGTGCCCTGGACTGGGTTATTCCCAACTGCCTGTTGACCGCATCCCGAATCTCCCGGTAACGATCGGGATTATTGATCAATGCGTCAAGATCATCCTCGGGAAAAATCTCTTTCTTCTTTATCCTGGCTTGCTCTTTGGCAAAGATGGACGGCAACAATTGTTCCAGACAGCGCAACATAACCTCGGGCGAAACCGACGCCCCGGGCGATGCCCCCAGTAACGTCCCGTAGGTTTTGTCCCTGGACACGAGGATTTCCGTGCCCATTTGCAGATCCCCATCCTTGATGATTTGCACTCGCTGGCCTGCTTCAACCGGTTTCCAGTTAAACTTTTTACTCAATCCCGGGGCAAAGTTGTCCAGTTCTTTAAACATGCTTTTTTCGCCCTTGAACGTCTCTGAAACCAGATATTTAACCAGTGGGAAATGCTCCAGGACGACATTCAGCAAGCCGGGGATGTCATGCAGACGCATCGAACCAAGGTAATCCAGAAGTCCACGACCTTTCTCAAGAACCGGTTTGAATGACGCGAAAGGACCAAACAACAAGTAGTACTGACCCTCCGCCACCCGCAAATCCAGATGCGGCACGGACATGGGCGGTGCGCCAACCTTCGCCTTACCATAGGTTTTAGCCCGGTAATGATCGGCCTGCTCGGCGCTGATCGGGGCCTGCAGGAAGCGGCCACCCACCGGGAAGCCGGTAAACCGTTTTGCAAAAGGCAAGTGGCTCTTTTTCAGGATCGGAAAGGCACCGCCGCCGGCGCCCACAAACAGCACATCCGACTTGTACCGGCTTGCAACTCCCCTGCTTTTCGTTTCGACAAGCCAGGTTCCGGACGGACTACGATGTACACGCTTTACATGGGTGCCGTATTGGATTTTCACGCCCAGATCTTTGACGGCATACTCGGCCATTTGCTCCGTCAGGGCGCCAAAATTAACATCCGTCCCCGTTTCAATAACGGTAGCCGCCATTTTTTCATGGCGGGGCCGTCCCTCCATGGCGTAAGGAATCCAGCTCTTTATTTCATCGAAATCCTCTGAGTAACGCATGTGCTCAAAAAAATGATGAGCGGACATTTCCTTGAACCGCAACCGCAGTTCTTCAATCGCAGATTCGGAAACAATGGTGCAGTGTTTGGTCTGGTTGATAAAAGACGTAGGGTCCTTGATGGCACCCTTCTCGATCAGATAAGCCCAGAACTGCTTGGCAACATTGAACTGGGCGTGGATCTTCAAGGCTTTTTCAACCGAAATGACCTCTGCATCCACCGGAGTATAGTTAAGCTCGCAGTTTGCTTCATGCCCCGTACCGGCGTTGTTGAATACCCATGAGTTCCCCGCCCCGGCGCCATCCAGTCTTTCCAGAATGGTGATATCCAGCTCGGGTGCCAGCTCTTTCGCCAGGATGGCGAACGTGGTACCCATAATCCCTGCGCCTATGACGATTACGTTCATAAAGTCTGCTCACCGGTCTGAATTTTTCTGACAGTAGTCAACAAAGTCTTCTGGCTCGAAAGTACCATGGGTGGTTTATGGATAGAAAGAGGCTTGCTCAGCCAGTATCAAAACGCCCCGTGTCTGCGAAACCGGACAGAACTGTCCGAAAAATCCGACAGTCTCTAAGGGTTTCGCGCTTGAGCTGTCCCGATGTCCGGACATTTGATGCGAAATACCTGGAAAAACGATCCAATAAAGATAACAAAGCTTTATAAACCAAAGTATTACGCGATTGGCACGGTTTCTGTATATTTCTGTATAAGTGCCAGCAATAACTATAAAAACTGCCTGAAGAACAACTCGTTAAAAATGCTGTTTTTCAACTTCGCTCGGATAATAATAGGGAACAACTATGCGTTTTCTCCTCTTGGCTCTTCTGCTGGTAAGCCCCCTGTGTTTCAGTAAAACCGTCGTTATCATCCAAAGCTATCACATCCAGTACAAATGGGACGCGGATTACATCGCCGCTGTTCAGTCAGTACTTGGCGACAACCATAAAATTCATATTCTCGAGCTGGACACGAAGCGTCTGCCCAAGGCCGAATGGCCCCAAAAAGTTGAAATCACGCAGCAAGCCATCGCGAAAATCAATCCGGACGTCGCTATTCTTGGTGATGACAACGCCTTTTCGTTAATGGCCGCGCATCTGGTTGAAAAGAATATTCCCGTTGTCTTCCTAGGTGTGAACGGAGGGCCCGTGCAGCACCCTGCTCTTGAGCACCCTCTGGTCACCGGCATACTAGAGCGGCCCTTCTTCGCGGAAAGCATCCGCCATCTGAGAAAAGTACTCAGCCAGAAGGATCGTTTCCTTGTGTTGATGGATGATTCACCAACCATGCGCAATGCCGTAAACGAATACTTCGGTGACAAAAGACAAGCCACCCTTTACGGCTCGCAACTGGACATTGTGCTTACCAATGACAAGGACACCTGGTTGCAAAGCGTTTTCAATGCACACGAAACCTACGACGCTATTGTGGTCGGCACGCACCACACCATTCGCGATGAAGCCGATAACTACATCACCCCAAAAGAGCTCATGACTGAGGCATTTACCCGCACCCGAATTCCGATCTTTTCATTCTGGGATATTTTCATCGGCAAGGAACAAAGCATCGGGGGATTCACCATTTCAGCCCATCAGGAAGGCCTGACCGCAGCTCGCCTCGCCTCCCTGATACTGAACGGGGTTAAACCCAATCGCATACCCCAGCTGAAATCCCTGAGTGGCCACTACGTGTACAGCGAAAGTGGACTGAAACACTGGAACCTGGATTTGTCGCCACTGATCGCCAGCCAGGCGAACTTTGTTGACTAAATCGTCACGATTCACTCCAGACAATTCCCGTTCGGTCGTTAACTGAGATATCTAGCACTTTGGAAGAGGTTGTACAGTGACTGCCACCATTGTTGAATCTATTGAGCGTCGCCTCGGCGTGCGCGGCAAACTGCTGATTGCACCGGTGTTTATCTTGCTGCTGTTCGCGCTCGTCACTTTTTACAGTGTTCGCGAATTCCGGAGCCTGGATGATCGAATGGGCACTGTCGCCAGGGACCTTGCCCCCGAGACGGCGATTGCAACGGATGTTCTCATCAACCTTTACCGGTTGAGACTTTGGGTTTTCGACTATTACGCCACGGGTAACGAGGAAGTCCTGTCCCGTCTTGAGCAGCTCGAGTCTGGATTTTTCAACGATCTGGCAGATGCTCAGGCAAACATCCGGGCCCCGGAACGTATCCGGCTGGTCAGGGAAATCGAGCAGGCCACCTCCCGGTACGTTGGTATCTTCGAAGAGGAGTTGGTCCCCGCCAAACAGCAAGTTCAGCGAATTGTTGCCGAAGAACTGGACCAGTATGGCCCTGCCGCTTCCAAAGCATTGCGCAGGGCTATTGACGGCATCACCAACCGGGAACCGGACAGCCCACTCCGGGTCACGCTTGAGCAGCTGATCCACGACACGCTCCTGATGCGAATGGCAACCCAGCGATATTTTTCGGATGGCACTGAAACCTCCGAGAAAGCACTGGGTTATGCCATGGAGGATGTATCGGACGCCCTTTCCTTTCTCGATATGGATGCCGTGCCCGATTTCATACGCCAATACCTCGATACGGCCATTGAGGCGCTGGAGAAATATCAAGCCTCAGTGAACAATCTTTTGCTTCATCAAAGCGCCATGAACCGAACCAAAACAGAACAACTCGATGTTCTGGGCCCGGAAATTACGCAACTGGCGAGGGAGCTCGAACAAAAGGTTTTTGTTGCGCTGGAAGCCGTGGCCGATGAGGCGGAATCAGAAACCGACACTGCTCTGCGCCTGACTATGGCCGCCTTCGCAACCTCTGTAGTGCTGGGACTGGTGGTCGCCTTCCTCTTTAGCCGGATGATGGCCACTAGCGTGAAACGCGCTCGCGCGGAAATCCTCGGATACCTGGAAGACATTGGCAACAATCGCGGCAATGTCTCAACCCGGCTCACCAAAGGGCGCCCGGATGAAATCGGGGACTTCATATCAGCCGTCAATTCGTTTCTCGAAACCCTCGAGGACATCATCTCAAGGATTGCCACGGCATCCCGGGGGTTGACCAGCGAATCCGAGTCCCTGTCCGGCATTACAGAGAGGACGACAAAAAACTCCGGGCAGCAGAGAGACCAGATTACCCAGGTATCAGCGGCGATGCAGGAAATGGTTTCCACATCCGATGAGATCGCTTCAAATACCAACGACACGGACGAATCCGCTCGGCAGGCCGCGCGGCTGGCCGATTCGGGGCAGGCAACCGTGACCAATGCAATCCAGTCGGTAACCCGGCTTGCGGAACAGGTCCAGGAGGGTTCCAAACGTATTCAACGCCTGGAACAGGAATCTGGTGAAATCGGTGGTGTCCTCGAAGTGATACAGAGCATCGCCGGGCAAACCAACCTCCTGGCCCTGAACGCGGCCATTGAAGCAGCCCGGGCGGGAGAAGCCGGCCGGGGATTTGCTGTGGTTGCTGATGAAGTCCGGGGGCTCGCCAAGCGGGTTCAGGATTCAACGGTCGATATTGAGCGGATTGTTTCCAATCTCCAGAGTGGCGCCGCGGGGGCCGTGGTTGATATGAGCAAGGCCAGACAGATGGCCGGAGAGGCCAGCGAAGAGGCCGGCAGGTCCGGCACGGCGCTTTCGGACATTCTGGCCGCAGTGAACCGGATTGTGGACATGACCACACAGATTGCGAGTGCCACCGAACAACAACGGGCGACCGCCGCGGA
The DNA here is from genome assembly GCF_003441595.1 of Marinobacter sp. Arc7-DN-1. Classification (NCBI taxonomy): domain Bacteria; kingdom Pseudomonadati; phylum Pseudomonadota; class Gammaproteobacteria; order Pseudomonadales; family Marinobacteraceae; genus Marinobacter; species Marinobacter sp. Arc7-DN-1. The sequence goes on along the minus strand of NZ_CP031848.1, from coordinate 303,012 downwards.
AATGACTCAGAATGTCGAGGCCAGCAGTGGTGCCATCGACGAACTGACTGGAGACATTTCTCACGTAAACGATTCCAGCAAGGCGCTTGCAGGTATGGCCGAAGAAATGGACAGCCTCGTTCGCCGGTTTCACGTCAGCTAATTATTCCGGTTGTTAACTGCGTCATAGGCGGTCCCGGTTATTGCTGATACTTTCAGGGCTCACGTTACGAAATGTAAACGTATACGGAACAGCCCAGAGGGATTTCGCCATGAAACGCTCACGCCATTGCCAGGTTCCTGGCTTTCGCACTCAGGCCGCCGTCCTGTTCACCGCGGCCATGGGCTTCAGTGCTGCCCACGGGGCAAGTCCGGTAAATGTTATTTTTTCAGCGGAAAATGCCCTTTACGGCGCCGGCTATGACATCGGGCGTGCGGACGGCTGGTATGACAACAAGTTGCGGGCCGCTGTCCGGAACTATCAGGACAAAAGCGGCCTTCCCACCAGCGGTGACCTGGATTCGCAAACCCTGAAGGCGCTGGGTGTAAATACCACCGCCAAGGCAACAGTCAGCAGCAATGCTGTCGCCAGCCGTGAAGACGCTGTGGCTGCACTGGGTTTACCGGAACTGAACCTGCGGTTACGGCCTCAAGCTGTGGCGAAAATGGTGCCGCGAACGGAGCCAAAGCCCGAGCCATCTGCACCGTTGATCGAGGCCCCCCGGGAAACGGGAACTGAAGAACCTCCTGCAAGCGCTGAGGCATCTGCAAGCAAGCCACCAGAAGCTATTGATGATTCTGATAACAAAACCATTTATAGTCAATTAGTTAAAAACGGAACCTCAACTCCTTCTGAAGCTCCATCCTCGTCCTCCCCGGCCGTTTTGGGGGTCGTATCCGAGTCGTCCAGTGAAACTGCGCCAGCCCCGGAATCCGAGACCGAAATCGTTGACTCCGTACCATCGGCAAATCAAAAACCTGTTACCGCTGTTGCAGTAGTGGCCGTTGAGGCAGACGGTCCATTAGCACAGCTGCCAGCAGAGCCAACAAGTACCGCCCCCCTTGAGCCTGAAACCGAAGTTACAGTCACAGAACAAACCGCCGGCACTGGCAACCCTGCTGCAACGAATCAGCCTGAGAACGAACCCCGGCGTAGTACCGGTGGCGGATTCTTCAGTGCGTTGTTTGATTTCTTCTTTGGCTGGCTGGTGTAACCGTCAGCCCTGAGCCCGGCGGCTGAAAACCTTCCAGTCGACCACGTTGCCATCCGAATCAAAATGAACGTAGCCTCGGAAGCTTGGATCCTCTTCCCAGGCTTTCACGAAGCCTACGGTTTCGCCGGCATCAGAAACGATTTCAAAGGCCTCGCTGCGGACAGCTGCAAGTTCACTATCAGGATCAATCTCAGAACGTTTGAGGGTAACGGAAGAGTCTAAAGGCAAGGTGCTTTGCAGGAATTCCTGGATCATCGTCGAGCTCTCCTTTCTGGGTGAACCGTTGGGGTTCTGGAGGTAGCCAGACTATAGACTGATCCGTTCAGGGAATATACAGATACAAATCAACTTTCTTATATTTTTTCGAGATAAAAACACTTTAAGAACAATGGTATATTTTATTTTTGCCACATTCCGAAAACGCTGAACTGGTGATTTTCTCACCAGCTCAGGAGATTACCGGTGCAATTGCCGGTCAGTTCTTCCGGATCAGAATTTCCAGAAAGGCGTGCTCAGTTTCTGTTCAACCAGTTCGGGTGAAAACCCGACGTCGTTCAGCAACCGGCGATCCATTGTCATAACCAGGCGGACGAAGTTGCGCTTCATCCGCCAGCCTTTGTAAAGAGAAGCTGCGCTTTTCATTTTAAAACTCCTGAGTCAACGACAAAATGTCGGTCATTCAAAACCGGGACCTTGTTTAATTAGGATCCTATTTTAGGGTTGACGAGGAGTTTTCTAAATACTTGGAAACCCCTACACACAGGGGCTCTCAGCGTTTTTCCGTTAAATTCAGGCTACACATTCATTACGTTTTCATGATGCCTTGTCGTTTGAAACCAGCGCCTGGTAAAGATTATCCTTAAGCCGGGCGCGCTTCTGTTTCATGCGATGCAATTTGTCGTCACTAATAGGCGCATCCCTCTTTTCCAACCCCTCTATCTCCTGATCCAGCTCCGCGTATTCCCGGAATTTTTCATCGAACCTCGGGTCGTTGCTCTTGAGCTCATCAATAAGGTCACTGTACTGGGGAAATTCTTTGTGAAGCTCATGGCTGGAAATGCCCATCGTCTTGCTCTCCTCTTCTGTGCAGAGTTATGCATCGTGTCGATCAAAGGTGATCACCTTCAGCATAGACGAGCCTGCCAGTTTCCGGGCTTCTTTGACAAATCGCTAATTACGCACGACGTTACATGGGTATAGCATGGAAGAACGTTAAACCAGTTACGCCTCGGGACACTCGCGAATGACCTTTGCACGAATTACCGGCACCGGCTCTTACCTGCCAGACAATATCGTTACCAATAAAGACCTTGAGAAAATGGTCGACACCACAGACCAGTGGATTCGCGAGCGCACCGGAATCGAGCAACGGCATATTGCCATTGAGGGACAGACCACGGTCGACCTGGCCGAGCAAGCTGCGAGGAACGCCATTGACGCCGCTGGCATTAACGCTGAAGACATTGATCTGATTGTGTTCGCCACCTCCACCCCGGACAAGATTTTCCCGAGCTCCGCCTGCATTCTTCAGGCCCGGCTGGGAATCCATGGCTGCCCCGCTTTCGATATTCAGGCAGTCTGCAGCGGTTTTGTCTACGCATTGGCAACTGCGGAAAAATTCATCAAAACCGGCAGCAGCAAGAAGGCGCTCGTCATCGGGGCTGAGGTATTCTCCCGCATCATCAACTGGGAAGACCGTGGCACCTGTGTACTCTTCGGGGACGGTGCCGGTGCGGTGATCCTGGAAGCCGATGACGAAACCGGCATTCTCTCCACGCACATCCACGCCGATGGCCAATATGAAGAGTTACTTCATGTGCCCTGCGGTATTGCGGATGGTTATGATCAGGTGAAAGCCGGGCGCGCGTTTGTGGAGATGAAGGGCAATGAAGTGTTCAAGGTGGCGGTGAACACGCTCGGCAAGATTGTCGACGAAACCCTCGAAGCCAATCAGATGCAGAAATCGGATATTGACTGGCTGGTGCCCCACCAGGCCAATCTTCGAATCATCTCGGCTACTGCCAGAAAACTGAATATGTCCATGGACCAGGTTGTTGTTACTGTTGGCCAGCATGGCAACACCTCTGCGGCTTCGATCCCCCTTGCCCTGGATGTTGCCGTGCGCGACGGGCGAATCAAGCGCAATGAGGTGATCCTGCTGGAGGCCTTCGGTGGCGGATTCACCTGGGGTTCCGCACTACTGAGATACTGATTTTCCCTTCCCGTACCCTGTCTTTCCGGGCTTCGGCAATTGCTGAAGCCCGATTGCCATTGTGTTGGCGACCCCCTGTCGGATAGACTGTGTTTTTATACAGTACTACTAACGCTCACTGCGAGGAATGACCATGGCAGTACAAGCAGTCTACTTTTCCGATAGGGACGGCCTGGATATGGCACTGAAAAATCCTGACACGATGCTGTTCACCTCAAAAGCCGAAGCCGATGCCCGGGATAAGGTTCTGGAGCTGGCCGAAGAAATTCAGGTATTTCTCAGCCGCAAGGTTGAAGGGCTTGGCGATGACCTGGCTGAACGCTGCGCCATGGCCATCGCTGAAGAAAAGGATCTGTTTCAGAAATCGCTCAAAAAACCGGATCTTCTTAACGCGGAGCAGGAATAAGAGCCAAGGGCGGCAGGCAGGTAAAGGCCGCCCTGCCTCACGCTATGCTTTTCCACTGCCCCTTATCGTAACGCTCTGCCCCATTCTCAGACATCCGGCACAGGCAGACCCACTGATTCTGCACCAGGGCCGCCACGTCTGGCTGGCAACGAATCACCGACTCTATCCGCTGTGCCGGAGCGTCAATCAGCACCGTCAGCCGAACCGGTTCGTGGCGCCAGTAGGTTCCGTCGTGCACCGATTGCAGAGGCAGGCCGATCCTAAGATGCGACCCATTGCCTTCAACCACCCCCACATTGCCACCAACGACCGAATGAAGCAGCTTGTTCCCTGAGCCGTAGACTTCCGGAACCGTTACCGAAGCAAAGTACTGGAGGTTAATCCAGTTGGCTACGATCATCGGAGCGGCAAGCAGCCCTTCCAGCAGGCTGCCATCGGCATCCAGGGCGGGATCATAATCGTGCAGAAATACCCGGCCGGAAAGATTCCTGCCGCGGGTTCTTGTCCGCTTGGCAAAGATGATGGCTGCATTGTTGGCCAACCCCCACTCCGGACGCACCTCTGACCAGTCTCTGGTCCTTTTCTCCATGGCTTCTTTCAGCTGGTCATCCCCCAACCCATTCAGTTTCAGTGGCGTTGCCCGCTCCTTGCGAACCCGAACGCCAGCCTCCTCAAAACCCGCCTGTAAATCCGCCAGTTTATGAACGTGGGAATCCGGAATCAGGTGGTGATCGGCAATGGTCACCTTGTCAGTGGCCGTGCAATGCTCGGCAGCCACGGCCCAGGTATAGTCGGGGATTCTTATACCCCGGGCGGCCAGCCCTGCCCGGATTTCGGGCTCGTTGATCAGGCGGGCGGCAAGGCGCGCGTTGACGCCGCCACTCTGGCCGCCGCAGGCGCCGCAATCCAGTCCGGCCTGATTCGGATTGTTATCGGTATGACTGCCATGGCCAACAAACACCAGCAAGGGCGCAAAGCTGCCGGTTAACGACATGCCCCGGAGCATGTTTTCTGCCAGCGTTACCTTTTCCGCATCGGAAAGGGGATCACCGCCATGGTTATGAACCAGTCGCCCTTCAATACAATGTTCAGTATTGCTGTGCTGGCCACGCTTCAAGCTGTCCTTCAGCAATTTCCAGGCCCACGCAAGCCCGGTTGTTTCCACCATAGTAAATGTGGAGAGACTGCTGTATTTCGCCTTTCTCACCGATTCCCGGGCAATTTCCTTCTGATCCAATGCCCTGTTTTCAGCGAAGTCTTCCCGCAAGCTGCCCTTGGTATCGATTAAACGGTATGGCGCTGACAATAGCCCCGGCAGGCGCCGGACCGGCGCGAAAGGCCCGTGCTGCTGGTGCGCAATGGGCATTCCGAAAAAGCCCGCGAAACCCAGCGTCTGAACGCCGGGACAGACCTCTTCCAGGTGTCGGCGCATCACTTCAGACCGGACATCAATACAGAAGACAGCCTGGGCTTCCAGCGTCTCGTTGTCTGGAACCGAAACCGGCTCGGTCTGATGCCCGAATCCAAGCGCCTGCCAAAGCGTGCGCTGATAACCGAGCTCAAACGCACGCTGCCACACCCAGAGCCTGTTCCGATCGTTCCGGTCGCCGGCACGGCGTGCCCGCGCTCTCTGTTTCTGCCATTGGGCTTTTTGGGCGGGCGAGGCAAAGCCAGCGCCGAGGGACTCCCAGACCAGCATGATGGCCAGCAGTTCTGCGCAGCGATCAGACGATGCGCCCTCAAGGCCGGCGCGCCAGTCCTCTCCACGGCACCAGGAGGCCCAGCCGTTTACCCGAAGCAACAGACTGTGGAACAGGGCCTCAAGCTCCTGACCAGAAACCCTGATGGCCTTGATCGATTCTTCAATCGCCTCATCCATGGTATCCGGCACGGCGTTGAAAAACGCCCGGGCACCCGCCAGACCGGTTCTGAAATCCAGGGAACGATCCTCGCGAACCGACTCGAGCCAGAACCCGAACAAACCCGTGTCATATTCGCCCCTGGTCGCAGACCAACGGCCCTGGCGCTGGTCAAAAAAAGCGCCACAGGTTTTCGAAACCTGATCACAAACCACCTCAGCCAGGTTCTCTTCACCATTGCCTGCGGAGTTTGCCGGACCTCCTGAAAACGTACCAAGAATCGAGCCCTGTCCGGGAGCAGAGGTGTTTGATGGACGGCCAGGCCAGTCCAGATAATCCGCAAGACACTGCTCGCCGCCAAACTCCTCGATACTCGCCCTGAGATCCTCTTCCCGGATCCGGCCGCCGTCCCAAGCCTCCCGGTAATACTCCGGGGGCATCAGCATGTTGATCCCGCCACGCTCCTGCAGAAGCTGGTCTGCTCTCGCCGCCGTACTATGCCTCAGGCCCCAGAACGGGTTGACCGCAATCCACTGATCCAGCGGCCACACCGGCGCAATCAGGTTACAGGCCTTGCGGAAAGAGTCGCGCCAACCATCATCCATTACCTGCAACTCCGGCACCGACACCGATAAATTGGTCATGATCTTTCCTCCAGTCTGAACGGATGATGGGGAACTCTACGAAACATTGACGGCACCCTCAGCGCTTCGGCCGCCAGCTGACGGGTCAGCCGGTCAAACGGCAGGTCGAGATAGAGCCCCTGCCGGAAGTGGGCGCCGAGCACCCGGGTTGCCCGGAAACGGGCGCCCAGAACAATCAGCAGCGAACATAGGGCCAGCAACGCGACCATTGCCGCCCCCAGTGCGTAACCGACCGGAGGAACGGCAAAACCCTCATGCACGGGCACCGCCGGCCCCACCAGCGTATGCAGCAGTGAATAGACCGGAACCAGCAACACCGACATGCCTGCCAGTTTGAATTTTACTGAAGCGGTTGCGCCGGCCGGTATGCCCATGGCCGCGGCGGCGACTGCAAGCACCAGCAGCGCCCCGAAAACCGGGTTGTGCTCAACAATCCACGGAGCCTGGAACAGAATCAGAGTTGCGACCAGCCCGGTTGAGCCCGCCCAGAGCATCCGGCTGGCCACTGGAGGCTCGGCAAAGCCACCCGCCGCCGACACCACCACCGTGCGCCCGGAGGCCAGGAAGGAGTGGGCCTTATAAAGCGAGTGAGCCAACAGATGCAGCAGCGCCAGCGTGTAGGCTCCCATGCCGATTTCAAACAGCATGAACCCCATCTGCGCACAGGTGGACCAGGCCAGAGCATGCTTCACGGAGTGTTGGGTCATCATGGTGAGCGCCGCAACGACCGCTGTGAGGCCGCCAATCACCAGCAGTAACAGGTGTCCGGCGGTGAATCCGTCGAAGACCGGGAACAAACGCAGCCACAGAAATCCGCCGAGGTTGATCACGCCGGCATGCAACAGTGCAGAAACCGGCGTCGGCGCCTCCATCACCCGGATAAGCCAGCCATGGAAGGGGATCTGGGCACACTTGAGAATGGCCGCCAGAGCCAGGGCCACCGAGGCCATGGTCAGCTCCGGCGAACCACCTGCACGGGCGGTCTCGCTCGTCACCATCTCTGGCAGGTAAAAGGTGCCGTAGTGGAGATACAGCAACACCACACCCGAAATCACCAGCACGTCTCCGGCGCGGCTGACGATAAACTTCTGAACCGCTGCCATTCGCGCCTGTGGCCGGTCCTGGTAAAGCGTAAGAAGGTGGTGCAGGGCCAGGCTGACACCAATCCAGGCGCCTGCCAGAATCAGCAGGTTATTGGTGAAAACCAGAACCAGAACCGAAGCGATCGTAACCAGGAACCAGGGAAGGAAGCGATCACGGCCGGGATCCTGGCTGAGATAATTGTGCGCAAACCGCAGAATCACCCACCCAACGAACGCCACCATCAGAGCCATCCAGACGGCGATACCATCCGGGTACAAGCCAAAGCGACTGCCGAGGGTAGCCAGTGTGTTGCTGTCGCCAACGACCACGGACTGGATGATAAGCAAAGTGGCAACCAGTAAAGACGCGGCCATTGAGAGCACCATCAGCCAGCCGGCAATGCGCCAGCAGTGATTCCGCTTCAGGGGGCTTTTCAGCCAGCCGCTCAATCCGGCCAGCGCAAAAAGGGCCACCGGCAGCATCAGCCAGATGGCCAGTACCAGTAACGAAGAAAATTCAGCGATTGGATTCATAGGGACAAACCTTCTGTTTGGCGGAACCTTTCGGGAGTACTTTGCCCTTGCCAGACCGATATAAAAAATGGTTTATACTGATTAATTCATTCTGTTTTTGAGAACGGTCGGCAATGAAGCTCAATTACCACCACCTGTATTATTTCTGGAAGGTTGCCCGCACCGGCCATCTCACCCGGGCGGCAGACTCCCTGCATATTTCCCAGTCCGCTCTTTCAGGGCAGATCCGGAAACTGGAGGAAAGCCTCGGCCATGACCTGTTCATTCGGGAGGGGCGCCGGCTCAAGCTGTCCGAGGCGGGACGCATGGCTTTCTCCTATGCCGAAGAAATCTTCCGGCAAGGTGAGGAACTGTCGGCCCTGTTTGCCTCAGGCGCGCAACCGAACCGGGAAATCCTCCGCATTGGCGCCGTCGCGACCCTGTCACGGAACTTTCAGGAGGGTTTTCTGCAACCCTTACTGAACCGGGAGGATCTGGAGCTTAGCCTGCAAAGCAGCCACATCGATGAATTGCTGCGGCGTCTGTCGGCCCATCGACTGGACCTGATTCTTTCCAATCAGACAGTACAGGGGGATGAGCAGAACCCCTGGCGCTCCCGTCTGATCGCCAAACAGCCGGTAAGCATCATTGGCCCGACGGGCCTGGAGGTGCAAAGAGAGTTCCCTGAGATGCTCAGGAACCGGAGCCTGATTGTTCCGGGACCGGACAACAACATACGCCAGGCTTTTGATCAGCTCTGCGAATACCACAGGCTCCGCCCGCACATTGCCGCGGAAGTGGACGACATGGCCATGATGCGACTGCTGACACGGGACACCGGGCACTTTGCCATCATGCCGCCGGTGGTGGTGCGGGACGAACTTAAAAGCGGGGCCCTGTCGGATTACGGCGCCCTGCCCGGCGTCTTCGAGGAATTCTACGCCATCAGCATCCGGCGCCAGTTCGAGACTCCAGCGCTGCGGGCGCTGCTTTCGCAGACCTCTGATAATTTTCTCGCCCAGCCCACGGTTGATCATTCTGACTAGCCAGTCTGGCCAAAAAAGTCATCCATCGGGGTGCTGTAGAACCGTATACTGATCCCGAACGAGCACAACAATAATGACGGACAGCCTTCCATGACCCCGCCCAGCGAACGTGAACGCCCATCCATTCTGATCATTGGCGCCGGTTTCGGCGGCCTCGGAATAGCCATAAAACTGAAGCTGGCGGGCTACACCAACCTGACACTGCTGGAAAAAGCCGACCGGGTGGGTGGCACCTGGCGCGACAATACCTACCCTGGCGCAGCCTGCGATGTCCAGTCCCACTTCTACTCCTACTCGTTTGAACCCAAGCACGACTGGTCCAGAAAATTTGGCCTGCAACGGGAAATCCTCGGGTACATGGAACACTGTGTCGCCAAATACCGGCTGGCCGACCACATCCGTTTTAATTCGGAAGTGCAGGAGGCGGCTTTTGATGACAACAACAATCAATGGACCGTTACTCTGGCCACCGGCGAGCAACTGACCGCAAGCGTGCTGATCACGGCAACAGGCCAGTTGAATCAGCCCGCCTGGCCAAAGCTCGATGGCCTGGAGCGCTTCAAAGGCAAGCTGTTTCATTCAGCCCGCTGGGATCACGGCTATGATCTGACGGGTAAGCGGGTAGCGGTTATCGGTACTGGCGCGAGTGCCATCCAGTTTGTGCCGGAGATTGCCCCAAAGGTAAAACAGCTGGACCTGTTCCAGCGCTCTGCCGCCTGGGTGCTGCCCAAGCCGGACCGCCCCTTCAAACCCTGGGAGCAGGCCTTGTTCCAGAAAGTCCCGGCCTGGGACCGGGTCTACCGCTATCTGATCTACTGGAAAAACGAAAGCCGGGCCCTGGCATTCACCAAATTCAGCGGATTGCTGGAGTTCCATGCCAACCAGGCAAAACGAGAAGCCAGAAAGCAGGTCACCGACCCGGCAAAGCTGCACCGTATCATCCCCGATTACAAAATCGGCTGTAAGCGCATTCTGATTTCCAACGATTGGTACCCGGCCATTAACCGGCCAAATGTGAATCTGATTACCGACCCCATTGACCATATTGATGAGACCGGTGTAGTTACCCGAGACAGCCACCACCACCCGGTGGATGCCATCATCTGCGGGACCGGTTTCCGGGCCTCGGAGTTTCTCTCCCCCATGCGGATAACCGGCCGGAGCGGGAAGACCCTGAACGAGGCCTGGCAGAACGGCGCAGCCGCCTTCAAAGGCATCACCGTCAGCGGCTTTCCCAATCTGTTCATGCTGTATGGCCCCAACACCAACCTGGCCCACAACTCCATTCTGTACATGCTGGAGTCCCAGTTCCGTTATGTCCTCGGTTGCCTGGATGCGCTCGGAAAATACCCCGGCTCCGCCATGGACGTTCGCCAGGACAGGCAGGACCGGTTTACCCATGTCGTCCAGGACGGGCTTGAAGACACTGTCTGGAGTTCCGGGTGTACTTCCTGGTACCTTGATGCTAATGGCCGGAATACCATTAACTGGCCGGGGTTTACCTTCACCTATCGTTTCGCGACACGACGGGTGGACACTGCGGACTATCAGTTTATTTATCCCTCTCAGCCATCTGACTGAGGCAAATCCTTCATCAATACTTGAAGCCTTCGCTAATTCATAGGATGATTGGGTCATAGGTTTGAGGGATGATAGACACATGCTAGAACGTATCCGCAAAGGCTCGCTTGTGGAAACCGCGATAGAAAGCCTCCGAAATGCCATCGAAAAAGGCGACTGGGATGTTGGCGATCGTCTGCCGGTGGAATCGGAGTTATCAGACGCTCTCGGGGTAGGCCGGAACACTGTCCGCGAAGCGGTTCGGGTGTTGGTGCATGTGGGGATGCTGGAAACCCGGCAGGGAGATGGCACCTACGTGCGCGCCACCCGGGACGCCGGCGAAACACTCCGCAGGATCACCCGTACCCAACTGGCGGATCAGCTGGAAGTGCGCATTATGCTGGAAACCGAAGCCGCCAAGCTGGCTGCGGCAAGGCGCACAGTCCAGGATCTGCGGAACATGACCAGCGCCCTCGATGCGCGGGCCAAAGCCGGTGGGGATCTGCAAAGCCGCATCCGCCATGATGAAGCCTTCCACCACGCCCTGGTGGCGGCCTCCCATAACCCGGCACTGGCTGAGCTGTACAATTACTTCTCCCACGCCGTCAGCCAGACCATCGAGCAGACCGAAACCAATACCGACCTGCCAGAGCCGTCCCAGGAAGATCATGAACTTCTGCTGGCCGCGGTCCGCCGGCAGGATGAGACCAGGGCGGAGAACCTTGCCAGGGAATTATTGAAACCCAGCCTTCAGGCGCTCAAGCGGCAGGAGTCCTGAAATATGAGGTTCAGGATTGATACCTTCACCCTGCTCCTGCTCGGCGCCATCGTTCTGGCAACGTTTCTGCCCGCTACGGGCCAGGCCGGAGACATGCTGGCGACCGCCGGCACGGTAGCGGTCGCCCTGCTCTTCTTCTTCCACGGTGCCGCCCTGTCCCGGGAGCAGATTGTTTCCGGGGCCACCCATTGGCGCCTGCACATTCTGATCACATCGCTCACGTTCATTTTCTTCCCGCTGGCGGTGTTGCCCATCAACGGCCTGAGCGACATTGTGCCAACCTGGATGCCGAAAGATCTGGGCCTGGGGTTCCTGTACCTGGGTGTACTGCCATCAGCGGTCTCCTCCTCCATCGCCTACACGGCCATGGCCCGGGGCAACGTACCTGCGGCCATCTGCAGCGCCGCCGCCTCCAATGTCTTCGGCATGATGCTGACACCCTTCCTGCTTCTGCTGCTGGTGAGCACCTCGGGGGGCGGAGACTTTTCAGTGGCCGAAGCGCTGAAAGACATTATCCTGCAACTACTACTCCCCTTCACGGTTGGCCACGCCATGCGGCCCTGGCTGGGCGGTTACCTGGCGCGAAATGAAAGCCTGATGGCACGCTACGACAAGTGTGTAATCTGGTTGATTGTCTACTCGGCCTTTTCCTTCTCGGTGGAAAGCGGCCTGTGGCAGAAACTGCCGTTGCAGGCGATCCTGTTCGCTATCGCGTTGTGCCTGGGTTTGCTCTCGCTGTTTATAGTGTTTGCCAGGTTTCTGGTGCGGCGATTCGGCTTCAGCCTCGAAGACGAGGCAGCTGTCGTGTTCTGCGGTTCCAAGAAGAGCCTGGCATCAGGGTTGCCCATGGCGAAGGTACTGTTCTCCGGCCACCCGGGCTTCGGGATGATCGTTTTGCCGATCATGTGCTACAACCAGATCCAGGTGATCGTCGGGGCAATCCTTGCGCAGAAATACCGGGAGAAGATTGAACAGGCCAATGCAGAAAAAGCGGAATAACCGGGGTGGCGGCTTTAACCGCCCCCCATTCCGCCAAAGAGCGCGGCAAGAATGACCAGGCCCACAATCCAGCCAATGATCGCAGGCCAGAAATTGACCATCTGGGGAGGCTCATCGTCCTGCGCTTCCGCCATCTCCCGTTCTGGGTAATTGCGCTCATCCGGCAAATCCCGAACCTGCTCAACGCTGAACCAGTTAAACCAGTCCCCGAGAAACTGGGCGACAGGAGCGGGAAACGTGCCGTTTTCAGCCATTGGGCGCAACTGCGGCTCAAGCTGTCGGCCAATCTCCCGGCGCAATGGCTTCTGATCCGCTGGCGGTTCATTAAGAATCGCCTTCCAGATACCGACGTCCTTGCTCCGGGAGGAGTCGTTCAGCAGCGCCTTGATCTGGATAACCACCTCACGGACAACCTGGCCGTCGTTGGCATCAAGTGGACGATCAGCCACCTCATCCCCGGCCCGGCCCTGCTCCTGCAGCCGAACGGCTACCGGCTCTTCCTCCAGTGGCTCCGGGGCATCACCCACCGCCTCCCGAAACGCCTGCTCAAGGCGCCGGGCCTCGGCATCAGAGGCAAATTTTAGCTGTTGCTCATACGCATCCTGGATCCTCCGGCGGTCGCCGGTGGGCTCAATTCCGAGGATTTCCCAACAATTCATAGAGCTGTAACTCCCGGGCCTGACATTCATTACATTTTAGAGAGACAAAAAGACCGTAGTCCCCTACGATAGGCACTAACCACTATAAAATCGTAACAACCTTTTTATCGGCAGATTATAGAACGTCAACCATGCACCAAGCGACAAAAACGGCAGAAGTGAAAAAGGGCCGCCTTTTCCTGACCTGCCTCAGCACCACTTTGATTGTCGGTGCGTTGTTACCGTCGACAGGATTCGGCCAATCCCCCACATCTGATCTCATGCCCGGCTTGCTCGCCCTTGATGGTGTGCAAACCGAGATACCCCAGGTTCTGACGACAACACGATTACGGCAGTCAAAACTTCGGGTGCCCGGCACGACCACCATCCTCACCGGCGACATGATTCGCGATCTGGGCATCATGAACCTGGTTGAAGCCTTCAGGCTGGTTCCCGGCATGGTCGTTGGTGCATATGGCAGCAACAACCCGGTCGCCGCCTATCACGGAACATCCCAGTACGAGCAACGACGGATGCAGGTTCAGATCGATGGCCGTACGGCTTATCGGGTCAGCCTGGCAGACGTTGACTGGATTACCATGCCGGTAGCCTTGGAAAACATAGAACGGATCGAGGTGAGCCGTGGTCCTAACTCCGCCGCAGATGGTATCAACGCCTTCCTGGGCAGTATCAATATAATCACGCGCTCACCCCAGGACACCGCCGGCGTGGAAGCGTATGCAACCGCTGGCTCCCGGGGCTTTGTCAGGACCTTTACGTCCGCAGGCGAGGCCAGCCAGGCCGGTAGTTGGCGGCTTTCTTACGAAAAGCGCAAGTCAAATGGTTTCGACACCATCAGGGATGGAGTAACCCCCTTTCACGATGGCCACAACGTCAACAACTTCAACTTTGACAGCACTGTAAACATCGACAATCGCCACTCCGTGGATGTCCGAGCCGGCGTGATCGACGGCATCAACGAAGAGGATCCTGACAGATCCGGTAAGCTGGGCGCAATAACGCCCCCCGACATTATGGCGGACGACTACTACCTGCAGGTCCAGTTTAATGGCGCCACCTCCCCCAATCACTTTTATCATGTTCAAGCCAGCCACCAGGTTCAGCAGCGCCGTCAACGCTGGTCTGTCAGAATCCCCGAACTACCGGAACCGGGAGAAGCCCCGCCAACTGCTCCGGATTTTTTGGCGGACTTGTTTCCTCCGGGAGTGCCACTCCCTTCCCAGACCTCTCCGCTCATCGCAGATCTGAATGAGGATATCAAGGAATCCCGTCATGAATTCGAGATTCAGGACACGATCATCTTCAATCCGGGCCTGAAACTGGTGTCCGGTCTGGGCTACCGCAACGACGGCTACGACTCGGAAACCTTCTTCAATGGCAAAGGCAGTACTTATCAGAGCCGGCTGTTCGCCAACCTGGAATACTCACCGAGCCATTGGCTGACCCTCAACGCGGGCGGAAACTGGGAACGAACCTCTACGACCGACGAGGGCTATTTTTCTCCGAGGATCGCATCCAATTTTATTCTGAACAACAACCATGCCCTGAGGTTTGTCTTCTCCCGGGCTGTGCGTACACCGGATGCTTTTGAACAGTCCCCCGACTGGTCCTACCGGCCGGCCAATGTGCGCGCCCCTTACGAAGCGCTCGAGGGCACCCGCCTGCTGATCGAGGATCTGGTGGATAGCAGCACCTCCACCTATGGAGAAGATCTCGATGAGGAGTGGATCACCTCCCGGGAAATCAGCTATTTTGGTCAGTTCCGTTTTGAGCAGGCGATGCTGTCCACGGAGATCCGGTATTTCAACGATGATTTCCGGGACATGATCAGTGGGGTCATTAACGAAGAAGAGTGGTTCATCGCCAACAACGTTGCCATGAAGCAGGAAGGTGTCGAACTTGAGACCTCACTCACATTCCCGGGCACCATGCTGCGAGCCACTTATGCTTACATGGATCAGGAAGGGTATTATACCGGTGGTCCTGCCGCCCTCTCGCCCAAGGACCAGAGATATGTGGTCGGCCTGCTTTCCCGACTGTCTGCCCGTCACTCGGGTAGCGCTGCCTGGATACAGGAGCTGCCATTCGAACTACAATCTTCAGTATCCTATTACTGGACTAACGAAGTCCGGGAGACCCGCTTTGAGCGCGCTGATTTTCGCCTCGCCAGGCGCGTTGACAGGCCGGACTACAGCTATGTGCTGGCTTTGACGATCCAGCATTATCTTGATCTTCAGGCCTGGATGAGCCCGGACAACCGGATTGAGGACCACAACCAGTTTTTCGTTGAGGCTGGAATTCGCTTCTGAACACCTATTATGGAAAGCATCTGACCCTGGACGGTATGACGCACACATCAAACAGTTTTTCTGAAACGCGGAACCGGGCGCTGGTGCGAAGGCTTATTCTCCGGCTTTGCCTGGGGTTGCTGATCTGGGCGTTCGGCCACTCGGCGATTGCCGAGGATGCGGCAAACGGTCGGACCGTCTATCTGGCCGGCTCTGGTAATGGCGCCCTGGACCAGCATTTAACCAGCTTACTTCAGTCGCAACTGGGCGAAGGCGTCAACCTGCGCCCGATATCCGATGACCAGATTCCGATGACCGCGGAGGCGCCGGTCATCACCATTGGCCCCTCTGCCTTCTCCCGGGTCCGCCAGGGCAACCGCTCGGCGCCCATTCTTGCGATGCTTGTGGAAAAATCGTTTATTTCGACATTTGCCGATCGCTCGCCGGGCCAGATTTCCGGCATTCTTTACGATGTTCCCCTGATCCGTCAGGCGCTGACAGGAAAGGCAATCCTGCCCCATGCAACCAGGATTGCCCTGCTGGCAACCGCGGATTCGGTGCAACTCTATGAACCGTTGCTTGATGAACTGCCGGCCTTCGGAATGGCCGGCAGGATTTTCCTGGTGGATGACGCCGACGACTTGATCCCAACCCTTGTTCGGGCGCTGGGGTATGGTGATTTCCTGCTGGCCGCTCCCGACAGTGCCATCTACAACCCAAGGACCATCAAGCACATCCTGCTGACCGCCTATCGCCGCAACCAGATCGTCATCGGGCCCACCCAGGCCTATGTGAAAGCGGGTTCACTGGCATCCAGTTATGCGCCATTTCCCGAGATGGTTAAGTTGGCCAGCCAATTTCTGGACAGCCACTTTGAGACCGGAGAGTTCCCTCCGCCCTCCTACCCGGATCAGTTTCGGGTAGAAATCAACAAACAGGTCGCGCGCTCCCTGAACATCCCATTGCCCAGCCGGGAGGACATTGCCGCCCGGGTGGATCGACAACTGACCGTCAACGGAGAGGTGTCTGATGAGTAATACGCCCCGACAGCAGCGCCCGTTGTCCCGCAAGCTGTTGCTGCTCGGCGCATTGCCCGCCGTTGTCATGTTCCTCGTGCTTATGGTGTTTTTCACATCAGCCCGGCTGGAGGATGCCCGTCGCGACTTGTCAGACAGCAGCCAGATGCTGGCAGACAGTCTGGCTCCGGCTCTGGAGTACGCGATTGTATCCGGCAACACCCTGGCTCTGGAGCAGGTTCTCTCTCAATCCCTACGCCGCAGCAGGACGGACTGGATCCGGGTATCGGATGTTTTGGGCGAGCAGGTCGGCTTCGTTGCCCAAGGACCGGTGAATCCGCAGGAAAACCCGGAACGCTATCAGGTTTTTGAGGCAGAAATTCTCCAGCGGCCTCTGGAGCTCGGGTCAGAACGCACCGCGGAGTGGTTTGAACCGGACTATGGCTTTGGTTCGGGCGCACTGCGGGTGGGAACTGTGCAGGTCGGTGTCGGCACCGATGTTCTGGCGGACCGTCGCATGGACATTCTGTGGACATCCACTGCCGTCGGTCTGGCATTGCTTTTGTTCACCATCGTGATCATCAACCATTTCCTGACCACTATCCTCTCTCCGGTCCGGGATCTGACCGACCGGATCGGTAAGCTGACAGCCGGCGATTACCAGGAACGACCGCTGAATACCCGCCAGACCTCCCGGGAAATCATCGCCATTGAAGAGCAACTGAATCAGTTGGCAAAACACCTGGCCGGCCTGCAGACCGCCCGGGATCAGACCCTGAAGGCGTCTGAAAGTGCTCGCGAAAAGGCGGAAACGGCGAATCAGGCGAAATCCGAGTTTCTTGCAACGATGAGCCATGAATTACGCACGCCGCTTAATGGTGTACTCGGCATGATTGACCTTGTTCAGGAAGAACCACTCAGCAACCGCCAGCGCGACTACCTCATCACGGCCCGACAGTCCACCGAGGATCTGCTTACCGTGATCGGCGACATCCTTGATTATTCCCGTATGGACAGCGGAACTCTCAAGCTGGAGACTCAGGAGTTTGACCTCAGACAACTCATCCTGAACTGCACCGCTACCTACCGGCATGTGGCCGAGCAACAAGGCCTGGCCCTGAATCTCACATTCTACGGCGACTGGCCCGATACCCCACTGGTTACCGGTGATGCCGCGCGCCTTCGGCAGGTGCTCGCCGGGCTAGTGGACAATGCCATCAAGTTTACCAGTGACGGCTTTATCAATATTCAGGCCGGCTGCTTCGGTCTTGAAGACAACTGCGTCATCCTGAACTGCTCAGTCAGCGATTCCGGGTCTGGCATTCCGGTGGAGCGCCTGCACGACATTTTTAATTCGTTTGAACAGCTCGACGGCGGAAACACCCGGCTGCACGGAGGTACCGGTCTGGGCCTGTCTCTGGTGCAATGCCTGGTGGAGCTGATGGGCGGCCACATTCAGGTTGAGACCGACCTCGGCAAAGGTTCGTCGTTCCGGTTTGAATTGCCTTTTGAGCTGGCAGAAACCAGTGCCCGACCAAATCCCCCCGGCATCCTGCCGCGAGAGTCGATAGGCGGAACCAGCCATGCCCTGGTGGTGGAAGACAACCCGGTGAACCAGCGGGTTGCCACGGCCATGCTCAGCCGGTTGGGCTTTCAGACCGATTCCGCCGACAATGGCAAGGAAGCGCTGGAAAAGGTAACCACCAATCACAACGGATACGATGTGATTCTGATGGACTGCCAGATGCCGGTTATGGACGGTTACGAGGCAACCCGATACATCAGGGACTGGGAGAAGAGTAACGGTCAGTCAGGAACGCCGATCATTGCGCTGACCGCCGATGTACTGCCAGGCACGGAGAAAAGCTGCCTTGACAGCGGAATGAATGACTACCTGGCCAAACCGGTCCGAAAGGAAAATCTGAGCGAAGTACTGAGCCGCTGGATACAGCTTTAAGGTGGGTTAGCGCCCTTCCCTGGGCGCCTTTTGGTGATTCAGGACTGATTCAGGCCACCGGCTCTCTCATGGTGACGAACTCTTCCGCCGATGTCGGGTGAATACCCAGCGTGGAATCAAACTGCGCCTTGGTGGCACCGGCCTTGATGGCCACGGCGAGGCCCTGGGTTATCTCGCCGGCATCCGGCCCGACCATATGGGCGCCCAACACCCGGTCGGTTTCATCGTCCACCACCAGTTTCATCAGGCTGCGTTCATCCCGTCCGCTGAGGGTGTATTTCATTGGCCGGAATTCGGAGCGATAAATCCGCAGGCAATGTCCTGCTTCGCGGGCCTCCTCCTCGGTCAGGCCAACCGTACCGATGCTGGGCTGACAGAACACAGCGGTGGGTATGGCGGAATAATCCATGTCGCCCTGGCCGTCACCGAACAGTCGTCTGGCCAGCACCATGCCTTGCGCCAGGGCCACAGGCGTGAGCTGCGGAGTGCCAATCACGTCACCCAGTGCGGTGATTGAGGGGACGGCGGTCTGGAAATGATCATCCACAACCACATGCCCGGACGCACTCAGCTGGACGCCCAGATCTGTCAGCCCCAACCCGTCGACCAGAGCCCGCCGGCCTGTTGCAGCCATCACCAGGCCGGTTTCCATGACCTCTCCGTTACTGAGTTGCACCCGGTAATGGGCATTTTCAGCGTCAACCGATTTGATCGTTACGCCAAACTGGAGGTTGACGCCCTTCTTGCGCATTTCCTGTTCCGTGAACCGACGGACATCGCCATCAAATCCTCTCAGGAACAGGTCACCACGATACAACAGCGTGGTCTCAACGCCCAGACCGGCCAGAATGCCGGCAAACTCAACGGCAATGTAACCACCTCCCCAGACGACCGCCTGTTTTGGCAGTTGCGGCAGGTAGAACATCTCGTTGGAGGTAAGAATGCACTCTTTACCCGGTATGTCCGGAATCACCGGCCAGCTGCCGGTGGCCACGGTAATGTGTTTCGACGTATATGACTTGTCGCCGACCACAACCGTATGGGCATCGGACACAGTGGCGGTGCCTTCGATAATTGTAACCCCGGCATTCTCAAGCAGCCGGCCGTAAATGCCGTTCAGGCGCTCAATTTCGGCGTTCTTGTTGGCGACCAGCTTGGGCCAGTCAAAACGGACGTCATCCAGCGGGACCTGCCAGCCATAACCGGCCCCGTCTTCCAGCTCGTCGTGAACGTGGGCACCGTATACAAACAGTTTCTTGGGCACGCACCCCACGTTGACACAGGTGCCTCCCAGGTACCGTGATTCCACCACGGCAACGCGGGCGCCTCGTTGCGCCGACATACGGGCAAGTCGAACACCGCCAGAGCCGGCTCCGATAACAATCAGATCAAAATCCTGCTGGTCAGACACAGCTTCTCCCGTTAACAATTAAAAATCAGGCACGGCCTGGCGCGGCCGTTTTGCTTTCCGGATGCACTTCCCGGAATAGAACGTGATCCTCGAAATCTCCGAGCCGGATCTTGCCCAGGCTTCGGAAACCTTCCGATTCGTAAAATGGCAGATAACGGTTATTACCAGTATCCAGTACCAGCCCGCTGCCCTGCGGATTTTCTGCGCAGAGTTTCTCAACCGTTTTCAGCAACAGCCGGCCATAGCCCCGGTTCTGATACTTTGGATTCACCCCCATCAACGGCAGTTGGTGGGCCTGGGGCTGTGGCAACAGGTTGCGGATTTTCTCGTGGTAATCCAGATAACGGCGCGTGGATGCAAAACCTGTAGTCAGTACCATACGAATGCGCCAGCTGATCTGGTCTGCCAGATTCATCCGCAGTTCGGGATCACCGATGAAAGCCACTGCAACGAGGGTATCGTCAACCATAACCCCGATGGCGTCCTGGTCGTGCTCCAGATACAGATCAATCAGTTCGCGCACGGTGGCCCGGACCCGCTGCTCGTAGCCCGGCCGGCGGTGATCAAACAGATACTGGAATGTCGGTTCATTCCGGTAAGCATGGAAAAGTATGGATCTGGCTTCATTGCGCGCACTGTCGTCCAGGCGAACAATGGCTGGCTCGGATTTATTCTTGTTGTCGCTGCCGTTACTCATCACTTTCCTCTCCCGCGTCATTCCGGGCACCGGCCCGGAATCTGTTTTCCAGAATCAGATGGTCAGTGTGAAACGAGCGGAAACCCGCCCCGGTTCACTGGCCCTGTCCACGGCGGCCTGATCAACCATCACGCCATGGTTCGTATTCAGATTCTCAAGCCACGCCGCAACCTCTGCAAACGGTGCGTTCTCCAGCCAGACGCGAATAGCGCCCTCGCCGCCGGGCTCAAACCGCTGCAGTGACAACCCCGCTTCGCCAGCGGAACGGGTCACCAGAGCCATCAGGGCTCGACCGTCTTCCGGCTTGTCTGCGGCGGCCGATGCGGTGCCCCGACCGGAATTGCCCAGGCGCTGGATCGTCTGTTCATTCGCCTGCATCCAGGCCAGCAGCTCGGCAGCATTATCCCGGGCGCTCAACGACTGGTCATGGAACTCCGCCGATGGGCGCCAGACAGCAAAGTACAGAATGCCGATAAAGACTGCGATCGCGAGCACGATCAGGGCCTGCTGGTCACGCCTCGGTAACTGGTCGTATTGTGCAATCAGTTTGCCCACCACCGGCTGATCCTCGATTCTGGAAAGCATACCCTTAACCTCCGGATACGGTCAGGCGGCCGCGGGCACCGCTGGATTCGTTCACCACCGAACCAATCCGGGCCTCAAGGCCCTGACTCGCCAGACCATTGCGCAAGGCACTCAGGCGATCGTAGCTATCGGCCCGCACATCCACGATCAGTTCCCCCCGGGAGCGGCTGTAGTTCACCGAATTGAAATTGACCGACTGGGTCCCCGGCAAGCGCGCATACTGCTGGCCGGTGTATTTCATCAGGGTGATGAAGTCCACCTCCGGACCACTGGCGCCGGCAACCCGGAGCTGCCCCTCAATGACACGCCTGACATTACCGGCATGGGTTCGACGATCAGCGGGAAAGGCATCGCGGTAGATCGCCATAGCGTCATTTCTCAGCGCTTCGGCCTGGTTCTGATAATAGAATCCCATGCCCGCCTGCAGCGCTACCTGAATGACAAACCAGGCCGCGGCAACCGCAATCAGCGGTTTCCAGGGCTTCAGCGGACTCGTTTTGCCGGACGTTGTCGAAAACATGCCCTGGCACAGATTGACCGGCTCACACAGATGGTGATGATGGGCGTAGGCCAGCAATTCAAGTGGCATGAGCTCGAGGACTTCTTTCTTGAGCACAAGGCGGCCGGAAGCATTCAGCTCACCAATGCCCGATTGCTGAAGTTCAAATTCCTCTTCGGTGCCATAGAGGGTTACGGGTATTTCCGCAACCACTTCGTCTGCGGAGGGTGCGGCGAGGGTGTGAACAAACATGCCAAGATTGGCCGACTGCATGCTCAGCCACTCACCCCGCTCGCTGACCATCATCGCGGTATCGCCATCCAGACAGACAGACCAGCCGCCAGCGGTACGTGGTAGCACAGAGGCATCCGGATAGATTGCGTCCAGGCGCACCAGCTCCCAGCCACTGAACAGCGTCACCCACTGCGCCATGCGTTCGCGGTCAATCGCGGCTACCCGGTAGCCGTGATCGGTATGGCTACCCAGCGCCAGGTGAACGGAATCAATATCCTGGGCGATCTGCTCCTCAACGGCGTAGGGCAACGCCTGGTGGATGAAGCGACTTTGTTTGGCCGGAATATCGGCAAGGCAATACAGTGCCTCGTCGCCGGGAATCAAGCCAATCAGCAAAACATTGTCCAGAGCGTTCTGGCCCAGAGCCTGCTCAATGCTATCGCGGGTGTCTCCGGTTCCACGGGCCTGGGTATCGCCACTGGCGTCGTGCAGCACCCAGTTGAACATCTGGGCACCGGGATTCTGGTCAGCGTCCGCAAAAGGCGGTATCGGGCGGACGTAAAGGCGATAAGACATGGTTATCCTTCTGAAATGGTAAAAGGCTCTTTGGTGATTCGGTTTTTCTGTCCGGTATCCCTGTGAACCGTCCGGACCTCCCCTTCCGGGGTCCGGTACACGGTACTGACCATATTAACGACACGGTTATCGTAGGTAATCCTCGAAGCAACTTCAAAAAAACGGGTCCGCAAACCCAGGCCCGCAGACTTGAGCCCGAGGCCGGCAAACTCCGGCAGCGCCAGGAAGTCCTGCAGGTTCTCGAAGGGTTCTTCTTCCCGCTTCTCTAGAATAGACGCAGCCTGGGCGTCCGTCAGTTCTTCATGCAGCGAGCGAATCACCATCGCTGTGGCGGTATTCACGTTGACGCCAGCCCCGGACACCGGAAGTGCCACGACGTGGGGCCTGAGGGCCTGATAGATTTCCTCGGTCATGCCCTCGATCAGCCGCAGCTCGGTCACGCTGGTAAAGGGCTGATTGCCGGCACGGTAGCCCGGATCGGCCATCAGATACTGGCCGTCCTCGGCACCGTAGGCAGTCACCGTCTGGTCATTCGGATCAATCCAGTCGACCAGGGCGTCTACCGACAAGGCGGTAATTCCCAACGCCGCAAAAAGCCGGACAAAACGGTCTCGTGTCAACGCGTCAACCTGGGCGTCAACCTGGCCGTTTCCGCCAACCAGATCGTTCAGATTCAGGCGCCCGCCCAGATCGTCGATCTGCACTTCGGCCACGCCGTTGTCATCCAATGGCAAAACAGCGGCGTTGGCGGCCCAGAATTCATCCAGGCTGTCGACCATCAGGCTGTCTTCCTTGTCTTCTTCGAAATCCCTGCTCAGAATCTGCCGGGCAAAGACCTCGGCGCCCAGGGCAATGCTCTGCCCCTGTTGTTGAGCCAGGTAATGACCCGCCCTGAAAACCCGGATGCTCTGCTGCTGGGTCATCCCTGAGGCAAGCATGACCACCAGAGCCATGGCAAGAAGCACCATGATCAGCGCTACGCCATGCTGGCCCTTGCCGGGAAAACCGGAGATTCGCTGCATGACCTGTCAGCCCCCCTGCCCGGGAACGCCGGCGCTGCCGCCAGCCTGCTCTCGCGTGGTTTGTTCTTCAGACTCATTGCCCGCCTGACTGGCCTGGTTGACGGCACCCTGGGCAACCGCCGGATCAAAGTCCGGCAAAACAAAGGTCCTGACTATTGTTCCGAAGCGCTCATGCTCAAGGGTAATCTCGATCCCGAGGGGCAGCGTTATATCCGGACGGCTTCCAGGGGTTAACCCGGCCACCGCTTCATCAGTGGGCCATTGCGGTTGCCAGCTACGATTCGCATCGAGAAACCGGACCTCCAGGCGGTTAACACGCTCAAGCAGTAACACATCGCGGCTGTCTTCCTCCTGGCCCTGATCCACCATCGGCCAGTAGCGCCGACGCAATTCGCTGCCGGTATATTCCCACGCAACCCGCTGGAGCCCGCTGCGCCGGATACCCAACGGGTTCCGCCAGCCTTGCCGGGTCAGTAGCAGGGCATACTCATCTTCGCGGCTGGACAGCGCCGGCTTGAAATCGCCATAGATATCGCGGGCGGGCCTGTTTACCACTTGCAGAATATCTCGCTCCAAAAGAAGCATGGCCTTCTGGAGGCCATCGAACTGTTCCGCCAGTTCGTTGACCCGGTCACGGGAACTGACCACGCTGCTTATCACCTGCCATACTCCCAGCCCGATCACCGCGGTGATGGTGACGGCAATCAACACCTCCAGCAGAGTGAAGCCGCCCTCTGATCGCGAGACAGACTGAGCGTGCGCCCGCATCGTCATTCCCCTACAAACGCAGAGAGGGTGTGTATTGGCACCGGCGCGGCGCCATCATCCCGGTATCGGGCGACGGTCACTTCGATGCGGCGCATCCTGGCTTCCGCGGTCGCCAGAACCGCCGTTGTCACCTGCCAGCGGTAAGGCCCGTAATCGGTATCCCGGGAGGTCTCGGAAATACCCGGGAGGGTTTCCTGCAGACGGATCTGGCTGATCCGGTTATCCGCCAGCCAACTGGCCAGCGTTTTATCCCGGATCCGTTCATAACTGGAGATATACTGGCTTCCAACTTCGGCCGCGGCGGTCGCAATGAGGCCGAAAACAAGCAGCGCGATCAGCACTTCGATCAGCGTAAAGCCGTTCTGAGTCCTCACCTGCTGCTCCCGTCATCGCCCGGTTTACGCCATTCCATCGGCGACACACCATCAGATGCCAGCACCTGCTTGTAATCCGACCCGCTACCGATGGTAAATTCCAGCTCGAAAGGCGTGGTCTCGCCACTGGAAAAAAACACCACATCCGGCAGCAGACGATCCTCGGCCGAGGCCAGCCTCGGCGTATCGCTTTCAATGAACCGGGTAACGGTCAGCCACTCCGGCAGGCTGCGGGCACGAAACAGACGCTCTCCGGATGCGTTCCAGTCGCCCGTCTGGTCCTGGAACGCGACAAACTGATAGCCGCCCTCTTCCAGCCGAAGCCCCAGCTCCAGATTATTAAGAACGGCCTGCTCCGAAGCCGTCTGCATCAACAGGTACAGTTCGCTGACTTCGTTCTCCAGTTCCCGCTGCTGGGAACTTCCGCCCATGGTAAACACGGCGAGTGACGCCAGCAGCCCCACAACCACCAGGACAACCAGTATTTCAATCAGGGTAAAACCGGTAGGCG
Organism: Marinobacter sp. Arc7-DN-1; assembly: GCF_003441595.1. NCBI lineage: Bacteria > Pseudomonadati > Pseudomonadota > Gammaproteobacteria > Pseudomonadales > Marinobacteraceae > Marinobacter > Marinobacter sp. Arc7-DN-1. The sequence goes on along the minus strand of NZ_CP031848.1, from coordinate 278,123 downwards.
GGGCTCTGAGTTGCACAATGGTTCAGCCCTTGGTGTTCCAGACACTGATATCCGCAGCGTTGCCGTCACCGCCTGGTTGCCCGTCGGAGCCATAGGAATACAGATCGTAGGGACCTTCGGTACCCGGGCTCACATACTGGTACTGGGCACCCCAGGGATCTTCCGGAACGCTCTTGAGGTACCCGTCGGGGTTCCAGTTTTTCGGTTCCGGGCTGCCACTGGGCTTCGACACCAGTGCTTCCAGGCCCTGTTGGGTGGAGGGGTACTGACTGTTATCCAGGCGGTAAAGATCCAGTGCGTTGGCGATATTGCTTAATTGGGTTTCCGCAACCGTCACTTTTGCCTGTTCGCTGCGCCCCATGATATTCGGGGCAACGATGGCCACCAGCAGGCCAAGGATGACCATAACCACCATGATCTCGATCAGGGTAAAGCCCTGGCTGTGCTTCGGTGTATTCAGGTTCTTGATCGTCATTGTTTCACTCGTCATTGACTTGGATTTCCATTAGGTTCGGGCCTGTCTCCTGACAACCCGGCGCGGGTTTAACCCACGAGATTACTCATATTCAGTATCGGCAGCATAATCGCCAGAACGATAATCAGCACCACCACACCCATCACCAACAGCATCATGGGTTCAAACAAACCCACAATGGCGGCGATTTTCGATTGCAGGGTGTTTTCCTGCATTCGTGCCGTGCGTTCAAGCATGCTGTCGAGTTCGCCACTGGCCTCCCCGCTGGCAATCATATGCAGCATCATGGGCGGAAAGTACCCGGTCTGGTCCAGTGAGCGATGCAATGAGCCCCCCTCGCTGACCTTTCGGGCGGCGTCCCGGAGTTCCTGGCGCAGGAAGTCGTTCGAGAGCACCTCGCCGGCAATACGCATGGCCTCCACCAGCGGCACGCCACTGGTCGTAAGAATGCTCAATGTACTGGCATAACGGGCTGTATTTACCCCGCGCACCATCCCGGAAAGCAGCGGCAAATGCAGCAAACGCTTGTGAAAGCGCATTCTGAACCCGGGCTTGGTCAGGAAATACCGGAGCACCATCAACGCGCCCACCAGCAAGATAAAAATGTAGACACCGTAATCCGCCAGAAATTCCGACACCGCCAGCATCGCCATGGTGAGCGTTGGCAGTTCCTGCCCCTGTCTCAGGAACACGTCAATGATATCCGGCACCACATAGGTCAACAGGAAAACCACGATCGCGATGGCAACAATGCTGAGAATGATGGGATAAATCGCCGCCAGCTGAATTTTCTGGCGAGCTTCCTGGCGGCTCTCGGTGTAATCGGCCAGCCGGTTCAGCACCAGATCCAGGTGGCCGGCATGCTCGCCCGCAGCAACGGTGGACCGGTAAAGTCTTGGAAAGGCTTTCGGAAACTCGCCGAGACTGTCTGCAAGCGTATAACCCTCCATAACCTTCGCGCGGATCGCAATCAGCATGCTGCGAATGCGGGGCTTGGTTGATTGCTGCGATGCCGCCGACAAGGCCTGCTCAATGGGAATACCCGACTGAATCAGTGTGGCCAACTGGCGGGTGACCAATGCCAGGTCCGCCGCAGCAAGAGAGCCGCGACTACTCAGCGGATTGCTGCGGGTCTGCTTTTCAACTGCCGGTTCCACGGCCAGAGGGGTCAGCCCCTTGTCCCGGAGTTGCTGGCGAACCACCCTCGGTGCATCGGCCTCAACCACACCGCGCTTCTGTTTGCCCCGGGCATCAAGTGCCCTGTATTCGTATGCGGGCATGGTTTACCGGCCCCGGTGAGTGACGCGAAGCACTTCTTCCACCGTAGTGACACCGTCCAGTATCTTCTGCACCCCGTCGGCATGAATGCTGGGGCCGTGCTGGCGGGCAACCCGTTCGAGGTCCAGTTCCCCGACGCGCTTGTGGATCAGGGAACCGATTTCCTCGGAGATTTCCACCACTTCATAGATACCGATACGGCCACGATACCCAAGGTGGTTGCAATGGGAGCACCCCTTCGCCCGGTAAATGGTTGGTGGATTGGCCGAATCCTGCTGCAGGAATTCGCAGTGCTCCTCAGTGGGCGTGTAGGGCTCCCGGCATTCCTTGCACAGCACCCGCACAAGGCGCTGGGCGACGATCCCCACCAGACTTGAAGATATAAGGAATGGCTCTATGCCCATGTCCATCAGACGCGTAATGGCACCAACAGCCGTGTTCGTGTGCAAAGTGGAAAGCACCAGGTGGCCTGTCAGACTGGCCTGAACTGCAATTTCCGCGGTCTCCAGATCCCGGATCTCACCGATCATCACCACATCGGGATCCTGCCGGAGAATGGCGCGCAAGCCGCGGGCGAACGTCATGTCCACTTTGGTATTGACCTGGGTCTGGCCGATACCGGGCAGGTTGTATTCGATCGGATCCTCAACGGTGAGGATGTTCCGGCTGCGATCGTTGATTTCCTGAAGGGCCGCGTAAAGCGTGGTGGATTTACCGGAACCTGTCGGGCCGGTTGCCAGCAAGATTCCATAGGGCCGGTAGATCAGTTTGCGAAGCACTTTCAGATCCGGACCGGCCATCCCCAAAGACTCCAGCCGTATGGCCCCTGCCTGCTTGTCCAGCAGTCGCAGAACCACCCGTTCACCGCTCGAAGAGGGCATCGTCGAGACCCGGATATCCACCTCACGCCCGGCCACCCGCAGGGCAATACGGCCATCCTGAGGCACCCGCTTTTCTGCGATATCCAGCTTTGCCATGACCTTTATGCGGGACACCAGCAAGGGGGCCAACGCGCGTTTGGGTTCGACCACTTCCCGTAACACACCGTCGACCCGGAAACGAACCACAAGCCGCTTTTCGTAGGTTTCAATGTGCACGTCCGAGGCGCTGGTTTTCACCGCTTCGGTCAGGATCGCGTTGATCAGGCGAATGATCGGCGCATCGTCTTCCTGCTCCAGAAGATCCTCGGTTTCCGGCACGGAGTCAGCCAATGACGCCAGGTCCATGTCATCGCCAATGCCCTCGACCATCTGCATCGCTTCGGCTGAATCATTCTGGTAGGCAGAGTTCAGGGCCTGATCGAACCGGTCTGGATCGATCGTGGCAAAGCGGGCGCGGCCGCCGCTGATCCGATTGGCTTCCGCCAGCGCGGAATGGGACGCCCCGGGACGAACCAGAATGACCGGCTCGCCCGCATCCGAACGGGTCAGGATCACCCCGTTGCGCTTGGCAAACGTAAAGGGAAGACGGCCCAGCGGAGCATCCTGCGGCTGAAGTTCAGTGTCTGTGGTCAAGGTCGTCCTCGTTCGTGAAACCCTTTTCGATTCAATCAATTCAGAAAGGCTACCACAGGATATGGAGCCGCTGAATAACTCTGTACACTATACTGCCAATAAAACGTTGCAGTCTGATAACCTGTGGGCTTTTCGCCGCCCACAAACTTGCATTCAGGATGATCGATGCTCCTAAACAACGAACGGCTTCCCCTGACCCTCACGCTTCTGGCAGGGGCTGCCATGGTGGCCCTGACAGCGTGGCAGGGCTACCGTTTCTGGCAGATGGAAAGCCAGCAAGGTGATTATGGCACTGCACAGCCGCGGGTTTCCGAGTCCGCTCCGGCCCGGGAGCCGCCCGGTGTTGACCTCTCTTCCCTGGACCTGTTCGGGGCGGCCACCGGGGACAGCACATCGACGGAGATTGATACCGAAAACCTGCCGGAAACCAACCTTCGGCTATTCCTGCGCGGCGTTCTGGCCGCGGACGGCGATTTTCCCGGCAGCGCACTGATCGAAGACGACAAGAGCAAGACCGAAGCCTACCTGGTGGGCGATCAACTGCCCGGCAATGCGAAGCTTCGGTCGGTCCACCCAAACCGCGTAATCATTGAACGCGCCGGTAAGCTTGAGAACCTGTATTTCCCGGAGTCGGAGGATCGCGAAGGGATGTCATTCACCGCAGATCGTGAGGCCGAACCGGTCAACGCCGTCCAGCCTTCGGCTTCGGTCACAACCTCCGTAGCGCCAGCCACCGCCGCGAGCGATGATCAGCGCCGGGAGGAAATCCGCCGGCGCCTTGAGCAGCTCAGAGAACGCCTGCGGAACAATAACTGAGGCCCCTATATACCTGCATAACTGCGATACCTGCATACTTGCGCTGTGGCTGCCGGTTTCCGTCGCGGGTGTCTTTGAGTTCCGCTGGCGGTAAATGACAGCATCCCTGGCGCCAACCGACACCTGCGCCCGGCGCAAACCCTATAGAATGCGCTCACATTCGTTTTAAATCCGGGAGAAAGAGAAAGATGCGACGCTGGAACGGCTGGGGCGATGAGGCGTTCAATCTGGCAATGCCGGAACAGGGCCATGACTTTCTGGCCAGCAAGATCGGGAACGGCCGTCCGCTGGCCGACACAACCCTGGAGTCGGTTTGTGCCAGGGTGCCGGAAACCCGACTGCATCCCGGGCCTGACCTGGAGGCCCTGATCGATACCACGCCGGAAACGCGGGTTCGGCACGCCCGGGGCCAAAGCCTTGCTGACTGGCTTGCCATGCGCAGCGGCGATTTTGGCGTGTTCCCTGATGGCGTCGCCTATCCGGCATCGAACGAAGATGTCCGGAAACTGCTTGCCTGGGCGGCGGAGCAGCAGATCAACGTGATTCCCTACGGTGGCGGCACCAGCGTAGCCGGGCATATCAATCCGGTCGACAACGGCAAGCCCGTGCTGACCGTGGATATGGGCAGAATGAACCGCCTGCTGGATCTGGACCCGGACAGCCAGATTGCCACCTTTGGAGCAGGCACCCCCGGTCCACTTGTAGAATCCCAGCTTCGGGCCCACGGCTATACCCTTGGCCATTTTCCGCAGTCCTTTGAACTGTCCACCATCGGGGGCTGGGTGGCTTCCCGCTCCAGTGGCCAGCAGTCCCTGCGTTATGGCCGAATTGAGCAACTCTTTGCCGGCGGCCGCGTTGAGACCCTGCAAGGCACCCTTACCCTGCCCACCATCCCGGCCTCGAGCGCCGGCCCGGATATCCGCGAGATGGTATTGGGCTCCGAGGGTCGGATCGGCCTCATTACCGAGGTTAAGGTGCGCGTAACCCGGCTACCTGAACACGAGAGCTTCCACGTTGTCTTCTTTCCGGACTGGGAGCGTGCCCGCACTGCAAGCCGAATGCTGGTCCAGAATCGAACCCAGCTGTCCATGCTGCGCCTCAGTAACGCCGTGGAGACCGAAACGCAACTCGCCCTTGCCGGTCACCCCCGGCTGATCGGCACCCTGGAACGCTTCCTCTCGCTCCGCGGCGCCGGAACCGGCAAATGCATGATGACGTTCGGAGTCACCGGAAGCCGGCGCCAATGCCGGAATACCCTGCAGGAGGCCCGCCGCGTCTGCAAGGCTCACAAAGGGGTCTACACCGGCACCCGGCTTGGTGATAAGTGGGCCGCCAAACGGTTTACCATGCCCTACCTCCGGGAGGCGCTCTGGCAGATGGGCTATGCTGTCGACACGCTAGAAACCGCAACCGACTGGGACAATGTCGATAACCTGCTGGGGCTTATCGAGACCAACCTTCGGGAAGGGTTGGCGGATAAACAGGAAAACACCCACGTGTTTACCCACCTGTCCCATTTTTACAGTCAGGGCTGCAGCATCTACACCACTTACGTCTTCCGGGTAGGCGACAGTTACGAACAAACCCTCGCTCGCTGGCAAAGGCTCAAGACAAGCACCTCCGAACTGATTGTGAACAACCGGGGCACCATCAGCCATCAGCACGGTGTTGGCAAAGACCATGCGCCCTACCTGCCAGTGGAGAAAGGCGAGCTGGGTATGCTGGCGATCCGTTCCCTGTGCCACACCTTTGACCCGGGCGCCCTTCTCAATCCGAAGACCCTGGTGGAGTGAGACGAATCATGACGCGGGCTGAGACTCTTAAAGCGCTGACAACCGACAACGCCGGGTTCGATGTGGTTGTGATTGGCGGCGGCATCACCGGGGCCGGCGTTGCCAGAGAAGCGGCGGGCAGCGGTCTGCGCACCCTGCTGGTTGAACAGAAAGACTTTTCCTGGGGCACTTCCAGCCGTTCCTCAAAGATGGTTCACGGAGGACTGAGGTACCTGGGCAGCGGGCACTATGGTCTGACCCGGGACGCCGTCCGTGAGCGCGAACGATTAATGGCGGAAGCACCGGGGCTTATCGGCCCACTGCGATTCATCATGCCTCACTTCAAAGGCCAGTTTCCCGGGCCGCGCCTGTTCCAGCTGCTGCTCCGGGCTTACGACTTCATCGCTCACTCTCCAAGCCGGCACTTTCTGAGCCCGGCCCAATCAGAGCTGTGGGTTCCCGGACTAACCACCGAAAATCTGGCAGGGGCCAGCGGCTTCACCGACGCCGTTACCGACGATTCCAGGCTGGTACAACGGCTGATTGCAGAGGCCCGCAGGGACGGTGCCATCTGCCTGAACTACACACGTGCTCAGGAGGTAAAGCGCAGCCAGGGCAAAGTGTCCGGGCTGGTTATCCAGCCAGAGGAGGAAGACACTCCGATAGAGGTATCCGCCGATCTGGTGATCAATGCAACGGGTGCCTGGGCCGATCGACTCCAGACCGGCGGGAACGCCACCAAGGCCATGACCATCCGCCCCCTTCGCGGCAGCCATCTGGTACTGCCCTGGTCGTGCTTGCCCGTGTCCTGCTCGGTATCGCTGTTTCATCCGCAGGACCGTCGCCCGGTGTTTGCCTTTCCCTGGCAAGGTACAACCGTTCTGGGCACCACCGACCTGGACCATGAGGGCAGCCTGGATCAGGAGCCCGTCATTTCAGAGGCGGAAACCGAGTACCTGCTTCAGATCGCTTCTCGCCTGTTCCCGGCCACTCCCATCTCCCGATCCAACATACTCTCAACCTGGGCCGGAGTGCGGCCCGTGGTCACGGATGGCACCGGCAAAGCACCGTCAAAGGAAAACCGCGAACACTCGATTCGACAAGACCGGGGGCTCATCAGCATTGCCGGCGGCAAGCTGACGACGTTCCGTGTGATTGCCCGGGAAGCCCTGAAAATGGGTCTCGGGGAAAGTGCAGGCCGCCTTCTGCGGCCGGACAGCCAGGCGGTTTTCCAGACTGCGCCAAAACTGGTGCGGCCGGAGCAGGTCAGGCATCAGACCTGGCAGAGACTGCAAGGATATTACGGACCCGACCTGAATCAGTTGGTTGCATCGGGCCCCATGGAGCCTGTGGTGCCGGACCGCCATGGAGATTTGCTCTGGGCAGAGCTGCTATGGGCCTGCAAGGCAGAAGATGTTCGGCATCTGGACGATCTGCTGCTGCGAAGAACGCGACTTGGCCTGATTCTGGCCGAGGGTGGCAAGGCGCTGTTGCCGGCGATCAAACTCCGCTGCCAGGCAGCGCTGGGCTGGGATGACCAGCGCTGGGCAGAAGAAGAGACCCGCTACCTCGGTATTTACCAGAGCGCCTATTCCCCTGCCCCGGAAGGAATCGCCCAATGCCAGCTGAACCCCTGATCCTGGCCATCGATAATGGCACCCAGAGCATCCGCGCCCTGCTCTTTGACACCAAAGGCAACCTGATTGGTAAAGGCAAACAGGAGATCGAACCCTACTTTTCCAGGCAACCCGGCTGGGCCGAGCAGCATCCGGAATACTTCTGGAAGCAGCTCGGCGAGGCCTGCAGATTACTGTGGCAGACAACCACTGCAATGCCTGACCAGGTGGCTGGCGTTACCGTGACCACTCAACGGGGAACCGTGATCAATCTGGATGAGAACGGCCAACCGCTGCGGCCGGCAATCATCTGGCTGGATCAACGCCACGCACGGGTTGATGGCCCCGTCAAAGGTCCCTGGGGCTGGCTGTTCAAACTGGCCCGCCTTGAAGACACCATCAATCGGTTCCGGGAAAAAACCCAGGCCAGCTGGATTGCCCAGAACGAACCCGAACTCTGGGCCAGAACCCGACATTTCCTGCTGCTTTCCGGATATCTCAACTATCGCCTTACCGGCGAGTTCAAAGACTCAACCGGCAGCCAGGTGGGCTATCTGCCCTTCGATTACAAAAAACACCGCTGGGCTGGTCCCAGGGATTTCAAATGGCAGACCATGCCGGTCACCCCGTCCATGCTGCCGGAACTGGTATCACCCGGTGAAACCCTGGGGTATCTGACTCAGGAGGCCGGCCAGCATCTGGGCCTGAACCGGAAGTTACCGGTCATCGCGGCAGCATCGGATAAAGCCTGCGAGATTCTCGGTTCGGGCGGCCTGACACCGGACATCGGCTGCATGAGTTACGGCACCACCGCTACCATCAATACCACCAGCAAGCGTTACGTAGAGCCCGTCCGGCTGATGCCGCCCTATCCTTCTGCGCTTCCGCGCCACTATTCCACTGAGGTCATGATCTACCGGGGCTTCTGGATGGTGAGCTGGTTCAAGCGGGAATTCGGCCTGCGCGAACAGAAAATCGCGGAACAACGGGGAATCGAACCCGAGACGCTGTTTGATGAACTGGTCAAGGCCGTCCCGCCAGGTTCCATGGGCCTGATGTTGCAACCCTACTGGTCACCGGGCGTGCGCCAACCGGGGCCGGAAGCGAAAGGATCCATTATCGGTTTCGGGGATGTGCACACCCGCTCACACATTTACCGGGCCATACTCGAGGGGCTGGCCTATGCGCTGCGCGAAGGCAAGGAGAAGATCGAAAAACGGAGCGGTGTGAAGATCAAAAAGCTCCGGGTGGCCGGCGGCGGCTCCCAGAGCGATGCCGCCATGCAACTGACGGCCGATGTGTTCGGACTCCCCGCTGAACGCCCCCACACCTATGAAACCTCGGGGCTCGGCGCCGCTATCGACGCGGCTGTGGGCCTCGGGCTTCACCCGGACTTTGACACCGCCGTCGCCGAAATGACCCGGGTCGGGGACGTGTTTTCCCCCAATGAGAAAACCCGGGCTCTCTACCAGAAGCTTTATTCCGAGGTGTACCTGCGCATGTACCCGCAACTTCAGCCGCTATACCGGAAAATCAGGGAGATAACCGGCTACCCGGGCTGATACGGTCTGCAATCCTGGCGGAAGGCGGACCCTACGACGCCTTCTCCACAGCGTCCGCCAGCATCTCGGCGGTAATGGCCGACAACGTCCAGCCCAGATGACCATGGCCCGTGTTGTAGAACACGGTCGGCAGACGGCCCGGTCCGACTCGCGGCATCATGTTGGGAAGCATGGGGCGCAAACCCGCCCAAGGTACAACACGGCGTGTACAAACCCCGGGGAAACACTGCTCGACCCAGCGGGTGAGCGGCCGGATCCGGTCATCCTTGATATCGCGGTTGTAGCCGCTGAATTCCGCGGTACCGGCAACACGGAAGCGACCATCACCGAGCCGGCTGGTGACAATCTTGGTGGCATCGTCCAGCAGACTGACCGTCGGTGCGGCTTTCTGAGAGGCTTCGTCGTCAAGCTCAACCGTGATCGAATAGCCTTTGACCGGGTAGATATTGACCCGGTCCCCCAGCTTTGATGCCAGCCCCCGGCTACCAACACCCGCACAGATCACCACGCCATCGAAGGTATCCCGGGATTGCTCTTCTCCATCGTGCACTGTAATCCAGGCACTGTTTTCGTCCGCACTCAGCTCGGTCACCGTGTGGCCATAGCAGGTTTTAACGCCAAGTCGCTGGATGGCATCCGCCAGCCCGTTGGTGAACTTGTGAATATCACCTGTGGAATCACTCTCGGTGAAAAAGCCGCCGTAATAGGTGCCTGCCAGAGTCGGCTCAATGGCCTTCATTTCCTCCGGAGTGACGGACCGGCGCTCCAGGCCGCCAGCGGCCAGAAGCCGTGACACCCTGGCAGCGTGATCAAACCCGGCCTTGTCGCGATAAATGTGCAGAATGCCCTGCTTCTTGAGATCGAAATCGATCCCCTCTTCCTGCGCCCAGGCAAACAGGTGATCACGGGCAGCAATGGCCAGACGGGCGGTTTCGGTGGTGTTCTTCTCGTACTGGGGAATTGCAGCCATGAACTCGGCGAACCAGCTCAGTTTATGCCAGGAGGGTTTGGGATTAACCAGTAACGGCGCATCCCGGCGGGACATCCACTTGATGCCCTTGATCACTGTCTGCCAGTTATTCCAGACCTCCGCATTAGAGGCCGACAGCTGGCCACCATTGGCGAAGGAGGTTTCCATCGCCGCATAACGGTGCGTCTCGTAAACAGTGACATCCAGCCCGCGCTTGGCAAGGGTGTAAGCCGTGGTAATACCTGTGATACCACCGCCAATAACAGCGATTCGCTTCATTACAGTCTCCGTGAGGCGTCCAGGGTTTCCTTTCTACGCAACATGGTAGAAAGCACCCCTTCCGTCACGGGACCTGAGAGATTCACGGGCCGTTTCAGCGAAACCGGCCGCTTGCTCCTTCGGTGTGCCGACTGACGCGATTGTCGACAGCTCTTCGGAAAGTTTTCATGCCAGCGGTCCTTTTGCCTGAGAGTTTCCGGGGCAGTTGCTCCTTCGGCGCTGATCACACTTATGTGTGATTCAGTCTCTCCCGCTGACATGTCTGATCTGCATCTGGTGCCTATCAAAGCGTATAAGATAGCAAATAACCCGGGGGCAGGAAACCGGGCTGCCGCACGGGAGCCTGATGCGGGAACACATGGCCTTTGGCGCCTTATACCCACCCCTGCATAACCCCCTGCTTTGGTTACCATCACAGGGATGTTCACGATACAACACCACGCTCCCGGAGCACCCTGATCTCCTCGGGGGACAGCCCCGCAATGTGCTGCAGGACCTGTTCCGACTGTTCCCCTAACAGCGGCGGTGCCGCTCGGTAGGTCACCGGTGTCAGTTTCAGCTTGATTGGATTGCCGACCATCGGTACCTCGCCCAGGTCCGGATGCGAAACAGACTGTTTCATCCCCCGCGCAAGGACCTGGGGATCATCAAATACCTGATCCAGGGTATTCACCGGCCCACAGGGCACACCTGCCCCCTCAAGGATTTCCACCCACTCCCGGGTAGACCGCATCACCGTGGCCTGCCTCAGTTTCGGGGTCAGCTCCCTGCGGTTGGCCACCCGGGCTCGGTTCGTCGCAAAGCGCTCATCGCTCGCCCAGTCCGGATGTCCGAGCACGTCACACAGCCGGGCAAACTGCTGATCGTTGCCGACGGTCAGCACCATGTTGCCGTCCGCGGTAGGGAAATCCTGATAAGGAACGATGTTGGGATGGGCATTTCCCATCCTGGCCGGTGCCTTGCCCGTAGTCAGGTAATTCATCGCCTGATTGGCCAGGCAGGCCACCTGCACATCCAGCAGCGCGGTCTCCACATACTGGCCCTCGCCGGTCCGGTCCCGGTGGCTGAGGGCAGCAAGCACGCCGATGGTGGCGTATAACCCGGTCATGATGTCCGTCAGGGCTACCCCGACCTTCATTGGCCCGGCCCCGGGCTCGCCGTCCGGCTGCCCGGTAATGCTCATCAGCCCGCCCATGGCCTGGATCAGGAAATCATAGCCGGGCCGTTTCGCGTAGGGGCCATCCTGGCCAAATCCGGTAATCGAGCAGTAGATGAGTTTGGGGTTGATGCGTTTCAGGCTGTCATAATCCAGGCCATGGCGTTTGAGGCCGCCCACCTTGAAGTTTTCCAGCACCACATCCGATTCGGCCACCAGCTTGCGGATCAGTTCCTGCCCCTCGGGATGGGCGATATCGATCGCCAGGGACTGCTTGTTCCGATTGGCGGTCAGGAAGTAGGCGGAGAGCTCGGCGCTGCCATCAACTCCCTGCAGATAGGGCGGCCCCCAGGAGCGGGTGTCGTCACCGGTTCCCGGGCGCTCGATCTTGATGACCTCCGCGCCCAGATCCCCGAGGATCTGCCCCGCCCAGGGGCCGGCCAGGACCCTGGAAAGGTCCAGGACACGAAGGTGCGACAAAGGGCCTGACACCCGGCTCTCCTTGCAAGCGGGCATTTAGCGCATGCCACCGAGGCAGAGATACTTGAGCTCCATGAACTCGTCCAGACCATAGCGGGAGCCTTCCCGACCCAGGCCGCTTTCCTTGACGCCGCCAAAGGGGGCCGCCTCGGTGGAAATGATCCCCTCGTTGATCCCGATCATGCCGGTCTCAAGCGCCTCGGCTACGTGCCAGATGCGCCGGATGTCGTTGCTGTAGAAGTAGGCCGCCAGACCAAATTCCGAATCGTTGGCCATGGCGATTGCCTGCTCCTCGGTATCAAACCGGAACAGCGGCGCCACCGGGCCAAAGGTCTCCTCACGGGCCACCAGCATGTCCTGGGTGACGTCGGTGAGGATGGTTGGCTCGAAGAAGGTGCCGCCGAGGGCGTGCTCCTGCCCTCCCAGAACCACTTTTGCCCCCTTGCCGGTGGCATCGGCGATATGCCGCTTGACCTTGTCCAGGGCCGCCTGATTGATCAGCGGACCCTGGTGGGTCTCGCCTTCGAGACCGGCGCCCACCACCATCTTGCTGACGGCTTCCTTCAGCTTTTCAGCAAATTCGTCGTACACGCCGGACTGGACATAGATGCGGTTGGCGCAGACACAGGTCTGCCCGGTATTGCGGTACTTTGAGGCCATCAGTCCGGCCACCGCGGCATCGAGATCGGCATCGTCAAACACAATGAACGGAGCATTGCCACCCAGCTCCAGGCTCACTTTCTTGACCGTGCCGCTGGCCTGGCGCATAAGCAGTTTGCCTACCGGCGTGGAGCCAGTGAACGACACCTTGCGCACTGCCGGGTTGGTAGTCAGCTCCTCGCCTACCTCCGGCGCCCGGCTTTTCGAGCAGGTAATGATGTTAAGGACCCCCGGTGGAACACCGGCCTCCTCTGCCAAAGCCCCCAGAGCGAGGGCGCACAAGGGTGTGTCTTCCGCGGGCTTGACCACCGCCGGGCAGCCAGCGGCCAGGGCCGGCGCCACCTTTCGGGTAATCATGGCTACCGGGAAGTTCCAGGGCGTGATCGCCGCCACCACCCCGATGGGCTGTTTGATCACCACAATCCGCTTGTCCCGACCGTGGCCCGGAATCACGTCGCCGTAGGCCCGTTTGGCTTCCTCGGCAAACCACTCGATGAAGCTGGCGCCGTAACCTACCTCACCGCGGGCTTCCGCCAGAGGCTTGCCCTGCTCCGCCGTCATCAGGCGAGCCAGGTCTTCCTGATGCTGCATCACCAGATCGAACCAGCGGCGCAGTATACCCGTTCGTTCCCTGGCCGGGCGGGCACGCCATTCCGGCCATGCGGCCTCCGCCGCCCGGATGGCCTGCCGGGTGTCGTCGGCGTCCATATCCGGCACATTCGCCAGATGCTCACCATTGGCCGGATTGGTTACCGGGAGTCGGATACCTGAACGGGCCTGGACCCATTCGCCGTTGATATAGGCGCTTTCGCGCACAAGTTCCGGATTCGCCAATCTGATAGTCATCACAGTCCTCACAGGAGAGAGTCAGCGCCCTCAGAGCAGATAGCTTTCAATTACATCCCTGACAAACGCAGCATAGTCGTCAACGGCAACATTCTGGTCACGGTATTTTCTGCGCTTCAGGTACCAGTCCTGCAACAGGGCCTTGGCCATCGACGCAACGAGGCGGGCATTTCTTGAGCGGTAAACCCCCGCCTCAATGCCGTCTTCAATTAACCCCAGGAAGATCTCTTCGATCTCCAGCTCAATGGCAACCGCGTCGCGTTTTTCCTCAGCCGGCAGTCTCGTCGCTTCCATGTAGGAAAAGTAGAACCAGGCCCGCATCAGTTCGCTCAGGTACAGGTGTGCCTTGATCGCCGCAAACAAACGGTCACGGACATCCGGGACCTCTGCGGTGTAATGCAGCAGGGTCCGGCGCGTGATAATGAAGCCGTGGCTCTGGATCAGATGGATCAGGTCGTCCTTGTTGCGGATATAGGCATAGAGGCCACCCATGCTCATTCCGGAATCCCCACACAGATCCCTGAGCGTCATGGCATGGAAACCCTTGGAGTTGGCCAGCCGCAGGGTCGACTCGATGATCCGGGTCAGATTTCTGACCGCCGTCGCCTCCTTCTTGATGCTGATCCGTTCCTTGTTCTGACGGTAAACATCACGGATCACATCCTCCTTGGACATGCTGAGTTCACCACGAAATGCCTCATAATTCTCGATCATAGCTGCCACGCCTGTCTGCTCCTGCGGGCGGGGATTATAAGCCAGATTATGCCACCGAGAGGAACCGGTCCTGGGTGGCCTGATCAGCACGCAACTCATCACTGCTCGCTTCATGCACTACCTGACCCTTTTCCAGGATGTAGGCTCGCTGGGCATGCTTGAGGGCAAACCGCACGCTCTGGTCGGTGAACAGGATGGTTGTAGTCTGACTGAGGTCGTCAATCAGCTCACCAATCTGCTGCACAATAACCGGGGCCAGTCCTTCATTGGGCTCATCCAGCAGCAACAGTCTGGGCTGAATCATCAGGGAACGCGCCACCGCCAGCATCTGCTGCTGGCCGCCAGACAGGGTGGCACCGTCCTGGTCCGCCCGCTCACCAAGCATTTCGTACTTCTTGAGGATGCCATCCACCGTCCAGCGGGCGGTACTGCCCTTGCGTTGATAGGAGGCCACATCCAGGTTGTCCCGCACCGTCAGCCCGGGGAATATCCGGCGATCTTCCGGCACATAACCGATGCCTGCGCGGGCAATCCGGTGCGCGGGCCAGCCCTGGACCGGCTTGCCATCATAGATCACCTCTCCGGATCGCGGCGGCGTCAGCCCCATAATACTTTTCAGGGTTGTGCTCTTTCCCGCACCGTTACGGCCAAGGATGCAAACCGTCTCACCGGCTTCGAGCTGAAGGGTAACACCCTGGAGCGCCTGACTCTCACCGTAGAACGTCTGGATATTGCGAACATCAAGAATCATGGATTGGCCTCCTCGACCGCCTCGTCGTCTTCCTCACCCAGGTAGGCGACACGAACCTCCGGATGGTTCTTCACTTCCTCGGGTGTACCGGCAAACAGCTTTTCGCCACGGTGCATGACCAGAATCCGGTCCGCCAGGTTGAAAACCACGTCCATGTCGTGCTCGGTAATCATGAACGTGTAGTCACCACTGTCCGCAAGCTTCTTGATCAGCCGGGTGGTGCGCCGGGTTTCATCCGGGGTCATCCCGGCGGTGGGTTCGTCCAGCAGTACCAGCTTGGGTTGTGTCGCCAGCACCATGGCGATTTCCAGCAATCGCTTGTCGCCGTAACTGATGACTTCGGCACGCTGGTCCCTGAGGCTGTCGATGCCCAGGCGCTGCAGAAACTCGACCGCCTCCTGCTGAATTCCGGTGTTGCGGGAAGCAATGTTGAACAGCTTGCGGCTGTGGCCGTGATAGGCCGACAGCACCACCTCCACATTCTCCTGCACCGTCATCTCCGGGAAGATGTTATTGATCTGGAACGACCGGGATACTCCCAGCCGGCTGATCTTGTGGGGCGGCAGGCCGGTGATATCCCTGCCGTCCAGCATGATCTTGCCTTCAGTCGGCTGCATCCGGCCGGAAACCATGTTGTAGAAGGTTGTCTTGCCGGCACCGTTGGGGCCGATAATGGCAATGGTTTCCTTCGGCATGACCTCCAGGTTAATTCCAGATACCGCAGTGACTCCGCCAAAACGCTTGGTCAGGTTAGCTATGGTAAGGATTGGATTACTCATTTCTTCACCTCCATCCACCAGTCAATGACAGTACCCAGCAAACCCTTGCGGAAGAAAATCACCATCATGGCCAGGATGATGCCCAGAACCAGCATCCAGGATTCGGTATAACTGGTGATCCAGGTTTCCAGCAGCACAAACACCGCGGAACCGACGAAGGGCCCGAGAAAATACCCAGTGCCACCGAGGATGGCCATCAAAATCGGTTCGGCGGACATGGACCAGTGCAAAAGTTCCGGGCTCGCCACCCGCAGGAACGGTGCGATCAGGCCACCGGCCAGGCCCGCAAAGCTGCCGGCAATAACGAAAGCCACCAGACGGTAGGTGCGTACGTTCAATCCGGCAAAGGACACCCGTTCCGGATTCTGACGGATGGCCCTGAGGATCATGCCGAAAGAGCTGCGACAGATCACGTAGAGCACCACCGAGGCAACAGCCACGATCCCCAGCACCACGTGGTAATAAACCGACGGATTGGCCAGGGTCAGATCAAGGCCGAGCCCGAAGGAACCCAGGGTAAACCCGGCAAGGCCGTCACTGCCGTTGGTTACCGAACGCCACTGGTAGGCGATGGCAAAGACCATCATGCCAAAGGCCAGGGTGAGCATGGCAAAGTACACCTCGTTGAGCCGGACGCTCAGGAAGCCGATGACCAGCGCCAGCAGCGCGGATGCCCCCATGGAAACCAGCAGGCAGGCCAGGAACGGCCACTCCAGATGGATCAGTACCAGTGCCGTGGCGTAAGAGCCGATACCAAAGAAGGCGGCATGCCCGAAGCTCAGCATGCCGGTATAGCCGAAAATCAGGTTGAAGCTGGCCGCGAACAAACCCAGGATCAGGATCTCGGTAAAAATAAAAACATAGAAATAGGAAGCGATCCAGGGCACCGCAATCAGCCCCGCGATCACCACAGCCAGAATGGCCATCAGAACCTTGGTCTTCATGCGGCTGCCCCCTTGCCCATAATGCCGTTTGGCTTGAACAACAGAACCAGTGCCATGCCTACAAACGGCAACAGCAGGTTCACTTCCGGCAGGTAGCGGCCACCGAAGCCGTGAATCAGGCCCAGGATGATGGCGCCGAGCAAGGCACCCGGGAAGCTACCCAGACCGCCAATCACCACCACAATGAACGATTCGATAATGATCTTGTCCCCCATGCCGGGATCCAGTGCACGCATGGGTGCGGCCATCACACCGCCGACGGCGGCCAGCCAGGCGCCAAAGGCAAAGACGCCGGTCACCACCATCCGGGTGTTGATGCACAGGGCCTCGGCCATGTCCCGGTCCAGTGCGGCTGCCCGCATGACGCGGCCGACGCGGGTGCGGTTGAACAGGTACCACAGCCCGGCCAGCAACAGCAGGCCGACGACAATCACAAACAGGCTGTAGGTGGCAACGGAACTGCCCAACAGTTGCACCGAACCGGAAAGCAGCTGCGGCGGCTGGACCACATGAATACCACTACCCCAGATCATCCGCACACTCTCGTTGATGATCAGCAGGATGGCGAAGGTCAGTAGCAGGCTGTCTGCCACGTCCCGGGAATAGATGAAGCGCAACAGGACCCGGTCGATGATCACCGCCAGGATGGCGACACCCATCGGAGCCAGTATCAGGGCCACCCAGAAGGGCATGCCTGCAATATTGATCAGGGTGAAGGCCAGGTAGGCCCCCAGCATGTAAAGTGCCCCATGGGCAAAGTTGATGATGTTCAGCACACCGAACACGATATTCAGGCCCACTGCGATGATAAACAGCAGCAGCCCGATATCGAGACTATTCAGCAACGCCGCTCCGATGCCAGACATGGATTACCTCATTAGGTTAGGGCCGGTTCCGTAGCGCCCCGGAGGACGCCACGGCAAGCGTAAGAACAACAATCAGATCAGAGCTTGCAACCGGTCTCTTCGATAGTGCGGGCTACTTTTTCGCCGTCAAAGATCCGCAGGTTGGTCAGCGTGCGGATGCCGTGCTCCGGATGCATGGGGCCGGAAACACCCCAGTTCGGACTGACCATCGCCTGGTGATCACCCTCACGGAAAGTCACCGTGCCGTTCGGCGCCTCCAGGCTCATGCCGCTGAGTGCCTTGGCGACGGCAGGACCTTCGGTGGTACCGGCTGTTTCCATGGCCTTTTTATAGGCATAGATAGCCGCATAGGCGCCCTCGGCGTTGTAGCTCGGGGGAGTGCCGTAGGCGTCGATGTACGCCTTGACGAAGCGATCGTTCACCGCGTTGTCATAGGCCTCATACCAGTAACGCGTGGACAGATGCACACCCTCTGGCATTTCCTCACCCAGGGCGGACAGTACTTCTGTAGCCGCCCCGACGGTAAACATCACCTCCAGGTCCTTTTCGAAGAACCCACGGGTATTGGCCTGGCGGATAAAGTTGACCAGGTCACCACCCCAGACGGAGATGAGCACACCCTCGGCGTCGGAGTCCATTACACGGTCAATGAATGGGGTGAAGTCCTCGGCCCCGAAGCGCGGAAAGTTGGTCTCCGACATCAGGTTCACTTCCGGCTTGATGTCCTTGAGGTAGTTACCGAAGAACTCCCAGGACTGGTGGCCGAAGGCGTAGTCCGGACCGATGGTGGTCCAGTTGGTGGCATCGGTTTCCGCGGCCACCAGGGCGGCAGCCTTCATGTTCTGGGCCACGTTCACACTGATGCGGTAGGTAAACGGATTACACAGACTGCCGGTGACATCCGGCGTGGCGGCGTGGGTAATGATCAGCGGCTTCTGCAGCTCTGGCATGGTCGGAACCATACCCTGGGCAACACCCGAGCTGTCCAGACCCACCAGGGCGTCAACACCCTCGGAGTAAACCAGTTTCCGGGCTGCCTGAATGGCTACCGATGCCTTGCCCTGGCTGTCCTCATAGACCATTTCGACCTGGCGACCCAGGATGCCGCCCGAAGCGTTGATTTCGTCCACCGCAAGGTTGATGCCCTTCTGGGCAAACTCACCGTAGGTGGCGGCACTGCCGGAGAGAATGTAGATGCCCCCGATCCGGATCGGATCCTCGGCATAACTGGTACCGGCGGTACCCAGCGTAGCGGCTGCGGTCATCGCAACCAGGAGTTTCCTGATGCTCGTTATTTTCATGATAATGCTCCTGTGTTCTTGTCTTTGTTGTCACTGGAACTTGCAGACCCGTTGAATCAGGCCCGGTTTTCGTCGCTGTGAATGCGTTGTTTTCGCTATCGCAACCTCCCGCCGACCATGGTCAGCCTAATCATCGGGACAGCCCGGTCATCGTGACAGCCCGGTCATCGTGACAGAGAGTCCCGGAGAATGTTTTTGCGGATCTTGCCGGTGGCGGTCTTGGGCAATTCACCAAGCACCACCTTCCGCGGTGCCTTGAAGTGCGCCATGCGCTCCCGGCAAAAGGCAATAATCTCCTCGGGGGTGGGTGCCTCGCCGTCGTCGACCGGATTGACAAAGGCACAGGGTACTTCGCCCCACTTTTCGTCGGCCATTGCCACCACCGCCGCCTCGGAGACCTTCGGGTGCCGGTAAAGAACCTCTTCCACCTCCAGGCTGGAGATGTTCTCGCCACCGGAAATGATGACATCCTTGGCACGATCCCGGATTTCCACATAGTGATCCGGGTGCATGACGGCCAGGTCACCGGTATGAAACCAGCCGTCCCTGAACGCCTTCTCCGTGGCTTCCGCATTCTTCAGGTAGCCCTTCATCACGGTATTGCCGCGGATACAGATCTCGCCCATGGTGTTGCCATCGGCAGGCAGCGGTTCCCCACTGTCCATATCCAGCACCGCGACCTCGTCCAGACCATGGGTGGGAACACCCTGGCGGGACATTTTCACTGCCCGTTCCTCCAACGGCAGCTGCTGCCATTCCGGCTGGAGCACACACAGTGCCGAAGGGCCGAATGTCTCCGTCAGGCCATAAAGGTGAGTAACCTGGAAGCCAATGTCCTCCGCCTTATGGATCACGCTGCTGGGGGGCGCCGCGCCACCCAGGGCAAAGTGGGCGGGCCGGGACAGTGTCAGGCCTTCGCGTCCCAGGTCCTGCAGCAACATGTTCATCACTACCGGCGCGCCGCACATGTGGGTCACACCGTAGTCCTCGATCCGGCGGTAGATTTCCATGGCGTCCACCTCCCGCAGGCAGACGTGGGTGCCGCCCACCGCCGTGATCGCCCAGGTGTAGGCCCAGCCGTTGCAGTGGAACATCGGCAGGGTCCACAGGTAGACGGTCTCGGCGGTCATGTCGAACACCATGGCGTTGGTCATGGCCGCCAGGTAGGCGCCGCGATGGTGGTAGACCACACCCTTGGGATTGCCGGTGGTGCCTGAGGTGTAATTCAGGGTAATGGCGTCCCATTCATCGGCGGGCCGTTGCCAGGAGGCCTCCGGATCGCCCTCCGTCAGCAGGTGCTCGTAGCCCAGGTCTGCCAGGCCCTCGCTCGCCCCCGCCTTGCGCTCGATGGCCACCAGCAGCGGCGGCACCTCCAGCTCGGCAATAGCGGCCCGGATCTCGTTCTCCCACTGGGTGTCGTAGAACAGCACCCGGGCTTCGCCATGGGCCAGGACAAAGGCTATCGTGGCCGAGTCCAGGCGGATATTGATCGAATTGAGCACCGCCCCGGCCATCGGCACCGAGTAGTGGGACTCCAGCATCTCATGACTGTTCGGGCAGAGGATGGCCACCGTGTCGCCGGGGTTGATGCCGCGGCGACGAAGCGCATCGCCCATCTGGCGACAACGCTGGTAGAGCTGCCGGTAGGACAGTATCCGGTCATCATCGATGACTGCCCGCTTGTCCGGGAAGATCCGTGCCGAGCGCTGGAGCAGACTCAGTGGTGTCAGCGCGGAGTGGTTGGCGGCTGTCTTGTCGAGGTTGTTGTACTTGTTCATGGTTCACCGTTTCAGATAGCCGGGGTTGTTGATCCGCAACCGGGCCTCCGTGAGGTTCCGGAGCACCGATCGCACGGCCGGATCGGCGCCATCGAGGTGACGCTCTCGAACGGCCCGGGCAAGGGCGGCCTCAGCCTCACCGGCGGTAGCTTTGAGGGACCGCTCCGCCAGGAATGCCCGGACGGTTCGGTCGGTTTGCTCCGGTTGGCCCTGCTCGCGCTGCTCAAGCTCCCGGATTGCCATACCCATGGCATTGGCTACCATCAGCGCCTGGTATTTGCGCTCTCCCGTCAGCTCCGGGGCCACTGAATCCAGCAACACCTGGCGGGCCTCGGTGAGCAAATCCCGGGTTTCCGGTTGGTTGATCATTGCCCATCCTCCAGTTCCTGAATCTGGTTCAGCAGGTCGGATTCCATCTGGGCCACCATGCGGCCGGTCAGTGCCAGTTCCAGCGAACGCTGTTCACCGGACATGTGCCTGCGCGCCTGCTGCAACGCGATCATCGCCCAGCGCACCAGGGCCATGACTTCCCAGTAACTCACCGCCGCCGGGTCAAGGTCGGTTCCGCTTGCTTCCCGGTAACCGTCCAGAAGATCCTGTTTGGCTCCGACGCCACCAACTTCCCGGTCATCCGCCCCAAATCGCCAGCTGCGGCAACAGAGCCAGCCCAGATCTTCACAGGGATCGCTCCAGGCGGCGAATTCCCAGTCCAGGACAGCGGTCAGCTCGTCACCGTCCATCATGTAGTTGCCGGTCCGGAAATCACAGTGGCACAGCACCGTCGGGCCCGGTTCCGGCGCACGGTCCTCCAGCCAGTTCAGCGCCCACTCCAGCACCGGATGGGGCTCACCGATCTCTTTCAGATAGCGGCGATACAGCGCGACCCGACTCAGGGCCGGATTGTCCGGATCCGGCAGTGCCAGAAACTCCAGCGACTCCTGCGGTGGCCTCACTGTGTGTAGCCTGGCGAGCTCGGCACCCAGCCTGCGCACGATGTTCCGGCGCTGCTCTTTGGTGAAATCCGCTTTGACAAGCTTGCGCGGTGAGGCGCTGCCCGAAGCCCGGGTCATGACATAGAACACCCGCCCACTGACCTCAGTATCCTCGCACAGCCAGAGCGGCTCCGGAGCGGTAACCCCGGCCTGAAACGCCGCCTGCAGAACCTGGAATTCCTCAGGCCTGGACAGGCTCTCCGACACCCCGGAGGGGGCGTCCTGCCGGACCACAAATTCCTGCCGCCCCGGCCGGCTGCCGCCCTCCAGCTCCAGGGTCAACCCGAAGTTGTCCTGGATGGCGCCCCCGGAGAGCTTGTCGAAATCGATAACCCGGGCACTCCGGGCACCGGTTTGCCGGGCAATGAATGCGCTGAAGGTGTCGGCAAGCGCAGACATCAGGCCTTCACTCCCCAGTGCCAGAAGTCCGTACGCTCCGCCAGCAGGGTCTTCGAGAACACCATCTTGTGTATTTCCGAGGCCCCATCCACCAACCGCGCCTGGCGGGCATAACGGTAGATCCACTCCAGCGGGGTATCCTTGGAATAACCCCGGGCACCGCACAGCTGAATGGCCGTGTCCACCGCCTTGTGCAGGGTGTCGGCCACCGCGACCTTGGCCATGGAAACTTCCTTGCGGGCGAAGTCACCCTGGTCCAGCTTCCAGGCAGCGTGCATGGTCAATAGCCGGCCGATCTGGATCTCCATCGCGGCCTCGCCCAGCAGCCACTGCACGCCCTCGCGCTGGGCCAGGGTCTGACCGAAGGATTCCCGGGTATCGACATACTCGGTGGCAATCTCCAGGGAGCGACGGGCCAGGCCGAGCCAGCGCATGCAGTGGGTCAGACGGGCCGTGCCCAGGCGGATCTGGGTGACCTTGAGGCCGTCACCGACCTCCATCAGCCGGTTCTCATCCGAAATTTCCAGGCCATCGAACCGGAGCTCGCAATGACCGCCGTGCTCTTCCGGCCCCATGATCGGAATCCGCCGGACGATCTCCCAGCCCGGATCATCCTTGTGGAACATGAAAGCGCTCAGGCCCTTGCGGGTATCGTCGGAAGTCCGGGCAATCAAGATGAAATGGGACGCTTCGGCGGCGCCGGTAATATAGTGCTTGTGGCCGTGGATGACCCACCGGTCGCCCTTGCGCGTGGCGGTAGTCTGCATCATGCCGGGATCCGAGCCGCAGCCGGGGGGCGGTTCGGTCATGGCAAACGAAGACCGTACCTTGCCCTCCACGATGGGTTTGAGCCAGCGCTCCTGCTGGGCCTCGGTCGCCACCTTCGCCAGCACGATCATGTTGCCGTCGTCCGGTGCCGAGGAATTGAACACCACCGGCCCGAAAATCGAGCGGTTCATTTCCTCGTAACAGGCCGCCATACCGGAGACATCAAGCCCCTGGCCGCCCAGATGCCCAGGAATCTGCAGGCACCACAGGCCCTGCTGTTTTGCCTTGGCGCGCATCTTCTCGAGATGGTCGTGCGCAATGTTCTCATGCTCATCGTAGGCCTCCGGGTTCTGCTCCAGCGGCAACAGTTCCTGTTCCACAAAATCCCGGATGCGTTTTCGGTAAGACTCGTTCCTGGCGTTCAGATTGAAGTCCACAGCCCACTCCTTACAGTGAGGATTGAAGATGACCGCCATCAACCACAAGGGTGCTGCCGGTCATGTAGTCGGAAAGCCCTGAAGCCAGAAGCAGCAACGGACCGGAGAGATCATCGGCCTGCCCCAGGCGACGCTGGGGAATGCGACGGATCATTTTCTGACCGGGTTCACTGGCGAAGAAATCACGGTTCAGGTCGGTTTCAATGTACCCCGGTGCCAGCGCGTTGACGCGGATACCGTAACGGGCCCATTCGAGCGCAAGGGCACGGGTCAGCTGCTCAACGCCGGCCTTTGCGGCGGCATAAGGCGCCACGTTGCCGGCCACGCGATGGCCAAGAATGGAAGAAATCATGATGATGCTGCCGCCCCGGTTGATTGCCGAGAGGCGGCGTGCCGCTTCGTTGCTGACCAGCCAGCAGCCCTTGAGATTGGTGTCAATCACCCGGTCCCAGTCCGAACCGGTCAGGTTCAGTGCCTTCTTGCTGGTCGCCACGCCAGCATTGGAAACCACGACATCGGGGATGGCAATGTCATCGGCCATGGTGTCGAACGCTTCAGTGACGCTTGCCTCGTCGGTGACATCCATGGTGACAACATGGACCCGATCAGCATGCTCGGGAAATTCAACCTTGAGGGACTCCAGTGCCTCGCGGCGGCGGCCACTGACAATGACCGTTGCACCGGCCTCCAGCAGGCATCGGGTAAAGCTGTGGCCCAGGCCGCCTGCCGCACCGGTAACCAGTGCAGTCTTGCCGTCCACGCGCAGGGACCAGTTTGTGTTGCCAGGGTTCGTGTTATTGGAATTGTTCATATTTCGACCTCCGGAATATAAAAATAGAACGAGCGCTCGAATTATTCAAGTTTCAGATCGAACCGGGACCCGGAAACCGAAAATACCCCGGGGCGTTAAATTGCGACCAAACCCCGATCAGGAGTACACTTATTGTGTACACAAATGGGGTAAAGGTTATGCAGACAATCAATGTCCGGGAAACCCGGGAAAAACTCTCAAATCTATTGGACGCCGTGGCCGCCGGAGAAGAGATTGTTATCCTTCGCCATGGCAAACCTGCTGCGCGCCTGACCGCAGCCCTGCCAGAAAAAATTCAGTTTCCGAACCGGTCAGAACTCAGGGCCTCATTGCCCCCCTCCCGGGAAAGTTCCGCTCGGGCGGTGCGGCAGCTCAGAGACGATGAGCGTTATTGATGGTTTACTTTGACACCAGCGCCGTTCTGCCCTATTACCGCCAGGAACGCACCAGCGATCAGGTTCAGGCTTTGCTTGAGTCACAGACCAGGCCTGTTCTTATCAGTCATCTGACAGAAGTTGAGGTTGCAAGCGCACTGGCCCGTTGGGTTCGAATGGGGGAACTCAGTGAGCCTCAGGCGAACCGTATCGAAAGTGCGTTCCATGACGATGTAAGTCATGGCCGCTTCACCCTTTGCCCCATTGAAACGACCCACTATCAACGAGCGAGCCACTGGATTGGAACAAGGAAGACGAGCCTGAGGACGTTGGATGCGCTTCACCTGGCCTGCGCGGAACATCACCAGGCCCGTTTAATCAGCGAAGACGAGGCGCTTGTGAACGCAGCCATTTTCTTTGGCATCGACGCCAGCCTTGCTTCAAAGAGCGTCTGAGTACCATGGCGAGTCCTAAACATCTCACCCGCACACTTTTTGAGCACTGGGAAACCGTTGAATCCTTGGTCAGGGCCACCCGGGATATGCCGGCGTTCTCCGAAGAGCAGATCCTTGCAGCGATTCGACAGGCCCAGCCGGCACTGGATGACAATCAAGTCGGTGATGCCCTGCGCAAACTTTTTGCCAGTGGCGTGCTGGAGGTTCAGAGTCGCTCTGAACGCTTTGTGGTGAATGCCCACGTGTTGGAATTTGTGCGTGGTTTGACTCATGAACACGAACTGGGGCTGTCTTCGGTCATCCAGGCACGCATTGAGGCCATTCGTGGCGCGACAGAAACGCTCACCTCCGGCATAGAGGCGGGTGATACCGGCCAGCAAACCTCTGCAATTAATCGGCTCTCCACCCTGTTCAGAGACATTGCCCGCCAACTGGAGCAGGACCGCCACGCCATCGCGGAGTTGGCCGAACAGGCCAAGTCATCCGATACCCGGGCCCCCATTGCCAGGCGCTACAAGTCCGTGCTCGATGCCTATGACCAGTATGTTGAGCCGATGAACGCGATGATGGATTCCGGCCCTTCAGGCATTTTCTATCATCATCTGGCAGCGGCGGAAGAGGCTCTCGACCTTGGCTACAACCGTCTGGTAACCAAGGGTGCACTGTACAGCCACCTGAACCGTCTCAGGCACGTTGGTTACCAGGCAAAGGAATTGCGCCGGCTGGGGCGAGTCACGGCCCAGCAGTGTGCCGACATTCTGTTGCCCCTTCGGGAGGAAGCACGCCAGCATAACAATCTGTCCTCCGCCATAAGCCGCCTGCTGGGCCAGGTCCGAAAAAAGGGCCTCAACCGGGCGTTTCGGAAGCGGCAGGGTCAACCCTGGTTGCCGGTCTGGCGTGTGCACCAGAGCCGCAGTGTGTCCGTGGGGGACCAGGTGAAAACCATCATGGCCGAGGCCAGGAATTTTGAGCCCAATGAACAGGCCTTCCCGGACGAAGTGGATGCAGCGCCCGTGGCCATTGCGGAGTGGATTGACGAAGACCAGCTCCGACAACAATTGTTGACCGGGCTTCCGGTTTACAACCTGCTGGAATGGCTGCGGCAACACTACCCCTCCCTGCCTGACCAGGTCCTCCTGAGACTTTATCATGACCTTGCGAGGGAGGATCAATGGGAAACACAATTGGAGGCAGAGCCCACAACTACAAGCCTTTCAAAGGTTTCTGTCCTTTACTGGCCCTACCGCCTGGTCCAGCCCGATCCAGAAGCCAATGATCCTTTAAGCGAGCCCTCTAAGTGAGATCCGTGAGTGACAACTGTGAGTAGCAACTGTGGATAATACGAGCCAATTCAATCAGATCGCGGATAACCTGCCGAGCCTGGCCCAGCTTTTCCGGTGGTTCAGCCGGGGCCGCCACCTGAACCGCCTCGCGGAACCGGCGTTATGGGAAGAGCTTGAACGCAATATCAACGACTATCAGGCCATCTTTACGGCGTTGGGACACGAACTTCGTCTCGATGGACGTGGGTTTGCCTGGTTCCATCAGGACGAAGGCAGCGCGACAACCAACAAGGCCACGCGCCAGTTGGCCCTGTTGTTCATGGTCCTTTTCGACACTCAGGCGGATGCGGGCATACCGCTGATGAAATTCGGGCACTGGCGCATTGATCAGACTCTGCTAACCACTGTTTACGAGCAACATCAGGACCTGCTGGATGCGGAGGAGCTGGATCTACCCGGTTTGTCAGGGTTAATGAAAACCGCCGAAAACTTCGGCTTTGCCCGTTTCGATTCCGGAGCCTGGCAATTGCTGCCGGCGGTGTGTCGCTACCTGGACCATTACGAAGAACTGGCCAGCCAGGTGGATCAGGCCGAGGATGTGTCCTGGGCTGGCGATCAGGATGACGAGGATGATACCCCATGAGCTCAGATTACGGTTTCCAGCAACTGGTGCTCCTCAACAGTGCCGGGTACGAACGGGCAGAGCTTCCCCTGGATGAGTCCGTCTCTCTCATCGCCCCGAACAACACCGGCAAAACCAGCCTGATCAACGCCCTGCAATACCTGCTGATCATCGACAAGCGGCACCTGGACTTTGGTGCTCATGACAAGGATAAGGCCCGGCGATTCTACTTCCCCTCCAACAGCAGCTATATCCTGCTGGAGGTCACCCTGCCGGAATCCGGTTCCGTGGTACTGGGCTGCGTAGGCAAAGGCTTCAGCCACGACTATGAGTATTTTGCCTACCGGGGGCCTTTGGATATCGAAGAGTACCGCCTGGAAAACGGCAAGCTGGTGACACAACCCCGGCTATTGGAGCAGCTTGCCCACCATGGGCGAACGGCCAACTTCTACTCATCCACGGACTTCGCCGAAATGGTCTACGGCGGCGCCCGCAAGCGCGGACAGACCAGTTCCGACTTTACCGTGTTCCGGCTGGAGAACCGCAACGACGCCAGTGCCTATCGGCAAGTGCTCACCCGAACCCTGCGGTTGGACAAACTGAGTTCCGCCGAAGTGAAACGGCATCTGTTGCAAATCTTCAGCCGCCAGTTGCCGGACTCCGTCGTGGACTTCAAACAGGAGTGGGACAAAGCCTTCGCAGAAGTGAACCAGGACCGGGAGCAATACAATGCCGCCCGCAACCAGCAAGGGCTCATTGACGACCTGGAAAAACTTCAGGAAGAACGACTCACCATACGGGGTCGGATCATTGCCCGGCGCCCGCTGATCGATGATGGTCTGGAGCGCTGGCAAAACCATTACCACACCCAGGGCCAGAGCCTTCAGGACCAGCACCAGAAACTGGAGCGAGAGGAAGCAGAACTGCTGGCAAAAGACCGGGAGCAGACCCGGCGCCAGCTTGAACTTAATCAGAGGCTGCAAACCCTGAAGGCCGAAGAAACGCGCCTTGCGGAGCTGGAGAACCAGTTTGCCCTGGTCACTGCCCGGGCTCAGCTTGAGCAGCAGCTGACCACCGCCATCCAGAACCGTGACCGCCAGATTGCCCTTCTGGCCGGCGCCGACAGTCAGTCCGGCGCAGCTCTCGAACGTCAGATCCAGCGGGAGAAAAAGGAGCTGTCGGCACTGAGCAAGGAGCAGGAGACGCTATCAGACAACCTTTATCTGACCCTGAAGCAACACGTCTCTGAAGAAGGGCTCAACGTTCTCAACAGAAGTCTTAACCGCCAACTGCTCACCCTGTCCCCTCGGGAGTATCAACTGGACTCCGCTGAACTTCACCATTGGCTACAGAGCATGCCGGAGGACAGGTTGCTGCTACCAGGCCTGAACCTGTCCCTCCAGAACCAGTTGCCGCAACATGAGCAACGGTCAGCTGAGGAGATTGCGCGCCTGACCGAAGAATGCCAGGCCCGGCTCCAGGCGCTGGAGGAACAGCAGGCTGCGGCCCGGGAGCTCGATAGCCAACGGAAGCGCAAGCTGGAGCTTGAGCAGGAAGCAAAGAATCTGGAAAAGGGCCTGGAACAGTTTGATGAGTTGAAACGCCTTCAAAACACTCACCCGGACCGACGAAAGGAAATGGGCGCAGCCAACCGGGAACTGACTGAGATTGACCATGCCCAGAAACAGGCCAGCGTCCGACAACAAGCCCTGAGAGATCAGCTCCAGACATTGGCGAACCAAAAGCAAAAGCTGGAGGCCGCGCATCAGGAGATAGATCGCATCCGCCAGAACCGGGGTGATACAGACGAGCAATTTAACTGGCTGGAAGACCTGCCCCACACTCCCTGGGTGGGCGACCCCGAGTTACCCCTCGACCGGTTGGCCGAAACGTTGCGGGAATACCAGCGGGACTGCCAGCGACTGAAAGACCTGGACCGGGACCTCCACCACCTGCGCATCACGCTCCACAGCGGCGGACTGACCAAGTTCCAGTATGCCCCGAGCACGGAGGAGGAAATCCGGCTGATGGTTGAATTTCGCCATCACCTCGCCCGGGAAGCAGAAGCACTGGAAAAGAAAGCCCGCAGCGCCGTGGTCACCGTGACGGCCAGTCTCCGGGATCTTCGGGGCAACCTGCAGTCCTTTGAAAATGCCATGCATGAATTCAATCGGTTAATCAGCCGCAGAAGGCTGTCAGATCTCAAGGTGTTCCGCATCCAGCCGGTTCACGAAAGCCACCTGGTGGACGCCATTGATCTGCTGATACAGACTGCGGAAAAGGTAGAATCCGGTGAGTCCTTTGAGTTGTTCAATCAAACCAGTGTGCTCGACGACCGGCAGCTGGACCAGGCCCGCCAGTTATTGATTGACGAGGGCAGCGCCCGCCACGGCCTGAAGGTGGCCGACCTGTTCCGACTGACATTCGAGCTGGGAAAGGAAAACCAGGACCCTGAGAGCTTTGACGATATCGACAGCGCGGCCTCCAACGGAACCGTGCTCATGGCCAAACTGGTTACCGGACTGGCCATGCTGTACCTGATGCAGGACAAGACCCGTCAGATCCAGGCGTTGTGCTACCTGGACGAAGCCCTGGCCCTGGACGCGGCGAACCAGAAGAGCCTGATCAAGACCGCTTCCGAATTTGGTTTCGCGCTGATCTTTGCCTCACCTTCACCGTTGATCACGGCCCACTACTGCGTGCCTATTCAGCAGAGGAGCAACGGTATGAACCACATCAGCCGCAAACACTGGCAGATCCTGCAACCGTTAGAGGCTGTTGAGGCGTGAGTTCCCACCCATGAACAGATCCCTGAGAGAAGCATTGATCAAGCTAGAGGATTCTGGTGGAGAGTGCGTGGGCTCGCGGTTCACTCCTTCCCAAAAACGAGTACTTGATGACTTCCTCCGCACGACCGCCTGCGTAACCAGGGTGCGCCAGGGAAACGGCACCGTCTATCGTGTCACCAACCCGACGGTGTTTAGGCAGAATCTTCGAGAGTTACGACCTGATGCCGAATCGGTTGACGAGAATCTCCCGGTTCGTGCAAAGAACCTGGCGCTTACCCGATCCACGAAAGGTCGGAAGAATACTCACGAGGCTTCCTACCGGCTACTGAAAGCAACGGCCCCTGGAGTGACCTGGAGTTGCGACAGCAAATCCCTCAATCTCTGGGCCCTATCCTCCCTGGCAGGAGCCCTGGCCATCGATATCAGCCAGGCGGATACCTCGCTGACCTCGGGCAACCCCTTGTGGTTGGTGGAAAACCAGGCCCTGCTGGACGACACCAGTTGGGTACCCGAGGACCTGAATGGATCCGTACTCTTTTATCAGGGCCAGATCAGCAACCGGCTGATCACCTGGTTAGTTGCGAGAAGCCGAAGCCCGAGGATTCTTTTCTTTCCCGACTACGATGGCGTCGGGCTTCAGAATTATGCCCGTCTGCGCCAGGCAATGGGCGAAAACGTCGAACTGTGGCTAATGCCTGACTGGAAGCGGAAACTGGAACGCTACGGCGATTCTGACGTGTGGCGAAAAAATCTTAAATATGTGGCCAGTGCCGAGCAGAGGTTGGATCCGGACAAGGAACCGGAAGAGGTTCTGGAGCTTCTGAAAGCCCTGAAGCTCAGCGGAAAAGCGCTGGAGCAGGAGGCCGTGTTTTTGGTTTAATCCGGGTATTTTTCGGGTGAGAGAACAAAGCTTTCTATCAGTTTGACAAACGATCAAAATGTGCGCACAATTTTCAGACTAATTATTGGACTTGGTTAGCCTTATGGCCCAAAACGCTGCCCTTAAATCTGACAATCTCTTTAGCCGTCGTAGTGCGGAAAAAGAAATTGTTCGCATGCGCGACTATAAAGACCCTGCCTATGGCAAAGAGATGTCCGCCCTGCTTAAAGGTGCTGCTCCTGCGCCTGTAAGAGCTCGTGTCAGAGGCTAATCCTCCCCCCGACCAAACATTCCCGCCATCGTTTCAGGTCATCCAAGACCAACAGCGTTCCGTTGTAGAACAATATTTTCTTATCAATGACCTGCTTTGCCGAATTCCAGACAGCGCACGGGATCTGGTCTTTGTCGTGGGCGGCCGGCCAAGCACTTATGTTTTGGTCCATGAAATATGCCCAGACACGACCAAGCCCCCTCGAGTTCAGCGAAGATGAAGCAATCGCTATTGCCAGCATGGACCTGGATCTTTATGCCAGGGACAAACAAGCTATCGAAGCTTGCGCCGAGCGCTGGGTAGGCAAGGCCACCTACCCGAAGTTCGGTGACAACACGCCACAAAGCGCCATCGTCCTTCTCAATCTGCCAGAGGAAGATGAACCATACAAGATTGATTTCATGGAGAGCGTACAGGGAGTGCCTCAGAAACATATTGAGGCCTTCTGGGATGGATTTGTGATTGGTGGCGAAACTGTGCGCTTTCTCTCACCCCCACTTTGTCTGGCAAGCAGGATTCATAATTTCGCCACACTGGGTTACGGGCCTGACAAGGCTGCTCGCGAGGCCATTCGAATCAACACAGCCATAAAGATCACTAAATGTTATCTGAGTGAACTGCTTGATGAACAGTATCTTGAAAATAACGGGGGGGCACCCCGCCACGCGCTGAATATTCTTAAGTTCTTGTCTCAGCTGTTTGAACATGACGACACCGTAGAGGCAGTCCTTGGTGCCGATGCGGACCCAACGCTCTGCATACCTGCTGCTCACCGAGGATGGCCCCAAAGAACTCGAGACGAACAGATACCCCGGATTATTGGCAAGGCTTATGACAAGTACCGTCGAAGAGCCATGCTCAGGTATCGTCACCTCAAACCCGGAAACGCCGCACCAATTGGAATTCATCGCTGGTTACCGACCGGGCATGCGACCTAAACCCGTAAAAATACTTTGGGTTTAATTTGGATATTTTTTGGGTGAGAAACTCAACCAAATTAAGGCGAGTTAGTTTGTTGATTTTAAAGGGTGAAAATGGAGGCGCGGGTCGGAATCGAACCGGCGTACACGGAGTTGCAGTCCGCTGCATAACCACTCTGCCACCGCGCCGGAAAAGATCGAAGAAATCGGATCTTTGTGCTCTCAGGTGGGCATTGAGAGACTTGAAATTGGAGCGGGAAACGAGATTCGAACTCGCGACCCCAACCTTGGCAAGGTTGTGCTCTACCAACTGAGCTATTCCCGCTCTTCGCTAAGAGGCATTGCCTCGTCAACGGCTGCGTATTCTACGGATTACCGTTCAGGCGTCAATAGTTTTTTATCAAGGTTCTGTTTTATTGGAGTTTGTGGGTAAAGTTTGGCCAATCGCGAACACACGATGCGATGAAGCAGATTCCGCACTGGCAGATATCCACTGCACTCTCTAAGCTAGTGAATGGCCAGCAACATTACTTATGGATTCGACAGAACGTGCCCAGTCCCGTTTCTTCCGAGCAGACCGATCCACAAAGACCTTTCTCCGGCCCGGGCTCCGTGACCGTTGAAGCCGGTACCCTCAGGGTCGCCGGGGACTGGTTGCTGAGCCATTACCGGGCGCTGACATCGGTGGCGTCTTCTGTGTCTGTACAGGAGATCAGCAAATTACCGGTTGACCTCTCCCGGTTGGACCGGATTGATACCGCCGGTGCATCACAACTGGCCTCGCTGGTCGGGCCGGATCGCTTGCTGGAAGCGGCGTCGGCCCCCGGAGAGTTACCCCGCGAGAAATCCGCCCTGATTGCGGCCGTCTGCGAAGCGATGAAAGACCAGCCCGCACCGGGCCGTGCGGCACCCTCCCTGCTCTGGAGCTTTATCACCGGAACCGGTCAGAAGGTGGAAAGCATCTTCCGGCTGCTGTGGATTCTCGTGGGTTTTATCGGCCAGACCCTGGCCACTCTGGCCTGGAACCTGCCCAGACCAAGGCGCTGGCGAATGACGGCGTTTGTAGCGGCCGTTCATGACACTGGCCTGAACGCACTGCCCATTGTGGCATTACTGACATTTCTGGTCGGTGCTGTTGTGGCCTTCCTCGGAGCCACGGTACTGGACGGCTTCGGCGCTACGATTTATACCGTCAACCTGGTGGCATTTTCATTCCTCCGGGAGTTCGGTGTGCTCCTCGCTGCCATCCTTCTGGCCGGCCGTACCGCCAGCGCTTTTACCGCACACATAGGCGCCATGAAGGTTAATGAAGAGCTGGATGCCATCCGCACCCTGGGGCTCAATCCCATTGAACTACTGGTACTGCCCCGGGTAATGGCCATGATGGTCAGCCTGCCGATTCTTACCTTTGTCGGGATGATCTCGGGGATGGTTGGCGGGGCCGTGGTGTGTGCCCTGGTGCTGGATATCTCGCCCACCCAGTTCATGGCCATTGTTGAGCGCGATATTGCACTGAAGCATTTCCTGGTGGGTCTGGTTAAAGCTCCGGTTTTTGCCTTTCTGATAGCGGTTATCGGCTGCCTTGAGGGGTTCAAGGTTGCAGGCAGCGCGCAATCCGTTGGGGAACACACAACCGCCAGTGTCGTCCAGTCCATTTTCATGGTCATTCTTCTGGACTCCATTGCTGCGCTATTCTTTATGGAAATGGGCTGGTAATCATGGTGTTTATGAGTGCAACCCGGGAAACCAAAGCCGCTACGGAGCCAGTAATCGAAGTGCGCGAACTGTGCAACCGGTTTGGTGACCATATTGTCCATGAAAACCTGGAACTGGACCTCCTCGGCGGCGAGATCCTGGGCGTGGTTGGTGGCTCGGGAACCGGTAAAACCGTGCTCCTGCGAAGTATTGTCGGGCTTATTACGCCCGCCTCCGGCCACATTCGGGTATTTGACCAGGACCTTACACAACTCCCGGCGATGGCCCGCTCAAGGATCGAGCAACGATTTGGTGTCCTGTTCCAGGGGGGCGCCCTGTTCACCTCCCTGAACCTGCAGGAGAATATCGCGGTACCCCTGATTGAACACGCCGGCCTGAAAAGGCCGGAAGCGGAAAAGCTGGCACGAATGAAACTGGCGCTTACCGGACTATCACCGGAGGCCGCCGTGAAATACCCGTCTGAACTCTCCGGTGGCATGGTCAAACGGGCGAGCCTGGCAAGAGCGCTGGCCCTGGATCCTGAAATCCTGTTTCTGGACGAGCCCACCGCCGGGCTGGATCCCATCGGCGCCGCCGCCTTCGACCGCCTCATTGTGACGCTACGGGATGCCCTTGGGCTGACGGTGTTCCTGGTCACCCATGACCTCGATACTCTGTATTCAACCTGTGACAGGGTTGCGGTACTGTCACAGCGCCGCGTGCTGGTAGCTGATACTCTGGAGACGGTTGCCACCATGGAGGATGAGTGGATTCAGGACTATTTTAACGGCCCCCGCGGTCGCGCAGCCAGTTACGCCTTCATGGATCATTCGCAGATACGGAATCAGGAGTAGTAACCATGGAGCCCAGGGCCCATCACCTGATCATTGGCCTGTTCACCATCATCGCGTTCGGGGCAGCCCTGATTTTTTCCCTGTGGCTGGCAAAATCATCTGCTGACCGGGAATGGGCTTACTACGAAATTGTCTTTGACCACGCCGTCAGCGGCCTGGCTGAAGGCAATCCGGTTCTTTACAGCGGCGTGCAGGTGGGTGACGTGATGGCGCTGACCCTCGACTCTGAAAACCCTGGTCGTGTCCGGGTGCTCGTTCGGGTTGATCAGTCCGTACCCATTCGTGACAACACCAAGGCAGGGCTCGTGCTGGCAAACATTACCGGCAGCATGAGTGTTCAGTTCAGTGGTGGCAGCCCGGATCGGCCAGCACTAAAGGGAAACCGCGACAATCCTCCGCTGATCGTCGCTGAGCCCTCTACATTTAACAGCTTGCTCGCCAACGGCCATCAGCTTTTGGCCAAGGCGGACCTCTTGCTCAGTAACGCCACAGAACTCCTTTCTGGCGATAACATCGAGAACCTGACGGCTATCCTGCGGAATACACGTGAAGCAACCGACGCCCTTCTCGCCCGCCGCGAACAGCTGTCAGCCCTGCTCGACCGGTTGGATGCTGCCGGGTCTCGCACCGCGGAAGCCGCCATCAAGGTTTCGAGGGTCTCTGATAACGCAAACGAATTGCTGCAAACGGACGGTCGACGGGTCCTGCAATCCATGGACAAAACGCTGGGCATCATTTACGCCACCATATCCAGAATTGATCAGCTGACGCGCGACAACCGGGGTGCCATGGATTCCGGGCTTCAGGGGATGGGTGAACTGGCACCGGCACTCAGGGAGCTGAGGGCGACGCTTCGGAATCTGAACCAGTTTACCCAACGCCTGGAAGAGGACCCGACGGGGACTCTGTTCGGAAACGACACCATGAAGGAGCTTTCCAAGTGAAGGTAGCGCCAATCGTTAACCTCGCCCTCCTCCTGGGCATCGGCCTTGCAGGTGGCTGCACAGTGTTTCCGACCCCCGAGCCACCCCGGGTGATGGACATGGCTGCACCAGAAACAATCAGCAAGGCAGACCAACGCTTCCCGGAATCGCTGCGCGTTGATACACCCTATGCGTCCAAACCATTCAACAGTACGAGGATCCTGGCCAAGCCTGCGCCCTGGGAGTTCAGGTCTTATGAAGGCGTTCGCTGGCGCGACACGGTGCCGGTTGTGGTGCGTGACACCCTGGTCAGCACCCTGAGACAAAGCGAGGCGTTTGCCAGCGTGATCAGTGAAACCAGCCCCGCCGAGGCAGAGCTCACCCTGATCAGCGAGCTTTCCGCCTTTCACGTCGAAAATCCTGAGAGCACGCCCCGGATTGTTATCGAGCTGCACGTGCAACTGATCCACAACCGCTCCCGGGCCAGCCTGTGCAGCAACAACTTCAGGATAGCTGAACCGGCGCCCGGCCCTGCTATTGAGCAGATTATCGAAGCGTTCGGTGCCGCCGGCAATACGCTCTCAGACAGAGTGATTCTCTGGGCTACGGCGTGCGACCTTCCGTCTCACCCGGAAAGAGGTCAGCCCAGGCAGCCTTGAGGTAGAGCCCCATGGACCAGAGGGTAAGAGTGGCGGCGATATAGAGCAGCACCAGCGCAACATTGGACCAGAATACCCCCGGCGGAAACGCCAGCAACCCAACGATGGCAGCCATCTGAGCCGTAGTCTTGATCTTGCCGATGTAGGAGACAGCGACGCTGCCACGACTGCCAATTTCCGCCATCCACTCGCGCAGGGCGGAAATCACGATTTCCCGACCGATGATTACCGTCGCAGGAATGGTCAGAAGAATGGCCGAATGCTCCTCAATAAGCACAGCCAGAGCCACGGCCACCATCAGCTTGTCAGCGACCGGATCGAGGAAGGCCCCAAATGGGGTGCTCTGGTCGAGCTTTCTCGCCAGGTATCCGTCAAGCCAGTCTGTGGCCGCCGCCAGCCCGAAAATGGCCGCACTCACGAGATAGCTCCATTCCACTGGCAGGTAGAAGATCACCACGAACACCGGAATCATGATGATGCGGGAAAGGGTGAGGATATTAGGTAGATTCATGCTGTCCTTACTCGTCGTGCAAAGCTGCGTATAGGGTTTCTGCCAGTGATTTGCTGATGCCCGGCACCTTGACCATCTCATCAACACCCGCTTTGCGGAGTTCTTGTATTCCGCCGAAATAGCGTATCAGGTCGCGGCGTTTTTTCGGCCCCACACCTTCGATACCCTCCAGTGTAGACTGTCGCCGTTTTTTGTCCCGGCGCGCTCGGTGCCCGGTAATCGCAAAGCGGTGGGACTCGTCCCGGATGTGCTGAATCAGATGCAATGCCGGCGAGTCTGCCGGTACCCGGAAGACATCGCCGGTCATCGCATCAATGAGCTGCTCCATGCCTGCCCGGCGGGTCACGCCCTTGGCGACACCGATCAGCGGTATATCGGAAATTTCAAGCTCATCAAACACTTCCCGGGCAATGTTCAATTGCCCTTTACCACCATCAATGAAGACAAGATCCGGGCGCTTGCCCTCCCCGGCCACCATTCGCTTGTAGCGGCGGGAAAGCACCTGGCGCATGGCGGCGTAGTCATCACCGGCGGTGACGCCTTCGATATTGAACAGGCGGTAATCGGTCTTCAGGGGGCCATTCTCATCGAAAACCACGCAGGATGCGACGGTATTTTCCCCGTGGCTGTGGCTGATGTCGAAACACTCCATGCGCGACGGGGTTTCTGCGAGCTCAAGCAGGTCCCGCAGGGCCAGTAACCGCCGGTACACGGTTTCCTTGCTGGCAAGGTGTGTGAGCAATGTCTGGCGGGCGTTGGTCATGGCCAGTTCGAGCCAGCGGCGACGTTCTCCCCTCACATTGCCCCGGATACGGATCTCCCGGTTAGCGGACTCCGTGAGTGCCCGGGCGAGAAGCTCCTGACCCTCAACCTCAACGGGCACAAGGATGTCCCGGGGAATCTCCCGGCGGGTATTGCCACCAAAATAATACTGGCCGAGGAAGGCGCTGAGCAGCTCGCCTTCGGTCTGTTCGATGGAGTATCGGGGAAAGTAGTCCTTGGTACCCAGCACCCGGCCGCCACGAACAATGATGACCACAATACAGACAACCCCGGCATCCTGGGCAATGGCGACCACATCGGCATCGCCGCCTTCGCCATCCACCGACTGCTGTTCCTGAACGTGGCGCAGATGGTTAATCTGATCCCGGTAGGCCGCCGCCTTCTCGAACTCCAGGTTTTGCGAGGCAGCCTCCATGGCATTCATCAGATCATGGATGATGGCCGGGTTCTTCCCTTCCAGGAACATGGTGGCGTGGCGAATGTCCTGCTGGTATTCCTCCGGCGCCACATAACCAACACAGGGCGCGGTACACCGGTTGATCTGGTACTGCAGGCAAGGCCGCGTCCGGTTTCGGAAATAGCTTTCACTACAGGATCTTATGCGGAATACCTTCTGCAGAATATTAAGACTTTCCTTGACCGCACCGGAACTTGGAAACGGCCCAAACCAGGTGCCGCCGCCTTTCTTGGTGCGCCCCCGGCGAAACGTCAGCGAGGGATAGTCGCTGTGGGAGGACAGGTAAATATAGGGATAGGACTTATCGTCCCGGAGAAGAATATTGTAGGGCGGCCGTAACGACTTGATCAGGTTCTGCTCGAGTAGCAGGGCCTCGGTTTCACTGCCGGTAATCGTGACTTCGATTGAGGCAATCCTGGCAACCAGCGCTTCGGTTTTCGGCGCCAGGCCGGTCTTGCGAAAGTAGCTGCCGACCCGCTTTTTCAGGTTACGGGCCTTGCCGACGTACAGCACTGCGCCGCCCTCGTCATACATTCGGTAGACGCCGGGCCGCTCCGTGAGCTGCTTCAGGAAGCTCTTGCTGTCAAACTCCCCGATGTTGTTACTCTCAGGGTCAGACCTTGTCGGCATCAAGCA
Organism: Marinobacter sp. Arc7-DN-1; assembly: GCF_003441595.1. NCBI lineage: Bacteria > Pseudomonadati > Pseudomonadota > Gammaproteobacteria > Pseudomonadales > Marinobacteraceae > Marinobacter > Marinobacter sp. Arc7-DN-1. The sequence goes on along the minus strand of NZ_CP031848.1, from coordinate 240,047 downwards.
AACCAAGCCGCACTGCCATCAGGGCCAACTCCACATCACTGGAAATTTCCAGCTTCTCAAAAATCCGGTAGCGATAGCTGTTGACCGTTTTCGGGCTCAGGCACAGCTTGTCGGAAATGTCCTGCACTTTCTGGCAGCCCACAACCATCATCGCAATCTGCATTTCCCGCTCGGAAAGCCGGTCAAACAGCGACAGCTCGCCGTCTTCATCCCGGTCGCCGCCGCCAAGCTGTTTCAGCGCCATTTTCTGAGCGATTTCCGGGCTGATGTAACGCTGCCCCGTATGGGCCATACGAATGGCGCGAACCATCTCCCTGATGTCTGCACCCTTGGTTATGTAGGCCGTGGCGCCGCTTTGCATCACTCGGGCCGGATAGGGGTCGTCCGCACAGGCGGTAACGACAATCACGCGAAGGGAATCATCAATCCGAAGGATGCGGCGGGTAGCCTCAAGGCCTCCGATGCCGGGCATACGGATGTCCATCAGGACAATGTCCGGCCGCTGCTGGCGCACGAAATCGATCGCGTCCTCTCCGGAGGACGCCTGCCCGATGACTTCAATGTCCGGGTTATCAGCCAGCATCCGGGTAATACCGGATCTCACCAGCTCATGATCATCAACAACCAGTACCCTGATCAAAATTCACCTCGCACACGGCTTTCGGGAAAACAGCGCGATTGTAACGTTTAGTTCAGGCCCCGGGTAGGTGCAACCCCAAATACCATAACAGACATGCCGCCTATGCAGGCACACCCAGGCCCGCGGTATTCTCTACGGGGTCAAACCAGACCACCAGATCGCCCCGGCGAACTGCAGCCAGCACCCGGCTCCGTTCACCCATGGGGTTTTCGGTGTCGTTCAGTCCGTGATACCGGGTGCAATATTCTTCAACCAGGCCCAGAAGCTGATCTTCCGTTAACAACTCGGTATCAACGGTGAACTTTTCCTGTCTGGGATCCTGCTGGGGCTGATGCTCGGTGCTGTCGGTCATACTACCTCCTGTGGGCCACCATAGTAAGGATAATGATGGCCAGCAGATTGGTCTGTTCGGCAATCTCCGCAATCACGCCGATTACCTGCTCGATCTTGCCAGTGGACTCATTCAGGGCATGAATAGAACCGGAGACACGGAACCGGCGACCAGAAAGTTTTGCTGGCCGGAAAGAAACTTCATCCGGGCCATCAGGGCCTGAACCCGCTCGAAGTTCTCTCTGTGATCTTCCGCCCAGGCACTCAGGGTTTCTGAAGCGTCTTGCGCTTTCAGGATGATGCTCCAGGACAGAGCGGCGAGTCCTGCCAGGGCAAAGACCGAGAGAAACGCGAAAAACAGAATCCGGGTTCTTACTGTGCCGAACATGACAACTCCAACAGCGGGCTATGCCGCGGATGGTATGCCGAATCTGTGACACTTTTATTGCAATCGTTGCGTCAGAAAATCACCTTCACTGCTCGGCTGCCTGCCGCCGGGCGTGGCATTTGCTGCGCAAGATTCCGTCCTCAACGCTCGCCACCAGCCGGGAATCCTTCAGTGCCGCGGTACGGTGCCTGACAACACCCTTGTACTCAGCGCTTTCGATCATGGCCATAAAGGCATCTATGGAGGGGTAGCGAACCAGAAGAATCTGGTCCCAGGACTCATCCGGTGGCGCGATCAGCGGGCCGAGGCTCCGGCCAGACCAGATAACCTCGGCACCCACGGATTCCACACAGGCGGCGGCCTCCTCCATATACAGCTTATAGGCCTCCCGGCCAGACCGCTCCGGCGCCTCTTCCTTGTAACTGGCCCGCTCACGAAAACGCAGCAGGTTCAACATAACCACTGGCTGATCCTTGGGGGTATCTGCCAGTACCTTCTGCAGCTGCTCGGGCGTGGGATTAATGGCGTCCATCCTTATCCTCTTGTTCTCGTGGTTCCGGCGCCTACTATAGCCTAGCCCTGATGCATGAACGCAAGGGTTTTCATTACCTTTCACTCAGGCTGCACTGTTTGCCTTCTTATCTCGTATAGCTACAGTGAACGAAACGATACATTGGCCGGCGGCTCTGCCCTGGTTCTGGCTGCCCGCTGGGATATGCCCATGGCCAGCGAAAAAGCGCAATTCGGCGCTGGCGCCATGCCCGGAGGCTGGGTGGATAACCCCAACGTGTTCATTCACATTGATGCCGATGGCACCGTTACCATCATGAATAATCGATCCGAGATGGGCCAGGGCATCCGAACCAGCCTGGTCATGGTGGGTGCCGACGAGCTTGGCGCTGACTGGGACCGGGTTAAGGTCCGGCAGGCTGAACGTGACCACAGCAAATATGGCAACCAGAATACCGACGGTTCCCGTAGCATGCGCCACTGGTTCCGCTCGGTGTACAACCTTCCTCATGCCTGGGCGATCCAGAGCTTTGCCCATGAGCTGTCGGTGGCCGCTGGCCGGGATCACCGGGATTACGTGCTGGATTTGCTCGGCCCCGACCGCGAGATCCATAACCTGACGGTGGGCGATGGCTGGAACTACGGTGAAGACCCGGACCTCTATCCGATCGATATCGGCAGGATGCGGAATGTGATTGAGCGGGCTACTGGCGAAGCGGGCTGGAGCAAATCCCTGGGTGACGGTCGGGGGCTTGGTCTGGCCTTTCATCACAGCTTTGTCTCCTACACGGCCATCGTGTTCGAGGTGGAAGTAGATGATCAGGGTGAGCTCACCATCCACCGGGCAGACATTGCCTTTGACTGCGGCAAACAGGCCAACCCGGAGCACATTCGCTCCCAGTTGGAAGGCGCCTGCCGGTCGGTGATCAGTTGAAGGGTTGAAGGGTTAAAGCAACATCAGGGCCTCCTCAGAGGCCCTGATCTGTCTCTATCCGGTTGCGCCCGCCTGTTTTTGCCGCATACATGGCTCTGTCGGCACGGGCCACCAGCTCCTTACGCTTGTCCTCGGGACGCCAGGTAGCGACTCCGATGCTGGCGGTTACGCCTTCCGGCATCCTGCTTATGCGCACACCGGCAACTGCCTTACGGATACGCTCCGCCAGAATCACTCCGTCTTCCCTGGCTGCGCCGGTGGCCACAACCACAAATTCCTCACCGCCCCACCGACCAATATGGTCTTCCTGCCTCAGCACGCCGTTTACCTCGCAGGCAATGTGCCCCAGCAACTCGTCTCCTGCCTCATGACCCCAGGTGTCATTCACTCGTTTGAAGTGATCAACGTCCAACAACAGGACACAAAACGGAAGTTTGTGCCGGCGGGCTTTCGCCAGTTCCTTGTCCAGCTCCTGTTCGGTCCGGTACCGATTCCAGATACCGGTCAGGGAATCATGACTGACCGCTTCACGGAGTTTTTCATTTGCCCTGGCAAGCGCCTGCTGCTCCTCCCGGAGCATTTCGTTCAGCCGGGTAATTTCGCTGGCCGATGCCAGCAGGGCCACATCCTCACCAAGATCCACCGCGGCCTGACGCTCAATCGGTTTCCACGGATCGCTGGTGCCCCGGACCTCCTCCTGCCAGGCGCTGAAGGTGCGGTGCAGGTCCTGCCCGCTGGCGGGGGCGCTGACCAAAGCATCGGAATCCGGTTTTCCAGCCCAGTAAAACGTCCTGTCATGCTCCGGGCGGAAAAACATCAACCAACCTTCAGAATCTTCCCCCGGCAAGGGTGCTGCGAGCATCCCACAGCAACCATTCAGCTCAAGGCCCGCTGCCAACGGTTCATTCCTGAGGCGGCTGCTCACCCAGGCTCCCTGGCCGTGGCTTTGTTCGAGCCTTCTTGCAAACTCTGCGATGGTTTTCAGGGGTGGAGTCACGCCGAACCCGGATATCTCGCCTTTAGTCCTGAACGCCAGGCCGGCCGCGCGAAAAAACACGAGCCATTCGTTGCCGTACTTTTCGAGCATTGCCGTGGGCGACAGCCCGGCTTTGACATCCTCCACCAGAAAGTCCCTGGACTCCTGCACCTGCAAAAGAAAGCTGGATTCCATTCGCGCCTTGAGCAGGAACAGTCGTTGAGTCGCCATGGTAACCAGAGTTCGGGCGGCATCCCTGAGTGTGGGTGCCAGCGGCATTGGCGTCGCGGAAATGCAGGTCACCATTCCCCAGAGGCCTGCCTGACCTACGATGGCGAGAGACAAAAGGGACCTGGCATTGAAGTCATCCAGAAAGTTTCGCTGACGTCGGGACGGGGCCCGCAGCACCGTACCACTGGCATCAATGTCCCGGATCCTGTGTTCTGAAAGTGCTGCTGAGGAAACAACCGGAACGGCATCCGCACCCAAATCCGGAATGCTTCGAACCTCCCTTGCCGCAAACTTTTCCCGCTGTTCCGCCGGATAGTCACTCGCGGCAAAGCGCTGCCCCACAACCGGGGACAGACCTTCGGCCAAATCCTCCGCAAGACAGACACCATGGCCTTCGTCATCGAAATGGAACACCAGGACACGCTCAAAACGGGTTATATCCCGCACACCGGCCACCAGGATGTCCATCAGAGCGCCCGGCGTTTCGGCCCGGGCCAGTCTGGTCAGCCACTGGTTCACCGTTCCCATCAGGCGCCGGTTGCCAAGCGGTGTAATGGGCTCGATCTCGACGATGACCGCATCACCGGACCGGAAGGCATTGACCTGCAGCCGGGTCTTGCGACCGTCAATATCTCTCTGGATTGAAAGCGGACCACTGAGCCGGCTGCCCGTGCGCAATTCGTTTCGCGCCTTCCCCGTAATCCGTTTACCGAGCACCTGTTCAGGCTTCTGATCCAGCAACTCATCAGCAGCCACACGCAAATACTGCTGTGCGTTCGCACTGCATTGAACAATCAGGGAAAGGTCCTTATCCAGAACCAACAGGCAGCCACAGGGTTGAATGCTGAGGAGAGACGTATTTCGCACAGGAGGGGCAGCAGACGATTGAGAGGCCTGGCTGGCCTGAAGAAGGTGGTCAGGGTTCAAGATAAGCGACGGCTCCAGCGAAACAAAATGACAGTTAGCCGGAAACCTGTCCGTGGAGCACAATTTCCCTGCAAATCCGGCGATGAGTTGCCTGAAGTATACAGCTTTCACGCCACCAAACTATGTCATCTTGTCAACTATTTGTTAAATTCGGAACCACTCCTGAATGGAACCTTGGTGGCATTCCGGTAGCAGGCTAGGTAGTGCAGCGCTTATAATCCTCATCCTCAACACAACCCGGAAATGGCCAGCCGTAATGACCCTGATCGACCTGTTCCTGCAAACCATGGAAACCACATTACCGGTTTTCATAATGGTCTTTATTGGGCTTGGGCTGCGACGCATCGGCTGGATTGACGGCGCATTTGTTAACACGGCCTCGGCCCTGGTCTTCAAGGCGACGCTACCGACCCTCGTGTTTCTGAGCATCATCCGCGCGGACCTGGATACGGCCTTCAATCCCGGCCTTCTGGTGTTCTACCTGGGCGCGACCCTGGCAAGTTTCGCAATAGCCTGGCTCTGGGCCCGCTGGCGCGTTGTCCGGGAAGATCGGGGGGTTTATGTGCAGGGTGCCTTCCGTGGCAACTGCGGCATCGTGGGTCTCGCGCTCGCCGCCAACCTGTATGGCGATTTTGGCTTATCTGCCGGCGGTATCCTGCTGGGGCTGGTGATTATCTCCTACAACATCCTGTCCGTGATCGTATTGGTGGCCTATCAGCCCGGGCAGGCCACAGACTGGCGGAAGATCTTTCACGATATTGTTCGTAACCCGCTCATTATCGCCGTGTTTGTCGCCATTCCCTTTGCCGCGCTGGAAATCACGCTACCGGGCTGGGTAATGATCAGCGGTGACTATTTTGCATCCCTGACCCTTCCGCTGGCGCTGCTCTGCATCGGGGCCACAGTCTCTCTCAGTGCTATCCGGAACGACAGTAAAACGGCGTTCAGCTCCAGCCTGATGAAGATGGTCGTGCTACCCACGCTGAGTACGGCCGCGGCCTGGCTGGCAGGCTTCCGCGGTCCTGAACTGGGACTGATGTTCCTGTTCTTTGCCAGCCCCACCGCCGCGGCCAGCTTTGTGATGGTAAAAGCTCTGGGTGGAAACGACCGGCTGGCCGCCAATATAATCGCCCTGACAACCTTGATGGCCAGCATTACCGTGACTCTGGGCGTGTTCGTATTGCGAAGCGCAGGGCTGATCAGTGTCCCGTCTGGCTAATAGACTCAATAACGGCAATCCCGGCCTGACAGCCGCCGAGATACCCGCCACCGAACAGATTGTAGTGATTCAGATAGTGGTAAAGGTTGTAGACCTCACGCTTCACGCCATACACAGGTGTTCGGGGATATTGACGATCGTAGGCGGCGTAGAAGGATCGCCCGAAACCTCCGAACATTTCCGTCATGGCGAGATCGGCTTCCCGGTCACCGCAATAGACAGCTGGGTCAATCAGCCAGGGCATTTTCACATCAAACAGCACGTTTCCGCTCCAGAGGTCGCCATGAAGCAGGCTCGGGTGGTCACAATGGGTGTCGAGCCATTTCATGAGCACTTCACCCTGCTGCTCCAGCACCTTCTGAAAACGGGTCCGCTGGGCGGCGTCGCGCACCCTGGTAACCTGATATCCAAGGCGGTCCCGAACAAAAAATTCGCCCCAGCTGCGGCACCAGCGGTTGGGTTGCGGCGACAACCCGATGTAGTTGTCGTGGCTCCAGCCGTAGGCATCCTGCGGAAGGCTGTGCAGTCGGGCCAGGCCTTCACCAAGCGCTTGCCGGGCACGATCCGACGCCCCCAAGGCTTCGATGGCGGTGATTTCCAGTTCGGATTCATCTACCCGGTAAACCCTCGGAACGCCGATATCAGTGACCCCGGCCTCGCCAAGAGCGCTGGCAAGACGTTCCAGACCTTCCGCCTCGCAAATCAACGCATTGGCATAGCCGGTGGCGTTCTGTTTCAGGTAGGTATCGGCCATGGGGAACACACTCCTTGAAGTTTTCCTGCCGGAACCGGTAGATTGAACCAAAGCCTGACACGACGCATTTAAAGGGGCAAATGATGGATAAAAAACGCTGGCACCTTCTTATCTCCGGGCGGGTACAGGGCGTCTACTACCGGGCCTCTACCGAAAAACGGGCCGCTGAACTTGGCCTCACCGGCTATGCCCGCAACCTGCCCTCCGGCCAGGTAGAAGTGGTTGCCGAAGGATCGGAAGGCCAGTTGCATCAGCTTCATGAGTGGTGCAAAGGCGGGCCACCGGATGCCCGGGTAGACGCCATCGAAATCACGGAACAGCCCCCCTCAGGAGCGTTCACTGATTTCAGCGTTCGCTAATCGATGCCTTTCAGTGACCGATACACCGGGCCAGGGTTACCACCACTATCTACCTACCACCTTTCAGAGGTCGGGGCATGCCAAAGGACAAACCGTTTTCCCAAGCTTGTGAGAATAACAGGCAACCGATTCTTGAAAAACTCTCCGGGCTTTTCAAACAACCGGGCACGATTCTGGAAATCGGAACAGGCACCGGCCAGCACGCGGTGCACTTTGCCGGGCATTTGCCGCACCTGACATGGCAGCCCAGTGATCGCCCGCGCAACACCCAGCTTTGCATTCCGTGGCTGGACGACGCAATGCTGCCCAATATCAGCCCGCCTCTACCCCTTGATGTCCTCGCCGGGGATTGGGCCCAGGTACCCGCCATCAGCGGCGCCTTCTCCGCCAATACCGCTCACATCATGGCCTGGCCGGAGGTAGAGGCAATGTTTCGGGGCATCGGCAAGGCATTACCAATGGGCGGTACTTTCTGCCTCTATGGCCCGTTCAGTTATGCGGGCAAGCATACCAGCCCCAGCAACGAACGGTTCGACAGCTCGCTCAGAGCGCAGGCTCCACACATGGGTATACGGGATATCGAGGATTTGCAGCGCCTGGGTAAGGCCACAGGCCTGACGATGGAACAGGATTTCGACATGCCCGCCAACAACCGGCTGCTTGTCTGGCGCCGGTCTGAGTGAAGGTATAAAAACCTCGACGGTGCCGGGGTTTTGTATTGGCGGATTGTATTGGCGGAGAGGGAGGGATTCGAACCCTCGATACGCTATTAACGTATACACACTTTCCAGGCGTGCGCCTTCAGCCACTCGGCCACCTCTCCAATAAACTGTTTCAAATCAGCGATGTCGTCGCGCATTTGAGGGCGCAAACTTTAATGGTTTTACGGGCGATTGGCAACTCCCTTTGGAGAAATCGCCAAAAAATTTCGGGAATCGCCGGCTTTTCTGTTTACCGGTTGAACAGATTCAGGACTATGGTTAACACAACGCTGATGATGATCATGGACGTAATCGGGATAAACACCCGGCTGTTTTCCGAACGTATATTGATGTCACCGGGCAGTTTTCCGAACCAGTTCAGAATGCCGGGTGTAAAATGGAGGATAGCCCCAACAACAATCAGTATGATGCCGGCGACAATGAACCAGCGGGCCATGGCGGGTACCTTTGGTGACCAGATCCGATAAAGATACGGGGAGAATAACAATGCTGATGAAAGCTGAGCAATCGACATTGCTGCTGATCGACGTACAGGAAAAGCTCATGCCAGCCATAAGCCACGGTGAAGAGGTGGTTGACCGATGTATTACACTCGCAACCATAGCTGGCCTGATGGAAGTGCCGGTACTGGCCACCGAACAGCTTCCGGACAAGCTGGGCCATAATGTCGAGGCGGTTCGGGAGCTTTCTCATCAAACTCTGGCGAAACACCATTTTGACGCCTGCCCCGACGGGCTTGTCGATCACCTTCCCGAAGGCCGGCAACACATTGTAGTGGGTGGTTGTGAGACCCATGTCTGCATGATGCAGACCGCCCTCAGCCTTGTCGACGCCGGCTACAAGGTCTGGGTGGTGGCCGATGCGACAGGTTCCCGGAACGAGTTTGACCGTGACGTCGCCCTGGATCGCCTGAGCGAAAGCGGAGCACGGGTCGTGACCCTTGAAATGGTGGCATTCGAATGGATGCGCCATTGCAGGCATCCGCAATTCAGGAACATTCAGGCGCTGATCAAGTAAATGCATCCAGCACAGCGATGCCGACGTAAACACACCCCCGAAATCCCACGCAGTTCTTGAGGTTACCGATGCTAAACATGGATTTTACCCGCAAGGTCGTAATTCGGACTGCCGAACAGGAATGGGTTCCCAGCCCCGCAGGCGGTGTACTCAGAAAACCCCTTGCCAGAGAGGAAGCGGAGCGCGGGCACGCAACCAGCGTTGTTCGTTATGAACCCGGAGCCTCATTCAAGCGGCACGAACATCCACTCGGCGAGGAAATTCTGGTTCTCGACGGCGTATTTTCCGATGAAACCGGCGACTATCCGGCAGGTACTTACCTGCGCAACCCGCCGGGAAGTGGCCACGCCCCGTTCAGCAAGGAAGGTTGCACCCTGCTGGTGAAACTGCATCAGTTCGATGAACGGGATCAGTCAACGGTTCGTATCGACACCACCAATACGCCCTGGCTCGCCGGCATTGGGGGCTTGCAGGTTATGCCCCTGCACGAGTTCGAGCATGAGCATGTTGCCCTGGTGAAATGGCCGGCGAACGAAGTCTTCCAGCCCCACAGACACTTCGGAGGTGAAGAGATTTTCGTACTGTCCGGGGAATTCTGCGACGAGCACGGCAGGTACCCTGAGGGAACCTGGATCCGGAGCCCCCATCTGAGCCAACACCATCCGTTCGTGGATAAGGAAACTGTGATCTGGGTCAAGACGGGCCACCTTCCTGGCGACCAGCCAATCGGGATAGGGGGGAGCCACTAGACTCCGCCCCTCCCACACCACCCGGCAAGCGGGTCCGCACCGGGCGGTTCGAGACGTTGAGGTATCACGAGAGACGCGGCACGCCCAACCGATCAAAGTAGGCAATCGTCAGCACGTTGTGAATGGCAGACCGACTGTTATGCCACCAGCGACGGCTCAGGGCCGCCACTGATTCCGCAACCCAGGGACTCGCGCCAAGGCGCAGCAGTTCCCGGTAAATGGTCCTGCCCCGCTTCCACTGTTTGAGATGCAAGGCTCTTAGGCGACGGCGTAACCACTCATCCAGCGACCGCCAGATGCGTGGCGTTTGCGCCAGCCGGAAGTACCCTTTCCATCCCAACAGGTAGCTACGGAGTTGCTCTACCACCTGCTCAATACTGCGCCCTCCGTTGCGTCGGGTCAGTTGCCTGATCCTCCACTTGAACGCCTGTAACGCCTTGGCTGATACCGCGCGCCGGACGTCTCCGTCCCTCGTCTGCCATAAGGCATAGCCGAGGAACTTTCGACCGAACGCACTGGCGACTGCGCTTTTGGATTCGTTGATCGTCAAGCGCAATTTGCCGTAACAGCGACGCAACAGTCGCATCACTCGCTCACGCGGCTTTCTGACTGCGTACGTAGACGTTGCAGTCATCGGCATAGCGGGCGAAGCAGTGGCCCCGGCGCTCCAGTTTCCCGATCCACCTCGTCAGCAGGACGTTCGCCAATAAAGGCGACAGAGGCCCGCCTTGCGGCGTGCCTTCGTGTCGCTCAATGACGACTCCGCATCCATAATGCCCGCATTCAGATACGCCCGAACCAGCCGGATGACTCCGGTGTCGTTCACTACGCGGTTTCAGACGGTCGATCAGGATGTCGTGGTTGACGCCCGGTCGAAGAACTTCGACAGGTCGACGTCCACCACGATGTGGTGGCCCCTGCTGGGCATAGCGGTGTGCAGCCAAAACCGCCATCCTGAGCCCGACGGCCCGGCGGAAGCCGTGGCTGTGCTCGCTGAAGGTTGGATCGATCAGAGGTTGCAGACACTTGCAACAGTGCCTGTTGAATCAGAACGGTCGGTCACGGTGGGGATACCCAGTTCCCGTTCATTCCGTCGGTTTCGGGATGCCTACCCGACGGACAGGCTGAGGCCGATAGCGACCTTCCAGCAATTGTTGCCGGAGATCCGGCCAGGCCCATTGCAGGTGTTCGGCTGTCTGGGCAATGTCCAGACCGTCGATACCCGCCGCTCCTTGTTGGCCTTCACGCGCTTCCATGCCCGTTGCATATTCTCTCGTGCGAATACCTGCTCAAGCAGGCCTCGCCCTGCGCCCTCCGGTTCTCGTCGCGGAGTCCTGTTTCATCGCTGGTCACATCTGGCAAGGCTTCACCTTCCCGCTCCGTAACCCGCCCCGCTGGCGCGGGCATCTGATGCCGTACAATGCTCATCGACAAGGCGTTTGACGCTCCTTCTCGTTCGGCCCTTCGTTCCATTCCGGAAACTACTATGGCCTCTGCTGACTTCTCGCTCCGTGTTGCCACGTTGCCCTTTCAGGCATAAGGCGAGATATCCCCGGGTAAGAACACACTCCTTCACCGCACAACCGCCGGATTTACGCCGCATCGCCTTGGCCACAAGAGCTTCGCGGCTTCTAGCCCGCTCGCCCTGCTCGGCAGCGCCTTATATCCGATTCTTGTTCATCGGCTCACGGTTTACGCTCCACGCTTCCTCTCCACAGTTGGTCGCCCTTCCGCAGTTGCGCTTCACTTCGTTCGCTGTGGCCAGCTTACGGGAGGACTTGCACCTCCAGGAGTGCGCCCATGCCGGGCGCACTAAAAAAGGGCTCCGAAAGGAGCCCAGGTATCGTCAAGAGATCGCTGTGGGTTGCCAGTTACGCCTGGTGAAGGCATCGTTGCTTGCCCCTTCACCCGTAGGACTGAATGTTGCCGAATCCTCGTCGGCCGGAACCGCAAACACGTGGTATGCCTCGGGACCAAACGGATCCAGCGCAGTGTCGACATACTCAAACCTATCCGGCACAGGCTCACCGGAGTACACGACGCGGAATCGCCGTTCCAGGGTCGGAGTGGTGACATTCAAGGGCTGCTCCACCCAGAGGTAGACGGCCTTGTGGGGCACGATGTACTCGCTGCGCACCACCCGATAACCTTCCCGGAGTGAGAGAGTGGTCGGCTCCTTGCCCGGTTCCAGACGGAATTTGTGGATGGTTTTCATAGCTGCTACTCCTCTTCGGGTTGCTGCCTTTCACAATTTCATAGTGGACGGGAACAGAGATCGATAAAATAAACTTTCCTGAGGTTTTTGCATCGCTTTTTTCGAGGTCATTTCAGGCCCTGGAAGTCGGAGTGGGCCTCACAGATAGCTCTAACACCCTCATGCGCAATTTTTCGGCCACGGGTAATTGCGAAAAGCTCATCCACGACGTCATCAATTGAGGCGATTTCCTCAACCTCATACTGTCGGCAGACCTCCTCCCAAATGACTGTCGGTGCCGCAAATACGCCATAGCCCTGGCTTCCGAATACTTTGATCAATGCGCTGTCGTCTACCTGCGCAACAAGCCTCATCCGCACGCCATTGAGGCTAAACCAGTTCATGAGACGTTCGAAGTAAGGTGCATCGGTGGCGTTGGCCAGCAGCGGCTGACCATTGAGGGATTCCGGGAACCCGTCTTTTAACCGGCCCGCCAATGCCGGCGCCGCAAACAGGCTCATGCTTGAGCCCGCCAACGGATGGACGGTGAGATTGCCCTCCTCCTGAAGCTTTGGCATGCGGTCTGTAAGGACCAGATCAAGCTCCTTGCGCTTGAGACTAAGGACCAGGTCCTCAGTGCGCCCTGTCTGGCATTCCAGTTGAATCGACCGCTCAACAGCCATCGCCGGTTGCAGGAGATAATAGGCAATCAGCTTGTGAATCGATGCGGAAATGCCGGCACGAAGCGTGAGGGGGCGCTCGGAAGGATCGAGCCGCAGGGTTTCAGTGAGCTCGCCGGTAAGCGCAAAAATGTCATCGGCATAACCAAGGATTAATCGCCCCAGATCAGTCAGAATCAGTTGTCGCCGTTCCCGTGAAAACAAACGGCCACCAACGGAGGCTTCGAACGTCGCAAGCTGACCGCTAAGGGTCTGTGGCGCCAGCTCCAGAACCTCGCTGGCCCGGGCAATGGAGCCCTCGCGACTGATCACCCAGAAATAATAGAGATGCCTTAGATTAAGCTGTCCCATTGCGACGCCCCTCGCCAGAATTCAGGAAGGCCTCGGAACCTTCAGTACTTCACCGAAGGTGACGTATTCGCTGCCGCCAAGGCGACCAAGCGGATCAATTGCAGAACCGTCAAACGTGAGCCGGCTCTTGTCGTCGTAACGGACCGCATCGTCGCTTACCCACACCCGATTTACCTTGCCGAACACCAGCGATTGCGGGCCGGCACCGATTTCCTTGATGTCATACAGCTCACAGGCAAAAGCGACGTGGCAGTCCTTGAGGCGCGGCAGCCTGCTCCCATCGAAGTCCGTCAACTCGAGGTCGAGATTGTTCAGCTCGGAGTCGCCATGGGGCAAGGTTCTGGATGACTCGGTTACTGCCGCCGCAAGCTCCCGGTGGGCAATATGAACCACGAAATGCTTTCGTTTTTCAATATTGACCCGGGTATCCTTTGAGGCCCTATCCGTGGGTTTTTTGCCGACCGAAATCATCAGCAACGGCGGATTGCTGGTGATGGGCGTAAAAAAGGAAAATGGCGCAAGATTGTAATCACCATCCGGGTTCTCACTCAACACCCAGGCGACGGGGCGTGGAATCACGGTCTGGGTCAGGATGTGATAGGCGTCTTTCGGGTCCATCCCCTCGAAATCGATAAGCATCAGTTTCTCCCGTTAACCGCGGCTTCAGGTGTACGCTCACGGATGAGCCACAGGGTCATAAGGATTCCGTGGAGGATAAGAAATGGCAGGGCGACCATAACAAGCCCGCCCCAGCCCAGCCAGCTCAGGATGGCACCGGCAGAGAGTGCAGCAGTGGCCTGGGAACCGAACACCATGATGTCGTTCAACCCCTGAACCCTGAAACGCTCTGCATCCTGGTACCCCCTGGGAAGTAGCGTTGTGCCACCTACAAAGAGGAAGTTCCAGCCCACACCCAGCAACAACAGGGCCCCAAGATAATGATGGAAACTGATGCCGCCGGCAGCGAGCACGATGCAACCCAGATAAGCGAGAAGCCCTGCCGCCATCATCAGAGGTATACTCACAACACGGGTCAGCCAGCCGCTGATGAGCGAGGGAAAGTACATGGCCATGATATGGAGCTGGATAACACGCTTGGCGTCGTTGAGATTATGCCCGGCCATCTCGGTCATGCTCAGCGGTGTGGCCGTCATGATGAAGCTCATCACCGCATAACCAATAGCAGCAGCGCTGATCGAGGCCCATACCAGTGGATTGGAAAGAATCTCACGCAAAGGGCGGCCACCGCCAGGATGTGTTTCCCGTACCAGTTCACCTTTTGCCCGGTAACCGGCGCCCAGTATAAGCAAGGCCGCGCTCTGCACAACCGTCAGACCAACCCAACTGATCAGAAACGGATACTGCTCAGCCGACCCACTGCCAATAGCGGCGACTTCGGGCCCTAGCCAGGCAGCAACCAACCCGCCAAGCAGCACCCGGGCTGCGGCAGAACCTGCCAGCCCCGGAGGCACAGACTCCATGGCTGCGAAACGGTATTGATGAACTACCGCCAATCCGGTGCCACCAACAACCGTCGCCAGGCACAAAAGCGAAAACAATCCGAGCCAGGATGCCAGTGCACCGAGCAATCCGGCCAGCATCCCCATGGTTGCGCCCAGCAGCATCACCCGCTTGCGGCCGAATCGTTCCATCAGCCAGGTGGCAGGCTTGATGGCCAGTACTGTCCCGACGACAACAAGACCGACAGGAAGTGTGGCGTATTCCGCTGCGGGTGCAAGCATACGGCCCTGGATGCTGCCAATGAAAACAATGAAGGGCGCTGTGCACATCGCCAGCGCCTGAGCCGCAACCAGCACCCAGACATTCATGGGCATGGTTTATTTTTTCCTGTAGATAATTCCGGGGTGGCACTGGACCATCTCGTAAAGGTGGGGCAAACCGTTAAGAGATTCAGAGGCACCAAGAACCAGATAACCTCCCGGATTAAGGGTGGCATGCATCCTGGTCAGGATGTCTTTCTTTGATTCCGCTGAGAAATAAATCAGAACGTTGCGACACATCACAATATCGAATTTGCCGAGCATGTATCGCTCCAGCAGGTTCAGCTCCTTGAACTCTACCATGGTCTTGATCTGCGGCTTGATTTGCCAGCCACCGTTCAGGGACGGCGTAAAGAACTGCTTCTGCCGCTCCGGTGATAACCCGCGACCAATGGCGATCATCTCGTATTCGCCCTTACGGGCAACCTCAAGCACGCTTTTGGAAATATCCGTTGCGGTGATTCTTACATCACGCAATTTGCCTGGCCGGAGCCTTCGGAACTCCTCCACAATCATCGCAATCGAGTAAGGTTCCTGCCCGGTTGAACAAGCGGCAGACCAGATTCGAAGCGGCTGGCTGGAATTGCGCTCGGCAAATTCGGGAAGCAGTTTCTCCTGAAGGATCCGGAACGGATGGTTATCACGGAACCACAGGGTTTCATTGGTGGTCATGGCGTCAATAACAACTTCACGCAAACCACCCCGGCCTGGCCGCTTGAGACGATCAAGGAGCTCACCGAGCGAGTTCAGGCTGTTCTCCTCGAGAATCCGGCGTAACCGGCTTTTCACCAGGTACTGCTTGTTCTCTCCCAGCAAAATCCCACAGGCATCCTGCAGGAACGACTTGAAGGCTTCATATTCCTGTGGCGTTATATCCGCTTTCATTGGATCTCTGTTCTGAGTGAATCTCTGAGCAGCTTCATCAACCCTGGTCGATGATTTCCATTACCCGCTCGGCGAGTTCGTCCGGACTGAACTTTGCCATGAAGTCGTCGGCACCGACCTTCTTGACCATGGCCTGATTAAAGACCCCACTGAGAGAGGTGTGCAGCATGATAAACATGTCGGCGAGGGCCGGATCACCCTTAAGCTTCGTCACCAGCGTATAGCCGTCCATCTCTGGCATTTCAACGTCGGAAATGATCAGGGAGAAATGATCCTTTGCCCGCGAACCGTCGGCAGTCACTTCCTTCAGGTATTGATAAGCCTGTTTGCCGTCATTCCTGGTGACGACTTCCATTCCGATAGCCGTCAGGCAACGCTCTATCTGGCGACGGGCCACGGACGAATCATCCACCACCAGGACGGGCAGGTGGCCGGGCACCCGATCGGCACTCTTGCTCAGCACGGCTTCGGTAACATCCTCACCGAGCGGAGAAACTTCTGCAAGAATCTTCTCTACATCAATGATTTCTACCAGCTTATCATCGATCTTGGTGACAGCGGTAAGGTAAACATCCCTTCCGGCACCCCTGGGCGGTGGCAGAATATCTTCCCAGTTCATGTTCATGATCCGGTCGACACCAGTAACGAGGAAGCCCTGGGTTTTACGGTTGTACTCGGTAATGATGACAAAACTGGTCGCCAGCTCTTCCTGTGGAATTCCGGGCAATCCAATGGACATGCTCAGATCAATAATCGGAATGGTTTCGCCCCGGATATGGGCGACCCCCCTGACGACGTTCCGGCTGTTGGGAATAGATGACAGCCTGGGACATTGCAAAACCTCCTTCACCTTGAAAACGTTAATGCCGTAAATCTGACGCCCTCTCAAGCGGAAAAGAAGGAGCTCAAGGCGATTCTGCCCTACCAGCTGCGTGCGCTGGTTTACGCTGTCCAATACCCCTGCCATTTTGTTTCTCCTGGCTGGCCGGCTTTCCGCCGGCATATATCTTGCTGTTCACTGAATATATCGCCGAATAATCGCCTGATCGACGGGAAACCGTCATCTCAGCGGCGGGTCAGCCAACTTAACGGCCATTTTCCCGGAACCCTTAGCATTGTTCGGGTTTTTCTGCCCTGATATTGACAAGCATAGGACAAACTCATACGTATGCGCATCACCAATTTTGCCCTACTCCTGCTAATGTCCAGCCTGAGCGGCCCATTGCTGGCCCAAACCACTGCCAAACAGATCCGGCAGGCCACCCTGGCGTTTCTGGACGACTTTGCCAACGAACAGGCCAGTGCGGGCTATACGGTTTCCTTTGAACCAGGGTCCATCGATAGCCGCCTCACCCTCGCCGGGTGCGAACGCCCCCTGAGTGTCGGGTTCAGCGGCGACCCCTGGAAGAGTACAAGCCCGTCCCTGCTGGTAGCCTGTGAGGGAAGCCGCCCCTGGCGAATGTTCGTTACGGCCTCCATCTCAATCCGTGGGCCCGCCCTGATTGCAACCCGCCCCCTGACTCGCGGTGAGCGGATTACCCCGGATCTGGTGACGCATCAGTCCGTGGAGATCAATGCCTCAAGGCGCGGAGCGATAACCGAGACCGCACAAGCGGTCGGAATGGAGGTTCGGCGATCCATAAATGCCGGCTCTTTGATCACTCCGGATATACTCTCTGCGCCGGATGCGGTAGAGCGTGGGGATCATGTTATCATTACTGCGAAAACCGGCGGATTTTCAGTGCGTTCCCGAGGTAAGGCTCTGGCCAACGCAGGCATAGGAGAGCAAGTTCTGGTCGAGAATCTGAGCTCCTCACGTACGGTAAAGGCGAACGTTGTTGCCCCCGGCCGTGTTGAGATCCAGATGTAGCCGCGCTTCGGCAGCACTTTGCCGGCACGGCAAGATTCTGCCAGGCCCGGTGACAGTAGTAGCGGGAGCAGTAGTGGTTGGGGGTGAAAAAATTTACCGGGTAAAAATATGTTAATCCGGAAGGCAAAAAGTTTCTAAAGGTTTCTGCGGTTCCGCCGTTAAGAAGACATAAACTCGAGTAAGCGCCGCAAACGTGTGGCGCATCAGGCAAGCAGGTATCGATATGTCAGTTGACTTCAATGGAATTGGCCCCGGCCAGGTCAACACCCAGAGAACCACGGCCGACAAGGGCGCTGGCGCTCAGAGCAGCCAGCCGGCGACCAACGAGCAGGCAAAAACTCAGACCCGGGGAGCCCGGGGTGAAAACGTGAGCCTGAGCAGTCAGGCCAGGAATCTCAAACAGCTGGAACAGAAGCTGGGTGATTATCCTGAGATGGATGATGACCGTATTGAGCAGATCCGTTCCGCTCTCGAAAACGGGACCTACAAAATTGACGCCGAAAAACTGGCCCAGAAAATGCTTGAGATGGATGAAAGCATTTTCGGGTGAGTAAATCATGGCAGCAATCGATGATCTGAAGGCTCTTCTATCCCAGGATGTCAGCCAGCTGGACACACTCGCTGACATTCTCGGCAGGGAAAAAACCTGCCTTGCCACCTCCGATCTCCAGGCTCTAAACGAATTGACCAGAGAGAAAAACGATCTTCTCGGGGCCATTCGTGAGCGGGCAAAGCAGAAAATCCGGACGCTGGTTCAGATGGGCTATCGCCTCGAGAGCGGAGAGCCCTCCCGCTTTATTCGCAGTGCGGGCCTTTCTGAGCTTTATCAGCTCTGGCAGGAAGCGGACCAGAAACTGCGAGCCTGTCAGACCCTGAACCAGAACAACGGTCGGGTGATCACCCATCTGCAAAAACGCCTGACCCGGCTGGCCGACATTTTCCGGGGCGCCAATAGCCAGCAGAAGCTCTACGGAGCACGTGGTGAGCACACGACAGTTTCAAGCCGGACAGTGCTCGCAAGCGCCTGAAAACCGCGCTGGCCTTGGCCCATAACCGTTTCTATCGGGTGTAAATGGTCATCCGGGAGTCCGGGTGGAACCGGATATCCTGAATGGTCACGTTGCCCATTGACGCGCCCTGGCCTCCGGTAACACGGATATTGTCCATGCGGATTTCTTCAATACGTTCCGGAAAGGCCAGCATCAGCGCCCCGTCTTCCCGAACCGCGTAACGGGGCTCACCCTCCCGGTAGTGAACGCCGGAAATGGTAAGGTCTGAATCCAGGAAGTTCAGAACCGGCACGAAGATATTTGCCGTCAGTTTCATCCCCTCAATAACGTCAGCCGCCGGGCTTCCTCCCTGGCTGTCGCCACCGGCCGGATTCTCTGCCATCGCCCCGACCAGTCCGATCCGGTCTAGCAGGGTCGGATCACCCTGCCCCGATACGGCCGCCAGCTCGGTCTCGGTCAGCGGCGCAAGATTCCCTCTCTCATAGAGTTCGCCGGCTTCCAACGCCGACTGGGAGGTATCTGCACTGTTACTGGCCGCAAACGTCACCAGCGGCTGGAACGGAAGCGTAACCATGGTCACCAGGGCCGCCGCGTTACGATAGCGGGACTGGTGCTTGAGAACCCGGTGAAGTTCCTTATCCGTGATCCAACCGGCCTGAATGAGCACTTCACCGAGGCGTTGGCCGGTTTCGCGCTGAATTCTCAGGCCTTCATCCAGCTGGCCTTCAGACAGATACCCGCGATTGACAAGTAATCGCCCAAGGCGTGACTTTTCTTCAAATCCCTGGCGGATTCTCACCCAGTTTCTCCTTATTCAACAGTGAAAACCGTACAACCCTGCCCGGCGAATGTGATGCACTCATTCCTGCATCCGAAAAGGTTAGCTGATCACAATCAAATGTGCGTGGATACAGTCCCCGTTTTACAATCACGTTCTGCTAAGATCACGCACCGGAAAACAGAATTCACTGAATTGTCGCAGGAAAAGCCCCTGCGAATAACACAGAGAGCGGCCGAAAATGACAAATCTGGTAAAACCCTTGAAAAGTGTGACTCCCGTACTGTTGATACTTCTCTCTTTGCTTTTGCCCGCTGGCACTGCTCTGGCCCAGAGCAGTGGCCAACCAGCCGATGAACCGCTTCCGAAAGTCCGGATGGTGACCAGTGAAGGTGCCCTTGAACTGCAGCTCCGCCCGGATGTTGCCCCTGCAACCGTTGCCAACTTTCTGGAGTACGCACGGGCCGGATTCTTCGACGACACCATCTTTCATCGGGTCATTCCCGGCTTCATGATCCAAGGTGGCGGGTTTACCGATGACCTCTCCCGCAAACCGACCCGCGCCCCCATCAAGAACGAAGCCAGATCCACACTTCCCAACCTCCGTGGAACCATTGCCATGGCCCGGACCAGCTCTCCGGATTCCGCCACCTCACAGTTCTTCATCAATCTGTCAGACAACGATTTCCTCAATGCCGGCGTCCGTGGCCCTGGCTATGCCGTCTTCGGCAAGGTGACCGAGGGCATGGGTGCCGTTGATGCTATCGCCCGCAAGCAGACAACCCGGAAGCGGGGCATGGCCGATGTTCCGGTTGAAGCCGTGATCATTAAGAAGGTAACCGTGCTGGATACTGCAGACTGACACCATGCGCTCACCAATGCTGCCTCCCGGAATCGAGCCCGCAGAGCTGGCCTGGCGCGAGGGTGTGCCAGAGTCTGTCCGGTTTGGTGATGTCTACTTCAACCGTGACAACGGGCTGGAGGAAACGCGCCATGTGTTTCTTCGGCACAACAATTTGCCGGAGCGGTTTGCCAGTGTCGCCCAGGGCGGCCACTTTGTTATCGCGGAGAACGGGTTCGGGACCGGCCTGAATTTTCTGGCAGCGTGGCAGGCCTGGCAAAACCACGGCCCGGCGCATCAGGCAACCCTCCACTTTGTATCCGTTGAGCGATTCCCCCTGATCCGGGAGGATCTCACCCGCGCGCTGGCACTGTGGCCGGAGTTGCACCCCCTGGCTCGGGAGCTCATTCGAAAATACCCGCCGCTGGTCCGGGGCGTCCACCGCCTGGTACTGGCACAGGGGCGGGTCCGCCTCACCCTCTGTTTCGGCGATATCGCCGACGCCTGGCAATCTCTCGATTTTCTTGCCGACGCCTGGTTCATGGACGGCTTTGCCCCTGCCCGCAATCCATCCATGTGGCTGGACGAGACGATCGACCAGGTCCGCGCCCACAGCAAGCCCGGCACCACCCTGGCGACCTTTACCTCCGTTGGCAGGGTTCGGCGCGCCCTGGCAGCGGCCGGATTCGACGTGCGGAAGACGCCCGGCTTTGGCCGCAAGCGGGATATGCTCCGGGGCGTGTTACCGGCAGACGGACAAACGGAAGCAAACCGGCCCGGTTCCATTGCAATCATCGGAGCGGGTATTGCGGGGTGCACCCTGGCAAGAAACCTGGCCGAACGGGGGGTCCCGGTTACCCTGATTGATTCCGCCAACGGGCCCGGCACCGAAGCCTCGGGCAATGTTCAGGGCGCCATGTACGTGAAGCTTGGTGTCGAATTCAATGATCAGACCGAACTGGCATTGCAGGCGCTGACCTTTGCCCAGCGGTTCTACGAAACCTGGCGCGGAGAATACTGGCATCCGACTGGCCTGCTCCAGCTCGCTCAGACAGCCCAGGAAGCAGACCGGCAGCATCGGTTCCTACGGCGCAATCTCTACCCACGGGAGGTTCTGTATCCGGTGAACAGAGAGCAAGCCAGCGAGCTTTCCGGTGTGCCTACGGAATCTGGAGGCCTCTGGTTCCCCGGCAATGGCTGGCTAGAGCCAAAGAGGCTGTGCCAGGCGCTGGCCGACCATCCGATGATAACCCACGCGTGGGGTGTCAATGTAGACCGGTTGCTGCCCTGCAGTGGGAAATGGCACATCTCGGGTGCCGACGGAACGACCATCGTTGCCGACCGCGTAGTGATCTGCGCCGGACACCTCAGTGCCGGACTCATTCCGGTCAAGGGGAAATTCCGACTTAAAAGCATCCGGGGCCAGGTAACACACCTGCCGAAGACTGGCCTCCGGAATCCGCGGGTGGTCATTTGTGGCAACCGGTATATGAACCCTGCCTTGGGGCAAATCGCAGTAACCGGAGCCACCTTTGATCTGCATGATGCAAACCCTTTAACCACGAGCGAGAGCCATCAGGAAAATATCCGTGAACTCACGGCGATGTTGCCGGCCGTTCTGAAGCGAAAAGATGCTGAAAAACTGGACACCTCCAACCTGGATGGCCGGGTAGCCTTTCGCAGCACAACCCACGATTATCAGCCTGTGGCCGGCCCGGTTTTTAATGGACAGGACGATGAACTTGAGGACCTGTTTTTGTTGACAGGCCTTGGCAGCAAGGGTTTGACCTACGCCCCCTTACTGGCCGAATACCTGGCCGACCGACTGACGGGGCAGCCCGCGTGTCTGTCGGCAAAGCTCGCGCGGCGCCTGGAAACCCGACGCCTGTACCAGACGGACGTGGTGATTTCGTAATAAACCTGGTCTGGAGATTTCGGTCTGACTGCCGATAACCGATGATGATAAGGTGTTGTCAGGGAGAACCACATGTCCATTTTTGTCAGCGAACCCGGCCGGCCGCTCGGAACCCGGCTACCGGAAGCATTCCGGGCCCGGCGCGTGGGCGATGTCACCGAGCTGGCAGAAACCCAGGCTACGAATCCAGGCCGAAGTGAACCAACAGATTCGGAGTTTCAGCTCGCCGCCAATGCAGGCCGGCACAGAGCCCTTGAGGAATATGGCGCTGCCGCCGGAGAGCAACGGGAAGACCGCCCTTACCTTCCGGTATCGAGGATTTCTTCTCCTGCGCTCTATTCGGTGCCCGCTACTGCAACCATTTCCGAGGCGTTATCAGTGATGGACGAGCACCAGGTCAGTCACCTGGTGATTACGTCGGGAGACAACATTGCAGGCCTTGTGGATCTTCGCTGGCTGCTTGGCTGGCTCCGCGAACAGGAAGCCAATGCCATGAGCGAGAGCCTGCTGTATATCGAACTTCCTGCTTTCCTCACCGCGTCACCGGAGACAGACGCCCATCAGCTTGCGAGGCTGATGCTCGCCCACCAACTGAATGCCGCTCTGGTCGTCAACGCCAAGGGCGCCGCCGCCGGTATAGTCACCAGCACCGACTACCTTCGCCTGTACGCCAACGCAGGCCGGCACGAGGGAATCGTCTAGTTCCTGCCCGGCTAGTTCAGCGGTGTCAGGAGTTCGCCTTCAGGGCTGAACAACAACACGAACCAGTCGCTCCCCACCCGGGACAGGGCAACCACCTCGTCGTCCCGGAAATTCTCCAGATCCAGAATTTCCGAGTTATCCCCATCAAGCTGGTAACGCCAGTTATTCCTGAAGGTAGTGTCTTCGGTGTCGCTGCCTGCCTCCGGAACCAGCGATACCCGGGCCAAAATGCCCTGAGTTGTGCCGGAAACAACACCATCGTTGGCAAAATCGCCATCGGTGGAACCGGCAACGACGATGTCGCCATCAAACCCGGTAAGCCCCGAAAGCCGCACGTTCGCCTGATCATTCTCATCATTGAGGGAAAACACCCTGCCCGGGGTGCCGGTGGAGGAGTAGCCAAGAAGGAAACCGGCCGTGCTGGACAGTGGATCCCTCTCAAGAACGGGATCCTCTTCTTCCCGTTCCAGAACCGAGTAAAGACCATCACTGCTGCCGATCAGCCACAGAGCGCCGGCAAAAAACAGCCCGCCGGAGACGACCTCGTCGCCTTCTGTGCCAACCTGGTACACATTGAGTTCAGCGTTCGCACCGAAGGTATTGTAGAAGAAGGCATCAATACCTCCGATAACCGGAGCTCCTTCCACCGACCCGGCAGCGGAGCCGAACAGCAGCGGCATCACTGAATCGGCGCTGCCCCCGGCAACACTGTCGTCGGCTGCGGATCCGGCCTGGCGGGTCCAGGCCACAGCAGGAAGCTGGCTGTTGCCGTCAAGCTCGGTGTCGATCCTCTGGAGGAAACTGTCCCGGCCCCCCAATCCCTGCTGGCCATCGAAAACGCCATTGGTTTCGCCCGCCAGCAACACATAACCGGCGTCCCTGCTGATTCCGGCCCACCGGACCTGATCTTCTGCAGCGGTGCCTGTGCGGATGCTCCAGGACGAGACATACTCACCACCGTTGCTGGCAACGTCAAACCAGTAAAGAGATGTCACGATGTCCTCTGCCCCGAGCGCGTTTGTCCCTGCAACCGGCTGGTCGGTACTGTAGGAAACAACGAACTCGAAACGGTCGACTTTGATGTTGCCCTGGGAAACCTTACGCTGAACGACGTTGATCACAGGATTCGGTGTCACCAGGCTGTCGCCGGCGGCAGACACCGCCACTTGCTGCAGCAGGTTACCCCGCTGGTCAAAAATCCTTACCTGCACCCGATCGTTGTCCTGACCATCATAACCGGAAACAAACACTCGGCCCTCGTGTCCCACGGCCATATCAGTGGCCACAAACCCGTCAGCCCCATTCAGAGCGAGCGGTGTTGTCAGTTCGTTGAGACTGACCCGGATCAGGTTGTCGCTTTCACCCCGGGCATAATCCTCTCTGCCAGCCTGAAAGTCCTGGTTGACTCCCAGCAGTATGAACCGGTCACTGAACGCGGGATTCGTATAGCCGGCTGCAGGAACGCGGATCCGGAACGGCACCTCGTCCGTCCCGTTCGGAAAAACCAGTTCATCGTTTTCAACCCAGTTACCGTCTTCCAGGCGCTCAATCACAAATTCGGTACCAAGCCGGGCTGTCGAGCCTTCGGTGTGGGTCAGTTTGGCGAAGATATCCCGGTCACGCTCACCCGGGAGTCTGGCCAGGTACTCCCGCACATCGCCAACATTAAGGGTATCCCGGGAGCCACCTTTGACGGTCTCAATCGAAAGAACCGGCTCGTTGTCCTGAATTGACAGATTGGAAACCACGCCGCCGTTGCCACTGCCCAGGCCCGCCAGACCAGAGCGCACCTCGGTCAATGCCAGCCTGAGTGACTCTGCAGGTTCGGGAAAGCTGTCTTCAACAACCTCCAGGGGAAGATAACACTCGGTAATGCCGGGCTCGAGCGTGATGACGCCACGGGTAAAGAAACCCTCTTCATCCAGTTCATAGTCGATGTAGCTGAGCTCATTTTCTCCGGACTCGTCCCGCGGCATGGGGCTGTTGCTTCCAAGCCCGACAATATCCTTGCCCGGAGTGGCATCGCCCACATTGGAATTACTCTGCTCGCAATTCTGGTGCGGGGGCGAAAAGCCGGCATCGCAACTGGTCGCGTCGTAATCCGACTGTAACTCAAAGGCAACTGCAACCCGGGTCACGGAAGGTTGGTCCAGATTCACCTTCACGAAGACCCTGCGTGTTGGCAGAGTCAGCTCGCGGGTGCCGGACACAGAACCATCATCGTTATACAGGTTGACCGTAAAACTGTGTTCGCCCTCTGTTTCCAGGTCCGGCAAGGCACACTGTTCCCGGTTGCTTCCCGGGATTTCAGGGCTTTCACCTTCGGTAAAGGGCTCAGATTCCAGGGACATCACGTTGTACTTGACATCAACCCCAAAGGGCTGAACGCCTGACATCTGCCCGTCTGTTGTCACCAGATTGATGCCTTCGGTCTTGCCAAGATCCGCCTCACCCCGGTTGCCCCCCGTTAAACCCGGAACGCCCCGCAGGATAATACCCTGCCGGGCCTTGTTGCTGATGTCTTCCAGGGCCAGCCAGGAAGGCGCGTTGGTCAGGGAGTAATCAAGTATACCCTCTCCCCCGTAGGCGCCGAAGTTGTAGGAATACTCCACTCCCAGATAGGCAGACACCGGGGGCACACCCAGAACCGTGGGTTGATCGGCGTCTTTCTCGGTTTTGCAGGCGGAGAGCCCCCAAAAAAACAGACCAAGAATGGCAATGCGAACGACGGGATGAATGCGGGAGTAAAAATCGGCGCCCATGAAAAAATCCGTTTAAACCGTTGTTGTTATGGCTGCGACGCCCGATGGAAACACCGGGCGATTTACACACCGTTACAGAACAACACCATGGTAGCCAATTTGATCTGCAGGGGATCTGCGCGAGTTCTCAGATTCAGTCAGCCCGGCTCCAGGCCATGTTCTTTCAACAACGCCAGCAAACCCGCTTCATCCAGGACCGGCACTTCCAGTTGCTCGGCCCTGGCCAGTTTGGAGCCGGCGGCTTCACCGGCCACAACGCAAGCCGTTTTCCTGGATACGCTTCCGGCCACCCTGGCGCCAAGGGACTCCAGTCTTTCCCTGGCCTCATCCCGGGTCATTTCCGAGAGCGTTCCCGTCAGCACCCAGGTCTGGCCCTTGAGGGGCTGATCGCCCTGTTGTATCGGTTCTTCCTGCCAGTTAACGCCCGCTTCCCGGAGCGCATCCAGCGTCTCCCGGTTGTGGGTCTGATCAAAGAAACTCCGGATATGCCCCGCCACAATGGGACCGACATCCGGGACCGTTTGCAGGGTTTCCTCGTCTGCGGCGGCAATGGCTTCCAGGGTTCCAAAATGGGAAGCCAGGGCTTTTGCCGTAGCCTCTCCGACCTCCCGGATTCCGAGCGCGTAGAGGAACCGCCAGAGTACTGGGTTTCTGGCGCGGTCGATGGCATCCACAAGATTCGAGGCAGATTTCTCGCCCATCCGTTCCAGGCGCATCAGATCGTCGGCGGTCAGGCGATACAGGTCCGCAACGGTCTCAACCATGCCCCGATCGACCAGAATATCGATCCACTTGTCCCCTAACCCTTCGATATCGAGGGCCTTGCGGGAGGCGTAGTGCCGGATCGCCTCTTTGCGCTGGGCCGGGCAGAACAGGCCGCCGGAGCAACGGGCCACGGCCTCCCCTTCAATCTGGATAACATCGGAATCACAAACCGGACACGTTGCCGGCAGCTCAACCTGCCGGGCGTTTACCGGCCTCTTTTCCGTAACGACCTTGACCACTTGAGGAATAACGTCACCAGCCCTGCGGATAAACACGGTGTCGCCAATGTGAACATCGAGACGGCGGATTTCGTCCATGTTATGCAGGGTGGCATTGCTCACTGTGACACCGCCTACAAATACCGGCTTCAGCCGCGCCACAGGGGTTACCGCGCCGGTCCGGCCAACCTGGAATTCAACGTCCTCAACGACGGTCAGCTCTTCCTGGGCCGGGAATTTTTGGGCGATGGCCCAGCGCGGCGCCCGGGACACAAATCCCAGCGCTTTCTGCTGATCCAGGCGGTTGACCTTGAACACAATGCCATCAATTTCGTAGGGCAAGGTGTCCCGTTTTGCCATCAGTTCGTTATAGGCCTCAAGACACTCATCCACACCCCGCGCCTTGCGCATCTCCGGATTGATCCGGAACCCCCAGCTGCGGACCCGCTGAAGACCATCCCACTGGGTCTCCGGAAGCAGGCTTTCATCCGTAACTGCCACACTGTAGGCGCACATTTCCAGAGGACGCTTGGCGGTGACCGTGGATTTTTTCTGTCTCAGGCTACCAGCCGCCGCGTTTCGGGGATTTACAAAGGTTTTCTCGCCGCGGTCGGCAAGCCGGCGATTGAGCTGCTCAAAGCCCTCCCTGGGCATGTAGACTTCGCCCCGCACCTCGACAAGCTCTGGCACATCGTCACCACGCAGTTTGAGCGGAACCGACGGAATGGTCCGGATGTTGGCGGTGATATCTTCACCGGAATAGCCGTCGCCACGGGTTGCGGCGGTTGTCAGCGAGCCATTTTCGTAATGCAGGCTGACTGCCAGCCCGTCCAGCTTGGGCTCACAGACGTATTCCACTTCCTCGCTGACGCCCAGCCGATCCCGCACGCGCCGGTCAAAATCCCGGAGTTCATCGTCACTGAACGCGTTGTCCAGAGACAGCATGGGCAACCGGTGAACCACTTCCTCGAAACTGGTTTCCACGGCACTGCCAACCCGGCGGGTTGGTGAATTGTCCGATGCCAGCTCCGGGTAATCCGATTCCAGCCTCTGCAATTCCCGGAACAGACGGTCGTACTCCGCATCCGGAATACGGGGATCGTCGAGGACGTAGTAATGGTAATTGTGGTCGTCGATAACCGAACGGAGTTCTTCAACACGCTGGATGGTCTCGGGCGTGGCTTTGCTCATGGACTGGCACTCTCGTCTGTCAAAAAAATGCCCGGATCAAACCGGGCATTACTCAGTCTTGTTTCGCCTGGCTTCAGGTCCGTTGGGAGCGCTGTTTGCGCTCAAACTCCCGGATCCGTTGGCGGCAGTGCTCTATGGTTTGCGGGGTCATGACACTCCGGCGCTCATCCTTCAGTTCTCCCCCCAGGTTCCGAACCACGCATTGGGCGGTCTCAAGCATAAAATCAAAGGCCTGCAACGCGTTGGAGGGCCCTGGCATACTCATGAAGAAACTGATGCCCGGGGTCGCCAGTGCCGGCATGTCCCGAGGTTTGAACGTGCCGGGCTCCACGGCATTGGCAACACTGAACTGGACCGGGCTGGTGGTATCTGACTGTTCATGACGGTGGTAAATGTCCATGTCGCCATGCTCAAGGCCGCAGGCTTCAAACAGCTTTTTCAGAGCCGGCCCCTTAAACTCTTCGCCGTTACGGGCAAGCACATTGATAACCACCACTTCCCGGGCCTCCGGGCGATTGGCTCCCGCCAAAGGCTGGCCACTGTCGGGGCGGGAAGGCTCGCGCCGGGCCGTGTCTTCTTCCACTTCCGTGGTGACGGTCGGCGGTACCGCTCCGGTGTCGTCATGTCCGGCTTCGGGCTCACCGGCGGCCGTGTCCGGCTCGGAAAGCTGTTCCGACCGGATTACCCGTGGCTCTCCGACTACTTCATCATCCGGCTCAATCTCATCCTCCGTGGCACCCCAGCCGGAATCCGGCTCCATCCCGGCGGACTCGTGGTCGAAGGGCTCGTGGCTGGACAGACCATAGTCCAGATCGGTGTCGGACAAATCGTGTCCGGATTCAGGGGCAGCACCCTGCTCTGGAGATTTGTTACTGGCCGCTGTGACGGGACGGGTCGGTTTGGGCTTGGGGGAACCGAATCGGCTCGATTTCTCACGTTTGACGTAGCCACGCTCTTCAAGCGTATCCCGGGAGATGGTCCGTGCGCCGCCGTTTGGCAACTCGGGATTGAATTCGTCATCCAGTGGCGAGTCCTTGAGCTCATCTGCGCCCATCCCCGATGAAATCGCCATGGATTCCTTTCGGGCACGCCGCATGCGGCGGACTCCGTCAATAACAATGCCGATGATAACCAGGGTACCGATGGCAATTAACCATTCCCTAAGTGACATAGTGCTGCTGTCCTGTTTGCAGATCCCGTAACATTGTTACTCTAAGAAAAGCCCGTAATGAATACAACGCACACCCGGGCCAGATGGCCGTTTTGTCATGCTCGCCGGTTTTGTAGCCAGCCGGCCTCAGGCCTCCGCCAGGGCTGCGGCCTCGTCCACATCCACGGATACCAGCCGCGAACAGCCCGGCTCATGCATGGTCACACCCATCAGCTGGTCTGCCATTTCCATGGCAATCTTGTTGTGGGTAATGTAGATGAACTGGACCTGTTTCGACATCTCTTTAACCATATTGGCATAGCGACCAACGTTGGCATCATCCAGCGGAGCGTCCACTTCATCCAGCATACAGAAAGGCGCCGGGTTCAGCTGGAAAATGGAGAACACCAGGGCGATGGCCGTCAGTGCCTTTTCGCCACCGGATAACAGATGGATGGTGCTGTTCTTCTTGCCCGGAGGGCGTGCCATGATCGCCACGCCGGTCTCCAGCAGATCCTCGCCGGTGAGCTCGAGATAGGCGTTACCGCCACCGAAGACCTTCGGGAACAGAGCCTGGAGCCCGCCATTGACCTGATCAAAGGTTTCCTTGAAGCGTTGCCGGGTCTCCCGGTCAATCTTGCGGATGGCGGTGTCCAGCGTTTCCAGCGCTTCCATCAGGTCTTCGTGCTGGGAATCCAGGTAGCTTTTCCGTTCGCTCTGGACCTGGTACTCCTCGATGGCCGCGAGGTTGATGGCACCAAGGCGCTGTATCCGGTTACCGATCCGTTCGAGCTCCTCCGCCCAGTCTTCCTCGCTGGCTCCCTCCGGCAACTGCTGCAGGATATCCTGCAGCTTAACATCCAGCTCCCTGAGCTGGTCGATGTGGTTGCCGGAACGGATTTCGAGGGCCTGGGATTCCATTTTCAGCTTCTCCAGCCGGGACCGGACATCCTGGATTCGGTGATCGGTGCCGCTTCGGCCCTGCTCCTTTTCCCGCACTTCCCGGTCTATCTCCTCAAGCGCGTCGCGGGCCGCGCCGAGCTTTTCTTCCTCTGCCAGACGCCGGTCCAGCAGGCCTTCGAGCTGCATCTGCAGATCCTCGATCGGCTCCTCGGCACTCTCCCGGGATTCCCGCAGAATCTCCAGGTGCTCATCAATGCGTTCCTTCTGCATCTGCATCCGGTCGATGGTCTGCCGCAGGCCTTCGCGCTGGCTGTGCAGTGACTGCAACTGGAGTTGCAACTGGTGGGCATGATCCCTGTCGTGCCGGGCTTCCTGACGAAGACGGTCAAGGTTCTCGCGGAGGCTGTCCCGCTGCTCAAGCAGTCGTTCTTTCTCTTCGTCGCTGTCTTCGGTGGAAGCCAGGGCCTGCTGCCACTCCTCACGGGCGTCCTGCAGGCACTCCTGCTGGCCTTCAAGATTCCCGGCAATATCCGAGACATCTTCCCGGATTCGCTGCAGCCGGGCGTCAATCTGTTCGGCGCGGGCACGCAGACCACTGACCCGGGATGACAGGGCACTCAGTTCCCGGTCGGCCTCGCTCAGACGGGCCTGGGCTTCGTCCCGGGCCGATTCGGACCGCTCGGCACGCTCCTGGAGGCTGTCCATGTGCTCACAGGCGGATTCCAGGGTTTCCTCGGCCTCCGCCAGTTGCGAGGTCAGTTCCGTGACTTTCTTCTGCCTTTCGATAGCACCGACCTGGCCGGCGTCTGAATCCGGCATCAGTACCCAGTCCCGGGACACCCAGACCCCCTCTGGAGTGATCACACTCTGGCCATCCTGCAGTCCGGATCGCATGCCCATGGCATCGGAGAGAGTCTCTATCGCATCAATACCCCGAAGCAAAGCAGCAACGGCCGGAACTCCGGACACTTTTTCCGCCAGCCCGGCGGTCATGTCGCCGGCAGGAACTCCGGAATCAACCAGAGCCAGGCCCTTGGGCGCGTCCTTCATGGCCAGTGAGAGCTGATCGATGCCCGGAAGGCACAAGCCCTGGGTAAACCGCCCGATCACCTGCTCAACCGCAAACTCCCAGCCATCATCAATCTGCAACTGGCTGGCAACACGGGGCATATCGCTCAACGAATTCTCTGACAGCCAGGTTTGCAGGACATCGTCCTGGGACCCCATCTGCTCATCCAGCAGCGCCTGCTGCGATTCCAGTGACGCCCGCAGGCTCTGGACCCGCTGGCGCTCTTCAGACACGGATTGCTCGGCATCACGCTGGCTCTGGCGGGCTTCATAGAGCTCATCCTGAATTCCGGCGATCCGTTCGGCAGCCTCTTCCCGTTGCAGCTCCAGGGTTTCCTGCTGTTCCAGCAATTCTTCCAGCTCAGCCCGGTCCATCTGGCCTTCCAGCACTTCCCGTTCATCCTGGAGTTTGCGCTGGCGATTCAGCAATTGCTCAATGGCATCCTCGAGGGACCGGATCCGGGACTGGGCGAGTTCGGCCTGGCGGCGGGCATCCGAGGAGCGAGCGCTGAAATCTTCCCATTTGTGCTGCCAGTCGCCCATGGCATCTTCGGCCTGCTGCAATTTCTCGCCGGATTCCTCGGAGCGTATGGTGAGCGCCTCCTGTTCAGGCTCCACCATGTCCAGCTCTTCCTGGATACCGGCCAGCTTGTCCTGGTCCTGTTCCAGTTCCCGGGCCAGTTCGCGCTGGTTCGCCAGGGCCTGATCAAGCTCCGTGGCCATCTGGCGGCTGCGCTCCCTTTGGTGCTCGAGACTTTGTTCAATACGGGCAATATCGGCGCCAGCCTCATAATAACGGGCCTGGGCGCGATTGAAGTGTTCGGTGCGATCCTGGTGGCTGTCTCGC
The DNA here is from genome assembly GCF_003441595.1 of Marinobacter sp. Arc7-DN-1. Classification (NCBI taxonomy): domain Bacteria; kingdom Pseudomonadati; phylum Pseudomonadota; class Gammaproteobacteria; order Pseudomonadales; family Marinobacteraceae; genus Marinobacter; species Marinobacter sp. Arc7-DN-1. Next base: position 208,380 of record NZ_CP031848.1, on the reverse strand, counting down.
AGGGATTCCAGCGACGTTTCCAGGCTGACCCGCTCGGTCAGATACTTCTCCAACTCGAGTTCGGTGTCGCGGATTTTACCCCGCCAGGTCTGGAGGTCGTTGTCCAGGGATTGCCAGCGGAGAACTGCCAGCTCGGCCTTTTTCTGGCGCTCTTCCTGTTTGTAGGCCTTGTACTTTTCCGCTGCAGCTGCCTGGCGTTCAAGATGCTGGAGCTGGCGCCCAAGTTCTTCACGCAGATCCGTCAGGCGCTCCAGATTCTCCTGGGTCCTGCGTATCCGGTTTTCCGTTTCCCGGCGACGCTCCTTGTACTTGGAGATGCCGGCGGCTTCCTCAATGTAGATTCGGAGCTCTTCGGGCTTTGCCTCAATCAGCCGGGAAATCATGCCCTGCTCAATGATGGCATAACTGCGGGGCCCGAGGCCGGTACCGAGGAACAGGTCAGTGATGTCCCGGCGCCGACACTTGGAACCGTTCAGAAAATATTCGGACTGGCCTTCACGGGACACCCGGCGGCGAACTGAAATTTCGTTGAACCGGACAAATTCACCGGGGGCGGAGCCGTCGCTGTTATCAAACACCAGCTCAATGGACGCCTGACCCACCGGCTTCCGGGCGCTTGAACCATTGAAGATCACGTCGGTCATGGACTCGCCGCGCAGGTATTTCGCGGAGCTTTCGCCCATCACCCAACGGACCGCGTCAATAATGTTGGATTTACCGCACCCGTTAGGCCCGACGACGGCGGTCATATTCGATGGAAACGGCACGGTCGTCGGATCGACGAACGATTTGAAACCGGACAGTTTGATGGACTTCAGACGCATATCAGGCGCTCTCCTCCTGTCGGAGAATGGTCAGGACCTGCTGTCGCTGATGTTCTCCGAATGCCTGGATAACTGCCTGTAAGCGCTCGGCATCGTCGCTGACCGCGGCGTCTTCCAGTTGCCGGAAGAAGGTCGCCGTTTCCCCGGTTTCATCCCGGAAATGTTCGAGTGCCACAAAATAGGTGCGACTGATGGCGGGACGGAAATTCTCGAGGGTTTCCTCAAGAAACGGGTTCTCAACCAGACCATAGGCATAGCGCATCACACCGAAGCCGGCGTCAATCACCTGCTCGGCCGCATCTGCCCTGGTGGCATTCAGGGCGTCAATTACCGCCTGCAGTTCGCGCACCTGCCCCATTACCCCGCCAAGCTCCTTACCGGACCAGCGCTCCAGGACCTTGCGCCCGAGCATGCACAACAAATCAATGTAGATATCGTACAGGCTGTTAACGCTTTCGGGGGTCAGGCTTGAGACCACCGCTCCCCGGCGGGGGAAGATCTCTATCAGGTGGCGTCTTTCGAGAATGAGCAACGCCTCGCGGACCGAACCACGACTGACATTCAGCTCCCCCGCCACTTTCAGTTCCTGAATGCGCTCTCCGGGTTTGAGATCTCGCGTGATAATCCGCTGCCCGAGATGCTGGGCAATTTGTTCGGATAGACTTTCCGGGGCCTGAAACCTCATAAAGTTGGTCGCTCACTTCTGCAGACAGCTCAATTACAAGCGCAGAAGTTTACCACACGCACTATTCAGCCCCATCCCCTTGTCTGATATTTTGCTAAGGCGTTGAAGAAGCAGCGGCAAAACGCTGCCGGTTTTTTGACGACGGCGTGTGTATTAAGCTCCACTACCTGGCCCCAATTCTTGGACACCATCCTTACTAACTGTTTTTGTTACTTTTTTATCCTTCCGGAATGGTTTCTGCAGAAAATTAGAACACTGTAAACTTCTGCGACAGAGTGAGCTGTAGTGAAAAACATACCGTCAATCCACAAGTCGGGTTCTCAGCCCCAGAAACTGGCTGCGCTGCGCCAGGCTCATCAGGATTGGAATAGTACCCCGGATGTCCTCACCAGGCTGACCCGTCGCCTGTCTACCACACTTTCCCTGGAACAGCAGCTTGCGATTCTGGCCGACGAGCTGGGCGCGATTGTGCCCTTCGACACGCTCAATTACCGTCACAGAATCGGAAACCAGGATTTCATTTACGCCACCGGCATGGGCGGCCCCCACCGTTGCGAATACCGTTTGGGACTTGAGGGAACGAATTACGGAACTCTGGTATTGCACCGCCGGCAGAGGTTCTCCGAACAGGAGCTTGAGGGTGTCGAGATGATTCTCAGTGCCGCCATCTGCCCGATTCGGAATGCTTGCCAGTACATTGCCATAGAACAGGCCTCCCTGACTGATTCACTGACCGGCATCCCCAACAAGCGTGCAATGGACGACGCCTTGCGGCGTGCCAGCCTGTTATCCGAACGGCATAGTGAGCCCTACTCACTCATCCTGTGCGATCTGGACCATTTCAAGGCCGTCAACGACACCCACGGGCATGTGGTCGGCGACCATCTTCTCCAGATTACTGCCGCAGAACTTGAAAAGGCCGTGCGAACGTCCGACAGCGTCTACCGGTTTGGCGGCGAGGAGTTTGCCATTCTCCTGCCTCACACTGCTGAGCAGGATGCCAAAGACGTAGCCGAACGGGTTCGCGAGGCAATTGCGGCGATTCGGATTGATGGGGGCGAAAAAGAACTTCGGGTAACAACCAGCTGCGGGGTGGCCACCTTCCTGCCCAAAGAATCGGCCCAGGAGTGGCTGGCGCGGGCCGACGAGGCCCTTTACCGCGCCAAACACCAGGGCCGGAACTGCACCCGGGTGTTTGCCACCATTTCCTGAGCCTCAGCTCCGGGGCGTTTTGCTCCGCGGCCGATCGGATTTTGAGGCTCGGCCGGCAGGTTTGGCCGGCCTGGTATCACTGACCGCCCATTTGTTGCCTGACGTCTTCTTGCCGGATCGCCCCGGACTCTTCCGGCGCGAGCGATCATGGGCCGCCTTCTCATCCGGCGTCTTCTGTGGGATATCAACGGTATCGAGCCCGACGCTGCGGCTGAGGGTATCCACAGCCCTCTGGTCGAGTTCCTCCCACTTACCCACTGTCAGGCGACTGGGCAGGAAAACCGGTCCGTAGCGCACCCGCTTCAGTCGGCTGACCCGAACGCCCTGGGATTCCCAGAGACGACGGACTTCCCGGTTACGACCTTCCAGCAAGGTAACGTGGAACCAGCGATTCATGCCACTGCCACCCGCCGGCGAAAGGTCGGTGAACTTAGCCATACCGTCTTCGAGCAAAACACCCTGAAGCAGGCGCTCAATCATGGCATCGTCCACTTCCCCGAAGATACGCACCGCATATTCCCGGTCAATCTGGCTGGAGGGATGCATTAGCCGGTTAGCAAGCTCTCCGTCTGTGGTGAAAAGCACCAGACCGGTGGTGTTGATGTCGAGCCGGCCGATGGAAATCCAGCGGTGTTCCTTCAGCCTTGGCAGGCGATCAAATACCGTCGGCCTGCCCTCCGGATCCTTTCGGGTAGTTACTTCGCCTTCGGGCTTGTTGTAGATCAGCACACGACGCAGCACTTCCGAGGCGCCGGAAACCTCGAGACGTTTGCCGTCAAGTTCAAAACGGTCTTCCACGGTGGCTTTCTGGCCCGGAGCAACGGCCAGGCCGTTTACCGTCAGGCGGCCGGCTTCCATCCAGCCTTCAATTTCCCGGCGTGAACCGATACCCGCCCTGGCAAGCAGCTTCTGGATGCGTTCGGGGCCCTCATGGGTAACCTTGTCTTTTGCGTGTTTAGCTGGGTTTTTCGCCGCTCTGGCGGGTTTTTCGGGGCGCTCTGCCGCCATGAAATCAATCCTTAGTCTCTGACTGATACCCGAATGGCATCAGTGAAGTGTCTGACCCGGAGACTCGTCATCGTTCTCCGCGGCGGGCGACTCAAATTCGATCTCCGCCTGCATGTTCTTTTCGATTTCCCGGCCAATTTCTTCGAGATCCCGGACGTCAGACAGAGGCGGCATCTGATCCAGCCCCGTCAGGTTGAAATAGTCCAGAAACTGCCTGGTGGTCGCGTACATGGCCGGCCGGCCGGGAACATCACGATGGCCGACAACGCGCACCCACTCTCGCTCAAGCAGGGTACGAATGATATTGCTGCTTACCGTAACACCCCGAATATCTTCAATTTCGCCCCGGGTAACCGGTTGCCGATAGGCGATCAGCGCGAGGGTTTCCAGCAATGCCCGGGAATAACGCTGGGGCTTCTCCTCGAACAGGCGGCCAACCCAGGGTGCATACTCCTGCCGGACCTGAAGACGGTAACCGCTGGCCACCCTTTTCAGCTCGAACCCACGGCCCTCGCAGGCACTTTCCAGCAGCACCATGACGTGCTCCATAACCTGCCGGGCCGGCCGCTCCTGTTCAGGAAACAACTCCCGCAACTGGTCAAGAGACAACGGCTTGCCGGCCGCCAGCAGGGCGGCTTCGGCAATCGCCTGGATTCTCAGCAGATGTTCTTCGTTCATGATGATTATCCGTGTTTCCGTGCTTTCGGCCTTGAACAGGACGCTAACTGACCGCCCGGGCGCGTACATGAATCGGCCCCAGGACCTCGGCCTGCACAACCTCAATCAATTGCTCTTTCACCAGCTCAAGCGTGGCCAGGAACGTCACAACAACACCAAGGCGTCCCTCTTCCGCGGTGAACAGGCTTTCGAACGTCACAAAGTGGTCATCCTGCAAAGCAGACAGAATGGCGGACATACGCTCGCGGGTCGACAGCCGCTCCCGTTCCACATGGTGGCTGGTAAACAGGTCCGCCCGCCTCAGTACACCCTGCAGGGCGAGCAGCATTTCCCTCAGATCCACATCCGGATGGGGCTGACTTGAGGGCATTCCCGGCAAAGCCGCAGAGGCGGCAAAGGAATCCCGTTCCAGACGGGGCAACGCGTCAATATCCTCGGCCGCCTGCTTGAACCGCTCATACTGCTGCAGCCGGCGAATCAGCTCGGCCCTCGGATCGACCTCCTCGTCATCGTCGCTCTCCTGCCTGGGGAGAAGCATTCTGGACTTGATCTCTGCCAGGGTTGCTGCCATCACCAGGTACTCTGCCGCCAACTCGAAGCGCATGGCTTCCACGGCGCCGATGTAGTCCATGTACTGCCGGGTGATCTCGCTGACGTCGATATCCAGAATGTTCATGTTCTGGCGGCGGATGAGATAAAGCAGAAGATCCAGGGGCCCCTCAAAGGCCTCCAGGAAAACCGCCAGGGCATCTGGCGGAATGTAGAGATCCCTGGGAAGATCCACCACCGGTTTGCCGGAAACCCGGGCCAGCGGCGACGGATCGGGTGTCGCTTCCTGCCCTTCTGGCGTTACCGGATTAGTGGATTCTTCCGTCATAACCTCTCCCTCCGGACCGGGACTGCATCGTGCAGCACCGGATGGCCGGCCTGTACGGATTCAGCGGTGATGAAGCCCCATGGCCGCCCGGACTTCCTCAAGGGTATCCCGGGCGGCATCACGGGCGTGCTCACGGCCTTCCTGCAGAATCGAATGGACCAGATCCGGGTTGCCCTCATACTCACGCGCACGCTCGTGCAAAGGCCGCTGCTCCTCGACAATGGCGTCGATCACGGGCTTCTTGCAGTCAAGGCAGCCAATACCGGCGCTCCGGCAGCCATTCTGGACCCATTCCTGGGTGTCGGCGTCCGAATAGATCTTGTGCATACCCCAGACAGGGCACTTCTCGGGCTCGCCCGGGTCGGTGCGACGAACCCGCTGAGGATCCGTCTGCATGGTGCGGACCTTCCGGGCAACACTGTCCGGCTCTTCGCGCAGGCCAATGTAGTTGTTGTAGGACTTGGACATTTTCTGCCCGTCCAGCCCGGGCAACCTGGATTCTGGCGTCAGCAACGGCTGCGGTTCGGGCAGAATCACCTTGCCACCACCTTCGATGTAGCCATACAGGCGCTCACGATCGCCCAGGGAGATGTTCTGCTGCTCTTTCAGCAGAGCGCGGGCGGTTTCCAGCGCTTCCATATCGCCCTCTTCCTGATAGCGTTTCTTGAGGGCGCGATACAGTTTGGCGTTCTTCTTGCCCATCTTGACGATGGCGCCTTCCGCCTGTTCCTCAAACCCTGGCTCACGGCCGTAGATATGATTGAACCGACGGGCAATCTCACGGGTAATCTCAACATGGGACACCTGATCAGCACCCACCGGCACCTTGCCTGCCCGGTACACCAGGATATCGGCACTTTGCAGCAGCGGATAACCCAGGAAACCGTAGGTAGCCAGATCTTTTTCCCGCAACTTCTCCTGCTGGTCCTTGAAGGTCGGGATACGTTCCAGCCAGCCAAGAGGCGTGATCATGGACAACAGCAGATGCAATTCAGCATGCTCGGGCACCTGGGACTGAATGAACATGGTGGAGGAACCAGGGTTCACACCGGCCGCCAGCCAATCAATAACCATATCCCACACACTCTGCTCAATCCCCGAGGGATCGTCGTAGTTCGTGGTAAGCGCATGCCAGTCTGCCACAAAAAAGAAGCACTCGAATTCGTGCTGGAGTTTCACCCAGTTTTTCAGCACACCATGATAGTGGCCAAGGTGAAGCTTGCCGGTCGGACGCATGCCGGACAAAACCCTTTGCTGGGAATCTACAGAACTCAAAGCACGAACTCCTTATTTGGTATCGGAACCGCCATCATAGTTCAGGCGACCCGGCATTATAAATAAAAAACCCCCGCTCTGCAGGGCAGAAACGGGGGTTTTTACTGAAAGAAGGCCAGCTTACCAGCCAGTCACTTCCTTCAGGGCCTTGCCGATCTCGGCCAGGCTGCGGACAGTGCGCACACCGGCGTCTTCCAGGGCTGCAAACTTCTCGTCTGCCGTACCCTTACCACCGGAGATGATGGCGCCAGCGTGGCCCATGCGCTTGCCCGGAGGCGCAGTAACACCCGCGATGTAGGAGACCACCGGCTTGGTGACGTTCTGCTTGATGTAGGCCGCCGCTTCTTCCTCGGCGGTACCGCCGATCTCGCCGATCATCACAATGGCTTCGGTTTCAGGATCTTCCTGAAGCAGCGCCAGGATGTCGATGAAGTTGGAGCCGGGGATCGGGTCACCACCGATACCGATACAGGTGGACTGACCGTAACCGAAGTCCGTGGTCTGCTTGACCGCTTCGTACGTCAGGGTGCCTGAACGGGACACGATACCAACCTTGCCCTTCTTGTGGATGTGGCCAGGCATGATGCCGATCTTGCACTCGTCCGGAGTGATAACCCCCGGGCAGTTGGGACCAATCATGCGAACGCCCTTGCGATCCACATATTCCTTGGCGTACAGCATATCGATGGTCGGGATGCCTTCAGTGATACAGACGATCAGCTGAATACCGGCATCGGCCGCTTCGATGATGGCGTCTTTACAGAACGGCGCCGGAACGTAGATAACGGTCGCTTCGGCACCGGTTTTCTCAACCGCGTCACGCACGGTGTTGAACACCGGCAGTCCCAGATGCTCAGTGCCGCCCTTGCCGGGGCTTACACCGCCAACCATCTTTGTGCCGTAGGCAATCGCCTGCTCTGAGTGGAAGGTGCCCTGCGCGCCGGTAAAGCCCTGACAGATAACCTTGGTGTCTTTGTTGATCAGGATGCTCATTATTTACCCCCTGCGGCTTTAACGACTTGCTCTGCCGCATTCGACAGACTGGTGGCGGCAATGATATTCAGGCCGCTTTCGGCGAGTACCTTGATGCCTACTTCGGCGTTATTGCCTTCAAGGCGAACCACCACAGGAACCTTAACGCCCACTTCCTTGACGGCACCGATAATGCCCTCTGCGATCATGTCGCAGCGAACGATACCACCGAAGATGTTGACCAGAACCGCCTGGACATTGTCGTCAGACAGGATGATCTTGAACGCTTCGGAAACGCGCTCTTTGGTCGCACCGCCCCCAACATCCAGGAAGTTGGCAGGCTGGCCACCGGACAGCTTGATGATGTCCATGGTACCCATGGCCAGGCCGGCACCGTTAACCATACAACCGATGTTGCCTTCCAGGGCTACGTAGTTGAGTTCCCACTTGGCCGCTTCCGCTTCACGGGAATCTTCCTGGGAAGGATCGTGCATCTCGTGGATTTTCTTTTGACGGTACAACGCGTTACCGTCGACACCGATCTTGGCGTCCAGGCAGTGCAGATCACCGGCCGGCGTGATCACCAGCGGGTTGATCTCAACCAGTGCCAGATCGCACTCTTCAAACAGCTTGGCCAGACCCAGGAAAATCTTGGTGAACTGTCCGATCTGCTTGCCTTCGAGACCCAGCTTGAACGCCAGTTCGCGGCCCTGGTAAGGCTGCGCGCCGACCAGCGGATCGATTTCCGCTTTCAGGATCTTCTCGGGGGTTTCCTCGGCAACCTTCTCGATCTCAACACCGCCTTCGGTGGAGGCCATGAACACGATACGGCGGGTGCCACGGTCTACAACGGCTCCGAGGTACAGTTCCTGGTCGATGTCAGTGAGGGATTCAACCAGAATCTTGCTGACCGGCTGGCCATTTTCGTCAGTCTGATAGGTTACCAGCTTCTTGCCCAGCCAGTTCTCGGCAAACTCACGGATCTCGTCTTTGCTCTTGACCAGCTTGACACCGCCAGCCTTACCACGGCCACCCGCGTGCACCTGAGCCTTGACCACCCATGCGTCACCGCCGATTTCACCGGCTGCGTCGACTGCTTCTTTCGGAGTATCACAGGCAATGCCCTTGGATACTGGCAGGCCATATTCAGCGAAAAGCTGCTTGCCCTGATATTCATGCAAATTCATAGTTAATGTCCCGAATTAAAAAATTCCTGGTTTGCGTTACTTCTTCTTGCGGCGGTTGGCAATATGAATCGCGCCACCACCGACGGCCAGAGCTGCCTCATGCACGGACTCGGACAGAGTCGGATGTGCGAAGCAGGTCAGGGCCAGATCTTCGGCACTGGAACCGAATTCCATGGCGATTACGCCCTGGGCAACGATCTCTGAAGCCTGGGGACCAACCACATGGAACCCGACGATACGGTCGGTTTTCGCATCAGCAATGATCTTGACCAGGCCGGATGCCGAGTTTGCAGCCATGGCACGGCCATTGGCGGCAAACGGGAAGGTACCCACGTTGTATTCCTCACCTTCGGCCTTGAGCTGCTCTTCAGTCTTGCCGACCCAGGCCACTTCCGGCGCGGTGTAGATCACGTTCGGGATGCAGTCGTAATTGACCTGAGGCTTGTGCCCGGCAATACGCTCGGCAACCATAATGCCTTCTTCAGAAGCCTTGTGAGCCAGCATCGGGCCACGAACCACGTCACCTATAGCCCAGACACCCGGCGCTTCGGTTTTGCAGTTATCATCCACGAAGATAAAGCCACGCTCGTCCATCTGGACACCGGCATCCTCAGACAGCAGGTTGTCGGTGTAAGGACGACGACCAACGGCAACAATCAGCTTATCGAACTTGGCTTCGTGCTTGCCCTTGGAATCCTCATAGGTCACGTTCACCAGCTTGCGCTTCACTTCCGCGCCAGTCATTCGCGCGCCCATGACAATGTTCAGCCCCTGTTTCTGGAACTGCTTCATTGCGTCCTTCGCAACCTGCTGGTCCACCACCGGCAGGAAGGTGTCCTGGGCTTCCAGGACGGTTACTTCAGAACCCAGACGGGCCCATACACTGCCGAGCTCGAGGCCGATAACACCGGCGCCGATAACACCAAGACGCTTGGGTACTTCGCTGAACTCCAGAGCACCCTCAGAATCGACGATGTAGTCGCCATCAAATGGCGCAGGCGGAATCTGGATCGGCTTGGAGCCGGTCGCCAGAATCACGTTTTCGGCTTCGTAGGTCTTGGCCTTGCCGTCTTTGTCGGTTACTTCCACCTTTCGGTTTGCCAGCAGTTTGCCGTGACCGTGGATGGATGTCACACCGTTGGACTTGAACAGACCCGCGATCCCGCCGGTCAGCTGCTTAACGATGCCACTCTTGCGCTCCATCATCTTCGAGATGTCCATTTTGACATCCTTCGCGATGATGCCCTGCATCTCGTAGTCGTGGTTGGCCTCCTCAAACTTGTGAGAAATCTCCAGCAGCGCCTTGGAGGGAATGCAACCAACATTCAGACAGGTGCCGCCAAGCACCTGCGCTTTGCCGTCTTCTGCGGTCCAGGATTCAACACACGCGGTCTTGAGACCGAGCTGCGCCGCTTTGATGGCGGCCACGTAGCCCCCCGGGCCTGCACCAATGACAATGACGTCGTACTTATCAGACATAATTAATCCCGTTTTCCGATTCGTTAAGTGTCGGCTCAGACGTCCAGCAGAATACGTGCCGGGTCTTCAAGCATTTCCTTGATCGCAACAAGGAACTGAACTGCTTCCTTGCCATCAATCATACGGTGGTCGTAGGAAAGCGCCAGATACATCATTGGCTGGATTTCCACCTTCCCGTTTACTGCCATCGGACGCTCCTGAATCTTGTGCATACCCAGAATAGCGGTTTGCGGCGGATTCAGGATTGGCGTGGAAATCAGGGAACCGAAAATACCACCGTTAGTAATGGTGAAGGTTCCGCCAGTCATATCCTCAATGGCAAGCTTGCCCTCTTTGGCCTTGGTGCCGTACTCGACAATCTTTTTCTCGATGTCGGCCAGACCCATGGCGTCGGAATCGCGAAGTACCGGAACGACGAGACCACGATCGGTGGATACCGCCACACCAATATCCTGATAACCGTGGTAAACCATGTCGTTACCGTCAATAGACGCGTTTACCGCAGGGAAGCGCTTCAGGGCTTCGGTCGCCGCCTTGGTAAAGAAGGACATGAAGCCCAGCTTGATACCGTGGCGTTTGACGAAGCTGTCCTGGTATTGCTTGCGCAGCTCCATGATCGGTGCCATGTTGACTTCGTTGAAGGTTGTCAGCATGGCAGCGCTCTGCTGCGCGTTAACCAGTCGCTTGGCGATGCTGGCACGCAGGCGGGTCATCGGGACACGCTTCTCCGGCCGTTCGCCGGAGGACACACTCACCTCTGGCATATCGGCAGCCGGCTTGGGCACTGCTGCACCGCTGGAAGACTTCGCGCTTTCCACGTGGCTCTGAACGTCTTCCTTGGTTACACGGCCATCTTTGCCGGTACCCTTGACCGCGTTCGGGTCAACGTTGTTTTCTTCGGCCAGCTTACGGGCCGCCGGGCTCAGGATGGCATCGCCGGAAGCGGCATCGCTCTTGGCCTCTTCCTTCGGAGCCTCTTCCCTGCTCTCTTCTTTCTTGCTTTCCGCAGGCTTGGATTCGCCCACTGCGCCTGCCTTGAACTTGCCGACGACTTCACCGCTTTCAACGGTATCGCCTTCGTTCTTGAGAATTTCTTCAATAACGCCATCAGCAGGCGCTACAACTTCAAGAACGACCTTGTCGGTTTCGATATCGACAATCAGCTCGTCGCGTGAACAGGCTTCACCCGGCTGCTTGTGCCAGGTCGCGACAGTACCCTCTGCGACCGACTCCGGGAAAACGGGGGCTTTAATCTCAGTTGACATTACAGATCCTTAGTTCGGTAGCTCGTCAAATTTCAAACGCGTCGTTAACCAGTTTCTTCTGCTCTTCAATGTGCGCAGACATATGCCCACAGGCAGGCGCAGCGGAAGCATCACGACCGGCATACTGAAGGTACAGCTTGGGATTCTTGCGATGCAGGGCATTACGCATGTGATGCTGGCTGCAGTACCAGGCACCCTGGTTCATCGGCTCTTCCTGGCACCAGACAACGTGCTTGAGCTTGCTGTAATGGCTCAGGAGTTCATCAAGATCATCACCCGGGAACGGATAGAGCTGCTCGATGCGAACGATGGCGACGTCGTCGCGCTCGGCGGCTTTCTTTTTCTCCAGGAGATCGAAATACACCTTGCCGCTGCACATGATCAGGCGCGTCACTTTCTTCGGGTCCGACGGCTCCTTCTCGGGAAGTACCGTCTGGAAGGTGCCGCTGGTCAGATCATCCAGATCAGACGTAGCTTCCTTGTGCCGCAACAGGCTCTTCGGCGTAATTGCGACCAATGGCTTGCGCAGTGGGCGCTTGACCTGACGACGAAGCATGTGGAACACCTGGGACGGCGTTGTCGGCACACATACCTGGATGTTGTGTTCGGCAGACAGCTGCAGGAACCGCTCAAGACGTGCCGAACTGTGCTCTGGCCCCTGACCTTCGTAGCCGTGCGGCAGCAGCAGGGTCAAACCACAGAGGCGCCCCCACTTGTGCTCACCACTGGTCAGGAACTGGTCGATCACCACCTGGGCGCCGTTGGCAAAGTCACCAAATTGCGCTTCCCAGACCACAAGGCCGTCCGGCGCGGTGGTTGAATAGCCGTACTCGAACGCCATGACGGCTTCTTCAGAGAGCAGTGAGTCGTAGAGCTCGAACTTCGGCTGGTCTTCGGACAGTTGCTCAAGCGCAATGTGCGTTGAACCATCTTTCTGATTATGCAACACCGCGTGACGATGGGAGAACGTACCCCGGCCGACGTCCTGACCCGTAATACGAATCGGATGGCCCTCGTTTATCAGCGTTGCATAAGCCATAACCTCGCCATAACCCCAGTTAATGGGCAAGGCACCTGCCGTCATCTTCTCGCGATCTGAAACAATCTTGGAAACCTGACGCTGGATACTGAACCCCTCCGGAACCGAGGTCAGCTTCTTACCGAGCTTCTGGATCGTCTTCAGGGCCACACTGGATTTGCACTTGGCGGTCCACTCGTGACCGAGGTACGGCGTCCAGTCGACATAGAGCTCCTTGTTGGGCTCCTTGACCAGCGACTTGACCACGTGCTCGCCGTTATCCAGCGCATCACGGTAGTCGTTCTCCATCTGCTTGGCTTCGTTCTCGCTGATCACACCAGCCTCCATCAGCTGGTCAGCATAGAGGTTGCGGGTCGTTTTCAGCTTGCGGATCTTCCCATACATGACCGGCTGGGTCGCTGCAGGCTCATCCGCTTCGTTATGACCGCGGCGGCGGTAGCACACCAGATCAATAACCACGTCGTTTTTGAACTCGTTGCGGTAATCCATGGCCATCTGGGTAACGAACATAACCGCTTCAGGATCGTCCGCATTCACGTGCAGGATCGGTGCCTGGATCATCTTGGCGACGTCGGTACAGTATTCCGTAGACCGCGCGTCTTCCTGCTTGCTGGTGGTGAAGCCGACCTGGTTGTTGATGACGATATGGATGGTGCCGCCAACACCGAAACCACGGGTCTGGGACATCTGGAAAGTCTCCATCACCACGCCCTGACCGGCAAAGGCCGCATCGCCGTGCATGATGATCGGAACGACCTTGCTGCCTTCATTGTCATTGCGACGGGTCTGGCGGGCGCGAACAGAACCTTCAACCACCGGAGACACGATCTCCAGGTGAGACGGGTTAAAGGCCATGGCAAGGTGAACCTCACCGCCGGGGGTCATCACGTTGGATGAGAAGCCCTGATGGTATTTCACGTCACCGGAACCGGAAGCAGCCAGCTTCTTGCCTTCAAACTCGTCGAACAGTTCTTTCGGGTTTTTGCCGAGGGTGTTCACCAGAACGTTCAGGCGGCCACGGTGTGCCATACCAAGAACAATCTCTTTGGCGCCGTATGAGCCTGCACGCTGGATCAGCTCATCCAGGCAGGGAATCAGACTCTCGCCACCTTCAAGGCCAAAACGCTTCACGCCCGGATAACGGGAGCCCAGGTATTTCTCCAGACCCTCGGCGGCGGTCAGGCGCTCCAGGATATGCTTGCGGGTCTTCGCCTCGTACTCCGGCCGTGAGCGAACCGGTTCCATACGCTGCTGAAACCAACGCTTGATGCGGGTATCGACGACGTGCATGTATTCCGCGCCGATACTCTCGCAATAAGTCTGACGCAGCCCCTTAACGATGTCTCCGAGCTTCATGGTCTCGGAGCCAAGATTCAGGGAGCCGGTATGGAATTCGAGATCGTTATCGGAATCCGAAAGTTCGTGAAACGACGGATCCAGATCCTCTACCTGAGGACGCTGCCATACGCCGAGCGGATCCAGCTTTGCTTCCTGATGACCACGGAAACGGAAGGCGTTGATCAGCTGGAGAACACGAATCTGCTTTTTGTCTGCGTCGGACGTAGCACTGGCGGGAACACCGCCGCTGGTGAGAAAGCGCTGATTGCGAGAGATGTGTTCAAACTGTTCGCGGATGGAAGAGTGCGCAATGTCACGGCCCTGATAGCCATCGACACTGGGAAGCTTGTCAAAATAGCTTCGCCATTCTTCAGGAACGGCATTGGGGTCTGTCAGGTAGGTTTCAAAAAGCTGTTCAACATAGGCGAGATTACCACCCTGCAGGTGGGAAGTCTGCCATAACTGCTCCATTATGCTTTCGTGCATCTTGAATAGCTCACCTTGGGCTGGTGCGGGGAGCCCGGTATGGTCGGCCAGGGGTAATTCTCAGTCAATACGGGTTTTTACGGGATCGACTTTGGCCACCACACCCGACATGGATGTTTTCCGTTCCCCGGTGGTTTTTGTACTCAGCAAAGCGGGGTGAAAACTTGATAAGTTCCCGCCACGGCTTGCGTAGTGTGCACCCGGGTAAGACTTTTGACTATAAGCCTTTGGTTGAAGGCCCCGCAAATTGCGGGGCCTTCCGGGTACTAACCTTGTCAGAACAGTATAGCGTCTGTCTGAACTCCTGCCGCTTAAGTGGCCCGTTGCAGCAGAAGATTCCGAATGTGGCCGATAGCCCTTGTGGGGTTCAGGCCCTTCGGGCAGACACTGACACAGTTCATGATGCCCCGGCAGCGGAAAACACTGAACGGGTCATCCAGATTGGCAAGACGCTCTGCCTGAGCGGTGTCGCGGCTATCTGCGAGGAAGCGGTAAGCCTGCAGCAGCCCTGCCGGGCCGATAAACTTGTCCGGATTCCACCAGAACGACGGGCAGGCTGTGGAACAGCAGGCACAGAGAATACACTCGTACAGGCCGTCCAGCTTTTCCCGGTCCTCGGGAGACTGAAGGCGTTCGATGGCTGGCGCCGGCTTGTCGTTCACCAGGTACGGCATGACCTTTTCGTACTGCTTGTAGAAGAGGCTCATATCGACCACCAGATCACGAATGACAGGCAGACCCGGCAGCGGCCGTAGCACCAGCTTGTCATTCTTCACAACCTGGGAAACGGGCGTGATGCAGGCCAGGCCGTTCCTGCCGTTCATGTTCATGCCATCCGAGCCACAAACGCCTTCACGGCAGGAACGGCGGTAGGCCATCGAGGGATCACGCTCCTTGATGAGGTTCAGAACATCGAGGACCATCAGATCCTTACCTGCCGGAATCTCGACATCCACGTCCTGCATATAAGGCGCATTGTCGGTTTCCGGGTTATAACGATAAAGGCTTACTAACATTTTCAACGTCCCCCTTAGTAAGTCCGGATCTTCGGCTCAAACGTGTCTACGGTCTTCGGCGCAAAATTCACATCACGCTTACCAACACGCTTGTCCAGCGGGAAGTACATGGAGTGCTTCAGCCAGTTTTCATCGTCACGTTCGGTGAAGTCATTCCGGGCATGGGCACCCCGGCTTTCCTTACGCTCAATGGCTGAAATGGCGGTAGCCAAAGCCACTTCGTACAGGTTGTCCAACTCCAGCGCTTCAATGCGGGCAGTGTTAAAGGCGTTGCTGGTATCTGCCAGTCTGGTGTTACGAACACGCTCACCGATGGCTTCCAGCTTTTTCAGACCCTCTTCCATGCTCTTACCGTCACGGAATACACCAAAATACAGCTGCATGCAGTTCTGGAGATCCTTGCGAACCTCGGCCACACTTTCACCCTCAGAGGCATTGCTCAGACGGTCGAGGCGAGCCATGGCACGCTTGATGTCCTCCTCGCTGGCGCCGTCTACCTCGAATCCGCCACGCAGCTGCTCTTCGATGTGCAGACCAGCTGCGCGACCAAACACAACCAGATCCAGAAGGGAGTTACCGCCCAAACGGTTGGCACCGTGTACCGATACACAGGCCGCCTCACCACACGCGAACAGCCCGGGAATTGCCTTGTCATTACCATTTTCGTCCTGAGTCAGGGCCTGACCACCGACGTTGGTCGGGATGCCGCCCATCATGTAGTGACAGGTCGGAACCACCGGAATCGGCTCTTTCACCGGATCCACATGGGCAAAGGTACGGGACAGCTCGCAGATGCCTGGCAGACGCAGATTCAGGGTTTCTTCACCCAGATGGTCCAGCTTCAGCAGAACGTGGTCCTTCTCGGGTCCACAACCGCGCCCCTCCAGAATCTCGATGACCATCGCCCGGGCGACAACATCACGGCCCGCCAGATCTTTTGCGTTCGGAGCATAGCGCTCCATGAAGCGTTCACCTTCAGCGTTGATCAGGTAACCGCCCTCACCCCGACAACCTTCCGTTACCAGCGTACCGGCACCGTAGATACCAGTCGGGTGGAACTGCCACATCTCCATATCCTGCATCGGGAAACCGGCGCGCAGCGCCATGCCGGCTCCATCACCAGTATTAATCAGGGCATTCGTTGTCGATGCGTAAATACGGCCTGCACCGCCTGTCGCCAGAACCGTCGCCTTGGACTTGATGTAAACCACTTCACCGGTTTCAACCTCAATGGCAACAACACCAACAACCTCATCCTTGCTGTTCTTGACGAGATCTACCGCATACCACTCATTAAGGAAGGTGGTCCCACCCTTGATGTTGGCTTGATAGAGAGTGTGCAGAAGCGCATGACCGGTACGGTCGGCCGCGGCACAGGTACGCGCCGCCTGAGTCGGGTTATCCGGACCCTTGGACTGGCCACCAAACGGACGCTGATAGATACGACCCTGTTCGGTACGGGAGAACGGCAGCCCCATGTGCTCCAGCTCAAAGACGGCCTGAGGGCCGACCGAGCACATATATTCAACGGCGTCCTGGTCGGCGATGTAGTCCGAACCTTTCACCGTGTCATACATGTGCCAGCGCCAGTCGTCGTTGGGATCGGCACTTGCGATCGCGCAGGTAATCCCGCCCTGGGCAGACACCGTGTGCGAGCGGGTCGGGAATACCTTGGTAATACATGCAGTATTGACACCAGACTCTGTCAGCTGCAGCGCAGCACGCATTCCAGAACCGCCACCACCGATAACGATCGCGTCGTAAGACATGGTCTTGATATTAGCCATCAATTAAAGCCCCCAAAGAATCTGAATGCCCCAGACCACATATACAAACATGGTCAGACCACAAGCTGCCTGCACTATAAACCTCGGGCCCACGGCCTTGATGTAGTCAGTGGTTACCGTCCAGAGACCTACCCAAGCGTGCGCACCGATAGAAAGCAGTGCCAGCAGGGTAAAGATACGGAACCAGGTCTGATCAAACAGGGCCGACCAGGTGTCGTAGTTGACATCAGAGGTCAGCAGAAAGCCGAACAGGAAAATTGTATACAAAGCAAGTACGTAGGCAGTTACCCGCTGGATCAGCCAGTCGAAAACACCACTGCGACCCAGGTTCGTGACGCTGTTTACCATACCCAGACTCCTGCCAGAACGATGAGAATAACGGAAACCACAATCGTGATCTTCGAGGCGAGGCGGCCGCTCTCGAGCTCTTCACCAATGCCCATATCCATGAACAGGTGCTTGATACCTGCAACCAGGTGGTACAACAGAGCAGACAAGATGCCCCAGGTGATCAGCCTGGCAAGGAAGCTGTCCAGCAGTTCACTTACGCGGCTGAAGCCCTCTTCCCCGGACAGGGAAAGCTGGAGTCCGTATAGCATGAACGCAACACCAACAAAAATGATGATGCCGGTGATGCGGTGCAATATGGACGTAATGGCTGGCAGCGGAAAATGAAACTTGCTGAGATCGAGATTTACTGGTCGTTTGCTATTCACAGCGCTCTCACACTCTCTCTTGGATCCGCGGGACCGGAAAACCGGGTGCGGATGGTTGGTATGTAAGGATCAGCGTGCAGATACGAAACCGGCACACGATTGGCTCAGGAGGGAGGAAGTCTCGCCGGCAACCCGCCAATTACAGGCACCGTAAAAAGATTTATCCCCGATTCCGGGCTAGGGATTATAAGGAGTACCCTAAGCAATTACAAACCTGCAACGTCGCACAGGCCGGGTATTTCAGGGGGTTAAGCAAGCCTTATGGATGATTGACAAATTTTTTTCCTGCCCGGATCCGCTGCTATTCGGGATATCCCTCATTTACATCCGCCGTCAAATTCCGGCTTTTCCTGACTCTTCCATTGACAAAAAAAGCCAACGCCCTATATTTTGCCGCCAGTTTTGCGATAATACGCGCCTTCTAGCGCATCTATAAATGTAGATAAAGCTGTCAAAGCTGATAAATAGGAGAGCACCATGACCGACAGGAAAGCCACGCTCTCGGTGGGGGACAAGTCCATTGAGCTACCGGTTTATTCCGGCACCGTCGGCCCTGACGTTATCGACGTACGAGGCCTAGTCCAGGAAGGCGTTTTCACATACGATCCGGGATTCGTATCCACAGCAGCCTGCGAATCGGCCATTACTTACATTGACGGTGAAAACGGTGTTCTCCTGCACCGCGGCTACCCGATTGAACAGCTGGCCGAGCACTCGGACTACCTTGAGGTCTGCTACCTCCTGCTCCATGGCGAGCTGCCCAGCGCCGAAGAGAACAAGCAGTTCCACGACACCATCAAGAACCACACCATGCTGCACGACCAGATGCGGAACTTCTTCCAGGGTTTCCGCCGTGACGCGCACCCGATGGCCATCATGTGTGGTGTTGTGGGTGCATTGTCGGCGTTCTACCACGACCAGATGGATGTGACCGACGAGAAACAGCGCCAGATTACGGCCCATCGCCTGATCGCGAAAATGCCGACCATCGCTGCCTGGTGCTACAAGTACAGCCTCGGCCAGCCATTCATGTATCCGCGCAATGATCTGTCCTACTCCGAGAACTTCCTGCAGATGATGTTTGGCGTGCCCTGCGCGGAGTACAAGCCAAATCCGATCCTGTCCAAGGCCATGGACAAGATCTTCATCCTGCACGCGGATCACGAGCAGAACGCGTCCACGTCCACCGTACGCCTTGCCGGATCTACCGGCGCCAACCCCTACGCCTGCATTGCGTCCGGCATTGCAGCCCTCTGGGGGCCGGCTCACGGCGGCGCTAACGAAGCCGTTCTGGACATGCTGGCGGAAATCGGCGACGAATCCAATATCGAGAAGTTCATTGCCAAAGCCAAGGACAAGGACGACCCGTTCCGGCTGATGGGCTTCGGTCACCGCGTTTACAAGAACTTCGACCCGCGCGCCAAGGTCATGGCCGAAACCGCTCGCGAAGTCCTGACCGAACTGGGCCTGGAGAACGATCCGCAGCTGAAGATCGCCCGGCGCCTCGAGAAAATTGCGCTGGAAGACGAGTATTTCGTCCAGCGCAAACTTTACCCGAACGTGGACTTCTACTCCGGCCTGATTCTCAAGGCTATTGGCATCCCCACATCCATGTTCACCGTTATCTTTGCCATGTCGCGGACCATCGGCTGGTTCTCGCACTGGAACGAGATGGTCAGCGGCGATTACCGCATCGGCCGTCCGCGCCAGCTGTATACCGGCTCAGACAAGCGGGACTACCCGAAAACATAAATCCGGCCCACCGGATTCGCCATGCAAAGGCCGCTGATTCAGCGGCCTTTTTTAGTGCGCCCGGCATGGGCGCACTCCTGGAGGTGCAAGTCCTCCCGTAAGCTGGCCACAGCGAACGAAGTGAAGCGCAACTGCGGAAGGGCGACCAACTGTGGAGAGGAAGCGTGGAGCGTAAACCGTGAGCCGATGAACAAGAATCGGATATAAGGCGCTGCCGAGCAGGGCGAGCGGGCTAGAAGCCGCGAAGCTCTTGTGGCCAAGGCGATGCGGCGTAAATCCGGCGGTTGTGCGGTGAAGGAGTGTGTTCTTACCCGGGGATATCTCGCCTTATGCCTGAAAGGGCAACGTGGCAACACGGAGCGAGAAGTCAGCAGAGGCCATAGTAGTTTCCCGGAATGGAACGAAGGGCCGAACGAGAAGGAGCGTCAAACGCCTTGTCGATGAGCATTGTACGGCATCAGATGCCCGCGCCAGCGGGGCGGGTTACGGAGCGGGAAGGTGAAGCCTTGCCAGATGTGACCAGCGATGAAACAGGACTCCCGCGACGAGAACCGGAGGGCGCAGGGCGAGGCCTGCTTGAGCAGGTATTCGCACGAGAGAATATGCAACGGGCATGGAAGCGCGTGAAGGCAACAAGGGAGCGGCGGGTATCGACGGGTCTGGACATTGCCCAGACAGCCGAACACCTGCAATGGGCCTGGCCGGATCTCCGGCAACAATTGCTGGAAGGTCGCTATCGCCTCAGCCTGTCCGTCGGGTAGGCATCCCGAAACCGGACGGAAGTGAACGGGAACTGGGTATCCCACCGTGACCAGACCGTCTGATTCAACAGGCACTGTTGCAAGTGCTGCAACCTCTGATCGATCCAACCTTCAGCGAGCACAGCCACGGCTTCCGCCCGGGCCGTCGGGCTCAGGATGCGGTTTTGGCTGCACACCGCTATGCCCAGCAGGGCCACCACATCGTGGTGGACGTCGACCTGTCGAAGTTTCTTCGACCGGGTCAACCACGACATCCTGATCGACCGTCTGAAACCGCGTGTGAACGACACCGGAGTCATCCGGCTGGTTCGGGCGTATCTGAATGCGGGCATTATGGATGGCGGAGTCGTCATTGAGCGACACGAAGGCACGCCGCAAGGCGGGCCTCTGTCGCCTTTATTGGCGAACGTCTGCTGGACGAGGTGGATCGGGAACTGGAGCGCCGGGGCCACTGCTTCGCCCGCTATGCCGATGACTGCAACGTCTACGTACGCAGTCAGAAAGCCGGTGAGCGAGTGATGCGACTGTTGCGTCGCTGTTACGGCAAATTGCGCTTGACGATCAACGAATCCAAAAGCGCAGTCGCCAGTGCGTTCGGTCGAAAGTTCCTCGGCTATGCCTTATGGCAGACGAGGGACGGAGACGTCCGGCGCGCGGTATCAGCCAAGGCGTTACAGGCGTTCAAGTGGAGGATCAGGCAACTGACCCGACGCAACGGAGGGCGCAGTATTGAGCAGGTGGTAGAGCAACTCCGTAGCTACCTGTTGGGATGGAAAGGGTACTTCCGGCTGGCGCAAACGCCACGCATCTGGCGGTCGCTGGATGAGTGGTTACGCCGTCGCCCTAAGAGCCTTGCATCTCAAACAGTGGAAGCGGGGCAGGACCATTTACCGGGAACTGCTGCGCCTTGGCGCGAGTCCCTGGGTTGCGGAATCAGTGGCGGCCCTGAGCCGTCGCTGGTGGCATAACAGTCGGTCTGCCATTCACAACGTGCTGACGATTGCCTACTTTGATCGGTTGGGCGTGCCGCGTCTCTCGTGATACCTCAACGTCTCGAACCGCCCGGTGCGGACCCGCTTGCCGGGTGGTGTGGGAGGGGCGGAGTCTAGTGGCTCCCCCCTATCCCGATTTCACCGCCTGCCCCACTCTTCTATGATAAGTTAACCCGACAAAAACACAGGAGGAGAAAGCAATGTCTACAGCAGCATTTATCGGCCTGGGGGTCATGGGGTATCCGATGGCGGGTCACCTGGCCAAAGCCGGGCTCACCGTCAGGGTCTGGAACCGGACATCCGCCAAATCCGGGCAATGGGCCAATGATTACCCCGGAACCAGCTGCGCCACCATTGCTGAGGCGGTTAAAGGCGCGGATATCGTCCTGACCTGCGTTGGCGCCGATACCGACCTGAAGGCCGTGTACGAAGGCGATGAAGGCATTCTTGCCAATGCCCCCGAGGGCGCTGTCCTGGTCGACCACACCACGGCCTCCGCCAGCATTGCCGAACACCTCGCCGAGGCCGCCCGCCGCAACGGGATGGGTTTTGTCGATGCGCCGGTTTCCGGTGGCCAGCAGGGCGCTGAAAACGGCAAACTGACCATCATGTGCGGCGGTTCCGAAGCAGACTACGCCAAAGCCGAACCCGTCATGAAACACTACGCCCGTGCGCTCAACCTGATGGGCCCTGCCGGCAGCGGCCAGAAAACCAAGATGGTGAACCAGATTGCCATTGCCGGCCTGGTACAGGGCCTGTCAGAGGCACTGCATTTTGCCGAACAGGCGGAACTGGATGTCGCCAAAGTGGTGAACGTCATTTCCAAAGGCGCCGCCCAATCCTGGCAAATGGAAAACCGCTCCGGCACCATGATTGCCGGGGAGTTTGAGCATGGCTTCGCGGTGGACTGGATGCGGAAGGATCTGGGGATCTGTCTGGAGGAGGCGCGCAAGGTGAACGCGTCGCTGCCGGTGACCGCTCTGGTGGATCAGTTCTACGCCGATGTACAGTCGATGGGCGGCAAACGCTGGGATACGTCGTCGCTCATTCAGAGGTTGAGGAAGTTCCGGTAAAGGCTGAAAACGGGGTCAGATGAAACGGGGTCAGATGAAAGTTTCATCTGACCCCGTTTCATCTGACCCCATGTTCAACCGAACTACTTTTTCTTGTCCTGCGGCTGCCATTTCCCGTTTACATACCACGCAGACCAGCCCGTCGCCTTGCCGTCCTTCTCGGACATGACGTACTGCTCCCTGGTCTTTCGGCTGTAGCGGATCACCGTCGGATTGCCTTCCGGATCATGCTCGGGCGCATCCATCAGGTAGTCGTATTTCGGGTCGATCTCCTTCCGGTGCGGTTTGATCTCCATCACCAGCGGCGGCCGGGTTTCCCGGTTTTTCGGGAATTTGCTGGCCGCGAGGAACAAGCCTGAGGCGCCATCCCGGAGTACATAAGTGTCATCCACCTTCTGGCACTGCAACTCCGGCATCGGCACCGGATCCATCTTGGGCGGTGCCGGCTCCCCGCTTTTCAGTAGCTTACGAGTATTCTTGCACTCAGTGTTGGTGCAGCCAAAATACTTGCCGAACCGGCCTGTTTTAAGCTGCATTTCGGAACCGCACTTGTCGCACTCGAGTGTCGGACCGTCGTAACCCTTAATGCGGAAGGTGCCCTTTTCCACTTCGTAGCCTGAACAATCCGGGTTGTTACCACACACGTGCAATTTTCGGGTTTCGTCAATGAGGTAGCTGTCCATGGCAGTACCGCATTTCGGACAACGCCGTTTCTTCCGAAGCAGGCGGGTTTCACCTTCACCCTCGACATCATCATCCGCACTGACCACTTCATCACCTGAAACCAGGTTAATGGTGGTTTTACAACGCTCTTTCGGAGGCAATGAATACCCAGAACAGCCCAGGAACACGCCCGTGCTGGCGACCCGGATCTGCATGTTGCGACCACAGCTGGGGCATGGAATATCGGTTTCTGTAGGCGTGTTGGCGCGCATGCCGCCATCTTCCGCACTTTCGGCCTTTTCCAGCTGTTGCCGGAAACGGCCGTAAAAATCATTCAGTACCTTTTTCCACTGGACCTCACCTTCGGCAATCTCATCCAGCTCGTCCTCCATCTTCGCGGTGAAGTCGAAATCCATCAGGTTCGGGAACGACTCCGACAGTCGCTCGGTAACGATTTCGCCCATCTTTTCGGCATAGAACCGGCGGTTCTGTAACCGCACATAGCCACGATCCTGGATGGTGGAAATGATGGAGGCATAAGTCGAAGGACGGCCAATACCCTGCTTTTCAAGCTCTTTAACCAGACTGGCTTCCGTGTACCTGGGTGCAGGCTTGGTAAAGTGCTGGCTCGGGTCCAGTTTTTTCAGATCCAGAACGTCGTCCACCTGAATATCCGGCAACGAGACGTCCTCGTCTTTTTTGGCAGCCTGGGGGGCCGCCTTGAGAAAACCGTCAAACCTGATGATCCGGCCACGGGTACGCAGCTCGTAATCTCCATTCGCCACCACAATGGATGTACTCAGGAACTCGGCATCCGACATCTGGCAGGCAATAAACTGTCGCCAGATCAGGTCGTAAAGCTTCTCTGCATCCTTCTCAAGGCCGCTGATATCCGCCGGGCGACGACTGACTTCGGTTGGGCGAATCGCCTCGTGGGCCTCCTGGGCACCCTCCTTGCTGCCGTAAACCCGCGGCTTCTCTGGCAGGTACTTGCCCCCGAACTGCTTTTGAATGAAATCCCGGCAACCGTTGACCGCGTCCTGACTCAGGTTGGTGGAGTCGGTACGCATGTAGGTAATGAAGCCAGCTTCGTACAAGCGCTGTGCCAGCATCATCGTTTTCTTGACACTGAACCCCATGCGGTTGCTTGCAGCCTGCTGCAGCGTAGAGGTAATAAAGGGTGCCGACGGCCGGGACCGGGTCGGTTTGTCCTCGCGCCTGGCAACCTTGAAGTCGCCGGCCTTCAGGCGATTAACGTGCTCGGTGCTTTGTTGCTCGTTAACGGGCCGGTAGGGCTTGTCATCATAGCGGGTTACTTCAAACCGAACCGGTTGGTCAGCTCTTTCGGACGCGAGGTCGGCATGGAGCTGCCAGAACTCCTCCGGTACAAATTTCCGGATCTCCCGTTCCCGCTCCGCAATCATCCGCACTGCGACCGACTGAACCCGGCCCGCCGACAAGCCACGGGCAATCTTGGCCCACAACAGCGGAGATACCATATAGCCCACGACACGGTCCAGGAACCGCCTTGCCTGCTGGGCATTCACACGGTTTGTGTCGAGATTGCCGGGGTCCTTGAACGCTTCCTGAATGGCGCGCTTGGTGATCTCATTGAACACCACGCGCCGGTATTTTTCCGGCTCACCACCAATCGCTTCCTGCAAGTGCCAGGCGATGGCCTCCCCTTCACGGTCCAAATCCGTTGCCAGATAGATATGGTCTGCAGACTTCGCCAGGCGCTTGAGTTCGCTGACCACCTTTTCCTTGCCGGGAAGAATCTCATAACGGGCACTCCAGTCCTGATCCGGATCCACACCCATCCGCGCGACCAGCTGTTCCCGGGCCTTACGCTTCTTGTGCGTGGCCTTCTCGTCCGGGCTCATCTTCCGGGTGGCCGCAGCCTGTCTGGCCCGCTCCTTGGGATCGGACTGCGACCCGCTACCACTGACGGGGAGATCACGAATATGCCCGACGCTCGACTTGACGATGAAGTCGGAGCCCAGGTATTTGTTGATGGTCTTCGCTTTCGCTGGCGACTCGACAATAACGAGACTTTTACCCATATCAGAGATCTGTGTCCTTGGCGATAATCGGTTAAAAAATCAGCAAACCGTAAACTCGCTGTAAAATCAGTCGGCTAGAAAACACTCAATAGCCGCCACATTGGTATAGGTGCATTGTTTTACAGGGTCAAGAAAAGCAAGACAACCCATTCTTCTGTTTATGACCGGCTTTTTTACACGGTCAGAGACAGGAAAGCCCGGCATTTGCCGGGCCTCCTGAGAGCTTGTTTCCAATTCAGCTTACCGAATCAGAGCCGCTCCCACACAGTCGCAATGCCCTGACCAAGGCCGATACACATGGTGGATACACCAAGCTTACCGCCTTTGGCCTGCATGACGTTCAGCAGGGTTGTGGAGATACGTGCACCAGAGCAGCCCAGCGGATGGCCCAGGGCAATCGCACCGCCGTTCAGGTTCACTTTCTCCTCCATGACACCCAGCAGCTTCAGGTCTTTCAGCACCGGCAGGGACTGACCAGCGAAGGCTTCGTTCAGTTCCCAGAAGTCGATATCCTCAACCTTCAGGCCTGCACGCTTGAGCGCCTTCTTGGTAGCCGGAACCGGGCCGTAGCCCATGATTGCGGGATCACAACCGGCAACGGCCATGCCGCGGATTCTGGCAACCGGTTTCAGGCCCAGGGCTTCAGCACGTTCTGCCGACATGAGAACCATGGCGGCAGCGCCGTCGGTCAACTGGGAAGAAGTACCGGCAGTCACCGTGCCGTTCTTCGGGTCGAAAGCCGGCTTCAACTGGCCAAGCGACTCGGCAGTTGTTTCCGGACGAATGGTCTCGTCTTCTTCGATCAGCTTCACAAAACCATTTTCGTCGTGACCCTGAATGGGCACGATTTCGTTCTTGAAGCGGCCTTCTACGGTCGCTTCGTGGGCCAGGCGGTGAGACCGGGCGCCGAACTCATCCTGCTGCTCACGGGTGATGCCGTGCATCTTTGCCAACATCTCCGCGGTCAGGCCCATCATGTTGGACGCCTTGGCGGAGTATTTGGACGCCGCCGGGTTGTGGTCGAAACCTTCGGTCATGGGTACGTGCCCCATGTGCTCGACACCACCAACAACGAACACATCGCCGTTGCCGGTCATGATGGCCTGGGCAGCGGTATGGATCGCGCTCATGGCAGAACCACACAGACGATTCACGGTCTGGGCCGCGGACTCGTGGGGAATGCGGGTCAGCAGGGAAATCTGGCGCGCCACGTTGAAGCCCTGTTCCTTGGTCTGGTTCACACAGCCCCAGATCACATCTTCAACTTCTTTCGGGTCGAGCTTCGGGTTGCGCTCAAACAGCGCTTCAATCAGAGCGGCGGACAGGGTTTCTGCGCGCACGTTCCGGAAACAGCCGTTTTTGGCACGACCCATCGGAGTCCGCACGCAATCGACGACGACAACGTCTCTCGGATTAAGGCTCATAGATCTTTCTCCGTTCGGAATCAGGGTTAGCCAAAGAACTTTTTGCCAGTTTTGGCCATTTCACGCAGTTTCTCAGTCGGATGATACAGAGGACCGAGATCTGCAAACTTGTCTGCCAGTTCGACGAACTTGTCTACACCCATGTCATCGATGTAGCGCAGGGCACCACCACGGAACGGCGGGAAGCCGATACCGAAAATCAGGCCCATATCAGCATCTGCCGGATCTTCGACAATGCCGTCTTCCAGGCAGCGAACGGTTTCCATGCACAGAGGAATCATCATGCGGGCGATGATATCTTCCTCACTGAACTCGTTTTTACCCTGAACAACCGGCTCGAGCAGCTTGTAGGTCTCTTCGTCGACGACCTTCTTCTGCTTGCCCTTGCGGTCCAGTTCGTACTTGTAGAAGCCCTTCTCGTTCTTCTGTCCGTAACGGTTGTTGTCGAACATCACGTCAATGGCGGTTGTGCCTTCGTGCTTCATCCGGTCCGGGAAGCCTTCGGCCATCACTTCGCCGGCGTGCTTGCCGGTATCCATGCCAACAACGTCCAACAGGTACGCAGGACCCATCGGCCAGCCGAACTTTTCCATCACCTTGTCAACATGCTGGAAGTCAGCACCGTCACGCACCAGGCCAATAAAGCCACCGAAGTACGGGAACAGAACGCGGTTAACCAGGAAGCCCGGGCAATCATTAACAACGATCGGAGTCTTGCCCATGGCTTTGGCGTAGGCCACGGTGGTCGCGATGGCGCGATCACTGGTCTTCTCGCCGCGAATAACCTCAACCAGCGGCATCATGTGTACCGGGTTGAAGAAGTGCATGCCACAGAAGTTTTCCGGCCGCTTCAGGTTCTTGGCCAGCAGGTCGATGGAAATGGTAGAGGTGTTCGAGGTCAGGATGGCGTCGTCGCGAACCGCATCTTCGGTCTCACGCAGAACAGCATCTTTTACTTTCGGGTTCTCGACAACAGCCTCAACAACCAGGTCTACGTTCTTGAAATCACCATAGTTCAGGGTTGGCGTGATGCTGTTGAGTACATCGGCCATCTGGTCAGGTTTCATCTTGCCTTTTTCAACCCGCTTGACCAGAAGCTTCTTGGCTTCCTTCAGACCCAGTGCGATACCGTCCTGGTTGATGTCCTTCATGATGATCGGGGTGCCCTTCAGGGCAGACTGGAATGCGACACCACCACCCATGATGCCGGCGCCGAGGACGGCAGCCAGGTTCACGTCATTGGCTTCCTTCTCCCAGGCCTTGGCCTTCTTCTTGAGCTCCTGATCGTTCAGGAACAGGCCAACCAGGCAAGCCGCAACGTTGGTTTTGGCCATCTTGGCGAAGCCTTTGGCTTCCACTTCGATCGCCTTGTCGCGGGTCATGCCGGCGTGTTTCTGCATCACCTTGATGGCTTCAACGGGCGCCGGGTAGTTCTTGCCAGCCTTGCCGGCAACAAACGCCTTGGATATCTCGAATGCCATCATGCTTTCCATGGCATTGAGTTTGATCTTGCCCTTCTTCTCTTCACGACGGGCTTCGTTGTCCAGCTTGCCTTCGTTGCACTGGCTAATGATGGCAACGGCGGCTTCGACCAGCTTGTCGGACTCAACCACGGCGTCAACGGCACCAACCTTCAGTGCCGCATCCGCGCGGTTCTCAGTGCCGCCACTGATCCACTCAACCGCGTTGTCGACACCCACCAGACGGGACAGACGCACAGTACCGCCGAAGCCCGGGAAGATCCCCAGCTTCACTTCCGGAAGACCAACCCTGGCCGTCTTGTCCATAACCCGATAGTCGGTCGCAAGGCACATCTCGAAACCGCCACCCAGGGCCATACCATTTATAGCGGTAACGGTCGGGAACGGCAGGTCTTCAACGGCGCTGAAGACTTCATTGGCCTTGAGGTTGTTGGCTACCAGATCCTCTTCCGAACCGGCAAACAGCTCGGTGAATTCGGTAATGTCGGCACCAACAATGAAGCTGTCCTTGGAGCTGGTAACCACCAGACCCTTCAGGTTCTTTTTCACTTTCAATGCGTCAGTCGCGGCGCGGAGCTCTTCAATAGTGAGACGGTTGAACTTGTTTACGGACTCGCCCTGCAAGTCGAAGTTCAACTGAGCGATCCCGCCTTCGATCTCTTTAACCGTGATGGCTTTACCTTCGTAAATCATCAACTGATCTCCAGTCTGTGTTTGGAACTGCTTCCAGCCAGGTGGCGCTGTCAGTTCGCCAGCGCGGCCGGCTGTTTGTGCAGCGAGATTTCGGTCACTGCCCGGTCATTCGATTCAAAAAATTCATACAGTCGTTTGAATCGTGAGGGCACACGATGAAAAAAAACGGCGCGTTTGTCAATTTGTTTCTTTCGGACGGGCTGCAAAAGTCCCCGAAAAGCTGGAGGCAGCCGAAGAAAAACGCAGCAGAATTGTTATGATTCAGTTAACTGGAAGCCACTTCTAAGAAAAAACCGGAACTTCATCACGCAAATTTCAAAGTTGTTTACATTTACAGACACCGAGGCCGCCAAAACTGCTTGATTGGCCGGCGCAGTTACTTTACCTTCGATCTACGACTTTGGTCCACAATAATAAAACAGCATGTACGGAGACCCATCCGATGAAAGACGCTAACCTGCGGATACGCTCTCTTGTAGCCGCGCTTATTCTCCTTGCACTGACTTCCCTGGGTGCCCGCGCCCAGGATGGCGCCGACGGATTCCTCTCCGACCTCCATAATTTCCGGGTCAGCAATTACATGGCCCTGGACGCCTACTACCGTTTCAGTGGAACCGGCGATACCGATACCCTGAACGAGATTGTGCAGGGCATCAACTCAGCCAACGACTCCATGAATTCTATCGCCGGCAGTAATTCCGGGGTGCTGTCTGCCGAAGATATTGAAGGGCTGAACCAGGAGTTCGACAAGTTCAAGAACCTGATGCGCAGCAACATCAATGATGTGCGTAACCAGGGCTATCCGGACTTGCGGCTGGTTTCCGATATGGCGAACCAGGCCCTCACCATGAACGAGAAGGCGACCGGGTTATATCGGGTAGCCCAGGAAAGCTCCCAGACGGCTACAAGCCCCCGGGTCGAGGCGGCGCGTTCTGCCGCTGTAAAAATGGCCCAGATGATGGCCAAGTATTCGGTACGCACCAACTCCTCGGTTTCCCAGACCTTCCAGGGCTCCTCTACCGAAACACCGCTCGACGAGCAAGCCAGGGAACTGGATGCATTGCTGGAATCTGTTATGCAGGGCCAGGGCTCGCCGGAATTAAACGCGGCACTTAACAGCATCTCATCCAAGTGGCAGTTTATCCGCGGCTCTTATATCAACTATAACGAGAAGAATGTGGGCTTCGTGATCGACCGGTATTCCAAGGGTATCCTGAAGGGGCTGGCCAACATCATAGAGCTCTTACAAGGCAACGTCTGACCCTCTCCTCTTTTTCTGGCGGGCCTAATTGCCTGCCAGAAAAGCGCTTTTCCGCCGTCTTTATTGATACCTGTCAGTTTCCCGCTACACTTTTCCGATTAGATTTAAAGTACTATCCTCAAGACAATATCACCCCGCGCGCGAAGGAGCGATGCCATGTCCGCCTACAAGAAAATGCTTGTTGCCATTGACCTGACGGAAGAAGCCCCACAGGTGCTCAACAAGGCGAAAGCCATGAGCGAGGCCCATGGGGCGGAGCTGATGCTGGTTCATGTGGTTGAGCCCGTTGGCTACGCCTATGGCGGTGATATACCGATGGACCTGACCGAACTTCAGGATCAGCTCGACAAAGCCGCCCGTGAGCAACTGGGCACCTACGGTGACCAATACGGAGTTTCCAGGACAAACCAGGTAGTTACGGTCGGGCGCCCGGAATCAGAAATTCACAGGCTTGCCAAAGAGCAGGACGTGGACCTCGTGATTGTTGGCAGCCATGGGCGAAAGGGCTTCCAGCTTTTGTTGGGCTCAACTGCCAACGGTGTTCTGCACGGTACTGAGTGCGACGTTCTGGCCATCAGGATTCACTAAGGGTTCCGGAACCGAAAGCCCGGGCGTTGTCCCGGGCCCGGTCTGTCGCCCGGGACTGCTACCCCCCTTCCCCGCCCATTTTTGCCTCGAGCTTCCGAAGCTGGCTTTCCAGGGAGAAGCTGACGCTCGACGCCATCGAAAAGAAGTTCAGTAACGCTTTCAGATTACTGTCGCCCTTGCAGACCGAATGAATACGCTGCCAAAGGGCCTGATTGACCAGCTGCAACCTCTGGTTCCTTTCAACAAGCCCCGTCAGATCCCAGTCCGGCGCCTGGTGATTGCGCTTGGCGAAGTACTGCTGCAGCAGATAATGGGACACACTGCGCATAATAAATTCATCGGTATTGGCAAAAGGCAGGTGGTGCACAGCCATCGGCTTGAGCTCTGACAGTACCGGGCACCCGCTGGTTGCCATTTTCAGCCCGAGCAAAGACCTGAGGGCTTCTTCCAGGGCAGTCTGTTTCAGGTAGCTGCGCCGCTCATCAGTAACCTTCACCTCAACCTTCTGGTAGGCATCTTCCGCCTGAAATGCTTCGACAACAGGCAGCATTTCAGTGGCTGCAGGGCAATAAGGCGTATCTGAAGCCTTCAACGGGCAGTTACTGCACTGACAATGCCCGAGTTTGGTCCACGAGGGCAAAGGCCCGGACGCCGGTGACGGTCGATCAGTGACTGTAAACTCGACGGTACGCCCGTCCTGAAACCTGAAATCGTAATTGATATTCATTGGCTTGCCTGTTCTTCCAGCTCCATCCACCGCTCGATAACCTTCTCCAGACGGTTTTCCTTTTCCGTCAATGCTTCCAGAGTGGCCGAGACTTCGTTCGGTGGGCCTGAGTAAAAATCAGCCGAGGAAATCTTTTCCTTCAGGCCGGCGACTTCCTGCTCCAGCGCCCCGATCTGCCCGGGCAGCTGTTCGAGCTCCAGTTTGAGTTTATAGCTCAGCTTGACAGGCTTGCTCTTTTCCGAGGGCGCTGCCTGTCTTGCGCTTCCTGGCACCTTTTGTTCACGTTCTTTGGCGGTTTCCTTACCGGATTTTCTGGCTTTGTCCTGTTTGTCCGGCCTATTACCCGTCGCTTCCGAGGGGAAACGCCCGCCCTGCCGGCGCCAGTCGGTGTAACCACCGACAAACTCCCGCACTTTGCCCGATCCATCCAGGAAAACCGTTTCAGTGATCACATTATCAAGAAACTCCCGGTCGTGACTGATCACGATCACTGTTCCGGCAAATTCCGCCAACTGTTCTTCCAGCAGTTCCAGGGTTTCCACATCCAGATCGTTGGTCGGTTCATCAAGCACCAGAATGTTCGCTGGCTTGCTGAACAGCTTGGCAAGAAGCAGCCTCGCACGTTCACCACCAGAGAACACACTGACCGGTGACCTGGCCCGCTCCGGTGTGAACAGGAACTCCTGCAAATAACCAAGCACGTGCTTGCTCTGACCGTTAATATCAATGAATTCCCGACCCTCGGAAAGGTTATCCAGGGCATTCCGGGTCAGATCCAGCTCCCCGCGAAGCTGATCGAAATAGGCCACTTGCAGATTGGTACCCAGACGCACCGACCCTTCAGTTGGTTCCAGGTCTCCGAGCAAAAGCCGAACCAAAGTCGTTTTGCCGGTTCCGTTTTCCCCCACAAGGCCGATCTTGTCACCCCTGAGGATAGTCAGGTTCATATCGCTGATCACCGGCGTACCATCAGGATAGGCGAAGCCTGCATCCCGGGTTTCAACAACCAGTTTGCCGGAACGGGCTGCATCCTCCACCGCGAAGCTTGCGGTACCGCCACGGACTCTCCGTTGCCGGTGTTCCTCGCGCATGGCCCGGAGGGCGCGCACCCGGCCCATGTTGCGAGTTCTGCGTGCCTTGATACCCTGGCGAATCCAGGCTTCTTCCTGCTTAAGCCGCTTGTCGAACAGCGCGTTCTGACGCTCTTCCTCTTCCAGCGCTTTTTCCTTCAGTTCAAGGTAGCGGTCATAGGTGGCGGCAAAGCTCACGAGCCTGCCCCGATCCAGCTCAACAATCCGGGTGGCCATGCGCCGGATAAACGCCCGGTCGTGGCTGACAAACAGCATGGCGCCACGGAACTGGCCCAGAGCCTCTTCCAGCCAGGCGATGGCAGGCACATCGAGGTGGTTGGTGGGTTCATCCAGCAACAGGATGTCCGGATCCGCAACCAGGGCTTTTGCCAGCAACACACGGCGTTGCCAGCCGCCGGACAGCGTGTTCAGTGTCTGATCGGGATCGACACCGTACTGACCGAGAATGGTGGTTACCTTCTGATCCAGCCGCCAGCCATCCAGGGCTTCCAGACGCTCCTGGACTTTCATCAGGCGGTCCAGGCTGGACTCATCCGCATGCTGGGAAAGCTGATGGAATTCCGCCAGCAAGGTTCCGGTTTCCGGAAACGCACCGGCAACCACTTCATAGGCTGTGCGGGAATCCTCCGATGGCAGGTTCTGCGGCAGCACTGCAAGCACTGCGCCGTCGTCCAGGCGCACCACCCCGCCATCAGGCACCACTTCCCCAGTGACAATCCTGAGCAGGGTCGACTTGCCTTCGCCATTGCGTCCCAACAGGCACACACGCTCTCCGGCGTCGATTACCAGCGATGCCTGGTCCAGCAGCGGGTGCATTCCAAAAGCCAGGGAGACTGAGTCCAGCGTTAACAAAGGCACGTTTATTTTGACTCCGATTTGTTGATGGTAACAGGATCACCAACCCGGATACTTCCCGGTGATTCATGAATGGCGTTCTGGCCGAAGATCACGCCGTCCGGCGTCCTGCGATAGCCTGACAGGGTTCTGAGCGGCTGCAAGGCGGCGTCCTTTTTGCCCGTTGCGGGATCCACGGTGGTCACCACACAGCGGGAACAGGGCTTCACAACACTCAGACGGTTGTTGCCAATGGTCAGCTGCTGCCAGCTGTCCTCATCCCAGGGCTGCGCACCCTCCACCACGATGTTGGGCCGGAACCTGCGCATCTCTACCGGAGCATCGAGGCGCCCGTTCAGCTCCATCAGCGAAGCGGTATTGGTAATCAGGAACGGAAAACCGTCAGCAAAGCCTACACGCCGGTATTCATCCACCCGTCCGGCATCAACACGGCGAAATGAACTGTCCGGCATATAGACAAACCGGAGAGACTTGCCGCAGAACCGGCTTAACGCCTCGCCGGCTTCAGGCTGTCCCATAACGGCCTTGACCCAGTCACGCCAGACCAGGACCCGAACCTCTGCGCCGGCCGCATCTGTCTCATCAATAGCCATCAGGGGAAACGCACCCTCACCCGGAATGTCGACAACCACATTGCCACCCTCCAGCGCGGTAGCAACCAGCGCCAGCTCCGGATGCTCCCTCTGGGTCACAAAACGGCGGTCATCGTCGACAATCATCCAGCGTCTGTCGGCGACCGGGCCGAAATCATCAGTGTCAAAGCTGCTTACCTCAATGCCGGACAGGGACTTGACGGGGTATATAAACAGTGAATGTACCTTCATGGCGGACATGCCTCCCCCACAGAATCAGGATATGAAACAGGCTGCCGAGTATACCTGACCACGAGCCATGGCGCCGGGTTTGTGGTGGTTGAATACGAAAAAACCCGGCCTTTTTCAAGACCGGGTTTTCTGAATCTGGAGCGGGAAACGAGATTCGAACTCGCGACCCCAACCTTGGCAAGGTTGTGCTCTACCAACTGAGCTATTCCCGCAATGCTGATCGGCTGTTACCGACAACGGAGGCGTATTCTACGGATCCAACCGGCGCCGTCAACCACTTTTTTCCAGGTTTTTTCCCGCCAGAGTTGTGTTGTCGCACTTGAGGAAACCTGAACTGTGCAGCCACTCCTGATCGGGATAGTACTTGAAAACAAGCTGACCACCCTTGAGATTATCAACCACCTGGCGGATGGCCTGATTGTCCACCGCAGGGCAACCGTGGCTTCGGCCTATCCGGCCGTATTTGCTGACCCAGCTGTCACTCACATAGTCCGCACCGTGAATTACAATCGCGCGCTGCCGGGCGTGATCGTTGATGCCAGGTTCAAGTCCATCAAGCCGGACGGCATATCCATGTTTTCCGTAGTAGGACTCTCGCGCCTGAAAGAGACCGATACTGGACTGATGGCTGCCTTCGACGTTGGAGAACTCGGTCGGCTCGAAATTCCCGGAATTCTTACCATGGGCCACAAGATCCCGGAGCAGCAGCTCGCCTTTCTCCAGATCAAAAATCCACAACCGCTCTTCACTGGAGGGTAACGAAAAATCGATAACCGCCAGCCGCTGTGGCATCTCGACACCACTGGAAACAGCACAGCGTGATGCCTTAAACGCCGTCTTGAGCACAGTCCTGTCGAGCTTTGGGGCTGCGCCACTCAATTGGTCCAGCAGCTTATCGTCGAGAGAAGCAGCAAACGATGAAACAGGAAGCACAGCCCATACGGCCGCAAAAAGCCCGGCGGGCAGGGAACGCCGCGAGTTCACCATCACAAATCCCCGATAGAATACGTGCAGGTGGCGGCGAAACGCCGCGCACCCGGTTCAAAGTAAGTGTTGCGTATTCTATCAGGCAAAATAGCCAACCCCGTCAGAATGTACATTTTTCATACAAAACCTTAAGGAAGCCGCCAATTCCGTCATCTGGCCAATCAGGGCTGACAAAAAGCAGCTCTATTGGCCAAATCGCCGGCCAATCTGTAAGTAAACCTCTTCTTCTGCCGTAGACGCACGCCCCAGAGCCTTGTTCCGGTGTGGGAAACGGCCAAACCTGATGGTAATGTCGCGGTGATCCCGGGCGGACTGAAGAAAGCTACCCATAAAATCTGCCAGGAGCCCCTGGGTACTCCGGGCAAGCTGCTCGTAGCATTCCACAGATGTGTCCTGGTCTTCCTTACGCTCGGAGTGCTGCAGGGGCATATATAGGAAAGCCCTCTGAACCGGAGGAAGCAGCATATCCTGCCCCTTCCGCATGGCCTGCCTGCAGAGTTTCCGGGCCTGCCGATCCTGATCAAATGCCATAGCGCCGCCCCGGAAGATGTTTCTGGAAAACTGATCAAGCAGCAGAATCTCTGCCAGTATGCCACCGGCTTCCCGCCGCCAATGCTCCAGCCCCTGCTCCGAAGCGAACAGCACCAGGGAAAGAAAGCGGCGGCGGATCTCCTGATCGAACCTACGGTCTGACCGGAACCATTTGTTTCTGTGGTCACTGTCTGGCAACCCGTGCTCATCCAGTTCACCAAACCAGAAATCCAGAATCTCTTTCCAATCGAACATTCTGTGTCACCCTGTTACTTTAGATTCTGTTATACCCGCTTCCGGGGCTGACGCTCCGGACTTACGACAGGCCCCATCAAACTGACCACTCAGGAGAGGCAATGAACAGCCCCCGCATTATTCTGTTGGCACACGGAAGCAGTGACAAGCGCTGGTGTGAAACCTTCGAACAGCTTGCCGGACCCACACTCAAGGCTGTCGATAATGCCCGGATTGCCTACATGGAACTGGCCGATCCATCCATGGACACTGTCATTGCAGAAGGAGTCGCGGAAGGGGCCAAAAGCTTTACCATCGTTCCCCTGTTCCTGGCGGCCGGGCGCCATCTGCGCAAGGATGTTCCCGCGATGATCGAAGAACTCGAGCGCGCCCATGGCACCAACATCCACCTGGCGCCGCCGATCGGCGAAAATCCACTTCTCGGACAGGCCATCCGGGATGCTGTTATGCTTGAACTGGAACAGACACCGTCCTGAACCGGACGCTTGGAAAGCACGCGTGTCGACCAGACCGCGACGGGAGGGAACATCATGACAAAGAGGATTCTGATTACCGGCGGTACCGGATTTATCGGGCACGTACTGTGCCGTGAACTGCTGGCGCGCGGCCATGAACTGACCGTTTTCAGCCGGCAACCGTCAGAAACCGTCAAGGCCTGCTGCGGCCGGGTTGAAGCCGTCCGTGATTTGCAACAACTCCGTTCCCACCCCGGGTTCGATTCCGTCATCAACCTGGCTGGTGAAGGCATTGCTGACAAACGCTGGTCCAAAGCTCGCAAACAGCAACTCCGGGACAGCCGGATCAATGTCACCGAAACACTCGTTGACGTGATACGCAGCTGGAAACAGGCTCCCGAGGTCATGGTCTCGGGCTCGGCGGTCGGTTTTTATGGAGACCAGGGCCCGGCCATGGTAACGGAAGAGACCAACCCACATGATGAGTTTACCCACCGCCTTTGCCGGGACTGGGAAAATGCCGCGCTCCGCCTTGCCGACAACGGCGTAAGAGTGTGCCTGTCGCGAACAGGTGTCGTGGCCGGCCCCGGAGGCGGCTTTCTGGAGCGCATGATTCTGCCCTTCAAACTTGGCCTCGGTGGCCGGCTGGGCAGTGGCACGCAGTATATGCCATGGGTCCACCGGGACGACGTTGTCGAAGCCCTGATCTGGATGGTCGAGAACACCAGCGCTTCAGGACCGTTCAACGTGGTCAGCCCCAACCCGGTGACCAACGCCGAATTCACCCGTTGCCTCGGCAAGGTTCTGCACCGCCCCGCTCTGTTGCCCGCACCGGCACCGGTGCTCAAGGTCGCACTGGGGGAAATGGCGCGTCTCCTCCTGACCGGCCAGCAGGCCATTCCGGCAAGACTCACCAAGGCAGGATTCCAGTTCCAGTATCCCGAACTGGAGAAGGCGCTGGCCCATTCCGTTAATCCGGGGGCGGCAAGGTGACAGTAGCCCGCGTATGGACCGACGCCTCACAGCTGCCGGCCGCGGCCTTCAGCTGGGGCATTTCACCAGTCAACGCCCGTAACTTTTCAAAAAAAGGCGTTGACACTCCCCGGAGCCTTACTTAATATACGCGCCACCTCGACGAGGCAAGGTATTGAAAACGTTGCGTCCCCTTCGTCTAGTGGCCTAGGACTCCGCCCTTTCACGGCGGCAACAGGGGTTCGAACCCCCTAGGGGACGCCAATTTTCCTAACCTGATGCTCCGGCAGCTCTTACTTGCCCGGCAAGGTCAAACCGGTTTCTGGCCGTGCTCGCCTTCTTTTCTGCCCTCATGTCCGTGCGCCTTCTGATCCCTCATCACGAAGATGCCAACACCAACGAAAAACCCAACCACCAGCAATACAGTCGCAATACCTGCGATAACAACGGCGTCCATATACATTTTTCTTCTCCTTCCTGCAGTAAACTTGATTAAACTCAGATTACGCCCGGTACGCCTGCATGTTATTGATCCAGGTCAACAGAGTACTTTCAGGTTGTGTACGCTTTAGTACTGAATCACAACAAATTTCTCCCCATTTTTCCTGCATTTGCAAGGCATTCGAAAGAAACTGCTGCTATAGTCGCAATCAAAGGTAATTCTCCGATCTCCTAACCGGTTTGGGTGGCTGAAGTTTACGACATGCCAAAACTGTCGACGCGTCTCCAACGTTTTCGCACAGGCTCTCCCCTGTCCTTCAGGCTGCTGGCCTGGATTCTTTTGTTCAGCTCCGCCTTCACCCTGGTCGCTTCAGCCCTGCAGATCTATTCCGATTACCGCAAGGAACTTTCCCAGATTGACAACCGTATGCAAATCATCGAATCCGGTTATGCATCCAGCCTGGCGCGGAGTCTGTGGGCCCTGGACCAAAAACTGCTGCAGACCCAGATGGAAGGCATTCTCAGCCTCCCCTACGTGATCCACCTGCGACTGCGGATCGAACCGGATTCCGAGCTGATAATGGGTGACATTCCCCGGGGAGCAAAAACCACGTCCCACAGTTTCAGCCTGGCTCACCAGGGCGATGAAATGTTCAAACTGGGCGAGCTTACCGTCACAGCGGGCCTTGACCCGGTCTACGATGAGCTGCAGCGCAAAGTAGGGGTCATCCTGTTCACTCAGTTCCTGAAAACCTTCTTTGTTTCCATACTGATTATCTGGATCTTCCAGCATTTCGTGGTACGCCACCTGACAACGATGGCCAACTATGCCCGCGACTTTTCACTGAAAACCACCTCGAAACCTCTCACTCTTGACCGGCCGAACACCCCAGCAAACCGTCATGATGAGCTCGGGCGGGTTACCGATGCCATCAATCAGATGCGCGAACGTCTCAACGTGGATATGGAACGGCAGCAAAAAGATGCGGCTGAAATCCGAAAATTTTCCAAGGCCATTGAACAAAGCCCTTCCTCCGTTCTGATCTGTGACCGGCAGTGGCGTATTGAATTTGCCAACCAGAAATTCACCCAACTGACCGGTTACGAAGCCCGATCCATTCTCGGCAAGCATCCCGGCGCACTGGGTGAGAACGATATTGAAAACCGGCAAAACCGGCACCTGTGGCAGTCCATTCGACTGCAGGTGCAACGTGTCGGAGTGTGGCAGGGGGAAATAAACAGCGTTCGGCGCAACGGCGAACGATTCTGGGAACAGCTGATTGTTACCCCCATCAAGGATGAGTCAGGCGGCACGACCGGCTACCTGATCCTCGGCGAAGACATCAGCATCAGAAAACGGTATGAGCAGCAACTGCTGCGCCAGGCCAACTACGACATCCTGACCGGCCTGCCCAACCGGATGCTGGCCCTGGATCGCCTGAAGCTGGCGCTGGCCCAGGCTCGACGCGAGAGCACCCTGGTGGGTGTGATGTTCCTGGACCTGGACAACTTCAAGCACATCAACGACACCCTTGGCCACGACGCCGGCGACAATCTACTGATTGAAGCGGCACGCCGGATCTCCAGCTGCCTGCGGGGCACCAGTACGGTTGCCCGACTCGGTGGCGATGAGTTTCTTGTCATACTGCCTGGTTTGACCGGCCCGGAGGCCTCATCTCAGGTTGCAGAACGTATTCTCAAGACGTTCGCACCACCCTACATACTGAATGGTCAGGAAGTATTCGTAACTACGAGTATCGGGATTGCGATCTTCCCGACAGACTCCGACAACAGTGGCACCCTGCTTCAGCACGCCGATGCCGCCATGTACCAGGCCAAGCACAAGGGCAAGAGCTCCTACGCCCATTTTGCCCCGGAAATGACCGAGGTGTCCCACGAGCGTCTGAAGATGGAATCCAGTATGCGGCGTGCCCTGGAGCTAAAGGAATTCGAGCTCTACTTCCAGCCCATCGTGAATACGAATTCCGGCAACCTTTTTGCTGTCGAAGCGCTGCTGCGCTGGAATAATCCCGCCATGGGCATGGTGATGCCGGATCGTTTCATCCCGTTGGCGGAGGAAACCGGCCTGATCACGCCCATCGGCGAGTGGGTTCTCGAGGAGGCCTGCCGGGCGGCAATGGGTTGGAAACAGTCTACCGGTAAGGACATCGGTATCTCCGTCAATGTCTCCCCCCGCCAGTTCCGGGATCCCGGATTTACCGAGACCGTAATGCATGCGCTCTCAGCCAGCGGCCTGGCGCCGGAACAGCTGGAACTGGAAATTACCGAACGCCTGATCCTGGACAACTCCATCGAGACAGCGGAAATCCTGCGCCAGCTCGACAAAGCCGGCATTCGCTTGTCGGTCGACGATTTTGGTACCGGCTACTCCGCGCTCAGCTATCTGAAAAGCTATCCGTTTGATACCCTGAAAATTGACAAATCCTTTGTCCAGGATGTCATGAAGGAGCCTGACGATGCCTCCCTTGTCCGGGCGATCATCAACATGGCCCATAGCCTGGGCCTGCGGGTCATCGCTGAAGGGGTGGAAGAAGAAGCACAGACCCATTTCCTGAAAAAGGAAAACTGCGACTTCTCCCAGGGGTATTTCTACAGCCGCCCCCTGCCAGCCCCGGAGTTTGACGCCTGGCTCACCAACAATCATCGGGTATAGATTAAAAACCGCCGGAACCTCAACTCCATGGAAGACACCATACTTGTCGTCAATTGCGGCAGCTCATCGCTGAAACTTGCACTGTTTGACGGCCAACACCGTAAACTGGCGTCGGCTCTGGCAGAGCGTCTTAATCAGAACGATGCCTTTGCACGCATTGCTGGCGATAAGGACACCATTCCCCTGAAGCCGGGCACATCGCATGATGCGGCACTTGAGGCAATGGTCAGTGCATTCCGGGACCGTCAGTTGATAACATCCGTGCCCGCGGCCATCGGCCATCGGGTGGTTCATGGTGGAGAAACCTTTCGCGAAGCGGTCCTTATCGACGAGGACGTTGTCAGCGCCATTGAAGAGTGCGCCGGACTGGCTCCCCTGCACAACCCGGTCAATCTTTCGGGTATCCGGGCAACCCTCGCGCTGTTTCCCGGTGTCCCCCAGGCGGCGGTTTTCGACACCGCCTTTCACCAGACCCTGCCAAGACATGCGTTCCTGTACGCCCTTCCGAAAGCCTGGTATCAGGACTGGGGCGTACGCCGCTACGGATTTCACGGCACCAGCCACGCCTTTATGGCCGTCGAAGCCGCCCGCTTGTTGGGCAGGACACCGGCAACCACGTCCATCATTTCTGCTCATCTGGGCAACGGTTGCAGCATTGCCGCCATCCGCGACGGCATCAGCGTGGATACCAGCATGGGGTTGACACCTCTGGAAGGCCTGGTGATGGGCACCCGGAGCGGAGATATCGACCCGGGCCTGTTTGATTTTCTCGGTAGTAAGGGCATTCCCGGCGACGAGGTTCATCGGGTTTTGAACCAGGAAAGCGGCCTGCTGGGCCTGTCCGGGCAGACCAATGATATGCGCTCATTATGCGAGCTCGCCGACCACGGCCATGAACCCTCTAAAACAGCGATTGATGTTTTCTGCTTCCGTCTGGCCAGATACATTGGTGCCATGATGGCATCGCTCAGGCAACTGGAC
This sequence comes from Marinobacter sp. Arc7-DN-1, assembly GCF_003441595.1. Lineage (NCBI taxonomy): Bacteria > Pseudomonadati > Pseudomonadota > Gammaproteobacteria > Pseudomonadales > Marinobacteraceae > Marinobacter > Marinobacter sp. Arc7-DN-1. The sequence goes on along the minus strand of NZ_CP031848.1, from coordinate 166,992 downwards.
GCCCTGGTTTTCACGGGCGGCATCGGCGAGAACAGTGCCCGGGTGAGGCAGGACACCATCAGCCATTTGCACCTCATGGGTTTTGAGCTCAGCGAGGATCTTAACAAACACCATGGTGAATTCAGCGACGGCCGGATTGAAAGTGCCGGTTCCCGGTTCCCGGTTCTGGTGATTCCCACCAACGAGGAGCTGGTTATTGCGCGGGAGGCCTCACGGCTTGCCGGCGCGGCAGATCCGGCCTGACCACCACGCGTTACCAGGAACACGATAATGGCAAAAAGTCTCTTTGTTGCACCAACCTCCATGGAGTCCGGCCTGACCTCCGTTTGCCTCGGGCTGTTACGCGCCCTTGAACGGGTTGGCGTGAGTGTCGGTTTCTATAAACCCTTCTGCCAGTCCGTCCACCGTGCTGAATCCATGCATAACGACGGCCAGGATTCATCGACGGCCTTTGTCCGGACCAGCAGTCACCTGAATCCACCGGACCCGATTCCTTTAAAGCAAGCCCAGCAACTGCTCAACCGGGGCAAATCCGATTTCCTGCTCGAGACAGTGGTGGGCGAGTACCAGAAGGTCGCCAAAAAGGTGGATGTGGTGATTATCGAAGGGCTGGTACCCGATCGCAGTGAGGCCTATATCGCACGGCTCAATGTGGAGGTTGCCCGGAATCTGGGCTCAGACGTCATCCTTGTCAGCACCACGAAAACCCTTGACGCACGCCAGATGGATGAGGAGCTGGACTTCGCCGCACGCCTCTTCGCCAGCCCGAGCGATCCCGATGTCATCGGGGTGATCCTGAACAAGGTCGGCGAGCCGGAGCAGTCCGGCCTTGAACCCCGTTCCAATACCAGTCACCCATGCACGACGGCCATCGATTACCGGGCCAGCTGTAAGGTGTTCCTCGAAGGCCGGTTTCGACTGATCGCGGAGATACCCTGGCAGCCGGAGCTTCTCGCGCCACGAGTGTCCGATATCGCCCGGGAGCTCGGGCTACCCGTGCTGAACGAAGGCCAGATGCACTCCCGGCGGGTTCAGAAGGTTTCGGTGTGTGCAAGAAGCATCCGGAACATGACAGAAACACTGAGGCCAGGCACGTTAATGGTAACGCCGGGAGACCGTGAAGACATTGTGGTCACAACAGCAGTTGCCGCGCTAAATGGTGTTCCACTGGCGGGATTGATGCTCACCGGCGGATTCATGCCGGACCAACGGGTGATAGATCTGTGCCACCGGGCCCTGGATACCGGCCTGCCGGTTCTCGGTTCCGATGCCAACACCTACGAGACAGCCCACATGCTGGCTAACCTGTCTTCCGCTATCCCCATCGATGATCCGGACCGCATCGAAAAGGCCATGGAAGCGGTTGCGACCCGAATAGACACAGACTGGCTGCAGCAGCACCTCAAGGTCGAACGCCAGAGCCGGCTTTCTCCCCCGGCTTTCCGGTATCAGCTTTCAGAACGCGCCCGCGCTGCCAATAAACGAATTGTCCTGCCGGAGGGCAGCGAACCACGAACCGTTCAGGCGGCCATCATCTGTCACCAGCGCAAGCTGGCCCGGTGTGCCCTGATTGGGAACGCGTCCGAGATTCGTCGGGTTGCCGCTTCCCAGGATCAGGAGCTGCCGGAAGATATCGAGATCATCAATCCTTCCGAAGTACGTGAGCGCTATATCGGGCCGATGGTGGAACTGCGCAAACACAAGGGCCTTACCCCGGACATGGCCGAAGCCATGCTCGAGGACAACGTTGTCCTGGGCACCATGATGGTGGCTCTGGATGAAGCCGATGGGTTGGTGTCAGGCGCCATTCACACCACCGCCAACACCGTTCGCCCTGCCCTGCAGCTGATCAAGACCCACGACCACGCGAAAGTCGTGTCATCCGTGTTTTTCATGTTGCTTCCGCAACAGGTGGTGGTTTACGGGGACTGCGCCATCAACCCGGACCCGAACGCCGAGGAGTTGGCAGATATTGCCATCCAGAGCGCCGAATCCGCCGAAGCCTTCGGCATTGAGCCTCTGGTTGCGATGATCAGCTACAGTACCGGTGAATCAGGAAGCGGTCAGGACGTCGACAAGGTAAGAGAAGCCACCCGGATTGCCCGCCAGCGCAGGCCGGATCTGCTGATTGACGGACCCTTGCAGTACGACGCCGCAGCGATAGAGAGTGTCGCCAGAAGCAAAGCACCTGACAGCAAAGTGGCGGGCAAGGCCACGGTGTTTGTATTCCCGGATCTGAACACCGGGAACACCACCTATAAAGCGGTTCAGCGCAGCGCCAATGTCGTCAGTATCGGCCCGATGCTGCAGGGCCTCCGGAAACCGGTCAACGATCTCTCCAGGGGTGCGCTGGTCGAAGACATCGTCTTTACCATCGCACTCACTGCGGTCCAGGCAAAACAGGTTGAAAACGCGGGGCTCAACGGAAGCTGAGGCTATACCCCGGAATCAGCGCTTGAGACTCTTCTGGCGCTTTTTCTTCGGGCTGGGCCCCTGTTTCTGGTCGTTATCCTTTTTCACCTTCTGGCGCGGCGTCAGCCGATCAACCTTGCTGGCAAACGGGTTTTCCCCGGCCCGGAATTGAAACCGGATGGGCGATCCGGTAACGTTCAGCACCTTGCGGAAGGTGTTTTCCAGATACCGCTTGTAAGCGCCTGGCAGCGCGTCCACCTGATTGCCATGAACAACAACGACCGGCGGATTCGAGCCACCCTGGTGGGCGTAACGGAGTTTGATTCGCCGCCCCTGCACCATCGGTGGCTGATGCTGGGCAACGGCGTCCTGCAATAGTGCGGTCAGGCGATTGGTCGGCCACTTGGCCATGGCAGAGTCGTAGCAGGCCTCGACCGATTCATACATAACGCCAACGCCGGATCCGTGAAGCGCGGAGATATAGTGCTTGTCGGCGTAATCGAGAAAATCGAGGCGGCGCTTAACCTGCTCCTTCACCCTGGCCCGGTCTTCGGGGTCCATACCGTCCCATTTGTTCACAGCGATGACCAGTGAGCGGCCCGCATCCAGAACAAAGCCGATCAGGTGCAAATCCTGATCCACCAGTCCCTGCCGGGCATCAATCACCAGAATCACTACGTGGGCATCATCAATCGCTTGCAGCGTTTTGATAATTGAAAACTTCTCGACCACTTCGCTGACATTCTTGCGACGGCGAACACCGGCGGTGTCAATCAGCGTGTACTGTTTGCCCTGGCGCTCGTAGGGGACGTACACGCTGTCACGGGTTGTGCCCGGCATGTCGAAAACGACCACCCGATCCTCGCCAAGCATGCGGTTCACAAGGGTCGACTTGCCCACATTCGGGCGCCCCACCACGCCAATGCGAATACCCGGATATCGATCTGCCCGGTCCTCTTCTGCCCGATCTTCCTCGGAGGGCAAGAGAATCTCCAGCATTGACCGGATACCCCGGTTATGGGAGGCAGCTATCAGGAAGGTGGATGCGAAGCCCAGGCTGTAAAAATCGGCTGCCGCAATGTCCGGGTTCTGACCATCGGTCTTGTTCACGACCAGGTGAGCCTGCTTACCAGAACGGCGCATATGATCTGCAATGAGTTCATCGCCCGCTGTCAGCCCGGCACGGCCATCCACCAGAAACAGAACAATGTCGGCCTCTTCCACGGCCTGCATGGACTGCCGTGCCATCTCGAGATCAAGACCCTGCTCGTCTCCCGTGAGACCGCCGGTATCAATCACAATGAAACGCTGGCCCTCGTAGCTGCCCTCACCGTATTTGCGGTCCCGGGTGAGGCCGGGGAAGTCCGCAACCAGGGCATCCCTGGAGCGGGTCATCTGGTTGAACAAAGTCGATTTGCCAACGTTGGGACGTCCGACAAGGGCAATTACTGGGGTCATAATGGGTAATTAATCCTGCGGCTGAACCTGGAATACGGCCATCTTTCCGCTGTTGCCAAAAACCAGCAGGTTACCATTGGCTAGCCGCTGGGCCGGTACGCGGATACCCTCATCATCGAACTCAAGCTGCCCGACCAGGCTGCCGTCTTCACGATCGAGGACGTGCAGATAGCCTTCATAGTCACCGACCACCAGATAGCCTTCGTAGACCATTGGCTGAGTCAGCTGGCGCCACGCCAGACGATCCTGCATCCAGAGTTCCTTCCGGTCAGAGCCGCGAAGGGCAACCAGTTCGCCATTTGCCGATGCGAGGTATATGTCACCCCCGGCTATCATGGGCGAGTATAGGCTGGATGCTTCGCGGCTCCAGATTTCCTGCCCTGTGCGGATATCAACCAGCGCAAGCTTACCCTGGTAGCCTACCACCAACACGGCTGTTTCGATCACTAATGGCTGGCCCGCTACATCAACCAGTCGCTCAAGCTCGGTACGCCCCTTCGGCTGACCGACCTCATATTGCCACAGAGGCTGGCCCGAGTCCGCAGCCAGCGCCATCAGCTTGCCGTTGGCAAATGAAGCGATGACGACATCACCACCCACCAGGGGTGCTGCGGCCGCCCTGATCGAAAGCACGGGAACCGAGCCATCATACTGCCAGCGCTTTTCCCCATCCGCGGCATTGAAACCCAGCACCTGGCCACTAATTGTCTGGGCAACCACCAGTGAACCGTTTGACTGGGGTGCAGAGAGCACTTCAGTCGGCAGTGACTGCCGCCAGACTTCAGAGCCATCCTCTCGGGAAAGCGCAACCAGTTCAGCATTCTGAGTGGTGAGGTAAAGGTGTTCACCGTCGCCCCCGAGGCCGGAAAAAACCCGATCATCAAACTCGGTTTCCCAGATTACGCTGCCGGATTCGGGGTCAACAGCGTAAAGCTCGCCGTCTGCCGCGGCGGCGAAAATCCTGTCACCCGCGTTGAGGGGCGCAAGGTAGAGAAAATCGCCATCATGTCCGTCCCCGACCGACATGCTCCAAACCTTTTTAAACTCGGCGGACGCTTCAATGTCGGGCACCGGAACGGGCTGCTCAAAGGTATCGGTGGTGCTGCAACCGGACAGCCCGGCGAAAATCATCAGCCCAATGAGCAGTGCGCGACTCAACAACCTGTTGCGAAAATCCGGCATCAGGCGTCCTCCCCGACACCAAGGTCAGCCAGTTTCATTTCCAATACACCGCTCCGTCCCTGCTGGTTCTGTTCGCGGGCAGCAAGATAGGCCTCTCGAGCCCCCTCGCGGTTGCCCTGCGCCAGAAGAATATCACCGCGAAGTTCGGAATACATGGCGTCGAAAGCGTCGGCACTGCCTGCGGCATCAATTGTTGAAAGGGCTTCATCGTACTGGCCGGCAGAAAACTGGGCCCGGGCAAGACGATTCCGGACAACCAACGCCAGAGCCTTGTTTTCGCCGGTCTTCTCCAGTGCCCATTTGAGAGAATCTATGGCCGCCTGAGCATCCGCTGCTTCCATCAGCTGCTGGCGGGCAAGAATCAGATTGCCATATACCGCATAGGCGCTATCCGAGTAGTCTTCCCGCAGTGTTTTTGCCACGAAGGCAACAGTTTCACCGCTGGTTTCATCGGCCTGGTTGCTGAAGGCATTGAGGAGGTTGGCAAACTGGTTAGCCGCTTCGGTCCGTTGCTGCGCCTGGTAGTTTTGCCAGGCCTGCCAGCCAAACACGATGGCCAGTGCGGCACCGATACCGAGAAGCAGTGAGCTGCCATTTCTCTTCCACCAGTCCTTGATCGCCTGGATCTGTTCTTCTTCGGTGCGCATCTCAGCCATGGGGACTCCTGTAGTCGTATTTTTTGCTTTTATATCGTGGATTTTTTATCAGATTCAGTTGGCCAGGGCCTTCGCCAGTGCTGAGGCAAGTTCGTCCTGGGCAATCTCGGTCTGGGGTTCATCGGCCCGCATGGGCTTCAGCCCGGCGGTGCCGTTGGCAATCTCGTTCTCCCCGAGAATCACCGTGTATTTCGCACCACTGCGATCGGCTTTTTTCATCTGGCTCTTGAAGCTGCCGCCGCCGCAATGGGAAACAATCACCCTGTCTGGCAACGCCGCTCGCAGATTTTCAGCGAGCGCCAATGCCGGCGCCAGCACCCCGTCACCCATTGCCGTAACGTAGACATCCGCGTCGCTGTTCACGTAACCGGGAACCAGATCCAGCGTTTCAAGGAGGAGAATAAGCCGCTCGAGGCCCATTGCAAAGCCAACCGCAACGGTTGCTTTTCCGCCAAGCTGCTCAACCAGACCATCATACCGGCCCCCGGCACACACGGTGCCCTGGGCGCCAAGGCTGTCGGTAATCCATTCGAACACTGTCTTGCCATAGTAATCGAGGCCCCGAACCAGCGCAGGATTAACGGAATAGCGGACACCCGCTGCACCCAGTAACGCTTTCAGGCGCTCAAAGTGATCCCGGGATTCGTCATCCAGGAAATCGTCCAGGCTTGGCGCACCTTCAAGGATCTTGCGGGTGGCCGGATCCTTGCTGTCGAGAATACGCAGCGGATTGGTGTCCAGCCGCCGCTGGCTGTCCGCATCCAGTTCAGCCTTGAACTGACCAAGGTAGTCCACCAGTGCCGAACGATAGACCCTGCGGGATTCGGAAGTGCCAATGGAATTGATCTCGAGGCGGGTGTGCCCGGCAAGACCCAGTTCTTTCCACAGCCTGGCCGTCAGAATCAGCAACTCGGCATCAATATCCGGACCGCTCATACCAAAGCATTCCACGCCAATCTGGTGGAACTGGCGATACCGGCCTTTCTGTGGCCGCTCGTGCCGGAACATGGGGCCGGTGTACCAGAGCCGCCGGGTCTGGTTAAACAGCAGACCATGTTCTTCCGCCGCCCGCACACAACCGGCTGTGCCCTCGGGGCGCAAAGTCAGACTATCCCCGTTGCGGTCCTCAAAGGTGTACATTTCCTTTTCGACAATGTCCGTCACTTCACCGATCGATCGCTTGAACAGGTCCGTCTGCTCAACGATAGGCATGCGGATTTCCTGATAGCCATACTGGGCCAACACCTTACGTACCGTGGATTCCACAAACTGCCATACGGGTGTCTGTTCCGGCAGGATATCGTTCATCCCGCGAACCGCCTGAATCTTAGCCAATTTAAACCCTTAACTCTGTCTGGATGGTGGTGCCTGAAAACGGAAACGGATCAGTGGTCGGAACGGGCAATAATCGACTCTTCCTGCTCCTTGCGACGTGCCACTTCTTCACGAATCAGACGTTCCAGATCGTCAGTCAGTGTGGCGTTCTCCAGCTTCTGGCTGGGCTTGCCCGCCATGTAAAACAGGTTTTTCGGGCTGCCGCCGGTCAGGCCGATATCGGCTACCTTGGCCTCTCCGGGGCCGTTAACAATACAGCCGATAATTGCCACATCCAGTGACGTGTTTACATCCTCAAGTCGCGCCTCCAGATCGTTCATGGTCTGAATCACATCAAAGTTCTGGCGGGAACAACTGGGACAGGCAATAAAGTTGATGCCCCGGCTACGCAGACGGAGGCTTTTGAGAATATCAAAACCAACCTTGATTTCCTGAACCGGGTCAGCCGCCAGTGACACGCGGATGGTGTCGCCGATGCCATCCATCAGCAGCATACCGAGGCCGATGGAGGATTTTACCGTTCCTGAACGGAAACCGCCTGCCTCGGTGATGCCCAGATGAAGTGGCTGCTCAATCTGGGACGCGATCTTGCGGTAAGCCGCCACCGTCATGAACACTTCCGACGCTTTCAGGCTGACCTTGTAATCCTGGAAATCGTGACGATCCAGGATATCAATGTGGCGCATGGCGGATTCCACCAGGGCGTCGGGCGTCGGCTCTCCGTATTTGCGCTGAAGGGATTTCTCAAGGGAGCCGGCGTTCACACCGATACGGATCGGAATATTTCCGTCCCGGGCCGCGCTGATAACTGCACTGACACGATCATCACGACCGATATTGCCCGGGTTGATACGCAGGCAATCCACGCCAAGCTCCGCAACTCGCAACGCGATCTTGTAATCGAAGTGGATGTCGGCCACCAATGGCAGCGATACCTGCTCACGAATCTTGCCGAACGCCTCAGCGGCGTCCATGGACGGCACCGAGACCCTTACAATATCTGCACCGGCCTCCTGCAACGCCCGGATCTGGCCAACCGTGGCCTCGACATCACAGGTGTTGGTGTTGGTCATGCTCTGCACCGCTATCGGGGCATCACCACCCACAGGAACATTGCCCACCATGATCTGGCGGGATTTGCGTCTGATAATCGGGGAATCCTGTTTCATGTCTTACTGACCGATATGGAAAATGTGATCAAATTTCAGATTGTCAGGGAAAACTCTGACCGGTTGTTGACGGCACGATAGTCACCCAGATCCAGCGGTTCACCCTGGAAACGGATGGATCCAACGGCATCAACGGCACCGATGACAACCCTGAGCGGTGCCTGACCGGAAACGTCAATCTCGTCTCCGTCACGCAGAAGGGAATTCACCAGCAGGTTCCCGGTCGCATCACTTACCTGAACCCAGCAGTCATCGATGAAACTGATCTGAAGCCGGACAATGTCAGTGGCCTCCGCCAGTCCGGAGCGGTTTTCCAGAACCGGATCCGGAGTCTCTACAACCGTCGGAATCTGTTCCGTCAGAGGCCCGGAGGACCTGTCCTCAGCGACCAGATTCTCAACATCCGGATCCTCTGAAGTGCCCGGTTCGCCTGGTTCCGCAACAGAGCCCGGCAACACTGACTGCCCTGAGGCGATACTTTCTCCGGAATCCGGGCCTGCCGGCACTTCGTCCTGATCTGCAGCGGGAACTTCCGAATTGGCATCGGTCGATTCTGCCAGCGCCGGCACCTCGGCGTTTTCGCCCTGGCCCTGGACGGCTTCGGATGCCCCTGACTGTACCCCGCCCGCTTCAGGTTCCGGCATCAGGAAAGCAAACGCCAGATAACCGGCGATACCCAGAATCACCAGGAAAAAGAGGGTCTTGGCGAGCTGACGTTTTCTGCGCCTGCGGCGTTCAATGTCCACCAGCGGGTTGGCCTCGTGCTCCTGCTCACGCTGCTGACGGATCGGCTCCAGTTCCTGGTCAAGATCTGCTATCACTGCGTCGGCATCCAGCCCTACCTGCTTTGCATAGGTCCTGGCATACCCTTTGAGAAAGAGTTCACTGTCAATCTGGCTGTAATCCCCGGACTCGATAGCCTGGATCACCGACGGTCGCAGATGCTGCGCCCCGGCCACATCGCTGACACTTAAACCGGACGCTTCTCTTGCTTTCTGAAGCTGCCGCCCGACGGGCTCTTTCATCGCTGGCTGTGAATTCTCATCAGTTGCCATTAGAAATCAGCACCTTATATTGTTGATATTCCACTGACTCCGGAAAATTGTTTCTGAGCTGAAGCGCCAGACTCCCTTCCTGGTCACCGTTGTTGAAATAACGGGCAATGCGGATTCCGGTGAAAAGACTCTCTGCGGAATGGACGAGGCGTGGGTTCCGCTGCATCATGGACGTCAGCCTTGAGTAATATCCGGCGGCGCTTTCATAGTTGCCCACCTCGACAGACACCCGGGCAAGCGCCAAAAGCGGACGTGCATCGCCTCTCATTAACTCCACCGCCCGCCGGTAAGAAGTAGTCGCTGCTTCCAGTTCACCAAGTCTCTCCTGAGTCATACCCAGGTTAAAAAACACCGAGCCCCGATCGCCATACCCGGTATCCCTTGAAGCTGCGCGAAACTGATCCCTGGCGTCGTCCATCCGCCCCTGAGCAAAGAGAAAAGCACCATAATAGACCCGTGCGCGTGTGTACCCCGGATCCTCGGAGATGGACTTTTTGAAATTCCGTTCTGCCAGCTCGGGCTCGCCCTCAGCGTTGTATATGAGCCCCATCGCGGCCCTTGCGCTGGCGTCGTCCGCATCAAGCTTGAGGGCCCGGTCGAGGTGATGGCGGGCCCGTTCAAGATTGCCTTGCCCGATGTAGGCGGTGGCAAGCTTTACATAATTATCAACAGCTTTCTGGCGATCTGCTTCCCGGGAGAACCGACTGTCAGTGGTAGTGACACAGCCTGTGACAAGCAGGGTGCACAGCATAACGGCCAACACTGAGAAACGTCGGTTTGCTGGTTTGTTTGTCACAGTCTCCCCTTCCTCAATTGGGCTGTTTCAGGTTCCCGGCTCAGGAATTAACCTGCTGAGCCTGGATGTACCGCTGGCTCCGGCGTGTTCTGTCTTCAACCCTTCCCACAAGCTGTCCACATGCGGCATCGATGTCATCACCGCGGGTGGTTCTGATTGTCGCGATATAGCCGGCCTCATTGAGAACGGCCTGGAACCGACGGGTGGCGTTCATGCTCGGCCGGCGGAAATCACTCTCCGGAAACGGGTTAAATGGTATCAGATTGATCTTGCATGGCAGATCCCGTAACAACACCGCAAGCTCCCGCGCATGTTCCGGCTGATCGTTCATTCCCTCAATCACAGTGTACTCAATGGTCACCTTGCGTTTGTCCGGTAACCGGGCAAAGTACCGCTTGGTGGCAGCCAGCAACTCAGCAATCGGGTACTTTTTGTTCAATGGAACCAGCTTGTTACGCAGTTCATCATTCGGGGCGTGCAACGAAATGGCCAGTGAAACATCGGTAACTTCCGACAGGCGGTCCAGCGCGGGAACAAGGCCAGAGGTACTGAGGGTTACCCGACGCTTGGAAATCCCATAGGCCAGATCTTCCATCATCAGGTTCATGGCATCGACAACATTGTCGAAGTTGAGCAGAGGTTCCCCCATGCCCATCATCACAACGTTGGTGATCGGCCGGTCCGGGCCTGGTTCAAACGGCATGAAGGCTTTCCGGGCCACCCACACCTGGCCAATGACTTCCGCCGCCGTGAGGTTACGGTTAAAGCCTCGCTTGCCGGTGGAACAGAAAGTACAGTCCAGACTGCAACCGATCTGGGAAGAAACGCAAAGCGTGCCACGCTCCCCGTCCGGTATCAGAACGGTCTCAACACTGTTGCCGTTGTCCATACGCATCACCCACTTGCGGGTGCCGTCTTTGGACGTCTCGTCGTAAACCACTTCGGGGCCACGGATTTCTGCGACTTCTTTCAGCTTTTCCCGTAACGCCTTACTCATATTGGTCATTTGATCGAAGTCATCAGCGCCACGCTGATGAATCCACTGTAAAACCTGAGTGGCACGAAAGCGCTTCTCCCCCAAGGATTCAAAGAAAGCTTCGAGTTTTGCTTTCGGCATCCCCAGAAGATTGGTTTTTTCAGCGGCCGCTGTCATTTCATAACCTCGATCAGATAACCCATTCGGAGACGACCACCCGGTCGCCTCCGATCAACTAATCAGCCCCGCGGGCAGATTTCGTTGTCATTAAAGAAATAAGCGATTTCGCGCTCGGCAGAAGCCGCGGAATCAGAGCCGTGAACGGCATTGGCATCGATGGAAGATGCGAAATCGGCACGGATGGTACCAGCTTCAGCTTCCTTCGGGTTGGTCGCACCCATCAGATCACGGTTCTTCAGGACGGCGCCTTCGCCCTCCAGGGCCTGCACAACAACCGGGCCAGAGGTCATGAAGGCAACCAGATCGTTAAAGAACGGGCGCTCTTTGTGCTCTGCGTAGAACCCTTCTGCCTGCTCCTGGGTCAGGTGCATCATCTTGGCAGCAACAATGCTCAGGCCGGCTTTTTCAAAACGGCTGTAAATTTCGCCGATCACGTTTTTTGCTACCGCATCGGGCTTGATAATGGAGAGCGTGCGCTCAGTTGCCATGGTCTTTCTCCAGTTTGTTTATGGTAAAAATTCTGGCCTGCGATTATACGCAGTCCGGGGCAAACTTCCTACCGCACTGCACGGAGGCGGCTAACAACATCAACAATTTGCGAGCTGGCAAAAGCGACGTCCTCTTCCGTTGTAAAGCGGCCAAAGGAAAAACGCAGTGCGCGATGGGCCTGCTCATCGTTCAGGCCAATGCCACGAAGCACATAGGAGGGTTCTATTGTGGCCGAAGCACAGGCCGATCCGGAGGAAACCGCCAGATCCCGCAGCCCCAGCATCAGGGATTCCGCCTCAACACCGTCGAACGACAGGTTCACAATGCCGGGCACACGCCGGGACTCGCTCCCATTCAAACTGACACCCTCTAGGGGCCCCAGACCTGCCAGGAATGATTCGCGCAGTGTTTCCAGCTTTCGGACTTCATCCTCAAGCCCGGACTGGGCAATCGAAAACGCCTTCCCCATTCCGACAATCTGATGAGTTGGCAGGGTTCCGGAGCGCATCCCCCGCTCATGGCCGCCGCCATGGATCTGGGCCTCGATGCGAACATTGGGAGAGCGCCTGACATAAAGGGCGCCCACCCCCTTGGGCCCGTACACCTTGTGCCCGGAGAGTGCCAGCAGGTCGACGGGCATCGACGTAACATCGACCGCCATTTTGCCGGCCGCCTGAGCAGCATCGACATGAAACAGCACGCCCCGCTGCCGTAACTCGGAGCCGATAGCCGCGATGTCCGTGATAGTTCCCAGTTCGTTATTCACCAGCATGAGGCTGACCAGCACGGTATTGTCCCTGAGCGCATCCACCACCTGCTGACAGCTGATGGTGCCATCCGGCGCGGGATCCAGCCAGGTCACGTCTGTGCCATGCTGCTCCAGCCACTTGCAGGTATCGAGAACCGCCTTGTGCTCGATTTTCGACGTTACGATGTGGGCATCCTGGCGACCAGCAACAGCCCCCTTGATTGCCAGGTTATCCGATTCCGTGGCGCCGGAGGTCCAGACGATTTCCCGGGGATCGGCGTGAATCAGGCTGGCAACCTGCTTGCGCGACGACTCGACCGCCGCTTCCGCTTGCCAGCCAAAGGCGTGGGAGCGCGAAGCGGGATTGCCAAACACACCATCCGGCGTCAGGTACTTCAGCATTTCATCGGCGACAGAAGGATCAACGGGCGTCGTGGCCGCGTAGTCCAGATATACGGGCTTTTTCATGGCTTCCAGGAGTTTGTTGGTGTCAGGCCGGCGCCTGGTCAGACAGGCGTTCGGTATTGATCGTTTCAGAGCTGCTGTCAGACTGACGGCGGTTCTGCCGGTCCGCAACCTGGCGGATTTCATGTTTTCTCATCAGGTCTCCGAGACTGATCTCGCTGAGAAACTGATGAATCTGATCACTCAGATCAGACCAGAGATGGTGGGTCAGGCACTTCTCGCCGTTCTGGCAATCGCCCTTGTTGCCGCACCGTGTGGTATCCAGTGACTCACTGACGGCATCGACAACCTCGGCAATATAGACATCAGCCGCCGGACGGCTGAGCCGATAGCCTCCACCAGGACCACGAATGCTGGTAACCAGTTTCTGGCGGCGGAGACGGGAGAAAAGCTGTTCCAGGTAGGACAGAGAGATTTCCTGACGGGCCGAAATGTCGGCGAGACTCACCGGCCCCTGGTCTCCATGCAGAGCCAGATCAAGCATTGCCGTGACGGCATAGCGGCCTTTGGTGGTCAACTTCATAATGTCAGCCCCGTGACGGGAATGAATCTCGAAACGCAGGGACGAGTATGAATTGACCCACTAATCCAGTCAAGTATTCAGCTCCGGGTGTCACCTTCATCGCGAACGCAGTCAAAGTCCTCTTCATGCAGCGGTGGCAGCTCCCCATTCTGGTATTCGCTGTTCACCTTGCGGAGGGCCTTGCACATGTTCTCGATACGGTCATCCACCGCGTGCATGTGGTCGAGCAGCGACCGCATGGCCCGGGCGACCGGATCCGGCATCTCTTCGGTAACCCCGTAGGCATCGAACCCCATGCGCTCTTCCATTTCCTTGCGGCGAACATCGTCCTCGTTGTAGCTTTTAACAATAACGCGGCCGGGAATACCAACAACCGTTGCCCCGGCAGGGACCGCCTTGGTAACCACCGAATTGGAGCCGATTTTGGCCCCCTCACCCACTTCGAAGGGCCCGAGGATCTTGGCTCCGGCGCCAACCACCACGCTGTTGCCAATGGTAGGATGACGCTTACCCTTGTTCCAGCTGGTTCCTCCGAGCGTAACGCCCTGGTAGAGCGTTACGTCGTCGCCTATCACGGTAGTTTCGCCAATCACCACACCCATGCCATGGTCGATAAAAAAGCGGCGTCCGATCGTTGCTCCGGGATGGATTTCAATGCCGGTCAGCCATCGGGCTATGGTCGAAATCGTACGCGCCAGCCACTTCAGACCGAGCCCCCACAACCAGTGGCAAAACCGATGGAAGAGCAGCGCATGCAACCCCGGATAGTTGGTCAGCACCTCAAAGGTGTTCCTGGCGGCAGGATCCCGATGGAACACGCTGTTAATATCTTCCCGCAAACGCTCAAACATGGCCATTGTCCTGTTCCGTCGCCGTGCTACCGGCCTCAGCTGGTTTACTGTTGCCCCGGGCGCCCGCTGCCTTCTGTACGGCAGTGAGAATGCCCCGGAGAATATTGATTTCCATCTGATCAAGTCTGGCTCGCTGAAACAGTCGCCGCAAGCGTGTCATCAGTTGCCTGGGATTCTCGCGTCGATGAAAATCCACATCAATCAGCATCTGCTCCAGGTGCCCGAAAAACCCTTCCACATCCTCAACTCTGGCCGGCGGCACATCCCAACCCTCATCCCCGGGCCGGGTCATCGACTTCAGATATGGGCCCCCCTCCCCACCTTCAAGGCTGCGCAGGTAATACATCCGCAATTCATAGCACATCACCTGCACCGCCATCGCCAGATTCAGGGAGCTGTAATCCGGATTGGAGGGTATGTGAATGTGATAATGGCAGCGCTGCAACTCGTCGTTGCTCAGGCCATGGTTCTCCCGGCCGAACACCAGGGCAACCGGCCCGTCTTCCGCATGTCCGGCGGCGGCAGCGGCTGCCTCTGGCGGCGCGCAGACCGGCCAGGGCACCTTTCTTCCCCGGGCGCTTGTACCCATCACCAGAACACAATCCGCCAGCGCCTCATCCAGCGAGGAAACCACCTGCGCACGATCGAGAACATCGGATGCGCCCGCTGCACGGGCATAGGAGGTCTCATCCGGAAAAGTGCACGGATTAACCAGCCAGAGATTACCCAATCCCATATTCTTCATGGCCCGGGCCACAGCACCAATGTTGCCCGAATGGGAGGTCTCCACCAGAACAATCCGGATCTGATCCTGAAATGTCTCCGTCCCTTCCTGTGGAAGTGCGCTTTTGTGCATTGTAATCGGGCCCAAGGTTGTTGATCAGGGCGGCAATGATATCAGAAACCACCGGCACCCTGCCCCTCCGGAGAACCCGCAACCTCTGGTTATCCGTGCTATTGCTGAGTCAAAAAACATACAAGCGGGGTGATCTTTTGCTATCATACCCGGCCTCCACACACCCGGATAATGAACACTCAGATGCAACCAGCGATTAAAATGGCCCTGCGCGTCGCGCGTCAGGGGTCCGATTATCTGAAAGCCCATTTCGAGCGCCAGGAACCCACCGGCAAAGACGACTCAGAACGCCGTCTCCAGCTGGAGCGGGTTGAGCAGTCAATATACGACAATTTTGCCGAGCAACTCGAAAAGGCCTACAAGGACCACAGCATCGCCCCTCTGAATGAAGCGAATGCCGGCACCAGCGAGAAAAGCTGGCATATTTTCCCGGTTCTGGGCCGTGAAAACTTCCTCAGGGGCATCCCTGAATTTGCCCTGGCCCTTGCCCAGAAAAAGAATAACCGTGTTGAAAACCTGCTTCTGGTGAACCCCGTCACCGGCGAGGAATACTCTGCCAGCCGGGGCCATGGCGCTGCCCTGAACAGCCGTCGCGTACGCGCGTCGGAAATCAGGCAAGCGGGAAATGCAGCCATCGCCACCAACCTGCTCGACCAGGCACGCAAGAGCGAAGATCCTCTGCTCTGGGGTGAAATGGCCGCGGTTCTCGCGCGGGACTCCGGCATGTTCCGCACCTCCGGCTGCGTGGTACTCGATATCGCCCGTGTATCTGCCGGGCTTATGGACGCCGCAATCATTTTCCGTCCGGAAGCCGCGGAACTCGATCTCGGTGTCACACTGGCGATGGAATCCGGCGCACTGACTGGCGATTTTTCGGGCAACCCATCCACCGGCAACGCACGCCAACTGGTGGTAGCCAATCCGAAACTGTTCCGCGAAATCCTAAAGGTGCTTCATCCCTTCCGGGGGCGTTTACCCCGCTAAGACTTCAGACTCTTCCGGACACAAAAAAACCGCCAACGTTATGTGGCGGTTTTTTTGTGTCTGTGTCTACTAAGGGCGCAGAAGCTCCTATCCTACATCCGGTTCAGCCACTCCGGCGGCTGCTCTTCCTCGTCCGCATCCGCAGCACCTTCTTTCGGCGGTATGATCAGATCTTCACGGGAAACACCCATCACCATCAGGAGGTTTGCAGACACATAGATCGACGAGTAGGTACCAACCACCACCCCGATAATCAGGGCAAGCGCGAAGTTATTGATCGCCTCACCGCCCCAAAAGTACAGCGCAAGCAGAACCACCAGGGTAGTCCCGGAGGTATTGATTGTCCGGCTAATGGTCTGGTGAATGGACTGGTTGATAACATCCCAGGGCTCACCAACCCGTATCTTCCGGAAGTTCTCACGAATACGGTCAGCGACAACAATGGTGTCGTTCAGAGAGTAACCGATGACCGCCAAAAGTGCCGCCAGAACGGTAAGATCAAACGTCCACTGAAACAGTGCGAACACACCAAGTACAATAATGACATCGTGAGCCAGCGGCACGACCGATGCGATACCGAACTTGAACTGAAAGCGCATGCCCACATAAATCAGCACCACCGCCAGCGCGATCAGCAACCCCAGACCGCTGTCCTCTTTGAGCTGTTTGCCCACCTGAGAACCAACGAACTCGGAACTGATCAGTTCAAGCTCAACTCCGCCGGCTTCGAGCGTGCGGGTAACTTCAGGGGCAAGCTTATCGTTGCCGGCCTCGGCCATCCGTACCAGAACAATGGTGTCCGCGCCGAAATTCTGCACGGAAAACTGTTCATAACCCGCGGCGTCCAGCCTGGAGCGTATTTCATCGAGCTGCGGCGCCTCGGCATACTCGAACTCGACCGATGTGCCGCCAGTGAAATCCATGCCAAAGTTCAATCCACGGGTGGCCAGCAGGGCAACGGACACCAGGATAAGTGCGATCGAGACGACGGAAGCAATCTTCCGAAGCCCCATAAAATCAAACGGTTGCTTCTGATCTTCAGACATTGGCGAGCTTTCCTCCGATCGACAGGTTCTCGACCCTTCGGCCACCATAAACCAGGTTAACAATGCTGCGGCTGACCATCAGGCCAGAGAACATTGACGTCAGGATACCGATACACAGTGTTATCGCGAAGCCTTTGACCGGTCCGGAGCCCATGGCAAAGAGGATAACGGCCACCAACAGCGTAGTGATATTGGCATCAAATATAGACACGAACGCCCGGGAGTAACCGGCGTTGATCGCGGTCTGGGGCGGAGCGCCGGCCTTCAGCTCTTCCTTTATCCGCTCAAAGATAAGCACATTGGCATCCACGGCCATACCGACCGTAAGAACGATACCGGCAATACCCGGCAAGGTGAGGGTGGCTGACAGAATGGACATGGACGCGATCAGCAACATCAGGTTGAGGGCCAGTGATGTATTCGCGATCATGCCAAAGCCCCGGTAGTAGGCCAGCATGTAAAGCATGACCAGGCCAAAGCCGAGTAAAACGGACATCATCCCGGCGTCAATATTTTTCTGCCCGAGGCTTGGCCCTATGGTGCGTTCCTGAACGAAATACATGGGAGCGGCAAGCGCACCGGCACGCAACAGAAGCGCCAGTTCCGCAGCCTCCGGGATCGAATCCAGCCCGGTGATACGGAAGCTGCTGCCCAGAGCGGATTGCACAGTGGCAAGGCTGATAATGCCCTTCTCCACAACGCGCTCTTCAAATTCTTTTGGTTCACCGTCGACCATGCGGGTTCCGGTCTCTGTCCGATACTCGATAAAGAGTACCGCCATCCTGCGGCCGATCGCGTTGCGCGTGGCCCGATTCATCAGGTCGCCACCTACCGAATCCATGGTGATATTAACCTGGGGCTGACCGTTTTCATCGAAGGCCTGCTGGGCGTTGGCCACGTTATTACCAGTGGCAATAACGTCCCGCTCAAGTCGTGCGGTTCGCTGGGGCTGGTCCCGGAAACTGAACTGTTCCGTTTCACTGGCCGGCGCATCCGGACGGGCTTCCATCCGGAATTCGAGGTTCGCCGTGGCACCGAGAACCCGCTTGGCCTGGGCGGTATCCTGCACGCCCGGAAGCTCGACAATGATTCGATCATTGCCTTGCTGCTGAACCAGCGGCTCGGCCACGCCCAGTTCGTTAACCCGATTCCGGATCGTTGTGAGGTTTTGCTCCAGAGCGTAATCCTGGATGGCCTGGACCTCAGCTTCGGACAGCCTCAGCTCCAGCAGGAATTCATCCCCCTCGGTTTGTTCATCCAGCAGAAACTCATTGTACTGATCGCGTACCAGATCGAAGGCTTCCGCACGGGAAGCTTCATCCCGGAAGGTGAGAACAATCTTGCGATCGTTCTCGAGATCACCGCCGCGATAACGAATGCGCGCTTCCCGCAATTCCCGCTTGATCTGGCCGGACATGGCCTCAAGGCGCTGGCTTACCGCCGTTTCCATATCCACTTCAAGGAGGAAGTGCACGCCGCCACGCAGATCAAGACCAAGCTTCATCGGACCTGCACCTAGGCTTCTCAGCCAATCGGGTGTGGACGCTGCCATATTCAGGGCAACCAGATACTCATTACTCAGGGCGGCCTGCACAAGGGGGCGGGCCCGCAGTTGGTCATCAGAACTGGTCAGGCGGATCAGAGCATCCCGATCCTGAAGAGTACTGCTTTTCACCTCAATTCCCTGGCTCTCGAGGACATTAACGGCCCTGTCGAGCACACCGGCATTCACTTCGGTGCTGCTGCGTGCGCCGGTAATCTGGATGGCGTAGTCGTCGGGAAAGAGGTTGGGTAAAGCGTAGATAAACCCGATCACAAGCGCGACCAGGATAACCAGGTTTTTCCAAAGCGGATACTTGTTCAGCATGGGATCCCTTGTAGCCGGCCAACAGGCCGGCCTTGGTGTTTCAGCCAGGAGGATTCAGTCCGGCCACCATGGATGGCCGGCCAAATGGCCCTCGCTCAGATGTCCTTGAGCGTGCCCTTGGGCAGGGCTGCGGCAACAGCGACTTTCTGGACCTTGATTTCGACATTGTCGGCAATTTCAACAACGATGAAATCGTCCGTTACCTTGGTGATCTTGCCGGCAACACCACCGGAGGTCACGACTTCGTCACCCTTGTTCAGGCCAGACATCAACGCCTTGTGCTCTTTCGCACGCTTGGACTGCGGACGCCAGATCAGGAAGTAGAAAATCAGGATGAAGCCGCCGAAAAAGATTACCTGACCCATAACGCCCATCCCCGGCGCACCCGGGTCCTGAGCCATGGCCAGCGCAGGCATCAGAGCCATCAGGCCGGCAACGAGCATTTTAATTGATTTCATTGAATATCTCCGTTGGTTAAGCGAATAGATCAAACATTGCCCAATGGCGGAGCTGTCTCTCCGCGCTGAGCATAGAAGTCGGTTACAAAGTCCGACAATGTACCTGCTTCAATGGCCCCACGCAATCCGGCCATCAGGTTCTGGTAGAACCGCAGGTTATGAATCGTGTTCAGTTGAGCGCCCAGCATTTCTCCACATTTATCCAGATGATGCAGATAACTTCTCGAAAAATTCTGGCAGGTGTAACAGTCACAACGCTCATCGAGCGGCGCGGTGTCATGACGGTGCCTGGCATTGCGGATCTTGACGATGCCGGTGGAGGTAAAGAGGTAGCCATTTCTGGCATTCCGGGTCGGCATTACGCAGTCAAACATATCGACTCCGCGCCGCACTGCCTCAACGATATCCTCAGGCCGACCAACGCCCATCAGGTATCTGGGCTTGCCTTCCGGCATTTTGGGCGGCAGATGGTCCAGAATCCTGATCATGTCTTCCTTTGGCTCGCCAACGGAAAGACCACCAATGGCATAGCCATCAAAGCCAATGTCTGTCAGTCCTTCCAGGGAACGGTCCCGCAGGTTCTCATACATACCGCCCTGAACAATACCGAACAGTGCCGCCGGATTACCTTCGTGGGCATCCTTGCTGCGCTGAGCCCAACGCAGGGACAGCTCCATGGAATCCCTGGCCTGGCACTCTGTCGCAGGGTAAGGGGTACACTCATCAAAAATCATGACGATGTCCGAGCCCAGGTCACACTGAACCTGAATGGCGATCTCCGGAGACAACTCTACAGGAGAGCCGTCAACCGGTGAGCGGAAAGTGACGCCCTCTTCCGTAATCTTGCGCATTTCCCCCAGGCTGAATACCTGGAAGCCACCGGAGTCGGTCAGGATTGGTCCCTGCCACTGGGTGAAATCGTGCAGATCCCCATGGGCCCTGACCACCTCCGTACCCGGACGCAGCATCAGGTGAAAGGTATTGCCCAGAATAATTTCTGCACCAATTTCATGGATGTCCCGCGGTAGCATGCCCTTGACAGTGCCGTAGGTCCCCACCGGCATGAAGGCAGGCGTTTCAACCGTGCCCCGCGGAAAGGTCAGCCTGCCGCGGCGAGCACGGCCATCCTCACCCAGCTTCTCGAACGACATGAAACAGGTCTGTGTCACAAAGCCTCCCCGGCGTTACCAATACCGGTATCTATGGATTCCACGGCTGGGCCCAGCAACATACCGCGACTGGGTTCCTGGCCGGTAATGAGCATGGCGTCGCCGTAGCTGAAGAAACGGTAGCGTTCCCCGACCGCCTCCTTGTAGGCGCCCATCACATTGCCGTAACCGGCAAAGGCACTGACCAGCATGATCAGCGTGGATTCCGGCAAATGGAAGTTGGTCACCAGGGCATCAACTGCCTGAAAACGGTACCCCGGGTATATAAAAATATTTGTCTCGCCGGTGAATGCCGTGAGACGACCACCACGGCTTGCCGATTCAAGAGAGCGAACAGATGTCGTACCCACGGCGACCACGCGCCCTCCCCGGGCTCGGGTTCGCTCGACAGCATCAACCGCTTCCCGGGGAACGTGCACAATCTCGCTGTGCATTGCATGGTCTTCTATCTTGTCTACCCGCACCGGCTGGAAGGTGCCTGCGCCAACGTGCAGCGTGACAAAGGTACTTTCAATGCCGCAGGCGGCCAGTTTTTCCAGCAGTGCCTCGTCGAAATGCAGGCCGGCGGTGGGCGCAGCCACAGCACCGGCTTCCCGGGCGTACACCGTCTGGTACCGGTCCCGGTCAGTGGATTCGTCTGAGCGATCAATATAGGGCGGCAACGGCATGTGACCAATGCGCTCAAGTATATCCAGTATGGGTTCTTCAGATTCACACACCAAATGAAACAGTGTCTCGTCCCGGCCGGACATCCTTAAATATGTACCATCTTCAAGGATGACGTTCTGCCCCTCTTTCAGCGCCTTTGAAGCCCGGACATGGGCAATAATTTCGTGCTCTCCGGTTATCCGCTCAACCAGCACCTCTACCTGCCCGCCCGTTTCCTTTTTGCCAAACAGGCGCGCAGGAATCACCCGGGTGTTGTTGAACACCAGCAGGTCGCCGGGCTGAAGCAGTTCGGGAAGGTCGCTGAAGATCCGGTGATCGAGCTTGCCGGAAAGACCATCCAGACAGAGCAAGCGGGACGCACTGCGTTCTTTGAGCGGATAGCGGGCGATCAGTTCGTCCGGCAGGTCAAAATGAAAATCGGAGACATTCATGGAATGGACTGTTAACGACGCCGAAGGAAAAAAAGATGGTAGCGGCGGGCGGACTCGAACCGCCACGGGTTTTACCCCAACGGATTTTGAATCCGTCGTGTCTACCAATTTCACCACGCCGCCATCGGAGAGTGTGGGGGATTATACTGAGCTTAATCGCGAAAGCAATAAGCCAGCAGACACAACTGTCCACAGCTTCAGATATTTACAACCGATCAAACAGAGACAGCTGCGAAACCTGCGCAAAGGACTGCTGGGCCGCCTGAAGCACGAAGCTCTGGAAACTCAGGTTACTGATTGCTTCGGCGTAGTCCACATCCTGCAGTTGGGACCGGATTTCGTTGGTATAGACGGACGAATCCTCAAGAAAGGTCTTGGTAGACTCCACGGCGTTCATCCGGCCGCCCAGCTCGGTCTGCTTCAGGATGATACTTTCCTGGGCGTTGTCGAGGTTGGTCAGCGACTCGGCGATCAGGGCATCGTATTCGGCATCACCACGGGGGGAACCTTTGGCAATGCCCTCAAGCCCGTCAATCAGGTTTTTTATGGTGCCGAAGACGGATTGCCTATCGTTAATCCCCAGGGTGAACGAGTCCTGATCTTGCGAATCATTGATGGTGAGCTTTATACCCGCCACTTGAAACTCTTCTCCGACTACGGGATTCAGAGGCTCAGTTTGAATAGTGTTACCTGTTCTCGGATCTGTGACCGTAATTTCTAATACGCCGGAGCCATCATCATCGACACTAACTTCAAGGTCATCTGGCACATCGCTGCCAAAGGCATCCCTTAGATCTTTCGGCGCCACAACCTCAAGCCCCGAAATATAACCAGGAGGAGTAGGAGGGGTTGCACCATTAGACTTTGCCGTTACTGAGACCGCCTTGGGCACGTCTACAAAAATACCCTTACCGTGATCACTGATCGGCACGGTTACGCCATCATCAATTTCCAGTACCCGCTGACCTTCATCACCCTGATATGTCCAGTCACCTGCGCCATCCTTTGCGAAAGCAGGTGTCTGGCCCTGAAATCCACTGAAGATGTATTCACCCGAAGCATCCCGGGTATTGGCGATGTTTGCCAACTGCCCCAGACGCTCCTCCAGCTCTGAGGAAATGGAACGCCTGTCATCGGCTGACAACGACCCATTGCCCGCCTGCACCGTCAGTTCGCGGATGCGCTGGATCACGTCAATCGAGCTGGCCAACGCACTCTCTTCCTGCTTCAGGCGGTTGTCAGCCAAAGTGGCGTTGCGCTGATAGGTCTCGACCCGCGACAATTCCTGATCCAGTTTTAGAATACGGGCGGCCGCCACCGGATCATCTGAGGGCTTATTCACCCGTTTGCCAGTGGAGATTTGCTGCTGGGTGTTATTCAGGCTGGTATTGAGCTCCTGAAGGCGGTTGATGCCGCCGGAAAAAATCTGTTGTGATGAAATTCTGATCATGTCACATCACCTCAACCGTTACCGGAAACTCTGTAACAGGGTATTGAACAGGTCCTGAGCCACCGACATCACCTGGGCTGAGGCATTGTATGCGGCCTGGTATTGAATGAGCCGGCCGGCTTCCTCGTCCAGGTTGACTCCGGACACCGATTCCCGCTGGTTGGTTGACTGCTCCAGCAGGGTTTTGCCGGCATCCACATCCAACTGGCTCTGACGGGTTTTTACCCCGATGTCTTCCACCAGACCGGCATAACCCTCGGTAAAATTCTGGGTGCCACCATTCATGGTGTTCTGGGTACCCAAAGCCGCAAGTAGCTCGGCGTTGCGATTGTCGGATATGCCATTGTCGTTGTATTCAACAGTAAAAACATCGCCATTGGCGGGCTCACCCGTCATCTCGAACTGATAGCCCTGGTAAAGAGCACCGTCTGACGTGTCACCGCCAAAAACCAGATTGATCTTCTGAGGATCATAAGGCACCCCTGTTGGGTAATCAGAGGCACTGATTTCCGTGTCAGACCCATCGTAAACCCGGTACACGATGTCCGTACCATTATTTTCGAACGCGATTTTCATTGGCCCATTAGCCAGCTCGCCGCTATTCCTGAACCCCTCAAGCAATCCATTGGTATTAGGATTACGGACGTTCAGCATCTTCCCCTGATTAATCTGCCCGGTGCCCAGGTTATTTTCCCGAGTCTCAGTTGTATCGGGGTTATACCCCCCTTCCCTCGCCCGAATCGGGCTGGCAAGCGCCAAGTCTTCCTCGCGTCTCACTTCCAGGCCAATACTTTCGGCCGCATTCCGGCCGGGCTGGATCAGGTATTTGTCACCGGCGCTGAAGGTACCGCCCTCCACCCGGATGTTGAACCCGGGCATACTGATTTCGGACTGCACCGGATCCGGCAAACGTCCCTGGTTTTCGGTCTTGCCGGTTTCCTGATTGATCAGCTCATAGCTCCGGCCGTCACCGCTGAACTGTAATGTCCATCGGCCGGCTGGCAGCGCGGAACTGTCGGTTATTTCCACCGCCAGCTGGCCAGCGCCGGACACCTGATTGTTGCCATTGGGCACCACTCTGCCACGCTGGGCTTCAATTGAGTTGATATCGGTGAAGAACAGCCCCCCCAGGTCGCCCTCCAGATCCATGCCAATTTCATGCTGTTGGTTCATGGTATCCGACAGTGCAATGGCAATCCGGCCCAGCTCATCAAATGCCGGCTTGAGCCCCTCGTTATCAAACCGCAGGAGACCTCCGAGCTTACCCCCGGCAATCTGTTCGTCGACGTTCAAGGTGCGCCCGCCATTACTGAGCGTAAACTCCAGACGCGTCGGATCCTCGGCATTTTCCCGGGTTCCGAAGGTTGCCGCGTTGCTGCCAACCACCAGGGAAAGACCGTTCGAGAGCGATACGTTCACCTGGCTGCCATCTGTGGGCGTCACCTTGATATTCACCAGTTCCGAAAGCTGGCGCAGTTTTTCGTCGCGCTTGTCCAGCAACTCATTGGGCATCCTGCCCTGGGCGATGCCCGGGGACTCGGATATCGCCAGGTTCAGTTCTGCGATGCTCCTGATCAGGGTATTGGCATCCTTTACACCCTGCTGCATCTGAGTCTTGATGGATTCCCGCTGCTGGATGAACTCCTGGTTCAGCGCCTGGAACCGGTTAACGACCTGCTGGGCCTCGCTCAGCACCAGTTGGCGCTGAGGCAAAGACGTCGGGTCCTCGGCGGCATTCTGGAGACTGGCAAAAAAGTTATTCAGGGCTGTGTTCAGACCGGTGGACTCGCCCCCAAGCAGGTTATCAAGCCGGGAAAGCTCTGAATTGAGAGCTTCCTGTTCACCATAAAGGGTGCTGTCTTCCCGCACCTGCTGAACCAGATACTCATTGGCAAGGCGGCGGATATTGGCGACGTTAACGCCACTACCAATGGTTCCGGCTCCGGTACGCTGTCCTTTCTGGGTTTCAAACTGGACTTCCTGTCTGCTGTAGCCAGGTGTGTTGGCATTTGTGATGTTGTTACCCGTGGTATTCAGTGCCGCCTGATTACTGAGGATGCCGGTCAGACCAATGCCTATCAGCCCTGCCATAACGTTTACTCCTTCATCCCGTCACTGCCCATGGACAGTGTCATCAGTGAATCACGGTTCATGATCTGGCGGATTTTGCTGCCATAGTTCGGGTCGGTTGCGTAGCCGGCCTCCTGAAGTTTCTCCGCAAACACTTCAGGCTTGTCCGCCGCCGACAGCACTTCCCGGTAACGGGGGTTGGATTCGAGGAACGAAACATAGTCCCGGAAGCTGGATTCGTAATCCCGGTAGGCCCGGAAACTGGCCTGCTCTTTCATGGGCAGACCCTCGCGGTATTCCGTGGTGGTGAGGGAAACGGCATCGCCCTTCCACCGGCCATCCGCTTTGATACCAAAGAGGTTAAAGCTTGGCTCGCCCTGCTCTCCCCGGATCATATGCCGGCCCCAGCCGGTTTCCAGGGCCGCCTGGGCCACCATCAGTTTCGGGTCGATGCCGGTATCCCGGCTGATTCGCTTCGCTACCGGAAGCAAGGCACTCACGAAATGCTCCGGTGAGTCGAACCGGTCCGGCAATTCGGACACGTTTTTTCCCGGGGCCACGGCAGACTCTTGTGCCACCGAGGCGACTTTCTGAACCTGCCCGGGCAAGCTTGCCGAAAGCGCCGGCAAACTCCGGTCATAATCCGCGAGAGAAGCCTTGTGGCCAGCCAGCTTATCGCCTTCACTGTCCAGGCCGGGAATTTGTCGGCTCAGTTGCCGGACCAGCGCCTCGGCGAGACCGGTTCCCTGCCCACCGGCCATGGTCAGACTCATCTGGTTATCGAACATGTCGCGATACAGATCCGACTGATTGCTTTTCAGATAATTACCTTCGGAAAGCACGTCACCGGCCTTGCGCATGGACTTCAGCATCTCAGAAAGGAACAGGCTCTCGAACTGGCGTGCAACTTCTTCCAGCGCCGCCCTTTTGTCGGTTCGGGCCTGCGTTTTCAGCGCGTTCAGGCCGCTGAAATCGGTATACACCCGGGCCTGCTGAAGCGAATAGTCCTGCATCATGCCACCTAGATAACAATCAGCTCGGCACGCAGCGCACCGGCCTGTTTAAGAGCTTCAAGTACCGCCATAACGTCCCCCGGAGCGGCACCCACCTGGTTCACCGCCTGAACAATCTCGTTCAGGGTGACAGCCGGACCAAACTTGAACATCCTGGCCGGCTCCTCGGTGATTGCAATCTGGCTATCCGGCTCGAGGGCGGTGTCACCGCCGGCAAACGGATTAGGCTGTTTCACTGCGGGATTTTCCTGAATGGTCACCGTCAGGTTGCCGTGGGTCACCGCTGCCGGGCTGACTTTGACATTCTGCCCGACCACGATGGTGCCAGTGCGGCTGTTGATCACCACTTTGGCGGCGTCCTGGGCCGGGGCGACCTCAACGTTCTCAAGTATCGAAAGAAAGCTTACCCGCTGGGACGGATCCCGCGGCGCACGCACGGAAACCGATGTCGCATCGTGAGCGTACGCCATGTCCGGGCCGAGGCGTGCATTCACAGCTTCGACCACACGGCGGGCCGTAGTGAAATCTGGGCGCAGAAGGTGGAAGGTAATGGTGTCGCCCTGACTAAAAGGCGAGACCACTTCCCGCTCGATGGTGGCACCGTTGGGAATCCGGCCGACGCTCGGTACGTTCACGGTAATTCTGGAGCCATCCTGCCCCTGGGCACCAAAACCGCCAACCACCAGACTGCCCTGAGCCATGGCGTAGACGTTGTTGTCAGCGCCCTTCAGCGGGGTCATCAGCAGGGTACCGCCGCGCAGGCTGTCGGCGTTGCCGATGGAGGAAACCGTGATATCAATCTCCTGCCCGGCCTTGGCAAACGGTGGCAATGTGGCACTCACGGTTACGGCGGCGACATTGGTGAGTTTCGGGTTCACGCCTTCAGACAGAGTGATACCGAACTGGTTCATCATGTTCCGGAAGGTCTGATTGGTGAACGGTGCCTTGTCGCCGGTCCCGTCAAGGCCAACCACCAGTCCGTAGCCCACCAGCTGGTTGTTCCTTACCCCTTTGATGCGGGACAGGTCCTTCAGCCGGTCCGCCATCACCGGTGCCGCGACCGCCGCCAGAACAAGTACCCAGGCAAGAAAACGCCGCATGCTCATAGCGGCCACCACTCACTGTTAAAGAAGCGGGCAAGCCAGCCCATCTGGTTTGCCTGGTCGAAATCACCGGTACCGCCATAGGCAATACGCGCATCGGCAATACGGTTTGAGGCAACAGCGTTGTCCGGCTGGATATCCCGGGGGCGAACCAGCCCGGTCAGGCGGATGTACTCGTCGCCATTGGTCAGCGACAGCCATTTCTCACCCCGGATCCGCAGCACGCCGTTGGGCAGCACCTCTGTGACCGTGACGGTGATGCTGCCAGCAAGACTGTTGCTCTGATCAGCCTCAGCCGTGCCTTCAAAATCGCGCTCGTTGTTCAGTGAGGTGGCGATCCCGAAGTTGTTCTTACCCAGAATGTTCGGCTCCGGCAGCGTGATTTCGTTGTCCTTGGTGATGCTGGTTTCGGCATTCTTGCTGGCACGGGTGGATTCCTGGAGATTCACTGTCAGTACATCACCCACATTGAGCGCGATGGTATCCCCGTAAAAGTTATAATTTCGGGAAACCTGGTAAATCGAACCAGACGCCCTGTCTCTCTGTGTCATGGCCTCAGGGCGTACCGGTGCAAACTCGGGATCATCCGGCATCGCCCGGGGCCGGCTCATGGCCGTGCAACCCTGTAGCAGGATCAGCACCACCAAGGTCACCAGGGTACTGGCTCCCCGGGTTATCCGGCTGGATGTCATCGGATTCATGACGTCACCTCTGGCGGCATTAGCCAATGTTGTTGGTAATGAACTGGAGCATCTGGTCCGTCGTGGAGACCACCTTCGAGTTCATTTCATAGGCGCGCTGGGTGGTAATCATGTTCACCAGTTCTTCCACAACCTCAACGTTGGAGGCCTCCACAGAACCCTGTTCGATGGTGCCAAGCCCGAGCAGACCCGCCTCCCCCTCAACGGGGTTCCCGCTGGCAATGGTTTCCTTGAACAGGTTGTTTCCGATGGCCTGAAGGCCCTGGGGATTGATGAAATCCACCAGGGTGATCTGGCCAAGGTTTACCGGCGCCGCCTGGTCGTCCGTTACCGCCGTTACCGTGCCGTCCTTGCCAATGGTGATATTGGTGGCGTTATCGGGAATATTGATGGCCGGCTCCAGGGGGTACCCGTCCGGATTCACCACATCACCGTTGGAGTTCAACTGGAACTGACCGTCCCGGGTGTAGGCAATCTGGCCATCCGGCAGCAGAATCTGCAGAAAACCCCGGCCATTAATGGCCATGTCCAGCGGCTGCTCGGTAATCTGGAGGTTGCCCTGGGAGAACTGCTTGACCGTGCCCACAACCCGGACACCCGTACCCAATTGCAGGCCGGAAGGCAGTTCGGAGTTCTGGGTAGTCAGGCCACCGGGCTGTCGGTTGATCTGGTACAGGAGGTCCTGGAAGACCGCCTTGTCCCGTTTGAAGCCGGTGGTGTTGACGTTGGCCAGGTTGTTGGAAATGGTGGACATGTTGGTGTCCTGCGCGCTCAAGCCGGTCTTGCTGACCCAAAGTGCTGGATTCATGCTGCTTACTCCATACCGGGGGGGGCAATCAGGCGGCCAGTTTTTGCCGCTTCAGGCCCGCCAGGCCAATGTGTTCGGTTGTTACTTAAAGGTTCTGCAACAGCCGTGCCGTTGCTTCGGAATTCTCGTTGGCGGTGGTCATTACCTTCACCTGCATTTCGTATTGCCGGGAAAGCTGCAGATTGGAAATCATCTCTTCCACCGCATTCACGTTGGAGCTCTCAAGAAACCCCGAGACCACTCTGAGATTTGCATCCGGGGGCTCAGGGCCATCGATTGCCTGGTCCGGTTTTCGGCGCATATGCCCGTCTAGCCCCTTCTCCAGAGCTTCCGGTGGCGGGTTGACCAGCTTCAGACGATCCACCTCGACCAGCTGATTCGGCGGGCCGCCAACAGGAACAACAGAAATCGTGCCGTCAGTGCCGATTTGCACGTTGTCGAAAGGCGGCAGCGCAACCGGTCCACCATTGCCAAGCACAAGTTCACCATTGGCCAGGCGCACCAGACCATTCACATCAACCTGAAGACTGCCGCTGCGGGTAAACACCTCTTCGCCCTGATCGTTCTGGATGGCAAGCCACCCTTCACCTTCAACCGCCACATCCAGTTTGCGGCCGGTGTCCATCAGGGCGCCTGCGGAAAGGTCCGTGCCGGGTCGCTCCGTCATGGCATAGGCCCGGGTGGGATGGTGTTCCCCGAAGACAGGCATGCTACGGGCCTGGGCGAAGTCCTTCTTGAAGCCGGTGGTGCTGACATTCGCCAGGTTGTTGGCATGGGCTTGCTGGGCCAGCATGTTCTGCTTGGCGCCAGACATACCGATGTAGAGGGCTTTGTCCATGGGAAAACTCCTGCCGGAATTTTGACTGTTTCCAGTCTCCCTGCAGGAGTCATGCCATGTTCGCTAGCTCACGAACTTAACGAAGGTTGATGATGGTCTGGGTGACCGCATCGGAGGTTTCAATGGTCTTGGCGTTCGCCTGATAGTTGCGTTGTGCAATAATCAGGTTCACCAATTCAGCAGACAGGTCCACGTTGGATTCCTCGACGGAGCTTGACGCAATCGAACCGAGGGTACCGGTGTCCGGCGCGCCAATGACAGGCTGCCCTGATTCAAAGGTTTCGACCCAGGAGGTATCACCCACCGGAGACAGGCCATCGGTGTTGCTGAATGTGGCGAGCGCCACCTGACCAAGCGCATTGGATTGCCCGTTGGTATACCGGGCGAATATGACACCATCATCCGACACATCCAGCCCGGACAGGCGACCCGTGGTATAACCATTCTGCTGCTGGTCATTGACACCGAATGCCGCGCCGTATTGGGTGGCATCGCTCAGATTCAGAACGAACGCGGAGCTGGTGGGTGGCTCCGGAATCGGGCTCACGACCGAGGTGGGATCTGCCGGAGGACCGTCCGCCCCATTAGGGTCACCGCTGGGATCCTTGGGAATCCAGTCAGCCACGATAATCTCACCACTGGGATTACCGTTGATGGAAGCCAGGACACCGTCCTGATCGAATATTGCAGTGTAAGGAGTCTGATCCGTGCCACCTACCGGCTCGCCGTCTACCTGAAGGTAAACAGACCACTGACTCTGGCCAACACCATTCCCGGGCGATGGCTCTTTGACATAGAACTGAGTCATCTCATGGGCGTTGCCCAGACTGTCGTAGATGGTGGTTGATGTGGCGTGGTTGTAAGTACGCTGATCAATGGGGTTGAAAGCGTTGATGCGCGTGGGCTGCGTGTTGTTATATGTCGCCACGAACTGAGAACCCACGGCGTCAGAGGCCACAGTATCCACACTGCGATTTGTGCTTACCGCGATCTCTCCAACGGTGTTCTCAATCGGGTTCGTACTACTACCGTCTCCCCACTGAACCTCAAGCGGTTCACCCGAACTGTCCCGGACTAAAAGGTTGTCGCCATCCACATTGGCTGAGATTGAGTTATTGCCGAAGCTGGAAATAACGTTCGCCAGCTCATCCAGTGTCGTCACAGCGCTTACATTCAGGGGCTGACCATTGATTGAGAGCTCCAGGTTGCGAGACGCAATCGTATTACTGAGAGTATCACCGGTCGAGACGCCATTGGCCGTAGAGTCTATTTCAGCTGTTGTGATACCGGAAGCACTCACGCCGGAGGCTGCGGAGATCGCATCGGCAATCTGGCCCGCGGAGTTTATCGGGCTGGGGATCACAACAGTCTCATCGGCTGAACCGTCAGAATAGGAAAAAGTCAGCGTTTCACCCGCCGTAAAGTCACCGGTCTGCAGGGAAAGGTCTCTCACCCTGCGTTCCAGCACGGATTCACGGGAATCCAGATTCACATCGGTCTGCAGGTTCGTGGTCCTGCGCGGAGCCAGGTTGGCGGTCTCAATCTGCAGGTCACCACGCACACCGGACAGGTTGCCATCACCATCAGCGGTATAACCCTGCACCTTCATGCCCTGGTTGTTGACCACAAAGCCGTCTTTGTCTACTCCGAACTGGCCGGCCCGGGAGTATCGCACTTCGCCGCCATTGTTCAGAATAAAGAAGCCATCACCGTCAATCGCCATATCCAGGCCGCTATCGGTGAAGCTGATATTGCCCTGACCGAACGACTGCTTCACGCCCTGAACCCGGACACCGTCCCCGATCGGATTGGTGCCTGCGCTCAGGAAACCACTGGCATAAAGATCGCCGAACTGGGCCTTGCTGCCTTTGAACCCCACGGTACTGGCGTTGGCAATATTGTTACCGGTGACGTCCAGATCTACCGATGCCGCGCGAAGACCACTCAAACCCGTATTAAATCCCATGGTTCACCCCTTGGTGTTTCACCGGTATCAGTTAATTTGTTTTACATCAGACAGGGCGATGGAGCCCATACCTGCAAGATTCAGGGTAATGGAGCCACCCTGGCCCAGGGACACGCTGTCAACATTGGCACTTACCATCGTACCCAACTGCTGCGGCCCATCCGGGTAGGAAGCCTCGGCTACAATCTGGTAGGGTCCCGGCGGCAAGGGATTGCCGTTGCCGTCCTGGCCATCCCAGCGGAACGATGTCACCCCCGCCGGACTACTACCCATGTCAATCTGGCGAACCCGTTCACCATTCTGACCCTGAATCGAAAGCCGAAGCCCGCCGGTCGATGCCGGCACTTCAACGGTGCCACTGATCTCACCGTCCGCACCCAGAATCCCGATCTGGGAAGGGGCAAGCACGGTTTTGCCGACCATGGCAGAGGCCTGCAGCGCCTGGGTGGAACGGAACTGGCCCGCCACATCCTCAACCGTACCGGAGAGGTTCTGCATCTCCTCCAGCGAGCTGAACTGGGCCAGTTGGGAGATGAATTCACCGTTGTCCTGGGGTTCCAGCGGGTTCTGGTTTTTCAGCTGTGCCAGCATCAGTTCCATGAACTCATTCCGGCCAAGCTCACTGGTGCCCTGGCCGCCATCCTGTTGCTTCAGCTGGTACTGGCTCAGAACATCCGACGCGTCTGTTGCATTTACTGCAGTCATGTTGTGCTCCTCACCGTATTACTGCTGACCAAGGGTCAGAATGCGCTGCATCATGGACTTGGCTGTGTTCATGACATCCACATTCATCTGGAAACTTCTGGACGACGACATCATGTCAGCCATCTCCTCAACCACGTTCACGTTGGGATAGAAGACATAACCGTCTTCATTGGCCGCCGGATGGTGGGGCTCGTAGCGCATCTGTAACTCCGCATCACTCTCAACAATGCCTTCAACCCTGACGCCGGCACCGGGACCTTCATCGGCAGCCATCGGCATGCCACCCTGCCCCGGGTTCAGGAGTGATTGCTGAACGGCTGAGAACACCGGCTTTCTGGCCCGGTAGGTTTCACCGGTACTGGAGCTGGCTGTTTCGGCATTGGCAATGTTGGACGCGGTTGTATTCAGCCGCAGCGATTGCGCTGTCATGCCGGAACCGGCGATATCAAAAATGCTGCCCAGTGACATGATAATTCTCCTTCGCTAACCCTGTGACTGCGGCTTATTCGCCCTTCAGGGCTTTGGTCAAACCGCTGAACTTGCTGTTCAGGAACTGGAAACTGGCCTGGAAGTCCATGGCGTTACGCATGAAGCGCGACTGCTCCTGCTGGGCATCCACAGTATTGCCGTCGACCGACGGCTGATGTGGCATCCGGTACAAAAGGTCGCTGTCTGAGGCAGACCGGGAGGTATCCATGTGGGCCTCGTTCGTTTTCGCCATCTGGAAGCCGCTGACGGACTCCTGGGCCTTCTGCATCATCGCCTGGAAATCCACATCACGGGCCTTGAAACCCGGGGTGTCAGCATTGGCCAGATTGTTTGCCAGAACTTCGGCACGCTTGACCCGCGCTTCCACCGCGTGCTGATGAATGCCCAGAGCCTTATCGAACGAAATTGCCATGTTGCCTCCCGAAAACTGCACCAGTACGCCGACCTGATTTTGCCGGCTGTGCTCTCTGACAGAACTAAAGCAAGGTAGATGCCAGAATTCGAAAGGCGCTCTAAAAAGGCGCCCTAAATAGCGCATAACCCCAGTATTGGCGGGATTAGCTGGGCTGTTGAGAGAAAGCGGGAGCGGATAAAGGGAAAGAAAGTCCTCGAAAGCGGCAAACCGCTTCCCCCGCCCACGCCGGGGGAAGCGACAGTTACCCGTTAAGGCCAGTGACGGACAAACTCGTCAACCCCGGGCCGGAGAACGGCAGGCTTTACAGCGGAGACACTCCCCGTATAAAGAAAGCCGACAATCTGCTCGTGGTCATCCAGCCCCAGCCCTTTGTGCACGGCTGAATGATAGGCGACAGCACCGGTGCGCCACATCACACCATAACCGGCATCCTGAAGGGCCAGCCCGAGAAAGCTCATGCCAGCAGCCGCAGACATCACCTGCTCCACTTCCGGAACTTTGGGGTGGGGGCTCGGCGAGGCAATACCAATAATGACCATGGGTGCCCGCAGAGGGGCGCGCCGGAGCTTTTCGATTTCCCGCTCGTCACTGTTGTTGGCACAGGTGGAGGCAAACAGTTCCCCGAGGGCCTCCAGCCCCTCACCTTCTACGACCAGATAACGCCATGGCCGCAACAAGGCATGATCCGGAGCGCGAGCGGCGCAGGCAAAGGCCTTGTTCAGGGTTTCCCTGTCCGGCGCGGGCGCCTCCAGCCTGGGTTCGGAGGACCGGTTAAGCAGGAAATCAGTAACTGCTGTCATATCGTCTCGCTATTTTATGACTGTGTGAAAATGGGCACGGGCACAATTGCTGGCTGTGAATTGTGGGTTGTACGTAATGCTGTTAATCTTTAGTCGTAGTCGGCGCTGCCAACAATTATAAAATGCCGCAGTCCTGCAACGGTGAGAAGCAACACAATGAGCAACCAGCGAACCTTCAACAGCTTTTCCGAATTCTATCCTTACTACCTTGAAGAACACAGCGATGTAATCTGTCGCAGGCTGCACTTTGTCGGTAGTCTTCTGGTTTTTCTGGTCGCTGTCTGGGCGATCACCTCCGGAAAACTTGCGTGGCTTCTGACCCTGCCGGTCATCGGCTATGGGTTTGCCTGGGTCGGCCATTTCAAGTTCGAGAAAAACCGCCCTGCAACCTTCAAGTACCCACTGTACAGCCTGATGGGTGACTGGGTCATGTTCCGGGACATGCTCATTGGCAGGATCCGTTTCTGAAATGATGAGCGTACCGGCCGATCTGCGCAATGCCAGCACCTCCGCTGTCAAGTCGATGGCTGCTGAAGGCCCCGGCAGTCCGATAGCCATACCGCCAATGCCGGATTACAACGGCCGAATACTGGCGTACACGTCTACGGCGGCAATTATCGTAACCGGTGTTCTCCAGGGTGCCTTTCCGCAGCCGTTACTGTGGCTGGTAGCAGGTGCTCTCACATGGCCACACATAGCCCATATACTCACCCGTAGAACCTTCCTGAGACATTCCGCACGCATCCGTCAGAAAATGCTCATTGTGGATTGTGTGATTGGCGGCGGGTTCATCGGTTTCATCGGCCTGATTGTCATACCCTCCCTGTCCGTGGCCCTGATGCTGATGTTCAGTTGCCTGATTGTTGGCGGCATCCGGCAGTGGCTGATCGGCACCGGTTTCATGGCCGCGGCAATTGCGATTGCTGTTGCCATCCTCGGCCTGGCCGACGGCCCCCACGCGCCGCTTTTGACCAGCATGGTGTCGATTCTTTCCACCGGGCTGTATATCTGCGTTACCGCCTATTACTCTCACCAGCAGGCCCGGGCACTGATGCTGGCCAAGACCCAGATCCAAAATCAGCGGGAACAGTCAATTGCCTTGTCCCACAAGCTGTCCAAGTACCTCTCACCCCAGGTGTGGCAATCCATCTTTACCGGGGAGCGGGATGTACGGCTGGAAACCCAGCGCAAGAAACTGGCGGTATTCTTTTCAGACATCAAAGGCTTCACCGAACTCTCCGAAGAGATGGAGCCGGAGGCGCTGACCGAGCTGTTGAATCACTACTTTAATGAAATGTCTGAAGTGGCCCTCAAATATGGCGGCACCATCGACAAATTCGTGGGCGACTCTATCATGGTATTCTTCGGCGACCCCACCAGCCGGGGCCAGCGGGAAGACGCCTTTGCCTGCGTGTCCATGGCCATTGAAATGCGCAAGCACATGAAGATCATGCGCCAGAAGTGGCGAAGCCAGGGCATCAAGACCCCCCTGGAAATCCGTATGGGGATCAGCACCGGTTACACTACAGTGGGTAACTTCGGTGCTGAAAACCGGATGGATTACACCATCATCGGCAAGGAAGTGAATCTGGCCAGCCGCCTTGAATCCCTGGCGGAACCCGGTGAGATCCTGGTGTCCTACGAGACCTTTTCGCTGATCAAGAACAAGATCATGTGCCGGGACAAAGGTGAAATAACCGTGAAAGGATTCGGCAAACCGGTGCCGATTTACGAGGTGGTGGATTTCCGGCGGGATATGGGGCCAAACCGCAGCTTCATGGAACACGAACACAGCGGCTTTGCCATGTATCTGGATTCGGACAAGATCACCGAAAAGGAACGGCAGGCCATTCTCACCGCGCTGGAAGATGCCGCGGACCGCCTCAGGCGGGAAGAAGACGTCTCCTGAGGCGCCGCCGGTGCCTCATTTCACCCTGGTTACTGACGGATCAGCCGCGGCCCGGCACCCTGGCCGGTTTCGGTACTTCTCCAGGGATTGATATCCAGCCCGCCCCTTCGGGTGTATCGGGCGCAGACTGTGAGCGACTCCGGCTTGCAGCGGCCCATCAAATCCGTAAACACGGTTTCCACGCAGTGTTCGTGGAAATCCTGCTTCTGCCGAAAACTCACCACATACCGCAGCAACCCGGCCCGGTCGATTTTCGGGCCGGTGTAACGGATCAGCAGGGTTGCCCAGTCCGGTTGCCCTGTCACCGGGCAATTGCTCTTCAGCAGATGGGAACAGAGGTGCTCTGTCACTATTCCGTCGCCGGCGGAAAGTGAGTCCGGTGCATAGTCATAAACCACATCGCTCACCGGTTCATCATCGATCAGCTCAAATCCCCCGGGGCGGCCAACCGCTTTGCCCGACTCATCAACGCTCAAAAGCCTCACCTGCACCGCGCCACCACAGGCACTGGAGAGATCCTGGGTGATCGTCTCCGCCATCTGGTCCCCGGTTGAATAGACAGCCTGATTCAACGAGTTCAGGTAGAGCTTAAGCGACTTGGACTCAATAATTGAGGGCGACGCAGCAGGAAAGACAATCTCTGCCCACGCCACCTCAGGCACGCCGCCCGGCCTCAGCCAGGAAATCTCCCAGGCCTGCCACAGGTCTTCCCCAAACCAGGGCCAGCGGCCATCGTCCAGGCCAAGGCGGCGACGGTTTTCCTCTCTCGCCACGGGGAACAGCAGGCCAGGGTTGTAGCTGTCCGGGTAGTCACTTGTTTTGCCAAGCGGTGCATCATTAAGTGCCATAGGTGTTCCCGAAATCAGTAGCGAATGCCTTTGCCCCGCTCCAGCATTTTCAATGCAATGACTGCCAGCACGGTGATGAAAACCAGAATCATACCAAGAGAAATGAACGGATTAACGTCTGACACACCCAGAATCCCGTAACGGAAGCCGTTTACCATGTACAGGATCGGATTGATCAAGGATACGCCCTGCCAGAACCCCGGCAACAGATCGATGCTGTAGAACACCCCGCCCAGATAGGTCAGCGGCGTCAGTATGAAGGTTGGGACAATGGAAATATCATCAAACTTGGTCGCCAGCATGGCGTTGATGAATCCGCCCAGGGCAAACAGGGCCGAGGTCAGAAACACCGTCAGAATCATCATTGGCAGGTTGTGTATCGAAAGCTGGGTAAATACCAGGGACAGCAGGGTAACAATAAGGCCGATCCCCAGCCCCCGGGCCATGCCCCCGGTCACATAACCGGCCAGGATGACCCAGTTCGGCACCGGTGAAACCAGCAACTCCTCGATACTGCGCTGGAATTTCATCGAAAAAAAAGACGACACCACGTTCGCGTAGGAACTGGTGATTACCGCCATCATGATAAGGCCCGGCACGATAAAGGACATGTAATCGAACCCGCCCATCTGGCCGATACGGGAGCCGATCAGATTGCCGAAAATAATGAAATAGAGCGTCATGGTGACTGCCGGCGGCAGCAGTGTCTGAGGCCAGATCCGGGTAAACCGGCGAACCTCCCGGATAACGATAGTGCCGAATGCCGTGAACAAGGCCTGTGGTGTCATGCTGCACCCTCCACACTCTTGCGGGAATCGACGGCGTTCTGCTCCACCATGCGAATAAACAGCTCTTCCAGTCGGTTGGCCTTGGTTCTCATGCTGATCACCTTGATGCCCATCTGATCCAGCTGCACAAACACCTGGTTCAGCCCCTGGCCTTTCTGGACCTCAACCTCCAGGGCCCCTTCCCCGTCCAGCCGGGTGTGGAAATCGCCCAGCTCGGGCGCGGCATCCAGAGGTGTTTCGGTATCCAGCACGAATGTCTCCAGGCTAAGCTGCTGAAGCAGCGCCTTTTTGCTGGTGTGCTTGAGGATCTTGCCGTGGTCGATAATGGCAATGTTGCGGCAGAGCGCCTCCGCCTCCTCAAGGTAATGAGTGGTCAGGATAATAGTGGTGCCCTGGCGGTTCATTTCCTCAAGGAAGGTCCACATCGAGCGGCGCAGCTCGATATCCACACCGGCAGTCGGCTCGTCCAGGATCAGCAGTTTCGGTTCGTGAACCAGGGCCCGGGCAATCATCAACCGGCGCTTCATCCCCCCGGACAGCATCCGGGCCGGGGTGTTACGCTTGCCCCAGAGACCAAGCTTTTTCAGATACTTTTCTGCGGAAACCGACGCCTGCTTCAGCGGAATCCCGTAATAGCCCGCCTGGGTGGTAACGATATCGAACACTTTCTCGAACTGGTTGAAGTTGAACTCCTGGGGCACAACCCCGAGGTTCAGCTTGGCATCGGAAAGGTGGGTGTCGATGTCGTACCCGAAAACCCGCACCTTGCCGGCTGTCTTGTTTACTAATGAACAGACGATACCCAGTGTGGTTGATTTGCCTGCTCCGTTGGGCCCGAGCAGGGCGAAGAAATCCCCCTCGGCTACGTGCAGATCAATCCCCTTGAGGGCCTCGAAACCGTCACCGTAAGTTTTGGTGAGGCCCTCAATTTCCAGTGCATTGGACATAAACGATCCCGATTCGGTAAAAAAACGGCAGGAAACGGCCCGCGCCCGCCCGCCAGAATTCAGATTGTTGTTTATTGTGACAAAGCCGCTTATTTCAAGGCCTTTGACGGCCTGAAAGTGTTCACCGGCCAAAACCGGAAACTGCGACAGGAATCCCGATATGAGGCAGTCCCCGCCCCTATAATGCGGTTACAATAATTTACAAAAGGGGCTGCCGCACCGCGAGTGCAGGCGCGCTGAATTGAAGGGAATATACGACAAACCATGAGATCCGTTCACCGCATCCGATTGTCACTCGCGCTTCTGAGCGCACTTGCATTCACCGGCTGCCTTGATGACGATAGCGGCTCTGGCGATGACACCAACGCAGGCCGGCTAAACTTCAATGGTTTCAGTGGTCTCAGCTACCAGACAGCCAGCCAGGCCGGTACCACCAACGCCGCGGGGGAATTCCGCTACTATCCCGGCGAAACCCTGGAATTCCGGGTTGGCGACCTGCCACTGAGCAGTGGGGTTCCTGCACAGCAATACGTCACCCTCCTCGAATTCTTTGAGACCACACGTACCACCCTGCAAACGCCCATGGTGGATGAAGAAGGCCTGACAACGCACACCCTTACCGAGCAACAGGTGCTGGAAAACACTACCCTGATGAATCTGACCCGATTCCTGATGCTGCTGAACTGGAGCGAGAACATCCCGGAGGGCGAAGGCATCGAACTCCGTAAGCGGGTCATCAGCCAGTTGAATGCTGCGCTGCCGAATCTGACCGGGCCCATCGACTTTACCGCGAGCGAATCGGAATTCACTGCCACAACCCCCTCGCTCTCCCCGGCCAACCAGCTTCTGGCGGCGATTTGCTTCTATCCGGAAGATGACGAGCGGTGCGAGGAGCCACCCTCCCAGGCTGAGATCGACAACGCGCCACCCAGGCCGGAAGACGCCGATGAGCGCGATCCGGATGTCGAGTACAAGGAAGATCTGCAAGCCAAGAAAGAGCGAATCGACAATTCGGTACGCTCGATGGAGGACACCAGTACCGAAGACGCCCAGACTTACCTCACGCGGGAACTGAAGGGCATCAGCACGGCCGTTGCCAAGCGTTACTACCTGGATGACGATGTTGCCAGCTATCCGGCCAGCGATACCGCCATCAAACAGGTGGCTGTGCGCCGGATTGGCGGGGGCCTGGCACTGGCTGAGCTGGAAGCGATAAGCACCCGCCCTCAGGATATTCAGGTGCATTCAACAGACTGGCAGAGCGCCGAGGTGGAGTACTTTGTGGCGGGCCCCACGGGCGGAGAGTCAGAACTGCTGCTGAGTTTCCGCCCGGAGAACACTTATCGGTGGGTTCGCAAGCAGCTGCGAGTGATTATCCGCTGATCAGCCTGGAGAGATTCCAGCGGGATTCCACTCCCGTCACGTCGTAGCGCGAGGGGTCCAGCCCTTCGGTGCCATGGGGTAGGCAACCCCGGACCCGGATCGTTTCTGCCGCCTCTTTTCCTTCGTTGTACCGGGCAAGATCGATAATTTTGGCGGTTTTAAGGGGCCTGGCGGTGTTGTCGGTCATCACCATCACCTGAGGCCAGAGCCTGCGCTCGGGAGAATGGGAAACAACAATCCCCCGCTGGCCGTCTGTCAGCTCCACCAGGCTGCCCGTGGGGTATATACCGATAGCCTGGATGAAGCTCTCCACCAGATCTTCCTGGAACTCGATGTTGCGCATCTCGTACAGCAAAGTCACCGCCTTGGCGGGTGTCATTGGCTCGGCGTGATCTCTTGGCCCAATCAATGATTCAAAAAACTCCGCAATCCCCGCAACCTTCGCCAGCAGCGGAATGCGATCACCCCGAACGCCTTCAGGGAAACCTGACCCGTTATGACGCTCCCGGTGGCCCTGAACAACACTCAGAACGGCCCGGGACAGCCCGCTGCCATCCAGCATACGAACTCCAAGGTTCACGTAACCCCGAAAGGTAATATATTCCTCAGCGCTTAACTGCCCTTCCCGGGCCAGCATGTCTGCCGGCAGTGCCGTTTTGCCAACCTGGGACAGCAAACAGCCCAGACCAAGATGGTTCAGAAGACCTTCGTTCAACCCCAGGTGACGCCCACACACCAGTGCCCACACCGCAGCGTTCAGAGCATGCCGGTACAGATAACTGTCGTGTGCGCGGGTGCGACTGAGCCACAACAGGGCATCCGGCTGACGAATCACACTGCTCACCATCTTGCTGGTGATGGTTGCAATGGTCTTCAGATCAGCCACGTCTCCTGAGCGAAGTGCCTCAAACAGGCCGGCCAGCGCAACTTCAACATCATCAAGCAGCCGCTTTGATGTCTTTATTTCCTTCTTGAGGCTGGTGTCCGTATCGTAAGTAACCGGCTCCCGGATGCTCAACGGTGGCAACTGCAGTTGTTCACGCCCACCACCACGCCTATTGGAGCTCTTGCCAAACACCGGCTTGTTACCGAGTTTGACTTCTTTGGATTCCCTGGCTTCTGCAATATCCACCATTACCCACTTGCAGTGGGAAACCAGCGCACGGATATCATCCTGGGAACGGATATGGAAACCCTGAATCGGGAAAGGAGTCTGGTGCCAGGGCCTGTCCAGATCAGACACGAACATGCCCACTTCCAGATCATGTACTGCCACTTTTTTCTGTTGGACACCCACGGCCCACCTCACAAACCAACTTGTCGATGGTTACCATTCTGACTGAACCGCGGGAAGACACAATTACAATATCGTATCGCCAGGCAACTCAAATGAGACAAAGCGTAACGATAATGTTCACGAGGAAACAAAATGTAGCAATGTGATGATGGTCACACATCAACGTCAGAAAGTGTCACTCAGCGTCACATGCCATTTCGTCGAACTCTGGCGGCCGTGCGTGCATGGCGCCACGGGGCGCCTTGCGTACGTAGACGGTGTAGGGCACCGACGACGCCCGGATGTAATCCAGGTTACGCGACTCGTCACCAGAACCTTCAGTAACAACGGCCGGCGTGCAGGAAACCAGCAATTCCAGTTTTCCGCCAACATCCGGGATACGGGCACCGGGATCCTCCGCCTTGATCGCCATGCACCGGGTGGATTCCGTGGCAGGTTTTCCTGTCCTGGCAACGAGGTCCATGCCGCTCTCCCCGCAGGCCCGGATGCCGGTGCTGCAGGAACCGGCATCCGCATCGTCGCCATCCCGCACACGCCAGACCCGGTCGCTGCACTGGGTCTCAACCTTTACCGACGTAGCCTCGTTGCGGGCAAACCACCAGCCAGGATACTCAGCACTCTGCCAGGACAGCCGTACCTGTCTGGATTCGCCGGAGGAATTCTCCGCAGGAAACATCGCAAAATGCGAATAATAGCTGGCACACCCCGGCATGGATGCCGCGATGAGAATTGCGATAACTGGCTTGTAAGCTCTGAAGAAGACTGAAAAGATCATCTGGCTGGCGCATTCCCTGACAGCAAATTCGTTGGCCCGCTCATTATCCACAACGGGCCTCGGAAATCCGCCTATCAGTCACCATTTTGATCAAACTGAAGGCCGTATCCGTCATTGGTTTTGCGCACCACCACCATCTCCAGCACCGGAGCCGGCACAGGCAGGCCCTGCACCTGCACGGTCACCTTGTCGCCGATCCGCGGTGCAAAAGGCTCCGTGTCGACGACGACAAATACGCCGCCATCGGAAATATCTCGGGTTGAGAATATGAAGCCCCCAAGCTCCCCATGGACCAGCTTTACCTTCGCACTCATGGCAGTGCGCATATGCTCTCTTCGATCGTTCCCAGCCATCTGCGGTTTCCACTACTTTTTGCATAGTTTTTATAGTCTTCCGAAGCATAACACCATTTTCAGGAAAATATGCCAAAGGAGATATTGACTACACACTTAATACAAATGAGAATGGTTGACGTTTTTAAAAACCTGTGGATCTCAGCCATGGGCCGAACATTCAGCACCACCCCAAAAGGA
This sequence comes from Marinobacter sp. Arc7-DN-1, assembly GCF_003441595.1. Classification (NCBI taxonomy): domain Bacteria; kingdom Pseudomonadati; phylum Pseudomonadota; class Gammaproteobacteria; order Pseudomonadales; family Marinobacteraceae; genus Marinobacter; species Marinobacter sp. Arc7-DN-1. Next base: position 124,379 of record NZ_CP031848.1, on the reverse strand, counting down.
TGCGACTATGCGAATGAAACTGGCTGCAACCGCCGCAATCGCCCTCACTGCCATGCCGATGTCCGCCTCTGCTGACGGCGAAGTAAACATCTATTCATACCGCCAGGCCTATTTGCTTAAACCGCTACTGAGTGCGTTTGAAAAGGAAACCGGCATCGAGAGCAATGTGGTATTTGCCAAACAGGGCCTGGCCGAGCGCCTTGAGCGTGAAGGCCGCAACAGCCCGGCTGACGTGGTAATGACTGTCGATATTTCCCGCCTCAACGAACTGGTCGAGCGGGATCTGGTTCAGAGTGTCGACAACGAGGTACTGGAAGACAACATTCCTGAAAACCTGCGCCATCCGGATGGCAAGTGGTTCGCCCTGACTACCCGCGGCCGCCTGATCTTCGTGTCCAAAGAGCGGGTTAAAGAAGGTGAAATCACTACCTACGAACAACTGGCAGACGACAAATGGGACAACCGCATCTGCACCCGCAGCGGCAAGCACCCGTACAACATTGCGCTGATCTCTGCCATGATCGCACACCACGGTGAAGCGGAAACCGAGAAGTGGCTCGCTGGCGTGAAAGACAACCTGGCTCGCAGACCCCAGGGTGGCGACCGCGACCAGATCAAGGCCATTGCCGAAGGCGTTTGCGATGTTTCCATCGGCAACAGCTATTACTACGGCAACATGCTGCAGGATGAGAATCAGCGTCCGATCGCAGAGCAGGTGCGCCTGGTGTTCCCGAACGCCGAAGGCCGCGGTACCCACGTAAACATCAGTGGCATCTCTCTGACCAGGAGCGCGCCCAACCGCGAAAACGCGATCAAGTTGATGGAATTCCTGTCGTCACCGGAAGCCCAGCGCATCTATGCAGAGGCCAACACCGAATACCCGGCTAACCCGAAAGTAAAGCCTACCGGGCTGGTGGCCGAGTGGGGTGAGAGCAACCCGGACAGCCTCTCACTGCAGGAAATCGCCAAAAACCGCGAAGCCGCAGTCAAACTGGTTGACCGCGTCGATTACGACGGCGAATAAGCCTCTTTATGGCGGGCGAGGGGGTGGTTCCGCCACCCTCGCCCTGCTTTCCCCCATTCTTTCCGGGGCCAACCATGACACCAGTCATTGCAGGCATCAGGCCAGGTGTCTACAATCTGCACCCCTCAAACGGACAGCACACCCATTCACACACAGGACAGCTATGAGCGAGGCCGCAACCAGCGTTAACCCCGGGCTATCCCAGCCCCTGCTGGCAAAGCGCACCTCTCGCAAATGGCTTATCAGCGCCTTGCTGACCACCGCCATTGTTGCCTTGCCGGTCCTCTCGGTTATCTTTCTCGCGCTTTCTCCCGAAGAGAATATCTGGCCACACCTTATTGAAACCACACTGCCCCGCTATCTGATCACCACCATCCAACTGATGGCAGGCGTGGGCGCAATCACCCTGGCCATTGGCCTGGCCTCCGCCTGGGCCGTGACCATGTGCGAGTTTCCTGGCCGCAAGTTCTTCGAGTGGGCCATGCTTCTGCCTTTCGCGGTACCGGCCTATGTTATCGCCTATGTGTACACCAGCCTGCTGGATTATGCCGGCCCGATCCAGGGTGCCCTGAGGGATTGGTTTGGCTGGGAAAACGCCTCCGATTACTGGTTCCCGGAAATCCGCAGCCTGGAAGGCGCCACGCTCATGCTTGGCCTGGTGCTCTACCCCTATGTGTATTTGCTGGCCCGGGCTGCGTTCCTGGAGCAGTCACCCTCCCTGTTTGCTGTCAGCCGCAGCCTTGGCCACTCGGCCCTGAGCACCTTCTTCAAGGTAGTCCTGCCCATAGCTCGCCCGGCAGTTGCCGTAGGGCTCTCCCTGGTACTCATGGAAACCCTGAACGATTTCGGCACCGTCGATTTCTTCGCGGTACAAACCCTCACCGCCGGCCTGTTCGATACCTGGATGAATCTCGGCAACCTCGGCGGCGCCGCCCAGATTGCCACCACCATGCTCATCTTCGTGGTGATTCTGGTAACCCTCGAACGCTATTCCCGCAGGCGCCAACAGCAATACGCCGCCCGGGACAACCGGGAACCGATCCACCGTTTCACCATGTCGCTCCCGCGCCAGATGATCTGCGTGGCCGTGTGCGCGTTGCCTGTGCTGTTCGGGTTTGTGATTCCCGGTGCCACCCTCGGTCTCTACGCCTGGGAATACTTTGGTGAAAGCTGGAACCCGGACTTTATCCGCAACACTTTTAACAGCCTGTTTCTGTCTGGCACTGCTGCGCTGACAACCCTGCTGATCGGCATTACCCTTGCCTACAGCCGCCGCCTGCACAATACCCGGGGCATGCAGATACTGATGCGTCTCTCCAGCCTGGGCTACGCCATGCCCGGTGCGGTACTGGCGGTGGGTGTGATTGTGCCCCTGGCCGGGTTCGACAACTGGCTGGATAGCCTGATGCGGGATTTCTTCGGCATCAGCACCGGGCTGTTGCTCAGCGGATCGGCCTTTGCCCTGGTGTTTGCCTATACCGTGCGGTTCCTGGCGGTTTCCGCAGGCAGCGTGGAAAGTGCATTGCAGAAGATCACACCCAGTATGGACATGGCTTCCCGCTCACTGGGCCACAGCCCCGGTAAAACCCTGGTAAAGGTTCACCTGCCCATGCTGAGGGGAACATTGCTGACGGCTGCGCTGGTGGTTTTCGTGGACTGTATGAAGGAGTTGCCGGCCACCCTGATTCTCAGGCCGTTCAACTTTGAGACCCTGGCCACCTACGTGTACCAGTTTGCCTCTGATGAGCGCCTGTACCACAGCGCCCTGCCCGCCCTGATCATTGTTCTGGCGGGCATCATCCCGATTATTCTGATGAGCCGGTCAATCTCCAACACCCGCTCGATTGCCTGAAAGCCGGGCCCTGAAGGTTCAGGGCATCAGGAATTCATCCGTGACTCCACATCCTGCACCACAAACCGTCCCTGGAAGACCGCCACGGGTTCAACCTCCGGCATGGCCCTGGGTTCGCCACAGAACACCTCGGCCGTGAGGTCCAGCCGGCCCTTGCCGTGCCGCGCCAGGCTTTTTCGGAAACGCCCGGGCACCTCATCACCGGGCAGGCGACAGATTACGTAAAAATCCGAACTGACCGGCTCCAGGTAATCAATGTTTCCGCTCTGGACCACCACATTCCCTCGCAACCCCAGATCCCAAAGTGCAAGTTCTGTCAGGCTCCAGGCGGCGGTGACCGCGGCGCAATAGATACTGCCGCCGAACCCGGTGCCCTGATGGTTGCGGTTGGGTTCCAAAGGCGCGCTAAGCAGCAGAGAATGGCCGTCCCACGAATGCAGTTTAATCCCCAGCGCCCGAGACAGAGGAATCTCGTCGTGGATACGTTTCTGGAAAAGAGACAACTGGCTCATAACATCCTCCTGATATCGTTCCAGTTTAGGCCGGCTTATTCCTTTTCCCTATGCGACTAACGTCGGTTTTTCCACTATGAAAAAGGCCCGGCAAAGCCGGGCCTGATTACAGTCCGAAAAACAACCGCAGATGTTTACTGCCAGATAACGGGCTGGCGCTGCGCATACCAGTTGTCCACTTTTTCCTGGTAGGCATCTTCAACTACATTACGTTTGAGCTTCATGGTCGGTGTCAGGAAGCTGTTTTCGATGGACCACTCTTCGCTGACAACGGTGATGAAAGCCAGTTGCTCATGGGGATCCACCGTTTTGTTCACATCGGCGATCAGCTGCCTGAAGCTTTTCTCGATTTCCTTGCGGAAGGCTTCATCAGCCATCTTCGGCCGGGACTCCTCGGACAGCATAACCAGCGCATGTGGCTGGGTCTGATTGGCGCCGGAGACACACACCATCTCAATGGCATCGTGCGACATCAGCCGGTTCTCGATGGGTGCCGGAGCAATATACTTGCCCTTGCTGGTCTTGAAGATTTCCTTGATACGGCCAGTAATCTTCAGGCGGCCCATCTCGTCAATCTCACCCTTGTCACCGGTTTTCAGGAAACCGTCCTCAGTGAAGGCTTCGCGGGTCTTCTCCTCATCCTTGTAGTAACCCATCATGGTTGCCGGGCTATTGATCTGAATCTCGCCTTCTGGGCTGATCCTGGTCTCGACACCGGGCAGGGATTCACCGACGTAACCGATCCGGGAGCGGCCAGGTTTGCTCATGTGCGAGTAGGCAAAATTCTCAGACATGCCGTAGCCTTCCAGCAGTTCCAGGCCCAGATTGCGATACCATTCCAGCACATCGCTGGCGAGCGGTGCAGACCCGCTTCCCGCCAACTTGACTTTGTCCAGGCCAAGGCCCTTCAGGATCTTCTTCTTGATCAGCTTGTTCACCACCGGAATCTTGAGCAACCGGTCCAGCTTCTTCTTCGGCAGCTTCTGGAGCACACCATGCTGGAACTTTACCCACAGCCGCGGCACAGACAGGAAGAGCGTTGGCTGCGCACGCCGCAGATCCTGCACGAACGTCTCCAACGACTCGGCAAAAAAGAGCTGGAAGCCGGCATAAAGAGAAGCCAGCTCCACAAAGGTCCGTTCGAATACGTGAGCAAGAGGCAGGTAAGACAACATGCGCTCCTCGGAGCCGACACCCAGCACCTCCATGCCGCCTTCCGCAGCAAAGGCCATGTTGCCAAAACTGAGCATCACGCCCTTGGGCTTGCCGGTGCTTCCGGAGGTATACACGATAGTGGCCAGCTCATCCGCATCGCGGTGCACGCCCTCCTCGAGGGGCGGGTACTTGGCAACGATGTCGTCCCAGGTTTCAAAATCGTTGGGCGGGCTCAGCGGGAAAGAAATGCAGCGCACGGATTCCGGCACACCCGGCTTCATCATGTCCCAGTCATCCAGCTTGCCGACAAAAAGAACGTCGCACTCCGCATGGTTCAGTATGTAGTTCACGGTATCTGCGTTCAGGGTGGGATACAGCGGCACCGAAATATGGCCGGCCATCCAGATAGCCCAGTCGGTCATAATCCAGTGGGCGCAGTTCTTGGAGATCAGACCGATGCGGCTCTTCTCCGGGAGGTTCAGGGATTTCAGGTAAGACGCCATGCGCCTTGCCTCATCCACTGCCCGGCCCCAGGTATACTCCACCACTTTGCCGTTCCCGATGGGCTGCGTCATATACAGCGAGTTGGTCTTGGATTTTTCCCAGTGGCAGACCATATCCAGGGGAAGCTTGTTTGTTGTGTCCATGGACCTTCCTTGTAGTTCATTATTCGAGTTATTGATGACTTATTATTAGACTTTCGTAGGGTATTTCAACATAACCTGCGGCGTCAAAACGTGAAACAAGCGAAATTATTTTCAACTGCACCTATTTACGTCAAGCCGGGAGCCGGTTTACCGCAAGTTCAGTAGCCCTCAAACCCTGTGCCTGTGGTAAACTTCCACTCCTTTTTGAAGTGCAACATACCAGTTAACCTACCCGGAGATGGGCATATGGCCAAGAGAACCCTGCGCACCCTGTTTGGTGCCACCCTGCTGGCAATGGCAACCCTCGTTCAGGCACAGGAACCCCGCATTGTCGCCATCACACAGATTGTGGAGCACCCGGCGCTGGACGCCGTCTACCAGGGCGTGAAAGACGAACTCGCAGAGCGTGGCTATAAGGAAGGTGAAAATCTCACCATCATGCACGAGAGCGCTCAGGGCAATGCCGCCATTGCCTCCCAGATTGCCCGCAAGTTCATCGGAGAACAACCCGATGTGATCGTTGCCATCGCAACCCCCTCGGCGCAAACCGTGGCCGCGGCGGCTCGCAACACCTCAGTGGTGTTCTCGGCGGTTACCGATCCGGTCGGCGCCAAGCTGGTCAGTAGTCTGGAAGCCCCCGGCGCCAACATCAGCGGCGTGAGCGACATGCTGCCCATCGACAAACACCTGGATATGCTCCTGCGTGTGATGCCAGATGCCAGACGTATCGGCACCGTCTATAACCCGGGCGAAGCCAACGCCGTGTCTCTGGTTAACCTGCTGGAAGAGCGGTTGAAAGCCCGGGGGCTGACTCTGGAGAGAGCCGCCGCCACCAAAACCTCCGAGGTGCTGGGCGCCGCCCGCTCCCTGGTGGGCAAGGCCGATGCCATTTACCTGACTACCGATAACACCGTGATCAGCGCGGCAGAAGCCGTGATTGCCGTCGGCGAACGGGCGGACATCCCGGTTTTCGCCGCTGACACCGCCACCGTTCAGCGCGGAGCTGTCGCTGCCCTCGGGTTTGACTACTACGATCACGGTCGCCAAACCGGCATGATGGTCGCCCGGGTACTGGACGGCAAAAAACCCGGCGGCATGCCGGTAGAAACCATGGAAAAACTGGACCTGTTCGTTAACCCGACAGCGGCCAGGCGCATGGGCATCACCCTGTCCGATACGCTGGTTGCTGAAGCCGAAAAAGTCATCGACAGCGCCAAGTAACCCCTGAACCCCACGGGCGGCCCTCACAAGGGGCCGCCCGTTTTCATTAATGGTGATACCCGACCATGCTGAGTGACATTGCCCTTTACGGCGCCATCGAAACCGGCCTGATATACGGCCTCGTGGCCTTTGGCGTCTACATTTCCTTCCGAGTTCTGGATTTTCCCGACCTCACAGTGGACGGCAGCTTTCCGCTGGGCGCCGCAGTGGCTGCGATCCTGATAATCGACGGCGTAAACCCCTGGCTGGCCACTGGCGCCGCCGTATTGGCCGGCATGGCGGCCGGCGCAGTAACCGCCATCCTGAACGTAAAGCTGAAAATCCTGAACCTGCTGGCCTCCATCCTCACCATGATCGCGCTTTACTCCGTAAACCTGCGCATCATGGGCCGCCCGAACGTGGCGCTGCTTACCGAAGAAACCGTACTCACACCCTGGTATGACCTGGGGCTGGCCTACCATCAGGTACCGGTGGTGCTGTTTATCATCGTGATCGCCATTTCCCTGGTGCTGCTGTGGCGGTTCATGAAATCAGAAACCGGTCTGGCCATGCGCGCCACCGGCGCCAACGCGCGCATGGCAAGAGCCCAGGGCATTGCTACCGGTGCCATGATCATCCTCGGCGTGGCACTTTCCAACGGCCTGGTGGGCCTCGCCGGCGCCCTGTTCGCCCAGAGCCAGGGCGCAGCGGACGTCACCATGGGCGTGGGCGTGATCGTAATCGGCCTGGCCTCCCTGATTGGTGGCGAAGCGGTTATTACCCCCTCCTCGGTGCTTCGGGCGCTGATTGCCTGCGTGGCGGGTGCCATTATTTACCGCCTGGCCATCGCCTTCGCACTGAACGCCGACATGCTGGGGCTGCAGGCCCAGGATCTGAACCTGATTACCGCCGTGCTTGTGACCCTGGCCATCGTATTGCCGGGCGTGCGCAATTCCGTGGTTAGCAAATTCACGCGCGACAAGGCCTGAGGAGGCAACATGATCAGTGCAACCGATCTCCGGCTGACCTTTGGCAAAGGCACACCGCTGGAAAACCCCGCGCTCCGGGGCATGAGCCTGACGGTTAACCAGGGCGAATTTGTAACCGTGATTGGCAGCAACGGCGCGGGCAAATCCACCTTTCTGAATGCCCTGGCCGGCGAAGTGCTGGTCGACAGTGGCCAGATCATCGTGGACAACCTGGACGTGACCAAACTGCCCACCCATAAACGGGCTGGCCGCGTTGCCCGGGTATTTCAGGACCCACTGGCCGGCACCTGTGAAGGCCTCACTATTGAGGAAAATCTGGCCCTCGCCATCAAACGGGGCCAGCCCCGGGGCCTGACCACCGCAGTGAAAAAGCAGTACATGGAACAGTTCCGGGACAGCCTCTCGTCCCTCAATCTGGGCCTGGAGAAACGCCTTGGCGACAAAATGGGCCTGCTCTCCGGCGGCCAGCGCCAGGCCGTGAGCCTGCTGATGGCCAGCCTGACCCCCTCCAGCATTCTGCTGCTGGACGAACACACCGCGGCTCTGGATCCGAAAACCGCTGCTTTCGTACTGGAACTCACTACAAAGATCATCGAGGAACAGGAACTCACCGCCCTGATGGTGACCCACAGCATGAAACAGGCACTGGAAGTTGGCAGTCGCACCGTGATGCTGCACCAGGGCCAGGTCGTGTTTGATATCGAAGGACGAGACCGCGAAGGCCTTGAGGTGAAAGACCTGCTCGGCCTGTTCGAGAAACAGCGCGGGCTGGAAGTGGACGACGACAGCCTGCTATTGGGCTAGACTGATGCATGCAGGGAAGCGGAAAACGGGGCCTTGTTCGGCCCCGTTTTTTGCTGGAAACACTCAGTGCCCGTATATACGCATGGCGGTATTGGATATCGCCAGGTTGTCCAGCGCGACCGAGCCGATGGATGTGCCACCAATCAGCACCCCACCAATTCTCATGTCTGCCTCGAACGTTTCCATATCCACAGCCAGCACCTCTGTACCGGCTGCGTTGGCGGCCTTGTAGATATCCAGCTCCACGTTCGCAAACACCCTCAGCGGCTGCGGTGCAGACAGATCATAATCTGCCCCGGTGAGCTCAAGATCCCGGATGCCCATTGCGAGAAACGGCACGTCGAAATCCATGTCGTCAATCGCGATATCCGTGAGCAGGTTGAGTTTGTCCGTCGCGGTATCGATCCGGATGGTGCCGGAGCCAATCAGCATGTCCATATTGAAGTTATCAAGAATGGTCGTACTGCCTCCGGTTCCGGTCAGATTCCAGGCGCCCGTGCTCATCCGAAAATCCACGGCGTTGAAAGTGATCGGCAGGAGGTTGATGATGGCGTCACCGTCCCGGGCAATATCAATGTTGATCCGGATGTTATCCAGCCGGTCATTGGCTTGACCATTGAGGTTCAGATTCATCTCGGAAAACATGTCGGTTCGGTTGGCACCTCCCACGAAGATATTATTGACCTCCAGCGACCCTTCATCGGTATAGATGAAGCGATCGATGTTCAGCTTGGTTTCCAGCTCAATGGTCACACCGGCCTGGCCGGTGATCATGCCCATCGCTGAATCATCCAGACTGTGGATCTCGGCCATGGCTGCAGGTGGAACACCCGCAACGCAGAGCGCTAGCAAGGTAGGTTTCAGGCCTTTCATTTTTGTTTCCTTGTTTTTAGTCTTTGTCACATCCTGTGGGCCACTGCAGTTTTCGACACCACATCAGTACTTTAGCGACACGTTCAGACCGGGTACGTGCAGGTGTCACAATTTGTATGACTTTTCTAATCGCTTAGGGCCTGACCGGTTTTTTAACCACAACATGTAGTGGTTTTGAACCTTTTCATCCAAATCGCTGTTTTAGAAAAAATTTCCCCTTTTCAAGCCGGTTTTGATTGATTTTCTTTGCCTGGAAGCGTCTGTCAATAGTTGCGTTCTTATTCACAGAACACTATATCCTGTTATACTCATCAAAGAATCAACCCATATATAGTGGTTAAAAAGAAAACAGGGCCCAGGCCCAATGCACGAATTCAAAGGGGTATGGCGCCGCCGGCACAAGGGGGCGCCATCAAAAGAAGACATACCGGAAGACAGAGGGCGGCAATGAACGCTAAGGCACAGGCAGTGGTTACAACAATCCCGATGCAGGAAGCCTCGATCGACATCTGGCACAGCAAGTACCAGCTGAAGACCAAGACCGGCGAGCCCGTGGACAAGGACATCAACGCAACCTACGAACGTGTTGCCAAAGCCCTTGCCGAGGTGGAAAACAAATCCGTACGTACCCAGCACATGAAGAACTTCATCTGGGCCCTGCAGAACGGCGCTATTCCGGCCGGCCGGATTACCTCCAACGCCGGTGCCGAAGCGCACAAGCCGGCCACCTCCACCATTAACTGCACCGTTTCCGGCACGGTTCAGGACTCCATGAACGACATCCTGGAAAAGAACCACGAAGCTGGCCTTACCCTCAAGGCAGGTTGTGGTATCGGTTATGAGTTCTCCACCCTGCGCCCGAAAGGCGCCTACGTGGCCGGCGCCGGTGCCACCACCTCCGGCCCGCTGTCGTTTATGGATATCTTCGACCGCATGTGCTTCACCGTGTCGTCTGCCGGTGGCCGCCGCGGCGCCCAGATGGCCACGTTTGATGTACACCACCCGGATGTCATCGACTTCATCCAGGCCAAGCGTGAAGACGGCCGCCTGCGCCAGTTCAACCTCTCCCTGCTGATCACCGAAGACTTCATCGAAGCCGTGCGCAACGGCGACGACTGGCACCTCTCCTTCCCCGTTACCGAAAAAGAAGTGGAAGACGAGCAACTGGACCTGAGCGATGAAAGCCGGTTTGTCTACCGTGATTTCCCGGTGCAGAAAGGCTATGTAATTAACGATGAGGGCAAGGTTGCCTGCCGCATCTACCGCACCCTGAAAGCCCAGTTCATCTGGGACACCATCATGACCAGCACCTACGACTACGCCGAGCCGGGTTTCATCCTGATCGACAAGGTCAACCAGATGAACAACAACTGGTTCTGTGAAGACATCCGCGCCACCAACCCCTGTGGCGAACAACCCCTGCCCCCGTACGGCAGCTGCCTGCTGGGCTCCGTGAACCTGACCAAGTTTGTGGACTACCCGTTCACCGACAAGGCCAGCTTCAACTACGAGAAATACCGCAAGGTAGTGGGCATCTTCACCCGCATGCTGGATAACGTGGTAGAGATCAACGGTCTGCCGCTGGCCGAGCAGCGCCACGAGATTACCTACAAGCGCCGCCACGGCATGGGCATCCTGGGCCTGGGTTCCACCCTGGCCATGCTGCGCATGCCCTACGGTTCTGAAGAATCCGTACAGTTCACTGAAGAAGTTGTGCGTGAAATGGCCGTGGAAGGCTGGCGCCAGTCCCTCACCCTGGCCGAAGAGAAAGGCGTGGCGCCGATCATGGACGATGAGTTTGAAGTAACGCCGAAGATGCTGGGCAAGTGCCCGCAGCTGTCTGAAGACGGCTACAAACTGGGCGACAAAATCAAAGGCCGCATCCTGCACGCCAAATACAGCCGCTACATGCAGCAGATTGCCAACGTAGAGCCGAAGCTGGTGGAAGAACTGGCCGAAAAAGGTGGCCGCTTCACCCACCACACCTCCATCGCGCCCACCGGCACCATCAGCCTGTCACTGGCCAACAACGCCAGTAACGGCATCGAGCCGAGCTTCTCGCACCACTACGCGCGCAACATCATCCGCGAAGGGCGCAAGACCAAGGAAAAAGTCGACGTATTCTCCTTCGAGCTGCTGGCCTACCGCCACCTGGTGAACCCGGGTGCCATGCCATTCTCCGAAGACGACGACAAGAAGCTGCCGCCCTACTTCACCACCTCTGACGACGTAACGCCGGCGCAGCACGTAGACATCCAGGCCGCTGCCCAGAAGTGGGTGGATTCCTCGATTTCCAAAACCGCCAACGTTCCGACAGACTTCGACTATCAGGACTTCAAGGGCATCTACCTCTACGCCTACGACAAGGGCCTGAAGGGTTGCACCACCTTCCGCTTTAACCCGGAAGCCTTCCAGGGCGTACTGGTTAAGGAAAAGGACCTGGAGAACACGATGTACGAGTTCACCCTGGACGACGGCAGCAAGGTCACCCTCAAGGGCAACGAACAGGTAGAGTACGACGGCGAAATCCACAACGCCGCCAACCTGTTTGACGCGCTTAAAGAAGGCACCTACGGCAAATACTGACCCGGGAACCGACACAGGACAACGAACATGACCGTTAAAATCAGCAACAAAATCGTCGGCTACCGCGTAAAGAAAGCCGACCCAGAAGCCACCATCGAACACCAGGCACCGGTGCAGGCGGAAGCCAAACCCGTTCAGATGAACGAATACATCGAGCGGCCGGACTTCCTCCTGGGCACCACTTATAAGATCAAGCCGCCGATCGCCGAGCATGCGATGTACATCACCATCAACGACATCCTGCTCAACGAAGGCACCGACCACGAAAGCCGGCAGCCGTACGAAGTGTTCATCAACTCCAAGTCGATGGAACACTTCCAGTGGGTTATCGCCCTCACCCGCGTAATCTCTGCGGTATTCCGCAAGGGTGGCGACGTGACCTTCCTGGTGGAAGAGCTACGCAGCGTGTACGACCCCAACGGCGGCTACTTCAAGAAAGGCGGCGTGTTCATGCCCTCCCTGGTGGCTGAAATCGGCGCTGTGATCGAAAAGCACCTGAAGGCCATCGGCCTGCTGGAAAGCGAGGAAATGAGCGAAACCACCAAGCGCATCCTCGCCGAAAAACGCGCCGAGTTCGAAGCCAGCCACAGCACGGCCACGAACGACGAAAGAGCCAGCGACTACCCGCCCAATGCCACCATGTGCGGCAAATGCAGCACCAAGGCGGTGATCGTGATGGACGGGTGTGCGACCTGCCTGTCTTGTGGCGACAGTAAGTGCGGTTGAGGTGATTGACCTATAAGTGGCGAGAAGGCCTGGAGTGAGAGCTTCGGGCCTTTTTGTTTGGAGTGATTGTTTTTACCAACGACCGGAACGACTCATAGCATTGCGGCAAAAAATGATCGTAACGACCGTTTTTGTCGGCCACTTTGAGACAAAATTCGGCCACAAGACTTTGAACTTACGCGCTTTTCGGCTAAGTTGAACGTAATTTCGTGTTGAAATAGTGGTCGCGGAAAAACGGTCACCGAGACCATGATACAAATGTTAAATCAGTAGTGGTACCGCAGCTGGGCAATGAACAAAGCATCATCCGTGACCTTGTAAACGATGCGGTGTTCTTCGTTAATTCGGCGGGACCAGTAACCAGCGAGGCTATGCTTGAGCGGTTCTGGTTTACCGACACCTTCAAATGGTCCGCGCTTGGTTTCTTTGATCAGCTTGTTGATTCGGTTAAGGATCTTTTTGTCAGTTTTCTGCCAGTACAGATAGTCTTCCCAGGCGTTCTCGGAGAAGATGAGTTTCATTCAAGAAGTTCCTTTTCCTGACCACCGCCTTGCTCAAGTTCGGCAACCGATTCCAGCAAACGACGGGCGTTCTTTGGTGTGCGCAGGAGGTATGCGGTCTCTTGCAACGCCTCATAGTCCTCAAGAGAGATCATGACCACGGATTGCGACTTGCTCCGGGTGATGATCACAGGAGAATGGTCTTCACAGACCTGCTCCATGGTTTTTGCTAGATTGGTTCTAGCGGCTGTGTAGCTAATGGCATCCATGAGGTTGCTCCTGTACAGGATGTTGTTCCTGTGCAGAATAACGTACATAAAAGGATTTAATCGGGTAGCCGAGGGTATCTAACCCTCAGCCCCCACAACACCCTGCATGCGGGACCGCACAGGGCGTTTTCCGGAAATGTTTAAAGTAAAATGGCCGATTAGCTCCGCTTACCCCAATGATGGCTTCACCGACTGAGTGGTGATCTTCCCACAGGGGACTTTCACCCCATTAGTTCATGCCCATGCTGGGCGTACACCAAGCCATGCACCGGATGCCGTACCCTCCGCTTCGCTGCGGTTTTGTCACCGGTGATGGCCAAGGCCAGAAAGATGGTCTTCCATACTGGAAGCCAGTTTTGGCTTCTTTCGGGGTATCGGCAACGTGCCCAGGTTGTGGGGCCACACAGGTACAACACCTCAGCCTCCATGAACGCCCACTTCGGATGGGCGTTGCCGATCTTGTTGCCCTGGGTGCCATAGCCCTTGCCAGCGGATTCCGCCTTGCACTTGATGAGTTAGGTGCCATTATACCTCCCGGAGCCTTGCTATTGTGGGCTTTGCAGGCAATTCAAGCCGTGCGAAGTGACGGATTCAGGGTTGTGTCAGGCGGTGTTGTTTATCGACTTCGCGAAGCGGAAGCAATCCGGCATCGGAGGTGATATGGCCGCCGGAAGAACCGGCTTCAATCTGGCGGCGGGACAGTGGCGAGAAGGTCAGTTTTCCAAGTATCATTTTGGATAGCGGCGGTTGGTGTTGGTTCCGTGTGTAGCACCTTGAAATTATAGTACTTTCCGCCGTTTTCTTTTATCCCTTTATGAGAAATCCGGGCTGGGGACCAGGGATCTTTCAAGATGGTCTTTGTCGTTGTTTGTGGGGCGAATTACTTCAGGCTCTACAAACTCCGGCAAACAGAACTATCTGGTTCCAGGCATTCATGCACCACTTTTCAAAGAGTCCGTTGAAACTATGCTTTCCCAATTGTTCCAGGCCATTGATAACCAGGATGCCACCGCCTTCGCCGGTTTTCTAACTGAAGATTGCACCTTCTCGTTCGGCAATCAGCCTGCCGTTTGTGGCAAGGAGGCTGTGCGTGATTTTGTTGCCGGCTTCTTCGCCTCCATCGAAGCCGTGTCTCACAGCCTTTCGGAATCCTGGGAGGTGGAGGACGGCTCCATCTGCCAAGGTACCGTCACCTATACCCGTAAGGATGGCTCTACCCTCACCATACCCTTTGCAAACATTCTGAAATTCAAAGAATGTCTAGTCTGCGACTATCGGATATTTGCTGACACCTCGGAGCTATATCGGCCAAGGTGACGGAAAAACCGGACCGAAAAACAAAAACCGGGACTATTTTTCCCACGCTGGGCCAGATTTATTTTAACCCAACGTTCACCAGCTATTGCCGAATTACCTCACGGATGAGAAATACCATGGGCTTCAAACGTACCTTTTGCAGAAGCAGGATACGGGCGACCTTTTCCGGACGCGCCTACACTGCGCCCCGGCACGCTGCAAAGCCGAGCGTCAGGGCATAATATTGAGAAGTTGGCGAATTACCGACAGTTGCGTCCAATGGCAGATTCAACCAGACTAAGCAGATCGGAGCTGTGAGGAAATCATGGATGAGTCAATCATTCAGAAGTCCGCAGTGGCCTCCATAGTCAAGGATCTGAAATTGCAGGTCTCCGGCGGAGTTCGGTGCATAACATGGTGTGCAGGGCTGGTGTTCGCGAGTCTTTCCACCCTCACCTTGGCCCAATCACCATGCCCCGGAATTCACGTGAAGATTCTGGACATCAGAAACAGCGCTGGAGCGGTAGCTTGCGCGCTTTTCGAATCGCCAGAGGGTTTTCCTACTGAGTTTCTGCGCTCCGCAAGCAATATCATGATAATAAAAGTTCGGGATACGCAGGCGCGTTGCGACTTTGAAGACATCCCGCCGGGAACGTATGCGCTTGCCGTCATTCATGATGAAGATTTGGACGGCAAACTTGGCACCAACTGGCTGGGGATCCCCACGGAAGGCTACGGTTTTTCAAACGACGCAAAAGCCTTTATGGGTGCACCTTCGTTCGATGCCGCCAGCTTTCCGTACGATGGGCGAAACCTGGATCTGACCATCAGCTTGAATTACTGAGTGCTTGTTGTGTGAACACCGGAGGTTTTTGCTTTCCTGCTTCAATCCAGCACACCCATTCACGGTTGTTACTCTTTAGATCAAGTGGGGCGAGACAGAGGTTGCCCGCATTATTGAAATCATTTTTCGGGCATCCTGATCTGATCTATATTAATAGAGTGACATTCGCGTACGTTGTTTCGGATTAGTATCAAGTGCAGGCACGGCGACGCCCTTTACATTGCGCCTTCGTCTCCCTTCCAGGGGCGCGCATGATGCAGGCGCCAGCTGGGAAAAAATAAGGAGCAGTGATGCAGAACCCGACGGAACCAAAATACGTGCCAGCACTGGGCTACCACTGGCTTACTCCCTACTACGACGCTGTCGTTGGAACCACAACACGGGAGCGTAGTTTCAAACACGCCCTCATCAAACAAGCAGGCTTCGAGCCGGGGCAGCAAGTACTTGATCTGGCGTCTGGAACAGGCACCCTGGCAATCTGGATAAAACAATACCAGCCACAAGTCCACGTTACCGGAGTTGACGGCGATCCGGCCATCTTGTCTCTTGCGACCCGCAAGGCACAAAAAGCAAAGGTCTCGGTGCAGTTCGAACGCGCACTGTCCTACAGCCTGCCATATCCGGCGGCACACTTTGATCGGGTTGTTTCAAGCTTATTTTTTCACCACCTGTCATGGGAAAACAAACAACGCACAGTGCAGGAGCTGTTCCGGGTTCTCAAACCGGGAGCAGAGCTGCACGTCGCCGATTGGGGACGTGCCAGCAACATTTTGATGCGAGGGTTGTTTCTGTTCGTTCAGCTTCTCGATGGTTTTAAAAACACCCAGGATAACGTGTCGGGAAAACTCGTCACACTCTTCGAGCAAGCCGGGTTTGTTGACGTAACGCAGCGACAAACCTTCAGCACCATCTACGGAACAATGGCGCTCTATAGTGCGGTCAAACCCTGTTAACACGACGCTCAACCTGACTCGCTGCGTCGGCGTTGATGTTGAGCACACAACCCCTGGCCAGCAAGTCACTGTTAACAGATAGGTTTGCTGGCTTTTTTTGGGCGTCAGGCTGCAACACGAGGTACGCCATGGGCGCAAACAGACAGCACGAAGAGCAAGCGCCCATCGCGAAGGAGTACGCCCGGCTCGCGGTGGAATACGACACGAGGTGGTCATTCTACATCGAGGCCACGACACGGGAGACCATGAAACGGCTAAGCTTGCTGCCGACAGACCGGTTGCTCGATGTTGGCTGTGGCACTGGCGCTTTGCTTCACCATTTGTCGACAACACATCCGGCCGCGCAGCTGTCCGGCGTTGATCCCGTACCGGAGATGCTGGCAATCGCACGCCGCAGGCTTTCGCCATCCATCGAGCTCCGTGAGGGGTGGGCTGAGCACCTGCCATTCGCGGAGCAACAGTTCGATGTCATCGTTTCATGCAACATGTTTCACTATATTCGTAAGCCCGTCGCCGCGTTGCTCGAAATGAAGCGGGTGTTGCGTCCAGGCGGTCAGCTGATCATCACGGACTGGTGCGACGACTACTGGGCTTGCCGGGTTTGCAATCTGTACCTGCGTCTGTTCAGTCGCACCTACGTCAAGACCTATCACGAGCGGGAGTGTGTTCAGCTAATGAAGGAAGCCGGGTACACGGTCAAGACTATTGATCGCTACAAAATCAACTGGCTGTGGGGAATGATGACGGTCAAAGCTACGAAAGACGCACCCAGACAAGTCGGTTGAATACCGGGGTCGGGTTCCCGATACACTGGCGCCTTGGGTTACGAATCCGATTCACGGGACTGTTGTCCCGCCAGGGAACCCGCGGCAAAACAACATTGGTAATGTCCACTGCAAAGAAGGCAAAACGCTATGCAATGCGCTCTCGTCTATGACTTCGACGGCACCCTCGCCCGCGGAAACTGCGCCGAGCATGGTCTGATGCCGGCTTTGGGTTTGAGCGAACAGTCCGATTTCTGGCCCGAAGTGAACCGAAAGAACCGCGAGCGGGATGGCGATGAGATCCTCACCTACCTCGGCGAGCTGGCCAAGCGCGCCCGCGATGTGGGCAAGCACGATGAGTTGACCCCTGAAAGACTCCGGATGCACGGCCAGTCCATTCCCCTGTTCCCCGGTGTGGTGGACTGGTTTGATGCCATCAATCGCTTTGCCAGCGACCAGGGCATTGCCCTGAGCCATTACATCGTCTCAAGCGGGCTGGAGGAGATGATTCGCGGAACGCCGGTGGCGAAGCATTTCAAGAAAATCTTCGGCTGCCGCTACCACTACGATGAAAACACCGGGCACGCGAAGTGGCCCGCCGTTGCCATCGACTATACCACCAAGACCCAGTACCTGTTCCGCATCAACAAGGGCATTGAGAACAGCTGGGATAACGTCACCATCAATGAATACATCGAACCCGGGGAACGCCCCTTCCCCTTTGATCACGTTATTTATTTTGGTGACGGCGACACGGATATTCCGGCCATGAAAATGGTGAAGACGCAAGGCGGATGCAGTCTCGCGGTATTCGACGGTGAGAAATGGGGCGAGCGGAGCACACAGGAAAAGATCGGGAAGCTCATCTCTGAAGAGAGAGCAAACTATGTGGTGCCGGGTGATTACTCCACAGGCAGTCAGTTGGACGTTACTGTGAGGGGTATCCTTCGGCTGTACAAACGAAAGCACGGCTGAATCTCATATCAACACCGGCGCCCGACCCTCAGGTGGTAGCATTGTGAAGAAACTCTTGCTGATTCTCGGTGTGGCATTGCTGATCGCGCTCATCTCGGCCGTCAGCTCCAGCCCCATGCCCATCGAGGAAAGGCTGATCAGAATTCAGGCGGAGGATACCCTCCGCGAGTTCCCCCGGATCGAAAACGAACCGCTGGAAGTGCAGGCGGCTTTGCTGGACATGGCGGACGACGAATTGCTCCTGCTCAAGGCCCGCGCCGCGTACCTCCGGTACCCGGAAATGACCCGGGAGATCTTTCCCCTGTATGGCCCAGAGGATGAATTCCGTGAAATCCTTCGGCGCTATGGCGAAAACATCCTCCCTCCCATCCACTATTTCCTGGGCAGGCCCATCGGCTCGATCGAGCTGATGAACACCCTGGCCAACAAGTACCAGAAGGCCAAGGGCTACTTCACGGGAAGCGACAAATCACAGTCTGCTGAAGAACAAGGCACCGCTGAAACCGACAACCTGAGTCCGGCGGAGCGTGGCTGGTACGCCGTCCGCTTCATCCAGGAGGAAGGCCACGATTTCCTGGGCCAGTTTGTTGTCAGTGCGCAGGGAGAGATCACCTGGGTAAGGACTGAACGGGTACTGGAGAACATAAACCAGTTTTTCGCCAGCGGAATCCGCAACCTTGAGATCCGGCACCGCACGGGTGAAGACGTGTCCGCAGCGGACATTGGCTGGGCGTCGGTGGATGTGCTCGTGTTCGCCAGCGCATTGAAGGTACTGCGCGTGGGACGCACTGTGGCGGTTTCCACTAAAGGTGCCGCCAGAAGCACCCGCTCAGCAGCCCTCGCCACCCGAGTGGCCAACAGCGGCCGGATGTTGCTGAACAGCGCCCGATACGCGAAATGGCCAGCGGCAATAGCCGTTGGGTACCTTGTGGTCTCCCACCCCAGTATCATTAATGACTTTTTCGCCGAGGTGGCTGACGTGCTGGGCTATCCCGTTAAGCTGGTGCAGTTTCTGGGTTGGTTGGTGATACTGCTGCCGGCGCTTTACGTCGGCAGTTGGGTTATGCGGCTTCTGGTTCGGCCCACGATTGCGCTGCTGCATGTTGGCGGAGGTAAATAAACCACTCCCTGCTACTAACCCTGTTTTACAGGCCCGGAGATATTGAGGATATCGAGGTTCGGCTTGTAAACATCGGTACGCACATCAAACAGCCCCAGCAGCGTGTGGAATACCCAATCCTGATTCATGGTCCGGTCCTTGCTGGCTTGCAGGGCTTTCTCGTTCACGCCGGAAAAGTTGTCGGAGAACCACATGACCACCGGAACATGACGCTGGGCCTCGGGCGCAATAAACAGCGGCAGGCCGTGCAGGTACATGTCAAATTCACCCAATGATTCACCGTGGTCACTCAGGTAGAACAGCCCGGTTTCAAACTCGGCCGTATTACGCCTGAGCACATCAATCACTTTTGACAGAAAAAAATCGGTATACAGAATCGCGTTGTCGTAGGCATTGTTGATGGATTCCTTGCTGCAGTCCTCTAGCTGGTTGGTTTGGCAGACCGGCGTATACTTTTCGAACGCCTTTGGGTAACGCTTGTAATAAGCTGGCCCGTGATTGCCCATCTGGTGCAACACGATCAGGATATCCCCTTTCGGGTGGGCATCAATGTACTCCTGCAGGTCCGCCAGCATTCCGGTGTCCCGGCACTCTTCATCATTGCAGTCCGGATTGTTCTCCGATGTTTTGAAATCACGGTACGTTATCCGATCGGCCACGCCCTTGGAGTCGGAATTATTGTCGAGCCACAGTACGTTAACGCCGGCGCGAGCGATAATATCCAGTACGTTTTCGGTGGATTCGGCTTTTTTCTGATCGTAGTCCGACTGGCCATACACGGAAAACATGCAGGGCACAGACGCAGCCGTCGACGTTCCGCAGGACCAGAAGTCCGAAAAACTGATGACATTGTTTTTCGCCAGTTCGGGGTTGGTCTCACGCTCATAGCCATTCAGTGAAAACCGGTCCGCTCTTGCGGTTTCGCCAACCACCATAATAGTCAGCTCACGCGGGCGCTCCGGCGGTGCGGCCTTGGCATCCTGGGCAATCATTTTAAACGGCAGGCTGCTGCTTTCAATGGCGCTACCGGCAAACTTGAAGGTCGAGACAAGGTAAAAAGACGGATTGGCGTAATACCTCAGTATCTTATGTTCCCGGATAAAAGAGGCATAGAAATTACTGAAGATCACGACGGTCAGCACGCCAACACCCAGAGAGATTGACGCCAGTTTGGCGGTTGACAGAATATCCCGCCGAACCGTTCCGGTAGTGAGTTGGACGCGGTACACAAACAATGACGGCAGAATGCCCAGCAAAATCACGTACACCGCCAGGGTGCCTGACATCAGATCCGACGCTTCAGACACATTAGTCTGCGCCACGTTACGCAGCATGTCGGTATCGATCACCGTGTTATAGCTGTCCATGAAATAGGCGGCAAAGGAGGAGAGCATCAGGATCGTGATCAATACCGGCTTGGTGGAATAGCGATAACACACCAGAGAAAGAATCACGATCAGGGCAGCACCGAAGACCACCGCCAGGGAGATCAGAAACGCGGCATTATCCAGGTTCAGTGGATAGACCTCGATTATGTTCGAAAAGAACGCACGGTTATCGAACGCCATCAGGAATATGGACACCAGAACAATCAGTGTCGATTTATTCATGACAGCCAGATTCTGCCAGAAACGTTTCATGCTACCTCAGATAAAAAACAGGTTGTCCGCGACCATCAGGGCGGGACTGCGGAAAACCCGCAGGCCCTATACCAGACGCCGGCAGTTTGGCAGACAAACCTTAATTGAAACTTAACCGCGGTCTCGGAGGAATGGCCAGGATTTGATGCTACCCGCCGGCCCGCTCGGAAACCCCCAAACATCCCCGATGGGGTTTTCCAGCAGCCTGTCGGACTTAAGTGATCGTCACGAGCAAGGTGGGAAAGCGAGCGCAAATTTTTTGGAATTTGAGGCGCATAGTGGTTCTATGTAACGAAAAATCCGGAAAATTTGAGCCGCTTTCCCACCGGCACAGTAGATCAGCCTTAAGTCCGACAGGCTGCTGGGATTGAGCAAGCGTAAGAACCGGTTCAGCGACACCAGTGATGCTTCCGATGCGTTTCAGGACAATGGAGCCTGGGCTTATAGGTAGGTCTGGGTTACAACTTGTGTTAAAGCGCTGGCTTAAAGAGATGGGGGTCGGGGCCGTTGGCCAGTTGGCCATCATTGGCGCCACGCCCATAGAGCCGCTGGACGCCGCGCAGATCGCCGGGCTGCAGCTCGGCGAACGCTTCGGTATATCGAAACCCCATCACTTGCCCGGATGGTCCTGGGTGATCCAGGCCAATGGCGTGACCGATTTCATGAATCAGCGTATAGCGGATATCGTAGACATCGTTGTCGCCGTCAAACCCGACCTTCCACTTGTGGTCGGGGTTCAGGCACACGAGGGACTGGTCGATGGCGCGCACGCCCTCTTTCTCATCGGGCCCGTAGGACACATTGGCGAAAGCCTGCATGCGCGGCTGACCTTGTGCACCGAGAATGATATCCGCATCCCGGATATCGGCAACCCGGTGGAATGAGAGATCAGCAGCGCGTTCCCAAACCCGAAACGCCTCTTCCGTCTCCCGCACCAGCCTCTCGAAGGGGATATCCTGCCCGGAAAGCGCCTTCATCGGCGCCAGATCACGACAGTTGCGCGCATCATCGAACCGCAGCGTCTCGTCGGCAAAGGCGTAGCTGATGCTTGCCCCTACCCCTAATGTCTGCTCGCCCCACTTGACCTTGTAGCCGTCCAGTTCAAGTAGCCGATAACCGCCTTCTCCGTTATCGGCAGACGATGGAAGCGCCAGTGGCAGGAGAACGGCCATTATCAACGTTTGCTTGAAAAGGCGTGCAGCCGTGACTGTTCGCACTGCAGTCTCCGAACAGAGATAACTGAAAACACCGGAATCGACCCAGTCAGAGCGCTTTTTTGAAGGTGCGTGGGGACTCAGGTACCGGACAACGAGTAGGTGCACCACCGCACCGACAAAGCCTTCGCTTATGCCCAAACCAGATGGGGCATTCCCGCGATATCAAGACTCGAGTCGCCAGGTAAGGTTACTGACAACCCCAAGACGTGTCGATCGTAGATTGGTAAGGAAATGTTGTTCGGAAAACGACCATCCCAGCCGGGTAAAGGCAAACAATCCGGTCAATGAATGCGCGCGGCGTTCGATCTGCGCACGCAGCAAGCCGGCCCTATTTTCTCTTTTTTTACTCTGTGTGATAGCGAACAGACCAGATAACACTAATAACCTATTCTGTGCCTGGATGAGGCGAAGGAACAGCCTAAACAGGACGTTACATCATGCGCCGCAAGGACGAGGGCGCAACCAGGATTCGGGATTTGGAAGCCAAGGAGGTGCGCGTGAACAATATCATCTATATCGTCGGTGCCGTGGTTATCGTTTTGGTGATTCTTTCCTTTGTTGGCATTGGTTGAGTTGGGTGCCTTTAAAGGCCCCTAATAGCAGAATGGCTATGGACCCTCCAAGAGCCTTTTCTCAACGGCCTCGCCCCCGGCGACGGCCGTTTTTTCTTATGAAGCCAACAATCTGCTTTACCACTGTCCGGTTTCCGGATATCCAACTCCTATATTGAGGATGAAGCAGACAGCAGAGGCTTTCGCCCCTGCTGTTTACTCATCCGCCCCCTAAATGAGGGGCCAGGTTTCACTTCTGCTTTTTATACTCCGGTGCAGAGAGCAGAGCGTCACGGCTCTCGTCAATCCGCAGTTCCTGCTTATCAGCAGTGCCGGATTTCATCACTTTATCCCAGCTAATCGCCACGTTTTCCTCACCGGTGGTTTTAACCTCAGCACCAATCAGCTTGCTCGCGTGCATACCATTAGCCGGGGCAGCGTCCATATAACTCCGGCTCTGCATGCCGGCCTGGTCGTTCATTTTCTTGTCAGCTTGAAGATTCGCGGTCGTTGACTTGGTCGCGTCCTGATCCTGCTTGTAACCCTGCTGTCCCTGGGAAACCTCCGAGCCAGTCGTTGGCTGGGCAGCAAGTACTACGCCTGAACCTAACGCTATGGTCGGTGTAACCAACACATAAAATGCGAATGTATGTAATCTTTTCATAGGATTCTCCATCGAATTGGGTATGCAAGTCAGACAAAATGTCCTGGATAGGCGGTACGGGGCCGCTCCCTCAGAAGGAGTCAGTATCGAAAATGTTATCCAAGGTGTACTCTGAATAACCGGGCCAGTCATCCGCTCTGATCTCCAGGAGCCTGCCCCATGCCTCAGGAGTTTTTGAAGGTAAACCTGCTGGCATGGGGTAAAGAGCTATGTGTCCGGCGTCTTACTCATAACTTGCAGCCCAACTGGTGCGGCCGAGCTCTGTGGCGCGCGCAACGTCTGTTTCCGGAACCACCGACCTGTCCCCCAGTTCTCTCGGGTCGTAATGAAATACACACAAACGCGAAGCAAACTCTGCGAATGGCAGCGACGCTTCGCCATGGCGCTCACCATTCTTTTCGGTTGAGCAGCTAATGCCCTGGCCCCAATCCTGGCCGCTGTCGTTATTGGGATTGAAAAAGTAGGTGCGCATCTCGCCGTGGCTATCAAGGTTAACCCGGATGATTGTTATGGCATGGCGTCCAACGAGTCGCCCTCCACTATCGGTTACCGCGATGCCGGCGGGTTGCGGATGAATAACGGGAATATTGCCGTTGAAATACGGGTGATAGCAGGCATAGAAGTGGCGGATGAACTCGTCGTACTCATGGATCTTCCCTGTCTCCCGACTAATGACGCTTAGAAAGCCATGCCCTACCCACCAGCCATACATTTCCGGATTGATCCAGCGATGCAGGTCGTCATCGCGTACCCCGCATAGTCGCCCCATTTCGGCATAAATCCGGTCAAGATGAGGTGTCAGAATCAGTGAAACCGGATCGACATCGGTTGGAGGTTCTTTCGCAAGGCCTGCTTCCAGGTGTTGCGAGGTGATCGTTTGGCCCTCAAAGCGCATAACGACATCGTCATCACGGGCGGCCCAGGCCACCAACTGCAGCAGAAAATCGGCGTCGTTGAACGACCACATGGAAAGGCCGATGACCGATTGGCAGGTCGGGTTATTACCCTGGCCAACACCCAACGGCTGCCCCAGAAGGCTCAGTATACCAGCCAGCAAATACACCCTTGGAGGGTGCGCATCACCGAAAACTGCGCTCAGTCTGTCGGACGCCGCTTGGCACAATTTCAGTTCGAGTTGCCGCCACAGGCCTGCAGCTACTGGAGGTGTGAACAGAGAGCCGCGTTCAAGAAACATAGCCAGGCCATAGACAGCCTGACTGGTTTCCGGATGAACAACTTCGTCAATCAGTTTGAGCACGATCTGACGATAGCTTTGGAGGACATCGTTGCCGGTGATACTCAGGCCCAATGCCAGAGGTATCAGGTCATCCCGGTGTCCCCGCAAGTGTCGTAACAGCATAGGATGATAAGAGGAAACCATGCCCGTATCATGCATCGCGCTGGCAAAGCCTTGCGCCTCTTCAGCTAACGCGTGTTCGTCCATGGCGGCCAGACGTTCGCCGTAGATCGCAAAGCCCGGATCATCGCGGCAGCCTATCGTTGGACCGAACAAAGCGCTGACAAGACGAGCGGCTTTGTCCATGCCCGATGTCTCGATTGCCGGATCAAACAGGCATTTGGCAATCTGGCTGACCATCTGCTTGATGCTGTCTGTTTGTATTGGGCGCTGGGCCAGCAGACGGCGTACTTCATCCACCAGGCTGTCGAGAATACTCTCATAGCCAAGCCTGTTGAGCAGGTACTGGTAGAGCAAATTGACGATGTGTCCAAGCCCTTGTGGCCGCTCTCTATCCGCTTCGCTCATCTGACCTGATAGCAGGTCCAGGTTCAGCGCGGTCACTTGGGTCAGAAAGTTTCTGGCCTGTTCCGCTGAAATTCCGGGGTGGCGATAATCACCCATGGCCACGGCAAGCAGGCGAAGCTCACTCAGGGCTTCGATGGATGTATAGGCCGGAGCCCCATGCCGTAACGTTCGCACGGCCAGCGCAGGCCGCAGAATGACAGGCTGGTCCCAGTCACTGTTGGTAAATACGCCCTTGGCTTCCATCGCCGGTACCCGAGCGTACAACGCGTCTAGTCCGTCGGGCGCTTCTATAACATGAAGTGCCGCTTCCAGCACCTCTGTATTAGGCGCCTCGGGGTCGCTCTGGTGCGCAAGCGCAAGCTGCTCCAGGGCCTCGTCAAACGCCTCTACAATGGCGTTGGTGTCGGGATCGGAACCGGGATTAGCCACAATAATTTCCTTGCCTGCCATAAGCCGTTTGGGATCACCCAAAGATGCTCTTAAGGCGTGTCGGAAGCAAATGATTCCAGGGCTTTCGTTTCTATTTAGTGCCCATCCAGAAACTAACTACGGACAGTATTTTAAGAAGCTGTCAGGTGTCTGCGATGTCGGGGGCTTGCCACAGCCCGGTTTTTACTGCGATCCACTCCGGATATGCAGGTTAAAATTGTGATGAAATTATTACTGAGCCTTCAAATTATGGAATCGCGTTCGTTCCGGTTTCTGGTTGATTCCGGCGGTCATGGCCAGCGTGGTTTTCTCGATGACGTTGGCCGCCCTTTCGCAGCCTGTCGGACTTAAGTGATCGTCACGAGCAAGGTGAGAAAGCGAGCGCAAATTTTTTGGATTTTGAGGCGCATAGTGGTTCTATGCAACGAAAAATCCGGGAAATTTGAGCCGCTTTCCCACCGGCACAGTAGATCAGCCTTAAGTCCGACAGGCTGCTGGTGTCCCGTCTCAGTTGGGACCCCGTTTGCACGGCCCTTCAGCCGTATAAACGAAAACATGGCTGATTCGCACATATAAAGGACAGCCTGCAGGTTATTCTTCTTCCTCATCGCTGAAAGCAGAGCGGTGGAATTCTGCCGCATTTTCTGCTTCCCTGACGCCCATTTCCCAGACTTTCGGCACGTCGCCGCCTGCCAGCGTCTCAAGCACCGCATGCACCCCTTTAGAAAGCGACGTCAGGCTGTAACCGCCTTCCAGAACCAGTGCCAGTCGTCCTTCACAGTGCTTTTCGGCGATCTCCTGAACGATTCGGGTGATCACCCGGAAGCCGTCGTAGGTCAGGTTCAGCGCCATATCGTTACGGTGTGGGTCGAACCCGGCCGAGACCAGCACAAGATCCGGTTTAAAGTAATCGGCAGCAGGCACCAGAATGTCGCGAAAGACTTTCTCAAAGGCAACGTCACCCGCAGTTTCCGGCAGCGGAACATTGATGGTGTAACCCTCCCCGAGACCGTCACCGACCTCCTCGATGTGGCCCGAACCCGGATAAAAGGGCGCCTCGCAATGGGTGTCAAAGAACAGCACATCCGGCTCTGCCCAGAAGATATCCTGGGTACCGTTACCGTGGTGGGCGTCCCAGTCAATGATCAGGATACGTTCACAGCCCAGTTTGGCCTGGGCATGGGCCGCCGCTACGGCAACGTTGTTGAGCAGACAGAAACCCCGAGCCCGCACCGGCTCAGCGTGATGCCCGGGGGGGCGCACCAGGGCGAACGCGCTATTGCATTCACCCTTCAAGACACTTTCTACGGCAGCAATGGCATTTCCGGCCGCTGCGGTGGCCGCGTTAATGCTTTCCGGTGAAACGGCTGTTGTATCCTTGTCGAGCCAGGCACGCTTGCCCGCCAGTGAAAACATGTGATCCAGGTAGGAGGCGGTGTGTACTCGCGCCAGTTGGTTGTACATTGCAGAGGCGGCTCCGGTCCTGACCTGGACACCCTTTATGGGATGCTCATCGAGGTACGCCTTGATTGCAGTCAGCCGGCCCGGATGTTCCGGATAACTCCATTTGAAATCCAGCCCCTTGAGAATGGACCTGACGCGCTTTTCCACCCGGCTGGGCATGAACGGCAGATCCACCTCAGGGTTGTGTCCCAGCATTACCTCATCATAAAACACATGTACACTGCGATCGCCGATCATGAGACCTTCCCTTTCTTTGTCATTGCCACTACGCCAGGGCTTGTTTCACCGTTGAGGTGAAAGCCGCGGCGCGAATGCCCGTGGGCCTGAAACCCAATTTGGTCCACGCGGCCCTGGCCTCTTCGTTAGAGGCGGAATATTCGAGAATCAGCTCGGGAACGTTGTGGCTCTCCGCAAACGCCACCAAATCCCGAAGCAGAGCTTTAAAAATACCGCGATTCCGGAATTCGGGCTCGACCCAGACATCATCAATCATTCCCGACTTGAACTCCACTGGCTCAGTCTGCGCCCAGATGCCCTGGCTACTCCAGACATAAACGTAGCCCATTCCTACCAGTCCTGCCTCGGTACTATCTGCCACAACCAGGTGTTTATCCTGAGCCTTCAAAGAGGAGCTCAAAGCCTTGAGAAGCCGTTTGCGCTCGCTCTCCCTGAGATCCTGCGGTTCTTCCCCTGAGACATGCAGCGCCAGTTTGACGAGGAAGCCTACCATTAACGGGAGGTCCTCTTCCCGGGCCTCCCTTATGACGAACCCGTTATCAGTTTTCTTTCTGCCCATAAATAACTCCTGTAACCCCATCGCGCAGAGCAAACCGAGGAACAATCGGGGCCGGCTTCGCCTTTTCCAGACAGGTACCAATCCGAGACGCTATCAGTAGTCTAGTCGCTCTCCATACCCGGGACAAAAGTCCGGTCCCTGGAACTGCACTTGGCATAGAATCCGGATCATCCAGCGGGTAACAGCGCCGATATGCCAAATGGCCGGTGGTGGTGGGTGGGCTACCTTGTGGTCACCCACCCCGGCATCATTAGTGACTTTCTCGCCGAGGTACCGGAAGTTCTGGGCTATTCGGTATGGCTGGTGCAGTTTCTCGGCTGGCTGGTGATACTACTGCCGGTGCTGTACATCGGCAGTTGGGTAATGCGGCTAATCGTACGGCCCACCATTGCTGTGCTGAGTGGCCTGGTTGCTGGATTGTCGCGGCTGAACCGGCGTAAATCTCTCAACCGGATCGACTGGCAGGCCGGAACCAGGCATCATTGAAAAAAACAGTACTACAACATCTTCATTGGGGAACTAGCTTGACCGTCGCCCTCTGGTTTGTATTGATCGGAAGCCTGTTGATCATGATCGGTCTGCGGTCATCCCTTCTGAAGCGTTACCACCTGACACCGACGCTGGTCTACCTGGCTGTTGGCGTTGCCCTGGGACCGACAGTGTTTGGTGCCTTTCATTTCAACCCGCTGAAACAAGCGCATTTTCTGCAAGTACTGGCCGAAGTCGCGGTGCTGGTGTCGTTGTTCATTGCTGGCATGAAGATGCCAGTCTCATTCCATTGGCGGGAATGGCATGTTCCCGTGCGGCTCGCATTTGTTTCCATGACCATCAGTGTCGCCCTGACTGCCGTTTTTGGTTACTACGTCCTGGCCCTGCCTCTGGGGGCGGCCATTCTTCTCGGTGGCATTCTGGCGCCCACCGACCCCGTGTTGGCGACGGAGGTTCAGGTTCGGCATGCGGGTGATAAGGACCCGTTGCGATTCACCCTGACCAGTGAAGCCGGCATGAATGATGGCAGTGCCTTCCCGTTTGTCATGCTCGGGCTGGCCCTGATTAGCGCCCCGGCAAGTTTTGAACTGCTGGGCACCTGGGTGTTGAAGGACGTATTGTGGTCGACGCTCTCTGCCCTGGTTGTTGGGCTGGTGATGGGGCGATTGTTGGCGCAAATTGCACATAAACAACGCTTTCTGGAAAGCGAGGGCCCGTTGCTGGATGACTTTCTTGGTCTGGGCTTGATCGGAGTGGTTTATGGCATCTGCCTGGTGCTTGATGCCTGGGGGTTTCTGGCGGTTTTTGTGGCGGCTATTTCTCTCCGGCAATCGGAACTCAGACTCGCCGGTGAAAACGCCTCTGACCATAACGCTGACGCGGTATCCGAATATCCTGATGACACGGCGAGACCGAAGCCGCAACTGAACCCCCAGGTGTCCCAAGGTTCCCTGCTTTTCAAGGAACCCCTGGAGCGGCTCTCAGAACTGGTGCTCGTTCTGTTACTGGGCGGAATGCTGTTTGTTAACTCCTGGAGCTTCAGAGCCGTCGGCTTGGCGCTGTTCCTCTTTGTAATCGTTCGCCCTGTCAGCGTTTTCCTCGGCCTGCTGGGTTCCGGAACCCCGTTCAGGCTGCAGATGCTGGTCGGCTGGTTCGGCGTGCGCGGCATCGGCTCGATCTATTACCTGATGTTCGCAATCGTCTTTGGCCTGCCGGAAGAGCTCTCCGTAGAGTTCATCCACATTACGCTGGTTGTTATCGTGCTCTCGATCATCATCCATGGCATGACTGCCAGGCCGATGATCCTGAAATGGTGGCCGTAAGAAGAGCTGTGTGTCAGGCTTCCGGGTGGTGCAAGCAACCTTACGAGGCCCTGTGTGTTTCCCTCCCTGACTACCGGCATTATCGCTTTTGTCATTGCTTCCATCGTCATTGTTACCGCCGGCAGCCGGCTGGCGCGGGTGGCGGATGAACTGGCTGATCGAACAGGCCTGGGTGAGGCGCTGTTCGGGATCTTTCTGCTGGCAGGGGTAACCTCACTGCCTGATTTCGCCGCCACGCTCAGCGCAGCGATGGATTCCAGGCCCGACCTTGCCATGAGCAATATTATGGGCAGCATGGCGGCGAACCTCGTTTTTCTGGGTATTGCGGATATCATTTACCGCAAGGCCAACCTGGAACACGCGGCCGCCTCTCCCACCAACCTGATGCTGGCCGCCTTGCTGATCGTACTGCTGACGCTGCCGCTGCTGGCAATCGCCAGCCCGCCGGTTTCCCTGTGGGGAGTGCATCCGATCACACCGGTGATTGCCGCGGCCTATCTGTTCGGGCTGCACCTGGTTCGCAGCACTGACAGTAAACCCATGTGGTTTCCTCGTCTTACCCATCAAACCGTGCCCGACACGCCCGAGCATTATCTGCGTGGCGGCCTGGCCCAGGCCTGGATCAGTTTCATCGTGCTGGCTGCAGTAACAGGCGTTGCCGGCTGGGTACTGATGGAAGGTGCCAAGGTCATCAGTGACGAAACGGGCCTGTCCGATACCCTGATTGGAGGTCTGTTTACAGCGCTCGCCACATCTTCGCCCGAACTGGTCACTACCATTGCAGCCATTCGCAGGGGCGCTCTCACCCTCGCGGTGAGCAACATCTTCGGCACCAACTGCTTTAATATGCTGGTAATCGCTTCCGCCGATGTGGGCTACCCGGGCGGTTCCATCTATCACGACATCACGCCAATCCAGATGACCTGGGGCCTTGTAACCATTCTGATGACTGCAACGCTGCTGATGGGAATGGTGCGGCGCCAACTATATGGCATTGGCCGGATCGGCTTTGAGAGTGCACTAATACTGACGGTTTATACCGTGGCGTTAGTCATAGTGATAGTGAGCGGATAGTACCGGTTGATCAACGAGGGTGCGTGAGCAGGCATTGAATCATCCGTAGAAGACCGACCAAGACGAACGCCTGCAAAAACTGGATAATGGCCGCCATTAAAAGCCATGGCGCGCCAAATTCTCCGATCCAGGTATTCTTGTAATGGAAATCAACGTCAACTTTCTCGAGAACCTCAGGCTTGAAGCCAGGTTTGACGATTTCACGGTCGTGACCGACCAGCCCATCCGCTATAAGGGCGACGGTTCGGCGCCCAGCCCGTTTGATTACTTCCTGGCTTCCTCGGCGCTGTGCGCGGCCTATTTTGTTCGGGTTTACTGCCTGGCGCGGGACATACCCACCGAGAACATCCGGCTGTCCCAGAACAACATCGTCGACCCGGAGAACCGCTACAACCAGATCTTCAAGATTTCCGTGGAGCTGCCGGAAGACATCTCCGAGAAAGACCGCCAGGGCATTCTGCGCTCCATCGACCGTTGCACCGTGAAAAAAGTGGTACAGACCGGCCCGACCTTTGAGATTGAAACCGTCGAGAACCTGGACGCCGATGCCCAGGCGCTACTGATGACGCAACCGGAATGCGGCAGCCAGACCTTTATCGAAGGTAAGGACCTGCCCCTGGAGCAGACCATCGCCAACATGACCGGCATCCTTAAAGATCTGGGCATGAAGATCGAGATTGCCTCCTGGCGCAACATTGTGCCGCATGTGTGGTCCCTGCATATCCGCGATGCGGCCTCGCCCATGTGCTTCACCAACGGCAAGGGCGCCACCAAGGAGAGTGCCCTGTGCTCAGCACTGGGAGAGTTTATCGAGCGGCTCAGCTGCAACTTCTTCTACAATGACCAGTTTTTCGGGGAAGCGATTGCCAGCAGCGAGTTCGTCCACTACCCGAACGAAAAATGGTTCAAGCCGGGACCGGATGACGAGTTGCCGGAGGGCATTCTGGATGATCACTGCCTGGCCATCTACAACCCGGATGGCGAGTTGTGCGGCTCCAACCTGATCGACACCAATTCCGGCAAAGCCGAGCGCGGAATCGTATCCCTGCCCTTCGTGCGCCAGTCCGATGGCGAAGTGGTGTATTTCCCCTCCAACCTGATCGAGAACCTGTTTCTCAGCAACGGCATGAGTGCCGGTAACACCCTGAACGAGGCAGAGGTGCAGTGCCTCTCGGAAATTTTTGAGCGGGCGGTGAAGAAGCAGATTATCGAAGAGGAAATTGCCCTGCCGGATGTGCCCCGGGAAGTACTGGAGAAATACCCGGACATCCTCGAAGGCATTGAAGCCCTTGAAGCCCAGGGCTTCCCGACACTGGTGAAAGATGCCTCCCTGGGCGGCCAGTTCCCGGTGATGTGCGTCACCCTGATGAACCCGGGAACCGGTGGCGTGTTTGCCTCCTTCGGTGCCCACCCGAGCTTTGAAGTGGCCCTTGAGCGGAGCCTGACCGAGCTGCTGCAGGGTCGCAGTTTCGAAGGTCTGAACGATGTGCCAGCGCCGACGTTCAACAGCCTCGCGGTCACCGAACCGAACAACTTCGTGGAGCACTTCATTGATTCCACCGGGGTGGTTTCCTGGCGTTTCTTCAGCGCGAAAGCCGATTACGACTTCGTCGAGTGGGACTTCTCTGGCACCAATGTGGAGGAAGCTGCGTGTCTGTTCGGAATCCTCCGGGAGTTGGGCAAGGAAGTGTATGTCGCAATTTATGAGGAACTGGGCGCACCGGTCTGCCGGATTCTGGTACCGGGGTATTCCGAGGTGTATCCGGTCGAGGACCTGATCATGGATAACACCAACATGGCCCTGGACTACCGGGAGGACATCCTCAACCTGCACCGTCTGAATAATGAGCAGCTGGCCGATCTGGTGGAGCGCCTGGAAGCCAGCCAGCTCGACAACTACATGACGATCATCACCCTGATCGGCGTGGAGTTCGATGAGAACACCGTGTGGGGCCAGCTTACCATCCTGGAGCTGAAAATCCTGATCTGCCTTGCCCTGCAATGGCATGAGGAAGCGCTCGAGTTTGTCGACATGTTCCTGCAGTTCAACGACAACACCGTCGAGCGTGGCCTGTTCTACCGCGCGATGTATGCAGTACTGGAAGTCACCCTCGGCGACGACATGGGGCTGGGCGACTACCTCACCAACTTCACACGCATGTTCGGTGAGAAAACCATGGAGGCCGTTGTGGGCTCGGTGGATGGCACCGTACGTTTCCATGGCCTGGAGCCCACCAACATGAAGCTGGAGGGGCTTGAGAAGCACCAGCGGTTAATCGAAAGCTACAGGAAACTGCATACCGCCCGTGCTGTAAAAGCCGGTCTGCGATAATTTCCGGATTTTTTCTGGAATAAATCCTTACCTGGTACGTCCTCCTGATGAAAGCAACCCGAAACGGGAAAACAGGAGGACGTAACCATGAAAAAACACCTACTGACACTCGCAATCTGCTCACTTCTGTCCACCGGCGCCTTTGCAGCTGAAGGCGCTGCCAGCGCCAACGCAAAAGCGGACGCCAACATGAGTGCCGAAGCCAGCACACAGAACGGCGTTTCCGCCCAGGGTGGCGCATCAGCCAGTGCCCAGGGCAATGCGGATGGCAAAGCCGCCCGGGACGAAGCACGCCAGAGTGCCAGCCAGGCCATCAGCGCCGGTGTTGAGGCCGGTCAGCAGGTACGGAGCACAGCTTCGGCAACGGCAACCGCCGCCAGAGGCGAGGCCAATGAAAGAGCCGATCAGGCGAAAGACCGGATCAACAAAGCCCGAAACGCCGGGATCCGCGCTGAAACCAATCAGCAGATCGGCACGTCTGTCTCCGACAGCGTTAAAAGCGAGGTCCGGAATTCCGTGCGGAGCACTATGAAAGGTTCCGCCAGCGGTGGGCTGCTTTAAGAAGTCCGCAAAATCCGGACAGCCGGGCCTTTCTGGCCCGGCTCCTTTTTTCCAGCTCAGGAGGAACACACAGCCATGCAGCTTACGCGACCCGCCCCGTATGTCGTCTCGGTTTTCAGCCTCATGGTACCCCTTGCATCTTCTGCCGGGGCCGTCGATCAGGCGGCTCTGAACGGCCACCTCTCAACCGGTTTCGAGCAAGACAGCAATGTCTCGGTCGATGACCTGAATGCCGCCTCGAACAAAAGTGACCAAGCCTGGGTTTTTGATGCGGGCCTCGAAGGCGTGCTGAAGCCAGTGGAGCGACTGAGTCTTACCCTCGGATATTCCCTGTCCGGCAATCGCTATCAGAATCTTGACCAGTTCGACCAGGACATTCACCTGCTCTCTGCAGACCTCAGTTACGATTTCGACCCGGTGACCATTGGAACCAGTTATCACTACTCGCAATCTACCCTCGGCTCAGAACCCTTCCTCGATTTCCGCAGGGCCAGCGCCTACCTTGGCAGTCTCATCGGTGACGACGTGTACCTGTTGGCCAGCCTGCAGGAAAAGCAAAAAGAGTATGGGCAGAGCAACGCCCGCGACACAGACATCCGAGGGGCGAGCCTGGATTCGTTTTTCTTTTTCAACAACGCCCGGAGTCATTTCCTGATCGGCCTGGACTACAATCAGGAAGATGCCCTGGCGGACGCTTTCGACAACGATCTCTGGCGTGTCAGGGCGGTTTTGCTCAACCGGTTCTCGCTGGGCGGCGAGGAGAACCGGTTTCGCCTTGGCTGGAGGTATGAAACCCGGGAGTATGACCAGCCTGCGGTCTCTGCCTCCAATCCCTTTCTGGACAATCCGTTCACTGGCGATTTCGTGGATGCGTCAACCAGCCGTCGGGCGGAGCGGGTCCATGTATTTGAAGCCAGCTGGCGAATTGGCCTGAATGAGACCTTCAGCCTAGAGCCCTCGGTATCGCACGGTATCTACCGGTCGGACGAGGATTCGACCGATTACACGCAGACCATTGCCGGCCTGACGTTCAGGGCGGGTTTCTGACCACGGCTGTTCAATACGGCAGGAAACCGAAGCCAAACAGACTGTCACGACCAGGCTCACCCAGATCCTGGGCCTGGTCAATCAGCGCCGCCAGAGCCGCCTCTGAATCACCACCACTAACGCCACAGGCCAGGGCAGCCGTAACCACGGGAGCCGCCAGCGAGGTTCCGCTATCCGTTATCACGCCACCGTCTGGATGGGGAACGTCAACCGCGACACCATGTGCCGCAAACATCACCTGTTCTCCCCGGTTTGCCCACCGGAACAAATCGCCCGTTCGGGACGCTGCGGTAACACCCACGACCTCGGGATAGGCAGCCGGATAAAGTGGTGGCGCGGCAGGCCCCTCATTGCCTACCGCAGCAACCAGCAACGTACCCTGTTCCCGCAGCTTTCTGACCGCGGCGGCCAACAGCAGGTTATCCGGGCCGGTAAGGCTGATATTGATCACGGGCAGTTTCTGAGTAGCCAACCAGTCCAAGCCCTCCAGCAGATGCCCCAGCGTGGCACCGGAGAGGTCTTTCGTTCGGCGGTAAAAAACCGAGGCGTTAAACAGGGTTGCCGCTGGCAATCGGGCCTTCCCCGGTTCGCCCCTGCGACCAACCATTTGGCCCGCGACCGCTGTACCATGCTCCGTCACAGGGGCGAGGTCTCCCCTCCCACCCTCAGTCGACAAAAAACGTTGCTCCATGATCCGGGCATCCTGAAAAGCGGGATGTTCGGTTGCCACCGAGGTGTCAATCATTCCTATCCTGACGGGGCCCTCACACAGGCTTTCACCCGGGCTGGCCTCAGCCTCTCCCGGGTACTGGGACTGGCTAATCTGTGGGCTGTAGACGTGATTACGGTCCAGGCGGTCTGCCAGTCCTGGCAGAAGGGTTCGCAGGGTCTCGAGTGAGTCCATGTCGGCACGAACCCTGAATCTCGCGACCATCATGCCGAGCCCGGATAACGTCGTCCGTTCCAGAACCGTAATCCCGGGACGATCCAGGCCTTCAATCTCCTCCGCTGTGCCTGTCACCAGCCATTGCCGCTCTACCGCCCTGAATCCATCCTTGAGCGCGACATCATTGAACGCTTTGTGCCCCGTTGCCGTGTAGACAGGCAGGACCTCGGGCAACGTCTTGAGGCTGCCCTTGAGGGAGTCAGTCTGTTTCTTTAAACGGTTATCGATTCGCCGGTTTGCTGCCCGCTCAACCAGGCGCTCTGCATTTCTCTCCACCTGCCGGCTGATGCTGCCGGCCGGGTTGTCCAATACCCCGCCTCCGGTCAGCGCCACCCCCGGTATCGGCGCGCAGAAGAAAACCACAACAGACAAAACCGTCGGTTTGAAAACTGGCTTCATTTTTACAATCCAAATTCCGGAACGTTTCATTTACTCTAACGGCCCGACCTGAAAAAAATTCCATCCAGCATGGAATAAACCGTTTGCCAGATCGTCTATCCGGTAACTCCGACTCAAAAGAGCACTATGCAACAGGAAATCACCGAACTGCTACCAGGTCTTCGAAGGTTTGCCTACTCGCTGACCGGCTCAATGGCAGATGCCGACGACCTGCTCCAGAATACCGTTGAACGACTTCTGACGCGCGCCATGCCGGGTGATGTTGATCTCACCAAGTGGGCCTTCCGGATATGCCGCAATGTCTGGATCGACGAGTGCCGGGCCCGAAAGGTTCGCCGTGAGGCCGCCGAGCAGCCGGAACTGAGCGATGGCCTGGTGACCAATGGCGAACACCAGACAACCAAAGAAATCGAGTGGAATCGGGTGGATTCCGCCATGTCGCGGTTACCCGAAGACCAGCGCCAGATCATTTCCCTTGTCGCTATCCAGGGCATGCCCTACAAGATGGTGGCGGAAATACTCGAGGTGCCCAAAGGCACTGTCATGAGCCGGCTGGCCCGCGCCAGGGCCGCACTGAGCGAAGCTCTGGCTCCTGCAACCTTGAGGACCGATTCATGAAGATTACAGACGAAACCCTTTCAGCTTTCCTTGACAGTGAACTCAGCCCAACCGACATGGCCGCGGTCAGGGAACAACTCGCCGTTGACCCCTCGCTGGCTGACCGGTTGGCAGAGCTGGCAGCCGTGGATTCGGAACTTCAAGGTCACTACAGCTCAATTGATGACCGTCCCTTGCCGGCAGCCGTGAGCAGGATGCTGGCAGAAGAAGACCAGAGGACCGCATCGCGGGCGAATGATAATGTAATCGCATTTCCATGGTGGCGGAGACTGCGCAAGCACTCCGGCAAAGCGATCGCCGCAGCCGTGGTTGCAGGATTTGCGATGGTGCAGTGGCTGACACTGCCATCTGACGGCAATCCTGCGTGGCAAGCGGTGGCTGAGGTACTGGAGAGCCAGCCCAGTGGCCAGGCGTATTCCGTCAGTGACAATGCCATGCTGACGCCCCGTTTAACATTTCGCAGCCAAACCGGAGAATGGTGCCGACAGTTCGGGCTCGATGCCGGAAACACTGCCTCGGAGCAGATTGCCTGCCGCACGCAATCAGGCACCTGGGAACAGAGAGTTCAGGTAGAAACCGGCCAGCCAGTTACTGCGGACGGCTACCAAACCGCCAGCGGTGGGAGCCTTCTTGACGACCAGCTCGACCAGATGATGTCCGGGCCACCGCTTGGGCCTGAGGCCGAAAGCGCATTGCTTGAGCAGCAATGGAAACGGTGATCATCAGCGGCGTGCGTTACGCCGGCGTGCTTGATCCTTCCGCCTGATCCTCTTTGCTGGCCGCCAGAACCCGAACCCGTTCGAAGTCCTCCTCGGCAAAGACTCCGTTCACTCCGGAAATGGCGGCGAGCTTCATGCCATGTTTCAGGCCCAGCCTGTAGATCTCCCTTACCTTCTCCCACTCGATATTCCGGCCCAGGGTGAAGTTCTCAAAGCGCGCTTCCAGCGCCAGCACCACGGTTTCCGCCAGGCAGGCATAGGCGATCCCTTTGGGCAGGCCGATGTCTTTCATGCGCACCTCGCCCGGTAGCTGGATCTCGCCGGATTCAATCACCAGTACATCTGGGCGCTTGGCCACATCTTCCGCGGGAATATCCAGCGGCCGGGCCACGTCGGTAATCACGCAACCCGGCTTCACTTTCATGATGTCCAGGATACGTTTGCCAGCGCCGGAGGTGGCGGTCACGATCATGTCCATGTCTGCCAGATCGCGCTCCGCGGAACCGGCAACGTGCACAATGGCGCCTGGTGTTTCCTGCTCAATGCTTTCCTTCAGTGCGAGCAGCTTCGCAGGCTCCGGCGCTGCGAGATAGACTTCGTCCACTGCCTTGGCCAGCAGGCGCGCGCAGACAGACCCAATGGCACCGGTGGCGCCCACGACCATGGCCTTGCCGGCTGCTTTGCCACTAGGGCCGATACTGACCCGCCCTATTATCTTCATGGCATCATGGGCCGCCCAGAGGGCGCCGGAGGCACTGTAGCTGTTGCCGGTGGTGATCGGCAGCGGCGCCCGCTTGGCCACCGTAATACCGGCATCACCCACGACCTTGGTAAACGCGCCGAGGCCCATGATCTGGGCACCAAGCTTTTTCGCCAGTTTTGCCGCCTGCAGCAGCCTTGCGTAGGTAAACTCCGGGCCGTGCGCCATGATCTCCCGGGGCGTGCCACCGACAGTAATCAGCCAGCCCTCCACTTCATCGCCCGTGGGTGACCTGATGCCGGAAACCTTCGAGTAGATAAACGGCGGTGTATAGGCCACGGCCTTCTCAACCAGATTCATCACCATCGGAGGCGACACATTGGCAATCCAGTCCAGGGGCGGCGTCTTGGTGAGGTACTGCTGCGAAAGCGGGTGGATCACAAAAGCGAAGCGGTTCACCCGGCGGTATCCGTTGGGGTACAGAATTCTGGGCTCGATACCAAGGCTCTGGATCACATCCAGATAGTCATCCGGCCCCAGTTGCTCCGGCGTCCGGGAGAGCGCCGCACTGATCATCGCTTCCATCACGTTGACCCCAACCGGCCGGCCTTCCAGCCAGGGGCTGTAGTCCACCACCATGGCCACTCGCCTGGAACGCATCCAGTCAAGGGAGGACTCAGTAACCCGAGACGTGATTACGGTTTTGCCATCCAGCTCTTTCTGGCTGAAGTGCTCCAGGTCTCCGATAGCCGCCACAATCACGTGGGCTTCGGACACCGCGTGATGCAGGGAACCCTTAACAAGACCCTCTCCGAGGCGGTACAGCGGTGTGCGCAGAATGGTCTCGACGGTTTTCACCGCCGCAGGCCGGAACATGATGGACGCGGTCAGCGAGGTGTAGGTTTCGAGCTGTTTCAGGGACGTAAGCAACCTTGGCACGCCGAAATCGGTGTAGGGGTCGGCAAAAAACAGGTTTTCAGTGTGTTCGGATAACGCCCTGGCAATGCGATAACCCGCCTGCCCGTTCATGAAGACCACCCGGGCGTTATCAAAGAAATGCCCGAGTCCGGACTGGGTGTGGCGCACCGCCCACTCCTGCAGAATACCCCGCAGGCCCGCGCCGGTTGTGACCGGCTTATCCGGAACGCAGGCCTCCAGCCGGGCGGTATCCGGGTGTTCAAGCTGTTCCCGGCCCACCTCGTAGTGGTCGTGAATCATGCTCAGGCCGATGGCGTCTGCCTGGGAATGCACCGATTCCAGCACCGCTTCCGCCCGGGACAGATCACCGTCTGTGCCGATGCGGATAATCCGGAAAGGCTGGCCCAGAAACTCGGTTTCCAGATCGTAATCGTATTCGGATGATCCCTGGCTGACACTGACAACGGTTTTCATACTCAGGCCTTCCCTTTTCCTGTTGTTATTAAATACAGCCTAATGCAGTACCTCGGTCTCTGCCTTAGCCCAGATCAAATTCCAGACCGCTATTCAGCGTCTACAATTAGGTGGCGGGCCGAACGACCACTCAGACTGTTACGGATCAATCAGGAGCTTACTATG
This sequence comes from Marinobacter sp. Arc7-DN-1, assembly GCF_003441595.1. NCBI lineage: Bacteria > Pseudomonadati > Pseudomonadota > Gammaproteobacteria > Pseudomonadales > Marinobacteraceae > Marinobacter > Marinobacter sp. Arc7-DN-1. The sequence continues at coordinate 85,000 of NZ_CP031848.1, read as the reverse complement.
ACCATTCAGGAAGAACTGAACGCCACCGTCCGGGAACTGGTGCAGCCGGGCAAGGGAATTCTCGCCGCCGATGAGAGCCACCCCACCATCGCAAAGCGCTTCAAGGCCGTTGGGGTTGAGTCCAGCGAAGAAAAACGCCGGGAGTACCGCAGCCTGATTTTCTCAGCCTCGGGTCTTGGGGAGTTTATCAGCGGTGTGATTCTGTTTGAGGAAACTCTGGGCCAGAACAGCCTGGACAATGTGCCCATGCCAAAACTGCTTGCCAGCAAGGGCATTGTGCCGGGCATCAAGGTGGACAAGGGCAAGCAGCCCCTGATTAACGCTCCGGGTGACGAGATCACAGTTGGGTTGGATGGCCTTGAAGACCGTCTGGAAATCTACAAGCACCAGGGCGCCCGGTTTGCCAAGTGGCGCGATGTGTTCCACATCTCGGACACCCTGCCCTCGCGGCAGGCCATAGAGGCCAATGCCGAGGTTCTCGCCCGCTATGCCGCCATCTGCCAGTCCCTGGGTATCGTGCCGATTGTGGAGCCGGAGGTGCTGATTGATGGCAACCACACCATCGAGCGCTGCGCGGAAGTGAGTGAAGCGGTGATTCGCGAGGTCTTCCACGCCCTTTACCGCCACAAAGTGGCGCTCGAACAGATGATCCTGAAGCCCAGCATGGTGACACCCGGCAAGGAAACCCCGAACGCCTCCCCGGAACAAGTGGCAACGGCAACCCTTGGTGTTTTTCGTCGGGCGGTGCCAGCAGCGGTGCCGGGCATCTGCTTCCTCTCAGGAGGCCAGACCCCGGAAGAAGCCACCATCAACCTGAATGCTATGAACAGCATGGGCGCCCAGCCCTGGGAACTGAGCTTCTCCTACGGCCGGGCCCTGCAGGAGCCAGCCCAGAAGGCCTGGGCCGGCAACCTGGATAACGGCCCGGACGCTCAGGCCGCACTGATCAAGCGCGCCCGCCTGAACGGGGCCGCCCGCTCGGGCAAGTACCGGCCAGAGATGGAAGACTGATTATCCCCGGCCGCGAGTCAGGCTGTTCTTCAGTTGCAACCAGAGGCTCAGTCGGCCGCACCATTAAACGCCATGGTGCGGCCCGTCAGCGATGATACCGGTCGGCAGCCCAACGCTGGCACCCGTCCTGGCTGCTTCAGGCAGGCCATCATGGGGGCCACCCGGCGGATCTTGCGGGCCTCTGGCCAGAGGGCTTCAGCCTCGGCGAAACCCTGGCGCAGGAAGTTGAGCCATTGCTTGATGCGGCCGGTCACGTAGCGGTCTTCCAGCCAGCCCTGCAGAATCGTGGCGTACTCACCAACCAGGGCCACAGCTTCCTGCCAGGTCATATCCGGTACTGTTTCGCCCTGCTGGCTTGCCTTGATCTGCCGGGCCAGGTCTGGCCGCGCAATCAGGCCACGGCCGATCATCACATCGTCGCAACCGGACACCTCACGGCATCGCCAGTAGTCCGCGACGGTCCAGATCTCGCCGTTGGCAATAATATGGGTGTTCACCGCTTCCCGTGCTTGGGCGATTTCCTCCCAGTAGGCAGGCGGTTTGTAGCCATCCACTTTGCTGCGGGCATGGATAACAATCTCTTCCGCTCCGGCCGCTTCCAGGGCCTGGGCGCAGGCCACGCCCATGGATCGATCGTCATAACCCAGGCGCATCTTAGCCGTTACCGGCACCCGCTTTGGCACGGCCTGGCGCACCGCAGCCACAATCTCATGCATCAGCTCCGGCTCACGCATCAACACGCACCCTCCCTTGTGCTTGTTCACGGTTATGGCCGGGCAGCCAAAATTGATATCCACCTGGATCGCGCCAAGTTCCGCGGCACGCACGCCATGGCGGGCCATCTGCTGCGGGTCTGAACCCAGCAACTGGACAGCCACGGGCGTGCCCACTTCGGTGAGCGACTGGTTATGAAGTTCCGGGGCGTATTTGTAGAATACTCTCGGCGGCAGCATGCCATGGGTTACGCGAACGAATTCCGTCACGCACCGGTCAATCCCACCGACCTTGGTCAGTGTTTCACGGATAGGTGCGTCGACCAGCCCTTCCATCGGGGCGAGAATGATTCGCATGAGTGCTCCAGCAGAAAGAGGGGCTGTTGAGGGTGAGACTGATCAATAATCAGACGGAGCGGATTGTAAGGAATTTGGCGGGAAGTTGGTAGACGGGCACCCCGGTACCGGGGTGCCCATTCACTTACCGGCAGGTCTTATTTAACGTCAAAACGGTCGGCGTTCATGACCTTGGTCCAGGCGGCAACGAAGTCCTTCACGAACTTCTCCTCGTTGTCGTCCTGGGCGTACAGCTCTGCGTAGGCACGCAGGATGGAGTTGGAACCGAACACGAGATCAACACGGGTCGCGGTGAACCTGGTGTTGCCGTTCTTGCGATCCACAATGTTGTACGAGTTCTTGCCAGTGGGCTCCCAACGGTTGGCCATGTCGGTCAGATTCACGAAGAAGTCGTTGGTCAGCTGGCCAACGCGATCCGTGAATACGCCGTGCTTGGTGCCACCGTGGTTGGTGCCCAGCACCCGCATACCCCCGAGCAGAACGGTCATTTCAGGCGCGGTCAGGCCCATCAGCTGGGCGCGGTCCAGAAGCATTTCTTCCGGCTTGACCACGTAATCCTTCTTCTGCCAGTTACGGAAGCCGTCAGACAGCGGCTCCATGGGATCAAAGGATTCAGCATCCGTCATTTCGTCGGTGGCATCGCCACGGCCCTTCAGGAAAGGAACGTGAACCTCGTGGCCGGCGGCTTTTGCTGCCATCTCGATACCCAGGTTGCCGCCGAGCACGATGACATCAGCGACGCTGGCGCCGGTGTCCGCAGAGATTTTCTCGTAAACCTTCAGCACCCTGTCCAAGCGATCTGGCTCATTGCCTTCCCAGCCCTTTTGCGGAGCCAGGCGAATGCGCGCACCGTTGGCGCCACCGCGCATGTCCGAACCGCGGAACGTACGGGCGCTGTCCCACGCGGTGCAGACCAGCTCGTTCAGGCTCAGGCCGGCTTCGGCGATTTTCTCTTTGACCACTTCCTCAATGTAGTTGGTCTCGCCCTGGGGAACCGGATCCTGCCAGATCAGATCTTCGGTCGGTACGTCCGGGCCGATATAACGGGCTTTCGGGCCCATGTCCCGGTGAGTCAGCTTGAACCAGGCGCGGGCGAAGCAGTCCTTGAAGTATTCGGGATCTGCCATGAACTTTTCACAGATCGCACGGTACTTCGGGTCCACCTTCATGCCCATGTCCGCATCCGTCATCATCGGCTTGCGGCGCACAGAGGGATCGGTGGGATCAACCGGCATGTGCTCTTCTTTGATATCCACCGGTTCCCACTGGTTTGCACCCGCCGGGCTCTTGGTCAACTGCCACTCGTAGCCGAACAGCAGATCGAAGTAGCCCATGTCAAACTTGGTGGGGTTTGTGGTCCAGGCGCCCTCAATGCCAGAGGTAACGGCATTGGTCGCCTTTCCCTGCAAGTTGGGGTTTATCCAGCCAAAGCCCTGGGTTTCCACGTCTGCACCTTCCGGCTCTGGCCCCAGGGCATCGGCGTCACCGTTACCATGGGCCTTGCCGACGGTGTGGCCGCCAGCCGTCAGCGCAGCGGTTTCTTCGTCATTCATCGCCATACGAGCAAAGGTCACACGTACCTGCTCAGCGGTTTTCTGCGGATCCGGCTGACCGTTGACCCCTTCCGGGTTCACGTAGATCAGTCCCATCTGGACTGCGGCCAGCGGGTTTTCCATGGTGTCGGGCTTTTCGACGTCTTCGTAACGGCTGTCGGACGGCGCCAGCCACTCTTTTTCAGCCCCCCAGTAAATGTCTTTCTCCGGGTGCCAGATGTCCTCACGGCCGTAGGAGAAACCGAATGTCTTAAAGCCAAAGGACTCGTAAGCAACGTTGCCGGCCAGGATAAACAGGTCAGCCCAGCTCACTTTGTTGCCGTACTTTTTCTTGAGCGGCCACAGCAGACGCCGGGCTTTATCGAGGTTACCGTTATCAGGCCAGGAGTTCAGTGGTGCAAATCGCTGGTTACCCGTACCTGCGCCGCCACGGCCATCGGCCAGTCGGTAGGTACCGGCAGCGTGCCACGCCATACGGATCATCAGGCCGCCATAGTGCCCCCAGTCAGCAGGCCACCATTCCTGGCTGTTGGTCATCAGCTCGTGCATGTCTTTTTCAAGCGCTTCGTAGTCGAGCTTTTTGACCTCGTCCCGATAATCGAATTCCTCACCGAGGGGATTCGTTTTGCGGTCGTGCTGATGAAGAATGTCAAGATTGAGGTTTTCAGGCCACCAACCGGCTACGTCGGCCTTCTCCTGCGTGTTCGAGCCATGCATTACGGGGCACTTTCCACCCGTACTGTTGTTGTCTGTCATTTCTCTCTCCTCATTGGGGTTGGCAAAACGACACTGCTTCGATTTCGGCACCTCTAACTATAGGACACAACAAACACTCTGCTCTGAGTATTTCTTATATCCGGGATAGCGTGTGCCTATAGGGTTTCCCGCAGACTCTGCGGGCTTCATTCCGGTTACTGGGCACAAGCATAATCGCTCAAGTAATCTGCCAGGATTCCGAGAAAATCCGGCCAGGCGATAGAATGACTGAGTGAAAACACATCTGACATGGACCTGCTCCTGCCTGACGAGAACAATCTCACCATAGCGTGAGGCAGAGCGCGCAATACAATTAATTAAAAATAAAATTGTGAAAGCTTTTGTTTATGGATGGTGTATTCGGCTGATCAAAGCCGTTCGATGGAGGAGAACTTGCCGGCATCGTCAAACACAATGCGGAAACTGCCGCGAATACCATCGCGAAGGTAGAAACGGGAAAGGATACGGGCCGGGAACCGGACAGAGCGTCCGTCCCGGGCCGTGGTGTGAACATCGGTGGCAACGCCCTGATAGAGTTTGATCCACTCATCAGGGCTGATGCTGATATCCACTATGATCTGCTGCATAGGCGCTTAGTTCGCCAGTTCCAGCAACAGACGGTTCAGGCGGGTTACGTAGGCCCCCGGGTCCTGGAGCTGCTCACCGCTGGCAAGGGTGGCTTGGTCAAGCAGTACCGCCGAGAGCTCGCTGAACCGCTCATCGCCCTTCTCGCTTTCCAGGCGCTGGACCAGCGGATGGTCCACGTTGATTTCAAAGATTGGCTTGCTGTCCGGCACTTTCTGGCCGGCGGCTTCCATGATCTTTTTCATCTGCGCGCCCATGTCGAAGTCACCCACAACCAGGCACGCCGGTGAGTCGGTCAGGCGGTTGGTAACACGCACTTCCTGAACCCGGTCGTTCAGGGCGTTCTTGATGCGTTCAAGCAGGTCCTTGTGCTCCTCGGCGGCCTCTTCCTTGTGCTTTTTGTCTTCCTCGGTTTCCACTTCGCCAAGGTCCAGATCCCCCCGGGCCACGTCCTGGAACTGCTTGTCATCGTATTCGTTGAGGTAACCCATCATCCATTCGTCGATACGGTCAGACAGGATCAGTACCTCAATGCCCTTCTTGCGGAACACTTCAAGATGCGGGCTGCTCTTGGCGGCGGTGAAGTTGTCGGCAGTAATGTAGTAGAGCTTCTTCTGACCTTCCTTCATGCGGCCGATGTACTCATCCAGAGACACGTTCTGGGTGCTCTCGCCGGTATGGGTAGAGGCAAAACGCAGCAGGCCGGCAATTTTCTCGCGGTTGCTGAAATCCTCCGCCGGGCCTTCCTTGAGAACGGTGCCAAACTCGCCCCAGAACTTCTGGTACTGCTCCGGATCCTTCTTCGCCAGCTTGGACAGCATGTCCAGAACCCGCTTGGTGACCGCGGTACGGATGCTTTCCACCGTGCTGTCGTTCTGCAGGATCTCCCGGGACACGTTCAGGGACAGATCGTTGGAATCGATCACGCCCTTGGCAAAGCGCAGGTACAGGGGCAGGAACTGCTCGGCGTCGTCCATGATGAACACACGCTGCACGTACAGCTTCAGGCCACGGGGCGCTTCCCGGTTGTACAGGTCAAACGGCGCACGGGCCGGAATGTACAGCAGGCTGGTGTAGTCCAGCTTGCCTTCCACCTTGTTGTGGGACCAGGTCAGCGGGTCTTCGAAATCGTGGGCGATGTGCTTGTAGAACTCCTTGTACTCCTCGTCCTTGATCTCGGTACGCGGAAGGGTCCAGAGCGCCGTCGCATCGTTGACGGTCTCGTACTCGTCTTTCTTTTCGTCTTCCTTATCACTGCCGTCGGATTCGGCCTTCATGACAACCGGGAAGGAAATGTGATCCGAGTACTTCTTCACCAGACTGCGCAGTTTCCAGCCGTTGGCAAATTCCTTGGCGTCGGGTTTCAGGTGGAGGACGATCTGGGTGCCCCGGTTCTCCAGGTTCACCTGCTCAATGGAGAACTCACCGTCGCCTTTGGATTCCCAATGCACGCCCTCTTCGCCAGGCGCACCGGCACGACGGGTGAACACATCAACTTTGTCGGACACGATAAACGCTGAGTAGAAACCGACACCGAACTGACCGATCAGCTTGCTGTCCTTTTTCTCATCACCGGACAACTGCTGCAGGAATTCGGCCGTTCCGGAACGGGCAATGGTGCCGAGGTTCTGGATAACGTCGTCACGGGTCATACCGATGCCGTTGTCGGTCAGCGTGACGGTATTGGCCTCTTCATCGAAATCCAGACGAATCTTCAGCTCAGGATCGCTTTCATACAGGCCGTCATCCTTCAGCGCCGCGAAACGCAGTTTGTCTTCGGCATCCGAGGCGTTCGAAATCAGCTCGCGAAGAAAGATTTCCTTGTTGGAATACAGGGAATGGATCATCAAATGAAGCAGCTGCTTCACTTCGGTCTGAAAACCCAGGGTCTCTTTTTGCGTTTCAACCGTCATGGCGTTTGGCACTCCTGCTTTGTTTCAATCGGTGGAGCGGCGCGGGTAGGAAGGGCTTTCCAAAACACGCTGTGAATACTTCCCAGTACGCTCGGCTCCGCCATCCATGGCTCCGCACGGTTTTGGAAAGCCCTTCCTACCCGCGCCACCTGGCTATCGAGTTCGTGTTGAACAGGAATTGGGGGCACACCGGGGCATTTCAAGCCCCGGTGTATCGGCAAAGTCAGTCTTCGAGGAGGAAGTGGGCCCGGGCAGTTGCTATGGGTTGCGAACGGGATTTCTGCCAGGCGCTGACCATCACGTTGGCCACACGATTGCCCTGGCGGGTCAGGCGGCATTCGGCGTAGGTTTCGCGGTTGAGACCCGCCCGGAGGTAATCCAGGGAGAAGTCGACGATGCGGGGCATGCGAAGGCTTTCCTGGGACATAATCAGGTAGATATTGGCGGCCATTTCCATAAAGCCACCAATCACACCGCCGTGGATGGCCGGCAGGATCGGGTTGCCGAGGTTGGAATCCTTGCAGGGCAGGCGGAAAATCAGGTCGTCTCCGAACCGCTCACAGTGCAGGCCGATCCAGGTGGCGTAGGGAATACTTTCAAGCATCCGGCTGAAGTCGCCGGTTTCCTGGGTATACCGGAGGATTTCCGGATCGGTCATTCTTCACCTCCTGTAATCAGGTCCCGGTAATGTCTGGGGCTGGCATCCTTTCCAATGCGCATGAAGGTGGCTACGCAGTTTGCAATCGTTTCACCCCCCTCCTGGTAAGCCTCACAGCGGGTAAAGATAATGTTACGGGTTACCCGGTAGGTTTCGGCCCGGGCATAAACCGGCTGGCGGGGCTGCGCCGGGCGCATGTAGTCCACCCGCAGGTCCAGCGTCGGGCAGAGTTCGAAGTCCTCCAGGGTGCACAGAATCACGCAACCTGAGGTTGTATCCATCAATGTCGTTATGGCACCGCCATGAATCACGCCCGTGTCCGGATTTCCGATGATCCGGTCACTGTAGGGCAGGCAAAGTGTCAGGTTGCCTTTTTTGGCCCTGGTAACCGTGAGGCCGAGCTCCTTGGCCTGGTTGAGCGTATCGATAAAACGGGTAACCCGCTTCCGTCGGATGTCATCGTTCATTCAGGTTCAACCTGTCGGTCAGCTTTTGGGTTTGGGGCTGTTCTCGGCCTTGCCGGGGACCGGTTCATCGAACACCTTCCCGGCCCGCAGGGCTTCAAGGGCATTGGAACAGAATTCCCGGCGGTAAAGTACGATAACCACCAGCGTCGAGGCGGCCATGAAAACGAGCGGGTGGATAAACCAGCCAACCACAGCCAATGCATAATAGTAGGAGCGCAGGCCAAGGTTGAAGGCGTCCCCAGCCAGATTACAGACGTTGCCGGCACTCCGGGCGAAGGCTTCGCGGCCCGCCGGGCTGGTTTTGGTGTCGTCCGGCGGCGGCGCACTGCCGACCATCACCGACACAAAGTTGTACATTCGCATCGACCAGGTGAATTTGAAAAAAGCGTAAATAAAGACGACGAGCAGCACCACCATGCGCAGCTCCCAGATTTCGCGAGTTGGCAGTTTGCCGAATGGCATGGTGCTGAACACTTCCATGACTTCCTGGGTATAACCCAGGGCAGTGATAATACCGGCCAGAATCAACAGGCAGCTGGAGGCGAAAAAGGCGCCATTGCGTTCGAGATTGCCAACCACGGAAGCATCGGCAATGCGGTTCTCCCGCCGCAGCATGACCCGCATCCAGTCTTCCCGGTACATATCGAGGGTGTTGGACAGGCAGGGGCGATCAGCAGCCCGACGCTTGGAGTATTCGGTGTAGCCAAGCCAGCAAGTCAGGAACCAGAGCAATGCAATCAGTTCGAGCAAATTACCCATTGGCGGCCTTAGAGTGAAAAGTGCGAAACGGCGCGGGAACAGAAGCTTATGATACGCCAAGGACCTGCTTGCCACCACCGCTGAGACATGCCGGGTAATCCAACTCCAGGCAAAGTTGTGCTATAAACAGGCCATTCAGGATTCGGGCACCCGACGCAATCCGTGCCCGTCATTGCATCATTAATAGGGAGTTCACTGTGAACCTGTCCGCTATAAAAATCAGCCTATTCACAATTGCCCTGACTTTCACACTGGGCGGTTGTTCGGTCAACCCGGTTACCGGAGAAAAGCAGCTTTCGCTGATCGGAGAGAACCAGGAACTCGCCATGGGCGCGGAGCAATACGTGCCCACCCAGCAAATCCAGGGCGGCCAGTTTTACATTGATCCCGAGCTGACACTGTATGTGCGGGAAGTCGGCCAGAAAATGGCGGCGGTAAGCGATCGTCCGGATCTGCCCTATGAGTTCGTGGTTCTTAACAGCAGCGTTCCCAACGCCTGGGCCCTGCCCGGAGGAAAGATTGCCATCAACCGAGGCCTGCTGACAGAGCTCGGCGACGAGGCCCAGCTGGCGTCGGTCCTGGGCCATGAGATTGTTCACGCGGCGGCGAGGCACAGTGTCCAGCGAATGCAGCAGGGCATGTTAATCAGCGCAGGTGTTGCCGGCCTTGGTTTTGCGTTGTCGGACAACGAGTGGTCCGGCCTGATCATGGGTGGCGCTGCGCTGGGCACCCAGCTTGCATTGGCGCAATACAGCCAGGGCGATGAGCTGGAATCCGATCACTACGGCATTCTCTATATGAAAGAAGCGGGCTACGATCCGGCCGCGGCGGTTGAGCTTCAGGAAATCTTCCTGAAATTATCGGAAGGCAGCCAGTCCGGTTTTATCGACGGCCTGTTCGCCACTCACCCGCCCTCTGCGAAACGAGTGGAGGAAAACCGGCAACTCGCCCGGAAAATCGGGACTGGCGGCTACCGTGGCAAGGATGTTTACGACCGCAGGATGGCCAAACTTCGCTCACTGCAACCTGCCTATGATGCCCACGACAAAGCCATGGAACTGGCTTCCAAGGGCGAGATGAAAGCGGCTCTGGACAAGGTGAATGAAGCCATTCGCCTGCTGCCACGGGAAGCGATGTTTTACGCCCTGCGCGGCCGCATTTATCAGGAGCAGAAACAGGATGACAAAGCGAGTACCGATTTCGAGAAGGCGGTGGAACTCTACCCCGAGATGTTCAAGTATCGCCTTTACAACGGCCTGAACGCCCTGAGGCTCAACAATCTGGACAAGGCCCGGGAGAACCTCACGAAAGCCAATGAGACGGTCCCCACATCCATTGCCTTCCTGCGCCTGGGCGATGTTGCCGTTAAACAGAACAACCGTAATGAGGCAATCGCCTACTACAGCAAGGCCGCTGAAGCCGGCGGTGATGTTGCCGAAGAGGCCAAACGGAAACTGGCTGCGTTGACTCAGTAATTTCCCGTCAGATCAACTCCTTGAAAAGGCCGGAGTCCAGCGGGATTCCGGCCTTTTTGGTTTCACCGAAGGCTGGTTGCCGGTGCGACGCGCATCTTCTGTCATCGTCTCCATTGACTTTTAGAGCAATAACTCTAAAAATCACATGACATCAACAACGATTGGATGACGGACATGTTAGCGAAACGTATCCAGCCCATGGTTTTCCAGGCGCGCCGCTTGTATGTGGAACTGATGTTCCAGGTGATGGGGCGGGCCCTGCAGGCGGTGAGCGAGGTGGATGAGAACGTCCAGAATGAAACACGGGCCCTGCCCGACGGCTTTCTGTTTGAAATGATGGTGATGCCCAATGGCTCCCGGCTGATTGTGGAACATACCGGCCAGGGGCGATTCCGCTACCACGGCAACACCGCCCCCCGTCCGGTGGACCTGTCGATTCGGTTCAAACACGTTGCCCATGCCTTTCTGGTGCTGTCCTTCCAGGAGAAAACGTCGGTGGCGTTCGCCAATGACCGCATGCTGGTAGACGGCGACATCAGCCACGCCGTGCGGATGACCCGGGTTCTCAATCGCCTGGAATCCTTCATCCTGCCAAAACTGGTTGCCCGGCGTGCCGTCAAGGAATACCCGGCGGACCTGCACCTGCCGGAAAAACTGATCAGTGCCGCACGTATTTACCTGAAAGTCGCCACCAATTTCATCGAGACAGCGAGAGCATAATGACCAACAAATACTATGAGTTCTTCTGCCCGGTAAAAGTGATTGCCGGCAAGGCCGCCCTCGAGCACATTCCTTATGAGCTGACTGGCATGGCCGCCAAACGACCAATGATTGTCACTGACAAGGGCGTGCGCGCCGCAGGCCTGCTGGAGCCGGTGATTGCCGCCTGCGAGGAAAGCGGGCTGGAAATCACCGCCATCTACGATGACGTGCCACCGGATTCCTCCACCACCGTGGTGCGCGATATTGCCGGTATTTACCGCCAGGAAAAATGCGACTCCATCATCGCTGTCGGGGGTGGTTCGGCCATAGATACTGGCAAGGCGGTCAACATCCTGGTGTCCGAGGGTGGTGACGACATTGCCAGGTACAGCGGCGCTGGCGTGCTCAAACATCCCCTGAAACCGTTTCTGGTGGTTCCGACCACCGCCGGCACTGGCTCCGAAGTAACCTCGGTGGCGGTGATTACCGACGAGGGCAAGGGCGTAAAGCTCCCGTTTACCTCCTCGTTCCTGCTGCCCAATGCCGCGATCATTGATCCGCGCATGACCCTCACCCTGCCGCCGCATATCACGGCGGCAACGGCGATGGATGCCATGACCCATGCAACGGAAGCCTTTACCTGCATGGCCAAGAATCCGCTGAGCGATGCCTACGCTACGGCGGCAATCAAGAAGGTCAGCAATTCCCTTCTGAAGGTCATGGACAACCCAAAAGACAGTGACGGCCGGCTGGAACTGGCCCAGGCTTCCACCATGGCAGGCATTGCCTTCTCTAACTCAATGGTGGGCCTGGTGCATGCTCTCGGACATGCAACCGGTGCCATCTGCCACCTGCCCCATGGGTTGTGTATGAGCCTGTACCTGCCTTACGTACTCGAGTACAACCTCGAAACGATCCGGGAGCCCCTGGGCGAGTTGCTGCTATACCTGGAAGGACCGGAAGTCTACGCCGCTACCCCGGCAAGCCGCCGGGCCGAGGCCAGTATTTCCGCAATCCGGAAATTACGGGATGCTCTGTACAAACGGTGTCAGCTGCCGCGCACGCTGAAAGAAACCGGCAAGGTGACGGAAGCGCAGCTGGACGCTATCGCGGAGATGGCACTGGATGACGGTTCCATCATGTTCAACCCGAAGGAAGTCAGTCTTGAAGATGCCCGCGCCGTACTGCGTCGCGCCTGGGCCTGACCATTGCTGTTTATTCGTTAAACGGGGCCGTTCATCGGCCCCCTTCCTCCGGTTGTCTGAACATAGATTTCAAGTCATTGAAATTGGCCAACAAAGGAGTGACAATCCCTGCTACTGGCAGGAATCTTAGCCGGGTTCGTTTTTCCACCTACAGTTCTTTCCGTAGAGAGCCCCTCCGCATGAAATACCGACGCTCCTGCCGTCTCCCCACTGTTCTCAGCGCCCTGCTCCTCACGCTGGCGCCCCTTATATTCAGTGCCGCCGACGCCCGGGAACAGAAAGTCTTCCACCTGAACATTTCGCCCAATGGCTACCCGCCGTACCTGATTGTGGATCAGGGCGCGCCCTCGGGAATCATCTGGGATGTGGTTTCCCTGATTACTCAGCGGCTTGGTTACAGCGTGGTTGCCGAGCAGATTCCCCGGAAGCGAGTCGACGAGATGCTGCTTGGCGGGCACATCGACTGCACGCCAAGGGCCAGGGAGTGGACAGACGATCCCGACAACTTCGTGTTTACCGACCCGATTGTGACCATCGAGGAAGTGTTTTTCTTTCCGAAGCGCTCCGAGTTTGTCTATGAGACTCCGGAAGATCTTTTTTCCAGAACCGTCGTCACCCATCTGGGGTATCTCTACCCACAGCTGGAGCCCTATTTCTCTGAAGGCAAGATTCGCCGCTTCGATGTCTCCCGGCACCGTGATATGTTCACTTTCGTGCTTCACGGCGACCGGTTTGACGTCGCCGTCGCAGACAGGCTGGTCGGCAAATGGATCTTGCGTAACGAAGGCTTGCAGGACCAGTTCTCAACGTCCCGCAAGGGCATCAGAGAGTACGGACTCCGGCTGATGCTCCGGCCGGAATGGCAGTCCTTTGCCAATGAGTTCAATACTGAACTCGCCCGCATCCGGGCAAGCGGCGAACTGGATGCCATCCTGGCCAATTACCGTTAACCCTCCGGTCCCGCCCGGAGTTTATTCCAGGCGTCTCAGCAAGAGCATCGGCGACACGCTCAACACCGGCCGCAATTGCCATCGGCCAAACAGCGCCAATACAACCGCGCTGATCAGAGGGATCGACAAGACCACACGCCAGTGCCATTGGAAGGCTCCTTCAAACATCTGGAACTGAAGTGCCCAGACGGCAGCCTCGGCCGCAACCACCCCCAGAATCCCGGCGAAACCGCCTAGCAAGGCAAACTCGAGCATGGTGCTGCGCACCAGCAGGCTCTGCCGGCCGCCCAGGGTTCTCAGCAGGGCGCCCTCCCGCTGCCGGTCACGGAGCGTGGCGCTGACCACAGCGGCCATCACCACCAGTGCGGCGGCAAGAATAAGCGCCAGAATCGCTTCAATGGCCTGGGTAACCTGCCGGACGATCTCCTGAATCCGGTCGATGATGTGGTCAATCTCCAGTACGGACACCGTCGGGAATCTTCGGGAGAATGCATTCAGGGCATCTTTTTTGTCCATGGGCAGATAGAAACTGGTGATCCAGGTTGCTGGCATATCCGACAGACCGCCGCCAGGCGGAAAAGCCATGTAGAAGTTGGGCTTCATGCTGTCCCATTGAACGGTGCGAATACTGGTCACGGTTTCGGTGACTTTTTCGGAGCCGATGGTAAACGTCAGCGCATCACCCAGAACGAGACCCAGCTTTCCCGCCAGTTCGGACTCCACAGAAACCCCGCCTTTCTGCCCCTGCCGGAACCAGCTGCCCTCCACAATCCGGTTATCGTCTGGCAGTTCCGACATCCAGGTGAGGTTCAGCTCTCGGTTGAGGGCACCAATACGCTCATCCTTGCTGACCACCTCCTTCACCGGCTGGCCATTGAGCCCGGTCAGACGGCCGCGAACCATGGGATAAAGTTTATCCAGTGGCTGACCACGCTCCTGCCAGAAGGCGTCGATTTCATCGACCGTATCGGGCGCAATATTGATCAGGAAGTGATTGGGCGCGTTGTCGGGCAGTTGTGCCTGCCAGTCCGCCAGCAACGATGTCCGCACCAGAATCAGCGTGGCTGCCAGCATAAGGGTCATCGCAAAGACCGCAATCTGGGACAGGCTGGCTTTGCGGTGTCGGTAAAGACCGACAAGAGCCAGGCGCCAGGAATTGCTGCCACCACGGACCCGGTGAAGGGTCGCAACCAGCAGCCAGCCGGCCAACCCGAGCGCTCCCAGCAACAATGCGAGACCACCGAGCAGAGACACCACCAACGCCAGTTCACCGGCGTACACCCACACCAGGCCGAACACCGCCACGATGGCGATAACCAGATCCGGCAGCGCTTCACGGCCGGTTTCCCCGGGCTGACTACGCAACACCCGCATGGCCGGTACGTTTCGGAGCCGGCGCACCGGAGGGTAGGCAAAGGCGAACAGGGAGACCAGTGCAGTGAGCAAGGCGGGCACCAGAGCTGAGGGGTCAAGCTGAAAACCCACCGGGCGCTCCAGCACCTCGCTCAGCATACGGGTCAGCAGCCAATACAGCGGAAGTGCAACCAAAAGGCCGCCGACAATCCCGGCCACCCCCCAGAGCGCCAGCCGCCGGAGATACAGGCCTCCGATACCGGCACCACTCAGGCCAAGAGTCTTGAGCAGGGCCACGGTGTCACGCTGGGATAACGCGTATTGCCGGCTCGCCACTGCAACAGCCACGGCGGCGAGCAGCACGGCCAGGCTGCCACCGAGCAACAGGAAACGTTCTGCGCGCTCCAGCGACTGGGAGAAGGTTTCGCCGTCACGTACACTCTCCCATTCATGGCTGGGCTCAAGCCGGGGCTGAAGCCATTGGTAATAGGCGTCGAGAGAGGCCTCTTCGCCGGCAAACAGATACACAAACTCAACCCGGCTACCTTCCTGAACAACGCCGGTAGAGGACACATCGTCGACATGCATCATGACCCGGGGGGCCAGGGCTGAAAGACGGAAACCGCCGTCCGGCTCGCGAATCAGCAGGCCAGATACAGTCAGGCTTCGGCTTCCCACTTCCAGACTGTCACCGATTTCCAGTTCCAGGAGACGCAACAGGCGAGGATTGATCCATACTTCACCTGGCGCCGGGCCCTGTTTTACCCGCTCCCTCGGCCCCTCAGGGTTCTGCTGGATCTCAATATCGCCTCTCAGGGGGTACTCGTTACTCACCGCCTTGACGGACACCAGCTGGAAGTTGTCAGCACCGAACACCATGGTCGAGAACTCCACCATGCGACCGGTTTCAAGGCCACGCTCCGTTGCCTGCTCCAGCCAGGATTCCGGAATCGGACGGCCGTTTTCAGCTTCGAGCTGACGGTCGGCGGCCAGAAAGGAACTGGCCGAGGTCACCAGGGTGCGCTGCAGCTGGCTGGCAAAAAGGGCAATGGTGGCAACCGTGGCAACCGCAATGATCAGTGCCGCCAAAACAACGCGCACATCCCGCTCCCGCCAGTCCCGGCGGACAGACATCAGTTTTTTTGCAGCGGCCATCAGTGCGCCATCTCCTGCGCCGCTTCAGGTTCGGTAAGGACGCCGGCTTCGATATGCAGCTGCCGGCTGCAGCGAGCCGCCAGGTGCTCATCGTGGGTTACCATCACCAGTGTGGTGCCCTGCTCCCGGTTCAGCGCCATCAGCAGGTCGGAGACCGCCTGGCCGGTGCGGTTATCCAGGTTGCCCGTGGGCTCATCGGCAAACAGGATCAGGGGGTCCGAGGCGAACGCCCGGGCAATCGCCACCCGCTGTTGCTCACCGCCGGAGAGCTGCCTTGGTGTGTGGGTCAGGCGCTCGCCCAGCCCTACCCGTTCCAGGAGCTCCCGCGCCCGCTTCTCCGGCGCTTCCATTCCGGCCAACTCCAGTGGCAGCATAACGTTCTCAAGCGCCGTCAGAGCTGGCAGCAGTTGAAATGACTGAAACACAAATCCAACCCGGTGGGCGCGGAGTTTCGCCCGCTCGTCCTCGCTGAGCTTACTGATCACCGATCCGTCCAGCTCAACCGTTCCGTCGCTTGGTGTATCAAGACCCGCCAGTAGTCCCAGCAACGTGGTCTTGCCGGAACCGGAGCGACCGATAATGGCTACGGACTCTCCCCGATTGATTTCCAGACTGACCCCCTGCAGGATCGTTAGCGTATCGGTTTCGAGGCTGACGCGATGAGTCAGGTTTTCCACCCGTAACATGGGGCTCTGGCTTTCCGGGTTAACATTGGTCATCTGATTCACGGAATCTCCCGATCCTGGGTCCTGAAAACGGAATAAGGTGTATTAACTTTCTATGCATACGGCATCGGCGTACGTCAGATCAATTCTTTTTCTCGCGGTTGCCCTGCTGGCCCTGCCGGCAATGGCCAGCCAGAACACACTGCTTATTGTCGGTGACAGCCTCAGCGCAGCCTATGGCGTACCCTCCGAGACTGCCTGGGTGCAGTTACTGCGCAACCGTCTGCAGAGCAACGGGCTGGCCGGCTGGGAAGTGGTCAATGCCAGCATCAGCGGGGAAACCACCGATGGCGGTGCTCGCCGGCTGCCAGAACTGATAGCGGAAAACGACCCCGAGGTTGTGATTATCGAACTTGGCGGCAACGATGGCCTTCGCGGCTTCCCTCCCAACGTCATCGAATCCAATCTCGCCTCCATGATCGAACAGGTTCAGGACTCCGGCGCCCGCGCCGTGCTTGTCGGCATGCAGATACCACCGAATTACGGACAACGCTACACGGAAATGTTTGCCGAAATATACCCGAAGCTGTCAGACCGCTATAACACCGATCTGGTTCCCTTCTTTCTTGATGGCATCTACAACGAGGATGGACTGATGCAGGATGACGGCATCCACCCAACCGAAGAAGCCCAGGCCAGGCTGCTGGAAAATGTCTGGCCGGTAATCGGGCCGATTCTGGAGTGATGCAGGTTCACGCTAATGCCTGAAGGAATGCCAGAGCCCGACGTTCTGACCAGTAGAAACCATCACGGCCATGCTCAACGAAGCCAACATGCCCGCCCCAGCGCGGGGACTCCAGCCGAACGTGCGCACCCAGCACGCTGCGGGATTCCGGAAAGCACTGCGCGGAGAGGAAGGGATCATCCGCCGCATTCACCATCAGTGCCGGAACGCGGATATCCCTGAGCCTCCCGAGCGCCGAACACTGGGCCCAGTAGTCCTGGGCATCCCGGAACCCGTGCAACGGGGCCGTGTAGCGGTCATCGAATTGGTGAAAACTACGGATCGAATCAAAACCGGAAACATCAATCAGATCCGGGAATTTTTCTGCTTTTTCCTGAATCTTGACCTTAAGATCCCGAAGAAATCGCTGCATGTAGATCTTCCGGCTGGGCAGTGCCAGCATGTCCGCGCTGCCTGCGAGGTCACAGGGCACGGAATAAGCAACAGCGCCGCAGATTCTGCTGTCTACCTGCTCGCCCTTTTCGCCGAGATAGAGCAACGTCAGGTTACCGCCCATGCTGAAACCAGACATAAACAATGCCTCGTAATAGTCAGCCAACCCCCGATTAACCACCAAACTCAGATCCTCAGTGGCGCCGCTGTGATAGAACCGTGGCTGGTGGTTCATCACGCCGCCGCAAGAGCGGAAATTCCAGGCCAGGACGTCCCATCCCTCACGCAGCAGAGCCCTGGTCAGGCCCAGAACGTAAGGCCGACGGCTATGCCCCTCCAGGCCATGGGAGACAATCGCCAGGCGGCTACTCCCCTGGCGGTACCAGTCAAGGTGCAGCTCATCATGGTCTGGCGTGGACAGTATTTCGGGCTCTGGATCCATTATCGGCACCCGACGAAACAGCGTGGGCCAGACAGACTGAACATGGCCATTACGCAACCAGGGCGGCGGACGGTAGTGAAGTGTCTTACTTTCGTACAATTTTTAGCCTTTCATATCAGGGGGTTGACCCCGCAAACCAAAGCGCTTAATATGCGCGCCACTTGATACTGTTCCCCGATAGCTCAGTTGGTAGAGCAACGGACTGTTAATCCGTTTGTCGCTGGTTCGAGCCCAGCTCGGGGAGCCACTTCTTCCGAAATGCCGCTGTTTCTTTTGAACCAGCGGCATTTTTCGTATCAGGCTTCAGAAAACCTGCTCACGCTGCATGAACTCCGTCAGCACACGGAACAGGGTGAAGCCGTCCTCTGTGCCAATCAGCTCGCGGATGGAGTGCATCCCGAACTGGGGCACACCAATATCCAGCGTGGTCACGCCCAGGTTACCCGCTGTCAGCGGACCAATGGTACTGCCACAGCCCATGTCGCTTCGCACCACAAAGGTCTGATGCGGCAGCCCCAGCTCGTCACTGATATGGCGATACACCGCGGCCGAGCGGCTGTTGGTGGCATAGCGCTGGTTGTGATTGACCTTGATCACAGGCCCCTGATTCAGGATCGGCCCGTGATTCTCATCGTGTTTGTCCATGTAATTCGGGTGAACACCATGGGCGTTGTCGGCCGACACCATCATGGAACGGGCAATGGCCCTGGCTTTGCCCGGACCGGCCCAGCGGTCCAGAACGGCAGTCAGGAACGGGCCCTGGGCACCCTCGGCCGACATGCTTCCAACTTCTTCGTGATCGTTACATACCAGCAGTGCGGCCTCGTCGCCCGACGCCTTCAGCAAGGACTGAAGACCAATGTAACAGCTCAGCAGGTTATCCAGCCGGGCGGAGGCAATGAATTCGTCCCGCAAGCCAACGAACGAAGCCTCACGGGCATCGTAGAAACTCAGTTCATAACCCAGCACCTTGCGGACATGGAGGCCGGATTCGGCCTCAATCTGATGCGAGAGCAGATCAGCGAAACTGGTGGTGTCGCTTTCCGGAACCTGCATCAGTATCGGCGGCAGGTCGGTCTGGGCGTTGACGGTGCGATTGCTGTTGGCCTCACGATCCAGGTGAATGGCCAGGCTCGGAATAAAGGCCACGGGTTTGCGGAAATCCACCAGGGTGTCCCGAACCTTGCCGTCCCCATCGAGCACCGTTACCCGGCCGGCCAGCGAAAGATCCCGATCAAACCAGGGATTGAGCAGAGCGCCACCATAAACCTCGACGCCAAGCTGGAAAAAACCCTTGCGGCGCAGCTCTGGGTTTGGTTTCACCTTCAGGCAGGGACTGTCAGTGTGGGCGCCCACCATACGGATACCGGATGTGGTGACGTCCTTGCCGCCGGTGCGAAACGCCACAATCGACGACCCGTTGCGAATCACGTAATAGCCCTGCCCCTGCGCCAGAGACCAGTTCTCCCGCTCATCCAGTTCCTGAAACCCGGCCGCTTCAAGCCGTTGTTTCATCGTCGCCACGGCATGCCAGGGTGTGGGGGAAGTGTTCAGAAACTTCAATAAATCTTTGTTGAATTCAGCGTGTTCCATGATGTCCCTGATTGAAAGATAATTGCCACAACAGTATGGCATGAAGCCGTAAAGCCTCATACTGGGTCAACGGACTTTCCCCATAACCGGGCCACAAACCAACCACCACCGGGAGCCCACTGTGCCTGCACCGAGATTTCTCGATATCGAATATTGCCAGACCGACGACGCCCTGTTTCCCACCGCCATGGCCTGGTCGCTGGAAGATGGCCGCATGAAAACCGTCGTGATCGCCCCTTCCGATGACTGGCTCCCGGAAGACGGCGACCTGGGCGACGTCGACCTGCGGTATCTTGAAGAACAGGGCGTGCCCCTGATCGAACTGACCCGGGAACTGCACCAGGACCTGCCAGACCAGACCGTGTACGTCGATGGCCTGGACCCGGACGAAATCCTGATCGACCTCATTTTCACCGCCGTGGCCCAGGAAGCTCCGTTTGAAATTGCGCCCATCGGAGAACTCATCACAGGCCTGGACAGTGAAGCCCTGGAAGACCGCCGCCGCCAGCTCCTGTTCGAAGAGAGCCTGGAACCCCAGCTGCCGGAAAACGGCGTCTACGCCCTACTCCTGATGGCCCGTGAAGAAAACCTGCTCGACGAGGACCTGTAACGGGGACAAAACCGACACAGGGAAGTGTGACACGGGTCGACGTAACAAACGGTTACACGAGGCAGAATCAGCCCGTATTCGCCTACGTCAGGAAACCCCATAACAATGAACACGGTTGTGCGAACGCCCCTATCCACCGCATTGGTAACCGCCCTGCTTCTCGCGTCCCAGGCCGCTCTGGCCGAGGAAACACCCAGGGCAGACAAACACTACATTGGCCTGATGGCGACCACCTTCAATCACCGCTCCATCGGCGAAGGCAGAAAAGAAACCGCCTGGGGCAGCGGCGGCACTCTTGTGGTAGGTGGCCATATAACCGATCTGTTCCACGCCGAACTCCGCGCCGGCGGTGGCTTCAAAGACGCCGAAGTCCCCAACAGCGACCTCAGCCTCGCCGTGGACTACTACGCCAGCTGGTACATGGGCCTGCACTACCCCATCACCAACTACGCCAACGTCTACGGCCAGTTCGGCTTCTCCTACATCCAGGGTAAAGCTGAAATCAGCGACCCCGGGAACGACCGCAACAAGGCCTTCCTCGACCTCGAAGGTGAATTCCCGGACAGCGGCTTCAGCGTAAGCTGGCTTGCCGGCCTCGATTTTGAAGTGATGGACGACACCTACCTGGTGTTTGAAGGTGGGAAGCTGTTCAAGGACACCGGTTCGGATGTGAATACATTCCAGTTCTCTGGTGGCTTAAGGTACGAGTTCTAGAGAACGGCTGGCCCATGAGTTTGCAGAGGCAGGAGGGCCACAGCCCCTCCTGCCGATACTCTAATATTCAGGCCTTGTGGCGAATATGCCAGCACCGATGAATCCGCGGGTTCCGCTGAAAATCCCTATCCAGGGTATCCCGCGTAACCTCAACAACCTCAAACTCGCTCTCCAGCGCCTCATCCAGCCTGAACCGCCGGAAATTGTTGGAAAAAATCAGCAACCCATCGGAACTCAGCCGCGCCATGGCCTGCCTGACCAGCCTCGGGTGATCCTTCTGGATATCCAGTACCCCCGCCATCCTGGCTGAATTCGAAAAAGTCGGAGGGTCCATGAAGATCAGATCAAACCGCTGGTCTGCAGATGGCCGCTCCGCCAGCCAGGCCAGGCAGTCAGCCTGCTCTACCCGGTGCTTCTTCGGATCGGCGCGATTCAGGGCCAGATTGTCCTCAGCCCAGCTGACATAAGTCTTCGACATATCCAGGCTTAGCGAACGGCTCGCGCCACCCACCGCCGCATGCACTGTCGCTGCACCGGTGTAACAGAACAGATTCAGGAACCGTTTGTTAACCGCATGCTGCTGAATCCAGTGACGCACAGGCCGGTGATCCAAAAACAGCCCGGTATCCAGATAGTCCTTCAGGTTCACCTTAAGTACACAGCCGTACTCGTGCACCTTGAAAAACTCACCGCTGGCCGCCTGCTTCTCGTACTGATTAGTACCTGTCTGACGCTGGCGCTGCTTACACACCATGTTCTCACGCTCAATATCCAGAGCCTCCGGGATCACCGCAAGGGCTTCCGCCAGGCGTTCACGGGCTGAGCGCTCGTCTACCGACTTTGGCGCCGCATACTCCTGAACGTGTACCCGCCCCTCATAGACATCGATAGCCAGGGCAAACTCCGGCATATCCGCATCGTATAACCGGTAGCAGCCAATGCCCTGCTTTCTCGCCCACTGGCCGATGGTCCTCATGTTCTTCTTCAACCGGTTGCGCAGCATAGCGGCGCGCTCCTCGCTGGCAATACGAGGCGTGACCTCTCCGGGAACGTTGGGCTCCCTCGGGGTCATGGCGCTGACCTCATCCACCTGAAACAACAGCAACTGAGCCGGCAACTTCCCGTTGAACAACCGATACTGCTTGTAACTACGCAGACCAATGGACTTACCGAACTCCGGCACACCCGTAAACACGCCGAGACGCCAGCCGGGCACGGTCCGTTTCACTGTGTTGCCCAGAGCCCGATAGAGGGCTCCCAGTTCCTTGCGCTCACTCAGACGCTCGCCGTAAGGGGGATTGGTCAACACCAGTCCCTGTTCCGACCACTCAGCTTCCAGTTGCAGGGCATCCACAGGGCAGGTTTCAATGTGCACAACGCCCTCCAGCCCTGCCCGTTGAATGTTTTTCCAGGCTGCCTCAATCACCCGGCTGTCCTGATCAAACCCGGCCAGCCTGGGAATGCGGCCCTGCTTGCCTTCGTGGGCACGACGCTCCGCTTCCTGCCGGAGAGACAGCCAGAGATCAGGCTGATGGCCCGGCCAATGCTCAAACCCGAACCGTTCCTGCTTCCGACCCGGAGCCATATCAAGCGCCATCATGGCGGCTTCAATCACCAACGTGCCGGAGCCGCACATGGGGTCTACGAAGTCACCGGCGGCGGCGATCTCTGGCCAGCCTGCTCGTATCAGCAGAGCCGCTGCGAGATTTTCCTTCAGCGGCGCAATGCCTTTGTCGGTCCGATACCCCCGCATGTGCAGACTGTGACCGCTGAGGTCGATGCCGAGCGCCAACCGACCCCGGTTAAGGCGGGCCGATACAGTTACATCAGGATTTTTGGCATCCACCGAGGGCCGTGGGCCACCATTGGCCTGGAACCGGTCAACAATGCCGTCCTTGACTCGCTGGGCGCCATACTGGGTGTTGCGGATGGCATCGTTCTGCCCCAGGAAGGTAACCCGAAAACTGCCCTGTACCGGAATGTGCTGCTGCCAGTCCATGTGCACCACGCCGTCATAGAGCTCATCGCCACTGGTGGCACCAACTTCATCTATGTGAAGGATCACCCGGTTGGCCAGGCGCGACCAGAGACAGGCCCGGTAACCGCTCTCCAGGGGACCTTCCACCCAGACGCCGGCCGGTGCATGGCGCACGGTGTCCAGCCCGAACGTGTTGAGCTCGTCCGCCAGAAGGTATTCCACGCCTTTCGGGCAGGTTACGAAAAAGACAGATTTGGACAAGATCAACTCCTGGTTCATTGGCGGCTTGGGGGTAAGTTTCGGGAATAGCAGCCGTTACCGGATTCCAGCGCCATTCGTTATTTCATAAAACTATAAAAAAGTCGTCACATAGACGAAATAAATAGTGTACATCCGCGCGAGCTTCGAATTACCTTGTAAATGACGCGTCGTTCCGGAAGGCAAAAACCTTCCGTTAACAGGATCCTGACTGCTCTGGCTTGAGCTGACAATAGTGGGTTATCCCTGAGTGGATAACACTCGTCATGGCCACTGCAGATGTGTACACGCTTGTTCTGTTAATCCATCAGTGAGGAACGGCATGAAAAGACAGAAAAGAGACATGTACGCTCGTGCATATAAGCGGGGTTATCTCGCTGGCGTGTCCGGTAAATCCAAAGAAAGCTGCCCGCTCGAACAAGCGGAAGTCCGCCAGGAATGGCTGAACGGGTGGCGAGAAGGCCGTACAGATCAATGGGAGGGCATGACCGGCGTATCCGGCATCCACAAACTGGCCAATGTTACGACGGCGTGACGCCTGAACTAACCCCGACTATCTTAATCTGATCTTTTTCCACACAATTTGACGCAGTACTCAGAGCAACCCAAACGGGGCCTCCCGCCCCGTACCATGCGATGAAGCGCCACGGGGTTCATTCCCCGCAAGGGCCCGCTCAGCGGGCCCATCTTCGTTTTATGGCACTCAGATTATTTCACCTGCCTGATGGCTTCCACCGCTTCCCGAATCAGATCTGGACCACGGTAAATAAAGCCGGTATACACCTGCACCAGTTTTGCGCCTGCACGAATCTTTTCCGCAGCGCTCTCGCCATCAATAATGCCACCCACTCCGATAATTGGCAGGGAATCACCCAGCTCAGCGTAAAGCCCCCTGATGACTCTCAGAGAGGCCTCGCGAACCGGTGCACCACTGAGGCCGCCAGCTTCGTCGGCATGGCGATGGCCTGCAACGGCATCGCGGTTGATGGTGGTGTTGGTCGCGATCACACCGTCCAGACCGGTTTCCCGCAATGCGGTAGCGACAAACCGGATGCCCTCGTCGTCCATGTCCGGAGCAATTTTCACGGCCACAGGCACGTACCGGCCATGCTGTTTCTCACATTTGAGCTGCTCATCCTTGATCGCCACCAGCAGACCCTTCAGGGAATCACCGAATTGCAGATCGCGAAGCCCCGGTGTATTAGGCGAGGATACATTCACCGTAATATAGTCAGCCCGGGTATAGACCGCGGAAATGCCCTTGCGGTAGTCCGACTCGGATTCGTCGTTGGGCGTATCCTTGTTCTTGCCCACGTTGATTCCGAGCACGCCCTTATAATGGCGGTTATCCACACGCTCCAGCAGGTGTTCCAATCCTTCGTTATTGAAACCCATGCGATTAATGATGGCCCGATGCTCCGGCAATCTGAACATACGAGGCTTGGGGTTGCCAGGCTGCGCAATTGGCGTAACCGTACCCACCTCTATAAATCCGAAGCCCAGGCCCCCCAGGGCATCGAGATGGTCGGCGTTTTTATCCAGTCCCGCAGCCAGCCCGACCGGGTTCGGAAAGTCCAGCCCCATAACATTTACTGGCAATGAATCTATCTTGGGCGCGAAAGCGCTCAAAACGCCCAACCGTTGCGCAAGATCAAGACCGCTCAAGGCAATATTGTGGGCCTGCTCCGGTGGTAACCGGAAAAGCAGGTTACGGATAACGCCGTACATCTGAAAAACTCCCTTAGTCCAAGTGGGCGGAGTATACCGGAAGTTTTCCACAGCATCCCGGAGCAGAACAAAATCAGCGCTAAATGACTGTATGATGGCAGTCTCACAACCTTTTCCACGGAATCTGTGGATAACCCTGTTGAAAATAGCGGGGCAACGTTTGCCATCCCTTGATAACTGCGCCAGCCTACAGATTGATCATTTTTTGATCAGTTATTTTTATCTTTATTTTCAACATGTTATATGTTTTTCGTATTGCTATCGACAAAACCTGTACAAAATGTTAACCCATCACCATTCTGCAATGATGTGTATAAATCACAGCAATTCCGGGCCTTGAGCAGACCTGCCACAACCGGACCGAATAACGTTATACTGCCTCCTGTCGTCTGATCCGGAGTGCCCCTATGCAACAACCCATCTCCCCCGCACAACAACACCGGGATAACCTGGCAGTTGAAATGAAAGAGGCATCGCGGGTCACGATTATCGGAATGATTCTGGATGCCGTTCTCGGTATCATTAAAGTCATTGCCGGGGCTCTTTTTCATTCCCAGGCCTTGATCGTGGATGGCATTCACTCGTTTACCGACGTCGCCTCGGATCTGGTTGTCCTGGGCGTGATGAAGGTTTCCCGCCAGGAGCCTGACGAGGATCACCCCTACGGCCACCAGCGAATCGAAACCTTTGGCACCCTGGTACTGGGCAGCATCCTCATTGCCGTCGGTGCCGCCCTGGCCTGGGAAAATACCCTGCGCCTCATCGAGGGCGGCGTAGAAACCGTTCCGGGCTGGCCGGTTCTGGTGGCTGCAGCGGCGTCCGTTGTGGGCAAGGAATGGATTTACCGTTACACCCGCCAGGTCGGCCTGGCCATACGGTCAGACCTGATTATTGCCAATGCCTGGCACAGCCGTACCGATGCATTTTCTTCCGTGGTAGTCGTGGTCTCCACCGCCGGGGCGATGCTTGGACTGGTGTGGCTGGATGTGTTTGCGGCCGTGATAATTGCAGGGATCATTATTCACATTGGCTGGAAATTCACCTGGGACAGCGTCAAAGAGCTGGTGGACACGGGGCTCTCTCCCGAAGACACGGAAATGCTCAAGAGCATCGCCCGGGATACCGATGGTGTCCGGAACGTTCATGAACTCCGCAGCCGCCGGATGGGCCATGATATCCTGCTGGACATTCATCTTGTGGTGCGGCCGGAAATCAGCGTCTCGGAAGGGCATCAGATTGGTATGCAGGTAGTCTCTGGAATGAGGGATGCCCTGGACAACATCCGGGACATCAACTTCCACATTGATGCCGAAAATGACGAAGATCAGCCCCCAACCTCGGAACGCCTGCCTTCAAGGGAAGATATCCGGGCCATCCTGGCCCGGCATTTGGGGGAACTGCCCCAGCACAGCCGATTGCGACTTCATTACCTGAAGAACAAGGTGCACCTGGAGCTGTTCCTGGACGAGCCGGAAACAAAGACCCCCTTTACCTCGGAAAATATCCGGGATCAGCTACGGGACTATCCGTGGTTTGGCAGTATCCGGGTCTGGGTAGCTGGTGGCCCCTGAGATCGACCCGGCGCCTGCTAACGGCGCCGATTCTCCTCCATCCGGGACAGGAACTCCTGCATGATCAGGGTGTACAGCTCCCCTCCCAGAAATTTGTCTTCAACACCGGCATCAATGCTCGGGTTGTCATTCACTTCGATCACGGCAACCCGGTTTCCGGATTGCTTGATATCCACGCCATAAAGTCCGTTACCAATCAGCTTTGTTGCGTTCAGCGCGGCCTGAATGACGTTCCTTGGCACCTCATAGGTCGGCATGGTCTCGAAACCACCACTTTCGCTTGCGGATTCGCCGTGCTGGTATATCTGCCAGTGGCCTTTCACCATCATGTACTTGCAGGCGTAGATAGCCCGCCCGCCCAGTACACCGATTCGCCAGTCGTAATCCGTGTACAGGTATTCCTGGGCCAGCACCAGCGCCGACTGCTTGAACAGGTCCCGGAGGCCGGCACGCAGGGACTTTTCATCTTCGGCCTTGGTGACTCCCCTTGAAAAAGCCCCGTCCGGGATCTTGATCACTGCCGGAAAACCCAATTCCCTGATAACCTGCTCAACCGCATCCTTCTGGTCCTTTGAAAGGATCAGAGTCTTGGGCGTCGGAACCTTGTTATTCTTCAGCAGATCCGCCAGGAAAACCTTGTTGGTGCATTTGAGGATCGATACCGGATCATCGATCACCACCATACCCTCGGCATCCGCCTTGCGGGCAAACCGATAGGTGTGGTGGTCAATGGCCGTGGTTTCCCGGATGAAAAGACCATCGTATTCCGGCAACCGCATGTAATCCCGCCGGGTGATCTGTTCCACATTGATACCCAGCTTCCGTCCGGCCTTCACAAATCGTTTCAGGGCAACCTTGTCGCTTGGCGGCATTTCCTCATCCGGGTTCACCAGCACGGCCAGGTCGTAACGGTAGCGACGGCGCGTTCGGGGCTTGCGCCACACCATGCTGCTGAAGCGGTCCAGGGCGGCCGCAAACACGTCCTGTTCATGCTCACCCAGATCCGCCGGGGCCGCCGGTTTCATGGATTCAATCTGCCACTGCTTGCGGCGCTTGAATACGATCTCGAGAATCGGGCAGGGGAAGCGCTCGAACAGAGCCCGGGCAACAGGCTTGAGCTCCGGGTGCTCAGACTGTCCGAAGCAGGTCCGGACCTTCACCTCGTGGGTCGCCTCGCGCTCATCGCTGGCCGGGTTAATGGCCGAACCAGCGGCTTCGAGCCAGTTAATCACGCTGGCGTCCAGCTCTTCCAGCTCCAGGGAAAACAGTCCCTTTCGACTCAGATCGTTCAGAGTCATGACCGAGGGCACCACATGGTGGCCACGGGCCTCCGCCAGCAGCGAGCAGTAGTAGCCCCGGCTCAGGTATTTTGCACTCTGACAAAGGTTAATAACGCGCACCCGGCTGGCAGGTGGCGCCGAGAACTGAAGATATTGATCGAAGGTCAGCACATCTTCACTGGGATAATACGGTGCCCAGTCTTTGGCGCGGTCCACTACAATGAGCAAGCGGGACATTAAAGGCGATCCTCCCTGAAGGTTATTGCCTGTGTTATCTGCCGCAACAATACGCCGGTAACAAAACCGGTACAATCGGCGCATGATGCGTGCTTTTACGCATGTTTGCACACTTTGCGAACCCTGGACTCTCTACCATAATAGCCGGATCAGGGAAGCCTGCCTGCACGCCCTCAAAGCTCTTCTCAAGGCCGCATTACGATGCCTGATTTCCAGCTCCGACAAGCTTCCAGCATGGACCTTGACGCCCTGGTGTTGCTTGAAAACCGGTGTTTCACCGAGGACCGGTTGTCCCGGCGCAGTTTCCGCCGTTTCCTGGAAATGCCCAGAGACCGGCTGATCGTCGCTGAAGCCGGCGAAGACCTGGTGGGTTACTGTCTGGTTCTGATGAGCGCTGCCACCCGCCTTGCCCGGATCTACTCCATTGCCGTCTCGCCGTCCGTGCGCGGCCAGGGTGTAGGTGAAAAGCTGGTTCAGGAGGCGGAAGAGGAAGCCGTTAAAGCGGGTCGCATCATCATGCGGCTGGAAGTCCGGGAGGACAACCGGGGCGCCATCAATCTGTATAAACGCCTCGGGTACCGCCAGTTCGGAACCTACCGGGACTATTACGAAGACCACGGTGATGCCCTGCGCTTTGAGCGGCGGATCCTGTTCTATGAGCCCTCCCGTGAATTTCAGGCCGTGCCCTATTACCCGCAGACAACGGATTTTTCCTGTGGCCCGGCAGCGCTGATCATGGCCATGGCTGCCCTGGATGAGCAGCAACTGCTCACAACCCTGGAAGAGCTGAGAATCTGGCGAGAGGCGACCACCATCTTCATGCTTGCCGGCCACGGCGGCTGCGGCCCTCACGGGCTGGCACTGTCTGCCTGGAATCGGGGCTTTGAAGCCAGTGCATGGATCAGCATGGAGGGTGCCCTGTTCAAAGACACGGTCAGGAATGAGGACAAGAAACGGGTTCTGGAACTGGTCCACGAAGGCTTCCTGCACGACATCGGCCAGACTGGCATTCAGCTCCACCACGACCCGCTAACCCTGGAAGCCATGGAAGAAGCACTGCACGAAGGTCGGGTACCGGTTATCCTGATCAGCACCTGGCAGCTGAACCGGAGCCGCGTCCCGCACTGGGTGACTGTGTGTGCCATCGACGACCAGTTCGTATACCTGCACGATCCGGAAATAGACGTGGACGCCGGAGAAACCGTCGCCGATAAGCAATACCTGCCCGTCGACAAACGGGTGTTCAGCCAGATGTCCCGCTATGGCCGCAACCAGCCTTTACAGGCGGCTGTTATCGTGGGACCCAAACGGCCGGGCTAACTACCCGGTCCGCAAAGCCGCCTCTTTCAATTCGGAGATATCGTCCCGCAGGCGTGCAGCAGTCTCGAAATCCAGTTCCGAAGCCGCCTTGTACATCTCGTCCTCCAGGCGGGAAACTTCCTTGAGGACTTGCTCGGGAGACCGGTTGCCCAATTTCGCCCGGTACTGCTCCGCTTCCTCCGCCGCCTTCTGACCCGGGCGCTCCGCCTTGCGACGTCCGCGGCCACCACCGCCGGCACCTTCCATGATATCGGCAATCTTCTTATTCAGGCCCTGGGGCGTAATGCCGTGTTCTTCGTTGTGGGCTTCCTGCTTCGCCCGCCGACGACCAGTCTCGTCGATAGCCCGCTGCATGGAACCGGTAACCCGATCACCGTAAAGAATGGCTTTGCCGTGGAGATTCCGCGCCGCCCGGCCCATGGTCTGGATCAGTGAGCGCTCGGAACGCAGGAAACCTTCCTTGTCCGCATCGAGAATGGCAACCAGCGACACCTCAGGCATATCAAGCCCTTCCCGTAACAGGTTGATGCCCACCAGCACATCAAATTCACCCCGGCGGAGATCCCGGATGATCTCCACCCGCTCGACGGTGTCGATGTCCGAGTGCAGATACCGGACTTTTACGTCGTGTTCCATCATGAAGTCCGTCAGGTCTTCCGCCATCCGCTTGGTGAGGGTGGTCACCAGAACCCGCTCCTTCACCTTCACCCGGGTGTGGATTTCGGAAAGCAGATCATCCACCTGCGTGGAGGCCGGACGAACCTCGATTTCCGGATCCAGCAGGCCGGTGGGCCGTACCACCTGCTCCACCACCTGGCCGGTATGCTCGGCTTCGTAGTTGCCCGGCGTCGCAGAGACAAAAATCATCTGCGGCGCGATGCGCTCCCACTCCTCGAACCGCATCGGCCGGTTATCCAGCGCCGAAGGCAGCCGGAAACCGTACTCCACCAGGGTTTCCTTGCGCGAACGGTCGCCCTTGTACATGGCACCGATCTGGGGAATGGTCACATGGGATTCATCCACCACCAGCAACGCATTGGGTGGCAGATAATCAAACAGGGTTGGTGGCGCCTCACCCGGGCGGCGGCCAGAAAGATAACGTGAGTAGTTCTCGATGCCATTGCAGTAACCCAGCTCCATCATCATTTCGATGTCGTACCGGGTGCGCTCCTCAAGCCGTTGAGCTTCCACCAGCCGATTATTGTCCCGCAGTTGCTGGAGCCGCTCATCCAGCTCCACCTTGATGAGCTCAATCGCATCCAGCACCTTCTGCCGGGGCGTCACATAGTGGGACTTCGGATAGATGGTTACCCGGGGAACCCGACGCAGAACCTCGCCTGTAAGCGGGTCGAAATAGCTGAGATTCTCCACCTCATCATCGAACAGCTCGATGCGGATGGCCTCCTTCTCGGATTCCGCCGGAAATACATCGATCACATCGCCCCGCACCCGGTAATTGGCCCGGTGGAATTCAATATCGTTGCGGGTGTACTGCAGTTCGGCAAGGCGACGCAGGATAAAGCGCTGATCGATCTGATCACCCCGGTCCAGGTGCAGCATCATCTTCAGGTAGGACTGGGGATCACCAAGGCCGTAGATTGAGGACACCGTCGCCACGATGATTGCATCCGACCGCTCCAGCAGGGCCTTGGTGGCGGAAAGACGCATCTGTTCGATGTGCTCATTGATGGAGGCGTCTTTCTCGATAAAGGTGTCCGACGACGGCACATAGGCTTCCGGCTGGTAGTAGTCGTAGTAGGAAACGAAATACTCCACCGCATTGTCCGGAAAGAATTCGCGGAACTCGCCATACAACTGGGCAGCCAGGGTCTTGTTGTGGGCCATGATGATGGTTGGCCGCTGCACCTGCTGGATTACGTTGGCAATGGTGAAGGTTTTACCGGAGCCGGTTACCCCCAGCAGGGTCTGGTGCGCCAGGCCGGAGTGGATGCCATCCACCAGACCCTCGATCGCCTTGGGCTGATCACCCGCCGGCTGGAACGGTGAATCGACTTTAAACACACCCTCTCTGGTGGAAACGCTGGGCTGATTACTGGCCATAACTGGCGGGAACCTCCGGTAGAACTGAAGCAGGGACAAAACAGCCCCTGCCATTAGAGAAATTTAGCGATACGCTGGCTTCATGATACCATCAGTGCGATCGACGGCTGGGCGAAAATCAGCCAGCAGCTCTGGCGCCCGGCGGTCGCAGCCCTATCAGACGCAGCTTTAAGGAGCGCAAGTTTGGACCTTCAACTTTCCAGCCGAGTACAGGCGATCAAGCCCTCTCCCACCCTCGCAGTCACCAACAAGGCCGCGGAACTCCGCGCAGCCGGCCAGGATATTATTGGCCTGGGTGCCGGCGAGCCGGACTTCGATACCCCTGATCACATCAAACAGGCAGCCATTGAAGCCATCGACAACGGCCAGACCAAATACACTGCCGTTGATGGTACGCCAGCCCTGAAGAAAGCGATTATTGCGAAGTTCAAACGGGACAACGGCCTGGAATACGAAGCCAACCAGATCTTGGTAAGCAGTGGTGGCAAACAGAGCTTTTTCAACCTCGCACTGGCCACCCTGAACAAGGGTGACGAAGCCATCATCCCGGCGCCATACTGGGTATCCTACCCGGATATGGTACTGGTGGCCGAAGGTAAGCCGGTTATCATTGAAACCGGTGCCAAGACCCGCTTCAAGATCACCCCGGAACAGCTGGAAAACGCCATCACCGAGCGTACCCGCCTGTTCGTGATTAACAGCCCCTCGAACCCGAGCGGCATGGCCTACACCCTGGAAGAGTTGCAGGCCATCGGCGAGGTGCTGAAGAAGCACCCGAACATCATGATCGCCACCGACGACATGTATGAGCCGATCCTCTGGACCGGCAAGCCGTTCTGCAACATCCTGAACGCCACCCCGGAACTGTACGACCGCACCTTCGTGCTCAACGGTGTGTCCAAGGCCTACTCCATGACTGGCTGGCGTATCGGCTACGCCGCTGGCCCGGCGAAGATCATCGGCGCCATGAAGAAAATCCAGTCCCAGAGCACCTCCAACCCGGCGTCTATCTCCCAGGCGGCAGCAAAGGCTGCGCTTGATGGCAACCAGGCCTGCGTGGGCGACATGGTAAAGGCGTTCAAAGAACGCCACGACTGGCTGGTAGAGGCCCTGAACAAACTGCCGGGCGTTGAATGCCTGAATGGCGACGGAACCTTTTACGTGTTTCCGAGCTTCCAGGGCGCCATTGATGCTGATACCAGTGTCAGTACGGACGTGGAATTCGCCGAAAAGCTACTGACTGACGCCGGCGTGGCACTGGTTCCAGGATCCG
Source organism: Marinobacter sp. Arc7-DN-1 (assembly GCF_003441595.1). NCBI lineage: Bacteria > Pseudomonadati > Pseudomonadota > Gammaproteobacteria > Pseudomonadales > Marinobacteraceae > Marinobacter > Marinobacter sp. Arc7-DN-1. The sequence goes on along the minus strand of NZ_CP031848.1, from coordinate 52,481 downwards.
CCTTCGGCTGCCCTGGCCACATGCGCCTGAGCTTCGCCACCAGCATGGATAACCTGCACAAGGCGATTGAACGTCTTCAGAAAGTACTTGGCTAAAAAGTTCTGGCCAAGGGTTGACGGGGCGGTATAGCCAACTTAATATACGCGCCTCGTCACACGACGACGTTCCCCGATAGCTCAGTTGGTAGAGCAACGGACTGTTAATCCGTTTGTCGCTGGTTCGAGCCCAGCTCGGGGAGCCACTATTTTAAAAGCCCGCTAATTCTTTGAGTTAGCGGGTTTTTTATTACCTCTGTGTTTGTTTTCGAAATTGGGGTCAGATGAAGGTTTTCATCTGACCCCGCGTTCACAGACTATATCTCAAAGGTTCGACACGGTGGTGTGGGGCCTCCCTCCCAAAAATGTTGGAGGCCATGGATGGCCGGAAACAAGCGCACAGGGATGTGCTCGTAGCGGTTTTTTGGGAGGGAGGCCCCACACCACCAGGCTCCAAACCTATCAGGCTAGGGCTCAAGCAAAATACCCACCAAATGCTAGAGGCCAATCACCTCAGCGTGAACAGCCTCCAAAGCAGCCAACGGATCCGAAGCCTGGGTAATCGGGCGGCCGATCACAAGATAATCGGAACCCGCCTTGAGGGCATCGCTTGGGGTCATGATGCGTTGTTGGTCGCCTTTATCGGCAGTCAACGGACGAATCCCCGGGGTGATCAGCTTGAAGTCGGCGCCCTGCTCCGCTTTCAGTTTCGGGGCTTCCCGGGCGGAGCAGACGACACCGTCGAGGCCGCAGTTTTTAGTGAGGGTTGCCAGACGTGATACCTGGGCTTCCGGGGAATCGGTAATGCCAATACCGGCCAGGTCGTCGGCGTTCATGCTGGTGAGAACGGTGACGGCAATCAGCAACGGCCGGTCTGCTCCGAAGGTTTCCAGGCGCTCCCGGCAGGCGGTCATCATTTTTTCACCGCCCGAGGCGTGGACATTTACCATCCAGACGCCGAGATCTGCGGCTGCCGCTACCGCCGCCGAGGTGGTGTTGGGGATGTCGTGGTATTTCAGGTCCAGGAACACATCGAATCCGCGCTTTTGAAGCCCCTCGACTAACTGGGGGCCGGAACGGGTGAACAGCTCCTTGCCCACCTTCAACCGGCATTTGGCCGGATCCAGTTTATCAACCAGTTCCAGGGCCGATTTCCCGGAGGGAAAGTCCAGGGCGACGATGATTTTGGGATCGTTTGCGGTTTGCACGTTCAATTATCCTGCGGAGATTCAGTAAAGGTTTATTCAGCTTCAACGCCCTGGATCGGGCGGACGGTTTCCCATTGCTTGCAGCTTGGGCACAGCCAGTGCAGCTGGCGACCGGAGAAACCACAGCTGACACAGCGATAGACCGGGCGGTTGGCAAGAATCAGGTGGCCAATGCGGCTGACAAGCCGGCCCTCGTCTGTGGTCATACCTTTCTCGTAGCCCGCCATCTCCACCAGCCGCAACAGGCCGCGGACGCTTGGGCGGATCTCCAGTTCCTGCCGTAGCAGATCGATCGCAGCAGGTCGGCCAGAGGCCCGCTCCACGGATTCGACCAGTGCCAGCAATAGACTTGTGCTCGGATAATTCTCGTAAAGCTTGCGCAGTTTTTTCGCCAGGCGTCCGATATCACCGTGCTCGTGCTCAAGCTTCATCAGACGGTCAACCGCTTCCGGACCGAACTCCGGGTTCTGGTCGAAGACTTTCAGGCCCTGATTGCCAGCCTCGCGGAAACTGCCCTGGCGAACCAGCAGCTTCATCAGTATCAGGGTGGCACGCACACAGGAACGGTCGTAATCCAGCGCTTCCCGGGCGAGTTTCTGGGCCTCCCAACGATCATCCTGTTTCAGCGCTTCCTCGGCAAGCTCACAAGTCAGGTATGCCAGAACTTTGAACATGGCGGGGTCAGCATCGCCACGGGTCAGTGTTCGGGCAACCTCCGACGCTTTACCCCACTCCTTTTCCTGCTGGTACAGATCAATCAGCTGCTGGGAAGAATGCCGGCCATATTCCCGGTCACCCATGAGCTGATGCAGCAATGCCTCGGCGCGGTCCAGCAGGCCGGCGTTGAGGTAATCCCGTGCCAGCTCCAGGGTAACCTGTGGCGAAAAGCGTGGCGGCAATTCAGGCCTTGCCAGGAGATTCTGATGAATCAATATGGCTCTGTCCGTTTCGCCCTTATTGCGAAAATGACTGCCAATTGAGAGGTGCAGGCTGACGGTGTCCTTGTTAACAGCAAGGGACTGCACGAAGTTTTCAACCGCCTGGTCGGAATAGTTGGTAAAGAGGAACTGGAGGCGATCCTTTACCGATTCCTCGTCGGAAATCGTTGCCTTTGAGCGGCTTTCATTGCTTCCCAGCCGGCCAACCAGCCAGCCAACGGCAACCGCAACTGTCAGCAGCAGCCACTGAAGTACAATATCCATTAAAGCGTCCGGTCGTTCTGGGCCCTGGATTTCTCCAATGCCTGCTCCGCACGATCAAGTCGTTTCTGAAGGGCTCGCCGGGACACCGAGGTACGGACGGTGGCCAGCATGGTAATCAGTACGCCAACCAGCGCACCGATAACAAAGGCCATGATGATCCAGACGGCTACGCCATGAGGCTGGGTTTGAAAAAGCAGAAAATTGAGGGACACCGCCATTTGGTTATTAAGCGAGAACACCAGTGCCAGCAGAACCAGGACCAAAACCAACAGAATAATGAGGATCTTCTGCAATCCTGCCATAGAGATAGCACTCCCAAAGGGCTGACTAATCCTGAATTATACGCATTCCCTGAGCCGCGGTTAAAAGCCTTTCTTCAGACTGTCGTTAACCTGCTCTCTCAATTCCTTTCCCGGTTTGAAATGCGGCACAAACTTGGCCGGTAACTGGACAGCCTCACCGGTTTTCGGATTGCGACCGGTACGCGCTGCCCGGTGATGAAGAGAAAAACTGCCAAATCCCCGGATCTCAATTCTCTGACCATCGGCGAGCGACTGGGACATGTGCTCAATGATGGTTTTTACAGCCAGTTCGACATCTTTAACGGAGAGCTGTGTTTGCTTGGACGCAATCAACTCGACCAGTTCGGACTTCGTCATGAGGCGTTTCCCTCTTTCGTTATTGTTCAGCCGTCGGTTGCCGGATTCCCATGACTATCTAGTTTAGCCAAACCAGAAAAAAACACAAAAAAAACGGGCTCTTAGAGCCCGTTTTTTTCACACCAACCGGAAATTCATTCCTTATTGGCGTTTTGCTGCTGCATCTGCTCCTTGATGAGATCACCGATGGTGGTCGCACCAGAAGAGGTTTCGGCAGTCTTGGTCCGCACATTTTCCAGGGCCTGCTTGTCGTCCTCAACATCCTTGGACTTCACAGACAGGTTAATGATGCGGTTCTTGCGATCGATGCTGATGATCTTCGCTTCTACTTCTTCGCCTTCCTTCAGCGCGTTACGTGCGTCTTCAACACGGTCACGACTGATTTCCGAGGCTTTCAGTACCGCTTCAACTTCGTCGTTCAGGGCAATGGTAGCGGCCTTGGCATCAACTGCAGACACGGTGCCCTTAACAATAGAGCCCTTGTCGTTCAGCTGCACAAACTCGGCGAACGGATCGCTCTCAAGCTGCTTGATACCCAGGGAGATACGCTCTCGCTCCGGATCAACAGACAGGATAACGGTTTCAACTTCGTCACCCTTCTTGTATTCGCGAACCGCTTCTTCGCCAGTCTCGTTCCAGCTGATGTCAGACAGGTGAACCAGACCGTCGATGCCGCCGTCCAGACCGATGAAGATACCGAAGTCAGTGATTGACTTGATCTTACCGGAGATGCGGTCGCCCTTGTTGAAGTTGCTGGAGAAATCTTCCCATGGGTTGGATACGCACTGTTTGATACCCAGGGAAATACGACGACGCTCTTCGTCGATATCCAGAATCATCACGCCCACTTCGTCGCCTACCTGGACAACCTTGGACGGATGGATATTCTTGTTGGTCCAGTCCATTTCGGACACGTGAACCAGACCTTCAACACCTTCTTCCAGCTCGGCAAAGCAGCCGTAGTCGGTCAGGTTGGTAACGCGTGCAGTCACCTTGCTGCCTTCCGGATAACGACCCTTGATATCAACCCAGGGATCTTCGCCCAGCTGCTTCAGGCCGAGGGACACACGGTTGCGCTCACGATCAAACTTCAGAACCTTGACACTGATCTCATCGCCCACGTTAACGATTTCGCTCGGATGCTTGATGCGCTTCCAGGCCATATCGGTAATGTGCAGCAGGCCGTCAACGCCGCCCAGATCCACGAACGCGCCGTAGTCGGTCAGGTTCTTGACGATACCCTTGATTTCCATACCTTCGGTCAGGGTTTCCAACAGAGCTTCGCGCTCAGCGCTGTTTTCAGCTTCCAGAACGGCGCGGCGGGAAACAACCACGTTGTTACGCTTCTGATCCAGCTTGATAACCTTGAATTCGAGTTCCTTGTTCTCCAGGTGCGCGGTATCGCGGACCGGACGAACATCTACCAGAGAGCCCGGCAGGAAGGCGCGGATACCGGCCAGATCGACAGTGAAACCGCCTTTGACCTTGCCATTGATAACACCCTTAACCACTTCCTCAGCTTCGAAGGACTTCTCGAGTACCTTCCAGGCTTCTGCACGCTTGGCCTTTTCACGGGACAGACGGGTTTCACCGAAACCGTCTTCCACAGCGTCGAGAGCTACATCGACAACATCGCCGATAGCAATTTCCAACTCGCCTTTTTCGTTCAGGAACTGGGAGGCGGGGATAACGCCTTCGGACTTCAGTCCGGCGTTAACGGTGACCCAGTCGTTGTCGACGTCAACTACGGTTCCCTGGACGATGGAACCCGGCTGCATGTCAATTTCTTTCAGGCTTTCTTCAAAAAGATCCGCAAAGCTCTCGCTCATTATGAGTCCTATATGATCAACGCAAGTGTGCTCCGTGCCACCAGCAACACGGTCTGTTAATAAGTTCCGGATCAAGCCTGTGGCTGGCAGATAACGCTACATCCGGCATTTCAACGACAAAAAGGTGTAGTCAGGCCTGGCCTGCCGCGGCCATACACCTGTCTAGCACCTCTCCTATACCCAACCCCGTAGAATCAATGACTTGCGCATCATCTGCGGGCTTGAGAGGGGCTGCGGAACGGTTCATATCCCGTTCATCACGAACCCGTATCTCCTCTAAAAGGGCGTCAATATTAACATCGACACCCGCGTCCTTCAACTGGCTGTAACGCCTTCTGGCTCTCTCCTCGGCGCTTGCCGTCAGGAAAATCTTGACCGGCGCATCCGGGAACACCACGGTTCCCATATCCCGGCCATCGGCCACCAGGCCCGGAGCCTGCCGGAAGTCCCGCTGGCGCTGCAACAGCGCGTCCCGGACCGGCTGCATCACGGCCACTTTCGACGCGTTATCCCCGGCGGACTCCGTACGTATATCTGCGGTCACGTCCTGCCCTGCCAGAATAACCCGGACCGGCTCACCCTCGGGCGTGGGTTCGAACGCCACATCCAGCCCGGCAGCCACTTTGACCAGCCCTTCCTCGTCGTCCAGGGCGACACCCTGCCGGACGGCGGCCAGAGCCGTCAGCCGGTACAAGGCCCCGCTATCCAGCAAATGCCAACCCAGCTTCCTGGCCAGCATTTGGGTAACGGTGCCCTTGCCGGATCCTCCGGGGCCATCCACCGTGATCACCGGCGCTCTGTTATCCGCCATTATTCAGCCCCCTCGGCTGAAATATTGATTCCCGTACTCTTTGCGAGCTCCACAAATCCCGGGAAAGACGTTGCCACATTGGCGCAGTCGGTCACGGTAATATCGCCTTTGGCCCGCAGCGATGCCACTGCGAAAGACATGGCAATACGGTGGTCGCCCTGGCTGTTGACGGTGCCGCCGCCAATGGTCTGGCCACCATCAATGATGATGCCGTCCGGCGTAACGGTGGTTTCCACACCCAGGGCGGCAAGGCCGTCTGCCATCACCTGGATCCGGTCACTTTCCTTGACCCGCAGCTCCTCGGCGCCTCGCAGAACCGTTCGGCCGGTGGCGCAGGTTGCCGCGATGAACAGCACCGGGAATTCGTCAATCGCCAGTGGCACCTGGTCTTCGGGAATATCAATACCCTGAAGTTCCGCCGAACGCACGCGCAGATCGGCTACAGGCTCACCACCGATTTCGCGCTCATCCAGAACCTCAATACTGGCGCCCATCCGGCGTAGAATGTTGATCACCCCCACCCGGGTCGGGTTCATACCTACATGGCGAAGGATCAGGTCGGAACCGGGCGCAATGCTCGCAGCCACCAGAAAAAAGGCCGAGGAAGAAATGTCGGCAGGTACGTCAATGTTTGTGGCCGTCAGCTTGCCACCACCACTGACACTGGCCGTCGCGCCGTCACGGTGTACGTGGTAGCCGAAGCCCGCCAGCATGCGCTCGGTATGATCCCGCGTGGGTGCCGGCTCGGTAACCGATGTGCTGCCTTCAGCGTAGAGCCCGGCCAGCAAGAGGCAGGACTTCACCTGGGCGCTGGCTACCGGCATTTCATAATGGATACCGGACAGCTTCTGGCCACCGCGTATCTTCAGCGGCGGGCGACCACCTTCGGCCGTGTCAATCACTGCCCCCATGGCTCGCAACGGGTCTGCAACCCGGCCCATGGGGCGGCCGGAGAGACTGGCGTCGCCGGTCAGCTCAGAGTCAAACGGCTGGGCTGCCAGCAGGCCTGCAAACAGGCGCATCGCGGTTCCGGAATTACCAAGATACAACGGGCCACGGGGCGCCTGCAGCCCATGCATGCCAACACCGTGAATCCGGACGAAGCCATCTTCCGGGCCTTCGATCGTGACACCCATATCCCGGAACGCCTGAAGCGTCGCCAGGCTGTCCTCACCCTCCAGGAATCCCTTAACCTCGGTGACGCCGTTGGCAAGCGCACCCATCATGATGGAACGGTGCGACATGGATTTGTCACCGGGTACCCGGATATCACCGGAAATAGCGCCACCGGGCTGAAGACGGAACCTTACCTGCTTTTCACTGTTTTTTGTCACGTAAGCCTGTCCTGAGAGCATCTTTGAAAAATGTTCACGCGCCGCTTTGGCGCGACTGAAAACCCTTAACAGGGTCGCACTGTCCTGGTTAGCAATGGCCGTGCGCAGCTGTTCCAGGTCGTGAGTAAAATGGTCGATTACCCGAAGAACCGCCTCGCGATTCGAGAGAAAGATATCGTGCCACATCACCGGATCACTGGCAGCAATCCGGGTAAAGTCCCTGAATCCACCGGCCGCATAACGGAAAATGTCCATGTTCTCGTCTTCACCCGCCAGGGTGTCGACCAGAGAAAAGGCAATCAGATGGGGCAAATGGCTGGTGGCCGCCAGCACTTCGTCGTGATAGGCCACAGACATGGTCAGCACTGTCGCGCCACAGCCTTCCCAGAGTCCTTTCAGACGTGCCAGATGCGGCTCACTGACATTGTCCGGAGGCGTAAGAATCACCTTGTGGTTGGCGAACAGCTCCGGACTGGCCGCCCGGATGCCGCTCTTTTCAGAGCCCGCGATCGGGTGGCCGGGAATCACCAGCGGCGAAAGGCCACCAAACACGGCCTCAACATCGGCGACAAAGCTGGACTTGGTACTACCCACATCCGTTAGCACTGCTCCGGGCTCCAGGCAGGAGCGAACTTCTTCCAGAACCGCGCGGGTTGCCCTTACCGGCACCGCAAGCACCACCAGATCGGCACCCTTGACGGCATCAGCCACGGTAGGCGCGGCCTCATCTATAACACCAAGCTCTTTGCCGAGTTGCAGCTCCTCGCCGCGCTGGTCTGCACCAACCACCCTGCCAGCCAGGCCATTACGCCGGATAGCACTGGCCAGGGAGCCGCCAATCAGCCCCAGACCAATCACTGCAACCCGCTTAAAAAGAGGTTCGGAAAGCGCCATGTCAGTCGCTCAGCCCCGAGGATGTCAGTGCCTGCGCCAGCGCGTCGATAAACCGCTCGTTCTCTTCCGGAAGCCCAACCGAGACACGGAGATGGCGCGGCATGCCATAACCTGCAATCGGGCGGACAATCACACCGTGGGCCAGAAGAGCCTGATATACCCCCATGGCCTGCTCACCCACTTCCACCGCAATAAAGTTGCCGGCAGAGGGAATGTAACTGAGCCCCATGCGATCGAATGCCTGCTCAAGCTGGCGCAGGCCGGCACTGTTCACCTCCCGGGAGCGCTGAAGGTAGTCTTCATCATCCAGCACCGCCGTGGCCGCAGAGAGCGCAACCGTGTCGACGTTAAAGGGCTGACGCACGCGGTTGAGGGTGTCGGCAATGGCTGCGGAGCTGACGCTGTAGCCCACCCGCAAACCGGCAAGCCCCCAGGCTTTGGAGAAGGTCCGGCACACGAGCAGGTTCGGGAACCGGGAAAGCAGTTCCACACCGTCAGGATAGTCGTTACCGGTGAGGTATTCGCAGTAGGCCTCATCCAGCACCACGAGGACCTCGGCCGGAATCTTCTTCAGGAAGGCCTCAATGGCATCGGCCTTGTGCACCGTACCCGTGGGATTGTTCGGGTTGGCGACAAAAACCAGCCTGGTACGGTCGGTGACCGCCGCCGCCATCGCCTCCAGATCATGCCCCCATTCCCGGGCAGGCACGGACACGCCCTTTGCGCCAATGGCCCGGGTCACCAGAGGATAAATGGCGAACGCATACTGGGAGAAAATGACTTCCGAATCGGCATCGGCAAAACAGCGGGTGATGACTTCCAGAACGTCATTGGAGCCATTGCCGAGGGTGATCCGGTCCAGCCCGACACCCAGGCGCCTTGACAGCGCCTGCTTGAGATTGAAGCCGTTGCCGTCCGGATACAGGCACAGTTCAGACAATGCCTGGCGGGCGGCAGAAAGCGCCTTTTCGCTAGGCCCAAGCGGATTTTCATTGCTGGCAAGCTTGATAATTTCAGCGGGATTCAGCCCCAGCTCCCGCGCCAGTTCCTCAATCGGTTTTCCTGGCTGGTAGGGCGACAACGCCTGCACGCCCCGGACCGCCAGACTCTGGTAATCAATGGCCATAAAACGTCCTCGACACTCCGTACTCAAAAAAACTGCCGGTTCGGGTACTCAAAGAACGCCAATCGGGTAGGAACCCAACCGCTTGAGCTCAACGGCTTCGTCCTCCACTTCTGCGAGAACCTTGCGCACCTGATCGCCCTCCATATGCCCTTCAAAATCGATGTAGAACACATAGGCCCAGGTACCACTGGGCGACGGCCGGGTTTCGATACGGGTCAGGCTGAGGCCATGGCGATGGAACGGCTCAAGCAGCTGGTACAGTGCACCCGGCTTGTTTCGCATGGAAACCAGAATGGAGGTCTTATCGTGACCGCTGGCAGGGACTTCTTCCCGGCCGATGATCAGGAAACGTGTGGTATTGTCCGGACGGTCTTCAATGCTGTTGGCCAGTTTTTCCAGGCCATAGAGCTCAGCCGCCATGTCGCCGGCAATCGCCGCCGATCCGGGCTCCGCGCCCGCACGTCGCGCCGCTTCGGCGTTGCTGGAAACTGTCACCCGCTCAATACCATAGCGATGGGTGTCCAGCCACTGGCGACACTGGGCAAACGACTGCTGATGGGAATAGATCCGGGTAATTTCCTGATCCTTGTGCTTCGGAGACACCAGCAGGTGGTGGTGAATCCGCAGTTGCACTTCACCACAGATTTTCAGGGGCGAGGACATGAACATATCGAGGGTGTGATTGATCATGCCCTCGGTGGAGTTCTCCACCGGCACCACACCGTAATGGGCAGCGCCGGATTCAACCTCCCGGAATACCGCATCAATCGCGGGCAGCGGCACGCTGATCACCGAGTGACCAAAATGCTTGAGCGCTGCTGCCTGGGTGAAGGTACCCACCGGCCCCAGGAAGGCAATGTGCATGGGCTTTTCCAGCGCCAGGCAGGCCGACATGATTTCCCGGAACAGACGGGCCATTTCCTCACAGGACAATGGCCCCGGGTTCTGCTCCTTGATTCGGCGCAGCACCTGGGCTTCCCGCTCCGGGCGATAGAAAAATACGTCCTGCCCCGGATTGGCTGTGGTCTTGACGTGGGCGACTTCCTGGGCACAGGTTGCCCGGGCGCTGATCAGCTCCATGAGCTTCTGATCAATCTGATCAATCTCGTCCCTCAGCTCTGCGAGCCGGACCTGCTCATCACTCATGGTCAGCCACGCTCCTTCGCAAATTCAGTCATATATTCGATCAGCGCATCAACACCAGCCTCGGGCATCGCGTTGTAAATACTCGCCCGCATACCACCCACCGAGCGGTGGCCGGCCAGGTTCAGCAGGCCACGGGCATTGGCTCCTTTCAGGAATTCACCGTTCAAGGCGTCGTCTGCCAGGGTAAACGGCACGTTCATCCAGGACCGGAAACGCGGTTCAATGGGGTTGGCGTAGAAATCATTGGTGTCGATGAACCCATAGAGCTTTCTGGCCTTGCGCAGGTTCACTTCACCCATGGCCGTTACACCACCCTGCTCTTTCAGCCACTGGAACACCAGGCCCGCCAGATACCAGGAATAGGTCGCGGGGGTGTTGTACATGGACCCGTTATCGGCAATCACCTGATAGTTCATCATGGTGGGGGTCTCCCTGCGGGCCTTACCCAGCAGATCCTTGCGGATAATGACCACCACCAGGCCCGAGGGGCCGATGTTTTTCTGGGCGCCGGCGTAGATCACGCCAAACCTGGAAACGTCCACCGGCCGGGAAAGCATGGATGAGGACATATCCGCCACCAGCGGGACCGACGGGCTCTCCGGAACAAAGTCGAACTCCAGACCGCCAATGGTCTCGTTCGGCGTGTAGTGCAGGTACGCTGCATCTGCACTGGTCTGCCAGGAGGACTGGTCAGGAATCGTGGCAAAACCGCTGTCTTCCGAGCTGGCCACCACGTTCACAGTGCCATAGCGGCTCGCCTCGGCAATGGCTTTCTTGGACCAGATGCCCGTATTCACATAGTCAGCAGCGTTTTTTTCACCCAGCAGGTTCAGGGGAATGGTGGAAAACTGGCTGGACGCCCCACCCTGCATAAAGAGAACGGCGTAATCGTCCGACACGCCGGCCAGTTCACGCAGATCTTTTTCTGCAGTTTCGGCAATCCGGACAAACTCGTCGCTGCGATGGCTCATTTCCATCACCGACATGCCGGTACCGCGCCAGTCGAGCATTTCATCCCGCGCCTGACGAAGCACGCTTTCCGGCAAGGTTGCCGGGCCTGCACAAAAATTATACGCCCTGCTCATGTTGCTGTGATCTCTCAAGTCTTGCTGAATCTGTCTATGGCAGGGCCGGCTTATTCTTCGCCGGCACCTTCACCTTCTTCCGTGCTGCTGTCTGTCGCTGCGTCTTCGCCTTCACCGTCAAGTGCTTCGTCATCGGTTTCAGCAATGCGCTCTACGCCTACCAGGCGCTCATCTTCCTGACCAAGCTTGATCAGACGCACACCCTGAGTGTTCCGGCTCAGAACGGACACTTCGTCGGTACGAGTCCGCACCAGTGTACCCTTATCCGAAATCAGCATCATTTCATCACCATCAAACAGCTGCAGGGCTGTTACCAGGTTGCCGTTCCGCTCAGAGCACTGCATGGCAATAACGCCCTGGCTGCCCCGGCCATAGGTCGGGAATTCGTCGATGGCGGTACGCTTGCCGTAACCGTTCTCACTGGCGGTCAGAATCACACCGCCTTCCTGCGGAATAATCAGGGACACCACGTGGTGACCTTCCGGCATCCTGATACCGCGAACACCGCGGGCTGTCCGGCTCATCGGACGCACCGCCCCCTCGGCAAAGCGAACGGCCTTGCCGGCAGTGGAGAACAGCATGACTTCGGCGTCGCCCTCGGTAATGGCAGCGCCAATCAGGGTATCGCCTTCATCAAGGGACAGGGCAATCAGGCCGCTGCTGCGCGGACGTGAGAAGTTCGGCAGCGGGGTTTTCTTGACCACACCGTTAGAGGTGGCCATCAGCACAAACTGGTCTTCCGGATAGTCACGTACTGGCAGGAAGGTGGTGATACGCTCACCCTCTTCCAGTGGCAGGATGTTGACCATCGGACGACCGCGGGAAGCCCGGCTGGCCCGCGGAATCTCGAACACCCGCAACCAGTAGACCTTGCCGCGGTTCGAGAAGCACAGAATGGTGTCGTGGGAATTGGCGACGAGCAACTTCTCAACGAAGTCTTCGTCCTTCATGGAGGTTGCGGCCTTGCCCCGGCCACCACGGCGCTGTGCCTGGTAATCTTCCACGGCCTGGGTCTTGGCGTAACCGCTGTGGGAAATGGTGACCACGAGATCTTCTTCGTCAATCAGGTCTGCAATCGTCAGATCACGCTGGGAACTGGTGATCTCGGTACGGCGCTCATCACCGAATTCGGAAACAACCGCTTCCAGTTCTTCACGAATAACCTGCATCAGGCGGTCCGGGTCGCCCAGAATTTCCAGCAGGCCGGCAATCTTTTCAAGGATGTCCTTGTATTCGTTCTGCAGCTTCTCGGTTTCAAGGCCGGTCAGGCGGTGCAGACGCATATCCAGGATCGCCTGGGTCTGCTCCGGAGACAGGTAGTACAGGCCGCTACGCAGGCCATAGATTTCCGGCAGGTCGTCCGGGCGACAGGCGTCTTCGCCGGCACGCTCCAGCATGGCCAGGACATCGCCCGGGGCCCAGCCCTTGGCCATCAGCTTTTCTTTGGCTTCCACCGAACTGGGCGAGGCCTTGATCAGTTCGATCATCTCATCGATGTTGGCCAGCGCAACCGTGAGGCCTTCGAGGATATGGCCACGTTCGCGGGCCTTGCGCAGCTCATAGATAGTCCGGCGGGTAACCACCTCACGGCGGTGGCGCACGAACGCATCGAGCATCTGCTTGAGGTTCAGCGTTTTAGGCTCGCCATTGATCAGCGCCACCATGTTGATACCAAACACCGTCTGCAACTGGGTGTGGGCGAACAGGTTATTGACCACCACATCCGGATTTTCGCCCCGGCGCAGTTCGATCACAACCCGGATACCTTCCTTGTTGGATTCATCCCGCAGTTCGGTAATACCCTCGAGGCGCTTCTCTTTCACCAGCTCGGCGATCTTTTCGATCAGGCGAGCCTTGTTCAGCTGATACGGCAGCTCGGTGATAATGACAGCGTCGCGATTGGTTTTGTTATCGTGCTCGATTTCATGACGGGCACGGACATAGATGCGGCCACGGCCGGTGCGATAGGCCTCGACAATGCCCGCACGGCCATTGATGATACCCTCGGTCGGGAAGTCAGGGCCGGGAATGAAGCCCATCAGCTCATCAATAGTAAGATCCGGATTGTCAATCAACGCCAGGCAGCCGTTGACCACTTCCGTCAGGTTGTGGGGCGGAATATTGGTGGCCATTCCCACGGCAATACCGGAGGAACCATTCACCAGCAGGTTCGGAACCCGGGTAGGCAGAACCTCGGGGATCCGCTCGGTGCCGTCATAGTTATCAACGAAATCGACGGTTTCCTTGTCCAGATCCGCCAGCAGGGAGTGGGCGATCTTCTCCATGCGAATCTCGGTGTAACGCATGGCTGCGGCGTTATCACCATCAATGGAACCGAAGTTGCCCTGGCCGTCTACCAGCGGGTAGCGCAGCGAGAACGGCTGGGCCATACGTACGATGGTGTCGTAAACCGCAGAGTCACCGTGAGGGTGATATTTACCGATAACGTCACCCACCACACGGGCGGACTTCTTGTAGGCTTTGTTCCAGTCGTTGTTCAGTTCGGACATGGCGAACAGAACACGGCGGTGAACCGGCTTGAGGCCATCCCTCACATCCGGAAGCGCCCGCCCGACGATAACGCTCATGGCGTAATCGAGGTAGGACTGTTTTAACTCGTCTTCAATATTGACCGGCAGGATCTCTTTGGCTAACTCACCCATCGAGAAAGGTTCCTTTGCGTTATCTGGAAGTCGTATCGGAGCCGTGTCCGGGCCCCATAGTTATGCTTCAACAAGCCGCCAAGTCTATCACAGTCGCACCCTTTCCGGGGCAACTGTGAGGCAGCCCTAATCAAACACCACAGTCTTGTTTTCGAAGGTAATCACCCGGTCTTCGATGTGCGAACGCAGACCGCGGGCCAGCACGTTCTTTTCCACGTCCTTGCCCAGGCGAACCATATCCTCAATGGAGTCACTGTGGGTGATGCGGATGACGTCCTGCTCGATGATCGGGCCCTCGTCGAGGTCCTGGGTCACGTAGTGGCAGGTCGCGCCAATCAGCTTTACTCCCCGGCTGTAGGCCTGGTGGTAGGGGCGGGCACCGGCAAAAGACGGCAGGAAGCTGTGGTGGATGTTAATCACCTTGCCAGCGTATTTTTCACACAGTTCGCCCGGAAGGATCTGCATGTACCGGGCCAGCACCACCACATCCACTTCGTATTTGTGGAAGAGGTCATTGATGTGGGCGAAGGCATCTGCTTTGTTTTCCTTGCTGACTGGCACGTGGTGGTAAGGAATCTCGTGCCATTCCACCATTCTGCGAAGGTCATCGTGGTTGGAAATCACCGCCACGATCTCGGCATTGATCTCCTTGCTGTGCCACCGGTACAGCAGATCTGCCACACAGTGGGATTCCTTGCTGCACATCAGGATGACTTTCTTCGGCTGGGCCGAATCGGCAATGTGCCAGTGCATATTGAATTCACGGGCAATGGGCTCGAACGCGGCACGGAACTGATCCAGGCCAAACGGAATCGAGCTGGCCTTGATTTCGTGCCGCATGAAAAACCAGCCGGTATGGGTGTCCGAGTGGTGACTCGCCTCGGTAATCCAGCCATTGTATGTCGACAGAAAATTACTCACCTTGGCGACAATTCCCACCCGATCGGGGCAGGAAATCACAAGACGATAGGTATGCTCCATGAAAGCCTTTCCTTAACTGAAACCCGGGAAAGCAGGTGCGTCGGGGAATCACCACCGGCATTAACGGCAGGTTAACGATACGCACCTATGAAAATGACCGGCTATCATAGCCTATCTGAACGCCAGAAACGAGGAATGGAGATATGGGCAGAGACCTCTACCAACACACAACCAAAAACCTCGCCAGAGCACGCTCAGGCCGCCTTTCGATTGCAACGACCCTCGCCTTTCTTGTGGTTATCGGGCCGGCGTTCGGGCAGGCCATTCTCGAGGGAGAACGGTTTCACCCCGCCACCGCGAAACAGGGCATGGTAGCAACCAGCCACACCCTGGCCACCGAAGTGGCCCTGGACGTACTCAGGGACGGAGGCAACGCAGTTGATGCCGCGGTCACGGCCGGATTTGCCCTGGCAGTAACCCAGCCCCGCTCCGGCAACATTGGCGGCGGCGGTTTCATGCTGATATCCAGAGGCGATGGCTCAGAGCCGGAAGCCATTGATTACCGCGAGAAAGCGCCCGCCGCCGCTACAGAGACGATGTTTCAGGACAAATCCGGCAATGTGGTCCGCGATCGCAGCCGCTTCACCCATCTGGCCGCAGGTGTCCCCGGAACCGTGGCCGGCCTTGCGCTGGCGCTGGAGCGCCACGGCACTATCTCCCTGGAACGGGCACTGGCTCCGGCCATCAGACTGGCCCGGGAAGGATTTATTGTCCCCCACCGCTTTACCGAAGGCCTGGAACAGGCCCGTGAAAGGCTCGAACGCTGGCCCGCCACTCTTGCCACCTTTTATAGGCCGGATGGCAGCGCCTGGCAGCCTGGCGAGCGGTTTCACCAGCCGGAACTGGCGGACACCCTGCAGCGGATTGCGGATCACGGCGTAAAAGGCTTTTACGCGGGCGAAACCGCCAGGCTGATCGCCGACGAAATGGCCCGGCACGGCGGCCCGATCACCCTTGAGGATCTGAAAGACTATCGCCCGGAGGTCCGCACTCCAGTTCACGGTACCTATCGCGGGTACGATATCTTTTCCATGTCGCCGCCCTCCTCCGGCGGCACTCACATTGTCCAGATCCTCAACATTCTGGAAGGCTTTCCGATGGCCGACTTCGGCCATAATTCGGCCGATGCGATTCATCACATGGCCGAAGCCATGAAGCTGGCCTACGCCGATCGCTCGAAATACCTCGGCGATACCGACTACGTAGACGTACCCCTGGAAGGCCTTACCAGCAAGGGCTATGCAGAAGAACTCCGAAAAACCATTAATTCAGAAAAAGCCCGCCCTGCCAGCGACATCAATCCCGGCCAGCCGGCCGCCTGGGAAAGCCCCGAAACCACCCACTTCTCGGTGGTGGACAAATGGGGCAACGCGGTCTCTAACACCTACACCATCAATTTCAGTTATGGCTCCGGTATCACGGTCGAAGGTGCCGGTTTTCTGCTCAACAATGAAATGGATGATTTCAGCGCCAGGCCGGGCGTGCCTAACGCTTACGGGTTGATCGGCGGTGAAGCCAACAAGGTTGAGCCCGGCAAACGCATGCTGAGCTCCATGTCGCCCACCATCGTCAGGAAGGACGGCAAAAATGTGCTGGTAACGGGCAGCCCGGGGGGCTCGCGGATTATTACCACCACCTTGCAGGTGATCCTGAATGTGATTGATCATGGCATGAACATCCAGACGGCGGTAAGCGTGCCGCGAATGCACCATCAGTGGCTGCCGGATGAGATTCGCATTGAGCAGGGCATCAGCCCGGACACAATTCGCCTGCTGGAAGATCGGGGCCACACCGTTGTCCGTGGTTCGGCAATGGGCGCCATCCAGAGTATTATGATTGATGAAGACGGTACTCTGTACGGTGGCGCAGATCCAAGGCGAAGCACATCATCAGCCATGGGCTACTGATGACCGTAATTGACCAGGGTCACTGACCTGACCGGAGGCATTATGTATCTTTCTGTACAACTAAGCTGTTATCCCCTGAAAGAAGAGTATAAACAGCCTATACGGGACCTCATCGCCCGGCTCGAGCAAACCGGGCTGGAAGTTTATCCCGGGCGCATGAGCACGGAAATTTTCGGCGGCTATGATGAGGTTATGAAGGTTCTCTCGGATACCATGAAATGGTCATTCGAGACTTACGGCAAATCCGTCTTCGTGGCAAAGATCATGGAGGGCGACCGGAGACCGAAATGACAGCACCGAACGGGCCAGGCAATCCGCAAAAGCCGGAGAACAATCCGCAACCGGCGATACCCAACCAGTACTCGTTCCTGTGGCTCAGTGCCGCCATTTTCCTGATGGTGCTCTGGCTGCAGGACGGTGGGCAGCCACGGCTTCAGGAACTGGCCTATTCCGACTTCAAAACCGCGGTGGTGAACGATCAGGTTTCAGAAGTCACACTCAAGGAAGAGGCTATTACCGGCCTGTTTACCGACAGTGGCGCGGCGTCATTCAGTTCTGACAACCCGTCCAAGGCAAGCACGCCGGGGTTTCACACCATACGCCCGCCCATGGAAGATCCCTCGCTGCTGAGCCTGCTGGAGGAACGCCAGGTGACCATCAGGGCGATGCCCTCGGGCCTGCCCTGGTGGCAGGAGCTGATTCGTGGATTCCTGCCCTGGATACTGCTGCTGGCGCTGATGTTCTGGTTCTGGGGCGCAGCTCAGAAGCGTATGGCCCAGGGGGGCGGCCCCTTTGATTTCAGCCGCTCGAAGGCCCGGAGAGCCCGCAAGGAAACCTCTACAGCCACACTCGATGATGTGGCCGGCATCGAGTCTGCCAAGCGGGAAATCGCGGAGATTATCGACTTCCTGAAATCCCCCGAAAAATATCGGGCCCTGGGCGCCATTATGCCCAAGGGTGTTCTGCTGGTTGGCCCGCCTGGCACCGGCAAGACCCTGCTGGCCAGGGCCATCGCCGGCGAAGCAGAAGTGCCCTTTTACAGCATCAGCGCCTCGGAATTTATTGAAATGTTCGTGGGTGTGGGCGCGGCCCGGGTGCGGGATATGTTCCAGGAAGCCCGGAAGGAAGCGCCAGCTCTGATCTTCATCGACGAGCTGGACGCCATCGGCCGCTCCCGGGGCGCCGGCCTGGGCGGTGGCCACGATGAGCGGGAACAGACCCTGAACCAGATCCTGACCGAAATGGACGGCTTCGAGGCCCACGAAAATGTTCTGGTACTGGCCGCCACCAACCGGCCCGATGTTCTGGACAGCGCTCTGCTTCGCCCGGGCCGGTTTGACCGCAAGGTCACCCTGGACCGGCCCCACAAGGACGCACGCACCGCGATCCTGCAGGTTCACGTTCGCAAGGTGCCGCTGGCCAGTGATGTCGACCTGGAGCAGCTGGCCGCCCGGACCATCGGTTTCTCCGGCGCAGATCTGAAGAACCTGGTGAACGAGGCCGCGCTCACTGCAGCCCGGGAAAACCTCCATGAAGTGAACGCCCACTGCTTTGAGGTCGCCCGGGACCGAATTATCCTTGGCGAGGAGCGGGATGCCCGGCTGTCTCCCGAAGAGCGAAAAGCGGTGGCCTATCACGAATGTGGCCACGCCATCATGGCCTATTACATGCCCAACGCCGACCCGCTCACCAAGCTCACTATCATTCCTCACGGCATGGCCATGGGTGTCACTGAACAGACCCCGAGGGAAGACCACTACACCTATACGGAAAGCTATCTGAAGGATCGAATCAAGGTAATGCTCGGAGGTCGCTGTGCGGAAAAACTGGTTTATGGCGAAGTAAGCACCGGAGCCCAGAACGACCTGAAGGAAGCCACGACACTGATTCGCCGCATGATTGGCCAGTGGGGGATGAGCGAGAAGATCGGCCCCCTCGGCCTGAGCATCGGAGAAGAGCATGTATTCCTCGGCCGGGAAATGGGGCTGCCAAGAGAGTTCAGTGAAAAAATGGCAGAAATGATCGATGGGGAAATCCAGTCACAACTCCTGGCACTGGAGAAAGCGACCCTGGACTTTCTGACTGAGCACCGAAACCAGCTCGAAGCGCTCGCCAAAGCGGTACTGAAAAACGAAACCCTGTCTGCTGAGGATGTCGAGGAAATCCTCCGCAAGGAAGATGCCCGCAAAATTGCCTGACCGGCCGGGTCAGACCTGGCCCAAGAGGTCATGACTGAACAGCGCCATGCAGAAACCCACCACGGCTCCCAGTGGTGGGCCCCAGTGGTGCTCGAGCCTGGATTGCGGAGCGATATCCTGAAAAATCAGGTAGAGAATACCGCCCGAAGCCACCAACATGATCGCGCCCAACGCAATGGGGCGCTCAGACAGGAAGAAATATCCGAGCAAGCCGGCCAGCGGCCCCGTAATCACGAGGCAGCCCATGAATCCCAGAGTTTTCCGGGAAGTATAACCCGGCAGACTGGATATCTCCCGATAGGCGTTGAACCCTTCGGGCAGATTCTGCATCGCAATCAGTACCGCCATGAGCACTGCGGTTTCAGGACTCACCACCGCAAGCCCGCCCAGCGCGGTCGCTTCCGGAATGAAATCCAGCATCACACCCATCAGCTGCGGGGAGTCCCGGCGCTGCAGGCCCAGAATACGTTCAATAACAAAGAACAGAAGCCCGCCGGCGATAATGGCAGGGATTGCCCAAATAGAGTCCCCCATACTGGATTGGCCTTCCGGGATCAGAACCACCGAAACCGCCCCAAGCAAGATGCCACCACCCAGAGCAATCAGGAAATGGCGGAACTCCTCTTCCAGCCAATTGGGGCCGATCCGCTCAAAACTGGCAAGCAAACCGCCCAGTGGAATGCAGGCACCGGCAAGAATGGTTAGACCAACAATGTAGAGAATATCCGGGAACATCAGAGAATCTGACCTTTCGAAAAACGAGGGGCTTTCATGGAGTGACCGTTACCGGAAGATTCAGGGCCTCCAGCAGCTGCTCCGCGCCGGGTTCCCGAAGCAAGGTACATTCCCGGCTGAGCACCAGCTGGGCCGCCTTCTCCTGACGCAAAACCTGGGCAACGGTAACAGGATCGGTCGCTGGAAGCGACCGTACACGAAGGTCTGACTCCCGAATACCGAGGTCCTGCCTGATGGCCTGAAAGGCTTCCGGTGGCATCTCCGAATCCGAACCCAGTAACAGCGTCACAGGCTGATGGGAATGCCTGACAGCCTCTGCCGTCGCCCTGATAGCGCGGCGATTTGCATCCTCGTGGTCATTGAGAAAGACCACAACCCTACCCTGTGGCAAAACCCGTCTTTCACACCAGAGCAATACCCTGCCCGGCGACCTGCGAAGAAGGCCCCTCGCAGTGGAGCCCAGCCGCGCCCCCGGTGCCGAGGACCAGCCAACTCGACCAAGAACCAGAAGATCCTGGGGCCCCGCCAGCGCGAGCACCTCTTCAACAACACTACCACGGGCAATGCTCAGAGTATGCCGGCCACCGTAGTGGGCCACGGCGCCAGCAAGAGCACGACGAGCCCGGCTAGCCAACCTCTGCATGCGCTGCTCAAGCTCGGTCGGATCAAAGGGCCGGCTGACGCCGGACTCCGAGCCGACCTCTCTGGCAAAACCATAGCCCGCACTGCGCAGCAGGTTCAGTTCCTCAACGAACACACCCAGCACATCGGCACCTGTATTCGCAGCAATTTCTGCCGCTGCCTCCAGTGCGGCGCAACTCATTCTGGAGCCATCCAGCAGCACCAGCACACGTCCGGCTGCCGTGCCGGGGTTAGCCTGATCTGCAGGTGCGTCAGTCACTGTCCTTGCCCCCACTGCTGTTCGCGTCTGCGTTGTCATCCCGCTTCTTACTGGCTTCAGCGAACCTCGCCAGCCGCTCGGCAACCCGCCGGTTGAAGCTGTTCTCGGGAAAATCCCCGCTACTGTCGGGTTCCCCGGCCTCCAGGCCGGTTAAAAGCTCAATGGCCTGATTGATGTCAGAGACTGGATAAATCCGGAACCGGTCCTCGGCAACCGCCTGGCGCACGTCCGCTCTGAGCATCAGATGCTCCACATTACTCGCCGGCAGCAAGACCCCTTGCCCCCCTATGTCACCAGCCTCCCGGCAGACCTCAAAAAAGCCCTCTATTTTTTCATTGACACCACCCACCGCCTGAACCTCACCATGCTGATTCATGGATCCGGTCACGGCAAAGGACTGCTTCAGCGGAACCCGGGAAATTGCGGAAAGCAGCACACAGGTTTCCGCCACCGAGGCGGAATCCCCCTCTACGCCGCCGTAAGACTGCTCAAAAGCCAGGCTTGCCGACAGGGACAAATCACCCTCGCCCGCATAACGGCTCGCCAGAAACCGGGAAAGAATCATCACAGCCTTGCTGTGAATCGGACCACCCAGCTTGGCCTCTCTCTCTATATCCACAACCTGACCTTTCCCCGGTCGGGCCGTTGCCGTAATCCTCGCCGGCTGCCCGAACATGGAAGCGCCAAGCCTGAGCACCGACAAACCGTTGACCCGGGCCACTTCCTCACCTTCCGTGGCTATCATCACAATGCCCCGGCTGATCTGCTCCCGGCTTCGCTCCCGAACCCGGCTGGCACGGTATTCCCGCTCATCGATGGCCTGCTGGATGTGGCTGGCTTCAACGGTATCGGCACCGGACTGGCCAGCCCAGTGGTCTGACTCACTCAGAATGTCCCGAAGCACCCGATCGTGGGCGGTCAGCTTGCGCTGATCCGCCGCCAGCCGGCTGGCATGCTCAATCAGCCTCGCCACTGCGTCACGTTCCAGAGCCCGTATTTCGAGTGCTCTGGCCATGGTGGCGATCATCCGGGAATACAGCTCGTAGCAGTCGTCGTTCCGGTCCAGATCATCCTCGAAATCCGCTTCCACCTTGAACAGGTCCAGAAAATCGGGGTCATAATGGGAGAGCAGGTAATACAGCATCCGATCCCCCAGCAGCACCACCTTGACCGAAACCGGAATCGGTTCCGGTTGCAGGCTGACGGTGCTGACAAGCCCATAAAGCCGCTCCAGCGACTCGATCCGGATTTCACCAGAGAGAAGGATTCGCTTAAGACTCTCCCATGCCATTGGCTGGGCCAGCACACGACGGGCGTCGATGATCAGATAACCACCGTTGGCCCGGTGCATGGAACCGCCGCGAATAAGGGTGAAATCGGTGTAGAGATTACCCTGGCGGGCCCGGTGCTCAATCTGTCCGGCCAAGTGCTGGTGATTGGGCAAGTCCTCATAAATGACCGGTGCCCCTAAAGTATCCGCATTGTCCACCAGGAGGTTGACCCTGTAGCGCGCCAGCAAACCGGCCGGGGGACCGTTATCGCTGTCCTGAAAGGCTTCTGCGTGCTCAACCACGTCTTCCCGCACTGCATCCAGGTAGTCAACAACGTCCGGGAGATGCGACCATCGCTCCCGCAGCTCGCCAATGGGGCCACCCAGGGTCAGTTGCACCATTTCCTCATTCAGGGCGTGCACCCGCTCCCGAACTTCCTTCCGCAACCTGGGAATCTGCTGGATGGTTTGCTGGAGTTTCTTTTGTAGCTCCTCAACCTTGGATTCGATCAGCTGCTTCTCTTCATCAGAGAAGGTTTTGTATTCTTCAGGGTCAATCACTTCGCCCTTTCGCATGGGCGCAAAGGTAAAGCCAGCCGGTGTGGTGATCATCGCAATGTTATTGCGGTTTGCCTCCTCCTGGATTTCAAACAGGCCCAGGTGCTGGCGTTTTGCCATTTCTTCCTGCAGTTCCTGCAGCCGTGCCTGGTATTCCTCACTCTCAAAGGCCGCAGGGATGGCCGTGCGCAATTCCTCCGCCAGGTCATCCATGCCTTTCTTGAACTGCTGCCCCTCCCCGGCCGGTAACTGGATGGCCTTCGGACGGTCTGAAAACCGAAAGTTAAAAACATGGCACCAGTCGGGGGGTACCGGCTGTCTCGCCGCATGTTGCGCCAGGAAGCGCTCCGCCAGTTCGTGCTTGCCGGCCCCAGAAGGGCCCAGGACAAACAGATTGAAGCCACTGGCCTGCATACTTGCCCCGAACTCCAGCGCCCTCAGAACCCGATCCTGCCCGCAGGGCTGCTCCAGATCTTCAAGATCGTCCGTGGTGATGAAATCCAGCTTTTCCGTTGGGCAACCGTGGTAAACCTGTTCTTCGGATAACGGGGCGGGTAATGGCATTACATCCTCCTGATGGATTCGACGGTATAGCGAAGTGCCTTGATAGCACCGGACCAGCCCTCTGGCGCCAGCCCTGCTTTCTGCTTCAGGTGGCGAAGAAATTCCTGCGGCTCCGGCAGGCTCTCCCATACCGACGGCAAAAAGGTGGCACGACGATCGCCCTTTACAAGCACCAAGCCATCCGTACCTGGACGCAACTGGGAGAGCAGATCATCCTCGGACTCAGAATACAGAGGTGCGGGCACACTCAAGACCGACACCTGATAGTCCAACAGATCCAGCTCCTGCGCTGCAACCGGGGGAAAGCGGAAGTCCCGAAAAGCCGCAGCAAAGGCATTTTCCGCACAGTCCTGAATAAGGGGGCGCCAGGCCTCCAGAGAACCGACGCAGCCTCTCAAACGGCCAGAGATTGTCAGTGTGACAAAACAGGCTCCGGGCTTTGCCAGCTTTTCGGGATATTCCTCCGGCTCCACCGGCAACGGCTGCCCGCGGTCGAGACCTCGGTAGACAGAGGCTGAAGCCGCCTGTAACAGAGCCTGGCGTTCCTGTTCATTGAGCATGTCAGGCCAGCGCTTCGGTTACAGCATAGGCTCCATAGCCTACGACACGATCCCTCGGCCCAGCCGTGTCACCAGAATTACGCAGATCCAGGGTGGTGACTTTCAGGCCTCTTTTCTGTGCCAGATACAACAGGCCGTTAACCGGGTTTCGCCCGCAGGCATCGTCGTATCCGATATGGCGGTAGTCCAGATTCTCGATGTTTCTGGTGGTATTACTGTCCAGCTCCCGGGCAACCGGGTAGCTGTGGTAGTGGCTCAAATCGGAACTGATGACTATCAGGGTTTCGCCGCCGCCCCAGAGTGTTTCCAGCACTTCGGCCACTTCCTCGGGAGACGTTTCTCCGACAACAAGCGGGACCAGGGTAAAGCGGTCAAAAACCGATTGCAGGAACGGCAAATGCACCTCCAGACTGTGTTCAAGCCGATGAGGCGAATCCAGATACCCGACCTGGGGCAAGGATTGCAGCATCGCCAAGGTGCTTTGCTCCACTTCCACATTGCCCAGCGGTGTCTCGAAGAAATCCGACGTCGGAGCTGCAATGCCTCTCAAAGGCACACGATGAGAGGGCCCCAGAAGTACAATCCGGTGTATGCGGTCATGAAGTTGCGCAAGTTGCGCGTACGCGGTGGCGGCAACCGGGCCGGAGAACTGGTATCCGGCATGGGGAACAATAATGGCTTTGGGAGCCGGTCCTTTCACAGGCACCTGTTTCAGGAAACCGTCCACCATGGTTCTGAGCTGGGCAGGATCGTCCGGATAGAACATACCCGCGACAGCGGCTTTTCGTATGTTGGCAGACATAGCTGGTCACCTGCTTAACAGAGCGATCCGGAACGAGCACGCCCTGGCTATGGAAGAAATTGACACACCTTCGTGAGGAAACTATAGATTATTTGAGGCAATTCGGAAGCGAAATCGCGAGGGATCTCACTGTGGGCGATGTACCCGTTCTTCAGGGCCGCGAGGTTGGGTTCTGGCATTGGCTTGATGACGGCCGCATCCAGTGCGACCTTTGCCCGAGGTTTTGCAAACTGCACGAAGGGCAGCGAGGTCTTTGCTTCGTTCGTGGGCGCCTCAACGATACATTGGTGCTCACTACCTACGGGCGCTCCAGTGGTTACTGCATCGACCCGATCGAAAAGAAACCTCTCAACCATTTTCTGCCCGGCACCCCGACCCTTTCGTTTGGCACAGCAGGCTGCAATCTGGCCTGCAAGTTCTGCCAGAACTGGGACATGACCAAATCCCGGGAAACCGATGAACTGGCAGACCAGGCCAGCCCCGAAGACATTGCCCGGGCCGCTCAGGCGCTGGGTTGCAAAAGCGTTGCGTACACCTACAACGACCCGGTGGTTTTCCACGAGTACGCCATTGATGTGGCCAAAGCCTGCCACGAAGTCGGAGTACGCTCGGTTGCGGTAACCGCAGGATATGTAACCGAAGAACCCCGCCGGGAATTCTACCGTTGCATAGATGCCGCCAACGTCGATCTAAAGGCCTTCTCCGAACGCTTCTACCACAAGGTTACCGGCGGGCACCTGCAACCGGTTCTGGAAACACTCGAATATATAAAACTCGAAACCAGCGTATGGCTGGAACTGACTACCCTGCTCATCCCGGGCGAAAACGATTCGGAGCAGGAGCTGAATGAGATGACTCAATGGGTGGTGGAGAAACTTGGGCCAGACGTACCCATGCATTTCACTGCATTCCACCCGGACTGGAAAATGATGGATACTCCACCAACCCCGCCCGAGACCCTGACCCGGGCCCGCCAGATTGCCATGGCTAATGGCGTTCGCTACGCCTATACCGGCAATGTGCATGATAAGTCCGGCGGTAGTACCTATTGCCACAACTGCGGAGAACGACTCATAGGCCGTGACTGGTATGTACTGAGTACCTGGAACCTGACCGGTGACGGCCACTGCAAATCCTGCGGTACCGCCTGTGCCGGTGTATTTGAAGGTCCGCCAGGGCATTGGGGGGCAAGGAGGCAGCCGGTGCGGCTTAGTGATCACCGGGTGTAACTCATTATGCACAGTGGCTCACTCCGCCGATTCGGCGGCTACCTGCGAACTCGATGGATCAACCCGCGCCGGGTCCGGTTCTGGTTGCTCGTGCTGGTCGCCACTTACACCTTGCTGGGTTTTCTTGCGCTGCCCTGGATTGTTCAGTACGTTGCAGTGAACACAGCGAAGGAGGACCTCGGACGCGACCTTCGCATTGAGTCGGTACACGTCAACCCGTATACGCTGACGCTCCAGATCGACGGGTTCGCACTCGATGATACCGACGATCGGCAACTGATCGCCTGGAAGCAGCTGTTCATCGACCTCAGCTGGTCGAGCGTCATCAACAGGGCCTGGATCTTCCAGACAATTCGTCTCGACGAACCGGTTATTCAGGAGGAACGCTTCGCATCGGGTGAAACCCGTCTCTTGCGGCTGCTCCCCGAGCCCGCCAACAAGGTTCCGGAGGAAGACGAGCCCGCTTCACTACCGGCACTGCGGGTAAAAGACCTGGGCGTAGAGGGCGCTGATCTGCGCTTCGCTGACAATCTCCCGGACGAGACGACTCCCGCCGGTGATAAGCCGAACCGGGTGACGCTGGCGCTGCAGGATGTCGGGCTATCCGTGAAGGAATTCTCGCTGCAGGAAGGCGCACGCTTTCCGGTGCGTATGGGTGGAAAGCTCGCGGGAGGCGGTGTGCTCGCCTTCGACGGCACGCTTGGGCTTCGACCGGTCCTCATCCTTGAGGGCGAAGCCCGTATCGATGAACTGGCACTGGCGCAGGCCGAACCGTACCTGCGGCAGCTCGCGGCTGTGCGGATCGACAGCGGGGTACTGAACCTGAGCGGGCATATGCGTACAGAGGCGCAGGAGCCCCTTGCCTTTCAGGGTGCCGCCGGGATCGACGCGCTGAACATTGGCGATGGTTCCAATGACGAACCGCTTATCGGCTGGGACAGCGTCCGGACCGAACAGCTCGACCTCAGTCTCGGAGACAGGCAACTCGAGACTGCCCCCATCACCATTGACGGCCTGTCCGGTCGAGTGGTCGTCCATGAGGATCGGACCACCAATTTCGGACGACTTATAGCGAAGGATACGCCACCCAGCGCTGAGGAGGATGGCGGCGCTGCGCGTTCGAACGAGGGGGCAGACCCGTTCGGTATCACCATTGAGGGCATCACGCTCACCGACAGCACCCTCCAGTTTGCGGATCACTCTCTGCCACTGCCGTTCTCAACGAGCATCCACTCGTTGGACGGACAGATATCAACGCTGAGCTCCACCTCGGCCCAGCCGGCGCAGGTAAATCTGGAAGGCCAGGTCGCAGACTACGGCCTGGCGCGTATCGGCGGTACCGTACATGTCTGGAATCCCATGCGGGAGACCAACCTGGTACTGACCTTCCGCAATCTTGAGGTCCCGGGATACTCTCCCTATACAGTGCAATTTGCCGGCCGCAAGATCGCCGGGGGAACCATGGACCTCGATCTCGACTATAGCATCAATGACCAGCAGTTGGACGGCCGCAACAACCTGGTGCTCCGTGATCTGAAGCTTGGCGAGAAGATGGCCTCTGCCGATGCAATGGACCTGCCGCTCGACCTTGTTATAGCACTGCTCAAGGACCGCAATGGCGTCATCGATCTTGACATCCCGGTGAACGGGGATGTTGGCGAGCCCGAATTCGACATCGGCCAGGTCATCCGCCAGGCACTCAGCCAGACCCTCGTGTCCATCGTCCAATTCCCGTTTCGTTTTCTCGCGAGCCTCGTCGGCGTCGACTCTGAGGAATTTGGCCGGATTGATTTCCCGGAGGGGCGCAGCGATCTCACTCCTCCCCAACGCGAGCGCGTTGCCAAGCTCCGCAATGCCATCAACCAGCGACCGGCGCTGAACCTGGAGCTTACTGGTCCCTTCAACCCGACTCTGGACGGTCCGCACCTGCAGCACGGGAAAGCTGTGGAAGCCCTTCAACAACGCCTGATCGAAGCGGGTCGTGAAGTCCCGGATCCCAGCCTGACGAGCGCGTCCACCCAGGATGTTGTCGAGACGATGTTCGCCACCCTTTACCCGAATACGGATCTGAAGGCAGTCCAGACACGTTTCACCGGGACTCAGGATGGCTCATCGGACCGAACCGGATTTGACGCTCTCGCCTATCGTAACCACCTGGCCGAGCGGGTCATTGCGGCACAATCCGTTACCGACGCCGACCTCAAGGCTCTCGCCAACGCCCGAGCAGCGACGGTGCGGGACGCCTTGGCCGACGTGGGTGCGGATAGCAGCATCTCGGCTGATCGGGTGCGCATTCTGGATCCAGAAGAGGTCGATTCAAAGGAGGGCGGACAGGTTACCATGGAAGTCGGGATCGCCGCGGATTGAGACATGGCAAGCCCGGAAAAGCACACCAACGTCCCGGAGCAATATCTGAGTATTGTTGCCTGACCTGATGATGGCCGCGTTCTGCTGATGAAGGGACGTCACCGGTTTTATACGGGTGCCCAGTATGAGGTCAGTGGTGTCGGCCCTATGGTGTCGACCGCACAATGGGAACACTTGCTCGACCAATTCGAGACCCATTGCAGTGAGGGGCTGGGGGTTATCACCGGCTCGTTACAGCAGGGCTTGCCGAAGGACCTGTATGCCGAGGCGGTGCGTCGGGTGCGGGCATCCGGGGGGCGTGCGGTCGTCGACTCGCACAATGAGCTGCTACTGCACGCGATCAAAGCCCAACCTTTCCTGATTAAGCCCAACCGTTTCGAATTGGAAGCCCTGGTCGGGCAGCCTCTGACGAATCAACAGAATATCGTTCGGGAAGCCCGCCAGTTGCAGGAGCGGGGCGTGACCTGGGTCTGCGTCTCTATGGGGGCTGAGGGTGCGTTGCTGGTGACGTCGTCAAGTGTCCTTAAAGGCGAAGCGCCTTCGGTCCCCGTGATCTCCACGGTCGGGGCCGGTGATTCGATGGTGGCCGGTATGGCGGGGCTATTGGCGCAGGGCGCGGCGGACCGGGATGCGTTACGTGAGGGCATTGCCTGCAGCGCGGCAACGGTGATGCAGCCAGGGACCGAGTTGTTCGATAAGGAAACGGTTGATCGGCTGCGTGGTGAGGTTCGGGTGACGCAGCTTTCGATGTGAACGGGTAAAAACGAAAAAAACGCGACAGATCTTTTTTAAAGTCAGCCCAGAGGACACTCAAAAAATAAATCCAAAAAATAAATCTGAAAATGGGTGTCCCGCTTTTCCATGTAGATTCATCTCCTTGGTGTGATCGCTACTCACCACATTATTGTCTAATTCCAAGTCTGACTCTCCATAGTCTGTATAACCAAGAGCTTTGCGGCAACTTTGGAGCCGCGAAGCGGTGAAAAAATTTTTCGGCAACAGTGACGGCTGCCGCATTTCGATTGATTTTTGACCAACCCGCGGGGGTCAGGCAATCGCGATTCGTCCCGATCACGTTCGTCAGGTGGGCTCAGGTAGCGAGTCACCGGGATTATCTACCCGGGTGAGGCAAGGCCTCGATAGAGGTCCCGGTAAACGGCAAAGCCCGGGCAGTACCGGCCGAAGCGCAGGAACCACTGTCGACTGCTGGGATTGGTTAGCACTTGTTGACGCCTGCGTATATGTTGATAATATACTTTTATGATCAATTGGGCACAAGTTACTGGCTTTGACTGGGACAGAGGCAACTCTCGCAAAAACGCGGAGAAACATGGCGTCAGCCAGTCTCAAACGGAAGAAGTTTTCTTTAATGAACCGCTTCTGGTGCTGGAGGATTCTAACCACAGCCAAACTGAGGCCCGTTTTCATGCCCTTGGTGAAACTGATGATGAGAGGCTACTCCACATCACGTTCACTCTAAGGCAGCACGGCACGCTAATCCGAGTGATTTCCGCTCGCGACATGCACCGCAAAGAGAGGGCTGTTTATGAGCAAGCTAAAAAAGATGCCTGAGTTCAAAACAGAAGCGGAAGAACGGGAATTCTGGGAAACTCACGATTCCTCTGACTACCTGGACTGGAGCCAGGCAAAACCGGCCTCTTTCCCGAAGTTGAAGCCCTCAACCAAGACTATTTCACTTCGCTTGCCCGAGGCCCTGCTCGACCGGATCAAAATCGAGGCTAACAAGCGGGATATGCCCTATCAGTCGCTGATCAAGGCCTGGCTTGCGGATGACGTGAACGACAATCGTCGGGCCTGAAGTGCTAACGCCCCGCTCACGCGCCGGTTCGGAGCTGCGAAGCGGCGGGAAATCGGTCGCTGTGCAGCTGATTGTTATGTTCTCCATGACATGTTAGTTTGTGTATGAAAGCAAGAGATCATACACATAGGTGCATCATGAGAACAAACATCGTCATTGACGACCAACTGATGGCTGAAGCACTAAAGGCCTCCGGATACGAAACCAAAAAAGAGGCCGTTGAGCAAGGCCTGAAACTTCTGGTTCAGCGTAGCAAGCAGCAGGAAATCCGAAAGCTGCGGGGCAAGATCAAGTGGGAAGGCGACCTGAATGAAATGCGGAGTGCCGGATGATACTGGTGGATACCAGCGTCTGGATCGACTATTTCAATGGAGTCGAAAACCCGCAAACTGATCTACTGGATGCCTCGATAATCCAAGGATCGGTTGCTATCGGCGACCTTATATTTCTGGAAATACTGCAAGGCATCCGCAACGACAAACAATACCGCCAGACCAAGCAAAGCCTGCTCACGCTGGATCAGTATGAAATGTTTGGCAAAGAAATGGCAGCTAAGTGCGCCGATAATTATCGGGCTCTACGCAAAAAAGGCATCACGATCAGAAAAACCGCCGACGTGATCATCGCGACGTTCTGCATAGAGAAAGAGCTACCACTGCTGTTCCTGGATCGCGACTTTATCCCTTTTGTTGATCACCTTGGACTTGAGCCTGCCCTGAGTGGAACATAATCGGGATAGGGAGGCATCTCACGATGCCCTTCCCCCCACACCACCGGGTATACGGATCACGTACCACGGCGGTTCGGTTGAGCTAGGCTTGGTGAACGCCCCGGTCTGAAGCCATAGCTGGAATGGGAGAAGCTTCCATCCCACTCCGCCGGCAAGACCTGGAGCAACGCCGGTTGAATCAGGCGGTCAGGTCGTCAACGGTCATGCCGTCTATCCCCGCGCTTCCCTTGTTAGCTACCGATCCTCATGCAAGCGACCTTCGACATACTTGTGGAGGATGCTGGCAACAAGTGTTTGGTAGGGAATACCCTCAGCCAGCGCTTTTTTCTGCAGCCCCCGAAGATCCTTGGAAGAAAGCCTGATGTTGATGCGGGCATCTTTCTTGAACATGGCCTCGGCGTACTGTTGATGCCGCGCTTTTCGATCCTCAATATCTGGCGCCCGCTGCAACTCCCCAGCATCGAACGCGTCCGGAATTTCCTGCTCTTCTTTATCCAGCCTGCTCATTTCGGACCTCCCAAATAGGTCTTGGTCGCTTTCCGGCTCGGAATGATCGTTTTCAGAAAAACTTCATCTTCCGATTCTACAAAGGGCACGAGATAGGCGTACCCCTCTATTTCAATCACATGAATCTGCTGGCCCGGATACCGTTCCTGATTCGGATGCTCGAACGCATCCAGGATACCTCCGATCGAGATATGCAAAACCACATCCTCGAATGAGATATTCCTTTCCTCTTGGAGAAGCTTGTTCCTCTCTGAATTCCATGTGATCGGTTTCATGAGCGGACTATAGCGCATTGTGTGCTTTTTGTACTCAAGAGCTAACCTTATTTGTTAGCAGTTTCTGCACGAAGGCGCTCAACCAGCCACACCTTTATGATCGATTGGCGGGTAACACCAATGCGCGCTGCCTCACGGTCCAGCGACTCGACAACCCAAGCCGGAAAATCAACGTTGATTCGCTTTTGGTCCTGATTGACGCGGCGAGCCGAAGAAAGATCAAGATCATCAACGATATCTTCCTGACCTTCCTCAAATTTTTTATCGAAGTCTTTAGCTTTCATAGAGCTCAACCTCCTTCTTGCGAGAGCGCCTGACTGAAATCAGGCGAATACAGCCTACCCTGTAAGTGACGACAGCCGACCAGTGCTTTCCGCCAATATTGCCGATCAGCAAGAACCTTGGCTCATCCTCTGATTTTGCACGGATTTCCAGCAGGTACGGATCTTCCCACAGTTTTTGGGCCGCTTCGAAATCAATATCGTGCTTTTCCAGATTGGCCTGGCTTTTGGTTTCGTCGAGCTCAAACTCATCCATGAGTACAAATTATTCCTTTTTTACTCAGATCGCAAGATGTGGGGAGGAGTAGTGCAACTGCTAACGCTTGTAGCATGCGCGCCCTTGGAAAGGAGCCGAAGGCGCAATGTAAAGGGCGTCCGGTGGCCATCGGCCGCGTACTACAGCGACTGGTTTTATGTGCCAACGCACTCCGATCTAACTCCTGGCCGCAAATACCCCCAAACACGGATACCCTCTTTTCTTACACTCACCCCGCGCTTGCGCAACTGGCGGTAGCCGGATCGCCCCCATTGCTTCAGGTGATAGCACCGGAGCTTGCGGCGCACCCACTTTTCCAGATTCTGGATCGGCGATTTCACTTGCGCAAAACCGTAGTAGCCTTTCCAGCCCCTCAAGTACACCGCTAACTCGTCGATCACCGTTTGCATGGCCCGACCTCGACGGGTAAACGTGAACCCCGGGAACACTTGCTCCCAGGAGCGACCAACCGCGCTCTTCTCCTCGTTTACCGTCAATTTCAACCGGCGACGAAGATAGTCGGTGAGGCTCGCCAGTACTCGTTGCCCTGAACGCTGGCTTTTGACGTAGATGTTGCAGTCGTCCGCGTAGCGGACGAACCGATGGCCACGCCGTTCCAGATCCATGTCCACGGTCCATCGATACCCATCGTTTATGTAGCGTTGGGCTTACTTCCGGCCGGCACTCCGGAGACATCCCCTCGCGGGTTTGCCCCTGCCCTTCGCTAACCTTCGGCTCTGCGAATACCTGGTATCGGGACTTTCACCCGACAAGTCTGGTGCCATGCCTGGCACACACGCCCGCCAGCATGCGCGGCGGAATTGAGGCGAAGCCGCAATGGAGTAGCCGTCGCCGTGCCTGGCCTTGTTAGGGCCTTTGAATCGGGATAGCATAAAAGTATTGCCACTCGCGGAGGCACCATGACTACCGAAACATTAGACCAGCTACGCTCCCAGATTTCGACTCTCTCCGAGTCGGAGCGTGCGGCGCTGGCGCGCGAGCTCATAATGAGCCTGGACGGTCCCCGGGACGACGCTGTCGAGCAAGCCTGGAACGACGAAATTGCTCGCCGCGTGTCCAAGGTCCAAAGCGGAAAGGCCACGCTACTCAGCCGTGAAGAATTCCGATCAAAGATGCGAGCGAGGTTAGGCCAGTAACAGTGCGAACGGTAAGGATACTGGATGATGCCTCGCAGGAAGCTATAGAGGCTGCAGCATGGTACGAATATGAACAGCCTGGACTCGGAGCCGAGTTTTTCGCTGCCGTTGATGCCGCCATAGACATAATTGAAGAAAACTTCATCCCCTTATCACCTCTCCCCGAAGAAGCTGGCAATACCGGTGCAAAACGACTGATTCTAGAACGCTTCCCGTACGATATAGTCGCGATTGAGTTGCCAGAAGAAACGGTTGTAATCGCCATTGCTCACCACTCTCGAAAGCCCGGCTATTGGCTGGAACGCGGCAAGCCCTAACACCTAAGCATTTAATGGTCGTGCGCAGCATGACCTTTAAATGTCTGTTGGACTAAGCCGCCGGCACCGAAGCTGCCGGGCGACGCATAAGGGTAAAGTAATCGGGAGGCAAGGCTCGGAACGGTGAGGCTGGCTGCCGACGGACCTCAGCACCAGTGAACATTAGCCGTGTTATATACATCATTGGCCGATTCCTTACGGTGATTTAACTCAGACTACCCCGCAGATGCCGCATTTTCCAGTCTCAAGCCGCACACGGGCCCAGCTCACAAGGAACTGTAAGCGATCACCCGCCAGATCAAGAGCCGCGTGCGGGCTAGCCGGTTGGCACGGCTACTATTCTGAAGCGCGGGATCTGACGAACCATGTGAACCAGACCCTCATCGCAGCGCGGGCAAGGCCAACAACGATGGGGTTCCTGGTTCACTCGGTTTGTCTCTGGTTGGGGTGGCTGCAACAGACACTGCCGGATAACAGCCAACTTTTGTCGTCGCGTTCGGTTACTCAGGTAACCAAAGTGGCGGATGCGCATGAACCCTTTTGGCAGAATGTGCATCAGGAACCGCCTGACGAACTCCCGCCCTTCCAGCCACTGGGTCTTTAGCCGTCCTTGATCCCGGTAATCCTTGTATCGGAACGAGACCCGGTCACCTTCCATCGACAACAACCGCCCGTTGCTGATGGCAATCCGGTGAGTGTAACGAGCCAGATAATCCACTACGGACTCAGCCTGGTTCAGGCAATGCCGGGTGTAGACAACCCACTCTTGTCGCATCAGGCCGTTGAGCACGTCATCAACCTCACCGCTGTTGGTCACCCGATGCAACTCACCAGCGTTCGACGACGCTCTGAGCAACGACACCATTCGCCCGCGAAAACGCCGTGATAATGCCCGCACCGGGAACAGGTAGTGGCTCTTTGCTCTGTGCCATTCACCCCTGCCTGTCAGTACACCTCCAGGGATTAGACAATGCACATGAACATGGCGACTCAGGTTCTGCCCCCATGTATGCAGCACCGCCGTCATGCCCAGTTCGCCCTGCAGATGCTGCGTATTGCGGCCGAACTGATTGAGCGTATTCCAGACGGCCTGGAAGAGGCAGCGGTAGAGTACCTCGGGATGCAGTTGAACCCAGCCATTCAGGGTATGGGGCAATGTAAACACCAGATGGAAGTAGGGTACCGGTAACAACAACGCCCTTTGCCGGTCACTCCATCGCTGGCTGGCACGGCCCTGGCACTGCGGACAGTGCCGATCCCGGCAGCCGTAATAACAGACGGAGCGGGCCTTGCAGTGATCACACTGCATCTCCATACCGCCCATGCGGGCCGTCCGGCACCCGGTTAACCGGGCACAGACCTTGCGGCGATGGCCGTCCAGTGGCTCATCGGGGAGGAACTGGTCCAGAATTGTCTGGACGGTTAGTGAACTGGCCATCATCCACCTCCCAGACCTGCAATCAGGTCGACAGGTCCACGGTTTTGGGGTGTCACGCCCGGCAGCCAATGCAGATACCGTTGTGTGCTGCGCAGGTCGCTATGCCCCAGCAGCCGTTGCAACTCATGGAGGGGAACGCCCTGCTCTAACTGATGGGTGGCGTAAGCATGGCGCAAGACATGAATGCCTCCACGTTTGTGAATGCCACTGGCTCTCTTGGCCTGATGGAACACCTTCTGGGGCGTGGTGATATGAAGGTGCTTGTCTGGCAGCAAATCACTGGGAAATAACCACGGCATGGGACGACGAATCCGCCAATATTGACGAAGCACCTGGAGCAGTCCCGGTGCCAGAGGCACCATCCGGTCCTTGGCTCCCTTGCCCTGGGCAACCCGAAGCAGATGACGTTCCCCATCAAGGTCCTTCACCTGCAATGCCACCGCTTCACTGACTCGCAAGCCACAGCCATAGATGATGGACAGCAACGCCTGATGCTTGGGGTTGGAGACGCCCGCTAGTAGGCGAGAGACTTCCTGACGGGTCAGCAATTCCGGAATGCGCTGGGGGCGCTTGGGTAAGACCAGCGTCACATCGAAATGCGCCCAGTGCAGCACTTGCAGGTACAAAAACCGGATGCCGTGTAGGTAGAGGCGACAACTGGCTGGTGACAGGGCGCGCTCCTGGACCAGGTAGTTGAAATAGACCTGCAGGTCATCGACTTGCAGTTGATCCGGCGAGCGCCGGTAGTATCGAGCCAGCTCGGTTACAACGTACAGATAACTTTGCTGGGTTCGGGGGGAAAAGCCATGTTGGCACATGGCCTGGATCATGGTCTGACGTAACGGTGTCATGACGGATTCTCCTCTTCTGAAAAGCCCACCTGGGCTCATCAAAAGTATCCGTCAATCCACCTGATCTCGCGGGAAACTCCCCGGCTTACTCGCTACCGCGAAGCGGTTTAGTTCAACTGCAACTACATGGCAAGTTGAAGTGGAAGGCGTGTAGACAACGGCGTAGGGAAATTTTGTCAGCAGAAATCTGCGGGTTCGCTTGCCGAATTTGGGCCACGTTTCTGGCAGTGACCGTATCGATTCACAGGCAGCCTCCAGCTCTCCGATGAAAACTTCTCCAAGGCCAGCCGCCTGCTGCTCATACCATGAGTACGCTTCCTGGACTTCTTGATAAATCGAAGGATGAAAATTCAGTTCAGCCATTAAGGAGAGCGCTTGAGCTGGTTTTTAATTTCATCCCACGACACAGCCTGGACATTGCCAGCTTCGAGTTCATCAATTCGCTGCTCAGCGAGGGCCGACCACGCCGCATCAACACCCTCGTCGTGCTGGGTTTCAAGACTGGATATCAGACAATGGGCAAGCAAAGCCCGATCATTTGCTGAGAGAACCTTTGTCTCTTCAATAACTTGCTCAAGCTTCATCTTTGGGGACCTCATCATGCATTTCAGTCTACTGACAAAGTTTAGCATGCCTGCAATGCAGGCCTGAAAGAGCCGTTATAACGCCCGCAATCACGCGCTTGTCGCGTGGATTGCATTGTTATGCCACCTGGACCAAAATATACCAATTATTGGTACTAGCGAGGTGGCATCATGCAAAAGAACACCAGCATCACTTTAGGCCAACATTTTGATGCGTTTATTGCAGAACAGCTCAAAAATGGCCGATACAGCTCAACCAGCGAGGTCGTTCGTGCCGCATTGCGCCTGCTTGAAGAGTCTGAAACCCGCCTGACTACACTTCGTAAATTGCTCAAGGAAGGCGAGGACAGTGGTTTCGAAGACTACTCCTATGACTCGTTTATTCGTGAACTGGACAACGAAGGGCGCTGATGCCAAGTTTCAAGCTTTCCAGGAAAGCCAAGGCTGACCTCAAATCAATTGCCCTATACACGGAGCGTGAATGGGGCCGGGATCAACGAAACCACTATATTCTTCAGTTCGATCAATGCTTCCACCTTCTGGGTGAAAATCCAAACCTGGGGCAAGCCTGCGATGAGATAAGTCTAGGCTACCGGCAGTACCCTCAGGGAAGCCACATCATCTTTTATCGGCTAGCCACCGACGATGTTGTTGAAATTATCCGCATCCTACACAAACGCATGTTGCCTGAAGGGCATCTGATTTAGGGCATAATCGGGATAGGGCGAGGCCTCACGGCCCCGCTCCCCCCACACCACCGGGCATACGGATCACGTACCACGGCAGTTCGGTTGATTGAGTTGTTCAACGCTCAACAAGATCCGGCAGCCCCAGCGACAGGAAATACTGTCGGGGCAAGGCTTGCGCCAACCCCGGACTCCGGCTCAAACGCCACGGACCATGAGCCGACTTGGCCGTATTCCAGGCCAGTCTTACACTCACTCCGCGCTTGCGCAACTGGCGGTAGCCGGATCGTCCCCATTGCTTCAGGTGATAGCACCGGAGCTTGCGCCGCACCCACTTTTCCAGATCCTGGATCGGCGATTTCACTTGCGCAAAACCGTAGTAGCCTTTCCAGCCCCTCAGGTACACCGCCAACTCGTCAATCACCGTTTGCATGGTTCGACCCCGCGTTCGCCGGGTGATTTTCCGGACACGATTCTTGAACTGCGTGATCGCATCGTCACTCACCTTGCGGCGCTTGTCCCGACCTTGACGGGTGAACGTGAACCCCAGGAACACTCGCTCCCAGGGGCGACCAACCGCGCTCTTGTCCTCGTTTACCGTCAATTTCAATCGGCGACACATCAGGCGGTCGAGTACAGTCGGAAGGCACGGCGCAGGTTGTCCCTCTCCA
Source organism: Marinobacter sp. Arc7-DN-1 (assembly GCF_003441595.1). Lineage (NCBI taxonomy): Bacteria > Pseudomonadati > Pseudomonadota > Gammaproteobacteria > Pseudomonadales > Marinobacteraceae > Marinobacter > Marinobacter sp. Arc7-DN-1. The sequence goes on along the minus strand of NZ_CP031848.1, from coordinate 14,845 downwards.
GCACCCGTTCCATCAGTCGATCGTGAACAACCGGAGTGTCTTCTCTATCGGATCCAGCCCATCGGGCCGAAACAAACTTAATGCATTTGTTAAACTAAAGAACAAATTATCATATTGCGACAAAAAAATTGCAGGATAAAAAATCGGCAATCGTTTTAGATCTCAGAATGACACTATATCTATAATAAAAAGCCCCACAAATTGCGGGGCTTTTTATCTACTAAGATGATCGAAGATCAAACGTGCTGCAATATCTTCATTGCAGCATCTGCTAAGAACTTCGATCGATCCTTGTAGTCCTTATGTGTATCAACGAAGCGGTCGATCTGAGTAATCAGGCGATTCGGCAGCGAGATATTGATTCGTTGGGCTGTGCCAAGATAACGAACCACATCCACTTGAACCATTACCCAAACGCCGTTGGCGTAATTCGGATTACCTGTTAGCTCTCCCAGATCACTGGCGGCCGGAATCTCTATCCCCTCTTCCGCCATGGTTTCCATGTGAAAATCAATCGCTTCTGCTGCATTTTCTACTGCTTCATTAAAGGTATCTCCTGCAGAGTGACAGCCGGGAAGATCCGGCACAATCACACCGTAGGCACTGTCCCCTTCTTGTTGGATCAGGATGGGATAAAACATATCACCACCTCCACACTCCACTTAGATTTCATTTAAAGGTCTATTTATTAAATGACAATTTACTTCGCTTAAGTTAACAGTCAATTCAACGTATTTAGTTGATGAATTTTAAAGTTGCGCGTGTCTCAATCACCTCGCGCTTCCCTCCTTTTTTGAATTTACCCCCCAATTGGCTCGGAAAAGCGGCCGGGCTTTAAAGCCCGGCTTGCTTCAAGATGCTCTTAACAGTGCCAGTCGGAAGATCTTTCTTCGGGTGGGGAATCGTCACCAGTCCAAGCTTTTCTGGGTGCTTGAACTGCTGATGGCTCCCCCTCGTTCGAATGAGCTGCCAACCATCTGCTTCGATCATCTTGACAAGTTTCCGACTATCCATAAGCGGGTTCTTAATCAAAATAACAGGTAGAGTTTACACACGCAACACACGAAAATCAAGATTTTTACACACAATACACACTAAATTGTAACGCATTGCGTCGGTATCGCAGGGAGGTGAAGCCTTTGATCTCGGGAGAAAAACAGCGCAGGGTCATTTAATCGGGATAGGGCGAGGCCTCACAGCCCCGCTCCCCCCACACCACCGGGCATACGGATCACGTACCACGGCGGTTCGGTTGATTGAGTTGTTATGTATTGTTTCCGGACACCGGTTAATCCACATCATATTTGAAGTTTTTTGGCTGTGCCCAGCGCGCGAATTCTTCTAAAAAGTGAGCTTCTTCGGACTCGGACATTCTCACCTTCTGCTTACCCGGCCAATATCCTGTGCCGCGATATATAACAAAGTTGACCTCACCGATGAGCATTTCCCAAGCTATGTGGCCCGTCCGCCCTTCAATTTCCCCCGAGATCACTCCGCTACGGCCACCTTGGAACGTAAAGTCACCCATACGATTTCCTATACACCTGGTAGCTAAGGGCCTTCCGGCCCTTCGCCCCATAAGAACTGTACGTGATAGTTTCCCATCATACAGCTCAAGCCCTTTAAAGGCCGCCCAGGCGACCCACCTATTCACATCCAATAACGCATCCATTCAGGCGGCCAGTTTCTCGTAGGACGAGCTGTTCAAGAAGACTCGGTCCCGGCGCGCGTGCATTCGCTGCCTTGCGGTTCTCGCCTTATAGTAGTCGCTGTCGGCCAGGTCATAAGGATTGGCGTCACTGCGAACTTTGCTGTGATACCGGATCGGTAAGTCTCCAGCCTTGAACAAGCGTATGAGTTTCATGCCCGATGTTGTCGGGTAGTGGCACCCATACTCTATGCGACCCTTGAAGCAACCCCGGTAGCGTTTCCTTATCCATGCCCACGTCTTGGATCGGTGTTCCCGTTGTAGCCACTTTTTCACCAGTGGGTAGATCCTGTCATCGACGTAACTCAGGCGTTGTTTCGCTACCACGTGTCGGTACGCATAGGCCCAGCCCCGGATCACGGCATTGAGTTTGGCCAGCAGAGCATGGAAGGGGATGCCTCGGTATTTCTTTAACACCCCTCGCACTTTCGCCAGCACTTCTCCGGTCTTGCCGTCCTCGGGCTGGATCAGCAGGGTTTTCCGGTACTTCTTGAAGTGAAAGCCCAGAAAGTTGAAACCCTGATCAATATGACTTAAACGTGTTTTCTCTACTGACAACTGTAGCCCACGCTCCGCCAGAAAGCGCTCGACCTTGGGCCGGACTTCGTGCTCCAGAATGGCGGGGGTGGTCCCGGTGATGATAAAGTCGTCCGCATATCGAATGATATGCAGTTTGCTGCGCCCCTGACTGCGGGACGCCGGCACAACCAGATCTTCCAGGCCATCCAGTGTCATGTTGCAGAGGGTGGGCGAGATAATGCCACCTTGCGGGGTGCCGTCTTCCGTCTCGTAGCGTGCTTCCTTGTCCAAGTACCCCGATTTAAGCCACTGCCCTAACACCCGCCTGGGCAGCGGGATATGCGTCAACAACCAGTCATGACTGATGCGGTCGAAGCAGGCTTTGATGTCTGCCTCCAGAACCCACTGGGCCGCGGTTTTCTGGGCCAGTATAATGAAGCCCTGTTTGCAAGCATCGTGCAGGCTGCGTTTTTCCCTGAAACCGTAAGAGTGTTTGTCTCCCGTGGTTTCCGCAATGGGGTTAAGCCCAAGAGCATAGAGGGCTTGCATCGCCCGGTCATGAAGGGTGGGTATCCCCAAAGGACGGCGGTCACCGTTCTTTTTCGGGATATAGATCCGGCGCAGTGGTTGCGCCTGATAACCGGCTGTCCTTAGTTGTTGCGCCGCCCGCCAGTATTGCCCGGGAGCGGTCCACCGCTCTCCGTCAACACCTGCCGTGCGGCTTCCTTTATTGGATATGACCCGTCTGACGGCGATCAGCTTTGCCGCAAACGAGCGCGATAGCAGATGTTGCAGGGCTCGCGCCTTACCCCACCGCTGCTCGCGGATAGATTTTGCGATACGCACTTGCAGTCGATAAACGCGCTTTTCCATCGCCGGCCAGTCTATGGACTGCCAGCGTTGGGCGTCGGTTGAAGGTGCACTCGCCGTGGCGGCGATCATTTGTCGTTCCTTCATGAAATCGATTCTGTCAGCTCTCTCGCAACAAAGCACCGAGGGGACGTGGGCTCACTTTCGTGCCGGACAAAGTTCGAATCCGTATGCCTCCCATTACAGGAAACCCTTCGCTTTTTCCCCCATCTCATCGACGCAGAGTCACCGGCTCCCTTACGGGTTACCTTCTTCCTCCCTGAAGGCTCTACGACATTGCCATGTTCTGCATAAGCACCTTTACGAGCGACGTAGATGGAATCTGTATCCCGGCAATGCGGTGTCTACGCGCCGCCCACGTTATCAAGGCGACGACCGAGATTGCTTACCTTTTGGTGACTGCCTGTCAGCGCCTTTGGCAGATCTGGCATCTCACGGAACGTCAACGATTCTTCACTTACGTTCATCCTATCGCTCCATCCTAGCCCCCGACCGCCTGGCACTGGCAGTTCCGATTCCCCTCACGGTTCCTCTTAACAGGGTTCATTGTCCCCAACGCTTCATACCAAATCCGTTTCGCATGGTGGGTAGGATACTGGTGGTAGAACACCAGGTTGCGCTTTCGAGTACTTCTCTGTTGGGTGGGCCAATGGTGCGCAGAGCCAACAACTACGAAAATAACTCGAATTACAACATATACTTATGCAACTTCATGTCGCAATTAACGCTTGCAGCATGCGCGCCCATGGAATGGAGCCGAAGGCGCAATGTAATGGGCGTCGCCGTGCCTGCACTGGTTATGAGATTAGCCGATTACCGGCACACCTACGATGTAGGGCGCGAGCCCATTCTCGTGTCTTTTCATAAAATGGTCATAGTTCTTCTGAAAACTGACGTGGCCATCCATGGTTTTGAGCCAATCCTGAACTCCAGACACGATGTCGCTACAGAATATTTTCAGATCGATATTGTATGCGTCGTTTAGCGTATTTCGGTGCAAGGTCATATTTGACCCCGGTTCCAGAAAAATAATCCGGGAGTAACCGAGGTTGTTATGGTTGGCCCGTCCCTGATGTAAGATCCCACAACGATAGGCGTAGCATTGTTCGCCAGTTAGCTGGCCATCGTATTTGTGGGATACCCACTTATTGAACCATGCTTTGTACCTGTTTCCATTTGCCACACCGTTGTGTGATTCCAATGCCCCGCAAATGTCCGGCAGCGCGAGGGCTACATACAGGCCCAAAAGGTACGTGCCGTTTTCTATAGAATGTTCAATTTGACGGAGAAGTTCTTCCATATTCCCTACTCATAACGATATAGATAACCGTCCACCTCCCGCCAACTCTCAGGCACACCCGAACTAAGGCAGGCACGCGACCGGGCCCCTGTGGATCGGTTCATCGGCTTGTTGGACTGGTCCGCACTCGAGGTCTCAGGCTAGCCTATGGGGATTTGAAACGCCAGATTTCCGGAAGGGGCTCCGGAACAGCGGAAAGGCTCTGTGATTCCGGGTCAGTTTAAGGGCGTGGGCCTGATCCGGTCGAAACGGGCGAAGGAGAATGGCGTCGATTTTCTGCGATCTCCGGGCAACCGGCAAGACAAGCGCCCCACCGACGGCGCCTGTCATGGTGTGATTCCCTGTTATCCCTGAGTCCCGACAGCTCATGGCGGAGCCCTCGAAGGGGCAATGGGGGCCATCAGTGTCAGTTGCCGCTCACAGACCGAGCAGTGGGTCTGCTTCTGACTGTCGGGAAAACGGCCAAGATAACCTTGCCACCGAACCGGCTTCGGTTGGCGAACCGGCGCTTGCCCCACGTCCGCCCGGGCCTGGTCCAGCTTGCCCCGGCAGGCAACCGCATACAGACCATAACTGCGCACAATGTTCAGCCCCTTGCGGGGCACATGCTGCAGTAACCGCCCGGCAAATTCGCCCGTACTCAGGCGTTCCTTCCGGCACCGTTTACGTCCGCCATCCGGGTTGTCCCGGTGCGCATGGTAGCGGAACAGGACATCGTTCTGGTCGGTCCGGAACCTTGACAACTGACTCGGGCGCATCGGCCCGCCCCGCACGTAGCGGGCCAGGTATTCCACCACGCCTTCCGCGTTGTCATAACGCTCTCGAAGGTTCACATTCCAGGGCTTACGTCCCAATCGGTTAAACAGGTTGTGGCTGCTCGTCGGTGTCTCACCGTCCGGTAGCGACAACTCCCCGCAATCCACGGCGGATTTCAGCTGCGCCAGGAAGTGCCCACGATACTTGAACATGACCGCCCGGATCGGCAGAAAACAGTTCCTGACCGGCAACCGCCACAGCCCCTGATCGTCCAGACCACCCTCGGTAATGGCGCAATGAATATGGGGGTGCAACGTGAGCGACCGCCCCCAGGTGTGCAAAACGCTCAGAATGCCAGGTTGGGCCCCCAGGTACGCCGGATCGCTCAAAAAACACATCAGCGTCTCTCGCACGGACTGGAACAACCAGCGAGTCATCCGGTCGGTGTTGCGGCGCCAGTACGGATGCAATTCGTGCGGCAGGGTAAAGATCACATGGCGATGGGGGTGATCAATCAGGCGTGACTTCTGGCCCTCCAGCCAACGCTCAAGCTGAATCCGGTTGCATTGCGGGCAACTGCGGTGGCGGCAGGAGTTGTACCAGACCCGCTGGACATGCCCCTCGGGGCAGCCCTGTATGTGACGCGCCAGTGCCGCCGTGCGGCACAGCACCCCATCGCCCTGGCCGCGCGATGAACATGCGGTGGCAGAGGCGTCTTCTCCGCCAGGGCCGGATACCCCCGGCCCATCACCTCTTGTAGTATCGTCCTTCATCCTTGAAAACCCCTACTCAGTAATCGATGATCAACAAGATCCTCAGGCGCGCTCCCCCGCGCTTGCGCGGCCTAGTTCAACGCCAATATTCAGCCGGCGGCCTTTGCGTAGCGAGCGGAGAAAAGGCCGTCCGGTGGAGGCCCTTCAGGGCCCGGAACGAACTGGAATGAATGGTTAGGGCTGCAACCCTTGATAGCAGGACCCTATCTATCATACGCTTCCAGCAGGGCTACTACGGACACAATGACACCAACGTATGAAAGCCCGCACCAATAAGCAACGACAGCCTATCTATTCCCTGCTTGGCGATTTCCTCGAGAAAAGCCGCGATCAAAAAATAAGATATGGCTAAAAGCGAGTGCGGACAATGTTGCCAGACCAGACTCGCCCACGGTGTCCAGCTATATGCCGCGAAGAGAATCGCCACCAAGATGGCATTAACAACAATATTTCCCTATCATTCAGTTCTCTCCCTTGGGCGCTCCTTCTGAGTGGCCCTAACGCGATGCGCAGCGGTTGGTTTGTTGCGCGCGGCGCTACAAGCGCTACTGGTGTAGAGAGCATTACCTCGACGGCACAACGTAAATTGGGTCATTTGAGTAAGGATTCCCTGCCCCATAGGGGTTATTGATGCTGTCTGGGGAATAGGGGCTTCCATACCTTCCATAAGGATTAGATGTTGAATCTGGATCGTATGGGTTATTGCTAAGCCGCCCGCGGTAGTTACCTTGACTATCGTAAGCTTAGGAGCATCTGTTGCGTAGGGGTTGGTATGAGATTTGTTGCTATACGGACTGCCGTATTGACTATAGGGGTTATTGAGTCCATCAGCTTTATATGGACTTCCAGCACCATAAGGATTATTTAAGCAGTTTTGATCATAAGGGCATGCGCCCTGAAGCCGCTGCCGAAATGCAAAAAAGGAAAAAATACGATTAGAAGCAGTTTTTTCAATCTTCATAATTTTTCTCCTATCCTTGCCTAACCGCTAACTAGAACGACTATAGCTACGAAAGGTCATCCAAGGACAATATTGGGGTATTTTTCCGTCAACTACTTCCTTTCCAAACTCCAGTGAAAGTCTCTCTGCTTCTCCGAGGCTTTTGACTTTTTTGCCTGGCGCTGACAGTCTTTTCGAGTGACTCTGCCCTTGCGTCATGAATGACGAACAATCGACACGCGAACCACCCACTCATTGGTGTCTGCCAATTGATAAGGGATTGGCAGAAGTTCAAATGCTTTATAGGTCGTGCGATTCAATATTCCCCCCATGGTCCTAATCGGGATAGGGAGGCGCCTCACGGCGCCTCCCTCCCACACCACTCGGGCATACGGTCACGTACCACGGCGGTTCGGTTAATTGTTTTGATTCACTACCATGGTGAGCCAAACGTCATGAACGTCCATTCAAACAGCCGAATCGGTAGTGTGCCAACCCGGGGTTCCAATCACTTGCCAAGCCCACCGCCGCTTCACCCAGGTCTGGTGCAATACCGCAGTACAAAGGCAAGGCTTCCTCCTCTTAACCGTTCAGGCCTTTCCTGCCGCTATTCACTTCACGATGCCAACACCGTGCGAGTAGGCCGCAGTATATGTAACTATGCCCTCTGCTGACTTCCTGCAACGCGATCAGGGGCAATTGCTCACCCCTCAGTTGATCCCTCAACACGCTACAGACCTCGCCGGGGTAAGACACCAGACTTTCATGGCGTAGACGCTGGATTTATAAAGCGCACCCCCAGTTGCGGATGGAGGGCTTCGCTGTCACGTGCCAGCTCGCCCGCGAGTACGCCAACCTTCATATCCAGTTTCTGTTCGTCGCCCCGCCAATTTGCGTTGAGCTTCCTTCAGACCCCACCTCGCGATGACGCCCTTGCTCTTTCGCTAACCTTCGGCTCCGCGAATACCTGGTATCGGGACTTTCACCCGACAAGTCTAGTGCCATGCCCGGCACACACGCTGAACGAAGCGGCGCGTCTCACGCGTCCGCCTTCCGTGACTTGTTAAACTCGTCAAACAAATAAATCGCAAACAATTTATGTAAAAACTAATTAAAAATATCGCTTATGTCTGCTGAATACCCAAAAAAAAAGTAGAAAGGAAAATATAAGAAAAATGCGAATGTCCACGCAATCCAGATGTGCCCGACTATGTAAACGGATCGGTAAAGAAAATTTTGCGCGTCTGACAAAGTCCCCGAATTATAATCTGAGTGCATCTTACCTGTTTTGTACTTCGCTAGGAAATATGCGGGCAACATAACAACAAACGATAATTTCCATGCCACGATGGATTGCGGCCCATGAAACTAAACAGTACTACGAATATCAATGCAAGATATTGTACGTAGGGCCAAAGTCGCCGACTAAATAACTTTTGCGCGGGATCTGCATTATCTTCCATTCTTGATTCCCTACCCGGAGTTCGAATTTTCTTCAGTGATTTTGGGGAAATTATCGTGCTCGACGTTACTTTATCTCTCTCTGGCTCTGTACATTCTTGATAGTCTCGCTCAGCCTTTAGAAGTTTAACGCCAATATTCAGCGGCGGCCTTTGCGTAGCGAAGCGGAGAAAAGGCCGTCCGGTGGAGGGCCGTTAGGCCCGTAACGTACTGGAATGACTGGTTAGCACTGCTCAACTGAACACCTGCGGCTAAAGTCAAAATGGTAATCCGTCTTCGTCTTCTGTTGCATCTAATTCGGTAGACGGCTCTGGGCCAAAAAGTGCGTCTTCAACTGGCATCAGCTCCCACAACTCGTTCTGATGGAGCCAGATCGGATCAGCATTCTCCTGGATGAACTGATCTACAGGCATACCATCCACGGTTGGTGGCCGCTTGATTCTGACTTGCTTACCGTTCATAAAGACCCACTGGTACTTCCTTTGCCGCTCTGCCTTCGCGGCTTTCTTTGCTCTCTTTTGAGCCGGAGTGAGCTTTTTCTTAACCTTTGCCATATCTGAACTTTTTGGTGCTAACGCTGAGGTAACCGGCGCCGGAGCGCAGCGGAGGGAACCAAAAGCGGTACGCTTTTGGCGTCCGGTTGACCGACTGGTTAAGGGCCGGTTACCCGTTGTTTTGTATTGGCACTCAATGCTGAATGCCCACTCCGGATACTTTGTACCAACTTGACTCATGCCGCCAGGAACCAGAGCACCGTATGAGAGGATTTCCTCCAGGGAATGCGCCGGATTGCCCCCCGACCTAAACTTCTGATTGGCCGCCAAAACCGTTGCCAGACTGAGGGCTGTTTTCTGCCTGCAGGCAACCACCCAAGCCGCGGCAAAACACCAAACCCAAGAACACCGGAGTAAGGCCTTTAACGATATAGATAACCGTCCACCTCCCGCCAACTCTCAGGCACACCCGAACTAAGGCAGGCACGCGACCGGGCCCCTGTGGATCGGTTCATCGGCTTGTTGGACTGGTCCGCACTCGAGGTCTCAGGCTAGCCTATGGGGATTTGAAACGCCAGATTTCCGGAAGGGGCTCCGGAACAGCGGAAAGGCTCTGTGATTCCGGGTCAGTTTAAGGGCGTGGGCCTGATCCGGTCGAAACGGGCGAAGGAGAATGGCGTCGATTTTCTGCGATCTCCGGGCAACCGGCAAGACAAGCGCCCCACCGACGGCGCCTGTCATGGTGTGATTCCCTGTTATCCCTGAGTCCCGACAGCTCATGGCGGAGCCCTCGAAGGGGCAATGGGGGCCATCAGTGTCAGTTGCCGCTCACAGACCGAGCAGTGGGTCTGCTTCTGACTGTCGGGAAAACGGCCAAGATAACCTTGCCACCGAACCGGCTTCGGTTGGCGAACCGGCGCTTGCCCCACGTCCGCCCGGGCCTGGTCCAGCTTGCCCCGGCAGGCAACCGCATACAGACCATAACTGCGCACAATGTTCAGCCCCTTGCGGGGCACATGCTGCAGTAACCGCCCGGCAAATTCGCCCGTACTCAGGCGTTCCTTCCGGCACCGTTTACGTCCGCCATCCGGGTTGTCCCGGTGCGCATGGTAGCGGAACAGGACATCGTTCTGGTCGGTCCGGAACCTTGACAACTGACTCGGGCGCATCGGCCCGCCCCGCACGTAGCGGGCCAGGTATTCCACCACGCCTTCCGCGTTGTCATAACGCTCTCGAAGGTTCACATTCCAGGGCTTACGTCCCAATCGGTTAAACAGGTTGTGGCTGCTCGTCGGTGTCTCACCGTCCGGTAGCGACAACTCCCCGCAATCCACGGCGGATTTCAGCTGCGCCAGGAAGTGCCCACGATACTTGAACATGACCGCCCGGATCGGCAGAAAACAGTTCCTGACCGGCAACCGCCACAGCCCCTGATCGTCCAGACCACCCTCGGTAATGGCGCAATGAATATGGGGGTGCAACGTGAGCGACCGCCCCCAGGTGTGCAAAACGCTCAGAATGCCAGGTTGGGCCCCCAGGTACGCCGGATCGCTCAAAAAACACATCAGCGTCTCTCGCACGGACTGGAACAACCAGCGAGTCATCCGGTCGGTGTTGCGGCGCCAGTACGGATGCAATTCGTGCGGCAGGGTAAAGATCACATGGCGATGGGGGTGATCAATCAGGCGTGACTTCTGGCCCTCCAGCCAACGCTCAAGCTGAATCCGGTTGCATTGCGGGCAACTGCGGTGGCGGCAGGAGTTGTACCAGACCCGCTGGACATGCCCCTCGGGGCAGCCCTGTATGTGACCGCCCAGTGCCGCCGTGCGGCACAGCACCATCGCCCTGGCCGCGCGATGAACATGCGGTGGCAGAGGCGTCTTCTCCGCCAGGGCCGGATACCCCCGGCCCATCACCTCTTGTAGTATCGTCTTCATCCTTGAAAACCCTACTCAGTAATCGATGATCAACAAAGATCTCAGGCGCGCTCCCCGCGCTTGCGCGGCTAGTTCAACGCCAATATTCAGCGGCGGCCTTTGCGTAGCGAAGCGGAGAAAAGGCCGTCCGGTGGAGGCCCTTCAGGGCCGGAACGAACTGGAATGAATGGTTAGGGCTGCAACCTTGATAGCAGGACCCTATCTATCATCACGCTTCCAGCAGGGCTACTACGGACACAATGACACCAACGTATGAAAGCCCGGCACCAATAAGCAACGACAGCCTATCTATTCCCTGCTTGGCGATTTCCTCGAGAAAAGCCCGATCAAAAATAAAGATATGGCTAAAAGCGAGTGCGGACAATGTTGCCAAGACCAGACTCGCCCACGGTGTCCAGCTATATGCCGCGAAGAGAATCGCCACCAAGATGGCATTAACAACAATATTCCCTATCATTCAGTTCTCTCCCTTGGGCGCTCCTTCTGAGTGGCCCTAACGCGATGCGCAGCGGTTGGTTTGTTGCGCGCGGCGCTACAAGCGCTACTGGTGTAGAGAGCATTACCTCGACGGCACAACGTAAATTGGGTCATTTGAGTAAGGATTCCCTGCCCCATAGGGGTTATTGATGCTGTCTGGGGAATAGGGGCTTCCATACCTTCCATAAGGATTAGATGTTGAATCTGGATCGTATGGGTTATTGCTAAGCCGCCCGCGGTAGTTACCTTGACTATCGTAAAGCTTAGGAGCATCTGTTGCGTAGGGGTTGGTATGAGATTTGTTGCTATACGGACTGCCGTATTGACTATAGGGGTTATTGAGTCCATCAGCTTTATATGGACTTCCAGCACCATAAGGATTATTTAAGCAGTTTTGATCATAAGGGCATGCGCCTGAAGCCGCTGCCGAAATGCCAAAAAAGAAAAATACGATTAGAAGCAGTTTTTCAATCTTCATAATTTTCTCCTATCCTTGCCTAACCGCTAACTAGAACGACTATAGCTACGAAAGGTCATCCAAGGAAATATTGGGGTATTTTCCGTCAACTACTTCCTTTCCAAACTCCAGTGAAAGTCTCTCTGCTTCTCCGAGGCTTTTGACTTTTTTGCTGGCGCTGACAGTCTTTTCGAGTGACTCTGCCCTTGCGTCATGATGACGAACAATCGACACGCGAACCACCCACTCATTGGTGTCTGCCAATTGATAAGGGATTGGCAGAAGTTCAAATGCTTTATAGGTCGTGCGATTCATATTCCCCCCATGGTCCTAATCGGGATAGGGAGGCGCCTCACGGCGCCTCCCTCCCACACCACCGGGCATACGGGTCACGTACCACGGCGGTTCGGTTAATTGTTTTGATTCACTACCATGGTGAGCCAACGTCATGAACGTCCATTCAAAACAGCCGAATCGGTAGTGTGCCAACCGGGTTCCAATCACTTGCCAAGCCCACCGCCGCTTCACCAGGTCTGGTGCAATACCGCAGTACCAAGGCAAGGCTTCCTCCTCTTAACCGTTCAGGCCTTCCTGCCGCTATTCACTTCACGATGCAACACCGTGCCGAGTAGGCCGCAGTACTATGTACTATGCCCTCTGCTGACTTCTGCAACGCGATCAGGGGCAATTGCTCACCCCTCAGTTGATCCCTCAACACGCTACAGACCTCCCGGGGTAAGACACCAGACTTTCATGGCGTAGACGCTGGATTTATAAAGCGCACCCCAGTTGCGGATGGAGGGCTTCGCTGTCACGTGCCAGCTCGCCCCGAGTACGCCACACCTCATATCCAGTTTCTGTTCGTCGCCCCGCCAATTTGCGTTGAGCTTCCTTCAGACCCCACCTCGCGATGACGCCCTTGCTCTTTCGCTAACCTTCGGCTCCGCGAATACCTGGTATCGGGACTTTCACCCGACAAGTCTAGTGCCATGCCCGGCACACACGCTGAACGAAGCGGCGCGTCTCACGCGTCCGCCTTCCGTGACTTGTTAAACTCGTCAAACAAATAAATCGCAAACAATTTATGTAAAAACTAATTAAAAATATCGCTTATGTCTGCTGAATACCCAAAAAAAAAGTAGAAAGGAAAATATAAGAAAAATGCGAATGTCCACGCAATCCAGATGTGCCCGACTATGTAAACGGATCGGTAAAGAAAATTTTGCGCGTCTGACAAAGTCCCCGAATTATAATCTGAGTGCATCTTACCTGTTTTGTACTTCGCTAGGAAATATGCGGGCAACATAACAACAAACGATAATTTCCATGCCACGATGGATTGCGGCCCCATGAAACTAAACAGTACTACGAATATCAATGCAAGATATTGTACGTAGGGCCAAAGTCGCCGACTAAATAACTTTTGCGCGGGATCTGCATTATCTTCCATTCTTGATTCCCTACCCGGAGTTCGAATTTTCTTCAGTGATTTTGGGGAAATTATCGTGCTCGACGTTACTTTATCTCTCTCTGGCTCTGTACATTCTTGATAGTCTCGCTCAGCCTTTAGAAGTTTAACGCCAATATTCAGCGGCGGCCTTTGCGTAGCGAAGCGGAGAAAAGGCCGTCCGGTGGAGGCCGTTAGGCCCGTTAACGTAACTGGAATGACTGGTTAGCACTGCTCAACTGAACAACCTGCGGCTAAAGTCAAAATGGTAATCCCGTCTTCGTCTTCTGTTGCATCTAATTCGGTAGACGGCTCTGGGCCCAAAAAGTGCGTCTTCAACTGGCATCCAGCTCCCACAACTCGTTCTGATGGAGCCAGATCGGGATCAGCATTCTCCCCTGGATGAACTGATCTACAGGCATACACCATCCACGCGGTTGGTGGCCCGCTTGAATTCTGACTTGCTTACCGTTCATAAAGACCCACTGGTACTTCCTTTGCGCTCTGCCTTCGCGGCTTTCTTTGCTCTCTTTGAGCCGAGTGAGCTTTTCTTAACCTTTGCCATATCTGAACTTTTTTGGTGCTAACGCTGAGGCTACACCGGCGCCGGAGCAGCAAGCGGAGGGAACCAAAAGCCGGTACGGCTTTTGGCGTCCGGTTGACCGACTGGTTAAGGGGCCGGTTACCCGTTGTTTTGTATTGGCACTCAATGCTGAATGCCCACTCCGGATACTTTGTACCAACTTGACTCATGCCGCCAGGAACCAGAGCACCGTATGAGAGGATTTCCTCCAGGGAATGCGCCGGATTGCCCCCCGACCTAAACTTCTGATTGGCCGCCAAAACCGTTGCCAGACTGAGGGCTGTTTTCTGCCTGCAGGCAACCACCCAAGCCGCGGCAAAACACCAAACCCAAGAACACCGGAGTAAGGCCTTTAACGATATAGATAACCGTCCACCTCCCGCCAACTCTCAGGCACACCCGAACTAAGGCAGGCACGCGACCGGGCCCCTGTGGATCGGTTCATCGGCTTGTTGGACTGGTCCGCACTCGAGGTCTCAGGCTAGCCTATGGGGATTTGAAACGCCAGATTTCCGGAAGGGGCTCCGGAACAGCGGAAAGGCTCTGTGATTCCGGGTCAGTTTAAGGGCGTGGGCCTGATCCGGTCGAAACGGGCGAAGGAGAATGGCGTCGATTTTCTGCGATCTCCGGGCAACCGGCAAGACAAGCGCCCCACCGACGGCGCCTGTCATGGTGTGATTCCCTGTTATCCCTGAGTCCCGACAGCTCATGGCGGAGCCCTCGAAGGGGCAATGGGGGCCATCAGTGTCAGTTGCCGCTCACAGACCGAGCAGTGGGTCTGCTTCTGACTGTCGGGAAAACGGCCAAGATAACCTTGCCACCGAACCGGCTTCGGTTGGCGAACCGGCGCTTGCCCCACGTCCGCCCGGGCCTGGTCCAGCTTGCCCCGGCAGGCAACCGCATACAGACCATAACTGCGCACAATGTTCAGCCCCTTGCGGGGCACATGCTGCAGTAACCGCCCGGCAAATTCGCCCGTACTCAGGCGTTCCTTCCGGCACCGTTTACGTCCGCCATCCGGGTTGTCCCGGTGCGCATGGTAGCGGAACAGGACATCGTTCTGGTCGGTCCGGAACCTTGACAACTGACTCGGGCGCATCGGCCCGCCCCGCACGTAGCGGGC